>NZ_CM182551.1:4800000-8122500 GCF_059448825.1 Streptomyces sp. JLYT201 | reverse complement strand
CACCTGGGCATCGACACCGTTCAGCTCAACGGCGAGGGTTTTGAACTTCTTGTCAATAAGGGTGACACCGTACAGCGCGGCCAGGCCGTCGTGCGCTGGAACCCCGCGGCGGTCGAGGCCGCAGGCAAGTCTCCGGTGTGCCCCGTCGTAGCGCTCGAGGCGACGGCCGAGTCCCTGGCCGACGTCGTCGAGGACGGCGACGTGAAGTCCGGCGACGCTCTCTTCAGCTGGAAGTGACGTCGGCGCCGTCGGCGTGCGACGGCAGGCAGTACAACCACCGCGGCGGCTGGGCCCGCCGCACTATCGGAGACGGTGAGATGGAGACAACGCTGCGAGGCGTCGGCGTAAGCCACGGGGTGGCCATCGGCGAGGTTCGGCACATGGGAACGGCGGTGCTCGAACCGCCTGCCAAGCAGATTCCGGCGGACGAGGCGGAGCGCGAACAGGGGCGCGCCCGTCAGGCCGTCGAGGCTGTCGCGGCCGACCTGATGGCCCGCGGCAACCTGGCCGGCGGTGAGGCCCAGGCCGTGCTCGAGGCGCAGGCGATGATCGCGCAGGACCCCGAGCTGATGGCCGACGTGGACCGGCGCATCACGGTGGGCAGCTCGGCGGAGCGCGGCGTCTACGACGCCTTCTCCTACTACCGCGAGCTGCTCGCGGGCGCGGGTGAGTACATGGCGGGTCGCGTCGCCGACCTCGACGACGTGCGCAACCGCATCGTCGCCCGGCTCCTCGGCGTGCCGATGCCGGGCGTCCCGGACAGCGACGAGCCGTACGTCCTCATCGCCCGTGACCTCGCTCCGGCGGACACCGCGCTGCTCGACCCGGCGCTCGTGCTCGGCTTCGTGACCGAAGAGGGCGGCCCGACCAGCCACAGCGCGATCCTGGCGCGGGCGCTCGGCGTTCCCGCCGTCGTGGCGCTGCCCGGCGCCGGTGAGCTCGCCGAGGGCACGGTCGTGGCCGTGGACGGCAGCACCGGCGAGATCTTCGTGGACCCGAGCGCGGAGAAGCGCGCCGAGCTCGAGGCCGCTGCCGCCGAGCGCAAGGCCGCGCTCGCCGCGTCGACCGGTCCGGGCGCGACGTCCGACGGGCACAAGGTGCCCCTCCTGGCGAACGTCGGCGGCCCCGCCGACGTCCCCGCCGCGGTCGAGGCGGGCGCCGAGGGCGTCGGTCTGTTCCGTACGGAGTTCCTCTTCCTCGACGACAGCAGCAAGGCTCCGACCGAGGAGAAGCAGGTCGAGGCGTACCGCCAGGTGTTGGAGGCCTTCCCCGAGGGGCGTGTCGTCGTGCGTGTCCTCGACGCGGGCGCCGACAAGCCGCTGGACTTCCTCACGCCCGCCGACGAGCCGAACCCGGCTCTGGGCGTGCGCGGGCTGCGGTCGCTGCTCGACCACCCCGAGGTGCTGCGCACGCAGCTGACCGCGCTGGCCAAGGCCTCCGAGGGGCTGCCCGTCTACCTCGAGGTCATGGCGCCGATGGTCGCGGACCGTGCCGACGCCAAGGCGTTCGCCGACGCCTGCCGTGCGGCGGGGCTGCAGGCGAAGTTCGGCGCGATGGTGGAGATCCCCTCCGCCGCGCTGCGCGCGCGCTCGATCCTCCAGGAGGTCGAGTTCCTGTCCCTGGGCACGAACGACCTGGCGCAGTACACCTTCGCCGCCGACCGTCAGGTCGGTGCGGTGTCCCGACTCCAGGACCCGTGGCAGCCCGCGCTGCTCGACCTGGTCGCGCTGTCCGCCGAGGCGGCGAAGGCCGAGGGCAAGAGCTGTGGCGTCTGTGGTGAGGCCGCGTCGGATCCGCTGCTGGCCTGTGTGCTGACGGGTCTGGGTGTCACCTCCCTGTCCATGGGTGCCGCTTCGATTCCTTACGTGCGGGCCACGCTCGGCAAGTACACGCTGGCCCAGTGCGAGCGTGCCGCGGCCGCGGCACGGGCCGCGGACAGCGCCGAGGACGCGCGCAAGGCCGCGCAGGCCGTGCTGTCCGGCGAGTGACGATCCGTACGAACGGGCCGGCCTGATCGGCAAGCCCGTCGCAGGACCGCTGTTCCGAAGGGGCGCTCCACCGCAGGGTGGGGCGCCCCTTCGGCGTTCAGTGGTGGTGTCCCGTCCCTGGCTCGTCGTCACCGAGGTCGGGTGCCGCGCTGTAGTCGACGCCCGACTCGGGGGCGATCAGGTCGCCGGAGAGCGCGTCGGTGCAGTAGGCGTCGAAGACCTCGGCGGCGGTGAGCGGGCGCAGGCGCTCCCCCTCCAGGCGCCAGCCCTGGACGCGGTCGCCGCTCTCGCTGCTGGTGCGCATGACGAGGCCGCCCGCGCTGCGGGTGGCGATGCCGACCGCGAGGACCGTGGTGAATTCCAGGGCTTCGGCCTCGTCCAGGCGGGCGGTCCCGTCGTGGTCGTGTCCGGCGTGCAGGGCGGCGAGGAGCGTCTGGCCGTCGCACGGAACGCTGCACACCAAGTGGCGAGGGCCCGGACCCGCCGTCTCGAGCACGCGCATCAGGAGGTCGGAGGCCCGGGCGAAGGCGGACCTGCCGATGTCCACGCCGCACTCGGCGCAGGCGCCGATGCCGGCCAGGAGCATCGTCGCGTACTCCCACGTCGTCTGCCGGACGGTCTCGTCGACGAGGCCGGGGACGAGGTCGGCCAGCGCCTGGCCCTCGTACGGCACGGTGGGGCCCGCTGTCGCCAGTTCGGCGGCGAAGCGGGCGCGGCTCGCGGAGGCATCCGGGGCGAGGCCGGTGTCCGCGCAGAACTCCTCGTACTCCTCCGGGTCGAAGAGAGCGATGCTCGTGA
Organism: Streptomyces sp. JLYT201; assembly: GCF_059448825.1. NCBI lineage: Bacteria > Bacillati > Actinomycetota > Actinomycetes > Kitasatosporales > Streptomycetaceae > Streptomyces > Streptomyces sp. JLYT201. The sequence goes on along the minus strand of NZ_CM182551.1, from coordinate 8,119,714 downwards.
GCCTGCCCTGGGAGGCCAGGGATTTGAGCAGGCCCTCCACTTCTTGGAGGTAGGTCACGTGGTCGTCGAAGGTGAAGGTGCGATACCGGCGCATCGCCGCGAAGTCGTCCTCGTCGGCCAGCAGGCCGATGGTCCCGGCGACTTCGCGGCGCAGCGCGCGACGCATGGTGTGGTGCTGGGTGTTCCCCATGATGTCCCCCTGCGATCCGTCGATCAGTGCTCACCCAACGTAATGGGAGGCACTGACAACGGCCGCCGGGCGGGCGTCAGGCGCGGTCGTGGGCCAGCTGCTCGTAGAAGCGGAGCAGCTCGATGTTGTCCACGGAGCCCGGGTTGACGGCCTTGTCGAGCGGAGTGCCCTGGAGGAGGCGCTTGACCGGGACTTCGATGCGCTTGCCGGTGAGGGTGTGCGGGACGGCGGGGACTTCGATGACCTCGTCGGGGACGTGGCGGGGCGAGAGCTGTGCGCGGATGGTCGTCTTGATGCGGTCGCGCAGGGCGTCGTCGAGCACGGCGCCGGGGGCGAGGTGGATGAACAGCGGCATCCAGTAGCCGCCGTCGGGCAGCTCGACGCCGATGACGAGGGATTCGCGGATCTCCGGGAGGCGTTCGACGGCTTCGTAGATGTCGGCCGAGCCCATGCGGACGCCCTGGCGGTTGAGCGTGGAGTCGGAGCGGCCGTGGATGACGACCGAGCCGCGTGCGGTGAGGGTGATCCAGTCGCCGTGGCGCCAGACGCCGGGGTAGGTGTCGAAGTAGCTGTCGTGGTAGCGGCTGCCGTCCGGGTCGTTCCAGAAGTGGATGGGCATCGACGGCATGGGGTTGGTGACGACGAGTTCGCCGACCTCGTCGACGAGGGGCTTGCCTTGGGGGTCCCAGGCCTGGAGGTCGGTGCCGAGGCAGGGGGCCTGGAGCTCGCCGATGTGCACGGGCAGCGTGGGCACGGCTCCGGCGAAGCAGGAGCAGACGTCGGTGCCGCCGCTGACGGAGGCGATCCACACCGGCCCCGTCACCTCGGCGAAGGCGTCGTGGAGCCAGCGGAAGCCGTCGGGGGGCAGCGGTGAGCCGGTGGTGGCGACGCACTGCACGCGCGAGAGGTCGAAGTCGCGCGCGGGGTGCACGTCGGCCTTGCGGCAGGCCATGACGTAGGCGGCCGAGGTGCCGAAGAGCGTGGCTCCGGTGCGTTCGGCGACGCGCCACTGGGCGCCGGTGTCCGGGTGGCCGGGGCTGCCGTCGTAGAGGACGATCGTCGTGCCCGTGAGCAGGCCGGAGACGAGGAAGTTCCACATCATCCAGCCGGTCGAGGTGTACCAGAAGAACCGGTCGTCGGGCCCGAGGTCGCAGTGCAGGCCGACCTGCTTGAGGTGCTCGACGAGGATGCCGCCCTGGGACTGGACGATGGCCTTGGGCAGGCCCGTGGTGCCGGAGGAGTAGAGCACCCACAGGGGGTGGTCGAAGGGGACGGGCTCGAAGACGGGGGCCGTGTCCGCCGCGGTGAGCGCGGACCACTCCAGGGCTCCTTCGGGCGCCTCGGTGCCGAGGAGCGGGATGTGGACGACCGCCCGGAGGGTGGGCAGTTCGCGGCGCAGCTCGGCGACGGTGTCGCGGCGGTCGTGCTCCTTGCCGCCGTAGCGGTAGCCGTCGACCGTGAAGAGGACGACTGGTTCGACCTGCTGGAAGCGGTCGAGGACGCTGCGGGCGCCGAAGTCGGGCGCGCAGGACGTCCAGACGGCTCCGACGGCCGCGGTGGCGAGGAGCGCGACGACGGCCTGCGGGATGTTCGGCACGTAGCCGCTGACGCGGTCCCCGGGGCGGACGCCGAGCGCACGCAGCTCGGCGGCCAGGGAGCCCACCTGGCGGCGCAGCTCGGACCAGGTGACGGCGATCGGGTCGTGGGTCTCGTCGACGTACAGGAGGGCGGGGGCGTCCGCGCGCGTGGGGTCCTCGCCGGCGCGCAGGGCGTGCTCGGCGTAGTTCAGGGTGGCGCCCGGGAACCACTGGGCACCGGGCATGGAGCGATCGCCGAGCACGCGCGCGTAGGGGGTGGTGAAGCGCACGTCGAACCACTCGGTGACGGCCTTCCAGAAGGTGTCGAGCTCGTCCACGGACCAGCGGTGCAGGGCCGCGTAGCCGCCGGTGGCGGGAGCTCCGTGGTGTTCGGCCGCCCAGGCCTGGAAGCGCGTGATCCGGGCGCCGGCGATTCGCTCCTGGTCCGGCTGCCAGAGCGGCGAGGGGTTCGCTGTGGACATGCGGCTGCTCCTGGGCTCTACGCGTTGTGGGCGGCTGTCGTGCGCACGGGCTCGGTGTGCGCGTGACACGGCTGACAGGACGATGCCACGTGATCGACTTCCGCACCAGGGTCTGCCGCGCCGGAGGCGGCCGGGCGACGGCCTGCCGGACCCTTGAGTGAACGGCAGTTGAACGCGGTGCACCCACTCCTCGTTCGGTGGCAGGGTGAGCAGCATGAACGGTCGTGACCTGGTGCGTTCGGTGAAGGCGGTCGGCATGTCCGACCCGGCCCGCAGGGTGCGCGAGGTGCGCTCCGCATGGCGTCGGCGGCGGGCCGACGCGGCCGGTCTTGCCCCCCGGGGTGCCGAGCGGGCCCGGACGCCGGGGCCCGTGACGATGGTGGAGCCGGGGCCCGGCGGTGGTGTGGTGCGGTTCGCGCGGTCCGAGCTGCGGGTGCGGGTGGCGGCGGGCGGGGCCGTGTTCTGGGGCTGGGACGGGGCCGAGCCGTCACCGTCGTACGCGCTGGTGGGGGGCAGTCCGGAGGCGGACCCCAGGGCGGTTCTGGAGCCCGACAAGGAGGGCGGCTGGCGGGTGGTGTCGGAGCGGGCGACGGTGGTCGTCTCGCGCCACGGCGCGGTGGAGCTGCGGACGCCCGGTGGTGTGGTGCTGCGGCGGGATCTGCCGCCGCGCTGGTGGGAGCCGGTGGACGGGGGGACGGCTCGCTGGGTGCAGCGGTCGGAGGTGGCGGCGGACGCGCGGTTCTTCGGGCTCGGCGGGAGGGCTGCGGGGCCCCGGCTGCGGAATGGCACGTACCGCTTGTGGAACACCGATCCGGGCGGTTCGTTCGAGCCCGGTGACGATCCTCTGTACATCACGATGCCGGTGCAGCTGGTGGTCGCCGACGTGGGCACGCATCTGGTGTTCCACGACAACAGCTGGGACGGCGAGGTGCGGCTGCGCGAGGGCCTGGAGGGTGCCGGTTCCGGTCACGACCGGCCGGGGTCGTGCGAGGTGCGGATGGACGGAGGGCCGCTGCGCTGCTGGGTGATGGTGGGGACTCCCGCGCGCGTGCTGCACTCCTGGGCGTCGCTGACGGGCGCGCCCGCGGTGCCGCCCGCGTGGGCGCTGGGCCACCACCACGCGCGGTGGGGCTTCGGCAGCGAGCGTGAGGTGCGGCGGGTCGTGGCGGGGTATCAGGAGCGCGGGCTGCCGCTGGACGCCGTCCACTTGGACATCGACCACCTCGACGCGCACCAGGTGTTCACGGTCGACAAGGAGCGTTTCCCGGCGCTGCCCCAGCTGGCCGGGGAGCTGCGCCGCGGCAGGGTCCGTCTGGTGTCGATCGTGGACCCGGCGGTGAAGGCCGCGCCGGGCAACGCCGTGTACGACAGCGGGACGGCGGCGGACGCGTTCGTCCGCGACGCGGCGGGGCGGGTCGTGCGGGGCCTTGTGTGGCCCGGGGACTCGGTGTTCCCTGACTTCACGGCGGGACGGGTGCGCAAGTGGTGGGGCGGCCTGTACGACGAGCGGCTCGCACAGGGCTTCTCGGGCTTCTGGCACGACATGAACGAGCCGGTGTCGTTCGCGGCCTTCGGGGAGACGACGCTGCCCCGTTCGGCGCGGCACGCGCTGGAGGGGCGCGGCGGTGACCACCGGGAGGCGCACAACGTGTACGCCCTGGGCATGGCCCGGGCGGGGTACGAGGCGATGCGCGAACTGCGGCCTACGGAGCGGCCGTTCTTGTTCTCGCGCTCCGGGTGGGCGGGAATGCAGCGCTACGGAGGGACGTGGTCGGGCGACGTGGCCTCCACCTGGGCGGGGTTGCGGGCCTCGCTCGCGCTGGTGCTGGGGCTCGGGCTGTGCGGGGTGCCCTATTCGGGGCCTGACGTGGGCGGCTTCGACGGCAGCCCCTCCCCCGAGCTGTTCTTGCGGTGGTTCCAGCTCGGCGCGTATCTGCCGCTGTTCCGTACGCATGCGGCGTTGCGGGCCGGTCGCAGGGAGCCCTGGGAGTTCGGCCCCGAGGTGCTGGAGCACGCGCGCGCGGCGCTCGTGGAGCGGCGTCGGCTGCTGCCGTACTTCGTCACGCTGGCGCAGTTGGCGCGGCGTACGGGGGCACCGTACGTGCGCCCTCTGTGGTGGGTCGCTCCCGAGGACAGGGCGCTACGGGACTGCGAGGACGCGTTCCTGCTCGGCGACGGGCTGCTCGTGGCGCCGGTGCTGTCGGAGGGGGTCACGCGGCGGGCCGTACGGCTGCCTCCGGGGCGGTGGTACGACACGGCGACCGGGGCGGCGTACGAGGGGCCCGGCAAGGCGGTCCTGGAGGCGCCGCTGTCCCGCGTCCCGGTGCTCGCGCGGGCCGGGGCGGTCCTGCCCGTGCGGGGCGAGGACGGGCGGCTCGCCCTGGAGGTCTGGGCTCCGGCCAAGGGGCGTACCGGCGGGGGCCTGATGATAGCGGACCCCGGAGACGGGTGGGACGAGCCGGAGCTCCAGCGCTACGGGGTGCGCTGGAGCGGGGACGAGTTGCTCGTCGAGCGGGAGGGCGAGAAGGGCGGCGGGTACCCGGTGGAGCACCCGGTGCGGATCCGGGGGCTCGTGACGCCCCGGGGGACGCACGGCGCCTCTTAGGGGACGCGTGGCGTCCAGGGGCCGCTGTCGCGTGCTCCGGGGCTCAGATGTAGCGCCCTTCGAACCAGGCCCGCACCACGGACGTGTGCAGCGGGAAGGCGAGTTCGGTGGGGCGGTAGAGGAGCTCCCAGCCCTCGGTCTCGTCCGTGGGGGTGGACTGGGGCAGGTCGGCCGCGGGGCGCTCCGGGAGCAGGCCGAAGAGGAGCAGATGGCCGTCCGGGGAGCTGAGGACCTCCACGATGCGTACGTCGCGGCTCGCGGCGCCGATGCCGGTCTCTTCCTTGAGTTCCCGGGCGACGGCGTGGCGCCAGTCCTCCCGGTGGTCCACGTAGCCGCCGGGCAGCGCGGAGCCCCCGCGCGCGGGGGCGATGGAACGGGTCACGACGACCAGGGAGGTGCCCTTCGTGTCGTACACCGGCTGGAGGGCGACGGCCACGGGCAGCGGGTTGCGGTAGACCACCGTCTCGCAGTCGGCGCAGGTGCGGGGCCAGCCGGTGACGTGGTCTCCGTAGCGCGCGCCGCAGCTCGAGCAGTAGGCGTCCGGCGCGGAGTTGGTGGGGTGTTGGGATGGGGACACGCGGCGGACTGTAGCCGATCTCCGGGCGTCGGTCTTCCGTGGAGTACAGAGATGCTGATAGACGCACGGGCATGACGACATTCGCTCCCGCTCTACGGAGACTCGCCCTTGCCGCCGTCGCCCTTTTCGCGGTGGCGGCCGCGCCCGCGCCCGCCGAGGCACTCACCGAACCGCAAGCCCCGGAGGGCTTCGTTGCGTTGCGGGACGTCGACCCGACGATCATCCAGGAGATGCGCTACTTCACGCCGCACAACTTCGTGGGCCGACGGGTCGACGGCTATCGGCAGCCGATGTGCATCCTCACCGAACCGGCCGCCAAGGCCCTCCGCACGGCCCAGCGCGCACTCCTCCGGAAGGGCTACTCCCTCAAGGTGTACGACTGCTACCGGCCGCAGCGAGCCGTCGACCACTTCGTGCGCTGGGCCGAGGACCTGGGCGACGAGCGGATGAAGGCGGAGTTCTACCCCCGGGTCGACAAGTCACGGCTCTTCGAGGACGGCTACATCGCGAAGAAGTCCGGGCACAGCCGGGGCTCGACGGTCGATCTGACGGTGGTGCGGCTTCCCGCGCTGCCCACCCGGCCGTATGTCCCCGGGGAGCCCCTGAAGCCGTGCTACGCACCCCGGAGCGAGCGGTTTCCGGACAACTCCCTCGACATGGGAACAGGCTACGACTGTTTCGACACGCTGTCCCACACGGACGACCCGCGCGTCACCGGCGAGCAGCGCGCGCACCGGGATCTGCTGCGGAGCGCGCTGACCAAGACGGGCTTCGTCAACCTGCCCGAGGAATGGTGGCACTTCACGTACAAGCCGGAGCTCTTCCCGGACACGTACTTCGACTTCCCGGTGTCGCGTCGTTCGCTGCCCCACTGACGTGACAGGGGCCTCCATGTCACACTTCTGACGTCCCGTCAGATCGGTGTTCCTGGAGGGCTCATGTCGCCGAAGCGAGCGCCTGTGGTGGCGCAGTGGTTCGCCGGGGAAGGGGATTCCTTCCGACTCCTGGGGACGCGGTGCGCGCGGTGCGCCGCGGTCCACTTCCCCCGCGAGGACGGCTTCTGCCGCAATCCGGGGTGCACGGGCGACGAGCTGGTCGAGGTGGCACTGTCGCGGCGCGGGCGGGTGTGGTCGTACACCGACGGGCGCTACCGCCCGCCGGAGCCGTACCTCTCCGATCCGGAACTTCCCTGGCGGCCCTACACGTTGATCGCTGTGGAGCTCGAAGCCGAGCGCATGGTCGTGCTCGGTCAGGGGGCTCCCGGCGTGACCGTCGCCGACCTGGAGGTCGGGGTGGAGGTCGAGGTCGTGCCCGGCGTGCTCCACGAGGACGCGGAGACGGCCTGGACCACGTGGCACTGGAGTCCGGTGGGGGTGAAGGCGTGACGGGCGAGGTGGCGGTCCTCGGCGCGGGCATGCACCCCTGGGGCAAGTGGGGGCGCGGCTTCGTCACGTACGGCACAGTGGCGGCCCGCGCGGCCCTGGCGGACGCGGGCGTCGACTGGCGGGACGTGGGGTCGGTCGTCGGCGCAGACACGGTGCGCGGCGGCTATCCGGGGTACGTGGCGGGGGCGACCTTCGCCAAGGCGCTCGGCTGGCAGGGCGCGCGCGTGACGAGCGTGTACGCGGCGTGCGCCTCCGGGGCCCAGGCCATCGCCACGGCCCGCGCGCAACTGCTCGCGGGGCTCGCGGACGTCGTGCTCGTCGTCGGCGCGGACGCCGCCCCCAAGGGGTTCTTCCGGCCCGCGGGCGGCGACCGGCCGGACGACCCTGACTGGCTGCGCTTCCGTGTCCTCGGAGCGACGAACCCGGCATACTTCGCCCTGTACGCCCGCCGCCGCATGGCCGTGCACGGCGACACGCTGGAGGACTTCGCGCAGGTCAAGGTGAAGAACGCGGCCCTGGGAGCGCTGAACCCGCACGCCCGCTACCGCACGGCCGTCACCGCCGACGAAGTCGCCGCCTCCGCCGTCGTGGCGGATCCTTTGCGGCTGCTCGACATCTGCGCGACGTCCGACGGGGCGGCGGCCCTGGTGCTGTCCACGATGGAGTTCGCCCGGCGGCACGGCGCGCCCGACCCGGTGCGCATCCGCGCGGTGTCCACGGTCACGCCGACGTATCCGAACACGGTCCTGGACCTCCCCGACATCGCCACCGACTCGGCCGTCGCCGTACCGCCCGCCGAGCGGACGTTCCGGGCCTCCGTCGCACACGCCGCCTACGAGGAGGCGGGCATCGGCCCGGACGACCTCTCCCTGGCAGAGGTGTACGACCTGTCGACCGCCCTGGAGCTCCAGTGGTACGAGGACCTGGGGCTGTGCGGCGAGGGCGAGGGGGCCAAGCTGCTGCGCGAGGGAGCGACGCGCCCCGGCGGGCGCATACCGGTGAACACCAGTGGCGGACTCGCCTCCTTCGGAGAGGCCGTTCCGGCGCAGGCGATCGCCCAAGTCTGCGAACTGACCTGGCAGTTGAGGGGCCAGGCCGGGGGCCGTCAGGTGACCGGAGCGCGGGTGGGACTGACCGCGAACCAAGGGCTCTTCGGGCACGGCTCCTCGGTGATCGCGGTGCGCTGAGCCCTGCGGACCGTGCTGCGCCGGGCGGCGCGGGGCCGTGCCGCACGGCTTCGCGGGACGGGCCTACCGGGTGGCGAGGAGCCGTTCCGCCATGCGGCACGGGGCTGCTCCGCCGCGCCGCACAGGCGACCGGGCGCGGAAGAATGTGCACCGGTTAACCGGTGGTGTCGGCGACCTTGACGCTCCATCACGGGCGGTGAACACTTCCCGGTGTCAGTCGGCATCGCCATTCTTCGGCTCCGTGCCGCTCAGGGCCCGTGTGCTCCCAGGCTCTGCACAGAAAGGGCCTGTTCAACGGGTCATCCCCCCATGGGCGATGCGACTGTGACGGCACGCTCGTCTCCGGGGCGCGGGAGTCCCCTGCCACAGCGGATGCCGCTGTGCGTGAGCGGGCTGTAGTCGTGGGAAGCGCACCCTGCACGGAGGACCGGGGCTCGTCGCCCCGGGCGAGGGACTAGGAGCCGCCATGTACTCGAACGGGGACATCTTCGTCGGTGAGGTCATCGGCACCGCGATTCTGATTCTCTTCGGCGCCGGCGTATGCGCCGCCGTCACCCTCAACCACTCGAAGGCCAAGGCCTCCGGGTGGGTCGTCATCGCCTTCGGATGGGGCTTCGGCGTCCTGGCGGGGGCCTACACCGCCGGGCCGCTGTCCGGCGGCCACCTCAACCCCGCCGTGACGATCGGCATCGCCATCGACACCGACAAGTGGGGCAAGGTCTGGATCTATCTCGCCGGGCAGATGGTCGGCGCGATGCTCGGCGCGGTCCTCGCGTACCTCACGTACTTCGCGCAGTTCAACGCCAACGTGCCGACGGGCGGCAAGGACGAGCGGGCGGGCGGAGGGCCCACGCCGACGCTCGGCATCTTCTCCACCATCCCGGAGATCCGGAACCCGGTCGCCAACCTGATCACCGAGGTCATCGCGACGGTCGGACTGGTCCTTCCCATCCTCGCCTTCGGGCTCACCAAGGGCCTCGGTGAGTCGGGCACACAGACGCTGATCGTCGCCTTCCTCGTCGTCGGCATCGGCCTCTCGCTCGGCGGGCCCACCGGCTACGCCATCAACCCGGCCCGTGACCTCGGCCCGCGCATCGTGCACCAGTTCCTGCCGATCCCCCACAAGGGCACGTCCGACTGGAGCTACGCCTGGATTCCGGTGGCCGGTCCGCTGATCGGCGGCGCCCTCGCGGGCGTCATCTACAACGCAGCCTTCTGAGCGGCCGCCCGGGAGACCTCCAGCGCTCCCGGGCGGCCTCCCACGCGCCCCGAGCAGCTTCCGACAAGGAGGAGCCATGACGGACAGCTCCGAGAAATTCGTCGCCGCGATCGACCAGGGCACCACCTCGAGCCGCTGCATCATCTTCAACCAGGACGGCGCGATCGTCGCCGTGGACCAGCGCGAACACCGCCAGATCTTCCCCAAGCCCGGCTGGGTGGAGCACGACGCCACCGAGATCTGGTCCAAGGTGCAGGCCGTGGTGGCGGGCGCGATCGCCAAGGCCGGGCTGCGCGCCGACCAGCTCAGCGCCCTCGGCATCACCAACCAGCGGGAGACGACGGTCCTGTGGGACCGCGCCACGGGCAAGCCGGTGCACAACGCCATCGTCTGGCAGGACACCCGCACGTCGGCGCTCTGCCACGAGCTGGGCGGCACCGACGGCCAGGACCGCTTCCGCGAGCAGACCGGCCTGCCGCTGGCGAGCTACTTCTCCGGGCCCAAGGCGGCCTGGCTGCTGGACAACGTGCCGGGGCTGCGCGCGCGTGCCGAGCGGGGCGACATCGCCTTCGGCACGATCGACACCTGGCTCATCTGGAACCTCACCGGCGGCACCGACGGCGGCGTCCACGTCACGGACGTCACCAACGCCGGGCGCACGATGCTGATGAACCTGGAAACGCTCCAGTGGGACTCCTCGATCCTCGCCGCCATGAACGTGCCGGAGGCGGTCCTGCCGGAGATCAGGTCGTCCGCCGAGGTGTACGGGACGGCCGTGGGGCAGCTGGCGGGGGTGCCCGTGGCCTCCGCCCTGGGCGACCAGCAGGCGGCCGTCTTCGGGCAGGCCTGCTACGACACCGGCACGGCCAAGAACACGTACGGGACGGGGAGTTTCCTGCTCCTCAACACCGGGAACAGGCCCGTGCCGTCCAAGAGCGGGCTGCTCACCACGATGGGGTACAAGATCGGCGGCGAGGCGCCCGTCTACTGTCTGGAGGGGTCCATCGCGATCACCGGGGCGCTCGTGCAGTGGTTCCGGGACCAGCTCGGCATCATCCGTACGGCCGACGAGATCGAGCCGCTGGCGGCGAGCGTGGAGGACAACGGCGGCGCGTACGTCGTGCCCGCCTTCTCCGGTCTGTTCGCCCCGTACTGGCGCTCCGACGCGCGCGGCGTCATCACGGGCCTGACCAGGTACGTGACCAAGGCGCATCTGGCGCGCGCGGTCCTGGAGGCGACGAGCTGGCAGACCCGCGAGGTCGTCGACGCGATGTACCAGGACTCCGGGGTGCGGATCACCACCTTGAAGGTGGACGGCGGCATGACCAAGAACAACCTGCTGATGCAGCACCAGGCGGACGTGCTGGGCGTGCCCGTGATCCGTCCTCAGATCGCCGAGACGACGTGTCTGGGGGCCGCGTACGCCGCGGGGCTCGCGACGGGCGTGTGGCACGACCTGGACGAGCTGAAGGCCCACTGGCAGCGCGACGCCGAGTGGACGCCGCGGATGGAGGCTCAGACGCGCGACCGCGAGTACCACAACTGGCGCAAGGCCGTGGAGCGCAGCTTCGGCTGGCACGACGACGGCACGGACGGCAACGCCGGGAGCTGAGACCCCCGCGCGCCGAGGGAACGGCGGCGGGCACGCGCGCGTAGGGGGCCATCGAGGCTCACGCGCGCGTGCGTGGCGGCGGCTCGTACCCCGGTCGGCGAGGGTGCGGGCCGCTCGCGGCGCGCGGGTGGCGGGGCTCGTCGGGCGGCAGGGTCGTCGGGCCACGGGGTCGTCGGGCCACGGGGTCGTCGGGCCACGGGCTCCTGTCGGCCGTCAGGGCTCTCGCCGGGCTTCAGGATCTCTCGGGGGCTCGGGCTCTCGCCGGGCTCAGGTGGCGACGGGCTCGCGGGCCGCGGCGCCGACCGCCATCGCGTGCTCCACCACGTCGATCAGGACCTCCTTGACGGACTCCTTCTCGCGCGCGTCGCACAGCACCACGGGGGTGCCCGGGTCGAGGTCGAGCGCCTGGCGCACCTCCTCGGCCGGGTAACGGGACGCTCCCTCGAAGCAGTTGACTCCGACGACGAAGGGTATGGAGCGGCGTTCGAAGTAGTCGACGGCGGCGAAGCAGTCCTCCAGGCGGCGGGTGTCGGCGAGCACCACGGCGCCGAGCGCGCCGGTCGCCAGCTCGTCCCACAGGAACCAGAAGCGGTCCTGGCCGGGGGTGCCGAAGAGGTACAGGACGAGGTCCTCGCGGAGCGTGATCCGGCCGAAGTCCATGGCCACGGTGGTGGTGTGCTTGCCCGGGACGCCGTTGACGTCGTCCACGGGGCGCCCGGCCTCGCTGAGCGTCTCCTCCGTGCGCAGCGGCTTGATCTCGCTGACGGCGCCGACGAGCGTCGTCTTGCCCACGCCGAAGCCGCCCGCCACCAGGATCTTCAGCGTGACCGGCTCCACGGGGGCCGTACCGCGCTCAGAACGCTTGAAGATCATTGCTCTCTTCTCCTGCATCAGTCATCAGTGGTGTCGCGTGCTTCAGTCGGGGTGGAGGGCGCCGGGCGGGCCGGCGCGGGTGGCGGTCCGTACCCGCCGCCTCCGGGTGTCTCGATCACGAGGACGTCACCGGGGCCCGCGTCCGCCGTGTCGCTGCCGTCGAGCCGTACGACGGTGCCGTCGGCGCGCTCGACGCGGCCCGATCCCAGGGCTCCGGGCGCGCCGCCCGCCATGCCGTACGGCGCCACCCTGCGGTGCTGGGACAGCGTGGAGACCGTCATGGGCTCCCGGAAGCGGATGCGGCGTACGGCGCCGTCTCCGCCGCGCCAGCGGCCGTCTCCGCCGCTGCCGCGCCGTACGGCGAACTCGTCGAGCAGGACGGGCAGCCGCCACTCCAGGACCTCGGGGTCGGTGAGGCGCGAGTTGGTCATGTGGGTCTGTACGACGGGCGCCCCGGGGAAGCCGTCGCCCGCGCCGGACCCGGAGGCCACGGTCTCGTAGTACTGGTGGCGGTCGTTGCCGAAGGTGACGTTGTTCATGGTGCCGGAGCCCTCGGCCTGGACGCCGAGCGCCGCGTACAGGGCGCCGGTGAGGGCCTGTGAGGTCTCCACGTTGCCCGCGACGACGGCCGCGGGCGGCTCCGGCGACAGGAACGTGCCGGGCGGAACGATGATGCGCAAGGGGCGCAGACAGCCGTCGTTGAGGGGGATGTCGTCGGCCACCAGGGTGCGGAAGACGTACAGGACTGCGGCGTTGACCACGGCGAACGGCGCGTTGAAGTTGGTCGTCAGCTGGGGTGACGTACCGGTGAAGTCGATCGTCGCCTCGCGCTGTTCGCGGTCCACGGTGACACGGACCTTGATGAGGGCGCCCGAGTCGGTCTCGTAAGCGAACTCACCCTCTTCTAGGGCATCGATAACGCGGCGCACGGAGTCCTCGGCGTTGTCCTGGACGTGCCGCATGTACGCCTGGACGACGTCGAGCCCGAAGGTGTCGATCATGCGGGCGACTTCGTCGACGCCCTTCTGGTTGGCGGCGATCTGGGCGCGCAGGTCGGCGAGGTTCATGGCCGGGTTGCGGGAGGGGTAGCGGGTCTCGGTGAGCAGGCGCGAGGTCTCGTCCTCGCGGAAGCGGCCGCCTTCGACCAGGAGCCAGTTGTCGAAGAGGATGCCTTCCTCGTCGATGGTGCGGCTGTGCGCGGGCATGGAGCCGGGCGCGATGCCGCCGATCTCGGCGTGGTGGCCGCGCGAGGCCACGTAGAAGAGGATCCGCTCGCCCGGGGTATCGAAGACCGGGGTGATGACGGTGACGTCGGGGAGGTGAGTGCCTCCGTGGTACGGGTCGTTCACCGCGTACGTGTCGCCGGGGCGCATAGCGGTGCCTCGGCGGCGGATGACCTCCTTGACGCTGGTCCCCATGGAGCCCAAGTGCACGGGGATGTGCGGGGCGTTGGCGACGAGGTTGCCGTCCGGGTCGAACAGGGCGCAGGAGAAGTCGAGCCTCTCCTTGATGTTGACCGACTGAGCCGTGGACTCCAGGCGGGCGCCCATCTGTTCGGCGATCGACATGAAGAGGTTGTTGAAGACTTCGAGGAGGACGGGGTCGGCCTCCGTGCTCGCGCGGGAACCCGCGGGCGCCGTCGCCCGTTCCATGACCAGGTGCCCGTCCTCGGTCGTCGCGGCCCGCCACCCGTCGTCGACGACCGTGGTGGCGCCGGCCTCGGTGATGATCGCGGGGCCTGTGACGGTCCGGCCGGGCGGCAGTTCCTCGCGGCGGTGCAGGGGGACGTCACGCCAGGCTCCGCCCGTGTGCAGGCGTACGGGGCACGCGGGGGCCGTGGCGCCGGGTGGGGTGGCGCCGCCGAGCCCGGAGAGGTCCGGGGGGTCGGTGAGGCCCGTGGCCTCCACGGAGAGGGCTTCGACGACGACGGGGCGGTCCAGGGCGAAGGAGTAGTGCGCGCGATGGCGTTCTTCGAAGGTGCGGCGCATCGCCTCCGGCTCGGTGAGCTCCACGGCGAGCGTGGTGTCGGTGCCGTCGTAGCGCAGGTGCGCGCGGCGCGTGACGCGGACGCGGTCGGCGGGCACGTCCTCCGCGCGCAGCTCGGCGCGGGCGGCCTCCTCCAGGTCGTCGGCCGTCTTCAGGACGTGGCGCATCGCCGTGGCCTCCAGGGGCGCCTCGACGGACTGCTCGCGCATCGCCGTGGTGTCGGCGAGGCCGATGCCGAGGGCGGAGAGCACGCCCGCCATGGGAGGCACGAGGACGGTGCGGATGCCGAGCGAGTCGGCGACCATGCACGCGTGCTGCCCGCCCGCGCCGCCGAACGTCGTCAGGGCGTATCGGGTGACGTCGTGGCCCTTCTGGACCGAGATGCGCTTGACCGCGGCCGCGATGTTGGCGACGGCGATCTGGAGATAGCCCTCGGCGACCTGTTCCGGCGTGCGGTCGTCACCCGTGCTCCCGGTGATCTCGCGTGCCAGCGCGGCGAACCGCTCGCGGACGCGCTCCTCGTCCAGCGGCTGGTCGCCTTCGGGGCCGAACACCTGAGGGAAGTGGGCCGCCTGGATGCGGCCGAGCGCGACGTTGGCGTCGGTGAGGGTCAGGGGGCCGCCGCCGCGGTAGCAGGCGGGGCCGGGGGCGGCGCCCGCCGAGTCGGGGCCCACGCGGTAGCGGCTGCCGTCGAAGTGCAGCACGGAGCCGCCGCCCGCGGCCACGGTGTGGATGTCGAGCATGGGGGCGCGCAGCCGCACGCCCGCGATCTGCGTGGTGAAGACGCGTTCGTACTCCCCCGCGTAGTGCGACACGTCCGTCGACGTGCCGCCCATGTCGAAGCCGATGACGCGGTCGAACCCGGCGAGCCGCGACATGCGGGCCATGCCCACGATGCCGCCCGCGGGCCCGGAGAGGATGGCGTCCTTGCCGCGGAACTGCCCGGCTTCCGCGAGTCCGCCGTTGGACTGCATGAACATCAGCCGCACGCCCCGGAGTTCGTGGGCGACGTGCTCGACGTACCGGCGCAGGACGGGCGAGAGGTAGGCGTCGACGACGGCGGTGTCGCCGCGCGGTACGAGCTTCATCAGCGGGCTGACCTCGCTGGACAGCGAGACCTGCGGGAAGCCGACGGCGCGGGCGAGCTCGCCGACGGCCTGCTCGTGGGCGGGGTACAGATGGCTGTGCAGGCACACGACGGCGACGGCGCGGATGCCGTCGTCGTAGGCCTGCCGCAGCGGTCCGTCGAGCGCGTCCAGGTCGGGGGCGCGCAGCACTTCGCCGTCGGCGGTCACCCGCTCGTCGACTTCGAGCACGCGCGCGTACAACTCTTCGGGCAGGACGATCTCGCGCGCGAAGATCTGCGGGCGGTTCTGGTAGGCGATGCGCAGGGCGTCGCGGAAGCCCCGGGTGATGACGAGCGCCGTGGGCTCTCCCTTGCGCTCCAGGAGGGCGTTGGTGGCGACGGTGGTGCCCATCCGGACGGCGTCGATCGGTACGGAGCGCGGGTCGGCGCGCAGGGGGGCGTGTGGCGCGTGGCCGTCGCCCGCCTGCGTCTCCTGGGCGCCGGACGGCTCCGGGGCACCCGCTTCGGCGAGGATGTGCGCGATGCCCGCGACGGCCGCGTCCGCGTAGCGCGCGGGGTTGTCGGACAACAGCTTGTGGGTGAGGAGGCGGCCGTCCGGACGGCGCGCGACGACGTCCGTGAACGTGCCGCCCCTGTCGACCCAGAACTGCCAGCCAGTCACGTCTCAATCCCCGCTTTCGCGCTGTTCAGAGCGCCCGGAGGCCGTCGATCACGTCGCGCAGAATACTCTCGTCCGGCAGCTCGGCGGGGGGTACGGGGCGGGTGACGTGCACCAGTTCGTCGTGGACGAGGTCGCCGATCAGGACACGGATCACGCCGATCGGAAGGTCGAGTTCCGCGGCGAGTTCCGCGACGGACTGAGGGCTGTCGCGGCACAGGTCGACGATGTCCACGTGCTCCGGTGACAGCGTCTGGTCGGCTTCCGTGTCATCGGCGCGGGACTCCGCGACCACGACCGCGATCAGGTCGAGGCGGTGCTGGGCCGGGCTGGTGGTGCGTCCGCGCGTCATCGCGTACGGGCGCACCACCGGACCGGCGTCGTCGTCGAACCAGCGAGGCGTCGAGGGAGGGGCCTGACCGTCGTCGTCGCTCATGCCCTGCCACTACCCTCCCGTGGGCAGGTCGGTGCGCGGCGCCGAACCCAGGTGCACGCCCACCCTCTTGACCAGCAGCGTCATCTCGTACGCCACCAGGCCGACGTCGGAGTCCGCGTCCGCGAGGACGGCGAGACAGCTGCCGTCGCCCGCGGCCGTGACGAAGAGGAACGCGTCGTCGAGCTCGACGACGGTCTGTCTGACCTTGCCCGCCTCGAAGTGGCGCCCGACGCCCTTGGCGAGGCTGTGGAAGCCGGACGCGACGGCGGCGAGGTGCTCGCTGTCCTCCCGGGTGAGGTTCTTGGACACGCCCGTCGGCAGGCCGTCGCCGGAGAGGACGAGCGCTTTGCGGATGCTGGCGACACGCTCCACCAGGTCGTCGAGGAGCCAGTTCAGCTCTCCCGCCGCCCCGGTCGCGGTGGTGCGTGCGTCGGCCTTCGGTGCGGTCATCGACCGTCCCCCTCAGATGTCGTTCCTGGTGCTGTGCCGTCAGGGGCGCTGTCGCCCGCGGCGTTCTCTTCGCGGCCGCGCTGCCAGCCGCGCTGGAGCGAGGCCATGCGGCTGCGTACCTCGTCGGCGTCGCGCTCGTCCGGCCTCCCGGCGGCCGGGGCGGTGGTGTCGCGTTCCGTGGGGCGGCCGGGGCCGTCCTTGAGCTGCGGGGCGAGGTTCGCCTGCCGGACCCTGCGCGGCAGCCCGCCCAGGGCGGGCCTGTCGGGGTCCTGGGGCGCCGTGCGGGGCGGCGTCTCGGTGCTGCCTGCGGCCCGGTCCATGGCGTCCCTGTCCGTCCTCGCCGCCCGGTCCCCACCGGGCGCTGTCTCCGTGCGGGTGGTGCTGCGCGGCGGGTCCGCCGGACGCCGCCGGGGCAGCGGACGCGGGTCCGCCCGGGGCTCGCTCCGCTCCGGGCGGGGCGGGGTCAGGTCGGGCCAGCCGTCGTCGGGGCGGGGGCGGCGCGGCAGTTCGAGGCCCGCGCGGTCGGTCGGACGGGTCTCCCGGGCGGGACCGCGTCCGGGGCGCCCGTCCGGGGCCTCGCGACGGGACCGTACGTCGTCTCCGGTGCCGACGGCGTCCAGGGCGTCCGTGTCGCGCGTGCGGGTCGGGCCGACGCGGCGGCCGTGCGAGGAGACCAGCTTCGGCGTGCTGCGGCGCGGCAGGGGAACCGTGGCCCCCGGGGGGCGCTCGTTGTCCAGGAGGTCGTCGCGGCCGGAGGTGTCGTAGCCGACGGGGTCGGTGGCCCGGGCGGGCTCGTCGAGGACCGGTTCGCGCGCCTGCTGATGCTGCTCTCCGGGGACGTCGGTGGCGCGGCGGCGGGGGCGGAACAGGCCGCCGCGCTCGCTGTCGGCATCCTCCAGGTCACCGAGTTCGCCGAGGGAGGCCGGGAAGCCCTCCAGGCTCGCCATGCCGACCGGCGCCTCCAGCTCGACCGGTCCGTCCAGGATGGACGCGGGCAGGCCGGGGAGCTGGACGGGGACCTGGGCGAGGGCCGAGGCACGGTCGTCCGCGGGCTCGCCGCCCGCGGGCGCGGCGGGCTGCGGCCGGTCGAGACGGAATCCGACGCCTCCGGTGTCGGGTACGTCGTCCGTGAGCAGGGACTCCGGGATGAAGACGACGGCGGTCGTGCCACCGTACGGGGAGGGCTGCAAGGAGACGCGGACCCGCTGGCGCTGGGCCAGACGGCTGACGACGAAGAGGCCGAGGCGGTCGGTGTCGGACAGTTCGAACTCGGGCGTCTCGGCGAGTCGGAGGTTGGCGTCGAGGAGGGCCTCGGACGTCATGCCGAGGCCCCGGTCGTGGATCTCCAGGGTGAAGCCGTTGGCCACGTGCTCCCCCAGGACCTGCACGGCGGTGTGCGGGGGCGAGAACACCGTGGCGTTCTCCAGGAGTTCGGCGAGCAGATGGGTGAGGTCGGCGACGGCGGGTCCGGTGACGGCGATCCGGGGCAGTCGGCGTACCTCGATGCGTTCGTAGTCCTCGACCTCGGCGACGGCCGCGCGGACGACGTCCATGAGCTGGACGGGCTTGCGCCACTGCCGGGAGGGCGCGGCACCGGAGAGGATCACGAGTCCTTCGGCGTGCCGCCGCATGCGGGTGGTGAGGTGGTCGAGGCGGAACAGATCGGCCAGTTCGTCGGTGTCCTCGGTCCTGCGCTCCATGGTGTCGAGGAGCGTCAGCTGCTTGTGCAGCAGGACCTGGCTGCGGCGGGCGAGGTTGACGAACACCTCGGAGACGCCGCGGCGCAGGTCGGCCTGTTTGACGGTGGCCTCCACGGCGGCGCGCTGCAGGGTGTTCATGGCCTGGCCGACCTGGCCGATCTCGTCCTTCTCGTAGCTGAGGCGGGGGGCCTCGGTCTCCACGTCGACCTGTTCGCCCGCTGCGAGGCGCCGCAGCAGGCCGGGCAGGCGCACGCCGGACGCCTCGTGGGCCTCCAGACGCAGACGGCGCAGGTCGCGGATGAGGCCGCGGCCGATGCGCACGGAGAGCACGATGGAGACGACCACGGCGAGCAGACCGACCACGCCGGCGACGGCCAGCTGCACGATCACCTTGACGGCTTCGGGGCGGGCCCGGTCGCGCAGCCGGTCGATGGCCGCGTCGTTGCGCTCCGCGAGGCCGAGGAGGACCTTGTTCGCCTCCTGGTTCCAGTCGGAGGAATTGACCGCGCGCGGGGTGCCGGGGCCGGACTCCACGAAGGACTTCTCGGCGGCACGCAGGCGGGCGGTCTCGGCACCGTTCCAGTAGCGCTCGTAGCGGGCGCGCTCGCCGTCGGGGAGCTGCGCGAGGCTGTTGGCGAGGAGCAGTGAGCGCTGCGCCATCAAGTCGGTGACCTGGCGGACCTCCGCCTTCGTGACGGTGCCCGTGGCCAGCGCCGAGGCGATCAAGGCGTCTTCGCGGGAGAGGAGTTCACGGGCCTGGTCGACGCCGACGAGGGCGCGGCTCTGCGCGGTGATGCTCACGTCGTCCAGGGCGTTGAGCGTCGTCAGGAAGCCGTAGCAGGGATCGGTCACACGCGTGTACATCTTCAGCGCCTCGGCGCGGCTGATGGTGCCTTCCCCGACGGTGCGGCGCAGGGCCTGGATGCCGTCGAAGGCGTCGAGGACGGCCGTCAGGCGTTCCTCCGAGTGGCCGTCGAGGACGTCGCGGGACTTGGAGTCCTTGGCGGCGGACCTGACCTTGGCGATGAGTTCGTCCGTGGCGTCGCGGCTGCTGCGCAGCGCGGCGAGCGCGTCCGACGCCCGGGGGTCCGCCAGGTGGATGAGCGTCTGACGCCGCTCCTCCTGGACGACTTGGACGGTGTCCTGGATGGGTTTGGCCAAGTCGTCGATGATGTACGCGGTGTCGATCAGCTTGTTGGCCTCACGCCCGGTCACAAACGTGGCGAAGCCCCAGATCGCCGTGAGGGACACGAGCGGCACGAGCAGCAATGCCACGATCTTCCGGCGGATCGACTTCCCGCGAAAGCGCATGGCCTCCCCTAGATCGGGCCCCATGCAGCCGCGCGAATGGCCCAGGGGCACGCATGTGCGTCAACAAACGGCGTGAGCCTACTACTGACACACGAGCAACTCGAAGACACGTCCGGACGCTTTTCGGCCGTGACGCGAAACGGACGTCGGGAGTTGTCCGCCCATTGCGGGAGATTGCCTCCCGCCTGCGGCGCGGCCCGCGCGCCACCATCCCCCTTACGTCGAGGGCCAGTTGGCCTGAAGTGTGCGCCAACGGGAACCGATCACCCTTCCGGGTGACGTCTCGTGCGGAGCGGGAATCATCGGCGGGGCTCGTTCGTCGATCAGTACGGAAGGTGAGCACGAGGTCGAATGGATGGGCGGGGCGACTGAGTGGGGCGCGCGGAGGCCGGATGACGAGGGGCGCGGGACTGATTCGGCGATGTACGGCTTGGCGGGCGGCGTAAAGCAGCGTAAAACGGGCAGCAGCCAGAGGGTCGGACAAGAGACTCTCGGTGGCCGCGGGGCGCGGGACGGCGTGCGTGCGACACGCGTCGCGCCGCAAGGCAGCGGGGGGAGTGACGAGTTGATGAGCACGACGGAGCGCGACAAGGCATCCGAGAAGCACGCGAGCGGTGAATCGGCTGGGCTGGAGACACAGTTGGCCGTGCGACAGGTGGACGAGCGGGCCGCGCCGGGGCAGCCCTGGCGGGCCGAGCGCGCCCGCAGACGAGAGCTGCGCCGGGCCGAACGCGACGCCGAGGCAAGAGCAGGAGGTGCCGAGCCCCGGAGCTCGGAGAGGCCGAGCGCCGACCCTCGGGCGGCACCTGGGCGCGCTGCCCTGGGGCAAGCCGGGCAGCGGAGAGTCGATGCCGCCGCCACGCCAACGGGAGGCGACCACTTGGGATACGACACCTACGTGGGACACGACACCTATGACGCGCGGCGGCCCCTGTGGGTCGAGGAACCCGCGACCCGGCCGCGCCTGCCGGACCCGGTGCGCACCGCCGCCGTGCGGGCCGTGATCATCGTGGCGCTGACCCTCATCCAGGCGATGACGGCGTTCTTCTGCGCGATGGCCGGGTCCTGGCTGGCCTTCCCCATGGTGCTCAGCAGCGTCGCCAGCACGGTCGTGGCCACCTGGGGCGTCCTCGACGTCTGGGTGACCCGCCAGGTGTGGAGCCAGCGCAACGGCGTGGTGTCGGCACCCAACAGCACGGCACGGCAGCTCCGGCGCGAGCGGCGCAGGGCCCGCCGTGCGGCCCGCGCGGCCGCCCGCACCAAGGAAGGCATACGGGGGCGGGGCGCGGGGCGACAGCTGTCACACTCCTGACGGCGCGCCGCGTCCCGCTTCTCGCGCATCGTCGACTACTGGCGACCGGCTGACGGCCACGGGCTGCGGGGCCCAACCCACGCGCTGCCGGGCGGCGGGTGTCACGCACCCCGGGCCGTGCGCAGCACCGTCACACTACGGCCACGTGCCCGGCCCGTAGCTCTCTGCGGGCCCGCATGAACGCGCGCGGGCGATCCACGGCCAGGACGGCCGTCGGGCGCCCCTCGTCCTCGTACACCGCCAGGAAGCCACCGTCGTCCGGTGCGGGACCGCCCTCCCACACCCGGACCGTGGCCGAGGTGGAGCGATGGCCCGCGAACTGGATGCGGGAGCCGTACTGGTCCGACCAGAAGTACGGGAGGGAGTTCACGGTCTCCACGGTGCGGGCGGCGAGCAAGTTGCGTACGGCTACGCGAGGTTGCTCCGTGGCGTTCGTCCAGTGCTCGGCGCGGACACCACCGCAGCGGGCAGCGCCACCGGCTCCGGCTCCGGCTCCGGCTCCGGCTCCGGCTCTGCCAACGCCGCCGACGCAGGCGACGTCACCCACAGCCACGACCTGCGGCAGCGCGGTCACGCAGCCCTCGTCGCACGGGACTCCGCCGCGCAGGTGCCCGGCGCCGCCGTCGAGCGGTGTGCCCTCCAGCCACGCGGTGTTGGGCTGGGCGCCGATGCCGACGACCACCACGTCGGCGGGGAGCAGACGGCCGTCGGCGAGTTCCACCGCGGCGACCCGGGCTCCGGGGCCGGACTCGGAGGCCGTGCGCAGCGCGGGGCGCAGGCCCGCCACACCGGTGCCGGTGAGCAGTCGGGCGCCGCCCCGTCGGTGCAGGTCGGCGCAGAACGCGGCCATGTCGGCGCCCAGTTGGGGGACCAGCGGCAGCGGGGCGGCCTCCACGACGGTGACGTCGTGGCCGAGCGTCACGCACGAGGACGCCGTCTCCGCGCCGATGAAACCGCCGCCGATCACCACGACCCGGCGAGGGCCGCGGGTCAGCGCGGTGCGCAGGGAGCGGGCGTCGTCGAGGGTGCGCAGGGTGTGGACCCCGGTGAGGGGCGGGCCCGCGAGGGACCGGGCCCGCGCGCCGGTGGCGATGACGACGCCGTCGCCGACGACCGCGCGACCGTCGGCGAGCAGCACCGTACGGCTGCCCGTGTCGAGCCCGCTCGCGGGGACGCCGAGGAGCCACTCGGCGCCCAGTTCCGCGAGTTCCTCGGCGTCGGCCAGGGCGAGGCCGGGCTCGACGGCGGTGCCGGGGCCCAGCCCGCCGGCGATGCGGGTGCCGGGCATGGGGCCTGTGAGGAAGGTCTTGGACAAGGGCGGGCGGTCGTAGGGTGCGTGGGGCTCCGCACCGATGACGACGAGGCGGCCGTCGAAGCCCTGGGCGCGCAGCTCGCGGACCGCGTAGAGGCCAGCGAGGGAGGCACCTACGACGATGACCGTCCTCATGCGGCGGAGCCCTCCCCCGTCGCCGCGCCCGCCTCGGCCGGGACCGAAGGGGCGCCCGTCACGTGGACGTGGACCATGCCGTCCACGACGCTCACGCGGTGGGTGCGCACGGGGCGGCGGGCGGGCAGACAAGTCGGCTGACCCGTCCTGAGGTCGAACGAGGCGGCGTGCAGGGGGCATTCGACCAGGCAGCCCTCCAGCCAGCCCGCCGCGAGGGAGGCGTCCTGGTGGCTACAGGTGTCGTCGATGGCGTACAGCACGCCGTCGGCGTTGAACACCGCGATGGGCGGGGTGGTGTCGAGACGGACGGATTCGCCCGCGGGGAGCTCGTCGAGGCGGCAGACGGGAATCATGGCGTCCCTCTGGATCTCTCGGTCGGATGTGGTGGAAGGCTCGGCTCGAAGCGGGGCGGTCGGGCCGGGTCGGTGCTTGGCTCGGTTCGTCGGGCCTGGTGGGACTCGTCGGGTCCGGTGGGACCTCCGGTTCCCGGAAGGGGATGGGCACCGGGTTCCCGGAAGGAGATGGGGCCCCGGGGTGCCGGAAGGGGGTAGGGCTTCGCATCCCGGCTGGGGCCAAGGCCTTGGCCAGGCCCAGAAGTTCGGGCCAGAGGGTTCGCGCTTCGGTCACTGGCTCGGAGGTGCAGGCCCCGGCCGGGCGCGGGTTCCGGACTCGGCCGGCGGCAGAGGGTCAGGAGGGGTCCGGCCGGGCCAGGAGGTTCGCGTCGAGCCCGGTCAAGGTGCCGGGCCCTCGCCAGGTCCGGCGCAGACGGGGCCCGAGGCCAACTCCCGCCCGGAGCACGGCCGCAGCGGCAGCCACGGCCTCGGCTCCGACCCCAGCTCCACGCCCAGCCCTGTCAGGAGGGCCCCAGCCTTGTCCGGCCCCGTTTCGACTGGGGACTCTTCGGTAACATGAAGTTTCATATGACGCACCGCGTAGTGCTATGCGCAACAGAATCCGGTGGGACGCCCACGGAGTCAAGGGCTTCCCCGAGAAGCGGCGTCAACCGCCGCCGAGTAGTGAGAGTTGAGATATGACGCGCACGCCGAAAAGCCCTGACCAGACCGGAGAGCCGCACCGGGATCAGCCGGGGGCGGGCAGATCCCGGGCACGGCAGTCCGGGGCGGCCGCGGGCTCGGTGCAGTCCGTGGACCGGGCCGTGAGCGTCCTGGAGATCCTCGCCCGGCACGGCGAGGCCGGAGTCACCGAGATCGCCGACGAGCTGGGCGTGCACAAGTCGACGGCGTTCCGGTTGCTCGGGGTCCTGGAGAACCGGGGCCTCGTCGGTCAGGCCAAGGACCGCGGCAAGTACTTCCTCGGCGCGGGCGTGTTGCGCCTCGCGGGCGCCGCGGCCGTGCGCATGGACATCTCCCAGGAGGGCGCCCCCGTCTGCCGCGCGCTGGCGGACGAGTTGGGCGAGACGGTCAACATCGCGGTCCTCGACGACGACGCCGCGGTCAACATCATGCAGGCCCGCGGCCCCGCGTCCGTGACCGCGCAGAACTGGCTCGGCCGCCGTACCCCGCTGCACGCCACCTCCAGCGGGAAGGTGCTGCTCGCCCATCTGACGACGACGCTGCGCGAGGGCCTGGTCGCCCGTACGCTGCCACGGCTCACCGACCACACCGTGACCGGCACGGTGGCGCTGCGCGGCGAGTTGGAGACCGTCGTCGAGCAGGGCTTCGCGACGGCCGTGGAGGAGTTCGAGGTGGGGCTCGCCGCGGTCGCCGCGCCGGTGCGGGCGCACGACGGCAAGGTGATCGGGGCGCTCAGCGCGTCCGGGCCGGTGTACCGGCTGACCGAGGACCGCCTCACCGAACTGGCCAAGCGCACGGTCGCGGCGGCCACGGACCTGTCCCGCCGCATGGGCTACGGCCTCTGACTCCAGGCCGGGACGGGACACCGCCGCGACACCACCCGGAGGCCGACCACCACCCTCCACCGGAAGGCCTGCCAGCTCCGCAGCCGCTCTCCGCCCGGAGTCCGGCCAGCCCCGCAGCCACCCTCCACCCGGAGACCAGCCAACCCCCGGCCACCCCTCCGTCAGGCCTCGCGCCACACCGCGCCCCGAAGCCGTCCCGGCCTTTTCCCGAGCCTTCGTGTCCGCCCCTTGACGGCCCCTTGATGCCGCTCGCACGATGTTCCCGATAGCGCAACGAATCGTGGAGTACGCAACAACAGCCGCGTTTGCGCGGAGTCGCGCAAACGGTCCCGCAGAGGAGCCTGGCCGTGCCACACGAGGTCCGTGGCGTCGTCGCCGCGAAGAAGGGCGCACCCGTGGAGGTGCAGACGATCGTCGTGCCGGATCCCGGACCGGGAGAGGTGCTCGTGTCCGTGCAGGCCTGCGGGGTCTGCCACACCGATCTGCACTACCGGGAGGGCGCGGTCGGTGACGGCTTCCCCTTCCTGCTCGGGCACGAGGCCGCAGGGACGGTCGAGGCAGTCGGCGAGGGCGCCGAGGGCCTGCGGCCCGGCGACTACGTGGTCATCGCCTGGCGCGCACCGTGCGGGGCGTGCCGCTCCTGTCTGCGGGGCCGCCCCTGGTACTGCTTCGACTCGCGCAACGCGGCCCAGCCCATGACGCTCCTCGACGGCACCCCGCTGACCCCCGCGCTCGGCATCGGCGCGTTCGCGCAGAAGACCCTGGTCGCGGCGGGCCAGGCCGTGAAGGTCGACCCGGCGGCGCGTCCAGAGGCGGCGGGTCTCATCGGCTGCGGGGTGATGGCCGGGTACGGGGCCGCCGTGCACACCGGCGGCGTACGGCGCGGCGACACCGTCGCGGTCATCGGCTGCGGCGGCGTGGGCTGCGCGGCGATCGCCGGGGCCGCGCTCGCCGGGGCCAGACGCGTCATCGCGGTCGACGTCGACGACGCGAAGCTCGACGGCGCGACGCGGTTCGGGGCGACGGACACGGTCAACTCCCGCGGCACGGAACCGGTGGCGGCGGTGCGCGGGCTCACTGGCGACTTCGGCGTCGACGTGGCGATCGACGCGGTAGGCATCCCCGACACCTATCGGCAGGCCTTCTACATGCGCGACCACGCGGGCACCCTCGTCCAGGTCGGCGTGCCCGACCCGGCGATGACCATCGAGCTGCCGCTGATCGACCTCTTCTCGCGCGGCGGCGCGCTCAAGTCCTCCTGGTACGGGGACTGTCTGCCCACCCGGGACTTCCCGGTCCTCGTCGACGAGTACGTGCGCCGCAGACTGGACCTCGGCGCCTTCGTCAGCGAACGGATCGCCCTCGACCAGGTCGAGGCGGCCTTCGACCGGATGCGGGACGGCACGGTGCTGCGCTCGGTGGTGGTCCTGTGACGGCCGCGCCGGACAGGGCGCGGAACACCCCGCGGCAGGACGCGCCGACCGCCCGCCAGCACCGCGCGCCGAAGGCCACCGCCGCCGCCCCGCAAGACCGTCCCCCCGGCTCTCGCGGCCCCCGCGTCGTCATCATCGGCGCCGGAATCGTCGGCTGCTCCCTCGCCGACGAGCTCACCGCGCGCGGCTGGAGCGATGTCACCGTCCTCGAACAGGGGCCGCTGCCCGCCCCGGGCGGCTCCACGTCGCACGCGCCCGGGCTCGTCTTCCAGACCAGCCCGTCCAAGACGCTGAGCGAGTTCGCCGCCTACACCGTGCGGAAGTTCAGCTCCCTGACCGTCGACGGGCTTCCCTGCTTCCACCCGGTCGGCGGTCTGGAACTCGCCACCACGCCGGAGCGCTGGGCCGATCTGCGCCGCAAGGCCGGGCTCGCCGCGTCCTGGGGCATCCGCGCGCGACTCGTCGGCCCCGAGCGATGCGCCGAGCTGTGGCCGCTGCTCGACAGCGGGCAGGTCCTCGGCGGGCTGCACACGCCCGACGACGGGCTCGCCCGGGCCGTGCCCGCCTGCCGCGCGCAGATCGACCGGGCCTCCCGGCGCGGTGCCCGCTTCCTCGACCGGCACACCGTGACCGGCGTCGAGCGCGCCGACGGCCGGATCACCGGGGTGGTCACGGACCGCGGCGCGTTCCCCGCCGACCACGTGGTGTCGGCCGCGGGTTTCTGGGGTCCGGTGATCGGGCGGATGGCGGGCGTCGACGTGCCGCTGCTGCCGCTCGCCCACCAGTACGCGAAGACGCGGCCGCTGCCCGAGCTCGCGGGCGTCAACGACCCGCGCACGGAGGCCTCCCGGCCCATCCTCCGGTTCCAGGACCGGGACCTGTACTTCCGCGAGCACACCGACCGCATCGGCATCGGCTCGTACGCCCACCGGCCGCTGCCCGTCGATCCCTCTACCGTCGACTCGTACGAGGAGGCCGCCGGGCGGCGCGGGCGTGCCGTGCCCGCGATGCCGTCGGTGCTCCCCTTCACCGAGGAGGACTTCGCACCGAGCTGGCAGGACTGCTGTGGTCTGCTGCCCGCGCTCAAGGAGTCGGCGGTCGACGAGGGATTCAACGGCGTCTTCTCCTTCACTCCGGACGGCATGCCCCTGCTCGGCCCGGCCCCGGCGCTGCGCGGCTTCTGGCTCGCCGAGGCCGTGTGGGTCACACACTCGGCGGGCGTCGCCAAGGCGGTCGCCGAGTGGATGGTCGACGGCAGGCCCGCGACGGACGTCCACGACTGCGACCTGACGCGCTTCGAGGACGCCCAGCACTCCCCCGCGTACGTCGCGCGACGCGGCGCCCAGCAGTTCGTCGAGGTCTACGACGTGATCCACCCGCAGCAGCCGATCGACCAGCCGCGGCCGCTGCGCGTCAGCCCCTTCTACGCCCGCCAACTCCAGCTGGGCGCGGTGTTCCTGGAGGGCGGCGGCTGGGAGCGCCCGCACTGGTACGAGGCGAACGCGCCCCTCATCGCGGGCCTGGAGCTGCCCGCCCGGGACGCCTGGTCCGCCCGCCACTGGTCGCCGATCGCCGCCGCCGAGGCGCGGGCGACACGCGAACGGGTCGCGCTGTACGACATGACGCCGCTGCGCCGCCTGGAGGTCACGGGGCCCGGCGCCCTGGCCTTCCTGCAGCGCATGACCACCAACAACCTTCACAAGAAGCCCGGTTCGGTCACCTACACCCTCCTTCTCGACGAGGCGGGCGGCATCCGCTCCGACCTGACCGTGGCACGGCTCGCCCCCGACCACTTCCAGGTCGGCGCCAACTCCCCCGCCGATCTCACCTGGCTACTGTGGCACGCGCCGGGCGACGTCCACATCAGGGAGATCACCCAGGGGACATGCTGCGTCGGCGTGTGGGGTCCGCGCGCCCGGGCGCTGGTGCAGCCGCTCACCCGCGACGACTTCTCGCACCGGGCCTTCGGCTACTTCAAGGCCCGGCGGACGCACCTCGGCGACGTCCCGGTGACGGCCCTGCGCCTGAGCTACGTCGGGGAGCTCGGCTGGGAGCTGTACACCACCGCCGACCTGGGCCTGCGCCTGTGGGACACGCTGTGGGAGGCGGGCCGGGACCTCGGCGTCGTCGCGGCCGGGCGGTCCGCCTTCACCAGCCTGCGCCTGGAGAAGGGCTACCGCGCCTGGGGCCAGGACATGACCACCGAGCACGACCCCTACGAGGCCGGGCTCGGCTTCGCCGTCCGCCAGGACAAGGGCGACTTCGTCGGCCGCGCGGCCCTGCGCCGGCGCGCCCCCGACCTCACCCCCGGCACCAGCACCAGCACCAGCACCCGCACCCGCACCCGCACCCGAAGGCTGACCCCCCTGCTCCTCGACGACCCGGCCGCCGTCGTCCTCGGCAAGGAGCCCGTGTACGTCGAGGGAACCCCGGCGGGATACGTCACCAGCGCCGCGTACGGCTACACGCTCGGCCGCTGCGTCGCCTACGCCTGGCTGCCGCCGCTGCCCGCCGGAACGCCCGTCCACATCGAGTACTTCGGCGAGCGCCTGCCCGCGACGGTCGCCGACGAACCCCTCTTCGACCCCGAGATGACCCGGATCCGCTGCTAGTCCTCCGCGCCGTCCCCGAGCCTGCCCGCACTGTCGCCGTCCCCCTGGAGCCCGCATGTCCCGCACCACCCCCACGTACGACGTGATCGTGATCGGCCTGGGCGGCATGGGCAGCGCCGCCGCTCACCACCTGTCCGCGCGCGGGGCCCGCGTCCTCGGCCTGGAGAGGTTCGGCCCCGTGCACCAGCGCGGCTCCAGCCACGGCGGCTCCCGGGTCACGCGCCAGTCGTACTTCGAGGACCCCGCGTACGTACCGCTGCTCCTTCGCGCGTACGAGCTGTACGAGCAGGTGGAGCGGGACACCGGGCGCGAGATCGCGATCCTGTGCGGCGGTGTGATGGTCGGCCGTCCCGACGGACGGGTCGTCTCCGGGGCGCGGCTGTCCGCCGAGACCTGGGGGCTACCGCACGAGATGCTCGATGCCCGCGAGATCCGCCGCCGCTTCCCGACGCTCACGCCCCGCGCCGACGAGGTCGCGCTCTTCGAGCGGCGCGCGGGCCTGCTGCGGCCGGAGAACACCGTCGCCGCGCACCTCCAGCTCGCCACCCGGCAGGGCGCCGAGCTGCGCTTCGAGGAGCCGGTCGTCCGGTGGGAGCCGTGTGGGGGCGGCGTCCGCGTGCACACGCCCGAGGACACGTACACCGCGGGCCAGTTGGTGATCTGCCCCGGTGCGTGGGCGCCCGACCTGCTCGCGGACCTCGGGGTGCCGTTCACCATCGAGCGGCAGATCATGTACTGGTTCCAGCCGACCGGTGGGGTCGCCCCCTTCCTGCCCGCACACCATCCGATCTACGTGTGGGAGGACCCGGAGGGCGTCCAGGTGTACGGCTTCCCGGCGATCGACGGCCCCGAACTCGGCGCGAAGGTCGCCTTCTTCCGCAAGGGTGACGTCTGCACGCCCGACACCATCGACCGCACGGTCCACCCGCACGAGGCCGCCGCGATGGCCGACCACATGTCCCGCCAGATCCCCCTGCTTCCCGGGCGCCTGCTCAAGGCCGCGACCTGCATGTACACGACGACGCCCGACGAGCACTTCGTCATCGCCCGGCACCCCGCCCACCCCGAGTCGGTGACGGTCGCCTGCGGCTTCTCCGGGCACGGTTTCAAGTTCGTGCCGGTCGTCGGCGAGATCCTCGCCGACCTGGCGCTCGACGGCGCCACCGCACACCCCGTCGAGCTGTTCGACCCGCGCCGGATCACCGGCCCGCTGCCCGCCCCGGCGCCCGCTTAGGAGGACCGACGTGACGACCCAGGTGTCCAGGAGTCTCCTCGCGACCCTGCCGGGCCGCTCGTACACCGACCCCGAGGTGTTCGCGCGTGAGCAGGAGCGCGTCTTCGAGGCCCTGTGGGTGTGCGCCGTACGCGCCGCCGACCTCGACAAGCCCGGCGGGTACCGCACCGTCCAGGTCGGCCGCGAGAGCGTCCTGGTCACCCGTGCCCGCGACGGCGGACTGCGCGCCTTCCTCAACGTCTGCCGCCACCGGGGCGCCCGGCTGTGCGCCGACGGCGCGGGCGAGGTGCGGCGCAGCCTGCGGTGCCCGTACCACGCCTGGACGTACGACCTGGACGGGCGGCTCGTCGCGGCGCCGAACCTCACCAGGATGCCCGACGTCGACCGGAGCGCGTACGGCCTGGTGAGGGTGGCGCTGCGGGAGTGGCTCGGCTACGCCTGGGTGTGTCTGGCCGACGAGCCGCCGTCCTTCGAGGAGACCGTGGTCGGCGACGTCACCGCGCGCCTGGGCGACCCGGCGGCCATCGAGCGCTACCGCCTCCAGGACCTGGCCCTCGGACGGCGGGTGCGCTACGACGTGCGCGCCAACTGGAAGCTGATCGTCGAGAACTTCATGGAGTGCTACCACTGCGCGACCATCCACCCCGAACTGACCGACGTCCTGCCCGAGTTCACCGACGGCTACGCCGCGCAGTACTACGTCGGACACGGCGCGGCCTTCGGTGACGAGGTGCGCGGCTTCACCGTCGACGGCAGCGCGGGCTTCGGGCGCCTCCCGGGGGTCGCCGACGAGCAGGACCGCCGCTACTACGCGATCACTGTCAGGCCGACGGCGTTCGTGAACCTCGTACCGGACCACGTGATCCTGCACCGCATGGTCCCGCTGGCCGCGGACCGCACGGTCGTCGAGTGCGACTGGCTGTACGCAGCCGACGTCGTGGCCCGCGGGGCCGATCTGTCGAAGTCCGTGGAGCTCTTCCACCGGGTCAACGAGCAGGACTTCGCGGCGTGCGAGCGGACCCAGCCCGCGATGAGCTCCCGCGCCTACCGGCACGGCGGGGTGCTCGTGCCGACCGAGCACCACATCGGGGAGTTCCACGCCTGGGTGACCCGACGGATCGCCTGAGCACGGCGCCCCCCGAAGCCCGGGAGGCCGCTGCCCCACGCGCCCTCAGGTCGTGACGGGCCGCTTGTACATCCGTGTCGCCGTGATCTCCCCGTGCACGGTCTCCTCGGCCGGGGCCTGCTGCTCCTGCGGCAGACCGGGGCGCAGATGCTCCTCGACGCTGATGTACTTCAGGCCCGCCCGCAGGTCCGCGTCGTTGCGCAGGCGGATGACCAGCGGGAACTCGGCGAGGGCGGTCGTGTCGAACAGCCCCGTGGTGTACAGCAGCTGTACGCCGAGGGCGTCCGACACGGCCCGCTGGAGTTCCAGGAGGTACGTGGCGTTGGCGCGGCCGATGGGGTTGTCGAGGAACAGCGTGCCCGCGTGGCGGTGCTTGTCGCGGCCCCGGTCGTTCGACCGCAGGGCGGCCATCGTGCAGTACAGGGCGATGGCGGCGGTGAGCAGCTGGCCGCCGGAGAACACGTCGCCCATCTGACCGACGGGGACGCGCTCGGCGCGCAGCACCGCGTCGGGCTTGAGGATCTCCACGGCGATGCCGCGCGGCTCCAGGGCGGCCTGAACTCCCCTGAGCAGCAGGGACATTCCGTCCCTTCGCAGGTCGGAGTTCTTCTTCACGGCCGCGCGCGTGGCCTCGTCGATGACCACGCCGAGGCGCTCCACCAGGGTGGCCTGGTCGGGCTCCTCGAAGCGGATGCGCAGGAACTCCTGGCCCGACCACTCGCCGAGGCCTTCGGGGAGCCGGGACAGGCGCTGGGCGGACCTGAGGGTGGCGAGGGCCGACTCGACGAGGCCGCGCAGCCGGTCGACGATGCTGTCGCGGTTGCGCTCCAGCTGCTCCAGCTCGTCGGTGAGGACGCGCAGGCGGGGCGCGAAGGCCTCCGCCCACTTCTTGGCGTGCTCGGGCAGCGCCGCGGCGGGCAGCTCGCGGATCTGCTGGCGGGCGGGGGTGCGCACCTGTTCGTAGCGGGTGGAGTTGGCGTGCCGGACGAGGATGTCACTGGCTTCGCGCACCGCCGTCTCGGCCGCGGACAGGTCGGCGGCGCAGCCGCGCAGCGAGCGGCGGGCCTCGGCGGCGGCCTGACGGGCCTCCTCCAGGGTGCCGGGGTGGGGCTCGGGCTGCTCCTCCGCGTCCGCGTCGGGGTGCTCGCGCAGCAGGTCGCGCAGGAGCGCGGCCGTCTCGTCGAAGCCTCCGGCCGCTTCCTCGGTGGCGCGGTGGGTGCGCAGGAGCGCGGCGTGCGCCTCCTTGGCCCGGGTCAGGGCCGCGCTGTGGGCGGCCAGTTCGCCCGTGGCCGTGCGCAGCAGCGCCTGGGCCTGCTCGGCGTCGGCGGGCACCAGGTCGGCGGGCAGCTCGGTGTGCGCGTCGCCGTCCTCGGGCGCGTGCCGCTCGGCCTCGCCGCGCAGCCGGCCTAGCTGCTCGCTGGCGGCGGACGCGCGGGACTCGAGGAGCTGGACCTGCGCCTCCGCGCGCGCGGCGGCGGCCTGCCGGGAGGGGCCGTCGGCGCCGTCGGTGCCTTCGAGGAGCTGGGCGGCACGGGTGCGCACCTTGTTGCTGAGCCGGTCGAGCTCGGCGAGGGCGGCGGACTCGTCGCTCTCGGCGCGGGCCTGCTCGGCGCGCAGGTCGGCGCCGACGCCGACCTTCTCGTACAGCTGTGAGGCCGCGCGGTAGGCCTCGCGCAGCGCGGGCAGCGAGGTCTTGGGGGCGTCCTCGTCGAGGGCGATGTCCTCGGGGGCGCCGGCGATCTCGGCGCGCTCGGCGCGCAGCGCGCGGGCGGTGCGGCGGGCGTCGTCGGCGGCGCGCTGCGCGGCCCGGCGGTCCTCGTCGGCGGCGCGGGCCCGGTCGAGGCAGGCCTGGGCGCGGGCCTCGGACTCCACGGCCTCGTCGGCCAGTTCGCGCAGTTTCGTCTGCCATCCGGCGCGCTCGCGCAGCCGGAACGCCAGGCCCGCGAGCGCGTCGGCGGCGCGGCGGGCGCGCTGGGCGGCCTCCTGCCGCTCGTCCCGCACGCGCGCGGCGTCGCCCGCGACCTCGTCGGCCTCGGCGCGCGCGGCACGGGCCTCGGCGAGCTCGGCCTCGGCCTCCTCGGCGAAGGAGCGGGCCGCGCGCGCGGCGGCGGCCAGCTCGGCGAGGCGTCCGGCCGGGCAGCCGGAGCGCCAGGACGCGAGCCGGGCGGCCAGCTCCCGGTCCTTGGCCAGGCGCTGGGCGAGGACGCGGATCTCGTCGTCGCGCCGGGTGGCGCGGGCGCGCAGGGCCTGCCGCTCCTCGTCGGCGGCGTGCTCGTCGTGCATGGCCGGGTTCGGCGGTACGAGGAAGACGTCGCCGTCGGCTTCCGCGTCGGCCGCGGGGGCCGGGGCGAGGAGGGCGGCGGCGGTGCCGACGGCGACCGTCGAGCGCGGCAGCAGGGCCGCGCCGGAGAGCGCCTCGCGGGCCCGTACGTGCGTGTCGGGGTCGGTGATGATGACACCGTCGACGAGCTCGGGCCGGGCCGCGAGCACGCGCGCGTGGTCGGTGGGGTCGACGGCCTGGGCCAGATAGCGCCAGCCGGGCAGCGCGGGGATGCCGTGTTCGCCGAGGAACTCGACGGTGGCCAGGACGTCGGGCCCCGGCGGCAGCAGCCCGCCGTCGCCGAGCGCGCCGAGGATGCGGGAGTCGTCGGCGGCGGCGGTGCGCAGCTCGAACAGCTGCCGCTCGGCGGCGGCCACCCGGTCCTCCAGGAGGACGCGCAGATCGTCGGCGCTGTGGTCGAGGTGCTCGGCGGTGAGGGCCTCGTCGGCACGGCCTTCGTGGTCTGCGGGCGCCTCGCCCTCGGGCGTGCCGCCGGTGGCGTCGTCGGCGGCCGCGCGGCGCGGCTGCGGCACCCCGGCGCCGGGCGCGCCCGCGGTGCCGGGCAGGCCGAGGAGTTCCGCGAGCCGCTCGTCGCGCGCGAGGGACTCGGCGGTCCGCCGCTCCCCGTCGTACGCCTGCTCGGCGACCGTCGCGGCGTCGGCGGCGCGGGCCGCCGTCAGCTCGGCGCGGGCCTCCGCGGCGGCGGCCTCCTTGGCGTGCTCGGCGGCCCTGCTCCCGGCCTCGCGGGCGGTGTCCCAGGCGGCGACCGCGGACTTCTCGGCGTCGCTCGCGGCGAGCGCGGCGCGCGCCGGGTCGGCGTCGGGCTCGCTGTCGTCGAGCCAGCCCGCGCGGACGGCCTCCGCGGTCTCCTGCTCGACCTCGGCCAGACGCTGGCGCAGGTGGCCGGTCTCGCTGCGGGCGCGCTGCGCTTCGGTCGCGGCGGCGGTGGCGTCGCGGTGGGCGGCCTCGCCGGTCTCCTGGAGGACGGCGGAGCGCTCCTCCTCCTCGTTCGCGTGCGCCTCGGCGCCCTCGGCCGCCGTGTGCAGCGCCCGTACGAGGTCGGCGGCGGCCTTGGCGCGGGCGGCGAGCGCGGGGGCCGCGTCCCGCTCGGCCTCGCGGATGGCGGCGGCCACGCGCGCGGAGCGGTCGGCGGCCGCCCGGTGGCGCAGGACGGCCTCGGCGGCCTGCCACGCCGCGTGCAGGGTGCGGGCGTCGGCCAGCTCGCGGCGCTGGGCGGTGGCGGCCTTCTCGGCGACGGTCAGCGCCAGGGAGGCGTGCCGGTAGGCCAGTTCGGCGGAGATGAGCGCGGAGCGCTCGCGGGCTTGCTCGGCCGTGGTGACGGTGTGCGCGGCGGCGGTGACCTGCTCGGCGAGGTCGGCGGCGCGGCCGCGCTCCTCGACGCCCCGGGCGGACAGGCGCCGGGCGAGGGTGCGGGTGCGCCGCTCGGCGCCCGCGTGCACGTCACGCGCGCGTGCCCGGGTCTCGGCGGCCTCGACGATGCGGCCGAGCAGGTCGACGGAGCCCGCGGTGAAGTCCCGCTCGGCGATCAGCTCGGCGCGGCGGCCCAGCTTGTTGCCGAAGCCGTGGACGAGGTCGGCGAGGCCGTCCGTGTCGCGCGTGTCCGTGACGGCGCGCAGCAGCAGATCGGTGAAGTCGGAGTCCTTCTTGACGGCGAACAGGCCCGCGGCCTCGCCCTCGTCGGCGTTCATCTCGCGCTGGTAGCGGAAGAGTTCGGGGTCGAGGCCCAGGTCGCCGAGGTGTTCGTTCCACCGGTCGTGGATCTCTTCCCAGTGCACTTCGAGGTGCGGGTACGCTTTGCCCGCCTCCGTCAGGGCGTCCCGGAAGCCCTTCATGGTGCGGCGGCGGCCCTGCGCGCCGGACGCGCCCTCAGCGGCGGCCCTGACGGCGGTGGACTCGGCGACGGGCAGCGAGTCCAGGCTCATGCCGGGGCCCGGCCGGAAGGAGTACCAGGCCTCGGCGAACTTCCGCGGGTCGTTCGAGACCTGGCGGCCGCGCCACTCGCTGACCTTGCCGACGACGACGCACTCGCCGGTCAGCGTGTGCTGCCACTCCAGGGCGACGTGGCCGCAGTCGTCGGCCAGCAGGAACTTGCGCAGGACGCCGGAACTGGCGCCGCCCAGGGTGTTGCGGTGGCCCGGCAGCATCACCGAGAAGATCAGCTTGAGCAGGACCGACTTGCCGCCGCCGTTCTCCAGGAAGAGCACGCCCGCGGGCGCGGGCCTGCGCGGCGGGCCGACCGGCTCCTCCTCGAAGAACTCCGCCTGCGCGGGCGCGGGGTCGGGCACCACGTCGCCGACTCCGCGCAGGTCGAGGACGGTGTCGGCGTAGCGTGCGCCGGCAGGTCCGATGGAGTAGAGGCGGACCCGGGACAGCTCGTACATGGCGGCGGACTCTCGTCGTAAGTCGTCGGTCGGTGACTCGTGCGGAACGGCGGGGCGGTGGGGGCGCTCCCCGGTGGTGGGGCCCGCCCGGGGGTCAGGAGTGGAACGGCAGGCCCGCGTCGGCCACCAGTTCCAGGTCGTCGGTGTCGTCGGGGGGCAGGAGCGTCGCGGAGCCGTCGGTGACCGGGACGACGCCGAGCTCCAGGAGCTCGGCCATGGCGGCGCTGCCCGCCATGTCGCGCACCTGGAGCTGGTAGCGGGCCGTCGTGCGGTAGGTCCCGCCGGAGTCGTCGCCGGTGCGCTGGAGGAAGCCGGAGTCGGTGAGGAACGCGGCGGCCTTGCCGACGATGCCGGTGGTCGAACCGGCCAGTCTGCGCGCGTCCTTGGTGGCTCCGGTGGAGCTGCGCCGGGCCCAGACGCGCCAGGCGGCCTCCAGGCCGGGGGCGTTCGTCGCCGGGTCGGTGTTCTCGCCCTGCTCCTCGGCGCGCTCCTCCAGGCGGCGGCAGACCTGGCGGACGAACGCGTCGACCCCGTTGACGGTGACGCGGCCGATGTAGCCGTCGTCGGCGAGGTCCTCGGGGCGCGGGAAGGCCATGGCGGCGACGGCGAGGTGGGCGAGGCCGTGCAGGAAGCGGTCGGTGGAGTCGGCGGCGGCGCGGCGCGCGTAGTCGCCCATGCGCACGGCGAACACGGAGTCCTCGGCGGCGGTGACCGCCATCCCCGCGCGCGGGGACACCTCAAGGACGACGAGGCCGAGCCCGGTGGCGACGGCGTCGGCGAGGCGCGCGAAGGGCGGGTCCTCGCGGTAGCGGCGCAGCAGTTCGCCGTACTCCTGGTCGCGGGCGGGCTGGAGCTTGGGCTGGAGCCCGAAGGCGACGAGCCGGGCGGCGTCGGCGGCGTCGGCTGGGGTGACGGCGGGCGTGGTGGCCGGGGCCGGGGCGGAGTCCGGCTCGCCCCACGCGGCGTGCTCTGCGGGGTGGTCGGTCACGGCTGCGGCTCCTTGCTGCGGATGGTCGGTCGTACGTCTCCTGGGGTGCCCGGTGCGGTGCCGCGGGCCCGGGGGGTCATGCCGCCTCCGTGCGGTCGGCGGCCATCCCCGCGGCGTCGAGCAGCGCGGTGCCGACGACGAGGTCGGCGCCGCCGAACTCCGGGTCGTCCAGCTCCGTGCCGTCGTCCACGGCGAACAGGAGCTGCTCCTCGCCCTGGCGGTAGGCGGTGCCCACCGGCGGGCTCGCCGCGTGCACGGCGAGCAGGGCGACCAGGTACGGCAGCTCGGGGTCGCGGCGGCGGGCGTCGGCGAGCAGCCCGGAGAGCCTGCGCGGCGCGTCCGGCGGCAGGGCGAGCAGCTCCATGGCGCTCGCCAGCTGCTCCTCGCTGAACCGGCTGTCGTCGGGGGTGGCGATGAGGTCGGGCTCGGGCATCTCGGCGCCCAGGTGCTCGCGCTCCATCGGCGGCGTCAGGAGTATGTCGACGAGGTCGCCGACGCGCACGGACACGGGGGTGCGCAGGCCCGTGCCGTGGGCGAAGAAGGCGTCCGTGACGCGGGTGGCCTGCTCGGCGGGGAGCGGCAGCACGGGGGCGACGAGCTGGCCGTACAGGTCGAGGCCGGTGCGGGCGGCGGGGGTGGCGAAGGCCTGCCGGTCCTGCTCGGCGCGGAACAGGGGGCCCGCTTCGAGGAGCCGGGACTGGAGCTGGGTGTGGCGGCGGATGCAGTCCTTGACGATGTCGACGAGCTCGGCGGCGCGGCGCTTCTGCTCGGGGTCCTCGGACTCGTCGCGGGCCTTGCGGATGTTGGTCAGGATCGCGTTCTCGTGGCGGTAGCGGTCGGCCACGTGGTCCAGGGCCTCGGCGATCATGTCGGGGACGGCACGCAGCCAGTCCACCGCGCGGACGTTGCGCCGGGTGGCGTCGAGGGCCTTGCGGAGCGTCTCGGAGTACTGGACCGTGCGGTAGCGCGCCTGCTCGGCGGCGAGCTGGGCGTCGGCGAGGCGGCCCCTGCTGATGAGCACCTCCAGCTTCACCTCGGCGGCGATCTGGGCGCTGGTGACGTCCGTGTCGAGGGCTCCCACCAGGACGTTCACGGCCTCGTCGGTGGTGCGGAGGTAGACGCCGCCGCCGTAGCCGGGGACTTCCTCGATGAGCTTGAAGTCGTAGTCCCTGCGGACGTACGTCCCGTCGGGGTCGAAGGTGCCGTAGACCGCGCGGAAGCCGCGGTCGACGCTGCCGACGTTGATCAGGTTCTCCAGGACCCAGCGGGCGACGCGCTCGTGCTCGGCGGCCGGGCGGCGCGGGGCCTGGGCGGCGACGCGGGGCAGCAGGCGGGCGACGATCTGCTCGTGGTCGGCGCCCGTGTCGAAGTCCATGTTCAGCGTGACGAGGTCGATGGCGGACAGGGCCACCTCGGCCATCGCGTACACCGAGTACTCCCCCGCGAGGTTGGCCTTGCGGGCGTCCAGGTCGTGCAGCGGGGCCGTGCACGCGAGCGCGCGCAGGCGCCGCGCCAGGCCCTCGTCGGCGGCCGGGCCCGGCGCGGGCCGCGGCCCCGCGCTGAGCTGGGGCGGAGCGGTATCCGGTACGGCAGGCGAAGTCACGGTGCACAGACTAGGTCCTCGGTCTGACAACGGTCGAAACGACGCAGATGCACCGTGCGGGCCCCGGCCTCGGGCACGGCCCACCGGGCCCGCCGCCGGGCCGGGACGCGCGCCGCCCCGGGATACCCCGCCGCCCCGTCCCCGGGTGCGCGGCGGCGCCCGCCGCGGCCGCGTCAGCGCCCGCCGAGCCCGCCCTCCGCCACCCGGCGCGCGTAGGTGTCGACCAGGCCGCGGCGCGAGTCGTCCAGGTACTCGGCGAGCAGCCGCTCGGCCTCGGGCGCGGTGCCGGCCCGGAGGGCTTCCAGGAGCTGCCGGTTGCGGGCGAGGTAGGGCTCGTGCAGGCGGCGCGGGTCGTCCACCACGTGGAAGGCGAGGCGCAGTTCGGCGAAGACGCTGCGCATCAGCTCGTCGGTGCGGTCGCTGCCGGCGAGCGCGACCAGTTCGCGGTGGAAGTGGATGTTGGCGGTGGACACGCCCTTCCAGTCCCGCGCGCGGGCCGCCGCCCCGCCCTCGGCGACCGCGTCGGCGAGTCCGTCGACGGCGTACGGCGGCGGTCCGAGGCCACGGACCACGGCGCACTCGACCAGGCTCCGGATGCGGTAGATGTCCTCGACGTCGTCGACGGTCAGGACGCGTACGAACACGCCCCGGTTGAGCTCGTGGACGAGGAGCCGCTCGTGGGTGAGGAGCCGGAAGGCCTCGCGCAGGGTGTTGCGGGAGACGCCGAGCGCACCGCCGATGCTGTCCTCGGAGAGGCGTGTTCCGGGCGGGAAGTACCCCTCGGCGATGCGGCTCCGCAGGATGTCCGCGACGCGTTCGGCGGTGCTGGTGCGGCCCAGCAGCGCGCGGTCGTCGGCGAGACCCGTCAGTTCAGCCATGCTCAGCGATCCCCTCAGCCATGCCGGGATTCAACCGCAGAGACAAGAACGAAACAACACGGGTATTGAGGGATCGTTGAACAATCCTCTACGTTGTCCGGCAAGCGGCTCCCGCCTCCCCGCCGGGGGCCGCCATGCTCAGCCCGTCAACAGCACCCGCGGCGCTCCCGGACCCCCTTCGGCACCGCTCATCAGAAGCACCCTCCAGCACCGCCAACCCCTCTGCGAGGTGCCCATGAGCACGACCCCACCGCCCTCCCCGATATCCGTCGACGACTCCCCCGGCGAGGCCCGGCCTCCCGCCGACGACGGCGCGTTCGGCTGGCTGCGCGCGCTCGGGCCGCGCGGCCGCCGCGCCTTCACCGGCGCCTTCGGCGGGTACGCGCTCGACTCCTACGACTACTTCACGCTGCCGCTGACGATGGTCGCCCTCAAGGCGTACTTCGACCTGAACAGCGGCCAGACCGGCCTGCTCACCACCGTCACGCTGGTCGTGTCCGCCGTGGGCGGCGCCGTCGCGGGCGTCGTCGCCGACCGCATCGGCCGCGTGAAGGCCCTGATGATCACGGTGGTCACCTACGCGGTGTTCACCGTCGCCTGCGGCTTCGCGCCCAACTACGAGACCCTGCTGCTCTTCCGCGCCCTCCAGGGCCTCGGTTTCGGCGGCGAGTGGGCCGTCGGCGCCATCCTGGTCGCCGAGTACGCGAGCGCCAAGAACCGCGGCCGCACGCTCGGCGCGATCCAGAGCGCCTGGGCGGTGGGCTGGGGCCTCGCCGCGATCGTGTACACCCTGGTCTTCCAGTTCCTGGACGACGACGTCGCCTGGCGCGTGATGTTCTGGACGGGCGCCCTGCCCGCGCTGCTCGTGGTCTACGTGCGCCGCAACGTCCACGACGCCCCGGAGGCGGCCGCCGCGCGCGAGAAGAGCGCCGACAAGGGCTCCTTCACGGCCATCTTCAAGCCGGACCTGCTGCGCGTCACGTGCTTCGCGGTCCTGCTGTCCACCGGCGTCCAGGGCGGCTACTACACGCTCGCCACCTGGGTCCCCACCTACCTCAAGGACGACCGCGGCCTCACGGTCGTCGGCACCGGCGGATATCTGACGTTCCTGATCTCCGGCGCCTTCCTCGGCTATCTCACCGGCGGGTACCTCACCGACAAACTGGGCCGCAAGCGCAACATCACCCTGTTCGCCTTCCTCTCCGCGGCCAGCATCGTCGCCTACACGAACATCCCCGACGGCGCCAACGGCCTTCTCCTGGTGCTCGGTTTCCCGCTGGGCTTCTGCATGTCGGCCATCTTCAGCGGCTTCGGTTCGTTCCTCAGCGAGCTGTACCCGGCCGCCGTGCGCGGCACCGGACAGGGCTTCACGTACAACACCGGGCGCGCGATCGGCGCCGTGTTCCCCACCACGGTGGGCTTCCTGGCGGACAGCTGGGGCACGGGCGGCGCGCTGATCTTCGGCGCGTTCGGGTACGCCCTCGCCGTCGTCGCCCTGCTGGGCCTGCCGGAGACGCGCGGCAGGGAGCTGCTGTGACCCCCGCGGAGGCACGCGCGAGGTTCCGGGCGGGCCTCAGCGTCCCGACGGCGGGCTGGGCCCCGGGGCACACCCAGGCGAACCTGATCGCCGTCCCGGCCGACTGGGCGTACGAGATGCTGCTGTTCTGCCAGCGCAACCCCAAGCCGTGCCCGGTCCTTGACGTCACCGACGCGGGCTCCTGGACCACGCCGCTCGCCCCGGGCGCCGATCTGCGCACGGACCTGCCGCGCTACCGCGTGTGGGTCCACGGCGAGCTGGTCGACGAGCCCACCGACGTACTCGCGCACTGGCGCGACGACCTGGTGGCGTTCCTCATCGGGTGCAGCTTCACCTTCGAGTGGTCCCTCGCAGCGGCGGGCGTGCCGCTGCGCCACATCGACCAGGGCCGCAACGTCTCCATGTACGTCACCGACCGGCCGTGCAGGCCCGCGGGGCGCCTGAAGGGACCCATGGTGGTCTCCATGCGCCCGGTCCCGCCCGCGCACCTGGCGGCGGCGATCGAGGAGAGCTCCCTGCTGCCCGCGGTGCACGGCTCCCCCGTCCACTGCGGGGACCCGGCCGGGCTCGGCATCGCCGACCTCGGCGAGCCCGACTTCGGCGACCCGGTGGACGCCGAGCCCGACGACATCCCGGTCTTCTGGGCGTGCGGGGTCACGCCGCAGGCCGCCGTGATGGCCTCCCGGCCGCCGTTCGCACTCACGCACGCGCCGGGCCGGATGTTCCTCACCGACGCCCGCGACGAGCAGTACCGCGTGGCCTGACCGGAGCGGCAAGCCGCGCGCACGCACGCGTGGACACGCGACAACGAACAGGAGCGAAGACGTTCATGACCTGGGCCTCGATCGACCTCAACGCCGACCTCGGCGAGGGCTTCGGACGCTGGCGGCTCACCGACGACGAGGAGCTGCTGTCCGTGGTCACCAGCGCCAACGTGGCGTGCGGCTTCCACGCGGGCGACGCGGCCACCATGCGGCGCGTGTGCGAGCGGGCGGCCGAGCGGGGCGTGCGGATCGGCGCCCAGGTCTCGTACCGCGACCTGGCGGGCTTCGGGCGGCGCGCGATGGACGTGCCGCCCCTGGAGCTCGCGGCCGAAGTGGCCTACCAGATCGGCGCCCTGGAGGTGTTCGCCCGGGCGGCGGGCACGCGCGTGTCGTACGTGAAGCCGCACGGCGCGCTCTACAACCGGGTGGTCCACGACGCCGAGCAGGCGGCGGCCGTCGTGGACGGGGTGCTGCTCGCCGACGACCGCGTCCCCGTGCTCGGCCTGCCCGGATCGCGCCTCCTGGAGACGGCGGAGAAGGCCGGACTCCCCGTCGTCACCGAGGCGTTCGCCGACCGCGCGTACACCGCCGAGGGAACCCTGGTGCCGCGCGGCACGGACGGCGCCGTCATCACCGAGGCCGACGCCGTCGTGGAACGGTCCGTCGGAATCGCCCGCTCCGGCACCGTGACCGCGCACAGCGGAGAGCGCGTCCCGGTCCGCGCGCGCTCCCTGTGCCTGCACGGCGACACACCGGGAGCGGTGGGCCTCGCCCGGCAGGTCCGCGCGCGCCTGGAGGCGGCGGGCGTCCGGGTGGAGGCGTTCGCGTGAGCGACTCCCGCGCCCGGCCGCGCATGACGGTGCTGCCGATGGGCGAACGGGCACTGCTCGTCGAGCTGTCCGACGGAAGCGCGGCGGAGGCCCTGCACGCCGAGCTGCTGCGCCGCCGCGCCGCCGGAGAGCTCACGGTGCGGGAGATCGTCCCCGCGGCCCGTACGGTGCTGCTCGACGGCCTCGACGCCCCCCAGCGGCTCGCCGCCCGCCTGCCCACCTGGGAGATCCCGCCGCTGTCCCCGCGCGCGCAGGACGTCCTCGAACTGCCCGTGCGGTACGACGGCCCCGACCTGGCGGACGTCGCCGCCCTGTGGGGGGTGCCGGTGCGGGAGGTGCCGCGGATCCACGCGGCGGCCGAGTTCCGCGTCGCCTTCTGCGGGTTCGCCCCCGGCTTCGGCTATCTGACGGGCCTCGGCGGGCTGCCGGACGTGCCGCGCCGGGCCACGCCGCGTACGGCGGTGCCCGCGGGCTCCGTGGGCCTCGCCGGGCCCTACACAGGCGTGTACCCCCGCACGTCGCCCGGCGGCTGGCAGTTGATCGGCACCACGGAGGCCGTGCTGTGGGACGACGCGCGCGCACCGGCCGCGCTCCTGACGCCCGGCGCGCGGGTCCGCTTCGTCCCGGAGGCCCGATGACCGACCGGGCCTTCGTCGTCGTGCGCTCCGGGGCGCTGACCACCGTGCAGGACGAGGGGCGGCCCGGCCACGCCCACCTGGGGGTGCCGCACTCCGGAGCCCTCGACCGGCCGGCGGCCGCGCTCGTGAACCGTCTCGTCGGCAACCCTCCCGAAGCGGCCGTCCTGGAGACCACCCTCAACGGCTGTGCGGTGCGGCCTCGCTGCGCGGTCACCGTCGCGGTGGGCGGCGCGCCGTGCCCGGTGACGGTGGACGGCAGGCCCGCGCCCTGGGGGATGCCGGTACGGGTGCCCGCCGGGGCCCTGCTCGACGTGGGAACCGCCGTCTCCGGAGTGCGCGGATATCTCGCCCTGAGCGGCGGCGTGGCCGTCGAGCCGGTGCTCGGCAGCCGCTCCACGGACCTGCTGTCGGGCCTCGGGCCGCCGCCGCTCACGGACGGGGCGGTGCTCCCCCTGGGGGACGCGGCCCCGGCTCACGCGCGCGTGGACGTCGTCCCGCACCCGGCGCCGCCGGGCGAACTGGTGCTGCGTCTGACGGCCGGGCCGCGTGCGGACTGGTTCACGCCCGGGGCGCTGCGGACCCTCACCACGCGCGCGTACCGCGTGGCGTCGGCGAGCAACCGCATCGGCCTGCGTACGGAGGGGCCCCCGCTCGACCGGGCGGTGAGCGGGGAACTGCCCAGCGAGGGCATGGTGCTCGGCGCGGTCCAGGTGCCGCCGGACGGCAGGCCCGTGGTGTTCCTCGCCGATCACCCGACCACGGGTGGCTATCCGGTGGTGGGCGTGGTGCGGCGCGCGGACCTGGCGGGAGCGGCGCAGGCAGCGCCGGGGACACCGGTGCGGTTCGTGGTCACGGGGGCGCTCACGCCGCCTTCGGCCGGCTCTCCGCGACCGTGAGCCCGGTGAGCGCCGCAGCGACCGACCGCGCGGCCCGGACGTCGAGGCCGCCGCTGGTGCCGCACAGCCCGTGCTGCACCTCCGTCGCGGCCAGGGCGAGGAGCTGGGGCAGCAGGTCGGTGCAGCGCCGGGCGACCCACCCCGTGCCTGCCGTGGCCAGCCACCACAGGCTCGCCGAGCGGGTGGGCGGCGGCAGTTCGGGCTCGCGCCCGGGCGGCGGCCCGACGGCCAGGCCCTCGGCGGCGAGCAGGGCGTGGCAGCGGGCGGCGAACACCCGGTGGCCGCGCTCGCCGGGGTGCAGCCGGTCCGCGCTCCACAGGGTGCGGTCGGCCAC
This sequence comes from Streptomyces sp. JLYT201, assembly GCF_059448825.1. Lineage (NCBI taxonomy): Bacteria > Bacillati > Actinomycetota > Actinomycetes > Kitasatosporales > Streptomycetaceae > Streptomyces > Streptomyces sp. JLYT201. The sequence continues at coordinate 8,076,146 of NZ_CM182551.1, read as the reverse complement.
CCACTCCTCGTCGGCGGCGTGCAGGTGCAGCGCGCCGTGGCGCTCCGACAGCGCGTGCACGACCGCGTTCACCGCGCGCTGGCGCCGGGCCAGCGGGCGGCCGAGCGCGCCGGGGAGCCCGAGCATCGCTCCGGGGTCGGGCAGACAGGCGGTGAGCAGGGCGGCGCCGCGCCCGGTCAGCGTGCCGTAGACCTCGTCGAGGCGGGCGGCCACGGCGCGCAGGTCGAAGGTGTGGCGCAGCGTGTCGTTGACGCCCACGACGACGGACACCAGGCCGGGTCGCAGGGCCAGCGCCTCGGGGGTCTGGCGGTGCAGGACGTCCCAGGTCCTGGCGCCGTTCACAGCCAGGTTGTGGAACTCCACGGGCCGTTCGGGCGGGCCGATGCCCGCGGCCAGCAGGGCCGCCCAGCCCCGCCAGGCGCCGTCCACGGGGTCGCCGACGCCCGCGGTGAGCGAGTCCCCCAGGGCCACGTAGGTGAGGGCGCTCATCCGGCACCGCCGTGCCCCGGCAGCGCCACGGCACCCGGGGCCTCCGGCTGCGCCACGGCGCCCGCGTCGTGGGCCGCCAGGAACGCCGCCACCGCGGCGTCCCAGCCGAAGCCCTCCGCCCGCGCGCGTGCGCTCCGCCTCCGGTCCCGCTCGGGCCTGCCGAGGACGGCCTGGACCGCGTCCGCGAACGCGTCCGCCGTGTCGGCGGCCGCCGCCCCCGCCCCGCCCACGATCTCCGGGAGCGCGGAGGAGGCACTGGCCACGACGGGGGTGCCGCACGCGAGCGCCTCCAGGGCGGCGAGCCCGAACGTCTCGCAGGGCCCCGGCGCCAGGCACACGTCGGCGGTGGCCTGGAGCGCGCCGAGCGCGGCGCGGTCGGCGACGTGCCCCAGGAAGGTCACCGGCAACCGCCGCTCCCCGGCCCGCTGTTCGAGGCGCGGGCGCAGCGGCCCGTCCCCGGCGACGACCAGCACCGCGCGTACGCCACGCCCCCGCAGCTCCGCCAGGGTGTCGAGGGCCCTCCCGGGCCGCTTCTCCACCGAGAGCCGGGAGCACAGCAGGAGCAGGACGTCGCCCTCGCGCGCGTGGGCGGCGCGCAGCCGGGCGTCCCGCAGCTCCGGGCGCCGGTCCCGCAGATCGACTCCCAGGGGAGCCCGTACGACATTGCTCGCCCCTATGCGGACGAATTCGCGCTCGGCCCATTCGGTGGTGCACACCACGCGCGCGTAGGCGTACGCGGTACGGGAGTTCAGGGAGTCGGCGGCCCGCCGGGCCAGGCGCGGCGGCAGTCCCCAGGTGCGCATCACGGCGTCGGCGGCCTCGTGGGAGACCATCACGGCCGGAACCCGGGCGCGGCGCGCCCACGCCCCGGTCCAGCGCAGCGTCGTGCGGTCCGAGACTTCGAGGCGGTCCGGGGCCAGGCGCTCCAGGAGGCGGGCCACCGCGCGCCGGTCGGCGAGGACGCGGTAGCCGCCCGTGCCGGGCAGTTCGGGGCCGGGCACCGTCACGACGCGCCCCTGGTCGGTGTCGGCCTCACGGGCGCGTTCCCCGGGGACGATCAGGACGGGCTCGTGCCCGGCGGCCCGGTAGCCCCGGCCCAGCTCGTGCAGGGCGGTGCGCAGGCCGCCCGACGAGGGCGTCACGAAGTTGGCGATGCGCACGATGCGCAGGGGGCCCGTGTGCCGCACGGGGAACGGCCCGTCGGGCCGCACGGGGGCCGGGCCCGTGCGCGGCACGAGGTCGAGGCTCCCGCGCCGCACGGCCCCCGGACCCGCCGGCTCGGCCGCGGCACCCGCTCCGGGCGCCCGCCTCGTCCCGGGCCTCACGCCGCCACCGCCGTGCGCTCCGCGAGGACCTCTTCGTAGTGCCCGACGAGCTGGTCCCCGACGGCGTCCCAGGTCCGCCCCTCGACCGCGGCGCGCCCCGCTGCGCCGTACGCCGCGCGCAGGGCGGGGTCGGCCGCCATGGCCCAGACGGCGTCGCGCACCGCCTCGGCGTCGCCCGGCGGGACGAGGCTCCCGGTGCGGCCGGGGACGACCAGGTCGAGCGGCCCGCCCACGGCGGGGGCGACCACCGGAACGCCGCTGGCCATGGCCTCCTGCACGGTCTGGCAGAACGTCTCCAGGGGCCCGGTGTGCACGAAGACGTCCAAGGAGGCGAAGGTCCGGGCGAGTTCGCCGCCGGTACGGCGCCCGAGCAGCAGCGCGCCGGGCAGCGCCGCGCCCAGCGCGGCCCTGCTGGGCCCGTCGCCCACGACGACCACGCGCACTCCCTTGAGGCCGCACACCCGCGCCAGGAGCTCGACGTGCTTCTCCGGGGCGAGCCGTCCCACGTAGCCGACGAGGAGTTCGCCGCCGGGGGCGAGTTCGCGCCGCAGCGCCTCGTCGCGCAGCGAGGGGCGGAAGCGGTCCGTGTCCACGCCGCGCGGCCACAGGCGCACCCGGGGAACGCCGTGGGCCACCAGGTCGGCGAGGGCCGCGGAGGACGGTGCGAGCGTGCGGTCGGCGGCGGCGTGCACGGCCCGGATGCGCCGCCACGCCGTGGCCTCGCCCATGCCCATGTACGTACGCGCGTAGCCGCCCAGGTCGGTCTGGTAGACGGCGACGGTGGGGATGCGCTGGCGGGCCGCGGCGGTCATGCCCCGGGCGCCGAGCACGAACGGGCTGGCGAGGTGGACGAGTTCGGCCCGGTGCGCGCTCAGCGCCGCGGCCAGGCGGCGACTCGGGAGCGCCACCCTGACCTGCGGGTATCCGGGCAGCGGCAGCGAGGGCACGCGGATGACGGGGCACGGCGCGCGGCCGTCGGGCTCGGCCCCGGGCACGGCGGCCGGGGCGATGACCAGGGGGTCGTGGCCGCGGGCGACGAGCTGCCGCGCGGTCTGCAGGGCGCAGTGCGACACGCCGTTGACATCTGGCGGGAAGGACTCGGTGACGATGACGACACGCATACCGGTGTTGTCGTCAGATGGGGCGTGCCCACGTCAACGTGGATCTTTCCTGGCGAGGAACGTCCCATGAGCGTTCCGCTCCGCGCGGCGGGGGCCCACGCCGGGGACGTCCTGCGCGGCGGTGACCCGTGTCCGGGACGTCCTGCGCGGCGGTGGCCCCTGTCCGGGACGTCCTGCGCACGGGGAAGGCCCACGGCCGGGGGCGTCCTGCGCGCGGCGGCGGCCCATGGCCCTGCCGTCATGGGGACGGTCGGCCCCTCAGGTCCTGGCTCGCCGCCGCGCGCCGGGCGCTCACACGGCGGGCGCGTCAGGACCGATGCGGTTGCGCACCGCGGACTGGACCTCGTCCTCCTCGGCGGGATCGGCGGCGAGCCGCCTGAGCCGGGCGACGACGCGCGCGTCGCCGGTCTCCGCGTGCCGTGCGGCGACCTCGCGGGTGGTCTCCTCGCAGTCCCAGAGGCACTCGACGGCGAAGCCCGCGGCGAAGGAGGGGTCGGTGGCGGCGAGCGCCCCGGCGGCCCGGCCCCTGAGGTGGGAGGAGGCGGTCTCGCGGTAGACGTGGCGCAGGACGGGCGCCGCGCAGCCGATGCCGAGGCGTCCGGCGCCGTCGACCAGCGGCCACAGCGTCGGCGCGTCAGGACCCTCGCCGCGCACGGCCTCGCGCAGCGCGGCGAGCACCAGCTGGCTGTCCTCGGCGCCGCCCCGGCAGGCCAGCACGCGCCCGGCGGCGGCGCCCAGCACGTCCGGGCGTCCGGCCCACTGCCGGGCCCGCTGCACGGCGGCGACGGAGCGCATCCGCTCGAAGGTCTCGGCGGCGACCTCCACGACGGCGGACGACGCGCTGCGCGCTGCCTCCTCGATGAGGTCGAGCACGTCGGGGTCGTGCACGTCGGCGAGATAGCGCAGGGCGGTGCCGCGCGCCCCGTCCGCGCCGTACCGCGCCGCCGCGATGATCTCGGCGCGGTCCTCGGGCCCGGCGACGGCGCTCAGGCAGCGGGCCGCGGGCACGTGCAGCGCGGCGCCGCGTTCGAGCCCCTCCTGGGCCCAGTCGAGCACGGCCTTGACGCTCCAGCCGGGCCGCGGCCCGGCGGGCTCGAGCTGGCGCTGCCAGCGGTCGAAGGAGCCGCGCTCCCGGGCGGCGCGCACCCGGGCGCCGATCTCCGGGCGGGGGTCCTCGGCCCACAGCCGCCAGGGCCGCGGCTCGAAGGCGTCGCGGACGGCGACGGTGAGGGCGGCCTCGCCCTCGGCGTCGGGTGAGAAGCGGGCGAGCACGGGCCCGGCGAGGGCGCGCAGCGCCGCGTCGTCGTCGCGCAGGGCCAGCTCGTCCAGGGCCCAGGCCCAGTTGCTGCCGTGCTCGGCGTACCGGCGCAGCAGCCTGAGGGCGTCCGGGCGGTCGTACGAGGCGAGATGGCCGAGCACCGAGAGCGCGAGGCCGGTGCGCGAGTCGTCCGTGACCAGGGCGTCCTCGGGGTCGAAGAGGTGGCGCTCGACGGCGTCGAGCTCACCGTTCAGATCGAGGTACAGGCGGGCGTAGTACAGGGAGCGGTTCTCCACCTGCCAGTCGTGCCGCGGGTCGTTGAGCACACAGTGGTCGAGGGCGGCGAGCGCCTCGGCCCGGGGTGCGGTGAGCGCGTGCAGGGTGCCGTCGCCGCGGCCCCTCTGCAGCAGGCCGAGCAGCGTACCGCTGGGCGCTATGACCGGTTCGAACATGGGAAACAGCCTCACATCAAGCGTCGACGCAACCGGGAATCCGCATTACCTGGCCGTGCGCCAACACGTCGGGCCGCCCGCCGTCTCTTGCTTGTCGAAGACCATTTTCCTCTGCCTTTCGTCGGTGGCCCGGGGGGATGCCGGACACCAGGTCCGGGTTCGGGCCGATCACGGGCCACGCGCTGCGGCAACTCCTGCCCCGACGTCATGTCCGTGAATCACGTCGTCATGATGACCCAGCGGTTACACCCGCCGCGACCACATTTCCGGCGCCCCCGTCGCACCAGATCGAGTACCCCGGTCAGGCGGCCCCGAACAGCGTGAGCAGCTCGACCTTGTCGAACATCCGTGCGGTGTCGATGGCCGACGGCGTGCCCGCGGCCGGATCGGCGCCCCCGTCGACCAGCGCCCTGACCACGTCGTCCGCGCCCTTGAAGACGGCGCCGGCGAGCGGCGTCTGCCCCCGGTCGTTGGCGCGGTCGACGTCCGCGCCGCGCTCGACGAGGGCCCGCACCGCGGGCGCGTGCCCGTGGTAGGCGGCGAGCATGAGGAGCGAGTCGCCGCTGTCGTTGGTCAGGTTCACGGAGACGCCCGCGTCGACGTACGCGGCGAGGGCGTCGGTGTCGCCGGCGCGCGCCAGATCGAAGATCTTGCCCGCCAGCTCCACGACCTCGGGGTCGAGGGCTTCGCCCATGGTGGTGCCCGCCTTTCGCGATGCGCGTGAGCCGGGCCCCAGCGCGTGCTGGGGCCCAGATGGTTCCCGGCTGCGCAGCCGTGCAGCCGTACGAGTGAATCGACAGGGTACTGCCCGTCACGGCACATGACCGACCGCGTCCGCGGCAAAGATCACCGCGGGCGCGGCCGACCGCCCGCCCCTCTCCCAGGACGGCCCGGCGACCCGCCGCCGTTCAGGGGAAATTTCGATAATTTCCCCCATTTGCACCCCATCTCGTATGGATACATGCTGTGAGCCTGGAAGTACTGATGGTGACTGTCCCCCTCAATCAGGAGAACTCTCATGGTCCTGTCCATCTCCGGAGTCGTGCTGCTCGGCATCATCGTCTTCCTCTTCTTCCGCAAGGACGGGCTCAAGGCCTCCCACGCCCTGGTCTGCGCCCTCTTCGGCTTCTTCCTCGCGGGCACCGCCATCGCGCCGAGCATCCAGGCGGGCAGTGCGAGCCTCGCGAGCCTGCTCGGCGGCATCAAGTTCTGACGGCTGAGCCCCTCACCACCACTTCCAGGAGACCGACGTGGCCCGGCGCCCTCTCCCCCGCATCCTGAGCAACGGCACCGCCCAGATCGCCCGGAGCCGGGAGCACATCGCGCGCAGCCGCGAGCTGGCCCGGTCGGCCGCCGACAGCGCCACCGACGTCCTGCACCCGCTGATCACCATCACCCGAGGGCTGCGCCGCCTCGCCGGAGCCGGGCGGCGCAAGTGGTCCGCGACCCCCAAGGACCGGCGGGGCCCGCTGCTGTTCCTCGTGGCCTCGGTGGTCCTGGTGGTGGCCCTCATTCCCTACGGGCCGCTGCTCGCCGTCATCAGCCTGATGGCGGCGGCCGCCTGGAAGGGCCGTGAGCGCACCGTCCCCGCGCCCACCGGCCCGGACGATGGGCAGGTGCAGCGCCTGCAGTCCCTCTACGAAGCACTGGTGCCGTACTTCTCCGTCCCGGAGGACCCCAGCCCGCTGTTCACGCACGGCGGCGAGTGGGAAAAGGCCTTCCCCGCCTACGAGTTCGACGACACCGGCCGCGTGTCCCACCTCGTGGTGCGCTACCCGGCGTACTTCACGGACGGGGAGGCCGAGTCCCGCGCGCGGATCGAGCAGCTGCTGCACGCCAAGTCGGGCCGCGGCCGCGAGTACCGCTTCGAGTGGGACGAGGAGGGCAACGCGCTCACCGTGGACGTGCTGCCGCCGCTGCCCACCGACATCGCCGCCCAGCGGTTCGTCACCGCCCCCGGCGAGACCGTCCTCGGCTTCACCGACCCGACCTCGGTCCAGCGCACGCTGCCCGTGGCCGACGGCGAGGAACAGCGCGACGTACCGCCCGTCGTGTGGCGCACCGGCCCGCGCTCGACCGAGCCGCACCTGCTCGCCGTCGGCACGCCCGGCAGCGGCACCACCACGCTGCTCCGCTCGATCGCCCTGCAGGCCCTCCAGCACGGCGACGTGGTGATCGTCGAGGGCAGCGGCACCGGCGACTACGCGTGCCTGACCGGGCGCGACGGCGTCCTGGCCGTCGAGTGCGGGCTGACCGGGGCCCTCGCCAGCCTGGAGTGGGCGGCGCACGAGACGGAGCGGCGGCTCATCGCCGCCAACCGCGCCCGGCAGGCGGGCCAGCCGCCGCCCGAGGACACCAGGCGCCCGCTGTGGATCCTCCTCGACCGCCCGAGCACGCTCGGCCACCTGGCCGCGGCCGACGGGCACCGGGACCCCCAGTCGCTGCTCCAGGTGCCCCTGCGGCACGGCCGGGCCGCGGGCGTCACCGTCGTGGTGGCCGACCAGCTCGACAGCGTGGACGCCCTCAGCGACGCGGTGCGGCAGCACACCCGCGCGCGCGTGGTGCTCGGCCCCGCCACCCCCGGCCAGCTGGAACAGCTCCTCGGGACGGCGCCGCCCACGACCCCCACGGCGGAGGTCCCCGCGGGCCGCGGCTACGCCCGCCTCGGCACGGGTCCGGTGCACCGCCTCCAGGTCCCGGCGACACCGGACCCGTACGACGACGCGACGAGCGACGCGCACCGGCGGGCGGTCCTGGAGCTGCTCCCGGGGCGCACGAGGCCCGCGGACGCGGCCCTCACCACGGCACCCGCCGCCGCGGAGAGCTGAGGCGCGGGGCGGCCACCGGGCCCCGCCCCCGCACGCACGCGGCCCCGCCCCCTCACGCCACGAACGACTGCGGGGCCTGCATCCCTCCGCCCGCGCCCTTCTCCACCAGGCGTGCCGCCGCCGCGAGGCGCACCGCCGCCTCGTCCGCGACCGCTCCCCCGACCGTGAACGGCAGCCGTACATAGCCTTCGAAGGCGCCGTCCACGCCGAAGCGGGGCCCGGACGGCACGCGGACGCCGACGCGTTCGCCGACCTCTGCCAGGCGCGACCCGGACAGGCCGCCGGTGCGCACCCACAGGGTCAGGCCGCCGTGCGGCACCTCGAACTCCCAGCCGGGCAGCTCCCTGCGCACCGCGGCGACCAGCGCGTCGCGGTTGTCGCGGGCCTGCTCCCTGCGCACGTTCACGGCCTCGCGCCAGCCGCCGGTGCTCAGGAGCCAGTTGACGGCCAGCTGCTCCAGGACGGGCGTGCCCAGGTCGGCGTACGCGCGCGCCGCCACCAGGCTGCGGATCACGTCCGGCGCGGCCCGCACCCAGCCGATGCGCATGCCCGCCCAGAAGGCCTTGCTGGCCGAGCCCACGGTGATGACGGTGGCGCCCGCGGGGTCGAACCCGCAGACGGGGCGGGGCATCTCGACGTCGTCGAGGCCGAGTTCGCTCATGGTCTCGTCGACGACGAGGACGGTGCCCGCGGAGCGCGCCGCGTCGACGAGCTGCCGGCGCTGGTCCTCGTCGGCGAGCGCGCCGGTCGGATTGTGGAAGTCCGCGACGACGTACGCGAGGCGCGGCGCGGCGTCGCGCAGCACCTGCCGCCAGCGGTCCAGGTCCCAGCCGCGCAGCCCCTCGGCCATCGCGACGGGCACAAGCCGGGCTCCCGCCTCGCGCATCAGCTGGAGGATGTTGGCGTACGAGGGCGACTCGACGGCGATGCGCTCGCCGCGGCCCGCGAAGAGGTGGCAGATCGCGTCGATGGCGCCCATGGCGCCGGTGGTGACCATGATCTGTTCCGGCATGGTCGGTATCCCGCGCGCGGTGTAGCGCTCGGCGAGCATGGCGCGCAGGGCGGGCAGGCCCGCCGGATAGTCGCCGTGGGTGTGGGCGTAGGGAGGCAGCTCCTCCAGGGCGCCCTGCACGGCGCGGGTGAGCCAGGGCTCGGGGGCGGGCAGGGCCGCGCAGCCCAGGTCGATCATGGAGCCGACGGCTTCGGGCGGCAGAGGTTCGAGCCCGCGCGCGGGGAGCGGGTTCCCGGCCGGGACGGCGGTCCAGCTGCCCGCGCCCCTGCGGGACTCCAGGAACCCCTCGGTGCGCAGCGCCTCGTAGGCGGCGGCGACCGTGGTGCGGCTCACGGAGAGCGCGACCGCGAGTTCCCGCTCGGCGGGCAGGCGCGCGGCCACGGGGACGCGTCCTTCCAGGACGAGGAGCCTGATGCCGTCGGCGAGGGCGCGGTAGGCGGGCGGGCGGCGGGTGCCCGCGCCCGCCGGGCGCGCCTGCTGGGAGGTGAGCAGCCGGGCGAGCTGGGTCGAGCCCACCGCCGATGTCCACTGAGCCATGATCCCAGTCCACCTTCATCGAATTGGCCATGGTTGGCGCCTTGCACCACGCCACAGAGTGTCATGAGTCAGGCCACTACCACCACGGGGGGCACCACTTGTCCAGGGAGCATCCAGTTCCGTCCGCCCCGGCCCCGGAGCACCGGGGCCGGTCCCTGCCCAGAGTGCCGGGCGGCGGCCGGCTCGCCCGACGCCTGCTCCAGCTGTACGCGGGCCTGGTCCTGTACGGCGCGAGCTCGGCGCTGCTCGTGCGCTCGGGGCTCGGCCTGGAGCCGTGGAACGTGCTGCACCAGGGCCTGGCCGAGCGGACCGGCCTGTCCATCGGCGTCGTCTCGATCTTCGTGGGCGCCGCGGTGCTGCTGCTGTGGATCCCGCTGCGGCAGCGGCCGGGCCTCGGCACGGTGTCGAACGTCTTCGTCGTGGGCCTGGCGATGGACGGCACGCTCGCGCTCGTTCCGGACGCGCACGGGCTCGGCGTACGGATCCCGCTGATGGCGGGGGGCATCGTCCTCAACGGGGTGGCGACCGGCCTCTACATCGCGGCGAAGTTCGGCCCCGGCCCCCGCGACGGTCTGATGACGGGCCTGCACGAGCGCACCGGCCGCTCGATCCGGTTGATGCGCACGCTGGTGGAGGTCGCGGTGGTCGTCACCGGCTTCGTGCTCGGCGGCACCCTCGGCGTGGGCACCGTCGTGTACGCCGTGACGATCGGCCCGCTCGCCCAGTTCTTCCTGCGCCTGTTCGCCCTCCCCGCGCCGCCCGCCGGAGGCGTGGTGGCCGCGGGCGCGCCATCGGAGCGGGTGATACTGCGTGGGTGACCACGCGCGTACGCCATCCGTACCTCGACCATCCGGGGCCGCTGGCCTTCGCCCACCGGGGAGGCGCGGCCGAGGGCCTGGAGAACACCGCGGCGGCGTTCCGGCGCGCCGTCGACCAGGGCTACCGGTATCTGGAGACCGATGTGCACGCCACGGCGGACGGCCGGCTCGTGGCGTTCCACGACGCCACGCTCGACCGGGTCACGGACGGGACCGGCGGCATCGCGGACCTGCCCTGGCGCGAGGTGAGCCACGCGCGCGTGGCGGGCCGTGAGCCGGTGCCGCTCTTCGAGGACCTCCTGGAGGCGTTCCCCGAGGCGCGCTGGAACGTGGACGTGAAGGCCGAGCCCGCGCTCGTGCCGCTGCTCGACCTGATCGAGCGCGCCTCCGCCTGGGGCCGCGTCTGCGTCGGCTCGTTCTCCGAAGCACGGGTGGCGCGGGCCCAGCGGCTCGCGGGTCCGCGCCTCGCCACGTCGTACGGCACGCGCGGCGTCCTGGCGCTGCGGCTGCGCTCCCTGGGGCTGCCCGCGGTGCCGCGGGTGTCCGCGGTGTGCGCGCAGGTGCCCGAGGCGCAGTCGGGGGTCCGGGTGGTCGATCACCGCTTCGTGCGCACCGCCCACGCGCGCGGGCTCCAGGTCCACGTGTGGACGGTCAATGACCCGGCCCGGATGCACGCGCTGCTCGATCTGGGGGTCGACGGCATCATGACGGACGAGACGGAGACGCTGCGTGACGTCCTCAAGGACCGCGGCACCTGGGTCTGACCGCCCCGACCCAGGGCGCGGACCAGCCGATTCCGGGCCTGATTTAGCAACGAGGGCCGAAGGCCGGTAGTGTACGCCTTTGGCCTGCCAGGCGGACCGTTACTGCGTGCTGAGTTTATGGCAACGCTGGGTGACATCTGTTGTCAGATGTGACAAACCGGGCGCCGGTGGGTACAACAAGGGGCGGCATACGACGGCGACGCATGGCCCGGTACGGGAATCTTTACCGCCGACCGGACGTTGTCCGGATGACGACGACAGCGACACCTGTCCTGTGGGCGACAAGCCCGGGAGGCACGATTCATGAGTGAGCGAGCTCTTCGCGGCACGCGCCTCGTGGTGACCAGCTACGAGACCGACCGCGGCATCGACCTGGCCCCGCGCCAGGCCGTGGAGTACGCATGCCAGAACGGACATCGATTTGAGATGCCGTTCTCGGTCGAGGCGGAGATCCCGCCGGAGTGGGAGTGCAAGGTCTGCGGGGCCCAGGCACTTCTCGTGGACGGCGACGGACCGGAGGAGAAGAAGGGCAAGCCCGCGCGTACGCACTGGGACATGCTCATGGAGCGCCGTACTCGAGAAGAGCTCGAGGAGGTCCTGGAGGAGCGCCTCGCGGTCCTCAGGTCCGGCGCGATGAACATCGCGGTGCACCCGCGTGACAGCCGCAAGTCCGCATAGGCGCGCGGCGGTTCAGCAGTAACGACGAGGGCCGGGCCCGCTGCTCTGCAGCGGGCCCGGCCCTCGTCGCGCATCCGCCCCCCGGCGGGACGGCGTCGCGCCCCTCGTGCGGAGCCAGGCCAAGGCCCTCTGTCCCGCGCGGGACAGAGGGCCTTGGCCTGGTGGTAGGGGGCTTACGAGCGAGGAAGCTGGGGGTCGCCCGGACGGCCGCTCGGACGCGTCGGTGGCTGGTCCTCGCGGATCACCTCGCCCTGGACGACCTTGCCGTCGGGACGGTGCATGCGCGCCTGCTGGAAGGCGTCACCGAGGCCGCCGGGGGCGGCCGCCGCGGCCGCGGTGAGCTTGCGCTCGAAGGCCCGCTCGGCGCTGCGGCTGAGGACCTTCTGGAGCGGCGGCACGAGCAGCAGCAGGCCCAGGACGTCCGAGATCAGGCCCGGCAGGATGATGAGGAGCCCGCCGAGCATGGTCAGGGCGCTGCCGCCGCCCTGGTCCGGCGCGGGCGCCAGGCCCTGCTGCTGCTGTCGCAGCCCCTCGCTCAGGTTCTTGAAGGCGCGGCGCCCGGCCCGCTTGATCACGAAGGAACCGAGCACCAGGCCGCCCACGAGCAGCAGGAACACGGTCAGCCCGCTCGACGCGCCCGCCACCACCGTGAGCAGCCAGATCTCCAGGACCAGCCACGCGGCGATGCCGAGGGGCAGGAACCTGAGGACGCGGGAGCGCCGGGGCCGTGCGGGCTTGAGGGGAGGCGGTGCGCCAGTCGTCATGCTCCCAGTGTGCCTGGCCCCGGCTCAGACCGGGATAAGCGGGGTGATCAGGAGCGGGGGTCGGAGGGCTTGCGGCCCAGGGCCTTGCCGACCCGCTCCCCCACGCCCCAGGCGGTGACCCGCCACAGCGCCTCCGCGACGATGTCGCGGCTCATCTTGCTGTCGCCGAGCTCGCGCTCCACGAAGGTGATGGGCACCTCCACGACGTGGTACCCCGCCTTGACGGCCCGCCGGGCCAGGTCGACCTGGAAGCAGTAGCCCTGGGAGGCCACGTCGGCGAGCCCGAGCCCTTCCAGGGTCTCGCGGCGGAAGGCGCGGTAGCCGCCGGTGACGTCGCGGATCGGCACGTCGAGGAGCAGCCGGGAGTACGTGCTGCCGCCGCGGGAGAGGAACTCGCGCGACCTGGGCCAGTTGACGACCCGTCCGCCCGGCACCCAGCGCGAGCCGAGCACCAGGTCGGCGCCCTTGAGGGCGGTGAGCAGGCGCGGCAGCTCCTCGGGTTGGTGCGAGCCGTCGGCGTCCATCTCGACCAGGACGCCGTAGCCGTGCTCCAGGCCCCAGGAGAAGCCCGCGAGGTAGGCGGCGCCGAGGCCCTCCTTGCCCTTGCGGTGCAGCACGTGGACGTGGTCGTCCTCGGCCGCAAGCTCGTCCGCGATCTTCCCGGTGCCGTCGGGGCTGTTGTCGTCGGCGACGAGCACGTGCGCCTCGGGCACGGCGATGCGCACCCGGCCCACGATCGCCTGGATGTTCTCCGCCTCGTTGTAGGTCGGGATGATCACCAAGGCCTGGCCGAGCGGGCCGAACTGCCGTCCCTCGTCCGCTGCTTCGCTGATCCCGCCGCCGTTGCTCACTACTGCCCCTTCGTTCGTACGCAGGGGACCACCATAGTGGCCCGTGCCTGGGGCTCTCGCGACGCCACGGGTGCGGCCCCCGCGCCGGGGCGGTACCGGTGCGGAAGCGATCCTGCGGGTAGGGGCCCGGTGCCCTTCGGGCCGGCCTGGGACCCGCTGGCTGCGGATCGACCGAGAGCCGTTGTCTACTGAGCGTCCGGGCCCCACCCGGGTCGCACCTCCCCCTGGCTCCCAGGGAGCGGGAGGGACGCCCTTGCCCCGGTGATCGCGTTCCCGCGCCCGGGCGTCGCGGGCGCTGGACCTGGCTCCCTGTGGTGGTGCGCCGGTGCGGCGCGCCACCCGTGACCCAGCGGCGTTCGACGACTGCGTGCAGGTTCACCGGTCGGACGTCCTGTGGTGGACGCGCCGAAACTACCCGTGCACATCGGCCGTCTGTCAATAGCCGTGTGACCTGCGGGGTTCTGGTAGATCAGCAGGTCAGTGGCGAGGGACCCGGCCGCGCGCGACGCGCCGCGTGGCCCCGTTCGGAGCCGCGCGGTCGCACCGGCGTCACTCGCCCGGCCGTACGAACACCGTCTCTCCGGCGACCACCGTGCGCAGGCAGACGGGCAGCTCGGTGCCGGGCGTCAGGTCGGGCAGCCCCGGGGTGCCGGAGCGCGGGTCGGTGGACCAGCGGGCGACGCGGTCGTCGGGGGCCTGGACCACGAGCTCGCCGGTGCGCCACACGGCGTAGTCGGCGGGGGCGCCGGGCACCAGGACGCCCGCGTCGTCGCGGCCGGTGGCCCGCCAGCCGCCGCGGGTGTGGGCGGTGAAGGCGGCGCGTACGGACACCCGCTGCTCGGCGGTGTGGTGGAAGGCGGCGGCGCGCACGGTGCCCCACGGGTCGAGCGGGGTCACCGGGCTGTCGGAGCCGAAGGCGAGCGGCACCCCGGCGCGCAGCAGGGCCGCGTACGGGTTGAGGGCGCGGGCGCGCTCGGCGCCGAGCCGCCGGGCGTACATGCCGTCGCCGCCCCACAGCGCGTCGAACGCGGGCTGCACGGAGGCGGTCAGGCCGAACTCGGCGAAGGCGGCGATGGTCCGCGGGGTGAGCATCTCGGCGTGCTCGACGCGGTGCCGGGCGGCGCGGACGCGGCCGAGGCCGACCTTGTCGGCCGCGGCGCGCACGCCGTCGGTCACGGCGGTCACGGCGGCGTCCCCGATGGCGTGGAAGCCCGCCTGGAGGCCCGCCTCGGCGCAGGCGACGACGTGGTCCGCGACGTCGGCGGCGCTCAGGTAGGCGTTGCCGGTGTGGCCGGCGGCGTCCGCGTCCTCGTACGGCTCGTGCAGCCAGGCCGTGTGCGAGCCGAGCGAGCCGTCCACGAAGAGGTCGCCGGCCGCGCCCCGGGCGCCGAGCTCCCGCGCGCGGGCGACGCCTTCGGCGCCCAGCTCGCCCCAGTAGCCGACGACGCGCGGCCCGGGCTCCTCGGCGGCCAGGCGCAGCAGCCCGGTGAAGTCGTCCTCGCTGGAGATGGTGGGGCCCGCGCACTCGTGCACGGAGCCGATGCCGAGCGACGCCGCGTGCCGGAGCGCGGCGCGCTGGGCCTCGGCCCGCTGCAGCGGCGTGAGGGCCCCGTGGGCGGCCTCGCGCACCGCGTGGTGGGCGGCGGCGGTCAGCGGCGCGTCGGCGCGGTACCCGGCCGTGTCGGCGACACCGGGCACCAGGTCCAGGAGGGCGGTGGTGACGACGGCGGAGTGCACGTCGATGCGCGACAGGTACAGCGGGCGGCCGCCGGTGGCCTCGTCGAGCTCCGCGCGGGTGGGCGGGCGGCCGTCGGGCCAGCGGGCGGCGTCCCAGCCGTGGCCGAGCAGCACGCGGTCGTCGGGGCGCGCGGCGGCGTGTTCGCGGACGAGAATGAGCGCTTCGGCCAGGCTCCCGGCCCGGGAGAGGTCCAGGCCCGTGAGCGCGATGCCGGCGCCCGTGGTGTGCACATGGGCGTCGGTGAACGCGGGGGTGACGAGGGCGCCGTCGAGGTGGACGACCTCGTCGACGCCGTCCGCGAAGGCGTCGGCCGCGCCCTCGGAGCCGACCCAGGCGACATGGCCGCGCTCGACGACCATCGCGGTCGCGAAGGGATCGGCGGGGCTGTGGACTTCTCCGCCGCGCAGCAGGACGGTGCGGGGCCCGCTCTCGGGGGTGGTGCGCTCGCTCATGAGGACAGTCTCGCGCCTGCGCGAGGGCGCCGTGCCGCCGGGGTGGCGCGCCGGGCCGGGCGCGCCGCGCAGGCCCTGCGGGGGCCTCAGATCCGCGGCGGCCGCGCCTCGTAGGGCGTGGAGAGGACGACCGTCGTATGGGTGGAGACCCCGGCGAGCGAGCGCAGCCTGGCCAGTAGGTTCTCCAGCTCGTGCGGGGTGGCGACCCGGACCTTCAGGAGGTAGTTCTCCGCGCCCGCCACGCTGTGGCAGGCCTCGATCTCGGGCACCGGGGCCAGGCGTTCGGCGATGTCGTCGGGCGCGCTGGGGTCGAACGGCTTCACCGCGATGAAGGCCGTGAGCGGCAGGCCGACGGCTTCGGGGTCGACGACCGCGGCGTACCCGCGGATCACCCCGCGCTGTTCGAGCCGGCGCACCCGCTGGTGCACGGCAGACGTGGACAGGCCCGTGGCCTTGCCCAGGTCGGTGTAGCTCATCCGCCCGTCCTTGACGAGCAGCTGCACGATCTGTCGGTCCAGCTCCTCCATGCGCCGAACCTACAGTGCCCTTGATCCCCGCCGATACCTGAGGGACACCCGAACGCCACCGGGACGGGCCCCGGGCGCCGCCCGCGCGGGCGGCGGAGCGGCGCGAGCAGGGCGCCCGCGGCCCTGGCTCCCGGTGCCACGGACGCGGCGGCGGGCAGGGCCGCGGGAGGGGATCGCTCCGCATGACTCCTCGCACGTCCGCATACCTGCGCACCCCTCGGGAGCCGCCCCGCGCACAGCGGCATCTTCATCCGGCATGTGACGAACGCCACACATCAGGGGGCGGGTCCGTAGAAGTGCCGTGATTACCGCCATGACGGGACGGGAAGTGCTTGCTGTGGTCGAGGCCGCAGTGCCTTGTCGGCCCACCCGAGGGGGAGATTCCCATGCATAACCTGAAGCGCCCCGGTCGTACCGCGCGCCGTAAGCAGCAGGCCGTAGAACTGCTCGAACCCGCACCGGAGGGCGTCGAACCCGCCGACGCCGAGGACGAGGAGTTCGACGCCTACGACACCCTGGAGATGTATCACGTGACCTGCCCGGACTGCGGGCAGCCCATCGCGCTCCTGGCGGACGAGGACGTCCTGCCCGAGCACGCCCTGTGCCCCACGCCGTGGAACCCCTTCGGGCTCACCGTCTGTGCGGGCACCGGCCGTCCCGCGGCCGAGGCCGAGTCCGCGGACGAGACGCCCGAGCCCCAGGAGCAGGACGCCGCCCGGCTCCTGACGCTCCCCCAGGGCCTGGACTGGCGCACGCAGCCGTTCTCGCACGTGGGCGGGCCCGGCTCACGCCCGATCCGGGTGCCCCGGCAGCGGCAGCTCGGCCGCGCGGCCTGAGGGGCCGCTCCGGCGGACAGCAGGGGCGGCCCGTCGACCAGCGGCGGGCCGTCACCAGTAGTCGCCGCGCACCATCGCCGCGAGGCTCTCGTGGTGCAGTATCAGCTTGTCGGGGTCGTCCGGCACCACGGCTTCCCCGAAGTGCACCTGCCGGTGGGCGACGCGCAGCATGACGACGGCGTGCCGCAGCGCCGCGTACAGCGTGTAGAAGTCCATGTCGCGCGGCCGGTGGCCGGTCAGCTCCGCATAGCGGTCCTCGACGCGGTCGCGGCGCAGGAAGCCGGGCAGCCCGGGCTGGCCGAAGCCCGCCGTCAGGTCCTGGAAGAACCGGTGCAGATACACGGTCCAGCCGAGGTCGACCTCGCGCGGCCCCAGGCAGGCCATCTCCCAGTCCAGCACGGCGGCCGGGTCGAAGCCCTCGTAGACGATGTTGCCGATGCGGGCGTCACCCCAGTTGAGGACCGTCTCGCCGGGGTCGGCCGGCCACAGGTCCTCCAGGCGCGCGAAGGCGCTCTCGATCAGGGGTGAGCGCGGCAGGCCCCGCACCACCCACGCGTAGTACGCCCGCTGGGCCGTCACGTGGCGGCGCAGCGGGTCGCCGTCGCCGGGCAGCGCGAGGAACGCCGCCTCCCCGGCCGGGGCCTGGTCGTGCAGCCGGGCCAGGACGCGGATCGTGGCGTCCTCCAGGTGCGCGCGCTCGGCGTCGCTCGCCGCGTGCAGCCAGTTGCCCTCGTACGTGTACGGCATGACGTCGGGCGGCACCCGGCCCGTGACGCGCTCCATCACGAAGAACGGCGCGCCGAGCGGCCCCGGGTCCTCCTCCAGCCACAGCACCCGCGGCACCGGCACGTCGGTGCGCTCGGCCACGAGCCGCAGGGTGCGGTACTGGCGCGGCATGTCGTACACCGGGAAGACCGTGTACGCGGCCGGGTCCGCCGCGAGCCGGGCCGCGCAGGCGCGCACGGGCGGCCGGGGGTGGTCGAGCGTGAACAGGAGCGTCTCGCTCGACATGCCGTTGGACTCGGGCACGCTCACGTCGACGGCCCTGGCGCCGGGCAGCCGCGTCCCGAGCCAGTCGGTCAGTCGGCGGGCGAGCGCCTCGGGGTCGCGCGTGGTCGTGCGGGGCCGGGGTGCGGTGGCCATGTCGGGGCTCCTCTCAGGGGGCGGCCCGTGGGCGCCGCTCAGGGCGCGACGGAGCCGAAGCCGGTGAAGCCGCTGGGGTCGTGGCGGCCGAAGGTGCCGTGCTCGAAGATCCCGTGGCCGACCCGGCCGTCGAGGGTGCAGCGGGCCGCGTGGTCGATGACGCCGTACGCGGCCAGCGGGTGGGCCGCGGGGTCCGACAGGTCGTAGGTGCGGCGTTCGCACCAGGAGCGGCCGCGCCAGGTGCCGTGCTGCCAGTCGTCGGCGGGCGGGTATCCCGCGCCGACGGCGAGCGGCAGCGAGGTGAGGACCTCGACGCCGAGTTCCATCGGCTTGTGGGTCAGGGGGTCGGTGAGGTGGATGACCGCGGACTCGGGGTGCCGGGTGCCGGAGCGGTAGACGACGTCGGCCCGGGGCCAGCCGAGCTGGCGGTCGCGGTCCCCGGGGCGGACCAGGGTCGCGTCGTTGAGGGTGCGGTAGCCGTCGGCGTCCTCCTGGGTGACGACCATCAGGAAGCGGTCGTCGAAGCGCACCGGGCACCAGATCCAGTGGAAGCCGTCCGTGGGGTGCTCCTCGGCGAGGCGGCCGCCCTCCTCGCCGGGGATGGGCCGCACGCCCCAGCTGCGGTCCCGGGTCGCCGTCCACTCCCCGGCCGTCACCGGGATCTCCTCGCCGCCGAGGCGTATCGTTCCGGCACAGTGGCCCGCCTGGACGAACCGGCGGCCTTCGAGGGTGAGCCGGTCGCCGCGCCGCTGGAGGTGGTGCGGCTCCCACAGGGCCGGGAAGTCGGCGTGCCAGGTGAGGTCGTAGCCGAGCGAGTCCGCGTCGTCGGGGTCGGCGGCGCACGTCAGCCGGAACCTGCGCAGGGGTTCCTCGACCACGATGCGGAGGGGGCCGACGGAGAGTTCCATACGGTCGTCGCCGAGCGCGTCGGAGGCGCGTACGGCGTGCAGCGCATCTCCGGTGCGCAGGGTGGCGTACGCGTCGATGACGCCCGTGTTCGGATAGACGCCGAGGCCGAGGATCAGCAGGGCCCGGCCCCGGTGGTCGAAGAGGTGGAAGATGCACCGGTCATAGGCGTTGCGGTCGCCGGTGGCCACGTGCTTCATGGACAGCGGGACTTGGTGGACGGGGTACTCGTCGAGGGGCACGGGGCGGTCGTCCGGCACGGAGTGCCTCCCTGGGGGACAGGGTGCTCGGAAGGTGCGGACGGCGCGCGCCCGGACCGGAGTTGACGGTACGTCAGATGACGTGCGGGGGCCATACACGTGTCAGCACCGGGCGCGTGCGACCCGGGTGGCGGGCGTGCGAGGCGCCGGCGGCGCGTGCGACCGCGACGGCGTGCCGCCGCGTACGGCGGCGCTGGTGCGGTGCGACGCGTGCGCCGCGCGGCGGCGGACCCTGAACGCACTCTCGATTCGACCCGATGGTGACCTGGCCACGGGGCCGCGCGTTGGCCGGACATGACCCCCACCCATGCTCCGGCAGGCCAGCACCGCCGCACGCCGACGCCGCAGCCCTCCATCGCAGAATCGGTTCCTCACCGATCCCCCTACGCACATCAGCAGTCGTACGCACCCCAGGCCCCGTACTCCCCCCAGACCTCGTACGCACCATCCGGCTACGCCTCGCAGCACCAGCCGCCCCCTCCCCCGCCGCAGCCCGCGCCGCCCCAGGACCCGCCGATCTACCGCGCGCTGATCCGCCACTGGGCCGACCGCGGCCGGACGCTGCCGGGGCGCCACGACCCCGAGTGGGTGCGCCTCGCGGCCCCACCCGCGCCGAGCGGCCAGTTCGCGGACCGCTTCGGGACGGGCCAGGACACGGCCTTCGGCTCCTCGTACGACCTGGCGCCCGGCTCGCGGTACGAGACGGGCCGGGGCTCCCCGTACGGCACGCGCGGCCCCGGTGACGACGCCCAGCCCGGCGGCGGCCACGAGCCCTACGGCCGGGCCCGGCGCCCGCAGGTCCCGCCGGTCCCCCCGGATCCCGGCCCGGAGCCGGACGGAGAGCGGCGCACCCGCCCGCCAGGACCGGACCCCCGGCTGCTGATCAGTCCCGCCCCGCAGAGCTCCTTCGGCCTGCGGCCCGGGTCAGCGTGAGTCGGGCCCTGCGAGGTGGCGGGCGATGACCATGCGCTGGATCTGGTTGGTGCCCTCGACGATCTGGAGCACCTTGGCCTCGCGCATATAGCGCTCGACCGGGAAGTCGGCGGTGTAGCCGTAGCCGCCCAGGACCTGCACGGCGTCCGTCGTGACCTTCATCGCGGCGTCGGTGCACAGGAGCTTGGCCATCGCGGCCTGCTTGGAGAAGGGCTTGCCCGCGTCCCGCAGCCGGGCCGCGGCCAGATACAGCGCCCGGCCCGCCTCGATCTGCGTCGCCATGTCGGCGAGCATGAAGCGCAGGCCCTGGAAGTCGGCGATGGGCCGCCCGAACTGCCGGCGCTCGGTCGCGTACCTCAGGGCCTCGTCCAGCGCCGCCTGGGCCACGCCGATCGCGCACGCCGCGATCCCGAGCCGCCCCGAGTCCAGCGCGGACAGGGCGATCGCGAAGCCCTGCCCCTCGTCGCCGAGGCGGCGGGCGTCGGGCACGCGGACCCCGTCGAAGTGGAGCTGCGCCGTGGGCGAGCCGTTCATGCCCATCTTCTTCTCCGGGACGGCCGCCGAGAGGCCCGGCGCGTCACCGGGCACCAGGAAGGCCGTGACGCCCTTGGCGCCCTCGCCGCCGGTGCGGGCGAGCACGGTGTAGAAGTCGGCGACGCCGCCGTGCGTGATCCAGGCCTTCGTACCGGTGAGGATCCAGTCGTCGCCGTCGCGCACCGCCTTGGTGCGCAGCGAGGCGGCGTCGGAGCCGGAGGACGGCTCCGACAGGCAGTAGGCGCCGAGGAGTTTGCCGCCCAGCATCTGCGGGAGGTGCTCGGCCCGCTGCTCCTTGGTGCCGTAGCCCGCGAGGGCGTGGCAGGACAGGGAGTGCACGCTGACGCCGAGGCCGACGGTGAGGCGGGCCGCGGCGAGCTCCTCGAGGACCTGGAGGTACACCTCGTAGGGCTGGTCGCCGCCGCCGAACGCGGAGTCGTAGGGGAGTCCGAGCAGGCCCGACTCCGAGAGCAGCGCGAAGAGTTCACGCGGGAAGCGGCCCGCGGCCTCCTCGTCGGCCGCGTGCGGGGCGATCTCCCGCTGGATCAGCTCACGGACCAGCGCCAGCAGATCCTGGGCCTCCTCCGTGGGCAGTTGGCGCTCCACCGGCTGCACGGCTCCGGGCATCCCGCTCTCCTCTCCCCTGTTCCCCTGTCGGGCGCTTGCAGCGGACGCACGCACGGGGTGTGACGAGGCCGCCGGGACACTGCCACGCCGATGCTGCCCTTCCGGATCGCGGAAGCTGCTGACCAGCGACTGTGGCGCGTTGAGTATGCCCGATCGGCGGCATGGCGTCACGGGTTCTCCCGGCCGCTTTCCGATCTTCGAATCAGCCACTCCACGGGGTGCGCGGGCCCCTGTCACGAGGGCCGAAGAGAACGGGAATTGGTCCGAACCATTGACGCAATGGTCTAGTCCTCCCTAGAGTCCAGCGGCACGGAACCCTTCGCGTTCATGCCAATTCAAAGCGCGACTGTTCTCTGGTCAACAGCACCATCCCCCCTTGCTCCCCTCTTCCCCCACGAGGAGACAGCGATGCCAAGACCACACCGTCCCCGCGCCCGCCTCCGGGCGCTCGTGGCCACCGCCTGTACCGCCGTTCTGGGCGCGGGCCTGCTCGCCGGTGCGGGCACCGCCACGGCCGACCAGAGCGCCGCCCCGAAGGCCGCCGAGGCCCAGGCGGGCTCACGCGTCGTCGGCTACTTCACCGAATGGGGCGTCTACGGGCGGAACTACCACGTCAAGAACGTCGAGACGTCGGGCTCCGCCAACAAGCTCACGCACATCAACTACGCCTTCGGCAACGTCCAGGGCGGCAAGTGCACGATGGGCGACGCCTACGCCGCGACCGACAAGGCCTACTCCGCCGACCAGAGCGTCGACGGCGTGGCCGACACCTGGGACCAGCCGCTGCGCGGCAACTTCAACCAGCTGCGCAAGCTGAAGAAGAAGCACCCGAACCTCAAGATCCTCTGGTCCTTCGGCGGCTGGACCTGGTCCGGCGGCTTCACCGAGGCGGCCAAGAACCCGCAGGCCTTCGCCCAGTCCTGCTACGACCTGGTCGAGAACTCCAAGTGGGCCGACGTCTTCGACGGCATCGACATCGACTGGGAGTACCCCAACGCCTGCGGTCTGAGCTGTGACACCAGCGGCCGGGCCGCGTACAAGAACCTGATGTCCGCGGTGCGCGCCAAGTTCGGCTCGAACAACCTGGTCACGGCCGCCATCCCGGCCGACGCCTCCTCCGGCGGCAAGATCGACGCCGCGGACTACGCGGGCGCGGCCCAGTACGTCGACTGGTACAACCCGATGACGTACGACTTCTTCGGCGCCTGGGACGCCAAGGGGCCGACGGCACCCCACTCGCCGCTCACTTCCTACCCCGGCATCCCCAAGGCCGACTGGCACTCGCAGGCGACGATCGCCAAGCTCAAGGGCCTCGGCATCCCGGCGGACAAGCTGCTGCTCGGCATCGGCTTCTACGGCCGCGGCTGGACCGGCGTCACCCAGAAGGCGCCGGGCGGCACCGCGACGGGGCCCGCGCAGGGCACGTACGAGCAGGGCATCGACGACTACAAGGTGCTCAAGACCAAGTGCCCGGCCAACGGCACGGTCGGCGGGACCGCGTACGCGCACTGCGGCACCAACTGGTGGAGCTACGACACCCCGGCCACCATCGCCGGGAAGATGAGCTACAAGAACCAGCAGGGCCTGGGAGGCACCTTCTTCTGGGAGCTCAGCGGCGACACCTCGAACGGCGAGCTGATCAAGGCCATCAACTAGCCGTCCACAGCACGGGATCGGGGCGGGAGCCGGCGGGCTCCCGCCCCTTCGTCGTGCCCCTTCGCCGGTCGAGGCCCTCAGGTCACGGCGGCGGTGCCGGGCACTCGGGCTCGAACTCCTCGATCACGTTCAGGGTTTCGCGGAGCGTGCGCACCAGCAGCTCGCGCACCGTGTCCCGGGGCAGCTCCCGCTCGTCCGCCCCGCCCCCGCGGCCGATCCAGTCGAGCGTGATCCCCTCGACGCTGCACAGCCAGCCGAGCAGCGCCGTGCGCGCGAGCGCCGGAACCGCGCTGCGGCCGTACGCGCCCTCGGCGATCGTGCCGACCATCACCTCGCGCACGCCGTCGCGGATGGCGTGCACCTCGGCGTCGAAGCCCACGCCGCCGCTGACGATCGTGCGGTAGGCCGCCTGGTGGTGCTCGGCGTAGCGCAGATAGCCGTCGATGGTGCGGTGCACCCGCTCCACGGGCGGGAGTTCGGTGTCCCCGGCCGCCCGCTCCACGAGGTCGGCCACCGAGTCCTCGATGATCGCCAGGTAGTACCCGCGTTTGGACTTGAAGTAGTAGTAGATCAACCCCTTGGCGACCCGCGCCTGTCTCGCGATGTCGTCCATCGAGAGCGCGTCGTAGGACGTGTCGGCGAACAGCTTCCGGCCGATGGTGATGAGTTCGGCGCGGCGCGCCATGGAGCGGTCGGTGCCGCGTGCCTGCGGGCGGTCAGCGTCGGTGGAACGGTCGCTACCGCGCTGTTGACTATTATTCAATTTCGGCCCTAGTCTCCAACTGCCTTGGGATGGGCCGCAGTATGGCAGACCCTCGCCGCCTGCCCGGAACGGCGCGGCCCTCCCGACGGCGCCCTGTAACGCACTCCCCCTGACGCACCCGCGGTACGGCTGACTCGTACGGGAGGAAGACAGTGAGCGCATCCAAGCGGCCCGCAGCGGGGGCCGCCCCCGTGGGCAGAACCAACTGGAAGAAGACGGCCGTCATCGCGCTGCCCGCGTTCGTCGCGGTCGGCGCGATGGCGTCGATCATGGCGGAGGGCGCGCTCGCCGCGTCCTTCGCGGTCTCCGGCACCAGCTTCCAGGTCTCGTCGGGCAAGCTGACGAGCCAGGGCCTGGCCAGCTATGTGGAGACCGACCGGAGCGTCGACGGCAAGGGCCACCCGGTCGCGCTGCTCGGCATCGGCGACGCCACGCTGTCCGACATCTGCCAGTCCGCATCGGTCAAGACGCCGCTGGGCACGGTGGTGTTCAAACTGACGGCGGGCGGCGACGCGGGCAAGGTCACCGCGAGCAACCTGATCATCGACGCCGAGGACCTCGTCGGCGACGCCCGCTTCGGCACCGCCCAGATCGGCCGGGACGCCTCCACGCTCGACGAGGTGCCCGGGGTCAAGGGCGAGAAGGGCAAGTTCGGCCTCCAGGCCGGGGACATCGAGGTGTCCGGGGTCAGGTCGCACGCCTGGTCGGCCACCGGCGGCAACTTCCGCCTCAAGGGCATGCGGGTGGACGTCAGCCTGGACGGCAAGAAGTGCTTCTGAGCGGGCCGGGCGCGCCGCGCGAGGGCGGCTGGCTCGACGAACGGCTGCCGCTGCGGGAGGTGCGCCGGGCGGTGCGCGGATGGCGGCGCACCCGCCCGTTCTGGGGCGGGCTCCTGCTCATCCTGGGAGGCGCGGAACTCCTCGTCGTGCCGCTGTCGCCGCTGACGGTCCTGGTGAGCCTCGGGCTCGGCGGGATCGCAGCGATCGGCATCGGGATCGCCCTGATGGTCGCCGGGCTGTTCCTGTGGCTGCTGCCGCAGGCGCACCACTACGTGTCCGTCAACGCGCTGATCCTGTCGGTCCTGTCGTTCGCGGCGACCAACCTCGGCGGCTTCCTGGTCGGCATGCTGCTCGGCATCGTGGGCAGCGCGATGGGCTTCGGGTGGACGCCGGTGCCCGAGGACGGCGAGGAGGAGGCGCGGCTGCCCGGGCTCCGCGACGGGCAGGGCACGCGGACCCTCGCCGTGCTGCTTCCGGTGGTCCTCGCCGGGGCGGCGTTGTGGGGCGCCGCCCCGGCGAAGGCCGTGCCCGTGGCCGGGGCCGTGCCCGTGGCCGCCGACGGGGCCGGGACCGTCGGCCGGGCCGAGGCCGTCGGCCGGGCGGTGGGCGGGGAGCACGTGGCCCCGCGGGCGCCCGGCGCCGGACCCGTCGTGGCGGCGCGGACGCCGCCGACCATCACGACGACGCTCTTCGCGCCGAAGGGCTTCATCGTCGCGGGCGTGCGCGACATCCCCACCGCCGACGGGCCGTTGAAGGTGATGGTGCTGCACATGAACGCCGCCTCGCTCACCGACTACCGGCTGCGCACCCGCGACGGCAGCCGCGAACTCGCCCTGGGCGCCGACACCTTGGACCTGAGCGGCAAGGTCACCCTGTATCTGACCAAGTTCAAGGGCTGCATCGAGGGCCTGCTGTGCCTGACGTTCACGCCCGACCGGCTGCCGGTGCCGCCGCTGGTGCCGCCGTTCGTCTTCATGACCGACGTGAGCGCCGAGCAGGCCCTGGTCACCTCGGACGTGATCACGGCGGGCGGGCTCAGCCTGCGGGCGCACCCCTGAGAGGTCATCCGAGAGGTCACCCGGGAGGTCCTCGTGATCCAGATCCAGGCAGCGCTGTTCTGGGCGTACGCGGTGGGCGCGACCTTCGCGCTCGCCGCGGGGCGCCAGCTCCAGGTCTGGGAGCGGATCAACGCGGGCGAGGGCCCGCGCACCCGCAGCCGTGCCGCCAACCCCTATCTGGCGCTCACCCTGCTCTTCGCGGCCGTGCTCATGGTGCCGACGGGGCTCTTCGTGCTGTGGCAGAACCCGTCCTGGGCGACCATGCACGTCGCCGACGGGCACGACGGGGTGTGGGCGGGCTTCGTCCTGCTCTACGCGGGCGGCATCCCCGTCGGGGCGGTCCTCGGGTTCCTCGCGGCGCAGGTCCTTGTCCTGGTGGGGGCGGGCTACTGGGCCTACCTCCAGTGTGTGGGCGGCTACTTCCTGGTGTTCGGCACGCTGGTGCACGGCTGGGACGGCAGCGGGTACGAGCGGTTCCTCTCCCCCGGGGCCCGCGACTGGGCCGACTGGCCGCAGGACGGCGTGGTGAACAACGCCCTGGACTTCCTGACCTCCGGCACGTTCCTCGCCCTGCTCGTCTTCGGCGCGGCCGTCATCGGCACCATGCTGATCACCCAGATCGGCTGGCTGGTGGAGGGCTGGTCGCTGCCCGGCGCGGACGAGGACCGCAAGGTGCACCGCGTCCTGGCCGTGGCGATCGCGGCGGCCGGGGTCTACGGCCTGCCGTTCCTCGGCGCCGTGACCGCGAGCGCGCTGGTGCGGCTGCTCGGCGCCCTCCTGGGCCTGCCGCTGTTCGCGGTGCTCGCGGGCGTCGTCCTGCTGCCGCGGCGTTCGCCCGTACGGCGGCTCTACGGCCTGGTGGGCGTACCGCACCGGCACTGGCGGGCGGACCTCGACGCGAGCGCCGCCCCGGGCGTGTCCCAGGTCACATCAGACCGGTCCGGGTGACGAGCATCGCGAGCACGACGACGAGCGTCCAGCCGAGGAGGTGCTCCAGAAGCTTGGGGCCGTCCTCCTCGGGGCCGCCGGTGCGCGCCCTGAGTCCCGCACGGGTCCGGAGCCCCTCGTGGGCCTGGAGAACGGTGGCGGTGGCGGAGCTCGCGGTCATGGCAACTCTCGATACGTCGTCCGGCAGTGGTGTCCCCCCACTGGCCGACAGCGGCACCTGCCACTGCCCCCTCCACCATGCCAGCGAAATCACTCGTATCGGGCGAGACGTTGGTCACCCCACAACTCGGACCCCGTGCCGTGCGTCTAAGTCGGCGTACGTCCGAGCGCCACCGGTCGTACGTCCACGCACCATCGACCGAAGGGTTTCCGATGAGTACGTTCCCGACGCCCCGCCGCAGAGCGCGGCTCGCCCTGGCGGCGGCCGTGACCGTGGCGGCCGCCCTCACCGGACCGGTCTCGTACGCCACCTCCGCCTCGACCTCCGAGGCCAAGCCGTCGCCCGGCGCCCCGGGCCTCGGCGACCCGATGTTCCCGCTCGACGGCAACGGCGGCTACCAGGTCGACCGCTACCTCCTGGACTTCGACTGGCAGGCGCCCAGGACGCCGTTCGAGGCGACCGCGACCATCAAGGCCACCGCCACCCAGTCGCTGTCCCGCTTCAACCTCGACTTCGGCGGCAACACCCTGCACGCGGTCACCGTCGACGGCAGGGCCGCGTCCGCCTCGCGCGCGGGCGACGAGCTGACCGTCACGCCCAAGTCGCCGCTGGCCAAGGGCCGCTCCTTCACCGTGAAGGTGACCTACACCGCCGACCCCACCCAGGTCCGCCACCGCGACGACGCCATCGAGGACTACGGCTGGATCCCCACGCCCGACGGCACGGTGGTCTACCCCCAGCCCAACGGCGCCCGGCTGATCTTCCCCGCCAACGACCACCCCAGCCAGCACGCCCCCATCACCTTCCGCATCACCACCCCGAAGGACCTGACGGCCGTCGCCAACGGCAAGCTGGTCGGCAGGACCGTCAAGCCGGGCGACCGGGTGCAGTGGACGTACGACTCCGAGCAGCCGCTGTCCACCCAGCTGGTGCAGCTGGCCGTCGGCAGGTTCACCCTCGACGACCGGACGGGCCCGGGCGGGCTGCCGATCCGCGACGTGGTGCCGGACGCCCTCGTCGAGCCGACCGCGAAGTACCGCAAGCTCACCGAGGACCACCTGGCCTGGCTCCAGGAGAAGCTCGGCCCCTACCCCTTCGACCGCTACGGGATCCTCGTCGGCGACACCGACCTCGGCGTCGCCCTGGAGACCCAGACCCTCTCGCTCGTCCCCAAGGCCGATCTGCTCGGCACCCAGGTCGACGCGGAGCGCAATCTGGTGCACGAGCTGACCCACCAGTGGTTCGGCGACAGCGTCGCGCTCAAGGGCTGGTCCGACCTGTGGGTCAGCGAGGGCCACGCCCGCTTCTACGAGCGCCTGTACTCCGAGCAGCACGGGGGCACCAGCTTCGAGCAGGCCATGAAGGCCGCGTACAAGGCGCACGACCAGTGGCGCAAGGACTACGGCGCGCCCGCCGAGCCCACCGAGCCCAACCTCTTCAAGCGCATGCGCTACGACGGCTCGGCGCTCGTGCTGTACGCGCTGCGCGAGCGGGTGGGCGAGCAGACCTTCCAGAAGATCGAGCGGGCCTGGGTCACCCAGTACCGCGGGAAGGCCGCCGGCACGCAGGACTACATCGACCTGGCCTCGCGGGTCGCGGGCGAGGACCTGGAGGGCTTCCTCAAGCCGTGGCTGTACGGGGCGAAGACGCCGCCGATGCCCGGGCACCCGGACTGGGTGGTGGATCCGGCGACCTGAGCGCCGTGACCGCGGGCCCCGCCTCCGGGACGTACCGGGGGCGGGGCCCCCGCGTCAGCGCACGCCGACCGCGGCGAGCGCGGCCAGCTGGGCCTTGGAGGGCCGCAGCGGGAAGTACAGGTAGCACACGCCGCCCGTGCCGGAGACGACCTTGCCCTGCGCGTTCCTGCGCTTGGTCCGCAGCCAGACCGTCTCCCACTCGCGCCGCTTGTACACGCGCCGCACCGCGGCGTTGCTCGGCGACGCCGGGTCGTTGGCGATCACGTCACCGGTGCCGGTGAAGCCGACGACCGTCATCAGATGGCCCGCCGTGCCGTAGCCCGCGCCGGTCAGCTCCTCCTTCAGGAACGACTGCGACGTGATGGCGGGGATGCCCGCGGCGATCAGCGTCTCCAGGTCGGTGAGCGACCCGAGCCGGGTGACGACGCCCTGCATGTCCCGGTACGTCGCGGCGTAGGCGGCGTTGAACGGCCAGTTGCCGCAGCCGCCGTACTGGTAGTCGTAGGTGAAGCGGGCCGCGTGGCACACCTGCGGATCGGCGAAGGAGGGGTCGACCCAGGCGAGGTCCGCGGCCGTGGGTCCGCGGCCCCAGTACTCCAGGATCATCTGGGACGAGGTGGGGCTGCACCAGGCCTCGCCGCCGTTGTCGTACTCCGGGTACTGGCCCTTGTGGATCTCCTGCGAGTAGCGCGGCACCGCGAGCTCCCCGGCGTGCCCGGGCTCGGACGCGGGCACCGTGAAGCGGTCCGGCACGTCCGACGTCATCGCGCCGAGCCGCCACACCGTGGGGGTGAGCGCGGTCCCGGGCGCGCGGTACAGGGTCAGGCGCAGCCGGTACGACACGAGGCGCAGGCCGGTCGTGGTGTCGTCGAGGGACAGGGTGTCCGTCCACACGGTCGACCTGCCGTCCTTCTGGCCGTCGACCGAGGTGCGCCGGATGACCGGCGCCTGCGGATCCTGCCGGTCGTCGCCGGAGGCCCAGCGGCCGAGGACGTACCAGGGCGTCCGCGCGCCGTCGGAGTAGGCGGCCTCCACCTCGACCTGGATCCAGGTGCCGCGGGGCGTGCGGGCGTTCCAGGAGGCGATGAGCTCCGTGCCGGGCACGGCCGAGCGGTGCACGGGGCCCGTCCACCGGGCGTACTCCCAGGTAGTGGTCCTGCCGGTGTGCGGGTCGGCGTAGACGACGGTGCCGACCGGCCGGGCCAGTTCGACGCCCGCGCGGGGCTTGGCGACGGTGCGCACGCCGTCCGCCGCCCCGGCGGCCCAGTCCTTGCGGGAGGTCCAGAAGCGGTTGTCCACCGGGCGGTCGGCGCGCGGCGGACGGGGGCGGGCGGCGGCGGGGTCCGCCGCGGCCGCGGCGGCCACGACACCTGCCGTGGCGACGAGGATGGTTCTGCGGGACATGCTGTCCATGATCGGTCCCCCGGTCGGCATGGGGTCCGGCAGCAGCCGGACGCTTCGGTGACGGGCTCCGGAGGGGAGCCCGTGGGGACGAAGCCCGCCGGGACGAGACCCGGACCAGACTCGTCAGGTGCACGACAGTGCGCCAACTATGGCCGGGCGGCGGCGGTTTCCGCCAGGGAGCGGACCTCGGCGAAATCCCCCGGCATCGGCCTTCATCAGTGGTATGACCTGCGACGCCACGCCGAACCGCGCAATCGTTCGGAAATCGGCGCGGGGCCTAGGCTGACGGGTGATGACCATGACCCGGCGCCCCGCCTCCCTCCCGCGCCTCGCCCGTGCGCTGCGCACGCTCCCTCCGTCCTGCGGCCCCGTCCGCCTCGTCGCCGTCGACGGGCACGCGGGCTCCGGCAAGTCGACGTTCGCCTCGCGGCTCGCCGACGCGCTCGGGGGTGCGCCGGTGCTCCGGCTCGACGACATCGCGAGCCACGAGGCGCTGTTCGGCTGGACGGACCGGCTGCGGGAGCAGGTCATCGATCCGCTGTCCCGGGGCGAAACAGCGCATTACGCGGCGTACGACTGGCACGCGCGCCGCTTCGGCCCTGCAAGTCGCCCCCTGCCGGCCGCCCCCGTCGTCCTCGTCGAGGGTGTCGGCGCGGGCCGTCGTGTGCTACGCCCGTTCCTGGCGCGACTGCTGTGGATGGAGCTGCCGCGCGCCGACTCCTGGGCCCGCGGACGCCACCGGGACGGACCGGAACAACGCGACTTCTGGGACGGCTGGGAAGGCGCCGAGCGGCGTCATTTCGCCGAAGACCCGTCGCGGCCGTACGCGGAGCTTCTGGTACGCCAGTTGCCTCAGGGGTACGAGGTGCTGACGGGGCCCGCTGGGACGGCAGCGGACGCCAAAATAGTGACTGAGAGTGAAGATCCGTCGGCAGCGCGCTGAAACTTCGGGAGGACCGTTTCCCCCCACATGGCCAGTTTCCGTGAGTGGCCCAACTCTGCTTGACCCGGGGGCCTTACAGGACTTACGTTCTCAAGGAGCGGCCTTTCGGGTCGCCCCTCTACGCGAAGCCCCCGGTTGTTCCCCCGTGATCGGGGGCTTCGTTCTGCCCGCACACCCCTTCCACCGGGCGCCGCGAGCCGCCATTCGCTCACCCTGGGTGACCATCAGGCCCGCTCCCACCAGGGCGGCTTCCGCACCCTCCGCGCCCGATCCCGCGCCCCCCGCACCCTACGGCCGGGCGCCTCTCCGCAGGTACGATGCCTCTCGGTGCGACCAAACGGACGGCGGCTTCGCGCACCGAGTCAACTCCCGTCCGCAGCAAGGCGGTTCAGATCGGTCGCCGACGGGCAGCGGCCCGGTGGCACACACACGGGGGCACGGCTTGTGGGGGACGTGATGGACTTCGGCACGCAGGGCCGGGCCGCCCCGGCCGACCTCGCCTGGCTGCGGGGGGTCGACGCCTACACGATGGGCGCCTATCCGCAGGCGGAGGAGGAGTTCCGGGCCGCGGTGCGCATCGACCCGGGCATGGCCGACGGCTGGCTCGGGCTGCACGCGCTGCGCGTCGACACGACGACGGCGCTCCTGCGCATGTACCAGCACCGGGACCGCTTCGGCGAGCAGCGCGCCCGGCACGGCCGCACCCTCAACTCCTGGTACTGGCTCGGCTGGTGGGTCCAGCCCGTCCTGGAGTCCATCCGCGACCTGCTGCTCGCGCACGCCTCGCACTGGCTCGACGGGCGCCACGTACCGGAGCTCGACCGGGCGCTCGCGGGCCTGCCGCCCGTCGACACCGACAGCCAGGTGCGCTTCCTGCACGCCTGCCGCGCCTACCTCGTCAAGGACTGGGAGCAGCTGGTGCGGCACACCGACCCGCTGATCGACGACCCGATGCTCGGCATCGAGGCGGGCCTGTTCGGCGGCATGGCCCGGGTCCGGCTCGACATGTACGGCCAGGCGGAGCCGCTGCTCTCCGCCGCCCTGATGCGCTGCCGCAGCGAGCAGCCGCAGCGCAAGGAGCTGCGCTACTGGCTGGCCCGTGCGCACGAGGGCACCGGCAGGTCCGCCGCCGCCCTGCCGCTGTACCGCGCGGTGCACCGCGTCGACCCCGCCTTCATGGACACCTCCGCGCGGCTCGCGGCCATCGCCGAGGGCGACGGCTTCGACGACGGCAGCGACCTCGCCGCCGTCACCCTCACCGGCCTCGGCCAGGACGTGCTCGACGCGCCCGACGGCGTGGACGCCCTGTTCGGCGCCGAGGGCCGCGACCTGAAGGTCACCGAGCCCGATCTGCCGCCGGGCACGGGCCCCGCCGACCCGCCCGCCGCCGACACCGTGCGGGAGAAGGCGATCATCCCCGTCAAGCCCCCGCCGCCGCAACTGCCGCCCGGCCCCACGGATCCGGCTCTGCTCGCCCAGGCCATCGCCGAGCTGGAGCGCATGGTCGGGCTCGAACCCGTCAAACGGCAGGTCAAGGCGCTCTCGGCACAGCTCAACATGGCCCGTCTGCGGGCGGCCCAGGGCCTGCCCGTGCAACCGCCGAAACGACACTTCGTCTTCTCCGGCCCCTCCGGCACCGGCAAGACCACCGTGGCCCGCATCCTCGGCCGGGTCTTCTACGCGCTCGGCCTGCTCGGCGGCGACCACCTGGTGGAGGCGCAGCGCGCCGACCTGGTCGGCGAGTACCTGGGACAGACCGCCGTCAAGGCCAACGAGCTCATCGACTCCGCCATCGGCGGGGTCCTCTTCGTCGACGAGGCCTACGCCCTGTCCAACTCCGGCTACGGCAAGGGCGACGCGTACGGCGACGAGGCGCTCCAGGTGCTCCTGAAGCGGGCCGAGGACAACCGCGACCACCTCGTGGTCATCCTCGCCGGCTACCCGGAGGGCATGGACCGCCTGCTCGCCGCGAACCCCGGCCTGTCCTCGCGCTTCACCACCCGCGTCGACTTCCCCTCGTACCGCCCGCTCGAACTCACCGCGATCGGCGAGGTGCTCGCCGGTGAGAACGGCGACGTGTGGGACGAGGAGGCCCTCGACGAGCTGCGGTCCATCAGCGGCCACGTCGTCGACCAGGCCTGGATCGACGAACTGGGCAACGGAAGGTTCCTGCGCACCCTGTACGAGAAGAGCTGCGCCTATCGCGACCTGCGGCTCTCCGGCTATCCGGGCGAGCCGACCCGCACCGACCTGGCGACGCTGCGGCTGCCCGACCTGATGCAGGCGTACGGCGAGGTCCTCTCGGGCCGCGGCCCCACGGGACCCTCCGGAGCGGGCTGACCGCACCCGGACGGAACGGCCCCGCCCGTCACCCCTTAGGGGCATTTGCCGCCCAAGCGTGCAAGTCCTGGCCAGGAGTCCGCGACCCTGACCACAAGGGCGCGGACACGGTGGGGGTGCGCGACGATGACCACCTGGCTGGCATGGGGATCCTTCGCCGCCGTCACGACGGCCACCGGCACCGGTGTGGCCCTGTGGATCGTTTGCGGGCTCAGCTTCCAGCTCGCCGCCGACAGCTTCGTCGTCACGGACACCACGCTGTCCCTGATCTTCGCCGCCTGCGGGGTCGCCGTGGCCTGGCGCCGCCCCCGCAACCCCATCGGCTGGCTCCTGCTCGGCGGCGGCGCCGCGCACGCCGGGACCGTCCTGAGCCTCGGCCTCCTCGCCCTCGGCCTGCGCGAGGACTGGGCCCCGGCGACGCTCCGCGTCCTGGTGACCCTCGCCCTGGCCTTCTGGCCGCTGGGCCTGCGGCTCTTCGTACCGCTCGCGCTCCTGCTGTTCCCCACCGGCCAGCTCGCGGACCCGCGCTGGCGCCCGGTGCTCTGGGGCACCGCCGCCCTCGGGGGCCTGTTCTGGCTGTGGAGCGTGACGACGCCGGAGCCGTACGCGCTCGGCGGCCCCTCGGGGTACCTGCGGGTCCTGAGCTGGCCGCCGCTGGAGCCGTACCGGGCGCAGACCGACCTCCTGGGGATCTTCGTCCCCATGCTCATCGACCTCGCCGCCCTGATAGTGCGCTACCGCTGGGGCGACGAGCGGCTGCGCCGCCAGATGCTGTGGCTGATGCTCGCCGTGCTCTGCGCCGTGCCGTGGTGGCCGCTCGGCATGAACGCGGAGGCCCTCCAGGTCCTCATCACCGCCCAGCCGATCGCGATCGCCGTCGCGATCCTGTGCCCGCAGGTCCTCGACATCCAGTGGGTGGTCTCCCGCGCCCTGCTGTACATGACGCTGTCCCTCGGGGTGCTCGGCGTGTACACGGCCGTGGTCCTGTTCCTGGACCGGGTGCTGCGCGAGACCTTCCACATCGGCGGGGCCGCGCTGGTCGCCATCGCCGTCGCGATCGCCTTCCACCCCGTGCGCGGCGTGCTCCAGCACGGCATCGACCGGTTCCTCTACGGCGACCGGGCCGACCCCGTGCGCGCGCTCAACCGGCTGGGCGCCCGGCTGACCGCCGAGACCGGCCTGGACGGGCTGCTCCTCGCGGTCCGCGACGCCCTGCGCCTGCCGTACGCCGCCTTCCACCTCGAAGGGCGCCCGGTGGCGGCCTCCGGCACCCCGCCGCCCGGCTGCGCGATGGTGCCGCTGCCCGCGCCGGGCACCAAGGACGCCGAGCTGGTCGTGGGCACCCGCCGGGGGCAGGCCCGGCTCGACGCAGAGGACCTGCGCACCCTCCAGGTCCTGGTGGTGCCGCTGGGGGTGGCGGTGCGGGCGACCGTCCTGTCCGAGGAACTCCAGTCCTCGCGCGAGCACCTGGTGTCGGCCCGCGAGGAGGAGCGCAGGCGGCTGCGCCGCGATCTGCACGACGGGCTCGGGCCCACCCTCACCGGCCTCGCCTTCACCGCCGACGCGGTGCGCAATCTGATCCGCTCCGACCCGGCCACGGCCGAGCTCCTGCTCGACCAGCTGCGCGGGCACGCGAGCGGCGCCATCGACGAGATCCGCCGTCTCGTCGAGGGGCTGCGGCCGCCCGCCCTGGACGAGCTGGGGCTGGTGGCCGCCCTCGCCCGGCAGGCCGAGCGGCTCAGCCACCGCGTCGGCGGCGCGCCGCTCGCCATCACCATCGACGCGCCCGGCAGGCTCCCCCGGCTGCCGGCCGCGGTCGAGGTGGCGGCGTACCGGATCGCGACCGAGGCGCTGACGAACGCCGCCCGGCACTCGCGGGCCGACCACGCCCTGGTCCGGCTGCGCGTCGACGACGCGCTGCGCATCCGGGTCACCGACAACGGCGGCCCGTCCGCCCTGCCGTGGCAGCCCGGGGTGGGCATGTCCACGATGGCGGAGCGGGCCGCCGAGCTCGCCGGCTGGTGCCGGTGCCGGTCCGGTCCGGAGGGCGGGGAGGTGAGCGCCGTCCTGCCGTTGCGGTCCCGCTAGCACCAGCGCGGCACTGTACGACTGAGGCCCCTGATTCCGTCAGCCGTACAGGATCCGTGTCCACGCGTGGTGGACGTGCTCACCCGCGGCCACCACCCTCGTGACCGCACCACCTCCCCCCGTCGCGGCCGCCGCTGTCCCGGCGAAACCGGCGCAGAGGGCCGCCGCGGCAAGGGTCGCCACGCCAACTGCCTTGAGTGTGTCGCGCATTGCCGTTCTCCTTGTCCTTGGGGTGCGGGCTCGTGGGAACGAGCACGTGCCGGGCCGCGCACGTGCAGACCGGCGGGCTCAAGGGCGGTGCCCCGCGAGGAGGTGTCCGGCGCATCGGGTGTGCCTCCGTTCCGGGGCCTGGTCATCGGCTCTGCGGGGCTTCGTTTGCCGGCCGGGCCCGATGGCACGGGCCCGGCGGCCCCCCGTTTTTCCAGGCTCAGCATGGTCCGGTGCGGACCCTTCGGGTCAGGGCCCGTGCTCCTTGCCGTACCGGGAAGTCCTCCCGGCCGATTCGGGTGCCCGCGCCCAGGACACAGGGTCCGCCGTCCGGAACGATGGGTAGACATGGCAGGACGCATCACCGCCGTTGGGAGCCGCGCCTTGACGACGCCCGCCGAGTCCAGTGAGCTGACCGTGGTCCTGGCCGACGACCACCCCGTGGTCCGCGGGGGCCTGCGGGCGCTGCTCGGGTCCATCGACGGCATCAGAGTCGTCGGCGAGGCGGCGGGCGGCCGCGACGCCGTGCGCGAGACGCTGCTCCACCGGCCCCGGGTGCTCGTCATCGACCTGGAGATGCCCGACCTCGACGGGGTCGGCGCGACCCGGGAGGTGCTCGCGTCCGCGCCGGACACGGCGGTGCTCGTCCTGACGATGTTCGAGGACGACGAGTCGGTGTTCGCGGCGATGCGGGCGGGCGCCCGCGGCTACATCCTCAAGGGCGCGGCGCAGGACGAGATCGTCCGCGCGGTCCGCTGCGTGGCCGCCGGGGAGGCCATCTTCGGGCCCCGCATCGCCCGGCGCGTGGCCGAGTGGATGGCCCGGCCGCGGGACGCCGCGGCGCGCTCGCCGTTCCCGGAGCTGACGGCGCGCGAGCTGGAGGTCCTCGATCTGATCGCCGCGGGCATGGCCAACCCGGCGATCGCCCGCAGGCTCCAGCTGGCGCCGAAGACCATCAGCAACCACGTCTCGGCGATCTTCGTGAAGCTCCAGGTCGCCGACCGCGCCACGGCCATCGTGCGGGCCCGCGACGCGGGCCTGGGGCGAGCCTGAGGCCGGAGGCCCGGACCGGGTTGTCGCGCTGCGCGCTCGTCCTCAAGCGCCGGACGGGCTGCATACTGCCCCGCCCGGCGCGTGAAGAGGTGCGGTCCGCCCGGTGTTCGGCACCCTGGTCGGTCAGCCCACGAGTGTCTTTCCCCTCGTCGCCCGTGGCACGGTCACCCGGTGGGCGGGGTCCTTGACCTCGCCCACCAGGAGTTCCAGTACGTCCTCCAGGGCGACGAGGCCGAGGATCCGGCCGCAGGGGTCGGCGACCTGCGCCAGATGGGTCGCGGCGTGCCGCATCACCGACAGGGCGTCGTCCAGGGGCAGTTCGGCCCGCAGGGTCGTCATCTGGTGCCAGACGTGCTGCGGCACCGCACGGTCGGTGTCCTCCAGGTCGAGGACGTCCTTGACGTGCAGATAGCCCATGAAGGCGCCGCTCTCCGCGCGGACCGGGAAACGGGAGTAGCCGGTGCGGGCGGTGAGGTCGACCACCTGGTCCGGGGTGACGGACGGGCCGACGGTGACCAGGGACGCGCTGTCGAGCAGGACGTCGGTGACCGGGCGCGAGCCCAGCTCCAGGGCGTCCTCCAGGCGCTCCTGCTCCTGCGGGTCGAGCAGCCCGGCCTGGCCCGCGTCCTCGACCAGGCGGCCCAGCTGCACGCTGGTGAAGACCGCCTCGACCTCGTCCTTGGGCTCGACCCCGAAGAGCCGCAGGACCAGCCGGGCGCAGGCCCCGAGCGCGGTCGTGACCGGGCGGCAGAGCCGGGCGAAGGCGACCAGGCCCGGGCTGAGCCAGAGCGCGGTCCGCTCCGGCGCCGCCATGGCGAGGTTCTTGGGGACCATCTCGCCGATGACGAGGTGCAGGAAGACGACCACCGCGAGCGCGATCACGTACCCGAGGGGGTGGACCACGCCGTCCGGCAGGCGGGCCGCTTCGAACAGCGGCTCCAGGAGGTGTGCCACGGTCGGCTCGGCGACCGCGCCGAGCGTCAACGAGCAGACGGTGATGCCGAACTGGGCGGCGGCCATCATCTGCGGCAGGTGCTCCAGGCCGTACAGGACCTGGCGGGCCCGCGCCGTGCCGAGCGGCTCGATCTGGCTGCGGCGCACGGAGACGAGCGCGAACTCGGCTCCCACGAAGAAGCCGTTGGCGAGCACGAGCAGGAGGGCCAGGAGGAGTTGGAGGGCGCTCATCGCACCGCCTCCGCGACGGCCCTGTCCCCCGCGGGCCGCGCGCCCGCGGTCCGTACGAGCCGCACGCGCTCGGCGCGGTAGTGCCCGACCTGGCGCACCGCGAGCCGCCAGCCCGGCAGTTCGGCCCGGTCGCCGGGCGCGGGGATGCGCCCGAGGAGGTCGGCGACGAGCCCGGCCACCGTCTCGTACGGCCCCTCGGGGACGTCGAGGCCTATGCGCTGGAGCGTGTCGACGCGGCAGCCGCCGTCGGCGTCCCAGGCGGGGCGGCCGTCCTCGGGCGGGGCCGCGGCGAGTTCGGGCAGGTCCTGGCGGTCGTGCTCGTCGCGGACCTCGCCGACGAGTTCCTCGACGATGTCCTCCAGGGTGACGACGCCCGCCGTGCCGCCGTACTCGTCGACGACGACGGCCATGGGCTGCTCGCTGCGCAGCCGCTCCAGGAGGGGCTGCACGGGCAGCGTCTCGGGGACGAGCAGCGGCGGCTTGGCGATGCGGCTGACCGGTGTGCGCAGCCGCGCGTGGCCGGGCACGGCGAGGGCGTCCTTGAGGTGGACCACGCCGACGACCTCGTCGATCCGCTCGCGGTAGACCGGGAAGCGGGACAGGCCGGTGGCGCGGGTCAGGTTGACCACGTCCTCGGCGGTGGCGGACGACTGGAGCGCGCTGACCTTCACGCGCGGCGTCAGCACGTGCTGCGCGGTCAGTTCGCCGAGGGACAGGGTGCGCACGAACAGGTCGGCGGTGTCCTGCTCCAGGGCCCCGGCGCGGGCCGAGTGCCGGGCGAGCGACACCAGTTCGCCGGGGGTGCGGGCGGAGGCCAGCTCCTCGGTGGGCTCGACGCCGAGCGCGCGCACGAGCCGGTTGGCGACGGCGTTCAGCGCGGCGATCACCGGGCGGAACAGACGCGCGAAGACGTGCTGCGGGCCCGCGACGAACCGGGCCACCTGGAGCGGCTTCGACACCGCCCAGTTCTTCGGCACGAGTTCGCCGATCACCATCTGCACGGCGGACGCCAGGAGCATGCCGACGGCCACGGAGACCCCGGGAACCGCCGCTTCGGGCAGGCCCGCGGCGGTGAACGGGCCCGCGAGCAGGTGCGCGAGGGCCGGTTCGGCGAGCATGCCGACGACGAGGGAGGTGAGGGTGATGCCGAGCTGTGTGCCCGACAGCTGGAAGGACAGCTCCTTGAGGGAGCTCACGACCCTGCGGGCGCGGCGGTCGCCGTCGGCCGCCGCCTGTTCGGCGTCGGGCCGCTCGACGGTGACGAGGCCGAACTCGGCCGCGACGAAGAAGCCGTTGGCGAGGATCAACAGGAAGGCCGCTCCGAGGAGCAGCAGGGGGATGGTCATGATGCCGCCGCCTCGCCCGGTGCGCGGGTCCCGGTATGTCGGGAGGGGGCGGCGCAGGTACTACAGGACGATCCGTCCATCGCCGGAGGGAGTCACTCCTCGGATAGCAGGAGCCCCTGGGGGCCGGGGGCCCGGCAGGGGCGGGGCGGCACACCGGGCCGACCCCGCCACCAGATTAATCAAGACCCCCCGCTGAGGTCAGCCGTGCTCGCTGCCCGAACGCGCGTCGGCCAGGGAGCGCAGCGCCCGGGCGTCGCTGATGGCCTGCTGCTTGGCGATGCCCGGCTGGATGCCGAGGGCGGGCAGGCTGGTGCCGTCGGTGAGGTTGAGGAACACCCACGGGTCGCCGGGGCGCAGGTTGACCTGGACGATCTCGGCCCAGGCGAGCCGGCGCCGGGTGGCGATGTTCACCACGGTGACACCGGACTCGTCGGCGATCACCTTGGGCCTGCTGAGCAGCACGAGAGCGCCGGAGAGCAGCGCTCCGGTGAAGACGAAGCTGACGCGCTCGCCCGGGTTGAGGTCGGGCAGGATCACCGCGATCACCACCAGGACCGCGAAGATCGCGGCGGCGGCGGTGAGCAGCACGGCCCGGGTGCGCCCGGGCCGGAAGGTGACCGGGAGGGCGGGCGGGGCGGGGGAATCGGTCATGACGGTGCTTTCCTGTCCGGTCACAGGCGGCAGGCGTGGATCGCCGTGGTCAGGATGGCGCGCGCGCCGATGGCGTACAGGTCGTCCATGACCCGCTGGGCGTCCTTGGTCGGCACCATGGAGCGGACGGCGACCCAGCCCTCGTTGTGCAGCGGGGAGATGGTCGGCGACTCCAGGCCCGGGGTGAGGGCCACGGCCTGCTCCAGGTGCTCGGCGCGGCAGTCGTAGTCCATCATCACGTACGTACGGGCGACCAGGACGCCCTGGAGGCGGCGCAGGAACTGCTGCACCTTGGGGTCGTCGGCCTCGGCGCCGGTGCGCCGGATGACCACGGCCTCGGACTTCATGATCGGCTCGCCGAACACTTCGAGGCCCGCGTTGCGCAGGCTGGTGCCGGTCTCCACGACGTCCGCGATCACCTGGGCGACGCCCAGCTCGATGGCGGTTTCGACGGCGCCGTCGAGGTGGATGACGGAGGCGTCGACGCCGCTGTCGGCCAGGTGCTTGCCGACGATGCCCTCGTAGGAGGTGGCGACGGTGCGGCCCGCGAGGTCCGCGAGGCCCTGGGCGGTGCCCGGCTTGGCGGCGAAGCGGAAGGTGGAGCGGGCGAAGCCGAGCGGAAGGATCTCCTCGGCGCTCGCACCGGAGTCGATCAGCAGGTCGCGGCCGGTAATGCCGATGTCGAGCTTGCCCGAGGAGACGTAGATGGCGATGTCGCGCGGGCGCAGGTAGAAGAACTCGACCTCGTTCTCGGGGTCGACGATGACGAGTTCCTTGGACTCGCGGCGCTGCTGGTATCCGGCCTCATGCAGCATCGCCGACGCAGGTCCGGACAGTGAACCCTTGTTGGGGACGGCGATGCGCAGCATGAGGTCGAATTCCTTTGCGTGGAGGTGCGGGTGCGGAGGTGCGGGGGCGGCGTACGTGCCGCGCGCCGGATGGAACGTTCGTCCTAGAGGTGGGCGTACACGTCGCTGAGGGAGATCCCGCGGGCGACCATCATCACCTGCACGTGGTACAGGAGCTGCGAGATCTCCTCGGCGGCGGCTTCCTTGCCCTCGTACTCGGCGGCCATCCACACCTCGGCGGCCTCCTCGACGACCTTCTTGCCGATGGCATGGACGCCCTTGTCCACCAGTTCCGCGGTGCGGGAGGTGGCGGGGTCGCCGTGGGCTGCCTTGTGCTGGAGCTCGGTGAAGAGCTCCTCGAAAGTCTTCTTGGACATGATGCCGCTTACTCTACGCGCCCGCGGTGGCCCGCTCAGCGCCAGGGCTCGGAGACCGTGCGCAGGGTGGCGGCCGTCGCGACGGCCGCCGTGACCGCCTCGTGGCCCTTGTCCTCGCTGGAGCCCTCGATGCCCGCGCGGTCCAGCGCCTGCTCCTCGGTGTCGCAGGTCAGTACGCCGAAGCCGATCGGCACACCGGTGTCGACGGACACCTGGGTGAGGCCCTGGGTGACGCCCTGGCACACGTAGTCGAAGTGCGGGGTGCCCCCGCGGATCACGACGCCGAGGGCCACGATCGCGTCGTAGCCGCGGCCCGCGAGGACCTTGGCGACGACCGGCAGCTCGAAGCTGCCGGGCACGCGCAGCAGGGTCGGCTCGTCGATGCCGAGCTCGTGCAGGGCGCGCAGCGCGCCGTCGACGAGGCCGTCCATGACCTTCTCGTGCCAGAGGGCGGCGATGACGGCGACGCGCAGGTCACCGCAGTTCTTCACGCTCAGTTCGGGGGCACCCTTGCCGCTCACGCGCTTCTCCTAGGGGTGGTGGGGTGGACGGTGGTGGACGGAAGTCACTGGTTGCCGCAGGCGGACATGTCCGTGGCGTCGAGCCAGGGCAGGTCGTGGCCCATGCGGTCGCGCTTGGTGCGCAGATAGCGCAGGTTGTGCTCGCCCGCGGTGACCGGCATGGGCTCGCGGGCGATGACCTTCAGGCCGTGGCGGGCGAGTGCCTCGGTCTTGTCGGGGTTGTTGGTGAGGAGGCGCAGGCTGCGCACGCCGAGGTCGTCGAGGATCTGCGCGCCCGCGCCGTAGTCCCGGGCGTCGGCGGGCAGGCCCAGCTCCAGGTTGGCGTCCAGGGTGTCGCTGCCGCGCTCCTGGAGCTCGTAGGCGCGCAGCTTGGACATCAGGCCGATGCCGCGGCCCTCGTGGCCGCGCAGATAGACCACGACGCCGCGGCCCGCGGTGGCGATGCGCCGCATGGACTCCTGGAGCTGCGGGCCGCAGTCGCAGCGCAGGGAGTGGAAGACGTCGCCGGTCAGGCACTCGGAGTGGACGCGCACCAGGACGTCCTCGCCGTCCTGGATGTCGCCGTGGACGAGCGCCACGTGCTCGACGCCGTCGGCCGTGGAGCGGTAGCCGTACGCGGTGAACTCGCCGAAGGCCGTGGGCAGGTGGACCTCGGCCTCGCGGCGCACGGTGGGCTCCGCGGAGCGCCGGTAGTCGATCAGGTCCTCGATGGAGATGATGGTCAGTCCGTGCTTCCGTGCGAAGGGGATCAGCTGCGGCAGGCGCAGCATGCGCCCGTCCTCGCCGGCGATCTCGCAGATCGCTCCGGCCGGGCGCAGGCCCGCGAGCCGGGCCAGGTCGATGGCGGCCTCGGTGTGGCCGTTGCGGGCGAGGACGCCGCCCTCCTTGGCGCGCAGCGGGAAGATGTGGCCGGGGCGGACGAAGTCGTCGGCCTTGGCCTTGCCGCCGGCGAGCATCTGCAGGGTGGTGGCGCGGTCGGCGGCGGAGATGCCGGTGGTCACGCCGTGCGCGGGACCGGCGTCGACGGTCACGGTGAAGGCCGTGCTCATCGACTCGGTGTTCTCCGTGACCATCTGCGGCAGTGCGAGCCGGTCGAGCTCGTCGCCCTCCATGGGGGCGCAGATCAGGCCGCGGCACTCGGTCATCATGAAGGCGACGATCTCGGGGGTCGCCTTCTCTGCGGCGACGACGAGGTCGCCCTCGTTCTCCCGGTTCTCGTCGTCGACGACCACGACGGGGCGGCCCGCGGCGATGTCCCGGACGGCCAGCTCGACGGGGTCGAGGCAGAGGTCCTCGGAGTTGTCGGTCGTGTAGTAGAAGGGGTGCACCGGCCCGGCGTCATCGGGGGCGGCGGGAGGCGTGTGGGTGGTCATGCCGGGACTCCTTCGATGACGGGCTGCGGCTGCGGAGCGGCGGTGGCGCGGCGGGAGCGCAGCCACCAGTCGCGCAGGCCCCACAGCACCAGGGCGAGGTAGACGACGTACACGAGGCCGGAGAAGGCGAGCCCGCTGGAGAACGCGAGCGGCACCCCGACGACGTCGACGAGCAGCCACGCGAACCAGAACTCGACCAGGCCGCGCGCCTGGGCGACCATCGCGGCGAGCGTGCCGACGAAGATGTAGGCGTCCGGCCAGGGGTTCCAGGAGAGGTCGGGCACGGCGGAGAACAGCGCGCCGACGGCGAGGGTGCCGACGGCAGTGCCGCCGAGGAGCAGTCCGCGCTCCTTCCAGGTGGCGAAGCGGACGGCGATGGAGCCGTCCTGTGCCTTCTGGCTGCCGCGCGTCCACTGCCGCCAGCCCCACACCGCGACGCCGATGACCAGGAGCTGCTTGCCGACGCCGCCGGACAGCTGGGCGGAGGCGTACGCGGCCACGAGGATCACGCCGGACAGGAACTGGGCGGGCCAGGTCCATATCGAGCGGCGCCAGCCGAGGGCGAGGGCGATCAGGCCGACGCTGTTGCCGACCATGTCGGACCACATGATGTGCTGGCCGAAGGCGGTGAAGGCCTCCGCGTTGAGCCAGTCGAAGTGGTTCATCGCGTGGGCTCCTCACTCGGGGAGCGGGTGCCGAGCAGGCGCTCCACGTACTTGGCGATGACGTCGACCTCGAGGTTGACGGGGTCGCCGGGCTGCTTGACGCCGAGCGTGGTGAGCGCGAGCGTCGTGGGGATGAGGCTGACGGTGAAGTAGTCGGGTCCGGCGTCGACGACGGTCAGGCTGACGCCGTCGACGGTGATGGAGCCCTTCTCGACCACGTAGCGGGCGAGGTCCGCGGGCAGGGAGACCGTGACGACCTCCCAGTTCTCGGAGGCCTCGCGGCGCACCACGGTCCCGACGGAGTCGACGTGCCCCTGCACGATGTGGCCGCCGAGGCGGCCGCCCACGGCGGTGGGGCGCTCCAGGTTGACCTTCGAGCCGGGCACGAGGGCGCCGAGGCTGGAGCGGTTCAGGGTCTCGGCCATCACGTCGGCGGTGAACTCGTCGCCCTCGTGG
The DNA here is from genome assembly GCF_059448825.1 of Streptomyces sp. JLYT201. Lineage (NCBI taxonomy): Bacteria > Bacillati > Actinomycetota > Actinomycetes > Kitasatosporales > Streptomycetaceae > Streptomyces > Streptomyces sp. JLYT201. Next base: position 8,032,775 of record NZ_CM182551.1, on the reverse strand, counting down.
TCGACGACGGTGAGACACACGCCGTTGACGGCGATGGAGTCGCCGTGCTTCGCGCCGTCGGTGACGACGGGACCGCGCAGGCGGAAGCGGGACGCGTCGGCCAGGGTCTCGACGGCGGTGACTTCGCCCAGCTCTTCGACGATTCCGGTGAACACGCTCAGCGCTCCTTCGGTGCGGGGGTGGCGGTGATCCGCAGATCGGGTCCGATGCGGACGGCCTCGCTCATGTCGAGCCGCAACGCTTCGGTGACGGTGGTGATTCCGCCGCCGGTGAGGGCGGCGGGGCCCGCGCCGAGCAGGGCGGGCGCGAGATAGCCGATGACGCGGTCGACGGCGCCCGCGGCGACGAAGGCGCCCGCGAGCGTCGCGCCGCCTTCGAGCAGGACGGAGCGCACGTCGCGGGCGTGCAGCGCGGCGAGCAGCGCGGTGACGTCCAGGCCGCCCTCGGCGCGCGGCAGGCGCACCGTGTCGGCGCCGGACGGGTGGCGCGCGGCGTCGATGTCGTCGGCCACCGCGATCACGGTGGGGGCCGCGTCGTCCAGGACGCGGGCGCCGGGGCGTACGGCGGTGCCGTGGGTGTCGACGACGACCCGCAGCGGCTGCCGGGCGCCCTCGATGCCGCGGACGGCGAGGTGCGGGTCGTCGGCGCGCTGGGTGCCCGCGCCGACCACGACGGCGTCGCACTCGGCGCGGAGGCGGTGCACGTCGGCGCGGGACGCGGCGGAGGTGAGCCAGCGGCTGGTGCCGTCGGCGGCCGCGGTGCGGCCGTCGAGGGTGGCGGCGTACTTCCAGGTGACGTGGGGGCGGCCGCGGCGCACGGAGGTGAGCCAGGCGGCGTTGGCCGCCTCGCCCTCGGCGGCGAGCAGGCCCGCCTCGACGTCCACGCCGGCCGCGCGCAGGGTGGTGGCGCCGCCGGTGGCCTGCGGGTTCGGGTCGCCGACCGCGTAGACGACGCGGGTGATCCCGGCGTCGACGAGGGCCTGGGCGCAGGGGCCGGTGCGGCCGGTGTGGTTACAGGGTTCGAGGGTGACGACGGCGGTGGCGCCGCGGGCCCGGTCGCCCGCCGCGCGCAGGGCGTGGACCTCGGCGTGGGGTCCGCCCGCACGCTGGTGGTAGCCCTCGCCGACGGTGCGTCCCGCGGCGTCGATGATGACGCAGCCGACGACCGGGTTGGGGCTGGTGAAGCCGAGTCCGCGCACGGCGAGTGCGAGCGCGTGCCGCATGGCGGCTGCTTCGGCCTGGGTGGCCACCGGGTCCTCCTGCCTCTTCGGGCACGGACTCCGGGGCGCGTCGATGACGACGACAACGAACGAGCGGGAACACCGGGAACGCACGGGGCCGCGGACGCCGGAGGAGACCTGTCCCCTGTCAGGAACAAGCCACTACGGCGGCACGGCACACCAGGGTGTGCCTGCTCGCCGCGCACTGCCTCCCATCCGGACTTTCACCGTCGGTCCAGGAGTTTCACCTGGTCAACCGGCCACTGGAGGTGACCGGGTCGCGGACTGTAACCGCCGGTTCGGAATTACACCGACCCCGGAGTGCGCTGCTTTTGGTACGCAGCCAGTGTGCCACGCCCGGTAGCGACCGTGCGGGCCGCCTTCTGTGGGCTGGCTCACAGCGGGCGCTGCGGCGTCCGCTATCCGACCCGGCCGGATCGTGTCGCCCCGTTCTGACCGGATTCCGCCGACCGCTGGTCCGGAAATGGCGAATCCCCCTCCGCAAGGGGGTTGGTCCATACCTATTGACGCTCTGGTCTAGTCCTTTTAACGTCTGCGTCACTCTGCGGAAAGGCCCGCCCGGTGTGCGCACATCGTGGGCCGACGTCCCCGTCCGTTGTGCGACACCGAGCCTCCCCAGGAGGAACAACGTGCCCACCCCCACCCGCGCGAGAACCGCGCTCCTGGCCACCGGCGCCGCCGTCGCCGGTCTGCTCCTGAGCACGCTCGCCGCGACGACGTCCCAGGCCGCGGACCCCGTGGCCAACGAGTCGTGCAGACCCGACGGCCTCTATAAGACACCCGGCGTCGACGTCCCCTACTGTTCCGTCTACGACGCCGACGGCCGCGAGAAGATGGGCGCCGACCACCAGCGCCGCGTGATCGGGTACTTCACCGGCTGGCGCACCGGCAAGAACGGCGAGCCCGCCTATCTCGCCTCCGACATCCCCTGGGACAAGGTCACCCACCTCAACTACGCCTTCGCGCACGTCGACAAGGACAACAAGATCTCCGTCGGCTCCGACGGCGAGAAGAACGCCGCCACCGGCATGACGTGGCCGGGCGTCGCGGGCGCCGAGATGGACCCCGGGTTCTCCTACAAGGGCCACTTCAACCTCCTGAACAAGTTCAAGAAGAAGCACCCGAACGTCAAGACCCTCGTCTCCGTGGGCGGTTGGGCCGAGACCGGCGGCTACTTCGGCGACGACGGCAAGCGCGTGAACTCCGGCGGCTTCTACTCGATGGCCACCAACGCCGACGGCTCGGTGAACCAGGCGGGCATCAACACCTTCGCCGAGTCGACCGTCGACTTCATCCGGAAGTACGGCTTCAACGGCGTCGACATCGACTACGAGTACCCGACGACGATGAAGGACGCGGGCAACCCGCTCGACTGGCAGCTCGCCAACGGCCGCCGCGCGGGCCTGGTCAAGGGCTACGCGGTGCTGATGAAGACGCTGCGCGAGAAGCTCGACCGCGCCGGGGCCACCGACGGCAAGCACTATCTGCTGACGGTCGCCGCGCCCTCCTCGGGCTATCTGCTGCGCGGCATGGAGACCTTCCAGGTCCAGAAGTACCTGGACTACGTCAACATCATGTCGTACGACCTGCACGGCGCCTGGAACGAGCACGTCGGTCCGAACGCCTCGCTCTACGACGACGGCAAGGACAGCGAGCTGGCCGCGGCGGGCGTGTACGGCAGCCAGCAGTACGGCGGCATCGGCTACCTCAACACCGACTGGGCGTACCACTACTTCCGCGGCTCGATGCCCGCCGGGCGGATCAACATCGGCCTGCCGTACTACACGCGCGGCTTCAAGAACGTGCAGGGCGGCACGGACGGCCTGTGGGGCAAGGCCGCCACGACGAACTGCCCGGCTGGCTCCGGGCTCACCAAGTGCGGTGACGGCGCGGTCGGCATCGACAACCTGTGGCACGACAAGGACGACAACGGCAAGGAGTCCCCGGCCGGGTCCAACCCGATGTGGCACGCCAAGAACCTGGAGAAGGGCGTCGTCGGGGACTACGTGACCAAGTACGGCTTCCCCGCCGACACCAAGCTCACCGGCACCTACGCCCGCAAGTACGACGCGAAGCTGGTCGCGCCCTGGCTGTGGAACGCCGACAAGAAGGTGTTCCTGTCCACCGAGGACGAGCAGTCCGTGAAGGCCAAGGCCGACTACGTGGTCGACAAGGGCATCGGCGGCACGATGGTGTGGGAGCTCGCGGGCGACTACGCGTACGACACCGCCAAGGGCCAGTACGAGATCGGCGACACGCTCACCACGGCCATGTACGAGAAGTTCAAGTCGGCGACCCCCTACGGCGCGAAGGTCGCGGGCAAGGACCTGCCCGCCAAGGCCGTGGACATCGGCGTGGAGTTCGGCGACTTCAAGCTCGGCGACTCCAACTACCCGATCACGCCCAAGCTGAAGATCACCAACAACACGAAGGCGACGCTGCCCGGCGGCACGGAGTTCCAGTTCGACTACTCCACCTCGGCCCCCGCCAACGCCTCCGACCAGTCCGGCTTCGGCACGAAGGTGATCAGCAGCGGCCACACCGGGAACAACGTGGGCGGCCTGAAGGGCGACTTCCACCGCGTCTCGCTGAAGCTGCCCGCCTGGCAGACCCTGGCGCCCGGCGCGTCCGTGGACCTGTCGTTCAACTACTACCTGCCGGTGTCGACGCCGTCGAACTGGACCGTGAACATCGGCGGTACGACCTACGCGCTCGCCGGTGACCTGGCGCGCGGCACGACGGTGGTCGAGCCCGGCACGGGTCCGGGCCCGACGGACCCGCCCGGGCCGACGGACCCGCCCGGCAAGTGCACCCCGCCCGCGTGGAGCGCGACGTCGGAGTACGGCTCCGGGACCACCGTGTCCCACAAGTCGCACACCTGGAAGGCCAAGTGGTGGACGAAGGGCGAGGAGCCCGGCACCACCGGCCAGTGGGGCGTCTGGCAGGACCTGGGAGCCTGCTGACGGCCCGACCGGGGCACCCGGTGCCCCTCCCCGAACGCCCGGCGGCGGGAAGAAACGCCCTTGCCCCGCCGCCGGGCCACCACCTCACCCCGACCCGCGCGCCTGCCCGCGAGCCGGGGTGCCCGGCGTCACGCCCCGGTCGTGAACAGCTCGTCCTGCGCGGCGTCCCGGGCGGTGAGCAGCGCGCCGCGCAGCACCGCGGCGCCGCCCAGGGCGCTCGCCCTGACCTCCGTGCGCAGCGGTGACATCGCCGCCACCCGGCGGGCGACGCGGTCGGCGAGCGCCGCGCCGCCCGCCCGCCCCAGCTCCCCGCCGAGCACCACGCAGCCCGGGTCGAGCACGGCCGCGACGGACGCGGCGCCGATGGCCACGCGGTCGGCCAGCGCGGTGAGGAACGCCGCGTGGTCCGTCTCCACGGCGTGCCGCACGAGCGCGGCCGCGGGCAGTTCGCCCGGCTCCGGCTCCGCCTTCAGACCGTGGTCCGCCGCCAGGTCCGCCACCGCACCGGACCCGGCGAGCGTGTGGAAGCCGCCGTCGCAGGCCGTCGCCGAGGGCAGCCCGCCGGTGCCGGGCACCGGCAGGAAGCCGATCTCCCCGGTGCCGCCCGACGCGCCCCTGCGCAGCGCCCCGTCCAGGACGACGGCCGCGCCCGTGCCCGCGCCGAGCCACAGGAGCACGAAGGTGTCGCGGTCGTGCGCGGCGCCGTCGCGCTGCTCGGCGCGGGCGGCGAGATTGGTCTCGTTCTCCACCAGGACGCGCGCGGGGAGCCGGTCCGTCAGGGCCGCCACCAGGCGGCGGTGCCAGGCGGGCAGGCCCGCCGAGTCGCGCAGGTCGCCGGTCGCCGGGTCGATCAGGCCCGGGGCGCCCACGCCGACGGTGTGCAGCCGGGTGGCCCCGGCCGTGGCCGCGGTGCGCTCGACGAGGGCGACGGCCCGCTCGACGGCGGGCCCGGTGCCCGTGCCGTCGTCCATGGGGAGCGAGGCTTCGGCGAGCGGGGTGCCGAGCAGATCGGCGACGACGACGGTGACGCTCTCGGTGCGGACGTCGAGCGCGGCCAGCTGGGCGCGGTCGGCGACGATGCCGTACAGGCGCGCGTTCGGGCCCCGGCGCCGCTCCCCCGCCTCCCCGACGACCGTGATCAGGCCGGAGTCCCGCAGCCGCTCCACGAGGTCGGCGACGGAGGGCCGGGACAACCCCGTGAGCTGCTTCAACTGCCCTGCCGTCAAGGGGCCTTCGCTTTGCAGGAGGCGCAGCGCGAGCCGGTCGTTGATGGCCCGAGCGGTGCTCGGTGATGCGGGCATGGCCGGATCCTTCCACAGCGCCCGGACCGGTCCGCCGGGGCGGCGGCCGCGATGCGCGCGATGTTCGGTTCCCTGGCCCTCTTCTATCAGGCAGGGTTCCTGATAGTTTACTGCGGCGGTCCCGGAGGGGACCGTGGAGGGGTGGAGCGGATGAGTGAGGGGCAGGGCCAAGTGGTTTACAGCAAGCGCCAGTTGAGCCGGGCGCGGCTCGCGGTCGCGGTCATCTTCTGCGTGCACGGCTCGGTCGCCGGGTCGTTCGCGACCCGGGTGCCGTGGATCCAGGACCACGCGGACGTCAGCGCGGGCATGCTCGGCCTCGCGCTGGCCTTCCCGGCGATCGGCGCGTCCCTCGCGATGCCCCTCGCGGGCTGGCTGAGCCATCGCTTCGGCGTGCGGACCGCGCTGCGCGCGCTGCTCGCGCTGTGGACGCTCGCGCTCACGCTCCCTGCGCTCGCGCCGAACCTGCCCACGCTGTGCGCGGCGCTCTTCGTGTACGGCGCGACGTCGGGCATGGCGGACGTCGCGATGAACGCGCTCGGCGTCGAGATCGAGAACCGCCTGGAGAAGTCCATCATGTCGGGCCTGCACGGCATGTGGAGCGTCGGCGCCCTGGTCGGCTCGGCGGGCGGCACGGTCGCGGCGCACCTGGGCGCGGACGCCCGGGTGCACCACGCGCTCGCGGCGGCCGTGCTCACCACGGCCGGTCTGATCGCCTGTCAGGGCGTGCTCGAACTGGGTGCGGCCCCGGACGACGACCCGCCGCCGCGCTTCGCCCTGCCGCCGAAGTCGGCGCTGCTCATCGGCGCGGTCGGGTTCTGCGCGGTGTTCGCCGAGGGCGCCAGCCTCGACTGGTCGGCGGTGTACCTCAAGGACGTGCTCGACTCGTCGGCCGGTCTGGCCGCCGCGTGCACGACCGGCTTCACGCTGACGATGGCCATCGCCCGCCTCGTCGGCGACAAGGTGGTCGACCGGTACGGCTCGGTGCGCACGGTGCGGGTCGGCGGGCTGCTCGCCGCGGTCGGCGGCCTGTGCGTGGTGACGGCGCCGCACGCGGCCCTCGCCATGACCGGCTTCGCGCTGATGGGCCTCGGCATCGCCGTCGTCGTGCCGCTGGCGTTCGCCGCGGCCGGGCGCAGCGGCCCCAACCCCAGCCAGGCCATCGCGGGCGTCGCCACCATCACCTACACCTCCAGCCTGATCGCGCCGTCGGCGATCGGCACGCTCGCCGACGCGACGAGCCTGGTCGCCTCCTTCACCCTGGTCACCGCGCTCGCGTGCGGGCTCATGGTGTTCGCCGGGGTGCTGCGCACGGCCGGGCGGGCGCCCGTGCAGGCCACTGCCCCGCAGACCGAGGCGGTGGACCGCAAGGGCTGAGGCGCCCTCACCCGGCGATGGAGTCCAGCTGCTCCGCCGCGGGCCGCAGCTCCCACAGGTCGCCGCCGGGCGGGGCCTGGAGCTTCGGCACCGCGGCCCGCGCCGCCCGGTCACCGGCGTCGGCGGCCGCGTGCACGACGTCGGCCGCCGCGTACCGGCGGAAGTCCAGCTCGGGGTGCGGCCACGGCCGCTCGCCGGTGGCGGCGGGCAGCAGATAGCGGACGGCCCCGCGCAGGCTCTGCCCGGCGGGGCCCCGGTGGGCCCAGAGGTCCACGCCCACGTGCCGGCCGATGTCGGCGAGGCGCGCGTAGGCGACCAGGTCGAAGGTCGAGTAGTGCCAGCTGCGGGTGCGGGCGAGCTCCTGCGGCTGGCTGCCGTCGGCGGCGATCTGCGGGTCGAGGCGCCGGGCGCGCGCGTCGCGGACGGTCTCGCGGGCGAGGGCCTCGTCCCCGGTGGCGCGGGCGAGGGCGGCGAGTTGCAGGTCGTAGAAGGTGCCGTGGTTGTTCTTCGCGGCGCCTTCCTGCTTGCCGAAGTCGCTGTGCGCCAGCCAGTCGCGGAAGTCCTTGTTCCAGGCCGTCATCCGCGCCCGGTCGGTGCGGGTCCAGCCGGGGGCGCCGGCGGCGAGGATCGCCTGGGCGTCCAGGACGCTCGTGTACGACTGCGAGAAGTCGATGATGCCGATGGCCCGGCCGTCGTACCTGCAGGGGATGAACTGCCCGTGGTCGAGGCGCGGGTTCATCCGGGTCGCCGGGTCGAGGAACCAGGTGCGCAGGACGGTCGCGGCGTGCTCGGCGTACGCGCGCTCGCCCGTGTAGTACCAGGCGAGGGACAGCTCGTAGCTGGAGTCGAAGACGTTCTCCGCGTCCCGGCGGTCGGTGCCGGTGTCGACCTCGGGGTTGCGCTCGCCGTCGCGCTGCTCGTACGGGCAGCCCCAGGGGTTCTCGGGGGTCCTCGGCCCGGTCGGCCACCAGTAGGGGGCCTGGCTCAGATAGTCGTGCGGGTCGCCGCCGGGCGCGGGCCTCGGCTTGTCGACGACCGTCCAGGGGCCCTGGTCCAGCCAGCGGTCCGCGCGGGCCGTGAGGTCCCGCAGGGCGCGGCGCAGCCGCGGGTCGCCCCGGTCGAGGCGGCGCTTGGCCTCGGCGAGCCGGTGGCCGTCGAGGACGACGGTGTCGGGGACGGCGGCGCCAGGGGCGGCGGGCGGCGCCGCCGTGGCGGGGCCGGCGGGCGGCGCCGCCGTGGCGGGGGCGGCGGGCGGCGCCGCCGTGGCGGGGGCGGCCAGGGGCACTGCGGCGAGGACCACCGCCGCCAGCAGGGCACCCAGGAAGGAGCGGGCTGTCATGGCACTCCAATCAGATACATGAACAGAGTTCATCGACCTGGCCGCGGCACCGTACCGGAAGGAGCCGGAGAGCTCCACCCACCGGCACCCGGCAGCCGCACCGGAAGCCAACCGGACACCGCATCGGCAGCCGTACGGGACACCACACCGGACACCGCCGGAAAGAAGTCGCACTTACGTCGCACTAACATGTCGACGCTGATCGTCGACATGACGACACAGCTCGTCCCCCTGCGACGACACGGCCCGTCCCCCGCGACGGCACAGCTCGTCCCGCGCACAGAAAGCGAACTCACCATGGATCTCGGCGTGCGCTGGCGGCTGCACGGCGACGGGCGCACCCCCGCGCCCGGGGCCGTCGTCCGACCCGACGAACGGCTCTCGTGGCCCCGGACGTTCGGCCTCGGCGCCCAGCACGTGGTGGCGATGTTCGGGGCGTCGTTCGTCGCCCCGGTCCTCATGGGCCTCGACCCGAACCTCGCGATCATGATGTCGGGCGTCGCGACCGTCATCTTCCTGCTCGCCACGCGCGGCCGGGTGCCCAGCTACCTCGGCTGCTCGCTGTCCTTCGTGGGCGTGGCGGCCGTGATCCGCGCCCAGGGCGGCTCCAGCGCCACGGTGACGGGCGCGGTGTTCGTGGTGGGCGCGGCGCTGTTCGTGGTGGGGCTCGCCGTGCAGCGGTTCGGCGCGCGGATCATCCACGCGGCGATGCCGCCGATCGTCACCGGCGCGGTCGTCATGCTCATCGGCTTCAACCTCGCCCCGGTGACGGCCTCGACCTACTGGCCGCAGGACCAGTGGACGGCCCTGTGCGTCATGCTGTTCACCGGATTGGCCGTGGTGTGCCTGCGGGGTTTCTGGTCCCGGGTCGCGATCTTCCTCGGCCTGCTCTTCGGCTACGCGCTGTCCTGGGTCCTCGACGCGGTCTTCGGCAAGATCCACTCGGCGGACGGCTCCGGCAAGGTCACCGACCACTGGCGCCTGGACCTGTCGGCGGTCGGCGACGCAGACTGGATCGGCCTGCCCACCTTCCACGGCCCGAGCTTCGAGTGGTCGGCGATCCTCGTCGCGCTGCCCGTCGTGATCGCCCTGGTGGCCGAGAACGCGGGCCACGTCAAGGCGGTCGGCGAGATGACCGGCGACTCGCTCGACGACAAGCTCGGCACCGCGATCTCCGCGGACGGCGCGGCGTCCATGCTGTCCACGGCGGTCGGCGGCCCGCCCAACACCACGTACTCCGAGAACATCGGCGTGATGGCCGCGACCCGCGTCTACTCCACGGCCGCGTACTGGGCGGCCGCCGCCTTCGCGCTGCTCTTCGGCCTGTGCCCGAAGTTCGGCGCGGTCGTCGCCGCGATCCCCGGCGGGGTGCTCGGCGGCATCACCGTCATCCTGTACGGCATGATCGGCCTGCTCGGCGCCCAGATCTGGATCAACGCCGACGTCGACCTGCGCAATCCGCTGAACCTGGTCCCGGCCGCCGCGGGCATCATCATCGGCGTCGGCAACGTCTCGCTGAAGTTCACCGACACCTTCTCCCTCAGCGGCATCGCCCTCGGCACCATCGTGGTGATCACCGGCTACCACGTGCTGCGAGCCTTCGCCCCCGCCCACCTCAAGACCCAGGAGCCGCTGCTCGACTCGGGGACGTCGTCGTACGACGAGCAGGAGCCGGACGGGCCGGGCACCGGCGGCTCCCCCGGTCAGCCGCGCGCCAAGTCGTAGGCGTACCCCGGCGAGAAGGTGCCGGGCCTGCCCCGGCAGCCGTCCGACTCCCCGGGCAGCTTGACCCAGAGGTAGGCGTCGATGCGGGCCGCGCCGGTGCGCAGCGTGGGCGGGCGGCCGACGCGGCGCCCCGCGGGGTCGCACCAGCGGCCGTCCGCCGGGGCGCCGTTGCCGTTGCGGCTGGTGTCGATGACGGCGCCGAGGCCGCGCGGCCCGCCCAGGGCGGCGAGGACCCGGCGCGCGTACGCCACCTCGGCGGCGGTGCGGTGGAAGTTGGACACGTTCGTGAACACGCCGTCCGACGAGGCGGGGGACGCCGCGCCCGCCCGGCGCAGCGCGGCCGCCTGCCGCTCGGCCCGGTGCCAGCCCGAGTGCCCGCCGTCGTAGTAGACGCGCGCCGCGGGGTTCGCCCGCTTCAGGACGGCGCCCGCGCGGGCCAGCGCCGCGAACCGCCGCGCCCGCTCGCCGGGGGACAGGCAGTCCGCGAGCGCGACGGCGTCCGGCTCCAGGATGACGACGGCCGCCCGGGAGCCGAGGCCCGCCGCGAACCGCTCGATCCACCGGGCGTACGCGGCCAGGCGCGGCACCCCGCCCCGCGAGGCACCGCCGCAGTCGCGGTTCGGGATCGCGTACGCGACGAGGACCGGTATCCGGTCGCCCGCCCGCTCGGTGACCGCCCGCACCTGCGCCGTGACGGCCCACGGCCGGGGGTCGGTGAACCACACGGCGGCGGGCCGCGCGGCGATCCGGGACGCGATCAGCCGGCTTCTCGGGTCGTCCCGGTGTGCCCGCACCCACGCGACGACCTGCGCGCCCTCGTACCGGTACAGCCGTCCGGCACCGGCCGCCGCGCCCCCTCCCGGCCGCGACGGCCGCGCCGACGCCGCGTGCTCCGACGGCGCCGGACCCGACCGCGGCCCCTCCACCGCCTCGGTCCGGCCCGGCCCGTCGTCCCCGGCCACGGTCACCGCTCCGGCCAGCACCCCGGTGGCCGCCACCACCAGGGCCGCCGTCGCCGTGAGCCCGCCGAGCCCGCGCCACCGCCCGCCCCGGCCGCGCGCACGTGTCTCCCCCACGTCCCGCTCCCCCCTCGTACCGCTCCCCCGGGGTCCGTCGCGGGCCGTTCCCCCGTTCTGGGGAAGCGCCCGCCCGGCGGACCCGTGGGCAAGGCTAGGGCTGGGACCCTGCCCCCATGGCGCGGTTGGAGCGGTTGGCCGAGTGCACTCACCCGGCGCACGGAGTGGACGTGGTGGCGCGCGACGTGGACGCGGTGGTGGCGCGCATGCGCGCCCTTGACAGGGCGTGGCCGCGCCGGGACGGCGTCGCGGTCTTCAACCGCGTGTACCTCGCGGTGACGCAGGAGGTCGGCCGGCACGTCGGCGCGGGCGCGTTCCTGGACGTCGAGGCCGCCGTCACGCTGGACGTCCGCTTCGCCGAGCGCTATCTGGCGGCCGTGGACGCGGTGGCCGCCGACCGGCGCCCGCCCGCCTGCTGGCGTCCGCTGTTCCAGCTCCGGCGGCATCCGGGCGTACGGCCGCTGCAGTTCGCCCTCGCGGGCGTCAACGCGCACATCGGGCACGACCTGGCGCTCGCCGTCGTCGACACCTGCCGTGCCCTCGGCTGCGAACCGGCCGACCTGGAGGACGAGTTCGACCGCGTGGGCGACATCCTCGTGTCGCTGGAGGAGCGTGTCCGCGAAGAGCTGATGCCGGGCCCCGACGTGTTCCAGGTCGCCGATCCGCTGACCCATCTGCTGGGCTCCTGGAGCCTGGAGCGGGCCCGGGACAGCGCCTGGTCGACGGCGCGCGCCCTGTGGGCCCTGCGCCACCTCCCCGCTGTCGCCGGGGAGTTGCGCGAGCGCCTCGACGGGGCGGTGGGCCTGGTGGGGCGGATGCTGCTCACCCCGCTGCCCGACTGACGCCGGGCCGATCCGGCCAGGGCCGCGACGGGTGCGCCGGAACTCCCGTGCGCTCGTTGTACGTTGAACCGGCCACGGCGATCTCCCCCGCAGGAGGACAACGATGACGACCCGACTCGGACTGGGCCTGCCGCAGCTGAAGTGGGCGGACCTCGGGCGCGACGTCCCGGACGTGGCGCGCTTCGCCGAGCGGACCGGTTTCGACAGCCTGTGGGTCTTCGAGCGCGTCCTGTTCCCCGAGCCCCCCGCGCACGGCCTGTACGGCGTCCCGGGCCTGCCCTGGCCCGACGACTACCGCTCGGTCGCCGACCCGCTGGTCACGCTGGCCCTGGCCGCGGCGGCCACCGAGCGGGCCCGGCTCGGCACCAGCGTCCTGGTGGCCCCGCTGCACGGGCCCTTCCAGCTGGCCCGCTCGCTGGCCTCGCTCGACGCGGCCAGCGGCGGCCGGGTCGTCGCGGGCCTCGGCACCGGCTGGTCCGTGGACGAGTACGCGGCCGCCGCGGTCGCCCCCTTCGAGCGGCGCGGCGCGGTGCTCGACGAGGTCATCGACGTGTGCCGCGCGGTGTGGGGCCCCGACCCGGTGGCGCACGAGGGCGAGCTGTCGCGGATCGTGCCCTCGGAGGTCGGCCCGAAGCCCGCGCGGCCCATCCCGATCCTGCTGCCCGCGAACAGCCCGCGCGCGCTGCGCCGCCTGGTGGACCGGGCGGACGGCTGGATGCCGATCGGCACGGGCGCCGACAAGCTCGCCGAGCAGTGGCGGCGGCTTCGCGAGGTGGCCGCCGAGCGCGGCCGCGCGGAGCCCGTCCGGTCCGTGCTGCGCGTGAACCCCCGGTACACGCCCAAGGCCTACGACGGCGCCGACCGCGCGCCGTTCCGGGGCAGCGTCGAGCAGATCGCCGAGGACCTGGCCGCGCACGCCGCGGTCGGCCTCGACGAGATCTTCATCGACGTCCAGACCAGTGTGCGCGACGCGCAGGAGCTCAAGGACGTCGCCGCCGAGCTGTACGCGGCGGCGCGGGCCGCGGGGGTGTAGAGCGGCGCCGGGGGCCCCGCGCTCGGGCGCGGGACCCCCGTCGGCCTCAGTCCTCCGGCAGCTCGACCGGCGCGATGTCCTCGTAGAGGTCGCCGGGGCCGGGGTTCGTCGGGTCCGTGGCGCCGCCCAGGTGGTGCATGACGCCCCACACGGCGTTCAGGGCGGTCGTCACGGCGCCCTCGGCCCAGCCCGCCGTCCAGGAGATGTCGTCGCCCGCGAGGAAGATGCCGCGCTTGTCCTCGGGGAGGCCGTCCTGCATGAAGTGCGTGAACAGGCGGCGCTGGTAGCGGTAGTGGCCCGGCAGGTTGGCCTTGAACGCGCCCATGAAGTAGGGCTCGTTCTCCCAGGACACGGTCACCGGGTTGCCGATGATGTGCTTGCGGATGTCGACCTTCGGGTAGATCTCGCCGAGCGACTTGAGCATGACGTCCATGCGCTCGTTCGCCGACAGGGGCAGCCATTTCAGGCTGTCGTCGCACCAGGTGTAGGAGAGGCAGATGACGGCGGGCTTGTCCGGTCCGTCGTCGAGCAGGTAGGTGCCGCGCGTCATGCGGTCGGTGAGCGTCATCGACATGACGTCCCGGCCCGTCTGTTCGTCCTTGTCCAGCCAGAACGGCCGGTCCACCGGCACGAAGAGCTTGGACGACTCCATGTAGTGGGTGCGCTCCATCGCCGTCCAGTGGTCGATGGGGAACAGCGAGTCGTCACACTCGATCTTGGAGAGCAGCATCCAGGACTGCGCGGTGAAGATGGCCGCCCGGTAGGTGCGGATGTCGCCGTTGGCGTCGGTCACCGTGATGTTGTTGCCCGCGGTGCGGTGCAGCCGGGTCACGGCGGGCTTCGGCGCGCGGCCCTCGTGCAGCTCGGCCAGGGAGGTGCCGAGCGGCCAGTGCGTGATCTTCCGCGGCTCGCGGTCCCACAGGCGGAGCGGCAGCTGCTGGGAGCCGCCGACGATGCCGCGGTGGTGGTCGTCCGCCTCCGTGTAGACCACGCGGAGGATCTCCAGGATGCTGTTGGGAAAGTCGGTGTCCCAGCCGCCGGTACCGAAGCCGACCTGGCCGAAGATCTCGCGGTGCCGGAAGGACTTGAAGGCCTCGGACTCGCAGAGGAAGCCGTAGAAGGTCTGGTTGTCGAGCTTCTCGACGAGCTTCGCCCAGATCTCGCGGATGCGCGGCACGTCGCGCTCGCGCAGCGCGCGGTTCATGTCGGAGAAGTCCGCGCCCTCCTCCAGGCAGTCGCTCCACGCCTTCGCCACGTCGCGGTAGACCTGCGGCAGGTCGGCGACGGTCTCGGCGTAGTGCGACTCGCCCTTGAGGTCGACGACGGTCGAGGGCGTCGACTCCGCCAGGGGGTTGGGGAACGGCCGCGTCTCCAGGCCCACCAGGTCGATGTAGTGCTGGAGCGCCGTCGAGGACGGCGGGAAGCGCATCGCGCCCATCTCGGCGGTCAGCGACGGGTCGCAGCCCTCGAAGCCGACGGTGCGCAGCCGGCCGCCGATCTGGTCGGCCTCGTACACGACGGGCTTGAGGCCCATCTTCATCAGCTCGTACGCCGCCACGATGCCGGACAGACCGCCGCCGATGACGGCGACCTCGGTGCCGAGCTCGGTCGCGGGTATCTGCCCGAGCCCCGCCGGGTGGGCGAGGAAGTCGTCGTACGCGTACGGGAAGTCCGGCCCGAACATGGTGATGGGCGGCTGCGCGTCGGTGTGCTGGACGGCGGTGGGCACCGTGGACGTCATGGGGTACGGACTCCTTGCACAGTACGGAACGGTGGTGCGGGTGGGGGCTCGGCTCAGCCGAGGGACGCGTACAGGCCGGGGCGGCGGTCGCGCAGATAGGGGTTGGCCTCGCGGGAGGCGGCCAGGAACTCCGGGTCGGCGTCGGCGAACACCAGCTCCTCGCCGCGCCCGGCGCGGGCGCGGGCCACGCCGTCGGGGCCCGCGAGCGTCGACAGGCCGACGAACTCGAACTCGCCCTCCTGGCCGACGCGGTTGACGTACGCGACGTACATCTGGTTCTCGAAGGCGCGCACGGGCACGACCGACTCGGCGACGAACTGGAAGGGGTGCATCTGGGCCGTCGGCACGAGCAGCAGGTCGGTGCCCGCGAGGGCGTGGGCGCGGACGTTCTCGGGGAACTCCACGTCGTAGCAGATCATCAGGCCGATCCGGACGCCGTCGAGCTCGGCCTGGACGACCGGCTGCTCCCCGGGCGTGAAGTGGTCGCGCTCGAAGCAGCCGAAGAGGTGGGTCTTGCGGTAGTTGGCGAGGCGGGTGCCGTCGGCGCCGATGAGCTGGACGGCGTTGTAGACCCGCTCGCCGTCGCGCTCGGGGTAGGCGTAGGCGATGGCCAGGCCGTGGCGCACCGCGGTCTCGGCGACGGCGTCGGCCGCCTCGCCGTCCGCGGTCTCGGCGAGGCGCGGCACGTCGTCGCCGATGGCGTAGCCCGTCAGGAACATCTCCGGCGTCACCAGGAGCCGTGCCCCGGCGGCCGCGGCGCGGGCGGCCGCCTCGTCCAGGGCCTTGAGGTTGGCGGCGACGGAGCCGGGACGCCCCGAGCTCTGGAGCAGGGCGGTGCGCAGCGGCGGCATGGCGGACCTCGGGGGCGCAGAAGGGGCACGGGCGGGGGGCGGGGTGAGTCGGATAGACCGTACGTTTCGCGGGTGTGACGGGACAAGACACGACCGTTGCGCCTGCCCCCGCGATCCGTTGCGCGTCGAGGGGTCGGGGCGGAGATTCGTTGCGGGGCGGCGTACAGGTCGCGTAGGGACGGCGTACGGGGCGCGTACGGACGGTGGGCCCGTGTGCTAGGGGGCTGCCAGGGCTACGGGAGGTCCGACCTGGGGCGCAGCCGGCCGCCGCGGGGCTCCCCCGCGCGGGGGAAGCGGAGAGCAGCCTCGGGCCCGACGTGCCGGGCCCCCTCCCCGGGAGATCGTGAAGTCACCCGGAACGACCGGGTCGCTTCGACCGACGGAGGGCTTCCCGTGAGCCGCATCACCTTCACCCGCAACAGCACCCGCGTCCTCGCCGTGAGCGCGGCGTTCCTGGTCGCCGCGGGGGCGGCGGGCGTGGCCGCCGCGTCCGGCGAGGACGTCACGCGCCCCGTACCGGCCGCCGAGCAGCAGGCGAAGCCCCGTGAGGCGGCCGCGCTCACCGGCACGGGCAAGATGTTCCGCAAGACGACGGAGGACGTCACCTTCACGTTCGACGCGCACCTGGCCGAGCGGCACAACGGCGACCCGTCCAAGGCCACCGGCACCTTCAAGTTCGTCCACCTGGACAAGCCGGGCGGCAAGGGCGGCTGGGCCAAGGGCCGGATCGACTGCCTGGTGACGGGCGGCAAGGTGGCGACGACGACCGGCGTCATCACCGAGACCAACATCAAGGAGATCAAGGGTGGCCGCGTCGGCTTCAGCGTCCACGACCAGGGCAAGAACGACCGCGTCGGCTACAGCTGGGGCGCGACCGGCGGCCCCACCGGTGACAAGAAGCTGACCAAGTGCAACAGCGCCGCCCCGTTCGAAAAGCTCAAGAAGGGCACGGGCGACTTCCACGTGACCCCGTGGAACCCGCCGTACCCCGAGGGCGACTGAGCCGGGGCGCGGGCGGCCCGCACGGGGGTCGGGCGGCCCGCGCCCCTTGGGGAAAGCACCCCGAAGGGGCGCGGGGCTGTTTCGCTATGCGGCTCCGCCGCGTGGGCGCGACCAGCCACCGCGCGCCCGCAGTCGGAGAACTAGGCGGGAGACCCCGAGGAGAACCGCCGCATCAGCGGCGAAAGGACGAGCACCGACTTGGTGCGCTCGACGAACGGCTCCCCCGCGATCCGTTCGAGCACGCGCTCAAAATGACGCATGTCCGCGGCGAAGACCTGCACGAGCGCGTCCGCCTCCCCGGTGACGGTGGAGGCGGACGCGACCTCGGGATAGCGCTCCAGACCGCGCTGGATCGCCTCCGGCGAGGTGTTGCGGCGACAGTAGATCTCGATGAACCCCTCGGTCTCCCAGCCGAGCGCGGCCGGGTCGACGCGGACGGTGAATCCGGTGATCGCTCCGGTGGCCCGCAGCCGGTCCACGCGCCGCTTCACGGCGGGCGCGGACAGGCCGACGAGCTGGCCGATGTCGGCGTAGGAGCGGCGGGCGTCCTCGGCGAGGGCGTGCACGATGCGTTCGTCGAGATCGTTCAGTCGCACTGGGGGTCGTTCACTTCTCTGCGTGTCACTTCACTGCGGAGGCCTCCGCGGCGGGCGGCTCGGTCTCCAGACGGGAGCGGCGCATCCCGTACAGGAAGTAGAACACGAGCCCGACGACCATCCAGACACCGAAGACCTTCCAGGTCGCCGCGTCGAGGTTGTACATGTTGTACGCGCAGAAGCCGAAGCCGAGCACCGGGAAGAGCCAGCCGAGCGGCACCCGGAAGGTGCGCGGCATGTCGGGGCGGGTGCGGCGCAGGATGACCACGGCGATGTTGACCAGGCCGAAGGCGAAGAGCGTGCCGATGCTGGTGGCGTCGACGAGCTTGCCGAGCGGGATCACCGAGGCGAGGACGCCGCAGAACAGGGACACGATGACGGTGTTCACGCGGGGCGTGCCGGTCTTGCCGCTGACCTTGGCGAACGTCTTCGGCACGAGGCCGTCGCGGGACATCGCGAACAGCACGCGGGTCTGGCCGTAGAGGACGGTCAGGACGACGCTGGCGATCGAGATGACGGCACCGGCGGCGAGCAGGGTGCCCCAGAAGGTCTGGCCGGTGACGTCGTTCATGATCGCGGTGAGCGACGCCTCGGAGCCCTCGAAGTCCTTCCAGTTCCAGGCGCCGACGGCGACGGCGGCGACCAGAACGTACAGGGCGGTGACGATGATCAGCGACAGCATGATCGCTCGGGGCAGGTCGCGCTGCGGGTTCTTGGCCTCCTCGCCCGCGGTGGAGGCGGCGTCGAAGCCGATGTAGGAGAAGAACAGACTCGCTCCGGCCGCGCTGACCCCGGCGACGCCGAGCGGCATGAAGTCGGCGTAGTTGCCGGACTTGAAGCCCGTGAAGCCGACCGCGCAGAACAGCACGAGGGCCGCGATCTTCACGATGACCATGATCGTGTTCGCGCGGGCGGACTCCTTGGCGCCGCCGAGCAGGAACACCATGGCGAGCAGCACGACGATCAGACCGGGCAGGTTGATGATCGCCCCGTCGACCTCACCGGGCGCCGCGGAGAGCGCGTCCGGGATGGTGACGCCGATGGTGCCGTCGAGCAGCTCGTTCAGGTACTGGCCCCAGCCGACGGCGACGGCCGCGACGGACACGCCGTACTCCAGGACCAGGCACCAGCCGCAGACCCAGGCGACGAGCTCGCCCATCGTCGCGTACGCGTACGAGTACGAGGATCCGGCCACCGGGATGGTGCCCGCGAGCTCGGCGTAGGACAGGGCCGAGAACAGGGCGGTGAGTCCGGCGATGACGAAGGAGACCGTCACGGCCGGGCCGGCCTTGGGCACGCTCTCGCCGAGCACCACGAAGATGCCGGTGCCGAGCGTCGCGCCGATGCTGATCATGGTCAGCTGCCACATGCCGAGGGTCCGGCGGAGCGTGCCGCCCTCGCCCTGGCCGCCCTCGGCGACCAGGCGGTCCACCGGCTTGCGCCGCGTTATTCGGCTGCCGAAACCGCTGTCGCCCTGGGGGCGTGGGCGGGTCTTCGGGGGGACGCCCTGGTCGAGCACGGGTGGCTCCTTAATCGCTGCCGGTCGAAATGGCCGGGACCCACGGCAGCCCGAGCATCACCACGGGAACCACCGAGCAGGCAGTCCCCGCCACGCCACGTACAGCGCCAGACTCTAAGGGGTTCCGCTTCTCAGCCGAAATGCAGCAACGTTGCGCACCGGCGGAAGATCGTTGCGTGAGCGCCGAAGGGACGGATCTTTATTGCGCCGTCCCTTTCGTCCGTTGCGCGACGTCCGTTTTGTCCCCTGCTGGGGATTCCGTTTGTTTCCGGCGCGGCCGCCGCCGATACGGCTCCCGCATCCCGCCCGTCGGTCGATCCGTATTCCGTTTGTAATCTTCCCGAAGCACCGGGGAAACGCCGACGGCCCCCGCGAGCGAACTCGCGGGGGCCGTCGATGAGTTGGGCCCGGGGGCCGGCGCGTCAGCTCCAGCTGGCGTGCAGCGGCTTGCCCTCGGCGTATCCGGCGGCGCTCTGGATGCCGACGGTGGCCCGGTCGGCGAACTCCTCCAGGGAGCCCGCGCCCGCGTAGGTGCAGGAGGAGCGGACGCCCGCGATGATCGAGTCGATCAGGTCCTCGACGCCCGGACGCGCCGGGTCCAGGAACATGCGGGAGGTCGAGATGCCCTCCTCGAAGAGCGCCTTGCGGGCGCGGTCGTACGCCGACTCGTCGGACGTGCGGTTGCGCACGGCACGGGCGGAGGCCATGCCGAAGGACTCCTTGTAGGCGCGCCCCTGGGCGTCGTGCTGGAGGTCGCCCGGGGACTCGTACGTGCCCGCGAACCAGGAGCCGATCATGACGTTCGACGCGCCCGCGGCGAGCGCCATGGCGACGTCGCGCGGGTGGCGGACACCGCCGTCGGCCCAGACGTGCTTGCCGAACTTCTTGGCCTCGGCGGCGCACTCCAGGACGGCGGAGAACTGCGGGCGGCCGACGCCGGTCATCATGCGCGTGGTGCACATGGCGCCGGGGCCCACGCCGACCTTGATGATGTCGGCGCCGGCCTCGATCAGGTCGCGGACGCCCTCGGCGGCGACGATGTTGCCCGCCACGATCGGCACCTGCGGGTCGAGCGCGCGCACGGCCTTGACCGCGGCGATCATCGACTCCTGGTGGCCGTGCGCGGTGTCCACGACGAGCGTGTCCACACCGGCGTCGAGCAGCTGCTTGGCCTTGCCCGCCACGTCGCCGTTGATGCCGACGGCGGCGGCGATGCGCAGCTTGCCGTCCGCGTCCAGGGCGGGCTTGTAGAGGGTCGCGCGCAGGGCGCCGGTGCGGGTGAGGATGCCCGCGAGGCGGCCGTCCTTGTCGACGGCGGGCGCGTAGCGGCGGTTGGCGCCGTCCAGCTTGTTGAACGCGTCGCGCGGGTCGATGTCCGCGTCGAGCAGCACCAGGTCCTTGGACATGACCTCGGCGAGCTGCGTGAAGCGGTCGACGCCGCTCAGGTCCGCGTCCGTGACCACGCCGACCGGGCGGTGGTCCGCGTCCACGACGACGCCCGCGTTGTGCGCGCGCTTGGGCAGCAGCGCGAGCGCGTCCGCGACGGTCTGCGACGGCGAGAGGACGATCGGGGTGTCCAGGACGTGGTGGCGCGTCTTCACCCAGGAGATGACCTCGGTGACGACCTCGATCGGGATGTCCTGCGGGATGACGACGATCCCGCCGCGACGGGCGACGGTCTCGGCCATGCGGCGGCCCGCGATCGCCGTCATGTTGGCGACGACCAGCGGGATCGTGGTGCCGGTGCCGTCGGGCGAGGCGAGGTCGACACCCTGGCGGGAACCGACGGCGGAGCGCCTCGGGACCATGAAGACGTCGTCGTACGTCAGGTCGTACGCAGGCTGGATGTCATTGAGGAAACGCACGTGCTGCTCATCCCAGTCGATCAGAGGTGGCCCCCGAACCGGACAGCCGGGGGAAAAGCACGTACTTCATTGTCCCATGCCCAACCGATTGCGCCGCCTGGGACGATCCCCCAGGCGGCGCATGAACCCCCTGGTCAGATCCTCCAAGGGCACCACCGTCCGCTGCCGCGGGCCTGCGCTGCGTCTAGATCTTCCGGGTGCGCCACACCGCCAGCGAGGTGAGCGCGCTGAGGACCGCGCCGAATCCGAGGACCGCGGTGAGCGACACCGCGCTCACCACCACGCCGCCGAGCGCCGCGCCCGAGGCGATGGCCAGGTTGAACATCGAGGTGTTCAGCGCGGTCGCGGCCTCGGTCGAGTCGGGCGCGGCCTTGAGCACCCAGGTCTGCACGGCCACGGGGATGCCGCCGAAGGCGAGGCCCCACAGCACCAGGAGCACGATCCCGGTCGCCGGGCTCCGGCCGACCAGCGGGAACAGCGCGAGCACGGCGGCGAGCAGCACGCTCATGGCGATGATGGTGGCGCGCACGTCACGGGTCGCGGTGATGCCCGCGAGGACCGTGCCGCCGATGCCCGCGAGGCCGTAGACCAGCAGCAGCGGACCGATCAGGCTCTCGCTGACGCCCGAGGTGTCCTGGAGGATCGGGCTGATGAAGGTGAAGGCCGCGTAGTGGCCGCCCACGAGCAGGCCGGTGGCGATGACGCCCGCGCGGACCGTGCGGTTGCGGAACTGCCGGGGCAGCTCGGACAGGCGCACCGGCTCGGTGGCGGGCAGGCTCGGGAGCAGGAACACCAGGCCCGCGACCACGATCAGACCGAGCCCGGCGACGGCCAGGAACGCGATCCGCCAGTCGGAGAGCTCACCGACGAACGTCGCCGCGGGCACGCCGATCACGTTGGCCGCGGTCGCGCCGCCGAAGACGAGTGCGGTGGCCCGCGGGATGTGCCGCTCGGGCACGAGCCGCACGGCGATGCCCGCCGCGAGGGCCCAGAACCCGCCGATGCTGACGCCCGCGACGAACCGCGCGACGAGCAGCAGGGCGAAGCCGGAGGCGGCCGCCGAGAGGGCGTTGGCCGCGACCATCAGCGTGAGCAGGGCGAGCAGGACGAGCCGCCGGTCGAGGCGGCCGATGAGGACGGGCAGGACGGGCGCGGTCACCGCGGCCACGAGACCCGGCACGGTCACCAGGAGGCCGACCGCGCCCTCGGAGACGTCGAGCCCGCCGCTGATCGAGGTCATCAGGCCGACCGGGAGGGCCTCGACGGTGATCATGGCGAAGGTGCCGAGCGCCATGGCCACGACGGCCAGCCAGGTCTTGACGGAGACCCGGTCCGGCGGCGGCGCGGGCGTGCTGGGGGTGACGGGAGCGGTGGGTGTGGCGGAGGTGGCTGACTTGCTGGGGCCGGACATGGCTGAACTCCCGTTCCGAGCGGTTCGCTTGGGGCTGTACGCGGCGGTGAAGGCCGCGAGGAACACGCTAGGAAGCGGCCGAGGGGCGCGAATCAGTCACATGACTGGTGTGCGTCCGTCGTCGCTCCCACGCCGGTCCCGGCACCCGCGCCGCCCGCCGCCCCGCCCCGCGCCGGTCCCGGCACCCGCCCCGCCCGCCCCGCCCGTGCGTCGGCCCTACTCCCCCAGGTCCATGCGGGCCAGCTCGCCGCGCGAGGCGACGCCCAGCTTCGGATACGCCTTGTAGAGGTGGTAGCCGACGGTGCGCGGGCTGAGGAACAGCTGGGCCGCGATGTCCCGGTTGCTCAGGCCGGTCGCCGCGAGCCGCACGATCTGGAGCTCCTGCGGCGTGAGCCGGTCGAGCAGGCCCGCCTCGCGGTCGCGGACCGGCGTGGTCTCGCCGGTGGCCCGCAGCTCGGCGCGGGCGCGCTCCGCCCACAGCGGGGCGCCGACCGCGTCGAACAGCTCCAGGGCGGCGCGCAGCCGGGGCCGGGCGTCGGACCTGCGCAGCCTGCGCCGCAGCCACTCCCCGTACAGGAGCTCGGTGCGGGCCCGCTCGAAGGGGCGTTGGTCGTGCAGATGGACCCGGACGGCCTCGGCGAAGAGGGCGTCGGCGGGGTCGCCCTGCGCGGTGGCCTCAGCGGCCCCGTCGCCCCCGGCGGCCCCCACCGTGGCGAGCAGCGCGCGGCAGCGCAGCGCCACGGCCCGCGCCCAGGGCTGCCCGGTGGCGTCCGCCCACTTCGCGAACGCGGCGGCCGCGGCCTCTGCGCGCTCGGTCCTGCCCCCGCGCACCGCGCTCTCCACCAGGTCGGGCAGGGCGTACAGGGCGAAGCCGGAATGCCCGTGCGGCCCGGCCCACAGGTCCTCCAGGCGGTGCAGGGCCTCGTCGTGGCGGCCGTGGCCGAGGTCGAGCAGGGCGAGCGCGCCGCTCGACCAGGCGCCCGCGATGGGCAGGCCCTGCGCGGCGAGCTCCCTGGTGAGCGCCCGGCAGCGGTCCTCGTCGCCCTCGGCCGCGGCGATGTGCGCGAGCACCCCGCGCAGATTGCCCGCGAACAGGCCCTGCGCGGTGTCCTCCGCGATCCGCGCGCCCTCGGCGGCGGACGCCGTGGCGTCCCGGAAACGGCCCATGAGCAGCTGGGCTCGCGCGAGGTGGAACAGCGCGGCGGGCATGAGGCCGATCGCGTCCCCGGCCCGGCAGTCCCGCTCCAGCGCGCGGGCCCGCTCGTACGCGGCGCCCAGGTCGCCGATGAGCTGGTGCCACCAGTGCGTGCTGGCCCGCTCCCACAGCCCCGGCGCGCTCTCCGCGGCACCGGGCGCCTCGACGAGGAGGCGGGCGGCGGGCAGCCCCCGGGCCGGGTCGCCGAGCGCCACGGCGGCCAGACCGTCGACGGCGGTGATCAGGCGCGCGGCCCCGGGCTCGGCGCGCGGGCCGGACGGCACGGGCCGCAGCGCCGTGAGCCCGGCCGAGGTCCGCGCGATCATGCCCGGGTCGTTGAGCGCCCAGGCGGCGGACATCGCGTCCAGGAACATGTACGCGGCCGCCCGCGCGTCGTGCGGCCCGACCTCGGCCGCGGCCTCGACGAGGAGGGCGTGCGCGGCGCGCTGGTCGCCGCGCGCGTTCGCGGCCGTGGCGCGGATGCGGGCCAGCCGGGCCCGGGTCAGCGGGTCGTGCGGGTGCGCGGCGGCCCGGTCCGCGAGCCCCGCGGCGCGCTGCTGCTCGCCCGCGTTCTCCACGGCCTCGGCCGCGGCCACGAGCCGCCGGGCGCGCTGCTCGTCGGTCGGCGAGAGCGCGGCGGCACGCTCGTACGCGGCGGCCTCGGCCTGGTGCCCGCCGCGGCGGCGCGCGGCCTGAGCGGTGTGCTCCAGGTCGGCGGCGACGCTCTCGTCGGGCCCGGTCGCGGCCGCCGCCCGGTGCCAGGCGCGGCGGTCGGCGGTGGTGGCCTCGGCGAGGGCGCGGTGCACGACCGTGCGCAGGGACAGGGGCGCGGCGCGGTACACCGCGGAACGGCTCAGCGGGTGCGTGAAGCGCAGCCGCCCGTCGGCCACGGAGATCAGCCGGCTCGCCTCGGCGGCGGCCAGGTCGTCGAGCGAGGCGTCCAGGGCCCGCCCCGCCGCCAGGACGGCGCCCAGGTCGCCGGTGGGCTCGGCGGCGGCGACCACGAGCAGGTCCTGGGCCCGGGGCGGCAGGGCCCGCGCCCGGTCGAGGAAGGTCCGCTCGACGCGTTCGGACACCGGCCGGGAGCCCAGGTGGAAGAAGTCGGCGTGCAGATCGCCGGAGCGCTGGGCGGCGCTGAGCGCTGCGGGCAGTTCGAGCAGGGCCAGCGGATTGCCGCGCGCCTCCCGCAGGACCAGGCCGCGCACGTGCGCGGGCAGCCCGTCGGCGTGCTGGTGGAGCAGGCGCGCGCCGGTCTCCTCGTCGAGCCCGGCGAGCCGCAGTTCGGCGAGGCCCGACGCGGGGAACGGATGCCCGTCGCGGACCGCGAAGACCAGCGCCACGGGGTCGGAGCCGAGCCGCCGCGCGGCGAAGAGCAGGGCTTCCGCCGACGCCTGGTCCAGCCACTGCGCGTCGTCGACGAGCACGGCCAGGGGCCGCTCCTCGGCGATCTCCCCGAGCAGGGACAGGACCGCGAGCCCCACGAGGAAGCGGTCGGCGGTGCTGCCGCCCGGGAGGTCGACGTCCAGGCCGAACGCCGCGCGCAGCGCCCGGGCCTGCGGCGCGGGCAGCGCGTCGAGCCGGTCGGCGTGGGCCCCGAGCAGGAGATGCAGGCCCGCGAAGGCCAGCTCCGACTCCGACTCGATGCCGAGCCCGCGCAGCACCCGCAGGTCCGTGGCGTGCTCGGCGGCGTGGTCCAGCAGGGCCGTCTTGCCGATCCCGGCCTCGCCGCGCACGACGAGCACCCCGCCCCGCTGTTTCCTCGCCCCGTCGAGCAGTCCCTCGACGACGGCCCGCTCCTGATCGCGCCCGTACAGCTCCATGCCCCGTTCCCCCCGTGTGTCCGCGCGTCCGCCGGTGTGCCCGCCGTCCGCCCGGTGTGTTCCTGTGCCGGTACGCCGTCAGCGCGGCGTACGCCCCGGTGCCGTCAGTCCGGCGGCCCCAGTGCCAGCACGACCTCCAGTGCCGTGTCCTCGCCCCGCCAGTGCTCGACCGCCGCGGCGAAGACGTCCTGCGCGATCTCCCAGTCGTCCGGTGCCCGGCGCGCGTACTCCTGCCAGCCGGTGACGGCCACGAGGCGCCCTCGCGCGCGCGGCTGCCACGACAGGTCCGTCAGACAGTCGGCCAGCGCGTCCCAGTTGCGCCCGAACCACTCCGGCAGCGCGAACGCCGTGGCGCACCGCTCCATGAAGGCGTCCTTGTCCCGGACGCCGCTCAGCTCCAGGGCCACGGTGCTCCACCCGGTGCCGCGCACGGCCCCGAGCACCCCCGCGAGCGCCCCCGGCGACGCGCCGTCCGCAGCGGCGGGTTCCTCTCCCGCCCAGTCACCCGTCGTCACGCTTGTGCCTCCGTCATCTCAGCACCGCCTTGAACGACGCGTAGTGGTCGTCCGTGTAGTACGTCTCGTGCTCGCGGCCGGTGACGAGGCGCCGGGCGCCCCGGCCGCGCTCCCCCGGCGTACGGACGGTGTACTCGTGGTAGTAGCCGCGTGGCTCACGGGGCAGCCGGCCCTCGAAGTTGCCGAAGACCGTGCCGTCCTTCGCGTAGGGGAAGGGCCCGCCCTCGTCGATGAGGCGCAGGGTCCTGCGGGCCTCGGCGGGCAGCCGGTCGGCCGTGACGGTCGCCATGCCGCGCGCCCAGGCGGGTGTCGAGGACGTGCCGCCGTCCGGCTGTGTGCCGCCGTCCCGCTGAGTGCCGCAGCCCGTGACGAGGACCGCGAGACAGACGAGCAGCGCGCCCAGGACGCGCCCCGCCGACCGAATGATCATGGGCCCGATGCTGCCACAGCCTCCGCGCACCGGCACGCGCCGGCGTCCGGACGCCGGACACCACCGGGCCCCTGGTCGTGCCTGCGAGCGGGTCAGTTCCCGTCCGGGTCCGCGCGGTCGAGCGCGGGCCGGGGGGACGGCCCCTTCTCCAGGAGGTGGTCGGCCGCCGCCGTGTCCGTGACCAGGCTGGTCACGAGCCCGGAGCGGAGCACCGCGTCGATGGCCGCGGCCTTGCGCTGGCCCCCGGCGATCGCGACGACCTCCGGGATGCGGCGCAGCCGGTCCGCCTCGACGGTGATGCAGCGCTCACCCAGATCGCGCCCGACCCTGCGGCCCTCGGCGTCGAAGAGGTGCGCGGACATCTCGGCGGCGACGCCGAGCGAGGCGTAGTGCGCCCGCTCCTCGTCCGTGAGCATGTCGTGCACCGTGGAGATGCCCGGCTCCCAGGAGCCGATGGACACCGCGGCGACGGTCACCTTGTCGAAGTACTCGAAGGCGCGGGCGATGCCCGTCTGGTGCCGCAGCGCGGCGGCCGTCGCCGCGTCCGGGAGGAGCATGGGCGCGTAGATGGGGTGGGCGTCGCCGCCGGAGACCTGCGCGGCGCGGCGCACGGCCTCGACGGAGCCGCGCTCCGCGGTGCCCGCGTCGTACACGCCCGTGAGCTGTACGACGGTGCAGGGCGGCAGCGCCTCGAGCGCCGCCGCCATGTTGATGGTCGAGCGGCCCCACGCGAGGCCGAGCACGTCGCCCTCGGCCACGAGCTCGCCGAGCAGTCCCGCCGCGACCTCGCCGAGGTTCTCCGGGTCGGGCGACTCGTCGACGTCGTCCGTGGAGGACGGCGACTCGACGACGACGGCGTGCCGCAGGCCGTAGCGGGCGCGGAGCGCGTCCGAGCGCTCGGCGTCCAGCTCCGCGGGCACGCGGATCTCGATCCGTACAAGGTCCCGTTCGAGAGCGGTCTCCAGGACCCGGGCCACCTTGAAGCGGCTGACGCCGAACTCCTCGGCGATCTGGATCTTGGACTTGCCCTCGAGATAGAAGCGGCGGGCCATGGCCGCCGCCTGCACCAGCTCCGCGGGTCCCATCCGCATGGCTGACCGACCCGCCGACATGGCCGACACGGCGCTCTCCTCACTGCTCACTGCTGTTCACGACATTCGTACACCTGGATTCGCTGTTCATCCTCGCAGATCCGGCGTACTTGATCAGCCTCGATGGGCCGCGTTCACGTTCCCGTGGCCAAGCCGTCGGCCGCGCGGGGGTCAGTGAGCGCACGCCCACCCGGCGGTCGCCGTGGCGGCCCCCGCCTGCGCGCGCAGGGAGCGGACCGCCTCGGCCGGGTCCTCGGCGCCGTACACGGCGGACCCGGCGACGAAGACGTCGGCGCCCGCCTCGGCGCACCGCTCGATGGTGGCGGCCGAGACCCCGCCGTCGACCTGGAGCCACAGGTCGAGGCCGTGCTTGCCGATGAGCTCACGGGTGCGGCGGATCTTGGGGAGCATGATGTCGAGGAAGGCCTGGCCCCCGAAGCCGGGCTCGACCGTCATGATCAACAGCATGTCGAGCTCGGGGAGCAGGTCCTCGTACGGCTCGATGGGCGTCGCGGGCTTCAGCGCCATGGAGGCGCGGGCACCCTTGGCGCGGATCTCGCGGGCGAGCCGGACGGGCGCGGCGGCGGCCTCCGCGTGGAAGGTGACGGACCCGGCACCCGCTTCGACGTACTGCGGGGCCCAGCGATCCGGGTCCTCCACCATCAGATGGCAGTCCAGCGGGGTGTCCGTCGCCCGCGCCAGGGACTCTACGACCGGCACCCCGAGGGTGAGGTTCGGCACGAAGTGGTTGTCCATGACGTCGACATGGAGCCAGTCCGCGCCCTCGACGGCCTTCGCCTCCTCGGCGAGGCGGGCGAAGTCGGCGGACAGGATGCTGGGGTTGATCTGCGGGGCCATGCCCCAAGCCTGCCATGCCCGGCGGTCGTTGCCCGCTCCGGTCCCGCCAAGGTGTGCCGGGCGTCCCCCTACTCCCTCCCGCGCCCGCACGCCCCGTGCCATGCTGGCCGTCCACCGGCAGTGCGTGGGGCAGCAGGGGGCACCTATGCCAGGAACGCCGAAGGCACGGCCCGACCAACGGCGGCAGGCCCGCCGGGGGGCGGCATGGCTGGTCTGTGGACGGCGCGCCAAGTGGCTGGTGCTCGTGCTCTGGCTGGCCGCCCTCGTCCTCGCGGCGCCGTTCGCCCAGAAGCTCACCGACGAGCAGGACAACACCACCTCGTCCTGGGTGCCGCGGTCCGCCGAGTCCACCCAAGTCCTGGACGTGTCGGATGAGTTCAGGCCCGAGACGATGCCGATGGTCGTCGTGTTCGCGCGCGAGGACGCCCCCCTGACGGCCGCGGACCGCGACCGCATCGACCAGGGCGTCGGCAGGGTCAAACAGCTGCGCTCGCACTGGATCCGCGGCGAGGAGACCCGCGGCCCGACGTTCGACAAGAAGGGCGGCGACGCCCACGCGGCCCAGGTGTACGTGCCGCTCACGGTGAACAACGACACCTACAACGACCTGCCGGACGCCGTCGACGACGTGCGCGACGCGGTGGGCGACAGCGCCGACGGCCTGGACGTCTACGTCACGGGGCCCGCCGGGATCGGCGCGGACTTCTCGAAGGCGTTCGCCGACATCGACTCCACGCTGCTGCTCGCCGCGGGCGGCGTCGTCGTGGTGGCGCTGCTGATCACCTACCGCAGCCCCGTCCTCCTGCTGGTGCCCCTCCTCTCCGCACTCGTCTCCCTCTTCACCGCCCAGGCACTGATCTACCTCCTCGCCGAGCACGCGGGCCTGACCGTCAACGGTCAGAGCGCGGGCATCCTCACCGTGCTCGTCTTCGGCGCGGGGACGGACTACGCCCTGCTCCTGGTCGCCCGCTACCGCGAGGAGCTGCGCCGCCACGAGGACCGGCACGAAGCGATGGCCCTCGCCCTGCACCGGGCCGGGCCCGCCGTCATCGCCTCCAGCGCGACCGTCGTCGTGAGCATGCTGGTGCTGCTCGCGGCCGAGATGAACTCCACGCGCGGCCTCGGGCCCGTCGCCGCGATCGGCGTGGGGGTCGCGCTGCTCGTGATGCTGTCGCTGTTCCCCGCCCTCCTTGTGATCTGCGGCCGCTGGCTGTTCTGGCCGAAGATCCCGCGCCACGGCTCCGCCGACCCCGCCGAGCACGGCGTGTGGGCCCGCATGGGCCGCCGCATCGCGCGCCGCCCCCGGCTGACGTGGGTCGCCACCTCCGTGGCGCTCGCGGCGCTCTCCCTGGGCCTGCTCCAGCTGCGTGCGGCGGGCGTCAGCAACGAGGACGCCTTCCTCGACAAGCCGAACTCCGTCACCGGCCAGGAGGTCTCGGCGAAGTACTTCCCCGCGGGCAGCGGCGACCCGCTGGTCGTGGTCGCCGACCGGGCCAAGGCCGAGGACGTCAGCCGCGTCGTCAGCGGGACCCGCGGCGTGGACCCGGCGACGGTGGCCGTGCCGCCGGGCACCAAACCCGAGCACGACGGCAAGGTCCTCTACGAGGCGGTCCTCACGGACCCCTCCGACAGCGAGGCGGCCAAGGACACCGTCGAGCGGGTCCGCGACGCCGTCCACGACGTACCCGACGCGGATGCGAAGATCGGCGGCGGCACGGCGACGCTGCTCGACATGGACAAGGCCACGATCCACGACGACAAACTGGTCATCCCGCTCGTGCTCGTGGTGGTCCTGCTGATCCTCGCCCTGCTGCTCCGGGCGATCGTGGCGCCGCTGCTGCTCATCACCACCGTGGTCCTGTCCTTCTCCGCGGCCCTCGGCATCAGCGCGCTGGTCTTCCGCCACGTCTTCGACTTCCCCGGCGAGTCGACGGACTTCCCGCTGTTCGTCTTCGTCTTCCTCGTGGCCCTGGGCATCGACTACAACATCTTCCTGACCACCCGCGTCCGCGAGGACGCGGCCGCCCACGGCACCCGCCGCGGCGTCGTGACCGGCCTGGCCGCCACCGGGGCGGTCATCACCTCGGCGGGCCTGGTCCTCGCGGGCACCTTCGCCGTCCTCGGCACGATCCCGATGGTCGCCTTCGTCGAAGTGGGCTTCTCCGTGGCCCTGGGCGTCCTCCTGGACACCTTCATCGTCCGCTCGATCCTGGTCACGAGCGTGTTCCTGGACGTGGGCCCGAAGATCTGGTGGCCGCACGCGCTGGCGAAGGAACAGGCGCCGGAGCAAGCGAGCCCGACGGAGGACGCGAGCCCGTCCGGCGTGTGAGGACGGGCCCGCGGCGCGAGGCACCAGGGGCTCCCGGGGTCACCGCGTGCGCCGACCAGGGGGCTCCAGGGCGGTGCCCCGGGCTCACCCCGTGCGGCGGACGACCGCCAAGTACATCGCGTCCGTCCCGTGCACATGGGGCCACAGCTGCACGTCGGGCCCCTCGCCCAGCGCAGGCACCCCCGGGAACAGCGGGCGCGCGTCGACCAGCTCGGCGCCGTCCGTCTGCTTGAGCACGTCGTCCACGACGGCCCGGGTCTCCGCGAGGTGCGGCGAACAGGTGGCGTACCCCACGACACCGCCCACGCGCACGGACTCCAGCGCCCTGCGCAGCAGCGACCGCTGGAGCGGCGCGAACCCCTCCAGGTCCTCGGGGCGACGCCGCCACCGCGCCTCGGGCCGCCGCCGCAGCGCGCCGAGCCCCGTGCAGGGCACGTCCATGAGGATCCGGTCGAAGGTGCCGGGCCGCCACGGCGGACGCGTGCCGTCGGCGGCGATGACCTGGTACGGGCCGGGGTTGCCCGCGAGGGCCTGACCCACGAGCCCGGCCCGGTGCGGCTGCTTCTCGGAGGCCAGCAGGACCGCCCCGCGCTCGGCGGCCAGCCCCGCGAGCAGCGCGGCCTTGCCGCCGGGGCCCGCGCACCCGTCGAGCCACTTCGTGTCGGGCCCCTCGATCGGCACGTCCGCGAGCGCGCGGGCGACGAGCTGACTGCCCTCGTCCTGCACCCCGGCGCGCCCCTCGCGCACCGCCTCGATCCGCCCGGGCTCGCCGCCCTCGGCGAGCCGCACGGCGTACGGCGACCAGCGGCCCGGCAGCGCGGCCTCGCTGTCGAGCGCGTCCAGGAGCTCCGTGGCCGTGGACCGTCCCGGCCGGGCCACGAGGGTCACCTCGGGCCGTTCGTTGTCGGCCTCGAGCAGGTCCTCGATGCCCGCCCGGCCGCCGCCGAGCGAGTCCCACAGCGCGGAGACGACCCATCGCGGATGCGAATGCACCACGGCCAGATGGTCCTCGGGGTCGTCGTCGTACGGCGGGGCGACCTTCTCCAGCCACCCGTCGAGGTCGTCGCCCGCGACCTTGCGCAGCACCGCGTTGACGAACTTGGCCCGCCCGTCGCCGAGGACCACGCGCGCCAGCTCCACGGACGCGGACACGGCGGCGTGCGTGGGGATGCGGGTGCCGAGCAGCTGGTGCACGCCCAGGTTCAGTACGTCGAGGACGGGCGGGTCGACCTCGCGCAGCGGCCGGTCGATGCAGGCCGCGACGATCGCGTCGTACGTGCCCTGGCGGCGCAGCGTGCCGTAGACGAGCTCCGTGGCGAGCGCCGCGTCCCGCGCGTCGAAGTCGCCCTTCTCGCGGGCCTTGCGCAGCAGCGGCGGAAGGACCAGGTTCGCGTACGCGTCGCGCTCGTCCACGGCCCGCAGCGCCTCGAAGGCGAGGATGCGCACGGGGTCCCGCTCCGGGCGCCGGTAGGGCTTGTGGGGCCTGCCGGGCTTCCCGGACTTCCCGGGCTTGCCCTGGGTGCGGGGACGGCGGCTCGGCTGGTCGTTCAAAGGTGCTCCGCTGCATGAGGATCAGACGTCCGCCAAGGCCGGGGGCCCGCTGCGGGCCGAGGGACGGACCAGTTCAGCGTACGTCGCCCGCACCCAAGGTCTCACCCGGGGCGATGCGCACCCCGCGCGCCCAGTCGGCGGCGGCCATCGGCTTCTTGCCCTGCGCCTGCACCCACAGCAGCTCCACGGCGTGCGAGCCCGTGCCGACGTACAGGTTCTTCTTGCCGACGGAGAGCTCGCCGGGCGCGAGGTCGGTGCGGTCCACCGCCGGCACGGCCTGGATCAGCTTGAGGCGCTCGCCGCGGAAGACGGTCCAGGCGCCCGGCGCGGGGGTGCAGCCGCGCACCACGCGGTCCACGCGCAGCGCGGGGGCCGCCCAGTCGACGCGCGCGTCCTCGACCGTGATCTTCGGCGCGAGGGTGACGCCGTCGGCGGGCTGCGGGACGGCGGTCAGGCTGCCGTCCTCGATGCCGTCCATGGTCGCGGCGAGCAGCCCCGAACCCGCGAACGCGAGGCGGGTCAGCAGGTCGCCGCTGGTGTCGGTGGGCCGGATCTCCTCGGTGACCGTGCCGTACACAGGGCCGGAGTCCAGGCCCTCCTCGATCAGGAAGGTCGAAGCGCCGGTGATCTCGTCACCGGCCATGAGGGCGTGCTGCACGGGGGCCGCGCCGCGCCAGGCGGGCAGCAGCGAGAAGTGCAGGTTGACCCAGCCGTGGGCGGGGATGTCCAGGGCCGCCTTGGGCAGCAGGGCGCCGTAGGCGACCACCGGGCAGCAGTCCGGGGCGATCTCCCGGAGCCGGGCGAGGAACTCCTCGTCACGCGGCTTCGCGGGCTTGAGCACCTCGATCCCGGCCTCCGCCGCGCGCTCGGCGACCGGGCTCGCGACCAGCCTGCGGCCCCGGCCCGCCGGGGCGTCGGGGCGGGTGACGACGGCGGCCACCTCGTGCCGGCCGGAGGCGATCAGGGCGTCCAGGGCGGGGACGGCGACCTCGGGGGTGCCTGCGAAGACCAGCTTCACTGGGTGCTACCTCGGATTTCTGGGGGTCGGCTCGCTGGGGGTCGGCGGCGCCTCTCGGCGGCGGCGCGCCGTGCGACGGCAGCAGCGCACCGGTCCGGCGACGGCAGCGCACCAGTCTATGGGCCGCCGCGGTTCCGCCCACGGGGGACGGCGCACAAGCCCTTTTAAACAACTTTCAGATGACTTGGGGACTTTGCCCCGGAGCGGCGTTCCGGCGTGCCCCGGCCCGTCCCGGCAGGGCGCCCGGAACGACCGCGGAGGCGCCCCGGGGGCGTACGCACCCCCGCGCGCCCTGCGCATATGCGGATACGCCCTGGGACCGTGACCCCTCACGACGTAGCGCGTTGGTCAAGAAAAAGTTGACCGGAACGGGCCGCACACGCGGCCCTCTCCGCATTGCCCGTCGTTCCCCGTCATTTCCTTCACCACCACCCCCGAGGCGTCCCGGCACCCGCACGGCGGCCGGGCCACCCGTCGCTTCCGCCCCGCCCCGTCCCCACCCACCCCGTTCCCGACCTCCCAGTCCGACCACTCCACACCACCCGATCCCTCAACGCCGGTTCGAGAGGCTTGTTCATGGCCGACCACGCAACCCACGACGCCCAGGCACGGGCCAGCCTGCACCTCCTGGTACGGGACATCGAGCGGGTCCGCCGGCAGGTGGACGCGCTGCGCACCCTCACCGCGCAGCTCGGCAACGTCTACCGCCCGCGTCGCTCCAGCCCCTCCGCGGGCTTCGTCGTGTACGGGCGCGCACCCGCTCCGACCGTCCGCCTCGCCCAGGAACTGCGGGACAGCGTCGAGACCCTGGTGACCGCCGCGGTCGACTTCGACCGCTCGCTGGGCTTCTCGTGGGACGCGGTGGGCTCCGCGCTCGGCGTCACCAAGCAGGCGGTCCACCGCCGCTACGGCGCCCGCAGGACCACGGCACAGACCACACCGGCCGCCGCCGAGCCGGACCGCGCCACCGAGCCCTCCACCACGACCCGCACGGTCCCCGTGGGCACCCCGCTCCCCTCCGTCCCCGCGGCCCGCGCCATGCCCACCCAGCCCACGGCGGGCAGCCCCGGCCTCCGTGACGACGTCCGCCCTGGCGCCTTCCCCGGCCCGCGCAACGGCTGACGTCCACGATGCCCCTGGCCCGACGTCGGGGCAGGGGCATCGCTGTGTCCTGTGACAGGACGGGCACGGGACGCCCGTACGCCCTGCGAGGCGCGGCGAAGGCCCTCCTGTGAGCCCAGGCCGGAGGCCGCCCCGGAGGCCGTCGGCGGGCGCCCCGGAGCCCTGGGCTCACCCGATGTCCGCCGGATCGATCCGCACCCGGACCGCCTGCTGCGCCGCCACCCCCCGCGCCATCCGCGCGGCCAGCGCCGTCTTGAGGGCACGGGCCAGCGCCGCGCCGCTGCCCGGGGGCACCCGCACCAGGGCGCGCTCCCACCGCTCGCCCACCGGCGCGTCGCCGGGGCGGCGCGGGCGGCCGGGCTCGGCGGTGGGCACCGGCACCGGCCCGAGGACCTCGGCGTCCGGCGGCAGCTCCGCCTGGGCCAGGAACTCGGTCAGCGCCTCGGGGGCGGCCGTCACCGACGCCATCCGCGACACCGGCGGAAACCCCAGCTCCGCCCGCTCGGCCAGCTCCCGCACCGCGTGCCCGACCGGATCCCACCGCACCAGCGCCTGCACCGGCCGCAGCGTCGGCTCGGCAACGATCACCACCGTGCCGCCCGCGCCCTGGTCGCGCACCAGCGCGGCCGCGCCGATCCACCGCCGCAGCGCGTCCTCGCCCGCGCGCAGGTCCGGCCGCCCGAGCATGGCCCAGCCGTCGAGGAGCAGCGCCGCGGCATAGCCCCCCTCGGCCACGGGCTCCGCGCCCGGCGTGCTCACGACCAGGGCGGGCGCCCCGCCCACCGTGTCGAGCACCTGCTCGCGCCCGGAGGTCCGCACCGGCACCGCGGGAAAGGCCCGCCCCAGCTCCTCGGCGGTCCGCCGCGCGCCCACGACCTGCGCCCGCAGCCGGAAGCCGCCGCACTCGGGGCAGTGCCAGGCGGCCTCGTCCCGCCCGCACCAGCCGCAGACCAGGGCCCCGGCGCCCCGCGCCTCCAGCGGGCCCGCGCAGTGCCGGCACCGCGCGGGCTCCCGGCACCGCTCGCACGCCAGCCGCGGTACGTACCCCCGCCGGGGCACCTGCACCAGGACGGGGCCGTGCTTCAGCCCGTCGCGGGCGATCTGCCAGGCCAGGCTCGGCAGCCGGGCAGCCCGGGCGGCCTCGTCGCGCGCGAGGTCGCCGTCCCCCACGGTGCGCACCAGCGGCGCCGCGCCCCGCACCTGCTCCCGGTCGGCCACCACGGGCACCGCCCAGCCGCTCTCGACGAGCTGCGCGGCCTCGACCGTGCAGCCCCAGCTCCCGAGCAGGAAGGCGCACCTGTCCCGCGAGGCCCGCAGCTCCAGGACCTCCCGCACGTGCGGGAAGGGCGCGTTGTCGTCCCCATGACTGGCGTCCCCGTCGTCCCAGACGACGACGAGGCCGAGATCGCGCACCGGTGCGAACATGGCGGCCCGCGTCCCCACGACGGCCCGCACGGAGCCGCGCCGGACGGCCAGCCACTCCCGGTACCGCCGCTCCGGCCCCGCGTCGGCGGTCAGCAGCGCGTGCTGCCCCTCGCCGAGCAGCGCCCGCAGCGCGGCGTCCACCCGGGCCGCGGGCCGCCCGGCGGGCACGACGACGAGCGCGCCGCGCCCCGAGGCCAGCGTCGCCTGCACGGCCCGGGCGATCTCCTCGGCCCACAGCGGCCCCGGCAGCGCGGTCCACACGGCCCGGGGCGCCCCGCCCGCCGCGAGCGCGGCGACGAACTCGGGCCCCCGCGCATACCGCCGCCACGACCCGGGCTCCGGCGCGGGCGGCGGCTCGGGGGCGGGCGGCGACGGCCGCCCCTCGGCCCGGCCGTGCCGGGGCGGAATCGCCAGCTGCAACACGTCCGCGAGGCTCCCCGCATAGCGGTCGGCCACGGCCCGGGCGAGCCCGAGCAGCTCCGCGTCAAGGACGGGCTCGGGCGACACGACCTGGGCGATGGCCGCCAGCGGCCCGCTGTAGTCCGACTCGGCGACGCGCTCGACCAGGAAGCCGTCGATCAGGCCGCCGCCCTCGCGGCGCCCCGCGCGCACGTTCCGCGAGCCGGCGCCGAAGCGGACGCGCACCCGCACCCCGGGCTGCGCCTGCTCGTCGAGCTCGGCGGGCACCGCGTAGTCGAAGTACCGGTCGAGGTGCAGCACGCCCTTGTCCACGACGACCCGCGCCACCGGACGCTCCTCGGCGAGCGCGGCCCCCCGCCACGTTCGCGGCTTGGCCTTCGGCGCCTTCGCCTTCCGCACACTCTCCCGAATGAGCGCAAGCTGCTCCGGCCCCTCACCCACCGCCCCGCCACCTGCCCCGTTCTCGCTGCTCACAGCCAAATTCCTACCAGACGCCACTGACAGCGCCACGGCCCGGCGGGCCCGCGCGGGCACACGACAACGGCCCCGGACCACAGGGGTCCGGGGCCGTGCGCACTGGGCTCGATCAGAGACCGGCGGCCTTCCGCAGCGCGTCCACGCGGTCCGTCTTCTCCCAGGTGAACTCCGGCAGCGAGCGGCCGAAGTGGCCGTACGCGGCGGTCTGGGAGTAGATCGGGCGGAGCAGGTCGAGGTCGCGGATGATCGCGGCCGGGCGGAGGTCGAAGACCTCGCTGATGGCCTGCTCGATCTTGTCCGTGTCGATCGTGTTGGTGCCGAAGGTCTCGACGAACAGGCCGACCGGCTCGGCCTTGCCGATGGCGTAGGCGACCTGGACCTCGCAGCGCGAGGCGAGGCCCGCGGCCACCACGTTCTTGGCGACCCAGCGCATCGCGTACGCCGCCGAGCGGTCCACCTTGGACGGGTCCTTGCCGGAGAAGGCGCCGCCGCCGTGGCGGGACATGCCGCCGTAGGTGTCGATGATGATCTTGCGGCCGGTCAGGCCCGCGTCACCCATCGGGCCGCCGATCTCGAAGCGGCCGGTGGGGTTGACCAGGAGGCGGTAGCCCTCGGTCTCCAGCTTGATGCCGTCGTCGACCAGGGCCTTGAGCTCCGGCTCGACGACGAACTCGCGGATGTCGGGGGCGAGGAGCGACTCCAGGTCGATGTCCGACGCGTGCTGCGAGGACACGACGACCGTGTCGAGGCGGACGGCCTTGTCGCCGTCGTACTCGATGGTGACCTGGGTCTTTCCGTCGGGACGCAGGTAGGGGATGGTGCCGTTCTTGCGGACCTCGGAGAGGCGGCGCGAGAGGCGGTGCGCGAGGTGGATCGGGAGCGGCATCAGCTCCGGGGTCTCGTCGCAGGCGTAGCCGAACATCAGGCCCTGGTCACCGGCGCCCTGGCGGTCGAGCTCGTCCTCGTCGCCCTCGACGCGGCTCTCGTACGCCGTGTCGACGCCCTGCGCGATGTCCGGGGACTGCGCGCCGATGGACACCGAGACGCCGCAGGAAGCGCCGTCGAAGCCCTTCTTGGAGGAGTCGTATCCGATCTCGAGGATCTTCTCGCGCACCAGCTGCGCGATCGGCGCGTACGCCTTGGTCGTGACCTCACCGGCGACGTGCACGAGGCCGGTGGTGATGAGCGTTTCGACGGCGACCCGGGACGTCGGGTCCTCACGCAGAAGCGCGTCGAGAATGGTGTCGCTGATCTGGTCAGCGATCTTGTCGGGGTGACCCTCGGTCACGGACTCCGAGGTGAAGAGACGGCGGGACACATCGCTCCCTGTGGTTGCAGCGGCTGCTGGCTGATCATTGATGGACGGGCCGAGAGCTGCGCTCGACGACGTCCGAGACCAGTTTATCGGTCACACACGGCCGCATGGCCACCTCTCTCGTCAGAAGAGAGGCCTGTGACCTGCGGCACTGCATTGTGCGATACGACGATCGGTCTCCACCAGAGGGCTCAAGGCCCGCATTTGGCGGGTTTAGGGTGGGTTTAAAGGGCCCAGTGGGGCGAATGGTGCGCCGGAGGCTCGATCCGGCCATCGGCCGGGTCGCGATCCGGACCGATGGGTTCAGTGGCGTTACGACCGGTCAAGGCGCGGAACGACCAGGTCCCACACCGTGTCGGCGAGATCGTCCTTGGGCCCGTAGGGCACCGGCGTCTCGCTGCCGTCGGCACCAAGGACCACGGCCTCGTTCCGCTCAGAGCCGAACGTCTTGCGCTCACCGACTTCGTTCACTACGAGAAGGTCGCAGCCCTTGCGGGCGAGCTTGGCCCGGCCGTTGGCCAGCACGTCGTCCGTCTCGGCCGCGAAGCCCACGACGACCTGCCCGGGGCGCGGGCGGTCGCCCGAGAGCTCGGCGAGGATGTCCGGATTGCGGACGAGGGTGAGCGGCGCCGGGTCCTCGCCGTCCCGCTTCTTGATCTTTCCGGCGGCGTACGCGGCCGGGCGGAAGTCGGCGACGGCGGCGGCCATGACCACGGCGTCGGCGTCGGCGGCCGCCTTCAGGACGGCCTCGCGCAGCTGCACGGCGGTGCCCACGGGCACGAGGTCGACGCCCGCCGGGTCCGGCAGCGCGGTGTTCGCCGCGACGAGCGTGACGCGGGCGCCGCGCGCGGCCGCGCTGCGGGCGAGGGCGTAGCCCTGCTTGCCGGAGGAGCGGTTGCCGAGGAAGCGCACCGGGTCGAGGGGCTCGCGGGTGCCGCCCGCGCTGACGACGACGTGCCGGCCCGCGAGGTCCTGCGCGGCCGTGCCGCGCGCGAGGACGCGGCGTACGACGTCGAAGAGCTCGGCGGGCTCGGGGAAGCGCCCCTTGCCGGTGTCGACGCCGGTGAGGCGGCCGACGGCCGGTTCCACGACGAGGGCGCCGCGGCGGCGCAGCGTGGCGACGTTCTCCTGGGTGGCCGGGTGCTCCCACATCTCGGTGTGCATGGCCGGCGCGAAGACGACCGGGCAGCGGGCCGTGAGCAGCGTGTTCGTCAGGAGGTCGTCGGCGAGGCCGTGGGCGGCCTTGGCCAGCATGTCGGCCGTGGCGGGCGCCACGATCACCAGGTCGGCGTGTTGCCCGATGCGCACGTGCGGCACCTCGTGGACGTCGGACCAGACCTCCGTGGAGACGGGGTGGCCGGACAGCGCCGACCAGGTCGCGGCGCCGACGAAGTGCAGCGCGGACCCGGTGGGCACGACCCGTACGTCGTGGCCGGACTCGGTGAGCCTGCGCAGCAGCTCGCACGCCTTGTAGGCGGCGATTCCACCGCTGACCCCCAGAACGACCTTCGGCTTGTCCACCGTGCCTCCCCGCACTCGGTTGCGCGGCCGCTGCCGCGCGCGTACGACTCCATGACACACCACAGGCCCGGCAGGTGCGCTGCCGGGCCTGTGGTGAACGTATGACTGCTTACTGCGCCGGGCCCTCGATGGCCTCGGACGTCAGCAGGCCGGCGTTGATCTCGCGGAGCGCGATCGACAGCGGCTTCTCGTGCACGTGGGTGTCCACGAGCGGGCCGACGTACTCGAGGAGGCCCTCACCGAGCTGCGAGTAGTACGCGTTGATCTGGCGGGCGCGCTTGGCGGCGTAGATCACCAGGCTGTACTTCGAGTCGGTGGCCTCGAGCAGCTCATCAATCGGCGGGTTGATGATGCCCTCGGGCGCGGTGATGGAAGAGGACACTCTCTGCCTTCCGAAGGGGGTGAAGATCAAACAACTTTCATCAAGGCTAGCAGCTCGCGCGCTACATCCTCGACCGAGGTGTTGACCAGGGTGGTGTCGAACTCGGGCTCCGCGGCCAGCTCCACGCGCGCGGCCCGGAGCCTGCGCTCGATGACCTCGGCCGCCTCGGTGCCGCGGCCGGTGAGGCGGCGGACCAGCTCGTCCCAGCTCGGCGGGGCGAGGAAGACCAGCTGGGCGTCGGTCATCGACTCCCGCACCTGCCGGGCGCCCTGGAGGTCGATCTCCAGGAGGACGGGCTCGCCCGCCTCCAGGCGGTCCATGACGGCCCGGCGGGGCGTGCCGTAGCGGTTGCCCGCGAACTCCGCCCACTCCAGGAGCTCACCATTGGCGATCAGCTTGTCCATTTCCTCGTCGGAGACGAAGAAA
This sequence comes from Streptomyces sp. JLYT201, assembly GCF_059448825.1. NCBI lineage: Bacteria > Bacillati > Actinomycetota > Actinomycetes > Kitasatosporales > Streptomycetaceae > Streptomyces > Streptomyces sp. JLYT201. Next base: position 7,993,002 of record NZ_CM182551.1, on the reverse strand, counting down.
TAGTGCACACCATGGCGCTCGCCGGGGCGCGGCTTGCGGGTCGTCGCCGAGACCGAGAGCCAGACCTCGGGGTGTTCCTTGCGCATGTGGGCGACGACCGTGCTCTTGCCGACCCCGGAGGGGCCGGAGAGCACGGTCAGCCGCGGACGTTCACTCATGCAGCGATTATCCAGGTTCTCAGAGGTGCCTGAGACCAGGTTCCCCGGACGGCGCGGGGCCGTCAGGCGCCGCTGCCGCCGAACTCGCGCTCCAGGGACGCGATCTGGTTGGAGCCAAGACCGCGTACGCGGCGGCTCTCGGAGATGCCGAGGCGCTCCATGATCTGCTTGGCGCGGACCTTGCCCACGCCGGGCAGGGACTCCAGGAGGGCGGAGACCTTCATCTTGCCGATGACGTCATTCTCCTGGCCCTGCTTGATGACCTCATGCAGGGAGGCGCCGGAGTGCTTGAGTCGATTCTTGACCTCGGCCCGCTCCCGGCGAGCCGCGGCGGCCTTTTCGAGCGCGGCTGCGCGCTGTTCAGGGGTAAGGGGCGGAAGAGCCACGCCTACGTCACCTCGAAGATCGAACTGTCGGATACGGACCGGTGAGGAACCTAGTCGCCCCACACCAGGGGAGCAACGTGCAACGCGCTTGCCCGTTGGCTCTGGTCGGAGACTAGCGGCCATGGCCGCCTGAGTCAGCGAGAACAAGCGAAAAGTCCAGGTCAGCCTCGCCCGAGCCGGGCATATCGGGCAATTCACCCCTGTTTTGGCCGGGTGTCGTGTAAGCAACGCGTTAGTTCGGCAGGCTGATGCCGTCGATGCAGGACGTCCGCGGAACGTCCACGGGGCCGAATGCGGAACACACACGTGGCCGAGGACCGACCCCGGAGCGCGGTCGCCCGCCGGGTCCGGGCACCCATGCGTCCGCCCCGGGACCGGACGATCCGGCCCCGGGGCGGACACCTCGGGCACGTGGCGGGAACGGCTGGCCGCCGACCGCCGTGACGGGAAGGGCTAGTACTCCAGCAGCGTTTCGCTATTCCTGCTGGTCAGGGGCCTGATTTTGAGTGTAGTGGGGTGAGGCTCCGTCCGGTGTGGGTTCGGGGGGAGTCTCATCTGATGGGTGGGTTTGTGCGGGTCGGGTGCTTGGTGTGGGCAGGGTCCGAGCGTGATCGAGGATCTTGGAACTGGGTTGTGGGCAGCGGGACTTGAGGAGCTGTTCCTGCGGGTGGGCGCCAGGTTCTCGCGTATCGAGCCGCGGCGGAGGATGCGGGACTACGTGCGGGGCCTGCTGGGGCCGGTCGGCCGCAAGAACGGCTGGCAGCTGGCCGAGTTTGCTGGCCATGCCACTCCGGACGGACTGCAGCGGCTGCTCGCCGGGACCCGTTGGGACCCGGACGAACTCCGCGATGACCTGCAGGGATACGTTGCCGAGAAGCTCGGCGGAACAGACGGCGTCCTGATCATCGACGACACTGGATTCGTCAAGAAGGGCACCACCTCCGCCGGGGTCCAACGGCAGTACTCCGGCACCGCCGGCCGCACCGAGAACTGCCAGATCGGCGTGTTCGCCGCCTACGCCTCCGCCAAAGGACGAGCACTGGTGGACCGGGAACTGTATCTGCCCAAGTCCTGGACCAGCGATCCCGACCGCTGCCGCGCGGCCAAGATTCCCGAAGAGCGCGCGTTCGCGACGAAAGGCGAGCTCGCCCGGCACCTGGTGCTGCGGGCGCTCGCCTCCGACCTGCCTATCGGCTGGGTCACCGCCGATTCCGCCTACGGCCAGGAGTGGGGATTCCGCCGCTTCCTGGAAGAAGCGGGTCTCGGCTATGTGCTCGCTGTCCCGAAATCACAGCAGGTCAAGTCACTGGCCGGGATCTGGCGCATTGACCAGCTGATCGCGGAGGCACCGGCAGATGCCTGGCAGCAACTCTCCTGCGGTGACGGCGCCAAGGGCCCGCGCCTGTTCGACTGGGCATCCGCGAAGCTGCCGGTCATCGACTTCTTCGACGGCGACGAGCCCACTCACCGCCGCTGGGTGCTGGCCCGCCGCAGCATCAAGCGCCCCGACGAGATCGCCTACTACCTGGCCTACGCTCCAACGAGCAGCACGGCCGCCGACCTGGTCCGCATCGCGGGCTCCCGGTGGGCGATTGAGGAGTGTTTCCAAGCCGCGAAGAATGAGTGCGGCCTGGACGAGTACGAGGTTCGCCGCTATCCGGGCTGGTATCGGCACATCACCCTGGCCATGCTCGCCCATGCGTTCCTCGCCGCGATGGCCGCCGCAGCAATCGAAAAGGGGGACGAAGAAACGGTTCCGGCTTCCTCGCGCCCCTGTCCGTGGCGGAAGTCCGAAGACTCCTGGCAGCTTGCCATTCCCGGCCAACACCACAGCCACACAGTCGGGTTCGAGCACTGAGCTGGTCGCGGTGGCGTCGGCGCCACCAGGCCGTCGCCCGCCACTGCCACTACCGCCGCAGAGCCCAACTCCACCACGGACCCCCCGAACCCACGCCGGACGGAACCTCACCCCACTACACTCAAAATCAGGCCCCTGACCAGCAGGAATAGCGAAACGCTGCTGGAGTACTAGCCGCCGACCGCCCGGCGCACCTCGTCCGCGAAGCGCGCGGCGGCCTCCCGCAGCGCCCCGGCGTCGGGGCCCGCCTTCAGCACGCCGCGGCTCACGTTCGGCACGACGTTGCGCACGGCCGCGCCGAAGACGCGGGGCAGGTCCGCGGGCGTCGCCCCCTGCGCGCCGATGCCGGGGGCGAGCAGCGGCCCGTTGATGTCCAGGTCGAAGGACGACAGGTCGCCGAGGGTGGCACCGACCACCGCGCCGTAGGAGCCCATGGGCGCGGCACCCGCGTTCTCGCGCGCGAGGTGGCCCAGCATGGTCGCGCCGATGGTGCGGCCGTCGGCGCGCTCGGCGCGCTGCACCTCCGCGCCCTCGGGGTTGGACGTCAGGGCGAGCACGAAGAGCCCCGAGCCGCTCTCCCGGGCGAGGTCCGCGGCGGGCCGCAGGGACTCGTACCCGAGGTACGGCGAGACCGTCAGGGCGTCCGAGAACAGCGGCGCGTCCGGGTGCAGGAAGGCCTCCGCGTACGCGGCCATGGTGGAGCCGATGTCGCCGCGCTTGGCGTCCATGACGACCAGGCCGCCGGCGGCGCGCAGCTCCGCCACGGCCCGCTCCAGGACGGCGACGCCGCGCGAGCCGAAGCGCTCGAAGAAGGCTGCCTGCGGCTTGAAGACGGCGACCTGGTCGCCCAGGGCCTCCACGACGGTGCGCGTGAAGGTCTCCAGGCCCTTGATGTCGTCGCTGAGGCCCCACGCCGCCAGGAGGGAGGCGTGCGGGTCGATGCCCACGCAGAGCGGGCCGCGGGTGTCCATGGCCTGGCGCAGGCGCGCGCCGAAGGGTTCCTGGGGGCTCATGCGGCGGAGGCCTTTCGGGTGTCGGCGCCGATCGCTTCGGCGAGCGTGGCGTACGGGGAGGCGGCGAGCCGCGCGGCGAGGCCCTTGTGGATCCCGCGCGCCCAGAACGGGCCCTCGTAGATGAACGCGCTGTAGCCCTGCACCAGGGTCGCGCCCGCGAGGATGCGCTGCCAGGCGTCCTCGGCGTTCTCGATGCCGCCGACGCCCACCAGGGTGATCCGGTCGCCCACGCGCGCGTAGAGGCGGCGCAGGACCTCCAGGGAGCGCTCCTTGAGGGGCGCGCCGGACAGGCCGCCGGTCTCCTCGACGAGCTGCGGGTCGGAGACCAGGCCGAGGCCCTCGCGCGCGATGGTCGTGTTGGTGGCGATGATGCCGTCCAGGCCGAGCTCCACGGCCAGGTCGGCGACCGCGTCGACGTCTTCGTCGGCCAGGTCGGGGGCGATCTTGACGAGCAGCGGGACACGGCGGCCCTCGACGCTGCGGTCGGCGGCCTCGCGCACGGCGCTCAGCAGGGGCCGCAGCGACTCGGTGGCCTGGAGGTTGCGAAGGCCCGGCGTGTTCGGCGAGGACACGTTCACGACGAGGTAGTCGGCGTGGCGGGCCAGGCGCTCGGTGGACTTCACGTAGTCGGCGGCGGCCTCGGCCTCGGGCACGACCTTGGTCTTGCCGATGTTGACGCCGACGGTGGTCCGGAAGACCGGCGTCCGGGTCGCGAGGCGCTCGGCGACGGCCGCGGAGCCGTCGTTGTTGAAGCCCATGCGGTTGATCAGGGCGCGGTCCTCGACGAGGCGGAAGAGGCGCTTCTTGGGATTGCCGGGCTGCGGCTCGCCGGTGACCGTGCCGATCTCGACGTGGTCGAAGCCGAGCATGGCCATGCCGTCGATCGCGACGGCGTTCTTGTCGAACCCGGCGGCGAGCCCGAAGGGGCCGTGCATGCGCAGGCCGAGGGCCTCGGTGCGCAGCTCCTTGTAGCGGGGGGCCAGGGCGGCGGCCACGAAGGTCCGCAGGACGGGGACGCGGGCCGCGCGGCGGATCCAGGCGAAGGCGAGGTGGTGGGCGCGCTCGGGGTCCATGCGCCGGAAGACGAGCCGGAAGAAGAATGCGTACATGCTGGTGTCCTCATGAGGAGGGGGACACCGGATCCGGTGTCCCCCTCGTGGGCTGTCTAGTCGCGGGCCGCGATCAGGTGCTGTGCGTGTTCCTGGAGCGAGCGCACGCCCACTCCGCCGTGGTGGAGGGCGTCGATGCCCTGGACCGCGGCGGCGAGGCCCTGGACCGTCGTCAGGCACGGCACGGACCGGGCGACGGCCGCGGTGCGGATGTCGTAGCCGTCGAGGCGGCCGCCGGTGCCGTACGGGGTGTTGACGATGAGGTCGACCTGTCCGTCGTGGATCAGCTGGACGATGGTCTTCTCGCCGCCCGGGCCCTCGCCCTCGGACTGCTTGCGCACGACCGTGGCGTTGATGCCGTTGCGCTTGAGGACCTCGGCCGTGCCGGACGTGGCGAGCAGCTCGAAGCCGTGGGCGACGAGCTCGCGCGCCGGGAAGATCATCGAGCGCTTGTCGCGGTTGGCGACGGAGATGAACGCGCGGCCCTTGGTGGGCAGCGGCCCGTACGCGCCCGCCTGCGACTTGGCGTATGCCGTGCCGAAGACGGAGTCGATGCCCATGACCTCGCCGGTGGAGCGCATCTCCGGGCCGAGCACGGTGTCGACGCCGCGGCCCTGGATGTCGCGGAAGCGCGACCACGGCATCACGGCCTCCTTGACGGAGATCGGCGCGTCGAGCGGCAGCTCGCCGCCGTCCCCGGTGGCCGGCAGGAGGCCCTCGGCGCGCAGCTCGGCGACGGTCGCGCCGAGCGAGATGCGGGCGGCGGCCTTGGCGAGCGGCACCGCGGTGGCCTTCGAGGTGAAGGGCACGGTGCGCGAGGCGCGCGGGTTGGCCTCCAGGACGTAGAGGATGTCCCCGGCCATGGCGAACTGGATGTTGATCAGGCCGCGCACCCCGACGCCGCGCGCGATGGCCTCCGTGGAGGTGCGCAGGCGCTTGATGTCGTGGCCGCCCAGCGTGATGGGGGGAAGGGCGCACGCCGAGTCGCCGGAGTGGATGCCGGCCTCCTCGATGTGCTCCATGACGCCGCCCAGGTACAGCTCGTGGCCGTCGTAGAGCGCGTCCACGTCGATCTCGATGGCGTCGTCGAGGAAGCGGTCGACCAGGACCGGGCGGTCGGCGCCGATCTCGGTGGACTCGGCGATGTACGCCTGGAGGCGGGCCTCCTCGTACACGATCTCCATGCCGCGGCCGCCGAGCACGTACGAGGGCCGGACGAGCACGGGGTAGCCGATCTCATCGGCGATGGCCTTGGCCTCGGCGAAGGTCGTGGCGGTGCCGTGCTTGGGCGCGGGCAGGCCCGCCTCGGCGAGCACGCGGCCGAAGGCGCCGCGGTCCTCGGCGGCGTGGATGGCCTCCGGCGGGGTGCCGACGACGGGCACGCCGTTGTCCTTCAGGGCCTGCGAGAGGCCGAGCGGGGTCTGGCCGCCGAGCTGGACGACGACGCCCGCGATCGGGCCCGCGAGGGACTCGGCGTGGACGATCTCCAGGACGTCCTCCAGGGTGAGCGGCTCGAAGTAGAGCCGGTCGGAGGTGTCGTAGTCGGTGGAGACGGTCTCCGGGTTGCAGTTGACCATGACGGTCTCGTAGCCCGCGTCGCTCAGCGCGAAGGAGGCGTGCACGCAGGAGTAGTCGAACTCGATGCCCTGGCCGATGCGGTTCGGGCCGGAGCCCAGGATGATCACCGCGGGCTTCTCGCGGGGCGCGACCTCGGACTCCTCGTCGTAGGAGGAGTAGAAGTACGGCGTCTTCGCGGCGAACTCGGCGGCGCAGGTGTCGACCGTCTTGTAGACCGGCCGGACTCCGAGGGCGTGCCGGACCTCGCGCACCACGTCCTCGCGCAGGCCGCGGATCTCGGCGATCTGCGTGTCGGAGAAGCCGTGCCGCTTGGCCTCGGCGAGCAGCTCGGGGGTGAGGTCGTCGGCCTCGGTCAGCTCGTCCGCGATCTCCTTGATCAGGAAGAGCTGGTCGACGAACCACGGGTCGATCTTGGTGGCGTCGAAGACCTCCTGCGGGGTGGCCCCGGCGCGGATGGCCTGCATGACGGTGTTGATGCGGCCGTCGGTGGGGCGCACGGCGGCGCGCAGGAGCGTGTACTTGTCGCCGGGCTTGCCGGTGAAGGAGAACTGGCTGCCCTTCTTCTCCAGGGAGCGCAGCGCCTTCTGGAGGGCCTCGGTGAAGTTGCGGCCGATGGCCATGGCCTCGCCGACCGACTTCATCGTCGTGGTCAGCGTGGAGTCGGCCTGTGGGAACTTCTCGAAGGCGAATCGCGGCGCCTTGACGACCACGTAGTCGAGCGTCGGCTCGAAGGAGGCCGGGGTCTTCTCGGTGATGTCGTTGGGGATCTCATCGAGCGTATAGCCCACGGCCAGCTTCGCGGCGATCTTCGCGATCGGGAATCCGGTGGCCTTCGACGCCAGCGCGGAGGACCGCGAGACGCGCGGGTTCATCTCGATGACGATCACGCGGCCGTCGACCGGGTTGACCGCGAACTGGATGTTGCAGCCGCCGGTGTCGACGCCGACCTCACGGATGATCGCGATGCCCACGTCCCGCAGGATCTGGTACTCGCGGTCGGTGAGGGTCATCGAGGGCGCGACGGTGATCGAGTCACCGGTGTGCACGCCCATCGGGTCGAAGTTCTCGATGGAGCAGACGACCACGACGTTGTCGCTCTTGTCGCGCATCAGCTCCAGCTCGTACTCCTTCCAGCCGAGGATGGACTCCTCCAGGAGCACCTCGGTGGTCGGCGAGAGCGTGAGGCCCTGGCCCGCGATGCGGCGCAGCTCGTCCTCGTTGTGCGCGAAGCCGGAGCCGGCGCCGCCCATGGTGAAGGAGGGCCGCACGACGACCGGGTAGCCGCCGAGCTCGTCGACGCCCTTGAGGACGTCGTCCATGGAGTGGCAGATCACCGAGCGTGCGGACTCGCCGTGGCCGATCTTGGCGCGGACGGCCTCGACGACCTCCTTGAACAGGTCGCGGTCCTCGCCCTTGTTGATCGCCTCGACGTTGGCACCGATCAGCTCGACGCCGTACTTCTCCAGGACGCCCTGCTCGTGCATCGAGATGGCGGTGTTGAGCGCGGTCTGGCCGCCGAGGGTCGGCAGGAGCGCGTCGGGGCGCTCCTTGGCGATGATCTTCTCGACGAACTCCGGGGTGATCGGCTCGACGTACGTGGCGTCGGCGATCTCCGGGTCGGTCATGATCGTCGCCGGGTTCGAGTTGACGAGGATGACGCGCAGGCCCTCGGACTTGAGGACGCGGCACGCCTGGGTGCCGGAGTAGTCGAACTCCGCGGCCTGGCCGATGACGATCGGGCCGGAGCCGATGACCAGGACGGACTGGATATCGGTGCGCTTAGGCACGCTGGCCCTCCATCAGGGAAACGAAGCGGTCGAAGAGGTACGCGGCGTCGTGCGGTCCTGCCGCCGCCTCAGGGTGGTACTGGACGCTGAACGCGGGCTGGTCGAGGAGCTGGAGTCCCTCCACCACCTGGTCGTTGAGGCACACGTGGGAGACCTCGGCGCGTCCGAAGGGGGTGTCGGAGACCTTGTCCAGGGGCGCGTCGACGGCGAAGCCGTGGTTGTGCGCGGTGACCTCGACCTTGCCCGTGGTGCGGTCCTGCACGGGCTGGTTGATGCCGCGGTGGCCGTACTTCAGCTTGTACGTGCCGAAGCCGAGGGCGCGGCCGAGGATCTGGTTGCCGAAGCAGATGCCGAACAGCGGCGTCCTGCGCTTCAGGACCTCCTGCATCACGGCGACGGGGCCGTCGGCGGTCGCCGGGTCACCGGGGCCGTTGGAGAAGAACACGCCGTCGGGGTCGACCGCGTAGACGTCCTCGGCGGTCGCGGTGGCGGGCAGGACGTGCACCTCGATGCCGCGCTCGGCCATGCGGTGCGGGGTCATGCCCTTGATGCCGAGGTCGACGGCGGCGACGGTGAACTTCGCGGTGCCGAGGGGCAGGGCTTCGCCGTCGGGGCCGAGCGCGGGGACGACGTACGCCTCCTTGGTGGCGACCTCGGCGGAGAGGTTCGCGCCCTTCATCTGCGGCTGCGCCTGCACCTTGGCGAGCAGTTCGGCGTCGGCGGCGATCGCGTCGCCGGAGAAGACGCCGACGCGCATGGCGCCGCGCTCGCGCAGGTGGCGGGTCAGGGCGCGGGTGTCGACGCCGCTGATGCCGACCACGTCCTGGCGCCGCAGCTCCTCGTCGAGGGAGCGCCGGGAGCGCCAGTTGGAGGGCACCCGGGCGGGGTCGCGGACCACGTAGCCGGCGACCCAGATGCGCTGCGACTCGGGGTCCTCGTCGTTGACGCCGGTGTTGCCGACGTGCGGCGCGGTCATCACGACGACCTGGCGGTGGTACGAGGGGTCGGTGAGGGTCTCCTGGTAGCCGGTCATGCCGGTGGAGAACACGGCCTCGCCGAAGGTCTCCCCCACCGCGCCGTAGGCGCGGCCGCGGAAGACACGGCCGTCCTCAAGGACGAGTACGGCGGGAGTCTTCACGGCTCCCTTGGTGGAGGTCGTCATCGTGCGCCTTCCGTTTCCGTCGTGCTGTGGATCCCGGCGCCGGTGCCGTCGATCTCGGTGTTTTCGATCATGTTGTTGAGGGCCTCGACCCAGTCGGCCTGCTCCGCGGCGTGGTCCGAGCGGAAGCCGGAGTCGAGCAGCCTGTCGCCGTGCGCCCAGGTGACGATCAGCAGACCGCCCTCGGCGAGGACCTTGCCCGCGATGCCCTTGTCGAGCCGGGCCTCGCGCAGGGCCTCCTTCGGGATGAAGAAGTCCCGTGCCCCGGGGCGGACGACGTCCAGGCCCGCGTCGGTGAGCGTCAGCTCCACCCGGCTGCGGGTGCCCAGGCCGTGCGCCACGATGCGGTCCAGCCACTGGCCCGCGGTGGTGGAGCCGTGGTAGCGGCCGGTCAGCTCAAGTTTCGTCGCACCCGGCTCGGACGGCGCGCCAGGGAGCTCCGGCAGGTCGCTCTGGAGGGTGCCGCGCCACTTCCAGCCCTCGCGCATCAGCCAGTAGACGAGCGCGACGAAGAGCAGGATTCCGACGACCCAGCCGATGCGCGCGGCCCAGTCGGTGACCTGCGCGGACTTCTCGTCGGCGGCCAGCTGGGGCAGGGCGGAGGAGGTGAGGAGATGCGTTGCGGTCACTGAAGCTTCCCGTCGACGAGCGTGGCCCGACCCCGGAGCCAGGTGTGCGTGACGCGTCCCGGAAGCTCACGGCCCTCGTAGGGGGTATTGCGGCTCCGGGAGGCGAAGCCCGCGGGGTCCACCTCTCCACGGTATGCCGGATCGACGAGGGTGAGGTTCGCGGGCTCGCCGGGCGCGACGGGACGGCCCTGGCCGCGCGCCTGCCCGATCTCGGCGGGCTTGGCGGACATCCGGTCCGCGACCCCGGCCCAGGTGAGCAGGCCGGTGTCGACCATCGTGTGCTGGACCACCGAGAGGGCGGTCTCCAGGCCCACCATGCCCATGGCGGCCGCGGCCCACTCGCAGTCCTTGTCCTCGTGCGGGTGCGGGGCGTGGTCGGTGGCCACGATGTCGATGGTGCCGTCGGCCAGGGCCTCGCGCAGCGCCATGACGTCGGCTTCCGTGCGCAGCGGCGGGTTGACCTTGTAGACCGGGTTGTACGAGCGGACCAGCTCGTCGGTGAGGAGCAGGTGGTGCGGGGTGACCTCGGCGGTGACGTCGATGCCGCGGGACTTGGCCCAGCGGACGATCTCGACGGACCCGGCCGTGGACAGGTGGCAGATGTGCACCCGGGAGCCGACGTGCTCGGCGAGCAGCACGTCGCGGGCGATGATCGACTCCTCGGCGACGGCGGGCCAGCCGCCGAGCCCCAGCTCCGCCGAGACGACGCCCTCGTTCATCTGGGCGCCCTCGGTGAGCCGCGGCTCCTGGGCGTGCTGGGCGACGACGCCGCCGAACGCCTTCACGTACTCCAGGGCGCGCCGCATCATCACGGCGTCGTCGACGCACTTGCCGTCGTCGGAGAAGACCGTGACCCCGGCGGCCGAATCGTGCATGGCGCCCAGCTCGGCGAGCTTCTTGCCCTCCAGGCCGACGGTGACGGCGCCGATCGGCTGGACGTCGCAGTAGCCGGACTCCTTGCCGAGCCGCCAGACCTGCTCGACGACGCCCGCGGTGTCGGCGACCGGGAAGGTGTTGGCCATCGCGAACACGGTGGTGTAGCCGCCGCTGGCGGCCGCGCGGGTGCCGGTGAGGACGGTCTCGGAGTCCTCGCGGCCGGGCTCGCGCAGATGGGTGTGCAGGTCGACCAGGCCCGGCAGGAGGACCTTGCCGTCCGCCTCGACGACGGTGGCGCCCGCGGCGCTCAGACCGGCGCCCACGGCCTCGATGGTCTCGCCGTCGATCAGCACGTCCTGCGGCTCGCCGCCGAGCACCCGCGCACCACGGATAAGGATCTTGCTCATGATGTCTACTTCTCCTCGGCCGCGAAATCGGTGTGCGCGGAGCGCTCGTTGGAAGGGTGGTGGTGGGAGACGGGCGGGCGGGTGTGGGTGACGGCGGGCTCCTGGCCGCCGAGCAGCAGATAGAGGACGGCCATGCGGATGGAGACGCCGTTGGCGACCTGCTCGACGACCGTGCAGCGGTCGGAGTCGGCGACCTCGGCGGTGATCTCCATGCCGCGGACCATCGGGCCCGGGTGCATCACGATCGCGTGGTCGGGCATCTTGGCCATGCGGTCGCCGTCCAGGCCGTAGCGGCGCGAGTACTCGCGCTCGGTCGGGAAGAACGCGGCGTTCATGCGCTCGCGCTGGACGCGCAGCATCATCACGGCGTCGGACTTCGGCAGCACGCGGTCGAGGTCGTACGACACCTCGCACGGCCAGTGCTCGACGCCGACCGGGACCAGGGTGGGCGGGGCGACGAGGGTGACCTCGGCGCCGAGGGTGTGCAGCAGGTCCACGTTGGAGCGGGCGACGCGGCTGTGCAGCACGTCGCCGACGATCGTGATCCGCCTGCCGCTCAGGTCCTGCCCGAGGCCGGGGTCGCGGCCGACGAGCCTGCGGCGCATGGTGAAGGCGTCGAGCAGGGCCTGCGTGGGGTGCTGGTGGGTGCCGTCACCGGCGTTGATGACGGCCGCGTCGACCCAGCCGGAGTTCGCGAGTGTGTACGGCGCGCCGGAGGCCCCGTGCCGGATGACGACGGCGTCGACACCCATGGCCTCCAGGGTCTGCGCGGTGTCCTTCAGGGACTCCCCCTTGGAGACGCTCGACCCCTTGGCGCTGAAGTTGATCACGTCGGCGGACAGCCGCTTCTCGGCGGCCTCGAACGAGATCCGGGTGCGGGTCGAGTCCTCGAAGAAGAGGTTGACCACGGTACGGCCGCGCAGCGTCGGCAGTTTCTTGATCGGCCGGTCGGCGACGCGGGCCATCTCCTCGGCGGTGTCGAGGATGAGGACGGCGTCGTCGCGGGTGAGGTCGGCGGCCGAGATGAGGTGTCGCATCATCTGGTGGGCTCCGTAAGGGATTTCAGGTGTGCTTCAGGCCTGGGGGCGTCCCTGGGCCGGGCAGCGGCGCGCGGGCGCGCGCCAGCACGGACCCGACGGGTCCGGTACCGGTACGGGGCGGGCTACTGCTCGCCGGCCGCGGCGGTCGGCTTGGCACCGAGCAGCACGGCGTCGCGGCCGTCCTCCTCGGCGAGCTGGACCTTGACCGTCTCCCGCAGCGACGTCGGGAGGTTCTTGCCGACGTAGTCGGCGCGGATGGGCAGTTCTCGGTGACCGCGGTCGACGAGAACGGCGAGCTGCACCGCGCGCGGGCGGCCGATGTCGTTCAGGGCGTCGAGGGCGGCACGGATGGTGCGACCGGAGAAGAGCACGTCGTCGACCAGGACGACCAGGCGGCCGTCGATGCCGTCACCGGGGATCTCGGTGCGGGCGAGCGCCCGCGGCGGGTGCATGCGCAGGTCGTCGCGGTACATCGTGATGTCGAGGGAGCCGACGGGGACCTTGCGGCCGGTGATCTCCTCGAGCTTGGCGGCGAGCCGCCGGCCGAGGAAGACGCCGCGGGTCGGAATGCCGAGCAGAACGACGTCGTCGGCGCCCTTGGCGCGCTCCACGATTTCGTGGGCGATACGGGTCAACACCCGTGCGATGTCCGGGCCTTCGAGAACGGGCCGCGGCACACCGGAGGCATGCGTGTCCATAAAAACGGACCTCCTTCTCCGCCTCACGGGACGGACCTTAAAGGACGTCTAATTTGCGCCATCTGGCGCCTACAGCGTCTTTCACGGTACCAGCAACGGCAACGCGGGCCGTCACCTCCCCCTCGGAAGGGGCCCTCGGACCCATTCGGCTTGACGCAGCCAAGTAACGCTGCGTAACCTCACAGTGAGTCACCAGCCGCGCGGCGGAGCCGCACGTTGTCACAGCGTCCGGGGAGCTATATGTCCAGCGAATACGCCAAACAGCTCGGGGCCAAGCTCCGCGCCATCCGTACCCAGCAGGGCCTTTCCCTCCACGGTGTCGAGGAGAAGTCCCAGGGTCGCTGGAAGGCGGTCGTGGTGGGGTCGTACGAGCGCGGCGACCGCGCCGTGACCGTGCAGCGCCTCGCCGAGCTGGCGGATTTCTACGGCGTTCCGGTGCAGGAACTGCTTCCGGGCACACCGCCCGGCGGTGCCGCCGAGCCGCCGCCCAAGCTGGTCCTTGACCTGGAGCGCCTCGCCCACGTCCCCGCCGAGAAGGCAGGCCCGCTCCAGCGGTACGCCGCCACGATCCAGTCGCAGCGCGGTGATTACAACGGCAAGGTCCTCTCCATCCGTCAGGACGACCTGCGCACCCTCGCCGTCATCTACGACCAGTCGCCGTCGGTGCTCACCGAGCAGCTGATCAGCTGGGGCGTCCTGGACGCGGACGCGCGCCGCGCCGTGGCCCACGAAGAGGTCTGAGCCCGTCAAGGGAGATTCCAGCAGAAACGTGCCGCCGGGGTGGCCGGAAACCCAGAGAGGGTTTCCGGCCACCCTGGCGGCTTTGTCATGCCCAGTGGATTTCCTCTGACGCGGAAAACCCCGGAGGGCCCGCGGCCGTATTGGCCGCGGGCCCTCCGGGGTACCGCGAAAACGAACTGTCGCTATGCGTCCCGGCGAAGGCTCGGCTTGAGGTCCTTGAAGCGACCGAGCAGCCCATTCACAAAGGCGGGCGAATCATCGGTCGAGAACTCCTTGGCGAGCTGAACCGCCTCGTCCAGGACGACGGCGTCGGGCGTACCGTCCACCCAGATCAGTTCGTACGCGCCGAGCCGCAGGATGTTCCGGTCGACGACCGGCATGCGGTCGAGCGTCCATCCCACCGCGTACTGGGAGATCAGCTCGTCGATGCGGGCCGCGTGCTCCTGGTAGCCCTCGACGAGCTCCATGGTGTACTCGCTCACCGGCGGCTGCCGGGTGTCGCTCCGCGAGTGACGCACCCAGTCCGCGAGCACGGTGAGCACGTCGACGCCACGCTGGTCGGCCTCGAAGAGGATCTGGAAGGCGCGCTTGCGGGCCGTATTACGGGCGGCCACGGTTAGCTGTTCACCCGGCCGAGGTAGCCGCTGTCGCGGGTGTCGACCTTGATCTTCTCGCCGGTGGTGATGAAGAGCGGCACGTTGATCTGGTGGCCGGTCTCCAGGATGGCGGGCTTGGTGCCGCCGGTGGAGCGGTCGCCCTGGACGCCCGGCTCGGTCTCCTGGATGGTGAGCTCGACGGCGGCGGGCAGCTCGACGAAGAGGACCTCGCCCTCGTGCTGCGCGACCGTGGCGGTGAAGCCCTCGATCAGGAAGTTCGCGGCGTCGCCGACGGCCTTCTTGTCGATGTGCAGCTGGTCGTAGGTCTCCATGTCCATGAAGACGAAGTACTCGCCGTCCATGTACGAGAACTGCATGTCGCGCTTGTCGACAGTGGCCGTCTCGACCTTGACGCCGGCGTTGAACGTCTTGTCGACGACCTTGCCGGAGAGCACGTTCTTCAGCTTGGTGCGCACGAAGGCAGGGCCCTTGCCGGGCTTGACGTGCTGGAACTCGACGACGGACCAGAGCTGGCCCCCGTCGAGCTTGAGCACCATGCCGTTCTTGAGGTCGTTCGTGGAAGCCACGGTTGCGGAATCTCCTGGACTGACGTGGACGACCCCGGCGCACGCGCTACAGCGCGAGCAGCTCCTTGGTCGTGATGGTGAGTAGCTCGGGTCCGCCGTCCGCCTCGCAGCGAACGACGAGCGTGTCATCGATCCGGACCCCGCCCCGGCCCGGGAGGTGAACCCCCGGTTCGACGGTGACCGGCACGCAAGCGTCCAGTTTACCCATGGCTGCGGGCGCCAACTGCGGGTCCTCGTCGATTTCGAGCCCGACGCCGTGTCCGGTGCGTGCGGCGAGGCCCTCCGCGTACCCGGCGGCGTCCAGGACGTGACGGGCCGCGCGGTCCACGTCGCGGCAGGCGGCGCCGGGTGTCAGGGCCTCGCGGCCAGCCCGCTGCGCGGCGAAGACGACGTCGTAGAGCTCGATCTGCCAGTCCGCGGGCGAGGTCCCGATCACGAAGGTCCGCCCGACCTCGCTGCGATAGCCGCGGTACGCGGCGCCGAGGCACACGGACAGGAAGTCGCCCTCCTCGACGCGCCGGTCGGTGGGGCGGTGGCCGCCGCGCCCGGAGTGCGGCCCGGTGGCCACGGAGGTCGGGAAGGCCGCGCCGTCCGCACCGTGGTCGACGAGCCGCCGCTCCAGCTCCAGTGCGAGGTGGCGCTCGGTGCGGCCCACCAGGATCGACTCCAGCAGCTCCCCGAGGGCCTGGTCGGCGATCTCCGCCGCGATCCGCAGACAGGAGATCTCCTCCTCGTCCTTGACCAGGCGCAGCTGCTCCACGCCGCGCGCGAGGTCGACCAGGCGCAGCCGGGGCGCCACGGACGCCAGGGCCCGGTGCCGGGCCACGCTGAGGTGGTGCTCCTCGACGGCCAGGGACTCCGCGCCCTGCGCCTGCGCCTGCCCGGCCGCCGCGACGGCGGCGTCACCGGCCGGTGCGTCGAGGACCCGGGTGCGCAGCTCGGCGTCGGGCCGCTCGGGACCGTCCTCCTCCCCCGGTGGCCGTGGGCACAGCAGGACGTCCTCGGACCGGCCCAGGAGGAGGGCGGCTCCCTGGGGCGCCGCTCCCGCGAGATAGCGGATGTTGGCAGGCCGTGACACCAGGGCCGCGCCACCCCCCGCACACCGCTCCCTGACCCGCTCCCGCCGGGCCGCGTACACCTCTGACATGGGGCGAGCCTAAGAGCGCGCTCCCGTCCGGGCCGGTTCAGCGCGTCCGACCGGGCGTCAGGGCCGCGCGGACGAGGGGCGGGGCCGGACCGGGTTGACGGGCTCCCCTGCCGCCCGGTCCGCCCGCTCAGGTGTCGCAGCCCACTCCGTCGCCGTCCCGGTCGAGGTGCCGTCCGTACCCCGGATCGCCCTGGTGCACGGGTGCCGCACCGGCGGCACGCGCCTCGGCGCAGTTGGCGTAGGAGACGCCGCCGCCACCGCCCACGTCGCCGTCGCGCACGCCACCGCCCGCGTCGCCGCCGCCCGCGCCGCCGGTCCCGTCGTCGGCGGAGCCGCCGCCCGCCGCGGGAGGCCGCGCCGTGACCGTGGCCCTGACCGTCTTCGTCGCACGCACGGTGACGGTCTCGGCCGGCTCCGGCTCGGCCGTCGGCGTCGCGGTGCGGGTCCTGGTGAGGGTCTCGGTCGCGGTGACGGTGGGGCCCGCCGCCGCGCTGGTGGACCCGCCGTCGCCCCCGCCGCCTCCCACGGCCGCGCCGAGGAAGCAGGCGAGGACCAGGGCGGGGATGACGTAGCGCTTGCGCGCCCATCCCGGCGCGGGCCGGGGCGAGGGCGTGGGTGCGTACGGATGGCTCATGGCGTCCCCCAAGGGGTCGTACTCGCTGGGAGCAGACCGTAGCGCCGGGGTGGCCGCCGCGCGGGGGCTTCGGCTCGGTGGTGACGCAGTCGTGACCGTGCGCCTCTAGCGGCCCGGGTCTACCACTGGGGCGGGCTCGTGAGGGCGCGGGTGAGGACCTCGTCCAGGACGCGGGCCGTGGCGGGGACGTCCAGCTGGGAGTTGTCGATGATGGGCAGGCCCGAGCCGTACCAGCCGGCCATGCGGCCGTGGATGCGGGCCACCTCCTCGTCGGTGAGGCGGCGGTTGCCCGAGCGCTGGGCGTTGCGCTCCAGGACGACCTCCAGTCCGGGCAGCAGGACCACGGGCAGCAGGCCGGGGCCCACGTGCCGCTTCCAGCCGCCGAGGCCGACCACCGGGCGGTCCGGGAAGACCGCGTCGTCGAGGACGCAGGAGATGCCGTTGGCCAGGAAGTTCCGCGCGGCGAAGCCGCAGGTGCGGCGGGCCAGGCGGTACTGCGCCTCGGAGTTGTCGTTCCACCCCGTCTGGGGGTCGGCGAAGCCCGAGCGCACCCATTCGCGGACGTCGTCGAGGCTGATGTGGGCCGTCGGCACCCGGCGGTGCTCGGCCCAGTACTTGGCGACGCTGGTCTTGCCCGCGCCCGCGGGGCCGATGAGGAGCACGGCGAGGGTCGTGGAGCCCGTGTCGGCGGGGGCCGTGCCGGGCGGCGGGCTCGGCACGGCGACGGGGCCGCCGGGCGGGAGCTGGATGTGGCTCGTGGTGTCGCGCGCGGGCGGCGCCGGGGCGTGGTGCGCGGCGTGCGGGACGGCGTGGGGGTGCGGGGCTCCCGCCGGGACGTGCGGCGCTCCCCCGGGTGCGTGTGGAGCGCCTCCGGGCGCGTGCGGGGCCCCGCCGGGCGCGTGCGGCGCTCCCGGTGCGTGCGGGGCGCCAGGGGCCTGTGGGGCTCCCGGAGCGTGGGCGGCGGGCGGCAGGGGCGCCGGGCCCGGAGGGTGCGGTGCGGGGCCGGAGGCGGTGGCCGCGAAGCCCGGCGCGGGCGCGGGGTGCGGCGCGCCGACGGGCACGGCACCCGGCTGCGGGGCGCTCGGGTGGTGGGCGGACACCGACCAGCCGGTGGCCGGTCCGTGCCCCGGCTGAGGGGGCGGCGGCAGCGGAGACCCCACGGTGTGCTGCATCCGGTGCCACTCCGTCTCGTGCGACTGACCTGGTACGGGCGGCGGGGCCACCCGCATTGAACGGTACCGCCCCCGGCCGACGTTGTGTGAACGGCCGGGGCGGCCCCGAAGTGCCCGTGGCTTGTTTCGCTCCGCCCGCGCGCGGGCGGAGCGAACGGTCAGTCGGCGACCTCGCCGTACGCGGCGAGCAGCACCGCCGGATCCGGCCCCTCCAGGACGGTCGGCTTGCCGAGGCCGTCCAGGACGATGAAGCGCAGCAGGTCGCCACGGGACTTCTTGTCGACCTTCATCGTCTCCAGGAGCTTGGGCCACTGGTCGTAGCGGTAGCTCAGGGGCAGCCCCACGGACTCCAGGACCGTGCGGTGCCGGTCCGCCGTCTCGTCGTCCAACCGGCCGGCCACGCGGCCGAGTTCGGCCGCGAAGTGCATGCCGACGGCGACGGCCGCGCCGTGCCGCCACTGGTAGCGCTCGTTCTTTTCGATGGCGTGCGCCAGCGTGTGCCCGTAGTTCAGGATCTCGCGCCGTCCGGACTCCTTCAGATCGCCGGAGACGACATCGGCCTTGACCCTGATGGAGCGCTCGATCAGCTCGGCGGTGTGCGGCCCGGCGGGCGTGCGGGCCGCCTGCGGGTCGGCCTCGATCAGGTCGAGGATCGCGGGGTCCGCGATGAACCCGGCCTTGATGATCTCCGCGAGCCCGGAGACGTAGTCGTGCACCGGCAGCGAGTCCAGTGCCGCGAGGTCGCAGAGCACGCCCGCGGGCGGGTGGAAGGAGCCCACCAGGTTCTTGCCCTCGGCGGTGTTGATGCCGGTCTTCCCGCCGACCGCCGCGTCCACCATGGCGAGCACGGTCGTGGGGACCGCGATCCAGCGCACCCCGCGCAGCCAGGTAGCGGCCACGAACCCGGCCACGTCGGTGGTGGCACCGCCGCCCACGCCGACGATCACATCGGTGCGGGTGAAGCCGGACTGGCCGAGCGCCTTCCAGCAGTAGGCGGCGACCTCGGCGGTCTTGGCCTCCTCGGCGTTGGGCACCTGGATGGCCACCGCCTCGTACCCCTGGTCGGCCAGGTCCTGGCGGAGCGCCTCGCCGGTGTCGGCGAGCGCCTCGGGGTGGATGACGGCCACGCGCTTGGCCGAGCCGCCGATCAGGCCGCCGAGCTCACCGAGCAGCTGTCGCCCGACGAGCACCTCGTACGGCTCCGTGCCCGCCGAGCCGCCGACGGGGATCCGCGTCACTGCCTCACTCATGCTTGTGTCAACTCCAGGGCGTCGAGGACCGCTTCCACGACCTCTTCCGGGGTCCGGCCGTCGGTGGCGACGACGGCGCGGGCGACTTCTTCGTACAGGGGACGGCGGGCGTCCATCAGCTCGCGCCACTGCTTGCGCGGGTTGACGGCGAGCAGCGGCCGCGCGGTGCCGAGGCCGACGCGGCGCACCGCCTCCTCGACGTCCATCGAGAGGTAGACGACGGGCAGGCCGCGCAGCAGCGACCGGATGCCCTCGTCGAGGATCGCGCCGCCGCCGAGGCCGAGTACGCCCTCGTGCCCGGCGACGGCGGCGCGCACCGCCGCGCGCTCCAGGGCGCGGAAGTGCTCCTCGCCGTCCTCGACGAAGATGTCGGAGATCTCGCGGCCCTCGGCCGCCACGATGTCCGCGTCTGTGTCCCGGTAGGGCAGGCCGAGCCGCTCGGCGAGCAGCCCGCCGACGGTGGACTTGCCGGAGCCCATGGGCCCGACGAGCACGATGCGCGGCGCGCCGGCGCCCTCCGGTGCCGGGGCGCTCACCGGATCTGGAGGTGGTCGAGGTACGACCGCACGTTGCGCCGGGTCTCCGGCACGCTGTCGCCGCCGAACTTCTCCGCGACCGCGTCCGCGAGGACGAGGGCGACCATGGCCTCGGCGACGATCCCGGCGGCCGGGACCGCGCACACGTCGGAGCGCTGGTGGTGGGCCTTGGTGGCCTCGCCGGTGGCCACGTCGACCGTGGCGAGCGCGCGCGGCACCGTCGCGATCGGCTTCATCGCCGCGCGTACGCGCAGCAGCTCGCCGGTGGTCAGGCCGCCCTCGGTGCCGCCGGAGCGGCCGGTGGTGCGCCGGATGCCGTCGTCCGTGGAGACGATCTCGTCGTGCGCCTGCGAGCCGGGCACCCGGGCGAGCTCGAAGCCGTCGCCGACCTCGACGCCCTTGATGGCCTGGATGCCCATGAGGGCCGCGGCCAGGCGCGCGTCCAGACGGCGGTCCCAGTGCACGTGCGAGCCGAGCCCGACGGGCACGCCGTAGGCGAGCACCTCGACGACGCCGCCGAGGGTGTCGCCGTCCTTGTGGGCCTGGTCGATCTCGGCGACCATCGCCTTCGACGCGTCGGCGTCCAGGCAGCGCACCGGGTCGGCGTCGAGGCGCTCCACGTCGGCGGGCGTCGGGTACGCGCCGTAGGGGGCCTTGGCCTTCGCCAGCTCCACGACGTGGGAGACGATCTCGATCCCGGCCGTCTCCTTCAGGTACGAGCGGGCCACCGCGCCGAGCGCGACGCGGGCCGCGGTCTCGCGGGCGGAGGCGCGCTCCAGGACGGGCCGGGCCTCGTCGAAGCCGTACTTCTGCATGCCCGCGAGGTCGGCGTGGCCGGGGCGGGGGCGGGTCAGCGGCGCGTTGCGCGCCAGCTCGGCGAGCTCGGCCGGGTCGACCGGGTCGGCCGCCATGACCTGCTCCCACTTGGGCCACTCGGTGTTGCCCACCATGACCGCGACGGGCGAGCCCATGGTCAGGCCGTGGCGCACGCCGCCGAGGAAGGTGACCTCGTCACGCTCGAACTTCATGCGGGCGCCGCGTCCATAGCCGAGGCGCCGCCGGGCCAGGTGGTCCGCCACCATCTCCGTGGTGATCGGCACGCCGGCGGGAAGTCCCTCCAGCGTCGCGACGAGTGCGGGGCCGTGGGACTCCCCCGCGGTCAGCCAGCGCAACCTGCTCAACGGTGCTCCTCCTGCTCGCGCCTGGAACTGCGACGGCGCGACCGGGTGCGCGGCCTGGCCCGCCTCCCCTGATCCTCCCACGTCCGGCGCCCCGCACCGGCCCCGGTCCACTCGGCGGACAGCGGGATGGGCAAGTCCGGTCCGGGGCTCAGCGCGCGGCCAGCGCCTGTTCCCCCGCCCTGCGCATGGCGTCCAGGGGCGCGGGCGAACGCCCCGTCATCTGCTCGACCTGGAGGACGGCCTGGTGCACGAGCAGGTCGAGGCCGCTGACGACGGCCCCGCCGTACGCCGACCAGCGGGCCGCGAGGGCGGTGGGCCACGGGTCGTAGAGCACGTCGAAGAGCGTGGCGGGCCGCTCGGGCACCGCGTGGGACAGGGCGTCCGTGCTGCCCGCGGGGGTGGTGGCGACGACCAGCGGCGCCCGGAGGGCCTGCTCGGCCTCCGCCCAGTCGGCGGTGCGCACCTCGACGTCGAGCCGCTCGCCCCACTGCCGCATCTCGGCGGCGCGCTCCGCGCTGCGGACGTACGCGACGACCTCGCCGGTGCAGATCCGCGCGAGCGCGGCGAGGGCGGACGAGGCGGTGGCGCCCGCGCCCAGGATCGCGGCGCTCTCCACCTGCTCGATGCCGCGCTCGCGCAGCGCCGAGACCATGCCGGGGATGTCGGTGTTGTCGCCGAGGAGCCGTCCGTCGTCCGTGCGCACGACCGTGTTGACGGCCTCCACGGCCGCGGCGGTCTCGCTGACCTCGTCGAGCAGCGGCATCACCGCGCGCTTCAGCGGCATCGTGAGCGAGAGCCCCGCCCATGCGGGCCCGAGCCGCTCGACGAACCCGGGCAGCGCCGCCTCGTCGATCTCGAAGCGGTCGTAGCGCCACTCGGCGAGGCCCAGCTCCTGGTACGCGGCGCGGTGCAGCACCGGGGAGAGGGAGTGGGCGATGGGCGATCCGAGTACGGCCGCCCGGTGCCGGGCCTCAGCCTCCTGTGCTCGCATTGAACTTTTCCTTCAGCTTCAGGAATTCCGCGTGGGACTTGGCGAATTCGGTCTTGTTCATGCCGTCGGTGGCGACGAAGTAGAGCCAGCCGTCCGTCGACGGATTGAGCGCCGCCTTCAGTGCCACCTCGCCCGGATTTCCGATGGGTCCCGGCGGCAGCCCCGTGTGCTTGTACGTGTTGTACGGGTCGGGGTTGGTCTTGATCTCGCTCTCGCTGATCTTGATCTTGCTCTGACCCATCAGGTAATTGAAGGTCGAGTCGAATTGGAGATAGCCGACCGTCTCCATGTTGCCGGGCTTGAGCCGGTTGTAGATGACCTCGGCCATCTTGCGGAAGTCCTCGTGGGTCTTGCCCTCGGCCTGGACCAGGCTCGCGACCGTGATGAGCTCGAACGGGTTCTTGAGCTTCAGCTCCTTGGCCTTGCCCTCGACGCCCAACTCGTCGTATTCCTCGGCGGCTTGGGCGACCATCTTCTTCAGGACGTCCTCGGGCTTCTGGCCCTTGGCGACCGGATAGCTGGAGGGGTAGAGGAAGCCTTCCAGCGGGTCCTTGACCTTGCTGCCCATGTTGGCGACGGCCCACTGGGGAAGCCCGAGCTGCTTCCAGTCCTTCTGGGCGATGTTCTTCGTGGTGCCCTCGTCGAGTTCGAGCCGCTCGTCGATCTGCTTGTACACCCACGCATTCCGCTTGCCTTCCGGAATGATGAGGTTGGCGCGGCTCTTCGGGCTGAGCATCAATTCGAGGGCGGCGGCGGCCGACATTTCTTTCTTGAGCGTGTAGACGCCCGCCTGGATCTTCTGGCCGTCGGGGTTCTTGCCCTGCGCGGAGACGAAGGCGTCGACGCTCTTGACGACTCCGGCGTCCTTGAGCGCCTGCCCGATGGCGCCGCCGGTGGCGCCCTTGTTGATCGTGACCGTCGCCTTGGCGTCGATGCCGTCGCCCGAGTAGTCCGGGGCCGTGCCGAAACGATCCTGGTAGAACTGGTAGCCGAAGTACCCGACCCCGCCGATGCCGCCCGCGAACACCGCGGCCACGACCAGGCAGGCGCAGCCGCTGCGCCGTTTCTTGGGTTTCTTGCCGCCGCGGCCGCGCCGCTCGCTCCGGCTGCCGGGGGCCGCGTCATCGCGGTCCTCGTCCTCGTCGCCCCCCGCGAAGAACGCGTGCTCGCCCTGGTCGGGGCCGGGATCCCAGCCGGTCTCGTGGTCGGGCTCGGGAGCGGGGCGGCGCCGGCCCGGCGGCTCGGGCGGCGGATACGCCTCGGGCGTGCCGTAGAAGTCCGGGCGCTCCTCGCCGTACGCGGCGGGCTGCTGCTGCCCGTAGGGGTCGGCCGGGTCGCCGCCGTAGGGGACCTGGCCCGGCCCGCCGGCGTCCCAGCCGCCGTCGTGCGGCTGGGCACCGCCGTTGTACTGCGCCTGTAGGGGGTCGTACCCCTGCTGATGACCGTAGGACTGCTGCCGGCCCGCGTCCCACTCGCCGTACGGCTGCTGGGGGTGGGCCTGCTGCGGCTGCTGCGGATGGTACTGCCCCTGGCCGCCGTAGGGGGACTGGCCGTCCGCGGCCTGCTGTCCTCCCCATCCGCCGTCCCCGTACAACGGGTCCTCCGGATGCCACGGTTCGGAGCCTGGGCCCCGGCCATACTCAGTCATCGATCCCCTACGAGCCGCGAGGCGGGGGCCGCCGTCTGGAACCCAGGGCAACCGTTCCGCCTCTTGATGCTGTGTAGCGGCTGTTCGAACGCCGCCACACCGCGCGGAACGTTACCGTATCGCGATCAGATGACCACTTCGACGCCCTCGCCCGGAGCCGCGCCTGACGCCCGTTCGGACTCCAGGGCCTGCTGCAGGATGATGACCGCCGCGGCCTGATCGATGACAGACCTGCCCTTTTTGGACTTCACCCCGGAGGCGCGCAGTCCCTGACTGGCCGTCACTGTGGTCATCCTCTCGTCCACGAGCCTCACCGGAACGGGGGCGATCCCGGCGGCGAGCTCCTGGGCGAAGGCGCGGACCTTGACGGCGGCCGGGCCCTCGCCCCCCTTGAGGGAGCGAGGGAGTCCGACCACGACCTCGATGGGCTCGTACTCCTCCACGAGCTGGCGAAGGCGGCGGTGGGCGGCCGGGACGTCCCGGCCGGGCACCGTCTCCACCGGCGTCGCGAGGATCCCGTCGGGGTCGCACGAGGCGACCCCGATCCGGGCGTCCCCGACGTCGATCGCCAGGCGGCGGCCCCGTCTGACGGAGCTCATCGGGCGGTTTCGCCGACGAGACGCTCGACGGCGGCGATGGCGTCGCCGACGGCGGCCACGTTCTGGCCACCGCCCTGGGCGACGTCCGGCTTGCCGCCGCCTCCGCCGCCGAGGGTCTTGGCGGCGGTGCGGACCAGGTCACCGGCCTTCAGACCGCGCTCGCGTGCGGCCTCGTTGGTGGCGATGACCGTGAGGGGCTTGCCGTTGGCCGAGGTGAACAGGGCGACCACGGCCGGGCGGTCGCCGGGGATGCGGCCGCGCACGTCGAGGACCAGCTTGCGCAGGTCGTCGGCGCCCGTGCCGTCCGGGACCTGGCCGGTGACCAGGGCGATGCCGCCCACGTCCTTGGCGCCCTTGGCGAGACCGGCGGCGGCCGCGAGGACCTTCTCCGCGCGGAACTTCTCGATCTCCTTCTCGGCGTCCTTCAGCTTGGCGAGCATGCCGGAGATCTTCTCGGGCAGCTCCTCCGGACGGCCCTTGACCAGCTCCTGGAGCTGGGCGACGACCGTGTGCTCCTTGGCCAGGAAGTTGTACGCGTCCACGCCGACCAGGGCCTCGATGCGGCGCACGCCGGAGCCGATGGAGGACTCGCCGAGCAGCTTCACCAGACCCAGCTGGGCGGTGTTGTGCACGTGGGTGCCGCCGCACAGCTCCTTGGAGAAGTCGCCGATGGTCACCACGCGCACGCGCTCGCCGTACTTCTCGCCGAACTCGGCGATGGCGCCCGCCTTCTTGGCCTCGTCCAGGGACATGACCTCGGCCTGGACGTCCAGCTCGCGGGAGAGGACCTCGTTGATCCGCTGCTCGACGTCCGTCATCACGGCCGTCGGCACGGCGGACGGCGAGCCGAAGTCGAACCGGAAGCGGCCCGGCTGGTTCTCGGAACCGGCCTGGGCGGCCGTCGGGCCGAGGGCGTCGCGCAGCGCCTGGTGCGTGAGGTGCGTGGCGGAGTGGGCGCGGGCGATGGCGCGGCGGCGGTGGGAGTCGATCGAGGCCCACACCGGGGCGCCGACGGTGACCTCGCCGACCTGCACGACGCCCTTGTGGACGTGCACGCCCGGCACCGGCTTCTGGACGTCGCGGACCTCGATGACGGCACCGCTGTCCAGGCGGATGCGGCCGGTGTCGCCGATCTGGCCGCCGCCCTCGGCGTAGAACGGGGTGCGGTCCAGGACGACCTCGACCTCGTCGCCCTCGGTGGCGGCGGGCGAGGAGGCGCCGTTGACCAGGAGGCCGACGATCACGGCCTCGTTCTCGGTCAGGCTGTAGCCGGTGAAGTCGGTGGCGCCGGAGCTGTCGGCGATCTCGCGGTAGGCGCCCATGTCCGCGTGGCCGGTCTTCTTGGCCTGGGCGTCGGCCTTGGCGCGCTCCCGCTGCTCCTTCATCAGGCGGCGGAAGCCGTCCTCGTCCACGGTCAGGCCCTGCTCGGCGGCCATCTCCAGGGTGAGGTCGATCGGGAAGCCCCAGGTGTCGTGGAGCAGGAACGCCTTGTCGCCCGGCAGCACGGTGGAACCGGCGGCCTTGGTGTCGCTGACGGCCGTGTCGAGGATGTTCGTGCCGCCCTTGAGGGCCTTGAGGAAGGCGGCCTCCTCGGCGAGCGCGACGGTCTCGATGCGCTTGCGGTCGGTGAGCAGCTCCGGGTACTGCTCGCCCATGGTCTTGATGACCGTGTCGACGAGCTCGGCGACGACCGGGCCGGTGGCGCCGAGCAGGCGCATGTTGCGGATGGCGCGGCGCATGATGCGGCGCAGGACGTAGCCGCGGCCCTCGTTGCCGGGGGTGACGCCGTCGCCGATGAGCATCACGGAGGTGCGCATGTGGTCGGCGACCACGCGCAGCGAGACGTCCGAGCCGTGCTCGGCGCCGTAGCGCACGCCGGTCAGCTCGGTGGCCTTGTCGATGACGACGCGCAGGGTGTCGGTCTCGTACATGTTCTGTACGCCCTGCAGGATCATGGCCAGGCGCTCCAGGCCGAGACCCGTGTCGATGTTCTTCGACGGCAGGTCGCCGAGGATCGGGAAGTCCTCCTTGCCCTGGCCCGCGCCGCGCTCGTACTGCATGAAGACCAGGTTCCAGATCTCCACGTAGCGCTCGTCGTTGACGGCCGGGCCGCCCTCCTCGCCGAACTCCGGACCGCGGTCGTAGTTGATCTCGGAGCACGGGCCGCAGGGGCCGGGCACGCCCATGGACCAGAAGTTCGGGCCCATGCCCAGGCGCTGGATGCGCTCGGCGGGGACGCCGATCACGTCGCGCCAGATGCGCTCCGCCTCGTCGTCCTCCTTGTAGACGGTGATCCAGAGCTTCTCCGGGTCCAGGCCGTAACCGCCCTTGTCCTGGGGCGAGGTGAGCAGCTCCCAGGCGAGCTTGATCGCGCCTTCCTTGAAGTAGTCACCGAAGGAGAAGTTGCCGCACATCTGGAAGAACGTGCCGTGCCGGGTCGTCTTGCCGACCTCTTCGATGTCCGGCGTGCGCACGCACTTCTGGACGCTGGTGACGCGCGGGGCGGGCGGCTTGGTCTCGCCCAGGAAGTAGGGCTTGAAGGGCACCATGCCCGCGGGGACGAGGAGCAGCGTCGGGTCGTCCGCGATCAGTGACGCCGACGGCACGACCTTGTGCCCACGCTCCTCGAAGAAGCTCAGCCAGCGGCGACGGATTTCAGCCGACTCCATCAGTGGTCCTCATTCCGGTTGTACGAGTACGTCGTGTCCGTCGTGTTCGCGAGGGACTTGGGGTTCTTCTTGCTGGCGGGCTCGACGAGCGCGAGGCGGCGCTGGGCGGGCAGTTCGGGGTCGACCGGGGCGTTCAGACCGAGGGCGTCCCCCAGCTCGGCCTCCCGCTCGGCCATGCCGTCACGGACGTCGAGCGCGAAGTCCTTGAGCCGGTGCCCGGCCTCGACGGCCTTGTCGGCGGCGCGCGCGGCGAGGCTCTCGGGGGTGAGCTGCTTCAGCTTGCGGTTGACCTTGGTGGTGGCCCAGACGCCGGCGGCCGCGCCCGCGGTGAACCAGAACGTACGTCGGAACATCGCTGCGTCAGTCCTTCTTCCGCTTGCCCCGCCGTGCCGACGGGAGGGTGCGGCCCACGATCACCGTACGACGGGACGGCTTGGCGGGCACTTCCTTACGGCTGATGGCCCGGCGCACTCCGTAGCCGAACGCCGCGACCTTGACCAGGGGGCCGCCGAAGGTGGAGGCCACGGTCGTCGAGAGCGCCGACGCGTTCGACGTGACCTCCTGGACGTCGGAGGCGATGGCGTCCACGCGGTCGATCTGGGTCTGCGCGGAGCGCACCGCCGTCGACGCGTCGGCCAGGAGCGGCACCGCCTGCTCGGTCACGTCCGCGACGAGCTTGGTGGTCGCCCTGAGCGTCTGCGCCAGCCTCGCCAGCGCCACCGCCAGGAAGGAGACCAGAATCGCCCAGAAGACGGCCACCAGGATCCCGGCCACCTCTCCACCGGACACTGTGCACCGCTCCCTGAGACACCGCCCTGGACTCCAGGGTCGTCGAACGTCGAAAAGTCGTGCTCCGACCCTATCGCGCCGGGGCCCCGGCTCCGTACCGCATTACCGCACGCGGCACTTGGAGCGGGGGGCTTGCACGGAACTGACGCGAGCTGATTGTACGTACCGCTTACGCGTGAGTACGCTCCGTACCCCATGCGACGCCCTCAGCGCCCCGACGACCGTCAAAACGATTCAGCAGCCGCCGCCGGCCCGTCGTCCCCGCCCCCGGACCCAGCGGCGGACGGCCCCGCGGGCAACCTCCCGGCGGAGCTCACCGCCTTCGTGGGCCGCGGCGCCGAACTGACCGCCCTCACCGAGGCGTTGGCGGCCGCCCGGCTGGTCACGGTGACCGGGGTCGGCGGCGTCGGCAAGTCCCGGCTCGCGGTGCGGGCGGCCGCCGCCGTCCGGCCGCGCGACGGCGCCTGGCTGGTGGAGCTGGACTCCGTGCGCGACCCCGACCTCGTGGAACACACGCTCGCCGGCGCCCTGGAGCTGACCGACCACACGAGCCGCTCGCCCCGCCAGGTGCTGCTCGACCGGCTCGCGGGGCGGGAGCTGCTGCTCGTGGTGGACGGGTTCGAGCACCTCGTGGCGGCCACCGCCTCCCTGGTGCGCGACCTCCTCGTGCGCTGCCCGCGCCTGCGGGTCCTCGCCGCCGGACGCAGGCCCCTGGGCATGGCGGGCGAGCGCGTCTTCCCGCTCGCGCCGATGGCGGAGCCGGACGCGGCGGCCCTGTTCGCCGAGCGGGCCGCGGCCTGCCTGCCCGGCTTCGCCCTCGACGGCGGCCACCACGCCGAGGTCCTGGAGCTGTGCCGCCGCCTGGACGGCATCCCGCTCGCCCTGGAGCTCGCCGCCGGACGGCTGCGGGCGCTCTCGCCGGGCCAGCTCCTCGCCCGCCTGGACGACCGCTTCCGGCTCCTGACCGGGGCCCACCACGATCTGCTGCCCCGGCACCAGACGCTGCGTACGGCGATCGGCTGGAGCCACGAGCTGTGCACGGCGCAGGAGCGGCTGCTGTGGACCCGGCTCTCGGTGTTCTCCGGGCCCTTCGACCTGGAGGCCGTCGAGTACGTGTGCAGCGGCGACGGGCTGCTCGCCGAGGAGGTGCTCGACCTCGTCGACGAGCTGCTCGCGCAGTCGGTCCTGACCCGCGAGGAGAGCCCCACGGGCGTGCGCTACCGCATGCTCGACACCGTCAGGGCGTACGGCGCCGAGTGGCTGCGGGCGACCGGGGACACCGCGCGGATGCGCCGCAGGCACCGCGACTGGTACATGGGCCTGGCCACCTGGTGCGAGCTGGACTGGTTCTCGCCCCGGCAGACCGAGGTCGCCACGCTCGTCGAGTGCGAGCTGCCCAATCTGCGGGCCGCCCTGGAGTTCTGTCTGACCGAGCCGGAGGAGACGCACCTCGGCCAGTACCTCGCGGGCACCCTGTGGTTCTGCTGGGTGGGCTGCGGACGGCTCGCGGAGGGCAGGCACTGGCTGGACCGGGCCGTGGACCTGGAGGGCGGTCACGAGGACTCGCGCCTGAAGGCACTGTGGGTGCTCGGCTACGTGGCGATCCTGCAGGGCGACACGGTGCCCGCGCTGTGCGCGCTCCAGGAGTGCCAGGACACCGCCGAGCGCACCGGCAACGCCGTCGCGGCGGCGTACGCCGTGCACCGCCTGGGCTGTCTCGCCCTGGTCTCGGACGACATGCCGCGCGCGGAGCAGCTGCTGCGCACGGCCCTCGACGCCTACCGGCGCATCGGCGAGCTGAACAGCAACGTCCTGATGGGGCAGGTCGAGCTGGCGATGACCCTGGCCTTCCAGGGGTCGCTCGGTGACGCCGTGGCGCTGTGCGAGGACGTGCGGCAGGTGTGCGAGGACCACGGCGAGCGCTGGACGCTGGCCTACGCGCTGTACGTCCTCGGGTACGCGGCGTGGACGCGGGGCGAGCCGGACCTCGCGCGCGAGCTCGTCACGCGCTGCCTCGACCTCGACCACGCCTTCCACGACCTGCTCGGCACGGTCCTCGCGGTGGAGCTGCTCGCGCTGTTCACGGCGACGGAGGGCGACGCGGCGGAGGCGGCCGTGCTCCAGGGCGTGGCCTCGCGGATCTGGCCGTCGGTGGGGCTGCCGCTGTTCGGCTCGCAGTACTTCGGCGGCCCGCACGCGCTGTGCGAGGCCCGGGCCAGGGAACGGCTCGGCGACGAGCTGTACGAGGCCCAGCTGCGGGCCGGGGCCCTGCTGCCGCCGGACGCGGCGGTGGCGCGGGCGCTCGGCCGGGGCGGCGCCGCGACCCCGGGGCCGCGGCGCGGCAGGCGCGCGGCACGGGCCGAAGGACCGGCCCCCCACACGCGCGAACCCGCCGCCTCCCCGACCCGTAAGGGCGGGGAGACGGCGGGCTGAGCCAGGTGAGGCTACGTCCGGGTCAGCGGGCGTAGTACTCGACGACGAGCTGCTCGTCGCAGATCACGGGGATCTCCTTGCGGTTCGGCTCGCGGTCCAGGCGGAAGGCCAGGGCCTTCAGGTTGACCTGGAGGTAGCGCGGGGTCTCGCCGTCGGCGGCGAAGCCACCCTCGCGCGCGACCTCGAACAGCGGCTTCTGGCGGCTGCGCTCGCGGACCATGACGACGTCGTCCGGCTTCACACGGAAGGACGGCTTGTCGACCTTGTGGCCGTTGACCTCGATGTGGCCGTGGACGACCATCTGACGGGCCTGGTAGATCGTGCGGGCGATGCCCGAACGCAGGACCAGGGCGTCGAGACGACGCTCCAGCTCGATGACCAGGGCCTCACCGGTCTTGCCCTGGGTCTTGGCGGCACGCTCGTAGGCGCGGACGAGCTGACGCTCGGACACGTCGTACTGCGCGCGCAGACGCTGCTTCTCGAGCAGACGGACCTTGTAGTCCGAGTTCTGCTTGCGGCCGCGGCCGTGCTCGCCCGGCGGGTAGGGGCGGGCCTCGAAGTACTTGACGGCCTTCGGGGTCAGCGCGATGCCGAGGGCACGCGACTTCTTGACCTTGGGGCGGGACTGGTTCGCCATGAACCAAACACCTCTGCTCTTCTGTACGAAATCGGCTTCACCAGGGTTAGGGGAGGTCACATCCGCAGCCCGGGAAACCCGGCGGGCCCCTGAGGGACACACCCGGCAGCCGCTCCTGGGTCTGGGCACTATGTGCAGCACGCGAGTGGCCCACCGACCGCTTCCCCTCGGGGGATGGTGGTGGGCTGCCCGCGACACCTTCGACGGTGCGCGACGCTCCTGGAGATCCCCGCCCGGGGGCCGGATCTCCGGCTGGATGTCCCGCTCTGGTGGTGCCGGTACGGGACCGGACACGGGACTCAGCACTTCGGGGAAGTCTACAGGCTGCTCAGGGCCGCTTGCGACCCAGGTGTTTCCTGGTCCACTCCACCGCGTCCGCGTAGCGCGCCTCGGTGCCGTGGCGGGTGGGGGTGTAGTACGTGCGGTCCTTCAGGGCGTCCGGGGCGTACTGCTGGGGGGCGATGCCCTCGGGCAGGTCGTGCGGATAGACATAGCCCTGGGCGTGGCCCAGCTTGGCCGCGCCCTTGTAGTGACCGTCGCGCAGATGGGGCGGGACCGGGCCCGCGTGGCCCTTGCGGACGTCTTCGAGGGCGGCGCCGATCGCCGTCGTCGCCGCGTTCGACTTCGGGGCGAGGGCGAGGGCGATGGTGGCGTGGCTCAGGGTCAGCGCGGCCTCGGGGAAGCCGATCATGGCGACGGCCTGGGCCGCGGCGACGGCGATGGGCAGGGCATTGGGGTCGGCCAGGCCGATGTCCTCGCTCGCGGAGATCATCAGGCGGCGGGCGATGAACCGGGGGTCCTCGCCCGCCTCGATCATCCGCGCCAGATAGTGCAGGGCCGCGTCCACGTCCGAGCCGCGGATGGACTTGATGAGGGCGCTCGCGACGTCGTAGTGCTGGTCGCCCGCGCGGTCGTACTTCACCGCCGCGCGGTCGACGGACTCCTCCAGGGTCTGGAGCGTGATCTCCTGCTCGCCCTTGGCGAGGGCCGCGCCCGCGCCCGCCTCCAGGGCGGTCAGGGCCCGGCGCGCGTCACCGCCGGCGATCCGCAGGAGGTGCGCCTCGGCCTCCTCGGGCAGGGTGACCGCTCCCCCGAGGCCGCGCTCCTCGGTGAGGGCGCGCCGCAGCAGGCCCCGCAGGTCGTCGTCCGTGAGCGGCTCCAGGGTCAGGAGCAGGGAGCGGGACAGGAGCGGGGAGATCACCGAGAAGTACGGATTCTCGGTGGTCGCCGCGATCAGCGTCACCCAGCGGTTCTCGACGGCGGGGAGCAGGGAGTCCTGCTGGGCCTTGCTGAAGCGGTGGATCTCGTCGAGGAAGAGCACCGTCTCCTTGCCGTGGCCGCCCATGGCCCGGCGGGCGCCGTCGATGACCGCGCGGACCTCCTTGACGCCCGCGGTGATCGCGGACAGCTCCACGAAGCGCTTGTTCGTCGCCTTGGAGACCACGTACGCCAACGTCGTCTTGCCGATGCCGGGCGGGCCCCACAGGAACACCGAGGACGGCCCCGCGGGCCCGCCGCTGCCCTCGCCGACGAGGCGGCGCAGCGGCGAACCGGGCCGCAGCAGATGCTGCTGGCCGACGACTTCGTCGATCGTGCGCGGGCGCATGCGGACGGCCAGAGGACTGCTCGCCGGGTCCTTCTCCTGGCGGTCCTCTGCTGCGGCGGTGAACAGGTCGGGCTCCACGTCGAGAACCCTATGCCACCCCACTGACAATCGGTCCGGGGCCGCCGGTGGGCGGGCTCAGGCCCAGAGGTCGGTGCCCCAGCGCGTGAAGATCAGTACGGCGATCACGCCGACGTGCATGACCGGCAGCGCCCAGGTGAAGTCCTCGAAGAAGCCCTTCAGCCAGCGCGGCGCGGCCAGGAAGCCGTTGCGGATGTTGAAGGACGTCACGTACCAGAACATCAGGATCGTGGCGACCCACGCCAGGCAGCACCACAGGCACAGCGCGTTGATCCGGTACAGCGACTGGAACTGCAGCCACGTGCAGAACCCCACGCCGAACAGCGTGCCCGCGTTGAACGTGAGCCAGTACCACCGCGGGAACCGCGCCCCGGCCAGCAGGCTCATCCCCACGCCGATCACCACGGCGTAGGCCGCGAGCCCCAGCATCGGGTTCGGGAACCCGAACGCCTCCGCCTGCTCGCTCTTCATGATGCTGCCGCAGGCCACCACCGGGTTGATGCTGCACCCGGGCTGGAAGTTCGGGTCCTTCAACAGCTCGAACTTGTCGAGCGTGATGATCCACGAAGCCCACAGCCCCGCCACACCCGTGACCACCAGGAGCAGCGCGAACGCCCGGCTCCCGCCGACGGAACCGGACACGTCCGCACGGTCCTCGCCCGGAGCGGCGCCGTCCTTCGCTGACTGCTTCACTGACATCGGTTTGCTCATCACGCCGTTTCCATCGCTCGTGGGTGGCCCGGGGCAGGGTCATTGTGCCGCAAGCGCCTGTGTGTCCACCGTCGGGTGGACATAAGCGGACACCTACGGGGGAGGCGCGAACGACAAAGGGGTGGGGCACGAGAACGTGCCCCACCCCTTTGTCGTTGCCGTACTAGGCCAGCTTGCCCTTGAGGAGCTCCACGATCTCGTCCACGGCGACGGCCTCCTGCTCACCGGACTCCATGTCCTTGAGCTGGACGACGCCCTCCGCCAGATCGCGCTCACCGGCGACGACGGTGAAGCGCGCGCCGCTGCGGTTGGCGTTCTTCATCGCGCCCTTGAGGCCCTTCCCGCCGTACGAGAAGTCCGCCGCGATCCCGGCCTTGCGCAGCTCGGTGACCTTGCCGAAGAGGACCCGGCGGGCCTCCTCGCCGAGCGGCACCGCGAACACGCTGGTGGCCGCGGGCAGCTCCAGGGAGACGCCCTCCGCCTCGAGGGCGAGCACCGTGCGGTCCACGCCGAGCGCCCAGCCGACGGACGGCAGGGCGGGGCCGCCGATCATCTCGGACAGGCCGTCGTAGCGGCCGCCGCCGCCGACCGCGGACTGCGAGCCGAGGCCGTCGTGGACGAACTCGAAGGTCGTGCGCGTGTAGTAGTCCAGGCCGCGAACCAGCTTCGGGTCGTCCTCGTACACCACGCCCGCCGCCGTCAGGAGCTCGCGCACCTGCTCGTGGTACGCCTTGCAGCCGTCGCACAGGTAGTCGCGCAGGAGCGGGGCGTCGACGAGCTGCTGCTGCACCTCGGGGCGCTTGTCGTCGAGGACGCGCAGCGGGTTGATGTCGATGCGGCGGCGCGTCTCCTCGTCCAGGTCGAGCGCGCGCAGGAAGTCCTGGAGCGCGGCGCGGTAGACGGGACGGCACTCCTTGTCGCCGAGCGAGTTCAGCAGGATGCGGAACTGCTTCAGGCCGAGGGAGCGGTAGGCCTGGTCGGCCAGGATGATCAGCTCGGCGTCGAGCGCCGGGTCCTCGGCACCGATGGCCTCCGCGCCGACCTGCGAGAAGTGGCGGTAGCGGCCCTTCTGCGGGCGCTCGTAGCGGTAGTACGAGCCCGAGTACCAGAGCTTGACCGGGAGGTTGCCCGCCTTGTGCAGGTTGGCCTCCAGGGCGGCGCGCAGCACGGACGCGGTGCCTTCGGGGCGCAGGGCGAGCTTGTCGCCGCCCTTGGTCTCGAAGGCGTACATCTCCTTGGTGACGATGTCCGTGGACTCGCCGACGCCGCGCGCGAACAGCTCGACGTTCTCGAAGCCGGGGGTCTCCACATAGCCGTACCCGGAGTTGCGCAGGGGGGCCGCGATGGCCTCGCGCACCGCGAGATACGTCGCGGAGGCGGGCGGCAGCAGGTCGTACGTGCCCTTGGGGGCCTTGAAGGTGCTCACTTCAGCAGTCTCTCGTCACATTCCTCGTCGGGGTGCGGACGTCGGGTCCGTGCCCCGGCCTTGGCGGTCGGCGGCCACCTGCCGCAGATACGGGTTGGTGGCGCGCTCCTGGCCGATGGTCGTCTGGGGGCCGTGACCCGAAAGCACCACGGTCGAGTCGTCGAGCGGCAGGCACACGCGGGCCAGCGACTCGAGGATCTCGGCGTGGGAGCCGCCGGGCAGGTCGGTACGGCCGATGGAGCCGGCGAACAGCAGGTCGCCCGAGAAGAAGACCGACGGGATGTCGGCCGTCTCGGGCATCCGGAAGGTCACCGACCCCCTCGTATGGCCCGGCGCGTGCGCGACGGTGAGGTCGAGCCCGGCGAGGCTGAGGCTCGCCCCGTCCGTGAGCTCCCGCAGGTCGTCGGGCTCGCCGACCGTCAGCTCGCCCATGAGCTGGGTCCCGATGGAGCGGCCGAGGGCCTTCTCCGGGTCGCTCATCATGTACCGGTCCTCGGGGTGGATCCAGGCGGGCACGTCGTGCGCGCCGCAGACCGGGACGACCGAGGCGACGTGGTCGAGGTGGCCGTGGGTGAGGATCACGGCGACGGGCTTGAGCCGATGCTTCTTGAGCGCTTCCTCGACGCCCGGGGCGGCCTCGTGCCCCGGGTCGATGATCACGCACTCCTCGCCTGCGGCGGGGGCGACCAGATAGCAGTTGGTGCCCCAGGCTCCGGCGGGAAACCCGGCAATGAGCACGATCGTCCTTCGTTTTGGTCGTACGGCTGAGTGGCAGCGGAGATTGCGGCGGGTCAGAGCCTACCGGCGCTGCCGATTCCACAGCCAACCCATATACGGTACGGGGCACGCGCGGCCCCTCGTGCCGCGCGCCGACGACAGCAGACCGACAGCGGAGGACGTACGGGTGCGTGCGGCAGGTGCGCCCTCGCGTACGGAATGCCCGAGCGGAATGTACGAGACGACGGATGAGACGTTCGAGGAGTGGGCCCGGTGGTCAGCCAGCAGCAGCGGCGTAAGCAGCTCGCACGGGAGAAGTACTTGCGGCAGCAGCAGCGGCGGGAGGCCGCCCAGCGCCGCCGACGCGTGCGCAACGGAGTCATCGCGGGGGCGGTTGCCCTGGTCGTGGCCGCAGGCGCCGCCTCCTACGCGGCGGGCGCCTTCGACGGCGGCGGCTCCACGAAGGACGACGCCGCGCCGAGCCCGTCGCCCAGCAAGCCCGCGGACCCCTGCCGCAAGGCGGCCCCGGGCAAGGTCAAGCCGCTCAGCTTCAAGAAGGAGCCGGCGCTGACCATCGACAGGTCGGCGGCGTACACGATGAAGCTGGGCACGACGTGCGGCGACATCGACCTCGCCCTGGACGCGGCGAAGGCCCCGCACACCGTCAACTCCTTCAACTTCCTGGTGAACAAGGGGTACTTGGACCACACCGCGTGCCACCGGCTCACCTCGGGCAACGTCAACGTGCTGCAGTGCGGCGACCCCGAGGGCACCGGCCAGGGCACTCCGGGCTACTCGATCCCGGACGAGAACCTCAAGGACAAGCGCCTGAAGGGCAATGTGTACCCGGCGGGCACGGTGGCGATGGCGAACCGCTACAAGGCCGACAAGAAGACGGGTCGTGACACCGGCGGCAGCCAGTTCTTCCTCGTCTACCAGGACAGCCAGCTGCCGCCCGACTACACGCCGTTCGGGACCGTCTCCGCGGCGGGCATGAAGGTCCTGAAGAAGATCGCCGCCGCGGGTGAGAGTTCCGGGCAGGGCGACGGGGCGCCGAACGCGACCGTGGTCATCGACAAGGCGACCGTACGGAAGTCCTGAGGCGGCACCGGAGAAGTCCGGAAGGCGACCCCGTGCGCGTCCCGGGCACGGGCGGTGAATTTCGCTCGTGCTGGATGCGGACAGCCGCCCCGCCGGTCGCCTATGTTGGCGGTGACGAAACTGTGGACGATGCCGGGGGCCCGTGGCCTTGTGCAGGCATCATGTGGAGGAGGCGCTGTGAGCAGCGACCCGTGGGGCCGCGTCGACGAGACGGGGACCGTGTACGTGCGTACGGCCGACGGCGGCGAGCGAGTGGTCGGTTCGTGGCAGGCAGGATCTCCCGACGAGGCCCTGGCCTATTTCGAGCGCAAGTACGACGGTCTGGTCGTCGAGATCGGACTTCTCGAGCGCCGGGTGCAGACGACCGATCTGTCGGCCAAGGACGCGACGGTCGCCATCGACCACCTGCGGCAGCAGGTCGACGAGGCGCACGCCGTGGGCGATCTGGACGCCCTGAGCAAGCGGCTCGACAAGCTCGTCGCGTCGGTCGACGCGCGCCGTGAGGAGCGCAAGGCCCAGAAGGCCAAGCAGTCGGACGAGGCGCGGCACGCCAAGGAGGCGCTGGTCGCGGAGGCCGAGGAGCTCGCGCAGAGCGAGCAGTGGCGGTCGGCGGGCGAGCGTCTGCGGGCGCTCGTGGACACCTGGAAGGGGCTGCCGCGCCTGGACCGCAAGTCCGACGACGAGCTGTGGCACCGCTTCTCGCACGCCCGCTCGGCGTTCTCCAAGCGCCGCAAGGCCCACTTCGCGCAGCTGGACGCGCAGCGCGAGGAGGCCCGCAAGGCCAAGGAGAAGCTGGTCGCGGAGGCCGAGGCCCTGTCGAACTCGACGGACTGGGGCCCGACGGCGGCGCGCTACCGCGAGCTGATGGCCGACTGGAAGGCGGCGGGCCGTGCCCAGCGCGAGCACGAGGACGACCTGTGGAACCGCTTCCGCGGCGCCCAGGACGTGTTCTTCGCGGCGCGCAGCTCGGTCTTCGCGGAGCGCGACGCCGAGCAGGGCGAGAACCTCAAGCTCAAGGAGGAGCTGGCGGACGAGGCCGAGAAGCTCGTGCCGGTGACGGATCTGAAGGCGGCCCGCGCGGCCTTCCGCTCCATCAACGAGCGCTGGGAGGCCATCGGCCACGTCCCGCGTGACGCCCGGCCCAAGGTCGAGGGCCGGATGCACGCCGTGGAGCGGGCCCTGCAGGAGTCCGAGGAAGCCGAGTGGCGCCGGACCAACCCCGAGGCGCGGGCGCGCGCCGCGGGTCTGACCGGTCAGCTCCAGGCCGCCGTGGACAAGCTGCGGGCTCAGATCGAGGCCGCGCGCACGGCGGGCAACAACGCCAAGGCGGACAAGCTCCAGAAGGAGCTCGACGGCCGCCAGGCGCTGCTGGACCAGGCCCTCAAGGGCCTGGAGGAGTTCGGCGGCTAGAGCGGTTCTCCACCGCCTACAGCGGTCGTCCACCGCTTACGTAGAGGGGCTCCCGTACGTGACGTACGGGAGCCCCTCTGCGTGGAGCCCGGTTTCCGGGGGCGTGCTTACGGTCGGCGTGCCGACGTCACGCGGTACACGTCGTACACGCCCTCCACTCCCCTGACCGCCTTCAGGACGTGTCCCAGGTGCTTGGGGTCGCCCATCTCGAAGGTGAAGCGGGAGGTGGCGACGCGGTCGCGGGAGGTCTGGACGGCCGCCGACAGGATGTTCACGTGCTGGTCCGAGAGGATGCGCGTGACGTCCGAGAGCAGGCGCGAGCGGTCCAGGGCCTCGACCTGGATGGCGACGAGGAACACCGAGGACTGCGTGGGCGCCCACTCGACCTCGAGGATGCGCTCGGGCTCACGGGAGAGCGAGTCCACGTTCACACAGTCGCTGCGGTGAACCGATACGCCACTGCCGCGCGTGACGAAGCCGATGACCGGGTCGCCGGGGACCGGCGTACAGCAGCGGGCCAGCTTGACCCACACGTCGTCGACGCCCTTGACGACGACGCCCGGGTCGGCGCTGGAGCGGCGCTTGGAGCGGCCCCTGCGGGCGGGCGGCGCGCTCTCGGCGATGTCCTCGTTGGCGGCCTCCTCGCCGCCGAGGGCCTGGACGAGCTTCTGCACCACGCTCTGCGCGGTGACGTGGCCCTCGCCGATCGCGGCGTACAGGGACGAGATGTCGGGGTAGCGCATCTCGTGTGCGAGCGTGACGAGCGAGTCACCGGTGAGGATGCGCTGGATCGGCAGGTTCTGCTTGCGCATGGCCCGCACGATGGCGTCCTTGCCCTGCTCGATGGCCTCCTCGCGGCGCTCCTTGGAGAACCAGGCGCGGATCTTGTTGCGCGCGCGGGGCGACTTCACGAAGCCGAGCCAGTCGCGGCTGGGGCCCGCGCCCGCGGCCTTGGAGGTGAAGACCTCCACCAGGTCGCCGTTGTCGAGGGTCGATTCGAGCGGCACGAGCCGACCGTTGACCCGGGCGCCTATGGTGCGGTGGCCGACCTCGGTGTGGACGGCGTACGAGAAGTCCACGGGAGTGGCGCCCGCGGGCAGCGCGATGACGTCGCCCTTGGGGGTGAAGACGAAGACCTCGTTGCGCGACAGGTCGAAGCGCAGGGACTCCAGGAACTCGCCCGGGTCCTCGGTCTCCTTCTGCCAGTCCAGGAGCTGGCGCAGCCACGCCATGTCGTTGAGGTGGTCGTCCTTCTTGCCGGACGACTTGGGGGCGTCGGTGCGCACCTTGGAGGCGCCGGCGACGGCCTCCTGCTTGTACTTCCAGTGCGCGGCGATGCCGTACTCGGCGCGGCGGTGCATGTCGAACGTGCGGATCTGCAGCTCGACGGGCTTGCCGTTGGGGCCGATGACCGTCGTGTGCAGCGACTGGTACATGTTGAACTTGGGCATCGCGATGTAGTCCTTGAACCGGCCGGGGACCGGGTTCCATCGCGCGTGCACCGTGCCGAGGGCGGCGTAGCAGTCGCGGACCGTGTCGACGAGGACGCGGATGCCCACCAGGTCGTAGATCTCCGCGAAGTCACGGCCGCGGACGATCATCTTCTGGTAGACGCTGTAGTAGTGCTTCGGACGGCCGGTGACGGTGGCCTTGATGCGCGCGGAGCGCAGGTCGGCCTGGACCTCGTCGGTCACTATGGCCAGGTACTCGTCGCGCTTGGGGGCGCGCTCGGCGACCAGGCGCACGATCTCGTCGTACATCTTGGGGTAGAGGATCGCGAAGGCGAGGTCCTCCAGCTCCCACTTGATGGTGTTCATGCCCAGGCGGTGCGCCAGCGGAGCGTAGATCTCCAGCGTCTCGCGGGCCTTCTTCTCCTGCTTCTCGCGCTTGAGGTAGCGCATGGTGCGCATGTTGTGCAGGCGGTCGGCGAGCTTGATGACCAGGACGCGGGGGTCCTTGGCCATCGCGACGACCATCTTGCGCACGGTCTCGGCCTGCGCGGCCTCGCCGAACTTGACCTTGTCGAGCTTGGTGACGCCGTCGACGAGGAGGGCGACCTGGTCGCCGAAGTCGCGGCGCAGCTGCTCCAGGCCGTACTCGGTGTCCTCGACGGTGTCGTGGAGGAGGCCCGCCATGAGCGTGGCCGGGTCCATGCCCAGCTCCGCCAGGATCGTGGTGACGGCCAGCGGATGGGTGATGTACGGGTCGCCGCTCTTGCGCTTCTGGCCCCGGTGCCAGCGCTCGGCGACCTGGTAGGCCCGCTCGATCTGGCGCAGCGTGGCGGTCTCGATCTTGGAGTCGTTGCTGCGCACTATCCGCAGCAGGGGCTCCAGGACCGGGTTGTACGGGTTGGAGCGCTGCACGCCCAGGCGGGCCAGGCGGGCGCGCACCCGGTTGGAGGAGCCGGAGCGCTCCGGCTTGCCGGTGGCGGGGCGGGCCGCCGCGGGGGGCGGGGCGGGGCGCTCGGGCTGGGGCGCGGGGCGGTGCTGCCGCTCGGCCGCCCGCTCGGGCTCGGCGGCCCCGGCGGTCTGCTCGCTCTGCTCGCCGCGGGCCGGGGTGGCGCCGGGCGTGGTCGTCCCGCCCGGGGCGGGGGCCGCCGACGCCGTGCTCGGCGCCCGGCGCGCGGACGTGGCGGCGGGCGCCGTGGCCCGCTCGGACTCATCGACGGGCTTGGCGGCGGCAAGTGGCTGGGACTCGTCTGGCAAGAGCGCTCCCTGTGCGCGATCGGGTCCCCCGGTGAGGTCCCGAAGTGCCCATGGTATCGATCCTGGGCCCGCGGCTCGCCCTCGGCCGGTGAGACGGCTCCGTACTGGAGAAACGCCAGAGGCGGGCGCCGGATTCCGCCGGCGCCCGCCCGGACGCTCTCGATCAGTCGCACTGACTGGAGTCAAGAACCTTCTATGGGCGACTTAGCGCCAGTCCACCAACGAAGCGCCCTTGATCTTGATCTGCTTCTCGGCCGCGGCGTTCCCCCACGGAACCTTCACCCTGCCGCCCGTCCCGCAGCCGGCGTTGTACCACTTCTTCTTCTGCGACTTGGTGTAGCCGACGACCTTGACGCAGGGGCGACCCCGCGTGGCCTTCCACACGTAGCCCTGCTTGAACCCGGGGTGCCCGAAGGTCGCGCAGCCGTTCGAGACAGGGGGGCTCCACTTGAACGGGATGCCGCCCGCCATGTGCCAGTCGGTGCAGGCGTGCCCGGCGATGAACACCCCACTCCCCGGCTTGACGACGACAGGCTCGGCAGCCTTCGACACAGTCGCGTTGGCCGGAGCGGCCACGAGAGCCACAGCCGCGGCCGAGGCCACCGTCACGACCCCCGTGGTGATCTTGCTTGAGAACTTCACACATCCTCCAATGGGAAAGCGCCCTGGTCAGGGACACGCTCAAGATCCAATCAGAGGCATTTATGCATGACCCATCGATTTGAGCAGAATTTGATCTTCCTTCTGCCTGTGTGTCCAAAAAGCAACCTGTGCGCCCCAAAAAGCAAAGGGCCAGTGCTCCGGAACGTCCCGGTGCACTGGCCCTGATCGCCCTAGTGTCACGTCACACCGTGAGCAACGCCTCCAGCGGGGCTCCGTCCAGGACCGGAACCAGCCGCTCGCGGCCGCCCAGGAAGCCCAGCTCCATCAGGACCGCCACGCCGGCCACCTCGGCGCCCGCCCGGCGGATGAGCCGCAGCGAGGCCTCGGCGGTGCCGCCGGTGGCCAGGACGTCGTCGATGACCATGACGCGGTCGCCCGCCACCAGGTCCTCGGCGTGCACCTCGATCTCGGCGCTGCCGTACTCCAGGTCGTAGGCCTGGCTGAGCGTGGCTCCGGGGAGCTTGCCCGCCTTGCGGACCGGGATGAAGCCGAGGCCCGCGCGCAGGGCCGCCGGGGCGCCCAGGATGAAGCCGCGGGCCTCCAGGCCGACGATCTTCGTGGCGCCGCTGCGCACACTCAGGTCGGCGAGCGCGTCGGTGAGCGCCGCGAAGGCCGCCGGGTCGGCGAGCAGCGGCGTGATGTCCTTGAACATCACTCCGGGTGTCGGGTAGTCCGCCACGTCGCGGATGCGGCTGAGCAGCAGTTCCTTGATCTCGGTCATCGGCGTTTCCGTCTCCGTCATCGGCGCTTGCCCGAGGGGCGGCCCCGGCCGCGGTTGCGGACGGGCTGGGCGCGGGGACCCGAGCGCGGACCGACGACCGCGGGGGTGTCCTCGGCGTCCTCGGTGGCCTCGGCGTCGAGCGCCGGGGCCTCCTCGGACTCGCCCTTGGCGGCCGCGGCGCGGCGCTTGGCGAGCACCCGCTTCTTGAGCGCCTTCATCTGCGGGTCGGTCTCCTTGAAGTCCGCGACCAGCGGAGTGGCGATGAAGATCGACGAGTACGCGCCCGCGGCGAGGCCGACGAACAGCGAGAGCGAGATGTCGTTCAGCATGCCCGCGCCGAGGAAGCCGCCGCCGATGAACAGCAGGCCGGCCACCGGGAGCAGCGCGACGACCGTGGTGTTGATCGACCGGACCAGCGTGCTGTTGATCGAGCGGTTGGCGACCTCGCTGTAGGTGAAGCGGGTCTGCTTGGTGAGGTCCTTCGACTGTTCCTTGAGGCTGTCGAAGACCACGACCGTGTCGTACAGCGAGTAGCCGAGGATCGTCAGGAGGCCGATGACCGTGCCCGGCGTCACCTCGAAGCCGACGAGGGCGTACACACCCACGGTGATGGTGAGGTCGTGGATGAGCGCGATGAGCGCGGCCAGGGCCATGCGCCACTCGAAGGCGATCGCCAGGTAGATCACCACGAGGATCATGAAGATCGCCAGGCCCTGCCAGGCCTTGTTGGCGATCTGGTCACCCCAGCTGGGACCCACCAGGTCGGCGTTGATGTCGTCCGCCTTGACGTCCAGCTCCTTGGCGAGCTCGGACTTGATGTGGTCGGACTTGTCGGTGTCCACGCCGCTGATCTGGATGCGCAGCGTGTCGTTGCCGAGTCGCTGGGCGATCGCCTGGTGGCCGGACGCCTCCTCCGCGACCTCCTCGGCCTTGGCGGCGGAGACGCTGGTCTTGGGCGTGTTGAAGACGGCGCCGCCCTCGAACTCGATGCCCATGTGCAGACCCCGCACCATCAGGGCCACGAAGGCCGTGATGGTGATGAGGATGGAGATGCCGTACCAGATCTTGCGCTTGCCGACGAAGTCGTAGCCGACCTCGCCGCGGTAGAGCCGGGCGCCGAGATTGCCGAGCTTCGACATCTCACGCCTCCTTCGGGTCGACGGGGGCGGCGGGGGCGCTCGCACGGCGTGCGCGGCGCAGCGGCGGAGTGACACCGAGCCGCTTCGGGTCGAGACCGGACCACTTGTGGCCACCCGCGAAGAACTTCTTGCGGGCCATGATCGTCATCAGCGGCTTGGTGAAGAAGAACACCACCACGACGTCGAGCAGCGTGGTCAGACCCAGCGTGAACGCGAAGCCCTGGACCTTGCCGACGGTGACGACGAAGAGCACCGCGGCGGCGAGGAACGACACGAAGTCCGAGACCAGGATGGTGCGCCGGGCCCGCGGCCAGGCGCGCTCGACGGCGGGCCGCAGCGTGCGGCCCTCGCGGACCTCGTCCCTTATGCGCTCGAAGTAGACGATGAAGGAGTCCGCGGTGATGCCGATGGCGACGATCGCGCCACAGACGGCCGGGAGGTTCAGCGCGAACTTAATCGTCGGGCCGAGCAGCGTCATGATCGTGTACGTCAGCGCCGCGGAGACGCCGAGGCTCGCGATGGCGATGAGCGCCAGGCCGCGGTAGTACGCCACCAGGTAGATGATGACGAGCGCGAGGCCGATGGCGCCGGCGATCAGACCGGCGTGCAGCTGCTCGCCGCCGAGGGCCGCGCTGACGGTGGTGACGCTCTGCTCCTTGAAGGTCAGCGGGAGCGCGCCGTAGGACAGGATGTTGGCCAGGTCCTTGGCCTCGTCCTGGTCGAAGCCGCCGGAGATCTCGGCCGTGCCATCCGTCAGCGCCTGGTTCACGCGCGGCCAGGAGACGACCTCGCCGTCCATGACGATGCCGAACTCGTTCTGCGGGGGCTGCTTGCCCGCGAGGTTGCCGGTGATCTCGCCGAACTGCTTGGTGCCGGTCTTGGAGAAGTCCATGGTGACCTTCCAGCCGGCGGCACCCTGGGTGTCGAAGATCGCCTTGGCGTCGTCGACCTCCTTGCCGCTGACCTCGGACGGGCCAAGGATGAACTTGTTCCAGTTGCCGTCGCTGTCCTTGCCGCAGGCCA
Organism: Streptomyces sp. JLYT201; assembly: GCF_059448825.1. Classification (NCBI taxonomy): domain Bacteria; kingdom Bacillati; phylum Actinomycetota; class Actinomycetes; order Kitasatosporales; family Streptomycetaceae; genus Streptomyces; species Streptomyces sp. JLYT201. The sequence continues at coordinate 7,949,394 of NZ_CM182551.1, read as the reverse complement.
CGACCGGATCGGACGGCTTGACGCCTTCCTTGATCTTCGTGCGGACCTTGGGGTCGGTGCAGTCGAGCTTGGCGAACTGCTCCTGGAGCTTGGCAGAGGGGTCGCCGGTGGGGTCGGGCTTCGGCGTCTCGTCCTTCTTGCCCTGCGGCTTGTCGCTGGACTTGCCGGACGGGGTGGGCTCGTCCTTCAGGCCGTCGGTGACGGAACGGCCCTGGGTCGTGGGCGTCGGGGAGGGAGAGGTCGACTCGTCCTTGGACTTGTCGCCCTTGTCGTCCTTGTCGCCGTCCTTGTCCGTGCCCTTGTCGCTGGCGCCCGGGGTCGGGGACGAACTCTGCTTGTCCTTCTTGTCCTTGTCGCCCTTGTCGCCCTTGTCCTTGCCGCCGTCCACCGGAGCACTGGGCTGACGGGCGATGACCGGCCGGAAGAACAGCTGCGCGGTCGTGCCGACCTGCTCGCGCGCCTGCTTGGCGTTCGTGCCCTTGGGGATGTTGACGATGATGTTCTCGGAGCCCTGGGTCTGGACCTCGGCCTCGGAGACACCCAGACCATTGACACGCTTGTTGATGATGTCAACAGCCGTGTTCATGTTGGTCTCGTTGATCGCGTTCTTCTGGCCCGGCTCGTTCTTCGCCTGGAGCGTGATGCTCGTACCACCGGCGAGGTCGATACCGAGGCGGGGCGTGGTGTGCCCGGAGAGGAACATCCCCCCGGTGAGCGCCACCAGGGCGATCAGGATGAAGACCAGGGTGCGACCCGGTTTCCCCTGGGTACCCTGCCTTCTGCCCTTCTTGGGTGCTGCCACCTTCTCGTTCTCCCTGTCCAACCGCCGGCCTGCGGGGTGCTCCCCCTGGCCTTCGCTGAGCGGAGGGGGTCCCGGGCGGGCGGCCATGAAGTTGTGTCGAGACGCGGCGCGAAATCACCTGCGGCGGGGGCCGCGGTGCGCGAGCGGGCGCACGTCGGGCCCCCGGCTGTGACTACTTCGCGCCGGACTCGCCGTCGGTCTTCTTCGGCTCTGCGTCTGCGGCCTCGGGGGCCTCGTCGGCCGCGTCCTTCTTGCCGAGGTCGATGCGCGAGTCGTCGGACACGGGCTCGTCGGTCTCGTCGGTCTCGGTGAGGGAGGAGGCGTCGTCCGGCACCACCGGGGTCTCGTCCTCGGGCTCCGCGCCGTGCACGATGCGGTTGTACTCGTCGTCGTCCAGGACGGCGCCGATGGCGTTCTTCGCGTAAACCGCGTGGACGCCGGGGGCCACCTCAAGGAGGACCGAGTCGTCGTGGACCTCCTTGACGGTGGCGTACATGCCTCCGATGGTGCGGATGCCGGTGCCAGGCGTCATGTCGCTGCGCATCTGGGCGGCCGCCTGCTGCTTCTTCTTGGCGGACCGGGTCATCAGGAACATGGCCCCGATGAGCACGATGAACGGGAGGAGGGTCACGATATTCACGGGACGGAGTTTCCTTCGCACGACCGCGTGGTGAGGCGGCCTGATGGATGGGGGTGGGCGGCGCTGCCTATAGAGGCGGCATCGGCGGAGTCTAAGCGAGTCCGCGCCTAACGAACAACGCTCAGCATGGCACCGCAGTTCCTGACCGTGCGACTCTCCGCGCCGTCACCGTCCGTGTCACGTCCCGAACAGGTCCTGTTGGCCACTTCCCGCCGCCTGGCCCGGCGGGGTCAGGCCCAGATGCGCCCAGGCGGCGGGCGTGGCGACGCGGCCGCGGGGGGTGCGGGCGAGCAGGCCCTCGCGCACCAGGAACGGCTCGGCCACCTCCTCGACCGTCTCGCGCTCCTCCCCCACCGCCACGGCCAGCGTGGACAGGCCGACCGGGCCGCCGCCGAAGAGCTTCAGGAGGGCTTCGAGGACCGCGCGGTCGAGGCGGTCGAGGCCGCGCGAGTCGACCTCGTACACCCCGAGGGCGACGCCCGCGATCTCGCGGTTGATCACGCCGTCCGCCTTGACCTGCGCATAGTCCCGTACGCGGCGCAGCAGGCGGTTGGCGATGCGCGGGGTGCCCCGGGAGCGGCCCGCGATCTCGGCGGCGCCCGCGGTGTCGATCTCCACGTCGAGGAGGTTCGCCGAGCGGTGGATCACCCGCTCCAGCTCGGCCGGTTCGTAGAACTCCATGTGCGCGGTGAAGCCGAAGCGGTCGCGCAGCGGGGGCGGCAGGAGCCCCGCGCGCGTGGTGGCGCCGACCAGGGTGAACGGCGGCAGCTCCAGGGGGATGGCGGTGGCGCCGGGGCCCTTGCCGACGATGACGTCGACGCGGAAGTCCTCCATCGCCATGTACAGCATCTCCTCGGCGGGCCGGGACATGCGGTGGATCTCGTCGAGGAAGAGGACCTCGCCCTCCTGGAGCGAGGACAGGATCGCCGCGAGGTCGCCCGCGTGCTGGATGGCCGGGCCGCTGGTGATGCGGATCGGGGCGCCCATCTCGGCGGCGATGATCATCGACAGGGTGGTCTTGCCGAGGCCGGGGGCGCCGGAGAGCAGCACGTGGTCGGCGGTCGCGCCCCGGGCGCGGGCGGCGCGCAGGACCAGGTCGAGCTGCTCCCTGACCTTCTCCTGACCGATGAACTCACCCAGGTCCTTGGGGCGCAGGGCGGCCTCGACCGCCTGGTCCTCGCCGTCGGCGACGGCTTCCACCAGCCGCTCGGCGGCGGTGGCGGCCTCGGCGGTCGGGTCGTCCCAGTTCATGCGGTGTGCCTCGCGTAGGTCGTCGAAGGTCGTGCGGCCGTGGTCCGCGCCGGGGCGCGGAGGGCGGGGCCGGGGGCGGCGGATGGGGTCAGCGGGTGCGGTTCAGCGTCTGCAGGGCGGCCTTGAGGAGCTGGCCCACCTGCGGATTCCCCCCGGCGGCCGCGGCCTGCGGGGCGACGGCGGTGACGGCCTCGTCGGCCTCCCGGGTCGCGTACCCGAGGCCGATGAGCGCGGCGTGCAGCTGCTCGCGCCAACCCTGGGTGACGGGCGTGCCGACGGCGGGGCCGCCGGTGCCGAGGGGCTCGCCTAGGCGGTCCTTCAGCTCCAGGAGCAGCTTCTGGGCGCCCTTCTTGCCGATGCCGGGCACGGCAGTGAGCGCCTTCTCGTCCCCGGTGGAGACCGCGCGGCGCAGGTCGTCGGGGCTGTGCACGGCGAGCATGGCCTGGGCCAGACGCGGGCCGACCCCGCTGGCGGTCTGGAGCAGCTCGAAGGTCTGCCGCTCGTCGTCGTCGGCGAAGCCGTACAGCGTGAGGGAGTCCTCGCGGACCACCAAGGAGGTGGCGAGCTTGGCGGGCTTGCCGACGCGGAGCGTGGACAGCGTGTTGGGCGTGCACTGGACGGCCATGCCGATGCCGCCCACTTCGACCACGGCGGTGTCCGGGGCGAGGGCGGCGACCGGGCCGCTGACGAAGGCGATCATGCCGTACGGCCTTTCCTAGCGTGCAGGGCTTGGGCCTGCTGGAGTCTGTTCTGCGCGGGGGCGCGCCAGATGTGGCAGATGGCGAGCGCGAGGGCGTCGGCGGCGTCGGCGGGCCTGGGCGGCGCGTCGAGCCGGAGCAGCCGCGTCACCATGGCCCCGACCTGGGCCTTGTCGGCCCGGCCCGAGCCGGTCACGGCGGCCTTGACCTCGCTGGGCGTGTGCAGGGCGACCGGGATGCCGCGCCGGGAGGCGCACAGCATGGCGACGGCGCTTGCCTGGGCCGTGCCCATGACCGTACGCACGTTGTGCTGGCTGAACACGCGCTCCACGGCGAGGACTTCGGGGCTGTGCGCGTCCAGCCAGTGCTCGATGCCCTCCTCGATGGCGACGAGGCGGCTGCCGAGCTCCGCGTCGGCAGGGGTGCGGACGACGCCGACGCCGCGCATCGTCAACGGGCGGCCCGCGGCGCCCTCGACGACGCCGACACCGCACCGGGTCAGCCCCGGGTCGACCCCCAGTACCCGCACCGCAGCATCCCCCTTCTTGCGGCTGAACCGCCGCCGCTCTCGCGGACCTGGTTGATCACCGTCGTGGTCCCTCAATTGATGGTTGCGGTCCATGTCGGTGATCTTCAATTGCTTCTCAGGCTATCCGCCGCCACCGACAATGGCGGCGGGCCGGGGGGACGTGTCCCACCGGCCCGCGAAAAACCGCCCGCCAGGGCTCAGGCGTCGACCTTCTCCATGACCTCGTCGGAGACGTCGAAGTTGGCGAAGACGTTCTGCACGTCGTCGCTGTCCTCCAGCGCGTCGATCAGCTTGAAGATCTTGCGCGCGCCGTCCTCGTCCAGCTCGATCTGCATGGTCGGGACGAAGTTGGCGTCCGCCGAGTCGTAGTCGATCCCGGCCTCCTGGAGGGCGGTGCGGACCGCGACCAGGTCGGTGGCCTCGCTGAGCACCTCGAAGGACTCGCCCAGGTCGTTGACCTCTTCGGCGCCCGCGTCCAGGACGGCGCCCAGGACGTCGTCCTCGGAGAGCTCGCCCTTGGGGACGATCACGACGCCCTTGCGGTTGAACAGGTACGACACGGAGCCCGGGTCGGCCATGGAGCCGCCGTTGCGGGTCATGGCGACGCGGACCTCGGAGGCGGCGCGGTTGCGGTTGTCCGTCAGACACTCGATGAGCACCGCGACGCCGTTCGGGCCGTAGCCCTCGTACATGATCGTCTCGTAGTCGGCGCCGCCGGCCTCGAGGCCCGCGCCGCGCTTGAGCGCGGAGTCGATGTTCTTGTTGGGCACCGACTGCTTCTTGGCCTTCTGCACGGCGTCGAAGAGCGTCGGGTTGCCGTCCAGGTCGGCGCCGCCGGTGCGGGCCGCGACCTCGATGTTCTTGATCAGCTTCGCGAAGAGCTTGCCGCGCTTGGCGTCGATCACGGCCTTCTTGTGCTTCGTCGTAGCCCATTTAGAGTGGCCGGACATCTGCCTGTCTCCTTCGCGTAACCAACCTCGATAACGAACGTCAGAGATCCTACAAGGACCGCCGCCCCTGCTCGGCCCGGACCATGTCCACGAACAGTCCGTGCACCCTGTGGTCGCCCGTCAGCTCCGGGTGGAAGGACGTGGCGAGCGCGTTGCCCTGGCGTACGGCGACGATGTGACCGCCGTGCTCGGCGAGCACCTCGGTCTCGGCGCCGACCGACTCCACCCACGGGGCGCGGATGAAGACGCCCTCTACAGGGTCGCCCTCGACGCCCTTCATGTCGACCGCGCTCTCGAAGGACTCGTTCTGCCGCCCGAAGGCGTTGCGCCGCACGATCATGTCGATGCCGCCGACGGTCTCCTGGCCCGAGCGCGGGTCGAGGATCTTGTCGGCGAGCATGATCATGCCCGCGCAGGTGCCGTAGACCGGCATTCCGGCGCGCACGCGCGCGCGGAGGGGCTCCAGGAGGCCGAAGAGCACGGCCAGTTTGGAGATGGTGGTGGACTCGCCGCCGGGGATGACCAGCCCTTCGACCTCGGCGAGCTCCTCGGGGCGCCGGACCTCCCTGGCCACGGCGTCGGCCGTGGCCAGGGCGATCAAATGCTCCCGTACGTCGCCCTGGAGGGCCAGGACGCCGATCACGGGTACGTCGTGTGCCATCGGTTACCAGCCGCGGTTCGCGTAGCGCTCGGCCTCGGGCAGGGTGTCGCAGTTGATGCCGACCATGGCCTCGCCGAGGTTGCGGGAGGCGTCCGCGATGACCTTGGGGTCGTCGTAGAAGGTGGTGGCCTTCACGATGGCGGCGGCGCGCTTGGCCGGGTCGCCGGACTTGAAGATGCCGGAGCCCACGAAGACGCCCTCGGCGCCGAGCTGGCGCATCAGCGCGGCGTCAGCCGGGGTGGCGACGCCGCCGGCGGAGAACAGCACGACCGGCAGCTTGCCCAGCTCGGCGGTCTCCTTGACCAGCTCGTAGGGGGCGCGCAGCTCCTTGGCGGCGGCGTACAGCTCGTTGTTGTCGAAGCCGCGCAGCTTGGCGATCTCGTTCTTGATCTGGCGCAGGTGGCGCACGGCCTCGACGACGTTGCCGGTGCCGGCCTCGCCCTTGGAGCGGATCATGGCCGCGCCCTCGGCGATGCGGCGCAGGGCCTCGCCCAGGTTGGTGGCGCCGCACACGAAGGGCGTGGTGAAGGCGAACTTGTCGCTGTGGTTGACCTCGTCGGCCGGGGTGAGGACCTCGGACTCGTCGATGTAGTCGACGCCGAGCGACTGCAGGACCTGCGCCTCGACGAAGTGGCCGATGCGGGACTTGGCCATGACCGGGATGGAGACGGCCTCGATGATCTCTTCGATCATGTTCGGGTCGGACATCCGGGCCACGCCGCCGTCCTTGCGGATGTCGGCCGGGACCCGCTCCAGGGCCATCACGGCGACCGCGCCCGCGTCTTCGGCGATCTTCGCCTGTTCGGCGTTGACCACATCCATGATCACGCCGCCCTTGAGCTGCTCGGCCATGCCGCGCTTCACGCGGGCGGTGCCGGTGGCCGTGTTCTCGGCGGACTTGGCGTTGCTGGAGAGCGTGCTGGACACGGGTTGACCTCACTCGGTGGAGACTCGGTGGAAGGCGAGCTGCTGAGAGCCGCTGACAGCGGGCTGCGGAGCGCTGCGTGTGGCGATTCCGCCGCCTTGAGGAAACGCCTTGTGACCAGGCCACAGCAAGGGCCAATGGTGAGGTGGTGGATCGTTTTGCGGACCTCCGGTCCGCTCCTGTGACGGCGTTACGACGCTCGGTGACCACTCCCCCGCCAGGTTGTGGCCCGGTCCGCGAGGGCCACCGGGGGCTCGTCGTCCAAGTCGTGGCCCGGTCCCGCAGGGCCAGCGGCGGCTCGCCCTCTATGCCGTGGCCCGGTCCGCCAGGACCAACGGGGGCTCGCCCCTTAGGCCGTGGCCCGGTCCGCCAGGGCCACCGGAGGCTCGTCGTCCATCTCCACCGCCATCGGGAACGGCGCGTGCCCGGCCAGGCGGAACCAGCGCACCTTGCGGTGGCGGCGCAGCGCCCGGGCCGCGCGCACCGCGTCGTTGTGGAAGCGCCGCGCCATCGGCACCCGGCGCACGGCCGCGGCGAGCTCCCGCGTGGCCTCCTCGCCGCCCGGCGCCTCCCGCACCGCCTCGACCTGCTGCGCCTCTCCGAAGACCGCGCGCAACGCCTGGCTCAGCTCGCTCTCGGCGACCTCGCGCTGCTCCTCCTCGGCCTGCCGGGCCGCGTGCGCCGCCTCGTACAGGACGATCGACGCGGCCGGATCGAGCACTCCGGAGGTGGCCAGCTCCTGGGCGACCGAGGCGCGGCGCAGCAGCTGCGCGTCGAGCGCGGCGCGGGCCGCGTCGATGCGCGCGTGCAGCCGGTCGAGACGGCCCGCGGTCCAGCTCAAGTAGAGGCCGATCGCGAACAGGGCGGCCGCGATCCAGATCAAAGTGGAGGTCACAGCGGCCTAGGCTACCGCCGGGGTTCGGCGGTGCCCGAAGGGGCGCGGGGCCCTCAGTCCCTCGCCAGGCCGAACCGGGCCCGCAGGCCCGTGCGGTCGTCCGCCGCGACGGCCGCCGCGCCGTCCGTCACCGTCTCGTACACCGACAGGATGTCCGCGCCGACCGTCGACCAGTCGAAGCGGCGCACGTGCTTGCTGCCCCGCTCGCGCAGCTCCTCGCGGCGCCGGGCGTCACCGAGGAGGCGTACGGCGGCCTCCGCCAGGGAGTCCGCGTCCTCGTTGACGAACAGGTCGCCCGCCGCGCCCTGGTCGAGGACCTGCGCGAAGGCGTCGAGGTCGCTGGCGAGCACCGGGGCGCCCGCCGACATCGCCTCGACGAGGATGATGCCGAAGCTCTCCCCGCCCGTGTTCGGCGCGACGTACACGTCGACGCTGCGCAGCAGCCGCGCCTTGTCCTCGTCGCTGACCATGCCGAGGAACTCCACGCGCTCGCGCAGCGCGGCCGGGAGCGAGGCCACGGCCTCCTCCTCGTCACCGCGCCCGGCGACCAGGAGGCGCGCCTGCGGACACTCCGCGAAGATGCGGGGCAGCGCCCGCATCAGGACCGGCAGGCCCTTGCGGGGCTCGTCGATGCGGCCGATGAAGCCCATCGTCATGCCCTGCCACTCGGGCTTGGGCTCGGCGTCGGCGAAGAAGTCGACGTCCACGCCGTTGGGGATGACCACGGCGTCGCCGCCCAGGTGCTCGACCAGCGTGCGGCGGGCGTACTCGCTGACCGCGATGCGCGCGCTGATCTTCTCCAGGGCCGGCTGCAGGATCGGATACGCCGCGATCATGGCCCGCGAGCGCGGGTTGGAGGTGTGGAACGTCGCCACGATCGGACCCTGCGCCGCCCAGCAGGTCAGCAGGCCGAGCGAGGGCGAGGTGGGCTCGTGGATGTGGATGACGTCGAAGGTGCCGTCGTGCAGCCAGCGGCGCACCCGCGCGGCCGACAGGAAACCGAAGTTGAGCCGCGCCACCGAGCCGTTGTACGGAACCGGCACGGCACGGCCCGCCGACACCACGTACGGCGGCAGGGGGGTCTCGTCGTCCGCCGGGGCGAGGACCGAGACCTCGTGCCCCAGGCGGATGAGGTGCTCCGCCAGATCGCGGATGTGGAACTGGACGCCACCCGGCACGTCCCACGAGTACGGGCAGACGATGCCGACCTTCACGGCGTCCCCTCGCCCCGGGGCCCGGCCGCCTCCTGCGCGCCCTCCGACGACGGCGTGCCTTGCGGCGACGGCGTGCCCTGCGACGACTGCGCGCCCCGTGCCGACGGCGCGCGCCCCGCCGCGGTCGGCGCCTTCGCCGGATCCAGGTCTGCGAGCCACAGACGCTGCAGCATGTGCCAGTCCTGCGGGTGCTCGGCGATGCCCGTGGCGAAGGCGTCGGCGAGGGCCTGGGTCATGGCGGCCGTCTTCTCCGCGCGGGTGCCCGTAGCGGGGACCTCGACGGGCGGGTGGACCCGGCCGCGCATCACCGGCGACGCGTCGTACCAGAGCGTCACCGGCAGGAGCAGCGCGCCCGTCTGCTGGGCGAGCGCGGCGGGCCCCGCGGGCATCCGCGCGCTCTCGCCGAAGAACGTGACCTCGACGCCGGACGCCGACAGGTCCCGGTCGGCGACGAGGCAGACGAGCCCGCCCGCGCGCAGCCGCCGGGCGAGCGTGCCGAAGGCCGAGCCGCCGGTGTGTGGCAGGACCTCCATGCCCAGACCGCTGCGGTAGGCCACGAAGCGGTCGTACAGGGACTCGGGCTTCTGCCGCTCCTGCACGGTCGTGAACGGCGTCTTCAGCTTCGTGGTGACCCAGGCGCCCGCCAGGTCCCAGTTGCCCAGGTGCGGCAACGCGAGGATGACGCCCCTGCCGCTGTCCAGGCCGTCGGTCAGGTGGTGCAGGTCCTGGGGCGCGAAGCCGTTCTTGATGCGGTCCTCGCTCCAGGCCGGAAGCCGGAAGGACTCCATCCAGTAGCGCATGTACGACCGCATGCCCGCCTTGGACAGCTCCGCGAGGCGCTGCGGCGTCGCGTCGGGCACCACGCGCGCGTAGTTGGCCTCCAGGCGCAGCACGCCCTTGCCGCGCCGCTTCCACGCGAGGTCCGCGATGCGGCGCCCCAGGCCCACGGCGGCGGGCTCGGGAAGCTTCTTGACCGTGCTCCAGGCCACCCCGTACAGCGCGTCCGTCAGCTTCTCCGCGGCGCGGCTCATGAAGCGGTCCCGCTCCGCTGGGCGCCGTCCCGCGCGGCCTCGGCGTCCGCCTCGGCGGACTCGCGGCGCACGGTCACCACGCGCTGCACGAGCGTGACGAGGCTGCCGACGGCCACGATCCACAGGGCCACGGGCAGCAGCACGTCGATGCCCGGCACCCCGAACTTGTGCAGTCCGGCGAAGCCCGCGGCGACCAGCGAGATCACCAGGCGCTCGGCGCGCTCCACCAGGCCGTTGACCGCCACGGGGAGGCCGATCGCCTCGCCGCGCGCCTTCGTGTACGACACCACCTGGCCACTGGCCAGGCAGAAGATCGAGACCGCGCACAGGATGTTGTCGTCACCCGAGCCCGCGTACCAGAGCGCGAAGCCGCCGAAGATCGCGCCGTCGGCGACCCGGTCGAGCGTGGAGTCGAGGAACGCGCCCCAGCGGCTGGAGCGGCCGAGCTGACGCGCCATGTTGCCGTCGACCAGGTCGGAGAAGACGAACAGCGTGATGACGATCGTGCCCCAGAAGAACTCCCCGCGGGGGTAGAAGACCAGCGCTCCCGCCATCACTCCGGCCGTACCGATGAGCGTGACCGTGTCGGGGCTGACCCCGCGACGGATGAGAAACGCGGCGAACGGCGTGAGGACACGCGTGAAAAACGCACGCGCGTACTTGTTCAGCATGGCCTTCCCGAGGGTCGGTGCGCACGGCGGCCCCGTTGGCCACCGGCCGACCCATCGTAGTCACGCCCCGGACACGGCGGCTCGCCCCCTCACGATCGCGTACGACGTATGGACGCACAGTGACGCAAGTGGAAAGCTCGAAAGCACCGCGGGCGTCGTCGGAGCCGCCCCCGCACGCGGTTCCCGCGTGTCCGCGCTGAAGCCAGCATCCCCGAGGGGGCTGTGCCTCCTCACCACGCACGTAACCGGGAGGCCAAGGCATGGGCGACAAGGCGAACGCACACCCCGGAGCCGCCGGCAGGGCAGCGACGGCCGACCATCCCGCGTCCGTACGGAATGTGGTGCTGGTCGGCCACAGCGGATCGGGCAAGACGACCCTGGTGGAGGCCCTCGCGCTGACCGCGGGGGCGGTGAACCGGGCAGGCCGCGTGGAGGACGGCACGGCGGTCTCCGACTACGACGAGATCGAGCACCGGCAGCAGCGCTCGGTCCAGCTGTCCCTCGTCCCCGTCGAATGGGGCGGCTACAAGATCAACATCCTGGATACTCCCGGCTACGCCGACTTCGTCGGAGAGCTGAGGGCCGGTCTGCGGGCGGCGGACGCGGCCCTCTTCGTCGTCTCGGCGGCCGAGGGCGCCGAGGGCATCACCGGAGCCACCCGCATGGTCTGGGAGGAGTGCGCCGCCGTCGGCATGCCCCGGGCCATCGTCGTCACCCACCTGGAATCCGCCCGCGCGGACTTCACCCAGATGACCCGCACCTGCGCGGAGGCCTTCGGCGCCGACGACCCCGACGCGGTCCTGCCGCTCTACCTGCCGCTGCACGGCGAGACGGGACCCGACGGCCACGCCCCCGTCACCGGACTCATCGGACTGCTGTCCCAGCGCGTGTACGACTACGCGTCGGGCGAACGCAAGGAGTCCGAGCCGGGCGCCGACCAGCTGCCCGCCATCGAGGAGGCGCGCAACAAGCTCATCGAGGGCATCATCTCCGAGAGCGAGGACGAGTCCCTGATGGACCGCTACCTCAGCGGCGAGGAGATCGACTTCAAGACGCTCGTGGACGACCTGGAGCGGGCCGTCGCCCGCGGCATCTTCCACCCGGTGCTCGCCGCCGCCCCGGCCGCCGAGGGCGCCCGCCAGGGCATCGGCACCGTCGAGCTCCTGGAACTGATCACCGGCGGCTTCCCGACCCCCCTGGAGCACCCCGCGCCCACCGTCACCACCCCCGACGGCAAACCCAGGCCCGCCCTCACCTGCGACCCCGAAGGCCCCCTGGTCGCCGAGGTCGTCAAGACGGCGTCCGACCCCTACGTCGGCCGGATCTCGCTGGTCCGCGTCTTCTCCGGCACCCTCAGGCCCGACGAGACCGTGCACGTCTCCGGGCACGGCCTCGCCGACCGCGGCCACGAGGACCACGACGTCGACGAGCGCGTCGGCGCCCTCTCCGCCCCCTTCGGCAAACAGCAGCGCACCCTCTCCCAGGCCATCGCGGGCGACCTCGCCTGCGTCGCCAAGCTCAACCGCGCGGAGACCGGCGACACCCTCTCCGCCAAGGAGACCCCGCTCCTCATGGAGCCCTGGGACATGCCCGACCCGCTCCTGCCGCTCGCCATCCAGGCCCACAGCAAGGCCGACGAGGACAAGCTCTCCCAAGGCCTGTCCCGCCTCGTCGCCGAGGACCCCACCATGCGGCTCGAACAGAACCAGGACACCCACCAGGTCGTCCTGTGGTGCCTCGGCGAGGCCCACGCCGACGTGGCCCTGGAACGGCTGCGCAGCCGCTACGGCGTCCAGGTCGACGTCATCCCGCACAAGGTCTCCCTGCGCGAGACCTTCGCGGGCAAGTCCGCCGGACGCGGCCGCCACGTCAAACAGTCCGGCGGCCACGGCCAGTACGCCATCTGCGAGATCGAGGTCGAGCCGCTGCCCGGCGGCAGCGGCATCGAGTTCGTCGACAAGGTCGTCGGCGGGGCCGTGCCCCGGCAGTTCATCCCGTCCGTGGAGAAGGGAGTCCGCGCCCAGGCCGCCAAGGGCGTCGCCGCGGGCTACGCCCTCATCGACGTACGCGTCACGCTCCTCGACGGCAAGGCCCACTCCGTGGACTCCTCCGACGCCGCCTTCCAGACCGCCGGCGCCCTCGCCCTGCGCGAAGCCGCCGCCGGCACCACCATCCACCTCCTCGAACCGGTCGCCGACGTCCAGGTCCTCATCTCCGACGAGTACGTGGGCGCCGTCATGAGCGACCTGTCCGGGCGCCGCGGCCGCGTCGTCGGCACCGAACAGGCACCCGGCGGACGCACCCTCGTCCGCGCGGAGGTGCCCGAGATCGAGATCGGCCGCTACGCCGTCGACCTCAGGTCCCTGTCCCAGGGCACGGCCCGCTTCAGCCGCAGCTACGCCCGGCACGAACCGATGCCCCCGCAGCTGTCCCAGCGGATCCGCGAACAGGCCCAGGACACCGCCTAGTTGAGCCCCACTGGCCGAATGCCGCCCGCTCCGCCTCCTCCTCGCGGGCGGCATTCGACCGACCCCTGACGGATGTCGGCACGCCCCGATACGCTGATGACCTGATCAACAGCCGTACCGGCCAGGTCAACAGGTGTGCCGGGCCGTGCAGTCGGGAAACAACGCAAACGGGAAGGGCCGCGGCGGTCAGCGGCGCGGCGATGGGGGCGGCAGGTGGCGGACGACGCATTCGACTTCAGGCCAGGGGCCCAGGTACCGCTCTCCGGCGCCGCCGGACAGACCGCGGCCACCCACGCCCTGGCCTCCGCGGCATACCGCGACGGCGAGGTCGACGAGATCCTCAAGGCCAACAGCGACTGGCACAAGTCCGTGGTGAAACCGGGCCTGTGGTCCCTGTTCAAGCCGAGCCTCGGCGAAGCCTTCGCCAGAACCGTCCAGGTGCGGATGCTCGGCGGCGCCCGCAGCCCCCTCATCCAGGCCTTCGGCATCGACCCCCAGTCGGTCGTCGAGCACTGCCTGGCCGCCACCGGCATCCGCCGCCACCGCGACAGCTGGCTCACCCTCGTCATGGTCGTGTGCGGCCTGCTCTTCCTGCCCGGCCTGCTCGCCTGGCTGCTCGTCTTCACCGCCCGCCGCTGGATCACCAAGCAGAAGGACAAGCGCACCCAGGCGATCGCCACCGCCCTCCTCGTCGCCATCGGCGTCGTCGTGGTCATCCTCCTCGTCAAACTGCCCTTCGGGGGCCCCCTGGCCTGGTATCTGCGCCTGTGCCCCGTCGTCCCCGTGATCGGCTGGTTCTGGGCCAAGCACATAGCCGAAGGCACCGCCAAGGACCTGCGCGAGCGGTGGAGCGCGCTCCTGTCCGGCGGCGGCATCGGCGCGAAGATCCCCGAAGCCGTCCCCGGCAGCCCCGGCGACGCCTCCGCCGAGCGCCTGCGCCAGGGCCTCGCCCGCCTCTCCGCCGAGCAGCAGAGCAACTCCGTCTTCTACGCGGGCCCCAAGGGAATACTGGGCATGGGCACCCGCTGGGGCAGCTGGCAGCTCGCCGAGGAGCTCGTCCCCCGCGAGGAAGGCAAGGAGATCAACCCCTTCCGCAGCTGGGACGTCGTACGGGCGGTGCACGACCAGCTCCGCATGCTCGAGCGCGGCCCGCTGCACACCGGCGGCTTCACCACCCCGTCGATAAGGCACTGGATCGTCACCCCCGTCGGGGAGAACGCGGGCTCGGTCTCCCGCCCCTCCGGCACGGACGTCGAGGCCTTCCAGATCAAGGGCCACGAAATACAGCGCATCTGCAACGAGCAGCAGTTCGGCAGCGGCGACCGCCACTATCTGGGCGTGCAGTTCACCCTCTGGGACGGCCAGCTCGTCATCACCATGCTGATCACGGTGACCGTGCTGCACGAGACCCTGCGCATCGAAGTCACCGGCCACGCCCTCGGCCCGGTGCACTCGCTGTTCACCAGCAAGCCCTCGCCCAAGACCAAGACGGTCAGCAAGACCATCAGGTTCTGGGAGACCACCACGCGCAGCCTCCCGCTCGTCGACGCCCAGGAAGTGGTGCGCCTCGCCGTCCGCGCCCCCTTCACGTGGTACCCGCCGATCCTGGACTACCTCGGCGGCAAGCTCGTCCTGCCCGAGCCCTTCGGCCTGCGCCACGCCTGGGCGGACAAGCCCTGGCGGCACCGCTTCATGGCCGACGACGCGCTGCGCGCCGCCACGCCGGTCCTGCGCGTCGTCCACACGGCCGCCATCAAGGTCCTGGAGGAGAACGGCGTGAACACCGACCGCTTCAGCGGCCGCGCCACCTTCCTCAGCGGCGCGATCCAGGACCCCATGCCGCGCCAGGCGGACGTGTACGGCGCGTAAGCGCTTCGCTGGAATCGCCACGATGGGCCGTCGGTTGCCTGCCGGTCCATCGTGGCTGGTCGCGCCCACGCGGCGGAGCCGCATGTCGATACCGCCCCGCGCCCCTTCGGGGCGCTGCCCTACACCGCGGGCCACGCCTTCGCGAGCATCGCGCGGGTGTCCGCGAGCAGCTGCGGCAGCACCTTGGTGTGCCCCACGACGGGCATGAAGTTCGTGTCCCCGCCCCAGCGCGGCACGATGTGCTGGTGCAGGTGCGCGGCGATCCCCGCACCCGCGACCGTGCCCTGGTTCATGCCCAGGTTGAAGCCGTGCGCGCCGGACGCCGTGCGCAGCGCCGTCATCGCCTGCTTGGTCAGCTCGGCCAGCTCCAGGGTCTCCGGACCCGTCAGCTCCGTGTAGTCCGCGACGTGCCGGTACGGCACCGTCATCAAGTGCCCGCCGTTGTACGGATAGAGGTTGAGCACCGCGTACACGTGCTCGCCCCGCTTGAGGACGAGACCGTCCTCGTCCGACTTGGCCGGGATGGAGCAGAACGGGCAGCCGTCGTCGGCCCCCGAACCGGTCGGCTTGTTCTCGCCTTGGATGTACGCCATCCGGTGGGGCGTCCACAGGCGCTGGAACGCGTCCTGCGTCCCCACTCCGATCTGCTGCTCCGGCTCACTCGTCATGGTGGTCAGCATATTCGCCGCCGGGAGTACGCCGAGGGGCGGCCCCGAACGGGACCGCCCCTCGGCGTCGGCCTGTGCCGCGGCCGTGCGTCAGATCTGGGTGCGCTCCTCGACGACCTTCAGGATCTTGGCGATGGCCTCGTCGGCCGGGATGCCGTTCTCCTGCGAGCCGTCGCGGTACCGGAAGGACACCGCGCCCGCGTTCATGTCGTCGTCGCCGACGATCACCATGAACGGCACCTTGGACTTCTGTGCGTTCCTGATCTTCTTCTGCATCCGGTCCGACGAGGCGTCCACCTCGACCCGCAGCCCGTGCTTCTTCGCCTTCTCCGCGAACTCCTGGAGGTACGGCACGTGCGCGTCACCGACCGGGATCCCCACGGCCTGCACCGGCGCGAGCCACGCCGGGAACGCGCCCGCGTAGTGCTCGAGGAGCACGCCGAAGAACCGCTCGATCGAGCCGAACAGCGCACGGTGCAGCATGACCGGCTGCTGCTTGGTGCCGTCCGCCGCGGTGTACTCCAGGCCGAAGCGCTTCGGCTGGTTGAAGTCCACCTGGAGGGTCGACATCTGCCAGGACCGGCCGATCGCGTCCTTCGCCTGGACGGAGATCTTCGGCCCGTAGTACGCGGCCCCGCCCGGGTCCGGGACCAGCGGCAGGCCCTGCTTCTCGGCGGCCTGGCGCAGCGCCTCGGTGGCCTCGGCCCAGTCCTCGTCCGAGCCGATGAACTTGTCGGAGCCGTCGCGGGTGGACAGCTCCAGCTCGAACTCGTTCAGACCGTAGTCGCGCAGCAGGTCCAGGACGAAGGTGAGGAGCTTGTCGAGCTCCTCCGCCATCTGCTCCTTGGTGCAGTAGATGTGCGAGTCGTCCTGGGTGAAGCCGCGCGAGCGGGTCAGGCCGTGCACGACGCCCGACTTCTCGTAGCGGTAGACCGTCCCGAACTCGAAGAGCCGCAGGGGCAGCTCGCGGTAGGAGCGGCCGCGCGACTTGAAGATCAGGTTGTGCATCGGGCAGTTCATCGCCTTGAGGCGGTAGTTCTGCTCGTCGAACTCGATCGCCGGGAACATGCCGTCCGCGTAGTGCGGCAGGTGCCCCGAGGTCTCGAAGAGCTTCTCCTTCGAGATGTGCGGGGTGTTCACGAACTCGTAGCCGGAGTCCTCGTGCCGCTTGCGGGAGTAGTCCTCCATCACCTTGCGGATCACGCCGCCCTTGGGGTGGAAGACCGCGAGGCCCGGGCCCAGCTCCTCGGGGAAGGAGAACAGGTCCAGCTCGGCGCCGAGCTTGCGGTGGTCCCGCTTCTCGGCCTCGGCGAGGAACTCCAGGTGCGCCTTCAGCTCGTCCTTGGACGGCCAGGCGGTGCCGTAGATGCGCTGGAGCTGCGGGTTCTTCTCACTGCCGCGCCAGTAGGCAGCGGCGGAGCGCATCAGCTTGAACGCCGGGATCACTCGGGTCGTGGCCAGGTGCGGGCCGCGGCAGAGGTCCTTCCAGCACAGCTCGCCGGTCTTGGCGTCCAGGTTGTCGTAGATGGTCAGCTCGCCCGCGCCCACCTCGGCGTCGGCGCCGTCGGCGGCCTGCGCGGCGTTGCCCTTGAGGCCGATGAGCTCCAGCTTGTACGGCTCGTCGGCGAGCTCGACGCGGGCGTCGTCGTCGGTGGTGACGCGACGGGAGAACTTCTGGCCCCGCTTCTGGATCTCCTGCATCTTCTTCTCGATGCGCTTGAGGTCCTCGGGGGTGAAGGGCTCCTTGACGTCGAAGTCGTAGTAGAAGCCGTCCCGGATGGGCGGGCCGATGCCGAGCTTGGCGTCGGGGAAGAGCTCCTGCACGGCCTGGGCCATGACGTGCGCGGTGGAGTGGCGCAGGATGTTCAGGCCGTCCTCGGAGGAGATCTCGACGGGCTCGACCTCCTCGCCGTCCTTGATCTCGTACGCGAGGTCCTTCAGCTCGCCGCCGACGCGGGCGGCCACGATGGTGCGCTCGCCCGCGAAGAGCTCGGCGGCCGTGGTGCCCGTGGTCACCACGCGCTCTTCCCGCTCGGAATCGCGTTGGATGATCACACGGACGTCTGACACCGGTCTCTCCTGTCTGAGGGGGCTGCGGCAGGTCCTCGCCTGCACGCGCAACGAATCGTACCGAGCCCCGGGGGCCCACCGCGAAACGGTTGGCCGCGGGCGGGGGCCCGCTCCCCGCCCTCAGTCGGTGCTGCACGCCTCCTCGAAGAAGTCGAGGTTCTCCTGGAGCGACTTCAGCAGCCGGTCCCGCTCGGCGTCGTCGACCTGCACCGGCACCACCTGCGTGGCCCCGGTGAGCCTGCGGAAGCCGCCGCGGCTCTCCAGACGGCCGTGCACCCGGATCGGCAGCCCGACCAGATGGGCGTGGCCCGCGACGCGGTACGACTCCTCGTCGAGGGACATCCGCACGTGCGGGACCTCGGCGCCCGCGAGCACCCGTACCCGCACCGTGCCCGTGCCGCGCGGCCCCGAGCGCCGCATGCGCACCACGGTGCCGGTGATCCGCACCGGCACCGAGGGCTCGTCGCGCAGATAGCGGGCCCCGGCCTCGCGCAGGACGGCCAGGTCGCCCGGGGAGAACTCGACGGGTTCGGTGGTGGCCGCGCAGCCCTCGGGCACACCTGCCGCGGGCGACCACTCGACGTGGACGCGGGCGCCCTCGGTGCCGCGCACCAGGGAGACGATGGCCTCGACCAGCTCGTGGCTGACCCCTGCCTCGACGGCGGTGTCGAAGGCGTCCATGCCGCCGGTGGCCCGCTGGTAGTCGACGGCCTCGCGGGCCGCGTACAGCGCCTGGTGCAGCCGTACGGCCAGTGGCCGGGCCGCGGAGACCGGCACGAAGGCGGTGAGGCGGCGCCCGCCCGGCGCGGGCCCCACGAGGATGTTCTCCAGGGACGCGGCGGCGGGGCGGCGGTGCCGGGCGCCGTAGTACCCGGCGCGCTCGCGCGCGGCGAGGGCACCGGCCAGGAGCATCTGCCGGGCGGCGGCGCGCAGCTGCTCCTCGACGGTCCAGGAGGCGGCGCCCGCGGGGCCGCCGGGGACGTCGCGCCACCAGCGGATCTCGTCGCTGGGCACGGCGAGCGACACGAGCACGTCACGGGCCGAGGGCGAGGAGCTGCGGGTGAGGGCGGTGAGGGCCTCGCCGATGAGGTCGTCGCTGTCGGGGAAGGCGCGGTTCTCGGGGACGAGGAGGCTGGTGCCGCGGGCGGCGGGGCCCGGCGGGGTCCAGCGGGAGTAGCGTCCGGCGGCACCGCCGCGGCGCCGCCAGCCGTGCCGGTGGAGGAGGGCGACGAGCACGGCGGGGTCGACGTGGCCGGGGTCGGGCGGCTCGGACCAGACGTCGGGCGCGGCGGGTGCGGCGGGTCCGTCGGCGGAGTGGGGCCGTACGCCGCGGAGTGCGCGTGCGGCGTGCGCAGTGGCCGGGCCGTCGTCGCGTACGGAGGCTGGGTCGTCGATCGGGCGGTGCATCAGGGTCTCCCTCCCGTGCCGACGCGCGTCATGATCTCGCAGAGTGCGCGGTCGTCGAAGATCCGTGCGGTGGGAACGCGGACGGTGGTCCTCCGTCTGCCGGTCACGGGGTGTCCGGCGAGGTTGGTCCAGTAGCAGCAGTGCCGCAGGTCGAGGCGGTCGTGGCCGGCGCGCAGCCAGTCGTCCTGGGACCGGGGCACGAGCATGACGACCAGGATCTTGTGCACCGACACCGGGGTGCGGGCGAGCTTCTCCAGGTGGGCGTTGTCCAGGGTGAAGGAGAAGGCGGGGCCCTTGGGGCGGGGCGGGATCTGGTAGGTGCACTTGAGCTGCACCTTGATGGTGACCTCGTCGTCGACGGTGTGGCCGGGGGCGCTGTGGCTGACGTGCCAGTCGATGCCGTTGTCCGGAAAGGGCTGGGAGAGCGAGCAGCCGGCCGCTGCCGCGACCGCGTGCAGATAGCCCACCTGAAGGGTCTCCATGCAGGCGGTGGTGGCGAGTGTGCCGCGCGGCGGTGCGATCCGCTCGGGCAGCAGCCCGCCCTGTTCGGGCTGCGCGAGCGCCATGTCCTGAAAGCCTTCCGAACCGGTGGAGTGCGCGCTTGAGCCGTCAACCACCCGGCTCCGTACCTGTGTTGTCTCCTGAGCGGGTTCGGCGCAAACGGCCCGGGTATCACCTGCGTGAGGCAGGAGCGGAGGTCAACTGCCACAGCTGAACGAGGAGTTGCGTCGGGATGACGTGCTGGTACGAGGGGCCCTTGGCCGCATTCGACACGGAGACGACGGGTGTCGACGTGGAGACCGACCGAATAGTGTCGGCCGCCGTCGTCGTGCAGAACGGCGCGGGGGCCCGCCCGCGAGTGACGCGCTGGCTGGTGAATCCGGGGGTGCCGGTGCCGGCGGCGGCGACGGCGGTGCACGGCCTGACCCAGGACCATCTGGAGCGCAACGGCCGCTGGCCGGCGCCGGTGATGGAGGAGATGGGCAGGGAGCTGGCCGAGCAGGGGGCGGCGGGGCGGCCGCTCGTGGTGATGAACGCGCCGTTCGATCTGACGCTCCTGGACCGGGAGTTGCGCAGGCACCGCGCTTCGTCGCTCGCGCGCTATGTGGACGGCTCGCCGCTGTGCGTGCTCGATCCGCGGGTCCTGGACCGGCATCTTGACCGGTACCGCAAGGGTCGGCGCACCCTGTCGGACCTGTGCGAGCTCTATGGGGTGGAGCTGAGCGGCGCCCATGACGCGGCGGCGGACGCGCAGGCGGCGCTGGATCTCGTCCGCGCCCTGGGCCGTCGTTTCTCGGCGCGCCTGGACCGGCTGTCGCCCGCCGAGCTGCATACGTTGCAGGCGGTGTGGCACGCGGCGCAGGCGCGCGGGTTGCAGACGTGGTTCGCGCGCAGCGGGTCGGCGGAGACGGTGGACCCGGCGTGGCCGCTGCGGCCCGAACTGCCCGCGGCCGCTTGAGGCCTGACGGGCCCGGGGCATGAAAAAGCCGGTCCGTCTGTGACGGACCGGCATTCTCCGGGTGGGCGATACTGGGTTCGAACCAGTGACCTCTTCGGTGTGAACGAAGCGCTCTCCCACTGAGCTAATCGCCCGGGAACGCACTGAACAATACAGGTCCGGGCGCCGATCCTTCAAACCGCCCGTCCGTCCGCCGGCCGGGGCGCCTCAGGGGCGTGCGGTGTGCGGTCCTTCCCGGTCGAGGCGGGCGGCGAGGCCGCGGCTTCCGGCGCGCATCATCAGGGCGTGGTTGAGGAGGAGGAGCGGCCTGCCGGGCACGGCGAGGCGGCGCAGCAGGGGTTTGCGCACGTCGACTTCCTGGTCGTAGCGCGCGCGGGTGCCGCCGTCGGGTGCGGAGGTCAGGGTCCAGCGGGCCCAGCCGTCGAGGTCGCCGGTCATGGTGATGGCGAGGACGCCGCGCTCGGGGTCCCGGCACCGCTCGCGGGCGGTGATCACCAGGTCGTAGGGCAGGAGCGAGCGGAAGCGCGCGGTGCCGCTGTGGTCGTCGAGAGGGGTGACCTCGCGGACCTGGGGCCACCAGGCGGGGTAGTCCTGGACGCGTTCGAGCGCGGCATAGACGGCGGCGGGCTCGGCGCGCAGATTCCATAGGCTGCGGAAGCGGTAATGGCACCAGTCCATGGCTTCCAGTCTGCCGCCGGGGGCCGCGTTCCGTGCGGCAGTTTCCGACGGGGCGTCAACTCGAAGAAATAGGAAGCAGTTATTCCGGACGGTTCGGCGCGGTCTGCGAATTTCATGAAAGGGCGTCAAATACGACAGTGGCCCGGAGGCTGTTTCCAGCCTCCGGGCCACAATCCCGGGTGGGCGATACTGGGTTCGAACCAGTGACCTCTTCGGTGTGAACGAAGCGCTCTCCCACTGAGCTAATCGCCCGGGCGCAGAGAGAACATTACCCCATGTCAGAGGGTGCTTGTGACCAGCTGACCGAGCACGTCCCCGGCGGGCTCGCGGAGCCCGCCGGGGCGCCGCTCACTGATCGTTGATCTTCCAGGGCATCTCGAGGCCGTACTTCCAGAGGTAGACCCCGGCGAGGGCGCCGACGATCACCAGGCCGATCACCGTGAGGGTGATGTTGCGGCGGCGCACCTTGGGGTCGAGTGCGCGCTGTGCCGCCTCGGTGACCTTCCGTTTCGTCCAGCGGAGCACCAGCTGCGCCCAGACGAACTCGGTCGCCCAGATCGCCATGCCGCAGAAGATCACCACCCAGCCGGGCCCTGGCAGCGGCAGCATGATGATGCCCACCACCACGACCGCGAGCCCGACGATGAAGACGCCGACCTGCCAGCTCAGGTGCAGTGCGCGGCGCGCCTTGACGAACTCGGGCGCCCGCGACCCGAAGGGCTTCTCGGGCTTGGTCTCGCCCGCCGCGCCCTCGGTCGCCTGGGCCACCGGCGGCTCGTTACTCCCCGTATTCATGCCGCCAAACCCTACCGGACGGAAACCCGTCACCGGAATGGCCGTACGAACCAATCGGACAGTCCGCCATACGAGCCACCTAAAGACACCCAAAACTCTCAGAGGGGTTTACAACGGCACCGTAGGTGGCATGTCGATTTCGCCGACGTGCGAATCCCCGAGCGCACACTGAGCGAAAGGCCTTGGCGCTTATGAACACCACGGTCAGCTGCGAGCTGCACCTGCGCCTCGTTGTGTCGAGCGAGTCCTCACTGCCTGTACCCGCAGGACTGCGGTATGACACGGCCGATCCCTATGCCGTGCACGCCACCTTCCACACCGGAGCCGAGGAGACCGTCGAGTGGGTGTTCGCCCGCGACCTCCTCGCCGAGGGCCTGCACCGGCCCACCGGCACCGGCGACGTCCGTGTCTGGCCGTCCCGCAGCCACGGTCAGGGCGTCGTCTGCATCGCCCTGAGCTCTCCCGAGGGTGAGGCCCTGCTCGAAGCCCCGGCGCGGGCCCTGGAATCGTTCCTGAAGCGGACCGACGCGGCCGTGCCGCCCGGCACCGAACATCGTCACTTCGATCTCGACACGGAGCTCTCGCACATTTTGGCCGAAAGCTAGTCCGGCCCGTCCGGGAGCCGCCCACGCGCCGTCCGACTCGGGGAGACGGCGTGGGTACGACAACGACATAGCAGGCACAGCAGACACCGGCGCCGGTGCCGCGGAACTCCGCGGCTCCGGCGCCGTGGCGTGCACGGCGTGAGCCGCTAGCATCGGCCAGCATCAGGCGGGCGCCCGCCCGACCCTCATCAGGCCAGGGAGCGAATCGTGCTGATCACCCATGACACCAGGTGCGCGCTCGACGCCGTGGTCGATCTGGTGAACTCCGCGCCGGACGACCCGGACGACGGGGGCGGTGGCAACGCCGAGGGCCTGGCGGACGTCGCGGCCCTGCACACGTTCGTACGCAACCACTCCATCAGTGACGTCGGCGTGCTCACGGAGCGGGACCTGGCGGCCGTGCACCGCATCCGCAGCCGCTTCGCGGAGGTCTTCGCGGCCACCGAGGCGCACCTCGCGGCGTCCCTCCTGAACGAGCTGGTGGCCGCCGCGGGCACCACGCCGCGGCTGACCGATCACGACGGCTACGACTGGCACGTGCACTACTTCGCCCCGGGCGCCTCCGTCGCGGACCACCTGGCGGCGGACTGCGGGATGGCCCTCGCCTTCTTCGTCGTCGCGGGCGAGCAGGAGCGGCTGCGGCGCTGCGAGGCGCCGGACTGCCGCCGCGCCTTCATCGACCTGTCCCGGAACCGCTCGCGCCGCTACTGCGACAGCCGCACCTGCGGCAACCGGCTGCACGTCGCCGCCTACCGGGCCCGGCGCCGGGAGGCGGCGGGCCAGGAGCAGGGCGCACCGGAGGGCGACGCCCCGGGGCGGGGCGAGCTGGAGCGCGAAAGCCTGGAGCGGGAGCCTCTGGGACGGGAACTACAGCAGGAACAGGTCGTGCAGTGAGGCCATGAGCAAGAGGCAGCCGATCACCGCCAGGAAGATCATCAGCGGGGGCTGGGAGAGGGCGAAGAGGCAGCCTCGCGGCTCGTCGGCGGTTCCGTGCCCGTCGGGCGGGGCGGGTTCGCTCTGTGTGGTGGTGTCCAGCATCTCGCGGTGATGATGGCGCAGCGCGCACACCCGTGCTGACCAACACGCACGATCACAGCGGCAGTTCGCCGCATTTCGTGACCTTGGTGGGCCCGGTGTGGCGTACCTGCGAGCGGTGTCCGTGGATACGCTCGAACCGGCGACCCCACAGGGTGACGCCCGGCGCGCGAGCCGCTCGAGTCAGCCGCCGTGTGTCTGGCTTCGGCTCATATGCCGTGCTTCTTGAGGATCGCCTCGATGTCGCTGAAGTCCTCCGCGGGGGCCGCCGCCTTCTGCGGCTTGGCCGCGGGCCGCGCGCCCGCGCCGAGGGAGGGGGCCGAGGCCGCGGGGGCGACCGCGTCGCGCTGGGCCGCCTTGGCCGCTGCCTTGCGCTCCTTGCGGGTGCCTCCGGAGCGGCGCTCCGCCGAGCGCGTGCCCATGAACAGCAGCCAGGCCGCGCCGAGGACGCCGAAGCCCGCCCAGGCGACCGGGCTGAAGGCGGTCTCGGCCGCCCATTCGACGGCGCCCGTCATGACCAGGCCGAGCGGGACCAGGGCGTACGCCGCGAGGCGGGCCGCGGCGAGGAAACGCTTGCGGTACGCGGTGACGGCGGCTATGCCAAGGCCGGCCGCGGCTACGGCGGAGCAGATGGTCTCGGCAATCATCCCGGTCCTCCAGGCGTGCGGGTGTGGTGCGGTCGCGCGGGCACGGTGTGGTCACGCTTGTCCCTTCCATCCTGCACCTGGCCGGGGGCTCGTAGCCATGTCGTACGAGGACATCAGGGAGATATCCGGGTCGGGCCTCCTCCCCAGGTGCCGGTCGGCGGGCGGTCGCCTGGGAGACTGTGCGCATGAACGACTCTTCCCCCACCGGCCCCGCCAGCCCCGTCGTCATCGAGGTCTGGTGCGAGCTGCAGTGTCCCGACTGCCGCACCGCCCTGGACGACGTGCGCGCCCTGCGGGAGCGCTACGGCGACCGCGCCGAGCTGCGTCTGCGCCACTTCCCGCTGGAGAAGCACCGGCACTCCTTCGCCGCCGCGCAGGCCGCCGAGGAGGCCGTGGAGCAGGGCAAGGGCTGGGAGTACGTCGAGGCGGTCCTGGCC
The DNA here is from genome assembly GCF_059448825.1 of Streptomyces sp. JLYT201. NCBI lineage: Bacteria > Bacillati > Actinomycetota > Actinomycetes > Kitasatosporales > Streptomycetaceae > Streptomyces > Streptomyces sp. JLYT201. Next base: position 7,924,989 of record NZ_CM182551.1, on the reverse strand, counting down.
CGGGTCGAGGACCTGGACCGTAAGGGAGAACCCTTCCTGGTGGAGGTGGCGCGGGAACTCGGCCTGGACGCCGAGGAGTTCGACACCGCCCTGGTGGACGGGCGGCACATCCTGATCGTGGACGCCGACCAGGCCGAGGGCAAGGCCATCGGGGTCACCGGGACGCCGACGTACGTGGTGGGCGGTGAGCGCCTGGACGGCGGCAAGAGCCAGGACGGCCTGCGCGAGCGCGTCGAGGAGATCACCGACCGTCTGCTCGCGCAGGGCTGACACGGGCCGGCTCCGACCGCGCGGGCGGGCGCGGCGGGCCGGAGCGGGTACGGCAGGCCGGAGCGCCCGCCCGCAGGGGTCAGAGCAGCGGCTTGTACAGGAAGTACGCGTCCGGTTCGTAGCCGAGCGACTCGTACAGGCGCAGCGCCGGGGTGTTGCCCGCGAACACGTTCAGGCCGATGCGGGTCCTGCCCGCCTCCCGGCACTGCCGTTCGGCGAGGAGCATGAGCGACCGGCCGTGGCCGCGGCCGCGGTGCTCCTCGCGGACCTCGACGTCGTACACGAAGGTCGCGTCGTCGCGGTCGGCGGTCCACAGCGTGCCCACCGTCGCGTCCGCCTCGGTCAGGACGCTCAGCCGGGTGCCGGGCGTCGCCAGGCCGTCGGGCAGGAGGCGCGCCTGGTCCCGCGCCACCTTGTCGCGGGCCTCGGCCTCGGGGACGCCGCGCTCGATCCAGTCGCGGGCGTAGGCCTCCGTCGTGTGCGCCGTCCAGTCCCGGAACTCCGCGTCCGTCATCGGCCTGGCCCGCACCCCGTCGGGCAGGGCGGGCGGCGCCGGGGGCAGCGGCTTGGACATGTTGCGGTTGCGCTCCACGTAGCCGAGCGCGGTGGCGAGGTCCAGCGCGCCCGGGGCGGCCGCGAGCACCTTGAGCTCGATGCGGGCGCAGCCCCAGCCGCGCGCCACCTCCTCGGCGGCGAGGGCCGCCACCGTGCCGCGGCCGCGGCGGCGGTCCCGCTCGTCGATCCGCAGGTCCAGGATCTCGGCGACGCGCGGGCCGAAGAGGGGGTGCGTGGCCAGCTGGATCCGGCCGACGGGGCGGCTGTTCACGCACACGTCGTACGTGCGTGACTTCGTGCCGTCAGTGCTCTGCTGGAGCGGCCCGGCCGGCCGCAGAGTCGTGGTCATCACGGGAGTTGTACCCATCCCGCGCCCCCGCGTCATCTGTTTTTCCCGTCGGCCGGGCCGGTCCCTCACGGGTCCAGGTCGTCGGCGGCGCGCTCGTCGAAGACCCGCATGGCCTTGGCGGTCACCGGGCCGGGGGCGCCGGGCAGGTCGCGGCCGTCGACGCGGTGGACGGCCTGCACGTCACGCAGCGTGGAGGTGAGGAAGACCTCCTCGGCCCGGTCCAGGACGTCGAACGGCAGGTCGGTCTCGTGCGCGCCGGTCCACTCGACGGCCAGCGCGCGCGTGATGCCCGCGAGGCAGCCGGAGGCCACCGGCGGGGTGTGGATCTCGCCGCCGAGGACGACGAAGACGTTGGAGCCCGTGCCCTCGCACAGCCGCCCCACGGTGTTCGCGAACAGTGCCTCGCTCGCGCCCTGTTCGGTGGCGCGGGCGAGCGCGAGCACGTTCTCCGCGTACGAGGTGGTCTTCAGGCCGGTCAGGGCGCCGCGTTCGTTGCGGGTCCACGGGACCGTGATCACGGCGGTGGTGTCGGGCCTGCGCGCGGTCTCGCCGAGGGCGACGACGAGGGTCGGGCCGTGGTCGCCGCGGTCGGAGCCGAGCGGGGAGAGGCCGCCGGTGTAGGTGATGCGCAGACGGCCGAGGGCCATGGGGTTGGCGTCGAGGACGGCGGCGCAGGCCCTGCGGACCTCGTCCAGGTCCGGCTCGGGCAGGCCGAGGCCGCGCGCCGAGCGGGCGAGCCGGTCGAGGTGGCGGGTGAGCGCGAAGGGCCGTCCGGCGACCGCCTTCACCGTCTCGAAGATGCCGTCGCCGACGGTCAGGCCGTGGTCGAGGACGGAGACGCGCGCGGTGTCGAGGTCGTGCAGGCCGCCGTTGAGCCATATCTTCACGAAGGGGTCCCTCCCGTTGGTTCGTACGTTCCCGACGCTACCGCCAGCAGCCGCTCGGCCTTCAGCTCGGTCTCGCGCCACTCCCCCTCGGGGTCGGAGCCCCAGGTGATGCCGGCGCCCGTGCCGAACCGCAGGACGCCGTCGGCGCGGTCGATCCAGAACGTGCGGATGCCGACGGCCAGCTCGCCCGTGCCCCGGTCGGCGTCGACCCAGCCGACGCCACCGCAGTAGGGGCCGCGGGGCGCCGTCTCCAGGGCGTCGATGATCCGCAGGGCGCTGGACTTGGGGGCGCCGGTGACGGAGCCGGGCGGGAAGGCCGCGTCCAGGAGCTCCGGCCAGCCCGCCCCGGGCCGCAGCGCACCGCGGACGGTGGAGACGAGGTGGACCAGGCCCGGGTGCTTCTCGACGACGCACAGTTCGGGCACGGTCACGGTGCCGGTGGCGCAGACCCGTCCGAGGTCGTTGCGGACGAGGTCCACGATCATCACGTTCTCGGCGTAGTCCTTGTCCAGGAGGTCCGCCTCGGTCCGCCCGGTGCCCTTGATCGGGCCCGACTCGACGGCACCGCCCGCGCGGCGCAGGAACAGCTCGGGCGAGGCGGTGGCGACCTCCACGCCGTGCGCGGGCAGACGAATCGTTCCGGCGTACGGAGCGGGGTTCCCGCGCGCGAGGAGGGCGGTCAGCGCGTCGATGTCGGCGTCGTCCGGGACGGGCGCGGACAGGACCCGGCAGAGGTTCGCCTGGTAGACGTCCCCGGCCGCGATGTGCGCGCGGATCCGGCGTACGCCGTCCGTGTACGCGGCGCGGTCGAGGGAGGACGTCCAGTCACCGGCGGCCGGGCCGTGCCAGGCGCCGGGCACCGGGGCGGGCACCGGCTCCTCGCGCACCCGCCCGAAGCGGGCGCACACCAGACGGCCCTCGAAGTCCGCGCAGACGGCCCAGAAGCCGCTGCCGTCCAGGGCGGAAGGGTCGCTGGTCACGTCGCGCAGATCGGTCGCGACAAGGCCGCCGAAGCGGGCCAGGGGAGGCAGGTCGTGCACGGCTGCGAGTCTATGACCGGCGCTTCTGCGGCGCCCCGGACGCGGGTGACCAGGGCGGCAGCGCAGCACGCTGCGCAAACGCGTTTTTGTACTGGCCCGGGAATCCGCTAGAGTTCAACACGTCGCCGGGACGCGCAAGCGGACCGGGAAAGACAAGCGGACGTAGCTCAGTTGGTAGAGCGCAACCTTGCCAAGGTTGAGGTCGCCAGTTCGAACCTGGTCGTCCGCTCGCAGGAACGCGGGGGATCTTCCCGAAACCCCGTACTCCTGGTGGAGTGGCCGAGAGGCGAGGCAACGGCCTGCAAAGCCGTCTACACGGGTTCAAATCCCGTCTCCACCTCCAAGGACGATTAGCTCAGCGGGAGAGCGCTTCCCTGACACGGAAGAGGTCACTGGTTCAATCCCAGTATCGTCCACTGGAATCTCTGATCATGAGGCCCTCGGGTCTTCGGTCACCGAGGTTTCCCCGCGCGATTAGCTCAGCGGGAGAGCGCTTCCCTGACACGGAAGAGGTCACTGGTTCAATCCCAGTATCGCGCACGCAGCACCTACCACCTGCGGGTATACACTCGCTGATGGTCCCGCGCGATTAGCTCAGCGGGAGAGCGCTTCCCTGACACGGAAGAGGTCACTGGTTCAATCCCAGTATCGCGCACCACCTCCACGAAGCCCCCGGCCGTTCCTCGGCCGGGGGCTTCGTCGTGCGTGCGCCGCGCGGCGGACGGCGGCGCTCCCGCCCGGCGGGGCCACGTCGGCCCGTGCCGGGCGGGACCGGATTCAGGACGAGAACAGCATGTGGCCGAAGCTCTTGTGCCGCTTGTGACCGTGGTGCTCGTGGTGGCCGCCGTGGTACTCGTGGTGACCACCGTGGTGCGGGGCGCCCCAGGCGGGGGCGGGCGCGGCCGGGTAGCCCTGGGGCGTGGCGGGCGGCACGGGCGGGGCCTGGTGGCCGCTCCACTGGCCCTCCAGACGCGTCAGGGCCTCCAGCTCGCCGTAGTCGAGGAATATCCCGCGGCAGCCGCTGCACTGCTCGATCTGAACGCCGTTGCGGTTGTACGTGTGCATCGCTGCGTGGCACTTGGGACAGTGCATGGGCGGCTCAACTCCTAGCCGGTCGTGACAGGTTCGCCGGATGTCTGCCCGGCTTCGGTGCGTTGCACCCTACTTCGGGCCGATCGGCGCCGGATCGGGAGGGAGGGCGGCCATCCGGCGGCAGGCGTCGACGACGTCCCGCTCCACCTCGTCCAGGTCACGGCCCCCCGCCCGCGCCTTGGTGATCGCGAGCGCGGCCGTCTGCACGGTCAGCGCGCGGGCCGGGACGTCGAGCACGGGCCACGGGTCGCCGCCGGTGGGGACGGCCGGGCCGCCCGCCGCGCGGTAGGCGTCCAGGAACCGCGTCCACTCCCCCGCGCCGAGCAGGCCGCAGGCGTACCAGGCGGCCGGGCGCGCCAGGTCCCAGGCCGGGTCGCCGAGGCCCAGGTCGTCGATGTCGATCAGCAGCCAGCGGCCGTCGGGCGCGCGCACGAGCTGGCCCAGGTGCAGATCGCCGTGGCACAGCGACGGCGGGCCCAGCGGCGGAGCCTCGGCCCGGGCCCAGGGGGGCAGGGCCGCCCAGGCGCCCTCGACGGCGGGCGCGCCCGGGTGCGGGGCCCGTGCGGTGGCCGCGCGCAGGCGCGCGACGGCCCGGGCCGCCTTCTCCGGGCCCCGCATGCGAGGCAGGCCGGAGGGCAGCCGGGCGGGCGGGGTGCGGTGCAGCCGGGCCAGGAGGGTGGCGACCCCCTCCCAGGGGGCGGCGTCCGGGTCGTCCCGGTCGACGGGCGTGCCGTGCGGCCAGAGCGTGACGAGGCGGCCGTGCAGGAGCGCGGGGCGCGGGTCCAGCGGAGCGAGCAGGGTGTCCGCGAGGGCGGGGAGGGCCGCGGTGGCCAGGCGGGCGGCCAGGGGGCGCTCGGGGGTGCCGGGGGCGTGGGCCTTGGCCACGGTGTCGGCGTGCCGGACGACGGTGGCGTCGGGCCGGTCGGCCAGGACGGCGGCGGGCGGGGCGCAGGGGCAGGCGTGCCGGGCGGGGGCGTGGGCCCGTCGCTCGGCGTGGGCGGCCAGGGCGGGGAGGAGGGTCACGGAGGTCCTGGGAGGGTGCGGGTGTGCCGTGAGCGTACGGGGTGGGGCCGCGCGGGCGCGCCCCGGTCCTGCCCTGCCCTCTGGCCATGGCCGTGGCCAGGGGGTTGCCGCCTGCCGGGCCCGGCCTGCGGCTCGTACGGCGGTTCGTACGGCGGGGGGAGACCTCGTGCGCTGAGCGGCGAAGGCGCACGTGAAGCGGGGAGAGGAAGCCCGCGGCGCGCAGACCGGAGAGGCGGCACGCGGACCGGGGAGGACGCAGACCCGGGGGGGGCACGCAGACCGGAGGGCGGCACGCGGACCGGGGAGTGAGGGCCGTGGGGATCAGGCCGGGAAGAAGAGGCCAAGAGGCCGGGGAGAAGAGTCAGGGGGAAAAGAACAGCCCGCGCAGCTCCCCAGCTGCGCGGGCTGTGTGCCGTCCGCCGCACCCCCGTCCCCACGGGGTTTCATGGCCGGATGTCCCCGCCCGGACCGCTCTTCCGGGCCTGGGGCGCCGCTCAGCGCCCCAGCATCTCGCCCACGGACGACGCTTGTGTGAGCACTGCGTCCCAGCCGCCGAAGGCGACGATCAGCAGTGCTGCCAGGGGGAGAACCATGAGCGTGGCCACCAGTGGGTGGCGCGTTCCGGAAGGCCGGACGCCCAGGGTGGAGAGCCTGCGTCCCCGTGTGCGGATCATGGTCCGCGGCGCGGTGTCCGCCATGGCCGCTCTCCCTTCCTGACTTTGTTGTTGTGCATGGAGGTTCATGGGCAGCGGCGGGTGTCTGACCTCGGGGGACGAGTGCTGCACCCGCCGCTTGACCTCAAATTTAGGCGCGTGGGGCGCGGCGCACGTCATGCCCTCGTACCGATTGGCGGGCCTCCCGGAGGATGACCGCTCGTCACACAAGTACTCCCGTGGGTGGAGATGGAGACCTAGGTCCGTCCTAGGACTCAGGGTCTTCCCTGAGGGGACGTCCGATTCGCTCGGAGCTGTCCTCTCTCGGGACCGGCTGCTCGACCAGGGCCAGGACGCGGGTCGCCATGAACCGGGCGGTGCGCACGACGGAGCCGCTGCGGGTGACTTCGCTCACTTCGACCACTCCTCTGCGGACGGCGGTCTCCACACGACGGCCCGCCCGGCTCGCCACCACTTCGTACGTACGCGTCGTGTCCCCGGCGTCCACGACTATCTCCACGCGATCACCCTTCACGGGATCAATCCCCCTTCGACGGTGGGTGGTTGGGGGTGCGGGTGACGGCGATGAGCCCTGGGCGCGCGCCACCTGACCACTTTTCAAGTTTCGCACCGGGCACTGACAATCGATCGGCCCGTGAGGGCGCGGCCTCTGCACGGCCCGGGCCGTGGAAACGTAAGCTGTGGCTCGTCAGACGGACCGGGCAGCGGGGATGAACATGGCGATGATGCGCCTGAGGCGCGAGGACCCGCGTGTCGTCGGCTCGTTCAGGCTGCACAGGCGGCTGGGCGCCGGCGGGATGGGTGTCGTCTATCTGGGCTCCGACCGTCGCGGGCAGCGTGTGGCGCTGAAGGTGATCCGGCCCGATCTGGCCGAGGACCAGGAGTTCCGTTCGCGCTTCGCGCGGGAGGTCTCGGCCGCCCGGCGCATCCGCGGCGGGTGCACCGCCCGGCTCGTCGCCGCCGATCTGGATGCCGACCGGCCCTGGTTCGCCACGCAGTACGTGCCCGGTCCCTCGCTGCACGACAAGGTCGCCGCCGAAGGGCCGCTGTCCGCCGCCGAGGTCGCCGTCGTCGGCTCCGCGCTCTCCGAGGGGCTCGTCGCCGTGCACGAGGCCGGTGTGGTGCACCGGGACCTCAAGCCGTCGAACATCCTGTTGTCCCCGAAGGGGCCGCGGATCATCGACTTCGGGATCGCCTGGGCCACCGGCGCCTCGACCCTGACGCACGTCGGCACGGCCGTCGGCTCGCCCGGCTTCCTGGCGCCCGAGCAGGTGCGCGGCGCCGCGGTCACGCCCGCCACGGACGTCTTCGCGCTCGGGGCGACCCTGGCGTACGCGTCGATGGCGGACTCACCCTTCGGGCACGGCAGTTCCGAGGTCATGCTCTACCGGGTCGTCCACGAGGAGGCCCAGCTGCGCGGCGTGCCGGACGCGCTCGCGCCGCTGCTGCGGGCCTGTCTCGCCAAGGACCCGGAGGAACGTCCCAGCACGCTCCAACTGTCGCTGCGGCTCAAGGAGATCGCGGCCCGCGAGGCGCAGGGCCTCAGCGACGTGCGGCCGCCCGCGCCGCGCCAGGAGCAGCACGAGCGCCCGACGGGCCGCCTCGCCGCCGAGTACGCCGACCAGCGCACGCAGCGCCGCGCTGCGCCGGGGACTCCCCCGCCGCGCACCGGCCCGTCCCGGACGGGTGGCTTCCGCGACGGCGATCCGCGTACGGGCGGCTCGAAGACCGGTGGCTCGCGGACCGGCGGCTCGCGGCCGTCCGCGCCGCGCGGCACCCGGGGCTCCACCGGCAGCAGGCAGGGACCGCGCAGCGGCACCGGGCGGCAGGGGCCGCGCACCACCGGTACGCGGCTGCGGCCCGCCAACCCCCGGCTCCTGCGGCAGCGGCTCTTCGTGTTCGTGGTGGTGACGCTGCTCGTGGCCCTGGGGATCGCGGCCGCTCAGGGCTGCCAGGGGCCCACGCGCGGGCTCGGCGACGTCCGCCAGGAGCAGGGCGTCAGCGACGTGCGCCAGCCGCACGACAGCGGTTCGTGACCGCCGGGGCGGCGAGTCCCCAGACCTGACGCTCGGCTCCGGGGGCCCGTCGGCGGGTCAGGGCGCGGGGCGGCCCGTCGCCACGGCGTAGAAGGCCACCGCGGCCGCCGCGCCCACGTTCAGGGAGTCGACGCCGTGCGCCATCGGGATGCGCACCCATTCGTCGGCGGCGACCAGGGCCTGCCGGGACAGGCCCTCGCCCTCCGCGCCGAGCATCAGGGCGACGCGCTCCATGCGGTGGGGGGCGACCTCGTCGAGGGTCTTGGCCTTCTCGTCGGGGGTCAGGGCGAGCAGGTCGTAACCCGCTTCGCGCACCCCTTCCAGGCCCTTGGGCCAGGACTCCAGTCGGGCGTACGGCACGGAGAAGACCGCGCCCATGGAGACCTTCACGGAACGGCGGTAGAGGGGGTCGGCGCAGTCCGGGGAGAGCAGGACGGCGTCCATGCCGAGGGCGGCGGCCGAGCGGAAGATCGCGCCGATGTTCGTGTGGTCGTTCACGGCCTCCATCACCACCACGCGGCGGTGGGTCCGCAGGAGTTCCCCGGCCGTGGGCAGCGGCTTGCGCTGCATGGAGGCGAGGGCGCCGCGGTGCACGTGGTAGCCGGTGACCCGCTCGGCCAGCTCGGGGCTGACCGCGTAGACCGGGGCGGGCACCTCGTCGATGACGTCGCGCATGACGTCGACCCACTTGGCGGAGAGCAGCATCGACCGCATCTCGTAGCCCGCGAGCTTGGCGCGCCGGATCACCTTCTCGCCCTCGGCGATGAACAGGCCCTCGGCGGGCTCGCGCTTGCGGCGCAGCTCGACGTCGGTCAGGCCGGTGTAGTCGCGCAGGCGCGGGTCGTCCGGGTCCTCGATGGTTTCGATGCTGCTGAGATCGGCCACAGGGTGATACTGCCTTGTCCAGGGAGTGGTGCCAACGGCTGCGGGGGTGTTCCGTTACCGATGGTTACGGTTACGGGTTCCGGGGCTCGTGGTGGGGGGTCTCGGGGCGCGCTCCGGCGTCCGCCGTTCCGGTGGCGGCCACGGCCACCACGTCGCCGACGACGATGACCGCCGGGGGCCTCACCTCGTGGGTGCGCACCGCGTCGGCGACCGTCGCCAGGGTGGCGTCGACGCGGCGCTGGGCGGCCGTCGTGCCCTCCTGGATGAGGGCGACGGGGGTGTCGGCGGGCTTGCCGTGGGCGGTCAGCGCCTCGGCGATCTTGCCGATCTTGTCGACGCCCATGAGGATGACGAGGGTGCCGCGCAGCTTGGCCAGGGCGGGCCAGTCGACGAGGGAGCGCTCGTCGTCGGGGGCCACGTGCCCGCTGACCACGGTGAACTCATGGGCCACGCCCCGGTGCGTGACCGGGATGCCCGCGGCGCTCGGCACCGAGATCGAGCTGGAGATGCCGGGGACCACCGTGCAGGGGATGCCCGCTTCGGCCAGGGCCTGGAGCTCCTCCATGCCGCGGCCGAAGACGTAGGGGTCGCCGCCCTTGAGACGGACGACGGTCCTGCCCTGCTTGGCGTGCTCGATCAGAGCGTTGTTGATGGCCTCCTGGGCCATGAAGCGGCCGTACGGGATCTTCGCCGCGTCGATCACCTCGACGTGCGGGGGCAGCTCGGCGAGCAGGTCGCGCGGGCCCAGGCGGTCGGCGATGACCACGTCCGCCTCGGCCAGGAGCCTGCGGCCGCGGACCGTGATCAGGTCCGGGTCGCCGGGGCCGCCGCCGACGAGGGAGACGGCACCGGTGGGCGGTGTCCCGCCGGTGGGGGCGGCGCCGTGGGCCCGGGCCTGGGCGCGGTGGTGCGGGGCCACGAGGGTGCCGTCGCGCAGGCCCTCCACCACGGCGTCGCGGACGGCGGCGGTGTGGCGGGGGTCGCGCTCCTTGGCGTCCGTGGTGAGGACGGCGATGGTCACGCCCGCGCTGTGGCCGGTGGCGGGGGTCCAGGCGGTGGCCTCGTCGGCGTCGTCGGAGCGGACGCACCAGACGCGGTTGCGCTCCCCCTCGGCCGAGGCCCGGGTGTTGGCGTCGGGGTCGCTGGTGGAGATCAGGGCGTACCAGGCGCCGGTGAGGTCGCCCTCCTCGTACCTGCGCCGGTGCCAGGTGATCTCGCCTCCGGTCGCCATCGCCTCCACCGACGGGGTGGCGGACGGCGAGACGAGGTGGACGTCGGCGCCCGCCGCGACGAGGGCGGGGAGACGGCGCTGGGCCACCTGTCCCGCGCCGAGGACCACGACGCGGCGGCCGGTGAGGCGGAGGCCTACGGGGTAGGCGGGGTGTACGGCCATGGCGGTGCGGCTCCTCGTCGGGGCAGGAGGGTGGGCGCTACTGCTCTGGAGCGGCCCTGACGTGCGGATTTTAGAGGTGGCTTCAGCGTACGGCGGGGGCGGGGCAGGGGCGGGACGGGCGCCGGGGCCTGCCCGTCGCCCGTCCCGCCCCGGTGCCGCGCTACTTCTCCGTCACGCCCGCCGAGTCGAACGTGGCCACCTCGTGCATCGCCCGTGCCGCGCTCTGGACGATCGGCAGGGCCAGGAGGGCGCCGGTGCCCTCGCCCAGGCGGAGGTCCAGGTCCACCAGGGGGCGCAGGCCGAGCTTGTTGAGGGCGGCCACGTGGCCGGGCTCGGCGCTGCGGTGGCCCGCGATGCAGGCGGCGAGGACCTCGGGCGCGATGGCCCGGGCCACCAGGGCGGCCGCGCCCGCGCTGACGCCGTCCAGGATCACCGGGGTGCGCAGGGAGGCGCCGCCGAGGAGCAGGCCGACCATCGCCGCGTGCTCCAGGCCGCCGATGGCCGCGAGGACGCCGATGGGGTCGGCCGGGTCCGGCTGGTGCAGTTCCAGGGCGCGGCGGACGACCTCGACCTTGCGGGCGTGCATCTCGTCGTTGATGCCGGTGCCCCGGCCGGTGACCTCAAGGGGGTCCTGGTCCGTGTAGACGGAGATCAGGGCCGCGGACGCGGTGGTGTTGGCGATGCCCATCTCGCCGGTCAGGAGGGCCTTGTTGCCCGCCGCGACCAGGTCGCGGGCCGTCTCGATGCCGACCTCCACGGCGGCCTTGACCTCGTCGCGGGTCAGGGCCGGGCCCGTGGTCATGTCGGCCGTGCCGGGCCTGATCTTGCGCGGCAGCAGGCCGGGGGTCGCCGGGAGCTCGCTGGCCACGCCGACGTCGATGACGCAGACCTCGGCGCCGACCTGGGTGGCGAAGGCGTTGCAGACCGCGCCGCCGCCCAGGAAGTTGGCGACCATCTGCCCGGTCACCTCCTGCGGCCAGGCCGTGACGCCCTGGGCGTGCACGCCGTGGTCGCCCGCGAAGATCGCGACGGCGGCCGGCTCCGGGATCGGCGGCGGGCACATCCGGGACAGGCCGGACAGCTGCGCGGAGATGATCTCCAGCATGCCCAGCGCCCCCGCGGGCTTGGTCATGCGTTTCTGGCGCTCCCAGGCCTCGCCGAGCGCCTTGGCGTCCAGCGGGCGGATGTTGCCGACGGTCTCGGCGAGCAGGTCGTGCGGGTCCTCGCCGGGCAGCGCGCGGCGGCCGTACGTCTCCTCGTGGACGACCCACGACAGCGGGCGGCGCTTCGACCAGCCCGCCTGCATCAGCTCGGGCTCCTCGGGGAACTCGTCGACGTAGCCGACGCAGAGGTACGCCACGACCTCCAGGTGCTCCGGCAGGTCCAGGGTGCGGACCATCTCGCGCTCGTCGAAGAAGCTGACCCAGCCGACGCCGAGGCCCTCGGCGCGGGCCGCGAGCCACAGGTTCTCCACCGCGAGCGCGGAGGAGTACGGGGCCATCTGCGGCTGGGTGTGGCGGCCCAGGGTGTGGCGGCCGCCGCGGGTGGGGTCGGCGGTGACGACGATGTTCACCGGGGTGTCGAGGATGGCCTCGATCTTCAGTTCCTTGAACTGCTTGGCGCGGCCCTTGGGCAGCGACTTCGCATAGGCCTCGCGCTGGCGCTGGGCCAGTTCGTGCATGGTCCTGCGGGTCTCGGCGGAGCGGATGACCACGAAGTCCCAGGGCTGGGAGTGGCCCACGGAGGGCGCGGTGTGGGCCGCCTCCAGGACGCGGAGCAGCACCTCGTGCGGGATGGGGTCGCTGCGGAAGCCGTTGCGGATGTCGCGGCGCTCGCGCATCACGCGCAGGACGGCCTCGCGCTCGGCGTCGGCGTAGCCCGGGGCGGGCGGGTCGAGCGGGGGCACGGGCTCGACCGGCACCGCGGAGTCGGCCGGGAGGGGCTCAGCGAGGTCGGCCTCGTCGTGGGCCGCCGGGGCGGTGAGGTCCTCGGGGCCTTCGGTGCCCGCCACGAGGGGTTCGGGCAGGCCGGTGGCTTCCTCGGGGCCCGTGGGGGCGGCGAGGTCGGGTGCCGGGGACTCGTCGGCCGGGGCGGCGGGGTCGGTCGGTTCGGCCGGGTGAGGTGCGTGCATCGGCTCGTCGGGGTCGGTCGTCTCCTGGGCGGGCGGCAGCTGGCCGTCCGTCACGGCGACGGGTGCGGGTGCCGCGGTGGCGGCGGGAGCGGCGGTGGGCCGGTCGCCGTCGCGGGGTGCGGGCACGGTGGGTACGGGCTGCTCCCCGGGCTCGGCGTGCGCCCCGGTGACGGGGGCGGCCTCGGGGGCGGCGGCCTCGGGGACGGGCCACTCCTGCGGCACGGCCTCCTCGGCGTCCGGCAGCTGGGCCGCCGGCACGGGAGCGGGGGACGCGGCGGCGTCCGGTACGGCCCCCTGGGGCCCGGCGTCCGGGGCCGGAGCGGCGGGCGGCTCCTGCGCGGCCATCTCGTCGGGCTGCTGCGGAGCGAAGTACTCCGGAGGCACGGCGAGCGGTCGCGGAGGCGTCGGCGCCAGGTGCGGGGTGGTCGGCACCGAGCCCTCGACCGGTACGAACTGACCCAGCGGCGGGGGCACTTGGGCGTCCTGGCCGGGGACGGCCGGGGGCAGCTGCGCGCCTGCCTCGGGCCACGGCTGGGCGGCGTCGGGGGCCTGCGGGGTGACGGCGGCGGCCTCGGGCTGCGCGGCCGGCGGGCCCGGTGGCGGCGCGTCGGCGAACGGGACCGGGACGCCCTGGTCGTCGACGACGGGCAGCGCGTGCGGCACCGGGGCGCCCGGCGCGACCCGGACGGTGACGGCTTCGGCGGCGTCGGACACGCCGTCGGCGACCGGCCCCTCGACAAGGTCCGCGGCCGCGGCGGTCTCGGCCGGGGCGTCCGCGGCGTCCTGGCCGGATGCCGCCGCTGCGGGGTCAGGGACGGCGGAATGCGCCGGCGCGTCCGCGCCGGGGGCGTGCGGAACGGCTGCGTCCGGGGCATCGGAGGCGAGGGCGACGGCTTCGGCGCCTTCCGCCTGCGCGGGGTCCACGATGCGCGCCGACGGCATCTGCTGCGCGCCCTCGGGCGCCACCGCGTCACCGGCCGCGCCCGATGCCTCGACCGGCTCCGGGGCGGCGTCCACGGCGGACGGCTGGTCCGCCACGGACGCGTTCTCCGGTGCGGGGGTGGCTTCTGTGACGACAGCGGTGTCCGTGCCGTCGGAGGCCTCTGTCACCGCGGAAGCGCTGGAGGCGTCCGTGACGTTGGCAGTGGCCGCGTCCGTGACCTGCGAGGTGTCTGCGGCGTCTGTTGCGTCCGTGGTGTCTGTGACGTCCGAGGCACTCGGGGTGTCCGTGGCACTCGGGGTGCTCGGGATGTCCGTGGCGTCAGTGCCGTCCGAGGAGTCCGTGACCACCAGGGCCGCCGGGGCTGCCGGGGCTGCCGGAGCCGTCGGGGCCTGGGAGGCGGTCGGGACGGCCGGGGCACCCGGGGTCTCCGGGGCCTCGGTGACGTCTGGGACGACCGTTTCTGCAGGCGTCCCCTGGGGGTTCTGCGACGGTACGACCGGGGCCTGCTGGGGCTCCGCACCCCAGGGCATCGCGCCCTGCGGCGGGATCTCGCCGAGCTGCGGTCCTGGCAGGGCGCCGGTGTCCTCGCGCGGGACGTCCAGGTACTCGGGACCGCTGGTGGGCGGGCCCGGCCGACGCACCGGCACGGCGTTCGGACCGCTGCCCGCGGGGCCTCGGTCGGCGAGCGAGAGCACGGGCCTCGCGGCGCCGTCGGGGACGGCGGGCGCGGCCGGGCCGCGGTGCAGCGGGCGGCGGGAGCTCCCGTGGTGCGAGGCCGGGGTGTGCCCGGGGCCCGAGGGCAGCGGGACGCCGGTCAGGTCGACGGAGCCGCTGTCACGGCCCGCCGTCTCGTGCGGTCCGGGCTGGTGCGCGTCGTGCGGTCCGGGCTGGTGCGCGGCCTGCTCCTGGGCGAAGGGGGTCGGGGCCGCGGCGGGCTGCGCCTGGACTGCCTGCATGGGCACGTGCGCCTGGTCGGCCTGGGCCTGACCTGCCGGTACCTGCTCCGCCGTGGCCTGGCCGACCGCCCCGGGCTGCGCTGCCTGCCCGACGGGCACCGCGACCGCGGCCGCCTGGCCGAACGCCGCGGGGGCGCCCTGCGCCTGCGCGAACTGCGCCGACACCGCGCCCGGCTGGGCGGGCACGCCCGGCGCGCCGCCCTGCGGCACTGCCTGGGACACGCCCTGGGGTCCGGCCGGCCGCACGGGCGCCGGGGCGGCCTGCGGTCCGGTCGGCTGCTGCTGCGCGATGCCCGGCTGCGCGGCCTGCGCCTCGCTCCACGCGCCCTGGGCACCCGGCATCAGCAGCAGGTCGTCGTCCTCGGCGGGATGCTCGGAGGGATCGAGGAAGGTGTAGGGGCCCGGCGCGGGGACGCCCGACTGCTCCACCATGCCTGCGCTCTCCGGCAGCCCCTCGCCCGGGACCTGGCCGGTGTCGGTCATGCGTACCCCTCGCCCATCGGTTAGTCCTTCTGTGACCGCCCGTCATCCACAACGAGCTCGCGAGCCGCGCGGCAACGCGCCGCGTTCGGACCACAAGGCATTGTCGCGGTTGCTCCGCCACCGCGGCAGCGTGATCGGCCACGGTCCGCTGTGGACTGCGCCACGTCGCGCGTCCAGCGGTCCCGCCGTACCACACGCACCCCCCAAAACGGGCGAGCTTTCCGGACATTGAGCAAGGAATCGCCGGACACCCGGGTGCGGTACAACGATCGGCCAGCCTACCGCGCACGGCGCGGTAGGAGGGCCGCCAGGGTCACGCGGTGCGGTCGAGGAGCAGCCCGGAGAGCAGGAAGACGACGCTCCGCTTCCGCTCCGTCCAGGCGCGGGTGTCGAGTTCGACGGACTGCAGGAGGGCGCACTCGACGGCGTATCCGTGCTCCGACAGGTTCCGGCCGAGGAGTTCGGCGGCGTCGCGGGTGGGGGCGTGGGTGACGATGCGCTCCGGGCGCCGGTCGGCGGCGGCGGACACCACGGCCGCTCCCCCGCCCCCGACGCGTACGACGTCGGGCTCGGGGAGGCTTTCCAGGACGTGCGGCGCGGTGCCGTGCACGACGTGAGCGGGTACCCCGAAGCGGCGTGCGACGGCCGTGGCGCGGGCGCAGGCGTCCGGGTCGCGGTCCACCGCGATGACGGCGGCGCCGAACCGCGCGGCCTCCGCCGCGAACGCGCCGCTGCCGCAGCCGATGTCCCACACCAGGTCGCCCACGCGGGGGCCGAGGCGGGCGAGTTGGGCGGCGCGGATGCGATCGGTCTCGCCCTCGCCGAGCTCGTGCTCACCGCCGTACGCGGCGGCGGGCAGGGCCCAGCCGCGTGGGTCCGTACCGGGGTCGCGGCCCGCGATCCAGCCGCTGTCGTGGGCGACGTGGCCGCCCATGACGATGACGACGTTGGGGTCGCGCCAGGTGTGGTCGGCCGCCTTGTCGGAGGTGACGACGGAGACCCGCTCGCGCGCGGTGCCGAGCTCCTCGCAGACGACGAAGGTGCGGTGGACGCCTTCGAGGAGCAGCCCGAGCTCCGCGGGCCCGGCGCCGGGCGAGGTGAGCACGGCGACCTTGCGGTGCGCGCGGCAGACGTTCACGGCGCGGCGCAGCGTGCGCCGGTGGGCGACCACGACCTGGGCGTCGTCCCAGGGCATGCCGGCGCGGGCGAAGGCCTGGGCGACGGCGGAGACGGCGGGGACGACCTCGACCTCCAGGCCGAACTCCGGGGCGCGCAGGGTGCGGACGACGCCGAAGAAACCGGGGTCGCCGTCCGCGAGGACGACCGCCGTGCCGCGGTGGGCGGCGATGCGGCGGGCGGCGAGGCCGACGCTGCCGAGGCGGATGCGCTCGGCGGTCGGGGGGACCTCGGGGAGTGCGAGGTGGTGGGCGGCGCCCGCCACGAGTGTCGCGGCGCCGAGGGCGGAGCGTGCCGCGGTGGTCAGTGGCGAGCCGTCCCAGCCGATCACCGTGACCCGGTCGGCCATCGTCGTCTGTCTCCTGGGATCGCGGGTCGTCGGATGGGAGGCCGATGGGTGCGGCCCGGTGGGAGCGTACCTGGTGACGCCCTGCCGAAGACGCGGGGCGACCGCCGAAGACTCCGTAAGGGGGCGCCAGTGGCACCCGGCCGCGGACGGCCGCCGACGGTGCCGCGGCGAGATCCAGCCCGTGCGGCGCTTGAGGACGAGGCCGCGGGCCGAGGGATCCGCCCACGCCGCCCGGGGCGCTAGTTCCAGTCGGAGAACGCCGTCAGATGTTCCGGGGCGCCTTCCAGGTCCTCCGGCAGGAGGCTCCACACGATGAGGTCGGTGCGCAGGTCGATCCAGCCGCCGAGGGGGTCGCCGCCGTTTCTGACCCGCGCTATCCAGGCGCCGCGCAGGACGCCCTCGCTGATGCAGCCGATCTTCTGCGCGACCTGCTGCGCGGCGGTGTTGTCGGCGGCGGTGCGCAGCTCGATGCGCTCGAACTTCTGGTCGTGGAAGAGCCACTGGGCGGTGGCGAGCGCGGCCTCGGACGCGTAGCCCTCGCCGCGGGCCCAGGGCGCGGTCACGTAGTTGAGCTCGGTGGAGCGCACCCGCCAGTCCGTGCGGCGCAGCTGGACGGTGCCGACCAGGCGCTGGGTGAGGAACTCGGTGACGGCGAGGGAGATGCCGCGCCCCGCGGCCCGCTCGGCCGGGGCGAGCTCGGTGATCCAGGCGCGCGCGTCCGCCTCGGTGTACGGCTGGGGCGCGGCGGTCCAGGCGGTGACGAGCTCGTCGTTCATCATCTCCGCGTACGCGGGGACGTCGGCCTCGTCGAGAGGGCGCAGCACAAGGCGCTCCGTGCTGATGGAGATGTCGGGAAACCCCGAGGAGCCCCTGGAGGCTGTAGTCATGCGCCGCTCCGTAACCTTCATGGGCCTGTCGCTCCGTGAACCGTCGTGGCCCTGGGGGACCTTCAGACCTGCTGAAGTGTTCAGCATGCAGCATGCTGACGCCTCGTCGCACCACGGGGTCCGCTCCGCGTCGCGAAGCGGACCCCGTGGGTGCGGCGCCGGTGCCGACGCGTGTCAGCCCGTCGTGACGGGCAGCACCGACCCCTTGTACTTGTCCTCGATGAACTTCTTCACCTCGGGCGACTTCAGGAGCTTGGCGAGCTTCCTTACCTTCGGGTCGTCCTCGTGGCCCTTCTTCACGGCGAGGACGTTGTTGTACGGGTTGTCCTTCACGGACTCCAGGAGGATGGCGTCCTTCTTGGGGCTCAGGCCCGCCTCGAGCGCGAAGTTGTTGTTGATGACGGCCGCGTCGACGTCCTTCAGGGAGCGCGGCAGCTGCGCGGGCTCCAACGGCTTGATCGTGAGCTTCTTCGGGTTGGCCGCGATGTCCTCGGGGGTGGCGTTCGCGCCCGCGTCCTTCTTGAGCTCGATCACGCCCTTGGAGGCGAGCAGCTGGAGCGCCCGGCCTTCGTTGGTGGTGTCGTTCGGGACGGCGACGACGGCTCCGGAGCGGAGCCGGGTGACGTCGTCGAGGTCCTTGCCGCCGTCGGCGTACACGCCCATCGGCGGCAGATAGACCTCGGTCACCGGCACCAGGTCCGCCTTCTTGGAGGCGTTGAAGTCCTTCAAGTAGGGGGTGTGCTGGTAGAGGTTGGCGTCGAGGGAGCCCTCCTGGAGGGCGGTGTTAGGCGCGACGTAGTCGGTGAACTCGCGGATCTGGAGGTCGAGGCCCTCCTTCTCCGCCAGGTTCTGCTGGATGTACTCCAGGACCTCACCGGCCGGGGTCGGGGTGGCCCCGACGACGAGCTTGTCGCCGTCGGAGCCGGAACCCGAGCCGCAGGCGGTCAGGCCGAGCGCCAGGGCCAGGGCCCCGGCCGCCACGGCTGTGCCCGGCGTCCGCATGTCAGAACGCCGCGACGACGGCGCCGTCGTACTTGTCCTCGATGAACTTCTTGACCTCGGGCGAGGTGAGGAGCTTGGCGAGCTTCTTCACGCGCGGGTCGTCCTCGTTGCCCTTCTTCACGGCGAGGAAGTTGCCGTAGGGGTTGCCCTTGGCCTTCTCGGCGACGAGGGCGTCCTTGGCGGGGCTGAGGTCGGCCTCCAGGGCGTAGTTGCCGTTGATCACCGCGGCGTCGACGTCCTTGATGGTGCGCGGCAGGGCCGCGGCCTCCAGCTCCTTGAACTTCAGGTCCAGCGGGTTGGACGCGATGTCCTTGGGGGTGGCCTCGAAGCCGACGCCGTCCTTGAGCTTGATGACGCCGTTGTCCGCGAGGAGCTTCAGGGCGCGCGCCTCGTTGGTGGTGTCGTTCGGGACGGCGACCGTCGCACCCTTCTTCAGGTCGTCGATCTTCTTGATCTTCTTCGAGTAGACGCCCAGCGGCTCCAGGTGCACCGTGCCGTTCGGGACGGGGACGATGTCCGTCCCGTTCTTCTTGTTGAAGTCGTCCAGGTACGGCTTGTGCTGGAAGTAGTTCGCGAAGACCTCACCCTGCTGCGTCGCCGTGTTCGGCGTGACGTAGTCGGTGAACTCCTTGACCTCCAGGTCGAGGCCCGCCTTCTTCGCCAGGTTCTTCTTGACGAAGTCGAGGATCTGGCCCTGCGGGGTGGGGGTCGCGGCGACGACGAGCGCGCCGTCCTTGTCGCCCGCGGAGTCCTTGTCCGAGCCGCAGGCGGTGAGGCCCAGGGTGAGGGCTCCGGCGGTCAGGACAGCAGCGGTGATCTTGGTGGTGTTACGCACGAAAAGTGCCTTTCTCCATGGGTGGTACACGCCCGCGGCGGTGGTGCGGGGGTGGTGCTGGGGTGAACTCGGACGTTCGGGTCCGGGGGCGGGCCCCCGGCTCCTGCGTCCCGGCCGGGCCGGGCTCAGGAAACCTTCGCGGGCTCCTGCTCCGCGGCGACGGGCTCGGCCGTCCTCACCGGCTCGGCGGTCGCGGTGCCCGGGGTCGTGCCGCGCAGCAGCCGCAGGCGCGGCGCGGCTCCCCCGTGGCTGCCGCGGCGGTGGAGCCTGCGGGCGGCGTAGTCGCCGACGAACTGGATGATCGAGATGACCACGGCGAGGATGCCGACGGTGATCCACATCAGCTCGGTCTCGAAGCGCTGGTAGCCGTAGCGGACCGCGAGGTCGCCGAGGCCGCCGGCGCCGACGGTGCCGGTGATCGCCGAGTAGCCGATGAGGGCGACGACGGTCGTGGTGGCGCTGGAGATGAGCGACGGCAGCGACTCGGGCACGAGGACCTTGCGGACCACGGTCCAGGTGTTGCCGCCCATCGACTGCACGGCCTCGACCAGGCCGTGGTCGACCTCGCGCACGGCCGTCTCGACCAGGCGGGCGAAGAACGGGATGGCGCTGATCGCGAGCGGCACGATCGCGGCCTCACGGCCGATGGTGGTGCCGACGATGGAGCGCGTGAAGCCCATCAGGGCGACCATGAGGATGATGAACGGCATCGAGCGGCCGATGTTCACGACCTGCCCGATCACCTTGTTCACGACGACGTTCTGCAGCAGGCCGCCGCGGTCGGTGAGCACCAGGAGCAGGCCGAGCGGCAGACCGGCGGCGACGGCGATGAGCGCCGACCAGCCGACCATGTAGAGGGTGTCCCAACAGGCCTGCTCCAGCAGGGGCTGCATTTCGTCCCAGGTCACTTGGCACCTTCCTTCACCAGCACGGAGTCCTGCGGTGCGGGCGTGTCGTGCCCGGCGACGTCGACCTGGAGCCCCTGCTCGCGCAGGAAGCCGATGGGCACGACGTTCTCCTCGAAGCGGCCGGGCAGCTCGATGCGCATGCGGCCGACCTGCTTGCCCCCGACGGTGTCCATGGCGGCGCCGAGGATCGAGATGTCGATGTTGTACGTGCGCGACAGCTGGGAGATGACCGGCTGCGTCGCGGCCTCGCCGTGGAAGGTGACGTCGACGACGGTGCGCTGGTCGCCGGTCGCGGCGCCGCTGAGCGGGAACAGCGCGGCGGCGAGCTGCGAGCCGGGCGTGGCCAGGAGCTCGCTGACGGTGCCGGACTCCACGATCTGCCCGCGCTCCATCAGGGCGGCCGAGTCGCAGACGGTCTTGACGACGTCCATCTCGTGCGTGATGAGCAGGACGGTCAGGCCGAGCTGCCGGTTGAGGTCGCGAAGCAGCTGGAGGATGGAGCGGGTGGTCTCCGGGTCGAGGGCGCTGGTGGCCTCGTCGGAGAGCAGCACCTTCGGGTCGCCCGCGAGGGCGCGGGCGATGCCGACGCGCTGCTTCTGGCCGCCGGAGAGCTGTGCCGGGTAGGACTTGGCCTTGTCGGCGAGGCCGACGAGGTCGAGCAGGTCGAGCGCCTTGCGGGTGCGCTCCTTGCCGGACAGGCCGAGGATTTCGAGCGGCAGCTCGACGTTGTCCTGCACGGTGCGCGAGGACAGCAGGTTGAAGTGCTGGAAGACCATGCCGATGCGGCTGCGGGCGGCCCGCAGCTCCCGGCCCGCGCGCGGGCCGCGTCCGGCGAGGGCGGTGAGGTCCTGACCCGCCACCGTCACGGTGCCGGAGCTGGGGCGCTCCAGGAGGTTCACGCAGCGGATGAGCGAGGACTTGCCGGCGCCGGACTGGCCGATGACGCCGTACACCTCGCCTTCGCGCACGTGGAGGTCGACTCCGTCGAGGGCGGTTACTTCACGACCGCGTGAGCGGTAGACCTTGGTGAGGCCGGAAGTGGTGATCACTGGGTTTCCGTCACTGTCGAGTGCGCGGCGCATGGTGTCGCCGGGGCACGGGGCATTCGTTCGGAACGCGGCACGGTTCTCGCGGTGGCGGTGGAACCGGAGGACGTGTGCGCGGGGGCGGGCTCTCGCTTCCGTTACGTCGCCCGTGGGCGGAGCGTGGGGACGCGGGGCACGGCGGCTTCGCTTCGGGGCGCGAGGCTCAGTGGTACAGGGGCCCTCAGAAGGCGCACATTCGACACATACAACGAGCACCGGGCGTCGTCATCGCCTCGGTCGCAAGGGTGCGGCTGCTCGTCGTGGTCATGCGGACAGTAAAACACGCGGGCGGCGTCGCACCGCCACCGTTGTCCGAATAGCGGACGCCGGATGCCCGCCTGTCGGACAGGCGGTGGCGGCTCACCGGCCCCTTCAGGCACGCCGGACGATCGCGACCCCACCCGCCGTGGCCTGCGCCGACACCTCCGAGAGGTCCTTGACGAGGACGTCGGCGGACAGCTCGGCCGCGTGGTGCGTTGTGGTCAACGCCACGGTGGTCATGCCCGCGGCCCGGCCCGCCGCGAGACCCGCGGGGGCGTCCTCGAAGACCACGCAGCGCGCCGGCTCGACGCCGAGGGTCCGCGCGGCGAGCAGGAAGGGCTCAGGGTCGGGCTTGCCGCGGGTGATGTCGTCGGCCGCGATCAGCGTCTTGGGGCGGATGCCCACCTCGTCGAGGCGGGCCTCGGCCAGGCGGCGGGTGGCGGAGGTGACCACGGCCCAGCGCTCGGGCGGCAGCGAGGCGAGCAGGTCGAGGGTGCCGGGCAGCGCGACGACACCGCCCGCGACGTCCGAGACCTCCAGCTCCTCGATCCGCGCGACCGCCGCCGCGACCCGCTCGGCGGGCAGCAGGTCCGCCACGATCTCGGCGGCGGGGCGCCCGTGCAGCTCGACCCGCGCGAAGTCCCGCGCGGTGATGCCGTACTCCCCCGCCCAGCGCGTCCAGCAGCGCGTGACCGACTCCATCGAGGAGATGAGGGTGCCGTCGTTGTCGAACAGGAGCGCTTCGGCCCGCAGGGTCTGGGGTTCGGCCTGGGTGTTCATGGAGACCGACGATACGTGGGCCGCCCGGGCGGGACCCGGGCCCCCGGGGCCGAGCGCATCGGGCCTTTTGGCCCGTAATAGGGTCTCCGCATGCTTGTTGCCCTGACCGTCGCGACCTCCGTGGCCGCGCTCGCGCTCGCGGCCTGGTGCGGCTTCGCCGCCTACCGGGACCAGCCGACGAAGGACTGGCACTTCATCGGCATGGGCGTGGTCACCCTCCTCGCCCTGATCCAGCTGATCGTCGGCGTCGTGCAGCTGGCCCGGGGCGAGGACCCGGAGCAGGGCACGACGATCTTCGTGTCGTATCTGATCGGCTCGTTCGCCTGCGTTCCGGCGGCGGGGTTCATGTCGCTCGCGGAGCGCACCCGCTGGGGCTCGGCGACCGTCGCCGCGGGCGGCGTGGTCCTCGCCGTGCTCGAAGTGCGCCTGTACGACATCTGGGGAGGCTGAGGTGGCCGTGACCGAATCCGGATCCGGAGAGGCTCCCGAGCGCGGCGGCGGGCCGCGGCGGCAGAAGCTGATCACGGGCCCCGGCATCCTGCTGGTGTGGCTGTACGGCGTGATGGTGGTCGGCGCCGTGTCCCGCTCGGCGGTGCAGATCTCCACGGACTTCGACAAGGCGCCGCTCGCCTACACCCTGTCGGCGCTCGCCGGTGTGGTCTACGGCTTCATCACGTACTCGCTGGTGCGCGGCGGCGAGACGGCCCGCAGGGCGGCGCTGGTGTGCTGCGCCGCCGAGCTGGTCGGCGTGCTCGGGGTCGGGGCCTGGACCCTGGCGGAGCCGTCCGCGTTCCCGGACGCGACGGTGTGGTCGGACTTCGGCATGGGGTACCTCTTCATCCCCGTGCTGCTCCCGGTGACCGCCCTGTACTGGCTGCGCAAGGCCGGGCGCCCGTAAGCGCCCCGAAGGGGCGCGGGGAACGGCGCGACCAGCCCCAACGCGCCCGCGGACGAAACTACCGCGCGAAGCGCCTAGGCGCTGGCGGCGTAAGCCTCAGCCGCCACCTCCTTGGCAAGGGTCACCACCGTCAGGCGGTCGTCCACGCGCCGCGTGCCCACCGGCGCGTACCCGTGCTTGCGGTACAGCTGGAGGTTGCTCTCGCTGCGGTGCCCGGTGAACAGCTCGAAGCGGCGGGCGGCGCCGCCCTCGCCCAGTCGTCGCTCTATCGCGTCGAGCAGCCGCCCGCCCAGGCCGTGCCGCTGCATCCGGGGGTGGACGACGAGCTTGCCGACGCGCGCCGTGCCCGCCCCGTCGACGCTGGCCCGCACGGAGGCCACGACCTCGGTGCCGAGCCGCGCGACCAGGACGGTGCCCCCGGCCAGCTCCGCCTTGAGGGAGTCGAGGGTCTGGGTCAGGGGCTCGATCGAATAGTCGCCGTAGAGCTCGGCCTCGCTCTGGTAGCAGAGGTACTGCAGTTTGAGGATCTGCTCGGCGGCGTCCTGGTCGTCGGCCGCCGCCTCCGAGATGGTCACGCTCATGCCCATGTGTGCATGCCTCCCGCTCACCTGCTCCACCGGTTGTCCCTCACTCCTTTCCCCACGGGCCAGGAGTCGCAACCTCTTGCGCGAGCATTCTGCGCAGGCATCCCAGGCACCGGGAACGTTCTGGCCCCAAAGATCCTTGTGACATTCCCAACTCTCCTGCGATTTCACGGTAAGTGAGGTCCTTCGGCGACAGAAGTGCAGCCAGGAGCCGAGGACACCGTCCGGGGAGCTTGCGGACGGCCGCGTGCAGGATCCGGTGCCGGTCGGCCCGCAGCACGCGCTGCTCGGGCCCGCCCTGGAGGTCGTCGGCCGGTTCGGTGACGTACGGCCGCTCGCGGCGGGCGGCGTGGCGGCTGCGGTGGGCCTCGTCGCGAACGGCGGTGCGCAGCCATCCCGCGGGGTCGGCGAGGGACCCCTTGGCGTCCAGGTGTTCGATCAGGCGCAGCCACACGGCCTGCTCGAGGTCGCCGGGTTCGGCGCCGGAGCCGTGCGCCTCCGCCGAGGCCTCCGCGGCGAGCAGCGGACGCAGGGCGGTGACGAGGTCGGGCGAGAGCGAGGGCGTCATATCCGCGACGACGCGGCCGTTTCGGCGCCGGGTTTCCGAAACGGCCGCGGCTCACTCCAACCGGGAGTTCTCCGTCATTCGTTGACAGTGCCGCCGTCGCGGAAGTCGGCGGCGGCGAGGAGCGCCGTGTCCGCGTTGTCGGAGAAGATCCCGTCGATGCCGGTGGCGAAGTACTTCTTGAACGCGCCGAAGGCGTCGCCGTACGCGTTGGGGTCCGTGCCCTTCTTGAAGTCGGCGGGCAGGAAGGTGTTCTCGTTGCGCATCGTGTACGGGTGCAGGATCAGGTCCTCGGCGTGCGCGTCGCGCACCAGCGTGGTCGGCTCCAGGAGCCTGCCGTCCGGGCCCTTGGGGATGATCAGGTCGAGGGTCGGGCCGATGCCCTTGGCGTACGAGGCCATCCAGCGCAGGCCCTCGGGCTTGATGAGGTCGGCGACGGTGCGCGGGTCGCCCGCCTCGACGAAGTCCCAGGGGCGGGAGTTCGCGGACGACAGCAGGACCACGCCGGGCGCGTCGACGAGCTTGCGCAGGCGCTGGATGCTGCTGGGCTCGAAGGACTGCAGGAAGTTCGGCGAGTGCCTGCGGTGGCGGTTGTAGCGGCGCAGGAGCTTGGCGAGGGGCTCTTCGAGGCCGAGGCCCAGCTTGCGGAAGTAGGTGGGGTGCTTGGTCTCGATGTGCAGCCAGACCCGGCGGCCGCGCTCGCGGCCCGCGCGCTCGGCCCAGCGCAGGACCTCCTCCAGGGTGGGGACGTCCCAGCGGCCGTCGTAGAGCGTGTTGCGCTGGCGGGTGCCGGGGATGCGCTCCTTGGCGCGCAGCGTCTTCAGCTCGGCGAGCGTGAAGTCCTCGGTGAACCAGCCGGTGAGCTGGACGCCGTCCACGGACTTGGTCGTCTTGCGGCCGGCGAACTCCGGGTGCGCGGCGACGTCCGTGGTCGCGGTGATGTCGTTCTCGTGACGGCATACGAGATGGCCGTCCTTGGTGGGCACGACGTCCTGCTCGATGACGTCCGCGCCCATGTCCAGGGCGAGTTGGTAGGAGCCGAGCGTGTGCTCGGGCCGGTAGCCGCTGGTGCCGCGGTGCGCGATGACCGTGGGCACCGGCAGTTCGTCGCCGTGGCCGTGCCCGTGGCCCTTGCCGTGGCGGCCCTCGGCTCTCGCCACGCCGGGCGCGCCAGCGACGGCCGCGCCAGCGCCGAGGACCGCGGCCCCCAGGACCGCCCGCCGCCCCGGGCTCGTCCCCGTCCGCCGCTCGGCCGTCGCGCCGTATTCCTCGTTCGCCATCAGGGCTCCCTCTTCGTGTACTGCCGTGTGCCGCCTTGCACCTGACAAAGCGGCACCGATCGTAGGTGGCGACAGGTGACGTACGGGAGACCCGGGGTCGAACGTACGGGTGACGCGCGATGGCCGAAGGCCGCGCGGGGCGCGAGGGCGCGCGTGCCCGGCGCGGGAGAACGCCGGGCTTCAAGGCGTCCGGGCCCCGTGGCGGGCTTCCGGACGCGGCCCGCGGGGAGCGTGAGAAGGGCCACTCGGACAAGCGGCGCAGTTCGTACGGCGATACGGTCGTGCTGGTAGGACCCTCGTGGGGCAAGGGGCGCGCAAACTCAGGTCAACTCTGCGTATCGGTCGCATGAACCCGATGTGCGTTCAACGGGGACCCGCGAGTATGGTCCTCACCTGCAGCGACTTGCCGTCGACCCGTTGACACCGGAGGAACCGTTGTCCCGTCTAGCGCTCCTGAAGGCAGTGCTCGGACCGATCTTGCGCCTGACGTTCCGCACGCGGGTAGAGGGTGCCGAGAACATCCCCGGGACCGGTCCCGTCATTTTGGCCGGAAACCACCTGACGTTCATCGACTCGATGATCCTGCCCGTGGTCTGTGACCGGCCGGTCTACTTCATCGGCAAGGACGAGTACGTCACGGGCAAGGGCCTCAAGGGCCGCGCGATGGCCTGGTTCTTCACCGGCGTCGGCATGATCCCGGTGGACCGCGACGGCGGCCGGGGCGGCGTGGCCGCCCTGATGACCGGCAAGCGGGTCCTGGACGACGGCCAGATGTTCGGCATCTACCCGGAGGGGACCCGCTCCCCCGACGGCCGCCTCTACCGCGGCCGCACCGGCATCGCCCGGCTCACGCTGATGACGGGCGCGCCCGTGGTGCCGTTCGCCATGATCGGCACGGACAAGCTGCAGCCGGGCGGCAAGGGCCTGCCGCGGCCGGGCCGGGTGACGGTCCGCTTCGGCGAGGCGATGGAGTTCTCGCGCTACGACGGCATGGACCGCGACCGCTACGTACTGCGCGCGGTGACGGACTCCGTGATGACGGAGGTCATGCGCCTGTCCGGGCAGGAGTACGTGGACATGTACGCCACGAAGGCGAAGGCGGCCTGAGCCGGGCCGCGACACGGCGAAGGGCCGCACCCCGCGCGGGGTGCGGCCCTTCGCCGTGTACGGGCGCTTCGCCGTATACGGACCCTTCGCTGTGTACGGGCCCTTCGCCGCGTACAGGCGCTTCGCCGGGTCCGGGCGGCGGTGGCGTCAGGGGTGCTCGACGCCCTCCTCCAGCTTCTGCCCCTTGAGCAGGAACCAGGCCGCGACCGCCGTGGCGAGCAGCACCGCGGCGCCCACGCCCGCGGCGACCCGCAGGCCGTCGACGAAGGCCTCCTGCGCCGCCGACACCAGGGGGCCCGCCGTGTGCTCCGGCAGCCCAGCGCTCGCCTCGACGGCGCCGCCGAGGGACTCGTGGGCGGCCGCCGCGGCGTCGGGCGGGGTGCCGGCCGGGGCCGTGAAGTCGCGGTAGACGCCGGTGACGATGGAGCCGAGCAGGGCGATGCCGAGGGCAGCGCCCAGTTCGTAGGCCGTCTCCGAGACCGCGGACGCGGCGCCCGCCTGCTCCTTGGGCACGCTGGACAGGATCACGTCGGCGGTCACCGTGAAGGCGAAGCCCGCGCCGACGCCGACCACCAGGAGCGCGGCGCCGAGGAGCGGATAGCCCGTGTGCTGGCTCAGGGTGGTGAGCGAGGCGAGGGCGAGGCCCACCGCCGCGAGCCCGCCCGCGACCACGGACCGCACCGAGAAGCGGCGCGCCACCAGGCCCGCGATCAGACCCGCCGTCACCGCGCCGAGCGCGGCGGGCAGCTCGGCGAGGCCTGCCTCGAAGGGCCGCCTGCCCTGCACGAGTTGCAGGAACTGCGACAGGAAGAAGACCAGGCCGGACAGGCCGAGGATGGTCAGCAGGTCGGCCAGGACCGCGGCGGAGAAGCCGCGGTTGCGAAAGAGCCGCATGTCGAGCAGCGGCGCCTCAAGGGTGAGCTGCCGCCGGACGAACCAGGTGAGCGCCGCGACGCCGACGACGCCCGCGGCCAGCACCTCCCAGCCCGCGCCGCCCGCCGCCGCCTCCTTGATCGCGTACACCACGGCGATCATGCCGATGAGCGACAGGGCGACGCTGATCAGGTCCCAGGGGCCGGGTGCGGGGTTCTTCGACTCGGGGAGCAGCTTGACGCCGACGAGGACGAGGACGGCCATCACGGGCAGGTTGATCAGGAAGACCGAGCCCCACCAGAAGTGTTCGAGCAGGAAGCCGCCGACGACCGGGCCGATCGCCGCGCCCGCCGAGGCCATCGCGCCCCACACGCCGACGGCGATGCTGCGCTCGCGCGGGTCGTGGAAGATGTTCCGGATCAGCGCGAGGGTCGAGGGCATCAGGGTGGCGCCCGCGACACCGAGCAGCGCCCGGGCCAGGATCATCAGCTCCGGCGTGGTGGCGTAGGAGTTGAGCACGGACACCGCGCCGAAGGCGACGGCTCCGACGAGCAGCAGCTTCTTGCGGCCGATGCGGTCGCCGAGGCTGCCCATGGACACCAGCAGACCGGCGATCACGAAGGAGTAGACGTCGCCGATCCACAGGAGCTGGGTCCCCGAGGGCTTGAGGTCCTCGCTGATGTACGGCGTCGCGAGGCCGAGGACGGTGGCGTCCACGGCGACGAGCAGGACGGCGAGGACGAGCACGGCCAGGGCCAGCCAGCGGCCGGGCGGCCGGGCCACCTCGGCCGACGGGGTGCGCTGTGCGGTGCGGGTCATGATTCCACTCTCCGTTGTGCTCCGCCGATGAGCAGCTCGGCGATCATGTAGCTGAAGTCCTTGGCCGCGACGCGGCCGTCGAGGACGGCCCAGGCGCCGGAGCTGACGAGGCCGTACAGGGCCTCGGTGAGCCAGACCGGGGTCAGGTCGATGCGGAACTCGCCGCTCTCCTGACCGCGCCGGAACAGCTCGGCCACTCGGGTGTCGATCCGGGACCAGCCCTCGTGCTGGGTCACGCCCTCGAACAGCGCGTTCTCCGTGACGAGGAACGCGAGCAGTCCCGCGGCGGGCTGAAGCTCCTTGACCAGGCGCCGCAGGGCGTCCCCGGCGCCGCCCGCGTCGAGGCGGGCGGCGTCCAGGGCCAGCTCGCACTCCCTCAGGCCGAGGTCCTCGAGCGCGCGGACGAGCGCGTCACGGCCGGCGAAGTGACGATGGAGGGTGGCCCGGCTGACGCCGGCGGCCTTCGCGACCTCGTCCATGGTCGCGGAGCCCTTGCGGGTGAGCAGGGCGGCGGCACTGCGCAGCACCTGGTCGCGGTCGACAGACATGAGACAACCATAGTCCACATGAGACATTTGTGTCTCATGAGAGGCATGCAGGTCTTGAGGCCGGGGCGGAGCGGTGGTCTCTCAGTGCCAGGGCAGCGCGGCCCGCGTGCTCCAGTACGCGGCGGGCTCCTCGGCGAGGGCCTCGACGCACTCCAGGTCCTGTGCGTCCAGGTCGACGGCCGTGGCGTGCAGGTTCGACACGAGCTGTACGGAGGTGGCGGCGCCGGAGAGCACGACACCGGCCCACGGGCGGCGCAGCACCAGGGCGAGGGCGACCGCGTCGCAGCCGAGACCGGTCCGCTCGGCGACGGCGCGCAAGGCGGCCGGGGCGTGCTCGCCCGCGAGGCGGCCGTTGGCCATGCCCTCCTTGACCAGGACGGTCAGGCCCGCCTCGTGGGCCTCGGCGAGCGCGGGGCCCGCCGAGGTCTCCAGGGCGTTGTAGGTCGCCTGCACGGTGTGGAAGAGCCGCTCGCCGCCGACCGTCACGTCCAGGGCGGCGCGGATCGCGGCGGCCTGCTGGGGGCCGCTCACGGACAGGCCGACGGTGACGCCCTCGGCGGCGAGGTCCGCGAGCCGGGCGTGCAGCTCCTTGTCGGCGAGCGCCGGGCTCTCGGGCGTGACCGAGTGGATCTGGTAGAGGTCGAGCCGCCCGCCGAGCAGCGCGGCGCTCTCGGCGCGCTGGCGGTCGTACGCGCTGACGCTGTGGTCCTTGACCTCGTGCGCGGCGGCGTCGGTGCGCCAGTCGGCCGTGTAGGTGTAGCCCCACTTGCTGCCGACGACGACGTCGTCGACGCCGGGCCTGCTCGCCAGCCAGTCGGCGAGGAACTCCTCGGAGCGGCCGTAGGAGCGGGCCGCGTCGACGTACCGCACGCCGAGCGCGTAGGCGGCGTCGAGGAGTTCGAACGCGCGCTCGCGCAGGGCCTCGACGCTGCGGGACGGCGGCAGGTCGGCCTCGCGGCCCAGGGTGATGTAGCCGGGCCGGCCGACGGCGGCCAGGCCGAGGCCGATGTGGGCGGTCGGGGTGGTGGCTTCGGCCAGGCGGGAGAAGGGCATGTGGGGCTCCACGCTTCGGGGGTGGGACGCGGTGAGGGGAGTGCGCGGGCGGCGCACTCCCCTCCGTTCAACGTAGCCCTCCGTGGACGGGCGGGCCCCGGCGGGGCGCCCCGGGCCCGCTCCGCTAGGCGCTGCGGGCCGTCGCCCACTCGCGCTGGGCGGCCACGTCCTTCTTGATCTCGGCGAGCTGGGCGGCCACCGCCGAGGGCGCGGTGCCGCCGCGGCCGTCGCGGGAGGCGAGGGCGCCCGGCACGTTCAGTACGGTGCGGACCTCGGGGGTCAGATGCGGGGAGATCTTCGCGAACTGCTCGTCGCTGAGCTGGTCGAGCTCGATGCCGTGCGCCTCGCACTCCTTGACGCACTCCCCCGCGACCTCGTGCGCGACGCGGAACGGCACGCCCTGCTTGACCAGCCACTCGGCGATGTCCGTGGCGAGCGAGAACCCGGCGGGGGCCAGCTCCTCCATGCGCTCGCGGTGGACCGTGAGCGTCGCCATCATGCCGGTGAAGGCGGGCAGCAGGACCTCCAGCTGGTCGCAGGAGTCGAAGACGGGCTCCTTGTCCTCCTGGAGGTCGCGGTTGTACGCGAGCGGGAGCGCCTTGAGGGTGGCCATGAGGCCGGTGAGGTTGCCGATGAGGCGCCCGGACTTGCCCCGGGCCAGCTCGGCGATGTCCGGGTTCTTCTTCTGCGGCATGATCGACGAACCGGTGGAGAAGGCGTCGTGGAGCGTGACGAAGGAGAACTCCTTCGTGTTCCAGATGATGACCTCCTCGGCGATCCGGGAGAGGTTCACGCCGATCATGGCGGTGATGAAGGCGAACTCGGCGACAAAGTCGCGCGAGGCCGTGCCGTCGATGGAGTTGGCGGCCGAGCCGCGCTCGAAGCCGAGGTCCTCGGCCACCGCCTCCGGGTCGAGGCCGAGCGACTGCCCGGCCAGGGCCCCGGATCCGTACGCCGACACCGCGGCCCGGCCGTCCCACTGCCGCAGCCGCTCGGCGTCCCGGGCCAGGGACTGGGCGTGCGCGAGGACGTGGTGGGCGAAGAGCACCGGCTGGGCGTGCTGGAGGTGGGTGCGGCCCGGCATGGCGACGTCCGGGTGGGCCTCGGCGAGGCCGATCAGCGCCTCCTGGAGGTCGGTGATCAGGCCGCCGACGATCCGGGCGTGGTCCCGCAGGTACATCCGGAAGAGCGTGACCACCTGGTCGTTGCGGGAGCGGCCGGCGCGCAGCTTGCCGCCGAGGTCCGGGCCGAGCCGCTCCAGGAGGCCCCGCTCCAGGGCGGTGTGCACGTCCTCGTCGGCGACGGTGCCCACGAACGCGCCGGACGCCACGTCCGCTTCGAGCCGGTCGAGCCCGGCGATCATCCGGGTCAGCTCGTCCTCGGTGAGCAGCCCGGCCTTGTGCAGCACGCGCGCGTGGGCTCGGGAGCCCGCGATGTCGTACGGCGCGAGGCGCCAGTCGAAGTGCACCGAGGCGGAGAGTTGCGCCAGCGCTTCTGCGGGGCCGTCGGCGAACCTGCCGCCCCAGAGGCGGACTTCGCCGGTGTTGCTGCTCACGGTTGCTCCTTGGTGTGCGGTGGGCGGGGAGGGGGTTCCTCTCCCCCACCCCGCCCCTTCCCGAAACCGGGGGCTCCGCCCCCGGACCCCCGCTCCTCAAACGCCGGAGGGGCTGATTCGCCTACGCCAGGTCCCTCTTCGCGGCGATCTTCGACGACAGGGCGAAGATGTCGATGAAGCCCTGGGCCTTCGACTGGTCGAAGGTGTCGCCCGTGTCGTACGTCGCAAGGTTGAAGTCGTACAGCGACTGCTCGGACTTCCGGCCGGTGACGACGGCGCGGCCGCCGTGCAGGGTCATCCGGATGTCGCCGCTGACGTGCTGGTTGGCCTCGTTGATGAAGCCGTCGAGGGCCCGCTTGAGGGGGGAGAACCACAGGCCGTCGTAGACCAGCTCGCCCCAGCGCTGCTCGACCTGCCGCTTGTAGCGGGCGAGCTCCCGCTCGACCGTCACGTTCTCCAGCTCCTGGTGGGCGGTGATCAGCGCGATCGCGCCCGGGGCCTCGTACACCTCACGGGACTTGATGCCGACGAGCCGGTCCTCGACCATGTCGATCCGGCCGATGCCCTGGGCGCCCGCCCGCTCGTTGAGCTGCTGGATCGCCTGGAGGACCGTGACGGGCCTGCCGTCGATGGCGACCGGGACGCCCTCCTTGAAGGTGAGGACGACCTCGTCGGCCTCGCGGGGGGTCGCGGGGTTGGAGGTGTACTCGTAGACGTCCTCGATCGGGGCGTTCCAGATGTCCTCCAGGAAGCCCGTCTCGACGGCCCGCCCGAAGACGTTCTGGTCGATGGAGTACGGCGACTTCTTGCTGGTCGCGATCGGCAGGCCCTTGTCCTCGCAGAAGGCGATGGCCTTGTCCCGCGTCATCGCGTAGTCCCGCACGGGGGCGATGCACTTCAGGTCCGGGCCGAGCGCCTGGATGCCGGCCTCGAACCGCACCTGGTCGTTGCCCTTGCCGGTGCAGCCGTGGGCCACGATGCCCGCGCCGTGCTTGTTCGCGGCGGCCACCAGGTGCTTGACGATGGTCGGCCGGGAGAGGGCGGAGACCAGCGGATACCGGTCCATGTAGAGGGCGTTGGCCTTGATCGCCGGGAGGCAGTACTCGTCGGCGAACTCGTCCTTGGCGTCCGCGACCTCGGCCTCGACGGCACCGCAGGCGAGCGCGCGCTTGCGGATGACGTCCAGGTCCTCGCCGCCCTGGCCGACGTCCACGGCGACGGCGATGACCTCGGCGCCCGTCTCCTCGGCGATCCAGCCGATGGCGACGGAGGTGTCCAGGCCGCCCGAGTAGGCGAGTACGACGCGCTCGGTCACGGGTTTCTCCTCACAGTGCATTCGCTCGCTCAGTGCATTCACTGACATGCATGAGTATGCACTGCTCCGTATGTTTCGTCAATCCAGGGCACGAACGGCCGCCGCCCACCCCTCACAACTCCGCCGGGCGGCGCAGGACACCCCGTCGGGGCCGAACGGGACGCGTGTAGCGACCACATATCGAGACGGGGTTGCGCCCCCACGGCCGCTGGACGTTGCATCACCCGGTGCGGAACGAACAGACAACCCCCGGCTCCGCGGGGCCCGTCGGGGCCCCGAGCGGTACCGAACGGGCCGCGCGCCGGGCCGTCACCGTCTTTCCCGTCCTGGTGCTCGCCGCGGGCGCCGTCGGGCTCGCGGCGCCGGACGCCTTCGCGGGCTGGAAGCCGGGCGTGCCGTATCTGCTCGGCGTGGTGACGTTCTGCATGGGCCTGACGATGACCCCGGCGGACTTCCAGGGGGTCGCACGCAGGCCCTGGGCCGTGGCGCTCGGCCTCGTCGCCCTTCCCCAAGCTCTTAATGAGCAGGGGAGACCCCATCCGCAATCATGCCGGGCCTCGGCTGGCTGGTCGCCCACGCCCTGGACCTGTCACCGCAGTTGGCGGCCGGGGTGGTCCTGGTCGGGTGCGCGCCCAGCGGCACGGCGTCGAACGTCGTGACCTATCTGGCGCGCGGCGACGTCGCCCTCTCGGTGTCGGTCGCCACCGTCTCCACGATGGTCGCCCCGCTCGTCACACCGCCGCTGACCCTGCTGCTCGCGGGCGAGTACCTGCCGGTGGACACCGGCTCGATGGTGACGGACATCCTCAAGACGGTGCTGCTGCCCGTCGTCGCGGGCCTGCTGGCGCGGCTGTTCCTCGGCCGGTACGCGGACCGGGCGCTCGGCGCGCTGCCGTGGCTGTCCGCCGCCACCATCGCCGTCATCGTGGCGGTGGTCGTCGCGGGCAGCGCGGCGGCCATCAAGTCGGCCGCCGCGCTCGTGCTGCTCGCGGTGGTGCTGCACAACGGGCTGGGCCTCGCCCTCGGCTACGGCGCGGGCCGGCTGGCCCGGCTCGGGACGCCCGCGTCCCGCGCGATGGCCTTCGAGGTGGGCATGCAGAACTCGGGCCTGGCCGCGTCCCTGGCCACCGCCCACTTCAGCCCGCTGGCGGCCCTGCCCGCGGCGGTCTTCTCGGTCTGGCACAACGTGTCGGGCTCGCTGGTGGCGGCGTGGATGGCCCACCGGGACAAGGCGAGCCGCGGCCCCTCGGGCCCGTCCGGCGAGTGAGGACGAGGCCGCGGGCCGATCAGGCCAAGCCAAGGCCAGGGGCCGGCCTCAGTGCTCGTTGGACGCGAGCCGCAGCAGATGGTCGGCCAGGGCCTGGCCCCCGGTCGCATCCCTGCTGATCAGCATCACCGTGTCGTCGCCCGCGATCGTGCCGAGGATGTCGTGCAGCTCGGCCTGGTCGATCGCGGAGGCCAGGAACTGGGCCGCTCCGGGCGGAGTGCGCAGCACCACGAGGTTGGCGGAGGCCTCGGCGGAGATGAGGAGCTCGCCGGACAGGCGCCGCATCCGCTCCTCCTTCGCCGACTCGCCGAGCGGGGCGCGCGGGGTGCGGAAGCCGCCCTCGCTCGGCACGGCGTAGATCAGGTCGCCCTCGGCGTTGCGGATCTTGACGGCGTTCAGCTCGTCGAGGTCGCGCGAGAGGGTCGCCTGGGTGACGCTCAGGCCGTCGTCGGCCAGGAGCTTCGCCAGCTGGCTCTGCGAGCGCACCGGCTGCCGGTTGAGGATGTCGACGATCCTGCGGTGGCGTGCGGTACGGGTCTGCGGCACCGCGGGCCCGGCGGACTCCCCTCGCTCGTTGCGCTGCGCATGGCTCATCGTCGTCTCATTCTCCGGATCGTCCGTCCCCGTTCGCCGCGGCCGCGGCCTGGTCGAGGACGCCGGGCAGGGCCCGGAGGAAGGCGTCCACCTCGGTGTCGCCCACGTTCAGGGCCGGCATGAGCCGTACGACATCGGGGGCGGGCGCGTTGACCAGGAAGCCGGCGTCCTGAGCCGCCCGCTGCACCTGCGCGGCCAGCGGCTCGGTGAGCACCATACCCAGCAGGAGGCCCGCGCCCCTGACATGGTCGACCATGCCGTGCCCCGCTGACTCGATTCCGTCCCGGAGCCGTTCGCCCGCGCGCTTGGTGCGGTCGAGCAGCCCCTCGGCCGCGATGGTGTCGAGCACGGCGAGTCCGGCGGCGCAGGCGACGGGGTTGCCGCCGAAGGTCGTGCCGTGCTGGCCCGGCCGCAGCAGGGCCGCGGCCTCGCCGAAGGCGACGGTGGCGCCGAGCGGCAGACCGCCGCCGAGCCCCTTGGCGAGGGTGACGACGTCGGGGAGCACGTCCTCGTCCGCGAAGTGCGCGAACCAGTGGCCCGTACGGCCGACGCCGGTCTGCACCTCGTCGAGGACGAGGAGGGTGCCGGTGGCGCGGGTGATCTCGCGGGCGGCCCGCAGATATCCGGCGGGCGGCACGACGACGCCGTTCTCGCCCTGGATCGGCTCGATGATCACGAAGGCCGTGTCCTCGGTGACCGCCGCGCGCAGGGCGTCGGCGTCTCCGTACGGTACGTGCGTCACGTCCCCGGGCAGCGGCAGGAACGGCTGCTGCTTTCCGGGCTGGCCGGTGAGGGCGAGCGCGCCCATCGTGCGGCCGTGGAAGCCGCCGTCGGTGGCGACCATGTGCGGTCGGCCCGTCAGCCGGCCGATCTTGAAGGCGCCCTCGTTGGCCTCCGCGCCGGAGTTGCAGAAGTACACGCGGCCGTCGCGGCCGAAGAGCTGGAGCAGCCGCTCGGCGAGCGCGACGGGCGGCTCGGCGACGAAGAGGTTCGAGACGTGGCCGAGCGCGGCGATCTGCCGGGAGACGGCGTCCACCACGGCCGGGTGCCCGTGACCGAGCGCGTTCACCGCGATGCCGCCGACGAAGTCGACGTACTCCTTGCCGTCCGCGTCCCAGAGCCTGCTGCCCGCGCCGCGCACCAGGGGCAGGCGCGGCGTGCCGTAGTTGTCCATGAGCGCGCCCCGCCAGCGCTCGGTCAGCAACTGGTTGGCGTCGGTGGACGGGGTGGCGGCGGTCATGCCGTGGCTCCCTCGGTCAGCTCGTCGGGCACGACCATCGTGCCGATTCCTTCATCCGTGAAAATCTCAAGCAGGATCGAGTGCTGTACGCGGCCGTCGATGACGCGGGCCGTCTGCACGCCGTTGCGCACCGCGTGCAGACAGCCCTTCATCTTGGGCACCATGCCGCTGGACAGCTCGGGAAGGAGCTTCTCCAGCTCGGCGGCGGTGAGGCGGCTGATCACCTCGTCGCTGCGCGGCCAGTCCTCGTAGAGGCCCTCCACGTCGGTGAGGACCATCAGCGTCTCGGCACCAAGCGCCGCAGCGAGTGCCGCAGCCGCCGTATCAGCATTGACGTTGTAGACATGCCCGGTGTCACCTTCGTCCTGGGAGCGGGCGATCGAGGAGACGACCGGGATGCGGCCGTCGGCGAGCAGCGCCTCGATGGCGCCGGTGTCGATGCCGGTGACCTCGCCGACCCGCCCGATGTCGACGGGCTCGCCGTCGATCAGCGGGCGGTGCCGGGTCGCGGTGATGGTGTGCGCGTCCTCGCCGGTCAGCCCCACGGCCAGCGGGCCGTGCTCGTTGAGCAGCCCCACCAGCTCCCGCTGCACCTGCCCGGCGAGGACCATGCGGACGACGTCCATGGCCTCCGGCGTCGTGACGCGCAGACCCGCCTTGAACTCGCTGACCAGGCCCTGCTTGTCGAGCTGGGCGCTGATCTGCGGGCCGCCGCCGTGCACCACGACGGGGCGCAGGCCCGCGTGGTGCAGGAAGACGACGTCCTGGGCGAAGGCCGCCTTGAGTTCGGCGTCCACCATGGCGTTGCCGCCGAACTTGATGACGACGGTCTTGCCGCGGTGCCGGGTCAGCCAGGGCAGCGCCTCGATGAGGATCTGCGCCTTGGGCAGAGCGGTGTGCTTGCGGGTGCTCATGGGGTGTTCAGGGTCCTCGGGTTCAGGACGGGCCGCCCGGGGCGGGACCGTGCGGTCCCGCCGGGCTCAGGACGAGTAGGCGCTGTTCTCGTGGACGTAGTCGGCGGTGAGGTCGTTGGCCCAGATGACGGCGGACTCGGTGCCCGCGGCCAGGTCGGCGGTGATCCGCACCTCGCGGTAGCGCATGTCGACGAGGTCGCGGTCCTCGCCCACCGAGCCGTTCCGGCAGACCCAGACGTCGTTGATCGCGACGTTCAGCCGGTCGGGCTCGAAGACCGCGCCGGTGGTGCCGATGGCCGACAGGACGCGGCCCCAGTTGGGGTCCTCGCCGTGGAGGGCGCACTTGAGGAGGTTGTTGCGGGCGATGGAGCGGCCCACCTCGACGGCGTCGTCCTCGCTCGCGGCGCCCACGACCTCGATGCGGATGTCCTTGCTCGCGCCCTCGGCGTCGCCGATGAGCTGCCGGGCCAGGTCGTCGCAGACCGTGCGGACGGCCTCGGCGAACTCCGCCTGCCCCGGCGCGACCTGAGCGGCACCGGAGGCCAGGAGCAGCACGGTGTCGTTGGTGGACATGCAGCCGTCGGAGTCGACCCGGTCGAAGGTGAGCCGGGTCGCCTCGCGCAGCGCCTTGTCCAGGTCGGCGGCGGGCAGGTCGGCGTCCGTGGTGAGGACGACCAGCATGGTGGCGAGGCCGGGGGCGAGCATGCCCGCGCCCTTGGCCATGCCGCCGACGGTCCAGCCGTCGCCCTCGAAGACGGCCGTCTTGTGCACGCTGTCGGTCGTCTTGATGGCGATGGCGGCCTTCTCGCCGCCGTGCGGGGAGAGCGCGGCCGCGGCCGTCTCGACGCCCGGCAGGAGCTTGTCCATGGGCAGCGTGACGCCGATGAGGCCGGTGGAGGCGACGGCGACCTCGGCCGCGTTCACCCCGAGCACCTCGGCCGCCTTCTCCGCGGTGGCGTGGGTGTCCTGGAAGCCCTTCGGTCCGGTGCAGGCGTTGGCGCCGCCGGAGTTGAGGACGACCGCGGACACCTGCCCGCCCTTGAGGACCTGCTCGGACCAGAGCACGGGGGCGGCCTTCACGCGGTTGGAGGTGAAGACGCCCGCGGCGGCGAGGCGGGGCCCGTTGTTGACCACGAGGGCCAGGTCCGGGTTGCCGTTCTCCTTGATTCCGGCGGCGATACCCGCAGCCTGGAATCCCTTGGCTGCCGTGACACTCACGGTGCGACTCCGATCGTAGAGAGCCCCAGCTCCTCCGGGAGCCCCAGGGCGATGTTCATGCTCTGCACCGCGCCGCCCGCGGTGCCCTTGCTGAGGTTGTCGATGGCGCTGATCACGATCACGCGGCCGGAGCCCGGGTCGTGGGCGACCTGGACGTGCACGGCGTTGGAGCCGTGGACGGAGGCCGTGGCGGGCCACTGGCCCTCCGGGAGCAGGCGCACGAAGGGCTCGTCGGCGAACGCCTTCTCGTACGCGGCGCGCACGCTCTCCGCGGTGACGCCCGGCCTGGCCTTGGCGCTGCACGTGGCGAGGATGCCGCGCGGCATGGGGGCGAGGGTGGGCGTGAAGGAGACCGACACGCGGGTGCCCGCGGCCGCGCTGAGGTTCTGGATCATCTCGGGGGTGTGCCGGTGCACGCCGCCCACGCCGTACGGCGACATGGAGCCCATGACCTCGGAGCCGAGGAGGTGGGGCTTGGGCGCCTTGCCCGCGCCCGAGGTGCCGGAGGCCGCGACGATCACCGCCTCGTCCTCCACGAGCCCCGCCGCGTACGCCGGGAACAGCGCGAGCGAGACCGCCGTCGGGTAGCAGCCGGGCACGGCGATGCGCTTGCTGCCCGCGAGGGCGGCGCGGGCGCCCGGCAGCTCCGGCAGGCCGTACGGCCAGGTGCCCGCGTGCTCGCTGCCGTAGAACTTCTCCCAGTCCGCGGCGTCCTTGAGGCGGAAGTCCGCCCCCATGTCCACCACGAGCACGTCCGGGCCGAGCTGCTCGGCGACCGCGGCGGACTGGCCGTGCGGCAGCGCGAGGAAGACGACGTCGTGCCCGGCGAGGGATGCGGCGGTGGTCGGCTCCAGGACGCGCTCGGCGAGCGGCGTCAGGTGCGGCTGGAGGGCACCGAGCGGCTGGCCCGCGTTCGAGTTGGCGGTGAGGGTGCCGATCTCGACCTCGGGGTGCGTGAGCAGCGTGCGCAGCAGTTCCCCGCCCGCGTATCCGCTCGCCCCCGCCACCGCAGCGCGTACCGTCATGACTCCTCCTCGTGAATGGCATGAATATACAAGGTATTGCAGATCTATGCAATGGAGATCTTGTGCCGCCCGGCCTCCCGGGCGGCACCGGTGTCCGGTGGCCAAGACACGACCGCCCCGGTCGGCGGTTGCCGACCGGGGCGAGCGGTGCTTGCCTCATGACACCTGGCAGGCGGGCGCCGTTACGCGAGCGACGCGATGGCCTCGTTGAACGTGGCCGACGGGCGCATGACGGCCGCGGCCTTGGCGGCGTCCGGCTGGTAGTAGCCGCCGATGTCGGCCGGGGAGCCCTGGACGGCGAGCAGCTCGTCCACGATGCGCTGCTCCTGCTCGGTCAGCGTCTTGGCGAGCGGGCCGAAGGCCTCGGCGAGCTGGGCGTCGTCGGTCTGCTTGGCCAGCTCCTGGGCCCAGTACAGGGACAGGTAGAAGTGGCTGCCGCGGTTGTCGATACCACCCAGCCTGCGGCTCGGCGACTTGTCCTCCTCCAGGAAGGAGGCCGTGGCGCGGTCCAGGGTGTCGGCGAGGACCTGGGCGCGGGCGTTGCCCGTGGTCTGCGCCAGGTGCTCGAAGGAGACCGCGAGCGCGAGGAACTCGCCGAGGCTGTCCCAGCGCAGGTAGTTCTCCTTGACCAGCTGCTGGACGTGCTTCGGGGCGGAGCCGCCGGCGCCGGTCTCGAACAGGCCGCCGCCGTTCATCAGCGGGACCACCGAGAGCATCTTGGCGCTGGTGCCGAGCTCCAGGATCGGGAACAGGTCGGTCAGGTAGTCACGCAGCACGTTGCCCGTGACGGAGATCGTGTTGAGGCCCTGGCGGATGCGCTCCACCGACAGCTTGGTGGCCTCGACCGGGGACAGGATCTTGATGTCCAGGCCCTCGGTGTCGAACTCCGGCAGGTACGCCCGGACCTTGGCGATCAGGTTGGCGTCGTGCGCGCGGGTCTCGTCCAGCCAGAACACGGCCGGGTCGCCGGTGGCGCGGGCGCGGCTGACGGCCAGCTTCACCCAGTCCTTGATCGGCGCGTCCTTGGTCTGGCAGGCGCGGAAGATGTCGCCCTCGGAGACCGGCTGCTCGATGAGGACGGTGCCCTCGGCGTCGACCAGGCGGACCGTGCCGGCGGTGGCGATCTCGAAGGTCTTGTCGTGGGAGCCGTACTCCTCGGCCTTCTGCGCCATCAGGCCGACGTTCGGGACCGAGCCCATGGTGGCCGGGTCGTAGGCGCCGTGGGCGCGGCAGTCGTCGATGGCGACCTGGTAGACGCCCGCGTAGGAGGAGTCCGGGATGACGGCGAGGGTGTCGGCCTCGGCGCCGTTCTTGTCCCACATGTGGCCCGAGGTGCGGATCATGGCCGGCATCGAGGCGTCGACGATGACGTCGGACGGCACGTGCAGGTTGGTGATGCCGCGGTCGGAGTCGACCATCGCCAGGTCCGGGCCCTCGGCCAGCTCGGCCTCGAAGGACGCCTTGATCTCGGCGCCGTTCGCCAGCGCCTCCAGGCCCTTGTAGATGCCGCCGAGGCCGTCGTTCGGGCTCAGGCCCGCGGCCGCGAGGTCGGCGCCGAAGGCCGCGAAGGTCTTCGGGAAGAAGGCGCGCACGACGTGGCCGAAGACGATCGGGTCGGAGACCTTCATCATCGTCGCCTTGAGGTGCACGGAGAACAGCACGCCGTCGGCCTTGGCGCGGGCGACCTGGGCGGTCAGGAACTCGCGCAGCGCGGCCACGCGCATCACGGAGGCGTCGACGACCTCGCCCTCGAGGACCGGGACGGACTCGCGCAGGACGGTGGTGGAACCGTCGGCGGCGACCAGCTCGATCTTGAGCGCGCCGGCCTTCTCGATCACCACGGACTTCTCCGTCGACCGGAAGTCGTTCTCACCCATGGTGGCGACGTTGGTCTTGGAGTCGGCCGTCCAGGCGCCCATGCGGTGCGGGTGCGCCTTGGCGTAGTTCTTGACCGACGCGGGGGCGCGGCGGTCGGAGTTGCCCTCGCGCAGGACCGGGTTGACCGCGGAGCCCTTGACCTTGTCGTAGCGGGCGCGGATGTCGCGCTCCTCGTCGGTCTTGGGGTCGTCCGGGTAGTCCGGCAGCGCGTAGCCCTGCTCCTGCAGCTCGGCCACGGCCGCCTTGAGCTGCGGGATCGACGCCGAGATGTTCGGCAGCTTGATGATGTTGGCCTGCGGCGTCTTGGCCAGCTCGCCGAGCTCGGCGAGCGCGTCCTCGATGCGCTGGCTCGGCTCCAGGCGCTCCGGGAAGCTCGCGATGATCCGGCCCGCCAGGGAGATGTCACGGGTCTCGACGCGGACACCGGCCGTCGAGGCGTACGCCTGGATCACGGGCAGGAACGAATGCGTCGCGAGGGCGGGGGCCTCGTCAGTGTGTGTGTAGATGATGGTCGAGTCAGTCACCGGGTGCTCCGCTCCACGTCTGCAACATTGCTCGACATCAAGATATCTCGTGGACTCGCCGGTCCCGACAGGGCCCTGGCCGAGCGGCGGATACCGGACACGCGCGGGCCCTGGCCGGCGGCGGGGACCGCCGGGTCAGCGGGGCGGGGCCGGGGCCCAGACCCCCGCTGCCGTGCCCTCGCGCACGTGCTTCTCGTACGCCGTGACCTTGCCGTGGATGATCTCCAGGGCGGCGTCGAGTTCCGCCCTGCGCGTACGGACGGCGCGCTCGTGCTCCTGGAGCAGGGCGAGCCGCTCCGGCTCGTTGCCCGGCCCCGAGCGGACGAGGCGGGCGAAGCGCCTGAGGGTCGCGATCGGCATCCCGGACTCGCGCAGCCGGTTGCACAGCTGGAGCCACTCCACGTCGGTGGGCTCGTACACGCGCCGCCCGCCACCGGTGCGCGGGACCGGCCGCAGGAACAGCTCCTCGCGCTCGAAGAACCGCAGCGCGTGCACGCTGAGCCCGGTCTCCTCGGCGACCTGCCCGATGGACATCCCCTCGGCGCGCTGCGCCACCTTCGACCTCCACGCGTGCTCGGCCCGGTCCGGGCCACAGTCCTCGATCCGGGCCGCGGCCCTCGATCCGGATCACGGTTGTCGACCCGGGCCACGGTCCTTGATCTAGATCGCAGTCTAGGTCCTAGCGTTCCCGCCATGACGACCACGACAGCAGAGCAGCGCAGGATCGGTTCCGGGCACGGCGCGTGGAGCACCGCCGACGACGTGCTGAAGGGCATCTCCCTGGAGGGCAGGACCGCGATCGTCACCGGCGGCCACTCCGGCCTCGGCCTGGAGGCGACCCGGGCGCTGGCCCGCGCCGGTGCCCGGGTGCTCGTCCCCGCGCGCAGGCCCCGGGCGGCCGCGGCGGCCCTCGACGGCGTGCCCGGCACGGAGGTGGCCGCCCTGGACCTCGCCGACCTGGACAGCGTGCGCGCCTTCGCCGACCGGGTCCTGGACGCGGGGCGCGCCGTCGACCTGCTGATCGCGGGCGCGGGCATCATGGCCTGCCCCGAGACCCGGGTGGGCCCCGGCTGGGAGGCGCACTTCGCGGTCAACCACCTGGGCCACTAC
Organism: Streptomyces sp. JLYT201; assembly: GCF_059448825.1. Taxonomy (NCBI): domain Bacteria; kingdom Bacillati; phylum Actinomycetota; class Actinomycetes; order Kitasatosporales; family Streptomycetaceae; genus Streptomyces; species Streptomyces sp. JLYT201. Next base: position 7,882,622 of record NZ_CM182551.1, on the reverse strand, counting down.
GCCCTGGTCAACCGGCTCGCCCCGGCGCTGACCCCGGGGCGGGCGCGGGTCGTGGCGGTGGCCTCGTCGGGGCACTTCCTGTCCGGTGTCCGCTGGCACGACCCGCACTTCCACGAGGGCTACGACCGCTGGCTCGCGTACGCGCAGTCGAAGACCGCCAACGCGCTGTTCGCCCTGCACCTGGACCGGCTCGCCGGGCCCCGGGGGCCGCGCGCCTTCGCCGTGCACCCGGGCAGCGTCCTCACGCCGCTGCAACGGCACGTGCCGCGCGAGGAGCAGCTCGCCCGGGGCTGGTTCGGCCCTGACGGCACTCCGGCGGCGGGCTTCAAGTCCCCGGCGCAGGGCGCGGCGACGGCCGTGTGGGCCGCCACCTCGCCGCTGCTCGCGGACCACGGCGGCGCCTACTGCCAGGACTGCGACGTCGCCGAGCCCGCCACCACCGACGACATGCTGATCGGCGGGGTCAAGCCGTGGGTCAGGGACCCGGAGGCGGCGGCCCGGCTGTGGGAGCTGTCCGCCGAGCTCACCGGCGTGGACCGCTTCGCGTAGCGCGCGCCGTCGGGCAGGTGACGTCCGCGCGCGGCAGGCCGCCCCCGCCCAGGTAGGCGTTCACGGCCCGGTCGGCGCACGGCACCGGGTCGAGTCCGTCGACCGCGCGGCCGTAGACGCCGTGCCCGCGGATGTCCGCCGTGACCATGCGGGAGCCGCGCAGCGCCCGGTGCATGGCGAGCGCGTCGCGGTACGGGGTGTGGTCGCGCCGGGCCTGGAGCAGCAGGACGGGCACGTCGTTGCCGATGGTGACGGCGGGCTCGCGCGGCGGCTTCGGGAAGTACGCGCAGGGCGCGGTCATGCCGTTCACGAACGGCCCGAAGACGGGCTCGGTGGCGCGGCTGCGCTGGCTGTTCCGCCAGTACGTCGCCGGTGAGCCGGGCCAGCCGCCGGCGGGCCAGCCGCCGTCGCCGCACATGAAGAGCACGCCGCCGAGCATGCCGTCCGCGAGCTCGGGCGACTTCAACAGCGCGATCATGCGGGCGAGTTCGGGCCCCGGCTCGACGGGCCGGCCGTGCGAGGCGGCGACCAGGTCCCGGACGACGGCCGCCGCCGTCGGGTCGTTCTCGCCCTGGACGAGGGGCTGTTTGAGGATCATCCGCAGCAGCGGCGCGTTCAGGCGCAGCCCGTCGACCCGCGGCGGCCGCCGCTCGGCGCGGGCGAGCAGCGCCTCCACCTGGTGGCGGACCGCGGCGGCCGTGCGGCCCAGGTGGTAGGTCCCGTCGCGGCGGGCCGTCCACGCCGCCCACTCGTCCAGGGCCGCCTCGGCGGGCCTGCCGGAGCGCTGGAACTGCTCGTACTGCGTGGCGGCCGGGTCGGTGACGGAGTCGACGACGAAGCGGTCCACGCGGCGCGGGAACAGCTGCGCGTAGGTGGCGCCCAGGTCGGCTCCGTACGACACGCCGTAGTACGAGAGGCGGCGCTCGCCGAGGGCCGCGCGGATCACGTCCATGTCACGGGCGACGTTGCGCGAGGAGGCGTGCGGGAGGAGCCGGGCGTTGTCGCCGCGCGCGTGGCAGCGGCGGGCGTCCTCGCGAGCGGCGGCCAGGGACTCCTCGAAGTCCCTGCGCGGCGTGGTGGTCGGCCCCGGCTCGGCGGGTTTGCGGGCCGGGTCGCAGGTCAGCGGGCTGCTCTCGCCGAGGAAGCGCGGGTCGAAGCCGATGAGGTCGTAGGCGCCCGCCACCCGCTTCAGGGCCGGGCGCAGGGCGAGGGTGTAGGCGAGGCCGGTGCCGCCGGGCCCGCCCGGGTTGGACAGCAGGACGCCGCGCCGCCGGTCCGCCGGGACCTCGGCCCCGATGCGGGAGACCGCGATGCGCAGGGAGCGGCCGCCGGGGTCGGCGTAGTCGAGCGGCACGGTGACGTGGGTGCACCGGGCGCCCGCCGCCCGCAGCTCCTTCTGCGCGGGCGAGCAGACGCCCCAGGTCAGGTGCTGGTTCTCGTACGCGGCGAGGGCGGCTGCGCCGGTGGGGTGCGGCGATCCGGCGGCGGGCACACCGCCCGCGAGCAGGACGGCGAGCCCGAGGCCCGCCGTGGTGAAGGTGACGGCACGCATGACGCTCCGGGGTGTGGCGAGGAGGGGCAGGACGGTCCGCGAACGCCGATCACGCTACGAACGCGTGCACCGGACGGCCATCCGGCCAGCCCCAGCCCCGGCCCTGCGGCCACCCCGAACGGCGACAGGGGGGCGGGCCCCAGCCGAGCGGTGACGGGGAGCGGGCCCCCGCCGGGCGGCGCTTGCGTTGGAGCGCGCTCCAACTCCTACTGTCACGGCCGTGATCACCGCACCGCGGAGATCCGCGCAGACCACCGCACCACCTGGAGGTACGACATGACCGGCCTGCCCACCCGCACGCTCGGCGCGCTGACCGTCTCGGCTCAGGGGCTCGGCTGCATGGGGATGAGCCACGGCTACGGCACCTCGGACGACGACCGTTCGATCGCCACGCTGCACCGCGCCCTCGACCTCGGCGTCACCCTGTTCGACACCGCCGACTACTACGGCGCCGGGCACAACGAGGAGCTGCTCGGCCGCGCCCTGTCCGGAGCGCGCCGCGAGCGGGCCGTGATCGCCACGAAGTTCGGCTTCGCCAACCGGCTCGGCGAGCCCCCGCTGATCCGCGGCGACGCCGCGTACGTGCGGCAGGCCTGCGACGCCTCGCTCGCCCGGCTCGGCGTCGACCACATCGACCTGTACTACCAGCACCGCGTCGACCCGAACGTGCCGATCGAGGAGACCGTCGGCGCGATGGCGGAGCTGGTCGCGGCGGGCAAGGTGCGCCACCTCGGCCTGTCCGAGGCGAGCGCGCGGACGATCCGGCGCGCGCACGCCGTGCACCCGATCGCGGCGCTGCAGAGCGAGTGGTCGCTGTGGACCCGTGACCTGGAGGAGGAGACGGCGCCGGTGTGCCGGGAGCTGGGCATCGGCCTCGTGCCGTTCTCGCCGCTCGGCCGGGGCTTCCTGACGGGCCGGGTCACCTCGGTCGCGGACCTGGAGGCGAACGACGTACGCCGCTCGCAGCCGCGCTTCGCCGACGGCAATCTGGAGCGCAACCTCGCCATCGTCGACGCCCTGGCGGCACTCGCGGCCGAGAAGGGCGTCACGGCGGGCCAGCTCGCCCTGGCCTGGGTGCAGCACCGGGGCGCCGACGTGGTGCCGATCCCGGGCACGCGCCGCGAGGCGTATCTGCGGGAGAACCTCGCGGCCGCCACGATCGAGCTGTCCGCCGACGACCTCGCCGCGATCGACGCGGCGGCCCCCGCGGACGGCGTCGCGGGGACGCGGTACGACGCGGTGAGCCTCACCGTCGTCGACCGCTAGGGCGGCGGACCGGCCGGGCGGATCCCGGCGCGGGCCGCGTACGCTGCGGACATGCCCTTCCCCGTGCCCGACGCCCTCGCCCATCTCGCCGGCGAGTGGCGCGTGGAGCGGACCGTACGGGACTTCGCCGCGGGCGCGGACGGACCGGTGGAGGGCCGCTTCAGCGGCACCACCCGGTTCACGCCGCTGACCGGTAGGGCCGCGCGGGGCGGCGGTCTGCTGCACCACGAGTCCGGCACGTTCACCTGGCGGGGCACCCCGCGTCCCGCCGAGCGCACGCTGCGCTTCCTGCCGGGCGAGCCCGCGGGCACCGTGCTCGTGCACTTCGCCGACGGGCGCTTCTTCCACGGCCTGGACCTGCGCACCGGCCGCCACACCGCCGACCACCCGTGCGCGGCGGACCTCTACCGGGGCGACTTCACGGTGGCCGACGCGGACTCCTGGCGGACGCGCTGGCGGGTCCGGGGCCCGGCCAAGGACCTGCTCCTGACGACGGACTACGCCCGCGTGCGCTGAGCCCGGGCTCAGGCGGTCACCTCGTCGCACGCCTGCGCGAGGCGGCGGACGCCTTCGGCGATCTCGGCCGTCCCGGCGAGGGCGGCGAAGCTGAGGCGGATGTGCGCGGCCGGGGGCTCCGCCGCGAAGTAGGGGCGCCCGGGGGCGACCGCGACCCCGGCGCGCAACGCGGCCACCGCAAGGGCGAGTTCGTCGGTGCCGTCGGGAAGCCGCAGCCACAGGTGGTAGCCGCCCGCGGGGACGTGCGGCAGGGCGAGCGCGGGCAGCCGCAGCCGCAGCGCGGCCACCAGGGCGTCCCTGCGCTCCTTCAACTCCCCCGCCACGGCCCGCAGATGGCGGGGCCAGGCCGGGGAGCCGACGAGTTCGAGCGCGGCCTCCTGCAACGGCCTGGGCACGAAGAAGTGGTCGACGACCTGAATGGTGCGCAGCCGCTCCAGGACGGGGCCGCGCGCGACGAGCGCGCTGACCCGGAAGCTCGGCGAGGTGGCCTTGGTGAGCGAGCACACGTGCACGACGACGCCGTCCCGGTCCTCGGACGCCAGGGGCCTCGGCAGCGGCCCCGCGTCCTCGTGCACGAGGCGGCGCACGAAGTCGTCCTCGACGACGAAGGCCCCGGCGGCCCGGGCGATCCGCAGCACCTCCGGGCGGCGCTCGGCGGACAGCACGGCGCCGGTGGGGTTCTGGAACAGCGGCTGGCAGACGAACACCCGCGCGCCGGTCGCCTCGAACGCGGCGGCGAGCAGGTCGGGGCGCACCCCGTCGGTGTCCACCGGCACCGGCACCGGCCTGAGCCCGGCGGCCCGCGCGATCGCGAGGAGCCCCGGGTACGTGGGGGATTCGATGAGCACCGGCGCGCCGGGCGGGGCGAGCGCCCGCAGCGTGGTGGTCAGGGCGCTCTGCCCGCCCGCGGTGATCAGGACCTCGGCCGCGGTGATCGCCCCGCCGATGCCGCGCGCGAACCACTCGCGCAGCTCGGGCAGGCCGTCGACCGGCGGCCGCTCCCAGGCGCCGGGGCGCCGCCCGGCCCGCGCGAGGGCGGCGGCCATCGCGCGCTCGGGCTGGAGCGAGGGGTGCAGATAGCCGCCGTTGAACTCGATGACGCCCGGGCCCGGCGCGGCGAGCGTGGCGAGCACCCCGGAGGCGTCCACCGAGCGCGGCACGACGTCGGCGGTGGCGTCGGCGCTCAGGGACACCTCCTGCCACGAGGTGTCGCCCACAGGAACGGCGGCACCCGGCGCCTCCGCCCGGAAGGCACCGGCGCCGGGCCGGGTGACGACCAGACCCTCGGCGGCGAGCTGAGCGAGGGCGCGCGACACGGTCACCGGGCTCACCCGGAACCGCTCGACCAGGGCCCGACTGGAGGGCAGCTTTCCACCTGGAGAGTAGCGGTCCAGCTCATTTCGGAGCTGATACGCCAACTCACCCACACTGCTACGCTGTTGCATGAGAACACAGGATAGCGCTACTGAACGACAGGGGATAGCGGTCCCGCCCCACACCGCCCCGGCGGACCGGCCCGCCACCGGCCACCCCGCGAAGGACACCGCCACCGGCAGGACCGGGACGGGAGCCGCCACGGCGACCCGGGCGACCGCGACCGCGCGGCCGCAGGCCCCGCAGGCGGCTCCCGTGTCCCGCCGGGTCGGCACGCTCCAGGCCGCCCTCGGCGTCACCGCGTTCTCGCTCACGTTCCCCTCCACCGCCTGGGGCCTGGAAGGGATCGGCCCCTGGAGCTTCGTCGCCCTGCGCTGCGTGCTGAGCGCCCTCGTCGCGGGCGGCTGTCTGCTCGCACTGCGCGTGCCGCTGCCCCGGCGCGCCGACTGGGCCGGCCTCGCCGTCGTCGCGGCCGGCACGGTGATCGGCTTCCCCCTGCTCACGACGCTCGCGCTCCAGACGTCGAGCACCGCGCACGCGGCCGTCGTCGTCGGGCTGCTGCCCCTGACCACGGCCGTGTTCTCCGTGCTGCGCACCGGCGCCCGGCCCTCGCGCGCCTTCTGGGCGGCGGCGCTCGCGGGCGCCGCCGCCGTGGTCGGCTTCACCGTCCAGCAGAGCGGCGGCGCCCTGACGACCGCCGATCTGTATCTGTTCGGGGCGCTGGTGGTCTGCGCCGCCGGTTACACCGAGGGCGGCCGTCTGGCCCGGCACATGCCGGGCTGGCAGGTCATCGGCTGGGCGCTCGTCCTGTGTCTGCCGCTCGGCGTCCTCTGGGCGGCGCTCGCCCTGCCGCACGAGGCGTTCGCGCTCACCGCGCACAGCACGGCGGGCCTGCTGTACGCGGCGGTCGGCTCGCAGTTCCTCGGCCTGGTCGTCTGGTACCGGGGCATGGCCGTGATCGGCATCCCCAAGGCCAGCCAGCTCCAGCTCGCCCAGCCCCTGCTCACGCTCGTCTGGTCGGTGTTCCTGCTCGGCGAGGCGCTGACCCCGGCCGCGCCGCTCACGGCCGTCGCCGTCCTGGTGTGCATCGCCGCCACCCAACGGGCGCGCGGGTAGGCGCCAACCGGGGCCACCGGTCGTACACTGTCCGCCACGCACCGCCACCAACAGCGACGCGGACGAGGAGGTCACTCCCCATGCAAGCATCCGTGGGCGACCGGCTGCTGATCCACGGCAGGATCGTGGGACAGCACGACCGGAATGCGGAAGTCATCGAGGTCCTCGGAGCGGACGGCGGCCCGCCGTACCGCGTGCGGTTCGAGGACGGTCACGAGACAGTGATGTCCCCGGGCCCCGACACCGTCGTGCGCCCCTTCGCCGCCAACGACTAGCCGCACGCCCCTTCGGCCCGCGGCCGCTAGGGGGCGGGGTACGTGTAGTGGTCGTCGACAACGCGCTGCATCGCGCCGATCCTGTCGGCGACCACGTGCTTCGCCGAGTAGAACACGTGCCCGCGCACCCGCGGGAAGCCCTTCGCGTACGTGAGGTGGCGGGACAGCTCGGTCGGATCCTGCCAGGGCGCGGGCTGCGCGGGGTCGCCCGCCTTGTACAGCGCCTCCCCCACGTACAGGCGCACGCCCGTCCCCCGGGCGACCTCGTCCCACCAGGGCACCAGCTTCGCGTAGTCGGCGGCGGGCAGGCCGATGTGCCAGTAGAGCTGCGGACAGATGTAGTCCAGCCAGCGCTTGCGCACCCAGCCGCGGGTGTCGGCGTACAGGTCGTCGTAGGTCTGCACGCCCGCCCGCGTGTCCGACCCCGTGGGGTCGGTGGCCGCGTTGCGCCAGACGCCGAAGGGGCTGATCCCGAACTGCGTGCCCGGACGGGCCTTCTTGATCCGGGTGCCCATCTCGCGCACGAGGCGGTCGATGTTGTCCCGCCGCCACGAGGCCCGGTCGGGGAAGGCGCCGCCGTAGCGCGCGAAGGCCTCGTCGTCGTCGAAGACCTGGCCCGCCACCGGATACGGGTAGAAGTAGTCGTCCCAGTGCACGGCGTCGAGGCGGTAGCGCCGCACCGCGTCGAGCATCGCCTGCTGCACGAACCGCCGCACCTCGGGCAGGCCGGGGTTGTAGAACAGCTTCCCGCCGTACGGCACCACCCACTCGGGGTGCACGCGCGCGGGGTGGGTCGGCACGAGGCGGGAGGGGTCGGCGTGCATGGCGATCCGGAACGGGTTGAACCAGGCGTGCAGCTCCAGGCCGCGGTAGTGCGCCTCGCGCACGGCGGTGCCCAGCGGATCCCAGCCCGGGTCCTTGCCCTGGGTGCCGGTGAGGTACTCCGACCACGGCTCGTACGCGGAGGGCCAGAACGCGTCGGCCGTCGGGCGCACCTGGAGGACCACCGCGTTCAGCCTGCGGCGCACCGCCTCGTCGAGGAGGGCGATCAGCTCCGCGCGCTGCCGGTCCGGTGGCAGGCCCGGCCTGGAGGGCCAGTCGATGTTCACCACCGTCGCCACCCACATGCCCCGCATCTCGCGCCCCCTGCGTCTGGGGTCCGCCCCCGCGGCCGCGTCCCCGGCTGTCGCGAGCCCCGCGGCCACCGATGCCGCCGCCACGGTGAAGGCCCGACGTGACATACGCCTCATGTTCCCGTCCCCTGATGCTCGAAATCCCCGGACAAGCCCTGGCCGTTCGGGGACAGCATGCCCGACCCGGGCGGCCGCGCACCGCGACGCGCGGAGTAACGTTCACCGGCGAGGCAGGGACCGGTACCGCACGGGGGACCTGCCGCCCCTGTAGATGAGCGAAAGGCACGAGGTGACCGACTCTATGGCCGACATTGCGCGCGTCGGAGTGGTGGGCTGTGGCCAGATGGGCGCCGGGATCGCAGAGGTCTGCGCCCGCTCCGGCCTGGACGTGAAGGTCGCGGAGACCACCGGAGAGGCCCTGGAGATCGGCCGCACGCGGCTGTACAACTCCCTGTCCAAGGCGGCCGAGCGCGGCAAGATCTCGGAGGAGGAGCGGGACGAGACGATCGCGCGGCTCAGCTTCACCACGGATCTGGGCGAATTCGCCGACCGCGACCTCGTCATCGAGGCCGTCGTGGAGAACGAGCAGGTCAAGACCGAGATCTTCCAGGTGCTCGACCAGGTGGTGACGCGCCAGGACGCGATCCTCGCCTCCAACACCTCCTCCATCCCCCTGGTGAAGCTGGCCGTGGCCACGTCCCGGCCCGACCAGGTCATCGGCATCCACTTCTTCAACCCGGCCCCCGTGCAGCAGCTCGTCGAGCTGATTCCGGCCCTGACCACGTCGGAGGGCACGCTCAGCCGGGCGCAGCTGTTCACGGAGAAGGTGCTCGGCAAGCACGCCATCCGCGCCCAGGACCGCTCCGGGTTCGTCGTGAACGCGCTCCTCATCCCGTATCTGCTCTCCGCGATCCGGATGTTCGAGTCGGGCATCGCCAGCCGCGAGGACATCGACAACGGCATGGAGATGGGCTGCGCCCACCCGATGGGCCCGCTCAAGCTGGCCGACCTCATCGGCCTCGACACGGTCGCCTCGGTCGCCGACTCGATGTACACGGAGTACAAGGAGCCCCTGTACGCCGCTCCCCCGCTCCTCCAGCGCATGGTCGACGCGGGCCGCCTGGGCCGCAAGTCGGGCTCGGGCTTCTACCCGTACGACTGACCCGGATCGGGCCCGCCCGGCGCAGGGGTGGGCATGCTCACGGCATCTGGATCGGTGGACTCCGGTAGCGGCTACGCTGCGTTGCTGAATTCAAGTCAATTTCCGGCCAGTTCACGGGCCCGGCACTCGCTGAGTGCCGGGCCCGTACCGTTCACACACCGTGTGCGCGGTGGGCTCGCATATGCCCTGCGCACACTCTCCCGCCGCGACGACCAGGCGAGTTGACTTTCCGCTGCGCACAGGGGGGATGTGACCCCACTACTGAGAGGAGCGGAGTCGTGACCACCGACCCCGAGCGTCCCGTGGTCCCGGAAGAACTCGCAGAGTTACGTCGGAGCCTGGACGTGGGTCTCGCCCGCGTCGACGGACAGCTCGCGTTACTCACCCAGCGCGACGTTCAGCACACCAAGGACCAGGACGACCTGTCCGTACGGATCGCGGCCCTGGAACACACCCGTTGGCCACTGCCCGCCCTCGCCGCGCTCACCGCGGTCGGTGCGCTGGCCGTGGCGGTCTGGCAGGCCCTCGGGCGCTAGCCCAGGGCCGCGTCCGAGCGGTCAGCGCGCGTCCTCGCCGAGGCGCAGATGGTGCAGCAGGAGGAGCGCCGCCGCCATGTTGGCGGCCGGGACCTCGCCGCGCGCCACCATGTCGGGAACGAGCTTGAGCGGCACCCACTCGCGTCGGTCCGACTCGAAGTCGTCCTCGGGGTGGCCGATGTAGGTCGCCTCGTCCGACCAGTAGATGTGGTGCCGGGCGTCCGTGAGCCCGTTGGACGGCTCGACGCTCATCAGGTGTCGCAGGGGCCCCGGCCGCCAGCCGGTCTCCTCCTCCATCTCACGCGCCGCCGCGTCGGCGATGTCCTCTCCGTCCTCCACCACCCCCGCCGCGAGCTCCCAGCCCCAGCTGTCGGTGATGAAGCGGTGCCGCCACAGGAGCAGCACCTCGTTGGCCTCGTTGACCACCGTGGCGATGGCCACCGGACGGAGCCTTATCAGGAAGTGGTCGAGGTGCCGGCCGTCCGGCAGCTCGACGTCTGCGAGATTGACGGTGAACCATCGGTTTCCATACACAGTCTGTTCGCTCTGTTTCGTCCACTGCACGGTTCTGCCACCTTCCGCCGAGTAGATGGCAATATCGCAGCAGGAGGGTGGGAGAGCACTCGGCGCACGGCGGAGCGGCGTAGCACGTGTCAGGCGTCGTTCCGCCCCCGCGCTCCCGATGTCACGACGTCACGGCGTCATGCGGAACCGCGCCGCACTGCGCCCCCGCCCCTCACAGCGGTACCCGCAGCGCTCCGTCGATCAGCTCGGCGGCCTCGGCCGTGCCCGCGCAGTCGCTGCGGACCAGGTACTCGCGCACCGCGCGCAACCGGTCGCGCAGGCGCTGGGACTCCATCCCGCGCGCCTGCTCCGCCATCTCCACCGCCGTGGCCACCGCCTCGTCGGTGTTGCCCTGGCGCAGCTCGATCTGGCTGAGCATGGCGAGCCGGTGCACCCGGCCCCGGTCGTGCGCCGGGGTGTCCACCGCGGCGGCGGCGTGCTCCCGGGCCGCCGCGAGATCGCCGAGGCTGAGCAGCGCCTCCGCCACCTGCACATTGACCAGGCCCGGCTGGACATAGCCCGTCTCGTCCGGCTCCCGGCCGCGCCGGATGCGCTCGGCGGCCACCTCGGCCCGCCGGATGCAGGACAGCGCGCTGCTGCCGTCGCCCAGGTGGGCGTACGCCTTGGCCTGCATCGCGTACAGATCGGACGCGAGGGCGGGCGTGATGTCCCGGCCCGCGGCGCGCAGCGCGGCCTCCGCGAAGGCCACCGCCTGGCGGAACTCCCGCATGAACAGGGACTGGTTGACGAGCAGCGCGATCACGTACGCGCCGAGCCCCCGGTCCCCGCTGGCCTTCGCCAGGCGCAGCGCCTGGTGGAAGTAGCGCTGGGCGAGGCCGTGCGCGTCCGAGTCGTAGGCACAGATGCCCGCTATCGCCACCAGGCCGCCGGTCGCGCGGTGCAGCTGACGCCCCATCGCGTCGGTGTAGCTGCCGCGGAGCAGCGGCGCCGCCTCCGCGTTGAGGAAGCCGACGATGCGGGTGCGGGTCGCGATGCCACCGGTCTTGCGGTACATCTGCTCGTAGTGCGTACGGGCCGCGCGCAGCATCTCCAGGTCGGCCATGCTCACCGGGTGGCGGCCGCCGCGCGAGACGTCCGTGTCCTCGGGCGGGTTCTCCCACTCCCACACGGGCATCACGGCGGGCGTCCCGGTCACCGCGGGCGCGCCGAGCAGATGCGGCCGCTGCTGCTCGTCCGACCGCCACAGCGCCGTCGCCCGCTCGACGAACCCGGAGAGCGTGGAGGCCATGGTGCCCCCGCGCAGGGCCGGGCCGCCGGGCACGCCGAGGCCGATGTCGTCGAGCGTGACGGTGCGCTGCAGCCGCGCGGCGAGCACCTCGCAGATCAGGTCGGGCACCTGGCCGCGCGGGCGCTGGCCCTTCAACCAGCGGGCCACGGCGGTGTGTTCGTATCTCAGGGAGAGGCCGCGGGCCTTGCCCGCCTGGTTCACATGGGCGGCCAGGCCCGCGTGCGAGATGCCGGCCTCGTCGAGGATCGCGTCGAGCAGGGTGTTGGGCTGCATGGATGCCCCTCCGGTGGCTCGGTGCGCCCAGCCTAGTGGAGCACCCTTCACACGGGGTGTGAACGGAGTGCTCGCATCCGGGGGGGCACGCGCTCTGCCGCACGGGGCGCGCGGTCGCTTGACTGAGGGTCCTCACCAGGAGGCGGCCGGGCCGTCGGCTCCCCCCTCACTCAGCGCGACGGCCCCCTTTCGGCGCCGTCCGTTCGTCCGTCGTCTGCCCGGCAGTTCCGCGACGGCGCGGACGGCGCGGGCCGCACCACACCGGGCGGTGTTCAGCTCATGGTGCGGGCGCACCGCCCGGTCTCCGTCTGCTGCCGGGGGACCCTCTTGCGGTCGTTGCGCAGCACGAGCAGCGCCGCGTCGTCGGACGGGAGGCGGCCGATGTGCCGCAGGAGCCGGGCGTACACGGACTGGATCACCTGCTGCGGCGACACCGGCTGGGGCCTGGCCGCCTCGCCGAGCACGGCCTGGAGCGGGAAGAACCGCCCGGAGCCGTCGCGCGCGTCCTCCACGCCGTCCGTGTGCAGCACCAGGGCGTCGCCCGGCAGCAGCCTGCCGCAGAGCTGTACGGGCAGTTCGGCGGGCAGCGGGAAGGGGCCGAGCGGCGGCAGCGGCTCGCCGCCGGACAGCAGCTGGGCGCGGCCGCGCAGCCGGTAGGGCCACGGGTGGCCGCAGTTGAGCGCCCACACCTCCCCGTCCCGGCCGATCTCCACCAGGAGGACGGTCACGAACTCCTCGGCGACCGGGCTCTCCGGCGCCGCCGCGCCGCTCGCCGGGTGCTCGGCGCGGGAGCGCTCCCGCAAGTGCCGGGCCAGGGCCCGCTCCAGGCGCCGCAGCACCTGCGGCAGTTCGGGCTCGTCGTGGGCGGCCTCGCGGAAGCTGCCGAGCACCGCGGCGACGGTGCCGATCGCGGCGAGGCCGTGGCCGCGCACGTCGCCCATGACGAGGCGGACGCCGTGGTCGGTGGCGGCGACCTCGTACAGATCGCCGCCGACGGAGGCCCCCAGCGAGGCGGAGAGGCGGCCCGCGGCCAGGGCGAGCCCGTCGACGCGCGGCGGCAGCGGCCGGAGCAGGACGTTCTGCGCGGCGCCCGCGACCTCGCGGATCTGCCGCAGCTCCCGGATCAGCGCGCGCCGCACCTGGAATATGAGTCCCGTGCCGACGGCGAAGAAGACGGCGCTGGTGACGATCCGCGCCCCCAGGCCGTGCTGCTGCGCGAGCGGACAGACCAGTTTGTACGTGATGGCGACGGCGCCCCACACCGTCGGCAGGCCGAGCGCGAGCGCCCGCCGCAGCCGGCGGCGGCACGGCCGCTCGAACGCCGCTGACGGACGCCCGTCGCAGCCGTCGCCGGAACCGTGGGCCCGCCGCCGCGGTCCGCGCCGGGTCCCGGCGCCGCGGCGGGGCGTACGAGGCTTGATACGGATCATGCCGACGGCCCCCCTAAGGCCCGGTTCAGCGTGCGGGCCGTGTACGGGACCGGTCCCCACGGCCGGATTGATTCTGTCGACCGGGTGGCCGGATCGGGTCAGATCACCGGCAGTTGTCACTCAAACGAGTGAGCGGGCTCGGGGTGTCCCCGGAGACGCCGGAGGGGGCGCATCCGCTTTCGCGGACACGCCCCCTCAGCAGCACCTCTGTGCGCCGGGCCGGTACTAGGCCCCGCGCAGCACCGCGCCGGTCGTCTCGGCGGCGCGCGCCACGGCCGCGTCACGGGCGGCCGAGGCCTCCTCGACCGTCAGCGTGCGGTCGGGGGCGCGGAAGCGCAGCGCGTACGCGAGCGACTTCTTGCCCTCGCCCAGCTGCTCGCCGGTGAAGACGTCGAACAGGCGGATGTCCTCCAGGAGGTCGCCCGCGCCGTCGCGCAGATAGGCCTCGACGACGGCCGCGGGGACGTCCTGGTCGACGACCAGGGCGACGTCCTGCGTGGCCACCGGGAAGGTCGAGATGCGCGGCGCCCGCAGCGAGCCCTCGCCCGCCTCCTGGAGCAGGTCCAGGTTCAGCTCCATCGCGCAGGTGCGGGAGGGCAGGCCGAGCGCCTTGGTGACGCGCGGGTGCAGCTCGCCCGCGTGACCGATGGAGACCAGGTCGCCCTGTTCGCCGTTCGGCCCCTCGGCGCTGTCCAGGAACACCAGGAGCTCGGCGCAGCGGCCCGGGTGCCAGGGGCCGTACTGGCCCTGCTGGACGATGAGTTCGGCACCGGCCTCGCGGGCCAGGGTGCGCGCCGCCTCGACGGCGTCCGCCCAGTCGGCCGGACGGCCCTTGCCCCACCAGCCGGACCGCTCGCGGGCGCCCGCGAGCACGACCGCGGCGTGCCGCGGCTGCTCGGGCAGGGCGCTGTTGAGCGCGGCGATCTCCTCGTCCGTGGGACGCCGGCCCGCGGGCAGGTCCGCCGGAACGCCCGCCGATGCGGAGGCGTGCGGGTGGAAGACCAGACCGGTCTCGAACAGGGCCAGGTCGTGGCTGCCCCGCCCGTCGTTGCGGCGCAGCGCGGCGAGGAGGCCGGGGAGCAGCGTCGTACGGAGCGCGGGCTCCTCGTCCGACAGCGGGTTGACGAGCTTGACGACCTGGCGGTTCGGGTCGTCGGCGTCCAGGCCGAGCTGGTCGAAGACCTGCTCGCTCACGAACGGGTAGTTCGGCGCCTCGACGTAACCGGCGCCCGCGAGCGCGCGCCCGGCCCTGCGGTGCAGCCGCTGCCGCTCGGTCAGACCGCGCCCGGCCGGGGGCTTCGGCAGCGTCGAGGGCAGGTTCTCGTACCCCTCGAGGCGGATGACCTCCTCGGCGAGGTCGTTGACCTCGGCGAGGTCGGGGCGCCACGACGGCACGGTGACGGTCAGGACGTCCTGGCCGTACACGTCGCAGCCGACCTGCTGGAGGCGGCGCACGACCGTCTCACGGCCGTAGACGACACCCGCGACGCGGTCCGGGTGGTCGGCGGGCATCGTGATGGTGTGCGGCGCGGAGGGCGCGATGACCTCCGTGACGCCCGCCTCCGCGGTACCGCCCGCGAGCAGCACGAGCAGGTCGACGGTGCGCTGCGCGGCGGCGGACGCGGCCTGCGGGTCGACGCCCCGCTCGAAGCGCCGGGCCGCCTCGGAGGACAGCTTGTGGCGGCGGGCGGTGCGGGCCACGGAGACCGCGTCGAAGTGCGCGGCCTCGATGACGACGTCGGTGGTGCCCTCTTCTTCGGCGTGGTCGGCGATCTCCGTGTTGGCGCCGCCCATGACACCCGCGAGGCCGATGGGGCCGCGCTCGTCGGTGATCACCAGGTCCTCGGCGTCGAGCACGCGGCGGGCGCCGTCGAGGGTGGTGAACTTCTCGCCCTGCTCGGCGCGGCGGACGCCGATGGTGCCCTGGACGCGGGAGCGGTCGTAGGCGTGCAGCGGCTGGCCGAGCTCCAGCATCACGTAGTTGGTGACGTCGACGGCCAGCGAGATCGGGCGCATGCCCGCCTTCTGCAGGCGGCGCTGGAGCCAGATCGGCGAGCGGGCGTCGGGGCTGAGCCCGGTGACGGTGCGCGCGGTGAAGCGGTCGCAGCCGGCCGGGTCGCTGACCTGCACCGGGTACCCGAACGAGTTCGGGGCCGGGACGTCGAGCAGCGCCGGGTCGCGCAGCGGCAGGCCGTACGCGGTGGCCGTCTCGCGGGCGACGCCGCGCAGCGACAGGCAGTAGCCGCGGTCGGGCGTGACGGCGATGTCCAGGACCTCGTCGACGAGTTCGAGCAGCTCGATGGCGTCGGTGCCGGCCTCGTGCTCGGGCGGGAGCACGATGATGCCGCCGCTGCCGTCGTCGCCCATGCCCAGCTCGTCGCCGGAGCAGATCATGCCGTGCGACGTCTTGCCGTACGTCTTGCGCGCGGAGATCGCGAAGCCGCCGGGCAGCTCGGCGCCGGGCAGGACCACGACGACCTTGTCGCCGACGGCGAAGTTCCGGGCGCCGCAGACGATCTCCTGCGGCTCGCCCGTGCCGTTGGCCGTGCCGACGTCCACGGTGCAGAAGCGGATGGGCTTCTTGAAGCCCTCCAGCTCCTCGATGGTGAGGACCTTGCCGACGACGAGGGGGCCCTTCAGGCCCGCGCCGAGCTGCTCGACGGACTCGACTTCGAGGCCCGCGGAAATCAGCTTGGCCTGCACGTCGCGGCCGGTCTCGGTGGCGGGGAGGTCGACGTACTCCCGCAGCCAGGAAAGCGGGATGCGCATCAGATCTCCGTCCCGAACGGCCGGGTGAAGCGGACGTCACCCTCGACCATGTCTCGCATGTCTTCGACGTTGTGGCGGAACATCAGCATCCGCTCGATGCCGAACCCGAAGGCGAATCCGCTGTACTTCTCGGGGTCCACACCGCAGGCGGCGAGCACCTTCGGGTTGACCATGCCGCAGCCGCCGAGCTCGATCCAGCCCTCGGACGAGCAGGTGCGGCAGGGGCGGTCGGCGTTGCCCACGGACTCGCCGCGGCACACGTAGCAGACCATGTCCATCTCGGCGGACGGCTCGGTGAAGGGGAAGAAGTTCGGCCGCAGACGGGTCTTCATGCCCTCGCCGCCGAACAGCTCCTGCACCATGTGGTCCAGGGTGCCCTTGAGGTCCGCCATGGTCAGGCCCTCGTCCACGGCGAGCAGCTCGACCTGGTGGAAGACCGGGGTGTGGGTGGCGTCCAGCTCGTCGGTGCGGTACACGCGGCCGGGGCAGATCACGTAGACCGGCGGCTCGCGGTCGATGAGCGAGCGGATCTGCACGGGCGAGGTGTGCGTGCGCAGCACGACGCCGGAGTCGGCAGAGCCGTCGGCGGCCTCGACGAAGAAGGTGTCCTGCTCACCGCGCGCCGGGTGGTCCGGGCCGATGTTCAGGGCGTCGAAGTTGAACCACTCGGCCTCGACCTCGGGGCCCTCCGCGACCGCGTAGCCCATGGCGACGAAGATGTCCTCGATGCGCTCGGACAGCGTGGTCAGCGGGTGCCGGGCGCCGGACGCGACGCGGTCGTGGGGCAGCGTGACGTCCACCGCCTCCTCGACCAGGACGCGGGCGTCGCGCTCGGCCTCCAGCTCGGCCTGGCGGGCGGCGAGCGCCTTGTTCACGGCGCCGCGGGCCATGCCCACGCGCTTGCCCGCCTCGGCCTTGGCCTGCGGAGGCAGCGCGCCGATCTCGCGGTTGGCGAGGGCGAGCGGCGAGGTGCCGCCGCAGTGCGCGGTCTTCGCCTCCTGGAGCTGGTCGAGGTCGGCGGCGGCCGCGAAGGCGGCGAGCGCCTCGTCCCGCACGCGCTCGATCTCTTCAGGTTTCAGTGCCTCGACCTCGACAGGGTCGTACGACTTGTTCGGTGCCGACATCTCTTCCCGTGCTTCCGGTTGGCTGGCGGATGGTCCCCGTCAACGAGTCGGAGACGAGTTGTCCCGAAATTGGGGACACAAAGGTGCCAACGACCGAGTCTAACGGGGTGGTGGTGAACGGATGCGCCCGCGGGCTGCTCAGGGCGTCCTCACTGGAGGTACGCCGGGGCCCCCACGGGCAGGGTAAATCGGAACTGGGCGCCGCCGCTCGCCGCGCGGCCGACGGTGATCGTGCCGCCGTGTGCCTCGACGATGCCCTTCACGATGTACAACCCCAGTCCCGTCCCGCCGCGTTTGCTGCCCCGCCAGAAGCGGGTGAAGACGCGGCCCATCGACTCCTCCGGAATGCCGGATCCCTCGTCGCTGACGGTGACCGCGGTGTCGGTCGCTCCCCGCACCCGCAGGGACGGCGAGGGCGCCACGTCGATGGTGACAGTTCCCTCGCCGTGGCGCACCGCGTTTTCCAGCAGGTTGCTGAGCACCTGGTCGATCTTGTCCGGGTCGGCCCACAGGTCGGGCAGCGGCTGCTGGAGGCGGACGAGGAAGCGGTCCGCGTCCTGTCCCGCGGCGACGTGGGCCTGGATGTGGCGCCCGACGGCGGCCCCGATGTCGACGGGCTGGCGGCGCAGCTCCAGGCGGCCCGAGTCGATGCGCGAGATGTCGAGGAGCTCGGCGATCAGCCGGGTCACCCGGTTCGCGTCGGCGTCGACGGTCTCCAGCATCAGCCGCTTCTGGTCGTCGGTGAACCGCTCCCACTTGGCGAGCAGCGTGGCGGTGAAGCCCTTCACGGACGTCAGCGGGGAGCGCAGCTCGTGGGCGACCGTCGCGATCAGCTCGGCGTGGCTGCGCTCGGTGCGCCGCCGGGCCTCGGTGTCGCGCAGCGAGACGACGAGGCGGCTCAGCGGGCCCTTGGGCCGCGACCGTACGTAACGGGCGGAGACGAGCACTTCCCGGCCGCCGGGCAGCAGCAGATTGCGCTCGGGCTGGGCGACGCGCGTGACGAGGCCGCCATAGGGGTCGGTCACCTGCCACCACCGGCGCCCTTCGAGGTCCTCCAGGGGCAGGGCGCTCTCGATGCGGATGCCGAGCGCGTCGGCGGCGCGCACGGCGGTGATGCGCGCCGCGGCGGCGTTGAAACAGATGACGCGCCCGCTCTCGTCGGCGACGACGAGGCCGTCGGGCAGGTCGTCCGGGTCGATGCCGAGCTCTCCGAGACCGGGGCCCGCCGGGCCCGCGTGGCCCGCGGGAGGGCACAGGATGCCCCGCACCCCCGGTGCTCTGCTCGTGCCGACG
Source organism: Streptomyces sp. JLYT201 (assembly GCF_059448825.1). Taxonomy (NCBI): domain Bacteria; kingdom Bacillati; phylum Actinomycetota; class Actinomycetes; order Kitasatosporales; family Streptomycetaceae; genus Streptomyces; species Streptomyces sp. JLYT201. The sequence continues at coordinate 7,864,441 of NZ_CM182551.1, read as the reverse complement.
CTCATTCCCCTTATCCCCGCCTCTCGGAGCTGGCGCAGTGGGCCCCCGAGCCCGACACACTACTAGCCGGGGGTGACGGAGCGGCACCCTCCGGCGGCACGCTGTGCACGGGCGGACGCATAGAGGCATACGGCTGCCGCGGTCGCGAGGTTCAGGCTCTCCGCGCTGCCGTGGATCGGAACGCGCACCACGGCGTCGGCGAGTGCGCGGGTCTCCTCCGGCAGCCCCCAGGCCTCGTTGCCGAAGATCCAGGCGGTCTCGGTGCCCATGGTGCCCTGGTCGAGCTCGGCGTCCAGGTCGTGTTCGCCCGCGCCGTCCGCGGCCAGGACGCGTACGCCGGCCGCCTTCAGGCCGCGTACGGCCTGCTCGACGGGGACGCCCACGGCCACCGGCAGATGGAAGTGCGAGCCGACGGAGGCGCGCACCGCCTTGGGGTTGTACAGGTCCACGGACGCGTCGGTGAGCACCACCGCGTCGGCGCCCGCGGCATCCGCGCAGCGCAGCACGGTGCCCGCGTTCCCGGGGTCGCGCACGTGCGCGAGCACGGCCACCAGCTTGGGGCGGCCGGCGAGGATCTCCTCGAACGGCACGTCGAGGAAGCGGCACACCCCGACGAGCCCCTGCGGCGTGACGGTGGTCGAGATCTCGGCGATCACGCTCTCGTCGGCGAGGTGCACCCGTGCCCCCGCGGCGCGCGCGTCCGCCACGATGTCCGCGTACCGCTCGGCGGCCTCGACGGTCGTGAACAGCTCCACGAGCGTGGCCTGTCCGCCGCCGCGGTGCCCGCCCGCCTCCCGCACCGCCTGCGGTCCCTCCGCGAGGAAGAGCCGCTCCTTCCCCCGGAAGTTCCGCTTGCCAAGCCGCCGCGCGCCACTGACGCGCGGCGAACGCGGGGAGATCAGTTCGGGACCGTGTGCCATCGAGTCGCTTTCCGCTGTACGGGGTCGGGAGGGAGGGGGGAACGCGACTGGACCCGCAGGCTCAGAGCGCCTGCGGGTCCAGTCACGGTTCGAGCTCAGTGCGACGTCACGCGGCCTTGGGGGCGTTGACGTCGGAAGGCAGCGCCTTCTGGGCGACCTCGACGAGCGCCGCGAAGGCGTTGGCGTCGTTGACGGCCAGCTCGGCCAGGATCTTGCGGTCCACCTCGATGTTGGCGGCCTTCAGACCCTGGATGAAGCGGTTGTAGGTGATGCCGTTGGCGCGGGCAGCGGCGTTGATGCGCTGGATCCACAGCTGACGGAAGTCGCCCTTGCGCTTCTTGCGGTCGTTGTAGTTGTAGACGAGGGAGTGGGTGACCTGCTCCTTCGCCTTGCGGTACAGGCGCGACCGCTGGCCGCGGTAGCCGCTGGCCTGCTCGAGGATCGCCCGACGCTTCTTGTGGGCGTTGACTGCCCGCTTGACGCGTGCCACTTGTTAACTCCTTGTAGCGGGGCCGTGGTGGTCGTCACACGGCCCGATTCGACTGATGTCCCGGTCCTGGCGTCGCGTGACCCCCGTCACCGGGGGTCGCGACGTCACTTGCCGAGAAGCTTCTTGATCTTCTTGGCGTCGCCCGGGGCCATCTCGGCGTTGCCGGTGAGGCGACGCGTCAGACGGGACGACTTGTGCTCGAGCAGGTGGCGCTTGCCGGCGCGCTCGCGGAGCACCTTGCCGGAGCCGGTGATCTTGAAGCGCTTGCTGGCACCGCTGTGCGTCTTGTTCTTCGGCATAGCGCCGTTCTCTCCTCGTCAGTGGCGCTCCGATGCCCGGTCGCGAAACCGGGCATCCGGGAGCGTCATGTGTTCGGTTGGCATCCCTGGACTCGCGTCCGGGGATCAGGCCTCGGCGGGGGCCTCGGCCGGGGCCTCGGCGGGAGCCTCGGAAAGCTCGCCCTCGGCGGCGTTCTGCGACTTGCCGGGGTTGGCCTTCGCGTCCGCCTTGCGGGCCGCCTGGGCCTCACGGGCCTCGGCCATCGCCTCGGTCTTCTTCTTGTGCGGACCGAGGACCATGATCATGTTGCGGCCGTCCTGCTTCGGGTTCGACTCGATGAACCCGAGGTCCTGGACGTCCTCGGCGAGGCGCTGCAGCAGCCGGTAGCCGAGCTCCGGCCGGGACTGCTCGCGACCACGGAACATGATCGTGATCTTGACCTTGTCGCCCTGCTTGAGGAACCGGACGACGTGACCCTTCTTGGTGTCGTAGTCGTGCGGGTCGATCTTCGGCCGGAGCTTCATCTCCTTGATGACCGTGTGCGCCTGGTTCTTGCGCGCCTCACGGGCCTTCATGGCCGACTCGTACTTGAACTTCCCGTAGTCCATGAGCTTGCACACGGGCGGACGGGCGTTCGCCGCGACCTCGACCAGGTCCAGGTCGTACTCCTGCGCAAGCTCCAGGGCCTTGGCAAGCGGGACAATCCCGACCTGCTCGCCGCTGGGACCGACAAGTCGCACCTCGGGAACGCGAATCCGGTCGTTGATGCGGGGCTCGGCGCTGATGGATCCTCCTCGGTAGCACCACGCGACGGTCTGGCGGACAGCCGCGTAACGTCTGTTTTCTCGACCAACCCGCCGGAGGCACAAAAAATGCCCCGGCTGATCACAGCGGGGCTCCACACAACTACCGGAGCACCTCCGTGGTGACCACGGGGCGCATCGGGCGGGCCTGCACGCTCGGTGCGGTCCGCCTGACCGGTGACCCGCCGCTCGGGGAGCGGCCAGGTGGGAGTTCGGAGCCTCCACTTGTGGGCCGGATCCCTCGTTCGTACGTGGGCATCCGGCCGGTCGTCACCCAAGGTTAGCAGGTCCTGGGGGGTGGGGCTAACGGCTCGCGGGCGGCTCTAGGGTGTGGGACATGAGTGACACAAGCCCCACGCCATCGCCGGCCCCTTCGGCCGCCTCCGCCGAGAGCCCCGACTTCGACGCCATGACCCGCGACATCGCGGACGTGCCCGCGGTCGAGGTGATCACGACGGTCGCGGTGCACCTGATGAGCGCGGCGGCGGTGAACCTGGGCCTGGCCGAGGAGGGCGAGACCCACAAGGACCTGGACGAGGCCCGCAAGCTCATCCAGGCCCTGGCCGGTCTGCTGGACGCGAGCGCGACGGAGGTCAGCTCCTTCCACGCGGCCCCGCTGCGGGACGGCCTGAAGTCGCTGCAGCTGGCGTTCCGCGAGTCCTCCGTGGTGCCGGACGCGCCGGGCCAGGGCCCCGGCGAGAAGTACACGGGGCCGGTGTTCGGCTAGCCGTCAGCGTACGTAGAGGGGCTCGCCCGGTGGCGTCGCCTCGGCCGGCAGCAGTGCCAGGTCGAGGCCGCGCACCAGGCGGGCCCTCAGTGTTTCGTCGGCGGCGAGGGCCCCGGCCAGGCGCCGGGCGGTCTCGGCCGGGGCGGCGCCCGGGGCGAGGACCAGGGCGAGGGTGCCGTCGGCCGTGCCCGGGCCGAGGTGGGCGCGGAGCACGGCGGGCTCGGCGGCGACCGCGGTGCGCACGGCCTCCCGCACGGCCGGGTCGGTGAGCGCGTCGGCGCTGTGGCGGCCCTCGGCGAGGGCGATGAGCGCGGCGCGGTTCAGCTCGTAGGGGACGGGGCCCGCGAGGTCGAGGACGATCGTGTCGGCCTTCTCGTGGGCGGCCGCCTTCAGGGCCTGGTGCAGCGGTACGGCGACGGGGCGGGCTCCCGGGTCCCACAAGGCGAGGGCCTCGGTGGAGGTGAAGGCGGGCAGGGCGGTGCGCTTGCCCGCCTTGAGCGTGGGCACCGCCATGTCGCTCGTCTTCTCCCGGCGCAGGCCGTTCTCGTCCTCCTCGACCTCGCCGAGGACGGCCACGACGGGCACGAGGAGCCTGGCGTTCGCCAGGGCCTTCAGGACCGGGCCGTGGGCAGTTCGGTCCTGGGACCACGCCTCCAGGGCCGCGCGCAGCTCCGGAGCCGCGGAGCCGTCGTCGTCGGAGAAGCCGGGGTCGGGGATGTTCTTTGTCTGCACGCCGTCGACACTAGCCCGCCGCTTCGCGGCGGGAGTCGCCCACCCACCCGCCCGTCCCTCGGCACCGCGAGGCGCGGCTCGGGGAAGTGCTGCTCAGCGGCGGCGCGGGCGCCCTCGCCAGAGGTACGCGGCCGCCGCGAGCAGGGCCACGCCCGCGACTCCGGCCACGGGGCCCAGCCAGCCCGAGGACCCGGTGTCGTCCGGCGCCTCGTCGGGGCCGGGGCCGAAGTACTTCTTGGCGTACGCCCCGCCGTGGGCCCTGGCCCGCAGGGAGTCCGGCTTCAGTGCGGCGGCGCGGCCGAGGGCGGCCACGGGGTCGATGAGGCCGAAGCCGCGGGAGTCGTCGCGGCCGCCCGCGGGGGCGTCCTGGGCGGTGTCCTGGAGGAGCCGCTTGACCTGCGCCGGGGCGAGGCCGGGGCGGGCGGCCCGGATCAGGGCGACGGCGCCGGAGACGAAGGCGGAGGCGGCGCTGGTGCCCCAGCCCTCGTAGTACTTGCGGTCGGGGTCGGCGATGACGATGTCGTCACCGGGGGCGCTGACGGTGGCGTACCAGCGGCGGGTGGAGAAGGAGGCCCGCGCCCCGTTCTCGTCCACGGCCGTCGCGACGATCACGCCCGGGTAGGCGGCGGGATAGGACACGTGGTCGCCGCGCTCGCCGCCGTTGCCCGCGGACGCGACGACGACGGCGCCCTTCTTGAGGGCGTACTGGACGGCGGCGTCCTCGCTGGGCTCGGGGTGCGCGGACTTCGAGTCGTCGCCGAGGGAGAGGTTGATGACGTCGGCGCCGTGGTCGGCGGCCCAGCGGATGCCTTCGGCGAGGGCGTTGCCGCGGGACTGGCGCGCCTTCCTGCGGGCCGGGTCGCCGTCCTCCAGGATCACGCGCACCGGCAGGATCCGGGCGCCGGGGGCGATGCCGAGCACGCCGTCGCCGCGGCCCTCGCCGTGGCCGTGCCCGGCGATGATCCCGGCCATGGCGGTGCCGTGCCGGGCCCAGGTCCGGTCGCCGCGCCGGGCGCCGAAGCCCACCATGTCCTTGCCGGGCAGGACGCTGCCCCTGAGGTCGGGGTGGGAGCCGTCGACCCCGGTGTCGAGGACGGCCACGGTGACGCCCTCGCCCTTGGTGGTGCGCCAGGCCTGGCCGGTGCCCATGGCGTCCAGGGCCCACTGCTGGGCGCGGATGCCGTCGTCGGCGCGGGCGGGGGCGGCGGGCAGCAGCGCGAGGGCTCCGGCGAGGGCGGCGGCGGCCGGCGCGTGCCACCGCGTCGGCCGCTCCCGGCCCGGTGTGCCCGATGTGCCCGGTGTGCCCTGCGGGCCGGGCGTGCCCTGCGAGCCGGGCGTGCTCGGTGTGCTCGGCGTGCTCATCAGGAGGTCTCCGGAGCCGCGGTGGCGGTCTTGCGCAGGCTGCGCTCGACGCGGTCGGCGATGCCCTTGGCGTCGTGGCCGAGTCCCGCCTGGGCGGGGGCGGAGGCGGCGCCCGCCCTCATGGCGTCGGCGGCGGGTTCGGGCTCGGTGACGGCACGGCCGTCGGCGAACCCGGAGACGGCGTAGGCGACGACGGGAGCGTCGGGCAGGACCGACAGGGTCCAGGTGGCCCGCTGCGCGTCGCCGAAGCCCGCGGCGGGGGTGCCCGGGGCGGCGTACGCGCGGGGCATCAGATCGGTGCGCCGGTCCAGGCCCTCCTGGCCGAAGCGGGTGCGCAGCGCGTGCATGGCGTCGGCGTCCGCCGTGGTGAACAGCAGGCCCACGGTGGTGAGGTGGCTCTTCGTGGCGTCGGTGTAGGTGGCGCGCAGCAGGCGCTGGCAGCCCACGGGGGCGAGCGCCTTGCGCAGCAGCGGGTCGAAGGCCTTGGCGCAGCCGCTGTCGGGGGCGACGGCGACGCGGTTCCAGACCCGGTCGGCGCCGCCGGGGCCCGCGCCCCCGCCCTTGATGGCGGGTGGGAACAGAGCGTCGACGGGCAGGCTGTGCCACAGCGTCCCCGCGGTGGCGTAGGTCGAGCGGGAGCTGCCCGCCGCGTCGGACTCGCCGGTCAGCCAACTCCCGGTGACGGCACCGCCGATGAGCCCGAGCCCGAGGACGGCACAGGCCGCGGCGGCGGCCGCGCGGGGGCGCAGCCAGGCCGCGACGGGGCGCGGCCTGGCGGTGGTGTCGTCGTAGAGCGCGGGCCGCGCGAAGAACACGAACGGCCGGTGCGCGGCGGGACGCGGCGGGTACGCCGGGGCGGCGGGGGGCGCGTCCGGGAGGCGGGCGGAGGCGGGCGGGGGCGGGGCGTCCTCGACGGCGGAGGTGGCGGGCGACACGGGGCCCGCGGTGGCGCGGCGCGGCCCGACGGGGCCCTCGTCGCCCGCGTCGTCCGTCCCCGCATCCGTACCGGTGCCCGTACCAGCGTCCGCACTGGTGCCCGTCCCGGCAGCCGCGCCGGTGTCCGCACCGGCATCCGTACCGGTGTCCGCCCCGGCCGCCTCTGCCTCGACGGCCGCCGCCCGGTCAGGCGCGGCCCGGTCGAAGGGCGCGAGCAAGTCCGCCACCGCGGCCTCGTGTTCGGGCGGGAGCGAAGGAGCGGAGGGGGGCGCGAGGGCGTCCGGGGACGGGCGCGGGGGCACCACCGCAGGGGGGCGCGCGTCGGGAAAACGGGCGCTCGCCGGGGGCGGGGGCGGCTCCGCCGCGGTGCGGGGCGCGGCCGGGACGGACGCCGGGGCCGAAGCGGACGCCGGGGCCGGGACAGACGCCGAGGCCGGGACGGACGCCGGGGCCGGGGCGGAGACCGGGGCCGGGGCGGCGGGCTCGGCGGAAGAGGCCGGGGCGGCGGGCTCGGCGGAAGAGGCCGGGGCGGCGGGCTCGGCGGAAGAGGCCGGGGCGGCGGGCTCGGCGGAAGAGGCCGGGGCGGCGGGCTCGGCGGAAGAGGCCGGGGCGGCGGGCTCGGCGGAAGAGGCCGGGGCGGCGGGCTCGGCGGAAGAGGCCGGGGCGGCGGGCTCGGCGGGAGGGGCCGGGGCGGCGGGCTCGGCGGGAGGGGCCGGGGCGGCGGGGGTTTCGTGGGTCTCGGTCGGCAGCCGTGGTGGCGTACCGGAACGTGGGGGGACGGGGGGCCGTCGCGCCTCCGTGCTCATGCACCCCCCGTTCCGTCGCGTCGCGCGCTCCCTGCGTGCGCGTCACTTTACGGGTTGACATGAGCCCCACGGGAACCCAGTCCAGGCCACCGGGTGATCTGCCCGGAACGTCCCCCTACCCTCGGGTAGCCGTGTCTGGCAGGCTGCGCCCATGACAGGCGGAGCCGCTGACTTCACCGGAGACAGGACCGCGGACCGGGCCCGTTACGACCGGGCCACGGCACATCTCGACGCGCCGCTCGCGCTCGTCGACCTGACCGCGTTCGACGCCAACGCCGACGACTTGACGCGCCGGGCGGGCGGGAAGCCCGTCCGGGTCGCGAGCAAGTCGGTGCGGTGCCGGGCCCTGCTGGAACGGGTCCTCGCGCGGGACGGGTTCGCGGGGATCATGTCGTTCACGCTCGCGGAGTCGCTGTGGCTGGCCCGCTCCGGCTTCGACGACGTCCTGCTCGCGTACCCCTCGGCGGACCGCGCCGCCTTCGCCGAGCTCGCGGCGGATCCGAAGCTGGCGGCGGCCGTGACGGTGATGGTCGACGACCCGGCGCAGCTGCGGCTGATCGAGGAGGCGCGCGGCGACGGGCGCGAAGTGGTGCGCGTGTGCCTGGAGTTGGACACCTCCCTGCGGCTGCTCGGCGGCCGGGTGCGGATCGGCACGCAGCGCTCCCCGCTGCACGAGCCCACCCAGGTCGCCGCCCTCGCCCGGGCGATCGCGCGCAGGCCGGGCTTCCGGCTCGTCGGCGTCATGGCGTACGAGGGGCACGTCGCGGGGGTCGGGGACGCCGTCGCGGGGCACCCCGCCAAGTCCCGGGCGGTGCGGCTCATGCAGTCCGCCGCGCGCCGGGAGCTGGCGGACCGGCGCGCGGCGACCATCCGGGCGGTGCGGGACGCCGTGCCCGACCTGGAATTCGTGAACGGCGGCGGCACCGGCAGCGTGCAGCACACGGCGGCCGAGGACGTGGTCACGGAGGTGGCGGCCGGGTCGGGCCTGTACGTGCCGCGCCTGTTCGACAACTACACGTCGTTCAGCGGGCGTCCGGCGGCGCTCTTCGCCCAGCCCGTCGTGCGCAGGCCGGGCCGGGGCGTGGTGACGGTGCTCGGCGGCGGCTATCCGGCGTCGGGGGTCGCGGGCGCGGACCGGTCGCCGGTGCCGTATCTGCCCCAGGGGCTGCGCTACACCGCCCAGGAGGGCGCGGGCGAGGTGCAGACGCCGCTGCTCGGGTCCGCCGCGGACGATCTGCGGATCGGTGACAAGGTGTGGTTCCGGCACGCCAAGGCAGGTGAGCTGTGCGAGCGGTTCGCGGAGCTGCACCTGGTCGTGGGCGACCGGGTGGAGGAGACCGTGCCGACGTACCGGGGCGAGGGCCACACCTTCCTGTGAAGCCGTGCCGCGGTCAGGCCCGGGTTACGGCGTCGGGCCCACGCTGCTGCCCACTCCCCCGCCGGTGGCGTTGTCCCCGATGGGCCTGATCCCGTCGACGAGCTCGTCGATGTCGGACAGCGGGGGCGCGCCGTCCGCCGCGTCGACGCTGGCGCGGACGATGACCATGGCCTCGGAGCCGGTGCTGGAGGGGAACGCGAGGGACTGCACGTAGCCGCCGGGCCCCTTCTCGGTGTGGACGCGCCACCGTACGAAGTAGCCGCCGCGGCCCGCGACCGCGACGGTGCCGCTCTTGACCTGGGCGTGCCGGGTGATGCCGCCGAACGGCTCGCGGTCGAGGGCGTCGTGGTCGTACGCGGCGTCGGCGGCGTCCTTGATGTCGCGCCTGGCGAGCTTCTCGGGCGAGCGCTCGTCGGTGCCGGTCACCGTCCGCGTGGTGATCGTGCCGTGGCGGCAGAAGCCGGGGTCGCCGGGGCAGTCGTAGGTGTTCGGGGTCTGCAGGGTCAGCTCGTCGCCGACGGTGTGGTCGGCCTTCTCCCAGCCGTCGGGCACGGGCAGCGTGATGCCGTTGAGCTCGTCGGTGAGGAGGTCCGGGTCCTCGGTGGCGGACGGGGACGCGGTGGGCGAGGCTGCCGTGGGGGTCGGTGCGTCCGGCGCCTGCGCGGTGGGCGCGGGCCCGGCCGTGGGGTCGCCGTCGTCGTCCTGGAGGACCAGGAAGCCGGTGACGATCGAGGCGACGAGGACCGCACCGGCCGCGCCGAGCGCCACGGCCCTGGCACGGCGCCCGCCGGTGCGCGCGGGCAGCGGCCGCACCGCCGTGGCGGCGAGCTCCGGCCGCGCCCGGACCAGGTGGACCGTGGCCTCGGGCGTGCGCCGGTGCTCGGTCCACGCGGACCCGTCCCACCAGCGCTCGACGGCGGGTCGGGACGGGTCCGGGTACCAGCCGGGCGGGGGCGACATGCTCATCCCGGCACTCTAGGACGTGGCGCGCCGGCCGGTACAACCAGCCGGTCACGCGGTCAGTAGACGGTGTCCCGCTGGTCGGGGACCACGGAGCCGTCCTCGCGCAGGACGGGGCCCTTGCGCCCGTCGGGCTCGTTGTACGCGGCGGTCGCGCACGGGTAGGTGCCCGGCTTCTGCGGCAGCGGCTCGATGAACATGGGGTTCACGACCCAGCGGCCGTCGGCGTTGTCGTACGCGCGGCACATGAACTCGCCCTTGTTGCGGTTCAGCACGAGGTGCGCGCCGGTGGCGTCGCCGACGAACGTCACGTCGGTGTCGGCGTCGCCGCCGCCGACCGCGATGCGCTTGCTCCAGCGCTGCTTGTCCCAGGCCTTCTTGCCCTTGACCTTGTAGATCTCCTGGTTGATGAAGCAGCGCTTGCCGTCGATGTACGGGATGACGTCGCCCTTGTTGACGCCGACGCCGCCGCAGCCCTGGTTCCAGGTGGTGATGCGGCCCTTGCCGTCCAGGACGGAGCGGATCGCGATGGTGTGCCCGCGGTCGATGCCGACGCCGCGCGACCACACCTCGGCGACGGGCTCGGAGCCCGCGGAGACGATGTAGACGTCGAATCCGGCCTTCTTCAGGGTGCGGATCAGGTCGCGCTGCTGGGCGTAGTAGCGCGCGTAGCCGGGCACGGTGTGGCTGCCGATGGTGCGGGTGGTGCCGACGGGCGCGGCGAGGGCCTCGGTGCGGGCCTTCTTCGCGTACGTCTCCACCTCCTTGACGGTGTGTCCCGCGAAGAGCTGGGGCACCCAGGCGTACTGCGGGACGGTGCGGCGGTGGTGCCAGGTCCCGGCGAAGGCGGCGGCGCCGCTCATCGTGGTGCCGTCCTCGCGGATCTGGAGGATCTCGTCGGCGCAGGCGGTGTTGGTGGACGTGGGCAGCGGCTTGCCGACGGGCACCGTGGTGCCGCAGGCCTGGGTGAGCGCGCGGTGGCCCGCGGCCGTCATCCACTTGCTGGAGGACTTCCAGCTCTTGGGGCGCAGGATCTTGTCGTGCCGCAGCGCCCAGCTGATGGTGGCGTCGGTGACGTCGTTCTTGACGACGGTGTTGTCCCAGTCGAAGGCGGCGACGGGGCGCTTCTGGCCGTGGCCGAGGTGCGGGTTGGAGCAGGTGCCCCGCTCGTCGATGACCTTCTGCAGCCGGGCGCGGTTGTCGCCGTACCAGGTGAGCTTCTTCGAGAGCTGGGGACAGTGGGCGCCGGTGTGCGACGCGGGCGCGGCCGTGGCGGCGGCAGCGGGAAGCGTGACGGGCCCGGCCACCAAGGTGGCGGCCGAGGCCAGCGTCAGCGCCAGAATGTTTCTGTTACGCATGTGCGTGGACGGTACAGCAGTCCTACGAGGTCGTTGAACCCCCGTACACCGTGTCCTGTTGGTCCCTGATGACCGATCCGTCCGCGCGGCGCACCGGGGCCTTCGTGCCGTCCCGGCCGGTGTAGCCGGTGGTGGCGCACGGATAGGGCGCGGGCTGCTTGCCCTTGGGCTCGATGAACATGGGGTTGACCAGCCAGCGCCGGTCGCCGTTGTCGTAGGCGCGGCACATCAGCTCGGTCTTGTTGCGGTTCAGGACGAGCCTGAGGCCGGTGGCGTCGCGCAGGAAGGAGACGTCGGTGTCGGAGTCGCCCGCAGCGAACACCTGGCGCTTCGCGGCCGGTTGGACCTTCTCCGCGGCCTTGCCGCGCACGCCGAGGATCCGCTCGTTGATGGCGCAGCGCTTGCCGTCGATGTACGTGATCATCGAGTCGGCGCCGTCCTTGACGGAGCCGCAGCCCTTGAGGCGGGCGGTGAGGCGGCCCTCGCGCGTGACGTTGCGGATGCCGAGGGTGTGCCGGGCGTCGAGGCCGACGCCCTTGGCCCAGACCTCCGCGACCGGCTCGGGCGAGGCGGAGACGACGTAGGTGTCGAACCCGGCCTTCTTGAGGGTGCGGATCAGATCGCGCTGCTGGTCGTAGTAGCGGGCCCAGCCGGTGACCTTGCCGCTGCCGACGCGCTGCTCGGCGCCGATGGGCGCGGCGAGGTTCTCCGTGCGCGCCGCGGCCGCGAAGTCCTTGACGCGGGCGGGGCTCCAGCCACGCAGGAGCTGGGCGAACCAGGCGTACTGGGGCTCCATGCGGCGGTGGTCGAAGCCCGCGAAGGCCTCCTTGCCGGTGGTCGTGGCGCCCTCGCCGTACACGGCGGCGATCTCGTCGGCGCAGGCGGTGTGCGTGCGCGTGGGCAGGGTGCGGCCGGTGGCCGGGCAGGCCTCGGCCAGGGCCTTGGCGGCGGGCGCGGTGAGATAGCGGCTCGTGGTGCGCCAGTCGCCGCGCTCGGGGGTGCGTATCTTGTCGTGGCGCAGCATCCAGAACATGGTGGCGTCGCCCACGTCGTTCTTGATGACCGTGTTGTCCCAGTCGAAGACGGCGAGGGGCTTGTCGTGCTTGCCGTAGCCGTCGCCGCAGCGGCCGTAGGTGTCGAGGAGGCGCTGGAGGCGGTCCTTGTTGTCGCCGTACCAGCCCTTCGAGACGGTGAGGGCGGGGCACTTCGCGGCGGCGGTGCCGTGCGCGGCGCGGGGGGCGGGGGCGGCCTGGGCGGTGGTGGCGAGGCCGGTCCCGGCGACGGCGAGGGCGGCGGCCGCCGCGTACCAGCGATGCTTGATCTTCATGAACACGGTGCCTGTCTACGCAGGTCAGCCGGGCGTCGTGCGACGCCCGGCTGATCGGTGGGTGGCCTCTGGGTGAACTACTGGGGCGTGACGTACGCCCCGGAAATGCCGCCGTCGACGAGGAAGTCCGTGGCGTTCACGAACGCGGAGTCGTCGCTGGCGAGGAAGGCGACCGCGGCGGCGATCTCCTCGGCCTCGGCGAAGCGGCCCACCGGGATGTGCACCAGGCGGCGCGCGGCGCGCTCGGGGTCCTTGGCGAACAGCTCCTGGAGCAGCGGGGTGTTCACCGGGCCCGGGCACAGCGCGTTCACGCGGATGCCCTCGCGGGCGAACTGCACGCCGAGCTCGCGGGACATCGCGAGCACGCCGCCCTTGGACGCGGTGTAGGAGATCTGCGAGGTCGCGGCGCCCATCCGGGCCACGAAGGAGGCCGTGTTGATGATGGAGCCCCGGCCCTGGCGCCGCATGTAGGGGATGGCGGCCTTGCAGCACAGGTACACGGAGGTGAGGTTGACCTCCTGGACGCGCTTCCAGGCCTCCAGGCCGGTGTCCAGGATGGAGTCGTCGTCGGGCGGTGAGATGCCCGCGTTGTTGAAGGCGATGTCGACCGAGCCGTAGGTGTCGTACGCCGTCTTGAACAGCGCCTCGACCTGTTCGGCGTCGGTGACGTCGACCTTCACATACGTCCCGCCGACCTCCTCGGCGGCCTTCTTGCCCGCGGTGTCGTCGATGTCGCCGCAGACCACGTGCGCGCCCTCGGAGGCGAGGCGGCGTGCGGTGGCGAGGCCGATGCCGCTGCCGGCGCCGGTGATGACGGCGGTACGGCCGACGAGGCGGCGGCAGACAATCTCTTCGGTCACTGGGCGGGCCCTTCCGTGCTGATGAAGACGTTCTTGGTTTCGGTGAAGGCGGCGAGCGCGTCCGGGCCGAGCTCGCGCCCGAGGCCGGACTGGCCGTAGCCGCCGAAGGGGGTCCAATAGCGCACGCTGGAGTGCGAGTTGACGGACAGGTTGCCCGCCCGCACGGCCTGGGACACGCGCAGCGCCCGGCCCACGTCCCGGGTCCAGACGGAGCCCGAGAGGCCGTACTCGGTGGCGTTGGCGAGGCGGACCGCCTCGGCCTCGTCCTCGAAGGGCAGCACGACCGCGACCGGCCCGAAGACCTCCTCGACGGCGACCGGTGAGGTGGGCCCGGCGTCGGTGAGGACGGTCGGCGGGAACCAGAAGCCGGGCCCTTCGGGGGCACTGCCGCGGATGCCCGCGCCCGGGGGCACGTACGACCGCACCCGGTTCAGCTGGGCCCGGGAGATCAGCGGGCCCATCTGGGTCTTCTCGTCGGCCGGGTCGCCCACGACGTACGACTCGACCAGGGGCGTCAGGAGCTCGACGAAGCGGTCGTACACGGAGCGCTGCACGAGGATGCGGGTGCGGGCGCAGCAGTCCTGGCCCGAGTTGTCGAGGAAGGAGCCGGGCGCGGCGAGGGCGGCGGCCTCCACGTCGGCGTCGGCGAAGACGATGTTGGGGCTCTTGCCGCCGAGTTCGAGGGTCACGCGCTTCACGCGGTCCGCGCACTTGGCCATGATCTGCTTGCCGACGCGGGTGGAGCCGGTGAACACGATCTTGGCGACGTCGGGGTGCTCGACGAGCGCGTTCCCGGCGACGGCGCCCTCGCCGGGCAGGACCTGGAACAGGCCCTCGGGAAGGCCCGCCTCCAGGGCGAGTGCGGCCAGGCGCAGCGCGGTCAGCGGGGTGGCCTCGGCGGGCTTGAGGACGACCGCGTTGCCCGCCGCGAGGGCCGGGGCGGTGCCCCAGGCGGCGATGGGCATCGGGAAGTTCCAGGGCGCGATGACGCCGATGACGCCGAGGGGTTCGAGGATCGTGACGTCGAGGCCGCCGGGGACCGGGATCTGGCGGCCGTTGAGGCGCTCGACGCCGCCCGCCGCGTAGTCGAACAGGTCGCGGGCGTTGCCCGCCTCCCAGCGCGCGTTGCCGATGACGTGTCCGGCCTCGCGGACCTCCAACCGGGCGAGTTCCTCGATGTGGCCGTCGATGACGGCGGCGAAGCGGCGCAGCAGTCGTGCCCGGTCGGCCGGGGCGACGGCGGCCCACGCGGTCTGCGCGGTGACGGCGCGGGCGACGGCCGCGTCGACGTCGGCCGCGGTCGCGGCGGGGACCGTCGCGACGACGTCCTCCGTCGCCGGGTTGAGTACCTGGAGTTCTTCGAGCAAGACGGGCCTCACATGCGTTCGAAGGAGCGGCGCAGCTCCCAGTCGGTCACCGCGGAGTCGAAGGCGTCCAGCTCGACCCGCGCCATGTTGCGGTAGTGCGCGACGACCTCGTCGCCGAACGCGGCCTTGGCGACGGGGCTGTTCTCCCACAGCTCGGCGGCCTCGCGCAGCGTCGTCGGGACGTGTTCGTAGTCGGCGGTGTAGGCGTTGCCCGTGCACGCCTCGGGCAGTTCGAGGCGCTGCTCGATGCCGTACAGGCCCGCCGCGACCAGGCCCGCGACCGCCAGGTGCGGGTTGACGTCGCCGCCGGGCAGCCGGTTCTCGAAGCGCAGCGAGCGGCCGTGGCCGACGACGCGCAGGGAGCAGGTGCGGTTGTCGTAGCCCCAGGCGGCCGCGGTCGGCGCGAAGGAGCCGGGCTGGAAGCGCTTGTACGAGTTGATGTGGGGCGCGTACAGGAGGCTGAAGTCGCGCAGCGCCACGAGCTGCCCGGCGAGGAAGTGGCGCATGACGGGCGACATGCCGCCGGGCCCGTCCCCGGCCATGGCGTTGGTGCCGTCGGCGTCCTGGAGCGAGAGGTGGATGTGACAGGAGTTGCCCTCGCGCTCGTTGTACTTCGCCATGAAGGTGATCGACACGCCTTCCTGCGCGGCGATCTCCTTGGCTCCGGTCTTGTACAGCGCGTGCTGGTCGCAGGTGACGAGGGCCTCGTCGTAGCGGAACACGATCTCGTGCTGACCCGGGTTGCACTCGCCCTTGGCGGACTCCACCGTCAGGCCCGCGCCGGCCATCTCGTTGCGGATGCGGCGCAGGAGCGGCTCGATGCGGCCGGTGCCGAGGACGGAGTAGTCGATGTTGTACTGGTTGGCCGGGGTCAGGCCCCGGTAGCCCGCGTCCCAGGCCTGCTCGTAGGTGTCCTTGAAGACGATGAACTCCAGCTCCGTGCCGACGTGCGCGGTGTAGCCGTGCTCGGCGAGCCGCTCCAGCTGGCGGCGCAGGATCTGGCGCGGGGCCGCGACCACGGGTGAGCCGTCGTTCCAGGCCAGGTCGGCGATGAGCAGCGCGGTGCCCTCGTGCCAGGGCAGCCGGCGCAGGGTGGAGAGGTCGGGGCGCATGGCGAAGTCGCCGTAGCCCCGGTCCCAGGAGGACATCGCGTAGCCGTCGACCGTGTTCATCTCCGTGTCGACGGCCAGGAGGTAGTTGCAGCCCTCCGTGCCGTGCTCCAGGACCTCGTCCAGGAAGAACGGGGCGGCGAACCGCTTGCCCTGGAGCCGCCCTTGCATATCGGGGAAGGCCAGGACGACAGTGTCGATCTCGCCGCTCGCCACGAGGGCACGCAGCTCCTCGACACCGAGCGGGGGTGTGCGGTCTGCCACGGGAAAAGCCTCCTTGGGTCAGCCGAGTGGCCATAAGGTATGGGCAAGAACCATTGCTTGGGAAGGGGGTACGGGCAGATGTCCCACGCGCGGGGCGAGGATCGCCTCATTCAGGTGCTGCGACCGGTCCGGGCGGGCAACGGCTTCGAGGAGGCCCTGGAGCAGATCCTCCAGGTGGTCCGCCTCGGCCTGGTGCCCGGCGGCGAACGGCTGCCCGCAGAGCGGGAGTTGGCCGATCTGCTCGGCATCAGCCGGGTCACGCTGCGCGAGGTCCTGAAGGTGCTCCAGGACCAGGGCCTGGTCGAGTCGCGGCGCGGGCGCTACGGCGGCACCTTCGTGCGTCCGCGCGCCGGGGCGCCGGGCGAGGCCGAGCTGCGCCGCCGGGTCACCGACGTGGACGTGGAGGACGCGCTGCGCTTCCGCGAGGTGCTCGAAGTGGGCGCGGCGGGCCTGTGCGCGGCGCACGGCCTCACCGCCGAGCAGGCCGACCGGCTGCGCGAGGCCCTCGCCCGCACCCATGACGCGCCGCTCGCCGACTACCGCCGCCTGGACACCCTGCTGCACCTCACGCTCGCCGAGCTGTCCGGCTCCCCCACGCTCGCCGCGCAGTACGCGGCGGTCCGCGCGACGGTCAACGACCTGCTCGACTGCATCCCCCTGCTCGTGCGCAACCTGGAGCACTCGCAGCGCCAGCACACCGCCCTCGTGGAGGCCGTGCTCGACGGCGACGCGGACGGGGCGCGGGAGATGATGCGCGAGCACTGCGCGGGCACCGCCGCCCTGCTGCGCGGATTCCTGACCTGAGCGGCGGGGCGGGCTCCCCCTCGCGCCCCCGCCGGTTAACCAGCACGTTACGCACGGGTCTTGCTTTCTGTCCGCCCGCACCGCGAAGGTATGCCTCCACACCGCAAAGGTATGCCGCCAATCCATTGAATCCCGCAGGGGGAGCCCCGCATGAGCCTGGAGTCCACGGAACCGCCGAAGGCGCGCGCCGCCGAAGGCGACGACTATCTGGAACGGCGCGCCCTGCGCCGCGGCAACGCGGGATGGGTGCTGCTCACCGGCCTCGGCGTCGCCTACGTCGTCTCCGGCGACTACTCGGGCTGGAACTCCGGCCTGAAGGAAGGCGGTTTCGGCGGCCTGGCCATCGCGATGGCGCTCATGGGCGTGATGTACACCTGCATGGTCTTCTCGCTCGCGGAGCTGTCGTCCGTCCTGCCGACGGCGGGCGGCGGCTACGGCTTCGCGCGCCGCGCCCTCGGCCCCTGGGGCGGCTTCCTGACCGGCACGGCGATCCTCATCGAGTACATCCTCGCGCCCGCCGCGATCTCCATCTTCATCGGCGACTACGTGGAGTCGCTCGGCCTCTTCGGCCTGGAGTCGGGCTGGCCGGTCTACCTCGCCTGCTTCGTGATCTTCATCGGCATCCATCTGTGGGGCGTCGGCGAGGCGCTGCGGTTCAGCTTCGTCGTCACGGGCATCGCGGTGGCGGCGCTCCTGGTGTTCGCCGTCGGCGCGTTCATGGACTTCGACGGCTCCAAGCTCAACGACATCCCCGTGGACCACGACGCCTTCGGCGCCACCTCGTGGCTGCCGCTCGGGCTCCTGGGCATCTGGGCGGCGTTCCCGTTCGGCATGTGGTTCTTCCTCGGCGTGGAGGGCGTACCGCTCGCGGCCGAGGAGACCAAGGACCCGGCGCGCACGCTGCCGCGGGCGATCCGCTGGTCGATGCTCATCCTGGTCGCGCTCGCGCTCCTGACGTTCTTCGCGTCGGCCGGCGCGCGCGGCTCCGCCGCCCTCCAGTCGACCGGCAACCCGCTGGTGGACGCGCTCCAGCCGGACGGCGAGCGCACGGGCCTGAGCCGCGTCATCAACTACGCGGGCCTCGCGGGCCTCGTGGCCTCCTTCTTCTCCCTGATCTACGCCGGTTCGCGCCAGCTCTTCGCCCTGTCCCGGGCGGGCTACCTGCCCCGCTTCCTGTCCCTGACGAGCAGCCGCAAGGCGCCCTATCTGGGGCTGCTCGTGCCGGGTGCGATCGGCTTCTCGCTCGCCGCCGCCAGCGGCGACGGCGCGCGCATGCTGAACGTGGCGGTCTTCGGCGCGACCATCTCGTACGCCCTGATGTCGCTCTCCCACATCGTGCTGCGCCGCCGCGAGCCGGGCCTGGAGCGGCCCTACCGCACGCCCGGCGGCATCCTGACCTCCTCGGTGGCGCTCGCCCTCGCCTGTGCCGCCCTGGTGGCGACGTTCCTGGTGGACGTCACGGCGGCGTTCATCGCGCTCGGCGTGTACGGAGTGGCGATCGCGTACTTCGGCCTGTACAGCCGCAAGCATCTGGTGGCGCGGGCACCGGAGGAGGAGTTCGCGGCCCTCGCCGCGGCCGAGGCCGAGCTGGAACGGAACTGACCCACCTAGCGACAAGGCAGAGGGAGCAGAAGGTGAACGGGAACGGCAAGCGCCCGCTGATCGGCGTGAGCACCTATCTGGAGGCCGAGGCGCGCTGGGGCGTGTGGACGCTGCCCGCCGCGCTGCTGCCCGCCGGGTATCCGCGCCTGGTGCAGGCGGCGGGCGGCCTCGCGTCGATGCTGCCGCCGGACGACCCCGCGTACGCGGCGGACGTCGTGGCCCGCCTCGACGGCCTGGTCGTCGCGGGCGGCCCCGACGTGGAACCGGCCCACTACGGCGCCGCGCGCGAGGAGCGCACGGGCCCGCCCGCGAAGGAGCGGGACGCCTGGGAACTCGCCCTGATCCGGGCCGCCCTGGCCGCGGGCACGCCCCTGCTCGGCATCTGCCGCGGCATGCAGCTCCTCAACGTGGCCCTGGGCGGCACCCTGGTCCAGCACCTGGACGGCCACGCGAAGGCCCCCGGCGTCTTCAGCACGCACGCGGTCAGGCCGGTCCCCGGCACGCGGTACGCCGCGGCCGTGCCCGACGCGGCCACGGACGTGCCCACGTACCACCACCAGGCGGTGGACCGCATCGGCCGGGGCCTGCTGGCTTGCGCCCACGCGGACGACGGCACGGTCGAGGCCGTCGAGCTGCCGGGCCCCGCCTGGGTCCTTGGCGTGCAGTGGCACCCGGAGGCGGGCACGGACACCCGGGTGATGGAGGCGCTGGTACGGGCCGCGGCAGCGCGCGGCTGAGCGCTCGGCCGACCGTACCGCGCCGGGCGGCCGCGGGCCCGTTGTGGCTGGTCGCGCAGTTCCCCGCGCCGCTACGGGGCACTCCCCCGCGTGAGCCCGAGCAGCTCCCGCGCGGGCCCGGCAGGCACATGCCCCGTCGGCCACACGGCCCGCAGCTCGCGGCGCAGCCGCACCCCCTCGACCGGCACACGCACCAGGCGGCGGGCGGCCAACTCGTCACCGAGGGCCAACTCGCTGACCACGGCGGGCCCGGCCCCGCTCACGGCGGCCGACTTCACCGCGGTGGTGGAGGACAGCTCCATGAGCGGCGCCGCGAGCCCGCCGAGGGCCGTGTCCAGGACCTGCCGGGTGCCGGAGCCCCGCTCCCGCAGGATCAGCGGCGTCCCGGCGAGCTCGGGGGCGGCGAGCGGCGCGCGCCGCCGCGCCCAGGGGTGGCCGGGCGCGACCACCACGATCAGCCGGTCGTGCCCGATCACCGCCGCGTCCAGGCCGGTCGGCACCTGGAGGCCCTCCACGAACCCGAGGTCCGCGTCGCCGCCGAGGAGCCGCTCCGCGACCTCGGCGGAGTTGCCCGCGAGCAGCGAGACGGCCGTGTCCGGACGCCGGGCGCGCAGCGCGATCAGCCAGCCGGGCAGCAGGTACTCGGCGATGGTCATGCTCGCCGCCACCCGCAGGCGCGAGTCCCTGCGGTCCCGCAGCGCCTGCGCGCCCGCGTCGAAGGCCTCGGCCGCCTCCACGATCCGCCGCGCCCAGTCGGTGACGAGGGCGCCCGCCTCCGTCAGCCGCGAGCCGCGCGGGGAGCGGTCCACCAGCGCCACGCCGAGCTGCCGCTCCATGGACCGGACGCGCCCGCTCGCGGCGGGCTGGGAGATGCCGAGCTGCCGCGCCGCCCGGCCCAGGCTGCCGAGCCGGGCCACGGCGAGCAGCAGCTCCAGGGCCGCCAGGTCCGGCACCCGGTGTGCGAGCGGCACCCCCGGCACGGGGTCCGACGGGCCGGGCCGGTCCGGCCGGGGCGACGACGCTGAGCTCATAACCCCAGGTTATGCCCTCATAGCTCCAAGATCTCTGGTGGGCCGGACCACCGGGGCGCACCGTGGAGCCATGGTCACCGCAGCACACAGTCGCCCCCGGGTCCGCCCCGGCACCCCGCTCGCCGCCGTCCGGCACCTCGGCCCCAACTGGTACGCGTCCGTCATGGGCACCGCGATCATCGCCAACGCGGGCGTCGCGCTGCCGTACGACGTACCGGGTCTGCGCACGGCCTGCGCCGCCGTGTGGGCGCTGTCCCTGCTGATGCTGACCGCGCTCCTGCTCGCGCGCGCCGCCCACTGGGCGCACCACCGGGACCAGGCCCGCGCACACCTCCTCGACCCGGCCGTGGCGCCGTTCTACGGCTGTCTTTCCATGGCCCTGCTCGCGGTCGGCGGCGCCACCCTGCTCGTCGGCCGGGACTGGATAGGCGTCGGCGCGGCGGTCGTCCTCGACACGGTCCTGTTCACCGCCGGGGCGGCGCTCGGCCTCGCGGCCGCGGTCGCCATCCCGTACCTGATGGTGGTCCGGCACAAGATCGCGGCCGACCAGGCGTCCCCGGTGTGGCTGCTTCCCGTCGTGGCCCCCATGGTCGCCGCGGCCCTCGGCCCGCTGCTCGTGCCCCACCTGCCGCCCGGGCAGGCCCAGAGGGCCCTGCTCTACGCCTGCTTCGCGATGTTCGGCATCAGTCTGCTCGCCACCCTGGTGATGCTTCCGCTGATCTTCGCCCGCCTGGTCACCGGGCCCCCGCTGCCGCTCGCGCTCACCCCCACCGTCTTCCTGGTCCTCGGCCCCCTCGGCCAGTCCACGACCGCCGCCAACAAGTTCGCCGACGTGGCTCAGGGCGTCCTGCCCGCCCCCTACGACCAGGGCTTCGCGGTCTTCGCCGTGCTGTACGGCGTCCCGGTGCTCGGCTTCGCCCTGATGTGGCTGGCCCTCGCGACCGCGATGGTGGTCCGCGCCCGGCGCGCGGGCATGGGCTTCGCGATGACCTGGTGGGCCTTCACCTTCCCCGTCGGCACCTGCGTCACCGGCGCCGCGGGCCTGGGCCGGCACACCGGCCTCGCCGCCTACGACTGGCTGGCCGCGGCCCTCTTCGCCGTCCTCGTGACCGCGTGGTCGGTGGCCCTGGCGCAGACGGCCCGGGGCCTGCTCAGCGGACGGCTGCTCGCAACACCTCAGCAGAAGTAGCTTCGCCTAAAGGAGGCCTGCGCTACTTCAACCGGCGCCCCCGCCAGGTTCCACGTACGCCGCTGCCAGCAACAAACCTCAAGGCACGGAAGGCATCAACGCCAGTATCATTCCGGTACTCCGCGCCGGATACGGATGATCGGAAACTGCCTTGTCGGACTTGCTGGCTCCTCTGAACGATGAGCAGTTGATGCTGCTGACCACAATGGCGACGCCGTACGCGCAGGAGGGGGTGTGGCCGCTGTGGGGCTACGTCCAAGACCAACTTGGGCGGCATGGCTTGAACGCGACCGAGGTTCTGCACTCGCTTCCCATGGCGGGTTCCCAGGACACTACTGGACTTTCGTACGGGGTCGCGTGGTACCTGCGCCCTCGCATGGCAGACGATGTCAGGCCAGCACTGACGGTGGCAGCTGCGGCACACCTGCAAGAGTTGGACCGCCTCATTGCACAGCCGTTTCTCAGCGTGCTGCACATCATGATCAGGGCTCGACTGGATACCCCCATTTCAACGCAAGAAGTCACACAGCCAGAGATCACCCGCTCTGGCATCGGACAGGCTTTGCCGAACCTCGATAGCACCATCCTGAACCGCCTTCCCGACATACTCGGATATGAACCTGCCACATCCGCAGGCATGTTCGTTGAAGGCGAAGAGTGGAAGAGGCCCATCCCTCGGGACGTGCTTCAGTACATGGACGTCCACGATATTCAGTCCTACGTACACCGAACGACTGATCTAGTGAACCGTTCGACAACCATTCCCGCTCACCAAGACGCATCGGCTGCTGCACCTCAACTCCGGATGCCCCCCGCCATGTACGTAGATTGGTCGTTGATCGAGGAGCTAGAGAACAAGACCGGCTCCACACAATGGAATCTTGACAAGCTGGTCCAGCTCCTCCGGGAGCTGAACAGTAACTACGCGGACGGGCACCCCTACGCTTGCCACTCACTACTGCGGGCAATCCTCGACCACATACCGCCGATTCTTGTCGCGCCCACAACTGGCACTCCAGGCTTTAATCAGGTGGTTAGCAATATCTCGTGGTCGAGAACGGATGAGGTATACATGAAAAACCTCAAGTTGTTCCGTGCACAAGGCGATGACGTCTTGCATCGCCAGATTCGCACTAGCCCAGACCTCATCAACATGCATGACGTCCCGCCCCGGGCCTGGCTGAACGCATTGCTTCGGTCTTGCATTGACGCCTTGTAGCGCAAAGCGGTGGAGGCCCAGGAGGCATGAGCAACAGGCAGCTTGGCTTATGTTGCCTCACCTCCCGAATTGGGACACTAGATCCCACGCATGCCGAGTATCACCCTATTCAAGATGACTATCCATCATTTGCGCACCCTACCTCCAGTGATCGCTTAGAGCGAGGAGAGAAGTTTGCAGCGACTGAAGCTCAGGCTCCCCTTCTGAAGTGGGACCAGGATCGAGTGCAGAAGTAGTCAGAACGGAAGCTCAGACCTAACCGCACCTCGCTTGATCGTCGTAATCCGTTCGTGAAATTCACGCGTAGCAGCCTCGCGGGGGTAGCGGAAGCGGAGTTCCTTGTCCAACTCGTCGGCGACCAAAAGGAGAGATGGGAGGGACTTACGGTCGGCTCCGAGAGCAGCGTTCCCCATGCCGATAGCCTCTTCTATCTCGCCCATGCGGGCGGCGGCGACTCCGAGTGTGAGGCGAGCCTCCGCAGCACGCATGGGTGAGATTTCGGTGCCGTCGGGGCCCGTGCTGATGCGGATGACCGAGCGGGCGTGGGTGGCGGCGCGTTCGTCGTCGCCGAGGAGGCGGTACGCGTCCATCTCGTAGAAGTCCCACTTGTCCGGGTCGATTATGAAGTGGTGCTCGGGGTGGTCCGGGCGCGGGAGGCGTTCCAGGCGGGCTCGTCCGGCGTCCAGGGAGTCGCGGACCAGGCGGGCGTCGCCCATGCGGGCTGCGGCGCGGGCCTTGTGGGCGTACAACTGGACGCCGACGGAGTGGGTTTGGTCGGCGGCGTGTCCGGCGTCGACCGCGGTGAGCATGTCGTCCCAGCGGCACTGGGTGAGTGCGAACCAGGCCTCGATTTCCCAGGCCCATGCCTTGATCTCGCCGTGCCCGGCCTCCTCGCCGATGCGGAGGGCTGCGGCCTTGCTGAGGTTGGCGGCCTCGCGTTGGCCCCGGTCGTACTGGACGCACGCGTTCAGGAGGAAGAGCCACCCGGCGTCGACGAGGAGCTCTCGGTGCTGCCGCAGGGTCATGCGACTCTCAAGCTGCTTGGTGACGTACTGCAAGCCGTTTCGCGTGCGCTGATGGAGGTAGTCGGCGTCCGCGTACGGGTACGCGCGGGCCAGTTGGTCGATGCCTTGCTCGATCGACTCCAGGGCGGCGCTGTTGATGCTGGACATCTCTGTGCGGCGGAGTAGCTCGGCGACGTCCCAGAGGCCTGCGCCGCCTTGGGCGAGCAAGGTGCTCGGGTCGTCCGGCTGGGCTCTGTCCGCTGCTTGTTCCAGTTCCCACGGGCGTGGGGCGAGGCCTGCCAGGTGGCCCGGGATGCGGAGCCCGTCGACCACTTCGAGGATCTTGAAGTGCTGGGTGATCCGGGGGCGGACGCCCGTGCCGTTGGTCTCGGGGCGGGCCATCTTGCCGATGTGCTCGCGTTTGTAGCCGACGGCCTCGGCGATCTTGGCGTAGCTGATGTTGCCGTGGAGCTTGGCGAGCCTGAAGACCTCGCCGAAGTCGTGGTTGGCGATGGCTGCGCGTACGTCGGCGCGTTCCAGAACGTGCGGCGGCAGTGCTGCTGGTGTCGGAGCGACTCCGGCCATCTCACTTCCCCATCGTGATTGACCTGACGTTCTCGTGTGCCCGTTTCGCGAGTGTACCGATGAGGGGGGTCCCCAAGAGGGGGGAGCGACGGCCGGTGGAGGGGGTGCACGCTCACTACACCCTGCCGGGAGCGTCCCGGCAGGCGCGGCCGGGGACGGTGGACTGGGTCATGAATCCGAGGGGCGTCCGGAAGCGCGACAACTCTGCCCGGGAGCGGGGTGAGAGTGGTCCACGAGGCACGGCAGGGGCGGGGAGCCCAGGGCACTTCCGGGCACTGACGATCTTCGCTGAGTCTGCGGACGCTGTACGGGCGGCGCGGGACATGGTGGGCGCCTCGCTTCAGGACTGGGGGCTCGGCTGGATGCGTGACGACGTCCGCCTGGTCGTCTCGGAACTCGTCGGGAATGTCGTGCAGCATGCCGTGCCGGACGGCTGCCTGGCGCGTCCTGGAGCGAGTCGGCGCGTGGACGTGTCCGTCATGACCTGGCCCGGCCTGCTCTGCATCGGCGTGACGGATGAGGACTCCGCTCCGCCGGATCTTCCGGCGGGCGAGTGCGTATCGCCCGCCCTGGCCGGTGAGTTCCCGGAGGCTCTGTTACCGGACCGGGGGCGCGGGCTGCTGATCGTTCAGCGCCTGGCCGACTCGGTGTGGTGGTCGCCGGAAGAGCCCGGAGGCAAGACGGTCTGGTGCCGCTTCGACCTGGACCCCGTCGCCAACGAGCGGGCTCCGTAGAGACATCCGGCTCGCCGCCACTCGTACGTCCTCCTACGTGCTGGGGAGGAGCGGGCGGCGGGGCGGATCGCAGCCGGTAGCCGACCCAGCTCCGGTTGCAAGGAGCGCGGCTCTTGGTCCTCACGCCGGGGGCCGCGCTTCACAACCTCATACCGAGACCGGGCCACCCCATCAGCCCTGGAAAGCGAAGGGTGGCCCGGTTGGGGACTCAGCGGCCCCCGGTGCCCGATGGTACCGGGGTCGCTGTGCTGCATCTCGACCTTGGTGCAAGTGAGTTGACGATCCGTTACCTCGATCAAGGTGAAGGTGAGCAAAGTGACTGGCGCGGGTGAGGACTGGCTGAGTGACAGCCTGGATGTCACGGGCGGGGACTTCGGTATGTGGGTCCCGGGTGTCGACTACCTGGCGGGCTGGCGTGCGGCACGAGAGGCTGCCGACCGGCTGAACCGTGCGCTTCTCGGTGCGGGTTTCGAGCTGTCGGAGGTGCGGTGCGTCGCCTCGACTGATCAGGATGGCCGCGGGCTCGTGCGGCTGGCGGGTGCCCCGGGCGTCGTGGACCGGCTCGCCGGGCTCCTGGAGTCGGCCGGGTGCAGGGGCGGTGGTGAGGCATGAGGTGCTGTTCCCGTGGGTGCCGGGCGTGGGCACGTCGGCGGGCTGCTTTGGGCTGGAGCTGCTTTGGCGCGAGTGATCATGGCCCCTTACGCTCGCCCGCGGATCGGGCTGGCTCCTGGCCTGCCCGCAAGTGCCCGATGTGGGGCCATGATCTTCGAGGCTCGCGCCAAAGTGGCTGCCTAAAGCCTCAGAACGCCGACCCCCGGCCACGTCGGCCTCGGCCCGTGGCTGCGGGTCGACGCGCTGCCTCGCTGTGCGGGCCGCGGTGTGGGGCGCTGGGTGTCCGGCCGGGACCGGCGGGCACGCCGCATGCCCGGCCGAGGCGCACGGGCGCCCCGGCGCGCCGCAGGCGCGCCCTTGAGGAAGTGAAGGAAGTTTCGACAGGTGCGCTGCCCTCAGGTGCGGGCGCGGCGGGCGGGCTGCTTGTCGGCGGTGATCCGGTAGGCGAGTTCGGCGCGGTCCGCGCCCACGCGAAGCTCTTCGAGGAGCAAGGGGCGGTCGTCGGTGCCGTGGGTGATGCGGGCCAGGTGCAGCAGTGGTGTCGCGTCCGGGAGCTTCAGGGCCGTGCGCTCGTCGGGCAGGGGCATGCGGGCGCGCACCGTCTCGGACCAGGTCAGTTGATGCCCGGCCTCGGCGAGCCGACCGTAGATCGCTACGGGCTGCTGATCCGGGCTCTCGGCCAGGTGCGGGGTGGCGTCGGCGACCTCGAAGGGGATCGACGTCCGGTGCATGGCGCGGGTGCCGGTCGCCGGGTCGGTGAGCAGACGGTCGCAGCAGAAGAGGGCTTCCTCCTCGCCGAGGTGGAGGAGCGGGCCGGTCTCCTTCGTGGTGTGCGACCGGTATGCGCTCGGCGTCTCGGCCTCGTCCCACTCGGTCCCGTCGGGCAGCGTGAAGCCGCCTCCCCGGGCCTGGGTGATACGGCGCTCCAGCGTCACGGCGGGCTGGCCGTTGGAGCGGACGAAGCTGCCCTTGCCGTGCCGTACGTCGATCAGGCCTTCGGATCGCAGAGCGGCGATGGCGTTGCGGACGGTGGGGCGGGAGACCTGGTAGCGGGTCATGAGCTGGGCCTCGGACGGGAGCAGGCTGTCGGGGGCGAACTCGCCGGAGAGGATCGCTTCGCGGATGGCGGCGGCGACCTGTTGGTAGAGCGCTCCGGGGCGGTGGATCTCCGTCATCTGGGCACCTTCGTCATCGGCGTCTGGGCCGGCGGCTCGTAGGTCATCGTCACGTCGCACGCGCGACATCACTCGTCAGCATAAGTAGTTGCCCCCCGACCGGGAAGAGCTCCATGCTCATCACTCGTAAGGACAAGTGACGTCAGGAAGAGTTTCTGACGCGCTTCAAGTGGCCAAGGAGGCCCACGCAATGCAGTCCATACCCGTGGACACGGCGCGGCTCGGCGTACTGCGGTGCGCCATCACGCCCGAAGCGAAGATCAGCAACTCCGAGACCGGGGAGGCCAAGAAGGACCGCGACGGCAACACCGTCTACACCGTGGCCGTCATCGTCCGCCAGGACGGGCGGCGCATCTCGGTGATCGAGATCGCCGTCTCCGGCGAGCCCAAGGGCCTGGAGGAAGGGCAGATCGTCAAGGTCACCGGGCTGACGGCGTTCGCCTGGGCGATGGGCGACCGCCACGGCGTCAGCTTCCGCGCGGAGGCGATCACGCCCATGCCCGGCACCACCGCACCCCAGATGCCCCGGACCGAGAAGACGGGCGGTGGTGCCTGATGGATGCCGTCCTGCTCGCTCTCGCGTTAGCCGTGCTGGCCTGGCTGCTGGTCATCGGCGACCATCTGCGGCGGCTGCGCCCGCACTGGCACTGGTATCTCACCGGCTACCCCGTCGCGGCGTGCCGGGTGCTGTGCACCTGGCGCCGCGTCGCCATCCTCAACGACCTGGCCGTCTCCAAGCACCCGGCCCGCGGGCTGCTCGGGGAGCTGGTGGTCAAGGGCGATCCGCTGCGGCCGGTGGCTCCGCGCATCTCCTTGCCCCGCGCCCACCGCATGGGCCTGCGGGTGGCGGTGCGGCTGCACGCGGGCCAGACCCCGGCCCCGTATCTGAAGGCGGCAGACGCCTTCGCCCATGCCTGGAAGATGCACGCGGTCCGCGTCACCTCCCCGGAGCGCGGTCTGGTGGTCCTGGCCGCGACGGCCAGTGACCCGCTGGAACACCCCGGTCTGGTCTCTGCCCCGGCTTCGCATCTCGCGGCCGTCGTGGGGGTGCTGGAGAGCGGCGGGGCGTGGGTGATGGACCTGCGCCTGGTCCCGCACTGGCTGATCGCCGGAGCCACCCGCTCGGGCAAGTCCACACTCCTGGCCCGGCTGATCACGCAACTTGCCCCGCAGGACGTCGCACTGGTCGGGATCGACTGCAAGGGCGGCATGGAACTGGGCCTGTTCGCCCGCCGCCTGTCGGCGCTGACGACGTGCAGGCGCGAAGCCGTGGCCGTCCTCGGCGCCCTCGCCATCGAAATGCGCGACCGCATGGACGAGTGCCGCGCCGCGGGCGTCCGCTCGATCTGGGAACTCCCCGACAAACTCCGCCCCGTACCCGTCGTCGTGATCGTCGACGAACTGGCAGAGCTCTACCTCTCCGACGGCACCCGCGAAAGCCGGGCGGAGACCGAGCAATGCTCGACCCTGCTGCTGCGCCTGGCCCAACTCGGGGCCGCACTCGGGATGCACCTGGTCGTTGCCGGGCAGCGCGTCGGCTCCGACCTCGGCTCCGGCGTCACCGCCCTGCGCGCCCAGCTCGGCGGCCGCATCTGCCACCGAGTCCACGACCCCGGCACCGCCGAAATGGCCCTGGGCGACCTCAACAAGGACGCCGTCACCGTCGCACAGTCCATCACCCCGGAAGAGAAGGGCGTGGCCGTGTGCACCGGCCCCGACGGCGGCTGGAGCCGCGCCCGCTCCCACCTGACCACCACAGCGCAGGCCAGGGCCACGGCCGACGCACATGCCGCCCTCACGCCCAGCCTGCCCGCCG
The DNA here is from genome assembly GCF_059448825.1 of Streptomyces sp. JLYT201. Taxonomy (NCBI): domain Bacteria; kingdom Bacillati; phylum Actinomycetota; class Actinomycetes; order Kitasatosporales; family Streptomycetaceae; genus Streptomyces; species Streptomyces sp. JLYT201. Next base: position 7,836,255 of record NZ_CM182551.1, on the reverse strand, counting down.
TGGACCAGATGCTCGCCGCACTCCGGGGAGGCACCCCGTGATCACCGAAGGCACCGCCCTCTCCCTCTCGCTGATCTTCGGCGTCATCACCGTCTTCCTCGTCCGCTCCCGGGACATGCGCGTCCACCACGCCATCTGCGCCGTCCTGCTCGGGGTCTACCTCGGCCAGACCCCCGTGGCCCTGAGCGTCCACGAACTCATCACCTGGCTCACCAACGGCTTCTCCCAGCACTGATCCGGAAGGACTCGTCATGCCCATGAGCCGCGTGAAGTGCCCCCACTGCAAGGGCGAAGGCACCCGCCCCACCTGGACCGGCCACCGCCACCGCTGCCGCTACTGCCGGGGCGCAGGCGTCATCCGCTGACCTAACCGACCACCACAACCAAGGAGCGAAGCCCATGGACCACACCGCGCCACCCACCCCCATCCGTGCCGCTGCGGCGGCCCACCCCGGAAGGTCACCACCATCACCCCCGAGTCCACCTCGGCTGGCAGGCGCGCCGTCCTCGACCGCGCGGCGCGCCTGCGCCAACTCCCCGAAGCAGACCGCGACGCCATCCGCATCGCCCAAGACCCGCAGTTCGCCCGCTGGCTGGACCAGATCACCGCCACCGGCGGCTGCACCCACCCCATCCACCTGTCCGGCACGACCACCACGTACGAGACCGCGACCGGCCAGGTCCTCCGCCACTACGACACCCGCGACGAACCCGGCGAACGCCTCCTGATCCGCTGCCGCAACCGACGCGCCACCGTCTGCGCCCCCTGCTCCCGCCTCCACGCAGGCGACACCTACCACCTCGTCCGCGCAGGCATCCTCGGCGGCAAGAACATCCCCGCCACCGTCCGCGACCGGCCCCGGCTCTTCCTCACCCTCACGGCACCGTCCTTCGGCCCCGTGCACCGGGCCGGAGAGCACTGCCGACTGCGACGCGAGGGCGGCGTATGCGAACACGGCCGCCCCCTCGGCTGCGCCGCCGCCCACGCCCCGGAAACCCCTCTAATCGGCCAGCCGCTCTGCACCGCCTGCTACGACTACACCGCCCACGCCCTCTGGCACGCCCACGCAGGCCTGCTCTGGGACCGCTTCACGCGCGGCGTCCGACGCCACCTAGCCACGGCGGCAGGCCTCCCTCAGTCCCGCTTCCCGGACCATGCGCGCCTGTCTTTCGCCCGCGTCGCCGAGTACCAGCGTCGCGCCGCCATCCACCTCCATGCCGTCATCCGCCTCGACGGCCCCGCCGGACCCCGCGACGAACCCCCGCCCTGGGCCACCACAGACTTCCTCGCCCACGCCGTGCACGCCGCCGCGAGCCGCGTCGTCGTCCACACCCCCTACAGCCCCGCCGTCGGCGAACTCGCCCTGCGCTGGGGCACCCAACTCGACGCCCGCCCCGTCCACGCCGACGGCCACGGCCCCGATGACGACGCGGTGGCCGCCTACGTCGCCAAGTACGTCACCAAGGGCGCCAGCGAGACCGGGGCCGGCACCGACCACAGGCTCACCACCTGGGACGACATCACCCACGCCCCGGCCACTGACCACGTCCGCACCCTCAAGCGCACCTGCTGGCGCCTCGGCGGACTGCCCGAGTACGAGCCGCTGCGGCTGCGCGCCTGGACCCACACCCTCGGCTACCGCGGCCACATCCTCACCAAATCCCGCACCTACTCCACCACCTACGCAGCCCTACGCGCCGAGCGCGCGCAACACCAGGGCGCCACCCTCGACGAGCCACCGGGCACCACCACCGACGCGCACTGGCGCTACCTCGACTCCGGCCACACACCCGGCGCCGCCTGGCTCGCGGCTGGAGTGGCGGAAGACCTTGTGGCCAACCGTCAGATCGCCCAGGAGGTGCTCACTACCGAGAGGGGGTGGCCGGGTGCAGGGTCCGGGTGACAACGAAGAAGATCGAGATACGGCCTGGGCTCGGGAGCATGCCCGCAAGGCTCCGCGCTGGGCTGACAGCCAGTGGCGACGTATGAATGCCACCTTGGGCTTAGAGATCGCCTCATCCGTCGGAGTCCGTCACCACCACCGCGCGAAGTGACGGGCTCCTCCCCTGGTTGCTAGTCCTCGTTCGCGGCCCACACAGGGACCAGACGGTCCCTCAGAGGCACTCGCCGCCCTCGGCCCACCTGGAGAACGACGAGGGCAGTCAACGTCTGCTCCACGTAGGCGCGCCGCTCGGCAAGAGTGACGCCATCGCGGTACCACTCCGTAGCGATGTCGACGGGGTCTCCCTGGGCAGTCATGATCTTGCGACTCCAGGCGTTGCGCTCCTTGACCAACCGACGCTCGTCCGCCTCGTACTCGGCAAGATCCGTGTAGTAACGCTCAGCGCTGATCTTGCGTGCCCTGCGGGCCTGCTTCAGGTCGTCCAAGTCCTCTCGAACGGTCCTCAGCTCGTCCTCTCCTCGCCATGGCCCGGGGACAGCGACTGCCTTCCGCTTGGCGGCTTCCTCCTCGTACTTCGCGATCACCAGTTTCGCGATCAGCTCGTCCGTCTCCGGACCGCCGATCTTCACGCCCCCACAGCCTCGCCCTGTGCTCTTCGCGTGGCACCCGTAGTAGAAGTAGCCCTCTGGCTTGCCGACGCTGGGAGGCGCCTTGTAGGGGCGGAGGAGCGCCCCGCACCCCTCCTTGCCGCAGCGAAGCGTCCCGGTCCCCAGGTACTTGCGGCTGTTGAATCCCGTCCCGCGTACCGGCCCTTCGCCGATGATCGCGACGAGTGACTCCCACTCGGCCACCGTCAAGATCGGTTCCCACTGCCCGATGACGGGGTTGCCCTTGCCGTCGCGTGCGATGGCCATGTTCTTGAGTTCGCGCCCCGATTCCGGGTCGGCCTCCACCACCGAGTACGACCGGTAGCCACATACACGCGGGTTCCGCAGCATTTCTCTGAGTGCGCTCTGCGTCCAGGGATTGCCCTTGGACGTGGTGAGGCCCGCGCGGTTCCAGTCAGCGATGATCGCGTACCACGTCGCCCCCTCGATCAGCCGACGGGCCGCCTTGCGGAGCAAGTCAGCCTCAGCCGTGTTCAGCGTGCGCTTGTCCTCCTGCCAGCCGAACGGGCGCGTCCCGCCCACGGGTATGCCCAGGTCCCGCCGTGCCTTGTGGTTGCGCTTCACCCTGCGAGCCGTGTCCGCCGACTGCTTGTTGGCCATGGCGACGACGACCCGTGCCATGGCGCGACCGTTGTCGGTCAAGAGATCCAGAGTCCCTGTGATGTCGATGATCGGTCGACGGTAGTGCTCGACGGTCTCGATCGCGTCTTCGAGGTGTCGGGGATCACGCGTCAGACGGTCGATGTCGTACACGATCAGCCCATCGATCCGCTTCCCGTTCGGGGCCTTGCCCTGCTTGAGGTCCTCCAGCGCTCCCTCGAACACTGGCCTGACCACTCGGTAGCCCACGCTGCCGTCAGGCAGACGTACGCGCCTACGCTTCCACGCGGAAGTGTCCGGCTCCAGGTAGGTGTACACGTAACGGCCGCCCCGCTTCTCGACGAACTCGCGGCCGTCCTTCTCCTGCTCCTCCGTGCTCTTGATGTCCCTGCCGGTCATCGGCACGAAGCGCGCCTTGCCCGTCGGGCCGTCATCGAGGGCTTCACCCTCGACCTCCTCTGTGGACAGCCGGGCCAGTCCTGCCCAGGCCTGCCCCTCCAGGTCACCCCAGTGGGCTCGCCGTACTAAGTCATCGGCCATGGGCCGAAGCTACATCCGTGGATGTGCTGCTCGCAGCGCCGCGCTGAGCACCCCCGGCGCCTCGCGCAGCGACGGCCCGTACCAGGTGAGGTGGCGGCCGCTGACCAGTGCGGCGGGCGTCCCCGGGAAGGCCTCGGGGCCGTCGTCGGGCGTGAAGCGGTACGGCTCGTCCGGGAGCACCACCAGGTCGGGGCCCGCGGCGCGCAGCTCGTCGAGCGGGACGCGGGGGTAGCGCTCGGCGTGCCTCGCCCAGGCGTTGTCGACGCCCAGGCGCGCGAGCAGGTCCCCCGCGAACGTGTCGCGGCCGAGCACCATCCAGGGCCGCCGCCAGATCGGCACCGCCGCCCGCAGCCGGGAGGCCGGGCGCGGCGGGTCCTCCCAGGCGTCCTCGGCCTCGGCGAGCCACCGCGGCCGGGCGGGCCCGCCGCAGGCGGCGAGCGCCCGGGACAGCTCGCGGAACGCCTGCTCCAGGCCGCGCACCTCCGTGACCAGGACCTCCAGGCCCGCGGCGCGCAGGGCGGCCAGATCGGCGGGGCGGTTCTCCTCCTCGTTGGCGAGCACCAGGTCGGGAGCGAGCGCCACGACCGCGGGGACGTCCGGGTTCTTCGTGCCGCCGATCCTCGCCACGCCGAGGTCGTCGAGGTCCGCCGGGTGGCTGCACCACTCGGTGACGCCGACCAGGGCACCCGGCACCGTCACGGCGACCGCTTCTGTCAGGGACGGCACCAGGGAGACCACCCGGGCGGCGGGCATCGCTCAGCGCCGCCCCGCGTCCAGGGCCTCGATGTGCTCGCCCACCGCGACGACGAGCACCCGCGCGTCGGCGGCCGTGGCCCGCCAGCGGTGCCGCACGCCGCCCGTCAGATACAGGGAGTCCCCGCGCCCGAGGCGGTAGGCGCGGCCCTCGGCCTCGACCTCGACGGCGCCCGCGATGACGTACATCAGCTCGTCGTTGCGGTGCTGGAACTCGCGGCCCTCGTCGTGGTCGCCCACGTACTCGAAGGCGTGCAGCTGGTGGTGGCCGCGCACCAGGTCCCGTACGTGCGTCTCGCAGGTGCCGCCCGCCAGGTTCACCTCGTCGTCGGCGCGCACCAGGTCGACCGTGCCGGTCGGGTCGGCGGCGGCGAGCAGCTCCACGGCGGTGGTGCCGAGCGCGTCCGCGACCCGCTCCAGGGAGCGCATGCTGGGGCGGGCCCGCTCGTTCTCCACCTGGCTCAGGAACGGCACCGACAGGCCGCTGCGCCGGGAGACGACCGCGAGGGTGAGCTCCAGCTGACGGCGGCGCCGCCGTACGGCCGAGCCCACCCGGAGATTTTCCTTGTGCTCGTCCATCGCCTCGGCTCCCTTCTTCTCTTGCGCGCTTGGGCCGACTCGGGCGAGCCAGTGCCTTCACCCTGATGGGTTTTCTGCACCCTACGCATGTTCGCCAAACGGTTTTACCCAGTTGGGCGGTCCGTGCGCAGGTTCCAGCCGGGCGCTGGGGCGCGCGCCGTCGCGGGGTCACCGCGCCGCGCGCTCGTCGAACAACGCCCGTCGGACCGGAAATCGTCGCCGCAGGGCCCGCCGGACCGCAACTCCGGCAACTCCCGGGCCCGCCCGGCGCATCTCCTCCGCCCCCTTCGGCCCGTGCCCGGGCACGCGTACGCCCGCCCACCCGCCGCGAAGCGGGCGGGTGGGCGGGCGTGAATCCGCCGCGAAGCGGCGGGGCACCGCGACGGCGCGGACTGCTTCAAGCCGTCGGCGGGGCCGAAGGACGTGCGGTCCAGCCGTCGGCTACTGCGGAGCCATCCGGTCCGGCACCTCCGGGTGCTCCTTCAGCCAGGCGGCGACGGCCTGCTCCTCGTGGCCCTTGCCGCGCTTCTTGATCTCGTTCTCCAGACCCGCGAGCTCCGACTCGCTCATCTTGAACTTCTTGAACCACTTCGTGAGCTGCGGGTACTGCTCGGGGAACTTCTTGCTGGTGATCGTGCGGATCGTGTCGCCCTTGCCGAAGGCGCCCTTGGGGTCCTTCAGCTTGGTCAGGCCGTACTCGCTGTACGCCCAGTGCGGCGACCAGAGCAGGACGGCCACCGGCTCCTTCTTGGCGTACGCGCGCTTCAGCTCGGCGAGCATCGCGGGCGTCGAACCGCTGGCGATCTTGTACTCGTCCGCCAGGCCGTAGCCGGGCAGGACCTCGTCCTTGAGCTTCTGCATCACGCCGGTGCCCGGCTCGATGCCGACGATCTTGCCGTTGAAGGTGCCGCCCTTGCCCTTGAGGTCCTCCAGGGACTTCACGCCCTTCACATAGGACGGCACGGCGACCTCGAGGGAGGTCGGGCTGTACCAGGTGCCCATGTCGACGAGGTCGTCCTTGTGCTTGTCCCAGTAGTTCTTCTGGGTACTGGGCAGCCAGGCGTCGAAGTTCACGTCGATGTCGCCCTGCGCGAGGCCGGTGTAGACCGGGCCCACGTCGGACTGCGACAGCTTCATCTTGTAGCCGCGCCGCTCCAGGACGTTCTTCCACAGATACGTGACGGCCACGTCCTCGTCCCAGGGGAACCAGGCGACGTTCAGGGTCCGCTTGGCCTCGGCCGGAGCCGCGCCCTTGCCCGCGGCCACCGGGGCCCACTTGTCGACCAGGCCGGGGTTCTTCTCCAGCCAGGCGCGCACGGCCTGCCGCTGGTTGCCCTTGCCCGCCTTGTTGATCTCCGCTTCAAGACCCGTGAGCTGCTTCTCGCTCATCTTGAAGTCCTTGAGCCACTTGGCGACCTCGGGGTGATCGCCGCCGAAGCCCTTGCGGGACAGGGTGTGCACGCCGTCGCCCTTGCCCCAGGCGCCCTTGGGGTCCTCGAGCTTCTTCAGGTCGAACTCGCTGTACGCCCAGTGCGGCGACCACAGGGTCACGACGATGGGCTGCTTCTTGGCGTACGCGCGCTTGAGCTCGGCGAGCATCGCGGGCGTGGAGCCGTCGACGACCTCGAAGTCCTTCTCCAGGCCGTACTCCTTGAGCACCTTGTCCTTGAGCAGCTTCATCATGCCCGCGCTGGACTCGATGCCGATGACCTTGCCCTTGAAGGTGCCCTTCTTGCTCTTGAGGTCCTCCAGGGAGTCGACGCCCTTCATGTACGAGGGGACGGACAGCTCCAGGGACGTCGGCCCGTACCAGCGGCCGAGGTCGTCCAGCTTGTCGCCGTACTTCTCCCAGTACGAGGCGTGCGTGGTCGGCAGCCAGGAGTCCGTCTGGAAGTCGACGCTGCCCTGGGCCAGCGAGGTGTAGAGCGGGCCCGCGTCGAGCTGCTTGGCGTTCACCTTGAAGCCGCGCTGCTCCAGGATCTCCTTCCACAGGAAGGTGGAGGCGACGCCCTCGTCCCAGGGGATGTAGCCGACGTTCAGCTGCTTGCCGTGGCCGACGTTCTTGCCGTCCGCGGCGGTGGTCGCGTCGTCGTCCGAGCCGCCGAAGACGCCCACGCCGCCCGCGACGAGCGCGAGGACGACGACGCCGATCACGGCGAAGGCCGGGCGCGGCCGGTAGCTCCACAGCTTCAGGCCCTGCGCGGCGCGCGCCTTGGCGGCGGCGCGGCGGCCGAGCGGGGAGACCTGGGTGCCCAGGGACGCGGTCATGCGGTCCAGGTAGATCGCGAGGATCACGATGGAGACGCCCGACTCGGCACCGAGGCCGACGTCCAGCTGGCCGATGGACTCGTTCACGTCGGCGCCGAGGCCGCCGGTGCCGACCATGCCCGCGATGGCGGCCATGGACAGACCCAGCATGATGACCTGGTTGACACCGGCCATGATCGTCGGGAGCGCGAGCGGCAGCTGGACGCGGAACAGCACGTTGCGCGGCGTCGTACCGAACGCCTCGGCCGCCTCGACCAGCTCCTTGTCGACCTGGCGGATGCCCAGCTCGGTCATGCGCACGCCGGGGGCCAGGGCGAAGATCAGGGTCGCGACGATGCCCGCCGGGCCGCCCATGCCGAAGAACAGGATGGCCGGGATGAGGTAGATCATCGCGGGCAGCGTCTGCATCAGGTCGAGCACCGGCCGCAGCAGCGCGCTGACCCGGTTCGAGCGGGCCGCCCAGATGCCGAGGGGCACCGAGATGACCAGGGCGATGATCGTCGCCACGAGCACCAGGGACAGCGTGATCATCGCGTTGTCCCACAGTTCGAGGGAGTCGATGAACGCGAAGCCGACGAAGGTGAGGGCCCCCGCGGTCAGCCCGCGCAGCCAGAACGCGACGACGGCGAAGATGCCCGCGAGGAGCAGCGGCTCGGGCGCCTGAAGGACGTCGATGATCGTGTCGTTCATGCCGCTGAGCACGGACTCGATGAAGCTGAACAGCCAGTCGAGGTGTTTCGTGAGCCAGTCGACCGCGTCGTTGACCCAGTCGCCGAGATGAATCCTAGGCACCGCTGCTCACCTTGCCCACGCTCTTGCCGCCGTCGTCCCCGGCGTTCCGCCCGTCCTCGACCGCGTCGCCCGCGGCCTCGGCCGCGTCCTTGACCTGCGCCGGGATGACGGCGCTCACGGCGGGCTCCTGCTGCGTGGCCGGCTCCCCGAGCACGGCGAGCAGCCGCGCCCGCGGCACGACGCCGACGAGCGCGCCGTCCGCGCCGGTCACGGCGACGGCGACGCCGCTGGTGGAGCACGGCGTGAACAGCTCGATGATCGGGGTGTCCTCGGCCACCGTCGCGGGCGCGGCCTTGAGGACGTCGGCGGCGGTGCGCAGCTCGGTGCCCTCGGGCGTCGTGGTCCCGTACACGGTCTCCGGGTCGGCCATGATGGCGCCCGCGGTGAGCACCCGGGCGCGGTCCACGTCCTGCGTGAAGGCGGCGACGTAGTCGTTGGCCGGAGTGACCAGGATGTCCTCGGCGCTGCCGGTCTGGACGATGCGGCCGTCGCGCATGACGGCGATCTGGTCGCCGAGGCGCATGGCCTCGTTCAGGTCGTGGGTGATGAAGACGATGGTCTTCTTCAGCGTCTTCTGGAGTTCGAGGAGCTGGTCCTGCATGTCGCGCCGGATCAGCGGGTCGAGGGCGCTGAACGACTCGTCCATGAGCAGCAGGTCGGCGTCCGTGGCCAGGGCGCGGGCCAGGCCCACGCGCTGCTGCATACCGCCGGACAGCTCGTCGGGCCAGGACTTCTCCCAGCCCTTGAGCCCGGCGAGTTCGAGCGCCTCGGTGGCCCGGCGCTCGCGCTCCGCGCGCGGCAGGCCCTGGACCTCCAGGCCGTACGCGGCGTTCTCCAGCACGCTGCGGTGCGGGAACAGCGCGAAGTGCTGGAACACCATGCTGATCTTGCGGGACCTGACCTCGCGCAGCTCGCGAGGGCTGAGCTTCGTCAGGTCCTGGCCGTCGAAGAGCACCTGCCCGGCCGTCGGTTCCGAGAGCCCGTTGAGCATGCGCAGCAACGTGGACTTGCCGGATCCGGAGAGACCCATGACGACGAAGATCTGGCCCGGCTCGACGGTGAAGGACGCGTCGACCACCGCTGCGGTGGTCCCCTCGGCGCGCAGTTCCTCACGGTCGGCTCCGGCGCGGAGCCTGGTCACCGCGTCGTCGGGTCGTCTGCCGAACACTTTGTACAAGTGCTCGGCTTGCAGCCTGGACACATACACCTCTCGGGTCGAACGAAGACGGCCCGCCTCCCCCGCCGGCGGGCCGTGGAGCGACACGGGATCGCCCGTTCACCCGTCAAGAAGTTGAAAACGAGACGGGTCGCTCCGCGTGCGCGCCTGCCCCCGTCGGCACCACCCAAACCAGGAAGTGTCCCAGGTCACAAAAGGCCCCACTTGTCCCGAGTGCCGGTGTCCGGCCGGGCGGGCCCTGGGGCGCCCCCGCGAGGCCCCGCCGCCCGTGCGGCAAGATGCACCCGTGACCCACCAAACCCGACGGCTCATGCTGCTCGACACGGCGTCCCTGTACTTCCGGGCCTACTTCGGCGTCCCCGAATCCGTGAAGGCCCCGGACGGCACTCCGGTCAACGCGGTCCGCGGCCTGCTCGAATTCATCACCCGCCTCGTCCAGGACCACCGCCCGGACGACCTGGTCGCCTGCATGGACGCGGACTGGCGCCCGCACTGGCGCGTGGAGCTGATCCCCTCGTACAAGGCGCACCGCGTGGCGCAGGAGTCCCCGGAGAGCTCTGCGGCCCCGGACGTCGAGGAGACCCCGGACACGCTCTCCCCCCAGGTGCCGGTCATCGAGGAGGTCCTGGACGCCCTCGGGATCGCCCGCGTCGGCGTCGCGGCGTACGAGGCGGACGACGTGATCGGCACGTATGCGGCCCGCGCCACCGGCCCGGTCGACATCGTCACGGGCGACCGCGACCTGTTCCAGCTGGTGGACGACGCCCGCGGCATCCGCGTCCTGTACCCGCTCAAGGGCGTCGGCACCCTCCAGATGACCGACGAGGCCCTGCTGCGCGAGAAGTACGGCGTGAACGGACCGGGCTATGTGGACCTGGCCCTGCTGCGCGGCGACCCCAGCGACGGCCTGCCCGGCGTGCCCGGCATCGGCGAGAAGACCGCGGCGAAGCTGCTCGACGCCTTCGGCGACCTGGCCGGGATCATGGCGGCGGTGGACGACCCGACGTCCAAGCTGACGCCGTCGCAGCGCAAGCGCCTGGACGAGGCCCGCCCGTACGTGGCCGTCGCGCCGACGGTGGTGCGGGTCGCGAGCGACGTGCCGCTGCCGGATGTGGACGTCGCGCTTCCGCACGCGCCGCGCGATCCGGCCGCCCTGGACGCGCTCGCCGCCCGCTGGGGCCTCGGAGGTTCGCTCGGCCGACTGCTGGCCACGCTCGAGGCGTGAGCAGGGGCCGGATGTTAGGTTAGGTGAACCTAACAAGCTGGATCAGGGGAGGCACACCATGGCAGAGCGGCCCGCACGCAAGAGTCCCACGCCTCATGTCGCGCAGGTCGTCCGCACCGAACGGCTCACCCCCCACATGCAGCGGGTGGTCCTCGGCGGCGACGGCCTGGCGGAGTTCACGGCCGGCGACTGCACCGACCACTACGTGAAGCTCCTGTTCGCCCCCGCGGGCGTGACCTACCCCGAGCCGTTCGACCTCCAGCGCATCCGCGAGGAGCTGCCGCGCGAGCAGTGGCCCGTCACGCGTACGTACACCGTGCGCTGGTGGGACCCCAAGACGCGCGAGCTGGCCCTGGACTTCGTCGTCCACGGCGACCAGGGCCTCGCCGGGCCCTGGTCGCTGCGCGCCGAGCCGGGCGACACGGTGCGCCTGCTCGGCCCCGGCGGGGCCTACGCCCCGGACCCGGCCGCCGACTGGCATCTGCTCGCCGGTGACGAGAGCGCGCTGCCCGCGATCGCCGCCGCCCTCGAAGCCCTGCCGGAGGGCTGCGAGGTCCGCGCCTTCGTGGAGGTCGAGGGCCCCGAGGAGGAGCAGGCGATCGCCACCGGCGCGGAGGTCGTCTGGCTGCACCGCGCGGGCCGCCCGGTCGGCCAGGCCCTGGTCGAGGCCGTGCGCGCCCTGGACTTCCCCACGGGCACCCCGCACGTCTTCGTGCACGGCGAGGCGGGCTTCGTGAAGGAACTGCGCCGCGTCCTGCGCGTCGAGCACCAGATCCCGCGCGAGCGCCTGTCCATCTCCGGCTACTGGCGCCTCGGCCACAACGAGGACGGCTGGCAGGCCTCCAAGCGCGACTGGAACGCCCAGGTGGAGGCCGAGCAGGAAGCGGCCTGACCACCGCGCCCCGCCCGCGGCTCCGGCACCGGGGCCGGTCCCCTCTCCCGCGGGGTCCGGCCCCGGCTACGCGCGGATCCGCGCGTGCAGATGCATGTCGTGCCAGCCGTCCCCGTGCAGGACCGCGCTGCGCTGGACACCTTCGGCGACGTAGCCCGTCTTCAGGGCCACGCGGCAGGACGCCTCGTTGAGCGTGGAGTGGCGCAGTTCGAGGCGGTGGAAGCCGAGGCCCTCGAAGGCCCAGGTGGTCAGCGCCGCCACCGCGCGCGGGGCCACGCCCCGGCCGCGGGCGCGCGGCATGGTCCAGTAGGCCATCTCCGCCTGGCCGTCGATGAAGTTGATCATGCGCAGGGCGACCCGGCCGAGGACCTCGTCGGTGTCCGCGTCGACGGCGGCCCACTGGGCACTGGTCTCCTCCTCGTACTCCGTGCGCCAGGTCGCCAGCCACTGGCGGACCTCCTCCTCGGAGTCGGCCACGCGCGCGTGCCAGCGCTGGAGGACGGGGTCCTGGAAGGCCTCGTAGACGGCGGGCGCGTCCTTGTCGGCCCAGGGGCGCAGAAGGAGGCCGCCGGAGGCGGGCAGGGTCGGCTGCGCCCGGCCCGCGAGGGCACCGGGCTCGACCGCGTTCGAGATCATGAAGGGCATGCCCCTCATAGTGCTGCCGGAGGCCGTCGCGGCACAGCGGTTTTCGCCCCCGCACCCGGGCCGCCCCGCGGGCCGCGCCCGACGACCGCCCCGTACGCTGGGCCGACGTGAGACGAAAGCCCCGCGTGCCCCCGGCACCGCTCCCCCAGCGCGACGGCGTCGACCCGGTGCGGGTGCGCCTCCCGGCGGACGGCACCTGGGCGACCGTGCGCGACCACCTGGTGGCGCGGCTCGCGGCCGAACCGGGTGTCGTCGACCGGATGCTGCGCGAGGGCCGGATCGTCGGCGCCGACGGCACGCCGCTCGCACCGGACACCCCGTACGCGGCGGGCCTGTACGTGTGGTTCCACCGGGATCTGCCCGCCGAGCCCCGGGTGCCGGGCGACCTCACCGTCGTGTACCGCGACGAGCACATCGTCGTCGCCGACAAGCCGCACTTCCTCGCGACCATGCCGCGCGGCAGCCACGTGACGCAGACCGCGCTCGCCCGGCTGCGCGCCGAACTCGGCATCCCCGCGCTCGGCGCCGCGCACCGCCTGGACCGGCTCACCGCCGGGCTGCTGCTGCTCACCGTGCGGCCCGAGGAGCGCGGCGCGTACCAGACCCTCTTCGCCGACCGGCGCGTGCACAAGGAGTACGAGGCCGTGGCCGCGTACGACCCGGCCGTCGCGCTGCCCCGCACCGTCCGCAGCCACATCGTCAAGGAGCGCGGCGTGCTCGCCGCGTACGAGGTGCCGGGCGCCGGGCCCAACAGCGAGAGCCGGGTCGAACTGCTCGCGCACGACGGCCGCATCGGGCGCTACCGGCTCGTCCCGCACACCGGCCGCACCCATCAGCTGCGCGTCCACATGAACGCCCTCGGCCTGCCCCTGCTCGGCGACCCGCTCTACCCGGCGGTGCTCCCCGCGGTGGCGCCGGACGACTTCCGGCGCCCGCTGCAACTCCTCGCCCGCTCCCTGGAGTTCACGGACCCGCTCACGGGCGCGGCGCACCGCTTCGTCAGCGAGCGGGTCCTGGAGGCCTGGTCGTCGTACGGGACGTGGGCCGACGGCTGAGCGGCCGCTAGTAGCCCCGCCACCACTCCAGGAAGCGCCGCCACGCGCCCTTGCGGCGGACGAGCGCCGGAGCGGCCGCCGGGGCCGCGGGGGCGCTCGCCGCGGGCTGCGGCGCCGGGGCCGCCGGCGGAACCTGCGCCTCCGGCATCGGCGACGACACCTCCCAGCTCGTGCGCGGCGTCGGCACCTGCGCCATGGGCCGGGCAGTGACGTCCTGCGGCGGCCGCTTGCCGAACGTCACCGGAAGCGCCACCAGATGCCGCGACAGGATCGACGAGCGCCAGGACAGCTCGGCCTCGTCCACGGCCAGTTCGACGTCCGGCAGCCGCATCAGGAGCGCGTCCACCCCGGTGTCGGCGATGGCGCGCCCGATGTCCTGGCCCGGGCACTCGTGCGGCCCGCCGCTGAAGGCGAGGTGGGAGCGGTTGCCCTGCATGTTGGCGGACAGGTCGGGGCGCACGACCGGGTCGACGTTGCCGGGCTGGATGCCGAGCAGGAGGCCGTCGCCCGCCTTGATCTGCTGGCCGCCGAGCTGGGTGTCCTGCTTGGCGAAGTAGCCGACCATCGCGCTGAACGGCGGCTCGTCCCACAGCGACTGCTCGACCGCCTCGGGGACGGTCATCTGGCCGCCGCTGAGCTGGGCGCGGAAGCGCGGGTCGGTGAGCACCATCCGCAGCACGTTCGCGATGAGGTTCGCCGTCGCCTCGTACGCGGCGATGAGCACGAGGCGCAGGTGCTCCGCCATCTCGGTGTCGGTGAGCTGCTGCGGCTGGGCGATGAGGGCGCTGGTGAAGTCCTCCTCGGGCTGGGCGCGACGGCGCACCACGTGCCGGGTGAGGGCCTCCATCACGTACGCGTTGCTGGCGATGGCCGTCTCGGTGCCCTTGATCATGTCGCGGGCGGCCTGCACCATGCGGTCGCTGTAGTCCTCGGGCATGCCGAGCACGTGCAGCATCACCATCATCGGCAGGTGCTCGGCGAACTGGCCGACCAGATCGGCCTCGCCCTTCTCGCAGATGCCGTTGAGGAGCTTGTTGCTGTAGCGGTTGATGTGGCGGCGGATACCGCGGTGGTCGAGGCCCGCCATGGCGCCGGTGACCGCGCCGCGCAGCCGCTGGTGCTCGGCGCCCTCGGCGAAGCTGCACATCGGCTGCCAGGTGAACACGGGCGCGAGCGGGTGGTCGGGGCCCGCCGTGCCGTCCTTGACCGCGCTCCACACGCGGGAGTCGCGGGTGTACTGCGAGGGCGTGCGCACCATGTGCAGGTTCTCGCTGTGGCCGAGGACCGCCCAGACGCGTACGTCGTTGTGGATCAGCGCGGGGGCCACGGGGCCGTGCTCGGCGCGCAGCTTCTCGTACACGCCCGCGAGGTCCTCGTCGGCCTCGGGTCCGTACAGACGGCGCAGTCCGTCCGGGCCGAGCGACGCGCCGTGGTGCGCGGGGCAGCCGGGCGGCGCCGCGGTGCCGGCCGTGGGGCCGGACGAGGCGGGAGAGGGAGGTGAGGAGGGAGTCGTCACGGTGGTCGCTCCGGGGTCGCGAAGGGTCGTGCGGCCGGGCCTAGGCCCGGGCCATGGCGAGGGAGTGCAGATAGTGCATGAGGGTGAGGAGCGCGTCGCGGCTGGAGGAGCGCCGCCGCGCGTCGCAGTGCACGATCGGCACCTCCTTCTCCAGGTCGAGTGCCGTACGCAGGGCCTCGACGGGGTGCCGGGGCGCGTCCGGGAAGTCGTTCACGGCGATGATGAACGGGACGCCGCGCTCCTCCAGGCGGCCTATCACGTCGAAGCTCACTTCGAGGCGGCGCGTGTCGATGAGCACGACCGCACCGAGGGCGCCTTCGAAGAGGCCGTTCCACAGGAACCAGAACCGCTCCTGGCCGGGGGTGCCGAACAGATAGAGGACCAGTTCGTCCGAGATGCTGATGCGCCCGAAGTCCATGGCGACGGTCGTGGCGGTCTTGGTCTCGGAGCCGTAGTTGTCGTCGACGCCGATGCCGGCCTGTGTCATGGTCTCTTCGGTGGTCAGCGGGCGGATCTCGCTGACGGAGCCCACCATCGTGGTCTTGCCGACCCCGAAGCCGCCCACGATGACGATCTTGACCGCGGCGGCGGCCGTGGCGGGCAGGACGTCCTGCCCGCGCGGCCCGGCACCGGCGCCGGAGGTGAGCGTGTCAGAGCTTTTGAAGTCCATGCATCACCGCTTCGAGGAGGGAACGGTCGGGGAGCGCGGAGCGCACGAGCGGAGCGCGCGCCTGCACTAAGTCCGCCGCGAGCAGCTCCGTGAGGAGCACGGTCACCACGCTGAACGGCAGCACCAGATAGGCCGAGAGCTCCGCCACGGACAGCGGGGTCCGGCACAGGCGCAGCAGGGCGGAGTGCTCCGGCTGCGCCGTCGGCGACGGCTGTCCTTTGGCGACGATCAGCGTGACCAGGTCGAGCGGTGCCCGCTCGGAGTCCTCACCGGTGAGGATGTAGAGCCGCGCCGGGTTGGCGGCGGGATCCTGGCTGCGGCGCTCCCGCTGCGCGGTTACCTCGGCCTGGAAGCGGGGGTCGTGGGGATCGTCGTACGGGGGGTCTTGCGGATGAGTCATACGGCCTGCCCGTCTCGCCGCGGCGGGCTCGTCAGATGGGCGCCGATGCGCACGACGAGGTCCCGCATGCGGTTGCCGATCAGGCCCGCGTCCACGGTCTCGTCGGCGAGTACGGCCAGGAAGGCTCCCGCACCCGCGGCCATCATGTAGAAGTAGCCGCCGTTGACCTCGATGATGACCATGCGCATCTTGCCGTCGCTCTCCGGGATCTCGGTGGCGACGGCCGCGGCGAGGCTCTGGAGTCCCGCACAGGCGGCGGCGAGGCGGTCGGCGCCGTCCGGGTCGCCGCCGTGGCGCGCGATGCGCAGGCCGTCGGCGGAGAGCACCACGATCTGCCGGGTGCCGTGCACGCCGTCGGCGAGCTCCTTGAGCATCCAGTCGAAGTTGGCACGCTGCTGGATCACTTCCAGCCCCCCTCGTCGGCGTGGTCGGTGCTGCCGTGGTCGTTCTCGGTGCGGTTCTGCTGCGGGGCCGCCGGGCCGTCCGGCCGCTCGGCCGTGTCCTCGCCGTTGACGCCCTTCATGAAGGCCTCGATCCACAGACCGGGCTCGGGCTCCTCCTTCTGGGCGGGCGGGCTCGCGGCCTGCGGGGGCGCGGCGGCCATGGCCGCCTCGGCGCGCCGCTGTGCCTCCGCCTCCTGCGCGTAGCGCTGGCTGAGGGGCATCTTGACTCGACTCCTGCGCTGGGGAAGGCCGTTGGCCGTCCACTCGGTGACTTCGGGGATCTCGTCCTCCATGGACGCGGTGAGCGGCATGGAGGGGCGCGGCACGGTGGTGACCTTGCGCGGCTTCTTGCGCCGGATGTCGCGGGCCTCCTCGATGACCGTGCCGTCGGCGTTGACGCGCGGCACCGCGGAGGCGCCGATGCCGTGCGCGAGGCCGTGCGCGGGCTCGGCGGTGAGCATGTCGCGCGGCACGATCAGGACGGCGCGCACGCCGCCGTAGGCGGACTGCCGCAGGGAGACCTGCATGTTGTACATCTGCGAGAGCCGCCCCACGACCGCCATGCCGAGCCGCGGGGTCTCGCCGAGGTCGTTCAGGTCCATGCCCTGCTGGGCCTGTTCGAGCATGCGCTCGGCGCGGCCGCGGGCCTCCTCGCTGAGGCTGACGCCGCCGTCCTCGATCTCGATGGCGATGCCGGTCTGCACCTCGACCGCGGTGACGTGCACCCGGGTCTGCGGCGGGGAGTAGCGGGTGGCGTTGTCGAGGAGTTCGGCGCAGGCGTGGATGAGCGGCTCGACCTTGGTGCCGTGGATGGCGACCTTGGCGATGGAGTGCAGATCGACGCGCTGGTACTCCAGGATGCGGGACATGGCGCCGCGCAACACGCTGAACAGCGGGACGGGCTTGGGCCACTGCCGGCCCGGCCGGGCCCCGCCGAGGACCGTGATCGAGTCGGCGAGACGGCCGATGAGGGCCGTGCCGTGGTCGATGCGCAGCAGGTCGTCGAAGACCTCGGGGTTGCGGCCGTGGAACTCCTCCATCTCACGGAGTTCCGCGGCCTGTTGGTGGACGATGGACTGCACGCGGCGGGCGATGTTGACGAAGGCGCGCTGGGCGTTCTCGCGCATCGCCTCCTCGCGGTCCAGGATGTCCAGGATGGAGCGAAGGAGCACGCGCTGCGAGAGCGGCAGACGGCGGTTGGTCTCGTCGCCGTCGATGACGTGGCGGACGACCTCAGAGGGAGCCTCGCCCTGCCGGACCCGGTAGAGGGTCTCGGGCAGCAGCTCCTGGCCGAGTCGTTCGGTGTCCTCGTCGATGGCCGCGATGCGCCGCTCCAGGTGGGCGACCCGCTCCGCGTGACTCCTGCGCAGCTCCCGGATGATGCGGGCGCGGCGTGCGGCCTCGGCGCCGACGGCGATCACCACGAGCGTGGCGACGGCGCCGCACCAGGCCACGGCGGTCCGGGCCGGGGCCGCGACGACGGCGACGGCGGCTCCGGTCGCCGCGGCCATCACCATGGCGGGCAGCAACAGCACGCGTGCGTAAGGGACTTCTCGGCCACCGGGAGGCGATTGAACACTCACCATGTATGCCCTCTGAACACTCGTCTTGGGGGGAGGAAGTTGGGGGGAAGGGGGATGTGCACGGGGTGGTGCGTGGGGTTCGGGTGGTGCCTGGGAAATCTGGTGGTGCGCGGGGGTTCAGGTAGTACCTGGAAAAACGACGTGGTGCGCGGGGAGTTCGCCATGTGGGGGGAGTGCGTGGGGAGTTCTGCATGTGAAGGTGGTACGTGGGGGTTTCGACACATACAGCAAAGCGAAGTATCGAACTAGCAGCCTTAAAGCACGAACAAGTGCGCGAATCTGTCGCAACTCGTTCAACTCGTCGCGCTCCGGGCGAGCTTAGTCCGCTCGCATCACGCTGGAGTCATATTCGGCAACCCTCTGCGAGCGCCCGCCAACACGCCTACACTCAGCTTTATTTACACGCATCGCGATCACTCGAACGCGCGGGGTGATGGCGTCGAACGGCGGCGTGCGAGCGCCGCCGCCCCGCCCACCGCCGCATCCCGACCGCCTGTACGACCCCCGGCCTCCCCCGCGTGTACGAGGCCGACGTCAACCCCCGGCGCCCGCGGCGGCCCCGGCCGGTACGCGAGTGGCCCCCGCCGAGTCACCCGGCGGGGGCCACACCCTTCGCTCACCGTCCGCGCCGACGGCGCCGCGCTCAGCCGACGGAGCTGTACGCCACCACTCCGCGAAGGAGCTGGTCGACCGCCTTGCGGGCGTTCCGCGCGACCGTGCCGCCCTCGCCGGAGGCCGCCGCGGAGATCTGCCCGAGCACGTCGATGACCTGCTTGCACCAGCGCACGAAGTCACCGGCGGGCATCTCCGCCTCGCGCAGCACCTCGTCGAGCCCCTTGCCGCTCGCCCACATGTACGCCGCCCAGGCGAAGCCCAGGTCGGGCTCGCGCTGGCCGACGCCCTCGGTCTGGCTGATCCGGAACTCCTCCTCGAGCGCGTCGAGGCGGCCCCAGATGCGGACCGTCTCGCCGAGCGCGGCCTTGGCCTTGCCGGAGGGCAGCTTGGGCGCGAGCGCGTCGTCGCTGAGCCGCGCCTCGTACACCAACGCCGAGACGCACGCGGCCAGTTCGGCGGGGTCGAGGCCCTCCCACACCCTGGCGCGCAGGCACTCGCTCGCCAGGAGGTCCAGCTCGCCGTAGAGCCGGGCGAGGCGCTTGCCGTGCTCGGTGACCTCGTCGCCGCGCAGATAGTCCAGCTCGGTGAGGAGGGCGACGATGCGGTCGAAGGTGCGCGCCACGGTGTTCGTCCGGCCCTCGATGCGGCGCTCCAGCTGGTGCGTGTCGCGCTTGAGGCGGTGGTAGCGCTCGGCCCAGCGGGCGTGGTCCTCGCGCTCGTCGCAGCCGTGGCAGGGGTGGGCGCGCAGCTCGGTGCGCAGCCGGGCGATCTCCCGGTCGTCGGCGGCGGCCGCGCGGCCCTTGCGGTGCCGCTCGGGCGCGATGTGCCCGGCCTTGGTGCGCAGCGCGGAGGCCAGGTCGCGCCGGGACTGCGGGGAGCGGGCGTTGAACGACTTGGGGATGCGCATCCGCTCCACGGGCTCCACCGGCACCGGGAAGTCCATCGCCGCGAGCCGCTTGACCTGCCGCTCGGCGGTGAGCACCAGGGGGCGCGGGCCGTCCTGGTGGTCGAAGCCGCGGTGGCCGTTGGCCCGCCCGGCGGGCAGGCCGGGGTCGAGGACCAGGGCGAGGCCCGCGTACTTGCCCGTCGGCACGTGGATCACGTCGCCCGGCTTGAGCTTCTCCAGGGCGGCCGCCGCGGCGGCCCTGCGCTGCACGACGCCCTGCTTGGCCAGCTCGGTCTCGCGGTCCTTGAGCTCCCTGCGCAGCCGCGCGTACTCCTCGAAGTCGCCGAGGTGGCAGGTCATGGAGGCCTTGTAGCCCTCCAGGCCCTCCTCGTTGCGCTGCACCTGGCGGGAGATGCCGACGACCGAGCGGTCGGCCTGGAACTGCGCGAAGGACGTCTCCAGGAGCTCGCGCGAGCGGTGGCGGCCGAACTGCGCGACCAGATTCACCGCCATGTTGTACGACGGCTTGAAGCTGGAGCGCAGCGGATAGGTGCGCGTGCCCGCGAGGCCCGCCAGGTGCTCGGGACTCATGGCGCGCTGCCAGAGCACCACCGCGTGGCCCTCGACGTCGATGCCCCGGCGCCCGGCGCGGCCGGTCAGCTGGGTGTACTCGCCCGGGGTGATGTCGGCGTGCTGCTCGCCGTTCCACTTCACGAGCTTTTCCAGGACGACGCTGCGCGCGGGCATGTTGATGCCGAGCGCGAGGGTCTCCGTGGCGAAGACGGCCTTGACCAGACCGCGGACGAACAGCTCCTCCACGACTTCCTTGAAGGTGGGCAGCATGCCCGCGTGGTGGGCGGCGATGCCGCGCTCCAGGGCCTCCAGCCACTCGTAGTACCCGAGGACGTGCAGGTCCTCGTTCGGAATGGAGGCCGTGCGCTCCTCGACCAGTTCGCGGACCGCCAGGCGCGCCGTGTCGTCGTTCAGCCGCAGGCCCGCGTACAGGCACTGCTGGACGGCGGCCTCGCAGCCCGCGCGGCTGAAGATGAACGTGATGGCGGGCAGCAGGCCCTCGGCGTCGAGCCGCTCGATGACTTCGGGGCGCGAGGGCGTCCAGATCCGGGACCGCTGGCGGCGCTCGCGCTCGCGGTCGGCCTCGCGGACCATCTTGCCCTTGCGGCGCTCGCGCGGGTTGTACCCCCGGCTGGCCTCCATGCGGGCCATGCGGGTCAGGTCGGGGTTGACCGTCTTGCGGCGGCCCTCCTCCTCGAAGAGGTCGTACATCCGGCGGCCGGCGAGGACGTGCTGGAACAGCGGGACCGGCCGGTGCTCGGAGACGATCACTTCGGTGTCGCCCCGGACCGTGTCGAGCCAGTCGCCGAACTCCTCGGCGTTCGACACCGTGGCCGAGAGGGAGACCAGGGTGACCGACTCCGGCAGGTGGATGATCACTTCCTCCCAGACGGCGCCGCGGAAGCGGTCCGAGAGGTAGTGCACCTCGTCCATGACCACGTGGCCGAGGCCGAGCAGGGACTGGGAGCCCGCGTACAGCATGTTCCGCAGGACCTCGGTGGTCATGACGACCACCGGCGCCTCGGAGTTGACGCTGTTGTCACCGGTGAGCAGGCCGACCCTCTCCGCGCCGTAGCGCTTGGCGAGGTCGGCGTACTTCTGGTTGGAGAGCGCCTTGATCGGCGTGGTGTAGAAGCACTTCTTGCCCTGCTGGAGGGCGAGGTGCACGGCGAACTCGCCGACGATCGTCTTGCCGGAGCCCGTGGGCGCGGCGACCAGCACCCCCTTGCCCGCCTCGAGTGCCTGACAGGCCTCGATCTGGAAGGGGTCGAGGCCGAATTCGTACATCCCGCGGAAGGACGCGAGTGCGGTGGCCTGCTCGGCAGCGCGCTGCCGCGCTGCCGCATATCGCTCGGCCGGTGAGAGGTCCTCTGTCATCGTGCTTTCGAGCCTACCGGCCACCGCTGACATCGGACGATCAATATCGGGGTCGACGGAAACGCTCCAGGTCAGGGGCGGGGCTCCCCGTCGGGAGCCGCCCCTTCAGGGGCCGAGGACCCGGACGGCCGCGGGGACGCACTCCGCCGTCAGGGGCAGCGCCCCGAGCCGCTCCCCGTCGGCGTACGCGGTGACGTCCGGGGCCGCGAGCTCGACCTTCGCGGCGCGGTGCACGGTGACCTTGGGATGGCCCAGATGCGTTCCTCGGTAGACCCGTGGGAACACCGTCAGGAGCGTGGTGCGGCTACAGGCGCCGACGACCGTGACGTCGAAGAGGCCGTCGCTCATGTCGGCCCCGGCGCAGATCCGCATGCCGCCCCCGTACGAGGAGCCGTTGCCGACCGCGACCAGCGTGGCCTCGATCTCGCGCACCGCGCCGCCGTCGAGGGTAAGGCGGTACGGGATGGGCTTGAGGGCGGCGAGTTCGGCGACCATCGCCAGGTCGTACTTGAAGCGTCCGGTGGGCCTGCGCATGCGGTTGCCGCGGTCGTTGACCCGCGAGTCGAAGCCGGAGGCGAGGACCGTGCCGAACCAGGTCTCCCCCACCCGGCCGAGGTCGACGTCCCGCGTCCGGGCGCCCTTGAGCGCGTCGGCGACCAGCGCCCCGGCGGCCGCGGGCGCGCGCACGGGCAGGCCGAGGGCGCGCGCGAAGTCGTTGCCCGTGCCCACGGCGATCACGCCGAGCGGGGTGCGGGTCCCGGCGACGGCCTGGAGGGCGAGGCTCGCCATGCCGTCGCCGCCGACGGCTATCAGCGCCCCGGTGCCGCCGTCGACGGCGGCACGGGCCCGGCGCAGCGCGTCCCCGGCGTCCTCGCCGATGACGGTGCGCACCGAGAAGCCGGACGCGCGCAGCGCCGCGGCGGCGGGCTGGGCGGCGTGCGCGCCGCGGCCGCGGCCCGCGGTGGGATTCACGAAGAGGGTGATCTCGCTGGTCACTGGGCGGACCCTACACAGCGCGCCGCCCGGCAACCAGAAGGGGCCGGACGCGATGGGCGTCCGGCCCCTGTGCTGTGCTGCGCTCCCGATGACGCCGGGGGTCAGGTGACGTCGTCGTAGCCGTTGTACTTCGACGAGCGGCCGCTGTCGCCGTTCACCTGCTCCGGCACGGTCCTGGCCGCGGGGACGGGCTCGCTGTCGTCCACCGGCTGCGGCGTGAGGTCGAGCTCGGAGGCCTCGTCGTCGTCCAGCTCCGCGTCCGGGTCGGCGCGGCGGCGACGCTTGTCGTTGAGGATGGAGAAGCCGACGGCCAGGAAGTACAGGACCACGATGGGGCCCGCGAGGGCGATCATGCCGAACGGGTCGGTCGTCGGCGTCGCCACGGCGCCGAAGACGAACACGCCCATCACGACCCCGCGCCACCAGGTGAGCATGCGGCGGCCGGTGACGATGCCCGTCATGTTCAGCATGACGAGCAGCAGGGGCAGTTCGAAGGAGACACCGAAGACCAGGACCATCCGGACGCTGAAGTCCAGGATCTTGTCCATCGGCAGGATGTTCTCCGAGCCGTCCGGAGTGATGCTCAGCAGCACCCGCATGCTGATGGGCATGATCTCGTACGCCAGCCAGGCGCCGCCGAAGAACAGCGGCACGGCCGCGGCGACGAAGGCATAGGTGTACTTGCGCTCGTGCTTGTGCAGTCCGGGCGCGACGAAGGCCCAGAGCTGGTACAGCCAGACGGGGCTGGCCACCACGACACCGACCATGAGGGAGACCTTCACCGTCGTGGTGAACGGCGAGAGCAGGTCCATGTACGCGACCTTGGCGCAGACGCCGCCCGTGGTGGGCTTTCCGTCCTCGCAGCGCGGCACGGGGTCGGAGAGGAACTCCATGAGTTCCTCGCTGTAGAACGCGGCGATGATCGACACGACGACGATCGCCAGCATTCCCTTCGCGAGCCGGTTGCGGAGCTCACGCAAATGGTCCGCGAGGGGCATCCGCCCCTCGGGGTCCCTCTCCTTCTTGCGGGCAGACTTGAGCAACCCACGTCCTCATCTCGTGCGGCAGGCCGACCGCCGGGGCCGGCCTTGGGTCAGCGCTTCGTCGTGTGGTCGGTCGGCTCGGCGACCGGACGGGAGCTGCTCACATCGCCGGGAGCCGCCTGGATGGTGCGCTGCTGCGGAGCGGTCGTGTCGGCGGGCGGGTCGGCCGGGGCGGCCTCGTCCTGCTTGCCGTCCGACTTCATCGCCTTGGCCTCGCTCTTGAGGATGCGCGCCGACTTGCCGAGGGACCGGGCCATGTCCGGGAGCTTCTTCGCACCGAAGAGCAGGACCAGGATGACGAGGATCAGGATGATCTCGGTGGGGCCGAGCCTACCCATAGCTGTCTACCTTCTTCACCGAGGCGTCAGATTTCGGGACCGGCTGTCGGACAGTCGTCCGACCACCGGGCTTGGCAGCGATCGTAACCCCCTGGAGTAAACGCGGGGCAATCCCCGTGCATACTCCCAGTTGCGGCCCGCGCCTCACATTTCGGACCACTTCAGCAGCGTACCCGCAGGGCCGGGGACGGCGGCAGGCCGCATGACCGCGGGCGACGGCCACCTCGGCAAGTCGCCCCGGGGACCGGTCCGGTGTCTCCCGCACCCGTCCGGCGTCCGCGGGCGCCGTGCGGGCGCGTGCGCTCAGCCGACGTCCCGGCTCGCGCGGGCCACACCGGCCGCCGCCCGCTCCAGGTCCTCGGCAGCGCGGTTGATCCGCCGTGTGGTCTCGGTCACTTGCCGCCCGAGCCGCTGGGCCTCCACGAAGACCTTGATCGCGAACACACCCAGAACGGCGAGACCGCAGAATCCCACGGCCACCGCCAGCATCGCCCAGAACATGCGTCGAGCCTAGACGGTGGAGTGCAGGCGCAGCGTGCGCACCCCGCCACCGGTGAGGAGTTCGACGATGCGCTCCCCCGCGGGCTTGCGCACGGCGGTGCCGCACTCGGGGCAGGTGAAGGAGTAGAAGGTGGTGCGGCGGCTGGCACCGATCGCCAACCGCAGCGCACCCGCCGCCAGTTCGAAGCGCGCGCGGCAGTCGGGGCAGGCGGCCTTGAAGAGGACGGCCACCGGGCGGGGCGTAAGGGGCATCAGTGACATACTGTGCAAGTCTCCTCGGCTCTGTTCTCCGCGCTCTCCACACTCCACCGCGCGGGCTCCCACGCACCACCGCGCGGGCGCTGCGGCCTCGCTCCGATCCGCCGCGGCCCCGTCCCGCGTCGCACCTCGCCGGCGTGCATCGGCACACGGTCGCACCTCGGCCCGCACCACCGCTTCGGCGCACGGTCGTGCCCCGGCGCACGGCCACGCCCGGGCACGCGGTCGCACACGGCAGAGGGGTCGCGTCGGGCCGCCGGGTCGCGCCCCGGCCGGAACTGGTCCGATGACCCACGGTCAGGCCCGGGTGCGGAGCCGCCCGACGACGCACGGTCACGCCCTGCCGAGAACGGAATCCACCCCGCGCCCGCGGCCCTCGCCGCTCCCCTGGGCCGCACCGCGCGACCGCGCCGGACGGCACCGCTCCCCCGGCCCCGGTCACAGCCGCCGCCGACCGGCATCCGCGCCCCGGTGGAGCACCTGCTACGGGCGCCGGCTTCCGGACGATCCGCCCCCGCACGCCCCCTCACCGTGCCCCGCGCCCTCACGCCCCACGCTCACCCGACGCGCCGGGACCCGGCGCGAGGGGCTCACGCCCGTCCCGCTCGCCCTCGCACGGCAGCTCGTCGTACGCGGCCAGCGCCTCCCGGGCGGCCTCGCGGGCGCTGTCCGCCAGGTCCCGCGGCGAGACGATGCGGCCGTCGCCGCCCAGGCGCAGCGCAAGACGCCGCAGCGACGCCGGGTCGGGCGTGCGCAGGGTGATGCGCAGACCGCCGTCGGGCAGCTCCTCCGCGCTGTCGTGCGGGTAGTACTCCGCGACCCAGCGGCCGCCGGGACCCACCTCCACGACCACCTCGGGGTCCTCGGCGGCGGGCTGCACCAGCGCCTCCGACAGGTCCCGCAGCTCGATCTCCGGCGGCGCGGACGGCTCGTCCAGGACCTTGATCTCGGCGACCCGGTCGAGGCGGAAGGTGCGCCGCGCCTCGGAGCGGCGGCACCACGCCTCCACATAGGTGTGGCCGACGCTCACCAGCCTGATCGGGTCGATCTCGCGCTCGGTCAGCTCGTCACGCGCGGGCGAGTAGTAGCGGATCCACAGCCTGCGCCGCTCCGAGATCGCCCGGTCCACATCGGCGAAGACCCCGCCCTCGGACTCGAACGTCACCGAGAGCCGCGAGCTGGCACCGGCCGCCTCACCGGCCGCCGCCTCCAGCTTGGCGGTGGCCCGCAGCAGGGCGAGGCGGTCGCTCTCGCGCAGGCCCGGCAGCGTCGCCACCGCGCGCGCCGCCACGAGCAGCGCCGTCGCCTCGTCGGCGGCGAGCCGCAGGGGCTCCGCCGCGTCCGCCCCCAGCGCGTCCGGGTTGTGCCACCAGATGCGGTCGCCGTCCGTGTCGATGTCGAGCAGGTCACCCCCGCGGAAGCTGGTCCCGCACAGCGGCAGGACGTCCAGGTCGGAGATCAGCTCGTCCTGGCTGATGCCGAAGGCCCGCGCGACGTCCGCGACGCGCGCCCCGGGGCGCTCGCGCAGATACGTCACCAGGGACAGCATCCGCCGGGTCTGGTCGATGGCGTTCGCGGCCATTGCTCGCTCTCGTCCCCTCAGCCCTTGGCCACGGCACGCAGCCGGTCCACCACGTCGGCCCGCAGCTCGGCGGGCTCAAGCACCACCACGTCGGGCCCGAACTCCACCAGCCAGGCGTCGAGCCCGTGCCCGTACGGAATCTCCAGCTCGTCCCAGTCGCCGTCCAGCTCCCGCGTGCCCACGGCCCGGGCGCGCAGCGGATAGCCCGCGCCCTTGCGCAGCCGGATCAGCGCGGTGCGGTCCGCCTTCTCGCCCGCCCAGCTCGCCACGGTCTCCCGCACGGTCACCACGTCGGGCACCTCGGCCCGGAACGTGCCCGCCCGCGAGCGGACCTTGCCCGTGATGCGGGAGAGCCGGAAGACCCGCTCGTCCTCGCGGTCCCGGTCCCAGCCCGCCAGATACCAGTGGCCGCGCCAGCACTCGAGCGCCCACGGCTCGACGTGGCGCTGCTCGGGCCGGGCCGCCGTCGCCTTGCGGTAGTCGAAGACGACCGGCCTGCGGTCACGGCACGCCAGCATCAGCGGTTCGAACGCCGCCTCGTGCACCGGAATGCGCGGCTCCAGGGCGCCGTGCGCCTCGTACGGATCGACGCCCTCGGGCAGCCCCGCCGCCCGCAGCTTGTGCAGCGCGCCGCTCGCGGCACCGGCGAGCCTCGCCTGCTGCCACACCTTCGCGGCGACACCGAGGGCCGCGGCCTCCTCGGCGTCCAGAGTGATCGGCGGCAGCCGGTTGCTGTCCCGGCGGGCGAGATAGCCCGTCTCGCCGTCCAGGTTCTCCACCGTCTCGATGACGAGGCCCAGCTCCCGCAGATCGTCCTTGTCTCGCTCGAACATGCGGTTGAAGGACTCCTCGGCCGCCGCCGCGGCGGCCCCCGGCCCGGTGGCCGCGCCCCTGCCGGACCCGGCGGCACCCCGCCCCGGCCCGAAGGCGGCGCCCCTTCCCGGCCCGAACGCTTCGACGTACGCCTCGATCGACTCCCGAAGCTCACGCTTGCTGAGCGGACGCCTCGTCCCGAGCAGACACAGCGCCAGACTCATCAGCCGCTCGGCCTTGGCAATGGCCATCGACGCCCTTTCTCGGCCGTGCTCCCCGGTGGACGACCGCCCGCCGCCCCAGGTGCCCCGCTCACCAGTGCTTCCGAACGATGACCGTACCGCTACGGCGTGTCGTGGCAAAAGCCGAGGGCACGGCGCACGCCCCGGGCGCCCGTCCGCCGACGGGGACGGAAGACGCCGCGGGGGCCCGTGCCGACACCGGCGCGGGCCCCACGGACACCTCCGGCCGCACGGCACGAGCCGCCGCGGCCGGGTCAGCCGTCTCAGACGGACACGAGGTCACAGACGAAGATCAGCGTCTCGCCCGGGGCGATGCGGCCGCCGCCTGCGCCACGGTCGCCGTACGCCAGGTGCGCCGGGATCGTCAGCTTGCGGCGCCCGCCGACCTTCATGCCCTGCACGCCCTGGTCCCAGCCCGCGATGACCTGACCGGCACCGAGCTGGAACTCCAGCGGCTTGCCGCGGTTCCAGGAGGCGTCGAACTCCTCGCCGGAGGAGAAGGACACGCCCACGTAGTGGACCTGGACGAAGTCGCCCGCCTTGGCCTCCGCGCCCTCGCCCTCCCAGATCTCGTCGATCTGGAGCTCCGTGGGAGCCGGGCCCTCGGGGAAGTCGATCTCGGGCTTGTCGATGTTCACGTGACTAGCTCCTGCTCATAGCGATAAGGACAACCGGGACAGTCTGCCATCCCGCGGCCTCACATCTTCGCGAGGATGTCCACCGAGAAGACGAGCGTGGAGTCCTTCTTGATGGGGCTGTTCTGCGGCGGCTTGTCCCCGTACCCGTCCTTCGGCGGGACGACGACCAGGACGCGGCTGCCGACCTTCTTGCCGGTCAGGCCCTGGCGCCAGCCCGGGATGACCTGAGCGAGCTGGAACTGCGCGAGCCGACCGCTCTTGTACGAGGAGTCGAACTCCTTGCCGTCCGCCCACAGCACGCCCTTGTACTGGCACAGGAGCGTGTCGCTCTCCTTGACCTCGTCGCCCTTGCCCTCGATGACGTAGGTCGCCGAGACCTTCTTGGGGGCGGCCGTCTTCGGCACGTCGACCTTGGGGGCCTTGCCGTCGGTGTTCGTCCCGACCTTCGGCAGGTCCTTGTTGTCCTGCGCCACGTCTTTGCCCTTGGCGGAGCTCTTCGGGCCGTACGTGTTCACGATGTCGACGACGAAGACCAGGGTGTCCGTGCCCTTGATGCCCGCCTGCTTGTTGCCCTCCTTGCCGTAGCCGAGGGCCGGGGGGATGGCGAGCTCGACGCGGCTGTCGACCTTCTTGCCGACCAGGCCCTGGTCCCAGCCGGGGATGACCTGGCCGACGCCGATCGGGAAGATCGTGGGCGCCTTGCGGTCGTAGGAGTTGTCGAAGACCTTCGCGGTGTCCCAGATCTGGCCCAGGTAGTGGGCCTGGAGATAGTCGCCCTTGGCGACCTCGACGCCCTTGCCCGCGATGATCGTCTTCACCGCGAGGTCGGTGGACGGCTTGCCGGAACCCTTGGCCACCGTCGGCTTCTCACCGAACTTCGTGCCCTTCGTGATCTCGGGCACAGGGCCGTCGACGATCTTGCCCTTGGGGGGCATGGAGTTCGTCGGCGAGTTGCTGTCCTTGGGCTTGGCCTTGTCGGACTTGTCGTCACCACATCCGGCCAGGGTCAGCAGGCCGGCCGGAACGGCCAGGAGGAGTGAGCGTCGGCGCACGGTGGGGGCCTCGTATCGTTCGATCTTGTCAGTTGGCGTGCGCGCAACTCTACGCAGTGAGAAGGGCGCCGCACGAGGAACGTGCGGCGCCCCGCGTTGCGTTCCCGCCACGCACTGACGTCTCACCGGTCCCGGGGACCGGCCGAACGGCGGCGGGCCCGGCCCGCCGGTCCCTCACATCCCGGCGATGAGCTTCTCCACCCGGTCGTCCACCGAACGGAAGGGGTCCTTGCACAACACCGTGCGCTGCGCCTGGTCGTTCAGCTTCAGGTGCACCCAGTCGACCGTGAAGTCCCGGCGCTGCTCCTGGGCCCGGCGGATGAAGTCGCCGCGCAGCCGCGCCCGGGTCGTCTGCGGCGGCACCGACTTGCCCTCGAAGATCTTCAAGTCGTTGCAGATCCGGGCGGCTTGCCCCTTCCGCTCCAGGAGGTAGTACAGGCCCCGGCGACGGTGGATGTCGTGGTACGCGAGGTCTATCTGGGCGACCCTCGGGT
Organism: Streptomyces sp. JLYT201; assembly: GCF_059448825.1. Lineage (NCBI taxonomy): Bacteria > Bacillati > Actinomycetota > Actinomycetes > Kitasatosporales > Streptomycetaceae > Streptomyces > Streptomyces sp. JLYT201. Next base: position 7,807,137 of record NZ_CM182551.1, on the reverse strand, counting down.
GCGACATCGTCATGTTGTTCTTCGCCCGGTAGCGCTCGATGAGCTTGTACTTCATCACCCAGTCGATCTCCGTGGCGATGCGGTCCAGGTCCTCGGACTCGATCGAGTCCAGGGTGCGTCCCCACAGCTCCAGGACGCGCTCGACCGTGCCCGTGCGGATGCCTCGGCGCTCGACGAAGTCCACCGCCTTCTCGTAGTACTCGCGCTGGACCTCGAGGGCCGAGGCCTCCCGGCCGCTGGCGAGGCGGACCTTGCGGCGGCCCGTCGTGTCGTGGCTGACCTCGCGGATCGCCCGGATCGGGTTCTCCAGGGTCAGGTCCCGCATCACCGTGCCCGCCTCGATCATGCGAAGCACCAGATCGGTCGCACCGACCTTCAGGAGCATCGTCGTCTCGGACATGTTCGAGTCGCCGACGATCACGTGCAGGCGGCGGTAGCGCTCGGCGTCCGCGTGCGGCTCGTCACGCGTGTTGATGATGGGACGGGACCGCGTCGTCGCCGACGACACGCCCTCCCAGATGTGCTCCGCCCGCTGGCTCACGCAGTAGACGGCGCCCCGCGGCGTCTGGAGCACCTTGCCCGCACCGCACAGCAACTGCCGGGTGACGAGGAACGGAATCAGGATGTCCGCGAGGCGCGAGAACTCACCGTGCCGCGCCACGAGATAGTTCTCATGGCAACCATATGAGTTTCCCGCCGAGTCGGTGTTGTTCTTGAACAGATAGACGTCACCCGCGATTCCCTCCTCGTGCAGGCGACGCTCGGCGTCGACGAGCAGGCCTTCCAGAATGCGCTCGCCGGCCTTGTCGTGGGTGACCAGCTCGGTCACGTTGTCACACTCGGGTGTTGCGTATTCCGGGTGTGAGCCCACGTCGAGATACAGGCGGGCGCCGTTCCGCAGAAAGACGTTGCTGCTGCGGCCCCATGACACAACACGGCGGAAGAGGTAGCGCGCCACTTCGTCAGGCGACAGACGGCGCTGTCCCCTGAACGTGCACGTGACACCGTACTCGTTCTCCAGCCCGAAAATGCGGCGGTCCATGCCAGAACATTACGCCCGATGCCCCGCACTGAAACCGGGTTCGACGGTACCGTTTCGATCAGTTTCCGAAGAGGTCACACCGGCCTCGGCCGCGACGACCACACCCGCACCACGCACCACGAGCACCCTCCTGGTGCACAACAGCACCAGCACGGCGGCCGCTCCTGCGAGGCCCGGCACCGCGAAACCCCACTCCGTGCCGCCCCGCTCCACCACCGGCCCACCGGCCGCCGTCCCCACCGCGGTCCCCACCGTGAACGTCGTCACCAGCCACGAGAACGCCTCCGTGACCGTGCCCCGCGGAGCGTGCCGGTCCACCACGATGAACGCGCACGCGAGCGCCGGCGCGAGGAACACCCCCGCCAGCGACGTCAGCACCACCATCCCCACCGCGCCCGGCGTGAGGACCAGCGGCAGGTAGAAGACGGCGAGCAGCGCCACCAGGACCACCAGGCGCCGCTCCGGCACCCCGCTCCACTGCCGCGCCCCGTAGACCACGCCGCCCAGCAGGGCCCCCAGGCCCAGGCCCGCCATCATCCAGCCGTAGACCGCGTCGCCGCCGTGCGCGTCCGCGTAGCTGACGCCCGCCACCGTGATCGCCCCGAGCGCGGTCCCCACGCACAGGAACGCGCCGAGGAGCGCGAGCAGCCCCGGCGAGCGCAGGGCCCCGAGCCAGTGCGCCTCCCGGGGCGCCGAGCGCCACGCGCGCGAGGGGCGCGACACCACCACCGACAGCGCGCCGAGCACCCCGATGGCGTTCACCACCAGGAGCGCCGCCTGCGCCGACCACAGCGACACGATGCCCGTCACCAGCAACGGGCCGACGGTGAACATCACTTCCTGTGCCACCGCGTCCATCGCGTACGCCGTGTGGACCTGCTCCTCCTTGCCGAGCACGTCCGGCCACAGCGCCCGCAGACCGCCCTCCAGGGGCGGTGTGAACACTCCGGCGATCACCATCGCGAGATACGCGGCGACCGGCGCGTTCGGCCCCGCGACCGCGAAGAGCGCCATGCCGAGCGCCGACGCCACCGCCGACGGCAGCATCACCCGCGGCTGCCCGTACAGGTCCACAAGGCGTCCCAACAGGGGCTGGCCCACCGCCGTCGCCACCCCGTACACCGCCGCGAGCGCACCCGCCAGGCTGTACGTCCCGCCCTCCGCGCGGACGAAGAGGACGATGGCGATGGCCGCCGTCGCATTGGGCAAACGGCCCACAAGGGTGCCCGCGAGCAGCCGTGTCGCGTACCGCGCGCGCAGGATCTCGCCGTAACCGGAAGCCATCAGTGAGCTCTCCTCGCCCGCCCGTGCGCCGCAGCGCCTCAAGTGTTACGTATAACGTCGCGGGTCATACGTACCATGAGCGCTGTTCACAGTCCACCGAGTACTCCGCCCCGCGGCGGCGACCACCCACCCCAGGAGACGTCCGTGGCAAGGCCCCAGCACGACACCACGGCCCCCCGCCCCACCAGCCGCGACGTCGCCCGCGCAGCCGGCGTCTCGCAGGCCACCGTCTCCCTGGTCCTCGGCGAGAAGTGGCAGGGCCGCGTCGCCGAGCGCACCGCCGAACGCGTCCGCACCGCCGCCCGAGAACTCGGCTACCGCCCCAACCTCGCCGCCCGCAACCTCCGCCTCGGCCGCACCCGCACCGCGCTCCTCGTCGTCCCCGCGCTCACCAACGAGTTCTTCGCCCGGCTGCACACCGGTGCGGCCCGCGTCGCCGCCCGGCACGGCTTCAGCGTCGTCCTCTACCCCTCCCCCGACAGCGTCGGCCCCAGCGGGTCCACCACCCAGGCGCCCCGCGTCAGCGATCCCTTCGGCTCCGCCCGCGCCGCCCTCGACGGCGTCCTCGCCTCCTCCATGGCCTCCGACGCCCTCGCCACCCTCCGCGGCGACGCCCTCCCCCTCGTCATGCTCGACAGCGACCCCGCCCACAGCCTCGGCGCCGCCACCGTCAACCTCGACATCGCCGACGGCACCCGCCAGGTCACCGAGCACCTCCTCGCCCTCGGCCACCGCGACCTGCTCCACCTCACCGCGGACATCGACTCCTGGACCTTCGACGTACGCCGCCACACCCTCGCCGCCACCCTGCACGGCACCGGCGCACGCCACCGCACCGTCAAGGCCGCCCTCACCGTCGACGAGGCCCGCACCGCCACCGAAGCCGCCCTCACCGCACCCGGCCCCCGGCCCACCGCCCTCATCTGCGACGACGACGTCCTCGCCGCGGGCGCCTGCAAGGCCGCGCGCCGCCTCGGCCTGCACGTCCCCGACGACCTCAGCGTCACCGGCTTCGACGACCTCACCCTCGCCACCGCCGTCGAACCCGAGCTCACCACCGTCCGACTGCCCGCCGAGGACTTCGGCGAGCAGGCCATGGCCACCCTCCTGGACGTCCTCGACGGCCGCACCCCCGAGCCCGCGCCCCTGCCCGTCCAGCTCGTCGTCCGCGGCTCCACAGCACAGAGCCCCGTGTCCCGGCGCTGACGCACCGGGGCACGGGGCCCTCCGCGGAACCTCGGACCGCTACTCCTGGGACGAACCGCCCTCGGAGGCCTCGTCCGACTCGCCGTCGGCCTCCGCGTCCGAGGACGCCTGAGCCGCGGCCTCGCCGCCGAGCAGCCGCTCCAGCTGGCCGCCCACGATCCGCTTGAACTTGCGCTGCTGCGGACGCGTCCGGTCCAGAACCGCCACTTCGAGCCGCTCCGCCGGGATCTCCCGCTCACTGCCGTTCGTATCGCGCGACAGTGACTGCACCGCCAGCTTCAGCGCCTCCGCGAGGGTCATCCCGTCCCGGTGCCGCTGATCCAGATACGTACTGATCTGCTCCGCATTGCCACCCACCGCGACCGAACCGTGCTCGTCCACGATCGAGCCGTCGTGCGGCAGCCGATAGATCTGGTCCCCGTCCGGGGTCGTACCGACCTCCGCGACGACCAGCTCCACCTCGTACGGCTTCTCGGCATTGGAGGAGAAAATCGTGCCCAGCGTCTGCGCGTACACGTTCGCCAGACCACGGGCCGTCACATCGTCACGGTCGTACGTATATCCCCGCAGATCCGCGTAGCGGACACCGCCAATTCGGAGGTTCTCGTACTCGTTGTACTTGCCGGCCGCGGCGAAACCGATCCGGTCGTAGATCTCGCTGAACTTGTGCAGCGCACGGGACGGGTTCTCACCGACGAACACAATGCCGTCGGCGTACTGCAGCACAACCAGACTGCGACCGCGAGCGATGCCCTTGCGGGCATACTCCGCCCGGTCGGCCATGGCCTGCTGGGGTGAGACATAGAACGGCGTCGACACCGGCTATCCGTCCCTTTCTGTCAAAACTTCACAACAACAACGGAGTACTCAGAGCAGTGCTGCGCGGGGTCCGTCCGGCTGCTCAAGACGCCGCTCCAGAATCGAGCGCGCGATCGCGGAGGACTCCTCCTCCGACAGCCTCCGGAAACCCTCCTCGGAGATCACCGTCACGATGGGATAGATCCGGCGCGCCACGTCCGGGCCGCCGGTCGCGGAATCGTCGTCCGCCGCGTCGTACAGCGCCTGTACGACCAGCGTCGTCGCCTGCTCCTCCGTCAGGTCGTCGCGGTACAGCTTCTTCATGGAGCCGCGCGCGAACACCGAACCGGAACCCGTCGCCGCGAAGCCGTGTTCCTCGCTGCGGCCGCCCGTCACGTCGTACGAGAAGATCCGGCCCCGCTCGCGGTCCACGTCATACCCCGCGAACAACGGGACCACGGCCAGGCCCTGCATCGCCATGCCCAGATTGCTCCGGATCATGGTCGACAGGCGGTTCGCCTTGCCCTCCAGGGAGAGCTGGGCGCCCTCGACCTTCTCGAAGTGCTCGAGCTCCAACTGGAACAGCTTGACCATCTCCACGGCCAGACCGGCCGTACCGGCGATGCCCACCGCCGAGTACTCGTCCGCCGGGAAGACCTTCTCGATGTCACGCTGCGCGATGACGTTCCCCATCGTCGCCCGCCGGTCGCCGGCGAGCACCACGCCGCCGGGGAACGTCGTCGCGACGATGGTCGTGCCGTGCGGCGCCTCGATCACGCCCTGCGTCGGCGGCAACGTCCGCTTGCCCGGGAGCATTTCCGGCTGGTGCGAAGCGAGGAAGTCCACGAAGGACGAGGACCCCGGCGTCAGGAAGGCAGCCGGTAGACGCCCGGTGCTACGAGTGTTGGCTTCCACGGGTTTCCTTCCAAGTAGCTGATGGCCCGACGGAGGGCGTCGGGATCGTCTCCCAACTTGCCGATGGCCGAATTGCAGTTGAAGCACAGTACGCCACGGACCCTACCCGCCCCGGGGCGGCTGTCCACGTGCGTCGTACGGCCGCCCGGAGGCGGCTTCGGCAGGGCGCGAAAGCACCTGTCACGGCGGGCGCCACCGTCTGCTGTCGGCGGCTTCCGCGCCACGGAGGGTGCGGGCCGTGCGCGGCTCCACGAGGCCGCGTGATGCGCGGCTGCCCGCCTCCGCCCCGGCCCGCACTCCGCGACAGACCTTCGAATCGAAGGAGGATGGCTCTACTGGCCACCCTTTTGAACGAAGGACCGCACGAAGTCCTCTGCATTCTCCTCGAGTACATCGTCAATTTCGTCAAGAACCGAGTCGACATCGTCGCTCAGCTTCTCCTGGCGCTCCTTGAGGTCCTCGGATGCCTGCGCGTCCTGGGTCTGCTCCTCGACCTCCTCGGTGGAGCGCGTCGCCTTCTGCTGTCCGCCGCCGGTGTCCTTGGTCGCCATCTACCTCACCCCGCTCGGTTAGACGTTCTTGATCAGACCCTACAATCCGGGTCCGACATCGGCCCCGCACTTCGTGGAACGTGCGGGGCCCACCTCTGTGATTCCCCGGCCGTCGCGCTTTCAGCCGCGGTTCAGCCCCCGGAGAGCACGCGGACCAGATCTTCCGCCGTGCGACACCGGTCGAGCAGCTCCTTCACGTGATTGCGCGTTCCGCGAAGGGGCTCCAGGGTCGGGACCCGCTGGAGGGAGTCCCGGCCGGGAAGGTCGAAGATCACCGAGTCCCAGGAGGCCGCCGCGACGTCGTCGGCGTACTGCTCCAGGCAGCGGCCGCGGAAGTAGGCGCGGGTGTCCTCGGGGGGCTTGGTGCGGGCCCGCTCGACGTCGGACTCGTCCAGGAGCCGCTTCATCTTGCCGCGGGCCACGAGGCGGTTGTAGAGGCCCTTCTCGGCCCGCACGTCGGCGTACTGGAGGTCGACCAGGTGCAGCCGGGCGGCGTCCCAGTCGAGGCCGTCACGGCGGCGGTAGCCCTCCATGAGTTCCCGCTTGGCGACCCAGTCGAGCTCTCCGGAGAGGCTCATCGGGTCGTGCTCCAGACGGTTGAGCACGTCCTCCCAGCGGGCCAGGACGTCCTTGGTCTGGTCGTCGGCGTCGGCTCCGTAGCGCTCTTCGACGTACTTGCGGGCCAGCTCGAAGTACTCCATCTGGAGTTGTACGGCCGTCAGGGTGCGGCCGCTACGGAGCGTGATCAGGCGCTGGAGGGACGGGTCGTGGGAGACCTGGTGGAGGGTGCGGACGGGCTGGTCCACGGCGAGGTCCACGGCGATGAAGGCGTCCTCGATCATGGCGAGGACGAGGGAGGTGGTGCCCAGCTTCAGATAGGTGGAGATCTCCGAGAGGTTCGCGTCGCCGATGATCACGTGGAGGCGGCGGTACTTCTCGGCGTCGGCGTGGGGCTCGTCGCGGGTGTTGATGATGGGCCGCTTGAGGGTGGTCTCCAGGCCGACCTCGACCTCGAAGTAGTCGGCGCGCTGGCTGAGCTGGAAGCCGTGCTCGTGGCCGTCCTGGCCGATGCCGACGCGGCCCGCGCCGGTGACGACCTGGCGGGAGACGAAGAAGGGCGTGAGGTGGCGCACGATGTCCGAGAAGGGGGTCTCCCGCTTCATCAGGTAGTTCTCGTGCGTGCCGTAGGAGGCGCCCTTGTTGTCGGTGTTGTTCTTGTAGAGGTGGATCGGCTGGGCACCGGGGAGCTGGGCCGCGCGCTCGGCGGCCTCGGCCATGATGCGCTCGCCGGCCTTGTCCCAGAGGACGGCGTCGCGGGGGTTGGTGACCTCGGGCGCGCTGTACTCGGGGTGCGCGTGGTCGACGTAGAGGCGTGCCCCGTTGGTGAGGATGACGTTGGCGAGGCCGATGTCCTCGTCGGTGAGCTGGCTGGCGTCGGCGGCTTCGCGGGCGAGGTCGAAGCCCCGTGCGTCCCGCAGCGGGTTCTCCTCCTCGAAGTCCCAGCGGGCGCGTCGCGCCCGGTGCATCGCCGCGGCGTAGGCGTTGACGATCTGGGACGAGGTGAGCATGGCATTGGCGTTGGGGTGGCCGGGGACGGAGATTCCGTACTCCGTCTCGATGCCCATTACTCGCCGTACGGTCATGCGGCCCTCCTTGCCCGGCGGCGCCCTCGGTCGGGGGCGCAGCTCAAGTACCGCTGGTGCTCCGGTGCGTGTGCGGTGCCCGTCCCCGCACTGCGCGACTCGGCGGTAGGAAAGAGCCTAGAACGCCTCTGCGCTGGTGGGGAGATCATTTTCTGCTTTGCTCTCGCTGGGTTCGGGACGCGGCCGCGAGGTGTCCGCGAGCGGCGGAAAACAGTCGGCTGCGGGTACCCGTGGAGGGCACCCGCAGCCGCCCTATTTCCTACAGGTACTGACCGGTGTTCGCCACCGTGTCGATGGAGCGTCCGGTGTCGGCGCCCTGCTTTCCGGTGACGAGCGTGCGGATGTATACGATCCGCTCGCCCTTCTTTCCGGAGATGCGGGCCCAGTCGTCCGGGTTGGTGGTGTTGGGCAGGTCCTCGTTCTCCTTGAACTCGTCGATGCAAGCCTGGAGGAGGTGAGCGACCCTGAGGCCCTTTTGGTTCTGTTCGAGGAAGGCCTTGATGGCCATCTTCTTGGCGCGGCCGACGATGTTTTCGATCATGGCGCCGGAGTTGAAGTCCTTGAAGTAGAGGACTTCCTTGTCGCCGTTGGCATACGTGACTTCGAGGAAGCGGTTCTCCTCGGATTCGGCGTACATCTGCTCGACGACGGACTGGATCATCGCGTGCACCGTGGCGGCCTTGTCGCTGCCGTGCTCGGCGAGGTCGTCGCCGTGCAGCGGGAGGCGCTGGGTGAGGTACTTGGCGAAGATGTCCTTGGCCGCCTCGGCGTCCGGGCGCTCGATCTTGATCTTCACATCGAGGCGTCCGGGGCGCAGGATGGCGGGGTCGATCATGTCTTCGCGGTTGGAGGCGCCGATGACGATGACGTTCTCCAGGCCTTCCACGCCGTCGATCTCGGCGAGCAGCTGCGGGACGATGGTGTTCTCCACGTCGGAGCTGACGCCGCTGCCGCGGGTGCGGAAGAGGGATTCCATCTCGTCGAAGAAGACGATGACGGGGGTGCCCTCGCTCGCCTTCTCCCGGGCCCGCTGGAAGACCAGGCGGATGTGGCGCTCGGTCTCGCCGACGTACTTGTTGAGGAGCTCGGGTCCCTTGATGTTGAGGAAGTAGCTCTTCCCGGCGGGCTGGCCGGTGACCTCGGCGACCTTCTTGGCAAGGGAGTTGGCGACGGCCTTGGCGATGAGCGTCTTGCCGCAGCCGGGCGGGCCGTAGAGCAGGACGCCCTTGGGCGGCCTGAGTTCGTGCTCCTTGAAGAGGTCGGGGTAGAGGTAGGGGAGCTCGACCGCGTCGCGGATCATCTCGATCTGGCCGCCGAGGCCGCCGATCTTGTCGTAGCTGATGTCCGGGACCTCTTCGAGGACCAGTTCCTCCACTTCGCTCTTCGGTACGACCTCGTAGACGTAGCCGGAGCGGGGTTCGAGCAGGAGGGCGTCGCCGGCGCGGATGGTCACGTCCAGGAGCGGCTCGGCGAGCCTGACCACCCGCTCTTCGTCGGTGTGCCCGAGCACGAGGGCCCGTTCGCCGTCCTCGAGGATCTCCTTGAGGGTGACGATGTCTCCGACGCGCTCGAATTCCATGGCCTCGACCACGTTGAGCGCTTCGTTGAGCATGACTTCCTGGCCGCGCCTGAGCTCGTCGAGCTCGACGCTCGGGCTGACGTTCACCCGGAGTTTGCGGCCGCCGGTGAAGATGTCGGCGGTGCCGTCCTCATTCGCCATGAGGAAGACTCCGAAGCCTGCCGGCGGCTGTGCGAGCCGGTCGACTTCTTCCTTGAGGGCCACGATCTGGTCGCGGGCCTCGCGGAGCGTGTTGGCGAGCCGTTCGTTCTGTGCGGATACGCCGGCCAGGTTGGTCTGCAGCTCGACGATCCGCTCTTCGAGAATCCTCGTGTGCCGCGGAGAGTCGGCGAGCTTGCGTCGCAGGACGGCGATTTCCTGCTCGAGATAGGCAACCTGACCGGCTGGGTCTTCAGACCCTCGCCCCGGCCGGATGCCGCGGTTGATGTCGTCGTCGTGGGCTGCCACGGTCCTCACCTCCTCCAAGGGGAGCTGGACGCTTCCTGACCCTACCTGGGTGGGTGCTGATTGAAACCCCTAGATCACAAAGACGGTGGGGGTGTGTCCGATCTTCACCCTTGCGCTCTCCCTCACGCCAGGGGAATACCCACCGAACAACATCGGAAAGCTGCCGGTTGTAGGGTCGAACTGTTCAACACCCGTCAGGGGTGGCCGGACTTGCTGCAAAGTCGGCCGGGCCTGGCGCAGTTTCGGCAGGAGAGATGACCGTGGGGCACGACGCTCGGACCGTCGGTGAGGGGCAGGACTCCCTCGAGGTCTGGATCGATCAGGATCTGTGTACCGGGGACGGGATCTGCGCTCAGTACGCGCCTGAGGTCTTCGAGCTGGACATTGACGGTCTGGCGTATGTGAAGGATGCGGACGACGAGCTGTTGCAGGCTCCTGGGGCGTCGACGCCGGTTCCGCTTCCGCTGTTGCGGGACGTGGTGGACTCGGCGAAGGAGTGCCCCGGGGACTGTATTCACGTACGTCGGGTTTCGGACAAGGTCGAGGTCTATGGGCCCGACGCAGAGTGACCGAATAGTTTCGCTGCGTTAGCGCGCGCGTGTCACCTGGGCCCGTATCCGCCGTGTGAGGCGGGTGCGGGCCCTCTTCGCTGTCTCCGGGTGTCGTCGGGCGGGGCGAGTGGTGCCGGGCCCGGCCCTTCACACGCTGCGGGCCTCGCCGCTTGTCGAGCGGGTGAACGCGCCGTTCTTCCAGCGCCACTTGGTCGCGTCGCGCCGGTCGGGGCAGCAGCGGGGCACGTCGGGCGAGGAGTAGCCGAGGAGCGTCGCGGAGACGGTGGCGCCGCGCACGCGCAGGTCCTGGGCGGTGATGCGGTCCTTGGGGTCGACGAGGGTGGCCACGATGCGCGGGGCGCCCCGGCGGGAGCCGGTGAGGACGTAGACGCCGTCGGGCGGGGTGCCGGAGCCCGCCCGGCAGTGGACGGCGGCCACCGTCTCGGGGCGGCCGTCGCCGTCGAGGTCGCCGGTGGCCTTCTGGGCCACGACGGGCTTGGCGGTGCCGCAGTTCAGGGGGTACGCGACGGCCGCCGGGTCGGGCGCGGGGGCGGCGGCCTTGGATTCCGTTTCGGTGCGCGTCGGGGCGGCGGTGGCCGGGTCGGGGCCGAGGAAGGCGGAGGCCGCGACGACGGCGGCGAGGGCGGCCGCGGTGGCGACCCAGTGGATGGGGCGCGTGGCCCACGGCTGGTTCACCGCGTGAGCCAGTTCCGGGACGGCGGGGTGCTGCACGAGGAGTGTCTCCTGTGAGGGCTGTGCCGGTGGTGGTGGGATGGCCAGCATCGTGTCACACCTCACAGGGGCGCGGAACACCGGGGTACGGCCTGGTCGCGGGCGCTCAACAGGACGGCGCCGCCGCCGGGTTCCCGTGCTACTTCGGGAACTCGGCGACGGCGCCGGTGCGTTGGAAACGGCGGGCGTGGCCGCCGTGGTGCTGCCGGGCGGCCCGTCGGGGCCGGTGCGTCAGCGGGGGTTGCCGCCGTCGGCGTTCGGACCGCTGTAGTCCTCGCCGTAGGCGCCCTTGGCGGGGCGGCGGCGGCGCATGGGCGGCTCGACGCCGTCCGCGAGGCGGCGGGCGGTGAGCAGGAAGCCGGTGTGCCCGATCATGCGGTGGTCGGGGCGGACGGCCAGGCCCTCGATGTGCCAGTTGCGGATCATCGATTCCCAGGCGGTCGGCTCGTTGAAGCCGCCGAGCTCGCGGATGGACTCGACGGTGCGGGCCAGCTGCGTGGTCGTGGCGACGTAGGCGCACAGGATGCCGCCGGGGACGAGCGCCTTGGAGACGGCCTCCAGGCACTCCCAGGGGGCGAGCATGTCGAGGATGACGCGGTCGACCTCGGTGTCGGACAGATTGTCCTGGAGGTCGCCGACGGTGAGCTGCCAGGCGGGGTGGGGGCCGCCGAAGTAGCGCTCCACGTTCTGCTGGGCGATCTCGGCGAAGTCCTCGCGGCGCTCGTAGGAGTGCAGCATGCCCTGGTCGCCGATGGCGCGCAGCAGGAAGGCGCTGAGCGAACCGGAGCCCACCCCGGCCTCGACGACGCGGGCGCCGGGGAAGATGTCGGCGAAGGCCAGGATCTGCCCCGCGTCCTTGGGGTAGACCACGGCGGCGCCGCGGGGCATGGACAGGACGTAGTCGGGGAGCAGGGGGCGCAGCGCGAGGTACGCGACGTTCCCCGTGGTGCGGACAACACTGCCCTCGGGCGCGCCGATCAGCTCGTCGTGCGGGAAGGAACCCTTGTGGGTGTGGAAGTTCTTCCCGGCTTCGAGCGTGAACGTGTAGTGGCGTCCCTTGGGGTCGGTGAGCTGGACCTGGTCCCCGACCTTGAAGGGCCCGCGACGGCGGGCGGCACCGGTCGGTTCGGACATGTGACCAGCCTACCGGCCGTGGCGGGTGCCGCCGACCACCGGCGGGGCGGGGCGGCTCAGGTGGGCCGGGCCATGGCCTTGACGAAGGCGCGCTCGACGTCGGCCGCGGACAGGACTCCGTAGATCTCGCCCGAGGTCTCGACGACCAGGTACTCGGTGGCGGGGGTGGCGCGCAGCCGGTCGAGGAGCTCCTCGCCCGCGAGGTCGGCGGGGACGCGCATGCCCTCGGTGATGTCCTGGGCGAGGCCGCTGACCGTGACCCAGGGGCGGCGGTGCTCGGGGACGCCGACGATGGCGGCCTCGCGGACGACGGCCATGGGGTCGCCGTCGGTGTCGACGACGACGAGGGCGCGGGCTCCGGCCGCGTTGGCCCGGCGCAGGGCCTCGGACAGCGGGGTGTCGGTCTCCACCGGGACGGCGCGCCGGGTGAGGGCGCGGGCGCGCAGCTCGGGCAGGTGCTCGCGGAGGCGGGCCATGCGCAGGCTGTTGCCCGCGCCGGTCCAGATGATGGCGGCGAGGATCGCGGCGAGCAGGGCGTCGGTGACGGTGTCCATGCCGCCGAGGTCCTGGGCGTCGCCGCCGAGCGCGCCGGACTGGTTGAGGACGGGCAGTCCGACGAGGACGGAGATGGCGAGGGCGCGGCCGACCCAGGCGGCGGCGACGGTGCCGCTCATCGGCCTGCCGGTGATCTTCCAGACGACGGCACGGAGCATGCGGCCGCCGTCCAGGGGCAGGCCGGGCAGCAGGTTGAAGACCGCCACGATGAGGTTGGAGATCATCAGGCCCGCGAGCAGCACGCCGGGCACGGTGTCGGGTTCCACGGCGCGCATGGCGACGTAGAAGACACCGGCGAGCACGAGGGAGAGCAGGGGGCCGACGAAGGCGAGCACGAACTCGCGGCCGGGGGTCTCGGACTCCTTCTCGATCTCGCTGACGCCGCCGAAGAACTGGAGCTGGATGCGGCGCACCGGCAGCTTGAAGCGGAGGGCGGCGACGGTGTGGGCGAGTTCGTGCACGAGCACGGAGGCGTAGAAGGCGACGGCGAAGAACAGCGAGACGAGATAGCGGGCGCCGCCGAGCTCGGGTAGGACCCGGTCCAGCTGGTCGCCGAAGACCCAGGTGATGAGGGCGGCGACGAGGAACCAGCTGGGCGCCACGTACACGGGCACCCCGAAGGGGCGGCCCATGAGGAGACCGCCGCCGGGGCTCTTGGGCTGCTCCTTGGCGGGGTCACCACCGGCGCGTCCGCTGCTCGCCGCGGGGCGCGGCTTGGCGATGTCCACGCGGGGCGGCGTGGGCGCCGGGGCCGCCGGGGGTTCGGGGGCCTGCGCGGGGTCGGGCTGTGAGGCCGCCGCCGGGGGGCTGGTCGGCGCGGCGGTGCCGGGCTCGGAGGCCGCGGGCTCCGAGGGCGCGGGGGTCTGGGGCCCCGAGGGCTCGGGCTTCGCTGCCGGGGAGGCGGGGGCCTCGGGACCGGGGGCCGCAGGCTTGGGCTCCGCGGATTCGGGGGCCGCAGGCTTGGGCGCTACGGATTCGGAGGCCTCGGGCTCAGGGCCCACAGGCTCGGCGCCCTCGTTCGGCACCGCGGGCTCGGCAGCCCCGGGCTTCGGCGCCACGGGGGCCTCGGGCTCGGAGACCGCGGACTTCGACGCGGCGGAGTCGGTGCCCGCAAGCGCGGAGGCCGCAGGTCCGGAAGCCTCGGGGGCCTCGGGCTCGGAGGCCTCCGGGGCTGAGGTCGCGCGCTTCGGGGCCGCGGGCTCGGAAGGCCCGGGCTTCGACGCCGCAGGCTCGGGCGCCGCGGGATGGGAAGCCTCGGGCTCGGGGGCCACGGTGGCCTCGGGGGCTGAGGGCGCGGGGGCGGTTCTGGGCGGTTCCGGGGTCGCGGGCTTCGAGGGCTGTGGCGACGCCGGGTCCGAAGGCTCCGCGGGGGTGTCGTCCGTCGGGGGGTCCGAGGGTTCGGCGCCGCTCGTCCGCTCCGGAGCCGGGCCGTCCGTCGTACGCTCCGGGGCCCCGGCCGTGGGGTCCGGTGTCGGCTCGGGGCCGGGACCGTCCGTCTCCGGGCGTGCCGGATGCGCGCCCGCCGGGTCGCGCTCGGGCGTGCTGTCGGACTGCGGCCTGCCGCTCCCGCCGCTTTCGTCCACGGTGTCCCCTCGTTCGAAGCGTCCCCCGCTCCTGCCGTGGGCGCGGGTGCACGCACGATCATGCAGGGCGAGAGGGTCTGTCGTCGATGGTATGCGGCCGTTGTCAGTGGTGGGTCGTAGGGTCTGGGGTCATGGAGACCAGGACCGACGCCGCCGCGGCGTCCGCGACGGCCGCGCGCCCGGCCTCGCTGTCGCCCTCGCGCGCCAGCGACTTCATGCAGTGTCCGCTGCTCTATCGCTTCCGGGTGATCGACAAGCTGCCGGAGAAGCCGAGCGAGGCGGCCACGCGCGGCACGCTGGTGCACGCGGTCCTGGAGAGGCTCTTCGACGCGCCCGCGGCGGAGCGGACCGCGCCGCGCGCCAAGGCCCTGGTGCCAGGGCAGTGGGACCGGCTGCGGGAGGCGAAGCCGGAGCTGGCCGAGCTGTTCGCGGACGACGCGGAGGGCGAGCGGCTCGCGCGCTGGCTCGCGGACGCGGAGCGCCTGGTCGAGCGGTGGTTCACGCTGGAGGACCCCACGCGTCTCGAGCCCGCGGAGCGGGAGCTGTTCGTGCAGGCCGAGCTGGAGTCCGGCCTGAAGCTGCGCGGGATCATCGACCGGGTGGACGTCGCGCCCACCGGCGAGGTCCGGATCGTGGACTACAAGACGGGCAAGGCCCCTCGCCCGGAGTACGCGGAGGGCGCGCTGTTCCAGATGAAGTTCTACGCCCTGGTGGTGTGGCGCCTGAAGGGCGTGCTGCCGCGCCGCCTCCAGCTGGTGTATCTGGGCAGCGGCGACGTGATCACGTACGACCCGGTGCCCGCGGACCTGGAGCGGGTCGAGCGCAAGCTGCTCGCGCTGTGGGAGGCCATCGTCGCGGCGACGGAGACGGGCGACTGGCGGCCTCGGCCGACGAAGCTGTGCGGCTGGTGCGACCACAGGGCCGTCTGTCCGGAATTCGGCGGCACTCCCCCGCCGTATCCGCTCGCGGTGAGGCCGCCCGAGTCGGGCGGCGACGAGCAGGGCAGAATGGGCCCGGGCTAGGCGAAGGAGAGTTACGTGGCCATCCGCGTCCTACTGGTCGACGACCAGCCGCTGTTGCGCACCGGTTTCCGGATGATCCTGGAGGCCGAGCAGGACATCGCGGTCGTCGGCGAGGCCGGAGACGGCCTGCAGGCTCTGGACCAGGTGCGGGCGCTGCAGCCCGATGTGGTCCTGATGGACATCCGCATGCCGCGGATGGACGGGGTGGAGGCCACCCGGCAGATCACCGGGCCCGGCCGGGACGGCCCGGCGAAGGTGCTCGTCCTCACCACGTTCGACCTCGACGAGTACGTGGTGGAGGCGCTGCGCGCGGGCGCCAGCGGCTTCCTCCTGAAGGACGCTCCGGCAAACGAGCTGGTGCAGGCCATCAGGGTGGTCGCGGCCGGTGAAGCCATGCTGGCGCCGAGCATCACGCGGCGGCTGCTCGACAAGTACGCGGGGCATCTGCCCTCGGGCGACGAGCCTGTGCCGGACACGCTGCACACGCTGACCGAGCGCGAGGTGGAGGTCCTCAAGCTGGTGGCCCGGGGGCTGTCCAACGCGGAGATCGCCGCGGATCTGTTCGTGAGCGAGACGACCGTGAAGACCCATGTGGGGCACGTGCTGACGAAGCTGGGGCTGCGCGACCGGGTGCAGGCCGCGGTGTACGCGTACGAGAGCGGTCTGGTGCGGCCCGGGGCTCAGTAGCCGCCGCGGCCGGTGGCCTCAGCGGTCACCACGGGCCGGCCGGGACACAGTGATGCGGGCCCTGCTTCCGGGAGGAAGCAGGGCCCGCATCGTTTCTGCTAGTCCTTGCTGAGCTCCCAGAAGCGGAAGACGGTCGACGCGTCGAGGCAGGACTCCACGCCGTAGACGTTCTCGCGGACGACGGCGTACTGCTTGGCCTGCCAGACCGGGAGGAGGGGGACCTCGGTGGCGACGAGGTCCTGGAGCCGGCCGTAGTCCTTGTCGGTCGAGGTGCGGTCGCTCTGCGCGGCCGTCGCCGGGATGATCTTCTCGGTGATCGTGTCGTTCTCGTAGCGGTTCGACAGGACGTTGCCCTTGCCGAAGAACGGCTGCGTGAAGTTGTCCGGATCCGGGTAGTCCGGCACCCAGCCCTTGACGTACACGCCGTACTTGCCGGCCTTGATGTCCTTCTCGTACTGCTCGAACTCGACGGACTTCACGTCCGCCTCGAACAGGCCGCTGGCGTTGAGCTGCTTGGCTATGGCGCGCAGCTCCTGGTCGGTGGCCGGGCCGTAGCGGGACGGCGTGGACCACAGGGTGAGGCGGACCTTGCTGTCGTAGCCCGCCTGGTGGAGGGCCTGGGAGGCCTTGTCGCGCTGCGGACGGGCGCCGTAGGTGTCGAAGAACGCGGTGTTGTGGCCGCCGATGCCGGCCGGGACGATCGAGTACAGCGGCGTCGCCGTGCCCTGGTACACCTGGTCGACGAGCGCCTCGCGGTCGAGCAGATAGGCGATGGCCTTGCGCACGCCGGCCTTGCCCGCGACCGGGTCCTTGACGTTGAAGACCAGGTGCTGGACCTCGGCGCTGGTGCCCTCGACGACCTGGAGCTTGCGGTCGTTGTCCTGCTGGATGTCGGAGATGTCCGCGGCGGCGAGGCCTCGGTAGGCGACGTCGATCTTCTCGTCGGTGATCGCCTGCTTGAGGGCCTTGCGGTCGCCGTGGAAGAAGCGGAGCGTGACGCCCTCGTTCTTCGGCTTGGCGGAGCCGTGGTAGCTGTCGTTGACGGCGAAGACGGCCTGGTCCTTGCTGAAGGAGTCCAGCTTGTAGGGGCCGGAGCCGACAGCCTCGCCGTCGGCGCGGAGCTTGTTCGCCGGGTACTCGCGGTGGTCGACGATGGAGCCCGCGCCGGAGGCGATCTTGCTGGGGAAGGTCGCGTCGGGGACCTTCAGCTTGAAGACGACCGTCTTGGCGTTGGGCGTCTCGACGCGGTCGAGCATCGGGAACATCAGCGCCGGGCCCTTGCCGTCGTTGATGTTCATCATGCGGTCGAAGGAGAACTTGACGTCCTTCGAGGTGAGGGCGTTGCCGTTGCTGAACTTCAGGCCCTGACGCAGCGTGCAGGTGTAGACCTTGGTCTGCTGGTCGGTGAAGCCGCACTTCCTGGCGGCCTCGGGCTCCGGCTCGGTGGCGCCCTTGGGGAAGCTCAGGAGCGACTGGAAGACGTTGTTGAACAGGAGCCAGGAGCCCGGGTCGTAACCGGAGGCCGGGTCGGTGGCGACGACGTCGTCGGACATGCCGACGACCACGGAGTCGCTGTCGTCGGCCGATCCGGAGGACTCGGAGCCACAGCCGGTCAGCAGGGCGGCGGCCAGGCCCGAGGAGAGGGGGAGGGCCAGCCACGGGTTACGGATTTTCACTTGCGTGCCTTGTCGTTGTCTCTGTCGGCGTGTGGGGGCGTCGATCAGTCGCCCACACCACGGGCGAGCTCCCACAACTGCAGGTTGGAGGAGGAGTTGAGAGCCCATTCGACGCCTGTGATGTCGTCACGGGCGGCGATGTACTGCTTGCCCTGCCACAGCGGGAGCACCGGGACGTCCTCCGCCACGATGTCCTGGATCCGCTCGATGCTCTTGGCGGCGCTGAGGCGGTCGGCCTCGCGGCGTGAGGTGGGGATCAGTTCGTTGTTGATGGTCCGGTTGCGGTAGGGCGAGCTGAGGAAGTTGTCCTCGGCGAGGAACGGCGCCAGGAAGTTGTCGGCGTCCGGGAAGTCGGGGAACCAGCCCATGCCGTAGACGTCGTACTTGCCCTGCTGGGCGGCGGCGCGGAAGGTGTTCCAGACGTCGCCCTTGATCTTGACGTCGAAGAGGCCGCTGTCGTTGAGCTGCTGGCTCAGGACCTCGAACTCCTTCTTCGTGGCCGGGCCGTAGTGGTCGGTGGTGTAGTGCAGGGTCAGCTTCACCGGCGTGTCGATGCCCGCCCCGGCGAGCAGGTCCTTGGCCTTCTTGACGCTGGGGTCGTTGTAGCGGTTGAAGAAGGAGTTGGAGTGGCCGGTGATGGTGGTCGGCACCAGGGAGTACAGCGGGTCGGCGGTGGAGCCGTAGACCTTGCCCACGAGGGCGCCGCGGTCGATGACCTGCGCCATGGCCTGGCGGACGGCCTTGTCCTTCACGCTCGCCGCGTTGGTGTTGAAGGCGAGGTAGCGGATCTCCAGGCCGGGCATGTCGACGAGGTCGAGGTTCTTGCCCGGGCTCACGTCGAGCTGCTTGATCTGCTCCGGCGACATGGTGCGGGTCATCAGGTCGATGTCGCCGTCCTCCAGCGCCTTGCCCATGGCGGTGGAGGTGGCGAAGGTGCGCAGCTCGACCTTCTTGTTCTGCGGGGAGAAGGAGCCCTTGTAGTTCGGGTTCTTGGTGAAGACGGCCTTGACCAGCTGGTTGTTCTTCACTTCCTGCTTGACGGTGTACGGCCCGGAGCCGTCGAGGGCGAAGCCGTCGCGCAGCTTGCCCTTGCGGTAGTGGTCGGGGCTGACGATGCCCGCGGTCGGCGTGGCGAGCTTGTACGGGAAGGTCGCGTCGGGGGTCTTCAGATGGAAGACGACGCCGCGCTCGCCCTGGACCTCGATGGTCTCGACGTTGGACACGAGCTGGGCGGAACCGCTGGGGTTGGTGACCTTCATGTCGCGCACGCGCTCGATGGAGAACTTCACATCGGCTGCGGTCAGCGGCTTGCCGTCGGCGAACTTGAGGTCCTTGCGCAGGGTGCAGGCGTAGCGCTCGTTGCCGGTGTCGGTGAAGCCGCACTTCTGTGCCGCCTCGGGCTCCGGCTCGCCGCCGCCCCCGCGCGGCAGGGCCATCAGCGTCTGGAGGGTCTGGCGCAGCACGTTCCAGGACCCGGCGTCGTAGGCGTACGCCGGGTCGAACGGAGCCGGCACCTCCTTGGAGGCCGTGAACCGGTCGGTGGTGCCCGCTGCGATGGGGTCGTCGCCGTCCCCGCTGCCCGAACCGCCACACGCGGCAAGCGCGGGGGCGAGCAGACCTATCAGGGCCGGCAGCACCAAAGTCTTGCGGTTCATGCTGGACGTTCTCCAGAGCTCTTGATCCCGTGTTTCCGGCAACGGCGGGGTGGGGTTGATAGGGGCACGGGGGGTGGCGGCGATGTTCTCGCGACGAGATTAGTCCGCGCCCTTAGGGGCGTTGACGGAGACCGGAGTTGAGCTGCCATCACGCAGGGATACGGGGCGTGGACGCACCGGTAACGCGACAGTGGAAGGTTTCGTGCACCGCCGGGCCAATCGGGACACAAGGGCATGTCCCCCCAGGGGTACACCACCCCATCTGCACAAGACGGCGCAGCTGTCGACCCTCTTACCAGTGGGAAAGGTCACACTTTCAACTGGGCGCGCGGTCTGGGCTTTTCGGCCACGGGCCGGTGGTTGGCCGGTTCTCCGCAGCCCCGGAGGCGCTCGGCTCCGGGGCGGCCCGGGGCGGTCAGCGGCGCGGGGCGGAGGTGCTCATCAGGCCGCGCAGGAACGACAGGTCGACGTGTTCGAGCGAGGGTACGACGGTCCGGCCCGCGGCGGGGCCGATGGGCGCGACGGACGGCACGGCCACCACGCGGCAGCCCGCGGCCTCGGCGGCGGCCACGCCGGTCGCGGTGTCCTCGATGACCGCGCAGCGGGCCGGGTCGGCGCCGAGACCGGACGCGGCGAGCAGATACGGGTCGGGGTGCGGCTTGGTGCGGGCCACCTCGTCGCCCGCGACGGTCAGGGCGAAGTGGTGGGCGCCGACGGAGCCGAGGACGCGGTCGATGATGCGCCGGTGCGAGGCGGAGACCAGGGCCGTCGGCACCTCGTGGGCGGAGAGCTCGGCGAGGAGCCTGGCGGCGCCCGGCATCAGCGGCAGGGCGCGGCTGATGCGGTCCTCGAAGCCGTCGTTGAGCAGGACCGTCAGCTCGTCGAGGGTGATGTCGGCGCCGGTGGCCTCGATGAGGAAGCCCGCGCTGCGGGACATGGGACCGCCCACGACGACGTCGCGCCAGGCCTCGTCGAGCCGGTGGCCGAGCGCGGCGAACACTTCGACCTCGGCGTCCCACCAGAAGCCCTCGGTGTCGACGAGCGTTCCGTCCATGTCGAGGAGAACGGCCTGCAGCGCGGAGCCTTCGGCCGTTCGTGTTCCGAATGCGGGGACCGTACTGGTCATCCGTACACCTCCATGAGGGACGAGAAGGCCGGTCCCCAGAAGGGGACCGGCCTGTACTGGACCGACCAGTGTACGACTCGTCCGGTGTGAGTGCTCTTGGGTTACGACCGGGGCGGAGCGACTTCAGCGGGCGTTGAAGTACTTCGCTTCCGGGTGGTGCAGCACGATGGCGTCCGTGGACTGCTCCGGGTGGAGCTGGAACTCCTCGGAGAGCTCGACGCCGATGCGCTCGGGCCGCAGGAGCTCGGCGATCTTCGCGCGGTCCTCCAGGTCCGGGCAGGCGCCGTAGCCGAGCGAGAAGCGCGCGCCGCGGTACTTGAGCGCGAACATGTCCTCGACGTCGGCGGGGTCCTCGCCGCCGAAGCCCAGCTCGGCGCGCACGCGCGCGTGCCAGTACTCGGCGAGGGCCTCGGCCAACTGCACGGACAGGCCGTGCAGTTCCAGGTAGTCGCGGTAGGAGTCGGCGGCGAACAGCTCGGCGGTGGCCTCGCCGATCTTCGAGCCGACAGTGACGACCTGGAGGCCCACCACGTCGGTCTCGCCGGACTCCTCGGGGCGGAAGAAGTCCGCGAGGCACAGGTGGCGGCCGCGGCGCTGGCGCGGGAAGGAGAAGCGGGTGCGCTCGTTGCCCTGCTCGTCCAGGATGATCAGGTCGTCGCCCTTGGAGACGCAGGGGAAGTAGCCGTAGACGACGGCGGCTTCGAGCAGGCCCTTGGTCTGCAGGTCGTCGAGCAGACCGCGCAGCCGGGGCCTGCCCTCGGTCTCGGCGAGCTCCTCGTACGTCGGCCCGTCGCCGGTGCGGGCCTGCTTCAGGCCCCACTGGCCCTTGAACAGGGCGCCCTCGTCCAGCCAGGAGGCGTACTCCTTGAGCTGGATGCCCTTGATGACACGGGTGCCCCAGAACGGCGGCGTGGGCACGGGGTTGTCGACGGCGACGTCGGAGCGGGCCGGGCCCTCGGGCTCCTTGACCTCGGCGGCGGCCGTGTCCCGCTTGGGCACGCGGCGCTGCTTGAGCTCGGGCAGGGTCGCGCCGGGCACGCCGCGCTTGACCGCGATGAGGGCGTCCATCAGGCGCAGGCCCTCGAAGGCGTCGCGGGCGTAGCGGACCTCGCCCTCGTAGATCTCGTGCAGGTCCTGCTCGACGTAGGCGCGGGTGAGGGCGGCGCCGCCGAGGATGACCGGGTAGTCCGCGGCCATCTGGCGCTGGTTCAGCTCCTCCAGGTTCTCCTTCATGATCACGGTGGACTTGACCAGGAGGCCGGACATGCCGATGACGTCGGCCTTGTGCTCCTGCGCGGCGTCGAGGATCGCGGCCACGGGCTGCTTGATGCCCAGGTTGACCACGTTGTAGCCGTTGTTGGACAGGATGATGTCGACGAGGTTCTTGCCGATGTCGTGGACGTCGCCGCGCACGGTGGCGAGGACGATGGTGCCCTTGCCCTCGGCGTCGGACTTCTCCATGTGCGGTTCGAGGTGGGCGACGGCCGTCTTCATGACCTCGGCGGACTGGAGCACGAACGGCAGCTGCATCTGGCCGGATCCGAACAGCTCGCCGACGACCTTCATGCCCTCCAGGAGGGTGTCGTTGACGATGTCGAGGGCCTTGCGGGTCTCCAGGGCCTCGTCGAGGTCGGCTTCCAGGCCGTTCTTCTCGCCGTCGATGATGCGGCGCTGGAGGCGCTCGTCCAGCGGCAGGGCGGCCAGCTCCTCGGCCTTGCCCGCCTTGAGGGACTTGGCGGTGGCGCCCTCGAAGAGCGCCATCAGTTTCTGCAGCGGGTCGTAGCCCTCGGCGCGGCGGTCGTAGATCAGGTCGAGGGCGGTGGTGACTTCCTCCTCGCTGAAGCGCGCGATCGGCAGGATCTTCGAGGCGTGCACGATCGCGGAGTCGAGGCCGGCCTTGACGCACTCGTCCAGGAAGACGGAGTTCAGCAGGATGCGGGCGGCCGGGTTGAGGCCGAAGGAGATGTTGGACAGGCCGAGCGTGGTCTGGACGTCCGGGTGGCGCCGCTTGAGCTCGCGGATCGCCTCGATGGTGGCGATGCCGTCCTTGCGGGACTCCTCCTGACCGGTGCAGATGGTGAAGGTCAGGGTGTCGATGAGGATGTCCGACTCCAGGATGCCCCAGTTCCCGGTGAGGTCGTCGATGAGCCGCTCGGCGATCTCGACCTTCTTCTCGGGGGTGCGGGCCTGGCCCTCCTCGTCGATGGTGAGGGCGATGAGGGCGGCGCCGTGCTCCTGGGCCAGCTCGGTGACCTTGGCGAAGCGGGACTCGGGGCCGTCGCCGTCCTCGTAGTTCACGGAGTTGATGACGGCGCGGCCGCCCAGCTTCTCCAGGCCCGCCTGGATGACGTCGACCTCGGTGGAGTCCAGGACGATGGGCAGCGTGGAGGCGGTGGCGAAGCGTCCGGCGAGCTCCTCCATGTCCGCCACGCCGTCGCGGCCCACGTAGTCGACGCACAGGTCGAGCATGTGGGCGCCCTCGCGGATCTGGTCGCGGGCCATCTCCACGCAGTCGTCCCAGCGGGCGTCCAGCATGGCCTCGCGGAACTTCTTGGAGCCGTTGGCGTTGGTGCGCTCGCCGATCGCGAGGTACGACGTGTCCTGGCGGAACGGGACAGTCTGGTAGAGCGAGGCGGCGCCCGGCTCGGGGTGCGGGTCGCGCGTGGTCGGGGTGAGTCCGCGCACGCGCTCGACGACCTGGCGCAGGTGCTCGGGCGTCGTGCCGCAGCAGCCGCCGATGAGGGACAGGCCGTACTCGTTGACGAACGTCTCCTGGGCGTCGGCCAGCTCGGCGGCCGACAGCGGGTAGTGGGCGCCGTCCTTGCCGAGGACGGGCAGGCCCGCGTTGGGCATGCAGGCGAGCGGCACGCGTGAGTGGCGGGCGAGATAGCGCAGGTGCTCGCTCATCTCGGCCGGGCCGGTCGCGCAGTTGAGGCCGATCATGTCGATGCCGAGGGGCTCCAGGGCGGTGAGCGCGGCGCCGATCTCCGAGCCGAGGAGCATCGTGCCGGTCGTCTCCACGGTGACGGAGCAGATCAGCGGCAGGTTCGCGCCGGTGGCCTCCAGGGCGCGGCGGGCGCCGAGCAGGGCCGACTTGGTCTGGAGCAGGTCCTGGGTGGTCTCCACCAGGAGCGCGTCGGCGCCGCCCGCGATCATGCCTTCGGCGTTCTGCTGGTAGGCGTCGCGCAGCAGCCGGTACGGGGCGTGGCCGAGGGTGGGCAGCTTGGTGCCGGGGCCCATGGAGCCGAGCACCCAGCGCTGCTGTCCGGTGCTCGCGGTGAACTCGTCGGCGACCTCGCGGGCGATGCGGGCACCGGCCTCGGAGAGCTCGAAGACGCGCTCGGGGATGTCGTACTCGCCGAGCGCGGCGTGGTTCGCGCCGAAGGTGTTGGTCTCCACGCAGTCGACGCCCGCGGCGAAGTACTCCTCGTGCACGGAGCGGACGATGTCGGGACGGGTGATGTTCAGGACCTCGTTGCAGCCTTCGAGGTTCTGGAAGTCCTCGAGGCTGGGGTCCTGTGCCTGCAGCATCGTGCCCATCGCGCCGTCGGCGACCACCACGCGGGTGGCGAGCGCCTCGCGAAGGGCGTCGGCTCGGTTCCCGGCGGAGGTCCCCGCTGCGGAAACGGATGAGGGGGTCGGCGACGAGGCCATGAATGAGCTCCCTGGAGTGCGACGGCTGTCGGCTTTGCGGCTTCCCGTGGAAGGCGCACCCGGTCAGCGTAGCTGGGACGGGCGTTCTGGTGTGAGGGCATTCCACGGGACGGACGCGTGGCCGGAAATCGCCGTCGAGGGGCTCGCCGCGCGACAAGGCGGTGCGCACCCTTAGCCAGAGGTCGGCAACGACCGATAGTGTTCAGCATTGCCGAACGGCGACCCCGTTCGCGAGGGAGCCGCGGAACGAGTGCCCGGCACACAGGGGTGCGGGAACGGGATGGAGGAAAGGGCTGCGATGGCACGCAACATCCAGTCGCTCGAACGGGCCGCGGCGATGCTGCGCCTGCTCGCGGGCGGCGAACGCCGGCTCGGCCTCTCGGACATCGCCTCCGCCCTCGGCCTGGCCAAGGGCACGGCCCACGGCATCCTGCGCACCCTCCAGCAGGAGGGGTTCGTCGAGCAGGACCCGGCGTCGGGGCGCTACCAGCTGGGCGCCGAACTGCTGCGCCTCGGCAACAGCTACCTGGACGTGCACGAGCTGCGCGCCCGCGCCCTGGTGTGGACCGACGACCTGGCCCGCTCCAGCGGCGAGAGCGTCTATCTGGGCGTGCTCCACCAGCAGGGCGTGCTGATCGTGCACCACGTCTTCCGGCCCGACGACAGCCGCCAGGTCCTGGAGGTGGGGGCCATGCAGCCGCTGCACTCCACGGCGCTCGGCAAGGTGCTCGCGGCGTACGACCCGGTGGCGCACAGCGAGGCCCTGGAGGCCGAGCGGCGGGCGTTCACGGACCGGACGGTCTGCGGCCCCGCGGAGTTCGAGGGCGTCCTCGACCTCACGCGGGCGCGCGGGTACGCGACCGACGAGGAGGAGACCTGGGAAGGGATCGCCTCCGTGGCCGCGCCCATCTACGACCGGCGGCGGATGCCGGTGGGGGCGGTCGGGGTCACCGGCGCGGTCGAGCGGGTGTGCCCGGACGGGGAGCTGCGGCCGGAGCTGATCGCCGCGGTGCGGGACTGTGCGCGGGCGGTTTCGCGGGACCTGGGCGCGAGCCGCTTCTGACCTCCGGTGGGGCCCTCGCGGGTGCGCCCCAGGCCCGCCCCTTCCCGATCCGGGGGTTCCGCCCCCGTGCCCCCGTTTTTCGGCGCTTCGCGCCTCGTCCTCAAGCGCCGGACGGGCTGGATCCCCCCGATCGCCCGCCGTCGTCGGCCGCGCCGCCCACCGATAGGGCGAAACGATCAATAACGATCGTGTTTTCAATTACAGAAGTCTTGACGCGCTGGTAACCCCAGAGTCAGACTCGCGTCCACCGGTCGGCATTGTCGAACAGCTAACGGCATTACGCGTTAGAGTGGGGCGAGCCAAGGGCCGGCAACGCTCTCACCTGAGGGCGCGGACCACCGGAGGGACCCGGGGTTCGGCTTTCCCCTGGACGAAGGACAAAGGAGTCGCGGGTGTCCAGCCACGACATCTTCCTCGGCGAGACCATCGGTACCGCCGTTCTCATTCTGCTGGGCGGTGGCGTGTGCGCCGCCGTCACGCTCAAGCGCTCGAAGGCCAAGGACGCCGGCTGGCTCGCCATCACCTTCGGGTGGGGCTTCGCGGTCCTCACGGGCGCCTACCTGGCCGGTGGCGTCTCGGGCGCCCATCTGAACCCGGCGGTCACCATCGGCCTCGCCGTCGAGGGCGGCACCAAGTGGGGCGACGTGCCGCTCTACCTGGCCTCGCAGCTCCTGGGCGCGATGATCGGCGCCGTGCTCGTGTGGGCGACGTACTACGGGCAGTTCCAGGCCCACCTCACGGACCCGGAGATCATCAAGGCCCAGCCCGCCGAGGAAGGCCTCGTCGACCAGAAGGCGGCCCCCGCGGCCGGTCCCGTGCTCGGCATCTTCTCGACCGGCCCGGAGATCCGGAACGCCGTACAGAACCTCATCACCGAGATCATCGCCACGACCGTGCTCGTCCTGGCGATCCTCACCCAGGGCCTCAACGACGGCGGCAACGGCCTCGGCACCCTGGGCGCCCTGATCACCGCGCTCGTCGTGGTGGGCATCGGCCTCTCGCTCGGCGGCCCCACCGGCTACGCCATCAACCCGGTCCGTGACCTCGGCCCCCGTATCGTCCACGCGCTGCTCCCGCTCCCCAACAAGGGTGGCTCCGACTGGTCGTACGCGTGGATTCCCGTGGTCGGTCCGCTGATCGGCGGCGCTCTCGCCGCATACATCTTCAAGCTGTTCTGAGCGAACCCGCCGACCACCCGACCACGACGCACTTCAGGAGCACACCGTGACCGACGCGCACACCGCAGGCCCCTTCATCGCGGCGATCGACCAGGGCACCACGTCCAGCCGCTGCATCGTCTTCGACCGGGACGGCCGCATCGTCTCCGTCGACCAGAAGGAGCACGAGCAGATCTTCCCCAAGCCGGGGTGGGTCGAGCACAACGCCACGGAGATCTGGACCAACGTCCAGGAAGTCGTCGCCGGCGCCATCCAGAAGGCCGGCATCACCCGCGACGACATCAAGGCCATCGGCATCACCAACCAGCGCGAGACGACGCTGCTGTGGGACAAGAACACCGGTGAGCCGGTGTACAACGCCATCGTCTGGCAGGACACCCGCACCGACGCGCTCTGCAAGGAGCTCGGGCGCAACGTCGGCCAGGACCGCTTCCGGCGCGAGACCGGGCTGCCGCTGGCCTCCTACTTCGCGGGCCCCAAGGCCCGCTGGCTGCTCGACAACGTCGAGGGCCTGCGCGAGCGCGCCGAGGCGGGCGACATCCTCTTCGGCACCATGGACTCCTGGGTCATCTGGAACCTGACGGGCGGGGTGAACGGCGGCAAGCACGTCACCGACGTCACCAACGCCTCCCGCACCATGCTGATGAACCTGCACACCATGGAGTGGGACGAGCGCATCGCCGAGTCCATCGGCGTGCCGATGCGGATCCTCCCCGAGATCCGCTCCTCCGCCGAGGTCTACGGCGAGGTCACCGGCGGCAAGCTCGGCGACCTCCTGGGCGGCATCCCGGTCGCCTCCGCGCTCGGCGACCAGCAGGCGGCCCTGTTCGGCCAGACCTGTTTCGCCGAGGGCGAGGCGAAGTCCACGTACGGCACCGGCACGTTCATGCTGATGAACACCGGTGAGAAGGCCATCAACTCGTACTCGGGCCTGCTGACCACCGTCGGCTACCAGATCGGCGACGCCAAGCCGGTCTACGCCCTCGAGGGCTCCATCGCCGTCACCGGCTCCCTGGTGCAGTGGATGCGCGACCAGATGGGCCTCATCAAGTCCGCCGCCGAGATCGAGACGCTGGCCTCCAGCGTCGAGGACAACGGCGGCGCCTACTTCGTCCCGGCCTTCTCCGGCCTGTTCGCCCCGTACTGGCGCTCCGACGCCCGCGGTGTGATCGCCGGTCTCACCCGGTACGTCACCAAGGCGCACATCGCGCGCGCCGTCCTGGAGGCCACCGCCTGGCAGACCCGTGAGATCACCGACGCCATGACGAAGGACTCCGGCGTCGAGCTCGCGGCCCTCAAGGTCGACGGCGGCATGACCTCCAACAACCTGCTGATGCAGACCCTCTCGGACTTCCTGGACGCGCCCGTGGTGCGGCCGATGGTGGCCGAGACGACCTGCCTCGGCGCCGCATACGCCGCCGGCCTCGCCGTCGGCTTCTGGTCTTCCACCGACGACCTGCGCGCCAACTGGCGCCGGGCCGCCGAATGGACCCCCCGCATGGACGCGGACACCCGCGCCCGTGAGTACAAGAACTGGCTCAAGGCCGTGGAGCGGACCATGGGCTGGCTCGAAGACGAGAGCTGACCACAGCTCAGCTGACGAGGAGCAATAACCATGACCACCCTAGAGAGCGGCCCCGTCATCTCGGCACTCGGGACGCCGCCGGCGGCCGGCGGCAACCCGAGCCGTGCCGAGACCCGGGAACGCCTTTCCAAGGCGGCGTACGACCTCCTGGTGATCGGCGGCGGCATCCTGGGCATCTCCACGGCCTGGCACGCCGCGCAGTCGGGTCTCAGGGTGGCCCTGGTGGACGCCGGCGACTTCGCCGGCGCCACCTCCTCCGCCTCCTCCAAGCTTCTCCACGGCGGTCTGCGCTACCTGCAGACCGGCGCGGTGAAGCTGGTGGCGGAGAACCACTTCGAGCGGCGTGCGGTGTCGCGTCAGGTGGCACCGCACCTCGCCAACCCGCTCACCTTCTACCTGCCGGTGTACAAGGGCGGCCCGCACGGCGCCGCCAAGCTCGGCGCGGGCGTCTTCGCCTACTCGGCGCTCTCCGCGTTCGGCGACGGCGTCGGCCACCTGCTCTCCCCCGCCAAGGCGGCGCAGGACGTGCCGGAGCTGCGCACCGACAACCTGAAGGCCGTCGCGGTCTACGGCGACGACCAGATGAACGACGCCCGCATGGCCCTGATGACGGTCCGCGCGGCCGTCGAGGCCGGCGCCGTCGTCCTCAACCACGCCGAGGTCACCGGCCTGCGCTTCACCAAGGGCCGGGTCACGGGCGCCGACCTCAAGGACCGGCAGTCCGGCGACGAGTTCGGCGTCAGCGCCCGGCTCGTCCTGAACGCCACCGGCCCCTGGGTCGACCACCTGCGTGCGATGGAGGACCCGGACGCGGCCCCCTCCATCCGCCTGTCCAAGGGCGCGCACCTCGTCCTCAAGCGCACCGCCCCCTGGAAGGCCGCGCTGGCCACGCCGATCGACAAGTACCGCATCACGTTCGCCCTGCCGTGGGAGGACATGCTGCTGCTCGGCACGACCGACGAGGAGTACGAGGGCGACCCGCGCGACGTCTCGGTCACCGAGAAGGACACCGCGCAGATCCTCGACGAGGCCGCGTTCTCGATCCGGGACCAGCAGCTGTCCCGTGATCTGATCACGTACTCGTTCGCGGGTCTGCGGGTGCTGCCCGGCGGTCCGGGCGACACCTCCAAGGCCAAGCGCGAGACGGTCGTCACCGAGGGCCGCGGCGGCATGCTGTCGGTCGCGGGCGGCAAGTGGACGACGTTCCGCCACATCGGCCGCACCATCATGAAGAAGCTGGAGTCACTGCCGGGCCACCCGCTGGGCGACGACTACGAGCCGATCTCCACGCTGCCGAAGAAGCTGCCGCTGCCCGGCATCGCCAACCCGCGCGCGGTCGCCCACCGGCTGCTCGTCGACGGCCCGGCCCCCGGCCCGCGCATGGCGCCGGACACCGCCCGTCACCTGGCGACGCACTACGGCTCGCTGTCCTTCGACATCGCCCGCCTGGCGAACGAGAACCCGGAGCTCGCCGAGCGCGTCCACCCCGACGCCCCGGAGATCTGGGCGCAGGTCGTCTACGCGCGTGACCACGAGTGGGCCGAGACGGCCGACGACGTGCTGCGCCGCCGTACGACGCTGACGATCCGCGGCCTCGCGACGGACGAGATCCGCGGCAAGGTCGAGGACCTGCTGGGCAAGAAGAGCTGACCCAGGAGTGATCTGTAAGGGGCGGTCGCCATGGCGACCGCCCCTTACGCGTACCCGGGAACAGCTGCCACGCCACCGCCACAGCGCCGCAATGTTCGGCGCGTACATGTGAAGCATGAAGTTTCAGGTACTTTCCCTCATCTCCCACTCCCCGCACCCGCTGACCGGGGAACGGGCCCCCGCGGCCGAGCGGATCGCCGACGTCGTCGAGGTCGGCGTCGAGGCGGAACGGCTCGGCTACGACGCCTACGCCGTGGGCGAGCGGCACGCGGGCGACTTCCTGTCGTCGAGCCCGACGGTCGTCCTCGGCGCGCTCGCGGCCCGCACGTCCCGCATCCGGCTCCTGACCGGGGTCACCGTCGTCGCGATCCTCGACCCGGTGCGGATCGCCGAGGACTACGCGACGCTCGACCAGCTCTCGCGCGGACGCGTGGAGCTGGTCATCGGCAAGGGCGCCGAGGCGGGCCACTTCGACCTGTTCGGGCTCGACGAGGCGCGCCAGTGGGACCTGCAACAGGAGAAGTACGAGCTGCTGCGGCGCCTGTGGCGGGAGGAGAACGTCGACTGGCAGGGCGAGTTCCGCCCCGCCCTGAAGAACGTCACGACGGTGCCGCGCCCGTACGCGGGGCCGCCGCGCGTCTGGCACGGCTCGGCGACCTCCCTCAACTCCCCCGAACTCGCCGCCAAGCACGGCGATCCGCTGTTCACCGCCAACGCGATCCAGCCGCGCGCGGCGTACGCGAAGCTGATCGCGCACTACCGGGAGCGGTTCGAGGCGTACGGCCACGACCCGGCCGACGCCCACGTGGCGGCGGGCTCGGGCGGGCTGCTCATCGCCGACAGCGCGGAGCAGGCCGTGCGCCGCTACCGGGACCTGTACGAGGCGAAGGTGCGCCAGACCTTCAAGCCGCACCTGGAGGGCAAGGCGGGCTACAACACGCCCTTCCGCACCATCGAGGAGGCGATCGCCGACGGACCGCAGCTCATCGGTTCGCCGCAGCAGATCATCGACAAGATCCTCGGGTACCACGAGGTGTACCGGCACGACCTGCAGTCCATCACGGTCGACGGGTTCGGCCTGCCGCGCGCCGAACAGGTCGAGACCCTCCAGCGGTTCGCGGAGGAGATCGCGCCGGTGGTGCGCAGGGAGGCTCCGTCCCGGCTGTGGGACCCCTCGTGACGGCGGCCGGGGCCGGGCTACGATCCGCACAGGAGTCCGGCCACCGCCCGCACCGCAGTCCGCCCCTTGGGAGCGACCGATGACCCTCCTCACGACCTGGCCCGACGCGGGCCCCGAGACCGTCGTCCGCCGCACGTCGGACCCCGCTGAGATCGCCGGGGTGCTCGCGCAGCTGGGCGTGCGCTACGAACGGTGGCCGGTGCGCGCGGACGTACCGGCCGACGCGGACGGCGACACCGTGTTCGCCGCGTACGGACCGGAGATCGACAAGCTGAACGCGGCGGAGGGCTTCCGCACGGTCGACGTCGTCGCGCTGCGCCCGAGCGACGACCCGGACTGGCCGGACAGGGCGCGGGCGGCCCGGGAGAAGTTCCTCGCCGAGCACACGCACGACGACGATGACGAGGTGCGCTTCTTCGTGGCGGGCGCGGGCGTCTTCTATCTGCACGTACGCGGTGAAGTGCACGCCGTGTACTGCGAGAAGGGCGATCTGCTCGGGGTGCCGCGCGGCACGACGCACTGGTTCGACATGGGCACGTCGCCCTCGTTCACGGCGATCCGCTTCTTCCACGAGGAGGACGGCTGGATCGGCACGTTCACCGGCAGCGACATCGCCGGGCGCTTCCCCGACTTCGACACGATCCACGCCGGTCACACGGGGGCCGCGCGGTGAGCGTGGGCTTCGGGCCCGGGGCCGTGGACGCGGTGGTGCTCGACATCGAGGGCACCACGAGCGCCACCGGGTTCGTCGTGGACGTCATGTACCCCTACGCCCGGGAGCGGTTCGGGGCGCTGCTCGCCGAGCGGTCCCACGAGGCCGTCGTCGCGCGCGCCGTCGCCCAGGTCCGCGAGGAGATCGGCGAGCCCGGCGCGGACGCCGCGCGGATCGAGAAGGTCCTCGGCGCCTGGGTCGACGAGGACCGCAAGGCCACGCCGCTGAAGGCGCTCCAGGGCGTGCTCTGGGCGGAGGGCTTCGCGCGCGGCGACCTCGTCGCGCCCTTCTTCGCCGACGTGGTGCCGCGGCTGCGGAGCTGGTACGCGGCCGGGATCCGGCTCTACGTGTACTCGTCGGGGTCGGTGGCGGCGCAGCGCGCGTGGTTCACGCACTCGGCGCACGGGCCGCTCACCGGCCTGGTGAGCGGCTGGTACGACACGGAGAACGCGGGGCCGAAGCAGGACCCCGGCTCCTACCGGGCCATCACCGCCGCGGTCGGCGTGCCGCCCGGCCGCACGGTGTTCCTGTCCGACCGGCTCGGCGAGCTGGACGCGGCCCGGGAGGCCGGGTGGCGGACGGTCGGGGTGCGCCGGGCCGGGGAGCCGTACTTCGCCGAGGGCGTCGGCGGGCATCCGGAAGTGGGGTCGTTCGACGAGGTGGGGCTGGTGACGTCGTGAGCGTGGAGCCGCGGGTGGGCGAGCAGCCGATTCCCGGCCCGGCCCCGGAGGCAGGCCCGGACGTCGGCCCGGACATCGGTGTGGCGGAGGCCGGGGCGGTGCTCGCGGCGGAGGCCGCGCGGTTCGCCTCCTTCGGCTGGATGCGCGGGACCTCGGGGAACCTCTCCGTCGTCGTCTCCCGCGATCCCGTACGGCTCGCCGTGACGGCCAGCGGGCTCGACAAGGGCGAGCTGACCGCCGCCGACGTGGTCCTGACGGACGCGGAGGGCGCCGCGGTCGGCGCCGGGCGGCCGTCGGCCGAGGCCGCGCTGCACGCGCGCGTGGTGCGGCTCACCGGGGCGGGCGCCGTCGTGCACGTGCACACCGTGGCGTCCGTGGCGATGGGCGGACGGCGGCCGGGCGGGATCGAGTTCGAGGGCCTGGAGATGCTCAAGGGGCTCGGGCACCGGACGCACGACGTCGCGGTGGTCCTGCCGGTGATCGAGAACAGCCAGGACATGGCGGAGCTCGGGGACCGCCTGGAGGCGGCGCTGCGGCCGGGGATGCCCGCGGTGGTCGTGGCCGGGCACGGCCTGTACGTCTGGGGCGACGACCCGCGGCAGGCGCGGCACCGCACGGAGGTCGTGGAGTGGCTCCTGGAGCTGGCCCTGACCGGGTGACCCCCCGCGGGGCTACCCGGGCAGCTCCCCCTTCGCCACCTCGCGGACGCCGTGCTCCGTCACCAGGGCGGTCACCAGCGAGCCGGGGGTGACGTCGAACGCGGGGTTGTGGCCGCGCGATCCGGCGGGGGCGGTGCGGACGCCCGCCCACTCCAGGACCTCGTCCCCGGCGCGCAGTTCGATGGGGATGTCGGCCCCGGACGCCGTGGCGAGGTCCACGGTCGTGGTGGGCGCGGCCACGACGAAGGGGATGCCCGCGTGCGCGCAGGCGAGGGCTATGCCCACGGTGCCCACCTTGTTGGCGGTGTCGCCGTTCGCGGCGATCCGGTCCGCGCCGACGATTGCCGCGTCGACCTCGCCGCGCAGGATGACTCCCGCGGCGGCCGCGTCCGCCTGGACGTAGTGCGGTATGCCCGCGTGGGCGAGTTCCCAGGCGGTGAGCCGCGCGCCCTGGAGCAGCGGCCGGGTCTCGTCGGCGTACACGGAGTCGAGGCGGCCGCGCCGGTGCAGCTCCCGGATCACGCCGAGCGCGGTGCCCCAGCCCGCCGTGGCGAGCGCGCCGGTGTTGCAGTGGGTGAGGACGCGCAGCGGCCGGTCCTGGCCGAGGCGTGCGAGGAGCCAGTCGGCGCCGTGCCGGCCCAGGGCGTGGTTGGCCGCGAGGTCTTCCCGTACGACGGCGTCCGCCTCGGCGAGCACCGCGCCAAGGCCCTCGTCGAGGCGCGCGGCGACGCGGTCCACGCAGGCCATGAGGTTGACGGCGGTGGGGCGCGCGGCGCGGACGCGGGCGACCTCGGCGTCGACCCGCGCGCGGTCCCAGCCTTCGCGCTCCCCCTGGACCAGGGCGAGGGCGACGCCGTAGGCCCCGGCCGCGCCGATCGCGGGTGCGCCGCGGACCACCAACCGCACGATGGCGTCGACGAGTTGGTCGACCGTGCGCACGTCGAGGCGCTCGAGGGCGTGCGGCAGGGCCGTCTGGTCGACAAGACAGAGCGCGGGGCCGCTGCGGGTGTCCGTCCAGACGACGGCCCTGAGGTCCTCGGTGCTCGCCTTGCTCATGGGGTCAACTCCCGGTGGCGGGTGCGGGTCCGGCTCGCGCGGTCACCGTACCCGAGCGCCCTGAACGTGGGTTCGATGCCGTCGGCCCACCCCGGCGCCGCCGCCGCGCCCGGCTCCCGGCACACTTCCCCCGAAGCCCTCTGATCCCCCGGACCCCAGCCAGGAGCGCGCACATGACCATGTCCTCGGCGTCCCCCGCCCCGCAGCCCATCACCGGTCTCCCCCGCACCGGCCTGCCGCCGTACGCCGTCGTCGTCGGCGACCCCGCCCGCGCGGCGGCCGTCGCCGACCTCCTCGACGGCGCCGAGGAGGTGGCGTACCACCGGGAGTACCGCAGCTTCACCGGGACCTGGCGGGAACTGCCCGTGGTCGTGTCCTCGCACGGCGTGGGCGCACCCGGGGCGCTGCTGCTCTTCCAGGAGCTGGCACAGGCGGGTGTGACGCATGTCATCCGGCTCGGCACGGCGGGCGCGATCCGGCCCGGCATCGCGGCCGGCGACCTGGTGATCGCGGACGCGGCGGTGCGCGACGACGGCGTGACGGGGCAGCTGATCCCGGCCGAGTACCCGGCGTTCGGGGCGCCCGAGGCGGTGCTCGCGCTGCAGCGGGCGGCCCGTGCCGCCGGGGCCCCGCACCACCGGGGCGTGGTGTGGACGCGGGCCGCCTTCCAGCCCGGCTTCCTGCCGCTGCCCGCCGACGCGTACGAGCGGGCGGGCGTCGCCGCCATCGAGATGGAGCTGAGCGCCCTGTACGTGTTCGCCTCGACGCGCGGCCTCGTCGCGGGCGGCGCGCTCGTCGTGGACGGGGCGAACGCCGACGAGCTGGTCGACGAGGAGGCCACCGGCGGCTACGACCCGCACCGGTCGGAGGTCGCCGACGGAGTCGCCCGCGGCGCCCGGATAACCTTGGAGGCGCTGCGCCTGTTGGCCGCCGACGTCCCCGCGCAGACCGGACAAAACCGGTAGAACCGCCCGCGGAAGCACCTTGGAGACACGCACCACATGCTCCCCATAGACCTCCTCGTCCACGGCGGCGACGTCCTGACCGTCGACGCGTCCGGCACCGTGGTGAGCGACGGCGCCGTCGCCGTGCGCGCCGGTGAGATCGTGGCCGTCGGCCCCGCCGAGCACCTGCGCGAGCAGTACGCCCCGGCCGAGGAGATCGACGCGCGCGGCTGTCTCGTCCTGCCGGGGCTCGTCAACACGCACACCCACCTGGCGATGACGCTGCTGCGCGGCACCGCCGACGACGTCACCCTCCAGGGCTTCCTGGAGCGGGTCGTGCCGCGCGAGGCCGAGCTGCTCACGCCGGAGACCGTCGCGGTGGGCCTGCGCGCGGCGATCGCCGAGTCGGTGCGCGGCGGGGTGACCACCGCGCTCGACATGTACTGGTTCCACGAGGCCGCCGACGAGGTGGCGCGCGAGGCCGGGTGGCGGCTGCTCACCGGGCCGACGTTCATGGACGTGCCCGAGCCGCCGGACGGCCGCCCGTACGCGGAGCGGCTCGCCTGGGCGGGCGCCTGGCTGGCCGCCCGCACCGCCGCGCCGGGCACCAGGCCGGTGCTCTTCGCCCACTCCGCGTACACCCTGGCGCCGGACCAGCTCGCCGCGATCACCGCGCTCGCCCGCGCCCACGGCGCCCTGCTGCACCTGCACGCGGCCGAGAACGCCGCCGAGGTGGCCCTGGTCGGCGAGCGGTACGGCATGCGCCCGGTGGAGCTGCTCGACTCGCTCGGCGTGCTCGGCCCGGACACGCTCCTCGCGCACGCCGTCGAGCTGACCGACGCGGAGATCGCGGCGCTCGCCCGCACGGGTACGTCCGTCGCGCACTGCCCGGCGTCGAACCTGAAGCTGGGCTGCGGCATCGCCCGCGTACCCGACCTCCTCGACGCGGGCGTCACGGTCGGCATCGGCACCGACGGCGCCGTGAGCTCCAACACGCTCGACGTGCTCGGCGCGGTCCGGCTCGCGGCGCTCGTCCACAAGGCGGGTGGCGACCCGACGGCGGTGGGCGCCGAGCAGGCCGTGCGGATGGCCACCATCGAGTCGGCGCGGGCCCTGGGCCTCGGCGACCGGCTCGGCTCCCTGGAGCCGGGCAAGCGCGCCGACCTCATCGTCGTCGACCTGGACCGGCCGCACCTGGCGCCGCGGCACGACCCCTACGGGACGCTCGCCTACGCCGCCGCGGGCTCCGACGTGCGCGACACCGTCGTCGACGGCCGCGTCCTGATGCGCGACCGCGCCCTGCTCGCCCTCGACGAACCGCACGTGCTGCGCGCCCTCAACGACGCCGTGGCCCCGGCCGAACCCGCGCGGCTGTCATGAGCTCCCCGCCCCCCGCCCCGACCCGCGGCTTCACCGGCCGCGCCCGCGCCGCCGACCGCGACCCGCGCCTGCCACCGGGCCAGTACGACGCCCGCGACACCTGGCCCGTGCTCTCCGCCGAGGTCACGCCCCGGCTGGCGGCCGCCGACTGGACGTTCCGCGTCGGCGGCCTGGTGGCGGGCCCGCGCACCTGGACCTGGGACGAGGCGCACGCGCTGCCCGCGTCCGAGTACCGGGGCGACATCCACTGCGTGACGAGCTGGTCCAAGTTCGGCGTGCGCTTCGGCGGCGTGAGCCTGGACGCGTTCCTCGCCGGGGCGGGCGGCCCGCTGCCCGCCGCCACGCACGTCGTCGCGTACTCCCACACCGGGTACACCGCGAACCTGCCGCTCGCCGACGTGACCGGCGGCCGGGCCTGGATCGCCTGGGAGTACGACGGGGCGCCGCTGCCGCCCGAGCACGGCGGGCCCGCCCGGCTCGTCGTGCCGCACCTGTACTTCTGGAAGAGCGCCAAGTGGATCGCGGGCCTGGAGCTCCTCGACCACGACGAGCCGGGCTTCTGGGAGAAGAACGGCTATCACCACCGGGGCGACCCGTGGCGTGAGGAGCGGTACGCCGGTGACTGACACCTCCACGGGGGCGCGCGTCTCCCCGCTCGTCCCCCCTTTCGTCCCCCCGACCGCCTTCGCGGTGCCCGGGCGCATCGCCGTGAGCGAGCAGGCCGCGGCCCACTGGCAGCAGGCCCTCATCACGCGGATCCGCCGCGAGACGCACGCCGCCGCGACCTTCCGGCTCAAGGTGCCCGACTGGCAGGGGCACCTGCCGGGCCAGCACCTGATGCTGCGCCTGACCGCCGCGGACGGCTACGTCGCCCAGCGCCACTACTCGCTGGCCTCCGCGCCGGACGACAGCGGCGAGATCGAGCTGACCCTGGACCACGTGCCGGGCGGCGAGGTCTCGGGGCATCTGCACACCGTCGCGCGGGAGGGCGACACCGTGGAGGTGCGCGGCCCGCTGTCCGGCTTCTTCGCCTGGCCCGGCGACCGGCCCGCGCTGCTGCTCGGCGCGGGCTCCGGCGTGGTCCCGCTGATGTCGATGATCCGCCACCACCGGCGGGCGGGCCTGACGGTGCCGCTGCGCCTGCTCGTCTCGGCCCGCACCCGCGCGGACCTCCTCTACGCCGACGAGTACGGGGCCGAGACGGAGGTGATCCTCACCCGCACCGAAGGACGCCTCACCGCCGGGCACTTGGCGCCCCACCTCGGCGCCGGACGGCCCGAGGGCGGCTGGGAGGCGTACGTCTGCGGCTCCAACGGCTTCGCCGAGCACGCCTCGCGGCTTCTGGTGGAGGGCGGCCAGCCCGTGGACCGGATCAGGATCGAACGCTTCGGCTGAACCCCGTTCCCCGTAGGGCTCCAAGGGACATAATGAGCCGATACATCCGATGTCTATTTACCTACCGGACATCCGATGTCCGTTCCTGCTGCTCTTCACCGAGGCGAGGTCCCCATGGCTGTCACGGACGAGGCCATCGAAAAGATCAAGGGCATGATCGTCTCGGGTGCGCTGCGGCCCGGCGACCGCCTCCCCAAGGAGAGCGAGCTGGCCGCCGAACTCGGCCTGTCCCGCAACTCGCTGCGCGAGGCGGTGCGCGCGCTCTCCCTGATCCGCATCCTCGACGTGCGGCAGGGCGACGGCACGTACGTCACCAGCCTCGATCCGCAGCTGCTGCTCGAGGCCCTGAGCTTCGTGGTCGACTTCCACCGCGACGACACGGTCCTGGAGTTCCTGGCCGTACGCCGCATCCTGGAGCCCGCCGCGACGGCGATGGCCGCCGCGCGGATCAGCGAGGCGGAACTGGACGCCCTGACGGAGCAGTTGGACGCCCTCGGCGCCGCGCCGTCCGTGGAGGAGCTGGTGGCCTGTGACCTGGAGTTCCACCGCGGCATCGTCCAGTGGTCGGGGAACTCCGTCCTGTGCTCGCTGCTCGACGGCCTGTCCGGGCCGACGACGCGGGCCCGCGTCTGGCGCGGCCTCACCCAGGAGGACGCGGTCAGCCGCACGCTGCACGAGCACCGGGCGATCCTCGGCGCCCTGCGCGACCGGGACGCGGAAGCGGCCAGGTCCTGGGCGACCGTGCACATCGCGAGCGTGGAGCAGTGGCTGCGCTCCACCCTCTGAACTCCGGGGTCCGCGGCCGAACCGGGCACGGCAGGAGTGAGGCGCGACTGACCTGGGCAGTGATCCGGCACTCGGCGCCGCCGGGGGGCTGCGGAGGCCCCCGCGGGACGCCGTAAGGTTGGGGCGTACTTAGCGGAGAACGTCGGAAGGAGGCCTGGGTGATCGAGCTCGAGGGGGTACCCGAGCTGATCGACCCGGTCATGGTGGCCGCGTTCGAGGGCTGGAACGACGCCGGCGACGCCGCCTCCACCGCGGTCGCGCATCTCGACAAGGAGTGGAAGGGCGAGGTCTTCGCGGCACTGGACGCCGAGGACTACTACGACTTCCAGGTCAACCGCCCCACGGTCTGGCTGGACGGCGGCGTGCGCAAGATCACGTGGCCGACGACCCGGCTCTCGGTCGTCCGCGTCGGCGGCGAGAAGCCGCGCGACCTGGTCCTGGTGCGGGGCATCGAGCCGTCCATGCGCTGGCGTTCGTTCTGCAACGAACTCCTCGGCTTCGCCCACGAACTGGGCGTCGAACTGGTCGTGATCATGGGCGCGCTGCTCGGTGACACCCCGCACACCCGGCCGGTGCCGGTCAGCGGCGTCACCTCCGATCCGGACCTGGCGCGCAGCATGGACCTGGAGGAGACGAAGTACGAGGGCCCGACGGGCATCGTCGGCATCCTCCAGGAGGCGTGCACGCACGCGGGCGTGCCCGCGGTCAGCCTGTGGGCGGCCGTGCCGCACTACGTCTCGCAGCCGCCGAACCCGAAGGCGACGCTCGCGCTGCTCAACCGCCTGGAGGACCTGATCGACCTCAGGATCCCCCTCGGCGAGCTGACGGAGGACGCGCGCGCCTGGCAGCTGGGCGTCGACCAGCTGGCGGCCGAGGACAGCGAGGTCGCCGAGTACGTGCAGTCCCTGGAGGAGGCGCGGGACACCGCGGAGCTGCCGGAGGCCTCGGGCGAAGCCATCGCCCGCGAGTTCGAGCGCTATCTGCGGCGGCGCGACGGGGGCGGCCCCGGCCAGGTCGGCGGCGTGGCGTCCGAGGGCGAGGGCGCGGCCTATCTGCGGGACGCCCCGAGCGAGCGCACCCGCCCGCCGAAGCCGCAGCCGCGCCCGGACACGGGCCCGGAGTCCGCCACCGGCTCCGCGGCGAAGCCGTCGGCGGACGACAAGGCCGAGGCCCAGGACAAGGGCGAGGGCGAGCCCGACGGCAGGGTCGGCGATGCGGCGGCCGACGGGCCGACCGGCAAGCCCGGCGACAAGTCGACCGACGAGCCGACCGAAAAGCCCGTCGGTGCCACGGACGCCGAGCCGGAGGACGGCCCGGCCGCCCCGGACACGACCGCCCCGGACACGACCGCACCCGACAAGACCGCATCAGACACGACCGCGCCGAACCCGGCGGAGCCGGACGCCGGACCCGGAGATTCCTCCGAGGACTGAGCGGCCGCGTCCCCGGACGCACCGGCCCGTCCGGCAGTGGGAAGGGGCGGCACCCCGCGGGTGCCGCCCCTTCCCACGCTCCCATCCCATCCGTCTCGCTACCTTTGGCCGGTTTGCGGCGTGACATGGGATTGTCGATGAATTGCACACGGTTCCCCCATCAACTTCCTTTCAAACACAGTTGAGGGAAAGGGGTCTGGACGTTCCGGCCGAGCGGTAGCAGGGTGTGCAGCGACCGAACGCCCGGGGTGCGGCAACCGAAGGGAGCGGTGAAGCGATGACCGACCAGGTGCAGCAGGGCGACGATCCGGGAGGCAGTGGCCCCGGACCGGACGGCGCGGGATTCACCTATCGGGCGACCGAGCAGGAACTCATCGTCGTCGCACGGCCGGAGGCCCGGCTGCGCGCCCAGGAGCACGGTGTCCGCTCGGCGACAGGCGCCGACCTCTCGGCCCTGAACATGTTCCTCAGCGACGAACAACTCACCCTGGAGCCGCTGTTCGGCAGCGAGGACCGGCTCCAGGCGCAGGCGGCGGGCACCGTGGACGACGTGCCCGACCTGACCCTCTTCTACCGGGTGCGCGGCAGCGAGGACCGGGCCCCGGAGCTGCGCGCGCGGATCGCGGCGCTGCCCGGCATCGACACGGCGTACGTCAAGCCCGGCGCCGTCCCCGCCACCCTCGGCGCGATCGGACAGCGGAGCGGCGGCAGCGAGCCCGACGAGGGCCGGCGCCGTAAGGAGGGCGCTCCGATCACGCCCGACTTCACCGGCCGCCAGGGCTATCTGCGCCCGGCCCCCGAGGGCGTGGACGCGCAGTGGGCCTGGCAGCGGCTCGGCGGCGGCGGTGACGGCGTGACCGTCATCGACATCGAGGGCGCCTGGCAGCTCAGCCACGAGGACCTGTCCGCGCGGCTCGCGGGCGTGGTCATCGGCACCCCGATCCAGGACCTGTCCTGGCGCAACCACGGCACCGCCGTGATCGGCGTGCTGGGCGGCGATCGCAGCCCCTTCGGCATCACCGGCATCGTGCCGGACGCCGTGACGGCGGCCGCGTCCTTCCTGCCCAGCGGCACGGCGGCGACCATCCACGCGGCCGCGGACCGGCTCGCGCCCGGTGACGTCATCCTCATCGAACTGCACCGGCCGGGGCCGAGGTTCGACTTCGAGGACCGCGACGACCAGCGCGGCTACGTGGCCGTCGAATGGTGGCCCGACGACTACGCGGCGGTCCGCTACGCCACCGCGAAGGGCATCGTCGTCGTCGCGGCGGCGGGCAACGGCGCCGATTCGCTCGACGACGCCCTGTACGAGCGCCGTCCGGACGAGTTCCCGTCCTGGTGGCGCAACCCGTTCAACCCGTCGAACCCGTCGTCCGACGCCGTCCTGGTCGGCGCGGGCGCGCCGCCGCCCGGCACGCACGGCCGCGACCACGGCCCGGACCGCTCGCGCCTCGCGTTCTCCAACTACGGGGCGCGCGTCGACGCGCAGGGCTGGGGCCGCGAGACCACGACGACCGGCGGCTTCTGGAACCAGCCGGGCGACCTCCAGGGCGGTGTGGAGGAGATCGCCTGGTACACCGACACGTTCTCCGGCACGTCGTCGGCGTCCCCGATCGTGGTCGGCGCGCTCGTCTCGCTCCAGGGCATGCTCAAGGCGGCGGGCCAGCAGCCGATGACGTCCGCACGCGCGCGTGCGGTGCTGCGGGCGACGGGCTCGCCGCAGCAGGACGCGCCGGGCCGCCCGGCGTCGCAGCGGATCGGCAACCGCCCCGACATCAAGGCGGCGGTGACCAAGCTGCTGCCGGAGGCGGTGGGCTCGGGCCGCGCCGAGCGCTACTGGGACGAGCTGCTCCCGTACCCGCCGGAACTCCCGCCGCGCCTGCGGCTCTTCGTGGCCGGGGAGTGGCGCAACCTGAACCACCCGACGCCCGAGATCCGCCAGGCGGTGCACTCCGCCTTCGCCGGCGGGTCCCCCGACGTCCGTGTCTGGTTCTCCGACGACGAGGTCGTCGGCCTGGTCGTCACGGGCTGAACCCCACGGCAAGCACACGGCAAGCACAGGAAGCACGGCAAACGGACCGACCATTGAGGGAAGGTGGCACCCGCATGAGCACCACCCCGCAATTGAGTCAGCTGGGCCAGCAGTACGGTCAGCAGCCCCCCGGCTCGCAGCAGTACGGCCAACAGCAACCGTTCGGTCAGCAGCAGCCGTTCCAGCAGCAGCAATCCCAGCAACAGCCGTTCTCGCAGCAGCCCTTCTCACAGCAGCAGTACGGCCAGCAGCCCTTCGGGCAGCAGGGCCCGAGCACCGCGCCGCCGCAGATCGGCCAGCAGGGCCAGATCGGCCAGCAGCGGCCGTTCGGGCAGCAGGGCCAGCAGCAGCCGTTCGGGCAGCAGGGCCAGCAGCAGCCGTTCGGGCAGCAGGGCATGGGCCAGCAGGGCCAGCAGGGCCAGCAGGGCCAGCAGCAGCCGTTCGGCCAACAGGGCATCGGCCAGCAGATCCAGGGCCAGCAGATCCCGCCGCACCTGCGCCAGCAGATGCAGCAGCTCGGCCAGCAGCAGCCGTTCCAGCAGCTGCTCCAGCAGCTCGGCCAGCAGCAGGTCCCGCAGGCCCAGGCGCCCACGATCTCCACCCAGGCCCTGTCGGGCAACGTGGCGGAGAGCTTCTGGGACGTCATCCAGCCGCTGCCCGGCCAGGCCACGCTGCTCTATCTGCACGTGGACGGCGACTGGCGCGTCTTCATCAACCCGCTCGACCGCACCCGTGACCAGGTGCAGGAGGCGTTCGCGTACGGGCAGCCGGTCATCGGCTACTACGACACCAACAACCCGGGCATCCTGCTCGCCATCGTGATCACCAGGTGATCCGTACGGCGGACGTCCGAGGCACCGGGTGAGACGGCGGCGCCGGGCGGAGTCCTTCCCGCCCGGCGCCGCTCGCGTCTGTCCGCGTGGCCCACAGACGTGCTGACGGGGCCACGTCCGCGTACCTACAGGGCCACGCCGAGCAGGGCGTCGACAGCGCGCGACACCACGCCGGGCGCCCCCTCGTCCGTGCCGCCCTCGGCGTCCTGACGGGCGACCCAGCGGTCCACGGCGGCGAGCGCCGCGGGCGCGTCCAGGTCGTTGGCGAGGGCCTCGCGCAGCTCCTCGACGAGGTGCTCGGCGGACGGCCCGTCCGGCCGGGACACGGCGGCGCGCCAGCGCCCGAGGCGCTCGACGGCGTCCTGGAGGACCTGGTCGGTCCACTCCCAGTCGGCGCGGTAGTGGTGGGCGAGGAGCGCGAGCCGGATGGCGACGGGGTCGACGCCGTCGCGCCGCAGCTTCGACACGAACACCAGGTTGCCCTTGGACTTGGACATCTTGGCGCCGTTGAGCGCGACCATCCCCGCGTGGACGTACGCCTTGGCGAAGGGGTGCTCCCCGGTCAGGGCCTGGGCGTGCGACGCGCCCATCTCGTGGTGCGGGAAGACGAGGTCGGAGCCGCCGCCCTGGACGTCGAAGCCCATGCCCAGGTGGTCGAGGGCGATGGCCACGC
This sequence comes from Streptomyces sp. JLYT201, assembly GCF_059448825.1. Lineage (NCBI taxonomy): Bacteria > Bacillati > Actinomycetota > Actinomycetes > Kitasatosporales > Streptomycetaceae > Streptomyces > Streptomyces sp. JLYT201. The sequence continues at coordinate 7,764,058 of NZ_CM182551.1, read as the reverse complement.
ACTCGATGTGCCAGCCGGGCCTGCCGCGGCCGAGCGAGGCGCCGTCCCAGCTGGGCTCGCCCTCGCGGGCCGCCATCCACAGCATCGGGTCGAGCGGGTTCTTCTTGCCGGGCCGGTCCGGGTCGCCGCCTCGCTCGGCGGAGAGCAGCCGCATGGCGGCGGCGTCGAGACCCGACACCTCGCCGAAGTGCGGATCGGCCTCTACGGAGAAGTAGACGTCCCCTTCGAGTTCGTACGCGGCGCCCTGGTCCCGCAGCCGCTCCACGAGGGGCACGATCCCGGGTATCGACTCGACGGCGCCGATGTACTCCTTGGGCGGGAGCAGCCGCAGGGCGGTCATGTCCTCGCGGAACAGCGCCGTCTCGGCCTGCGCGAGCTCCACCCAGTCCTTGCCGTCGCGGTTCGCCCGCTCCAGGAGCGGGTCGTCCACGTCGGTCACGTTCTGTACGTAGTGCACCTGCCGCTTGGTGTCGAGCCACACGCGCTGTACGAGGTCGAACGCGTTGTAGGTCGCCGCGTGACCCATGTGGGTCGCGTCGTACGGAGTGATGCCGCAGACGTAGAGACGGGCGACGGGACCGGGCTCGAGGGTGACGAGGCCACCGGTCGCGGTGTCGTGGATCCGGAGGTCGCGGCCCTTGCCAGGCAGGACGGGGACCTCAGAAGCGGGCCAGGCATACATGCCATGAGCCTAACCGGATGCACCGTCCACATACGACCCCGGGGACCATCCCCGGTCCCCCGCCCCCGCGGACGCGCCTACACCGGCGGCCAGGGAATGGCAGGCCACTCCCCCGAAGGCGACGGATGCCGCCCCGCGGCGAGCAGCGCGTCCACCCGCGCCCGGGTGGCCTCCACCTCGGCCGCGGTGAGCAGCTCCCCCAGCCGCGAGGCCAGCGCCCCCGTCGCGGCGAGAGCCTCCCGCAAGCCCCCCAGAGCGGCGACGGCCTCGTCGGTGAGCTTCTCCCCGGCCCACCCCCACAGCAGGGTCCGCAGCTTGTCCTCCACGTGGAACGTGACCCCGTGGTCGATTCCGTACAGCCGCTCCGCGGCCCCCACGAGCAGATGCCCGCCCTTGCGGTCGGCGTTGTTGATCACCGCGTCGAGGACGGCGAGCCGCCGCAGCCGGGCGTCGTCCGCGTGCACGAGCAGCGCCGTGTGCCCCTCCCCGACCTCGGCGAGGCCGACGGCCTTCCAGCCGTCCCCGGGCTCGTCCCCGTCGACGAGGGCGAGCAGCTCCGCGCCCTCGCCTGCCTCGTCGGGCGAGTCGATCCACAGCTGGACCATGCCCTCGCCGTAGGGCCCGTCCCGCAGCACGGTGGGCGGCACGAGCCCCCAGCCCAGCGCTTCGGACACCTCGTACGCGGCGACCTCGCGCTCGGCGAGTGTGCCGTCGGGGAAGTCCCACAGGGGCCGCTCCCCGGCGACGGGCTTGTACACGCAGGACGCCGAGGCGCCGTCGTGCGCGACCGAGCAGTACAGCACCGCGTTGGACGCCTGCCGGATCTGTCCGCGCACGGTCAGCTCACCGCGGGTGAGCAGCTCCGTGGCGGTCAGGCTCCCCGCCGGTATCCGTTCTGGCGCGGGCATACGTGTCCTTCCGGGTCGAGCGGCAGGCTGCACAGCGGGCACGGCGGGCGCCCGGCGTTCACGACGTCGAGGGCGCGCTTGGTGAAGGCTCTGGCCTGCGCTCCGGTGAGCCGGACGCGCAGCATCGGCGGGCCGTTCTCCTCGTCCTGCAGGAGCCTCTCCTCGGCCTCCGCGAGGTCCTCGTCGGAGTCCGCGTCCAGCTCGACGAGGGCCTGCGCCTCCACGATCATCCGTTCGGCCTCGCCGTCCCAGGCCAGGGCCATCGTGCCGACCCGGAACTCCTCCTCGACGGGCGAGTCCAGCGGGGCGCTGTCGGCGACCTCGGTGGGCGCGACGGCGGGCACCGCCGCGCTTCCCCCGCTGCGCCGCACCACCTCGTCGAGGAGCTCTTCCATGCGCTCGGCGAGGGCGGCCACCTGGGTCTTCTCCAAAGCGACGCTGGTCACTCGCACTCCGGCGGACGCCTGGAGGAAGAAGGTACGCCGCCCGGGAAGCCCGACCGTTCCGGCAACGAAGCGTTCCGGCGGGTCGTAGAGGAACACCTGACGGGGCACGTCCTGTCTCCATTGGAATCGACTGCATGTTCTTGGCGCGACAACTGCACTGAACCCTACTGCGGGCGACGATCACGGTCATCGCGCGTCTCACGGTGCGCCCGTGTCTCCCCCCACCTGAGCCTCCTCGCTCGCCGGCTCGGCACGCGGGGCCAGGGACCCGAAGTCCCCGGTGTCCCCGAGGCGGACGAGGAAGGGGCGCAGCCGTGTGTAACGGATCGCCGTGATGGAACACGGTTCTACGGAGATCCGCTGAAAGAGGTCGAGATGCAGTCCGATGGCGTCGGCGACGAGGGACTTGATGATGTCGCCGTGGGAGCACATGAGGTACACGGCGTCGGGGCCGTGGTCGCGCTCCACGCGCGCGTTCCACTCGCGTACGGCCTCGGCGGCGCGGGTCTGCATGGCGCGCAGGGACTCGCCGCCGGGGAAGGCGGCGGCGGACGGGTGCTGCTGGACGACCTCCATCAGCGGCTCGTCGGACAGCTCGGCGAGCTTGCGTCCGGACCAGTCGCCGTAGTGGCACTCGCCGATGCGGTCGTCGCTGTGGACGGTGAGGTCCGGGCGGGCGGCCGCGAGCGGCGCGAGGGTCTCCCGGCAGCGCTGGAGGGGGCTGGTGACGGCTTCGGCGAGCGGCAGCTCGGCGAGGCGTCCGGGCAGCGCGGCGGCCTGTCGTGCGCCGCGCTCGTCGAGGGCGACACCCGGGGTCCATCCGGCGAGCAGGCCTGCGGTGTTGGCCGTGGAGCGGCCGTGCCTGACGAGGATCAGCGTGGGCATGCGGGTCAGCCTAAGCCGCCGAGCGGGTGCGGCAGCAGTGCTGCTTGGGAAGAATGCCCAGCGTGATCGTCGACTGTGCCATCTACCAGCACGGGCGCCGGACCGAGGGTCCCGCGGACTTCTCCGACGCCCTGGACGAGGCGCGTGCGGCGGGGGACGCCTTCGTGTGGATCGGCGTCCACGAGCCGACGGAGGACGAGTTCGAACGGGTCACCCAGGAGTTCGCGCTGCATCCCCTGGCGGTCGAGGACGCCCTCAAGGCGCACCAGCGGCCGAAGCTCGAGGTGTACGAGGACTCGCTGTTCATGGTCCTGAAGCCGGTGGTGTACGAACCGGAGAGCGACACGGTGTCGTCGGGCGAGCTCATGATCTTCATGGGGGACTCGTTCGTGGTGACGGTCCGGCACGGCGAGGGCGCGCCGCTCGGCAGCGTACGGCACCGCCTTGAAGCGGAACCGGACGTGCTGAAGCACGGTCCGACGGCGGTGCTCTACTCCATCGCCGACGCCGTCGTGGACCACTATCTGGAGGTCGCCGAGGAGCTCCAGACGGACCTGGAGGTCCTGGAGGCGGAGGTGTTCTCGCCGGACAGCGGCGGCTCGCGGAACTCGGCGTCGCGGATCTACCGGTTCAAGCGCCAGATCCTGGAGTTCCGCCGGGCCACGGGGCCGCTCGCGATGCCGCTCTCCCGGCTCGCCGGGGTGGGCCCGCCCGGCCGCGCCGTGCCGTACGTGAACGAGTCGGCGCAGCCCTATCTGCGGGACGTCAGCGACCATCTGACGCGGGTGAACGAGTCCGTGGAGGGCCTGGACCGCCTGGTGACGGACATCCTGTCGGCGCATCTGGCGCAGATGAGCGTGCGGCAGAACGACGACATGCGGAAGATCTCCGCCTGGGCGGCCATGGCGGCCGTGCCCACGATGATCGCGGGCATCTACGGCATGAACTTCGAGCACATGCCCGAGCTGGCCTGGTGGTGGGCGTACCCGGCGGTGATCCTGCTGATGGCCGTTCTGGAAGTGGTCCTGTACCGGATGTTCAAGCGCCGGGGCTGGCTGTAGCCCAAGCCCGCGAGCCCACGCGCGCGTGGCGGGGCGCGTGCCTGCGCGGGGCCTGTGAGGGCCTGTAGGGGCCTATGGGGGCTGTCAGGCGAATTCGGGTGCCGTGGTGGCCGGTCCCCCCAGGGCGTCGCGCCGCTCGGGCATCCGCAGGCTCACCATCTTGCGCCAGCCGCCGACGCGTTCGTACGCGTACAGGGCGTGGATGCCCGCCGCGAGGGCCCTGGCCTTGGTTGGCGTCCAGCCGAGGATGCGGCCCATGCGCTCCATGACGGCGAGGCTGACGTCGCGGTAGATCCGGATCTCGACGTGCGCGGTCTCCTGGAGCGTGCGCTGGATGGCGCGGCCGTGGCCCGCGTACGCGAAGCGGAGCAGCTCCTCGTGGCAGTAGGCCAGGTGGTTGTCCTCGTCGTTCGAGATCATCCTCACGGCCTTGCCGATCTCCGGATGGTCGGCGAAGTGCTTGCGGAGCATCACCATCTGGTCGGCGGCCCGCTGCTCGGTGACCCGGCTGTGCGCCAGGTACGTGATGATGTCCTGCTCGGTCAGCGGCTTGTCGCCGCGGAGCTTGTCGTGCGCGAGTCCGATGCCGTGCTTCTCCAGGAGCATCGTGTAGTCGGTGTCGTGCGGGACGTCGCAGGGCTCCAGGCCGCGTTTGCGCAGGAGCGCGTTGAAGATCCGCCCGTGCTTGTCCTCGTCGGCGCCGTGCCGGGCGATCTTGGGGGCGAGGGCGCGCTGGCTCTCGGGCACGAGGGCGGCGATGCGCCCGTTCTCCCAGCCGCCCTGGGACTCCCCGCTCGCCGCGATGGAGCAGAACAGCCGGAACGACTCGTCGTTGTCGACGATCTCCCCGAAGAGACTCTTGGCCGAAAGCATCCCAGGCACCTCCATGCCGTCACGCACCACACGGACTTCCGCAAAGAACGAGTCAAATGCGGAGTGCGGAAGGAGGCAACAGGTGTATGGGTCAGCTCCGCCGAACGAAGGAGTTCCGCGGGCCGAACGGAGCCGTAACCGGAGGGCGCGTCGCGGCGTTGTGCTCCGTGACGGCCGTGGCGGGGAAGACCCCCCGAGCCCCCACCACGGCCGCAGAAATCGTCAGGCCACCCCGGCCCGCTCCAGGGCCTCGGTGCCCGCCCGCAGCGCGGTGAGCCGCTCCTCGAGCGTGAAGCCCGCGGGCGACAGGGTGAGGGTGGTGACCCCGGCCGCCGCATAGGCCCGCATGCGGTCGGCGATCCGGTCCACGGAGCCGAGCAGCGACGTCGAGTCGATGAGCGAGCGCGGCACGGCGGCGGCCGCGCCGTCCTTGTCGCCCGACAGGTACTTCTCCTGGATCTCGGCCGCTTCCTTCTCGTAGCCCATGCGGCACGCGAGCTGGTTGTAGAAGTTCTGCTTGCGGCTGCCCATGCCGCCCACGTACAGCGCCGCGTACGGCCGGAACATGTCGGCCAGCGCGTCGATGTCCCCGTCGCCGTCCTTGCCGACGGCCAGCGGCAGCGTCGGCACGACGTCGAAGCCCTCCATCGTCTTCCCGGCCTTCTCGCGACCGGCCCGCAGGTGCTTCAGCGCTGTCTCCTCCAGGTGCTCGGCGGCCGGGAAGATCAACAGGGCGCCGTCGGCGATCTCGCCCGTCTGCTCCAGGTTCTTCGGGCCGATCGCCGCGATGTACAGCGGGATGTGCTCGCGCTGCGGGTGCACGGTGAGCTTGAGGGGCTTGCCGGGGCCGCCCGGCAGGGGCAGCGTCCAGTGCTCGCCCTCGTACGACAGGCGCTCGCGGGTCATCGCCCTGCGGACGATCTCGACGTACTCGCGCGTACGGGCCAGCGGCTTGTCGAACTTCACGCCGTACCAGCCCTCGGAGACCTGCGGGCCCGAGACACCGAGGCCCAGGCGGAAGCGGCCGCCGGACAGCGAGTCGAGGGTGGCCGCCGTCATCGCCGTCATCGCGGGCTGCCGGGCCGGGATCTGGAAGATCGCCGAGCCGATGTCGATGCGCTCGGTCTGGGCCGCGACCCAGGACAGCACGGTGGCCGCGTCCGAGCCGTAGGCCTCGGCCGCCCAGCAGACCGCGTAGCCCAGCTTGTCGGCCTCCTTCGCGACGGTGAGGTTGTCCGCGTCCATCCCCGCGCCCCAGTAGCCGAGGTTGATCCCGAGCTGCATGGCCGAATCCCCTTACTGATGAGTAACGTCCCTGTGCCGGGGACTGTAGCGCGCGGCCGCGCGATCCGTCAGGGGCCGACCGCGCGGGTGGGCCCCGGTCGGCGCCGCGGGTTCGCCCTGGCCGGTGCCGCGGGTTCGCCCTGGCCGGTGCCGCGGGTTCGCTCCAGGCCGGTGCCGCGGGTTCGCCCCGGTGGGGCCCTTGGGGGGCATCAGGTTGTCCACACCCGCGCGTTTGTCCACAGGCATGCCCTGCGTGGAGGCATGGCCAGTAATCTCGCGCCATGGAGCAGAGGCATCTCGGCCGCACGGGTCTGCGCGTGTCCCGGATCGGGCTCGGCACCCTCACCTGGGGCCGCCCCGAAGAGACCGGTGAGAACGACGCGGCGGACCTGCTGAAGGCCTTCTGGGAGGCGGGCGGCACCCTCGTCGACACGGCCGACGTGTACGGCGACGGCGAGGCCGAGTACCTCCTCGGCCGCCTCGTGGAGCGGCTCGTGCCGCGCCGCGACCTGGTCATCGCGACCAAGGCGGGCAGCGTGCCGGACCCCGACCGCCGCTTCGACTGCTCGCGCGGCCACCTCCTGTCGGCGCTCGACGCCTCCCTCGCCCGCCTCGGCACGGACTATGTGGACATCTGGCAGGTGCACGCCTTCGACCCGGAGACCCCGCTGGAGGAGACGCTCCAGGCCCTGGACATCGCGGTCACCAGCGGCCGCGCGCGGTACGCGGGCGTGTCCAACTTCAGCGGCTGGCAGCTGGCGAAGGCCGCGACGTGGCAGCTGGCCGCCCCCAGCGCCCGCACCCGCCTCGCCAGTACGCAGATGGAGTACTCCCTGCTCCAGCGCGGCATCGAGCGCGAAGTGCTGCCCGCCGCCCTCGACCTGGGCGTGGGCCTGCTGCCGTCGTCGCCGCTCGGCCGCGGCGTCCTGACCGGCAAGTACCGGCACGCGACGCCCTCGGACTCGCGGGGCGCCTCCGAGCAGTTCGCGCCCTTCGTCGCGCCGTATCTGGACGAGGCGGCGAGCCGCGTCGTGGACGCCGTCGCCATAGCGGCGGACGGGCTCGCCGTGAGCCCGCTCCAGGTGGCGCTCGCCTGGGTGCGCGACCGCCCGGGAGTGACCGCCCCGATCGTCGGCGCACGCAACGCGCAGCAGCTCACGGCGGCGTTGTCAGTGGAGACCCTTAGTCTTCCTGACGAGATCTGCCAGGCGCTCGACGACGTGTCGGCGCCCGTGCACCGCTACCCAGACCAGGACTGGAGCACGCTGTGAGTACGGAGTCCGCCGCCGCGGAGGTTGCCGAGCCCGAGGCCCCGAAGGCCGCGGCGAAGCCCGAGGCCGCACCGGAAGCCGACGCCACGCCGGCGGAGGCCGCCGCGCCGGACGAGGACGCCGGGGCCGGCGCGACCGGGACGGACGACGGGTCCGAGGGCACGGCGGACGCCGAGAGCAAGGCCGGGGCGGGGAGCGAGCTGTCCGAGGCCGAAGCCGAGCTGGCCGCCCAGCGGGAGCTGCGGCAGCGGATCGAGGAGCGCAAGGCCGCCAAGGATGGCCCGCTGGAGGCGGGCGCCAAGCTCCAGGGCACGGCGGCGGACCTGCTCGCAGCGGTGCGGGCGGTGGAGAGCGGGGAGAAGCCCGTGGCCTCCGCCTTCCGTGAGCCCCAGCCCGTCGCGCCGCGCAGGCCCGCGCCGGAGCCGGTGCGGCGCCCGGCTCCCGAGGCCCCCGCGGCACCGGCCGAGCCCGCGGCGGAAGCCGTCGCCGCGGTGGCGGCGGTGCTCACCGAGGGCGGCGCGCCCGCCGCGCTCGCCCCCAGGGCGGCGGCCGCGCTCGGCGAGGGTGCCGACGAGCGCCTGCGCGAGGACCCCTGGCAGTTGCTGCGCCTCCCCGGGGTGCGGCCCGAGCAGGCCGACGGCTTCGCACGGGCCCTGCTCGGCGACGCGTGCGGCCCCGGGGACGAGCGCCGGGGCCGTGCCCTGACGGTGTGGCTCCTGGAGCAGGCCGCCCTCGCGGGGCACACGGCCCTCGACGCGGCCGCCCTCACCGCGGCTCTCGGGCAGCGCGCCGTGCCGGACCCGGAGGAGGCCGCGCAGGGCGCCCTCGCCGAGGGGGACGTGCTCGTCTTCCAGGACGCGCTGGAGGACGCCCCGCAGGAAGCCCCGGCCGCCGCCCCGGACGGCGAGGACGCCGGGCCCGAGGTGGAAGCCACCGCTCCGGTCCGCGTCCTGTTCGGCCTCGAGCGGTACGCGATGGCGGAGGAGAGCCTCGCCGACGGCCTGGCCCGCGTCATCAACTCCCTGCCGAAGGACGACGGTTCGGGCCCGGACGCCGAGGCCTGGGAGTCCGCCGCCGGTGCGGCGTCCGGCTCCGCCGCCGAGCTGATCCGCGCCGTCGCCGCGCACGGCCTGGTGCTGCACACCGGCGGCGAGGCGGCACGGGCCGAGCCCGCCGCCCTGGTGGCGGCGGCCCGCTCGCTCGGCCTGCGGGTGTGCGCGGCCGCGCACACGGCGGACGGACAGCGCCGCCTCGCCGAGCACGCGGGCACCGGCACGGACGACGGCGAGGGCATCGCCGTCACCGTGGCCGGGCTGCTGTCCGGGCAGCAGGGACCCGGGCGGGACGCCGACGGCGCCCTGGCCGTGGACCTCCTCGTGGTCCTGGACGCGCCGCAGCTGGACGTGGAGGCGGCGGCCATGCTCGTCGAGTCGCTGCCGGACGGCGCCCGCCTGGTGCTCAGCGGCGATCCGGGCGTGCTGTGGTCGGCGGGCCCCGGCCGGGTCTTCGCCGACCTGCTCGCGGCCCGCGCCTGCCCGCAGATCGCCTCGCGCACCCCGGACCCCGGCCCCGTCGGGGAGCTGGTGTCGGGCATCGGCGTCGGCGAGCTCATCGAGGTCGCCGCGCCGGACAAGGAAGTCGTGATCGTCCCGGTGCGCGACGCCGCCGACGCGATCCGGCGCACGGTGCAGCTCGTCGCGGACTCCGTGCCCCGCGCCATCGGCGTGCCCGCCGAGCACACGCAGGTCATCACGCCGGGCCACGGCGGAGCCGCGGGCACCCGCGCGCTGAACGCGGCGTTGAAGGAGCGGCTGAATCCCGGCCCCGGCCGCTTCGGCGGCTTCGACCCGGGCGACCGCGTCGCCCACGCCCCGGTGCCGGGCCGCACGGTGCTCGGCCGTGTCGTGCGGGCCGACGCGGAGGGCCTGCACCTGGAGTGCGACGGCGCCCCCGTGGTCGTGGCGAAGGAGCGGGTGGAGCAGAGCGTGCGGCACGCCTGGGCCGTCACCGCGCACCAGGCGGCGGGCCGCCGCTGGCCCGCCGCGGTCGTGGTGCTGCCGGGCGACGCCGCCGCGGCCCTGACCCGGCCCTGGGTGTACGCGGCGTTCAGCCGCGCCGAGCGCCATCTGTCGGTGGTCCAGGGGGTCGCACAGGCCCTGCCCCAGGCGGTCGCGGAGCGCCCGGCCAAGGAGCGCACGACCCGGCTGCGCACGCTGCTGCGGCCACAGCTGCCCGAGGCGGACTAGGAAGCAGGCGAACGCCCCCCGGCCGGGTCGGCCGGGGGGCGTTCGCATGTTCGCGTACGGCCCCGCCGCGCGGGCGTGACCAGCCACGACGATCCGTCGGGCGTCGAGGCCGCGGCCGGCCGGGGCCACCGGTGCGGCGCACCGGCAGCGCTCTCAGGCGGGCTCGCCGCGCTTGCGGTCGACGACTTCCACGTCGTCGATGTCGTCGTCGAGCGCCACGACCTCGTCCGGGTCGTAGTCGAGCTCGCCGTCCAGGTCGGGATCGGCCGGATCCGCACCGTCCTCGGCGTCCTCCAGGTCCTCCAGGCCGTCCGGCTCGTCGTCGAAGACCGCGCTGACGTCGAAGCGGCACACGACCCGCTGGGGGTCGCTCTGGTCGAAGGGGGCCTCCAGCCACTCGCCCGCCTCGGCGGGCTCGTCCAGGGCCGTCACCCACAGCGTGGAGTCGCCCTCCTCCAGGCCGAATTCCTTGTGCCGGGAGGCGATTTCGTCTGCTTCGAACTCACCGAAGAGCAGGCCGATGGCGCCCGGCAGCGTGCCCGCCTGGCGGTCGTCGTCCGTCGCGTCCTCGTCCGCGGCCTCGACGCGCGCGGCCTGGGCGAGGAGTCGCTGCGGCTCCGCCACCGCGTAGTCGCGCCGGATCAGCACGCTCAGGGCGGTCGGCTCCGCGGGGCCCTGGTACGGCGGCAGGCTGTCCTCCGCGCCGGGGATCTCGAAGGGGGTGACCTCGTCGTAGCGGTCGTAGAGCAGCTCGTCGTAGGCCTCGGCGGCGGCGGCCAGCTCGTTGAACGCGTCGTAGACGTCCGGATCGTCCTCGCCCGACCTGCGTTCGACCGCGGCGAGATGGCGGTCGAGCGCGGTCTTGACCGCCTCGGCGGCGGCGCGTACCTCGGCAGCGGTGGGCTGCGCAGCATCAGACATAGTGCAGACGCTATCCGTACCGGGCCTGTGCCCGCACAATAGATGCGATGCCGGAATACGAATTTGTCGACGTGTACGTTCCCCGCGGGGTCTCCCGCAAGGAAGCCACACGTCTCCTGACGGACCACGCAGAGTACGGACACTGGGAGTTGGACCGCCTCAGCCTGCACGCCGACGGCAGTCGGCGGGTGCGGCTGCGACGGCGCATCATCCGCCAGGCGAGGGCCACTTGGTGAGCCGTGGCCGACGGACGGTGTGAGCAGGGAGGGGGCCCCGCGGTCGCGGGGCCCCCTCCCTGCTCACACCGGGTCAGGCACGTGCTTTGCGGTACAGGACCGAGCCCGCGAGCAGCATGCCCGCGCCCATCGGCAGGGCGATGCCCGCCGACAGGGGGCTGCCGGTCTCGGCCAGCCGGTCCTTGCCCTCGGGCGGGGTGAGGACCTGGGCGTCCGGCAGGTTCGGGGTGTCGACGGAGTGCGGGGTGCCGGGGTGGGCCGGGACGTCCGCGCCGGGGTGACCGGGTCCGCCGGGCTGACCGGGTCCGCCGGGGTGACTGGGCTTGACGGGTCCTCCCGGCTGCCCGGGGTGACCGGGCTTTCCGGGCTGCCCGGGCTTCCCCGGGTGGCCGGGCTGTCCGGGGTGGTCGGGCTTCACCGGTCCCCCCGGCTGACCGGGCTTTCCTGGCTGGTCCGGCTTGCCGGGCTTGCCCGGGTGGCCGGGCGTCCCGGGCTGATCCGGCTTCCCCGGGTGGCCGGGCTTGCCCGGTCCCCCGGGCTGGTCGGGGTTGCCGGGCTGGGTCGGGTTGCCGGGGTGGCCCGGCCGCGGCGTACCGCCGCCTCCCTCGTTCGCGCAGTCGTTGCCCGTGACGGCGTTGCCCGCGCCGCCGATGGTGACGCTGTTGCCGCAGACGTTCACCGGGGCGTACACCGGCGCCTGCACGGTGTTGCCGGAGCCGATGCCGGGCGAGTCGTGCGTACCGCCGTGGGCCGACGAGCCGCCTCCCGAGGGGTGCTCCCCGTAGCCACCGCCGTGTCCGTCGCCGTAGCCACCTCCGTGACCTCCGCCGTGGCCGTGGCCGCCGCCGTGTCCTGGCGAGCCGGACGAGTTCGTACAGCTGTTGCCGATCGCGGGATTCAGCGCCCCCACCACGTTCACGGTGTTTCCGCACGCGTTCACGGGAGCGTGTACGGGCACCTGGACCGAATTGCCCGAAAGGACCCCCGGGGAATTCGAACTGGCGCCATTCGCATTCGAGTCGGCGTGGGCGTAGCCGCTGGTGACCGCGAGTACGCCACCGGCGGCCGCCGCGGTGATCAGCCCTTTGCGCGTGACCTGTCGCATTGCTTTCCCTGCCTTAGCTTCGGAAATGCACACGGGCCTCGTCGCGCCGTGCGCTCAATGCCCGCGGCCCCGGAGTGCATGGCACGCACTCCGGGGCCGATGGACTCAGACCCTCATTGGGGTGGCGCCCCCCTCAAGGGGCGAGGCACAGCAACGTCACTTGTTGACGCAGTAGTTGCCGAAGGCGGGGTTCAGCACGCCGATCACCGAGATGGTGTTGCCGCAGGCGTTCACCGGCACGTGCACGGGGATCTGCACGACGTTGCCGGAGGCGACGCCCGGGGAGTGCACGGCGGCGCCCTGCGCGCCGGCGTCGGCAGCGGCGACGCCCGCACCGGCGAGCACCAGGCCGCCGGTGGCAACCGCGGCGGCGACAACCTTCTTGATCATTGTTCCTCCTAGTTGGCAATGCGGTCCCAGCCGCGGACCGCACCACCTGTAACGAGGAGGCCATAGGACGGCTACGAGCACCGGACTGCTTTCACTCTTTTCAGTCCAATACGCACGCGCAGCCGATTATTGGAGTTTCGTTTCGGCTTATTGACTGGATTAATGGAGCGCCGGCCCCGCCCGTTACGACGCGTCGATGAACCGGTCGAGCACGCGCACGCCGAACTTCAGACCGTCCACCGGTACCCGCTCGTCCACGCCGTGGAACATGCCCGCGAAGTCCAGCTCCGGCGGCAGCTTGAGCGGTGCGAAGCCGAAGCCGCGGATGCCGAGGTCGTCGAAGGACTTGGCGTCCGTACCGGCCGAGAGCATGTACGGGACGGCGCGGGCGATGGGGTCCTCGGCCTGGAGCGCCAGCTGCATGGCGTCCACGAGCGCGCCGTCGAAGGTGGTCTCCAGGGCCTTGTCCGCGTGCACGTCCTCCCGCTTGACGTTCGGCCCGAGGATCCGGTCCAGATCGGCCAGGAACTCCTCCTCGTACCCCGGCAGGAAGCGTCCGTCGACGTGCGCGGTGGCCTGGCCGGGGATCACGTTGACCTTGTACCCGGCGCCGAGCTGGGTCGGGTTCGCGGTGTTCTGGAGCGAGGCGCCGATCAGCTTGGCGATGCCGCCGAGCTTGGCGAGCGTCTCGTCCATGTTCTCCGGGTCGAGCTCGGTGCCGAGGGCGTCGCCCAGCTCGTCGAGGAAGTGCCGCAGCGTCTTGGTGACGCGGATCGGGAACTTGTGCCGCCCGAGCCGCCCGACGGCCTCGGAAAGCTCCGTGATCGCGTTGTCCTTGTGGATCATCGAGCCGTGGCCCGCGGTGCCGTCCACGGTCAGCTTCATCCAGTGCATGCCCTTCTGGGCCGTCTCCACGAGATACAGCCGCAGCTTCTCGTTGACGGTGAAGGAGAAGCCGCCGACCTCGCTGATCGCCTCGGTCACGCCCTCGAAGAGGTCCGGGTGGTGGTCCACCAGGTACCGCGCCCCGTACGTCCCGCCCGCCTCCTCGTCGGCGAGGAAGGCGAGCACGATGTCCCGGGGCGGCTTGCGGCCGCTGCGCAGCCGGTCGCGCACGACCGCGAGGGTCATCGCGTCCATGTCCTTCATGTCGACGGCGCCCCGGCCCCACAGACAGCCGTCGGCGATCTCCCCGGAGAAGGGGTGGTGCGTCCAGTCCTGGGCGTTGGCGGGGACGACGTCGGTGTGGCCGTGGATGAGCAGCGCGGGCCGCGACGGGTCCTCGCCCTCGATGCGGGCCACCGTGGAGGCGCGCCCCGGGTGCGACTCGAAGATCTGCGGTTCGAGCCCCACCTCCGCGAGCTTCTCCGCGACGTACTCGGCGGCCTTGCGCTCCCCCGGCCCCGAGTGGTCGCCGTAGTTGCTGGTGTCCATGCGGATCAGGTCCCGGCAGAGGTCGACGACCTCGTCCTCACCGGACACGACCCCCGCCACCCTGCCGCCCGTGGTCGGCTCGCTCACGCTGTTCCTCCCGCTGTCGCACTCTCGGTCCCCTCCATCCTCCCGCGCCGACCGTCCGGGCCCAAGGGCGGGCGGCCCTCGTCATACGCCGTTCACGCTCATGACCTGCGTGATCAGGCACCCCCGAATGTTTGCTATGGTTTTCCACGTCGCCGCGGGAAACCGCGACAGACCACCGGTCCGGGTGGCGGAATGGCAGACGCGCTAGCTTGAGGTGCTAGTGCCCTTTATCGGGCGTGGGGGTTCAAGTCCCCCCTCGGACACCAGCTGAGACCCCACTTCACGTGGGGTTTTCTGCTTTTCTGGGCAGTGGCGTGACCAACCACGTGACCAACGGCCCAGAGAGTCCCCTGGTCAGACCAGGGATGACAGGCCGATCCGGGCCGCGCTGGACGCGGCCAGCTTCTTGGCTCCCTCGGCGCGACGCCTGCCGTAGCGCGTCATGGTGTAGCCCGGCGAGTGGTGCCGGGCGTTGGCGGAGACCTCCACCGGGTTCTCGTGGCTGTCGAGATCGTTTGTGATCTTCGACGCCCGCCAGTCGTGCAGCCGGAAGCCGTCCGGCAGCTTCATCCGCGCACGGGCCGTGCGCCAGCGGGCCGATACCTTCTCCGGATCCTGCGGACCGCCCGCCGTGCGCCCCTTCTGGAGCTTGAAGCCGTCACGGGCGAACACCAGGCCGTGATCCACCCACAGCGGCCCCAGCCGCTCCTTCTCTGCCTGCCGGCGCTCCCGCTGCCATTTGAGGACGTTCATCAGGGCTTGGTCGACATAGATGATCGCGTGGTCGTCTCCGTCCTTGGTGAGCTTGCGCAGCCGGTATGTGTTGCCTTCTTCGACCACGACCCAGGCCAGTTCGATGGCGCAGTCGTCCCAGTGGATGAGGTCCCACATCCATCCCAGGGTCTCGCTGCGACGGCACGAGGTGGCCGCGTAGGACGTCCACAGCGGGGCGTCCCGCAGGCAGTGATGGGACAGCCCGTCACAGGCTCGGTTGCCACACGGCCTCCATATCTGGCCCAGGAAGTGCGCCGTCTCCTGGTCATTGAGCGTCGGAAAGTCCGGCTGAGCTGCCTTGATCTGCCGCTCCGTGGGCGGGGCGGCGGTATGGGCCGGGTTGACCGACAGGAGCTTCCTGGGGCCGGTCACGGAGTCCAGGGCGGCCGAGATGATGTTGTGGACGTGACGGACGCTCTTGGGGCCCAGGGGTTTGTTCCCGTTGGCCTCGATGGGCTTAGCCTCCAGCAGCCGGTACAGCTCGTCCAAGCGTTCGTCTGTCACCTCCACTACCTTCACCGTTCCTATGTGGGGTTTGATGTGCAGGCGGATCTTCGGCTCGTAGCCTTCCCGGGTGGTGTCCTCGCCCCGGTGCTTGCCAAGCCATGAGTCCATGAGCTGGCCCATCGTCAGGTCCGAACGAGGGGTGAGCGTTCCCGCCTCTTGATCGCTGAGCCAGCGGCGAAGCGCCCGCTCCGCCTCAGTCTTGGTCTTGTACTCGCGACCTACCCAGTAGCGCTCCTTCTTGCCTGTCGCCGGGTTGAAGTGGAGTGGGGTGCGCACACCCCAGGTGTTGGGTCTGCCCTTGCGCGGGATCTCCACCGGAGTCCCCCCGAGCTTGTTTCCGCGCTTCGTCACGTGAGTTGATTGCCTTCCTTCTAGTCGAATGGACCCGTCTTGCGGGCGTTCCAGATGGCTTGGCACTGCGCAGTGATCTGGTTGTTCGAGTCGATGAACCCAAGCTTTCTGAGCTTGGTGACCCGGGTGGACACCGACGACTGACGCACCCCAGTCCGCTCCACCAACCCCTTGACCGGCGACTTGCTGATCTCGCAGATGCACATCCAAGCCACGGCCCACTCCGCGTAATCCGCATCAGAGCGGCACTGTTGTGGCAGGTCGCTGAACGGATTCCCCCACACCTCAGCGAGGCTGAGGTCCTCCTTCACTCTGGCCAGCAGACTCCTGGCCTGCGCCTTGACCTCCCCTAGCGGGAAGGAGCGCAGGACATCAACTGGCACCCCTCCGGCCACCCCTTCCGCCTCCGAGTCGCCGAGGATCACCGCTACCTCTCCAGGGCCCTCATACGGGGCCCACAGCGGGCACACGGCGCGCAGGAGCCAGGGCCCCCGCCACTCCTCCCAGACGAGAGCCTGGGGGTCTTCGAGGTCGTCAGACCGCCATCCGGGCGGCAGGTTCATGTCCACGACCGCAAGGTAGCACGATATGGATTGACAGGTTGCATCGTAGTGAGTCACTCTCGGGATCGTTGGATGGAAACCGAGAGCGACCAGAGGGGGACGATGCCGCCAAAGCTGATGACCGTTGAGGATGTTGCCGACTACTTGGCCAAGCCCCGATCTTGGGTGTATGGGAACTGGCAGCGGGAGGGCATCCCGTTTCGGAAGGTGGGCCAGGCGCTGCGATGCCGCCCCGCTGATTTGGAGAAGTGGCTGGACCGCCAGAGTTGATTGATTTGTTCAACGTGTTCTTAGGGCCCCCGAGGCGAACGGGGCCCTTTTTGTTTGCCTGTTGAGAGGACTGTATTGAGCAACGCCAGCAAGGGCTACACAACCATTCCGCCGTCCGGCGACAGGGGGCGAGCGCGATTACAGAAGCAGGCAGACGCCCTCTTGAAAGCGGCCGGAGAAGGAGAATGGGAGGACTGGCCCACCCCTTGGCCTAAGCAGGAGGAGACAGAGTTCGAACGCATGGCTGCCGCGTACTCCGGAATCCTCTCTCTGGCCGATGCCGCTCTAGCTGCCATGCAACCCGCCCTCGACCCCGAGGCTGGGCGTGAGGAGATACGGCGACTGATGGAGGAAAGGCCCGGAGCCGGGGAGGCAACAACCCTTGCTCATCTACTGGATGCACCCTCTACTGAGACTGACCACGGATCAGGCTTCACTATCCAGCGAAAAAGCTTCCCTCCTGAGCGATGCCGGTGGCTTGGCTGCGACGAGTCTCTGCACACCCCTCAGAAGCCGTACAAGACTGGCAAGCCCCGGAAGTACTGCCAGGCGCACCGCAAGGCGTCCAGGGCCCGCACGCAGCGCCTCCGAAGGGCAGGCATCCACGTAGGGAAGAACAGGAACCTGGTCTACGAGTACGACGGCCTGGAGGAGCAGGAGCTGGACGGCTACCGAGAGGCGTGGGGCCGCCTCAACACTGCCAGAATCCAGCGATGACCAGCCGTTTCATGAGCGTGAAGCTTTAACCCACAGCTAGTGGAGGAGTGATCCTCTGGGGCCATGCACACTCGGCGGTGTGCCTCTGGCGCGGCCTACGGGCCGGGCAGTTCCTAAGTCGTTATGAGGCTCTGCGGATACCTAGCTGACGGTTATGTGAGACGTAGAGAAACGCTTTCCTCCTTGCCCTTGATCAGAGTTGTCCTGATGGGGGGTAAGGGGGGCAGTTTCTTCTCTTACGTTTCCTGCCTCTGGTTATATAACTACCCGCCCCCAGGCGGGACAACAATCAAGTAGTTGCAGTTATTGAATCGATCAATCTTCATCACCTCCCCCTTAAGGGGGATAGTTTGATGAGTTAGTTGATTGATTGCTAATGAGTAAATCTAGATTGACGAGTAGCTTAGGAGGTGTCGCCTTGGGCGACATGGTGAACGATTCTGCTCCCGCAGAGGCTGATGGCGGCCCCCCGGCGGCGGCCTCGGGGAATGATGCTTCTGCGGCTCCACCCGCCCCTTCAGAGGAGCCCCGGCAGTCGCTGACTTATGACGAGCTGCTGGCCGACCGTGACAAGTGGCAGCAGGAGGCGGAAAACTTCCAGGCCGCCAAGGAGACTGCGATCGAAGAATCTCTGAAGAATGCCCGCGCCGAGGTGAACCGCAAAGTGATTCACAGGATGGTCCGTGCTGAAGTATGTGCACACGCCCTTAATGAAGGCCTGAGTCTTTCGGATATACCGAAATCGAAGTACCTCAAGATGGATTCATTCCTGGGCGATGATGGTTACCCAAGTAGTGACCACATTAAGAGTTTCATTGATTCGCTATCAGGGCAGAAGCGGCCGAAGTTCCCTCAGATCGGCGAGCAACCCGCTCCGTCTCCCGCCCCGGCGGCAGGCCTCAATGGATACCGTCGCCCCTACCCCGCAGGGATTTCTCTCGACACTCGTAAGCGCTGAATTGGAGAATGCCTATGACCTACGCCTATCAGAACCCTTCAACTGGAACGTTCAATCCTGCGATATGGGACTCCAAGCTACTGGAACAGTTCGACCCTCTGCTTGTGTGGGCCTCTCGGTGGGTCTCCAACAACAAGTACGAGGGACCCATCCGGAAGCAAGGGGACGTCGTCCACATCAACTCACTGATGCGTCCCACGGTCGGTAACTACACATTCGCCGAGGGGATGACTGCCCAGCGGCCGGAGACCGTGGATCAAAGGCTCCCGATCACTGAAGCCAAATACCTACAGGTTCTCGTTGAAAACGCCGAGCGTCTTCAGCTTGCTGGTGGCCTTGATTCTCCGATCAATCGGCAGATGATCCGCGCCCTGGCCCGTGAGGCTGACACGTTCATGGGCAACGTCATCGCCAAGGGCGCTACGGCAATGCCGAACATCAAGGCAACGACAGAGAGTGCGCCCAGGGCCTTCTTCAGCGCCATCCTGGACATGATGCTGGCTCTGGATGACAGCGATGTTCCAGAGGGCCGCTACGTCGTCGTTTCGCCCCGGGTGAAGCGGTATTTAGTTGAGTATCCAGCCGTGGCCAACGCGTCCGAGTACGGCGCGGGGGGTGTCACCATGAACGGCGCCTTCGCTCAGCTTGCCGGGTTCACGGTCCTGTCCACCACTGCCATGCCGAAGGGCGTCGATATCGTAGCGGGGCACAACGAGTTCGCCACGTACGCAAGTCAGTTCACCGGCTTCCGCGAAGGACAGAGCGAGAAGTACCGGGCCGACTACATGGACAACCTCCACCTGTACGGCGGGAAGATCGTCAGGTATCCGGAGCTGGACACCAAGAAGGCGGACAATAGCTTTGATGAGTCCAAGCCGACCAAGGGAATCCTCAAGACTGCCGTGGAGTGGGCCGCCTGACGTCCTGTGAGACTTGGTCGGGGCCCCGGCTGATGGCGGGGCCTACCGTCCAGCGCTGCCCGACGACTCCTTTAACCCCTACTTCCCTTGTTGCCCGCACTCATACGTCTTCCGGTGGGTAGACGAACCTCTTCGTCCTCGCAGACAATCCCGTCAGGCGGAAAGGTCTTCCATTGTCAGTAATCTCTGTTGACCCTTCCTTCCCGTCCACCGTCCAGAAGATTTCACCCTTCCACTCACAGTAGTACTTATCCGCATCCACGGTAATCTGGAAGTACTCCAGCTCCTCTTCGGACACAAAGAATGGAAATTCCGCAGGGCCCGGAGTGGAGTACGGCACCGAGCTATTCGAGCCGATCATCGGCTGAACTTTCGGAGTGCGCTTATCCAGGTTTATATAGAGGTGTCTGCTAGGAGCTTCACCTCCACCCCATAGAAGCATGTGTGGCCCACGCAGGGCGGGAGTGCGCTTTACCACTTCGACTTCCATTCTGTGAATAAGGATGGATTTCCTTGATGCACCCTGCAAGCTCAGAAAAATAATTTGACGGTCGGCCGCAGTTGCTTCACCATTTTCCTCCCACTTCACCAGGGTCGCTGTCTGATTCTTCTTCGGCAGAGTCTTTCCTGGCGCTATCCACCCCCTAGTGGGACTACTTCCCGACCCTTTCATTACTACCACCTGAAGCTCTTCATGCCCGCCTTCCTTGAAGGGGTTGATACCCTCCCCGACCCCTGTCAGTGACGGCCCCAGGGGTGTAGTCAAAACAACTATCAATACGCTTGAAGCGATGCCGATTAATACTGTTCGAGTGTCGGTCTGTAGCGAGCGCCACCAGCCTAGTGGCGTCCGCCGACTTCTGGAAAGTGTCTGCCCAGACCTCTCATCGTTGGGAGGTGGGTCTTCCGGAGCGTCCATACTCGCCGAGTGTACGGAGCTAGCTGGTCTTGCGTAAGCCCTTTTGGGAGCACGGGATATTTTAAGTTGAGTGTAGAGGCTGATGAATCTTAGGTGCTTCTAGAGAAGAAAGTTGAGTAAGTTAGAGGAATAAATTAGCGTGGCTCCCGGCATGGCGCGCCACGCAGGCAATGCACGGGGCGCATGACCACGATTAGACAAACGGCAGGTCGCAGATAGAGAAGGCCGCGCATCGCAGCCAGCACGGCGCCTGAATGCCGCGCCGGGGTCTTCTGCTGTCCAGTGTCCGGATAATTGAAGGATCTATCAACCAACATCCCCACCTTCAAGGGCGGGGTTGGGTCAGAGCTACGCCCCCGCCCTCCGGGGCGGGGTTGATCCGATGTCATCGGCCGGGGGATATAACCCCCGGCCGCATCAATAATGTACGTGTCCTATCGCGAAAGCCGGGACAGGGTGTGACGCAGCACACGGTGATGATGATTCATCACTATGCTCCATCCGGCTCACAGGTCGAATCTGAGGCCGCAGGCTTGCTTCGAAGCCCCTGAGGGCCCTTCTGAGGCTCTATGGCGGGTCTTCTCGACCCTTTCCAGGCTGGATCCGCTGTAGCGGCTCAGCGAGCCGTACAGGGCTTCGGAAATAATGAAACCCGTACACGGTCGAAGGACAGCGCCCCTGCGGTCCTTATCGCTTATCAATCCAAGCATTACCCCCGAATGCGTGACGAGATAGATTAACTATTCCGAGACCGTGCATTAATCATTTCGTTATCACCTGATGCTGGGATGAGTGGAGTTTCGAAATCCCGCTCACGGAAGCGGGAGCAGCAGCCGTTGAGAGCACTTCTCCGGCCGTCAGTGACTCGCTCTGCCTCATCAGCCCTGGGGGGACTGTGCGCACGACAGTTCAGGTCATCAGCTACGTGGAAAAGGTCGTCTGTGACGGGTGCCTGTCGAAGGACGGAACACAGACAGAGGCAACCGAGACTCTGAGCTTGGGTGACCGCTCGTGGGATCTGTGTCTTGAGCACTCCGTGCGCTTCTCCCGCTATCTGGTGGACGCGTTGGGTGCTGGTCTGCCGGACGACGAGAACAAGGCTGAGACGGAAGCTCAGGACGCTGATACGTCCATGGCTGCTGAAGCCGAGGGGCTGACTCCTGATGTGGATCTGGCCGACTACGTCTCACGGATCACCGACAGCCGTAAGGCTTTCAAGGGGAGGCCGCTGAAGCCTGGTACTCAGGCCGCGCGGGCTCAGTGGTCCGGGCACCGTGAGCGATTGGCAGCGCTGCCCGGCAAAGAGCGGGCCGACTACGAGAAGTGGTGTGCCGCAGAGGGCAAGGACGCCCGGCTGACGGCCTCGCACGTGGAGTTCCGGGGCTTCATGTGGGCCAACTTCCCGCACATGGCCAGGGCCTACGCAGACGCCATGCGTGGCAGACCGCAGCCTCATCAAATCAACTCCCCTGAAGGGCAGGCAGCATGAGCGCCCCTGACTTCTCCGCCATGGCGACAGGGCGCATGGGGGCCGTCGTGTCCTCCCTGGCTCCGCACGTCGAGTGGTCGCCCGTCGGGCTGCTGGGCGGGCTGCTGTGCGCCTTCTCCGCCATGCTCCCCGACACTCGTGTTCAGCGCGGGTCTGGCTCCATGCCGCTGATGCTGCATGTGCTGCTGTGCGGTGGCACGGGTGAGGGCAAGGGCCAGTCCTGGGGCATCGCTGAGGCCATCGCCCGGGACGCGAACCGCACCTTCATGTCCGGCAACGTCATCCACGGTGTGGTCGGCGGAGCAGGCGTCATCCAGGCCGTGGCCGACTGCGGCGAACACGCCTTGATCGTCGATACCGAGTACGCCCGCGTCCTGCGGGCCGGACGACGACAGGCCAACCTGTCCCAGGTCTTGCGTGATCTGTGGGACGGCGCTCCGGTCGCCACGTCCAGGGCCAAAGATCCGATCCAGGTGGATCATCCACGCGTGGCGATCATGGGACACATCACGCCCGAGGAGTTCCGCGCGAACCTCACTGGCACTGACCGGGACGGCGGCTCGTACAACCGGCTGCTGACCCTGCCCGTCTCTCAGGTCCGGTGGCTGAGCGAGCGGGAGCGCATGCCCGTCCACCTGATCCCGGAAGCGGGTGAGCACTTCGCACGGGCCCTGCGCTACGGGCAGCGCGTCGGCACAGTCACGCTCGCTGCGGACGCCTACGAGGTGGCCGACACCATCCGGCACGACCTGTTGGGGAAGGCCCGTGAGTCGGAGGATCTGAGGCCGTTCGCGGCTCGCTGCAACGAACAGGTGCGCCGCATCGCTGCCCTCTTCGCGCTCTTCGACCTGCGGAGCGAAATCACCCCAGACGATCTACGGGCAGCAGCCTGCCTGGTCACCCACGCCATGAGCACAGTGGAGGCCATCGCCACAGACAGCGGCAGCAAGACCAGCAAGCGTCAGCCGCTCAGCCTCGCGGAGAAGGTACGCGCCCGACTGGAACTCTTTGGAGGCTCCGCCCGCTCCTCCCAACTCCTGCCCTACGTCGGAGCAACCGCCGCTGAGGTTAAAGCACTGCCCGGCATCCTCGTCACACAGGAGCGGAACGGTGTCGGCCGACCAGCCGTCGTCTTCTCGCTCGGCAGTGATGGCAGGAGTAGTGATCCGATGAGCCCGGTGCCATCGTCCGTTCAGGAAGCCGATCTAGACCTCAGCATCAGCGGAGGCAGAGTTGTTTCGGCAGGCAACCATCGGCCTGCTCGTATAGAGGCCGCATCCGTTCCCGTGTCTGTGGCTGCGAGGGCCGAACCGTCCGGGGACAACCCCTTTCGGGCACTTCTCTAATCAATCAACGCACACAGCACAAGGCCCCCACTGGCTCAGCCGTGGGGGCCTC
Source organism: Streptomyces sp. JLYT201 (assembly GCF_059448825.1). NCBI lineage: Bacteria > Bacillati > Actinomycetota > Actinomycetes > Kitasatosporales > Streptomycetaceae > Streptomyces > Streptomyces sp. JLYT201. The sequence goes on along the minus strand of NZ_CM182551.1, from coordinate 7,741,363 downwards.
ACAGTTGCTGGGGATCAGCCAGCTACGCGTGACGGTGACGGCGGTCCGGGCGGACTCCGGCGGTGCCGCACCAGGCGCAGGGGACTGCGTACAGGGTTCCGTCCTCGCTGACGAGTGCCTGAGCGCGATAGCCCGAGCACATCCCGCAGCGTCGCATTCCTCGGCCGGGGGCGTCCGCTCGTATCGTGGCCAGGAGTTCAGTCGCTGCCGCGTACCTGGGGTTGATCCACTCCATGCTGCTCCTCCTAGCTCTCATTTGGAGAGTAGGGGGCCACCGGGGTCCGGGGTGGCTAGTTGTGCTTTCCGTCTCCGTTTCCACCACCGTCAAAGCACGACGCACAGCTCTTCGGTGTGTGCTCGCACTGCGCGGCTACCGAAATCCGCCGATCGGCCGGTGCTCCCCACAGCTTCTGATCCACTTCGAATCCGGCCTTCACGATCGTGATCTGAGTCCGGTGCAGTTCTTCCGGGCTGTGCCGCGACGGGTCCGGCCGCTCAGGTGTGTGGTGCACAAACCGCCCGAGGCTCCGGCACAGCTCCGCGTACGTGGCTGTGTGCAGGATGAGGGCGTGCCAACCCTCGTCCACGACGCGGGATGGCCTGAGCCGTTCCTCAGGGCGCGTGGCGCACGTAGCCACAAATTTGAGGGCCTCTTCGACGATCTGCTCGGCAGTGGCCTGGTCCAGGTTCTGGTTGTTGTCGATCACGGTTGCGCTGATGGCGGCGAAGCGCTCTGCGCTGATCAGTTCCCTGACAGGTGTTGCACCCTGCTTCAGGGGCGTGCTTGCCTGCATGTGTCCTCCAATCTGATTGGATGAGCACCCCAGCGGGCTGTACTTGGCGGTGCGCCCGCCGGGGCCTCGGACGTCCTCTTCCTAGCGGCGACCACCGCCCTTTCTGCTCTGGTCGTTGGCCTTCTTGACCTTCTCCGACAGATCGCCCGGATCGCCCTTCGGCTTCTTGCTGTCGTCGCTCACGCGGGAACCCTCCGGCCTTCGAGTGCCTTGGCGAGTCGTTCGGCCGTGGCGATGTTGACCATGCCGAGATCGATCAGCGGAACCACTCCGGCCGTGTCGACTCGCAGTGAGCGAAGCTCGATTCCTTCCGCCTCCAGAGCGGCGGACAGTCTGATCTGCACGCGCGATGCCAGCTCGTACGTCGTGTCTTCTCTGCTGCTCATGGGGCGATGTTGGGCGCCCCGGACGGACGTATCTCCCCCTGCGTCAGAGACAGTTGAGACGTTCGGCGCTACGGTTCGAGAAGGCCCAAACGTCCACACCGAGGGGGTTGACAGTGAATGTCGCGCTTCGATCGGCTCTGGACGACGCGGGCATGTCCCCACGCAAACTCGCGTACCGGGTCGGGGTATCGATCAAGCAGGTGGAACGATGGCTCGCAGACGCAGAACTGACCCCGCACGCAGCCAACCGTGAGGACGCCGCACAGGCGCTTGGAGTGGACGAAGAGATGCTGTGGCCGCAAGTGGTGAAGGACCGGATCAAGACCGGCAACGATCGAGAGATCATCAACAGCTACCCGTATCGATCCGCGTGCCCGTCGACCGTTTGGACTGAGCTGATCGACTCAGCGGCGAGTGACATCTTCCTGGCGGGCTACACGAACTACTTCTTCTTCACGCAGGTCCCCGCGTTCGCTGACACGCTGCGCCGAAAGGCGGGCAGCGGCTGCCGGGTGCGCTTCCTGCTCGGTGACCCCGAGGGGGAGGTCACGCGTCAGCGTCAGGTCATCGAGGACGTGACGCTGAGCGTGTCGACACGTATCAAGATCACCCTTGGGGAGCTGGAGAAGCTGGGGCCGCTGGACGGCCTGGAGGCGCGGTTCAGTGCTGCCGAGGACGCCGTGAACCATGTGTCGCTGTCCGTGTTCCGCTTCGACCGCGAAGCGCTCGTGACCCCTCATCTCGCTCGTCTCGTAGGACACGACTCCCCCCTGTTGCATCTCCGCCGCCAAGGTGATGGTGGGATGTTCGACCGGTTCGCCGAGCACGCTGAGGAACTGTGGTCGCGGGCTGTACCCGTGGCGCAGTAGGTGCTGCCTGAGGCGCAGGGTGATGGTCGTGGTCACGTGACCAACGCATGACCAACAGCGGCCGAGAACGGGCAGAAACAGCAGGTGAAGGTGACCAACCTCCGCAGGTCCGAAGGGGGCTCGGAGGGTGCGTTCTCGCAGGTCAACAAACAAATGAGCTGGTGCCCGAGAGGAGAGTTCAAGTCCCCCCTCGGACACCGACTGAGACCCCTGCTTGTCAGGGGTCTCTGTGTTTTCCAGGTAGTGCCGCGGGCCGCGCCGGTCGGGCCCGTGGGCCGCGTCGCGGCTGGGTTTGTGGGGCGTGCGCGGGTGGTTCGGCGCCGTCTCTGTCAGTCCGTGGTCCAATACCGTCCCTCCGGGTCGTACTTGGCGGAGAGTTTGGCCCATTCGGCCGGGTGGCTCGAGATGACGTAGTCGATGACCGTGCCGGTGGCGGCTCGTTGTACGGGAGTGCATTTCTCGCAGTTCGTTTGCAGGGCATCGGGGAGCAGCCGCTTCAGTTCCTCGGCGTCCGGGGTGCACGTCCCCTTGTCCATCAGGCAGTTGAAGTAGTTCGTGAAGAGGCGCTTGCTCTTCAGGATCCGGTCGACGTCGATGTTGTCGAAGCGGGCGGTGTAGGTCTCACCGGGCGGTGTCGGGTCGCTGGAGGGGTGTGCGGGGGCCGCTCCGGCGGCCGGGCCCGCGGCCAGTGAGGCCGCCAGGGCCGCGGCGATGACGAATCCAGAGCTCAGGCGCATGACTCTCCTTCGGGCGTGGGCCTTCGAGGGGCGACTCCAGGACATCCGACGGGCCCGCGGGCTGCACCCCGGCCTGCTCCAGGCGTGCGCCCGCCGCAGCCCGGGCCCGTGGGTCACCGGGTGCGGGGGCCTGGCTGGAATGCGGCTGACGCTGGAGGGGTGTCCCAGATGAGACTTGCGGCCATGCCGAACGGAGCCCAGTCCCTCATCAGCGGCCTTGTGGAGGCCGGAGTCCAGGTGTGCTTCGCCAATCCGGGCACGTCCGAGCTGCACATCGTGACCGCGCTCGACGACGTGCCACGGATGCGGCCGGTCCTGTGTCTCTTCGAAGGCGTCGCGACGGGTGCCGCCGACGGGTACGGCCGCATGACCGGCCGCCCCGCCAGCACGCTGCTGCACCTCGGCCCCGGCCTCGCGGGCGGACTGCCGAACCTGCACAACGCGCGCCGGGCCGGCACGCCCGTCGTGAACGTCGTGGGCGACCACGCGCTGCGGCACAAACGCCTCGACGCGCCCCTGGAGTCGGACATCACCGCGCTCGCCCGCACGGTGTCCGCGTGGACGCGGCGCGCGTACGACGCCACGGACCTCGCGGAGGACGCGGCGGACGCCGCGGCGGCCGCGGCCGGGCCGCCCGGGGCCGTCGCCACGCTCGTCGTGCCCGCCGACGTCGCCTGGGCGGACGCCGAGAAGCCCGCCGCGCCGCAGCGCCGGGCCGCCGTCCCGCACGGCTTCGTGTCCGAGCGGGGCCTGGAGGAGGCCGCCGCGGTGCTGCGGTCCGGGGAGCCCGCCGCGCTGCTGCTCGGCGGCGCGGCCACGCACGGGGCCGGGCTGCGGGCCGCCGCGCAGGTCGCGGGGGCGACGGGCGCGCGGCTGCTGTGCGAGACGTTTCCCGCGCGGCTGGAGCGGGGTGCGGGCCTGCCGCCCGTCGAGCGCCTCGGCTACCGCGCGGCCGACGCCGCGAGGCAGCTCTCCGGCGTACGCCATCTCGTGCTCGCCGGGGCGTCGCTGCCGGTGCCGTTCTTCGCGTACCCCGGGCAGAGCGGAGTCGTCGTACCCGACGGGTGCGAGGTCCGCGAGCTCGGCGGCGCGGGGCAGGACGTGGGGGTGGCCCTGCGGGAGCTGGCCGCCGCCGTGGGCGGCGCCGCCGCCGCTCCGACGGCGCAGGAAGCGGGGCGGCCCCGGGTGCCCGGCGGCGAGCTCACCGCGGAGACCGCGGCCGCCGTGGTGGGGGCGCTGCTGCCGCAGGGGGCCGTCGTCGTGGACGAGTCCAACACGTCGGGCCTCTGGCTGCCCGGCGCGACCGCAGGGGCGCCGCCGCACGACTGGCTGACGCTCACCGGCGGGGCGCTCGGACAGGGCCTTCCGCTCGCCGTGGGCGCGGCCGTGGCGCGGCCCGAGCGGCCCGTCCTCGCGCTCGTCGCCGACGGGGCCGCGATGTACACGCTGCCCGCGCTGTGGACGCAGGCGCGGGAGGGCCTCGACGTCACGACCGTCGTCTTCAGCAACCGCGCGTACGCGATCCTGGGGCTCGAGCAGGGGATGATGGGCGCCGCCGTGGGGGCCGCGGGGCGGGAGCTGTTCGACCTCGGGCGGCCCGAGCTGGACTTCGTCGCGCTGGCGCGCGGGATGGGCGTTTCCGCGGGGCGGGCCACGACCGTGGAGGGGTTCGCCTCGCTCCTGGAGCGAGGGTTGGCGGAGCCGGGGCCGTTCCTGGTGGAGTGCGTGGTGCCGCCCATCGCGTGACGCCCTCAGCCGGGAGGGTCCCGGCCGATCCCTCAGCCGTCAGCGATTCGGGTGGGGTGTCACCTGGCGCCACGGCGCGAAGGCGGTGGCCGTGCGCGGGAGGAGCGCGGCGAGTTCGGGGCAGTGGCGGAGGATGACGGACTTCATGCCGCCCTTCTGGACCCAGTCGATGCCGAGCGGGGTGTAGATCTCGGGGCGGAAGTCGACGGTCAGGAAGCGGTCGCTCTGCAGGCGCCTGGTGGCCATGAGGATGAAGACGCGGAACGCCGTGTCGCTGAAGCCGAATCCGGTGGGCGGGTTCTCGGCGAACAGGCCGATCACGGTGTCGATCTCGTCGACCGAGGCGTAGACGTCCTTGAGGCGGGCCAGCGTCTCCGGTTCCTCGGTCAGGTCCTCGAAGCGGCGCACGCGCGGCTTGTGCAGACCCGCGAGGAAGTCGTTGTAGCGGGGCACGCCGCGGCGCCGCGTACGGACGAGGTCGACGACGGACAGGTCGATGATCTCGCCCTCGCGTTCGAAGGCCTGGAGGGCGCGGGGGAAGTTGTGGAGCGTGATGGCGCCGGGGTGGGCGATGCCGAAGGAGTAGAGGGTGTTGGCCAGGCCCGTCTTGCGCAGTGCGCCCTCGGCGGCGGCGCCGTTGATGTCGGGGAAGCCGACGGTTTCGAGGCGCTGCCCGAACTGGTGCTCGCGCAGCTCGAAGTCGTCGGGGATCAGCGGGTGCATGCGGTAGACGGTGACGAAGTCCTCGGTGAGGGAGTACGGCGTGTGGTGGTGGTCGGGCAGCGTGCCCGGGATGCCGGTGAGCGCGTGGGCGTCGAAGAGCCACAGGCCGAGCTTGGTGAGCCAGCTGTCCGGCGGGCCGTCCCAGTTGGTGTGCAATCCGATGTCGAGGGCCTCGGTGGCGAGGATCGCGGGGGTCCACTCCACGGTGTGGATCTTGGCGATGAGGGCGGAGACGACGAGCCGGGCCGTCTGGTAGACGGACTCCTCGCTCATGGCCGGGTAGGCCCCGCGCAGGGCGTCGCAGACGGCGTTGTGCTCGCGTGCGAAGAGGGTGTGCATGACGCTGAGGCCGAGCCACCAGCTGTCGGTGAAGCCGCTGAGCGGAACGCCGTGCCGGCCGATCGGCAGATGCCCCTGCTCCAGGCGCAGCCGGGCGCCGCCGTCGGGCGTGCGCAGGGAGCGCGCGGTCGTCTCGTCCGCGCCGTACACCTCGGAGCCGTCCCACCAGTGCGAGGCGGTGTTGCCGAAGAGGACCGGCGGGCGCCCGTCGGGCACGGGCAGGCCCTCGTTCTCGGCGAAGCGCATCACGGTCTCGGCGGGGCCGCCGGGCGTGTTGCGCCAGGACATCCCGCCGGGCAGCGGCACCTCGACGGTCTTGGTGCCCGCGGGGTGGCGGCGGTGGTTGACCCAGTCGTGCACCTGGAACTGGATCCAGGCGGCGGCGAGGACGTTCAGCGAGGTCGCGGGCAGGAAGGTCTCGCGGTGCAGGAGCTGCCTGCTGACGGTGACGGGGTTCGGCGTGTCGAAGAGGTCGGGGCGGTAGTCGGGGGTGAGGTTGCGCCCGAAGGCCGCGCCGACGGAGCCCATGGCGGGCGCGGACAGGTCGTTGTACGTGCCGTCGTAGCTGCGCGCGGCACGCAGCCGCTCGTCGGGCGGGCGCGGCACGGGCCCGGGCTTCGGCGGTGCCTCGTGCGCGTCGGTGTCGATGAGGTTGAAGCGGCGCAGCGCCCTGCGCAGGAAGACCAGGTTGAGCAGGCTCGCCCACGTCGGCAGGCGGTGCCAGGGCACCGAGCGGTTGAGGAGCCGGAAGGCGGCGCCGACAGGCGCCGACAGGATCCGGTTGCGCAGGGGCTCCGGGGAGCGGAAGCGCAGGCCCGCGCGGTGGGCGGCGCTCGCTTCGTAGGCGGCCTTGCGGGCGCGGTTGAGGTTGCCGAGCGGCCGGAAGTCGTCGGTGGTGTACCAGGGGTTGAAGGCCAGTTCCTCGACGCGGCCCGCGGCGGCGCGGGCCTCGGCGGTGTCGAGGTCCTGGCTGGGGATGGTGAGCCGGGCGACGGGCAGGGCGGGCGCGACGGCCTCGCGCCAGTCGGCAGCGCCGTCCTCGATGGGGGTGCGCGTCTCGTCGACGTACCGCTGGACGCACAGGTCGAAGGAGACGTCGGAGCCGGCGAGCCGGTGTTCGAGGTCGCGGCGCAGGCGGTTGGGGTCGCGCCGGTCGGAGCGCGGCCCGGGTGCGGCGCCGCCCGCCGGGCGCAGCAGATAGCGGACGGGCCCCGCGTCGCCCCACAGGATCGCGCCGCGGCTCCAGTACGTCTCGCCCGCCAGGCTGGTGACGGTGCGCCGGGTGGCGGCTCGTACGGTGCGCCGCATGCGGGTGGCGGTGGCCGGGCCGACGGCCAGCGGAAGCTTGACGAAGAGGCCGAGGGCGGCCCGGAGCGGGGTGTGGGCGCCCGCCATGGCCCGGGCGAAGGCGACGAACTCGGGGGCGTCCTTGGCGTGCGACACCGGCCAGTTGGTGGCGAGCAGGTCGTGGCTCTCGTCGGCCGACACGTCGACGCGTACGGCGATGCCGCGCAGGTCGGCGGCGCCGTCGGCCTGCCGGATGCCGCTGGCGTTGGAGAGCCGTACGGTCGCCGGGTACTCGGCGCCGGGCCGGGCGAAGCCGCCGCGGAGCGCGTCGGGCAGGTCGTCGTGGAAGCGCAGGCGCGCGTTCTCCACGCCGAGCACGGCCTTGGCGTGCTGGGTGCGGGCCAGGGAACCGGCGCCCGCCGCCCGCTTGTTGACGTCCTGGACCCTCATCAGCTCGCGGGCGAGCCGTTCGAAGACACGGCGCTCCGCTTCGGGGCTGCCGCCCAGATAGCGCTCGTAACTCCGCTCGTACGGTGTCGCTTGGGCCATCGGGCGCTTCCCTTCGCACGAGGTCGCGTACACGGCGGGAGGCGTCGACGCTACTGGCGGCGCGGGGCGGCCGCAGCGCGCGATCCCGCCATGTGCGGGGGCCGCGCACGGGGTCGAACTGGCGGGCGGGCGGCGGTGTCCTGGCCCGTCAGCGGCGTGCGGCGGCCGCGCGGGGCGTCCCTCGCGGGCCTCGGCTCCCACGCACCCCACGGCGCCGGGTGCGGCGGTGGCCGGGTCGTGACGGGCGCGGGCGGGTCAGTCGATGAAGTCGCCGTCCACGTAGACCCAGGCGCCGTCGACCCGTTCGAACCGGCTGCGCTCGTGCAGGGCGCCCGGGCTGCCGCCGTCGCGGTAGGCGGCGCGGAAGGTGACCGTGCCCGAGCTGTGGAAGGCGGTGCCGTCGGTGGTGTCCTCGATCTCCAGGCCCGTCCAGCGCAGCGCCGGGTCGAAGTCGACGCCCGGCGGGCGGGTGCGCGGATGCCACGTCCGCAGCAGATAGGCCTCGTCGCGCACGGCGAAGGCGCTGTAGCGCGACCGCATCAGCTCCTCGGGCGTGGCGGCGGCCGCTGCACCGCGGTGCAGCCGCCCGCAGCACTTGTCGTACAGCAGGGCGGGGCCGCAGGGGCAGGCCCGGGGGCGGGGGGCGCGGGGTGCACGTGGGGACATGCGGGTCATTCTGCCGGGCGGGGCGGGTGCGCGGCGGGGGCGGGGCGGCGGGCGGGCCCCGGAGGGCCGCGGGCCGTCACGGGGCCAGGACGTCCAGTTCCTGGAGGGCGCCTTCCGCGATCTCGCGGGTCAGGGCCTCGGCGCGGGCTGGGTCGCCCTCCCGCACCGCCTCGGCGAGGCGCACGTGCAGGGTCACGGCCGCCGGGTCGGGGTCCTCGAACATCACGTCGTGGTGCGTACGGCCGGTCAGGACCTCGGCGACGACGTCGCCGAGGCGGGCGAACATCTCGTTGCCCGAGGCGTTCAGGACGGTGCGGTGGAAGGCGATGTCGTGCACCAGGTACGCGTCCAGCTGCTGGCCGCGCGAGGTGGCGACCATGCCGAGGGCGTACTCGGTCAGGGCGGCGCACTGCTCGGCCGTGGCGTGGCGCGCGGCGAGGCCCGCGGCGACCGGCTCGACCGCCGAGCGCAGGACGGTCAGGGAGCGCAGCTGGCGCGGGCGGTCGGCGCCGGCCAGGCGCCAGCGGATGACCTGCGGGTCGTAGACGTTCCACTCCGCGGTGGGCAGCACGGTCACGCCGACGCGGCGCCGCGACGCGACCAGGTGCATGGACTCCAGGACCCGCACCGCCTCGCGCATCACGGACCTGGACACCTCGAAGCGCTGCGCCAGCTCGTCCGTGCGCAGGACACTGCCGGGCGGGTACTCGCCCCCGGTGATGCTGGGCCCGAGGCTGTCCAGTACGCGGGCGTGCAGCCCCGGGGCCTGTGCGGTCATGGGGTCAGCGTACGAGGAGAGCAGCACGGTGAAAAAGTCAGACTTTTCTGTCACAGGCTCTTGAATTTGTCTGACCTAATGAGTTTCAGTGGCGTGAACGGAACGGGTCCGTGTCCGAAATCCCCGTTCGGGGAGCGGGCGAGGAACCCGGCCGATGTCGATGAAGACAGCGAGGCAGCAGCGATGAGCACCCCCCACGTCGTCGTAGTGATGGGCGTCGCAGGAACGGGCAAGACCACGGTCGGCCCCCTGCTCGCCGCCCGGCTCGGCGTGCCCTACGCCGAGGGCGACGACTTCCACCCGCAGGCCAACATCGCCAAGATGTCGTCCGGCACGCCCCTGACCGACGACGACCGATGGCCCTGGCTCGACGCCATCGGCGCCTGGGCGCGGCTCCGTGCCGGGCGCGGCGGCGTCGTCAGCTGCTCCGCCCTCAAGCGCGGCTACCGCGATCGGCTGCGGTCCGCCGCGCCCGGCCTCGTCTTCGTCCACCTCACCGGCGACCGGGCCCTCATCGAGGACCGGATGAGCCACCGCGAGGGCCACTTCATGCCGACCGCGCTCCTGGACTCCCAGTTCGCGACCCTGCAACCGCTCGGCGCGGACGAGGCGGGCGTGGCCGTGGACGTCGCGGGCACGCCGGAGGACATCGCGGACCGGGCGGCGAAGGCCCTGGCCGCCCGGTAGGCCCCTGCCCGCCCTGCTCCCCCCGCGCCCCTCCCCCACCCCTCCCTTCCCTGCCCCCTCACGTACGTACGCCCTCAGGCCGACGTACGCCCACACGCACAAGGAACCACCGTGACCAGTCTCAGCGTCGAGATGCTGGCAGCGGACCCCGTCGAACCGATCACCTCGGCGGGCCATGCCCAGCTCGGCATCGCCGTCCTCGCGGGCATCGCCGTCATCGTCCTGCTCATCACGAAGTTCAAGGTCCACGCCTTCCTGGCGCTGACCATCGGCTCGCTGGCCCTCGGCGCCTTCGCCGGGGCCCCGCTCGACAAGGCCATCGCCAGCTTCACCAGCGGGCTCGGCAACACCGTGGCGGGCGTGGGCGTGCTCATCGCGCTCGGCGCGATCCTCGGCAAGCTGCTCGCGGACTCCGGCGGCGCCGACCAGATCGTGGACACGATCCTGGCCAGGGCCGGAGGTTCCGGCGGCCGGGCCATGCCGTGGGCCATGGTCCTGATCGCCTCGGTGATCGGGCTCCCGCTCTTCTTCGAGGTCGGCATCGTCCTGCTGATCCCGGTCGTGCTCATGGTCGCCCAGCGCGGCAACTACTCGCTGATGCGGATCGGCATCCCCGCGCTCGCCGGTCTGTCCGTGATGCACGGCCTGATCCCGCCGCACCCCGGCCCGCTCGTGGCCATCGACGCGGTCCAGGCCAACCTCGGCGTGACGCTGGCCCTCGGCGTGCTCGTCGCCGTCCCCACCGTGATCATCGCGGGGCCGGTGTTCTCCAAGGTCGCCGCGCGCTGGGTGGACGTGGCACCGCCGGAGAAGATGATTCCGCAGCGGGCCTCCGAGGAACTGGAGAAGCGGCCCGGGTTCGGCGTCACGGTCGCCACCGTGCTGCTGCCCGTCGTCCTCATGCTCTCCAAGGCGCTGGTCGACATCGTCGTGGACGATCCCGAGGCGACCGTGCAGCGCGTCTTCGACGTCGTCGGCTCGCCGCTGATCGCACTGCTCGCGGCGGTGCTCGTAGGCATGTTCACGCTGGGGCGGGCCGCGGGCTTCACCAAGGAGCGGCTCTCCACGACCGTCGAGAAGTCGCTCGCGCCCATCGCGGGCGTCCTGATGATCGTCGGCGCGGGCGGCGGCTTCAAGCAGACGCTCATCGACGTCGGGGTCGGGCAGATGATCCTCGACTTCTCCGAGGACTGGTCCGTCCCCGCGCTGCTGCTCGCCTGGCTGATCGCCGTCGCGATCCGGCTCGCGACGGGCTCCGCAACCGTGGCGACGATCTCGGCGGCGGGGCTCGTGGCACCGCTCGCGGCGGACATGTCCACCTCGCACGCGGCCCTGCTCGTCCTGGCGATCGGTGCGGGCTCGCTCTTCTTCAGCCATGTGAACGACGCCGGGTTCTGGCTGGTGAAGGAGTACTTCGGCCTGGACGTCGGCCAGACGATCAAGACGTGGTCGGTGATGGAGACGATCATCTCGGTGGTGGCGCTCGGCTTCGTGATGCTCCTTTCGCTCGTGCTGTAACCCCGGCCGCGCCGTACCGAACCGAGGCCGCCGCCCGTCCGCCCCTGCCCGGGGCGGGTGGGCGGCGGCCTCTTCGGCACGCTCCGGACCGGCCCTAGACCCCCGGCGGCGTCGTCGCGGCCTTCTCCAGCTGGAAGGCCTCGTTGCCCAGGCCGATGCGGGCGTGGGCCGCGGGCCTGCGGGCGCGGAGGTAGGCGCCGTGGGCGAGGCCGATGACCGCCGCCGCCGCGATGACGCCGGGCAGCAGCCAGGGCAGGGCCGAGTCGGGCCCCGCGGACACGAGGATGTCGAAGTCCTTGACGGTGTAGCCCGCGATGACCAGCAGGGCGACGGCCGCGAGCCCGGAGGCCACCAGGCGCCAGAGCTGGACGCGCGCGGCCCCGCGGCGCACGAAGAAGACGATGACCGCCACGGACGCGGTGGCCATGAGCAGCAGCACGCCGAGCGCGCCGACGTTGCCGCCCCAGGTGAACAGGTGCAGGACGGGCGCGGTGGGATCGCCCGCGGGCTTGTCGTCGGCGACGGCGAAGCCCACCACCACGACGGCGGCCACCACGGTCTGCAGCAGCGAGCCGGTGCCGGGCGCGCCGCTCGCGCTGCTGGTCCGGCCGAAGGCGGCCGGGAGCAGGCCCTCGCGGCCCATCGCGAACGCGTACCGCGCGACCACGTTGTGGAAGCTGAGGACCGCCGCGAACATGCCGGTCACGAACAGGACGTGCAGGACGTCGGTGAAGGTGCCGCCGAGCCGGGACTCGGTGAGGCCGAAGAGCAGGCCCGCGCTCTGTTCGCGCGCGGCGGGCACGATGCCCGAGGGCCCCGCGGCCACCGTGAGCGCCCAGGAGCTGAGCGCGAAGAAGACGGCGACGAACCCCACGGCGAAGAACATCACGCGGGCCACGACGACCTGGGGGCGGCTGGTCTCCTCCGCGTACACGGGCGCCTGCTCGAAGCCGGTGAACGCGGCGATGCAGAAGCACAGGGAGGTGGCGACGCCCGCGCCGGTGAGCGTGTCGGGGTTGAAGGCGTGCAGGGACACGCCCTCGGCGGAGGGGTCGGCCAGGGCGGCGACGTCGAAGATGACGACGAGGGCGACCTCCACGAGCAGCAGCACGCCGAGCACGCGCGCGTTGAGGTCGATCTTCAGCCAGCCGAGCACGGCGACGAGGGCCACGGTCACGAGCGCCGGGATCCACCAGGCGACGGTGGTGTCCGCGTACTTGGCGAGCAGCCCGGACACCTCGAAGCCCAGCAGGCCGTACAGGCCCGCCTGGAGCGCGCTGTAGGCGACGAGCGCGACGGCGGAGGCGCCCGCGCCCGCGGTGCCGCCGAGCCCGCGCGATATGTAGGCGTAGAAGGCCCCGGCGTTGTGGACGTGCCTGCTCATCTCCGCGTAGCCGAAGCTGAACAGGGCGAGGACGACGCCGAGCGCGAGGAAGAGCAGGGGCTGACCGACCACGCCCATCACGCCGTACGTGGTGGGCATGACGCCCGCGACCACCATCAGCGGCCCGGTGGCGGCGAGCACGGAGAGCAGCAGCCCCGCCGTGCCGAGGCGGCCCGCGCGCAGCGCCCGCTCCTGGCCCATGTACGTGTTGATGTCCCCCTGGCCCGCGGCGGGCCTGCCGTGGGCCCCGGTTCCCGGTCCCGTGGGGCGCCCCGCTCTGCTTGCACTCGCGTTCGAACTGCCCGTCGCCATGGCGCGGTCGTCCTTTCCGCTGGTCGTGGGTCGATCGGTCTGGTGTGGTGCCGCCTACGCGTCACGCGGTGCCGAGCGCGGCAGCCCGCGCGGCGGTGTAGGCCTCGTACGGGTCCCGGTCGGGGTACGACCAGGGCGCTTCGGTCGCGTGCCGGCCGATGCGGTGGAACAGCGCGGCGGCCTCGGCCGACCGGCCCTCGCAGAACGTGGCGTGGGCAAGGAAGTTGAGGTCGACGAAGGCGCGCGGGTGGGCGGTGCCCGCCGGGGCGCCGCCCGGGGTCTCCCATGCGAGCCACCAGTCGAAGGAGGCCTTCATCACCTGCCGGGCGCGGCGGCTCGACCAGTGCCCGGAGGCGACCGGGTCGTGGCTCTCGCTGCCCGCGGCGGCGAGCACCCGGTAGCGCTCGGCGTGCGCGACGACCGGGAGCACCGCGAGCGGCGAGTGGGCGGGCACCTGCTCGGCCGCCCAGGTGGCGAAGTCGTACACCTCGTGCAGCGGGTCCTGCCCGGCGCCGGGCCGGCGCTCGGCGAGCCGCGCGAGCATCAGGTAGTGCGCGTGGTGGTGCTCGGGGTGGCGGTGCCTGACCTCGTCGAAGAGCCGTACGACGTCCTCCTCGTGGCCGAGCGAGCGCTCCAGGAGCAGCAGCGCCAGCCAGGGCGTCGGGTCGGCGGGGACGCGTGCCGCCGCCTCCCGGCAGGCGGTGCGGGCCTTCTCGGAGCGCTCCTTGCCGCGCAGCGCGCGGTGCACGGCGGCGTGGGCGAGCAGCACGGCGGCGTCGGCGCTCTCCGGTTCGGCGAGCCGCCAGTCGCGGATCCACGCCGTGGTGCTCGGTTCGCGGGCGAGGACGTCGCAGCGGTGGCCGCGGCGGTCCCAGTCGTCGCCGGTGGCGGCGAGCAGCTCCCGCACCTCGGTCCAGCGGCCCTGCGCCAGCGCGGCGCGCGCGGCGACGAGTTCGGCGTCGTCGAGTGCGGCGTCGAAGACGTGGCTCGCACGTTTGCGAGAGCGACCGAGTGGTGGGGGTGGGGACACCGCGGGCGTCCTCCCAAGACGCGGTAGGCGGGCAGGCGATCTCGCACAGCCAACCGGTAGGCGGCGCTCCGCGTCAAGGCCCAGGCGCCCCAAGCACCTTGACACGTCTCCCACGCACCCTGACGAACTCCTTCACGGGTCCGGGCGGCGCGCGGCGGCTCCCCGGGGGCGGCGGACACCAGGCGCGGCGCCGCCGCCAACGCCCCGCTAGTCGACGGCCTTTGCAGCCGCACGCCCCGCGGCGCGCCCCGAGAAGAGGCAGCCGCCGAGGAAGGTGCCCTCCAGGGAGCGGTAGCCGTGCACTCCGCCGCCGCCGAACCCGGCGGCCTCGCCCGCGGCGTACACGCCCGGCAGCGGTTCGCCGCCCTCCCGCAGGACGCGCGAGGACAGGTCGGTCTCCAGGCCGCCGAGCGTCTTGCGCGTGAGGATGTTCAGACGCACCGCGATCAGCGGTCCCGCGCCGGGGTCGAGGAGGCGGTGCGGCGCGGCGGAGCGGATCAGCCGGTCGCCGAGGAATTTGCGCGCGCCACGGATGGCCATGACCTGGAGGTCCTTGGTGAAGGGGTTGACGACCTCGCGGTCACGGGCGGCGATCGTGCGGTGCAGGGCCGCCTCGTCGATGAGGGGTTCCTTGGTGAGCGCGTTCATGCCGCGCACCAGGGCGCCGAGGTCCTTCTCCACGACGAAGTCGACGCCGTGGTCCATGAACGCCCGCACCGGTCCGGGTACGTCGGCCCGCGCCCGCTCGATGACCCCGCGCACGGACTTGCCGGTCAGGTCGGGGTTCTGCTCGGAGCCCGACAGGGTGAACTCCTTGCCGATGACGCGCTGGTTGAGCACGAACCACGTGTGGTCGTACCCGGTGCCCATGATGTGGCCGAGCGTGCCCAGGGTGTCGAAGCCGGGGAACAGCGGCACGGGCAGCCGGTCGCCGCGCGCGTCCAGCCACAGCGAGGACGGGCCCGGCAGGATGCGGATGCCGTGCCCGGCCCAGATGGGGTTCCAGTTCTCGATGCCCTCGGTGTAGTGCCACATGCGGTCGCGGTTGATCAGGCGCGCGCCCGCCCGCTCGGCGATGCCCAGCATCAGGCCGTCGACGTGCGCGGGCACCCCGGAGAGCATCTTCGCGGGCGGACTGCCGAGCCGCTCGGGCCAGTTGGCGCGGACCAGGTCGTGGTTGCCGCCGATGCCGCCGGAGGTGACGATCACCGCCTGGGCGCGGAACTCGAAGGACCCGGTGACCTCGCGGCTGCTGGCCGTGCCGCGCTCGGCCGTCGACGGCTCGAGGACCTCGCCGGTCACGGTGTCGACCACGCCCGCGCTGCGGCCGAGGCCGGTGACGCGGTGGCGGAACCTCAGCTGGACGAGGCCGCGTTCGACGCCCTCGCGCACGCGGCGCACGAACGGGGCGAGCAGTCCGGGCCCCGTCCCCCAGGTGATGTGGAAGCGGGGCACGGAGTTGCCGTGCCCCTGGGCGTCGTAGCCGCCGCGCTCGGCCCAGCCGACGACCGGGAAGAACCGCACGCCGAGGCCGTGCAGCCAGGCCCGCTTCTCGCCGCACGCGAAGTCCACGTACGCCTTGGCCCACTCGCGCGGCCAGTGGTCCTCCGCACGGTCGAAGGCGGCCGTGCCCATCCAGTCCTGGAGGGCCAGTTCGCGGTGGTCCTTGATCCGCATGCGCCGCTGCTCGGGGGAGCCGACGAAGAAGAGCCCGCCGAAGGACCAGTGGGCCTGCCCGCCCAGGGACTGCTCCGGCTCCTGGTCGACCAGGATCACCCTGCGCCCCGCGTCGACGAGCTCGGCGGTGGCCGTGAGCCCGGCGAGCCCCGCACCGATCACGATGACGTCCGCGTCGTAGGCCATGACGGCTCCTTCTCGACTTCCGGCTCGGCCCTCGATCGCGCGCGCCGAGCAGTGGCGGGGCGGTGCGTCCGCCGGCGGTGGCGCGTGCGCGCGGACGCGTGTTACCCGTGGGTCAGATCCTGGATAGCGCGGGGCCGGACGTCAACAGTCCGGTACGGGTCACCCGTGCCGGGTCGGCCACGGGCCCAGGGCACCCGCCCCCGGACCCGGGGTCGGCCCGGGACCCGGCCGTGGTCCGCCCCCGGGCCGCCGATGGCCCGGCCTCGGCACGGCCGTGGTCCGGCCGTGGTCCGCCTCCGGGTCGCCGGTGGCCTGCCCGTGGTCCGGGCGCGTGCCGCCAGTGGGCTACGCATGATCAGCCGCGGACCGCCAAGGGCTCGGCCTCGTCCCGGCCGCGGGCCGCCGGTGGCCCGGCCTCAGTCCGGCCGTGGTCCGCCTCCGGGCCGCCGGTGGCCCAGCCGTGGTTCGGCCGTCGTCCGGCCATGGTCCGGCCGCGTGGCGCCGGTGGACTGCCCGTGATCAACCGCGGACCTCCAGGAGCCCGGCCTCGTTCCGGCCGCGCACCGCCGGTGGCCCGGCCTCGATCAGGCCGTGGTCCGCCTCCGGGCCGCCGATGGACTGTCCATGGCCTGCCCGTGGTCAGCCGCGGGCCGCCGATGGCCCAGCCTCGGCCCGGCCGTGATCCGGGCGCGTGCCGCCGGTGGGCTGCGCGTGATCAACCGCGGACCTCCAGGGGCCCGGCCTCGTTCCAGTCGCGCGCCGCCGGTGGCCCGGCCGCGGGGCGCCCGCGGACCGCCCGTGTCTCGGCCGCGGGCCGGGCGGGGCGTGGACCCGGGCCGCCCCGCGCTCCGCCAGTCGTCCGGGCGCGGACCAGCCGCCATCCGCCTGCGGGCCGGCCATGGACCGGCACGGACCGGCATGGACCGGCCATCGACCGGCCGGGATCCGGGCGCGGGGCGTCCACGGTCCGGCCCCGGAGGGGGCGGGGGCCGCTATCGTCGGCCGGGTACCGCTTGCCCGACCGCCGCCGAGTCCGAGGTACCTCACGTGTCGGTTCTGGTCCTGCTCCTGTCCGTCGCCGCGGCCTGCTGCCTCGGCGTCGGCTTCGTGCTCCAGCAGAACGCCGCCCAGCGGGCCCCGCTCGGCGACTTCCTCTCGCCGCGCCTCCTGCTCGACCTGGTGCGGGTGCCGCGCTGGCTGGGCGGCATCGGCCTGATGGTGTGCGGCATGGTGCTCGGCGCCCTCGCGCTCGGGGAGGGCGAGGTCACCCTGGTGGAGCCGCTGCTCGCCACGAACCTGCTGTTCGCCCTCGCGCTCTCGCGGCACCAGACCAAGCAGCCGCTCGGCCGTCAGGGCTGGGCCGGGCTCGCGCTGCTCGCGGGCGGTGTGACGGCCTTCATCGTGGCGGGCGAGCCGCGCGGCGGCGCCGCCGACCCCGATCCGCTGCGGCACTGGCTGGTCCTCGGCGTGATGACCGGCGGGGCCCTGGCCCTGGCCGCGCCGGCGAAGAAGTCCCCCCTCGGCTCCGGGCCCGCGCTGCTCGGGGTCGCGGCCGGGCTGCTCTACGGCGTGCAGGACGCGCTGACGCGGGTCAGCGAGGAGCGGTTCGTCGCGGGCGGCTGGGCCGAGCTCCTCGGCGGCTGGCAGCCGTACGCGGTCCTGGTGCTCGGCGTCACCGGGCTCGTCCTCGTGCAGAGCGCGTTCGAGATGGCGCCGCTGCGGATGTCCCTGCCCGCGCTCACCGCCGCCCAGCCGCTCGCGGGCATCGCCTGCGGCGTCGGCTTCCTCGGCGACCGGCTGCGGACGGACACCGCGGCCCTGGCGTGGGAGGCGGCGGGCCTCGCCGGGATCGTGACCGGCATCGTGCTGCTCGGCCTGCATCCGGCGATGCCCGCGGGCACGGGCGGCGGGAGCAGCGGGGCGCGGGCCTCCGCCCTGCGCTGACCTGTCAGGATGGCCGTATGAGTGCTGACGCCACGCATCCGGCGGACGAGATCCTGGCCATCGTCGACGAGCACGACCGCGTGATCGGCGAGGCCCCGCGCGGCGAGGCGTACGCCCGCGGCCTGCGCCACCGCTGCGTCTTCATCGAGGCCCGCGACGCCGAGGGCCGCGTCTTCGTGCACCGCCGCACCGCCACGAAGCTCGTCTTCCCCTCGCTGTACGACATGTTCGTCGGCGGGGTCGTCGGCGCGGGCGAGTCCTACGACGACGCGGCCCTGCGCGAGGCCCAGGAGGAGCTCGGCGTCCGCGGACTCCCCCGCCCCACCCCGCTGTTCAAGTTCCTGTACGACGACGGCGCGGGCCGCACCTGGTGGTCGTACCTCTACGAGGTCCGCTGCGCGGGCCCGGTGGATCCGCAGGTGGAGGAGGTCGCCTGGCACGACTTCCTGACCGACGCGGAACTCGCGGGCCGCGCCGAGGAGTGGGCGTGGGTGCCGGACGGCCTGGAGGCGTACCGGCGCCTGTGCGACTTCAGAGCGGCCCGATGACGGGCGGGCGCAGCGGGGAAGACACCCCGGCGACACCCGGGGCGGGGTCCGGCGGTCGGCGCGGGCTGCGGCTGTGGTTCAGCCCCGCCGGGCTGCGGGACGAGGGCGACACCCCGGACTACCGCTTCTCCCTGGCCAACGAGCGCACCTTCCTGGCCTGGCTGCGCACCGCGCTCGCGCTGGTCGGCGGCGGCTTCGCCGTGGACCAGTTCCTGCCCGACCTGCGCTGGGGCGCCCGCGTCGGGCTCGCGCTGGCGCTGCTCGGCGCCGGGGTGCTGTGCGCGCTGCGGGCGGTCAACCACTGGGTGCGGTGCGAGCGGGCCATGCGGCGCGGCGAGGACCTCCCGGTCTCGCGCTTCCCCGTGCTGCTCGGCCTCGCGGTGGCGGTGGTCGCGGTCGCGATGGTGGCGGTCGTGCTGTTCGGCTGGGAAGGGTGACGGAGGCGGTGCCGGAGGGGTCCTTCGCGGTCCGGGACCCGGGCCTCCAGCCCGAGCGCACCCGGCTCGCGTGGCGGCGTACGACTCTGACGTGCACGGTCGTCGCGGTGCTCGCGGCGCGGACGGCCCTGCACCGTGGCCCGTCGGCGGCGGGCGTCGTGGCGTGCGCGCTGGCCCTGCTGCTCTGGCTCGGCTTCCTCGCGGTGGCGCACCGCAGGATCACGGAGCTCGCGGTGGCGCGCCCGCGCGCGCTGGACGCTCGGGCGGCGACGGTGGCGTCGCTGTGCGCGGCGGCGCTCGCGCTGTGCGGGCTGGTGGCGCTGTTCTGAGGGCACGGCGGCGGTGCCCCGGGGCGCCCAGGGGCTAGTCCCCTTCGGCCGCCCAGTCCACCGTGACCACGATCTTCCCTCGGGTGCGTCCCTGTTCGCTCAGGCGGTGCGCGTCCGCGGCCCGCTCCAGCGGGAACGTCGCGTCGACGTGGACGGTGAGCACGTCCTGCTCCGCGAGGTCGGTGAGGTGCCGCAGGTCGTCCGCGTCGGGGCGGACGAAGCAGTACCGGCCGCCCAGGCCGATCACGGAGCCGTCGGCGACGGAGGCGAGGCGGCCGCCGGGCGCGAGCAGCTCGGCGGAGACCCTCAGCGTGTCGCCGCCGATGGTGTCGAAGGCGGCGTCGACGCCCTCGGGGGCGAGGGCGCGCACCCGCTCGGCGAGGCCCTCGCCGTAGGTGACGGGCTCGGCGCCCAGCTCCCGCAGATAGGCGTGGTTGCGCTCGCTCGCGGTGCCGATGACGCGGGCGCCCGCGTGCCGGGCGAGCTGGACGGCGAAGGAGCCGACACCGCCCGCGGCCGCGTGCACCAGGACGACGTCGCCCTCACCCACGGTGAGCGCCCGGTGGACCACCTGGTAGGCGGTGAGCCCGGCCAGCGGCAGGCCCGCGGCCTCCTCGAAGGTGAGGTTGCGGGGCTTGCGGGCCAGGGTGCGCACGGGCGCGGCCACGTACTCGGCGAGCGTGCCCCGGGACAGGAAGTCCTCGCGCACGTAGCCGATGACCTCGTCGCCGACGGCGAACTCCGGGACGGCGACGCCGGGCTGGACCACCACGCCCGCCACGTCCCAGCCGGGGATCACCGGGAAGACCGGGTCCAGGACGGCGTCGAGGTAGCCCTCGCGGCACTTGTGGTCGACCGGGTTGACGGCCGCGGCCCGGACCTTGACCAGGACGGAGTCCGGGCCGACCTTCGGGTCGCGCACGTCGCCGTACTCCAGGACCTCGGCGCCGCCGTACGCGCGGTAGCTGATCGCTTTCATCGAGTCGCCTTACGCAGTCATGACACTACGCAGCACGCTGACACAACGGGACCAAAGGGGCATCGAGGACTAGCCTGAGAGGGTCATCAGGCCCCTCTCCGGGAGGCACGTCCCATGACCGTCGCCCATCAGGAACAACCCCGCCCACGACCACGCGCACGGCCCGGCCTGCGGCCACCCCGAGGTCCCGCACGGCGACCACGTCGACTACGCGCACGACGGCCATCTGCACCGCGCGCACGGCGGCCACTACGACGAGTGCGAGCCGGGCGGCCACGTCGCGCACGACGGCCACGAGCACCAGCACGGCACGGACTGCGGGCACGCCTCCGTGCCGCACGGCGACCACGTGGACTACGTGCACGACGGGCACCGGCACGCGGCCCACGACGGCCACTGGGACGACCACTGACCGCCTGAGCCCGCCCCCGCCACGCCCCGGGCGCGCCCTCGCCGGGCCCGCGCCGTGGCGGCGGCCGCGATCCTGATCACGTTCGAGCACCCCCTCTGGACGACATACCGACTGGTCGGCATCATGAACGCCAGCGCGTTTGCCGCCAGTTCGACGCCCGTCCGTCCGCACGTGCCCGTCCACGATCAGGAGCGACCGCCCATGAGCGCAGACCACCCGCCCGGCCTCGACCTCGACCGGCTGCGCGGCCACCTCGACCGCGCGCGCCCGGGACTGCTCGGCGGCGGCCCGCTCACGGCCCGCCTCATCGAAGGCGGCCGGTCCAACCTCACGTACGCCGTCACGGACGGGGCCGCCCGCTGGGTGGTGCGCCGCCCGCCGCTCGGCCACGTCCTGGCCACCGCGCACGACATGCGGCGCGAGCACCGGGTGATCAGCGCGCTGCACCCGACCGCCGTGCCGGTGCCCCGTCCCGTGCTGCTGTGCGAGGACGAGTCGGTCGTCGGGGCGCCCTTCTACGTCATGGAGTTCGTCGAGGGCACGCCGTACCGCACGGCGGAGCAGCTCGCTCCGCTCGGGCCCGAGCGCACCCGGGCCACGGTGCTCGGCCTCGTCGACGCGCTCGTGGACCTGCACGCCGTGGACCCGGAGGCGGTGGGGCTCGCCGACTTCGGGCGGCCCGAGGGCTTCCTCGACCGGCAGCTGCGCCGCTGGGGCAAGCAGCTCGCGGCCTCGCGCGGGCGCGAACTCGCCGGCATCGAGGAGCTGCACGCGGCGCTCGGCCGGGCGCTGCCCGCGTCGCCCGCGCCCGCCGTCGTCCACGGCGACTACCGCCTGGACAACGTCCTGATCGATTCCACGTCCGGGACGGACCGCATCGCGGCCGTCCTCGACTGGGAGATGTCGACCCTCGGCGACCCGCTGACGGACCTGGGGCTCCTGGTGATGTACAGCGTGCGCCTGGAGGTGCCCGACTCCCCCGTCAGCACCACGGCGGGCGCTCCGGGGCACCCGGATCCGGCCGAGCTGATCGAGCGGTACGCGGCCCGCTCCGGGCGTGACGTCTCCGCGGTCTCCTGGTACACCGCGTTCGCCTGGTTCAAGCTCGCCGTGATCCTGGAGGGCATCCACTACCGCTACACCCAGGGCCAGACGGTCGGCCCGGGCTTCGACCGCATCGGCGAACTGGTGCCCCTGTTCATCGAGCACGGCCTGACCACCCTCCAGGAAGGCTGATCCGCCCCCATGGACTTCGCATTCGACGCCCGTACCGAAGAACTGCGCGGCAAGCTGCTCGCCTTCATGGACGCGTACGTGTACCCGGCCGAGAAGGTCGCCGACGAACAGCGCGCCCGCCTCGCCTCCCCGTGGGACACACCCGCCGTCGTCGAGGACCTGAAGGCCGAGGCCCGCCGCCAGGGCCTGTGGAACCTCTTCCTGCCGGACGCCGAGCACGGCGCGGGCCTGACGAACCTCCAGTACGCGCCCCTCGCGGAAATCACCGGCCGCAGCCCGCACTTGGCGCCCACCGCCCTGAACTGCGCGGCGCCGGACACCGGCAACATGGAGGTGCTCGCCCAGTTCGGCACCGGCGAGCAGCGCGAGCGCTGGCTCGCGCCGCTGCTCGCGGGCGAGATCCGCTCGGCGTTCGCGATGACGGAGCCGGAGGTGGCCTCCTCCGACGCCACGAACATCACCACGCACATCCGGCGCGACGGCGACGCGTACGTGATCACGGGCCGCAAGTGGTACATCTCCGGGGCGATGAACCCGCGCTGCGAGGTCTTCATCGTCATGGGCAAGACGGACCCGGAAGGTCCCGACATCCGCCGCCAGCAGTCGATGGTCCTCGTCCCGCGCGACACCCCCGGCGTCGAGGTGCGCCGCGCCATGACGGTGTACGGGTACGAGGACCACTCCCACGGAGGGCACGCCGAGGTCGTCTTCGACCACGCGCGCGTGCCCGTGACGAACCTCGTCGGCGAGGAGGGCGGCGGTTTCGCCATCGCCCAGGCGCGGCTCGGGCCGGGGCGCATCCACCACTGCATGCGGCTCATCGGCATGGCCGAGCGGGCGATCGAGCTCATGTGCCGCAGGGCCCTGGACCGCACCGCGTTCGGCAAGCCGCTGGCCCGGCAGGGCGTCGTACAGCAGTGGATCGCCGACGCGCGCGTCACGGTGGAGCAGCTGCGGCTGCTCGTGCTCAAGACGGCCTGGCTGATGGACACCGTGGGCAACAAGGGCGCGCACACGGAGATCCAGGCCATCAAGATCGCGACGCCCCGGGCGGTCGTCGACATCCTGGACCGCGCGGTGCAGCTGCACGGCGCGGGCGGGGTGAGCCAGGACTTCCCGCTGGCGGAGCTGTGGGCCGCGGCGCGGACGCTGCGGCTCGCCGACGGCCCCGACGAGGTGCATCAGCGGTCGCTGGCCCGGCGGGAGCTCAAGCGGTACGCCTAGCGGCGGGGCGGGCCCGGGGCGCTGCCCTGCTGGGCGGCCGGGCGGCCGGGCGACGGGGCGGCGCCCGGGGCTGCGCCCTCCCGTCCCGCCCGACGGGACGGCACCGCGGGAGAGCTACGGGCGCAGGGCCCTCAGCAGCAGGTCCGCCAGGTGGTCCGCGACCTGTTGCGGAGAGAGCGGGCCGTCGGGGCGGTACCACGTGGACAGGTGGTGGACCGAGCCGAAGTGGTAGTCCACCACCAGGTCCGCGGGGGTCGCCGAGGAGAAGACGCCCGACTCCTGGCCCTCCTCGACCAGCGCGCGGAAGCGTTCGTGGTAGCGGCGGCGCTCGGCCCGCACCTGCTTGTGCTTCTCTGGGCTGAGGTGGTGCATGGACCGGAAGAAGATCGCGGCGTCGTCGAGGTTGGCGATGGTGGTCACCACGACGTCGGCCGCCGCGTCCCGCAGCCGCCGCTCCACCGGCGCGTCCGCGTCCGCGAAGGCGTCGAGCCGCTCCTGCTGGACCCGCAGCATACGGGCGTACACCTCGTGCAGCAGGTCGTCCTTGGAGCCGAAGTAGTGGTACAGCGCACCCTTGGTGACGCCGGCCGCCTCCACGATCTCCTGCACGGACGTGCGGTCGTAGCCGCGGTCGGCGAAGAGCCGGGTGGCGGCGGCGAGCAGCCGCTGCGGGACGGGCGTGCCGTCACCGTCCGTCGTCCTGGCCACTGCCGCCACCTGCCTTCCGTTTCCTGTGCTGCCCGCTGACGCGTGCGCCTGGATTGTGTTCGGTCGTTCACACGGTCTCCGGCGACAACGCGGTTCCCGCCGGAGGATCTTCCCACTGAACGGCTACGGGAGCCGCGTCGCCTCCCATTTCCGCTGGATGTGGTTCATGCTGGTGAGCCACTTGTCGGGGGCGGACGCCCGCACCCGGTAGTACTCCGCGACCTCGGGGTGCGGCAGGATCAGGAAGCGGTCCTCGGCCATCCCGGCGAACAGGGCGTCGGCGACGTCCTCCGGCTCGATGGCGGTGGGCACGAGCACGAGTTCGCCCGCGGACCCGGCGGCGGTGAGCATGTCGGTGCGCACGCCCTGCGGGCAGATCGCGTGCACCTTGAGGCCCCGGTGGCGGTAGGTGAGGGAGAGCCACTCCGCGAAGGCGTACGCGCCGTGCTTGGTGACGCTGTACGGGGCGGCGCCCACCATGGTGAGGAGCCCGGCCGCGGACACCGTGGACACGAACCGGCCCGCGCCGCGCTCCAGCCAGGCGGGCAGCAGCGCGTGCGCGGCCCGTACGTGCGCCATGACGTTCACGTCCCAGGCGCTCGCCCACACCTGCTCGTCGGCGGCTTCGGAACCGCCGGACGCCAGGCCCGCGTTGGCGCAGTACACGTCGACGGTGCCGTCGAGGGCCGCGAGCGCGCCGGGCACGACCCCGGAGGCGTCGCCCGGCACGGCGGACCCGCCGATCTCCTCGGCGACGGCGGCGGCCTTGGCGGCGTCCAGGTCGTTGACGACGACGCGGGCCCCGGCCGCGGCGAAGCGGCGGGCCAGCGCGGCCCCGATCCCGCCCCCGGCTCCGGTGACGACGACTCCCTTGCCCCGCAAGCTCTCCACGGTCTCCCCTTCGGCCTCGAACACACTGCCTCACTGACGCGCTGCGGCTGCAGACTAACCGGTCGGTATGTTCGATGGAAGGGGAGGTCCCGGCCGTGCACGGGCGGGGGAACGGGCGCCGGGACGGGCGCAGGGACGGGCGGACGCCGGTCGCCGGAAGGGACGGAGGCGGGCGCCGGACCAGGTGTCGGGCCAGGTATCGGGGCGGGTGTCGGGGCGGGACCCCTACCGGTTTTCCGGTAGGTCTCAGGGTGCGCGGGCCCCCCTCCCGCTCTGGGGGCTTCCCGGCTGGTGACGGGCCGCCGGACCCGGGATCGTGATCAGTGGCTCACGACGGGCGTACGACAGGCGAGTTGAGGAGTGGTTCGGCATGACACGGACGGCACGGCGCACGGCCCCGCTGCTGGTGGTGGCGGCCGCGGTCGGCGCGGGGGCCCTGGTCGCCCCGCAGGGCGCCGGGGCGGCGGCGCGCGAGGGCGACCCGGTGCGGGCCATCGAGCGTGTCGCGCACCCGCTGCGCTCGACCGCCCCGGGCGGCCCGAACGAGGACCTGCGGCCGCTGGACGCGATGGTGGGCGGCGCCACGGTGGTGGGCCTGGGCGAGGCCACGCACGGCTCGCACGAGTTCTTCACCATGAAGGACCGGGTCTTCCGCCACCTGGTCGAGGACAAGGGCTTCACCACCTTCGCGCAGGAGGTCAGCTGGACGACCGGGCTGCGCTTTGACGCCTATGTGCGCGGCGGTGCGGGCGACGTGCGCGCGCTGGTCCACCGCGAGCTGGCGAAGACCCCCTGGGACACCGAGGAGTATGTGGAGCTCCTCTCGTGGATGCGCGCGTACAACGCCGAGCACCCGCGGCGGCAGCTCCGCTTCATGGGCAACGACCTCAACTACCCGCAGACGGGCGAGGAGCTGTACGACGGCGTGACGGACTACGTACGGCGTCACGAACCGGACCTGCTGCCCCGGATCACCGAGCTGTACGCGCCGCTGCGGCGCCTGACGGACGGCGACGCGCACATGGGCAGGCCCCAGGCCGAGCGCGAGCGCCTCGCGGAGAGGGCGCGGACGGCCTACCGGCTCCTCCAGGCGCGCCGGCCGGAGCACGGCGGCAAGCGGTTCGCCCTGGCCCTGCACCACGCCCGGTCCGTCCAGCAGACCGCGAAAATCTACGCCTTCGCGCTGAACACCCCGGCGGGCGACCGCGCCGCCATGCTGTACCGCGACCGCATCATGGCGGAGAACACCGCCTGGTGGCAGCGGTACACGGGCACGAAGGTCCTGCTCTCGGCGCACAACGCCCACGTCGCGTACGCCTCGTACGACCCGCGCTATCCGAAGATGCAGGGCGCCTTCCTGCGGGACCGCCTCGGCAAGAAGTACCTGAGCGTGGGCTTCACCTTCGACCGGGGCGCGTTCATGGCGCAGCCCGACGGCGAGGCGGCCTGGAAGTCCTTCTCGGTGGGCCCGGCCACGCCGGACATGAACGAGCACACGCTCGACAAGGTCCGCCACGACGACTACTACGTCGATCTGCGCACGGCCCCCGAGGCCGCCCGCTCCTGGCTCCGGAAGGCCCGGACGACCTACAGCATCGGCTCGGGCTGGCCCGACGGCCCCTACAAGATCGCGCTGGCGTCGTCCCACGACGTCCTCATACATCTGCACGACGTCACGGCGGCCCACCGGCAGCCCTCAGCGGCCGATCGGCAGCCCTCATAGGCGGGGGCCGGTGCGTCCGGGGGACGGCACCGGCCTCTCTGTCTCGTTTCCACGCCCTGTTTCCCCTGCCTCTTGTCCCGTGATCACGGGAAACATCCGGTATGTCATGCCGCAGATCTGGCCATCGCCCCCGGGCGGCGGGACGATGGTGGACGTGGAGCCCTACTGGGAGTTGACCTTCGACGCCGACGGGGACGTCGACGCCGCGCAGCGCGACCGGCTCCTGTCCGGCGCGGAGGACAAGCGCATCACCGACCTCCTGGTGTTCGCGCACGGCTGGAACAACGACCAGCGGCGTGCCCGCGCGTTGTACCAGCGCTTCTTCACCCCCTTCGCCTCACTCACGGCCCCGGACGTACGCCTCGGCTACGTCGGCGTGCTGTGGCCCTCGATGCGCTTCCCCGACGAGCGCGTCCCGGACTTCGAGCCGTCCGCGGCCGCCAGGGCCCCCGGCGTTCCCGGGGCCGCCGCCGTGCCGCCCACGCTCGACGAGCCGACGCGGCAGCTGCTCGCCCAGGTTTTCCCGGGCCCCGAGCAGACGGCCCGGCTCGACCGTGCGGCCCGGTTGCTGGAGGAGCGCTCCGAGGTCCGCTCCCGGCTCGACGAGTTCGCGCGGCACGTGCGCGACCTGGTGGCGGTGCACGAGAGCAGCCCCGCGCACGAGTTCGCCGACGACACGGGCGCGGGCGAGCCCGCGATGCTCACCGACGACGCCGTCGAGGTCTGCGAGGTCCTCACCGCCGCCCTGGAGAGCGCGGGCTGCCCCGAACTCCTCGGCGGGCTGCGCAAACGGCTCTGGCACGGCGCCCGCGAACTGCTGCGCCAGGGCTCCTACTACGCGATGAAGCGCCGCGCGGGAGCCGTCGGCCAGCTCGGCCTCGGGCCCGCGCTCGGACTGC
This sequence comes from Streptomyces sp. JLYT201, assembly GCF_059448825.1. Classification (NCBI taxonomy): domain Bacteria; kingdom Bacillati; phylum Actinomycetota; class Actinomycetes; order Kitasatosporales; family Streptomycetaceae; genus Streptomyces; species Streptomyces sp. JLYT201. Next base: position 7,714,365 of record NZ_CM182551.1, on the reverse strand, counting down.
TCTGCGCCCGTGTGCCCCGCCTGCGGGTGCATCTGATCGGGCACAGCTTCGGCGCCCGCCTGGTGTCGTACGGACTGCGCGGCATGCCTGCCGGGGCGGACGGTGTGAAGTCGGCGACGCTGCTGCAAGGCGCCTTCTCGCACTACGCGTTCAGCGAGCGGCTGCCGCACGACCGGTCGCGCGGCGGCGCCCTGCACGGGGTGCAGCAGCGCGTCGACGGGCCGCTGGTCGCCTGCTACTCATCGCACGACGACGCCCTCGGCAAGCTCTACCCGCTCGCCTCCAAGCTCGCCGGGGACTCCGCGAGCTTCCTCGCCCTGTGGGAGCGGTGGGGCGCCGTCGGGTTCGACGGAATCCAAGCCACGGACAGCGCCCGGCGCGTGCGGCTGGGCGCCGCCCTGCCCCGGCGGGGGTGCGTGAGCGTGGACGCCGCCGCGGTGGTGAGGCGGGGTGGCCCTCCCAGCGGGGCTCATAGTGACATCTGCCATCAGGAGTTGGTTCGGGTCGTGTGTGCGGCCGGGCGGATGGGCGTCGTGTGAGCGCCGTTGGGGTGTGGTGGGTGGGAAGCTGCGCGTCCGTTGTGGCTGGTCGCGCAGTTCCCCGCGCCCCTTCGGGGCCCGGCTAGCGGTGCCGGGGGAACTCCACCACCTGCTGGTACGTCGGGCGGTTCTGCCACTGGATCGCGCGGTGCGTGATGCCGCCGAGGGGGCGGTGGATCACCGCGTCCGCGCACCACTGGTCGCCCGCCTTGCAGGCGGCGTCACCGGGATAGACCGCTGACGCCGGTACGGCGAGGGCCTGCTTGAGGGTGGTGAGGAGCGTCTCGCGGCAGGCGTCGAGCGTGCCGCCGCCGCAGTGGGCGGTGCGGCTCCAGCCCTCGACGGGCCGCCCGAGGACGGTCCGCAGGTCCTTGTCGACATAGCCCCACCAGCCGTACTGGAAGGCGGATCCCGCGTGCGCGCCGGTCGGCCCGTGGCCCGCCGAGGGCGCCTCGTCGACGCCGAGCTGCGCGGTCAGCGCGTCGTAGAGGCCCTTGCCGAGCCCCGGTGCGAAGGCGGCCTCGACGAGCCTCGGCCACCAGGCGTCCATGACGCGCACGGCGTCGGGGTGCGCGTAGGTGTGCGAGCCGCGCGCGGTCTCCTTGCGCTGGGCGCCCGCCTTGCGCCAGGCCTCCAGCTGCTGCACGGCCCCGGCCAAGTCGGGGTCGTCGACGGCCTTGGTGCCGATGACGTCGAGCAGTTCCGGCAGGACCTGTTCGCCGCGCAGATCGGTGACGGCCGCGTCGGCCATGGCCCGGGTGAGCGAGGCCCGGGTGACGCCGCCGTCCTTGACGAGTGCCTTGACCCGGTCGTCGAGCAGGTCGCCGCGGTGCACGGCGCCCATGCCGAAGCCGCCGGAGGCGTAGTCGGTGGCCTGTTTGTTGTTCCAGGAGATGTAGTAGTCCTGGTTGACGGACTGCGGGTGCGCGGCGGGCGGCGTCTGCGCGGAGGTGTTGTCCCGCGGGTCGAAGTCCCGCCACTCGTAGGCCTGCTGTGCGTGGACGGGGAAGGCCGGGTCGACGCCGGCGGCGCGCTCGGGGTTGGCGCCGCTGTTGTAGTACGCGGTGTCGCGGGAGTCGGCGTAGAACCAGTTGAAGGCGTAGGAGATGCGCTGGGCCGCCTCCTTGAAGGACGCGGCGTCCTTGACGTGGCCGGGGTCGTTCAGCATCTGGAAACCGATGATCGAGTCGGCCTCGTGGCGGTAGGTGGAGCGCAGCGAGATGTAGGCGACGGGCTTGCCGCCGATCGTGGCGCGGTGCGTGACGATGCCGAGTTGCGTGCGGAACACCTGCATGCGGTAGGAGCCCGCGGCGGTGGAGTCGGCGACGGTCGGCTTCCAGGCGTTCTTGCGCTCCAGCTTCTCCATGGGCGTGCAGGTGCCCCGGAAGCGGTAGTGCGCCGACTGCTTGGTGGGGCTGCCCCCGCCCGGTTCGCACAGCTCGACGGCGTAGGTGTCGGTGATGTCCTGCGTCGCGGAGGTCGCCGACCACGCGTAGTCCTGGCCGCGGCCGAGCTGCACGTACATGCCGACGCCCGCGAAGGACACGCCGCGCGCGCTGATGCCGGGCCCCTGGAGCTCCTGCTGCATGAGGAGCTGCGGGGCGAAGTAGCCGGTCTGCGGGCCGAAGACGGCGACGGGGTGGCCGCTCGCGGTGTGCTTGCCGGAGACGAGCAGGGCGTTCGACATGCCCTTGCGCTGCCCGGCCCTGCCGAACAGATCGGCGGGCAGCACCCCGTCGTCGTACATCCCCTGGAGGGGTGTGAGCTTCTTCGGGGCCGCGACGGGGTCCTTGGCCGGTGTCCGCGCGCCGCCCTCGCGGTCGAACACGAGCTGTTCGCGCTGGACCGAGCCCGGGTCGGGCAGGGCGGTGCCGCGCGGCTCGTCGGGCTTGCCCGCGTACGGGAAGCGGGTGCCGTCGTGGACGGTCTGTACGGTCTCCGGGTCGTTGCGGGCGCGGAAGTCCTCCCAGATCCGGCTGCCCTTCTCGACGCCGTACTTGTTCTGCGCGGCGAGCAGCGAGAGGGCGGACTCGACCTCTCCGCCGCCGCCGTTGCCGAACAGGCCGCCGACCACGGACGCCAGGGCGATCATGTCGGTGACCTTGAAGGGCTCGATCTCGCCGACGTTCGTGATCGCGTCGATCTTGCCGGTCAGGACGTACTCGCCGGGGAAGTAGCGGCCGTTCTTGGACTGCTCGCGGTAGGCGTTGAGGCCGTCGATGTAGGCCTGCGCGTCCGCCATGGCCTGCCGGCCGCGCTCGCCCTGGGTGTTCCTGATGTACTCGACCTGCCGCTCCAGGTCCTGCTCGGTGTACGGGGCCTGCGGCCAGAACTGCTGCTCGAGGCCCTGGTTGGCGGGCGCGCCGCCGGCGAACGGGGTGAGCTGGCCGCGGCCGATGTGCCGGAACAGGTCGATGAGCCAGAGGCGGTCCTGGCCCGCGGCGTAGCCCGCGCCGAACTCGGTGCCGTAGCGGGTGCTGCCCTGGATGTGCGGGACGCCGTACTTCTTGTCGCGCGTGATGGTCACGTCGTCGCGCGGCCTGGTGACGGAGGCGACCTGGTCCGGCTCGACGCCGAAGGAGGCGTCGTCGAAGAACTCGCCGAGCTTGTCGTCGGTCAGCGACGGATAGCCGCTGGCCAGCGCGTCGTACGGGCCGAGCTGGTCCTCGGCGTGGGCGGGCTGGGTGCCGAGGAGGCGGTGGCTGAGGATCTCCGCGAGCGTGGCGTTGCCGCTTGCGCCCGGCGGCAGGACGTCCGCGCACCGGCCGTCGCAGAAGTCGGGGGCGGCGGGCGGCGGCTCGGCGGCGGCCGCGCCGGGGCCGGGCGCGAGCAGCAGGGAGGCGCCGAGGGCCAGGGCCGCCGTGGTGGTGAGGGTTCTGAGCCGTGCGCTGCGTGGTCGCATGGATGCTCCTCCGGATGGCCGTCGCGGCGGAGGTTACTGCTGGGTTGTCGAACCTGAAAGATGAACAACCGTCGCCTTTTCACAACCGCCACAAGCCGCTGGTCCCGCACGGCCGCACGCGCGGTCCGCGATGCGCGCGGGGGCTCGCTCCGGACCTGTGCCAAAGCTGTGCGTGACCTGTGCGCGCCGTCCCGCACGGCACCTCCACATTCCTCACGCATTGACGCTGACCTGCGGGGAACGCGCTGATGAGTAGCCATCGGAAATCGGATGGCACCAAATCGCGTGTCGATACGTCTACTCGATGTCCGCCGGGTCACTGGCGACGTCCGAGAAGTGTGACGGAGGTGCAGGGCGATGGCCGGATTCCGGAGTCTCGCGAGACAGGTGCGTGACCCGCACAGCGACTTGGCGCTGCGGCGGTACTCACTGCGCAAGTGCTTGGAGAGATTCGCCCCCTACGGCCACCGGGCGACCTGGGACCACCTGTGCTCCCGCGCGGGTTTCGGTCCCGAGGACCGGTCGCCGGACCCCGCGCGGCTCGTCGCCGCGCTCGACGAACTCCAGGCGGCCCGCACCGTGTGGCTCGCCTATGAGGAGAGCTTCGCGCGCCGCCGCCGCAGGGAGAAGCACGACGGCCTGCGGCGCCCCGGCAGTGTCGACGACTGGCACCGCTGCACGTGGGGCGGGCACGGGGTCGCCTGGTGCGACGACCCGGACGTGCACCCCTCCGCGCCGCTCGCGGACGTGCTGCGCAAGCTCATCACCGCACTGGAACGAGAGCCGGGCGCCGCCTGCCCCGTGTGCGGCGACACGGCCCTCGAATGGCGCTACGGCCTGGCGCACGTCCCGTCGGCAGGCCCCGTCTGCACCGGCTGCGGCATCGTGGTGCCCGCGCCGGTCCTCACCCCCGAAGCGGTACGGCGGTCGCGGTCGCGGTCGCTGGTGTCCGTCTGAGGGACAGCCGAACCTAGGGCCTGACGACGTCCGTCTGGATGGCCAGCTTGAACTCGGCCAGGACGAGCGGCGCGGTGATCTTCACGTCGCCCGGACCGCGCGCGGATATCTTCAGGCCCACCGGTGTCCCCCGGTGCACGAACATCTGCCACTGGTACGTGCGGTACTGACCGCCGCGGGTGGGCACGAAGTCGGCGGTGGCCGTGGAGTCGTAGCCCGTCGACAGGTCCAGCGGGTCGCGCACGAAGCGCGCGCGGTACTCCGTCGGCCTGCTGTCGGGCTCCCAGAAGACCATCGCCGACAGCGTGCCCCACCCGTCGTGGCTGGGCCAGATCAGGCCCGAGCGCGCGTCGGGGAACTTCGACGGCTTGGTGGCGCCGTGCAGCGGGTCGTGCATGCGCCAGGCGTCGTACGCCTCCTCGTCCGCGTCGTACGGAAAGCGCACCAGGTGGTACCCGTCGCTGTCGTACGTGATCCGCTGCCGTCCCGAGCGGGCGGCCTCCCATTTCAACGAGCAGATGGCAACGCTCATCGGCTCTCCCCGTGTGTGTGGTCATGGCGTCCTGCCCCGCGGCGGCCAAGCGGTCGCCGCCGGAGCGCGTGACGTACATGTACACCCCCCGGCCGCGCGCGGAAAGCCCCGGGCGCGCCGGGGACCGGCGGCCGCGGGACCCCGGGGAGCGGCGCGGGCGGGGTCAGTGCGCGGCGCGGCGCTCGTTGAGGAGGCGGGAGCCGACGAGGCGGTCGCCGAAGACGTCGTCGGGGTTGGACAGGACGCAGGTCTCCAGGGACAGACAGCCGCAGCCGATGCAGTCCGTGAGGTGGTCCCGCAGGCGGCCCAGCTGCTTGATGCGCTCGTCGAGTTCGGACCGCCAGGTCTGGGAGAGCCGGGACCAGTCAGCCCGGGTCGGCGTCCGCCCCTCCGGCAGCTCCGCGAGGGCGTCGCGGATCGTCGCGAGCGGGATGCCCACCCGCTGCGCGGCCCGGATGAAGGCGACGCGGCGCAGTGTGTCCCGGCTGTAGCGGCGCTGGTTGCCCGAGGTGCGGCGGCTGCTGATGAGCCCTTTGGTCTCGTAGAAGTGCAGCGCGGAGACGGCGGCGCCGCTGCGCGCGGACACCTGGCCGACGGTGAGTTCGTGGATCTTCTCTGGGATCTGGGGCACCCCTCGGAGCCTACTGGTCGGTGCGTTGACACCGGTGGGCACACCCCGCATGCTGAGCAAGCGCTTAGTCTCATCCATCCCTGGGAGGTCGCACATGGCAGAGCCGAGGATCTTCACGTCAGCCGAGGAACTGCGCGCCGCGGTCGGCGAGCAACTGGGGCACAGCGACTGGCTGGAGGTCGACCAGAAGCGGATCGACCTGTTCGCGGAGGCCACCGGCGATCACCAGTGGATCCACGTGGATCCGGAGCGGGCGGCGTCGGGCCCGTTCGGCGCGACGATCGCGCACGGGTATCTGACGCTCGCGCTGCTGCCCGCGCTCGTCCCGCAGGTGCTGCGGGTGGAGGGCATGCGAATGGGCCTCAACTACGGCACGAACAAGGTGCGGTTCCCCTCCCCCGTACCCGTCGGCTCGCGGCTGCGCGCGACCGTCGCGCTGACGGAGGTGGAGCCGACGAAGGACGGCGGCGTACAGGTGACGGCGGCGGTCACGGTGGAGCGCGAGGACGGCGACAAGCCCGCCTGCGTGGCGGAGTCGGTGTCGCGCTACTACTTCTGAGCGGCCGCCGCTGAGCACTTCTGAGCAGCTGCTGAGCGGCTACTTCTGGGCCGCCCCCACCATCCGCAGCACGAGGTCGGCGTAGAGCGCGCCGACCTCGTCCGGCGTCCGGTGGCCCGCGGCGTTGAACCAGCGGGCCACGTCGATGCACAGGGAGAGCACGGCGAGGGTGGTGCCGGGGACGTCGGGGACGTCGAACTCGCCCGCGCGCACGCCGTCGTTGATGATCTCGCGCACGGCGGCGTCGGACTTGCGGCGCAGCGCCACGATCTCGGTGCGGTGCTCGGGGCCGAGCGCGTCGAGTTCGTACTGCACGACGCGCGCGGTCATGTGGTGCCCGGCGTGCCAGCGCACGAAGGAGCGCACGGCGTCGGAGAGCCGCTCGGCGGCGCTGCCCCCGCCGTCGGCCGCGGTGCGCAGGATGGCCAGGGCCTTGTCGTGGCCGAGCCTGCTGATGCGGTGGAGGAGCTCTTCCTTGGTCTTGTAGTGGATGTAGAGCGCGGCCGGGCTCATCCCGGCGCGGCCCGCGATGTCCCGGGTGGTCGTGGCGTGGTAGCCGCGCTCGGCGAAGGCCTCGACGGCGGCGATCAGCAGCCGCCTCGCCGCGTCGGGACTGACCTCGGCCCACGGCTGTTCCTCGCCGAGGGTCTCCTTCGCCGCACCCATGCGCGCTCCTTCCACCGCTTTGGACCGTCACCCTACCCTGAGGGTGAGCAAGCGCTTAGGCAAGTGTGCCGAGCGCATCCGGAGCGCGGAGCGGCCGGTCAGAAGGCGGAGACCCCGGTCAGCGCGCGCCCGATCACCAGTTTCTGGATCTGGCTCGTGCCCTCGTAGAGGGTCATCACGCGGGCGTCGCGCACGAGCTTGCCGACGGGGTACTCGTCGATGTAGCCGTAGCCACCGAAGACCTGGAGCGCCTGGTTCGCGGCGCGCACGGCGGCCTCCGACGCGAACAGCTTGGCCTTGGACGACTCGGTGGCGAACGGCAGGCCCCGGTCGACGAGGTCGGCGACCCGCCAGGTGAGCAGCCGGGCCGCGTCCACGTCCACGGCGATGTCGCTGAGCAGCTCCTGGACGAGCTGGTGGTGGGCGATGCTCCGGCCGAACTGCTCGCGCTCGGTCGCGTACGCCACCGCCGCGTCGAGGGCGGCCTGGGCGATGCCCACGCAGCCCGCCGCCACCGACATCCGGCCCTTGGCGAGGGCCGCCATGGCCACCGAGAACCCCTTGCCCTCGGGCCCGAGCAGCGCGCTCGCGGGCACCTTGACGCCCTGGAGGACCAGTTCGGCGGTGGCCTGGCCGCGCAGGCCGAGCTTGCCGTGCACGGCGCGCCGGGTGAGGCCGGGGGTGTCGGTGGGCACGAGGAAGGCGGAGACGCCCCTGTGCCCCGGGGCGTCGTTCGTCCGCGCGAACAGCAGGACCACGTCGGCCCAGGTGCCGTTCGTGATGAACATCTTGGTGCCGTCGACGACGTACGAGCCGTCGCTGTCGCGGACGGCCCTGGTGGTGAGGTTGCCCGCGTCCGAGCCCGTCCCCGGCTCGGTGAGCCCGAAGCAGCCCACGGCCGTGCCGGAGGTGAGAGCGGGCAGCCAGCGCCGCTTCTGCTCCTCGTCGCCCCAGGCGGCGATGGACTTGGCGACGAGCCCGAGGGAGACCGAGACGATGCCGCGCACGGAGGAGTCGCCCCGGCCCAGCTCCTCGGTCACCAGGCAGTACGCGAGGTGGTCGCCGCCGCTGCCGCCGTACTCCTCGTCGATGGTCAGGCCGAGGAAGCCCACGTCGCCGAGCTTGCGCACGATGGCCGCGTCCACGCTCTCGGCCCGGTCCCAGGCGGCCGCGTGCGGGGCGATCTCGCGCTCGACGAAGTCCTTGGCGAGCCGCCTGACGGCGTCCTGCTCCTCGCTGAGCTCCAGGTTCATCGAAGCCTCCCCGCCCGACGGAGTTTTAATTAGCACTGCTAGTTTTTTCTCGCAGCCCTACTATGTGCCGCATGGCCCGACCGCGCAAGCCCCTGCTCAGCCGCGACCGCATCGTCGACGCGGCGCGTTCCCTCGTGGACGCCGAGGGCCTCGCCGCGGTCTCCACCCGCCGCCTCGCGGCCGAACTGGGCGTCAGCGGGCCGTCCCTCTACAACCACTTCGCCACCAAGGACCAGATCCTGGAGGCGGTGGCGGACTCGGTCAGCGCGCAGGTCGACCTGTCGATGTTCGAGGACGGCCGCGACTGGCGCGCCGCGCTGCACGACTGGGCCGTCTCCTACCGGGCCGCGCTCACCCGGCACCCGAACATCGTCCCCGTCCTCGCCCGCGGCCCCGGCCGCCGCCCCGCGGGCCTGCGCCTCGCGGACGCGATGTTCGGCGCCATGGTCGACGCGGGGTGGCCCCCGGCGCAGGCCACGTCGATCGGAGCGCTGATGCGGTACTTCATCATGGGCTCCGCGCTCGGCTCCTTCGCCGGCGGCTTCGTCGACGACGAGGCCGCGTACGACCCGGCCGACTACCCCCACCTCGGCCAGGCCCATCTCCTCGCGGAGCACCAGGAGCTGGTGGACGAGCGGGCCTTCGACGCGGGCCTCACGGCGCTCCTCGACGGGCTGGCCCTGCAGTACGAGAGGGTGACGCTGCGCGCGGGGTGACCGGGGCCGCGGCGCTGCGGCGCGGCCCTCAGAACACCACAAGGGCCCGGCCGCCCCTGCCCGCCTCCATGTTCGCGAAGGCCGTCGGGATGCCCTCCAGGCCGATCCGGTCCGTCACCATCAGGCCCAGGTCGAGGCGGCCCGCGCGGACGTGGTCGGCGAGGACGGGGACGTCCCGGGCCGGGTCCGCGTTGCCGTAGACGCAGCCCGAGAGGGTGCGGCCCCAGTGGAAGATCTCCAGGGCGTTGAAGGTGACCTGCTGGTCCTTGCCGCCGATGCCGACGACCGTGGTGCGGCCGCCGCGGCGGGTGGACTCCCAGGCGGTGCGGATCGTGACCGCGCGGCCCACGCACTCCACGGCCACGTCGACGCCGTGGCCGCCGGTGAGGTCGCGCAGGTCGCGGGCCGTCCTGTCGGAGGCGACCACGTAGTCCGTGGCCCCGGCCGCGCGGGCCAGGGCCTCCTTCCCCGCGGACACGTCGACCGCGAGCACCCGTGCCGCCCCGGCGATCCGCGCCGCCTGGAGCGCGGCCAGGCCCACCCCGCCCACGCCGAGCACGGCGACCGTCTCGCCCGCGCGGACGCGCGCCGCGTGGTGCACCGCGCCGTAGCCGGTGAGGACGGCGCAGCCGAGGAGGGCGGCGTCGGCGAGGGGCACGCCCCCGGGCGCGGGCAGGACGCACCCGGCCGCCACCACCGTCTCCTGCGCGAACGCGGCCACGTTCAGGCCGGGGTGCAGGTCGGTGCCGTCGGCGCGGCGGGCGTACACGGCGCCCGCGCCGGTGAGCGCGTTGCCGCACAGCCAGACCTCGCCGAGGCCGCAGGCGTGGCAGTCGCCGCAGGACGGGGCCCAGTTGAGGACCACGCCGTCACCGGGCGCGACCCGGGTGACGCCCTCGCCCACGGCCACCACCGTGCCCGCGCCCTCGTGGCCGAGCACCGCGGGGACCGGCACGCGCATCGTGCCGTTGGTCAGGGACAGGTCGGAGTGGCAGACCCCGGCGGCGGCCAGGCGCACCCGCACCTGGCCGGGCCCGGGGTCGGGCAGCTCGATGTCGGTGATCTCCAGCGGCGAACCGATGGCGGGCAGTACGGCGGCGCGGACCACGGGGGCGAAACCTCCACAGGAGTGGGAAGGGCTGTCAGGAGAGGCGGCCGGAAGCCGTCAGGAGAGGCGACCGGAAGCCGTCAGGAGAAGCGGGCGGAACTAGAACTGGAGCGACTTGGTCTGGAGGTACTCCGCCAGGCCGTGCCGCCCGAGTTCGCGGCCGACGCCCGACTGCTTGTAGCCGCCGAAGGGCGCGAGCGGGTTGAAGCCGCCGCCGTTGATGTCGACCTGGCCGGTGTCGAGGCGGCGGGCGAAGGCGGCCGCCTCCGCGTCGTCCGCCGCCCACACCGCGCCCGCGAGGCCGTACACCGTGCCGTTGGCGATCGCCTCGGCCTCGGCCTCGTCCTCGTAGCGGATGAGGGAGACGACCGGGCCGAAGATCTCCTCCTGGGCGATGGTCATGTCGGGGGTGACGTCGGCGAAGACGGTGGGGCGCACGTAGTAGCCGCGCTCGCGCGGCGCCTCGGGGCCGCCCGCCACCAGGCGCGCGCCCTCCGCCACGCCCCGGTCGATGTAGCCGCGCACGCGGTCGCGCTGCTTCTCGCTGACGAGCGGGCCGATGCGCTCGGCGTACTTCTCGGCCGCCGGGGCGGCGAGCCGGACCGCCTCGTCGTACTGCGAGGCGTGCACGAGCATGCGGGTCCAGGCGCTGCACGTCTGGCCGGAATTGGCCATGACGTTGGCGACGCCCACGTTCACGGCCCTGGCGAGGTCGGCGCTCGGCAGGATGACGTTGGCGGACTTGCCGCCGAGTTCGAGGGCGACGCGCTTGACGGCCGCGCCCGCGATCGCGCCGATCCTCCTGCCGACCGCCGTGGAGCCGGTGAACGAGACGAGGTCCACGCCGTCGTGCTCGGCGAGCGCCTGGCCCGCGACCGGGCCGACCCCCGTGACCAGGTTGAACACCCCCGCGGGCAGGCCCGCGTCGTGCACGATCTCGGCGAACAGGCGGGCCGTGAGCGGGGTGTCCTCGGCGGGCTTGAGCACCACGGTGCAGCCCGCCGCGAGGGCCGGGGCGACCTTGGCGACGATCTGGTGGAGGGGGTAGTTCCAGGGGGTGATCGCGCCGACGACGCCCACGGGCTCGGAGAGGACGGTGGAGTTGCCCACCTTCTCCTCGAAGGGGTGGGTGGCCGCGAGTTCCGCGTACGAGCCCGCCACGAGGATCGGCACCCCGGCGTGGACGGCCTCCGCGAACGGCAGCGGGGCGCCCAGTTCGGCGGCGACCGTCCCGGCGATCTCGGCCTTGCGGGCGACGAGGCCGTCGCGGATCGCGGCGAGCCGCGCGGCGCGCTCCGCGGGCGGGGTCGCCCGCCAGCCGGGGAGCGCCTCGCGCGCGGCCAGGACCGCGGCCGCGACGTCCTCGGCGGTGCCCGCGGGGACGCGGGCGATGACCTGCTCGTCGGCCGGGTTCACCACCGGGGTCGTGTCCTGGGTGGCGGCGGGGCGCCACTGCCCCGCGATGTACATGCCGGTGTGGGGCTTCATGAGGGTCAAACTAGCGCCGATAGTTTTCTGCCGCCAGAGGCCGCTTCCGGCGCCCTCGCCCCGGTGCGGGCGACCGGAGCGGAACGGCCCGGTCCCCCGCCACGGAACGACCCGGTCCCCGCCATGGAGCGGCCCGGCTCCCCGCCACGGAGCGGCCCGGCCCTCCACCACGAAACGCTCCGGCCCCCCACAGCACCGCGTTGACCTGGAGTTCTGCGCTTATTGCTCGCACGTCAACATCTTGTTAACGCTGGAAAGCGGGTCCTACGGTCATCCGAACCGCCAGACCTGGTGGCAGTTCGATGGTGAACGATAGGTAGCTCCCATGCTGACAATCCTCGGATTCGTCATGATCGCCACCTTCCTGGTGCTGATCATGATGAAGAAGATGTCGCCCATCGCGGCACTGGTGCTCATCCCCGCGCTGTTCTGCGTCTTCGTAGGCAAGGCCGCCCACCTCGGGGACTACGTCCTCGAAGGCGTGGGCAACCTCGCGCCCACCGCCGCGATGCTCATGTTCGCCATCGTGTACTTCGGCGTCATGATCGACGTCGGCCTCTTCGACCCGATCGTCCGGGGCATCCTGCGGTTCTGCAAGGCGGACCCGATGCGGATCGTCGTCGGCACCGCCGTGCTCGCCGCGATCGTCTCGCTCGACGGCGACGGCTCCACCACGTTCATGATCACCGTGTCGGCGATGTACCCGCTGTACAAGCGCCTGAAGATGAGCCTCGTCGTCATGACGGGTGTCGCGGCCACCGCCAACGGCGTGATGAACACGCTGCCCTGGGGCGGCCCCACGGCCCGCGCGGCCACCGCCCTCAAGGTCGACGCCAGCGACATCTTCGTGCCGATGATCCCCGCGCTCGCGGTCGGCCTCGTCGCCGTCTTCGTCCTCGCGTACGCCCTCGGCCTGCGGGAGCGCAAGCGCCTCGGGGTGCTCTCGCTGGACGAGGTCCTGGAGGCCGGGACGGTCGCGGGCGAGCCGGTGCTGGTCGGCGCAGGCGGCGACGGGGCCGGGGCGGAGCGGGTCGGCTTCGTGAAGGGCGGCGGGTCGGCGGGCGGCTCCACGGCGGGCTCCCGCGCGGGCTCCACGGGGGGCGGCTCCTGTGCGGGTGACCTCGTTCCGGGCGCCACCTCCACGGGCGACTCCCCCGCAGGCGGCCCCACCTCGGACGGCCCCACCTCGGACGGCCCCACCTCGGACGGCCCCACCTCGGACGGCCCCTCCACGGATGACCCCGACGACGACGGCTTCCAGGGCCTCGACCCGAACCGCCCCACCCTGCGGCCCAAGCTCTACTGGTTCAACGCGGGCCTGACCGTCCTGCTGCTCACCGCCATGATCATGGAGTGGCTGCCGATCCCGGTCCTGTTCCTGCTCGGCGCGGCCCTGGCCCTCACCGTCAACTTCCCGCACATGCCCGACCAGAAGGCCCGCATCGCCGCGCACGCCGAGAACGTCCTCAACGTCACCGGCATGGTCTTCGCCGCCGCCGTCTTCACCGGCGTGCTCACCGGCACCGGCATGGTCGACCACATGGCCGACTGGCTCGTGAACGCCATCCCGGACGGCATGGGCGGCCAGATGGGCCTGGTCACCGGTCTGCTCTCCATCCCCCTCACGTACTTCATGTCCAACGACGGCTTCTACTTCGGCGTCCTGCCGGTGCTCGCCGAGGCGGGCAACGCGCACGGCGTCTCCACCATCGAGATCGCCCGCGCCTCCATCGCGGGGCAGGCCCTGCACATGTCGAGCCCGCTCGTGCCCGCCGTGTACGTCCTCGTCGGCATGGCCAAGGTCGAGTTCGGCGACCACACCCGGTTCACGGTCAAGTGGGCGGTGCTCACCTCGCTCGTGGTGCTCGGGTCCGGGATCCTGTTCGGCATCATCTGAGCCGTGATGCCTCGGACACGTCGCCCGCGCGCGGCCCGGAAGGCCCCGGCCGGGGAGAACCCGGCCGGGCAGGAGAAGGCCCGGCCGCGCGGGGACAGGGGCTGGCTGCTGCGGCTCGTCATCTCCTTCAGCTGCGCGCAGGCCGCGGTCTCGATGGCGCGGCCCGCCGTCTCCTACCGGGCCCTCGCGCTGGGCGCCGACGAGCGGGCCGTCGGGGTGATCGCGGGTGTGTACGCGCTGCTCCCGCTGTTCGTGGCGGTGCCGCTCGGCCGCCGTACCGACCACGGCCGGTGCGCGCCGCTGCTGCTCCTCGGCGTCGCGCTGATCGCGGGCGGCTGCGCGCTCGGCGGCACCTCGGGCTCGCTCGGCGCCCTCGCCGCGTGGAGCGGGGTGATGGGCCTCGGCCACCTCTGCTTCGTCATCGGCGCGCAGTCCATCGTCGCCCGCCGGTCGGCCCCCGCCGAACGGGACCGGAACTTCGGACACTTCACCATCGGCGCCTCCCTCGGCCAGCTCGTGGGCCCGCTGGCGGCCGGTGCGCTGATCGGCGGCGACACGGGCGGCACGAGCGCCCTCGCCCTGGTGGTGGCGGCGGGCGTCGCGGCGGTGTCCTGCACGTCGCTGTGGCGTCTGGAGCAGCCTCGGTGCGGGGCCGGGGCGTCCGCGGGCGGGGCCTCGGCGGCGCCGGAGGCCGACGCGTCCGCGGGGCCCGGGGTCTCCGTGCTGCGCATCCTGGGCGCCCGTGGTGTGCCCGCGGGGATGTTCATCAGTCTCGCCGTGCTGTCCGCCACCGACATCCTCACCGCGTATCTGCCCGTCATCGGCGAGGACCGGGGCATCGCGCCCGCGACCGTCGGGATCCTGCTCGGCCTGCGCGCGGGCGCGACGATCGCCTGCCGCCTCGTGATGACGCCCCTCATCCGGCTGCTCGGCCGCCGCGCGCTCATCGCGGGCACCTGCGCCGCCGCCGGACTCCTGTGCGCCGGGGTCGCGTTGCCGCTGCCCGTCTGGGCGCTCGGGGCGGTCCTGACGCTGCTCGGGTTCTGCCTCGGCGTCGGCCAGCCCCTGTCGATGACGACCGTGGTCCAGGCGGCGCCCGCCGGGGCCCGCTCCACGGCCCTCGCGCTGCGGCTCACCGGCAACCGGCTCGGCCAGGTCGCCGCGCCGGCCGGGGCGGGCCTCATCGCCGGGGTGGCGGGGGCGGCGGCCCCCTTCGTCACGCTGGGCGTCCTGCTGTGCGTGGCCGCGGGGGCGGCGGGGCGCGCAGCGTGACCGCCCCGGCCCGCCCGGGTCAGGCCCTCGCTCCCCGCCGGGCGCTCCTCCGGCTCAGGGCGCGAGCGGAGCGACTCGCACGGCGAAGCCGTTGAGCACCGCCGTGCCGGACAGCGGGTCGAGGAGGCTGCCGTCGAGGAGCTGGTTCACGTTGGCTCCGGGGTCGGCGGCGGCGACGGTCAGCCGGGTGCCGGGGCGGTCGTGGCCCCAGCCGTGCGGCAGGCTCACCACCCCGGGACGCATCGCGTCCGTGACCTCCACCAGGGCCTCGATCTCGCCGCCCGCGGCCGTCACGCGCGCGGGGCGGCCGTCCGCCAGGCCGAGCCGGGCCGCGTCCCCGGGGTGGACGTGCAGGGTGCAGCGGTTGGAGCCGCCGGTGAGGGCGGGGACGTTGTGCATCCAGCTGTTGTTGGAGCGCAGATGGCGGCGGCCGACGAGGACGAGCTCGGCGGGCGTCTCGCGCAGCGCGCGGGCCAGCCGCGGCAGGTCGGCGGCGATCGGGCCGGGCAGCAGCTCGATCCGCCCGCTGCGGGTCTTGAGGATCTCCGGGACGCGCGGGGCGAGCGGCCCGAGGTCGATGCCGTGCGGGTGGTCGAGGAGGCGGGCCAGGCTCAGCCCCTCCGGGTCCGCGCCGAAGCCGTCGCCGTACGGGCCGAGGCGCAGCATCAGGTCCAGGCGCCGCTCGGGGCCGCTCTCCCCGGTGAGCCGGGCGGCGAGGTCCGCGGGGTCGCGGCCGTGCACCCGCGTGTGCGGGGCGGCGACGGCCTCGGCGAGGGTGCGCTCGATGACCAGGGCGTCCACGGCGGCCGGGTCGGTGCCGTGCCCGCCGGTCGCGGCGAGCACCAGCCGCGCGAGGATCTCGGTCTCCGGCATCCGGCCCGCCTCCAGGGGCACGGCGGCGCGGGTGTAGCGGACCTGGTTGCGCACGGCCAGGGCGTTGAAGGCGAACGGGAAGTGGGCGCTCTGGGCGGGCGGTGGCGGCGGGAGCACGACGTGGGCGTGGCGCGCGGTCTCGTTCAGGTACGGGTCGACGCTCACCATGAAGTCCAGGGACTCCAGGGCCTTGTCGAGGCGGTTGCCGTCGGGCGCGGACAGGACGGGGTTGGCGGCGATGGCGATGACGGCGCGGACGGGGCTCTCGCCCAGGCCGCTGTCCGGGACGCGGGGCTGGGTGTCGATCTCCTCGGCGAGCGCGGCGACGGGCAGTTCGCCCTTGGCCTCGGGGTGCCCGCTCACGCGGCTGCGCCAGCGGCCGAGCGCGAAGCCCCGGCCGGGCCCGGCGGGGCGCGGCGCCCGGCCGGTGGCGGAGAGCGGGAACAGGACGCCGCCGGGCCGGTCGAGGTTGCCGGTCAGGACGTTCAGGACGTCGACGAGCCAGCAGGTCAGCGTCCCGTGGGCGACGGTGCTCGCGCCGACCCTGCCGTACACGGCGGCGGTGGGCGCCGCGGCGAGTTCGTGGGCGAGGGTCCGGATGGTGGCGGCGGGCACGTCGCAGGCCGTGGCGACGGCCTCGGGGGTGAAGGTCCGCACGGCATCGGCGAGTTCGCCGAGGCCCGTGACGTGGTCTTCGAGCGCGCCGAGGCGGGTGAGGCCGTCGGCGAACAGGACCTGCGCCATGGCCGCGAGCAGCAGCGCGTCCGTGCCGGGCCGGATCGCCAGGTGCCGGTCGGCGATCCGGGCGGTGCGGGTGCGGCGCGGGTCGACGACGGTGAGCAGGCCGCCGCGGGCGCGCAGCGCCTTGAGCCTGCCGGGGAAGTCGGGCGCGGTGCACAGGCTGCCGTTGGAGTCCAGGGGGTTGGCGCCGATGACGAGCAGGTGGTCGGTGCGGTCCAGGTCCGGCACGGGGATCGCCAGCGGGTCGCCGAAGAGGAGGCCGCAGGAGACGTGCTTGGGCATCTGGTCGACGGTGCTCGCGGTGAACAGGCTGCGGGTGCCGAGGGCGCCGAGCAGCACGGGCGGGTACAGGGCGCCCGCCATGGTGTGCACGTTCGGGTTGCCGAGCACGACGCCCACCGCGTGCGGTCCGTACGCCTCGACGACGGGGCGCAGGCCCGCGGCGACGGCGGCGAACGCCTCGTCCCAGCTCGTCTCCGCGAGGCGTCCGCCGGTGCGGACGAGGGGCCGCCGCAGCCGGTCGGGGTCGGCGTCGGACGCGCCGAGCGAGGCGCCCTTGGGGCAGATGAAGCCGCGGCTGAAGACGTCGGCGCGGTCGCCGCGCGCGCCGGTCACGCGCGTGCCCTCGACGGTGAGCGTGAGGCCGCAGGTGGCTTCGCAGAGCGGGCAGATGCGCGGGGCGGTGCGGGTCATGGGCCCTCCCGGGGCGGGGCGCGGAGGCGCGGAGCACCCTCAGCATACCGACCGGTACGTACGGCACCAGGGTTCAGCCGAGCGCCCGCTCGACGTACGCGTACAGCAGGGTCCGCGTCTCGGCCACGAGCTCCGGGTCGCCCAACGGGTCCGCGCGGAAGGCGAGTTGGAGCAGGGCGTCGACGGCTTCGACGCTGACGAGCATGGCGCGGCGGAGCCGGGCGTCCAGCGGGCGGCCGAGGTGCCCGGCGAGGAGCCGGGCGACGCGGTCGGCGACGGTCTCGTTGGCGTCGGGCATCGCCTCGGGCGCCGACGGAATGCCGAAGTCGACCCGCCCGAAGCCGGGCACGGTGCGCTTCATCAGCAGGTACTCGTCGAAGGCGGCCTCGACGGCACCGCGCAGATCGCCGCGGGGCACGGCCGTCATGCGTGCCGTGACCCGGCGGGCGTAGGCGTCGAGGTTGCGGTGGGCGAGGGCGTCGGCCAGGGCGCGCTTGTTGTCGAAGAAGCGGTAGACCGAGCCGATGGGCACGCCCGCGCGGACCGCGACCGCCCGGGTGGTCAGCCCCTCGTAGCCGACCTCGTCGAGGAGGGCGGCGCAGGCGTCGAGGATCCGGTCGAGGCGCTCCGCGCTGCGGCGCTGCACGGGGCTGCGGCGCAGGGCGGCGGCGGGGTTCGGGTCACGCGGTCCAGGGGAGTCACGCACCCCGGGAGGGTAGAGCACCGTTCACATTTCACGGATCCCTCTTGCGCGGGGAAATGACGAATCCTACGGTGTTCCATAGGAATCGTTGGCGAGGACGCCGGCGGCGGCCCGTCGTGGGCCAGGGAGCCGAGGGAGCTGTCATGAGCGGGGACCAGCCGAAGGACGACAGGGGCAACGCGCGCAAGCTCGCGGAGGGGCTCGCCTACCTCTCCGGCTTCGGCAACGAGCACAGCTCGGAGGCCGTCCCCGGCGCCCTGCCGCTCGGCCGCAACTCACCCCAGCGCGCCCCCCTCGGCCTGTACGCGGAGCAGCTGAGCGGCACCGCGTTCACCGAGCCGCGCGCCCACAACCGCCGCTCGTGGCTGTACCGCATGCGCCCGTCGGCCGCCCACCCCGCGTTCACCCGGACCGACAACGGCGCGATCCGCACGGCCCCCTTCGCCGAGACCGTGCCCGACCCCAACCGCCTGCGCTGGAACCCGCTGCCGGAGCCCGCCCCCGGCACCGACTGGCTCGCCGGCCTGTGGACCCTCGGCGGCAACGGCGACGCGACCCAGCGCACGGGCATGGCGGTGCACCTCTACCACGCCAACGCCTCCATGGACCGGGTGTTCAGCAACGCCGACGGCGAGCTGCTCGTCGTCCCCGAGCGGGGCGGCCTGCTGCTCCGCACCGAACTGGGCCTGCTGCGCGCCGAGCCCGGCCACGTCGCCCTGATCCCGCGCGGCGTCCGCTTCCGCGTCGAGCTGCTCGACGAGAGTGCCCGCGGATACGTCTGCGAGAACTACGGCGCGGTCTTCCAGCTCCCCGACCTCGGCCCGATCGGCGCCAACGGCCTGGCGAACGCCCGGGACTTCCTGGCCCCCGTCGCCGCGTACGAGGACGTCGAGGGCCCGGTCGAGGTCGTCAACAAGTTCTGCGGCAACCTCTGGACGGCGACGTACGACCACTCCCCGCTCGACGTGGTCGCCTGGCACGGCAACCACGTGCCGTACGTGTACGACCTGCGCCGCTTCAACGTCATCGGCACCATCTCCTACGACCACCCCGACCCGTCCGTCTTCACGGTGCTCACCTCGCCCTCGGACACCCCGGGCCTCGCGGGCGTCGACTTCGTGGTCTTCGCCCCGCGCTGGCTGGTCGGCGAGGACACGTTCCGGCCGCCGTACTTCCACCGGAACGTGATGAGCGAGTACATGGGCCTGATCGAGGGCGCGTACGACGCCAAGGCCGCCGGAAAGGGGGGGTTTGTGCCGGGCGGCGGCTCGCTGCACAACATGATGTCGGCGCACGGCCCCGACCGGGAGACCTTCGATAAGGCCAGCGCCGCGGAGCTGAAGCCGCAGAAGATCGACGACGGCCTCGCGTTCATGTTCGAGACCCGCTGGCCGGTGACCGCCACCGGGCAGGCCGCTTCGGCGGACCATCTGCAGCGGGGGTACGACGACGTGTGGCAGGGTCTGGAGCGTCATTTCCGGCCGTAGCACCACCACTTCCGGCCGCTGTCCGCGTCGTCTCGGAAGTACGGAGTTCCCTGTGACCGCTTTCGCCCCGGACTCGATCGTCCTGAACCGAAAGCTGCCGCTCTGGTATCAGGTCTCGCAGTCGCTGCGCGCCTCGATACTCGGCCGGGCGCCGGACGCCCCGCTGCGGCTTCCCACCGAGGAGCAGCTGGCGGGGCACTACGGCGTCAGCGTGCTCACCATGCGCCAGGCCCTCAAGGAGCTGGAGGACGAGGGCCTGATCAGCAGGCACCGGCGGCGCGGCACGTTCATCGAGCCGGACGTGCGGCGCGGCTCGCCGGTGCGCCTGCTCGGCTCGGTCGACGCCATCGTGGCGCAGCAGTCCGGCATGGACACCAAGCTCCTGTCCCACGGCCGGGAGCAGGTGCCCACCGACGTCGCCGAGCACTTCCCCGGGCTCAGCGAGGTCGCCACGTACCACCGGCTGCGCAGCGACGCCAGGACCGGCGAGCCGACCAACCACGCGCGCAACCATGTGCTTCCCGACCTCGCCGAGCGCATCGACCCGACCGACCTGGAGCGCTGGCCGATGACGAAGGTCCTGCGCGACGTGGTGGGCGTGGCGATCTCGCGCATCACCGACACCGTGGAGGCCCGGCTCGCCGACCCGGAGACGGCCCGGCTGCTCCAAGTGCCGCTGCTCAGCCCGATCCTGCACTACACGGGCATCACCTACGACACCGAGGGCCGGGCGCTCGACGTGGCCCGGATCCAGTACCGGGGCGACCGCTTCTCGTTCACCGTCACGCTCGACGCGACCTGATGGCCGCCTCCCGGCGCGTCGTACGATGCCGGGCGTGACGTACGACGACGCGCCGCCGCTCGCCGATCTCATGCCGTGGTCCGTCGCGCCGCTCCGGCCGGGGCGCGGGTGGCCGATGGCGCCCGACGCCGCGTCCCTCAGGGCCCGTTGGGACGCCTTCGTCCGCGCCGACGCGGCCGGGCGCGAGGCGCTGTTCGGGCCGACCCGGGCGCGCACCCTGCACACCTCGGTCGCCCAGCTGCCCGGGTGCGGCGGCGGCACGGGACGCCTCGCCCGCGAGCACGGGCCCTGCGCCGAACCCGTCCGGGTGCTGCACGGCCCCTTCGACGAGCAGTGGCTGATACCCGACCACCGCCTCCTCGACGCGGCCCGCCCCGAGCTGTGGCGGGTGGCGGGGGCCGGGCAGCTCTTCCTCACCGAGCAGGGGTACGTCCCCGACGCGGACGCCGGGCCCGCGGTGCTCGCCTCCGCGGTACTGCCGGACGGGCGCTCCCCCGCCGGGCGGCCCGGCCGCATCCGCCCGCTCTACCGACGTCCTGGTGGCACTGAAACGAACGTTCTATCAGGTCTGTTGGAACACCTCTCCCGGCTGTACGGGACGGGTGTCGCCCCGGAGGACTTCCTGGCCTGGACCCTGGTCGCCGCGCGGGCCACGCCCGCAGGCCCCGTCGTGCCGCTCACGTCCGCCGCCGACGCCTGGGCGCGGGGCGTGGAGCTGGGGCGGCGCGCGCTCCGGCTCCAGCTGCGCGGGGCCTCGGGAGAGCGGCCGAAGCTGCCCGGCGGACGGCGGCCGTACGTGCGGGCGCCGCTGCCCGCACGGCCCTCCGGGCTCGCCTACGACGCCGGGGACGAGGCCCTGCGGGTCGGCGAGGGCGGGCTCATCTCGCCCGTGCCCGCGGGCGCGTGGGACTTCCGGGTCAGCGGGGTGCGGGTCATCGAGCTGTGGTTCGAGCGGCGGACGGCCCCGGCGGAGCCCGGCACCCTGGAGGCCTTGCGGCCCGCGGAGTGGCCCCAGGCCTGGACCTCGCAGCTCCTTGAGCTGATCACGGTCCTCGCCCTCCTCGCGGAGCTCCCGGCGCTCCCGGACCCCTCCCCCGCCGACGCGCTCACGGCCGCCGACCTGCACGCGGCGGGCGTCCTGCCCGTCCCGGCGGCGGCCCGGCGCCCGGCCTCGGTCCTCGACCACCACGAGGAGGGGCCGGAGGGACAGTTCGCCCTGCTCTGAGGGCTAGGCGCGGCGGCGCCCCAGCAGCAGCGCGACCATGCCGAGCGCCTGGAGGACGGCGAGGAGCACGATCCCGGTGCGGAAGCCGGGCACTCCCGCGCCGCCCGTCCCGTAGGCGAGGGCGGCCACCGCGGGACCCACCGTGAACGCGAGGGTCCGGAAGGTGTTGGTGACACCGCCGGCCGTGCCGACGAGCTCCGCCGGGGTCGCCTCCAGGATGCCGAGGTTCACCGGCGTGCCGAACAGCGCCTGCCCCACCCCGGTCACGGCGAGCCGCCAGCCGATGTCCCACAGGCCCGCGTCCGGTCCGAGCGTGAGCATGCTCAGCACCCCGAGCGCGGTCAGGGCGGCGCCCGCCGCGCCCACGCGTTCCTTGGGGAAGCGGTCGGCGAGCGACCCGCCGAGGGACGCGGTGAGCGCCACCGCGCCGATGAAGAACGTCATCGCGAGGCCGGTCAGGGACGCCCCGGCGTCCAGGACGTCGGCGACGTAGTAGGGCAGCAGGAAGTAGGACAGGCCGGTGAAGGTGCCGCTGAGGAAGAGGGCGAGCACGGGCAGGCCCACGCCGGGGCGGCGCAGCAGGTCGAGGACGGGGCGGGCGGTGCGCAGCCGGGCCCACCCGAGGCCGCCCGCGACCGCGGCGGCCGCGGCGACGCCGGCGGCGACGGGCGCGTCCGCGTCCACCCGGTCGAAGGCGACGAGCAGCGCCGTGACCGCGGCGCCGAGCACCACCCCGTCCGCGACCAGCGAACGGCTCGGCGGCGCGAGGCCCTTGTCGCCGCGCGGGATCAGCCGCGCGCCCAGCCACACCACCGCGATCAGCACGGGGACCTTCAGCAGGAACACCGGCCGCCACCCGTAGGCGTCCACGACGGCCCCGCCGAGCGACGAGCCGCCCATGGAGCCGAGCGGCATGATCGTGGCGATGAGGCCCATGGCGCGGCCCCGGCGCTCGGGCGGCACGCTCAGGGCGACCACCGGCAGGTACAGCGCGCCGACGACCGCGCCCGCCACGCCTTGCAGCACGCGGGCGGCGACCAGGACCGGCAGGTTCGGGGCCAGGGCCGCGAGCACGCTCGTCAGGCCGATCGCGGGCGTCGCGAGCAGGAAGACCGCGCGCAGGTCCACGCGGTCGCTCCAGCGCCCGGCGGGCAGGGCGAGGGCGGCGGTGGGCAACGCGTAGGCGAGCAGCACCCATTGGGTGGCGGAGGAGCCGACGCCCAGGTCGTCCCCGATCGCGGGCAGCGTCACGGCGGACAGACTGAGCTCCAGGGTGACCATGAGCATGGCGAGGGCCATCACGACGACGGGCGCCCAGCGCGTCCGCCCACCGTCGTCGGCGGACGGGGCACCGGTGGCCGCGGAGATCTGCTGAGTCATGCCGCCGACGCTAGGAACGGCCCCGACCGCGCCGCCTCTGTCACGTGACTGGGTTCCCCCCGGCCGGGCTCCGGCGGGGGCGGTCCCGGTCGCCGCCCCCGTCACCCGGCCCGGTCACGGCTCGCCCGACCCCAGTCACCCGACAGAGGCGACCCCGCACCGCCCCCGCCTAGCGTCGGAAGCGTCATCGCCCCCTCACCGTCCGGGAGGAACTCCCCATGCACGCCATCCGACTGCACGCCTTCGGCGGGCCCGAGGAACTGCGCTACGAAGAGGTCGGCGACCCCGAGCCCGGCCCCGGCCAGGTCCGGATCGCCGTACGGGCGGCGGGCGTCCACCTGCTCGACACCGCCCTCCAGCGCGGTGCGGACGACGCCCTGCCCTTCCCGCTGCCCGAGCTGCCCGTGACGCCCGGCCGCGAGGTCGCGGGGGTCGTCGACCGGATCGGCGACGGGGTGGCGAAGGAGTGGCTCGGGCGCCGCGTCGTCACGCATCTCGGTCTGGTCAACGCCGGTTACGCCGAGCTGGCCGTGCGCGAGACGGAGGCGCTCTTCCCGCTGCCGGACTCGGTGTCGTACGAGGCCGCGATCGCGATGATCGGCACCGGCCGGATGGCGCTCGGCGTCCTGGAGGTGGCCGCGCCCGCGGCCGACGACGTGGTCCTGGTGACCGCGGCGGCGGGCGGCATCGGCACGCTGCTCGTGCAGGCGGCGCGGAACCTCGGCGCGACCGTGGTGGGCGCGGCGGGCGGCCCGGACAAGGCCGCCCGGGTCCGGGCCCTCGGCGCGGACGTCGCCGTCGACTACGACCGCCCGGACTGGGCGGACGAGGTGCGCGCCGCGCTCGGCGGCCGCGAGGTCGACGTCGTCTTCGACAGCGTCGGCGGGGCCGCGGGCCGGGCGGCGTTCGACCTCCTGGGCTACGGCGGGCAGTTCGTGATGTACGGCTGGTCGGCGGGGGCGCCGACGGAGTTCACCTCCGAGGACCTGCACGCGCGCCTGATCACGGCGACGTACGCGCTCGGCCCGCGTATCCTGCGGGTGCCCGGGGGGCTGCGCGCGCTCCAGGAGCGCGCCCTCGCCGAGGCCGCGAGCGGCACCCTCGTACCGGCCGTCACGACGTTCCCGCTGCGCGACGCGGCCGCCGCGCACACGGCGCTGCTCGGCCGCGCCACGGTCGGCAAGGTCGTCCTGCTGGCCGCCGCCGAGGACACCTCCGGCGGCAGCGCCCACGACAACACGAAGGAGACGGTGGCGTCATGACCATGCGCGCGATGGCTTTCACGGAGTACGGCGGTCCCGACGTGCTCCGGCCCATGGACCTCGACGTCCCGGAGCCGGGGCCCGGGCAGGTGCGGGTGCGGGTCCGGGCCGCGGGGGTCATGCCCTTCGACACGGGCGTCCGGCAGGGGGTGATGCGCCCGCCCGGCGCCGTCTTCCCGGTGGTGCCCGGCAACGAGTTCGCGGGCACCGTGGACGCGGTGGGCCCCGAGGTCACGGCGTTCGCGCCCGGCGCGGACGTGCTCGGCTTCTCGCTGCTCGGCGCGTACGCGCAGTACGTCGTCGTCGGCGCGGACCAGCTGGTCGCCAAGCCGGACGCGATGGACTTCGTCAGCGCGGGCGGCTTCCCCGGCAACGCGCAGGGCGCGCACATGGCGCTCAGCGCGGTCGGCGTGCACCCCGGCGACACGGTCCTGGTGAACGGCGCCGCGGGCGGATTCGGCACCTTGGCCGTGCAGTTGGCGCGGGCGTGGGGCGCCGCCACGGTCATCGGCACCGCGAGTCCGCGCAACCACGACCACCTGCGCGCCCTCGGCGCCGTCCCCGTCACCTACGGCGAAGGGCTCGAGGACCGGGTGCGCGCCCTCGCCCCGGGCGGCGTCGACGCGGCCGTCGACGGCGCGGGCGCCCAGGCCCTGCGGGCGTCGGTGGCCGTGGTCGAGGACCGCGCGCGGGTGGCGACGATGGTCGCGGACGAGGAGGCGGAGCGCCTGGGCGTGCCCCCGCTGCGCGGCACGCGCACGGCGGAGCGCCTCGCCGAGGTCACCGCCCTGTACGCGAAGGGCCTGTTGCGGGTCCACCTCCGGGCGACGTACCCCCTCCGGGACGCGGCGGCCGCCCACCGCGCCGTGGAGTCGGGCCACGGCCGGGGCAAGGTCGTCCTGACGGTCGACTGACACCGCGCGAGCCGCGCGGCCGGAGCACGGACCGGGCCGGGGCGGGGCGGCCGGAGCACGGCCGGGGAATATCCGCCGCCCCAGGGCGGCTGACGTGAACCATGCTCGAAGGCCGCACCGAAGAACTGCACCAGCTGACGTCCCTGCTCGCCCTGGCCCGCACGGGACACAGCGCGGCCCTCGTCCTGCGCGGCGAAGCCGGAATCGGCAAGTCCGCTCTGCTCGGGGCGGTGGCGGACGGCACGGCGTCGGCCGCCCCGTGGGGCCGGGTGCTGCGCACCACCGGTGTGGAGGCCGAGAGCGAACTGCCCTTCGCGGGCCTGCACATGCTCCTGCACCAGGTGACCGACCGCCTCGACGCGCTGCCCGCCCCGCAGACCGCGGCCCTGCGCACCGCGCTCGGGCTCGCGGGCGGGACGCACGGCGGGCCCGGCGACCGGTTCCTGACGGGCGTCGCCCTGCTGACCCTGCTGTCCGAACTCGCCGACGCCGGACCGCTGCTGTGCGTCGTGGACGACGCGCACTGGCTCGACCACGCGTCGGCGGACGCGCTGCTGTTCGCCGCGCGACGGCTCACGGCCGAGGGCGTGGTCATGCTCTTCGCGGCCCGCGAGCCGCACGCGCCGCCGTTCCCCGCCGCGGGCCTGCCCGAGCTGCGCCTGACCGGGCTCGACGACGCCGCCGCGGACCGGATCCTCACAGCACACGCCGGGGACCTGCCGCCGTACGTACGCCGTCAGCTGCTCGCCGAGGCGGGCGGCAACCCCCTGGCCCTGCGCGAGCTGCCCGCCGCCCAGCGCGAGGGGCAGCTCGTGGCGTACGGGCCGCCGTCCGCGCCGGTGCCGGGCCCCTCCCGCGTGCAGCAGGCGTTCGCCGACCGCATCGCCGCGCTGCCGGAGGCCACCCGCACCCTGCTGCTCGTCGCGGCGGCCGAGGGCACCGGGGACCTGGAGACCACCGCGGCCGCCGCCGCCCGGCTCGGGGCCGCCGTCGCCGACCTGGAGCCCGCCGAGCGCAAACAGCTCCTTCGGGCCGAAGCCGGGCGGCTCGTCTTCCGGCACCCCCTGATCCGCACCGCCGCCTACCGCGGCGCCCCGCTCGGCGCCCGCCTCGCCGCCCACGCCGCCCTCGCCGAGGCCCTGCCGTGCGTCGGCCAGGTCGACCGCCGCGCCTGGCACCTGGCCGCGGCCACCACCGAGCCCGACGAGCACGTCGCGTCCGTCCTGGAGCGGACCGCCGAGCACGCCCGGGCCCGCGGCGGCTACGCGGCCGAGGCCGCCGCCTTCGAACGGGCCGCGCACCTCACCCCGGACAGCGCGCAGCGCGCCCGGCGCCTGGCCCTCGCGGCCTCGGCGGCGGCCGACGCGGGCCACGGCGACCACGCCGCCCGGCTCGCGGGCAGCGCGACCCCGCACCTGACGGACCCGGCGCTGCTCGCCCGCCTGGCGCGGGTCCGCGCGGGCGTGGCCCGCGAGCGCGACCAGCTGGAGGCCGCGCACACGGTCCTCGTGGACACCGCGTCGGCCCTCGCCGAGCGGGCCCCGGAGACGGCGGCGCACCTGCTGTACGAGGCGATGACGGCGGCCTGGGCGTCCGGCCACCGCACGGCGGTCGACGCCGTCGTGGAGCGGGCGGCCGCCCTCGGCGTCGAGCCGTCGGCCGCGGCACCGCCCTATCTGCCCGCCGTCACGGGCCTCGCGCGGCTCGCCGCGGGCGACACCGGCGCCGCCCTGCCGCCGCTGCGGCGCCTCTTCGACGCCGCGCGGAGCCGGGAGCACGGCCTCGACCTGCGCGAGCGGGCCTCCGTCGCCGGGTGGTTCGCGCCGCTCGGCGACCTTCAGGGCGGCGTCGAGCTCGCCGCGGACCTGGAGCGCGAGTGCCGCGAGCAGGGCGCGGTGGGGCCGCTGCCGCTGGTGCTGCTCCAGCGGGCCAGGGCGCGCGTGCTGCTCGGCCGCCACGGCTGCGCCCTCGCGGGCGCCGAGGACGGCGTCCGCATCGCCCGCGACAGCGGCCAGCACCACTACGCTCACCAGCTGACGGGCGTCCTCGCCCATCTCGCGGCGCTGGACGGGGACGAGGCCCGCGTCCGGGAGCTCGCCGGGCACCTCGACCCGCGGCAGGCACCGCCGGGGCGGGTGTGGGGCGCGGCCGCCCTGCCCCTGCTCGATCTGGGCCTCGGCCGCTACGAGGCGGCGCTGCGCGGCTACGAGGACCTGGCGGCGGGCCCCGCGGGCCACACCGTGGTGGCGCTGCACTGTCTGCCGGACCACGTCGAGGCGGCGGTGCGGGCCGGGCGGCCCGACGCGGCGCACGAGGCGGCACGGCGGTACGCGGACTGGGCGGAGCACACGGGCGCGGCCTGGGCGCGCGCCATCGCGGCGCGCTGCCGCGCCCTGCTCGCCGACGAGGCGACGGCACAGACGTCCCGGACGGCGACCTCGGCATCCTCCGCGACCCCTGCATCCTCCGCGGCCTCGGCATCTTCCCCGTCTTCCGCGCCCGCCACGCACTCCGCGTACGAGGAGGCCCTGGCGCTGCACACCGGCGACGGCAGGCCCTTCGAGCAGGCCCGTACGCGGCTGCTGTTCGGGGAGTGGCTGCGCCGGGCGGGCCGCAGGAGCGAGGCCCGTGCCCCGCTGCGTGCGGCCCTGGACGCGTTCGAGCAGATCGGGGCGGCGCCGTGGGCGGGCCGGGCCCGCGCGGAGCTGCGGGCCACCGGCGAGAGCCGGGCGCGGCAGGACGGCGGGCGGGTGCCGCTGGAGCGGCTCACGCCGCAGGAGCGCCAAGTGGTGCGGCTCGCGGCGGCGGGGATGACCAACCGCGACATCGGCGCCCAGCTGTTCCTGTCCCCGCGCACGGTGGGCTACCACCTGTACAACGCGTATCCGAAGCTGGGGGTGTCCTCACGGGGCGAACTGGCCCGCCTCGGCTTCGGGACGGAAGAGGAGCTGAGCGCCTGAGCGCGCTTGCCGGTGGCGCCCCGAAGGGGCGCGGGGAACTGCGCGACCAGCCACGCGCGGCGCACGGGCCGGTCGGCAGCGGAGCCTTGGGGAGTCACCGGTGCCCGCCGCGTGCCGGGAGTGACGGCGGGGAGAGGGGGAAGCGCGGGCACCCCAGGGCGAGGCCGGAGGCACCCGCGCCCGAGGTCAGTGGCCGCCGAAAAGCGAGCGGCGCAGTCTGCGCAGCGGTGCGAACAGCGAGACACGGCGCACCTGCGCGCGCTTGCCGCCCCGGTCGTGCGCGGCGCCACGCGAGGTGAGCTCACGCATCAGCAGGGTCGCCTCGGCCGCCTCGCGCTGCGGGACGGCGGGGCCGCCCAGCACCGAGAGATGGCGGTCGAGACGCGAACTGCTCGCGCCGCTCCCACATGTGATCGCAGGGACCCTCGCCCTGCTGCGCACTGTTATCTGTTCCATGTCACTCCCCACCCGTACGAGGGCACCCGGCCCAGGGCAGGTTAACCCTATCGCCCCACCATGACACTCGTGTATCCCGGTGGCGGGATTCACCTTCTCCACAAGGACGTTGACGGTTACTCTCCGAATCCAACTGATTCCAGGGTGAGTTGGACGAGGGGCTTACTTGTGGGCCGCGCGGAGCCGCCGTCGGGTTCGACGGTGACAGCGAGTGATTTCGCTCGCGTGCTGAGATCCTTCGCGACCACCGGCGTTTCGCCATCGAGCAGCCCGAGCGAACGGGGCGCGGCCCCGGCGCGCATCACCCACAGTTGATGCGCACGCCCGTCCGGAGGCCGGCCCAGGCCGGTGACGCTCACCACGGCCCGCCGCTCCGCACGGGACGCGATCACGCCGATCCCCCGTCCCCGCGCGTCCCGGCCGGTGCTCGCACGGGCGTCGGGAGCGGCCAGGACGTGGGCGATCTCACGTGCGGCCGCCCGCTCGTCGGACAGCTCGCCGTCGGTGCGGACCAGCGCGAGGGCGAGGAAGGCCGCCGCCACGAGGGCGAGAACCACGCCGGACGCGGCAAGGGCCAGCGGAGCCAGGCCGGTGCCGCGGCGCCGCGGCACCGCGAGCGGCTCGGGCGCGGCCCGCCGCTGGGCGGGCTCCTGGGCGGTGGTGCGTACGGCGGCGAGGATGCGCTCCCGCAGATCCTCGGGGGCGGGAACGGAGGCCGCGCGCGCCAGGCGCACGGTGTCGGCGGCGAGCGCGCGCACCTCCTGCGTGCATCGGCCGCAGGTGGCCAGATGCCTCTCGAAGCGGCGCGTCTCCTCCGGGTCGAGGGCGTCGAGCGCGTACGGCACGGCCAGGGAGTGCATGGAGTGCGGCAGGCCGCCCGGCCAGCGGCCGCTCGCGTACCGGCGCAGGCGGCTCAGCGGTCCGGGTTCCGCAGGGCTCATGCGGCGGCGCCCAGGCAGTCGCGCAGGCGCAGCAGGCCGTCCCGCATCCGGGTCTTGACGGTGCCGAGCGGCACGGACAGGCGCCGCGCCACCTCCCGGTAGGTGTAGCCGTCGTAGTAGGCGAGGGTGAGCGCCTGGTGCTGGAGGTCGGTCAGACGCTCCAGGCAGCGGCGCACCCACTCGCGCTCCAGGCTGCCCTCCACCGCCTCGGCGACCTGGTCGAAGGCCGGGCCCTCGCCGCGGCGGGCCAGGCGCCGCTCGCGCTCACCGGCCGCGCGGGCGCTGCGCACCCGGTCGACGGCCCTGCGGTGGGCGAGCGTCAGGACCCACGCCAGGGCCGTGCCGCGCGCCGGGTCGAAGCGGCCCGCCGTGCGCCACAGTTCGAGCAGCACCTCCTGGGCCACCTCCTCGGACTGCGCCGGATCGCGAAGGACGCGCCGCACCAGGCCGTAGACCGGCCCGGACACCAGCGCGTACAGCTCCTCGAAGGCCTGGTGGTCGCCGTCGGCCACGCGTGGCAGCAGTGCGTCCGCGTCCACAGCCGTCCCCCACTCTCCCGGCATCCCGGGCGCTCAATTCTGGACTCGGCGGAGATTCGGGGCGAGCCCCCGGGCCGGATTGGCGCATCGCCGCGGAAATCACCGGCCGCGGGCCAATCCACCGCCGCCCGCGCGCCGAATGGCATGCGTCAGGCGGACCGTGCGGTCAGCGCGCGGCCCGTACCACCGAACTGAGGACGGACGCGATGACAGCAGTCGTCACACGCCGCGCACAGCGCCGCAGGATCCGTGGCGTCGCCGCGCTGGTCTGTGGGGCGCTGGCCGCAGGGGGGCTCGCCGCCGCCGGGGTCAGCACGCTTCGACCGGAGGCCGCGAGCGCCTCCAGCCACCGGGAGGCCCCGCTGATCTCGGGGCAGCCGCAGTACGACAACACCGACGTGTACGCCTTCGTCAGCCCCGACAAGCCCGACACGACGACCCTCGTCGCGAACTGGGTGCCGTTCGAGGAGCCGGCGGGCGGGCCGAACTTCTACCCGTTCCCCGAGGACGCCCAGTACGACGTGCACATCGACAACGACGGCGACGCGCAGGGCGACCTGCTCTACCGCTGGACCTTCGACACCCGCACCAGGAACGGCGACACCTTCCTCTACAACACCGGTGAGGTCACGAGCCTGGACGACCCGGACCTGAACGTGACGCAGACGTACGACATCGACCTGCTGCGGCTGAAGGACCAGAAGGTCGTCTCCACCAAGAAGATCGCCGACGACCTGCCGATCGCGCCCTCGCACGTGGGCAAGGCGTCCATGCCCGACTACGGCAAGCTGCGCGACCAGGCCGTGCGCAAGCTCCCCGGCGGCGGCGCCTCCTTCGTGGGGCAGGCCGACGACCCCTTCTTCCTGGACCTCAGGGTCTTCGACCTGGTGTACGGCAAGGACCTGTCGGAGGTCGGCCGGGACACGGTCGCCGGGTACAACGTGAACTCGGTGGCGCTCCAGGTACCGACCGCCGAGATACGGCAGTCCAAGGACCAGCCGACCGTCGGCGTCTGGTCGACCACCCAGCGCAAGAACGCGGCGGGCAAGTGGACCCAGGTGTCCCGGCTCGGCGCGCCCCTGGTGAACGAGGTCGTCGTGCCGAGGAAGGACAAGGACAAGTTCAACGCCTCCGCGCCGTGGGACGACGCGCAGTTCCTGCCGTACGTCCAGAAGCCGGAGCTGCCGCGGATCATCGAGAAGCTCTACAAGATCAAGGCGCCGAAGGAGCCCCGCAAGGACCTGGTCTCGGTGTTCCTCACCGGCGTGAAGGACCTCAACCAGCCGCCGAACGTACGGCCCGCCGAGGCGCTGCGCCTGAACACCTCGGTCAAGCCCGCCGAGACGCCCAAGCGGCTCGGTGTCCTCGACGGCGACAACGCGGGCTATCCGAACGGCCGGCGCCTGACCGACGACGTCCTGGACATCTCGCTCCAGGTCGTCGAGGGCGAACTCGTCGGCCAGAAGAACGACTTGGGTGACGCGGTCGACACCAACGACAAGGCCTTCGGGCGCTCCTTCCCCTATCTGGCGCTGCCCACGGCCGGGTCGCGGGGACCGGTGGCGGGCAAGGGCGGCACCAGCGCGCGCAACGCCCTCAGCGGTGGCGCGCCGCCCGTGAGCCCCGGCTCGTCCGGCTCCACCGACACCGTGCTGATCACGTCCGCGGCCGTGGGCGGCGCCGGGGTGCTGCTCGTCGGCGGCGGCCTCCTGTGGTGGCGGCGCACCCGGGTCACGGCCGGGGGTGCCTGAGGTGAACCACGTCTCCGGCCGCGGGCTCCTCGCCGCCGCCGTCCTCGCGGTCGCGCTGACCGGCGGGGCGCTGGCGCTCGGCGGGGTGCCGTCGGACTCGGACAAGGGGCGGCCGTCAGCGGCGGCCGCCCCGCCCGCCGCGCGGGGCGGCGCGCCGGACGCCCTGGGGAGCCGGCTGCTCGCCTCCGACCTGGACCGCGGGGTGGCCGCGCTGCGGGCGCGGCTGCGCGCCCAGCCCCAGGACGCCCGGTCCTGGGCCGCGCTCGGCACCGCGTACGTCGAGCAGGCCCGGCTCCGCGGCGACCCGTCCCGCTACGCGGAGGCCGAGCGGGCCCTGGACCGCGCGCTCGCGCTGCGCCCCGCCGACGACTCGGCGCTCGCCGGGCAGGCCGCCCTCGCCGCCGCCCGGCACGACTTCGGGGGCGCCCTGCGGTACGCGGAGCGGGCGCTCGCCGTGAACCCCTACAGCGAGGGGGCGCTGGCCTCCCGCGTCGACGCGCTCGTCGAACTCGGCCGCTACGACCAGGCGACGCGGGCCGTGCGGGAGGCCGACGCGCGCCGCCCCGGCGTCCCCGTCTTCACGCGGTACGCCTATGTGCGCGAGCTGCACGGCGACGTGGCCGGTGCCCGGAGCGTGCTGCGCCGGGCCGCCACGGCGGCGCGGTCCCCCGGCGACGTCTCGTACGTCGCCACGGCGCTCGCCCAACTGGCCTGGCGCCAGGGCGACTACGCCGCGTCCCTGCGCCACTGCGCGGCCGCGCTGCGGGCCGACCCCGGGAACCTGCCCGCCCTGGAGGCGCGGGGGCGGGCCCGGGCGGCGCGGGGCGAGACGGACGCCGCGATCGCCGATCTGCGCGCCGTCGTCACCCGGCGGCCGCTGCCGGGAACGCTCGTGGCCCTCGGGGAGCTGTACGACGCGCAGGGGGAGCCGGCGCGCGCCCGCGAGCAGTACCGGCTCATCGGCTCCTGGGTGCGGCTCGCCCGCGCGCACGGGGTCAATCCCGACCTCGACACCGCGCTCGCCGCGGCGGACCACGGCGACCGGGCCGTGGCGCTGCACGCGGCGCGGGACGAGTGGAAGCGGCGGCACACCGTGCACACGGCGGACGCGCTGGCCTGGGCCCTGCACGTCAACGGGCACGACCGGGAGGCCGTGCGGTACGCGCGGCGCGCCACCAGCACGGGGGTGCGGGAGGCCTCCTTCCTCTACCACCGGGGGGCCATCGAGTCCGCCCTCTCCCCCGGGGCGGGCCACGAGTGGCTGCGAGCCGCGCTGGACCTGAACCCCGGCTTCTCCCCCCGGGGCGCCGGGGAGGCGCGACGGCTTCTGGGGGTGCACCGGTGACCGCGCCCCGGTGGCACCTGCCTGCTGTGGGCCATCGTCCCGCTGGGCGAGTGGGGCATCCCCTGCTCGAGCGAAGCCGAGAGCTTGGGGAAGGGTGGGCACAGCCCGAGGTGCCGCGCAACCGGTTCACCAGGGCCTGGCGTTGGGCCCTGCAAGGGCTCGTGGTCCTCGCTGTCGCCCTGGGGGCAAGCGCGCCCGCCCACGCCCACCCCCTCGGCAACTTCACCGTCAACCAGTACGACGGCCTGGTCCTGGCCCCGGGCCGCCTCCGCGTGGAGCACGTGGAGGACCTCGCCGAGATCCCCGCCGCGCAGGCGGAGCCCGCCATCGACCGCAAGGGAAGGGACCGTTGGGCACGGGAGCGGTGCCGCGCGGCGGCCGTGCGCGGCCGGGTGGACGTGGGCGGGCGGACCGTCGCCCTGCGCACGGCGGCGGCCACGGCCCGCGTGCGCCCGGGCCAGGCGGGCCTGCCCACCGTCCGGGTCGAGTGCCGTCTGACCGCCCCGCTGCCGCCCGGCGCCCTGACGGTCCGCTTCCGCGCCGCGCCCCAGGCCGCCCCGGGCTGGCGGGAGATCACCGCGCGCGGCGACCGCATGACCCTCGGCGGATCGAGCGTGCCGCGCACGTCCCGCTCCGAGCGCCTCACCCGCTACCCGTCCGGCGCCTCCTCGCCCGAGGCGACCACCGCCTCGCTGCGGGCCCGCCCCGGCGGCCCCGCCCTCGCCGACGAGCCGCCTCCGGCCCCCGGCTCCGCCCTGCCGCGCGCCGCGACCGACGCGCTCACCGGCCTGGTGGCCCGGCACGACCTCACCCCGGCCTTCGCGGCGCTCGCGCTCGGCACCGCCCTGCTGCTCGGCGCCCTGCACGCGCTCGCGCCCGGCCACGGCAAGACCCTGATGGCCGCGACCGCCGCCGCCCGCGGCAGCGCCTCGGTGCAGGACGTGCTGCCTCTGGCCGCGTCCGTGACGGTCACGCACACCCTCGGCGTGGTGGCGCTCGGGCTGCTGGTGGCGGGCGGCTCGGCGGCCGCGCCCTCGGTCGTCGCCTGGCTGGGCGTGGCCAGCGGGGCCCTGGTGACGGGCGCGGGCGCGCTGCTCGTACGGCGGGCCTGGCGCCGCAGGCACCGGCCCGCACACCACCACGCGCACCCGCACCACCACGCGCACCACCACCCGCCGCCCACCCTGCGCGGCACCCTCCTGCTCGGCTTCGCCGGCGGCCTCGTGCCCAGCCCCTCCGCCGTCGTGGTCCTTGTGGGCGCGGCCGCCCTGGGCGAGGCCTGGTTCGGCCTCCTGCTCGTCCTCGCGTACGGGGCGGGTCTTGCCGTCACGCTGACCGCGGCGGGGTTCCTCGTCGTACGGCTCGGCGCGGTGGCCGGACGGCGCCTGGCCCACGGCCGCACCCCCGGCCTCGCCCGCCGCTTCGCACCGCTCGGCTCCGCCTGCGTGGTCCTCGCCCTCGGGTGTGGATTGGTGCTCAAGGGGGCTGCAACCGCGCTCGGTTGAGCTACTTTTGTGGAGAATCGCACGGCTGCGAATGGGGGGGACCGTGACCGGTCAGGCGCGCGTGATCGCGGGGCGTTACCGCCTCCTCTCCCCGCTCGGCGAGGGCGGCATGGGCACGGTGTGGCGGGCCCGGGACGACGTGCTCGGCCGTGAGGTCGCGGTCAAGGAGGTCCGTGCGCCCGCGGGCCTCCCGGCGAGCGAGGTGGAGCGGCTGTACGCGCGCCTGGAGCGCGAGGCCTGGGCCGCTGCCCGCATCCCCCACCGGAACGTGGTGACGGTGTACGACGTGACGCGCGAGGAGGGCCGCCCCTGGATCGTCATGGAACTGGTGCGCGGCCTGGCCCTGTCGGACGTCCTGGAGGCCGAGGGGCCGATGACGCCGCAGCGGGCCGCTCGTGTGGGCGCGGAGGTCCTCGGCGCGCTGCGGGCCGCCCACGGCGCGGGCGTCCTGCACCGCGACGTGAAGCCGGGCAACGTCCTGCTCGGCAACGACGGCCGCGTCGTCCTCACGGACTTCGGGATCGCGATGGTGGAGGGCAGCTCGGCCCTGACGATGACGGGCGAGGTCGTCGGCTCGCCCGAATTCCTGGCGCCGGAGCGGGCGTTGGGGCAGCGGCCGGGGCCCGAGTCCGACCTGTGGTCCCTCGGCGTCCTGCTGTACGCGGCGGTGGAGGGCGTGTCGCCGTTCCGGCAGGACACCCCGCTGAGCACGCTGCGCGCGGTCGTCGACGAGGAGCTGCCGCCGCCGCGCGACGCCGGGCCCCTGGCGCCGGTCATCGAGGGCCTGCTCCGCAAGGACCCCGCCGAGCGCGCCACGGCCGCCGACGCCGAGCGCGATCTGCGATTGATCGCCGAAGGCCACCCGCCGAGCGGCGGACGGGACGTTCCGTACGCGCCGACGGCGGTCTCCCACCAGCCGCCGGTCCCCGTGCCGCCCCCGCCGCCGCCCGGCGGGCACGCGGCCGCACCCACGGCCCCCGCGGGCACCCCGTACGGCGGTACGACCTCGACGGCCACGCCCGAGAGACCCCGCTCGCGGCGCGCGGCCGCGGCCCTCGTCGCGGGCGCCGCCGCGCTGGTGCTCGCCATCGGCGGCATCACGTACGCCCTCGTGCACGACGGCGACGGGGACGACGGGGGCAAAGACACGGGCAACAACTCCGACGCGGGCGGCGGCAGCGGCGGCGCCACCGGTGGAAAGGACGGCGGCGGAAGCAGCGGCGGGGGCGGGGGCTCCGACGGCGGCGGCAGCGGCGGGGGTTCGAGCGGGGGCGGCGGCACCGACGGCGGGGGCGGCAAGGGCGGTTCGACGGACGGCGGCTCCACCCACGGCGGGGGCACGGGCGGCGGCACCACCAAGCCCCCGCCCCAGTCCGTGCGCGTCTCCCTCACCGGCAGCGGCACGGAGTACACGGGGGTCTGCCCGCCCACGCGGGCGGCCTCGTTCACGGCGACGTTCACCGTCGGGCGCGTCCCGGTGACGGTCGAGTACCGCTGGGTCACCGCCGAGGGCGAGTCCGGTGACCCGGGCTGGAAGTCGCTCTCCTTCGCGGCCGGGGGCGGGAGGACCAAGCAGGTCAACCACACGGAGCAGCCGGGCACGACGAGCGGGACGTACCGCAACGAACTCAGCGTCGAGGTCCGCTCCCCCGTGACGGCCGCGTCCAACGCCGTGGCGTACTCGGTGACGTGCGAGGAGGAGCCCACGACGGGCGGGGGCTCCTCCTCGTCCTACGAGGCCTTCGCGCCCTGAGGGCGCACCGGCCGCGCCGCGCTCCGGCGCGCGTCGGGCCTCAGGAGGCGTTCCTGCTGAAGACGGGCAGATAGCCGCCGGACTGTCCCGCGGCGGTCGGGTGGTACGACTCGCCGATGTTGGTCCAGACGACGCTGTTCAGCCACGGGGAGCCGGAGCAGATCTCGTGGCCCGCGAACGTGGTGGTGACGTCCCCGAAGGCGAAGCCGTGGTCGGCGGCGCGCTTGGCGACGGCCGCGTTGAGGTAGTCGGCGCCGCCGTTGATGGCGGTCCGCTCGCGCTCGGACAGACCGGCGAGGCAGCTGCCGTCGAGCTTGTAGAAGCGGGGGTAGCCGAGGACGACGACCCGGGCGGACGGCGCCTTGCTCTTGATCGCCGCGTACACGCGGTCGAGCTTGCCGGGCAGCGTCGTGTCGACGTAGGCCTTGGCCTGGTTGACGCGTGCCACGCAGGTGTCCTCGGACTGCAGGACGCAGGTCGTCATGACGTCGCTGAAGCCCGCGTCGTTGCCGCCCACGCTGATCGACACGAGGCCGGTGCCGGAGTTGAGCGGCCCCAGCTGGTTGGCGAGCACGTCGTCGGTGCGGGCGCCGGAGCAGGCCGTGAAGCTGAACCCGGAGGGCGAGTTGGCGGCGGCCCACAGCGCCGGGAAGGCCCGGGTGCTGCGTTTACAGCCGCCACTGCCGCTGTCGTAGCTGCCGGCCCCGACGCCGGACGAGTAGGAGTCCCCGAGCGCCACATAGGCGGGGGCCGCGCTCCGCCGGTCGCCGGAGTCGGCGTGCGCGGCGCCCACTCCGGTGAGGGCGGCGGCCGCGGCGAGGAAGAGCGACGCCGCACAGGCGGTGAAACGGGACAATCTCATGGTTCCTCCTTGAACAGGATTTCCGCCTGGACAGTGGTAGCACCGCACCACCGCCGTCGATAGTGTTCATGACAATCAATTCTTCAGTAATTCCCTTGCCCGCTCCATGAGTTCACCGATCATCCGACGGGGTGACGGCGAACATCTGCGCACTCCCTGCGCGTCTTGACGAGCCGCCGCCGACTGCGCCACATTGAAGCCCGGCATCCGGCGCGTCGGGGGGCAAAGTCGCCAATGCAGACCATCAGATTCAAGTCGTCGCACAGGGATCTGAGCCCGTTGCTCACGGGCGCGGCCGTCACGTCCGGGTGCGTCGGGGCGCTGTTCGCGCTGCTCGACCTCTCCTCACCCGTGCGCGGACCCCTGACCCTCTTCTTCCTCGTCGCCGCCCCCGCCGCCGCGCTTTCGCCCTGGCTGCGGGGGCTCGACCCCTGGGGCCGTGTCCTCGCCTCCGTCTCGGCGGCCGTCGTGGTCGACCTGCTGGTCGCCCAGGCCATGCTGGCCCTGCACGTGTGGTCGGTCCGCGGCGGCGTCGCGGCGGTGGCGGGGATCAGTTCGGTCATCTTCCTGTCGGCACTGGCGCGGCGCTAGCGCCCCCGCGCCCCGAGGAGACGGACTTGAAGACGTGGAGATCACCGTCCACCGTCCCGGCGAACTCACCGCGGCGGACCGGGTGGCCTGGACCGCCCTGCAGTCCAAAGCGCATCTGAACGGCTCACCGGGCCTCGCGAACCCCTTCCTCGCCCCCGAGTTCACGCTGGCCGTGGCCCGGGTGCGGCGCGACGTGCGGATCGCGGTCGCCCGGGAGGACGGCGAGCCCGCCGCCTTCTTCCCGTACCAGAGATCCAGAACCGGCGTGGGCCGGGCCGTCGGCCTCGGCGTCTCCGACAGCCAGGGCGTCGTGCACCGGCCGGGCTTCACCTGGGACGCCCGCCGACTGCTGCGCGCCTGCCGCCTGGTGATGTACGAGTACGACCACCTCGTGGACGGCCAGCCGGCGTTCGAGGAGGGGGCCACCGGCTCCTACCCCTCGCCCGTCATGGACCTCGACCAGGGCTACGAGGCCTACCTCGACCATCTGCGCGCGTACTCGCCGAAGTTCCTGCGCAGCACCCTCGCCAAGGGCCGCAAGCTCGGCCGCGCCCACCGCGAGGTGCGGTACGTGCACGACGAGCGCGACCCCGAGGCGCTGCGCACGCTGATGGCCTGGAAGTCCGCGCAGTACCGCAGGACCGGCCGCAGCGACCGCTTCTCCCAGGCCTGGATCACCCAGCTGGTGCACCAGCTCTTCCACACCCGCTCGGAGACCTTCCAGGGGCTGCTCTCCGTGCTCTACGTCGACGGCGCACCCGTCGCCGCGCACTTCGGCCCGCGCACCGAGCGCGTGCTCTCCTGCTGGTTCCCGGCCTACGACCCGGCGTTCGCGAAGTACTCGCCCGGCCTGCTGCTGCATCTGCACATGGCCGAGGCGGCCGCCGCCGACGGCATCGCCCACCTCGATCTCGGACGTGGCCAGAAACAGTACAAGGACTCCCTCAAGACACGGGAACTCGCCGTGTCCGAGGGGTGGGTGGCGCTGCGCCACCCCATGGCTCTCGGACATCGTGCGCATCGCGCGCCGGTCCGGGCGCTGCGCAACACGGTCGTATCCCGACCGGAATTGTTCGAACCGGCAGACCGCCTGCTCAAGGGCCTGGGAAAGATCCGTTCCCGGCGTCGAAAAGAGTGAGAAGCGCGCAAGAAGCGCCAGGGAACGTCAGAGAAGAACCAGTGAACAGGGCACACCCAAAGTGTCCTAAGACAACAGTCAATTTATCGAAAACGCGAGACCTCGTTCCAGGTCTTGCCATACGGTCGCAAGCATCAATACCGTCGTACATCCACCCGCAACGGTTCATCGGCAGTCGGTCTAGGGGAGGGCTCAAGACCGCGATGATCCCGGTGCGGGGCGCGGTAGGGGGGTGCCCGTGCCCGGTGACCACAAGTCGTCCGGGTCACGTGCCGCGCAGTCATGCCAGCTCACCCGGGCGTGTCCCGGAGCTCACAGCACGGTGTGGGCTCCGCCATGGCCGGACGTGAGAACCCCCTCTTTCGAACCGGATCCACAACCGGACCGCCCGGGGGCGGGTGGTCCACCGGACGAGAGGGACCAAAGACTCATGAGTTCTGTCGTGCGCCCGTTCAATTCGGGCCAAGATCCTTTAATCGACCCGCCGCAGAACGGCTCCTCCGCGAAGTCGGCACGGCCGTCGCTGACCAAAGGCGGAATGGCCGCCATTCCGAGCCAGCAGCAATACCGGCCGGTCTCCTCGCATCTGGCGATTGCGCCTCCGGTGAGCGTCGTGATTCCCGCGATGAACGAAGCGGAGAATCTTCCCTATGTGTTCAAGACCCTGCCCGAGTGGATCCACGAAGTCGTGCTCGTGGACGGCAATTCCACGGACGACACGGTCAAGGTCGCGCGCGAGCTGTGGCCGGACGTGAAGGTCGTCAGGCAGCTCGGCAAGGGCAAGGGCGACGCGCTCATCACCGGCTTCGAGGCGTGCACCGGCGACATCATCGTGATGGTCGACGCGGACGGCTCCGCCGACGGCCACGAGATCGTCTCCTACGTCTCCGCGCTCGTCTCCGGCGCCGACTTCGCCAAGGGCTCCCGGTTCGCCAACGGCGGGGGCACGGACGACATGACGCTCATCCGCAAGCTCGGCAACTTCGCCCTGTGCGCGGTCGTGAACGCCAAGTTCGGCGCCCGGTACACGGACCTGTGCTACGGCTACAACGCCTTCTGGCGGCACTGCCTCGACAAGATCGAGCTCGACTGCACCGGCTTCGAGGTCGAGACGCTGATGAACATCCGCGTCGTCAAGGCGGGGCTCAAGGTCCAGGAGATCCCGAGCCACGAGTACCTGCGCATCCACGGCGTGAGCAATCTCAGCGCCGTGCGCGACGGTCTGCGGGTGCTCAGGGTGATCCTCACCGAGCGCTCCAACCGGCGCACCCAACGGCGGGTCACACGCACCGCCGCCGTCTCGGCGCGCCAGGGAGAGGCTTCTTGATCACTATCTCGGTGGTCATCTGCGTGTACACCGAGGACCGCTGGGAGGACATCCTCTCGGCGGTCGCCTCGGTCCGGGCACAGTCCCACGCGGCCCACGAGACCCTGCTCGTGGTCGACCACAACACAGCACTGGGAGAACGCCTCTCCAAGGAGTACAAGGAGGCGCCGGACGTGCGGGTGCTCGCCAACGCGGGCCCCCGCGGCCTGTCCGCGGGCCGCAACACCGGCATCGCCGCCTCCCGCGGCGAGGTCATCGCCTTCCTCGACGACGACGCGGTCGCCGAGCGCGACTGGCTGCTGCGCTTCGCCGAGGCGTACGACGACCCGCGGGTGTTCGCCGTCGGCGGCGCCACCCGGCCGGTGTGGGCCTCGCGGCGCCGCCCGGCCTGGTTCCCCGAGGAGTTCGACTGGGTCGTCGGATGCATGTACCGGGGCCACCCGACCGGCCGGGTGCGGGTGCGCAACGTGCTGGGCGGCAACGCCTCGTTCCGGCGCACCGCCTTCGAGCTCGCCGGGGGCTTCGCCAGCGGCATCGGCCGCGACGGCGACAAGCGCCCGCTGGGCGGCGAGGAGACGGAGCTGTGCATCCGGCTCACCCGGGCCCGGCCCGACGCCGTGCTGCTCATCGACGACCGCGCGGTGATCCACCACCGGGTGCCCGCGGCCCGCGAGCGGTTCCGCTACTTCCGCTCCCGCGCCTACGCCGAGGGGCTCTCCAAGGCCCTGGTGGCCCGCAGCGTGGGCGCGGACAAGGGCCTGGAGTCCGAGCGCCGCTACACCACGCGGGTGCTGCCCGCCGGGGTCGGGCGCGGGCTGCGGGACGCGGTCCTCGGCCGCCCCGGCGGTGCGGGCCGCGCGGGCGCCATCGTGACAGGCGTGCTGGCGGCGGCCGGTGGGTACGTCGTCGGGAGCGTACGCGCACGCAGGGCGGGGACGGAGTTCGCCGTCGTGGACGTGACGGAGGGCCCCGAGGAGAGACGCGTGGAGGGGGCGACCGGATGACCCGAAGAGGGATCCCCATATTCATGTACCACTCGGTCTCGCAGCTGCCGAACGACGCGACACACGAGCTGTCCGTGTCGCCCGAGGCGTTCGCGGAGCAGATGGAAGTGCTCCGCGCGCTCGGCTGCACCCCGCTCACCACCGCGCAGCTGGCCCGGCTCTGGCGCCACCCGAGCCGGCCGCTGCCCACCCGGCCCGTCGTGATCACCTTCGACGACGGCTACGAGGGCGTGCACCGGCACGCCCTGCCGATCCTGACCAAGCAGGGGTTCGGCTCGACGCTGTTCATCGCGACGGGCTGGCTGCGCGGCACGTACAACACCGGCGGTGGCCTCGACACCATGCTCACCTGGGACCAGGTGCGCGACCTCGCCGACTCCGGCGTGGAGATCGGCGGCCACAGCCACACCCACCCGCAGCTCGACCAGCTCTCGGACGACGCCCTGTGGTTCGAGGTGGTGCGCTGCAAGGAGATCCTGGCCGGTGAGCTCGGCACCCCGCCCGTGTCGTTCGCCTACCCGTACGGCTACTCCAGCCGCCGGGTGCGGCGCGCGGTG
The DNA here is from genome assembly GCF_059448825.1 of Streptomyces sp. JLYT201. Lineage (NCBI taxonomy): Bacteria > Bacillati > Actinomycetota > Actinomycetes > Kitasatosporales > Streptomycetaceae > Streptomyces > Streptomyces sp. JLYT201. The sequence continues at coordinate 7,673,036 of NZ_CM182551.1, read as the reverse complement.
CGCGGTGCCGGCTTCTGCCAGTCGCTCGCCGTGGGGAACACCCTGGCCCGCCGATGTCAGGGCCCGTACGCACTGCGCCGGGTCACGGTGCGGCGCAGTACGGGCCTGGAGGAGTTCGAGCGGCTCGCCGAGGGCCGTTCGGTCACCCGGACCTTCGCCAGGGACCGGGTCCTCACCAAGGGTTATGCGATAGTCCGCCGTTGCCAACAAGCCCGCCGGAAGGCAGCTCGCTCCCGTGTCTGACACGACCACCGCACAGGCAGAGGTCACTGGGACCACCAGCAGTACCGGCGGCACACCGCCGTCCGGCGGAAAGGAGAGAAGGTCCCGGAGGGTGCGTCTGCCAGGCGCGGGCGGGGGCAGCCCGCTGTTCCGCAACGCGTACGCGTTGATGCTGAACACCGGTATTTCCGGCGTCCTCGGCCTGGGGTTCTGGCTGGCCGCCGCCCGGTACTACTCGGAGTCGGCGGTCGGCCAGGGCTCGGCCGCCATCGCGGCGATGAAGCTCCTCGCGGGCGTCACCGCCGTCACGCTCACGGGTGCCCTCGCGCGCTTCATCCCGGTGGCCGGCCGCGCCACCGGAAAGCTCATCTTCCGTACGTACGCGGGAAGTTCGATCGTCGTCGGCTTCGCCGCGCTGATCTTCCTGAGCACGCTCGACCTGTGGGGTCCCTCGTACCGCTTCCTGCACGGCCCGCTCGCCGGGGTGGGCTTCGTCGCGGCGGTCGTGGCCTGGTGTCTGCTCACCCTCCAGGACGGCGTGCTCACCGGCCTGCGCAGCGCGGTGTGGGTGCCGGTGGGCAACACCGTGTTCTCCGTGGTCAAGCTCGGCCTGCTGATCGTCTTCGCGGCGGCCGTCCCCACGGCCGGGGTGTTCGTGTCGTGGGTCGCCGCCATCGCCCTGTCGGTGGTGCCGCTCGGCTGGCTGGTGTTCCGGCGCCTCGTGCCGCGCCACGTGCGGGCCACCGAGGGCAAGGCGAAGCCGCCCTCGCTGCGTGAGATCGGCCGCTTCCTGGCCGGTGACTACACGGGCTCGCTGTTCTCGCTCGCCGTGGTGTACCTGGTCCCGGTGATCGTCGCCTCGCAGGTCAGCTCCGAGGACAACGCGTACTTCTACATCACCACCACGATCGCGGGCACCACCAACCTCCTGGCGATCAACATGGGCGCCTCGCTGACCGTGGAGGGGGCGCACGACCCGGCGCGGCTCGCCGCGAACACCCGCGCGGCGCTGCGCCGCATGCTGCGGATCATGCTGCCGGTGTGCGCCGTCATCTTCCTGGGCGCGCCCTACATCCTGCACGTGTTCGGGCAGGGCTACTCGGAGGCGGCGACGCCGCTGCTGCGCTGGTTCGCCGTCGGGTCCGCGCTGCGGGTCGTCATGGAGACGTACTTCGCCGTCCTCAGGGCGCAGAGCCGCACGTCCGGCCTCGCCTGGCTACAGGGCCTGCTGTGCGTGCTCGTCCTCGGTCTGACGCTGGTCCTGCTGCCGCGGATGGGCCTGACGGGCGCGGGCGTCGCGGAGATCTCCAGCCTCGCGGTGATCGTGGCGATCGCCGCCCCCAAGCTGTACGCGATCACGCACCGCACGGCTCCGGAGGCCGCGCCGGACGGCGACCTCGCGGACCTCGGCACCCCGGACGTCCCGCCGTCACCGGTGGCCCGCGCCCAGGGAACCACCCTCAGGAAGGCCCCCGGGCACCGCCTCGGCCCGGCGTGGGCGGTGCGTGACTCCCTCGACTCGGACACCCTGCAACTGGCGATCCACCGGGCCGACCTGGACCACCAGGAGCGCAGGCCGGACGTGCGGCCCGGCCCGGCGACGCCGGTCTTCGGGGCGCGGCCGCGCCCGGGCTCGGGGGACACGGACGGGGGCGGCGCGGACGGGCACCGGCCCACGTGGGCCGTGGGGCGGCCGTTCGGCGGCACGCCGTCGCACGGGACACCGGTGGAGCGCCCGGGCCCGGGCCGCGCGCCCGGTTCCGCCACGGGTGCGGCCGCCGTGCCGTCACCGGCCCCGGCCTCGCCCGGTTCACCGGGCATGAAGACACCGACACCCGTCACGGGCTCCCCGGCCGCCCGGGGCGCGTCCGGGCCCGCCACGGCGAAGCCGCCCGTGCCGCCCGCCGGTTCACCGGCGTTCGCCACCCCCGCTCCCCCGCCGCGCCCCGCCCCGGCCCCCGACCGCACCCCGCTGGTCCTCGCGCTGCTCCTGGCGCTGGCCCTCGGCCTGTACTGGGTGCCCGCGCTCGGGCTCGGCGAGGGCGACCTCGACGCGATGGGCGGGCTCGGCCTCGTCTCCGTCCTGCCGGTGCCCACGCTGGTCGGCGCGGTGCTCCTCGTGGTCGTGTTCGCCTCACTGCTGCGCCTGGACCGGCCCCGCACCTGGCTGCTCGCGGTGACGCTCGTGGCCACCGTCGTGTCGCTGCACGCGCTGCCCGCCGTCATCGAGACCGAGCCGCGGTTCGCGACGGCCTGGCAGCACCTGGGCTTCATGGAGTTCATCGACCGGACCGGCACGGCGGCGCCGGACCTGGACGCGCGCTGGAGCTGGCCCGGGTTCTTCGCGGGCGCCTCGTTCCTCGCCGAGGCGTGCGGCGTCTCGGACCTGACCGAGCTCATCCGCTGGTGGCCGCTGACGGTCCAGCTCCTGTACCTGCCGCCGATGTTCCTGCTCACCCGGCACATGCGGGCGAGCTGGCGGGCCAAGTGGACGGGCCTGTGGCTCTTCGTCCTGAGCGGCTGGGTGGGCCAGGACTACTTCTCCCCGCAGGGCTTCACCTATCTGCTGTACATCGCCTTCGTGGCGATCCTCCTGGTGTGGTTCCGGGCGCCGCGCGTGCTGTGGTCGAAGCGGCGGCCCGGCGAGGCCGAGGTGGAGCCGGCGAACCGGCGCCAGCAGGCGGTGCTGCTCCTGGTCCTCATGGGCCTGTTCGCGGCCACGGTGCCCGCGCACCAGCTGACGCCGTTCGTGATGCTCGGCGTGGTCACGGTCCTCGTGCTCGTGCGCCGCTGCGAGCTGCGGGGCCTGCCGCTGCTCTTCGGCGTCCTCGTGGTGCTCTGGCTGGGCTTCCTCGCGGAGCCGTACTGGTCGGGCCACTTCGACGAGCTGTTCGGCGGCGTGGGCGGGGTCGGCGGCAACGTGTCGTCGTCCGTCTCCGGCCGCATCGAGGGCGGCGACCCCACGCACAAGCTGGTCCTGTACACGCGCGTGGCGCTGGCCGGGAGCGTGCTCGCGCTCGCCTGCTGGGGCTGGCTGCGCAGGCGCAGGCTCAAGTACCGCGAGGTGTCCCTCGTCGTCCTGGCCTTCGTGCCGTTCCTGGGCTTCGGCATGCAGAGCTACGGCGGCGAGATGGCGCTGCGCGTCTTCATGTTCGCGCTGCCGGGCGCGGCCCTGCTCGGCGGGCTCGCGCTGTTCCCGCGCACCGGGGCGACCGCCAAGGAGCGGGACCGCGACCGGGTGAGCCTCGCGCCGTACGCCGCGCTGCTCGCGGGGCTCGTCCTGGTGGGCGGCTTCCTGGTGGCCCGCTGGGGCAACGAGCCCTTCGAGCGCGTCCGCACGGGCGAGGTCGCCGCGATGGAGTACGTGTACGCGCACGACGACCCGACGGTGCGGCTGCTGTGGATGAGCAACGACACCGTCACCAACGTGACGCCCGCGATCCCCTGGGGCAAGCAGGACCCGGAGAAGGTCGAGTACCTGCCCACGCTCGCGCCGCCCGACCCGCGCCTGGTGTCGGGCCTGGTGAAGGCGCTCAAGGACGCGGGGCCCAACTCCTATCTGATGGTCAACCGCGGCCAGACGGTGTACCTCCAGATGGACTCGGGCTATCCGGAGCACTGGGACACCCGGCTCGTGCGGAACCTGGACCGGCGCGCGGACCTGAAGAAGGTCCTCAGCAACGCCGACGCGACGCTGTACGCGCTGCGCGAGCAGCCGAAGGGCGCGGTGCCGAAGGCGGATCCGGGCGCGGTCGGCCCCAAGGTGACGTGGACGCCGTGGTCGGTGGTCGGCGGCCTCGCGGTGGTGGCGCTCGTGCTGCTGCTCGCGGCGCGCGAGGTGGTGCGCGTCGCGGTGCCGCCGAGCATGGCGCAGCAGCGCTGGCTGCAGAGCAGCTTCTGGTTCTCGCTGCCGCTGCTCGCGGTGTTCCTGGCGTCGCTGATCCAGCGGTTCCTGACGATGGCGTAGCCGCGGTGGGCCCGCTGGGCCCGCCGCTCGCGGCCGGTGGTGGAGCGGCTCAGCGCTTGAGCCACTTCACCCCGTACCCGGCGAGGTCGAACCGCTTGCCGTCCACCAGCGCGCTGATGGGCCGGTCGAGCGTGTTCACCACGAGGACGGTGGCGTCGTCGGCGAGGACGCGGACGTTCGGCACGTCGTCCTCGGCGACGGTGACCTTCTCGTACCGGGTACCGGGCGGGAAGGCCGCGGAGAACTTCCCGAGCAGGTCCAGTATCGGCTTGCCGCGGCCGCCGTCGGCGAGCTGCGTCGAGCTCCACAGGCAGCCCGCGCACTCGCCGCGCTTCTGCGGGTTCCAGTAGAAGCCGCTGGTGGTGCCGCCGCGGGCCAGGGCCATGAGTCCGGCGGCGTGCACGGCCACGCGGTGCGCCTCGGACCAGCCGTCCCGCTCGTCCTCGCCGTCGCCGGGCTCCACGTAGTACTCGGCCCACCACACGGGCAGGTCGCCGGAGCGCTCGCGCAGCCAGCGGCTGACGTCGGTGAACTTCTCGGTGGCCTGGAACTCGTCGGGGATCAGCTCGTCGTCGACCGTGTAGGCGGCGCCGTCGACGACGACGAAGTCGGCGCCCGTCTTGTGCTTGTTCCAGTAGTCGAAGGCGTCGAGCGAGCGCTGGTCCATGGCGCCCCAGGGGCCCTTCAACTCCTTGGAGACGCCGTCGGTCTGGCGCGGGTCGACGCTGTTCATCACCACGTACGGGCCGCCGACCATGATGTCCTTGTTGACGGCCTTCAGCGCCGTGTAGACGCGGTTGTACAGCTCGGTGTAGCCCTCGTAGTCCCAGCGGTGCTCGGTGCTGTTCCAGAAGCCCTTCAGTTCGTTCCAGACGATGAAGTGCCGTACGTCCGGGTAGCGCTTGGCGACGGTGGCGGCGAGCCGGGCGAAGTCGTCGAAGTGCTCGGGCTCCGGGGCGGTCTCCAGGGAGCTCTTGCTCCAGTCCGTGTGGTCGGAGCCGGGCGTGCCGCCCTTCATCCAGTCGGGGGCGCAGCACAGGGTGACGACGGGCGTGCCGCCGGTGGCGCGGATGAAGTCGATGCGGCGGTCCATGGCGCCGAAGTCGTAGCGCCCCTTCACCGGTTCGGGGTTGCCCGAGCCCCAGCCCATGATGTGCTGGATCTGCGGCAGTGGGCGCGGCTGGCCCTTGAGCAGTTTCTCGGCGCGCGCGACGGCGGCGTCCTCGCCCTGGTCCGCGCTGTGCTGGGTGTGCGTGAAGCCCCAGCCGACCTGTGCCTCCCCGCGGGGCGGCGGGTCCAGGGGCGTGCCGTGCACCTTGTCGCCGTCCTTGGTGGTGCCCGCGGTGCTGCCGCCGCGCTCGTCGGGCAGCGTGAGCACGGTCAGGACCAGGGCCAGAGCGGCCGCACCAACGCCGAGCAGAGCGGCGAGACGCCACTTCCGCGCATCCGAGTTCCACCCATGCCGTCGCATCGAGGGCCAGAGTAACGGCGACGATTCCCGGTCGGGCGCGTTCCGTACGAGTGTCCGGGACTTACGCGTGGCGTTCGGGCGGAGTACCGGAACCGGGGTGCACAGGGGCGCGTCCGTGGCGGATCATGGCGGCATGTCTGCGAACCCTCAGGACGCCCTGCCGATCCGGCTCAACGTCGACGACAGCGACTCCCCGTCGGACGTCGTCGACGCGCTGTTCCTCGGCCGCTTCGCGACGGGCGAGCAGCCGTACTCGCACAGTGCGAACATCGACCGGGTGAAGGCGGACTCGACGCTGCTGCCGCCGGACGCCCGCGTGCTGCGGGCCGCCCGCGACGACGACCGCAGCGCGACGCTCGCCGAGGGCGAGGGCTGGACGCTGCTCGTCTCGCGCTGGAACCGGGGCGCGGACGTCACGGTCACGGCGACCACCGCGGAGCTCGCCGAGGACGTCCTGAAACAGGCCACGGACGGCGCGCAGGACGACCCCGAGCCGCAGCCGGAGAACGTGACCATGGGGTTCTGGTACGTCTCGCCGCGGCGCGGCCCGTACCGCACGACGCGGCAGATCTCCGCCGGCACGTGGTCGGAGGTGCGGCAGAACTACACCGCGCCGGTGGCCGACGCCATGGACAAGCTGATGAAGACGACGCCGGAGGACATCTCCGGGCGGCTCCTGCTGCTGCACGGTCCGCCCGGCACGGGCAAGACGTCGGCGCTGCGCACGCTCGCGCGCTCCTGGCGCGACTGGTGCCAGGTGGACTGCGTCCTGGATCCGGAGCGCCTGTTCACGGACGTCGGCTATCTGATGGACATCGCCATCGGCGAGGACGAGGGCACGGCGAAGGGCCGCTGGCGGCTGCTGCTCCTGGAGGACTGCGACGAACTGATCCGCGGCGAGGCCAAGCACACGGCGGGCCAGGCCCTCTCGCGCCTGCTCAACCTCACGGACGGCCTGCTCGGCCAGGGGCGCAACGTGCTGGTGGGGGTCACCACCAACGAGGACCTGGAGCGGCTGCACCCCGCGGTGGTGCGGCCCGGGCGGTGTCTGGCCCGGATCGAGGTGGGGGCGCTCACCCGCGCCGAGTCGGTGAGCTGGCTCGGCACCACCGAGGGCGTCTCCCGCGAGGGCGCGACCCTGGCCGAGCTGTACGCCCTGCGCCGGGGCACGACCCCGCCGTCCATCCCGTCCACCCGGGACAGCACGGACGCGGGGCTGTACTTGTAGCCCCAAGCGCCTTCCTGCCGTGCCCACCCGTCGCACCGGGCTCAGGCAGTGGAGCCGTAAGCCGCGCGCAAGGCATCGCGGACCGCCGAGGCCGCCTCGGCTTCGGAGAGGCCGAGGCGGCGGACCTGCTCGGCATAGGCCTGCGCGGCTCCGGCCGCCGCACGAGCCCCGGCCTCGCGAGCAGCCGCGACGAACGTCCCGTGCCGCCCCCGCGTCTCGACCACCCCGTCCGCCTCCAGCGCCCGGTACGCCTTGGCCACGGTGTTCGCCGCGAGCCCCAGCTCCTCGGCGAGCCCGCGTACCGTCGGCAGCTTGTAGCCGACGGGCAGCGTCCCGCCCCGGGCCTGCTCGGCGATCTGCGTCCGCACCTGTTCGAACGGCGGCGCGGCGCCCGCGCCTTCCTTGATGACGATCTTCAGAGCCACCCGCCGATTGTCCCGCACCCGCGGAAATTCGGAGGCACTCGGGCCCGCCCCGCGCGTACCGTCCGGGCCATGACGGAGATCCACGTGCGTGACCTGCGCACCTCTGACCCGCGGGACACCGCGGCCTACGCGGCGGTGCGGCGCGCGGCGGTGCCCGCGCTGCTGGCCACCGCCGCGTCCGTGGCGTACTCCTGCGCGCACGCCCACCCCGACGCCCGCTACCGCGCGCTGGTCGCGGAGGCGGACGGCGAGGTCGTCGGCACGGCCCAGGTGGGCATCGCACACGACAGCCCGGAGCCGGGGCAGGGCTTCCTCAACGTCTATGTGCACCCGGAGCGGTGCGGCCTGGGCGCGGGCTCGCTGCTCGTGCGCTCGGCGGAGGAGCACCTCGTGGGCGAGGGCGCGACGGCGCTGTACTCGTGGGTCCTCGACACTCCGCGCGACCGGGCGTTCGCGGCCCGGCGCGGCTATCGCGCGAGCCGTACCGCGCACTTCCTCCGCCTCGACCTGGCCCGGGGCGAGCTGCCGCCGCTCGCCGACCCGCCCCCGGGTGTCGAACTGCGCTCGGCGGCCGACTTCCGGGACGACCCCCGTCCCCTGTTCGCCCTGGACGCGGAGACCGTGGCGGACGAACCGGGCGACGTGACCGCGCAGTTCACGGACTACGCGCACTGGCTCACCGAGACCTGGCACCACCCGCTCCTGAACCACGAGCTGACCACGGTGGCCGTGGTGGACGGGGAGCCCGCCGCGTTCACGCTGGCGCACACCGACGACGCGTCCCGGTACGCGTCGGGCATGACCGGCACGGCCCGCGCCCACCGGGGCCGCGGCCTGGCCAAGCTCGCGAAGAACGCCTCGCTGCACCGGGCGCGGGCGGCGGGCTTCGCGGAGGCGTTCACGGGCAACGACAGCGAGAACGGCCCGATGGTCGCGATCAACCAGTGGTTCGGATACGAAATCCATGACACGGAGGTCCGTCATGTCCGTTCTGTCGACTGACGTCGAGCCCTCGGCCGACGTCGAGGTCGAGCTGCGCAAGGCGGGGCGCACGAAGATCCGCTATCCGGCCCGGCTGCTCTCGGACGACGGCACCCGCGTCACGGTCCGCGCGCCCTGGGCGGGCGCGGGCGTACGGGACTTCGGCTTCGTCCGCTTCGAGCCGGGCGACACGTTCGTGGAGCACTACTGGCGCGACCGCTGGTACGCCGTCAAGGAGGTGTACGCCGCGGACGGCGCGCTCAAGGGCTGGTACTGCGACGTGACCCGGCCCGCCGTCCGCAGCGGCGCCGTCCTCACCGTCGAGGACCTGGACCTCGACCTGTGGTGCGCGGCGGACCGCGGCGCGGTGCTGCGCCTGGACGAGGACGAGTTCGCGGCGAGCGGCATCACCGAGGCCGACCCGGCCGCGGCTGCCGCGGCCGTGCGGGCCCTGGACGACCTGGAGCGGCTCGCCGAGCGGGGGCTCCTCCCGAGGTCGTCCGCGGCCCTCCCGGCTCAGCCTAAGGAGTAATCCGGCTTGCCTAAAGCCTTTAGGTAAATGCATAATCGGTTCTGTCGAAGGAGAGGACCGATATGGCACGCGTGGGACTGACCCCGGAACGCCTGACCCGGGCGGGCGCGGAGCTGGCCGACGAGGTCGGCTTCGACCAGGTGACCGTCTCGGCGCTCGCCCGGCGGTTCGACGTCAAGGTCGCGAGCCTGTACTCGCACGTGAAGAACTCCCAGGACCTCAGGACGAGGATCGCCCTGCTGGCCCTGGGAGAACTCGCCGACCGGGCCGCCGACGCGCTGGCCGGGCGCTCCGGCAAGGACGCCCTGACCGCCTTCGCGCACGTCTACCGCGACTACGCCAAGGAGCACCCCGGGCGCTACGCCGCGGCCCGGCTGCGGCTCGACCCCGAGACGGCGGCCGCGAGCGCGGGCGTCCGGCACGCGGCGATGATGCGGGCGATCCTGCGCGGCTACGACCTGGCGGAGCCGGACCAGACGCACGCGGTCCGGCTGCTCGGCAGCGTCTTCCACGGCTACGTCAGCCTGGAGACGGCGGGCGGATTCAGCCACAGCGAGCCGGATCCGCAGGAGAGCTGGGTCCGGATCCTGGACTCCCTCGACGCCCTGCTGCGGAACTGGCCCGCGCCCTGAGGCAGGCGCTCCCCCGCCCTGCCGTGCCCCGCCGCGACCGGAGGCACGGCGGCCGCGCCCTGCCCGGAGACACCGCGCGGGTCGCGCCCCCTGCCCCGCGGGGCCGCGCCCTGCTCTGCCGGGAGCACCGCGCGGGTCGCGCCCCACCCTGCCGAGGAGCGCCGCGTGGGCCCCGCCCCGCCCGGACTTCACTTCCCCACCCCACCCCAACAGGCTGAGACATGCGTACCGAGCACCCCTTGACCACCGTTCCCCTCACCGCCGGCCTGCTGCGCGGCGCCCTCGACCTGGAGCGCACCGCGCACGGGCTGCTGCCGCACCGGCTGCCCGCGCGGGCCCGCGCCCAGTGCGCCGACGGCCAGCTCGCCATGGCGGAGTCCCAGCCCTCCGGCGTGCGCGTCGCCTTCCGCAGCCGGGCCACGGTCGTGGAACTGGACGCGCTGCCCACCAAGCGGGTCTACGTGGGCGCGCCGCCCCGGCCCGACGGCGTCTACGACCTGCTCGTCGACGGCGACCTCGCAGGCCGGGAGAGCCTGGCCGAGGGCAACACCCTGACCATCGACATGGCCGCCGGGTCCGCCGAGACGCGGCCGGGTCCGACCGGGACCCTGCGCTTCGCGGGCCTGCCGGACCGCGAGAAGGACATCGAGATCTGGCTGCCGCACAACGAGACCACCGAGCTCGTCGCGCTGCGCACCGACGCCCCGGTCGCGCCGCTGCCCGAGCGCGGTCGCAAGGTGTGGCTGCACCACGGCAGTTCGATCAGCCACGGCTCCGACGCCGCGAGCCCCACCACCATCTGGCCCGCGCTCGCCGCGGCGCGCGGCGGCGTGGAGCTGATCAACCTGGGCCTGGGCGGCAGCGCGCTGCTCGACCCGTTCACCGCCCGCGCCCTGCGGGACACGCCCGCCGACCTGATCAGCGTCAAGCTGGGCATCAACGTGGTCAACGCCGACCTGATGCGGCTGCGCGCCTTCGGACCGGCCGTCCACGGCTTCCTCGACACCATCCGTGAGGGCCATCCCGACGTCCCGCTCCTCGTCGTCTCGCCCATCCTGTGCCCCATCCACGAGGACACGCCGGGTCCCAGCGCGCCGGACTTCAGCGGCATCGGCGAGGGCAAGCTCCGGTTCGTGGCCGCGGGCGACCCCGCGGAGCGCGCCGCCGGGAAGCTGACGCTCACCGTCATCCGCGACGAGCTGTCCCGCATCGTGCGCGAGCGCTCCGCGGAGGACCCTCACCTGTCCTACCTGGACGGCCGCGCCCTGTACGGCGAGGCCGACGCCGCCCGCCTCCCCCTGCCGGACAACCTCCACCCGGACGCCGCCACCCATCGCCACATGGCTCAGCGCTTCGCCGCGCTCGCCTTCGCCTCCGGCGGCGCGTTCACGGCCCTGTAAGGGGCGCGGGGAACTGCGCGCTCAGCGCGCGAAAAGCCGCAGTCGCGTCTGCTCGGTCACCCGGCAGACGCGACTGCGGCGCCTTCGTGGCTTGTCGCGCAGTTCCCCGCGCCCCTTAAGGGGTATCCGCGGCAAGGGACTTGCGGTAGTGGAAGCGGTCGTAGATCCCCTCGACGCGCCGTTCCACGAACTCGTAGCCGAAGCGCGGGTAGAGCTTCTGGTTCTCCCACATCATCGCGTTGGTGTAGAGCCGTATCTCCGGCAGGCCCAGGCCGCGCGCGTGCTCCTCGACGAATTCCAGGAGGCGCCGGCCAAGGCCCGTGCCCTTGGCGTCGGGGTGGACGGCGATGTTGTCCAGGTACAGGTGGTCGTCGTACGCGTAGACGACCACCAGGCCGACGACGGTGCCCTCCGGGGTCTCGGCGACGTGCACCCGCCCCGCCGCCACGTTCCGGGCGTGGTCCGACTCCATCGGGGCGGGCACGCGGCCGATGCGCTCGATGTAGTGGTGGTACGCCGCGTGCGTGATCGCCCGCACGGCGGGCACGTCGGCGGCGGTGGCGGGGCGGACGGCGGCCTGCGCGCCGGCCGGGGTGATCTTGTCGGTCATTCCCTCACCGTACGGCGGGGGTTCAGCAGGCCGCGCGCCGGTTTCCGCAGCAGGGGCCAGAGCAGGATCAGCGCGATCAGCGCGTAGACGCTGACCGAGAAGGGCGTGTCGACCAGGCCCCGGACGCTGCCGTCGCTGATCTGCAGGGCGCGGCGCAGCTGTTGCTCGGCGTTCGGGCCGAGGATGACGCCGATGACGGCAGGCAGGACCGGCAGGCCGTAGCGGCGCATGCCGAAGCCGATCAGGCCGATGACGAGCAGGATGACCAGGTCGAACGCCTCGCCGCCGACGGCGTACGCGCCGACCGCGGCGAAGAACAGGATCCCGGCGTACAGGTACGGGCGCGGGATGCGCAGCAGCTTCGCCCACACGGGGGCCAGCGGCAGGTTCAGGGCGAGGAGCAGCACCATGCCGACGAACAGGGACGCGATCAGGCCCCACACCAGCTCCGACTCGCGCTCGAACAGCAGGGGTCCGGGCTGGATGCCGTACTGCTGGAAGGCGGCGAGCATCACGGCGGCGACGGCGGTCGTGGGCAGGCCGAGGGTCAGCATGGACACGAGGGTGCCCGCCGCGGAGGCCGAGGACGCGGACTCGGGGCCCGCGACGCCCTCGATGGCGCCCTTGCCCCACTCGTCCTTGTGCTTCGACAGGCGCTTCTCGGTGACGTAGGAGAGGAAGGTGGGGATCTCGGCGCCGCCCGCGGGGATCGCGCCGAACGGGAAGCCGATGAGCGGGCCGCGCAGCCAGGACTTCCAGGTGCGCTTGACGTCCTGCTTGCCGAGCCAGGGGCGGCCGACGGGGATGGCCTGGCCGCTGGTGCGGCGCAGGTACGCGGCGACCCACAGGGCCTCGCCGATGGCGAACAGGCCGACGGCGACGATCACCACGTCGATGCCGTCGGCGAGTTGGAGGGAGCCGAAGGTGAGGCGCTGCTGGCCGGTCATCTGGTCGAGGCCGACCAGGCCGAGGGTCAGGCCGATCAGCAAGGACGCAAGGCCCCGTATGCGGGAGGAGCCGAGGACCGACGTCACGGCGATGAACGCGAGCACCATGATGGCGAAGTAGTCGGGCGCGCCGATGTCGACGGCGAGGTCGGCGACCTTCGGGGCGAGCGCGACGAGCAGGATCGTGCCGATCGTGCCGCCCACGAAGTGGCCGATGGCGGCGGCCGCGAGCGCCTGGGCGCCGCGGCCGGACTTGGCCATCGGGTTGCCCTCCATGGCGGCGACGACGGCGGCGCTCTCCCCCGGCGTGTTCAGGAGGATCGACGTGGTGGAGCCGCCGAACATCGCGCCGTAGTAGATGCCCGCGAACATGATGAAGGCGCCGGTGGGTTCGAGCCCGTACGTCACCGGGAGCAGCAGGGCCACGGCCATCGCGGGGCCGATGCCGGGCAGGACGCCGATGGCCGTGCCGAGGAGCACGCCGACCGCGGCCCAGAGCAGGTTGACCGGGGTGAGGGCGGTGCCGAAGCCGTCCATGAGGGAGGTGAAGGAGTTCATGTCACAGCACTCCCATCAGGGGGCCGCCGGGCAGCGGCACGCCGAGCAGGTTGTCGAAGACGGCGTAGGTGACCAGGGAGAGCCCGGCCGCGATGAGCGGGTCGCGGTGGACCGCGCGGCTGCCGAGCGCGTAGGCGGCGCCCCAGAAGAGCAGGGCTCCGGCGGCGGGGAAGCCCACCGGCTCGATGAGGACGGCGGTGGCGAGGAAGACCCCGGCGAGCAGCAGCACGGTGCGCCAGTCGGCGGGTTCGGACAGGTCGACGTCCTCACCGCCCTCGGCCTCTCCCGCCCGCCGCCCGACCGCCGCCCCGGCAGGACGCGCTTCGCGCGGCACCCCTGAACCGCCGCGCAGGACGTCCACGGCGAGCAGGACGGAGACGAGGTGCAGACCGCAGCCGACGGCGATCGGCACGGTGCGCGGGCCGATGGGGCCGCGCTGGGCGATGGCGACGTCCATGGTGAGGGCGTCGGTGAGGACGACGGCGCCGAGGGCGAGCAGCAGGACGCAGACGCCGAGTTCGGAGTGTTCGCGCAGCCAGGCGCGGCGGTCGCGGGCCGCGGGCGCGGGTTCGGCGGGGGCGGGTTCGGCGGGGGCGGGTTCGGCGGGGGTCACAGTCCGAGCTCCTTCAGGACGGAGACGACGCGCCGGTCCTGGGCGTCGAGGAAGTCGCCGAACGCGTCGCCGACGAGGAACGCGTCGTCCCACCCGTTCTTCTTGAGGGACGCGCGCCACTCCTCGGAGCCGTGGAGCGCGCGGACGAGCCCGATGAGCTTGTCGCGCTCGGTGCCGGAGAGGCCGGGGGGCGCCACGATGCCGCGCCAGTTGGTGAAGTCCACGTCGTAGCCGGACTCCTTGAGGGTGGGTCCGTCGAGGCCCTTGACCCGCTTCGGGCCGGTGACGGCGAGCAGGCGCAGTTCCCCGGACCTGATCTGGTCCAGGTACTCGCCGACGCCCGAGACGCCGAAGGCGACCTTGTCGCCGAGGATGGACGCGAGCAGTTCGCCACCGCCGTCGAAGGGCACGTAGTTGACGTCCTTCGGCGGGATCCCGGCGGCGCGGGCCATCAGCATGGGCGCGATGTGGTCGGGCCCGCCGGGGGCCGAACCGCCGCCGACGGGCATCTTCCCCGGCCGCTCCTTCCAGGCCGCGACGAGCTCGTCGATGGTGTCGTACGGGGAGTCCTTCGACACCACGACGACGTCCTGCTCCTCGGTGAGCCGGGCGATGGGGGTGGTGTCGGCGAGGGACTTGGGCGCGTCGTTGGAGCGGACGGCGCCGACGACGCCGAGGCCCATGGACATGGCGAGCCGGCCGTTGCCGTGCTCGCCGACGAGGCGGCTGAGGCCCACGGTGCCGCCCGCGCCGGGCAGGTTGAACACCTCGACGTTGTGGGTGAGTCCGGCGTCCTCGACGTTCTTCGCCGCGGTGCGGGCGGTGATGTCGTAGCCGCCGCCGGGGGTGTTGGGGACCATGAGGCGCAGGCCGGGGATCCGGGTGCCGGAGTCGTCGCCGTCGCCCGTGGTGAGCAGCGGCGGCCCCACGAGGACGAGGAGCACGGCCCCGCACAGGGCCAGGGGGGTGCGGAGTCGCCTGGGGGCGCGCAGTCGCACGGGTGCCACCGCCTTCCGGCCGGATACGCGTGTGAGGTGGCCCACATGTTGCCCACGCGTGCGGAACCTGTCTCCCTTCCGCAATCAACGGACGTTGTGGTCGTTGTGGTCGCGCTCGTACCCTGCGGCGACGACGAGGGGCCGAGGGGGCCGGGCGATGACGAAGGTGCTGGTCGTCGACGACGACTTCATGGTCGCCAGGCTGCACAGCCGGTACGTCGCCGCGGTGGACGGGTTCGTGGTGGCGGGCGTGGCGCACAGCGGCGCCGACGCGCTGCGGGCGGTGGAGCGGCTGCGGCCCGATCTGCTGCTCCTGGACGTGTACCTGCCCGACATGGACGGGCTCGCGGTGCTGCGGGAGGTGCGGGCGGCGGAGGGGCTCGACCCCGGCCGGGTGCCGGTGGACGCCCTGTTCATCACCGCCGCCCGCGAGGCCGGGGTGATCCGCGCGGCCCTGCGCGCCGGGGCCCTGCACTATCTGATCAAGCCGTTCAACCAGGCCGCGCTGCGGGAGCAGTTGCGGCACGTGGCGGCCCTGCGGGCCCGGCTCGACGGCCTCGCCGAGGCCCGCCAGGAGGACGTCGACCAGCTCTTCGGCGGCCGTCCGCCCGGCTCCCGCGAACTCCCCAAGGGCCTGGCCCCGCACACCGCGGACCTGGTGGAGCACACCCTGCGCGCCCACCCCCGGGGCCTGTCCGCGTCCGAGTGCGCGGCGGCGGGCCGCCTCTCACGCGTCAGCGCCCGCCGCTATCTGGAGTTCTTCGCGGTGACGGGCCGCGCGGAGGTGACCCTGAAGTACGGCGGGGCGGGGCGTCCGGAGCGGCGGTACCGGTGGGTGACCTGAGGGGAGGCTGAGGGGGTCCTTAACGGGAGCATAAGGATCGCCCGCGGCCCCTTTTAGCAGGGGGATTCGGGTCGGGCGGGGGCTAGCTTGCTGATCGTCGCGGGGTCTTCACCCCGCTTCCCCCCCCCACCCCGTACGTCGGCTAGGAGATCCCCCATGACTGCTGCCCGCAAGGCCGCCGCGATCGCCACGGCAGGTGTCGCACCGCTCGCCCTCACCGTGCTCACCGCCGCGCCCGCTGCCGCGCACGGGTCGATGACGGATCCGGTGAGCCGGGTGGCCGCGTGTTTCCAGGAGGGTCCCGAGGCGCCGAAGTCGGCGGCCTGCAAGGCGCTCGTCCGGGCGGGCGGCACCCAGCCCCTGTACGACTGGAACGAGGTCAACATCGCGAACGCCGCGGGCAGGTCGAAGGAGATCATCCCCGACGGCAAGCTGTGCAGCGCGGGCAACGCCAAGTACAAGGGGCTCGACCTGCCCCGCACCGACTGGCCCGCGGCGAGGCTCAGCGCCGGGAAGCACACCTTCCGCTACCGGGCCACGGCCCCGCACCGGGGCTCCTTCGAGCTGTACGTCACCAAGGCCTCGTACGACCCGGCCAAGCCCTTGAGGTGGTCGGACCTCCAGCCGCGGCCCTTCGCGAAGGTCACCGACCCGAAGCTGGTGAACGGCTCGTACGAGTTCAGCGGCACCGTCCCGGCCAGGTCGGGGCGGCATCTCGTGTACTCGATCTGGCAGCGGTCCGATTCGCCCGAGGCGTTCTACACCTGCTCGGACGTGGTCTTCGGCGCGGGCAAGGCCGGGAGCAAGGATGCTCTCACCCCGGCCGCCGTCGCGCCGTCGGAGAAGGACATGGCCGCCGGTGCGCGGAGGTCCACCGTGGAGCACCACGGCCACGGCGACCTCGGTGACGGCGGCGGGGCGAAGGGGCCCTCGGCCATGGGCGGCGCCGCGCAGCCGGTGGCGGCCGGCGGCGAGAGCCTCGCCGAGACCGGCGGCGACGGCTCCGGCGCGCGGTACGCCGTGGGCGGGGCCGCGGCGATCGCGCTCGGCGCGGGCACGCTGTTCGTGGCGGCACGGCGACGGGCCGCCACGAACCGCTAGGCCCTAGGACAGACAGGTCGTCGGGGTCGCGTGGGCCGGGTCGAGCGCGTTGGCCACCTCGTGGTGGGCGATCCGGTCCAAGGCCCCGATGGCCACGTGCTCGGAGAGGTCCACGGGGCACAGGTCCTGCAGCAGGACGTTGCGCACGTTCGGCCCGTCGAGGAACTGCGAGCGGTACGGCGTGACGACCTCGTCGTACCGCGTGGCGATGACGGTGTAGCGCACGCCGGGCACGGTGTCGCCGCCCGCGTTCAGCCTGGTCAGGAACTTCGAGCCGGCGATCTGGTCGGCCAGACCCGGCGTGGCCGTGGTGAGCAGGGCCTCGACGCCCGGGAAGTACGGCAGGAGCTTGGTCAGGCCGAGCAGGGTCGTACCGTGGTTGTCGGGCGCGAGGCCGACGAGCGCGTTCACCTTCGCGGCGCCGCCGAGGAACTTCAGATAGTGACGGGGCATCATGCCGCCCTGCGAGTGCCCGACGAGGTCGACCTCCTCGGCCCCGGTCGCCTCAAGGACCTTGTCGACGTACGCGTCGAGCTGCTCGGCGGACTTCGCGAGGGGGCCGAGCCCGTGCACGAGGGGCACGAGCGGCAGCTGGCCGTAGTCGAGCGAGAAGACGCAGTAGCCGCGGCCCACCAGATAGGGCGCGAGGACGAGCCAGTTGTCCACGGAGTTCGCGAAGGTGCCGTGGACGAGGACGACCGGGCGGGGGTGGGCGGCGGACGGGCGGCAGTCGTAGTCGTTCCAGCCGCGCGTCGGGGCCACCGCGGCGGCGGAAGCGGGGGACGCGGCGGCCGTGGCGGTGGGGGTGAGCGTGGCGGCGCCCGTGATCAGCAGGGCGGCGGTGAGCGCGCGCAGCGCTCGTCTCCAGGGCAGCATCAGGCGATCTCCTCGCGGATCGGGGCAGGTGCGATGACCGGCTAACGATCGACTGTGACCCGGATCACGGAATTGACGCGTTCATGCTAAATTACGTGCCGGTAGTAGAAGTGTGAAGTTGCGCGCGGGCACGACTTCCCAGTGATCACCGGCGCGATTGCGCGCACGGACGGCCCGCCGCGGCGGGCTCAGCCGTCCTTCACCTCGAGGCCGAGCACCAGCGCCAGCGCCGGTGCCAGCTCGACCAGTTGCAGACCGCTGATCGTCGCCCCGCGCAGTGCGTCGAGCCCGGAGGCGATGCCCAGGGCCGCGGCCCCGCTGAGGTCGGCCCGGTCCACGGTGACGTTGTCGAAGCGCACGCGCTCCAGGGTGGTGCCGGGGAAGGCGACCCCCGCCAGCCGCGCCCCGCTGAAGTCGGCGTCCCGCAGCAGGCAGTCCGCGAAGGTGACGTCGCGCAGCTCGGCCGCGCGCAGGTTCACGGAGTCGAACTTGCACTGGTGGAAGACCACCCGGCGCAGCCGCGAGCTGTGCAGTTCCACCCCGGCGAGCAGCCCGGCGTCCGCCTCGCAGTCCGTCCACTGGGTCTCGGCCAGGTCGACCCCCACCCAGCGGGTCCGCTGCGCCCAGACGTCGTTGAAGCGGGCCCGGCGGTAGCGCCCGCCCTCGAAGGCGACCGAGGAGAAGGCGCATTCGAGGAAGACGGTGCCGCCGCCGTCCAGGTCGACGAAGTCTCCGCCGTCGAAGTGCACGGACTCGTGGTCGCCGTCGCGCTCCAGCTCCCCCGCGAACACCTCGAGCCGGTGCGCGTACGGCAGGTCCGCGAGGTCGCGGGGAGCGGGGGCGGCGCGGTGCGGGGTCGCGGCCATGACGGTCCTCTCGAAAGGGGGTGGGGTGCCGTCGTTGTACCGCGTACGGGCCGGGGCGGCCCAATCGCGCGGCGCCGGACACCCGCCCGCGACGCACCAGCCGACATCAAGAAGTACCCTCGAAGGAATGGTCGATATCGCCATAAAACGACCACCGCCCATGTGACGTGCATCACTGAACAGAGGGCGCCCCTAGGGATGCGATCACCCCAACTCTCCTTCCAGTAGCGCGACTTGGAGCCACGGAAGCTCCCGCGACCGGCTCCCCCGCCGATTCGCTCAGACGGATCCTGCGCTCGGCGCGCCCTACGCCGCCAGCGACCCCGGCACGATCGCGGTCGCCCCGAACTTCCGCCGGGCCCGGTCCGCCACCGCCTCGATGCGGCGGGCCCGCTCGTCCGCCGGGTCGAAGGTGAGCTGGTGGGCGGCCTGGTCGGCGGGGCCGAGGCCCTCGGCGCGCAGGGCGATCGCGCGGACCCGGGCCCGCTGCAGACCGAGCGCCTCGTACAGGCCGTACGCCGCCCGCGTCAGCTCCGCCGAGTGCGCGGTCGGCTCCTTCAGGGTGCGGCTGCGCGTGGTCGCGGAGCGGTCGGCGTAGCGGACGGTGAGGGTCAGGGTGCGGCAGACCTTGTCGAGGGCGCGCAGCCGGGTGCCCAGCTCCTCGGCGGCCGAGAGCAGGGCACGGCGGTGCCTGCCGGGGTCGATCTCGTCGTGGGAGAAGGCGCGTTCGGTGGCCAGGGAGCGGGAGACCGCGTTCGGCACCACCCGGCCCCGGTCCATGCCGCCCGCCCGCTCGCGCAGCTCGCGGCCCGCCTTGGCGCCGATCAGGCGCTGGAGCGTGGACAGGGGCGCGGCGGCGACCCGGCCGAGGGTGTCGAGGCCGTACTCGCACAGGGTGCGGGCGGTCGCCGCGCCGACGCCGGGCAGCGCGGCGACGGGCTTCCCGGCGAGGAACTCGGCAGCGGCGTCCGCGGGCACCGCGCACGGCGCGCCGGGCCGGGCGTCGCGCAGCGCGACCCGGGCGAGCATCGGCCCGGGGCCCGCGCCGATCAGGCAGTCGACGCCGTGCAGCGCGAGGGCGCGCACGCGGATCACCGACGCGAGGCCGACGGCGTCGCGTCCGAAGTACCGCTCGGCGCCCCGCAGATCGGCGAGGGCCCCGTCCGGCGGCAGCGCCTCGACAACCGGGGTGAACTCCTCCAGGAGCCCGAGCAGGCCCGGCAGGGCCGCCTCGTACATCGGCGGCAGCTGGAAACGTACGCAGAGGATGGTCATCCCGCACTCCCCGGGCTCCGGTGCCACAACTTCCGTCCCGTGGGCGCCCGTTCGCCGGGCGGCTGGAGGTCGGCCCACGGGTGCATCTCGTATCCGGTCTCCATCCGGATGCGGCGGCCGCCTGCGGGGTCGCCGCCCCGGCCCGCCGCCGCGACCGCCCCGGATTCCGCGACCGCCCCGGGCTCCCCGGCCTCCGCGGACCCGGACTCCGCGGACGCCCCGGCCGCCGCACCGCCCTCGGCCAGGCGTGGCGCCACCGCGTCCAGGCCGCCCGCGCGGCGCAGCTCCACCAGGTCCGCGAGGTTCCACGCGGCCGAGCCGACGACGCTGAGGCTGCGCGGGCCGCGCCGCTGCACCACGCCGCGGACGAGGAGCAGCCAGGAGTGGAAGACGGTGTGCGCGCAGGCGGCGTGGGCGTCGCCGAAGAAGGCCAGGTCGACCAGGCCGGTGCCGTCGTCGAGGGTGGTGAAGATGACGCGCTTGCCGGAGCGGATCGGCGGGGTCTGCGTCGCGGCCTTGGCGCCCGCGACCAGGACGGTGTCGCCGTGCCGCGCGGTGCGCAGCCGGCGTGCGGAGGTGACGCCCAGCTCGTCGAGGAAGGCGCGGTGGTCGTCCATCAGGTTCCGCGAGGCGTCCATGGAGAGCACGCCGAGCTCGGCGCTCAGCCGCTCCGCGTCGTCGAGGTCGGGCAGGCCCGCGGGCGCGGTGTCCCGGCCGCCGGTCAGCGGCAGCTGGGGGCCACGCCCGCCACGGGCGCCGCGCTGCAGCTCCGTCAGGTGCAGTTGCAGGTCACGGCGGTTGGCGCCGAAGGCGTCGAGGGCGCCCACCTGGGCGAGCCGTCCGGCGAGCGGGCGGCTCGGCCGGGCCCGCTCCCAGAAGTCGAGCAGCGAGGAGTACGGCTGCCCGGCCGCGATCCGGGCCGCCTCGGCCTCGCTGATCCCGTGCACGTCACAGAGCGCGAGCCGTACGCCCCACGCTCCGGATTCGGACTCCAGTTCGATGCGATGGGCCGCCGCGGACCGGTTCACGTCGAGGGGCAGGATGGGCACCCCGCGGCGCCGCGCGTCCGCGAGCAGCAGCCGCTTCGGGTACATCCCCGGGTCGTGCGTGAGCAGGCCCGCGTAGAAGGCCGCCGGATGGTGGGCCTTCAGCCACGCCGACTGGTACGTGGGCACGGCGAAGGCCACGGCGTGCGCCTTGCAGAAGCCGTAGCTGCCGAAGGCCTCGACGATCTCCCAGGTCCGCCGGATCGTCTCGGCGTCGTAGCCCTTCGCGGCCGCCGCCTGCGCGAACCAGTGGCGGATGCGGCCCTGCGACTCGGGGTCGGACAGACCGCGGCGCACCCGGTCCGCCTCGTCGCGCCCGCAGCCGGTCATGATGGCGACGATGTGGATGACCTGCTCGTGGAAGACGACGACCCCGTACGTCTCCTTGAGCGGTTCCTCCAGGTCGGGGTGCGGATAGCGGATCGGCGCGCGGCCGTGTCTGGCCTCGATGAACGGCCGCACCATGTCGGCGGCGACCGGCCCGGGCCGGAACAGCGAGATGTCCACCACCAGGTCGTGGAAGGTCGCGGGCTGGAGGCGTCCCACCAGGTCCCGCTGGCCCGGCGACTCGATCTGGAAGCAGCCGAGCGTCTCGGCGGAGCGGATGAGCCGGTACGTCGCCGGGTCGCCCTCCGGCACCCGGCGCGGGTCGTCCAGGTCGACCCGTTCCCCCGTGGCCCGCTCGACCTCGGCGACCGCGTGCGCCATCGCCGACTGCATCCGCACGCCGAGCACGTCGAGCTTGAGCAGGCCGAGGTCCTCCACGTCCTCCTTGTCGAACTGGGACATGGGGAAGCCCTCGCCGCTGGTGGGCACGACGGGGGTGCGACGGAGCAGCGAGGCGTCGGAGAGCAGCACGCCGCACGGGTGCATGGCGACGCCGCGCGGCAGCGCGTCGAGGCCCTCGACCAGCTCCCACAGCCGGCCGTGCCGGTCCGCCTCGGCCGCGATGCCCTTCAGCTCGGGCAGCTCCGCCATCGCCGCGCGGGCGTCGCGGGCGCGGATGTGCGGGAAGGCCTTGGCGATCCGGTCGGTCTCGGCGGGGCCCATGGACAGGGCCGCGCCCACGTCGCGGATCGCGTGCCGGACCCGGTACGTCTCCGGCATCGCGACCGTCGCCACCCGCTCCTGGCCGAACCGGCCGAGGATCGCGCGGTAGACCTCCAGGCGGCGCGCGGACTCCACGTCGATGTCGATGTCCGGAAGCACCCGCCGCCGCGTGGACAGGAACCGCTCCATGAGCAGCCCGTGCGCGACCGGGTCGGCGTGCGCGATGCCGAGGAGGTGGTTGACCAGGGACCCGGCGCCGGAGCCGCGCGCGGCCACACGGATGCCCAGGGCCCGTACGTCGTCGACGACTTGGGCGACGGTCAGGAAGTACGAGGCGTAGCCGTGGTGGGCGATGATGTCCAGCTCGTGGTGCATCCGCTCCCAGTACGCCCGCCGGTCGGCGCGCCCGTCGTAGCCGCGCAGCACCATGCCCGCGGCCGCCCGGGAGGCGAGGACGCGCTGCGCGGTGCGGCGCCCGGCGCCGACGAGGGCGGGCTCGGGGAAGCGCACGGAGCCGATGCCGAGGTCGTCCTGGGGGTCGACCAGGCACGCGGCGGCGGCCGCCGCCGTCTGTTCGAGCAGCCGGTGCGCGGTGTCGCGGCGGAACCCGGCGGCCTCGACGATCCGCTCGGCGGCGCCCAGCATGGCGGCCTCGCCCTTCAGCCAGCGCTCGCCGCCGTCGTGCTCCCCGCGCGGGTCGATGGGCACCAGGCGGCGGGCGGCGTCCAGGACGTCGGCGACGGGGCCCTGGCCCGGGTCGGCGTAGCGGACGGCGTTGGTCAGGACGGGGCGCAGCCGCTGCTCGGCGGCGAAGCCGACGGTGCGGGCGGCGAGCCGCAGCGAGCCGGGCCCGGTGCCCGAGCGGCCGTGCCACACCGCTTCGAGGCACAGGGCGTCGCCGTACCGCTCGCGCCAGGGGACGAGCAGGCGGGCCGCGCGGTCGGGGCGCCCGGCGGCGAGCGCCCGGCCGACGTCGGACGCGGGGCCGAGCAGCACGGTCAGGCCTTCGCCGTGGTTGTCGTCCCAGGGCAGCACGGGCCTGCCGTCGCGGTGGGCGGCGCTGACCAGGCGGCACAGCGCCGCCCAGCCCGTGGCCCCGTCCCGGGCGAGGAAGGTCACCCTCGGGGTCGACTCGTCGATGAAGGCGCCGCCGCGCACCGGGGCGCGGCGGCGCGCGCCGCGCTCGCCGTCCTCCCGGGGGGCGGGCGGGTCCACCGCGAGCTCCGTGCCGAACAGCGGCCGCACGCCCGCCTTCTCGCACGCCTTGGCGAAGCGGATCGCGCCCGCGAGGGTGTCCCGGTCGGTGAGCGCGAGCGCGTCCATGCCCCGCTCGGCGGCGCGCTCGGCGAGCCGCTCCGGGTGCGAGGCCCCGTACCGCAGGGAGAACCCGGAGGCGGTGTGCAGATGCGTGAACCCGGGCACACGCACCTCCTGAACCTTCCGCTTCCTGTCCCCCACCTCCACCATAGACCACGTTCGAATATTAGTTCGACCGCACGCGCGGGGCACCCTTCATCCATTCGGCCCCGCCCCGCCTGCGCCCCCCGCGGGCGCCTCGGAGCGTGGGGGCATGACCTTCGCCGACGAGTTGAAGAGCGCCGTCACACCGCGAGCAGCCCTGCTGGTCATCGGCGTCCTGGCCCTGCAACTGCTGTTCATCACCTCCTACGTGGGGGCGCTGCACCACCCGAAGCCGACGGACGTGCCCTTCGGAGTCGTCGCGCCGGGCCCCGCGGCCGAGCAGACCAAGGAGCAGCTGTCCCGGCTCCCCGGGGATCCGCTCGACCCGCGCGTGCTCAAGGACGAGGCCGCGGCCCGGAAGCAGATCATGGACCGGAAGATCGACGGGGCCCTGGTCGTCGACCCCCGGGGCACGAACGACACCCTTCTGGTCGCCTCCGGCGGCGGCAAGGCGCTCGCCAACGCCCTGGAGACGATCAGCACCGGGGTCGCGGGCGCCGAGAAGCGCACCGTGAAGACCGTGGACGTGGCCCCGGCGTCGGCCCAGGACTTCAACGGCCTGTCGTCCTTCTACCTGGTCGTCGGCTGGTGCGTCGGCGGCTATCTGTGCGCGTCGATCATGTCGATCAGCGCGGGCTCCCGGCCCGCGACCCCGCAGCGCGCGGCGATCAGGCTCGGCGCCATGGCCCTGCTCTCGATCGCGGGCGGCATCGGCGGCGCGGTCATCGTCGGCCCGATCCTGGGCGCCCTGCCCGGCTCGGTCCTGGCCCTGTGGGGCCTCGGCTCACTGCTCACCTTCGCGGTCGGCGCGATCACCCTCGCCCTGGAGGAGCTCACCGGCATCGTCGGCATCGGCCTCGCGGTGCTGCTCATCGTGGTCGCGGGCAACCCGAGCGCGGGCGGCGCCTTCCCGCTGCCGATGCTGCCCCCGTTCTGGGAGGCGATCGGCCCCGCGCTACCCCCGGGCGCGGGCACCTGGGTCGCCCGCTCGATCGCGTACTTCAAGGGCAACGCGACCACGGGCCCGCTGCTCGTCCTGTCGGCGTGGGCAGTGGCGGGGACGGCCGTCACCTTGGTGACGGCAAAGCTCAGGCGCCGGACCGAAAGCCCGTCAAGGGGGCCCCGCCCTGCTCCTTAAGAGCTTGGGGGAGTTTGAGGACGAGGCGCGAAGCGCCAACAAAGGGGGAAAGGGGCGAAGCCCCCTATACACCCCACTGTCACACCCACCTGCAACCCTGAAAAGCATGATCCGCACACTCGCCGTCGAAAACTACCGCTCCCTCCGCAAACTGATCGTCCCCCTGGACGGACTGAACGTGATCACGGGAGCGAACGGCACGGGAAAGTCCAGCCTGTACCGGGCCCTGCGGCTGCTGGCGGACTCCGCCCAAGGGGGCGCGGTAGCCGCCCTGGCCCGCGAGGGCGGCGTGCCCTCCGCCCTGTGGGCGGGCGAGAAGAAGGACGAGCCCGCCGCCCTGCGACTCGGCTTCGCCGGGGACGAGTTCGGCTACGCCGTGGACTTCGGCGTCCCCCAGTCGAGCGGAGCGCAGCCCGGCGGCGCCCCGTCCATGTTCGCCCTCGACCCGGAGATCAAGCGGGAGTGCACCTGGGCGGGCCCGGTGCTGCGCACCGCCGCGCTGCTCTGTGACCGCGCGGGCCCCGCCGTGCGCACCCGCACCGCCGACGGCGGCTGGCACCGCTCCCAGGGCATCCGCCCGTACGACAGCATGCTGAGCGAGTTCGCGGACCCCCAGCTCGCGCCGGACCTGCTCAGGCTGCGCGAGCTGATCCGCTCCTGGCGGTTCTACGACCACGTCCGCACGGACGCCGGGGCGCCCGCCCGCGCGGCCCGCGTCGGCACCCGCACCCCGGTGCTCGCCCACGACGGCGCCGACCTCGCGGCCGCGCTCCAGACCATCCGCGAGACCGGTGACGACGAGGCCCTGGACGCCGCCGTGGACGCCGCGTTCCCGGGCAGCCGGGTGCGGATCGCCGACAACGGCGGGCGGTTCGAGATCCAGCTCCACCAGCGCGGGCTGCGGCG
This sequence comes from Streptomyces sp. JLYT201, assembly GCF_059448825.1. Classification (NCBI taxonomy): domain Bacteria; kingdom Bacillati; phylum Actinomycetota; class Actinomycetes; order Kitasatosporales; family Streptomycetaceae; genus Streptomyces; species Streptomyces sp. JLYT201. The sequence continues at coordinate 7,647,889 of NZ_CM182551.1, read as the reverse complement.
CCCCCTCGGCCCGGCCGAGCTGTCCGACGGCACCCTGCGCTATCTGCTGTGGACGGCAGCGCTCCTGACGCCCCGGCCGCCCGCGCTGCTGGTGCTCAACGAGCCGGAGACCAGCCTCCACCCCGAGCTCCTGCGCCCCCTCGCGGACCTGATCCTGACGGCCGCCAAGGACACCCAGGTCGTCCTGGTCACCCACGCCCAGGACCTCGCGGACGCGATCGCCGAGGGCGCGCGCCGCCACCGCACGGACGTCAACTCCATAGAGCTGGTGAAGGAGCGGGGCGAGACCCGGGTGGCGGGCCGCGCCAGCCTGCTGGACGAGCCCCTCTGGTACTGGCCCAAGCGCTGACCCCGCGCACACCCGCCGCAGACGCGTTCGAGGTGCGCCCTCCGGCCAATCCCGTCCCTTCCGCGGGGCGCACGGCGCGGCACAGACCACCCATTCGCAGCCATGCACTCCGCTTTGCGGCGATCCGGAAATTCCACCCCAATGCCCACTCCCCGCCGGTCACAGGGGGTATCGGACGTCCCGGCGCGCCCGTCGAAGCACATCACTTCACGCCACTACCCTCAGTTCTCAACCAACGACTGAAAGTAAGCGTCCGATGTGCTTTCCGTGACGCCCTGAGCAAGACTCGCTTCCGGTTCCGTTCGTTATCCGGGAAATCAAGCAAGGGAGTGTTCGAAATGCGGTACATCACTGGAGGGATCGCGCTGGGCGCCGCCCTCGCGCTCGGCGGCCTGTCCACGGCGGCCCTGGCCGGCCCCGCGCCCGAGCCCACCCGGGCCCAGGGGTACGCGCCCTCCGAGCTGGTGCTCACCATCGGCTACGGCGACAAGGCCGAGACCGCGGACATCCAGCGTGCCGTGACGCTCGGCTGCTCCTCCGGCGGCGTCGGCAGCCACCCCGACGCGGCCGCCGCGTGCGACCAGCTGCGCTCGGTGGGCGGCAAGTTCGACGCCATCACCAAGAAGTCGTCGCCGCGCCCCTGTACCAAGGAGTGGAACCCGATCGTCGTCACCGCCCAGGGCGTGTGGGAGGGCCGCCGGGTCTCGTACGCGCACACCTTCGCCAACCCCTGCGCGCTGAAGATCGGCCAGGGGCAGGTCTTCTCCTTCTGAGGCCGCTCCATCTGAGGCCGCGCGAGCCGCAGCGGCCCCCACGCCTCGTGAAGCCCCGTCACGCCGGGACGAGTTCCCCGCGCGGCGGGGCTCACTCCGTCACGGGCCCGCGAGCCAGCCCCGCAGCGCCGCCTGGGCGCCCGCCTGGAAACGGGTGTCGGCGTCCAGCTCGTCGAGCAGCCGGGTGATGCGGCGGCGCGCGGTGTGCACATGGACGCCGAGGCGGCGGGCGATCGCCTCGTCCTTGAGGCCCCCGGCGAGCAGCCGGAGCAGGTCGCGGTGCTCCTCGGGCGGGCGCCGCGCACCGCCGCCGAGCGGCAGGGCCCGCTCCCAGAGCGCCTCGAAGAGCGGCCCGAAGACCTGCCGGGGCAGCGTGCCGCGCACCACCACGGCGGCACCGTCCCCCGCGTCCCCCGTGGCGTCCGGGGCGGGCAGCAGCAGCGCGGCACGGCCGTCCACGGCGATGAGCCCGGTGGGCAGATGGGCCGCCGTCCGCACCTGAAGGCCCCGCTCCAGAAGCAGGGGAAGCGGCCTGAGCAGGCCGGGCGGCGCGACGCCTTCGCGGGCCAGGACCGCGCGCACCGCCACCCCGCGCTCCAGGAGCGCCGCGACGCCCGCGCCAGGCAGGACGCCGTCCGCCGCCCGGGAGCCGGTGGCCGGGGCGGTGTCCCCCGCCGCCCGGAAGTCCAGGCCCGGCGGCCGGTCCAGGATCAGCACCTGCCGCTCGGCGTGGGCCAGCAGATGGTCGACGCGGCGCCGGACCGCGGCCGCTCCCCTGACCGTCTCGACCGCCGCGCCGACGCCGGGCGCGGCGGCCGGGTCCGGCTCCAGGCGCTCGGCGATCTCGTCGGCCTCCCGCCGCAGGCGCTCCAACTCCGCCGCCCGGTAGTGCAGTTCCGCCTGTCTTCGGCGGATCAGGGCGCGCACGGCGGGCGCGGGCGGCACCGGGCGCGGCAGGGCGGGCCGCGCCTGCCCCGCGCCGGGCGCGACGTCCGGCTCCGGCAGGGTGAAGCCGTGCTCCCGCAGCCGCGCGAGGGACCGCTCCAACTCGCCCCTGGTGATCCCCAGTTCCCGCCGCAGCTGCTCCGCGTCCAGGGCCGCCGCGGCCCGGCGCCGCAGCAGCGCCCCGTACACCCGCTCGTCCGACTCCCCCAGGCCCAGGTCGCGCAGCGCGCTTCCCTTGCCGCTCCCCACCATGGTCATGACGGGAAGTCTCACGCCGCCCCCGGGTGCACACAAGTGTGCGGACCCACTTGTGACCCGTAGTTATTCCTTGATCAACACTCGGGCAACGACTTGCATGGCTGACGCACGTACATGACGTGCGCTCTGTTGACGTGCGCCTTTCGGCGTGTGGAGGGGAACATGAGCAAGTCACGCAGACGGGCCCGCATATCCGGCGGCGCCGCGCTCCTGGGCGCGGCGGCGCTGCTCGCGTCCGGCGTTCCGGCGGCCCAGGCCGCCGACGAGACGCCCCAGGGACCGGCCACCGAGGTCGTCCCGGGCACCGGCACCAAGACCCCGGCCCTGGTGGACGGGATCGAGGAGGCCGCCAAGGACTCGGGCAGCCCGGCCGCCGCGGCCCGCGGCCACCTCGCGGCCAAGAAGGACCGGTACGAGATCGCCGACCCGGCACGGGACCTGACGGCCGAGCAGACGCTGAAGCAGGGCGCCGGCGAAACGGTCCGCTTCCAGCAGAAGCACCGCGGGCTGCCGGTCCTCGGCGGCCAGTACCTGGTGCGGATGGAGAAGAAGGACGGCGACCGGGTCGTCACCGGCACCTCCGGCAAGTACTTCACGGGCCTGACCGTGGGGACGAAGGCGCGGGTCGCGGAGAAGACGGCGGTCGCGCGGGCCGTGGCGGCGACCGCCGCCGGTGACGGCCGCACGGGCAGCCTGACCAAGCTGGCCCCCAAGTCGGCCGGTGCCGAGGCGAACGCCAAGGCCGGCAAGCGCACCGCCAAGAGCGGCACCCCGCTCTCCGGCTCCTCGCACGGCCTGGTCGTCCTGCCCCAGGGCAAGGGCCTCCTGACGTACCACGTCACCGTCACCGGCACCGACCCCGTGAGCGGCGCGCCGGTCAAGCAGGAGGTGTACGTCGACGCCGCCTCCGGCTTCCCGGTGCTCCAGTACTCGGGCATCCAGTCCATAGCCGACGACGCCGACTTCCCCGGCACGACGGGCAGCGGCGTCAGGCTGGACGGCAAGAAGGTCGACCTCGACCTCACCCACGACGCGGCGTCGGACTCGTACCAGCTGCGTGACTACCGCCACCAGTGGAACGGCAGCAAGAACGCGCTGACCACCTGGGACGCGCGCGGCGTCGACGCCAATGACGCGTCCGGCACCTGGCCGAGCGGCATCACCGAAGTCGCCTCCAAGACCAAGGAGTTCGGCAAGGACGCCACCGAGTCGGGGGCCGTGGACGCGCACTGGGCGGCCGGGCAGGTCTACGACTACTACAAGCAGAAGCACGGCCGCGACAGCCTCGACGGCAAGGGCATGGCCATCAACTCCCTGGTGGGCGTGACCGACGGCGGGTTCCCGTTCGTCAACGCCTTCTGGGACGGCCAGAAGATGGTGTACGGCGGCGGCGACGAGGAGACCAAGACCCTCTCCGCCGACCTGGACGTGGTGGGCCACGAGATGACGCACGGCGTCGTCGAGCACACCGCGGGCCTCGTCTACGTCGGCCAGTCCGGCGCCCTGAACGAGGCGCTCGCCGACTACTTCGGCAACGCCATCGACGTGACCGCGTCCAAGACCCCGATGAGCGACCCGAAGGCCGCCCTCATCGGCGAGGACCTGTGCCGCACCAAGGCGCCCGAGGACTGCGCGTTCCGCAATCTGAACGACGGGCGGACCACCGCCAAGGACTTCCTCGGCGTCACCATCGGCACCGACAGCGGCGGTGTGCACCTCAACTCGACGATCTTCTCGGGCGCCCTGTGGGACATCCGCGAGGACCTCGGCGGCACCCTGGCCGACCGGATCGTCTACAAGGCGCTCGCCGAGTACCTGACGCCGCTCGACGGCTACACCGACGCCCGCAACGCGGTGGTCGCCGCGGCCAAGGCGCTCGGTGTCAAGGGCGCGAAGCTGCGGTCCGTGAACCGGGCCTTCGACGCGCACGGCATCACCAAGGGCTGGGAGAAGGCCATCGGCGCCGACTCCGACAAGCTCCTCGGCGACGTGAACGCCACCCGCGTCGGCGGCCGCCTTCCGAACACCGGAGCGGGCGCGGGCGGCGGCTGGTGGGCCGCGTCGAAGTCCGACGACGAGGGCCAGGAAGCCTTCTCCGTCTGGGCGGGCCGCACCGACGGCAAGGGCACGAAGAAGCTGATCAGCCCCAACGACGGGCGCTACCACGTCTACCCGGACACCGACGGCAGGACCGTGGCGTGGGTGGCGTACGGCCCGACCAGCGTCGAGGTGCTCTCCCGGCCGCTGACCGGCGGCCCGGTCAAGAAGCTGTGGTCGGCGGGCACCACCGTTGCCAACGTGCACGTCTCGGGCCGGACCGTGACCTGGCAGGAGTCCAGCCCGCACGGCCAGCAGCGGGTCGCGTACCTGCGCAAGGGCGAGCGCGAGCCGGTGTTCGTGGACGGCGGCCGCTACGACGTGGTCACCGCGCTGCCCACCCTCAGCGGCGACAAGCTCGGCTACGCCAAGGTGTACGTCGACAAGGACGGGCAGCAGCAGGTCTCCACGGAGATCACGGACGTGCGCAGCGGCAAGCAGACCCTGGTCCCGGCCAAGGGCGCCCACCTCGGTGTCGCGACCCCCGCGATCAACGGCAAGTACCTCTACTGGCTGGTCGACGACATCGCCGACGACAACCGCATGGGCCTGCGCCGCGCCGACCTGGACGGCACCGGCCTGACGGACGTCATCCCCGAGGACTCGGCCACCGCGTACTTCTGGAACGTGGACGCCTCGGACTCCGCGGTGACCCTCACGCAGTGGAAGCCGCAGCGCGGCTGGAGCAACGGCAACCTCACCAAGCTCGTCCAGACCGACCTGGACGGCAAGGGCCTGAAGCGGGTCTCCTGCAACCGCGGTGAGCAGACCGGCCACGCGGCCGACACCGGCAAGCGCGTGGTGTGGATCGACGGCACCACGGGCCACACGGACCTGGTGACCCGGGCCCGCCCGGCGGGCACCTGCTGATCCCGGTACGCGAAACGGCGGTGCCCCGCCCCCCCCTCGCGAGGGGGGGGCGGGGCACCGCCTTCGGGTGTCCCGGCCCGCCGTCCCGCCCCCCCCCTCCACGGGGCGGCGGACCGGGACGCGTCGGGCCGCTCAGACGACGGCGGCGAGCAGCTCGCGGGTGTACGCGGCGCCCGGCGCGTCGAAGACCTCGTCCCGGGTGCCGGTCTCGACGACCTCCCCGTGCCGCATGACCGCGACCCGGTCGCAGAAGTGCCGGACGACGGCCAGGTCGTGCGAGACGAACAGGAGCGAGAGGCCCAGCTCGTCGCGCAGGTCCATCAGCAGGTTCAAGACCTGCGCCTGCACGGACACGTCGAGCGCGGAGACCGGCTCGTCCGCGATGATCAGCCGGGGGCGCAGCGCGAGCGCGCGGGCGATGCCGATGCGCTGGCGCTGGCCGCCGGAGAACTCGTGCGGGTAGCGGTCCAGGTGGTCGGCGGACAGGCCGACCTGTTGAAGCAGTTCCGCGGCGCGCTCGCGGCGCTCGGCCGCGTCCGCCCGGGTGTGCACCCGCAGGGGCGTGGTGACGATCTCCTGCACGGTGCGTCGCGGGTTCAGCGAGGCGTACGGGTCCTGGAAGACGAGCTGCACCTCGCGGCTGAGCTCGCGGCGCAGCGCGGCGGACCCGGCGGCGCCGGAGATGTCGCGGCCGTTGAAGCGGACCTCGCCCGAGGTGGGCCGCTGGAGTCCGGCGAGCACGCGGGCCGTGGTGGACTTGCCCGAGCCGGACTCGCCGACCAGGCCGAGGGTCTCGCCCTCGCGCACCTGGAGGCTGATGCCGCGCACCGCGCGGGCGGGCTCGCGGCGCCGCCCGAGCAGGGTGCGGCCGCCGCCGAACTCCACGCGCAGGTCCGTGACCTCGGCGAGGGGCCGCTCGGGGGGCGCCACCAGCGCGCGGGCCGCCGTGCGCGGCTTGGGATCCGGCTCGTCCACCGTCGGAAGGCGGGTGCCGGGGACGGTGGTGAGCGTGGGGGCCGCGCCGATCAGGGCGCGGGTGTAGGGGTGTTCGGGGGCGGTGAGCACGCGCTCGGTCGGCCCCAGTTCCAGCTGCTGGCTGTGGCGCATGACGAGGACGCGGTCGGTGGCGTGCGCGACGACGCCCACGTCGTGGGTGACCAGGACGACGGCGGTGCCGTGCTCGTGCCGCAGTTCGTCGAGCAGGTCGAGGACCTGGCGCTGGACCCGGGCGTCGAGCGCCGTCGTGGGCTCGTCCGCGATCAGCACGTCCGGGCTGTTGATCAGCGCCATCGCGATCATCACGCGCTGGCGCATGCCGCCGGAGAACTGGTGCGGGTAGTCCCGGGAGCGGGCGGCGGCGATGCCCACCCGCTCCAGCATGTCGACGGCCCGGTCCCGGGCCTCCGCGCGCGAGGCGCCCCGGTGGTGGATCCGGTAGGCCTCGGCGAGCTGGGCGCCCACCGAGTGGAAGGGGGACAGGGCGGCGAGCGCGTCCTGGAACACCATCGCCACCTTCGAGCCGCGCAGCGCGCGCAGCTCGGCGTCGGACGCGCCGACGACCTCCGTGCCGCCCGCCGCGACGCTGCCGGTGATCCGGGTCCGCGCCGGGTCGTGCAGCCCCATCGCGGCCAGGCCCACGGTGGACTTGCCCGAGCCGGACTCCCCCACCAGGCCGAGCACCTCGCCGCGCGCCAGGTCGAAGGTGACGCCCTCGGCGGCGGTGACGGCGCCGCGCGGCCCGGTGAACGTCACGCTCAGATCGCGTACGCGCAGCGCGGGAGCAGTCGTCGGAGCAGGAGCAGGAGCGGTCATGCGAGCCTCACCCTCGGATCGAGCCACGCGACCACGAGGTCGGCGACGGCGACGAACACCACGACGAAGCACGCGGCGAGCAGCACGGTGCCCACGACGGTCGGCAGGTCGTTCTGGACGACCGCGTCCACGGCGAGCTTGCCGACACCGCTGAGCCCGAAGACGGTCTCGGTGATGAACGCGCCGCCGAGCAGCGCGCCCACCTCCAGGCCGAGGAGCTGCACCAGGGGTGCCGCGGCCCCGCGCGCGGTGTACTTGAGATGGGCGCGCAGCGGGCTGAGGCCCTTGCCGCGCGCGGTGCGCACGTATCCCTCGTGCATGACCTCCAGCATCTGGGCGCGGGAGAGCCGGGCGAAGACGGCCGCGTTGACGAAGCCGAGCACGAGCCAGGGCAGCAGCAGGCCCGCGAGCCAGGCGCCGGGGTCCTCGCCGGGCGAGGTGTAGCCGGGCAGCGCGAACCAGCCGGTCTGGTACACGAGCAGGTACTGCAGCGCGTAGCCGAGGAAATAGATCTGCACGCTGGCGCCGACCAGGGTGAAGGCGGACAGGAGCCGGTCGGAGAGCCGGCCCCGGCGCAGCGCGGACACGAAGCCCGCGCCGACGCCGACGACGAGGATGACGGCGAGCGCGCCCGCCGCGAGCGAGAGCGTGACCGGGAAGCGGCTGGTGATGGCCGCGCGGACCGGCTCGTGCAGGGCGTACGAGTAGCCGAGGCAGGGGGCGTCGCAGGCGATCGGGGTGCCGTCGACGTCTGCGATGGTGCGGCCCGCGAACAGGCCGCGCACGTAGTCGGCGTACTGCGCGAGGACCGGCTGGTCCAGGCCCATGGACTCGCGCACCGCCGCGACCTGGGAGGCGTCGCACTTGGGGCCGCAGGCGATGACGGCGGGGTCGGACGGCGCCGCGTAGAAGAGCGCGAAGGCGGTCGCGGAGATCGCGAGGAGCACCACGACCGCCGTCAGCGCCCGTCGGAGGACGTAGGCGAGCATGGGTCAGGACTTCTTCAGGTACAGCCAGGCGGGGCTGATGGTGCCGTAGATCGGGTGGATGAAGGCGCCGCCGACGTTGGCGCCGCGGACCTGCTGGACGCGCTGGTGCAGGAACGGCACGACCGGCACGTCCTTCATGATCGTGTTCTTCTCCAGGGCGATGAGCGCCTTGGCCTTCTTCGTCGCGTCGGTGATCTTCGCGATGCGGTCGAGCTCCTTGTCGACGGCCGGGTTCCGGTACCGCGGGTCGTTGTCGAGGGAGTCACGGCGGCTGTCGAAGCGGTAGGGCACGCCGGTGGCCGGGGTCGGCCAGTCCACGGAGGAGCCGGACATCCACAGGTCGTACTTCGGGTCGGTGCCGCGCAGGACCTCGTTGGTGAACGCGGGCAGCGGCAGCGGCTTGGTGACCAGCTCGATGCCCGCCTTGGCGAAGGCGTCGACGAGGACCTGCGCCATGCGGTCGTTGACGGCGTTCGACTCGTAGGCGTACGAGAGGCGCTTGACCTTCTTCTTGGCCTTGGCCAGGTGCTGCTTGGCCTTCTCGATGTCGCCCGTGGGCCTGACCGGGTAGGTGTCGTAGCTCTCCCAGCCGACGATGGCGGGCGAGGAGTACGTGGTGGCGATGTCGCCGACGCGCGGGCCGCCGAGCGCCTGGCGGGCCTGCTGGCGCGGCAGCAGGTAGTGGACGGCCTTGCGCACCTCGGGGTCGGCGACGCGGTCGTTGCGGATGATCAGGTGGTAGGTGAACGCGCCGCGGCGGCCGTCGACGATCAGGTCCTTCTTGTCCCGGTCGCGCTCGGCCTCGCCGATGAGCTCGGGCGGGAACTCGTTCTTGGTGGTGACGGTGTCCGCGCCGTCGCCGCGCCCGTTGAGGATCTCCTGCGCGGTGTTGAGCTCCTTCTTCTCGAAGGTGAACTCGAACTTGTCGGCGTACTGGTGGCGGATCGGGTCGGTGTCCGCCTTCCAGTGCGGGTTCTTCTCCAGGGTCAGCGACTGGTTCTGGCGGTGGGAGACGATCCGGTAGGGGCCGGTCGCGAACGGCTTGAGGTCGTAGCGCGTGCCGGTGTCCTTGTCGGGGCGCACCGGCGACGAGGAGGACTGGGCGGCCATGAACGGCACGTCGGACTGCGGCTTGTGGAAGCGGAAGACGATCGTCTTGGCGTCGGGCGTCTCGATGCGGTCGAAGTCGCCGTCCTTCTTGGGGCCGCCGTAGACCTTGCGGGCCTGGGCGAGGTCGGACTTGCCGGTGAGCCACTGCGGCCAGTAGGGCGGGCCGACCTCGAAGCCGGGCGCGAAGGTGCGCTCGATGCCGTACTTGACGTGCTCGGAGGTGATCGGCTTGCCGTCCTCCCAGGCGATGCCGTCCTTGAGCTTGTACGTCCAGGTGCGGCCGCCGTCGGAGGACTTGCCGATGTCGGTGGCGAGGTCGCCGACGAGCTTGGGCTTGCCGTCGATCACCTGGTACTGGGTGAGCTGGCGGCCCCACAGGAGCGAGGTGTTGTACGCCTCGCCCGCGTAGATCTTCTGCGGGTCGAGGTGGGAGTAGTCGCGCAGGTTGGCGACGCGGATGGTGCCGCCCTTCCGCGCGCCCTCGACGGCGGGCGCCGGGCCCGTGCTGTCCTTGGCGCTGCCCACTCCGGCGACCAGGTCGGCCTCCTTGCGGGGCGCGGCCGCATCGCTCTTGGATCCCGCCCCGGCCGAGCAGGAGCACAGCACGAGCATGGCGGAAGCGGCGGCGACGACGGGGACGGCCACGGTGCGCGACGTGATCCTGGGCATGGTGAACTCCATTGCGGATGGTGCGGGTGAGGGTGGCGCGCGGAACGCGCCGGGTCTCAGCGGCCGGTACGGGGGTCGAGCGCGTCCCGTACGGAGTCGCCGAGCAGGTTGAAGGCGAGGACGAAGAGCAGGATCGTCACGCCGGGGAAGATCATGTAGGTCGGGTCGTCGTAGAAGACCTCGGAGCCGCGGGCGATCATGCGGCCCCAGTCGGGGATGGGCTCGCTGATGCCCACGCCGAGGAAGGACAGGGCGGCCTCGGCGGTGACGATGCCCGGCAGGGCGACCGTGATGTGCACGAGGACGGGCGCCCACACGTTCGGCAGGAGCTCGCGCAGCACGATGTGGCGGCGCGAGGCGCCCACGGCCCGTGCGGCCTCGATGAACTCGCGCTCGCGCAGGGAGCGCACGGTCGTCCTGAGGACCATCGCCAGCGGCACCCAGCCGAAGGCGGCGAAGACGAGCACCAGGACGGTGAACTGCATCCAGGCGGGCTCGTTCTCGCCGGGGTCGACGAAGCGGGTCTGCACGATGGGGCTCAGCGCGAGGAAGAGCAGCAGCGTCGGGAAGGCGAGCAGTACGTTGCAGACGAAGGTGAAGACCCGGTCGGCGAGGCCGCTCAGATAGCCGACGGTCACGCCGAGGACGACCCCGAGGACCGCGATGACGGCGATGGCGGCGCCCGCGACGAGCAGCGAGGTGCGGATGCCGTACAGGAGCTGGGTGAACACGTCCCGGCCGAGGCCCGGCTCCAGGCCGAACCAGAACTCGCCGGACATGCCGCCGTTGGGCAGCACCGGCAGGCCCTCCGGGCTGAGCAGGCCCGTCTCGTTCTGGCCGTAGTGCTCGGTGGGGTTCTTGCCGTAGAGCGCGGCGACCAGCGGGGCGGCGAGCGCGAGCAGCACGAAGAAGGCCACCACGCCGAGCGCGGCGAGGCCGACGCGGTCCCTGCGGAAGGCGCCGACGGCTGCCGCGAGCGGGCCGCGGGGCTCGGTTCGTGGCGCGTCGGCCATGCTGCCCAACTCCTGATGACGTGCGGACGCGGAGGTGTCCCGCGTCGGGGTGCGCATCATTAGAGCCAGCAATACGGCGCCCTTGCAAATCCTCCACAGAAGACATTTCCGAAATGCTGCGGAGATTTACAGAGGCGCAACATTACAGCCCCCCCCAAACAGGGGCCAAACGGGCATCTCGACCGCATTGAGATCTGCGCCACATACCCACACCATAGAAGGCTCATGGTGGTCTCAACCTTGCTTCGCAAGGTCACATCCCCGATCGGCCTACACATCACGCATAAATCTACGCGCGTAACCCCTTGGGAATTCAGGGCGGTGGATTTCTTCAACCCGCCTTCTTAATTCCGGCCGGAATAACCGAAGGCCCCGGAAACCGAAAGGTTTCCGGGGCCTTCGGGCCGTCGAACCAGGCGTCAGCCGATTTTCGCGCCAAAGGCTTCGAGCGCCTCCGGCACCGGCTGGAAGAACGTCTCGCCGCCGGCGGAGCAGTCACCGCTGCCGCCGGAGGTCAGACCGAGCGCGGTGTCGCCTGCGAAGAGGGCGCCGCCGCTGTCGCCGGGCTCGGCGCAGACGTCGGTCTGGATGAGCCCGTTGACGACGTCGCCGTTGCCGTAGTTCACGGTGGCGTCCAGGCCCGTGACCTTGCCGTCGTGGACCTGCGTGGTGGAGCCGCTGCGCTGCACCTGCTGGCCGACGGTCGCCGCGCCCGCCTTCGTGATCTTCTGCGTGCCGCCGCCGTAGAGGTTGACCTCGCTCGGGTGGGCGGTGTCGCCGCTGTACTTGACGATGCCGTAGTCGTTGTCGGGGAAGCTGGAGCCCGCGTTCTCGCCGATGGCCGGGCCGCCCTGCTTCTCGGACCAGCTGGACACGGCCTCCGTGCAGTGGCCCGCCGTCAGGAAGTGCGGGGCGCCGTCCTTGACCACGTTGAAGCCGAGGGAGCAGCGGCTGCTGCCGCCGTAGATCGCGTCACCGCCCGCGATGAGGGGCTTGAACTCCCCCTTGGAGCGCTGGAGTTCGGCTTTGCCGCCGAGCTGCTTCACGACCGCGTCCAGCTTCTGGAGCGCGGCGCCCCGCACGGTGCGGTCCGCGGTCACCACGACCTTGTTGGTGGCCGGGTCGGTGGCCCAGGACGTGCCGGGGATCGACGCCTTGTCGCTGAGCGTGGTGCGGGCGCTCTTCAGCGCGGCCAGGGAGTTCTCGACGACTCTGGCCTTGGCGCCCGCCGACTCGGCGGTTTTCACCGCGTCCTTGTCCAGGACGTTCACGACGAGCTGCTTGGCCCCGGCGTCGTAGTACGTGCCCGCGGCGTCGGCGCCCAGCTCCTTGTCGAGCGACGAGGCGAGCTTTCCGGCCTGCGCCACCGACAGCGTGTCCGGTGTGGGGGCGGGGGTGTCGTCGCTCGCGTTCGCAGTCTGGAAGGTGACTGCCGCGCCGATCAGGGCGACGGCGCCCGCGCCTGCCACGGCGACGCGCCGCTTGGGTATGCGTCGGTGCTTCAACTCATGTCCTCCTGTGGGGGGTCCGCCCGCTCCGGTGTGGGGACCTCGGCGGCCGAAAAGCGTGAGCGCATGGCGGCACGGCCCTGGTGAAGCCGCGTCCATGCCAATAGGACGCGGCCCACTATTCCCAGCCCCACAGGCAGCACACAAGGTCGACTTCAGGACGCCCGCCCGGCAACGCGCCTGCCTCCGGGGCCCGTTGACCCAGCGTGGTCACGCCTAGTCGTCCCCTCGCGGGTCCCCGTTGCAAACACCGGGTGCGAGCGGGGGGTGGGCAGCGGGTGAGGACTAGTCCTGTCCGGTTTCCGTCGCTCCGGTGGCGCCGGGCGGCACGGCGGGACCGGTGGTTGAAGATTCCACTCCGCTTTGCGGCGGGGCGGCGGCGGGCGCGGGGCCCGACGGCCCGGCCCCCGTCTGCGCCCGTTCCAGGAAGCGCAGGAGTTCGACGGGGAAGGGCAGGACGAGGGTGGAGTTCTTCTCGGCGGCGACGGCGACGACGGTCTGGAGCAGGCGCAGCTGGAGGGCGGCGGGCTGCTCGGACATCTCCTTGGCGGCTGCGGCGAGTTTCTTGGAGGCCTGGAGTTCGGCGTCGGCGTTGATGACGCGGGCGCGGCGTTCGCGGTCGGCTTCGGCCTGGCGGGCCATGGAGCGCTTCATGGTCTCGGGCAGGGAGACGTCCTTGATCTCGACGCGGTCGATCTGCACGCCCCAGCCGATGGCGGGGCTGTCGATCATCAGCTCCAGGCCCTGGTTGAGCTTTTCGCGGTTGGACAGCAGGTCGTCCAGGTCGCTCTTGCCGATGATCGAGCGCAGCGACGTCTGGGCCGTCTGGGAGACGGCGAAGCGGTAGTCCTCGACCTGCACGACCGCGTTGGCGGCGTCGACGACCTTGAAGTAGACGACCGCGTCGACCCGGACGGTGACGTTGTCCCGGGTGATGCCCTCCTGCGCGGGCACGGGCATCGTCACGATCTGGAGGTTGACCTTGCGCATCCGGTCCACGATCGGCACGACCGTCGTGAAGCCGGGGCCGCGCACCCCCTGTTGCAGCCGCCCGAGCCGGAACACGACACCGCGCTCGTACTGCTTGACGACACGCGCCGCGGACAGCAGGTACAGCAGTCCGGCGGACGCGACGGCCGCTCCGGCCGCCACCAGTTCCTCGACCACGACGGCCCCCGGGGTCTCATGGGGCGAATAGGGCATGCAGTACGAAGGTAACGCGCCACCCATCCCAGGGCGAGCCCCGTGTCACGCCAAGGGCGAGCCCCCGCCCGGGAGTTGGGCGGGGGCTCGCCAGGAGCGGCTCGGAGCGCGGCGTCAGAACACGCTGACGTTGTACGCGCGCAGCGCCTCGGTGACCGGCTGGAAGAAGGTCGTACCGCCGGAGGAGCAGTTGCCGCTGCCGCCGGAGGTCAGACCGAGCGCGGTGGAGCCCGCGTACAGGGGGCCGCCGCTGTCGCCGGGCTCGGCGCACACGGTGGTCTTGATCAGGCCGCTGACGACGTCACCGCCGCCGTAGTTCACGGTCTGGTTGAGGGCGGTGACGCGGCCGCTGTGCGTGCCGGTGGTCGAGCCGCGCCGCGTCACGCTCTGGCCGACCGTCGGGTCGGCGGCGCGGGTGATGTCCTGGCTGCCGACCGTGCCGGACTTGGTGACCGAGTCATTGGTGTACTTGACGATGCCGTAGTCGTTGCCGGGGAAGCTGGAGCCCGAGGTCGTGCCGAGCACCGTCGTCTTCGCGGAGTTGGCCCACCACGTGCCGGCGCCGTCGGTGCAGTGCCCGGCGGTGAGGAAGTAGTAGGTGCTGCCGTTGCGCACGTTGAAGCCGAGCGAGCAGCGCCAGCTGTCGGCGTAGGTCGCGTCGCCGCCGGAGATGTACTTCTGGAAGGTGCCCGGCGTGCGCTCGATCCTGAGGGCGCCCGCCTTGTCGCCCGCCGCGCTCTTCACCCGGGCGATCTCGGCCGCGGACACCGTGCTGTCGGCGGTCACGACGACCTGTCCGGTCTTCGCGTCGACGCCCCAGGCGGTGCCCGCCACGTCCGCTTCGAGGACGGCGTCACTGGCGGCCGTGAGGTCGGACGCGCTGTACGTACGGGCCTCGTCGGCGCTGGCGGCGGGCACGGCGAGCGCCGCCGCGGCCACCAGACCGGTCGCGAGGGCGACTGCGCGGAGGTGTCTCGTCGGGGTGCCGCGGGGGGTGGTGCGCTTGATCCTCACTGCTGGTTCCTCCCGAGGGAAGTCAGGGGGCCCGTGGGGGCAGGGCCCGTGAGGCGCAGCCATCGGACACGACGGATTCCGGCTACGCCGTGCCCCTGACAAGCGCTGCACGGGAGTATTCGGCGGGGTGACGCACCGCACAAGGCGTCGTTTCCGGCCACTGCGGCCCGATGCTGACGCGTGCGTCCCGAAGGGGCGCGGGCCGTTTCGCACAGCGGCTCCGCCGCGCGGGCGCGACCGGCCACGACGGGGCCGCGGACGCCCGACGGCGAGTCGAAGCGTCCCGCGGCCCCGGTGACGGGTCAGCGAAGCGACACGTTCCGCTCGCCCGCGGCGATCTCGACGGGCAGGGTGTTGCCGGGCGGCGGGAACGGGCAGATGAAGTGGTCGGCGAACGCGCACGGCGGCAGCAGCGCGCGGTTGAAGTCCACCGTGACGCGGCCGTCGGCGCCGGGCGCGGCGGGCCGCAGGAAGCGGAAGCGGTAGCTGGAGCCGCCGCTGGTGGCGTCCGCGAAGACGGCCCACAGCGAACCGTCGGCCTCGACGCTCACCTGGAGCGTGTGGTCCTGCCCGGCGAGGCGGAAGGCGAGTTCCCCGCCGAGCCCCAGCCCGCGCTCCACGCCGTCCGCGTTGGACACCCGCACGGTGCGGTCCTCCCCGTACGGGGTGAAGCGGCCCTCCACCGCGAACCGCGGGTCGTGGGCGGTGGCCTCGATGCCGGTGAAGGCGCGCCGCGCCGGTGCGCCGGGGTCGAAGTCGCGCACCGCCCACAGGCCTTCGCGGCGCAGCACGACCAGGCGCCGCTCACCGAGCGCGAGGCGCGCGGCCGTGACCGGGCCGGGGTCCGCGGTGAGCCGGGCCGTGCCGGAAAAGGGCCGCCCGTCGAGGGTGAGGCCGTCGTCGGGGCCCGCGGTCAGGACGACCTCGTCGCCGTCCTCGGCCCAGTGGCCCGGGAGGCCGGGCAGGGCGCCGTCCGGGTGGTCGGCGAGCCAGTGCGTGCCGGTGAGGGACAGCGGGCCGTAGGGCGCGGACACCGTCTCGACGCGCTGTGCGTGCCACTGCTTCCAGTCCCCGAGCGCGTCCTCGGTGGTGCTTGTCGTACTCATGGTGCATCAACCCTTCCGTGCGGGCTCGGACAGCCCGAGGTGTGAGCGCAGCGTCGCGCCCTGGTATTCCGTGCGGAACGCGCCGCGCTCCTGCAACAGCGGCACCACCCGTTCGACGAACTCGTCGAGCCCGCCCGGCGTCAGGTGCGGGACGAGGATGAAGCCGTCGGCGGCGTCGGTCCGGACGAACTCGTCGAGCTGTTCGGCGACGGCGGCGGGGGTGCCGACGAACGACTGCCGCGCGGTCGTCTCGATGACGGTCTGGTGCAGGGACAGGCCCTTGGCGCGGGACAGCGCCCGCCACTTCTCGGCGACGGCGAACGGGTCGCCGACCTGCACCCGGCCCTGGACCAGCGTGGAGTGCGGGTCCGGGTCGATGTCGGGCAGCGGCCCGTCCGGGTCGTACGCCGACAGGTCGACGCCCCACACCTGCTCCACGGCCAGGAGGGCGTTCTGCGGCGAGACCTGCTGGCGGCGGATCTCGGTGGCCCGCTCCTGCGCCTCGGCCGCGGTGTCGCCGAGGACGAAGGTGACGCCGGGCATGATCTTGAGGTCCTCGGGCCCGCGGCCGTACCGGGCGAGGCGGCCCTTGACGTCCGCGTAGAACGCGCGGCCCGCCTCCAGGGTGCCGTGCCGGGTGAAGACCACGTCGGCGGCCGACGCGGCGAACTCGCGGCCCTCGGGCGAGTCCCCGGCCTGGATCACGACGGGGTGGCCCTGCGGCGGCCGGTCCACGCCGAACTCCCCGGAGATGGTGAAGTGCCGCCCGCTGTGCGCGAAGGGGCGCGGCCCGCCCGGGGCGCCGTCCGCCCCGGGAGCCCAGGAGTCCCACAGCTCCCGGGCCGTGGCGACGAACTCGGCCGCGCGGGTGTAGCGGTCGGCGCGGTCGAGAAAGCCGCCGCGCCGGAAGTTCTCGCCGGTGAAGGCGTCGGAGGAGGTGACGACGTTCCAGGCGGCGCGGCCGCCGCTGAGGTGGTCGAGCGAGGCGAGCCTGCGGGCCAGTTCGTAGGGCTCGTTGAAGGTCGCGTTGACGGTGGCGGCCAGGCCGAGGCGGTCGGTGACGGCCGCGAGGGCGCTGAGGACGGTGAGGGACTCGGGCCTGCCGACGACGTCAAGGTCGTGGATGCGGCCCTTGTGTTCGCGCAGCCGCAGGCCCTCGGCGAGGAAGAAGAAGTCGAAGAGCCCGCGCTCGGCGGTCCGTGCCAGGTGCTCGAACGACGAGAACTCGATCTGCGAGCGCGACCGGGGGTCGGCCCACACGGTGGTGTTGTTCACGCCGGGGAAGTGGGCGGCGAGGTGGATCTGCTTGCGCACGGGGGGTCCGGCCGTACGGGACCCCCGCGCAGGAGGCCCTTGCGGAGCGGATCCGTGGGTGCCGGACGTCATGACGCCTCCCTCGCGTGCGCCGCGTAGCGGTTGGCGGGCCGGGCGAGGCCCAGATGGTCCCGGAGCGTGGCGCCCGGGTAGAAGGTGCGGAACAGGCCGCGGTGCTGGAGCAGCGAGACCGTGCCGTTGACCAGGCGCTCCAGGTCGCGCCGCGGCTCCACGGGCGTGAGGTGGAAGCCGTCGGCGGCGCCCGCCGCGTGCCAGGAGGCGATGAGGTCGGCCAGGTCGACGGGCCCGCCCCGGTAGAGCGGTCCGTCGGCGGTGGGGTGCGGGCCGCCGCCGTGCCCCGGCTGCGCGGCGTGCTCGCCGCCGCCGAGGTCGACGACGAGCGCGGCGAGCACCCGCAGCGCTTCCGGGTCCCGGCCGAGCGCGGCCGCGCGGCCGCGCAGCTCGGCGCGGGCGGCCCCGGCCTGGGCCGGGCTCGCGGCCCGGACCAGGGCGACGTCCGCGTGCCGGACCGCCACGTCCCGGGTGTGCTCGGCGGTGGCGTCGACGACGACCACGGGGTGGCCCTGCGGCGGCCGGGGGACGATGGAGGGCCCGCGCACGGAGAAGGCGGTGCCCTCGAAGTCGACGTAGTGCAGCTTGTCCCGGTCGACGAAGCGGCCGGTGGCCACGTCCCGGATCTCGGCGTCGTCCTCCCAGCTGTCCCACAGCCGCCGGGCGACGTCGGCGACCTCGCCCGCCTCGCGCCACAGCGCGTCGCGCGGGGCCGCCCGGCGCCGCCCGAACAGCCTGGCCTCGGCCTCGGTCGCGGACACCTCGACGGCCCACCCGGCCCGGCCGTGGCTGACCCAGTCGAGCGTGGCCACGGCCGCCTGCACGTGGAAGGGCTCGGTGTGCGTGGTGGTCACGGTGGGTACCAGGCCGACGCGGCCGGTGGCGGGCGCGACGCGGGAGAGCACGGCGAGCGCGTCGAGCCCGCGGCGGGCGAAGCCGTCGCCGAGGGTCACGAAGTCGAGGGCGCCGTGCTCGGCGAGCCGGGCGAGTTCGACGAAGGGCGCGGCGTCGTGGGCGCCGGGCAGGTCGACGGCGGCCGCGAGATGCAGCGGGCCCCGGCCTGGGGGTGGGCTTGCGGACATCGGAGTACACCTCTCTCGGGCGGCGGTCACCGCCCGGCCTCGTGCAGGAAGGTGAGGACGGCGCGCGCGGTGGCGTCGTTCTGCCGGAAGGAAGGGCTGTTGGTGCGCGGCCGCGTGAAGGCGCCCGCGCCGCGCGCGTCGGTGTGCGGGCCGAGGGCGAAGCGGCGCGGGTGCGGGCTGCCCGCGCGGTCCCGGACACGGCCGTCGGCGGGGTCGACGGCGAGGAGCCCGTCGGGCGTCTCGGCCACCCCCTCGGCGTGCAGGGCGCGCAGCAGCGGGTCGCGGGTGCGGGCGAGCGTGGGCTGCGGAAGGCGCGCCTCGACCAGGGCGCGGGCGTCCACGTGCTGTCCGGGCACGGTGGCGCTCGTCGCCCGGAACACCCCCTCGCGCGGCTCGATGCGCAGGTCCGCGCCGAGGAACCGCACGATCCCCGCGCGGGACAGGGCGAGCAGCTGGCGCAGGCGCGGCCCGGGCGGCCCCGACGCGAGGTAGCTGAAGTAGCCGTGCCACCAGGGCCCGATGTCGCCGAGCCGGGTGAGCTGCCCGTAGACGGAGAGCAGACCGAGGAAGACGGCCAGGTCGGGGCTGTGCGCGGGGTCGTGACGGCGGGTGAGGTCGGCGGTGATGTAGGCGCGCAGGCCCTCCTGGAGCCCCGCGTACGAGGAGTGGCGGACGCCGTCCAGCGGATGGTCGAGGGCGGTGAGGTCGAGCCGGTCGGCGGGGTCGGGCACGGCGGCGGAGACGAGCGCGTGCAGCTCGGGGCTGCCGGGCGGGCAGGCGGCGTACTTCTCGTCGAAGTCGTGCCAGGCGGTGGCCGTGCGCTCGGGGTGCGCGCCGAACAGGCGGTGGTAGTGGGCGAAGCCCAGCTCCTTGTCGACCAGCGGCCACACGTCGCGCCCGAAGTCGAAGCCGCCGGGCCTGGCGAGCAGCTCGTCGATCTGCGCGGGCCCCAGGTAGCGGGGCAGCGGCGGCCGTTCGCCGTCGTCCCAGGTGTAGCCGAGCTTGGAGTGGTACGGCACGCCGCGCCGCGAGCCGACGTACAGGACCGGCTCGCGGCCCGAGGGCACATAGGTGTCGCCGTCGTAGCGCCCGCCGCGCCCCTCGGTGAGGAGCACCATGAGGTCGACGAAGGCCAGCCCGAAGCCGCGGACCAGCACGTCCTGGCCCGCTTCGAGGGCGTCGAGGTCGCTGTCGGCGGTGAAGTCGGGCGGCAGGTGCACGAGCCCGTGCTCCCGGGCGTGCCGCGCCAGGCGGAGCTGCTCGGCGTCGGGTTCGGCGTCGAGGTGGCCCTGGGCGAGGATCACGAGGTCGCCGAGCAGCGGGCGCGGGCGGCCTTCGAGCCACACCCGCTGGCGGCCCGCGCGGGGCCCGGTCAGACGCAGGGCGCGCCGGGCGTGGTGGTGCACGGTGATGCCCGGCGGCAGCGCGGCCACGGAGTTCTCGTACACCCAGCGCAGATAGGCGCCCTGGGTGCGGCGCCCGGCGAAGGTCTGTCCGTCGATGCCCGCCCACTCGTGCAGCGCGGGGCCCGGCCGGACGGGTCCCGCGAGGTCCACGGTGTCGTCGGTGAAGAGGGTGACGTCCTGTGCGTGCGAGTTCATCCACAGGAGCGGCGACTGCCGCTCCCGCCAGATGCGCCCCGGCCCCGGTGGGTACGGGTCGACGAGGTGGATCTCCAGGCGTGCCCCGGCGTACAGGGACGGCGCGTTGGCGGCGATGCGCTCGATGAGGCCGGTGGCGCGCGGGCCCGCGCCGACGATCACGAGGGTGGGCGTCCCCGCCACCGCCGACGAGGCCGTGGCGGTGCTCATCGGGCGAGCTCCGAGCCGCGCGCGTAGTGCCGCTCCACGTAGTACTGCCCGACGCTGAGCACGGAGGTGACGACGACGTACCAGAGCGTGGCGACGAGCAGGAGCGGGATGACCTGGTAGGTGCGGTGGTACACGAGCTGCACGGAGTACAGCAGGTCCTGTACGGCGATGACGCTGACGATCGAGGTGCCCTTGAGCGTGCCGATCAGCATGTTGCCCGCCGGGGGCACGATGGAGCGCATGGCCTGCGGAAGAACGATTCTCCGGAAGCGGCGCGCGCGGCCGAGCCCGAGCGACTGCGCGGCCTCGGTCTGTCCCCGGTCGACGGAGAGGATGCCGCCGCGCACGACCTCGGCGGCGTACGCGGCCTCGTGCAGGGTGAGTCCGATGACGGCGATGGTGACGGGTCCGAGCAGGTCGACGGTCTTGATGCCGAGCAGCGTCGGGTACAGCGCGCCGATGTTGAACCAGAAGAGGAGCTGCACCAGGATCGGCATCGACCGGAAGAACCAGACGTAGCCCCAGCTGACCGCCCGCAGAACGGGGTTGCCGGAGAGCCGGCCGAGGGCGAGCAGGGTGCCGAGCGCGAAGCCGAGGACCATCACGGCGGCGGTCAGCCACAGCGTGAGCCACAGTCCGCGCAGCACGGCCGCGGTGGTGAAGTAGTCGCCGACGACCCTCCACTGGAAGGCGTCGTTGCGCACGACGGAGTTCAGGGCGAGCGCGAGCGCCGCGACGACGACGGCTGCGGCCGCCCACTGGCCGAGGTGGCGCCGGGGCACGATGCGGGGTTCGGCCGGATGCTGTCCGGGAGGGTCGGGCCGGTGGACGGCCACCTTGGTGAGGGCGTCGGATGACATGCGAAGGCTCCGATGGTGCGAGTGATGCCTTCACATGCGCCGCGTGCGACACGCGGGCCACGGTGGGCCGAGGGGCCCGCACGGAGCGAGCCCCTCAGCACGCGTCCGCCTCCTGAGACTACGTGGCACGTCGCGCCCGCTGTCAAGGCCGTCCGTCGCGCCGTCTCACGCATCTGTCCAGAATATGAGCCGTACGTCTCAACGCAGTTGACGCCTTTCCGGATGCCTGTTCCACTTGTGCTCATGCATCCGCAGCAGTGGCTGGTCACGCGCTCCCACATCGACTTCGGTCGCGTGTGGTCGGCGTCTTGTTGATGCTCCTCCGAGCCGACTCGATGCTCCTCTGAGCCGACCGCCCCGCCGCGTCTTCGGGCCCTTCGCCCACCGCGTCCCACTCCTCGGACCGGTCGTCTCACCTTCTCCGGTACTCCCGCACTTCTCCTTCCCGCGTCCCCGCACGTCCGTGCGCCGCGCGCCCGTACCCCCGTACGGACGCGGTCCCGTACGCCCGCCCTGCCGTAACTCCCGTGCGTCCGCGCGCGGTTGCCCCCGTCTTCACACGCGTCCGTGGACGCGGCCACACCCCTCCCCTCGCTCGCCCCTCCTTCCGCCCGCCTTCGCGCCCCGACACCGGAGAACGTCACGCCATGCGCACGTCCCGCACGTCCCTGTCCGCCTTCGCCCTGATCACGACCGCCGCGCTCGCGCTGACCGCGTGCGGCTCCGGCGGCTCCTCCGAAGCCTCGGCGGGCGCGGCGCCCGGGGGCAGGAGCGGCAAGCTCCCGACGACGGACGTGGTGTCGTCGGTGCGGAAGAACGAGAAGGCCGCGGCGCTCCTGCCCGCCGACGTGCGCGAGCGCGGCACCCTGAGAATCGGCAGCAGCGTCGGCGGCACCCCACCGGGCTCCGCCTATCTGGAGGACGGCAGGACCGTCGTCGGCCAGGACATCGACTTCGCCGACGCCGTCGCCAAGACCCTCGGCCTGCGCCTGAAGCGGGAGACCGCGAGCTTCGAGGCGATCCTGCCGGCCCTCGGCAGCGGCAAGTACGACCTGGGCACCGGCAACTTCGGCGTGACGGAGGAGCGGCGCAGGACGATCGACTTCGTCACCTACATCAACGACGGCCAGGGCTTCGCCGTCCGCGACGACAGCGCCCTCAAGAAGGTCACGGACTTCCGTCAGCTGTGCGGTCTGAACGTGGCCACCGGCGCGGGCACCACGTTCGAGGTGACCCTGGAGGACAACAAGCACGTGTGCGCCGACGCGGGCAAGAAGCCGTACAGCGTCAAGACGTACACCGAGCAGGGCGCGATCTGGGGCTCCCTGCAACAGGGCCGCAGCGACGTGGTGATGTCGACGATCAACGGCCTGCGGTACGCGGTGAAGCAGCAGCCGGGCCTGAAGTTCCTCGGCGAGTTCCACCGCCTGGACGTGGGCTTCGCTTTCAAGAAGGGCACGAAGCTGGCGCCCGCGTTCCAGGCGGCGGTCAATCAGCTCATCGCGGACGGGACGTACGACCGCATCCTCAAGAAGTGGGGCACGCGGGCGTCGGCGATCGACGCGTCCCGGATCTCACCGCCGGAGATCAAGGACTGACCCGGCGTCACCCCGGCGGGGCCGGGGGCGCGGCTAGCAGTCGCACGCGCAGCACTCGCAGCACTCGCACGGGCAGTCGCAGTCCCGGCAGGCGCCCTTGCGCTTCTTCCGGGACCACGGCCCCTCGTACTCGCGGGCGCAGCACAGCTGGCACGTGCAGCACAGGCCGATCGCGACGAGGCAGCCCGCCCAGAACCCGCGCGGCTTCTTCGGCTCCCCCGACCAGGGGCCGAAGCCCCCGCCGCCGTGTCCGCCCCCGCCGGCCGCGCCGCCGTGTCCGCCCCCGGCCGCGTCGCCGTAGGGCGACCCGCCGCCGTACGGCCCGCCGCCGTACGCGCCGGAGCCGCCGTAGGGCCCCTGCCCGCTCCCGCCGCCGTAGGAGCCGGAACCGTCGTACGCCGTCACGGTGTGACCGCAGGACGCCGTCCCGAACGCCCGGTCCACCGACCGGCCCAGCTCGTGCACGAGCAGGAAGTGCGCGAGCTCGGCGTCGGTGAACTCCACCTCGGCGAGGGCCAGCCGGATGCCGTGCAGCGCGTCGTCGGCGAGGCGGCGCGCCTCGGCGGCGGTGGCGCCGGTGGCCGTGATCGGGTTCCAGGCGCCCGCGGCGGCGTCGGCCTGCCGGTCCTCCACGGCGTCGAGCAGATGCGCGAGCCGGCCGAAGAGCCGCCCCGCCTCGGCGAGCGGCTCCGCGTTGCCGGGGCGGCCCGCGAGGACGGCGGTGTGCGCGAAGGCGGCCGCAGTGGCCGTCTCGGTGGGCTCGGTGACGGTGAGCAGGGACGTGCCGGGGCCCGCCAGGGCCTCGATGCCCTCCTGCCGCTCCACGGCGTCGACGAGGACGGCCGTGTCGAAGCCCACATCGGCGCCGGTGCGCGCGCCCGCCCGGTCCCAGCGCCCGGCGACCCGGCGCGCCGCGGCGGCCACCGGCCTGCGGGCCAGGAGGCCGTCACCGTCGACGACGTGGTCGCGCACCTTCGCGGAGGCGAGGACCAGCGACACGGCGGCGGCGAGCCGCGCGCCCTCGCCGCGGGCGACCGACGCGGTGCGCATGCCGCGCAGCGGGCAGGGGCCCGCCGTGCGCCGCCAGCCGGTGGTGCGCTCGGCCTGAGCCTCCGTCAGGACCGAGATGATGAGCCCGTCGTAGTTGGTCACGACGCGTGCGAACTGTCCGTGGTCACCGCGCAGCGCGAGGCAGAGCCCGCACAGATGCGCCATCCACTGGGTCTTGAGCCCGTCACCGAGGCGATGGGCACAGGGCCTGACTATTCCGAACAAGACGATTACCCCCGTGTGCTCCCCCGTGCGCCGACGCGTCACATGCGTGGCCCACCGGCGGTCCCGTGCGTGGTCGAACGACTACTGACGTCCGTCAACGTCGGCTCGGCGCCGCGCCACGGACCCCCCGCGGGCATCGTAGCGACCGGCCCGTTCACCCGGACGCACCGCTCGTCACCCGGACGCCGAGAGAAATCATATTTCACTCACAGTCAGCAGCCGGGCAGGGCAATCCCCTTGAAGAACCACGCGTGTCGGCCCGTTGACTGTGCACCAGTACCGTCACGAAACCCCCGTGCGGCGTCTATCCCCTTGGCGCACCATCCGCATCATGGACGACGATAGGGGTGCGGAACACGAGCAGACCGCAGCGAGAGGAGGCGTCCATGGGATCGGTGCGCAAGGCGAGTGCCTGGCTTGGCCTCGTCGACGACAACAACGACGAGCGTTACTACGACGGCTACGAAGACGACGGGGCCGATGGCCCCGAGTCCGACGCCTGGGTCACGGACCCGCGCGTGAAGGTGGCGTCGGACGCGGCCGAGGAGAAGGGCGCCAGGATCGGCACCGTCACGCCGGACAGCTTCCGCGACGCCCGGGGCATCGGCGAGCTCTTCCGTGACGGGGTTCCGGTCATCGTGAACCTCACGGCGATGGAGCCCGCCGACGCCAAGCGCGTGGTGGACTTCGCCGCCGGGCTCATCTTCGGTCTGCGCGGGTCCATCGACCGGGTGGCGCACCGCGTCTTCCTGCTGACCCCGGCCCACACGGAGATCGTCAACGGCGAGGGCCCCGGCCGCCGCGCCGACGGCTTCTTCAACCAGAGCTGAGGCGGGGCCTCACCGGAAGGCGTCGATTCCGGTGAGCGCCTTGCCCAGCACCAGCTGGTGCATCTCGACGGTGCCCTCGTAGGTGAGCACCGACTCGAGGTTCGTCGCGTGCCGCATCACGGGGTATTCGAGGGAGATCCCGTTGGCGCCGAGGATCGTGCGCGCGGTGCGGCAGATCTCGATCGCCTCCCGTACGTTGTTGAGCTTGCCGAAGCTGACCTGCTCGGGCCTCAGGGTCCCGGCGTCCATGCGCCGCCCGAGGTGGTGCGCGAGCAGGATCCCCTTGTGCAGTTCGACCGCCATGTCGGCGAGCTTGGCCTGGGTGAGCTGGAAGCCGCCGATGGGCCTGCCGAACTGCTCCCGGGTCCTGGCGTACTCGACCGCGGCCTCGAAGCTGGCGCGGGCCGCGCCCATCGCGCCCCAGGTGATGCCGTAGCGCGCGTGCGTGAGACAGCTCAGCGGGCCCTTGAGCCCACTGGCGCCGGGCAGCACCGCGTCGGCGGGCAGCCGCACCTCGTCCAGGACCAGCTCACTGGTGACGCTGGCGCGCAGCGACCACTTGTGCTTGATCTCGGGGGCAAAGAAGCCCGGGGCGTCGGTGGGCACCGCGAAGCCGCGGATCCCGTCGTCCGTCTGCGCCCACACCACGGCCACGCCCGCGACCGAGCCGTTGGTGATCCACATCTTGCGCCCGGTGAGCACCCAGTCGGTGCCGTCCTTCTTCGCGTACGTGCGCATGGAGCCCGGGTCGGAGCCGTGGTCGGGCTCGGTGAGCCCGAAGCAGCCGATGGTCTCGCCCGCGGCCATGCCCGGCAGCCACCGCTGCTTCTGCTCCTCGGAGCCGAACCTCCAGATCGCGTACATGGCGAGCGAGCCCTGCACCGAGACGAGCGAGCGGATGCCGGAGTCGGCCGCCTCCAGCTCCAGACAGGCGAGCCCGTACTGCACGGCGCTCGCGCCCGCGCAGCCGTAGCCCGTGAGCGACATGCCGAGCGCCCCGATCGAGCCGAGCTCGCGGGCGAGCTCCCGCACCTGGGGCAGCTCGCCGGTCTCGTACCACTCGGCGATGTGCGGGAGCACGCGGTCGGCCGCCCAGGACCGGACGGTGTCGCGGACGGCGAGGTCCTCCGGCGCGAGGAGGTCGTCGACGCCGAGCGGATCGGCGGGGTCGAAGGGCGGGCGGGTGCGGCTGCTTGCGGACGACATGCGGGCCTCCGGCGGGGCGTTCTTAACTAGCGCTGGTAGTCAGTCACGGCCCGGCTGACGCTACGACGAGGCTTCCCGCACGTCCAGAGCAACCCGGCGGGGCTCACCGGGCCGGGGGCGGTTGACAGTCCCTCCGGCCTTTGAGGAGGGGAGCCCCCGTACGAACGATTGCCCCCACCGAGGGCCCGAGGTCAGCGGAGGGACTCCGCGGGAAGGCCCGCGCCGTCCCGGGGCACGGGCATCCCCGGTTCGCCCTGCCCGGCAGGGGCGCCGCAGTCCATGCGGCGCGGCAGCCGCAGGGCCGCGAGCGCGCCGAGCAGCAGCAGTCCCGCGCTGACCAGGAGGGTCACGTGCAGGCCGTGGACGAAGGAGTTCCGCGCGGCGGACCGCAGGGCCTCGCCCTGTCCCCCGCCGAGCCGGTCGGCGACCTCGTAGGCCTCGCCGAGGGAGTGCCCGGCCGCCGCGCTGTCGGCCGCCGGGACGCCCCGCACGGAGGAGAGCCCGGGCGCGTACGCCGCGTTCATGACGCTGCCGAGCAGGGCGATGCCGATGCCCGCGCCCAGCTGGTAGGAGGTCTCGCCGATGGCTGCGGCACCGCCGGCCTGGGTCTGCGGGGCCTCGCTGAGCATGGACTCGTACGCCCCGAAGAGCGTGGTCTCCAGGCCGAAGCCGAGCAGCACGAAGCCGGTGAGCAGCAGCGGGGCGTTGTCGTCGCCGCCCATGCCGGTGAGCGCGACCACGGCGAGCGCGGTGAGGCCGAAGCCGCAGGCGACCATGCGGCGCGGTCCGAAGCGCTGGAGC
This sequence comes from Streptomyces sp. JLYT201, assembly GCF_059448825.1. Lineage (NCBI taxonomy): Bacteria > Bacillati > Actinomycetota > Actinomycetes > Kitasatosporales > Streptomycetaceae > Streptomyces > Streptomyces sp. JLYT201. The sequence goes on along the minus strand of NZ_CM182551.1, from coordinate 7,621,324 downwards.
AGCCGGGAGCCCGCGAGGCCCGCGGCCATGGCGGCGATGGTGAGCGGGAGGAGTCTGAGGCCGGTCTCCAGGGGGGACAGGCCGAGCACCAGTTGCAGGTACTGGGCGGCGATCAGCTCCAGGCCGACGAGGGCGAGCATCGCGAGCACGATGCACCCGACGGACGTGCTGAACGCGGGCCGCGTGAACATCGCCAGGTCGACGAGCGGGTGCGTGCGCCGCCGCTGTCTGCGGACGAAGGCGACGAGCAGCCCGCCGCCGACGGCCAGGGCGAGCAGCGTCGTCGTGCCGAGCGGCGACTCGCCGCCGCCGAGCCGCTTGACGCCGAGGACGAGGCAGAAGAGCCCGCCCGCCGCCATCAGCGCGCCGACGACGTCCCACGGTCCGTCGCGCTCGCCGGTGGACTCCGGCAGCAGCCAGCGGCCGACGGGCAGGCTGACGAGCATCAGCGGGATGTTGATGAGGAAGACCGAGCCCCACCAGAAGTGTTCCAGCAGGAAGCCGCCGAGCAGGGGCCCGACGGCCGCGCCCACGGCGGCCACCGCGCTCCAGATGCCGATGGCCAGCGCCCGCTCGCGCCGGTCGGGGAAGACCTGGCGCAGGATCGAGAGGGTCGCGGGCATGATCATGGCGCCGCCGACGCCGAGCAGCGCGCGGGCGATGATGAGCACCTGCGCGGTGTCCGCGAGGGCCGCGACCGCCGAGGCCACGCCGAACAGGCCGTAGCCGAGCAGCAGCACGCGTCTGCGTCCGACGCGGTCGCCGAGCGTGCCGAACAGGATGAGCAGCGAGGCGCAGACCAGCGGATAGATGTCCACGATCCACAGCAGCTCGATCGCGCCGGGCGTGAGGTCCTCGGTGACGGCGGGCACGGCGACGTGCAGGACGGTGGCGTCGACGGCGACGAGCAGCAGGCTGACGCAGAGGACGACGAGCACGACCCAGCGGTTGGCGCCCGCGCCGGGGGGCCGACGGCCGGACGGAGCGGCGGCCGTGGTCGTCCCGGACATGTGCGTACCTCCCAGTGATACCTCGCGAAATGCGGCCCAGCGGGATCCCGTGGGACCCAACGGGATCAGGTCGTCCGGCTGTGGCGGCTGTGAACAGCGAGTGGCCGTCAGCGTACGCGAGTCCGCGCACGCCGCGCGTGGCGGACCTCTCACGGTTGCCCCGAGAGCCTGTGGCATACGCCACAGCGAAAAGCCCGTCCGGCGCTTGAGGACGAGGCGCGAAGCGCCAACAAGGGGGAAAGGGGCGCAGCCCCATGCGCATGGGACACCCAGGAGGCGACGGGGAAGGACAAGAGGGGGACGGGGATAATCGCCCGGGTGACCGATCTTGAAAAGCCCCCCGCGGGGAAGGCCACCGAAAGGCGCCGCGCGGCAGCGACCGCGCTGCTCGCGTACGCGGGGGTGCGCGCCCTGGGACTCGCGGTCCTGGCCGTGTGGTCCGCGGGGACCGGCAAGAGCCCGCACACGCTGCTCTCCGCCCGCTGGGACTCCCTCTGGTACGTGCGCGTGGCCGAGCACGGCTACGGCTGGGAGGTGACCCTGCCGGACGGCAGCGTGCACTCCAACCTCGCGTTCTTCCCGCTGCTCCCGTGGCTGGAGCGGCTGGTGGCGGCGGCCGGTCCGCTGGGTCACGCGGACGCGGGCCTGCTGGTGAGCGCGGTCGCCTCGCTGTGCGCGGCGGGCGGCATCTTCGCCGTCGCGGACCGTCTGTACGGACGCCGTGCGGGCGTGTGCGCGGTGGCGCTGTGGGCGGTGCTGCCCGTCGGCATCGTGCAGTCCATGGCGTACAGCGAGTCGCTGTTCACGGCGCTCGCCGCCTGGTCGCTGTACGCGGTGCTCGCGGGACGCTGGGTGACGGCGGGGCTCCTCGCCTCCCTCGCGGGCCTGACCCGGCCGGTGGGCGGGGCCGTGGTCCTCGCGCTGTGGGCGGCGGCGGTCGTGGAGGTGCGCCGCCGGGGGCGGATCGACGCGCGCGTCGCGCTCGGCGCACTGCTCGCCCCGCTCGGGGCGGCCGCCTACGTCCTGTGGGTCGGACACCGCACGGGCGGCGGCCTCCTCGGCTACCTCGACGTGCAGGAGGGCTGGGGCAACGGCTTCGACGGCGGCTACGCCTTCGCGCGGTTCATCGGCGCGAAGTTCACCTCCGTGCCGGGCGCGCTCGCCGGGCTCGGCCTGATCGTCGGCGTCGCGCTGCTGATCCGGCTGTACGTCGCCGGGGTGCGGCAGCGCCAGCCGCTGCCGCTGCTCGTCTACACCGGGGTCGTCCTGGTGCTCGCCCTGTGCGCCGCGGGCTACTTCGGCTCCAAACCACGCCTGCTGATGCCCGCCTTCCCACTGCTCCTGCCCCTCGCGGTGGTGCTCGCGCGGCTGCGGACGTCGAGATCGGTGCTGGTCATCAGTGGTGTCGCCGTGGCCGGCGCGGTGTACGGGGCGTTCTGGCTGAACGGCTCGGGGCCACCCTGATCACGCCAAGATCATTTATCCGGGCGTCCGTCGGCTGCGCCCTCCGGGCCGCCCGGTGAGCACCCGGAGAATTCCGCACCAGATCCCGGTGAACGAATTCATAAGCGCCCTAAAACCCGGGGAGCGACGATCAACGAATTGGGTATAACGGCCCCGATTGAAAAGGCATTCCGGCGGGAATACGCCGGGACCTGAGAGCAATGCCACATCACATCGTCATCACAACCCCACCGATTCGACCGGGAACGGCGCTCACTCGCTGTAACGTCGATTGGGTGCGTACCGAACGAAACCTGACCCGTCTGGACCGGCTCTTCGCCCGTCTTGACCGTGAGCCGGAACGGCCGGTTCACCTCGATGTGCCGAGGATGAGCCGGCACAGAGTCGTGCTCTTCAGCGCGACCCTGGCGTTCTACCTCGCCATCGTGGTCGCCGTCCTGGCCACCTCCTGGCTCGTGCGGTTCGACTGGCAGGTCATGTTCTTCCGGCCCTACCAGCAGTGGCCCGAGATCCACGGCTTCCTCGACTACTGGGTCGTGCTCGGCCAGCGCGGCCCCACCGCCGTGATGGTCGCGGCCTGGCTGGGCTGGCGCTCCTGGCGGCAGCACACGCTCCGCCCGCTCCTGATGTTCGGCACGGCCCTGCTGCTGCTCAACGCCACGGTGGGCGCCGCCAAGATCGGCATGGGCCGCCTCGGCCCGCACTACGCCACCGTGATCGGCTCGAACGAGATGGGGCAGGGCGGCGATATATTCCCTTCGGGCCACACCGCCAACGCCGTCGTGACCTGGGGAATCCTCGCCTATCTGGCCTCGACCCCGGTGACCCGCCGCTATCTGTCGGCGCTGTCCGCCGTCGTCTCCCTGAGCGTCGGCCTCACCACCGTCTACCTGGGTACGCACTGGCTGAGCGACGTCTTCCTCGGCTGGGCCGCGGGCCTGCTCATCCTGCTCGCGCTGCCCTGGTTCGAGCCGCTCGTCGCCCGGGTCGAGCCGTTCGCGCTCGGCCTCTGGCACCGCTTCCGGGCCCGGCCCCCGGTCGCCGTCGCGCCCGCCCCCGCGCTCGTGCCGCAGCGGTCCGGGGCCGGCGCGGCCCCGGCCCCGGCCTCCGGCAAGGGCTCCGGCGAGCAGCCGCCGGTGCGCGAGCCCGTCGCCGCGGGCCGGAGCCGCACACCGGCCTATCTCGCCCCCGGCCCGCACACGGCCCGCTGCGAGCGCACCCCGGTGACCCCCGCGGGCCCCCGCCGCCCGCCGCACGCGGACCGGGTGCGCGGCGCGTCGGCCCGGCCCGTCACCGGCGCCTGACGCGCCCCCGAGGACCGCGGGACCGGTACGCACGACTGACTCCCGCACCGCGAAGGCCCCGGCTCCGGGCAAGGAGCCGGGGCCTTCGTACGGGACGCCGGGCTCAGCCCTTCCAGCAGCGCTTCACCCGACCGCCCTCGACCTCGAAGTTCAGCCGCCCCACGAGGTACTCCAGGGTGATGAACGTGCCCGGCGGCAGCGACCTGACGGTGGACCACCCACGGGCGCGCGCCCGGCTCTCCGCTTCGGCGGCGTCGAGGCCGACATAGGAGTCCGGGGTGTCCTGGGGCTCGGCGGGCGGGGTCGGGATGGGTGCCATACCGGCCACGTTAGGCGGCCGATTCCCGCGGGGGAAGGCTGGGGCGCGGCACCATGCGTCACGGATCCCCCTCCGGTCACGCTTTTGTCACAGGATCACGACGCGTGTTTCGCCCTAACTCCGTCACACGTACGAGCGGTTCCGCCCTCGGTACGGCGGAATTCCGGCCGAACTCCGAAGCTCTTGCGCCCCTCTTGAGACTCCGTCGGAAAATCCCGTCCGGCCCTGCCCGGGGAGCGTTTGAAACCTCGCGCGAATACTTTCCGAAACCCTCTGCAGATCCTTCGCATTCCGGATTCCCGGGCGCCGCGCGGACGGTGACGGAGTGCCGGGAATTCATGATTCCTCTCCCTCTCCCCGCGCCTCCCGCGCCCGCTCACCGCCCCTTCCCCGCGCACTGCCCGCCCTCCGCGCTCCCGCGAGCCGGAGCGCGCCCCGGCGCCGCAGTGCCGTACGCCCTCTGTCGCAGTCGGGGGCACACGAGCATCATGGCCTGTGCTTCGGGCAGCCCAGGACGCGACAGCGAAGGGGCAACAAGCATGGGGACGCAGACGGTGGGGGCGGCGGCGGAGCGCCCGGCGCGGCGGCGGACGCGGGGCGCGATCCTCGTCGACTGGCTGACCACCACCGACCACAAGAAGATCGGCCACCTCTATCTGATCACGTCGTTCGTCTTCTTCCTGATCGCCGGCGTGATGGCGCTCCTGATGCGGGCCGAGCTCGCCCGCCCCGGGCTCCAGATGCTGACCAACGAGGAGTTCAACCAGCTCTTCACGATGCACGGCACGATCATGCTGCTGCTGTTCGCGACGCCGACGTTCGCGGGCTTCGCCAACGAGATCATGCCGCTGCAGATCGGTTCGCCCGACGTGGCGTTCCCGCGGCTCAACATGCTCTCGTACTGGCTGTTCCTCTTCGGCGGTCTGATGGTGCTCGGCTCGCTGCTCGTGCCGAGCGGCCCGGCGGCCTTCGGCTGGTTCGCGTACGCGCCGCTCAACAGCCTGGAGCGGTCGCCCGGCATCGGGGCCGACCTGTGGATCATGGGGCTCGCGCTCTCCGGGTTCGGCACGATCCTCGGCTCGGTGAACTTCCTGACCACCATCATCGGGATGCGCGCGCCGGGGATGACGATGTTCCGGCTGCCCGTCTTCACCTGGAACGTGCTGTTCACCTCGGTCCTGGTGCTGATCGCGTTCCCGGTGCTCGCGGCCGCCCTGCTCGTCCTGGAGGCGGACCGGCGCTTCCACTCCGTGGTCTTCGACGCCCAGTTCGGCGGTGCGCTGCTGTGGCAGCACCTCTTCTGGTTCTTCGGGCATCCGGAGGTCTACATCATCGCGCTGCCGTTCTTCGGCATCATCACGGAGATCATCCCGGTGTTCAGCCGGAAGCCGATCTTCGGCTATCTGCCGCTGGTCGGCGCGACGATGGCGATCACCGGTCTGTCGGTGGTCGTGTGGGCGCACCACATGTTCGCGACGGGCGCGGTGCTGCTGCCGTTCTTCTCGTTCGTGTCGTTCCTGATCGCGGTGCCCACCGGGGTGAAGTTCTTCAACTGGACCGGCACGATGCTCAAGGGCTCGCTGTCCTTCGAGACGCCGATGCTGTGGGCGGTCGGCTTCCTGGTGTCGTTCCTGTTCGGCGGGCTCACGGGGGTCCTGCTCGCCTCCCCGCCGATCGACTTCCACGTCACCGACTCGTACTTCGTCGTGGCGCACTTCCACTACGTGGTGTTCGGCACGGTCGTCTTCGCGACCTTCGGCGGCTTCTACTTCTGGTGGCCGAAGTTCACCGGCAAGATGCTCGACGAGCGCCTCGGCAAGATCCACTTCTGGGCGCTGTTCGTGGGCTTCCACACCACGTTCCTGGTCCAGCACTGGCTGGGCGCGGAGGGCATGCCCCGGCGGTACGCCGACTATCTGGACGCGGACGGCTTCACGGTGCTCAACACCCTCTCGACCATCGGCGCCTTCCTGCTCGGCATCTCCACGCTGCCGTTCCTCTACAACCTCTGGAAGACGGCCAAGTACGGCGAGAAGGTGGACGTCGACGACCCCTGGGGCTTCGGCCGCTCCCTGGAGTGGGCGACGTCCTGTCCGCCGCCCCGGCACAACTTCGTCACGCTCCCCCGGATCCGCTCCGAGTCCCCGGCGTTCGATCTGCACCATCCGGAGTACGCGGCGTTCCGGGCGCCGGACGACCAGGTGCGCCACCCCGGTCCAGGGCCCGGCTGAGCACGTCCCTGAGGGAGCGGATCCGGTCGAGCACCTCCACGGGCTCGACCACCTCGAACTCGAAGCCCAGGAACATCACGTGGAAGACCAGGAACTCCAGGCTGGCCGCCCCCGTGCGCAGCAGACAGGTGTGCTCGGTCTCCGCCTCCAGGGTGCCGTCCAGCGGCTTCACCCGCTGCGCGGCCTCCTCCAGGGACACCAGGAGGCGGATCGTGGACTGCTCGGCGTAGGCGCGGGTCGACACGCCCCGGGAGACGTAGGCGGCGAGGTCGTCGGCGGGCGGGGTGCGGGGCGCGCAGCGCGGGCCGTGCGGCGGCCGGGGCGTGATCCGGTCCGCGCGGAACGTGCGCCAGTCCTGCCGGTCCAGGTCCCAGGCGACGAGGTACCAGCGGCGCTCGGTGCACACCAGGCGGTGCGGCTCGACGGTGCGGCGGCTCGAACCGCCGCCGTGGTCGAGGTAGTCGAAGCGCAGGCGTTCGGAGTCCCGGCAGACGGCGGCGAGGTCGGTGAGGACGGAGGCGTCGACGGCCTGCTGCCGGGGCGCGTGCAGCATCGGCACCGTGAAGGCGTTCAGGGCGCCGACCCGGCTCCGCAGCCTGCCGGGCAGGACCTGTTCGAGCTTGCCGAGGGCCCGCACCGAGCTCTCGCCGATGCCCTCGATGCCCTGTCCCGCGGCGGTGCGCAGGCCCACGGCGACGGCGACCGCCTCGTCGTCGTCGAGCAGCAGCGGGGGCAGCTGGGCGCCCGCGCCCAGCTGGTAGCCGCCGCCGGTGCCGGGGCTCGCGTTGACGGGGTAGCCGAGCTCGCGCAGCCGGTCCACGTCCCTGCGGATCGTGCGCGCGGTCACGCCGAGGCGCTCGGCGAGGTCCGCGCCCGACCATTCCCGGTGGGCCTGCAACAGCGAGAGCAGGCGGAGCAGTCGTGCGGAGGTCTCCAACATGCGGCCGATTCTGCCGCCTCTCGCGGACAGCTACGGTCCGCGATGGCGGAGCCCTCCTCCCGGCGCGCGTGCCCTCAGTCGCCGACGGCCGCCCGCACGCGCACCGCCAGGTCGTTGTCGTTGGTGTAGTACGGACCGGCCTCGACCGGCCCGTCCGGGCCTTCGAGGACCGTCACCGGGTAGGTGAAGATCGGCTTCTTGTCCGCCACGTCGTCGAGCAGCCGGGCCAGGCGCACCCGCGGCCCTTCGTCGCCCCCGGGCAGCAGCCACAGGTCCCAGGGCCCGCGCCCGGCGGCGAGGTCCTCGTACCGCAGCGTGACGTCGAACTCCGGCCCCTGTGCCGTGACCTCGGCGCGCACGACCCGCTCGGGCTCCTTGCGGAACACCGCCTCGACCCGTGCCCGCGCGGCGAGCTCCGTGCCGTACACGCGGCCGTGCGCCGTGAGCCCGGTGTCGGTGATGCGCAGCTCACCGGCCTCCGCGTGCGGCGCCCGCACCCAGGCGCGCACCGAGAGGTTGCCCTGCTTGGTGGCGTACGGGATGCGCACCGAGACGTGGCCGCGGCTGCCGCTGGGCGCGCGGTCGACGAGCGAGCGCAGGTCGTTGACCCCGGGCATGAGCCGGCGCGGCTCCCCGCCGTCCACCAGGGCGTACGCGTTCCAGCGGCCCTCGGCGAGCTCGACGCTGCTGGGCAGCGCGGCGCGCAGCCGCCCGTCGCCCGCGGGGGTGAGGGGCAGCCGCACCTCGTCGACGGGGTCGGAGTCCCTGAGGCGCAGCAGCAGATGCGCGGTGCCCGCCTCGCCCGGGTCGGTGACGTCGAAGGTCAGACCGCCCGCGGAGTCGGCGATGCAGTCCGCCCGGGGCGGGGGCACCTGCCCGGCCCCGCGCGCGTCGTCACTGGATCCGATGGTGTCCTGGGTGGACACGGCCGTCATGCCAAGCGCCCCTTCGTCGGTGCGGTTCTTCCGGCGTCCCGAACGGCGTACGCGCCGCCGAGCAGCGCTCCCCTGGCGCGGTGCATCGTGCCGCGCACCCGGCCGCCCAGCGAGCCGCCGCGCTGGAGCATGCCGTGGAACATCACCTCGTAGCGCTCGGCGATGCGGGCCGGGTCGAAGCGTTCGGAGTCCTCCAGCGCGGCGTCCGCCATCCGGTGGCGCAGCGCGTCGTCGTTGATGAGTTCGAGCAGGCCGCCGGCCATGGCGTCGGCGTTGCCGACCTCGACGAGACGGCCGTCGACGCCGTTCTCGATGATCTCGCCGGGGCCGTGCGGGCAGTCGGTGGAGACCACCGGGAGGCCGCAGCGCATGGCCTCGACGATGGTCATGCCGAAGGACTCCAGGCTGGAGCTGACGGCCGCGATGGAGCCCTTGGCCCACTCGGGCTCGATGGGGTGGGCGGGGCCCATGAGAAAGACGTGGTTGTACAGGCCGAGGTCGTCGATCAGCCGGCGCAGCTTCTCCTTCTGGCGGCCGCCGCCGTAGATCCGCAGGCGCCAGTCGGGGCGCTCCCTGCGCACCTTGTCGAAGGCGCGGATCAGCAGGTCGTACCGCTTGACGGGGGCGAGCCGCCCGGCGGCGACGACCCACTTGTGGGAGCCGTCGGCGGGCTCGATGCCGGGTGCGGGCACCGGGTTCGGCACGGCCTGGACGTGTACGCCGGGCAGCCGCATCCGCTTGCGGTAGTCCCGTGCGTCGGCCTCGGTCGTGGTGGTGAGGACGTCGAGGCGGGGGTAGACGCTGCGCAGCTGGAGGCGCAGTTCGTCGGAGTGGCTGTCGAGCGTGAGGTGCTCCTGGCCGACGCGCAGCACGCCGCGCCGGGTCTGCCGGGCGACGTGCACGTTCAGGCCGGGCCTGGTGCCGATGACGACGTCGGACCGCAGGGACTTCAGGTGCGCCTCGATGCGCTCGTCGGTGAGGGCGCTGTACTGCGCGTAGCGGCCCTCGGCGCTCGGGAAGACGCGGGCCGGGGTGGTGTGGGCCGCGCTGTCGCCCTCGTATCCGGGGCTGTCCTTCCTGATGTCCACGAGATGGCTGAGCCGGATCCGCGGATCCGGCGCGAAGACCGGCTCGTCGCGGTGGCGCAGCACCGAGACGATCTCCACGTCGTGCTGCTCCGCGAGGGTGTTCGCCAGGTTGTACGTGGTCCGGATCGTCCCTCCGATCCCGTACGCGTTGTGAATCAGGAAAGAGATATGCATGCGTACCCGTATTCCGCGTTTGCCCGTGGACAGCCGTCTCGTCCGCCTACCGAGGGGTTAGACGGGAATCTCAGGCCAAGGGTTGGGTCGAGATCCCGCCTTGTTCTTGAACGGATGCGCGATCGCAATGCGGAACAGGGAACTCCATGAGTGGTACACCGGTCATGGCTGGTAGGAGAGCTGCGGTACCTCGAAGCAGTTGGCGTTCATGTCCCCCTGTGTGACCCAGCCCTCATCGTCCTTCCAGCGGGCCACGGACACACACGTCCGGCGCGTCCTCGGCGGTTCGGCCCGCCGCTCGTACGTCACCGGCAGTAGCAGGCCGTCGGCGTCGTACGGCTTGCCCCGGCTCATGAAGCGGTCCAGGCAGGCGCGGGTGACATCCCCGTCCGAGGCCGCGCAGGAGCGGGCGGCGGCCGTGAACCACAGGCCGGCGGCCCAGCCCTCCAGCTGCCACTGGGAGAGCGAGTCCGCCCCCTTGCCCGCCCTCTTCATGCCGGCGCGGAACTCCCGCACGGCCGGGTGGCCGGTGTCCTCGTAGTTGCGGCTGGAACCGGTGGCCCACAAGGCGTTGCGGCAGCGCGGCGCGTCCTTGTAGTCGTCGGCGACGGAGGCTGACCAGTTCTGTACGTTCGTGACCTTCGCGGTGACCTTCGCGCCCACGTCGTCCATGGCCTCGCACAGGCGCGCGTTGCCGTGCGTGTCCATCGCGTCGAAGACCAGATCGGCGCCCCGGTCCTTGAGGTCGGCCGCGGCGGCGCGGAAGTTCGGCAGCGCGAAGTCGACCTGCTCGGTGACGACCTCGTAGCCCTCGGCCTCCAGGCCCCGCTTCACCAGGCGCGCGTACGCCGCCGACGCGGCCTGGTTGTAGGAGACCACCGCGGCCGTGCGGGCGCCCTGCTCGCGCTTGAAGTAGCGGTAGACCTCGGTGCCGCCGTACAGCTCGCCGCCCCAGCCCGGCTTGCCCGCGCGCGGCGCCAGGCTGCCGTAGATCCCGTACAGGTGCGGATAGGTGTCGTACGCCGGGCCGATCGGCTGCCCGCCGATGTCGGGCACGCCCGCCTCGGAGACCCGGGGCGCGCCCGCGTAGTCCAGGACGGTGGTGGCCACCAGGGCGACCACCTTCTGCTCGTCGAGCAGCTTGTGCACGCACTCGTTGTTGCCGACGCCGCTGCCGCCGTCGTCACAGGTGCGCACCTCGACCTCGCGTCCGGCGATCCCGCCGCGGTCGTTGAGCCGCTCGAAGTAGGCCTTGGCGCCGTCGCGCGGCCCGGTGAAGGCGGAGCCGCCGACGGGGCTGGTGGCGCTGGTGATGACACCGACCCGCAGGGGCGGGCCGCCGCGGGGCGGCACCACGCCACCCGACGGCGCGCGCCGCTCGAAGTCGCTCTCCGGCAGCCGGCTGCCGCAGGCCGCGCTCCCCAGGAGCACCGCCACGGCGAGCGCGGCCACGAGGGCCCGTCGGCGGCCCAAGTCTCAGCAGCCCGGACCGGGCGACTTGTTGCCGCTCAGCTGCACCAGCGCGCACAGCGTCTTGACGGACACCTTCCAGGTGCCGTCCTGGTCGACGGCGGTGCCGCTCGCGCTCGGCAGCGCGGTCGCGCCCTTCAGGGTCAGCGCGTACGTCACGTCCGCGTCCTTCGCCGATGTGAACTCGACCTTCGCGACCCGGGCCCGGACCTGCTTGCCGCGCTCGTCCCCGCTGAAGCTCTGCAGGACCTGACGCATCTCGGCGCCGTTCTCCAGGACGGCCTCCTTGTCCTTCAGGGACACCGCCGGGTCGAAGAACCTCTGCCAGTTCGCCCGGACCTCCTTCTCGGCGGCCGCCGGGTCCGCGGGCCCGGCGGCGTCACCGGCCTTGCCGCTCGTCTCCACGGACGGCTGCGGCGGCGGGCTCCCGCCCTCGTCACCGCTGTCGTCGCCGCAGGCCGCGACGGCCGGGACGAACAGCAGGACCGCGGCGGCCGCGAGGACCGGGCTCCGCACCCGCCCCCGTCGTGGATCGCTCCCCCGCCTGGGTCCTGTCCAGAGCACCATCTGGCTCACCACCGGGTATCGGACCGGACGAAGAGCGCCCGGTGCTTTCAGGGTCGGCTTCCAGAAGGCATAGTGCAATCCATTGGCTTCCATGAACAGACCCACCAGGCACCCGGGGGGCCTCGATGCGGGCGGCAACGACGGACGGGACCACTCCCGCGGCGGCACGGGCCGCATCGCGCGCGGCCCGGCTGCGGGCGGTCCACCCGATGCTGTGGGCGGCCTTCGCCGCGCTCGCGACCGGCGCGGTCCTGTGCGTCATCGGCTGGTACGGGATCTCCGGAGAGCGCTTCGCCGAGCGGCAGTTGCCCTACCTCGCGTCCTGCACGGTGCCGGGCGCGGCCCTGATCGTCGCGGGCGCGGTGCTCCTCGCGCACGGCCGGGGCGCGCTCGCCGCGGCCCGGGTCGAGGAGCTGTACGGCCTGCTCGTGGCCGTCGAGGACCAGGCCCCGGCGGACGCGGGGGCCGAACGGGCGAAGGCCCCGGTGGCGACGAGCGAGGCACTGCGCGCGGTGCCCGACGGCACGCTGTGGCACCGCGCGGACTGCCCGCTGGTCGCGGGCAGGCCGGAGGCCGTCGCCGTCGACGCCGCGGCCCCGGCGGCGGGCGGCCTGACCCCGTGCCCGATCTGCGCACCGCCGGGGCCCCGGCCGCAAGAGTCCCCGGAGGACTGAGCCGGTGGCCTCGCTGAGCTACGACCTGACCCTGGCCGGGCTCTCCGTCGGCAGCGCGGCGGCCCTCACCGGCATAGGCCTCGTCGTCACCCACCGCGCGACCGGCGTGCTCAACCTCGCGCACGGCGCGATCGCGATGGTCTGCGCCTATCTGCTGCGCCAGCTCACCGTCGAGTGGGGCTGGCCGCTGTCGCTCGCCGCGGCGGTGACGCTCCTGGTGGCGGCCCCCGCCATCGGCCTCGTCCTCGAACGCGCCGTCTTCCGCCCGCTCGCCGTCCAGGGCGGCGACCCGGCGCAGACCCTGGTGGCCTCGATCGGCGTCTTCGTCCTGCTCGTCGGCGCGGCGGCGCTGATCTGGGGGCAGGGCGCGCGGGCGGACGCGCCGACGCTCGTCTCGGCCGACCCCTGGGGCCAGCTCGCGGTCGCCGTGGCGCTGGCGCTCGCCGTGTGGGCCCTCACCCGCTTCACCCGCTTCGGCGGGGAGCTGCGCGCGGTGGTCGACGACCGCCGCCTCGCGGTGCTCGCCGGGATCGACGCGGACCGGGTGGCCGCGGCGGGCTGGGCCTTCGGCTCCTTCACCGCGGGCCTGACCGGCGTGCTCCTCGCCCCCTACGTCCGCCTCGACCCGTACGGCCTGCCCCTGCTCGTCATGGAGGTGATGGCCGTCGCCGTGGCGGCCCGGATGCGGAACCTGCCGGTGGCGGTCGTGGTGGCGCTCGGCATCGGCGTCGCGCAGAGCCAGCTCACGCGCCTGCACCCGTCCGGGTGGGGCGAGCCCCTGCTCCAGGCGGTCGGCGCGAACCTCTTCGTCGTGGCCCTGCTGATCGCCGCGCTCGTCCTGCCCGGGGTGGGCGCCGGGGACGCGCTGCCCCGCACGGCCACCGCCCGCGTCCCGACCCCGTCCGGCGCCTGGATAGTGGCCGTGGTCCTCTTCCTGCTCCCGCTCGGCTTCGCGGGCTCGGACCTCACCACGTCCGTGCAGGTCCCCGCCCTCGGCGTCATCCTGCTCTCCCTCGTCGTCGTCACCGGCAGGGGCGGTCAGATCTCCCTGGGCCAGGCGGCGTACGCGGGCCTGGGCGCGCTGTTCACCGCGCTGCTCACCGGCGGCCGCTTCCCCGGCCTGCCCGAGCTGCCCGCGCTGCCCGCCCTCGCGGTCGCCGTGCTGCTCGTCGCGCCGCTCGGCCTGCTCACCGGCTGGCCCGCCATCAGCAGGCACGGCCTGGCGCTCGCGCTCGCCACCCTCGCGGTCGGCGTGGGCGTCAGCCGCTTCGTGTTCGCGCAGCCGTACGCGACCTCGGGCCTCACCCTGGAGCGGCCCGCCGGCCTCGGCGGCGACCGCGCGTACTACCTGTTCGAACTGGCCCTGCTCGGCGGCGCGCTGGGGTGCGTCGCGGCGCTGCGCCGGGGCCGCGCGGGACGGGCGCTCGCGGCGATGCGCGACCACGAGGCGGGGGCGGCGGCGGCCGGGGTCCCCGTGCGCACGCTGAAGCTCGCGGCGTTCGTGACCGGCGCGGCGCTCGCCGCCCTGGGGGGCGGGATGCTCGGGATGGGCCTTCGGGCGTTCGACCCCGGGGCGTACGACCCGGTGCGGGGGCTGCTCTGGTTCGCGGCGGTGGTCGTGCTCGGCGCGGACAGCCTGCTGGGCGCGCTCGTGGCGGCGGCGCTGCTGGTGGGACTCGACGCGGGGGCGCGGGGCGGGGTCGCCGCGGCGGTGGTCGGGGTGCTCGCGATACTGGTCGGCCGCTTTCCCGGGGGGCCGTACGAGGCGCTGCGCGCGGCCACGCGGCGGCTGCGGCGGCGGCCCCGGCTCACACCGCTGGGCGCCCGGGTGCGCGGTGCCCTCGTCCCAGCCGCCACGGGCCCTGCCCTTGCCCCGGCCCCGGCCCCGCTCTCGGCTCCGCTCGAGCAGGGGATGCCCCGCACGCCCCGCGGGACGATCGCCCACAGCAGCAACAGTCGTGACGCTCTCGTCGCCGACGAGTTGTTTCTTTCCTACGGTGGCTTCGCCGTGTTGCGCGGGGTGTCCCTCAGCGTCGTCCCCGGCCAGGTGACCGCTGTCGTAGGGCCCAACGGCGCGGGCAAGAGCAGTCTGTTCCACTGTCTGGCCGGGACGGTGCGGCCCGACCGGGGGCGGGTGGCCTTCGGGGAGCGGGACCTCACCCGGCTACCCGCGCACACCCGCACCCGCGCGGGCGTGGCGCGCACGTTCCAGCAGCTGGCGGTCTTCCCGACGCTGACCGTCGCCGAGAACGTGCGCGTGGGCGCCGAACAGGGCCGGGTCCGAAACCCGGCGGCACTCGACCGGGCGCTGCGCCTGTTCGACCTCACGTCCGTGCGCGACCGTCCGGCCGCGGGCCTGCCGACGGGCACGCTGCGCCGCGTCGAGCTGGCCCGCGCGCTCGCGGGCGACCCGTACGCGCTGCTCCTGGACGAGCCCGCCGCGGGCCTGGACACCGGCGAGGTGGCCGCGCTCACCCGGGTCCTGCGCGCCCTCGCCGCCGACGGCACCGCGCTCCTCGTGGTCGAGCACGACCTGGACCTGGTCGCGGGCCTGGCCGACACCGTGCACGTGATGACGGCGGGCCGGATCGTCGCGTCGGGCCCGGCGGACGAGGTGCTCGACGGCGGGGCGCAATGAGCCCGGCCGCGCGCCCCCGCACCCTCGAACTGCGGGACGCGCGCGTGCGCTACGGCCCCCTGGAAGCCCTGCACGGCGTGACCCTCGCGGCCCCCGCCCCCGGCCTGACCGTCCTGCTCGGCCGCAACGGCTCGGGCCGCACCACCGCGCTGCGGGCGCTCGCCGGGGCCGTCCCGCTGTCCGGGGGCGCCGTCGTCTGGGACGGCGCGGACGTCACCCGGCTCTCGGCGCACGAACGCGCCCGCCGGGGCCTGTGCTTCGTACCGGACCGGCAGGCCGTCTTCGGCGGCCTCACCGTCCGCGAGAACCTGGCCCTCGCCGGGGGCGACGTGACGCCCGCCCTGACGGCCTACCCGGAGCTGCGCCCGCTCCTGGCCCGCCGCGCGGGCCTGCTGTCCGGCGGCGAGCAGCGCATGCTCGCGCTGTCACGGGCCCTGCTCTCCCGGGCGCGCGTGGTCCTCGCCGACGAGCCGACCCAGGGCATGTCCCCGGCCGTCGCCTCCCGTACGTACGCGCTGCTCGGGGATCTGGAGGCGTGCGTGGTCCTCGCCGAGCAGCGGCCGCCGCCCGGGCTGCGCGGGCTCGCGGGCCGGGCGGCGGTGGCGTACGAGCTGCGCCGCGGCGAGGTGGTGTTCAGCGGCGAGCTGACGGAGCTCGGGCGGCTGCCGGACGGCGGGGTCAGGCCTTCGCCCGCTCCGGAATGAGCAGGACCGTGCCGATCGCGAGGCGGTCGGGGCGCGGCCCCACGATGTGCCGGTTGGCCTGGTAGAGGGCCTTCCAGCCGCCCTTGACCCGGTACCGCCTGGCCAGGGAGCTGAGGGTCTCGCCGCGCTTGACGACGTGCGTGCGGTCGCCGGGCAGCAGCGCGAGGTGGTCGAGGTTGGCCTCCTTGACCTTCTTGGAGCAGACGGGCCAGGCCTGCCAGCCCTGGTTGAGGAGCACCTTGCGGGCGACCTCGATCTGCTCCTCCCGGGTGGCGAGGTCCGCGCGCGGGGCGTAGGCGAGCCCGCCGTGCTCCTCCCAGGTGGTCTGCTTGAACTGCAGGCCTCCGTAGTAGTCGTTGCCGGTGTTGATGTGCCACCGGCCGCTGCTCTCGCACTCGGCGAGGCAGTTCCACGGCCCTTCGGTGCGGGAGCAGTCGTAGAGGTACGTGGTGACGGCCGGGCCCGGCCGCGGCGGCGGGGGCGCCGCCACCGCGGCGGCCGGGGCGGTCAGGGGTGCCGCGAGCGCCAGGGCCGCGGCGGCGAGCGACGTCACGAACCTTGGACGTCTGTTCGACATCGGGTGCGTCGAGTGCATCGGGCCACGTTACGCAGGTCCCGGCCGGGGGCCCGCCGTGCCGCGCCGCCGTGCGCGCGGCCCCACCCGGTCAGCGGACAGGGCGGGGCCGCTCGTGGGTTCCGGCTCGCCGGAGGGGACGGCCGGGACCGTCAGATCGCCAGGCGCTGCCCGGGCACGATCAGGTTCGGATCACCGCCGATGACGCCCCGGTTGACGGCGTAGAGCCGCTGCCAGCCGACGCCGTGCGCGGCGGCGATGCGGCTGAGCGTGTCGCCCTGGCGCACGACGTAGCCGCCGGAGCCGCGCGTGGTGCCCCGGTCGGCGTGACCGGGCGCGCGGTGGGCGGGCCGCTGCTTGACGGTCTTCGGCGCGGCCTGCGGTGCGGTCTGTGGCGCCGCCTTGGGAGCGGGCCTGGGCGCGGCCTGTGGCGCGGCCGCTCCGGGAGCGGGCCCGGAGGCACCCGCCCGTGCCGAGCACGACGGCCAGGCGCCCCACCCCTGAGCGCGCTGGACCTTCGCCGCGACGGCGATCTGCTGGGCCCGGGAGGCCTTGTCGGCGGTCGGCGCGTAGGCCGTGCCGCCGTACGCCCGCCAGGTGCCGGCGGAGAACTGGAGTCCGCCGTAGTAGCCGTTGCCGGTGTTGACCTGCCAGTTGCCGCCGCTCTCGCAGCGGGCGATCCGGTCCCACACTCCGCCGTCCGCCGCGGCCTGCCCGGTCGCGGCGAGCAGTGCCAGCGGCGCGAGGAGCGCGGCTCCGCCGATCACTGCCGTCTTGCGAATGTTCCTGGGACGTTCGGACATGGATTTCCCTCTCGGAGGACCCGGGCTACCCCAGGCCCCGCGGGCCCCGTACGCGTCCGGCGCCGGGGTCCCGCCGAGCCCCGTCCGCCGGGGTGGTGTTGTTCTGCGTTGCTCCGCCGCGCCTGCTGATCGAACCGGCGGGCGCGGCCGGCGGACTTACCCGAGCGGTGCTCGCTGCACACGGCGGTGGAATCTAGGAGCCCCCTCGCCCCGCTATCAACCGACTCCTCGTCATTCCAGGCCAGTTGCCGGTTACCTGGGGTATCGTCGACTTTCGGACACCCGTTTTATGCATACATGAGGGCATCTATCACCCTCCCGCACCGGCGATCTGTGACTCACCTCACCGGCGCAACTTCCGTGTACGCACCAGGTGTTGGCGCGGAGTGACAAATTCCGACTCTCAACTCACCCTCTGCTTCGGTTAGTTCAATTCCGCGCCTCCCGTGCGTGACTTGGGCCACTGATCGCCCGTTGTCTCCTTTATGAGCCGGGCACCACCCGGACACCCCACGCATCGATTCCGAGGAGTCACCGTGCCGCGCATGCTCGACCTCAGCGACGAGGTACGCGCCGAGATCGGCGACGAAGAAGCCGACCGCCTGCTCGCCGGGGAGAACGCCCCGGGCGCCTACGACTGCACGTCCTGCCGCACTCCGGGCGACTCCGAGCGCGAGCGCACCAGCACGGTCCTGTTCGTCGGCGACGAGACCGCCGTGCTCGCCTTCGCCCACGCCTCCTGCCTGCCGTCCCAGATCGTCGAGGTCGCCGAGGAGCAGCTCCAGGGGGCCGTACGGTCCATCACCGGCGAGGACGCCGTGCCCTCCCAGCGCCCCGCCGACGGCGCCCCCGAACAGGCCGTGCTGGGCGTGACCAGCGGCCTCGTCCTCATCGAAGGCGAGCTGCACCCCGCGCTCGTCGTCGAGCCGACCGGCCCCATCGCCCGCCCGGGCGCGGCGCCCGGCGGCGGCGACGACTTCCTGCCGCTCCTGATCGAGCACGGCTTCATGCCCGTGACCTCGCTCGCGGGCGCGCCCCCGACGCTGCACGGCTGGTCGGTGCTGCTCGCCGTGGGCCAGCTGCACGCCATCCTCCAGCCGGGCACCGGCGGCGGCTCCCCCGTCGCCTGGTGGCAGGCCCACCAGCCGCTCCAGGTCACCGACGGCTGGCGCGCGGCGGCCAACAAGCTCCAGTCCGTCCTGCTGTACGCGACCCCGTCGGGCACCGTCGGCCGCCAGCCCCGCGAGGACCTGCTGCGCGGCGCGCTCGACCGCGCGGCCTCCCGGGGCCAGCTGGTCGCGTGCGCGATGCCGCTCGCGGGCACCTGAGCCACATTGGGGGCCCGGGCCCCGCATCCCGGGAACCCCCCAGGTCGTTGGCCCAGACGTGCACGTATACGACGCCACACACCACCGGCCGTACGCCGGGCCGATCCCGTCCATGCGCGGCGCGCAGGACACCGCGGCCGCCTTCTCGGCCACGCCGATCTACGACGCCCTGTACTCCGAGTACCTCAGGGCGTTCCGGGCCCTGCCCGGCGACCGGACCGGCGAGGAGGAGCTGAGGTTCACCGGCTTCGGCCCCGGGCCGTACGGCAACGCCGGGCACCACGGCGCCATGCGGCACGACCCGCGCCACACCCCCCGGCACGACCCGCGCCACGACCCCCGGCACAACCCCTTCAACGTCGCCCGCTACGGCCAGCCCACCCAGGTCGACCACCACAGCTACGGCCACCTCTTCCCGGCCGCCCTCCCCCCGGGCCCGCGCCGGGGCTGACCACCCGCCCCTCCTCATGCCGGTGCCCGGCCCTCCGCGTGGAGGGCCGGGCACCGGCACGTACGGACCGCGGGCGCCGCGGCTCCCGCTACTACTTCTTCTTCTGGGTCTTCTGCCCGCGCTTCTCGCGCACCCGCACCGAGATGTGGATCGGCGTGCCCTCGAAGCCGAACTCCTCGCGCAGCCTGCGCTCCACGAAGCGGCGGTAGCCGTGCTCGATGAAGCCCGAGGCGAACAGGACGAACCGCGGCGGCTTGGTGCCCGCCTGGGTGCCGAAGAGGATGCGCGGCTGCTTGCCGCCGCGGACGGGGTGCGGGTGGGCGGCGACCAGCTCGCCGAGGAACGCGTTCAGACGGCCCGTCGGCACGCGCGTCTCCCAGCCCGCGATGGCCGTCTCGATCGCCGGGACGAGCTTCTCCATGTGCCGCCCCGTGCGCGCCGACACGTTCACCCGCGGCGCCCACGCGACCTGCGCGAGCTCCGTCTCGATCTCCCGCTCCAGGTAGTAGCGGCGCTCCTCGTCGAGCGTGTCCCACTTGTTGTACGCGATGACGACGGCGCGGCCCGCCTCCACCGCCATCGTGACGATCCGCTGGTCCTGGATGCTGATCGACTCGCTGGCGTCGATCAGGATGACCGCGACCTCCGCCTTCTCCACGGCGGCGGCCGTGCGCAGCGAGGCGTAGTAGTCGGCGCCCTGCTGGAGGTGGACGCGCTTGCGGATGCCCGCCGTGTCGACGAACTTCCAGGTGACGCCGCCCAGTTCGATGAGCTCGTCGACCGGGTCGCGGGTGGTGCCCGCGAGCTCGTTGACGACGACGCGCTCCTCGTTGGCCACCTTGTTCAGGAGGGAGGACTTGCCCACGTTCGGACGGCCGATGAGCGCGATGCGGCGCGGGCCGCCGACGGCCGTGCCGAAGGTCTGCGCGGGCGCCTCCGGCAGGACGTCCAGGACCGCGTCGAGCATGTCGCCGGTGCCGCGGCCGTGCAGCGAGGAGACCGGGTGCGGCTCGCCGATGCCGAGGGACCACAGGGCGGTGGCGTCGGCCTCGCCGCTCTGGCCGTCGACCTTGTTGGCGCAGAGCACCACGGGCTTGTTGGCCTTGCGCAGGAGCCGGACGACGGCCTCGTCGGTGTCGGTGACGCCGACGGTGGAGTCGACGACGAACACGACGGCGTCGGCGGTCTCGATCGCGTACTCGGCCTGCGCGGCCACCGACGCGTCGATGCCGAGGACGTCCTGCTCCCAGCCGCCGGTGTCGACGACCTTGAAGCGGCGGCCCGCCCACTCGGCCTCGTAGGTGACGCGGTCGCGGGTCACGCCCGGCTTGTCCTCGACGACGGCCTCGCGGCGGCCGATGATGCGGTTCACGAGCGTCGACTTGCCGACGTTCGGACGGCCGACGACGGCGAGGACGGGGAGCGGGCCGTGCCCGGCCGCCTCGATGGCGCCCTCGACGTCCTCGACGTCGAAGCCCTCTACGGCGGCGAGCTCCATGAACTCCGCGTACTCGGCGTCGCCAAGTGCCCCATGGTCGTGCTCGACGTGCTCCGTCGGCTCGCCCTCGGGCTGGATCTGGTCGTTCATGAAGTCCGTACCTCGTCGTTCATCGTGGTGATCGGTGACCCCTCCGTACGGCGGGTCACTACTGAAAGTCTTACTCAGCGCCCGGTCAGGCGCCTGGCGTCTTCCAGGTGGTCGGTCAGCTTCCCCTGGATGCGCACGGTCGCCTCGTCGAGCGCCTTGCGCGTGCGCCGCCCGCTCCCGTCGCCCGCCTCGAAGGGGTCTCCGAAGACCACGTCGACGCGGCTGCGCAGCGGCGGCAGCTGCCGTATCAGACGGCCGGTCCGCTCCGTGCTGCCCAGGACGGCCACCGGGACGATCGGCGCCCCGGAGCGCACGGCGAAGTACGCGAGGCCCGCGCGCAGCGAGGCGAAGTCGCCGTCGCCCCGGGTACCCTCCGGGAAGATCCCCAGGACGCCGCCCTGCGCCAGGACGCCGAGCGCGTCGGTGATCGCCGTGCGGTCGGCCGTCGAGCGGTCGACCTTGACCTGGCCGATGGCGGCGAGGAACGTGCCGAGCGGGCCGACGAACGCCTCCTTCTTGATCAGGAAGTGCGTCGGCCGGGGCGCCACGCCCATGACCATCGGGCCGTCGACGTTGTGCGAGTGGTTGACGGCCAGGATGACCGGGCCGCTCGTCGGCACCCGCCAGGCGCCGAGCACGCGGGGCTTCCACAGGCCGTACATCAGACCGACGCCGATGCGCCGCCCGACCTCGGCCCCGCGCTCGGATGCCCCGGAGGTCACTTCCCGGCCCGCTTCTCCTCAACGAGGGTGACGACGCACTCGATGACCTGCTGGAGCGAGAGCTCGGTGGTGTCGACCTCGACGGCGTCGTCGGCCTTGGCGAGCGGCGACGTCTTGCGGCTGGAGTCGGCGGCGTCGCGCTTGATCAGGGCCTCGCGCGTGGCGTTCACGTCGGCGCCCTTGAGCTCGCCGGAGCGGCGGGCGGCCCGGGCCTCCGGGGACGCCGTGAGGAAGATCTTCAGGTCGGCGTCGGGGAGGACGGTGGTGCCGATGTCCCGGCCCTCGACGACGATGCCCTTCTCCGCGCCGAGGGCGATGGAGCGCTGCAGCTCGGTGATCCGGGTGCGCACGTCGGGGACGGCGCTGACGGCGCTGACCTTGGAGGTGACCTCCTGCGTGCGGATCGGGCCCGCCACGTCCGTGCCGTCGACCGTGATCGTCGGGGCGGCCGGGTCCGTGCCCGAGACGATCTCGGGCTTGCCGGCCGCGGCGGCGATCGCGCCGGGGTCGGTGAGGTCGATGCCGTTGCTGACCATCCACCACGTGATCGCCCGGTACTGGGCGCCGGTGTCCAGGTAGCTCAGGCCGAGCTGCGCGGCGACGGCCTTGGACGTGCTGGACTTGCCCGTGCCGGACGGCCCGTCGATGGCGACGATCACGGTGCCTGCGGCAGCGCTGTTTTCCAGGGTTTCCACGGGCTGCGGGTGCCTTTCTCGGGGCGCGGGTCGGATGGGGGACGCATGCGACGCCCCGCACAAGGTTACTGGCTCCCGCCCCGGCCCTCGCCTGGCCACCCACCCGCCGCCGCTCCCGTGCGCCGCGACCGCCGCCGCCGTGCGCCACGGCCGCCGCTTCCCGCGCTACGGCCGCAGCGACCAGCCCCGCTCCCGCAGCGCCGCGGCCAGCGGGGCCGCCGCCGCGGGCTCCACCATGAGCTGGACCAGACCGGCCTGCTGACCGGTGGCGTGCTCGATGCGGACGTCCTCGACGTTGACCCCGGCACGCTCGGCGTCGGCGAAGATGCGGGCCAGCTGCCCGGGCTGGTCGTTGATGAGCACGGCCACGACCTCGTACGCGGACGGGGCGGAGCCGTGCTTGCCGGGCACCCGGGCCTGGCCCGCGTTGCCCCGCCGCAGCACGCTCGCGACCCCCGCGGCGCCTTCGTGCCGCTTGCCCTCGTCGGCCGAGGCCAGGCCCCGCAGCGCGGCGACGGTCTCCTGGAGGTCGGCGGCGACGTCGGCGAGCAGGTCGGCGACCGGCCCCGGGTTGGCCGAGAGGATGTCGATCCACATCCGCGGGTCGGACGCGGCGATGCGCGTGACGTCGCGGATGCCCTGGCCGCACAGCCGGACCGCCGACTCCTCGGCGTTCTCCAGGCGGGCCGCGACCATGCTGGAGACCAGGTGCGGCATGTGCGAGACGAGGGCGACGGCCCGGTCATGGGCGTCGGCGTCCATGACGACGGGCACGGCCCGGCACTGGGCCACCAGCTCCAGGGCGAGGTTCAGCACCTCGGTGTCGGTGTCCCGGGTGGGCGTGAGCACCCAGGGGCGGCCCTCGAAGAGGTCGGCGGACGCCGCCAGGGGGCCGCTGCGCTCGCGCCCCGACATGGGGTGCGTGCCGATGTACGGCGTCAGGTCCAGGCCGAGCGACTCCAGCTCGCGGCGCGGACCGCCCTTGACGCTCGCCACGTCCAGATAGCCGCGGGCGCGGCCGCGGCGCATGGCGTCGGCGAGGGTGGCGGCGACGTGCGCGGGCGGCACCGCGACCACGCACAGGTCGACGGGGCCCTCGGGCTCCGCCGCGGTCCCGGCGCCGAGCGCGGCGGCCGTGCGGGCCTGCTCGGTGTCGTGGTCGGCGAGGTGGACGGCGACGCCGCGGCGGGCCAGGGCCAGGGCGGCGGAGGTGCCGATGAGGCCGGTGCCGATGACGAGGGCTGTTCTCACTGGGCGATGTCCCCGTAGTTTTCCGTGCTGCTGTCCATCGGGTCAGGGTGACCGGGCCGGGTCGATCGGGTCCCGCCGATCCGGTCGTGATGTGCGTACAGCCTAGTCACCGCCCGTGACAGGGGTGCGCGGCGCCCGCCCCGCCCCGGCGGGGCGGGCGCCGCGCAGGCCGCGGGGGCCTCAGAGCTGCTGCTGCCTGATGATGTCCTCCAGGGAGCCGGTCGGCACCTGTCCGCTCGGGGTCAGCTTGTCGACGACCTGCGGAAGCTGCTGCGCGATCTCGTCGGCGGCCTGCTCGGGCGAGACCCCGGCGTCCTGGGCGACCTGCTGGAGCGTGTCGTCGGGCAGGGCCTCCTTGACCTGCGCGCCGGACACCGGCTGGTTCTCGCCGGAGCCGACCCACGACTGGGCCTGGTCGGCGAGACCGGCCTTGGTCAGCCCGTCGAGGAGGCCGCCCAGCGGGTTGTTCCCGCCGCCGCCCTTGCTCATCAGCGCGCCGAGCAGGGCGCCGAGGATGTTGGCGCCGCCCCCGGACTGGCCTGCGCCCTGCTGGCCGCCGCCGAGGAGACCGCCCAGGAGGCCGCCCAGATCGTTACCCGCCATGGTCGTGCCTTTCGCTTCGATGGCCGGGCCCCGCCCCGCGGGCCAGGGGCCCCGGACCCTGCCAATGTCACCCGGACCGCCGCGCCCCGCCACTCGGAGCGACCGGCGCGGAACCCATCCGCATCACGAGCGCACAGCCCCCGTGCGCCCCTGGACGCCGGGGTGCGGGTCGGCTTGCATGGAGGGGCAGGCCGCGCGCCTCGGGGGGACGCATGAAGCGCTCAGGACCGTTGTTCACGCTGCTCGGGGGGCTGCTGCTCGCCCTGTTCATGCTGACGCTCAACGCGACCACGGGCTCGGGCAGTTCGTCGTACGGCGACTCCTCGTCCGGCGCGGCGAAGCCCGCGCCGCCGCCCGCCGCGAGCGGGAGCCCCTCGGCGAAGCCGTCCCCCTCGAAGAAGCCGTCCCCTGCGAAGAAGCCGCGGCCGCCCGCCGACGGCAAGTACACGGGCCGCACGGACGACGACACCGCCTCCGTGGCCATCACGCTGCGCGGCGGCAGGGCCACGGCGTACTTCTGCGACGGCAGGACCACGGAGTCCTGGCTGAAGGGCGACGTCGAGGACGACGGCTCGCTGCGCCTGACCGGCAAGGGCGGTGCGAAGCTCGACGGGCGCGTCAAGGGCGACGCGGTCCGCGGCACGGTCGACGTCCGCGGCGGGCCCCGGCCCTTCACCGCCCCCCGGGCGAAGAAGAAGTCGGCGGGGCTGTACCGCGCGCGGGCCGAGGTGCGCGGCGAGCGCCTCGACGGCGGCTGGATCGTGCAGCCCGACGGCAGCCAGGTGGGCGTCCTCAGCCGCGACGGGAAGCCCGCCGAGGCCCCCCGTCTGGACCCCGGCACCGGCGCCGTCCGGCTGCCCGGCGGCGGCCGTCTCACCGCCCGGCCCGTCGTGCCCTGAGCAACCCGCCGCACCCATCCGTGCCCGCCCCGGGAGGCCCCGTGAGCGTCGACCCCAATGCCCCCACCCAAGGAGCCGGGTTCCCCGCGGGCCCGCGCCGTGAGCATCCCGCCCGCTATCTGGTGCCCGCTGTGGTCGCGGCGGCCGTCGCCGTGGGCCTGGGGGCGTACGGAAAGGCCCACGACCCCGAGGGCACCGCGTTCAACCTCGCGGGCTTCAGCTCCACCAGCGCCGTGAAGTCCTGGCTCGCCACCACCGCGTTCGGCTTCGCGCTTGTCCAGGTCGCCTCCGCCCTCATGGTCTACGGCAGGCTGCCCGGGCCGTCCTGGTCGGCGGCGCTGCACCGCTGGTCGGGCCGGATCGCGTTCCTGGTGGCCGTGCCGGTCGCGGTGCACTGCCTCTACGCGCTCGGCTACCAGACGTACTCGACGCGCGTGCTGTGGCACTCCTTCCTCGGCTGCTTCTTCTTCGGCGCGTTCAGCGCCAAGATGCTGCTGCTCCGCTCGGCCCGGCTGCCCGGCTGGCTCCTGCCGCTGGTGGGCGGTCTGGTCTTCGCGGTGCTCACCCTGGTGTGGGTGACGTCGGCGCTGTGGTTCTTCCGTACGGTCGGGGTGACGACGTGAGCGGCGGCGGGCCCGCGCCGGGCCCCACGCGGCGCACGGCCCTGCTGGCGGGCGCGGCCGCGGCCCTGACCGCGTGCGACAAGTACGGCGACGAGGGCGCGGAGCCGGACCCGCCGAAGTCCACGCCCGCGTCCTCGGGGCCCTCGGGCGCGAAGCCGTCCAAGGCGCCGCCCCTGGCCGAGAAGTCCGAGATCCCGGTCGGCGGCGGCAAGGTGTTCGAGAAGGAGAAGGTGGTGGTCACCCAGCCCGAGGAGGGGGACTTCAAGGCGTTCTCCGCGGTCTGCACGCACCAGGGCTGCACGGTCCGCGACGTGTCCGGCGGCACGATCAACTGCCCGTGCCACGGCAGCAAGTACCGGGTGGCGGACGCCTCGGTGGCGGACGGCCCGGCGCCGCGCCCGCTGGCCCCACGCGGCATCGACGTCACGGGAAACGCGATCAGGCTCACCTGACCAACCGCGTACGCTCCGGAGATGGACAACCCCCAGGACCTGGTCCGCGACCACACGATCTACGCCTGTGTCATGGGGTCGCGCGCCTTCGGCCTGGCCACCGACGACAGCGACACCGACCGCCGGGGCGTCTTCCTCGCGCCGACCCCGCTGTACTGGCGCTTCGAGAAGCCGCCCACGCACGTGGAGGGGCCGGCGGACGAGCAGTTCAGCTGGGAGCTGGAGCGCTTCTGCGCCCTCGCGCTGCGCGCCAACCCGAACATCCTGGAGTGCCTGCACTCCCCCCTCGTCGAGCACCTCACGGACACCGGTCGCGAGCTGCTCGCGCTGCGCGGGGCGTTCCTGTCCCGCCGAGCGCACGAGACCTTCGCCGCCTACGCCCTCAGCCAGCGCAAGAAGCTCGACGCGGACGTCCGCACCAGCGGTGCCCCGCGCTGGAAGCACGCCATGCACCTGCTGCGGCTGCTGACGAGCTGCCGCGACCTGCTGCGCACCGGTGAGCTGCGGATCGACGTGGGCGACCTGCGCGAGCCCCTGCTCGCGGTCAAGCGCGGCGAGGTGCCCTGGCCCGAGGTGGAGTCCCGGATGACCCGCCTCGCGGCGGAGTGCGAGGCGGCGACGGCCCGCACCCCGCTCCCGCCGGAGCCGGACCACCGCCGCGTCGAGGACTTCCTGTACCGCGCCCGCCGGGCGTCAGCCGCCCAGGCGCACGCGGACGACCAGGCCGTGCAGGGCGTCGTGGGCGGTGTGCACGCCCGGCAGGACTGAGGCCGCCCGCGCCTCGTCCGGCACGGCGCGCAGCCGTTCGACGGCGACGGCCGCCCGCGCCAGGAGGCGGCGACGGCCGCCCGCGCCAGGAGGCGGGGGCGGCCGTCGTCGTGTCCGGTGTGCGGACTACATGTCCGGTGCGAGGACTGCATGTCCGGTGTACGGACTAAGTGTCCGGTCTCCGGTGTGCGCTCTAGAGGTCGACTTCCTTCATCAGCATGCCGACCTCGGTGTTGGACAGGCGGCGCAGCCAGCCCGACTTCTGGTCGCCGAGCGTGATCGGGCCGAAGGCGACCCGCACCAGCTTGTCCACCGGGAAGCCCGCCTCAGCGAGCATGCGGCGCACGATGTGCTTGCGGCCCTCGTGCAGGGTGACCTCGACCAGGTAGTTCTTGCCGGTCTGCTCGACGACGCGGAAGTGGTCCGCGCGCGCGTAGCCGTCCTCCAGCTGGATGCCGTCCTTGAGCTGCTTGCCCAGGTCGCGCGGGATCGGGCCGACGATGTGCGCGAGGTAGACCTTCTTCACGCCGTACTTGGGGTGGGTCAGGCGGTGGGCCAGCTCACCGTGGTTGGTGAGCAGGATGACGCCCTCGGTCTCGGTGTCGAGCCGCCCCACGTGGAACAGCCGCGTCTCGCGGTTGTTCGTGTAGTCGCCCAGGCACTGGCGCCCCTCGTTGTCCTCCATGGTGGAGACGACACCGGCGGGCTTGTTCAGCGAGAAGAACTGGTACGACTGCGTGGCCACGGTCAGGCCGTCGACCTTGATCTCGTCCTTCTCGGGCTCCACGCGCAGGCCCTGCTCCAGGACGATCTCGCCGTTGACCTCGACGCGGGCCTGCTCGATCAGCTCCTCGCAGGCGCGCCGGGAGCCGTAGCCCGCGCGGGCCAGGACCTTCTGCAGGCGCTCGCCCTCCTGCTCGGCGCCCGGGAAGGTCTTGGGGAGCTTGACGTCCTTCTTGCCCGCGTACCGGTCGCGGTTGCGCTCCTCCGTGCGCGCCTCGTACTCGCGCGAGCGCGCGGGCGCCGTGCGGCCGCGCCCGGCGCCGGAGCCGCGCTGGTCCTGGGAGCGCTTGGGGCCGCCCTTGGCGCCGCCGCGCGCCGAGGCGCCGCGGCCCGACTTCGGGCCGTCCTGCGAGGCGCCCGGGCCCACGTCGTAGCGGCGCTCCTCGGGGCGGGGCTTGCTGGGGCGGCCCTGCCGGTCGTCGCGGTCGTTGCCGGCGCCGCGGTAGTTGCCGCGACCGCCGCCGCTGCCGCCGCGCCCGGCGCCGCCGCCGCGCCCGCCGCTGCTGCCGCGGCCGCCGCTGTTGCCACCACGGCTCCCGCCGTTGTTTCCGCTGCTGTTCCTGCCGCTGCTGCTTCGCATCAAAATTCCGTCTTAGGTCGTCTGCGTCTTCTCGTCCGGGGCGTCGGGCGCGTCCGGATCGAACGACGGAAGTCCTTCCTGCGTCTCGGCCTCGATCGCCTCCGCCTCCGGGAGGAAGGGCGCGAGCTCCGGGAGCTCGTCCAGGCCGCGCAGGCCCATCCGCTCCAGGAAGTAGTTCGTCGTCCTGTACAGGATCGCACCTGTTTCGGGTTCCGCGCCCGCCTCCGCCACCAGACCCCGCTGGAGCAGGGTGCGCATGACCCCGTCGCAGTTCACTCCGCGCACCGCGGAGACCCGGGAGCGGCTGACCGGCTGGCGGTAGGCGACCACGGCGAGCGTCTCCAGGGCCGCCTGGGTGAGCCGGGCGTGCTGTCCGTCCAGGACGAAGCCCTCGACGGCCGGCGCGTACGCGGGGCGCGTGTAGTACCGCCAGCCGCCCGCCACCAGGCGCAGCTCGAAGCCCCGGCCCTGGGCGGTGTACTCGTCGGCGAGTTCGCGCAGCGCCTCGGCGACGGCCCGCCGGGGCCGCTGGAGGACCTTCGCCAGGTGCTCCTCGGTGGCGGGCTCGTCCACGACCATGAGGACGGCCTCCAGGGCGGGCCGCAACTCCAGCTCGGCGACCTCGGACCGCAACTCCCCGACCGGGCTCTCCATGCTGCTCAACGCTTCTCCTCCTGCGGCTCGGGGGCCCGGTCGAACTCGTCGGTGACGGTCGGCTCGCCGTCGCCCTCGCCGCCCGTCCAGCGCACCACGAGCTCGCCGAGCGCGTCCTCCTGCTCCAGGGCGACGGCCTTCTCCCGGTACAGCTCCAGGAGCGCCAGGAAGCGCGCCACGACGGTCAGGGTGTCGTCGGGCCCCAGCTCCTCGATCAGGCCCCGGAAGCTGGCCTCGCCGCGCTCCCTGAGCCGGGCCACGACCACGGCGGCCTGTTCCCGCACGGAGACCAGCGGCGCGTGGATGTGGTCGACGTACACCTGCGGCTCGGCCCTGGGCTGCATCGCCTTGACGGCGAGCTTGGCGAACCCCTCGGCGCCGATGCTGATGACGACCTCGGGCAGCAGCTCGGCGTGGTGCGGTTCGAGCCCGACGGTCCGCGGGTAGCGGCGCGCCTCGTCGTCGAGGCGGCCGCTGAAGATGTCGGCGATCTGCTTGTACGCGCGGTACTGGAGCAGCCGCGCGAACAGCAGGTCACGCGCTTCGAGCAGGGCCAGGTCCGCCTCGTCCTCGACCTCGGCGGCGGGCAGCAGCCGGGCGGCCTTGAGATCGAGCAGGGTGGCGGCGACCACCAGGAACTCGGTCGTCTGGTCCAGGTCCCAGTCCGGCCCCATGGCCCGGATGTGCGCCATGAACTCGTCGGTCACCTTGGAGAGCGCGACCTCGGTGACGTCCAGTTTGTGCTTGGCGATGAGCTGGAGGAGCAGGTCGAAGGGGCCCTCGAAGTTGGCGAGCCGGACCGTGAACCGCCCGTCGTCGGGCGCGGGGTCCGCCGGGGCCTCGACGGGACCGTCCGCCGGGGCCTCGGCAGGTCCGTCCTGCGGGGTCTCGACGGGACCGTCCGCCAGGGTCTCGGCGGGTCCGTCCTGCGGGACCTCGGCAGAGCCGTCGTGCGGGGCCTCGGCGGGACCGCCCTGCGGGCGCGGGGGCTCGCTCCCGGTCTCGGCAGGGGGCGGGCTCGGGACGGCCTCCGTCCCCGGCCCTCGGCCCAGGGCGCGTCGGCGGGCGGGCGGCGGTGCGGACGTGCTGCTCGTCGAGGTGGTGGACATTACGCGGAAAGGTACCGCTACCGCCCGCGCAGCCGTCGTACGAGGATGCTCGCGTCCCCCCGCGATTCCAGGTCGGCGAGGACGACGGCGACGGCCTCGCGCACGATGCGCCCGCGGTCCACCGCGAGCCCGTGCTCCCCGCGCAGCACGAGCCGCGCGTGCTCCAGGTCCATCAGTTCCTCGGCGGAGACGTACACCGTGATCTTCTCGTCGTGCCGCTCGCGCCCGCTGGGGCGCCGGTTGGCGGCCCGGCCGCGCTTGCGCGTCTGGGTGGCCGTCGAGGCCGCGTTCTTGCCCGTGCCGGAGCTGCCAGAACCTTCCTGCGCCGAGCGGCGGCCCTGCGCGTCGTCGCCGCGGCCCTGCTCCGCCTCGCCCGCGGGGTGCTCGGCGGACTCGCCGTCACCCTGCGCGGCGGCGGAGGCGTGCGACTCCTCCGCGGCGGCCTCGTCGCTCTCGCCCGCGGGCGCGGGCACCCTCGCCTCGCCGTTCGTCTGCCGCCGCGGCGTCGAGGCCTGCAGCGCCGTGCCCCCGGTCGTGCGGAACAGCTCGTCGGCCCCGGGCAGACTCACTCGGCGTGACACCGGGCGAGCACCTCCCTGGCGAGCTGGCGATAGGCGGCCGCACCGACCGAGTTCGAGGCGTACGTCGTGATCGGCTCACCGGCGACCGTGGTCTCCGGGAAGCGCACCGTCCGGCCGATCACCGTGTGGTAGACGTGGTCGTCGAACGCCTCGACCACGCGCGCGAGGACCTCGCGGCTGTGCACCGTGCGCGAGTCGTACATCGTCGCGAGGATGCCGTCGAGCTCCAGGTCGGGGTTGAGCCGCTCCTGGACCTTCTCGATGGTCTCGGTGAGCAGCGCCACCCCGCGCAGCGCGAAGAACTCGCACTCCAGCGGCACGATGACCTTGTGCGCCGCGGTGAGCGCGTTGACCGTGAGCAGGCCGAGCGAGGGCTGACAGTCGATCACGATGTAGTCGTAGTCGGCCATGAGCGGCTTCAGGGCGCGCTGCAGCGTGGACTCGCGCGCGACCTCGCTGACGAGCTGCACCTCGGCGGCGGACAGGTCGATGTTGCTCGGCAGCAGGTCCATGTTGGGGACCGCGGTCTTCAGGAGCACCTCGTCGGCGGACATGCCCCGCTCCATGAGCAGGTTGTAGACCGTGAGGTCGAGCTCCATCGGGTTCACGCCGAGGCCGACCGAGAGCGCGCCCTGCGGGTCGAAGTCGACGAGCAGGACCCGGCGTCCGTACTCCGCGAGCGCGGCACCCAGGTTGATGGTCGACGTGGTCTTGCCGACGCCGCCCTTCTGGTTGCACATCGCGATGATCTTCGCGGGGCCGTGGTCGGTCAGGGGTCCCGGGATCGGGAAGTACGGCAGCGGACGCCCGGTCGGGCCGATGCGCTCGCGGCGCTGACGCGCGGCGTCGGGGGCGAGCGTGGCCGCGTACTCGGGGTCGGGCTCGTACTCCGCGTCGGGGTCGTAGAAGTGACCCTGGGGCAGTTCCTCGTAGTCGGCGAGGGGGGTAGGGGTGGTGTTGTCGCCACTCCGGTCGCCGGCCATGGCGTTCACGTGTTGGCCATCCATGCTCTGGGGTGCTGACGGTGTCGGACTCTGGCGGGCTTCGAAGGTGCGGACAGCGACGGAGCCGACAGCCTCGAGCCCGACGGGGCCCTGGCCCCGTCCAGACGTTCCTGGTTGACCACCCCCGGGAGCAAATGTCGACTCATTCACAAGTCGTCTTACCTCCTTGGTGACCAGGAAATTTCTAGATAGGTCAGCGTGGCACCATGCCGACGGTTGGCGACTCTATGGCGTGTCACCGCTCCGCAGCAACACAATCCGCCGGACCCGGCCCGATGTGTCGGCAACGGAACACCCCGGTGTCAAGGGCGTATGCCGCTTCGTCGGCACGATTCCGGGGTGCGCGAAACGGTTAAAGGGTAAGTTTCACGGCGAGTTGACCGTGTTCGCGCCGAACCGGCGGCGGCCGGACCCCTCACAAGGTCCGGCCGCTGGCGTGAGATTGACGACTTTTGTTGACGTTCGCCGAGATCAGCCGAGCAGGGAGGCGAGCTCCAGGTGCTCGTAGCCGTGGGCCTCGGCGACCTCCTTGTAAACGACCTTGCCGTCATGCGTGTTGAGACCCAGGGCCAGCGCCGGGTCGCGGCGCAGGGCCTCGACCCAGCCGTTGTTGGCCAGGGACACGATGTACGGCATCGTCGCGTTGGTCAGCGCGTACGTGGAGGTGTTGGGCACCGCGCCGGGCATGTTGGCCACGCAGTAGAAGACCGAGTTGTGCACCGGGAAGGTCGGCTCGGCGTGCGTGGTCGGGCGCGAGTCCTCGAAGCAGCCGCCCTGGTCGATCGCGATGTCGACAAGAACACTTCCGGGCTTCATGCGCGAGACCAGCTCGTTGGTGACGAGCTTGGGGGCCTTGGCGCCCGGGATGAGGACGGCGCCGATGACGAGGTCAGCCTCCAGGCAGGCCTTCTCCAGCTCGAAGGCGTTGGAGACGACGGTCTGGATCTTCGTGCCGAAGATCTTGTCGGCTTCCTTGAGCTTGTTGATGTCACGGTCGAGCAGGGTGACGTGGAAGCCCATGCCGATGGCGATCTGCGCGGCGTTCCAGCCGGAGACGCCACCGCCGATGACGACGGCCTTGCCCGCCGCCACACCCGGGACGCCGCCGGGCAGCACGCCGCGGCCGCCGACCGCGCGCATCAGGTGGTAGGCGCCGACCTGCGGGGCGAGACGGCCCGCGACCTCGGACATCGGGGCGAGCAGCGGCAGGGCGCGGCTGGGCAGCTCCACCGTCTCGTACGCGATGGCCGTGGTGCCCGACTCCAGGAGCGCGTCCGTGCACTCCTTGGAGGCGGCCAGGTGCAGGTAGGTGAAGAGCGTCTGGTCCTTGCGGAGGCGGTGGTACTCCTCCGCGATCGGCTCCTTGACCTTCAGGAGCAGGTCGGCCGAGGCCCAGACCTCGTCGGCGGTCTCGAGGATCTCGGCGCCCGCGGCGACGTACTCGTCGTCCGTGATCGACGAGCCGACACCGGCGTTGCGCTCGATGACGACCTGGTGGCCATGGCGCACCAGCTCGTGCACGCCGGCGGGGGTGATGGCCACCCGGAACTCGTTGTTCTTGACCTCGCGGGGGATGCCGACCTTCACGTCGATCACGGTCCTTGGCTCAGGGGGATTTAGGGCAAAGCGGTACATACCGGTACGCATCTGAGCGCATCGGAAGACACCACGTAGACACGCGGCGGAGCCATTCTAATGAAGGAGTTCTCGCTGTCTAGCCTTTCAAAGCATCAATCTCGACCGGATGCACTACGGATTTCGTAGGCGGAGGCTGGGGCTCCATCCACCGGGGCAGGGCTCCCGACCTCGGCGGACCCACCGCTCAGCTCACTTCCCAGCATGCGCTCGGCGGCCGCGCGGTGCAGCCGGGCCGCGGCGGGGTCGCCGAGCCGGTCCAGGGTGTCCGCGAGCCGCAGCTGCAACGCCGCGAGGAGCCGGCTGTCCGCCGCCTGCCGGGCCAGGTCGATCGCCTCCTGGCAGGTGCGCAGGCAGTCCTCGGGCCGCCCCGCGTACTCCTGGACCCGAGCCAGCTCGCTGAGGGCCCGCGCCCGGGCCGGGAGGTCCCCCGTCCTGCGGTGGCCCGCGACGGCCGAGCGCCAGTTGCGCAGGGCCTCGCCGTAGCGGCCCGCGTAGGTGTGGGCGGTGGCGATGCGGCCGTGCAGCCGGGCGGCGTCGGCCCGCTCGTCCCGGGCCTGGCGCTCGGCGAGGGCCCGGCCGTACCAGTCGGCGGCCCGGGGGTAGTCCCCCAGCTCCTGGTAGGCGCCGCCTACGGATTCCATCGCGCGCCCGGTCGCGTACGGGTCGCCCGCCGCCCGGGCGCAGTCGAGGGCGGCGCGGTAGCGGGCCAGGGCCTCGTGCGTACGGCCGGTGCGCGCGTCCAGGTCGGCGAGGTTGAGGAGCGCGGCCGCCTGCTCGCGCGGCAGGTCGCGGCGCTCGGCCACGTCGAGGACGAGCTGGTGGATGCCGTACAGGTCGGGGGCGGCGGCCTCGGTGCCCCAGTGCGCGGCGAGCGCCCGGGTCAGGGCCGACATCAGCCGCCGGGCGAGCGTGTCGAGCTCGCCGTCCGCGACCGCGAGCCGGGCCGCGGCGAGCAGCGCGGGCCTGCGGATGCGCAGCCAGTCGGCGGCCGCGCGCGGGTTCGGGAAGCGCAGGGCGCGGGGCAGTCCGGCCAGCTTCTTGCGCGCGGCCGAGTCGCCCGGCTCGGTGATCGCGCGGCAGGACTGGAGCAGCCGCACGGTCCGCTCCAGCATCCGGGCGCGCGCCAACTGCACCTCCCCGGGCCGGTCCTGCGCCTCCATCAGTTCCCGGAGCAGCGGCACCAGACAGCCCGGCACGTCGTACTGCGGCAGCGGCGAGTCCACGGTGCGCAGCAGGCCGAGCGCGACGAAGTCGTCGAGCGCGGCGCGCGCCGCGTTCACCGAACAGCCCGCGAGCGCGGACGCGGTGTGCGGGTCGACGTACCCGGCGGGGGCGAGGCACAGCAGGCGCAGTATCCGCGCGGCGGGGCCGGGGAGTCCGGCGTAGGCCTGCCGGAAGACGCGGGCGAGGCCCGAGTCGGCCGCGCCGTCCTCGGGGAGCTCGCGCAGCTGCTTGGCGAGGTCGGCGACGGCCGCCTTGGGCCGGGCGGCGAGCCAGCCCCCGGCGATCACGAGGGCCGCCGGGTGCCCGCCGCAGGCCTCGACCAGGTTCTCGGCGGAGCGCGGGTCGACGGTGACGCGCACCGAGCCCGCGCTGCGGGTGAGCAGGTCGAGCGCGGCCTTGGTGTCCAGGCCGCCGAGGGTGCAGGGCCGCACGTCGGGGATCCCGGTCAGCGGGCCGCCGGACACGGCGACGACCAGGCAGTCGGGGGTGTCCGGGAGCAGCGGGTCGACCTGTGCGGCCCCGGCGGCGTCCACGGCGTCGGCGTCGGCGGTGCCGCTCTCGTCGGCGCCCTTGGCGGGGGCCGGGGCGGCGGTCTCCGCGACGTCGTCCAGGAGCAGCAGCGCCCGGCGGTCGGCGAGGGCCGCGCGCAGCGTCGCGGTCAGGTCGTCCTCGCCCGCGCCGGCGGGGGCGGGCACGGCGAGCGCGTCGAGGAGTTCGCGGGCGGTGCGCTCGGTGGGTACGGGGGTGCCGTCGGGGTCGCAGAGGCGGGCGCGCAGGATGCCGTCGGGGTAGGCGTCGGCGAGCTGCCGGGCCAGCTCCTCGGCGAGGGCGGTGCGGCCCGAGCCGGGGCGGCCCGCGATGAGCAGGACGCGGGCGCGGGGGGCCTTGCGGCCCGAGAGGGTGTCGAGCCCGGCGCGGTCGATGTCGGCGCGGAGTTCCTTCAACTCTCGGTGGCGGCCCACGAACCGGGCCCCGTCGGCACCGGCCGCCGCGCTCGTGGGCGGCGGCACGGCACCCCGCGCCGCACCGTCCGTGTCGACCGCCTGATCCGTCACGGGTAACGCTCCCGTCCGCCTGCGCACGAGCCCGCCGGAACTCCGGGCGGGACGCTTGCAGAGCCTAGTTCAGGCCCTGCCGTCACCCCGGTGCCACGGCGCGCGGAAGTCGCCCGATCGGATCAGGAGATCGTCACACCGCACGGGGTGTCGCGCGGGCCCCGGACGGGCGCGCCGCAGGGGCCGGGGTTGCGGCCGTCACGCCTCGAAGGGCCGCGCGGGCCAGGGCGCGTCCGCCGGACGCAGCGCGTCCAAGCCGGCGCCGCGCAGCGCGGCCGTGAGCGACAGGACGCCCACGACCAGGCAGTTGTTGTGCAGTTCACCGGCCAGGACGCCGCGGACGAGGTCGTCGAGGGGGACGCGCGCGATCTCCATGTCGGCTTCCTCCTCCTCGACCTCGAAGCGCTCGCCCTCGGCCTCGGACAGATCGCGGGCCAGGAAGACGCGCACGGCCTCGTCGCAGCCGCCGGGCGTGGTGTAGACGTCGGTGAGGACCCGCCAGTCCTCGGCCTTGATGTGCGCTTCCTCGTAGAGCTCGCGCTGGGCGGCGTGCAGCGGGTTCTCGCCGGGCACGTCGAGGAGGCCCGCGGGGATCTCCCAGAGCTTGTGGCGCACCGGGTGGCGGTACTGGCGCACCAGGACGACGCGGCCGGACTCGTCGAGGGCCAGGACGGCGACGGAGCCGGGGTGGACCTGGTAGTCGCGGCGGGAGACCGATCCGTCGGGCATGACGACGTCGTCGGTGCGCACGGAGGTCTTGTTCCCGACGAACGGCGTGGCCGTCGCCGTGATCCGCCACTCCTCCGCGGTGTCCTTGATCGTCATGTCGTCCTGCCCTTCCACACGTCCATACGAAAGCCGGGGCACGCGCCCCGAAGGGCCGTACCCCGGCAACCGTATCGCTCTGGTGTTACTTGCCCGTCTTGCGCTCCACCGCGGCCTTGACCAGGCCCGCGAACAGCGGGTGCGGACGCGTCGGGCGCGAGCGCAGCTCCGGGTGGGCCTGGGTGGCGACCAGGTACGGGTGGACCTCGCGCGGGTACTCGACGTACTCGACGAGCTTGCCGTCCGGCGAGGTGCCGGAGAACTGGATGCCCGCGTTCTTCTCCAGGTCCGCGCGGTAGGCGTTGTTCACCTCGTAGCGGTGGCGGTGGCGCTCCTCGACGTACTCCTTGCCGTCGTACACCTCGCGCACGATGGAGCCCTCGGCGAGCTTGGCCGGGTACATGCCCAGGCGCATCGTGCCGCCCATGTCGCCCTCACCGGCGACGATGTCGAGCTGCTCGGCCATCGTGGAGATGACCGGGTGGGCGGTGGCGGCGTCGAACTCGGTGGAGTTGGCGTCCGGGATGTCCGCGAGGTTGCGGGCGGCCTCGATCACGATGCACTGCAGGCCCAGGCAGATGCCCAGCAGCGGGATCTTGTTCTCGCGGGCGTACTGGATCGCGCCGACCTTGCCGGAGACGCCGCGGTCGCCGAAGCCGCCGGGGATCAGGACCGCGTCTACGTCGCCGAGCTGCTTCTTGGCGCCCGCCGGGGTCTTGCAGTCGTCCGAGGTGACCCACTTGACCTTGACGCGCGCCCGGTTGGCGAAGCCGCCGGCGCGCATCGCCTCGGTGATGGAGAGGTAGGCGTCGGGCAGGTCGATGTACTTGCCGACGAGCGCGACCGTGACCTCGTGGTCGGGGTTGTGGACGCGGTCGAGCAGGTCGTCCCAGGTCGACCAGTCCACGTCGCGGAACGGCAGGTCGAGCTTGCGCACGACGTAGGCGTCCAGGCCCTCGGTGTGCAGGACCTTCGGGATGTCGTAGATCGACTTGGCGTCGATCGCGGCCACGACGGCGGCCTCGTCGACGTCGCACATCAGCGAGATCTTGCGCTTGATGGCGGTCGGCACGTCGCGGTCGGCGCGCAGCACGATCGCGTCCGGCTGGATGCCGATGTTGCGCAGGGCGGCGACCGAGTGCTGGGTCGGCTTGGTCTTCAGCTCGCCGGAGGGGCCGATGTAGGGCAGCAGCGAGATGTGCACGACGAAGACGTTGTCGCGGCCGACCTCGTGGCGGACCTGGCGGACGGTCTCCAGGAAGGGCAGCGACTCGATGTCGCCGACCGTACCGCCGACCTCCGTGATGACGACGTCGACGTCGTCGGTGGCCATGCGGCGGATGCGGTGCTTGATCTCGTTGGTGATGTGCGGGATGACCTGCACGGTGTCACCGAGGTACTCGCCGCGCCGCTCCTTGGCGATGACCTGCGAGTAGACCTGGCCGGTGGTGACGTTGGCCGAGCCGTCGAGGTCGACGTCCAGGAAGCGCTCGTAGTGCCCGATGTCCAGGTCGGTCTCGGCGCCGTCGTTGGTGACGAACACCTCGCCGTGCTGGAAGGGGTTCATCGTGCCCGGGTCCACGTTCAGGTACGGGTCGAGCTTCTGCATCGTGACCCGAAGGCCCCGGGCCTTGAGGAGCGCACCCAGGCTCGAGGCCGTCAGGCCCTTGCCGAGCGAGGAGGCGACGCCCCCGGTGACGAAGATGTGCTTGGTCGTCGTGGATGTGGGTGGCATGGCCAAGAGGGGGCTCCCGTGCGTCGCGGTCTGGGGTGCGTACCGGCGTCCGCTCCGTGCTTGCTTCTCCGCTCGGAGGGAGGTGCCGTCGCTGCGGTTCGGGGGTTCGATGACCACCGGCTCACGGGCTACCAGGGTATCAGCGTCAAGAGGGGCCCGCTTCCGGCCACCCCTTGACACGCGCATTCACGTCACGTACACGATCTTCACCGCGCACACATGTGCGTGCCGCAACTCGTTCGGCCTAGCCACGTTGGCTGGACGAGGGGGCAGATTGCGGCGGCGCCGATGTATGTTGCTCGGACACTTGCTGCCGACCCACGCGCGCGGGCGGAACCATCCCCCGTCGCCATTTCTGGAGACCACCGGAAACACTCGGGCCCGGCAGTTCGTTCTTTGCAGCGAACCCTTGACCGTAGAACGAGCGCCCCGAGAGCGGGCGAACGTGGCCGTTTGAATGGGGATGCACGTGGCCGGGCGCATCGAGGATTACGCACTGATCGGAGACATGCAGACCGCGGCGCTGGTCTGCCGGGACGGCACGGTCGACTGGCTGTGTCTGCCCCGCTTCGACTCCCACGCCGTCTTCGCGGGCCTCCTCGGCACGGAGGAACACGGCTTCTGGCGCCTCGGCCCCGCGCACGCTCCGGGCGCGCGGCCCGAGGCCGCGAGCCGACGGACGTACCGCGGGGACTCACTGGTCCTGGAGTCCGAGTGGGACACCCCGCGCGGCACGGTCCGGGTGATCGACTTCATGCCTCCGCGTGACAGCGACGCCCCCCAGCTGGTGCGGATCGTGGAGGGCGTCAGCGGCCGCGTGCCGATGCGCTCGGCCCTGCGGATGCGCTTCAGCTATGGCCGCGTCGTGCCGTGGGTGCACAAGGTCGACGGCCGCACGGTCGCCGTGGCCGGGCCGGACTCGGTGTGGCTCGACACCTCCGCCGAGACCTTCGGCAAGGACCTGACGACGTACTCGGACTTCACCGTCGGGCCCGGCGACCGCATCGCCTTCACCCTCTCCTGGCAGCCCTCCCACAAGCAGCCGCCCGCCCACCCCGAGCCGGAGGCCGCCCTCACGGCGACCGAGGACTTCTGGCGCGAATGGGTCGAGCACTGTACGTACCACGGGCCCTACCGCGAGGCGGTGGTGCGCTCCCTGATCACGCTCAAGGCCCTGACGTACGCCCCCACCGGCGGCATCGTCGCCGCCCCCACCACCTCCCTGCCGGAGGACATCGGCGGCTCCCGCAACTGGGACTACCGCTTCACCTGGCTGCGCGACGCGGCCATCACCCTCTCCTCGCTCCTGCGCACCGGCTACCGCGAGGAGGCCCGCGCCTGGCGCGAGTGGCTCCTGCGCGCCGTCGCCGGCGACCCGGAGAACCTCCAGATCATGTACGGCATCGCGGGCGAGCGCGAGCTGGGCGAGGCCGAGCTCGACTGGCTCCCGGGCTACGAGAACTCCGGCCCGGTCCGCGTGGGCAACGGCGCGGCGCACCAGCTCCAGCTCGACGTCTACGGCGAGGTCACCGAGGCCCTGCACCTGGCCCACATGACGGGCCTCGCCCGCAACGACTACGCCTCGCTGCTCCAGCTCAAGCTGATCCGCTACCTGGAGACGCACTGGAACGAGCCGGACGAGGGCATCTGGGAGGTCCGCGGCCCCCGCCGCCACTTCGTGCACTCCAAGGTGATGGCCTGGGTCGCCGTCGACCGCACCATCAAGCTCATCGAGTCCGGCGACGCCGACGGCCCCCTGGAGCGCTGGCGCGAGCTGCGCGACGACATCCACCGGGACGTCTGCGACAAGGGCTACGACAAGGAGCGCAACACCTTCACGCAGTCCTACGGCTCCAAGGAGCTGGACGCGTCCTTGCTGCTCATCCCCCAGGTGGGCTTCCTGCCGCCGGACGACAAGCGCGTCATCGGCACCATCGAGGCCATCCAGCGCGAGCTGTCCACGCCGGACGGATTCATCCTGCGCTATCCGACGTCCGGTGACGACGCGGGCGTGGACGGCCTGGAGGGCGACGAGGGAGCGTTCCTCGCCTGCTCGTTCTGGATGGCCGACGACCTGGCGATGATCGGCCGCGTGGACGAGGCCCGCAAGCTCTTCGAGCGCCTGCTCGCCCTGCGCAACGACCTGGGGCTGCTCGCCGAGGAGTGGGACCCGCGCCTGAAGCGCCAAGTGGGCAACTTCCCGCAGGCGTTCAGCCACGTGCCGCTCATCGACACGGCCCTGCGGCTCACGGCGTCGGGGGCGTACGGCGGCTGAGACCGCACGCACGGATGGCGGCCGGGTGAAGTCCTGGCCGCCAGGACAGGGCGGGGCGGCGGCCGCGCGGCCCTCGGACGGCGGCCGATGCCCCGGCCCAGGTCAGGTAGCGTCCGCCCCATGGAAAGTCAGGACTCTCAGGGCGGCATCACCGTACAGCGGGCACTGGAGCTTCCGGGCCTGCGCGGCGGCCTTCCGGAGGTCCTCGCGGGCGCCGACCGGCTGCACCGGACGGTGCGCTGGGTGCACGCGGGCGAGGTGCCGAACATCGCCTCGCTCCTCAAGGGCGGCGAGCTGCTCCTGACCACGGGCCTCGGCCTCGGCACCCGCCCCGCCGACCAGCGCGCCTTCGTCCGCGACCTGGCCGAGCGCGGTATCGCCGCCCTGGTCGTCGAGCTCGGGCCGCGCTTCTCCCGGCTGCCCGCCGCGCTCGTGGACACGGCGCGCGCGGCGGGGCTGCCCCTCGTGCAGCTGCACCGCGAGGTGCCGTTCGTGACGGTCACCGAAGAGGTGCACACGGAGATCGTCAACGGCCACTACGCGCTCCTGCGCCGCGCCGAAGAGGTGCACCGGCGCTGCACCGAAGCGCTCCTCGGCGGCGGTGGCGTGCCCCAGGTCCTTTCCGTCCTCGCGGAGTTCAGCGGCAACCCGGTCTTCCTGGAGACGGCCGAGGGACAGCTCCTGTACGCCGCCGGGGCGGGCGGCGCGTGCGCGGACCCGCTCCAGGTGTGGGAGGGCCTGCGCGGGCGGCAGGCCGACCGGGACGAGCCGCCCGCGGGCGCCGTGTTCGTCGACGTGCCGGGCGGCGGCCCCGGGGCGGGCTCGGTGCGGGCCCGGCTCGTGCTGCTCGCCGTCGAGTCCGCGCTGCTTCCCGTGCACCGGATCGCGGCCGAGCGCGCCGCGGGCAGCCTCGCGGTGGTCCTGATGCAGGCGCGCCAGGACGAGGAGCTCGCCGCGCGCGGCCGGGGCGACTTCCTCACCGACCTCGCCGAGGGCCGCATCACCGCCGACGACGCGCCCGCGCAGGCTCGCGTGCTCGGCTTCAAACCGGGCCGCGGCCCGCTCCTTCCGGTCGTGATGCGCCTGGCCGGAGCCGCCGCCGGGGCGCCGTCGGGCAGCGGCTGGGCGGTGCTCGCGCGCGCGGTCGCGGAGGAGCTGACGGCGGTGGGCGTGCCGGTGCTGCTCGGCGTGCGCCCCGTAGAGGGAAGGGTTCCGCTCCTGCTCGGCCTGCGGGCCGAGGCGGAGCGCGCCACGGTCGCGGACCGGGTCGCCGCCGCCCTGCGGGCCGGGGTGGAGCGGGCGGGCATGCAGCGAGCGGACTCCCCGCCTCCGGTCGTGGTGGTGGGCGTCGCGGGCGGCTGGGCGGCGGCGTCGGCGGGGCTCAGGCACGCGGCCGAGACCGCGACGGCGGCGCAGGGCCTGCCGGAACGCCCCTGGTACGACGCGCGGCGCCTGGACATCGACCTGCTCCTGTGGCGGCTGCGGGCCCACCCCGACCTGGCGGCGTTCGTCGACCGCGCGATCGGCCCGCTGCGCGCCCACGACCAGCGCTCCAAGCCGCCGCTGCTGCCCACCCTCGAGACGTACCTGGCCCACGCGGGCCGCAAGGCGGAGACCGCCCGCGAACTCCATCTGAACCGCCAGACCCTCTACAACCGCCTCGCCCGGATCAGCGAACTCCTGGGCACCGACCTCGACGACCCGCAGACGGTCCTGGCCCTGAGCCTGGCCCTGCGGGCCCGCCGACACGTACCGGGGACGCCGACCGGCACGGCCTGACCCCGTCCGGGGCTCCGATGACTAGGTCCGGGGCTCCGGCGCTCAGTACGACGTGAGGGGCTGCGTCAGCTCGTCGTAGACGCTGAGGACCTGGGTGACCGTCTCGTCCTCGGTGGGCCAGGAGGCCGCCTGGGCCGCGCCCAGGTCCCGCAGCTCCCGACGGCGCGCGTCGTCGGTGAGCAGCCGTACGACGGCGTCGGCGAGGGCCTGGGCGTCGCCGTAGGGGACGAGCTCGGCGGCGTCGCCCACCAGCTCGGGGATGCCGCCCACCGCGGTCGCCACGAGCGGTACGCGCGCGTGGAGGGCCTCCTGGGCGAGCAGCGAGCGCGACTCCCAGCTGCTCGGCAGCAGCGCGAGGTCGGCCGCCGCGAGCAGTTCGGGCACGTCGTCACGCCGCCCGAGCAGGCGCGCGGGCAGCTCCTCGGCGTCGATGCGGGTCTGGAGCGCGGACCGCCGCGCCCCCTCCCCCGCGATCACCAGCAGCGGCACCGGATCGAGCGCGGTCCAGGTCCGCGCGGCGTCCAGGAGCACGTCGTGGCCGCGGTGCGCTTCGAGGGCGCCGACGGCCAGCAGCAACGGCCGGTCCACGGCACCCAGTTCCGCGCGGACCTTGTGCCGGGGCAGCTCGGGCTCGTGCTCCGGGGCCCGTGCGCCCCGGGGCGCCGGAAGCGCGACCGGCGCGAGCCGGGCGTCGCGCGCGCCCCTGCGGCGGGCGCGGTCGACCAGGTCGGACGAGGTGCCGAGGACCACGGCCGCGGCCCTGGCGACGCGCCGCTCGAGCAGGCGCAGGACCTGGGCGCGGGGACCGGACGCGTGGGCGCGGGTGTGCCAGGTGACCACGAGCGGCACCCGGCGCCCCGTCAGGGCGATGGCGGCGCGCAGCCCGGCGTGCAGCCCGTGCGCGTGCACGAGGTCGGCGTCCGCGCAGGCCGCCCTGAGCGCGGCCACCGACGCGGGGTCGCTGCGGCGCGGCACCGCCAGGTGCTGGGCGCCGGTGCCCGCGAAGTCGTAGACCTCGCCGGCCTCTGCGGGGGCGCACACCGTGACGCGCACGCCCCTCGCGGCGAGGCCGGTGGCGAGCGACCGGACGTGCGCGCTGCTTCCCGCGCTGCCGCCGCCCAGGACTTGCACGGTGTGCAGCGGCGTCTGGCCCTGCGGTACGGGGGTGCTCACGTGGCTCACGTGGCCGGGACTCCTGGGTCGGGTCGGCGGGCGGCGCGCCGACGGAACGGGTGGGCGCCGGCGGTCCGGGCGGTCGGTCCCCGCCCGTCACCGCGCCAAGGATGCCAGTCCGTACGGCCGTTCCGGCACAGCCGAAAGGCCCCCTTCCGGATCGGGCCGGACAACTCCGCGTAAGGGATCACTCTCACGGATGAGCACGCGCTCGACCCGGCCCCGGCGTCCACCCACCACACGCCCCCTCCCCCGTCGGCCCCCGCATCTTCGCAAGAGCGCCCCCTCGACAGGAAGTCTCTGACGAATCCGACGTGCTCGCCGGGCGTGTTGGAGGGCGGCCCCGGCGCGCGCCGGGGGCTAGCCGTCCGCCCGGGCCGCCGCGAGGAGCTCCTCCGCGTGGGCCCGCGCCGTCTCGGAGTCCTCCTGGCCCGCCAGCATCCGCGACAGCTCGCGCACCCGGTCCTCGCCCTCGAGGACCTGTACGCCGGACCGCGTCACGGACCCGTCGTGCGTCTTCTCCACCAGCAGCTGCCGGTCCGCGAACGCCGCCACCTGCGGAAGGTGGGTGACCACCACCACCTGCGCGGACTTCGCGAGCTTCGCGAGCCGCCGCCCGATCTCGACGGCCGCCTTGCCGCCGACACCCGCGTCGACCTCGTCGAAGAGGTACGTCGGCACGGGGTCCGTCCCGGCGAAGACGACCTCCACGGCGAGCATCACGCGCGACAGCTCACCGCCGGACGCGCCCTTGGCGATGGGCCGGGGCGGCGCCCCGGGGTGGGGCGCGAGCAGCAGCTCGACCTCGTCGACGCCGGAGGGGCCGTAGGCGACGGTCCGCCCGTCGATCTCCACTCCCTCGGGGTCGTCGGTCTGCCGTACGTCGATCGTCACGCGCGCGTGCGGCATCGCCAGCGAGGCCAGCTCCTCCGTGACGGCGGCCGCGAACCGCGCGGCGGCCTCGGCGCGCGCCTCGGTCAGCTCCCGCGCGAGCCCGGCGAGTTCGGTGCGCAGCGCGTCCCGCTCGGCGGTGAGGTCCTCGAGCCGGTCGTCGTCGCCTTCCAGCTCCGCGAGCCGCGCCGCCCCGGCCTCGGCCCAGGCGAGCACGGCGCCGACGTCCTCGCCGTACTTGCGCGTCAGCTGCGTGAGCGCCGCCCGCCGCTCCTCGA
Organism: Streptomyces sp. JLYT201; assembly: GCF_059448825.1. Classification (NCBI taxonomy): domain Bacteria; kingdom Bacillati; phylum Actinomycetota; class Actinomycetes; order Kitasatosporales; family Streptomycetaceae; genus Streptomyces; species Streptomyces sp. JLYT201. The sequence continues at coordinate 7,577,465 of NZ_CM182551.1, read as the reverse complement.
CGGCGGCGAGCCGCAGCGGATCGGCGTCCAGGTCGTCGGCGTACCCGGCGAGCTCGCCCGCCACGTCGGCGAGCAGGATGCCGACTTCGCCGATGCGCTCGGCGAGGGCGGCGAGGGCGGAGTCGTGGGACCGCACGGTCTCCAGGACCCGGTGCGCGCCCGCCACGAGCGTGGAGGCGTCGACGCCCTCCGGGTCCTCGGGGTTGCCCGCGAGCGCCGCGTGGGCGGCGGTGGCGGCGGAGGCGAGCGCCTCGGCGTGGCCGAGCCGCTCGGCCTCGGCGGCGAGTTCGACGTCCTCGCCGGTGCGCGGCTCCACGGCGGCGATCTCGTCGAGGCCGAAGCGGAGCATGTCGGCTTCCTGGGCGCGCTCCCGCGCCCGCGTGGTGATCTCCTCCAGCTCCGCGCTGACGGCCCGCAGCCGCCGGTACGCCGCCGTGTACTTGTCCAGCGGCCCGGCGACGGCGTCCCCCGCGTACCGGTCGAGCGCGCCGCGCTGCCGGGCGGGCTTGAGCAGGCCCTGCTGGTCGCTCTGGCCGTGGACGGCGACGAGGTCGTCGGCGAGCTCGGCCAGCAGCCCGACGGGCACGGACCGACCGCCGAGGTGGGCCCGGGAGCGCCCCTCGGCGGAGACGGTGCGGCTGATCAGGAGGGCGCCGTCGTCCAGTTCGGCCCCGGCCTCCTCGGCGCGCAGGGCCGCGGCGGCGCCCGCGGGCACGGTGAGGCGCCCCTCCACCACCGCCGACTTGGCGCCGATCCGCACCAGCGCGGGGTCGGCGCGCCCGCCGAGCAGCAGCCCGAGGCTCGTGACGACCATCGTCTTGCCCGCTCCGGTCTCGCCGGTCACGGCGGTGAAGCCGGGCGACAGCTCGACCACGGCGTCGTCGATGACTCCGAGCGACCGTATCCGCATCTCCTCCAACACGGACAAGACCATACGAGGTCAGGGCGGCGGTGTGCGACGTGCCCTGGTGTCATCGCGTAGCTGTTCTGTGAAGGCGCAGGTAAGGCGTGCCGTGCCGGAGCCGCCTGTCACCCACGGGAGTGGGGTTATCCCCCAGGAAATCCTGGGGCGATCTTCATGGTGGCCGGTGGCTCCGGCACCCCACCATGATCTGTATGAGTACGGGACTGGCACGGGCGGCGCTGCGGGCGCACCGCCCCGCGTTCATCGGCACGGCCGTGGCGGCGCTGTTCGCCGCGACGGTGGTGAGCGCTTCGACGATGGTGCTGCGCAGCACGAGCACCAGCGGGCTCCCGGCCGAGGCCCGCCATCGCCTCACGGAGAGCGGCGTGGGCGAGATCGCCACGGTGCTCCTGATCGGCTCCATCTATATGTCGATATTCGTGGTGGCGTCGACCATGGGCACGGCCGTCGTCCAGCAGCACCGCGAGCTGGCCCTGGTGCGCTCCATCGGCGCCAGGCCCCGGCAGGTCCGCCGCGCGGTGGCCGGGCAGGCCCTGGCGGCCTCGATACCGGCGGCGCTGGCCGGCTTCGCCGTCGGCGGCGTGCTGGCCCGCGTGTGGTTCACGGGCATGGTGGAGCACGGCCTGGTCCCGGCCGAGGTGCCCTTCCGGTTCAGCTGGCTGGCGCTGCCGGTGTGCGTGGGCGTCGCGGCGGTCACCTCCGCGCTCGCCGCCGTGCTGTCGGCGCTGCGGTTCTCCCTGCTGCGTCCCGCCCGCGCGCTGGCCGAGGCGACGGCAGGGAGACGCGACCTCGGCTGGCTGCGGGCCCCGCTCGGGCTGCTCGCGGTGGCCGGTGCCGTGGCCCTGTCGGTGCTGCTCTCGCGGCAGGACGCGGCCGAGGCGAGCGAGGGCGCCTTCCTGGTCCTGATCCTGTTCTGCGTGGGCGCGGGGCTGCTCGGTCCGCGGCTCATCGGGCCCGCGGCCTGGCTGGTGTCGGCGGCGGTCGGCCGCTTCGGCGGCGCCTCGGCCCGGCTCGCGATGGTCAACGTCCGCTCCCAGCCCCGGCGCTTCTCGGCCGCGGTGGTGCCCCTGCTGCTCGTCGTCGGCTTCGGCATCACCAAGATCGCGATGCATACGACCGCCGAGCACCACACGGGCTCCGCGGGCACCACCGGCGAAGTCTGGCTGGACTACATGGGCACGGGGCTGTACGCGGGCTTCGCCGCCATAGCCTCGGCGAACACGCTGGCCATGATCTCCTTCGAGCGCCGCCGCGACCTGGCGCTGCTGCGCGTGGTCGGCTCCCAGCGCCGCCAAGTGCGGGCGATGGCGGCGTGGGAGGCCGTGGTCGTGGCCGGGACCGCGCTGCTCGTCGGCGGCGCGATAGCCCTCGCGACGCTCGCGCCGATCCTGAGTACGGCGTTCGGCTCGGCGGTGCCGTATCTGCCGGGTGCGGTGGTGGCGGGCATCGCGGCGGGCACCCTCCTGCTGACGCTGGCCGCCACCGGCCTGCCGGTCGCATCGGTGCTGCGCCGCCGCGCGATATCCGTGGTGAGCGGCACCTGATCCCCGGACGTGCAGACGGAGCGCCCCTTCAGGGCCGCGGGGGAACGGCGCGCCCAGCCCCGACGAACCCGCGGGCGCCCCACGCGCCACCCCCGCAGCCCCAGCGGCAGCGTCAGTGCGGCGCTCCCCGCCACCCGGACACGGGCAGGGCGAATTTGGCCACGAGCCTGTCCGTGAACGAGGCGTGGTGCAGCCGCGCAAGCCGTACGGGCACGGCCCCCCGGCGCACCTCCACCCGTGCCCCGGCGGGCAGTTCGACGGTCCGCCGCCCGTCGCACCACAGCACTCCGTGCGGCGTGTGCGGTTGCACCTCAACCGCGAGGACCGAGTCCGGCGAGGTCACCAGCGGCTTGGCGAACAGGGCGTGGGCGCTGATCGGCACCATGAGCAGCGCCTCCACCTCGGGCCACACCACGGGCCCGCCCGCCGAGAAGGCGTAGGCCGTCGAGCCGGTCGGGGTCGCGCACACGATGCCGTCGCAGCCGAAGCCGGTGACGGGACGCCCGTCGATCTCCAGGACGACCTCGAGCATCCGCTCGGCCGACATCTTCTGCACGGCGGCTTCGTTGAGGGCCCAGTCGCGGTGGACGACATCGCCGTTGCTGTGCACGACGACGTCGACGGTCATGCGCTCCTCGACCTCGTACGCCTTGGTGACGACGCGGTCGACGACCTTGTCCAGGTCGTCCCGCTCGGCCTCGGCGAGGAAGCCGACGCGGCCGAGGTTCACCCCGAGCATCGGCACGCCGGAGGCGCGGGCGAACTCGGCGCCCCGCAGCAGCGTCCCGTCACCGCCGAGGACGATGAGCAGCTCGCACCCGTCGAGGCAGGCGGGGGTCGCCTCCTTGACGGTCTGCACCGAGTCCGGCAGCGGCAGGTCGGCCGCCTCCGCCTCCAGGACCCGTACGCCGAGACCGCTGCGCAGCAGCCCCTGCACGACGAGTTCGGCACTGCGGATGGCCGCGGGACGGCCGGTGTGTGCAAGGAGAAAAACTGTACGAGCTCGGCTCTGACTCAACGGGGCCCCTCCGCCACGGCACGGTCGACGTCCGCCGGGTCGAGTTCCGGCGCCCCGGCGCGCAGCCACAGAAAGTACTCGACGTTCCCGGACGGTCCGGGCAGGGGGCTCGCGGTGACCCCGCGCACCCCGAGGCCGAGCTCGTGGGCCTGCCGGGCCACGGTGCGCACCATCTCGGCCCGCAGCTCGGGTGAGCGGACCACGCCGCCGCTGCCGAGCCGCTCCTTGCCGACCTCGAACTGCGGCTTGACCATCAGGACGAGGTCCGCGTCCGGGGCCGCGCAGCGCACCAGGGCGGGCAGCACGAGCCCCAGCGGAATGAAGGAGAGATCGCCGACCACCAGGTCGACGGGGACGCCGTCGATGAGGTCGAGCGTCAACTCGCGTACGTTCGTACGGTCCTTGACGGTGACCCGGTCGTCACTCTGCAGGGACCAGGCGAGCTGGCCGTAGCCGACGTCGACGGCGACGACGTGCCCGGCGCCGGAGCGCAGCAGCACATCGGTGAAACCGCCGGTGGAGGCGCCCGCGTCGAGGGCGCGCCGGCCCTTCACCACGAGGCCCTCGGGGACGAAGGCCTTGAGGGCGCCGGCGAGCTTGTGGCCGCCGCGCGAGACGTAGTCGGGGTCGCCGTCGTCCTGGGCTACGACGATCGCGGCGGCCGTCTCCACCTGGGTCGCGGGCTTGGTCGCCACGGTCTTGCCGACGGTCACGCGACCGGCGGCGATCAGCTGGCTCGCGTGCTCGCGCGAGCGCGCGAGCTTCCGGCGCACCAGCTCGGCGTCGAGGCGGCGGCGTGCCACTCCTGCCACGTTCGGTTCAGCTCCTGTTGTCGTTCGTGGTCGGTGCCCCTGAGGGGGTCGGGGGCCCGGGGCGTGCGTCCAGCGCGGTCAGCGCGTCGCGCAGGCCCCGGTGCACATCCTCGTACACCTCGATGTGGCCGTCCGTGGCGAGGTGGTCGGCGTCGCCGAGCCGGTCGAGTCCGGCGTCCACGTCGGCGTTGCCAGTGGGGGTGCGGGGCACGCCGAGGGGGGCGGGCGCGGCCGGGTCGACGGGCTCGGCGTGGGCCTCCTCCGCCGCCTCCGTCAGCTGCGGAACGGGCACGTCCGCCTCTGTGACCTCGGGCTCGGGGCCCGGCGTCGAGTCGCTCATGCCCCGACGCTACCTCGAAGCCCTGCGGTACTGTCGATCACGATGGCGACCATGGCGGAGTGCCGCAGCGCACTGGACGGGCTGTCGGCGAGCCTGGCGGCGGCCGACGGCGACGTTCGCGGTGCGGCGGCGCTGGACCGCTCGCTGAGCTGCCACATCAAGGATCTGGACGCCACCTTCACCGGCCGTCTGGAGAACGGCCGGATCGAGGTGTCGGGCCATCACCCGGGGCCGCCGCGCGAGCGGGCCCAGGTCCGGCTCGCCCTGACGGGCGACGACCTGGTGGCGCTGGTGTCCGGTCGCCTGGACTTCGCCAAGGCCTGGGCCGCGGGCCGTGTCCGCCTCGAAGCGGGCTTCCGCGATCTGCTGCGCCTCAGGAAGCTGCTGTAGCCACCGCGGTCCTGCGCGCCCGCCGGGCCGCGGGCACCACCAGCGGCGTCCCGGTCTCGGGGTCGTCGATGACCTGGCAGGACAGCCCGAAGGCCGCCTCCACGAGATCCGCCGTGACGATGTCGCGGGGCGCGCCCTGCGCGATGACCTTGCCGTCGCGCAGCGCGATGAGGTGCGTGGCGTACCGGGCGGCGTGGTTGAGGTCGTGCAGCACGGCGACGAGCGTGCGGCCCTGCTCCTCGTGGAGCTCGGCGCACAGGTCGAGTACGTCGATCTGGTGCTGGATGTCGAGGAAGGTGGTGGGCTCGTCGAGCAGCAGCAGCGGTGTCTGCTGGGCGAGTGCCATCGCGATCCACACGCGCTGGCGCTGGCCGCCGGAGAGCTCGTCGACGTACCGCTCGGCGAGTTCGGCGACGCCGGTGGACTCCATCGACTCCCGCACGATCCGCTCGTCGTCGGCCGACCACTGGCGCAGCAAACCCTGGTGCGGGTAGCGGCCGCGTGCCACCAGATCGCCCACCGTGATCCCGTCGGGCGCGATCGAGGACTGCGGGAGCAGCCCCAGGGTGCGCGCGACCTTCTTGGCGGGCATCGAGTGGATGACGTCGCCGTCCAGGAGCACCCGCCCGGCCGACGGCTTGAGCATCCGGGACAGGGCGCGCAGGAGCGTGGACTTGCCGCAGGCGTTCGGGCCGACGATGACCGTGAAGGAGTTGTCGGGGATCTCGACGGAGAGCCCCTCCGCGATGACGCGCTGGTCGTAGCCGAGGGTCACGTCGTCGGCGATGAGCCGGTTCACTGGGCACGCTCCTGGTCGTGTGCTTCTTCGTACGAGGGGGTGGTGCGCGGTCCGGTCCACGCCCCGCCGCGCGCGGTGCCGCTGTTCCCGGTTCCGCCGCGCGCGGTACCGCTGTTGCCGATTCCGCCGCGCGCGGTACCGCTCCGCGCGGGCCCGCCGTGTGCCGTGCGGCTCATATCCGCCCCGCCTTGCGCTCGGTAGCGAGGAGCCACAGCAGATAGACGCCGCCGAGGACGCCCGTGACGACGCCGACGGGCAGCTGGTCGGCGCCGAACGCCCGCTGCGAGGTCCAGTCGGCGACGATCAGCAGGGTGGCGCCCATGCACATCGACGGCAGCAGGTTCGGCCCCGGTGAGCGGGTGAGGCGGCGGGCGAGCTGCGGCGCGGTCAGGGCAACGAAGCTGACGGGCCCGGCGGCGGCCGTCGCGGCGGCGGTGAGCAGCACGGCGGAGCCCATCAGGGCGACGCGGGTGCGCTCGACGGGCACGCCGAGCGCGTACGCGACGTCGTCGCCCATCTCCAGCATCCGCAGCGGGCGCGCGTGCGCGACGACGATCGGCAGCAGCACGACGCACAGCCAGAACAGGGGCCACACCTGCTCCCAGTCGCGGCCGTCGAGCGAGCCGGTCATCCACACGACGGCGCGCGCGGCGTCGACGAAGTCGGCCTTGGTGAGCAGATAGCCGTTCACGGCGACGGCGAGGGCGTTCATGCCGATGCCGACGAGGACGAACCGGTAGCCGTGCACGCCCTGCTTCCAGGCGAGCAGATACATCGCGGCGCCGGTGACGAGGCCGCCGACGAGCGCTCCGGCCGCGACCTGCGCCGCGCCGCCGGAGAAGACGACGATCATCAGGAGCGCGCCCGCGGTCGCGCCCTGCCCGAGGCCGAGCACGTCCGGGCTGCCCAGCGGATTGCGGGAGATGGACTGGAACAGGGCGCCGCCGAGCCCGAGGGACGCGCCCACGAGCAGGCCGACGAGGACCCGCGGCAGCCGCAGGTCGTTGATGATGAACTCCTGCCCGGCGTCGCCGTTGCCGAGCAGCGTGCGGATGACGTCGGCGGCCGGGATGGGGAAGTCGCCGGTGCCGATCAGCACGACGCTCGCGGCGAGCCCGGCGACCACGAGCGCCGCCACGACCACGGCCGAGCGGACGTCGAGGCGGACGGAGAGCCCGCCCTTGGTGCGTATCGCCTTCACAGCTGGGCCATCCTCTGCCGTCGTACCAGGAAGATGAAGACCGGGGCGCCGATGGCCGCGGTGACGACGCCGACCTGGAGCTCCGCGGGGCGCGAGACCACGCGGCCGAGGACGTCCGCGCCGAGCAGCAGCACGGGCGAGAGGAGCGCCGCGTACGGCATGATCCAGCGCATGTCGGGCCCGGTGAAGGAGCGCACGACGTGCGGCACCATCAGGCCGACGAACATGATGGGCCCGCAGGCGGCGGTGGCGGCCCCGCACAGCAGCGTCGCGGCGGCCATGGAGAGCGCGCGGGTCCGGTTCAGCCGGGCGCCGAGGGCGCGGGCGGTGTCGTCGCCCATGCCGAGCGCGTTCAGCGGCCGGGCGAGGCCCAGCGCGATGAGGATGCCGAGGACGAGGAACGGCAGGACCTGCTGGATGGTCTCCGTCTTGGCCGAGGCGAGCGAGCCCACGGTCCAGAAGCGCATCTTGTCGAGCGCGGTGTTGTCGGTGATCATCACGGCCTGCAGATAGCCGGTGAGCGCCGCGGTCAGGGCCGTGCCGGCGAGCGCGAGCCGCACGGGCGTGGCGTTGCGGGTGCCGCCGAGCATGTACACGAGTACACCGACGATCGCGGACCCCGCGAAGGCGAACCACACATAGCCGCTCAGCGAGGTGACGCCGAAGAAGCTGATGGCGGTGACGACGGCGGCCGAGGCGCCCATGTTGATGCCGAGCAGTCCCGGGTCGGCCAGCGGATTGCGGGTCAGGGCCTGCAGGACGGCGCCGGAGAGGCCGAGGGCGACCCCCACGAGCACCCCGAGCAGCGTCCGCGAGACCCGCTCGCCGACGACCACGTCGGCGTACGTCCCCGAGTCCTGGAAAAGACCGTGCCAGACCTGGCCCATGGACAGCGGTTTGGCTCCGACGGAGATGCTGGCGAACACGACGGCCAGCAGCAGGACGGCGGAGAGGAGCAGCCCGATGCCGCGCAGCGCGCGGCGGTTGGGCGGCGCGGCCGGGGATTCCGCGCGGGGTTCGGGGGGACTGTCGACCAACACGAGGTTAGGTTAGCCTACCCTCCCATTGACCCCCTGCTGGTTCGATGAGAGAAGAACCACGCACGCCCCGGTCCTCTCGCGCCCTCCGGCCCGCCGGTCCCTCCCGGCACGCACTGCTGTCCGCGGGCGCCGCCCTCGACCTCGACCCGCAGCCGGGCGACCTCGACGTGAGCAAGCCGCGCTCCCCGCGGTGAAGGCGGGCCAGATCGTCCCGTAATCCGTGGAGGAGCGCTACAGCTACACGGGTTACGCCCCGGTCCTGGAACTCCTGGCCGAGGCCGTCGCCAAGTCCGCGAAACTCACGCCCTGAAGACCGGGGCGGCCCCGGGAGAGGCGGCCCTTCACAACCCGAGCCGGGCCAGCGCCTTCTCCCCGTCGAGCCCGCACGCCCCGTCCCCCGCCTCGCTCCAGGCCACCGCGCACAGCGCCCGCAGCCCGTCGAGCGCGGCGCCTTCGCCTTCGAGTGCCAGCGCGTCCCCGCGCGCGGAAGCGCTCCAGCCCCCGCACGCGAACCCGCCCTCTACGGACTCCACTTCGGGCTGCCCGCCCAGCAGCCCCCGCAGGTCGGCGTCGACGTACGTCGGCCGGTGCTCGGGCCGCGCGGCGAGCAGTGCCGCCCCGTCCGTCACGCCCGTGAGGACGAGCAGCGAGTCCACACCGCCGTTGAACGCCCCCTCGATGTCCGTGTCGAGCCGGTCGCCCACCACCAGCGGCCGCTTCGCCCCGGTCCGCAGGATCGTCTCCCGGTGCATGGGAGGCAGCGGCTTCCCGGCCACCTGCGGCTCCGCTCCCGTGGCGATGCGGACCACCTCCACGGCCGCGCCGTTCCCCGGCGCGATGCCCCGGGCGCCGGGGATCGTCAGGTCCGTGTTGGAGGCGAACCACGGCACCCCGCGCGCGATCGCGTAACAGGCCTCCGCGAACCGCCCCCACGGCAACTCGGGCCCGCCGTACCCCTGCACCACCGCCGCCGGCGAATCGTCCGCCGACTCCACGGGCTCCAGGCCGCGCTCACGCAGAGCGACCCTCAGGCCCTCGCCGCCGACCACCAACACCCTTGCTCCCGTGGGCAGTTGGTCACTCATCAGGCGCGCCACGGCCTGCGCCGAGGTGATCACGTCCGACGGCTCGGCGGGGATGCCGAGCTCGGTCAGGTGCTCCGCCACGGCTTCCGGGGTGCGCAGCGCGTTGTTCGTCACGTACGCGAGATGCATGCCGCCTGAGCGGGCCGTTTCGAGCGACTCCACGGCGTGCGCGATCGCGTGCCCGCCCGCGTACACCACTCCGTCCAGGTCGAGCAGTGCCGTGTCGTACGCCTCGCTGAGCGCACGCGCGCTGCCCGCGGGCCGGGTCCGGACGCTCTGACCGCCGGTCTGGCTCATTACGTATCGCTCCTCGTGAGATCCACTACACCGATCATCGCGCATGCCACTGACACACTTACGATGCACTAATGAACACAGTGGGTCACACGGACGTCCAAGGCCTCGACCTGATTCCGTTCCGCGGCGTGCGCTACGACCCGCAGCAGGTCGGCAGTCTCGCCGCCGTGACCTCACCTCCGTACGACGTGGTGGTACGGCCCGACGGGCTCCTGGAGTTGGAGTCCTCCGACCCGCACAACATCGTCCGTCTCATCCTGCCGCAGGCCACCACCCAGGCCGCGCGCGACCAGCAGGCCGCGGACACCCTGCACGACTGGCTGAGCGAGGGCGTCCTCGCCCCGGACGCGCTGCCCAGCCTGTACGTGTACGAACAGCACGACGGCGACATCCTGCAGCGCGGCATCATCGGCGCCCTGCGCCTGTCCGAGCCGTCGCAAGGCGTCGTCCTGCCGCACGAGGACGTCATGCCGCACGTGATCGACGACCGCGCCGCCCTGATGCGCGCGACGGCGGCGAACCTCGAACCGCTGCTCCTGACCTACCGCGGTGACGCGGCCCCGGGAGGCGCCGCCACCGCCATAGAGCGCGCCATACTCCACAAGCCGTTGCTCTCGACGACCACGGAGGACGGTTTCAGCCACCGTCTGTGGGCGGTGACGGACCCGGCCGAGGTCGCCGTGATCCAGTCAGATCTGGCCCGTCACCAGGCCCTGATCGCCGACGGCCACCACCGCTGGGCCACCTATCTGCGGCTGCGCGGCGAGCACGGCTCGCCGAGCCCGTGGGACTTCGGTCTGGTCCTGCTCGTGGACACCTTCCGCTATCCGCTGCGGGTCCGCGCCATCCACCGCTACCTCCACCGCCTCCCGGTCGCCGACGCCCTGGCGGCCCTGGACGGCTCCTTCCGGGTACGCACTCTGGAGTGCCCGCTCGGCCAGGCCCTGGACGCCCTCGCGGACGCCGTCTCGGAGGGCAACGCCTTCCTGCTGGCGGGCGACGGCACGTACCACCTGATCGACCGCCCGTCCCCGGACCTGATCGCCCGTACGGTCCCCCTCGGCCGTCCGGAGGCGTGGCGCACCCTCGACGCGACGGTCCTGCACGCCACGCTCCTGGACCACATCTGGCGCATCCCGGACGCCCCCGAGCACATCGCGTACATCCACCACACGGAGGCCACGGTCGAGAAGGCCGAGCGCGAGGGCGGCACGGCCGTCCTCATGCACCCGGTCCGTGAGGAGGTCGTCCGCGACCTGGCGCAGCAGGGCGTCACGATGCCCCGCAAGTCGACGTCGTTCGGCCCGAAGCCCGCGACGGGCGTGGTCCTGCGCGACCTGGCGTTCTAGCCCGAGGCCGACGGGCGCGACGGCCACCCGCCGACGCGCCTGTACGTCTCTCTATCCGTACGCGGTCATCCGTTACGCCGCAGGGGCGGCCCTCCGTGTGGAGGGCCGCCCCTGTCGCTCACTGCTCTTGCTGCTCGTACTGCTCTTGCTGCGCCTGGACGTCAGTCCTCGTCCCGCTCCGGGGTCTCGGCGTCGGCCTCGGCGGGGGCCTGCGGCTCGTCGCCGTCCACCGGCTGCTCGGGGGCTTCGCCGTCCGTCACGAGGGCATCGACGAACTCGACGCCGTCCAGCTCGGCGAGCCGGTCGGAGGCGTCCGTGCTGCCGTCCTTGTCGGACTCGACAGCCTTGGCGAACCACTCGCGCGCCTCGTCCTCGCGCCCGGCGGCCAGCAGCGCGTCGGCGTACGCGTACCGCAGCCGCGCGGTCCAGGGCTGCACCGAGTTGGAGGCCAGCTCGGGGCTCTGCAGCGTCACGATCGCGGCGTCGAGCTGCCCCATGTCACGCCGGGCTCCGGCGGCCACGAGGCGCATCTCGACCTGCCCGGCCTTGTCCAGCTTGTGCACCTCGGGCGCACCGGCCATCTCCAGGGCCTTCTCCGGCCGGCCGAGCCCGCGCTCGCAGTCGGCCATGACCGGCCACAGCTCCACGTTGCCGGTCATCCGCCGGGCGGTGCGGAACTCCGCCAGCGCCTCGCTGTACTTCTGGTTCGCGTACGCGGCGAAGCCCGCAGCCTCGCGTACGGCCGCGACGCGCGAGGCGAGGCGCAGGGCGACCTTCGCGTAGCCGTAGGCCTGCTCGGGGTCCTCGTCGATGAGCCTGGCGACCATCACCAGGTTCTTGGCGACGTCGTCAGCGAGCCCCTTCGGCATGCTCTGGAGCTCCTGGCGCACGTCCTTGTCGATCTCCTCGCCAGTGACGTCCTCGGGGATCGGCAGCCGCTTGACCGGCTCGCGGTCACCGCGGTCGTCACGGCGGTCGTCACGGCGGAAGCCGCCGCGGTCGCCCCGGTCGTCGCGGCCACGGAAACCGCCGCCGCCCGGGCGTCCCCGGCCGTCGTCGCGCCGGGGCCCGTTCCCACGGAAGCCACCCCGGTTGTCGTCACGGCGGAAGCCACCGCGGTCACCGCGGTCGCGGTCGTCACGCCGGTCATCGCGGCGGTCGTCGCGCCGGTCGTCACGGCGGAAGGCCGGGCGGTCGCCGTCGCGGCGGAAGCCGCCACGGTCACCACGGTCACGGTCATCGCGCCGGTCGTCGCGACGGAAGCCACCGCGATCGTCCTGGCGGAAGCCACCGCGCTCACCACGATCGCGGTCGTCACGACGGTCGTCGCGACGGAAGCCGCCACGGTCACCGCGGTCGCGGTCGTCACGGCGGTCATCGCGGCGATCGTCACGCCGGTCGTCGCGGCCACGGAAGCCACCACGGTTGTCATCACGGCGGAACCCACCGCGGTCACCGCGGTCATCACGCCGGTCGTCACGGCGGAAGGCCGGACGGTCCCCATCACGACGGAACCCACGGTCCCGGTCCCCACCACGGCTGTCGTCACGACGGAAACCGCCACGATCGCCACGGTCGCGGTCGTCGCGCCGGTCGTCACGGCGGAAGGCCGGGCGGTCGCCGTCGCGGCGGAAGCCGCCACGGTCACGGTCATCGCGCCGGTCGTCGCGACGGAAGCCACCGCGATCGTCTTGGCGGAAGCCACCGCGCTCACCACGGTCCCGGTCGTCACGACGGTCATCGCGCCGGTCGTCGCGGCCACGGAAGCCACCACGGTTGTCATCACGGCGGAACCCACCGCGGTCACCGCGGTCGTCGCGGCGGTCGTCGCGGCGGAAGGCCGGACGGTCCCCATCACGACGGAACCCACGATCACGGTCCCCACCACGGCTGTCGTCACGACGGAAACCGCCACGATCGCCACGGTCACGGTCGTCACGCCGGTCATCCCGGCGATCGTCACGCCGGTCGTCGCGGCCACGGAAGCCACCACGGTTGTCATCACGGCGGAACCCACCGCGGTCACCACGGTCACCGCGGTCGTCACGGCGGAACCCGCCGCGGTCGTTGTCGCGACGCGGTCCGCTTCGGTAGCCGCCCCGGTCGCCACCGTCCCGGCGGCGCTGCTCGCGCTCCGGTCGCTCGTCGGGAGAGTTGGTGGACATCGGTGACTCCTAGTCTTCGGTACCGCAGTCATTCTGACGCAGCCGCGTAGTCTGCGCCCTTCGGCAAAACAAAAAGGACCCTTGGTCCCAGCGTGAACGCTGGGACCAAGGGTCCTCCAAAGATTGTTCGGCGGCGTCCTACTCTCCCACAGGGTCCCCCCTGCAGTACCATCGGCGCTGTAAGGCTTAGCTTCCGGGTTCGGAATGTAACCGGGCGTTTCCCTCACGCTATGACCACCGAAACCCTATGAATTCCCGCCGCGAAGCGGGACCTCAAACAGGGCAGCGAACAAGCACACTCTTCAATTAAGTGGTGTTGTTCAGCCGACACGGCTGTTCGTGGTTTCAGAACCAACACAGTGAACGCGAGCAACTGAGGACAAGCCCTCGGCCTATTAGTACCAGTCAACTCCACCCGTTACCAGGCTTCCATATCTGGCCTATCAACCCAGTCGTCTACTGGGAGCCTTACCCCATCAAGTGGGTGGGAATACTCATCTCGAAGCAGGCTTCCCGCTTAGATGCTTTCAGCGGTTATCCCTCCCGAACGTAGCCAACCAGCCATGCCCTTGGCAGAACAACTGGCACACCAGAGGTTCGTCCGTCCCGGTCCTCTCGTACTAGGGACAGCCCTTCTCAATATTCCTACGCGCACAGCGGATAGGGACCGAACTGTCTCACGACGTTCTAAACCCAGCTCGCGTACCGCTTTAATGGGCGAACAGCCCAACCCTTGGGACCGACTCCAGCCCCAGGATGCGACGAGCCGACATCGAGGTGCCAAACCATCCCGTCGATATGGACTCTTGGGGAAGATCAGCCTGTTATCCCCGGGGTACCTTTTATCCGTTGAGCGACGGCGCTTCCACAAGCCACCGCCGGATCACTAGTCCCGACTTTCGTCCCTGCTCGACCCGTCAGTCTCACAGTCAAGCTCCCTTGTGCACTTACACTCAACACCTGATTACCAACCAGGCTGAGGGAACCTTTGGGCGCCTCCGTTACCCTTTGGGAGGCAACCGCCCCAGTTAAACTACCCATCAGACACTGTCCCTGATCCGGATCACGGACCCAGGTTAGACATCCAGCACGACCAGAGTGGTATTTCAACGGCGACTCCCCCGATACTGGCGTACCGGGTTCACAGTCTCCCACCTATCCTACACAAGCCGAACCGAACACCAATATCAAACTGTAGTAAAGGTCCCGGGGTCTTTCCGTCCTGCTGCGCGAAACGAGCATCTTTACTCGTAGTGCAATTTCACCGGGCCTATGGTTGAGACAGTCGAGAAGTCGTTACGCCATTCGTGCAGGTCGGAACTTACCCGACAAGGAATTTCGCTACCTTAGGATGGTTATAGTTACCACCGCCGTTTACTGGCGCTTAAGTTCTCAGCTTCGCCACCCCGAAGAGTGACTAACCGGTCCCCTTAACGTTCCAGCACCGGGCAGGCGTCAGTCCGTATACATCGCCTTACGGCTTCGCACGGACCTGTGTTTTTAGTAAACAGTCGCTTCTCGCTGGTCTCTGCGGCCACCCCCAGCTCTGGCAGCAAGTGCCGTCACCGGGTGTGGCCCCCCTTCTCCCGAAGTTACGGGGGCATTTTGCCGAGTTCCTTAACCATAGTTCACCCGAACGCCTCGGTATTCTCTACCTGACCACCTGAGTCGGTTTAGGGTACGGGCCGCCATGAAACTCGCTAGAGGCTTTTCTCGACAGCATAGGATCATCCACTTCACCACAATCGGCTCGGCATCAGGTCTCAGACTTAATGTCAGGCGGATTTGCCTACCTGACGTCCTACACCCTTACCCCGGGACAACCACCGCCCGGGCTGGACTACCTTCCTGCGTCACCCCATCGCTTACCTACTACCACCTTGGATCGGCGGCTCCACCACTCCCCTTTGCCCGAAGGCTCCAGGGCGGCTTCACGGCCTTAGCATTAATGGGCTCGATATTGGGCGTTTCAAAGCGGGTACCGGAATATCAACCGGTTATCCATCGACTACGCCTGTCGGCCTCGCCTTAGGTCCCGACTTACCCTGGGCAGATCAGCTTGACCCAGGAACCCTTAGTCAATCGGCGCACACGTTTCTCACGTATGTATCGCTACTCATGCCTGCATTCTCACTCGTGAACCGTCCACCACTGCCTTCCGGCGCAGCTTCACCCGGCACACGACGCTCCCCTACCCATCCCAGCGGGCGTTGGCCCTCATGCTGGAATGACACGACTTCGGCGGTACGCTTGAGCCCCGCTACATTGTCGGCGCGGAATCACTAGACCAGTGAGCTATTACGCACTCTTTCAAGGGTGGCTGCTTCTAAGCCAACCTCCTGGTTGTCTCTGCGACTCCACATCCTTTCCCACTTAGCGTACGCTTAGGGGCCTTAGTCGATGCTCTGGGCTGTTTCCCTCTCGACCATGGAGCTTATCCCCCACAGTCTCACTGCCGCGCTCTCACTTACCGGCATTCGGAGTTTGGCTAAGGTCAGTAACCCGGTAGGGCCCATCGCCTATCCAGTGCTCTACCTCCGGCAAGAAACACACGACGCTGCACCTAAATGCATTTCGGGGAGAACCAGCTATCACGGAGTTTGATTGGCCTTTCACCCCTAACCACAGGTCATCCCCCAGGTTTTCAACCCTGGTGGGTTCGGCCCTCCACGAAGTCTTACCTCCGCTTCAGCCTGCCCATGGCTAGATCACTCCGCTTCGGGTCTTGGGCGCGCTACTGGGTCGCCCTATTCGGACTCGCTTTCGCTACGGCTTCCCCACACGGGTTAACCTCGCAACACACCGCAAACTCGCAGGCTCATTCTTCAAAAGGCACGCAGTCACGAGAACAAGGCAAGCCTTGTTCCGACGCTCCCACGGCTTGTAGGCACACGGTTTCAGGTACTATTTCACTCCGCTCCCGCGGTACTTTTCACCATTCCCTCACGGTACTATCCGCTATCGGTCACCAGGGAATATTTAGGCTTAACGGGTGGTCCCGCCAGATTCACACGGGATTTCTCGGGCCCCGTGCTACTTGGGTGTCTCTCAAACGAGCCGCTGACGTTTCGACTACGGGGGTCTTACCCTCTACGCCGGACCTTTCGCATGTCCTTCGCCTACATCAACGGTTTCTGACTCGTCTCACAGCCGGCAGACTGTGAAAGAGAGATCCCACAACCCCCCAAGCGCAACCCCTGCCGGGTCTCACACGCTTGAGGTTTGGCCTCATCCAGTTTCGCTCGCCACTACTCCCGGAATCACGGTTGTTTTCTCTTCCTGCGGGTACTGAGATGTTTCACTTCCCCGCGTTCCCTCCACACCGCCTATATATTCAGCGGTGGGTGACAGCCCATGACGACTGCCGGGTTTCCCCATTCGGAAACCCCCGGATCAAAGCCTGGTTGACGACTCCCCGGGGACTATCGTGGCCTCCCACGTCCTTCATCGGTTCCTGGTGCCAAGGCATCCACCGTGCGCCCTTAAAAACTTGGCCACAGATGCTCGCGTTCACTGTGCAGTTCTCAAACAACGACCAACCACCCGTCACAACCCGCCGAAGCAGATCTTTACCGGGGTCGGCATTGAGGTTCGGAAAGCAAGTTCCGTACCCTCAGATACCCAACAGCGTGCCCGACCCGGTCCCGCCCGGAGATCATGCGTTCCACGCTCTGACGAGCAGTACTAGCAGCCTCCGACCCGTGAACCAGGCCGAGTAGTCAACGTTCCACCCATGAGCAACCAGCATCAGACATTCGCTGATGTACTGGCCTCTGGACTGTCAGCCAGGCTGGCAGCCAAGAAGTGCTCCTTAGAAAGGAGGTGATCCAGCCGCACCTTCCGGTACGGCTACCTTGTTACGACTTCGTCCCAATCGCCAGTCCCACCTTCGACAGCTCCCTCCCACAAGGGGTTGGGCCACCGGCTTCGGGTGTTACCGACTTTCGTGACGTGACGGGCGGTGTGTACAAGGCCCGGGAACGTATTCACCGCAGCAATGCTGATCTGCGATTACTAGCGACTCCGACTTCATGGGGTCGAGTTGCAGACCCCAATCCGAACTGAGACCGGCTTTTTGAGATTCGCTCCACCTCGCGGTATCGCAGCTCATTGTACCGGCCATTGTAGCACGTGTGCAGCCCAAGACATAAGGGGCATGATGACTTGACGTCGTCCCCACCTTCCTCCGAGTTGACCCCGGCGGTCTCCCGTGAGTCCCCAGCACCACAAGGGCCTGCTGGCAACACGGGACAAGGGTTGCGCTCGTTGCGGGACTTAACCCAACATCTCACGACACGAGCTGACGACAGCCATGCACCACCTGTACACCGACCGCAAGGGGGCGACCATCTCTGGCCGTTTCCGGTGTATGTCAAGCCTTGGTAAGGTTCTTCGCGTTGCGTCGAATTAAGCCACATGCTCCGCCGCTTGTGCGGGCCCCCGTCAATTCCTTTGAGTTTTAGCCTTGCGGCCGTACTCCCCAGGCGGGGCACTTAATGCGTTAGCTGCGGCACGGACGACGTGGAATGTCGCCCACACCTAGTGCCCACCGTTTACGGCGTGGACTACCAGGGTATCTAATCCTGTTCGCTCCCCACGCTTTCGCTCCTCAGCGTCAGTATCGGCCCAGAGATCCGCCTTCGCCACCGGTGTTCCTCCTGATATCTGCGCATTTCACCGCTACACCAGGAATTCCGATCTCCCCTACCGAACTCTAGCCTGCCCGTATCGACTGCAGACCCGGGGTTAAGCCCCGGGCTTTCACAACCGACGTGACAAGCCGCCTACGAGCTCTTTACGCCCAATAATTCCGGACAACGCTCGCGCCCTACGTATTACCGCGGCTGCTGGCACGTAGTTAGCCGGCGCTTCTTCTGCAGGTACCGTCACTTTCGCTTCTTCCCTGCTGAAAGAGGTTTACAACCCGAAGGCCGTCATCCCTCACGCGGCGTCGCTGCATCAGGCTTTCGCCCATTGTGCAATATTCCCCACTGCTGCCTCCCGTAGGAGTCTGGGCCGTGTCTCAGTCCCAGTGTGGCCGGTCGCCCTCTCAGGCCGGCTACCCGTCGTCGCCTTGGTGAGCCGTTACCTCACCAACTAGCTGATAGGCCGCGGGCTCATCCTGCACCGCCGGAGCTTTCCACACGAAGATCATGCGATCCCGTGTCATATCCGGTATTAGACCCCGTTTCCAGGGCTTGTCCCAGAGTGCAGGGCAGATTGCCCACGTGTTACTCACCCGTTCGCCACTAATCCACCCCGAAGGGCTTCATCGTTCGACTTGCATGTGTTAAGCACGCCGCCAGCGTTCGTCCTGAGCCAGGATCAAACTCTCCGTGAATGTGTACCCGTAATCGGGTGCAACACCACGAGAGCGGAACAACCAGGAGGAATAATCCCGGTCGTTCACAGCGTCCTCGCTGTGCGCCTCCCACACATCGGCGAGAGGACTTTTTCAAAGGAACCTCGCCGCCGGAACTGATGTCCGGCAGACGGGGTATCAACATATCTGGCGTTGACTTTTGGCACGCTGTTGAGTTCTCAAGGAACGGACGCTTCCTTTGTACTCACCCTCTCGGGCTTTCCTCCGGGCGCTTCCCTTCGGTATTTCGTGTTTCCAACCCTACCAGATCCGTTTTCCGTTCCGTTCCCGGTTCGGATTTCATTTCCGGTGGCCGTTGGAGGGCCTTTGCCTTTCGGCGTGGTCACTACTTTAGCGGATTCTCCCGGCGACTCATAATCGAGTCTGCGGATTCGAATTTCGGCATGCGGACATGCGAAATAGGACCCCGCGAAGGGGAAGTCGTAGGTAGTGGTTGGCCGCTTCCGGCTGCAGGCTGAATGCCGTACCCGGGTCAAGCGGCTCGGGCCACATTACGGACCTGCCAACGCCACGTCAAGTTCGTCGGCGCCGGGGCGTATGGGCCCGATAAGGGCTGACCGTCGGGTCGTTGGCCTCCCAGAAGCGCCAGGGGTGGACGCTCCCCTCGCCGCCGACTCCGGTTCGGGGCCCGTTCTTGACCTGGTCGGGGTGGGTGGGCGTCCCGGTGAGGAGGCTGAGCGGCGCCTCGGGGCCCGCGCAGAAGTCGGCGCCGTTGAGAGCGCGGCCCACGTCGAGGGCCGTGGCCAGGCGTGCGGGGCCTTTGGCCAGTTCCTTGTCGTTGCGGGCCGAGAGTCGACGTTTGCGAGCCAGCTCGGCGCCTTCGACCACCTCGCCCGCGCGCAGCAGCACTCCGCTCGCGATGCCCTCCGGGCCGCACACGACGTTGAGGCAGTGCCACATGCCGTAGGTGAAGTACACGTACGCGTGCCCGGGCGGTCCGAACATCACGTCGTTGCGAGGGGTGCGGCCCCGATAGGCGTGCGAGCCGGGGTCCAGCTCCCCCGCGTACGCCTCGACCTCCGTGAGGCGCAGCTCGATCGGGCCGTCCGGGGAGGCGCGCACGAGGATGCGGCCGAGCAGGTCGGGGGCCACCTCCAAGACGGGCCGGTCGAAGAACTCTCGGGGCAGGGGCGTACGGTCAGGTCCCGCGATCATGCCGTACGAGCGTAGTGCACCGGATGTGTGCGGGTTCGGCGCGGAGGGCGGGCGGAGCCTGGCCCGAGGGTCTTCTCGCCGCGAGGGTGAGGACGCGAGGGTGAGAGCGCGGAACCACACACGCGCTGGTCGCGTTTGTACGGATCGAAGTCGACGATCCGATCGAATCAAGCCACAGGCAGGGTCCTGGGGAGGAGTGTCATGGGGTTCAAGAAGCTCCTTGCGAGTCTGGGTGCCGGCGGCGCGTCCGTCGAGACGGTGCTGACCGAGGCCAATGTCGTGCCGGGTGGTGTGGTCCAGGGCGAGGTGCGCATCCAGGGCGGCTCCGTCGACCAGCGGATCGAGGGACTCTCCGTGGGTCTGCAGGCCCGGGTCGAGGTCGAGGGCAACGACCAGGAGTTCAAGCAGGACATCGAGTTCACCAAGCAGCGCCTCGGCGGTGCCTTCGAGCTGAAGGCGAACGCGGTGCACGCGGTCCCGTTCGGGCTCGACATCCCCTGGGAGACGCCGATCACCCACTTCGCCGGGCGCGAGCTGCACGGCATGAACATCGGCGTGACGACGGAGCTGGCGATCGCCCGTGCCGTGGACTCCGGTGACCTGGACCCGATCCACGTCCACCCGCTGCCCGCGCAGCAGGCCGTCCTCGACGCCTTCGGGCAGCTGGGCTTCCGCTTCAAGAGCGCCGACATGGAGAAGGGCCACATCCGCGGCACGCGCCAGAAGCTGCCCTTCTACCAGGAGATCGAGTTCTTCCCGCCGGAGCAGTACCGCGGTCTGAACCAGGTCGAGCTCAGCTTCGTCGCCGACGACCGCGAGATGGACGTCATCCTGGAGATGGACAAGAAGCCCGGCCTGTTCAGCGAGGGCAGCGACTCCTACAAGTCGTTCACGGTCGGCCTCCACGACTTCCAGGGCACGGACTGGGCCGCGTATCTGAACACGTGGCTGTCCGAGGTCGGCAGTCGGCGCAACTGGTTCTAAGGCCTAGGCTCGGCAGCGCGGGCGACCGTCGTGAGCGTGGACGGTCGCCGCGTCGACGAACCGTCGTCTGTACCGATCAGTCCCTACCGATCAGGAGGTGCCTACGTGGCCGAGGTCAACAGGCCGCCGCTGCCGCACGACTTCCACCCGCCCGTGCCGTCGTTCACGGTCGCGAGCGCGGACTTCGAGGCGGGCGCGACGCTGCCGGACGCTCAGGTGTACGCGGCCGGGAACACGTCGCCGCAGCTGCGGTGGGAGGGGTTCCCGCCGGAGACGAAGAGCTTCGCCGTGACGTGCTTCGACCCGGACGCCCCCACGGGGAGCGGATTCTGGCACTGGGTCGTGTTCGACATCCCGGCCTCGGTGACCGAGCTGCCGACCGGTGCGGGCACCGGCAAGTTCGACGGCCTGCCCGAGGGCGCGGTCCAGGTGCGCAACGACTACGGGACGAAGGACTTCGGGGGCGCCGCCCCGCCGCCCGGTGACCCGGCGCACCGCTATGTCTTCACCGTGTACGCGGTCGACCAGGAGAAGCTGGGCCCCGACGCGGACGCCACGCCCGCCGTGGTCGGCTTCAACCTGCGGTTCCACACGCTCGCGCGGGCGCACGTGGTCGCCGAGTACGCGGCGCTCGCGGAGGACTAGCACCTGCCGACCGTTCATGGAACGTTTGCCCGCCCCTGGTCTTGGAAGTGATCAGGGGCGGGCATCTTTTATTGCGTTGTCCATCCCGGCGCGCCCGGCCAGAGTTGATCCAAGCCCGCCAGGGGGTGGGCCGGTGCACACGGGAGGTGGGCGAGATGCGAGACACGCTGGTCCTGAACGCAAGCTTCGAGCCGCTGTCGACGGTGACGCTGAACCGCGCCGTCGTGCTGGTCCTCCAGGACAAGGCCGTCGTGGAGCACGCCCACCCCGGGCTGCGGATGCGCGCCGCCGACCTGGATCTTCCGGTGCCCCGGGTGATCAGGCTCTGCCGGTACGTACGCGTGCCGTTCCGAAGACGCGCTCCGTGGTCACGGCGCGGTGTGCTGGTGCGCGACCGGCACCGCTGCGCGTACTGCGGCAGGCGCGCGACGACCGTGGACCACGTGGTGCCGCGGTCCCAAGGCGGCGCGGACAGCTGGCTGAACACGGTGGCGTCGTGCGCGCTCGACAACCACCGCAAGGCGGACCGGACACCGGAGCAGGCGGGGATGCCGCTGCTCCGGCAGCCGTTCGAGCCGACGCCCGCCGACGCGATGCTGCTCGCGCTCGGGCGTGAGGACCTGGAGGCCCTGCCCGACTGGCTGGGACAACCGGCCGCCTGAGCGCCGGTACGAGGCTGGGGCCGCACTCTTCGAAGAGTGCGGCCCCAGCCTCGTACCGTACGCGCGTCAGTCGATGGGCGGCTGTTCGCGGCGCTCCACGCTGCTCGGGGTCTTGGGGGCAGCGGGGCCGCCGCCACCGATGGGGCCGAAGTTGCCGAGCGCGCCGCCGAGTCCCTTGAGGGCGTCGCCGATCTCGCTGGGCACGATCCAGAGCTTGTTGGCGTCGCCCTCGGCGATCTTCGGGAGCATCTGGAGGTACTGGTAGGACAGCAGCTTCTGGTCGGGGTCGCCCGCGTGGATGGACTCGAAGACCGTGCGGATGGCCTGGGCCTCGCCCTCGGCGCGCAGCGCCGCGGCCCTGGCCTCACCTTCGGCGCGCAGGATCGCGGACTGCTTCTCGCCCTCGGCGCGCAGGATCTCCGACTGCCGGACACCCTCGGCCTGGAGGATCGCGGCGCGCTTGTCACGGTCGGCGCGCATCTGCTTCTCCATCGAGTCCTGGATGGAGGTGGGCGGCTCGATGGCCTTGAGCTCGACGCGGTTGACGCGGATGCCCCACTTGCCGGTGGCCTCGTCGAGGACGCCGCGCAGGGCCGCGTTGATCTCCTCGCGGGAGGTCAGGGTCCGCTCCAGGTCCATGCCACCGATGATGTTGCGCAGGGTGGTGACGGTGAGCTGCTCGATCGCCTGGATGTAGCTGGCGACCTCGTACGTCGCGGCGCGGGCGTCGGTGACCTGGTAGTAGATGACCGTGTCGATGTTCACGACCAGGTTGTCCTGGGTGATCACCGGCTGCGGCGGGAAGGGCACGACCTGCTCGCGCAGGTCGATGCGGTTGCGGATGGAGTCGATGAACGGGACGACGATGTTCAGGCCCGCGTTCAGGGTGCGGGTGTAGCGGCCGAAGCGCTCCACGATGGCGGCGCTGGCCTGCGGGATGACCTGGATCGTCTTGATCAGGGCGATGAAGACCAGCACCACCAGAATGATCAGGACGATGATGATTGGTTCCATCGTGGTTCCCCACTACCCTTCGTGCTTCGGCTTGTCCGGAGGATCTTGGCGATCTCGCTGCGAGTCTGTCAGAACGCCGCCTGCCCCGTGAGGTGTTCCGATCACCCGGCGGCGTCGTACGGCGGCCCGGCGGACGGCTTCGCGCCGTCACATGACGACGGCGGTCGCTCCGTCGATCTCGACGACGTCCACCTGCTGGCCGGCCTCGAAGGTCTGCTCGGTGTCGAGCGGGCGGGCCGACCACACCTCACCGGCGAGCTTGATGCGCCCGCCGGAGGCGTCGACCCGCTCCAGGACGATCGCCGACCTGCCCCTCAAGGCGTCGATTCCGCTGGCCAGTTCGGGCCGTTGGGAGCGGTGGCGGTTGGCGATGGGCCGTACGACGGCGATCAGGGCGACGGAGACGGCGGCGAAGACGATCGTCTGCGCCGCGACTCCGCCGCCGGCGGCCGCGGTGGCCGCGGCCGCCACGGCGCCGACGGCCAGCATGCCGAACTCCGGCATCGCGGTCATTACCAGTGGGATTCCCAGACCGACCGCGCCGATCAGCCACCACACCCATGCGTCGATGTCCACATAATCATGGTAGGGCCGCGGCTCCCGTTACGGACAGGGCGTACCGCGTCAGCCGAGCGGCAGGCCCTGCGCGCTCCAGCGGTCGCCCCGCTGCTCGACGACCAGCGGCAGGCCGAAGCAGAGCGAGAGGTTGCGCGAGGTCAGCTCGAGCTCCAGGGGGCCCGCGGCGAGGACCTCGCCCTGGCGGATCATCAGGACGTGCGTGAAGCCCGGGGCGATCTCCTCGACGTGGTGCGTGACCATGATCATCGAGGGGGCGATGGGGTCGCGGGCGAGGCGGCCGAGCCGGCGCACGAGGTCCTCGCGGCCGCCGAGGTCCAGGCCCGCGGCGGGCTCGTCGAGGAGCAGCAGCTCGG
Source organism: Streptomyces sp. JLYT201 (assembly GCF_059448825.1). Lineage (NCBI taxonomy): Bacteria > Bacillati > Actinomycetota > Actinomycetes > Kitasatosporales > Streptomycetaceae > Streptomyces > Streptomyces sp. JLYT201. The sequence goes on along the minus strand of NZ_CM182551.1, from coordinate 7,553,725 downwards.
GGTCGGTCATCAGGGCGCGGGCGATCAGGGTGCGCTTGCGCTCGCCCTCGGAGAGGGTGCCGAACCGCCGGTCCAGGTAGTCGCTCATGCCGAGGCGGTCGAGGAAGGCGCGGGCGCGCTGCTCGTCGACGTCCTCGTAGTCCTCGCGCCAGCCCGCGGTCATGCCGTACGCGGCGGTGAGGACGGTCTGCAGGACGGTCTGGCGCTTCGGCAGCTTGTCGGCCATGGCCATGCCGGCCACGCCGATGCGCGGGCGCAGCTCGAACACGTCGACCTTGCCGAGCTGTTCGCCGAGGACGGTGGCGGTGCCCTTGCTCGGGAAGAGGTAGCTGGACGCGACGTTGAGGAGGGTGGTCTTGCCCGCCCCGTTCGGGCCGAGGATGACCCAGCGCTCCCCCTCCTTGACCGACCAGGAGACCTGGTCCACCAGAGCCCGGCCCTCGCGGACCACGGATACGTCCTTAAGCTCCAGTACTTCGCTCATGAGCGCGGTCTCTCCCATTGCAGTCTCGGCTGTCGCGGCGCCCGTGGATTTCGATGTGGACGCAGCCCCCGGATAAAACCTACGCCACTGGCCGACCGTTCCCGTGCTGAGGCCGGTCCTTAGGCTGTGTGCATGCTCTCGGAACCACGCTCAGGACGCTTGGCCGCATGGGGAAACGCCCTTTTGGCCGGACTTGTTTCACCGGACGACGCGGTGCACGCGATCGTGGGTGACGACGCGGTGCACCGCGTCGAGGGGCTGCCCGGGGAGTCGGCGCCCGTCGGTCTGACGCTCGCGCTCGGGCGGCTGCGGGGGCTCGGCGTGACCGGGTTCCGGGTGGCGCTGCCCGTGCCGGGCCATCCGCTGGGGCTGAGCGGGCCGCCCGCCTTCAACGAGCGGGCGCTGGAGGCCGAGGAGGCCGTCGTCGCGTTCGGCGCGGCGATCGGTCTCGTGCCCGAGGTGTACGAGGCGGGCCCCGAGGAGGCCGCGGACGCCGAGGACGTCCACGTGGAGGTCGTGTGGCACTGCCTGCCGGTGCGGGAGGCGCCGCCCGCCGACGTGCCGTCGCTCGGTGAGGCGGAGCGGGAGCTCGCGGAGGCGATGCGGGAGGCCACGCGGGTGCTCTCACGGCTCGACGTGGCTGCTTCGGGGCCGCTCGCCGAGGCGGCGCTCGACGCCTACCGGGCGCGGGCGGAGCGGGGGCGCGAGCTGCTCGCGCCGGGGTATCCGCCGCGCGCGGTCCGGGTGTTGGAGCTGGCGCAGCGCGTGGGCCTGCTGGTGTCGATGGCCTACGACCACGGGCACGGCGGGGCCGTGAGCGCCTCGGAGATGGCGGCGCGGGCGGGGGCCCTGCAGCCGGTGGAGCGAACGGCTCGGCGAGCGCAGGTCGCCGCGTACAACGCGTATGTCGAGGTGCTGGAGGGCGGGCGGGGGTAGGTCGGCGTCTGGTGCCGGGGCGGCGGCGGGGGCGGGTGCCGGGGTGTCAGCCGGGGGCGCGGGCGCGGGGTACCGGCGGGGTACCGGTGGGGTCAGCGCGGCCGTGTGGGCCGGGGGCCTCAGCACGGGCGGCGGCGCGGGCGCGCCGGGCGGATGCCGGGGGAACGGGCGGATGCCGGGGGAACGGGCGGATGCCGGGGGAATCAGCACGGCGGACGCGCGGGGTGGGCACGCGGTAGTGAGTGCGCGGTAGCACACGCGCGGGAGTGGGCGCGCGGGAGTGGGCACGCGGGAGTGGGCACGCGGGACCCCGCGGACCGTGGTCCGCGGGGTCCGGGGCCCGGGGGTGTCGCGCGTCAGTGGTTCGCCGACTGGTTGCCGAACGCGGGGTTGAGGATGCCGACCACGTTCGCGCTGTTGCCGGTGGCGTTCACCGGGATGTGGATCGGGGCCTGCACGAGGTTGCCGGAGCCGACGCCCGGGGAGCTCGTGGCCTTGCCGTCGGCGTGGGCGTCGGTGGCGGAGGCGGTTCCGGCGGAGGCGCCCGCGGCGATCCCGGCGACGGCTACGGCCAGGGCGGCCTTCTTGGCGATGCTCATGGGTGTGTTCCTTCTGGTGGCGGGGGTGGCGCTGGTGGCGGGGGCCCCGGCCGTGCGGCCGGGGGCTGTGCGGGGCGACGCCGACGCGCGCGGCCGGGGGGGGGAGGCCGCGCGCGAGCGGGTCAGACGTTCTCGCAGACGTTCCCGAAGGTGGGGTTCAGGATGCCGACGACGCTGACGCTGTTGCCGCAGGCGTTCACCGGGATGTGCACCGGGGCCTGGACCAGGTTGCCGGAGACGGCACCCGGGGAGTTCTTGGCCTCGCCGTTGGCGTCGGCGCCACCGTGGGCGGAGGCCATACCGGCGCCGGCGACCAGCAGGCCACCCGCCATCATCGTGATGGCCGCGGCCTTCTTCACGTTCTTCACTGCTGAAACCCTCCTAGCGGAAGCTGCGGCTGAGGCGCCGCAGCACGCACTGGAGAACGGCGGCGCGCCCCGGGGGATGCGCCATCCGGGGGACATCCACACGACGGTATGAATCTCAGCCCGGAACGCGACGGTCCGTACTGACCGCGCCCGGTGTGCGCCCGGGGCGCTCGCCGCCCCGGCGCACCAAGGGGGATCAGCCCGCCACGCCGTGGCGCACGGCCCAGAGGGCAGCCTGGGTGCGGTCGGCGAGGTCGAGCTTCATGAGGATGTTCGACACGTGCGTCTTGACGGTCTTCTCGGAGAGCACCAGGGCGCGGGCGATCTCGCGGTTCGAACGGCCGTCCGCGATCAGGCCGAGCACCTCGCGCTCCCGCTCGGTCAGGGAGCCGCCCCTGCCCTGTGAGTTGTTGGCCTCCTCCTGGGACAGCAGGGCGCCCGCCACCTCGGGCTGGAGCAGGACGTGTCCGGCGTGCACGGAGCGGATGGCTCCGGCGAGGGCGTCGGGGTCCACGTCCTTGTACACATAGCCGGCGGCGCCCGCGCGCAGGGCGGGCACGACCGTGCGCTGCTCGGTGAAGCTGGTGACGATGAGCACGCGCGCGGGGTTGGCCAGCTCGCGCAGCTTGCGCAGGGCTTCCACGCCGTCCATGCCGGGCATCTTGACGTCCATCAGGACGACGTCCGGCTTCAGCTCCTCGGCGTGCGCGACGCCTTCGGCGCCGTCCGAGGCCTCGCCGACGACCTCGATGTCGTCCTGGATCTCCAGGAACGTACGCAGGCCGCGGCGCACCACCTGGTGGTCGTCGACCAGGAGCACCCGGATCCGCCGTGTGACCGGGGCGGGCACCGCCCCTTCGTTCTCAGCCACCGGGAACCTCCATCTCGATCGTCGTGCCCTTGCCGGGCTCCGATGCCACGGTCAGCCGTCCGCCGACCCCGCCGGCCCGGTCCCGCATGGAGACCAGGCCCAAGTGCCGCCCGGCGCGACGCGTCGCGCGCGGGTCGAATCCCTTGCCGTCGTCCGTGACGCGCAGCACCGCGCCCGTGCCGTGCCGCTCCAGGGCGACGCCCACGCACTCCGCCTCGGCGTGCCGCAGCGCGTTGTGCAGGGCTTCCTGGGCGACGCGCAGCATGGCCTCCTCCTGGGCCGCGGGCAGGGCGCGTACGCCGGTGCTGGCGAAGGTGACCGTGGCCGAGTGGGCGCGGTCGAGGACCTGGACGTGGGTGCGCAGCGTGGCGACGAGGCCGTCCTCGTCGAGGGCGGCGGGGCGCAGCTCCACCACGGCCGCGCGCAGCTCGTCGGCCGCCTCGGCCGCGAGCGCGGCCACCTGCTGGAGCTCGCCCTTGGCGCGGGCCGGGTCCCGGTCGATCAGGGCGGTGGCCGCCTGGGCCGTCAGGCGCAGCGAGAACAGCTTCTGGCTGACGGCGTCGTGCAGCTCGTGGGCGAGCCGGGAGCGCTCCTCGGCGATGGTCAGCTCGCGGCTGCGCTCGTACAGCCGGGCGTTGGTGAGGGCGATCGCCGCGTGCTGGGCGAGGATCGAGAGCAGTTCCTCGTCGTCCTCGTCGAAGCCGCAGCCGCCGGTGGGCTTGGAGCAGTTCTTGTTGGCGAGGAAGAGGGCGCCGAGCGTCTCGTCGCCGTACCGGATGGGCAGGCCGAGGAAGTCGGACATGTCCGGGTGGGCGGACGGCCAGCCCTCGAAGCGGGGGTCCTCGCGGACGTCGGCAAGCCGCTCCGGCTCGGCCCTCTGGAGCATCGCGGCGAGGATGCCGTGCTGGCGCGGGAGCGGGCCGATGGCCTTCCACTGCTCTTCGGTGACGCCGTCGACCACGAACTGGGCGAAGCCGCCGTGGTCGTCGGGGACGCCGAGTGCCGCGTACTCCGCGGAGAGCAGCTCGCGGGCCGAGACAACGATCGTCTTGAGGACGTCGCGCACCTCCAGCTGGCTGCTCATGGCGAGCAGGGCCGAGCTGACCGCGTACAGCCCGGACCGGGGACCTTGACTCATGCGCCCACCGTACCGGCGGGGTGTGACGGGCCGTATCCGACCTGTGGCGGCCCGGGGCTAGGGCGCTGGGACTAGGTCGTGGGGCCCTCGGTCCCCGCCCCGGGACGGCCCGGCGCCCGGGCCCGACGGGCAGGGGCGGCGCCCGCGCGCGGGCGGGCCGGAGGGGCCGTCCGCCGTCGGTACGGGGAGCGGAGTGCTGCCGGGGCGGTACGCCGTCTCCACCCGTGGCACGAGTCCGGCGACGCCCACCTCGCCCTCCGGGAGGAGTTTGCTCACTGAGAGCATTGCTTCAGCAACTGGTGGTGAAACTGTTACGCGTCCGATGTGAGCCCGCGCATAGGACGCACATCACGTACGAAGCATCTTAGTGGAGGTCGGGACGCAGTAAAGGAAGGCTAAGCGGGGGTCTCGGCGCGGGCCGCCGACCCCCCGGTCCACTATCGCGGATCGTACGTCGCAGCTTTGCCACCGAATTTTGCGCCCGCTAAGAATTGCTCCCGTCGCTCGGCGCCGCGGTCCTCGCACCGCGGCGTTTTGCCGGTAGCAACACGTCCCCCGCCGGTGCCAGAGCGGCCTCCCGATACGAAGAGGTCCACTCCGCATGTCCAAGCGCACCCCCTCTGGTCATAGTCGCTCGACCCTGACCAAGGCCCAGAAGTTCTCGATCGCCGGTGTCGCCACGCTCGGCGCCGCCGCCCTCGCCTTCTCCATCGCGCCGGGCAGCTCCCAGACCGAGGCGACGCGGACCGAGGCCCTCGGCGCCCACGCCGCCGCCTGGTCCGTGCCCGCCAAGACGCAGCAGGCCGTGCACGAGAACGTCAGCAAGCAGCACGCCAACGCCGACAAGCAGGCCAAGGACGCCGCCGCGAAGAAGAAGGCCGAGGACGAGGCCGCGGCGAAGAAGAAGGTCGAGGAGGACCGCAAGGCGAAGGAGGCCGCGAGCCGCGCGGCCGCCCGCAAGCCGGTCTACGCCAACAACCTCGACGGCTGGATCCGCCAGTCCCTCGACATCATGAAGAGCAGGGGCATCCCCGGCTCGTACGAGGGCCTGCACCGCAACATCATGCGCGAGTCCACGGGCAACCCGAACGCCATCAACGGCTGGGACATCAACGCCCAGAAGGGCACCCCGTCGATCGGCCTGCTCCAGGTCATCCAGCCGACGTTCAGCGCGTACCACGTCGACGGCACCTCGACGAACATCTATGACCCGGTCGCCAACATCACCGCCGCCGCCAACTACGCGGCCCACCGGTACGGCTCGATCGACAACGTCAACGGCGCCTACTGAGCCCCACCTCCAGGACCGGACCTCCCCCGAGGCCGAGCTCTCAGACGCCGAAGGGCGGCACCCCGCGTGGGGTGCCGCCCTTCTTCGTGTGTCCGCTCCGCCCGACTTGGCGCGAGGCGTGTCCGCGCGAGCGGTGCTACTTGCGCATGACCTCCGGCTCGTGGCGGCGCAGGAAGCGGGCCACGAGGAAGCCGCAGAACGCGCCGAGGGCGAGCAGCGCGGCCATGTCCATGACGTAGGCACCGCCCTCGTGGTCCCACAGCGGGTCGGTGCTGCCCGGGTCGTCCGGGTTGGGGCTGATCCTGTTGAAGTCCAGCGTGCTGCCGGCGGCGGCCACCGCCCAGCGCGAGGGCATCAGATACGAGAACTCGTTGACGCCGACCGTGCCGTGCAGGATGAACAGACAGCCGGTGAACACGACCTGGATGATCGCGAACATGACCAGCAGCGGCATGGTCTTCTCGGCGGTCTTCACCAGGGCCGAGATGATCAGGCCGAACATCATCGAGGTGAAGCCGAGGCCCATGATCGGCAGGGAGAGTTCGAGCAGCACCTGGCCGCCGAGGACCAGGCCCTTCTCCGGGATCTCCCGGGTGGAGAAGCCGATCGCGCCGACCAGGGCGCCCTGGAGCACCGTGATCATGCCGAGGACGATGACCTTGGACATCAGATACGCGGAGCGCGACAGACCGGTCGCGCGCTCGCGTTCGTAGATCACCCGCTCCTTGATCAGCTCGCGTACGGAGTTCGCGGCGCCCGCGAAACAGGCGCCGACCGCGAGGATCAGGAGCACCGTCGTGGCCGTGCCGTTCGGGATGATCTTGCCGGTCTTCGGGTTCACGACCGGCAGCAGGCCCTTGTCCGGGTCGATGAGCAGGCTGACCGCGCCGAGGACCGCGGGCAGGATCAGCATCAGCGCCATGAAGCCCTTGTCGGACGCGATGACCGACACATAGCGGCGGATCAGGGTGATCAGCTGTGAGCCCCAGCCCTGCGGCTTGGGCGGCTTGATCGCCTGCGGCGGCGGCATGTGTACGGACTGCGCGGCGACGGCGTCGATGTCCGCGGCGTACATCTGGTAGTGCTGCGAGCCCTTCCAGCGGCCCGCCCAGTCGTAGTCGCGGTAGTTCTCGAAGGCGGAGAAGACGTCGGCCCAGGTGTCGTAGCCGAAGAAGTTCAGGGCCTCCTCGGGCGGACCGAAGTACGCCACCGAGCCGCCCGGCGCCATCACCAGGAGCTTGTCGCACAGCGCCAGCTCGGCCACGGAGTGCGTGACGACGAGGACCGTGCGGCCGTCGTCGGCGAGCCCGCGCAGGAGCTGCATGACGTCGCGGTCCATACCCGGGTCGAGGCCCGACGTGGGCTCGTCCAGGAAGATCAGCGACGGCTTGGTGAGCAGCTCCAGGGCGACCGAGACGCGCTTGCGCTGGCCGCCGGAGAGGGAGGTGACCTTCTTGTCCTTGTGGATGTCGAGCTTCAGCTCGCGCAGGACCTCGCCTATGCGCTGCTGGCGCTCCTGCTCACTGGTGTCGGCGGGGAAGCGGAGCTTGGCCGCGTACTTGAGCGCCTTGTTGACGGTCAGCTCCTTGTGCAGGATGTCGTCCTGCGGGACCAGACCGATGCGCTGCCGCAGCTCGGCGAACTGCTTGTACAGGTTCCGGTTGTCGTAGAGAACGTCGCCCTGGTTGGCGGGCCGGTAGCCGGTCAGCGCCTTGAGCAGGGTGGACTTGCCGGAGCCCGACGGGCCGATGACCGCGATCAGGGACTTCTCCGGGACGCCGAAGGAGACGTCCTTGAGGATCTGCTTGCCGCCGTCGACCGTGACGGTCAGATGGCGCGCGGAGAAGGAGACGTCACCGGTGTCGACGAACTCCTCGAGACGGTCCCCGACCAGGCGGAACGTGGAGTGACCGACGCCGACGATGTCGTTCGGGCCGATCTGGACCGTCGACGCCTTGGCGATCGGCATGCCGTTGACGTACGTGCCGTTGTGCGAGCCGAGGTCGCGCAGTTCGAAGCGGCCGTCGGGCGTCGAGGTGAACTCGGCGTGGTGGCGTGAGACCTGGAGGTCGGAGACCACCAGCTCGTTCTCCAGGGCGCGGCCGATGCGCATCTTTCGGCCAAGCGCGAACTGGTGGTACGTGGTCGGGCTGCGGTCGCCGTAGACCGGCGGGGCCCCCGCCGCGCCACCGGGTCCCACGCCCGCGCCCGGGCCCTGCTGCGGTGGCACCTGCGCGTGCTGCGGCTGCGGTGCGTGGTGCTGCGGCGCCTGCTGCCAGGCCTGCTGCTGCGGCATCTGCTGCTGGTGCTGCTGATACTGCGGCGCCTGGTGCTGCGGCTGCGCCGCCCAGCCCGGGGCCTCCTGGTGGCCGAGTCCTGCCTGGCCAGGGGCCTGCTGCGGCGGCGCGTGCGACGCCTGCGGCGGGCCGTGCTGCGCCTGCTGCGCGCCCGGCGCGGACACGGCAGCGGCGGCGGCGCCGGGAGCGCCGCCGGAGAGGACGAGCTGCGGCCCGTCCGTCGCGTTGCCCAGATGGACGGCCGACCCGGGGCCGATTTCCCTCTGGTGGATCCGCTGCCCCTGCACGAAGGTGCCGTTGGTGGAGCCGTGGTCCTCGATGACCCAGCTCCGGCCGCTCCAGCTGATCGTCGCGTGCCGCCAGGAGACCCTGGCGTCGTCGAGCGCGATGTCACCCTGCGGATCACGTCCGAGGGTGTAGGTCCGGGACGCGTCCAGCGTCCAGGACCTGCCATTCAATTCCAGTACGAGTTCCGGCACTCCATGCCCCACTGAGTTGTCCCCCGAGTTGCCCCCATCTATGGGGAGTCTAGGGATGTCGAACATCGGGAGGAACTATTTCAGGCGGAGGCCTCTGACCGAAAGTCGGGCCTTGTGAAGACTGCGTACGGGCCACTATGACTGCCCCGTTGACGGGGCAGATATCGCCTCGGAAAGTGGTAAGGGCTCTCAGCGAGTACGGATCACGAGCATGCCGCACATATCGACCATGTCACCCATGTCGTCGATGTCGCCCCTGTCGTGTGTCCGCGGGCCGAGGGCGACGCGCGGCGAGCTCGGGGGGTCTGATGGTGAGCGGCGGGTACGAGGGCGGGCGGCGGAGCGTGCCCTGGGGGGACGTCCTGCTCTCCGCGGTCGCGGCGGTCAGCTGGGCGTTGATCGGCATGGCGGGCACGGCGGCCCTTGGTCTGCACCTGCTCGGCGCGGACGCCGCGGGGTCGCTCGGGCCGATGACGGCGGCGGCGATCGCCCTGGGCGTCGGGGGCTCCATCACCCCATCCGGTGATGTGTCGGCCTTCGGCCTCAAGGGTGCCGAGGCGACCACGGCCATTGACGTCGCGCCCTTGGGCGTGGGGCTTGCCGGGGCGGTCCTCCTCTCCTACTTCTTTTTACGTTCCCTGCGCGGCGCGGGAGTTGTGATCTCACCCGCCGAACTCGCCGCGCGCGCCGGTGCGGTGATCGCGCTCTTCGTCGGGATGCTCGGCGGACTCGCCTGGGCCGGTCACGACATCATCACGATCAACGGCGAACAGCTGGGCATCGACAAAGGAATTGACAAGGGAATCGACAAAGGGCTCGGTGACCTTCCCGGCGGCATCGGCGACAGGATTCCCGACGGCCTCAAGGACATCGGCGGCATCGGTGACATCGGCGGGCTCCTGCCCGACCGGCTGCGCGACCTCGTCGAGGCGAAGGCCGCGGTCGGCTTCACCGTCGACACCGGAGCCACCTTGCTCGGTGGCGCGATCTGGTCGGTCGTGGTGCTGCTCATCGCGCTGCTCGCGTCGCGCCGGACACCGCTGCCGCCCGGCTTCGACGTCGTCCACCGGCTGCTGCGGCCCGCGGCGTCCGCCCTCGTCGCGGTCGTCCTGATGGCCGTCGTCGCGGGGCTCGCCGCGGCCGCGTACGCGGCGATCGGTGACGACCACCCCAAGCGGGTGATGGGCGGCGCGCTCCTCGGCACCCCCAACGGCGTCTTCCTCGGCCTGCCCGTCGGCCTCTTCGTCCCCTACGACGGCGAGGCCTCGGGCGCCCTGACGCGGTTCCTGCCGGACCCGGTGGACGACCTGCTGAGCGGCTCCGACAAGCCCCTGACGCTGGGGCGGCTCGCCGAACTCGACGGCCGGGTGTGGCTGCTCGGGGTCGCGACCGCGGTGATGATGCTGTTCGCGGGGGTGCTCACGGCGGTACGCAGTCCGCTGGCGCGGGAGGCCTCAGGGGCCTCGGGGGCCTCGGGGGCTTCCGCCGGGGGCTCCTCGGGGGGCACCGCCGGATTCGTCGCGCGCTGTGCCCTGACGCTCGGGGCGGTCACGGCGGTGGCCCTGCCGCTGATGGCGTGGCTGACCGGGGTGTCCGCGGACGCCTCCCTCTCCGTCCTCGGCTTCGACGCGTTCGGGGCCGGGCTCGAACTGCACGGGAACCTGGCGCTCGCCGCGGCCCTCGGCGCGGCGTGGGGCGCGGGGGCCGGGGCGGCCGGGGCTCTGCTCGCGCGGGCCACCGGGGCGGCGGGGGGCCGGGTGGCGCCGCTGGCCCGGGCCTCCGCGGAGGCGTCGCCGCCGCAGGTTCCGGGGCCATACCAGCAGAGCACCCCGTACCGGCCCCCGCGGGCGGAGACCAATCCGTACCTGCGGGTACAGGACGGGGGCCCCGGCCCTGGCGCGGGCGGGCCGCCTTCGGGCAGCGGGACCCCGACCGCCGCGAGCCCCGTGCCACCGCCGCCGGGCAGCGGGGTGCCTACCGTGGCCACACCTGTGCCACCGCCGGACGAGGCGAAGCGGGGGCGGCGGGGGGCACGGCAGTGGCCTGGACCGCCTCCTCCTCCCCCGCCGCCACCGCCGCCACCGAGGCGGAGGCCCTGACGTCCACCAGGGCGGTAGCGCCGGGCGCCGGAGGACACCACCCGCAGCGCTCCGCGTCGGGGCCCGCCCCCGCAAGGCCGGAGCGATTCGGGTGGGCGGCTGGGAGAGCAGTCGCCGCGGCAGCGGTGGCGCCCTCCCAGCCGCCAGGGGGAGTCCGCGCGACGGCGACAGCGCTCTCGCCGAGCCGGGGAGTGACAGGAAGACGGGAACCGGGCGAGCACGGCGGGGCCGCGGGATGAACAAGGGGGCAAGGGGGTGTCCGGCAGCCGGACGCCCCCGTCACCCGGCCCGCGCCGCCAGCTACCGTGGGGATCACCATGAGTGCCTCCACGCCCCCCGCGCCCTCGGGCGCCACCGCGCCGCCCGGCACCCCCTCGCCGGCGGGCGCCAACGCTGATCTCCCCACGCTGCTCGTCAAGATCTTCGGCAAGGACCGCCCCGGCATCACCGCCGGCCTCTTCGACACGCTCGCGGCGTACTCCGTGGACGTCGTCGACATCGAGCAGGTCGTCACCCGGGGCCGGATAGTGCTGTGCGCGCTGGTCACCGCGCCGCCGCACGGCCTCGAAGGGGATCTGCGGGCCACCGTCCACTCGTGGGCGGACTCCGTGAGCCTCCAGGCCGAGATCATCTCGGGTCGGGGCGACAACCGTCCGCGCGGCCTCGGCCGCTCGCACGTGACCGTCCTCGGCCACCCGCTCACCGCCGAGTCGACCGCCGCGATCGCGGCGAGCATCACGGGGACCGGCGGGAACATCGACCGCATCTTCCGGCTCGCCAAGTACCCGGTCACGGCAGTGGAGTTCGCGGTGTCCGGCACGGAGACCGAGCCCCTGCGCACGGCGCTCGCGCTGGAGGCCGCGGCGCTCGGCGTCGACGTCGCGGTCGTCGCCGCGGGGCTGCACCGCCGCGCGCAGCGCCTGGTCGTGATGGACGTCGACTCGACGCTGATCCAGGACGAGGTGATCGAGCTCTTCGCCGCGCACGCGGGCTGCGAGCAGGAGGTCGCGGAGGTGACGACGGCCGCGATGCGCGGCGAGCTGGACTTCGAGCAGTCGCTGCACGCGCGCGTCGCCCTCCTCGAAGGGCTCGACGCCTCGGTGGTCGACAAGGTCCGCTCGGAGGTGCGGCTCACCCCCGGCGCGCGGACGCTCATCCGCACCCTCAAGCGCCTCGGCTACCAGGTCGGCGTGGTCTCCGGCGGCTTCACCCAGGTCACGGATGATCTGAAGGAACGTCTCGGCCTGGACTTCGCCCACGCCAACACCTTGGAGATCGTCGACGGCAGGCTCACCGGCAAGGTGACGGGCGAGGTCGTGGACCGCGCGGGCAAGGCCCGGCTGCTGCGCCGCTTCGCCGACGAGGCGGGCGTCCCGCTGGAGCAGACCGTCGCGATCGGCGACGGCGCGAACGACCTCGACATGCTGAACGCCGCCGGTCTCGGCGTCGCGTTCAACGCCAAGCCGATGGTCCGCGAGGCCGCCCACACGGCCGTCAACGTGCCGTTCCTCGACACCGTCCTGTATCTGCTCGGCGTCACCCGCGAAGAGGTCGAGGCCGCGGACATGCACCTGGACCACGAGTAGGCCGCCGCTCTGCGTACGGGTCGGGCCCGGCACCCCTGGGGTGCCGGGCCCTTCGCATGGGTCGGTGGGTCCTGCCGTGCCGCTAGGCGGACGGCGCCCAGTAGTCCACCAGCGTCGCCGTGCCGGGCTCCAAGCCCTTCCACGAGCCGGTGTACGTGAGGACGGCGAAGGCCGATGTGGGGAAGCCGCGGCGGTTCATCCGCACCTGGGCGTCGCCCTCGGCCTCTGCGGCGAGGACGTCGGCGAGGCCGTGGACGCCGGGGTTGTGGCCGATGAGGATCAGGTCGCGCACGTCGTCCGGGGTCTCGTTGAGCACGGCGATCAGCTCGCCCGGGGAGGCTTCATAGACCCGGTCCTCGTACACCGTCCGGGGACGCTGCGGGAGTTCCTGGACGGCGAGCTTCCAGGTCTCGCGGGTCCTGGCGGCGGTCGAGCACAGGGCCAGGTCGAAGACGATTCCGGTGTCGGCGAGTTTGCGGCCGGCCACGGGGGCGTCCTTGCGGCCGCGCTCGGCGAGCGGACGCTCGTGGTCGGACACCTGGGGCCAGTCGGCCTTCGCATGCCGGAAAAGGACAATCCTGCGGGGATCTGCGACGCTCATGCGTCCCAGCTTCGCATGAAACACGCCATCGGGCGCAGGGAGTTGGCGGGCTCTCCCGCCAGGGGTGACGGGGCGTTCACCGGGTGTCTCCTGGGGTGGTCAGGGCGCCCGCGACCAGGCACGAACGCCTTACTGGAGGGAGGCGAGAAGCTCCCTGACGCGCTCGAAGAGGTGGGTGACGACGGGCTCGCCGCCGGCCGCGTGGGCGTCCACCGGGTTCAGTATCAGCAGGAGCAGGGCGGCGAAGGCGATCGCGGGCAGGGCGATGGCCCACCACGGGAGCTGGATCTCGACCGCGGCCGGCTCCGCCCGCTGTGCCGGGTCGCGTCGGGTGTGCGCACGGGCCGACATGCCGCCTCCAAGGACCTTCGAGTGCTCCGTGCCGCGTTGTCGCGGCCACATCTCGAAGGTACGGAGTCCCGGGCCCTCGGCCCATCCGGTGATCCACCCAGATAACCCTGACACTGGCCCCCTAGGGGATGGTGGGGCTAGCACCACCATCCCGCGGTGGAGGGCTGGTTCGCCGATGGTCCGGCGGGGCCTCAGGGCGAGGCGACGGACGCGATGATCCCGATGATGACGGTGATGGCCAGCATCGCGCCGAGCACGATGAGGAGCTTCTTCTGGCCGTTCTGGGGGTTCGGGTCGAGCACTGGCATGCCGCAAGTCTCCCATCCCGGGCCCGGGGGCCCGCCGTCGGGGTGCGCGGGCCCGGGCCGGGGTCGCCGACGCCCGCCCTCGGCCCGCGGCGGCCCGCCCCCGGTGGCGGGCGGGCCGCCGGGTCAGGCCGCGGCCTTCGCCGCCACCTCGTCCTCGATCGTGCGGTCGCGGCCCGCCAGGAAGCCGACCGCGATCTGCGGCACCATCAGGCCCGCCATGAGCGCGAGCGGCAGGCCCCAGCCCCCGCTGTGCTGGTAGAGCACGCCCACCAGGAGCGGGCCCGGAATCGAGATCAGATAGCCGGTGCTCTGCGCGAAGGCGGAGAGCTTGGCCACGCCCGCGCTGCTCCTGGCGCGCATGCCGACCATGGTGAGCGCGAGCGGGAAGGCGCAGTTGGAGATGCCGCACAACAGCGCCCACGCCCAGGCACCGCCCGCGGGGGCGAGGTACAGGCCCGCGTATCCGGCGAGGCCGCAGGTGCCGAGGACGACCACGACGGGGCCCTGGTGGGGCAGCCGGGTCGCCACGCGCGGGATCACGAAGGCGAGCGGCACGCCCATGGCCATCGTGACGGCGAGCAGCACCCCGGCCTCGCTCGCGGGCACGCCCGCGTCCCGGAAGATCTGCGGCAGCCAGCCCATGGTGATGTAGGCGGCGGTGGCCTGGAGCCCGAAGAAGCAGGCGAGGGCCCAGGCCGTGCGGCTGTGGGTGATCCTCAGCGCGTCGTCCTCGCGCCGGACGGCGGCCGGGACCCGCTCGGCGGCGGCCGCACCGGTGCCGCGCTCGCGCACCAGCGGCAGCCACGGCACGACGGCGACGACCGCGAGCACCGCCCAGACGCCGAGCCCGGTGCGCCAGCTGCCGCCGAGCGCGTCGGTCAGGGGCACGGTGACGGCGGCGGCCAGGGAGGTACCGAGCGCGAGGGCCATCGAGTACAGGCCGGTCATCGAGCCGACGCGGTCGGGGAACCAGCGCTTGACGATGACCGGCATCAAGACGTTGCTCACGGCGATGCCCATGAGGGCGAACGCGGTGGCGGCCAGGAAGCCCGCGGTGCCGCCGATGAAGGGGCGGATCAGCAGGCCGGTGGCTATCGCGGCCATGCCCGCGCACACCACGGCGCCGGGGCCGAAGCGCCGGGCCAGGCGCGGGGCCTGGCTGCCGAACAGGGCGAAGCACAGCGGCGGCACGGAGGTGAGCAGCCCCGCGAGGGTGCCGCTCATGCCGAGCCCGTCCCGGACCTCCTCGAGGAGCGCGCCGAGGCTGGTGATGGCGGGCCGGAGGTTGAGGGCGGCGAGGACGATGCCGACGACGATCAGGCGCGTCGCCCACGTGCGCGGGGCGGTCGTTCCGCCCGGTTCGACCGGCGCGTCCGCGGCGCCGCGCGCCGGTCCGCCGCCGTGCGCACCCGCCGGCCCCTCCGCGGCGGCCGCCTGCCGCACGGCCGCTCCGGCCGGGCCCGGTGGTGTCATCGTCCCGCGTGTCGTATCCGCTTCCTCACTGACCATGAGAGCCATCATAGAATCATGGGATGATTACCTGTCCAATCCGCGCCGGGCGCACCGGGCCGCCAGGCTGACCGGGTCCGCCGGGCCCACCCGCGCAGTAAGCCCCCCGTGCCCGACGACATCACCGCCGACCTCGCCGAAGGAAGCACATGCCGCTGACCACCCCGCGCCGCTCCGCGCTGTCCGAGCAGGTCATCGCCGCCCTGCGCAATCAGATCTCGTCGGGCGAGTGGCCGGTCGGCTCCCGCATCCCCACCGAGCCCGAGCTGGTCGAGCAGCTGGGCGTGGCCAGGAACACGGTCCGCGAGGCCGTGCGCGCCCTCGCCCACAACGGCCTGCTCGACATCCGGCAGGGCTCGGGCACCTACGTGGTCGCGACCAGCGAGCTGGCGGGCGTGATGCAGCGCAGGTTCGCCGACGCCGACCCGCGGCACATCGCGGAGCTGCGCGCCACGCTGGAGTCGAGCGCCGCGAAGCTCGCCGCCGAGCGCCGCACCGAGCGGGACCTGAAGCAGCTGGACACCCTGCTCGCGCGCCGCGAGGAGGCGTGGGCGTCGGGCGACGCCGAAGCGTTCGTGACGGCCGACGCGACCCTGCACATGGCGGTGGTCGCCGCGTCCCACAACGACGTCCTGACCGCCCTGTACGCGGACCTGGGCGAGGTGCTGCGGGACTGGCTGCGCGAGGACATCGGCCAGGAGCTGACGCCGGCGGCGTACATGGACCACGGCCGTCTCGTCGAGGCGATCCGCGCGCGGGACGCGGACGCGGCGGCCGCCGAGGCGGCCAGCTACCCCTATCTGTGCCACCCGGAGCGGCTCAGCGGCTGAGCGCCGCCGGGGTCAGCGCTGGTGGCTGATCCACACCGAGCGGACCTCTTTCCAGCAGCGGCCCGCGAGCCGCACCGTCATGGCGGGCCCGGCCGCGACCGGACGGCTGTCGCTGTCGATGTCCCACCACCGGTCGCACTCGATGTGCAGCCGCAGGCGGTCGGTGTCGGGGTACGGGTTGTGGCAGTACGCGACGACGTGGGAGCCGACGACGTTGCTGCGGCACTCCGCGCCGAAGGGCCGGTCGGCCGGGGCCGGACGCGGGTCGGGGGCCGCGCTCGCGGGCCGCTCCTGGTGCCCCCGCGCGCGCTGCCCGGCCGCCTGGGACGCCGCGTGGGACACGGCGTCGTACGGCAGGGTGATCAGGAGGGCGAGCGCGGCGAGCGCCGCACCGGGTGACCAGCGCACACTCCAGGGTGCGCGGCCCGGCCCCGGCGCCGCCCGGCCAGCGGGGCCGAACGGGCGACGCCCCGCCCCCGCGCGCTGCGGGAACGGGGCGTCGACGCGTCAGAGGGTCAGGCACCCATCATGTGCACGCCGCCGTCGACGTGGATGATCTCGCCCGTGGTCTTCGGGAAGAAGTCCGAGAGCAGCGCGACGATGCCGCGGCCCGCGGGCTCGGGGTCGGCCATGTCCCACTGGAGCGGGGAGCGGCTGTCCCAGACCTTGGCGAGCTCGCCGAAGCCCGGGATGGACTTGGCGGCCATGGAGCCGATGGGGCCGGCGGAGACCAGGTTGCAGCGGATGTTCCGCGGGCCCAGGTCGCGCGCCAGGTAGCGGTTGGTGGCCTCCAGGGCGGCCTTGGCCGGGCCCATCCAGTCGTACTGCGGCCAGGCGAACTGTGCGTCGAAGGTCAGGCCGACGACCGCGCCGCCCTCCTCCTCCGGCATCAGCGGCAGCAGGGCCATCGTCAGCGACTTCAGCGAGAACGCCGAGACGTGCATGGCCGTGGCCACCGACTCGAACGGCGTGTTCAGGAAGTTGCCGCCGAGCGCGTCCTGCGGGGCGAAGCCGATGGAGTGGACGACGCCGTCGAGGCCGCCGAGCTCCTCGCGGACCACGCCCTCCAGGCGGGCGAGGTGCTCCTCGTTGGTGACGTCGAGCTCGATGACCTTGGCGGGCTTGGGCAGCTTCTTGGCGATGCGCTCGGTGAGCGTGGGCCGCGGGAAGGCGGTCAGGATGACCTCGGCGCCCTGCTCCTGCGCGACCTTGGCAGCGTGGAAGGCGATGGAGGACTCCATCAGCACACCCGTGATCAGGATCCGCTTGCCGTCGAGAATTCCGCTCATGGTGATCAGTGACCCATGCCCAATCCGCCGTCAACGGGGATGACGGCTCCAGTGATGTACGAGGCGTCGTCCGAGGTGAGGAACCGCACCGTGGCGGCGATCTCCTCGGGCTGCGCGTAACGGCCGAGCGGCACCTGCGCCACGATGCCCGCGCGCTGCTCGTCCGTGAGCGCCTGGGTCATGTCGGTGTCGACAAAACCGGGCGCGACGACGTTGAAGGTGATGTTGCGCGACCCCAGCTCGCGGGCGAGCGAGCGCGCGAAGCCGACCAGGCCCGCCTTCGAGGCGGCGTAGTTCGCCTGGCCCGCCGAGCCGAGCAGCCCGACGACGGAGGAGATGAGGACGACGCGGCCCTTCTTGGCGCGCAGCATGCCGCGGTTGGCCCGCTTCACGACGCGGAAGGTGCCGGTGAGGTTGGTGTCGAGGACGGACGTGAAGTCGTCCTCGGACATGCGCATCAGAAGCTGGTCCTTGGTGATGCCCGCGTTCGCGACGAGGACCTCGACCGGGCCGTGCTTCTCCTCGATCTCCTTGTAGGCCTGCTCCACCTGTTCGGCGTCGGTGATGTCGCACTTGACGGCGAGGACACCGACGGCGGCGAGGTCCTGGGGCGGCTCACCCGAGCGGTAGGTGATCGCCACCTTGTCCCCGGCGTCGGCGAACGCGCGCGCGATGGCGAGGCCGATGCCCCGGTTTCCTCCGGTGACGAGAACCGAGCGGCTCAAGGGATCACCCTTCTTCTTGACTGTGTGGTCTCCCGGAAACCTATCGGTCCGGCGCGAGATCCGGAGAATCGGCGTCCGACAGTGGCGCAGATGACTCGCTGTTGGATCCCTACAGAAAGGTATGGCCGAGCGACCGGTTCGCACGCGATGATCGGACCTGACCGGTGCCCGGGGGTGGCCGTGGACCGGAGCAGACGGCGGCGGACCGGAGCCGACCGCAGATGACAGCAGGGAGACGTTCCGTGCCTCATTCCATCGACGAAGCCTTCACGGCGCTGCCGCTGCGGGCGCTGGCCGACGCGGCGCTCGCCCGCGCGCGTGCCCTCGGCGCCGAGCACGCGGACTTCCGCCTGGAGCGGGTGCGCAGCGCCGCCTGGCGGCTGCGGGACGCCAAGCCCGCCGCGTCCTCCGACACCACGGACCTGGGGTACGCGGTGCGGGTGGTGCACGGCGGCACCTGGGGCTTCGCCTCGGGCGTGGACCTGACCATGGACGCGGCGGCACGCGTCGCGTCCCAGGCCGTGGCGATGGCCAAGCTGTCGGCCCAGGTCATCAAGGCGGCCGGGTCCGACGAACGGGTGGAGCTCGCGGACGAGCCGGTGCACGCCGACCGCACCTGGGTCTCCTCCTACGCGATCGACCCGTTCTCGGTGCCGGACGAGGAGAAGACGGGGCTGCTCGCGGACTGGAGCGCGCGGCTGCTGGCCGCCGACGGCGTCGCGCACGTGGACGCCTCGCTGCTCACCGTCCACGAGAACAAGTTCTACGCGGACACGGCGGGCACGGTCACCACGCAGCAGCGCGTGCGGCTGCACCCGCAGCTGACGGCGCACGCCGTGGACGAGTCGACCGGGGAGTTCGACTCCATGCGGACCATCGCGCCGCCGGTCGGCCGCGGCTGGGAGTACCTGACCGGCACGGGCTGGGACTGGGACGGCGAGCTGGCGCGGCTCCCCGAGCAGCTGGCCGAGAAGATGCGCGCCCCGAGCGTCGAGCCCGGCCTGTACGACCTGGTGGTCGACCCCTCCAATCTGTGGCTGACGATCCACGAGTCCATCGGCCACGCCACAGAGCTGGACCGCGCCCTCGGCTACGAGGCGGCGTACGCGGGCACCTCCTTCGCCACCTTCGACCAGCTCGGCAAGCTCGCGTACGGCTCGTCACTGATGAACGTCACGGGCGACCGGACGGCCGAGCACGGCCTCGCGACCATCGGGTACGACGACGAGGGCGTGGCCGCGCAGTCCTGGGACCTGGTCAAGGACGGCACGCTCGTCGGCTACCAGCTGGACCGGCGCATCGCCAGGCTCACCGGCTTCGAGCGCTCCAACGGCTGCGCGTACGCCGACTCCCCCGCCCACGTGCCGGTCCAGCGCATGGCGAACGTCTCGCTCCAGCCGGATCCGGCGGGCCTGTCCACGGACGGCCTGATCAGCGGCGTGGAGCGCGGCATCTACGTGGTCGGCGACCGGTCGTGGTCCATCGACATGCAGCGGTACAACTTCCAGTTCACCGGCCAGCGCTTCTACCGGATCGAGAACGGGCGGCTCGCCGGGCAGCTGCGCGACGTCGCCTACCAGGCGACCACCACCGACTTCTGGGGCTCGATGACGGCCGTCGGCGGCCCGCAGACGTACGTCCTCGGCGGCGCCTTCAACTGCGGCAAGGCCCAGCCGGGCCAGGTCGCCGCCGTCTCCCACGGCTGCCCCTCCGCCCTCTTCCAGGGCGTCAACATCCTCAACACCACGCAGGAGGCCGGGCGATGATCAACTGCGGCACCCACGGAATCGGCTGGGGGTCCGGGGGTTATCCCCCGGGAAAGCACCGTCTCAACACCACGCAGGAGGCCGGGCGATGAGCCCTCGTACGAGCAAGCCGCACGAGATCGTCGAGCGGGCCCTGGAGCTGTCGACGGCCGACGGCTGCGTGGTGATCGCCGACGAGGAGTCGACGGCGAACCTGCGCTGGGCGGGCAACGCCCTGACGACCAACGGCGTCACCCGGGGCCGCACCCTCACCGTCATCGCCACGGTCGACGGGGCCAAGGGCACCGCGTCCGGCGTCGTCTCGCGCGCGGCCGTGACCGGGGACGACCTGGAGCCGCTGGTGCGGGCCGCCGAAGCCGCGGCGCGCGCGGCCGGGCCCGCCGAGGACGCGCAGCCCCTGGTGACCGGCGCCCCGGCGGCTCCGGACTTCACGGACGGGCCCACCGAGACGTCCTCGGCCGTCTTCGCGGACTTCGCGCCCGCCCTCGGCGAGGCCTTCGCCCGCGCCCGGGCGGGCGGCCGCGAGCTGTACGGCTTCGCCAACCACGAGCTGACCTCCAGCTACCTGGGCACGTCGACGGGCCTGCGGCTGCGCCACGACCAGCCGAGCGGCACCCTGGAGCTGAACGCGAAGTCCCCGGACCGCACCCGGTCGGCCTGGGCGGGCCGGGCCACGCGCGACTTCAAGGACGTCGACCCGGCGGCGCTCGACGAGGAGCTGGCCCAGCGCCTGGCCTGGGCGCGGCGGCGCGTGGAGCTGCCCGCGGGGCGGTACGAGACGCTGCTTCCGCCCACGGCGGTCGCCGACCTGCTGATCTACCAGCTGTGGTCGTCGGCGGCCCGGGACGCGGCGGAGGGCCGCACGGTGTTCTCCAAGCCGGGCGGCGGCACCCGCGTCGGCGAGCGGCTCGCCCCGCTGCCCCTGACGCTGCGCAGCGACCCGCACGAGCCGGGCCTGGAGGCGGCGCCCTTCGTGCTCGCGCACGCCTCGGGCGACGACGCGTCGGCCTTCGACAACGGCCTGCCGCTCACCCCCACCGACTGGGTGCGCGACGGTGAGCTGCGGCACCTGATCACCACCCGGCACAGCGCCGCCCTGACCGGCCTGCCGGTGGCCCCGGCGATCGACAACCTCATCCTGGAGGGCGGCTCGGACCGCTCCCTGGACGAGATGGTGGCGGCCACCGAGCGCGGCCTGCTGCTGACCTGCCTGTGGTACATCCGCGAGGTCGACCCGGCGACACTGCTGCTCACGGGCCTGACCAGGGACGGCGTGTACCTGGTGGAGAACGGCGAGGTGGTGGGCGAGGTGAACAACTTCCGGTTCAACGAGTCGCCCGTGGACCTGCTGTCGCGGGCCGCCGAGGCGGGCCGGACGGAGAAGACGCTGCCGCGCGAGTGGGGCGACTACTTCACCCGGGCGGCCATGCCCGCGCTGCGGGTCCCGGATTTCAATATGAGTTCGGTCAGCCAGGGCGTATAACCTCGTAGACCGCACCCTTGAGGTGCACGTACTGATCACTCCCGAGGAGACAAGAGACCTGTGACGGACATCGTCGACGAGCTGAAGTGGCGGGGACTGTTCTCCCAGTCCACCGACGAAGAGGCACTGCGCAAGGCGCTCGCGGACGGTCCCGTCACGTTCTATTGCGGCTTCGACCCGACCGCGGCCAGCCTGCACGTCGGGCATCTGGTGCAGGTCCTGACCGTGCGCCGCCTCCAGCTCGCGGGCCACCGCCCGCTGGCCCTGGTGGGCGGCGCCACGGGCCAGATCGGCGACCCGCGCCCGACGGCCGAGCGCACCCTGAACGACCCGGAGACGGTCGCAGGCTGGGTGAGCCGGCTGCGGGCGCAGATCGAGCCCTTCCTGTCCTTCGAGGGCGAGAACGCCGCGCTGATGGTGAACAACCTGGACTGGACCGCGGGCATGTCCGCGATCGAGTTCCTGCGGGACATCGGCAAGCACTTCCGCGTGAACAAGATGCTCACCAAGGAGTCCGTGGCCCGCCGCCTGGAGTCGCAGGAGGGCATCAGCTACACCGAATTCAGCTACCAGCTGCTCCAGGGCATGGACTTCCTGGAGCTGTACCGGCGCCACGGCTGTGTGCTCCAGACCGGCGGCTCCGACCAGTGGGGCAATCTCACGGCGGGCATCGACCTGATCCACCGCCTGGCGCCGGAGGCGACGGTGCACGCCATCGCCACGCCGCTGATGACGAAGGCGGACGGCACCAAGTTCGGCAAGACCGAGGGCGGCGCCGTCTGGCTCGACCCGGAGATGACGACGCCGTACGCGTTCTACCAGTTCTGGCTGAACGTGGACGACCGGGACATCTCCCGCTACCTGCGCATCCTGTCCTTCAAGTCCCGCGAGGAACTGGAGGAGCTCGAGCGGCAGACCGAGGAGCGCCCGCAGGCGCGCGCGGCCCAGCGCGCGCTGGCCGAGGAGCTGACGACCCTGGTGCACGGCGCCGACCAGTGCGCCGCCGTGATCGCCGCGTCGAAGGCCCTCTTCGGCCAGGGCGACCTCGGTGACCTGGACGCGGCGACGCTGGCCGCGGCGCTCTCCGAGCTGCCGCGCGTCGAGGTCGCCGAGCTGGGCCCGGTCGTGGACCTGCTCGCCGAGGTCGGCCTGGTGGCGAGCAAGTCGGCCGCGCGCCGCACGGTCAAGGAGGGCGGTGCCTACGTGAACAACGCGAAGGTGCCGTCCGAGGACGCCGTCCCGGCCCGCGAGGACCTGCTGCACGGGCGCTGGCTGGTGCTGCGCCGGGGCAAGAAGAACCTGGCGGCGGTGGAGGTCACCGGCTGACCCGGTGAGCGCATGGGGAGGAGGGGCCGGTCCGTGCGGACCGGCCCCTCCTCCCCATGCGCTCCGGGCGCGGTTCAGGTCGTCTGTCTGTTGCCCTTGACCGCCTTGTACAACATGTCGCCGACCGCCACGACCACGAGCGCCGCGCCGAGCTGGAGCGCGTGCCGCCCCCAGTCGATGCCCTTGGTCTCGTCGATGCCGAGTCCCGCAGCCATCCAGTTTCCGAGCACGCCGCCGATGATGCCGAACACGGTCGTCAGCCAGAGCGGACTGTGCTGCTTCCCCGGCAGGATCGCCTTGGCGAGCAGACCGAGCACGAAGCCCACGATGATCGCCCACAACCAGCCCATAGCTGCCTCCTCAGACGGCTCGACATGAGCATTACGCTCAGTGTCGGTCCATCCTCCGTACGGCGCATGTCGGGCTCCGCCATACGTGGCGCGACGCACCGGAGACCGTGGGGCGGGGCCGGACCCGGTCTACGCGACGGCGCAGGTGCGGCGTAACGTGGAGGGGTCCAGGCCGGGGAGGGTCTGGCGCGAACGGGCAGGCGGTGGAATGTGATGCGGAAGCAGAACGGCGCTCAGGTCTTCCGGATCACAGGGGCCAGGCAGGGCCTCGCGGACGACGTGCGGGGACGGCAGCGGCGCTATGTGATCTCGATGTCCGTCCGCACTGTTTCGGTCATTGCCGCCGCGGTCCTCTGGAACGTCGAACGGCACGTCGCGCTCGTCGCGCTGGTGCTCGGAATACTGCTGCCGTACGTCGCGGTGGTGATCGCCAACGCGGGCCGGGAGAACGCGCCTTCGCTTCCGTCAACCTTCGTACCGGCGCCGTCGCGGCCGATGCTGGCCGCCGCCGCGCCCGGCGAGCGGAGCGCGGAATCCGTCTCGGAAGAGCCGCTCGGGGCCGCCCGCGAGGAGCCCCGGGCGCCGTCACGGGAACAGGGCTGACCGACGACGTTACGCCAAGCTCAAGAAAAGCTCAGATCAATCATGGAGTTCCGGTGCCAGGCGGCCACTTGGCCGTGACATACTTCGTACGCGCTCCGCATCCCCCGTCGGAGCGACAGACCGACGCCGGGCAGCTCCCCCCGTGGCTGCTCGGCGTCGCCTTGTTTGGGATGAATACGTGACCGACGAAACCCCCGTCTGCTCCGCCAAGGGCTGCCGTGCGGCCGCCGTGTGGGTGCTCGCCTGGAACAACCCGAAGCTGCACACTCCGGAGCGCCGGAAGACGTGGCTGGCCTGCGAGGATCACCGCGAGCACCTGTCCCAGTTCCTCGGTGTGCGGGGCTTCCTCAAGGACGTCGTCACGCTGGCGGAGTGGGATGCCGCGCAGCCGTCCGGGGACGGCCCGGCGGCCTAGGGTCCGTCCGGCGGGTCGGCGCCGGGGTCAGCCGCCGATCGCCGACATGGGGCGCTCGGGCTGGAGGAACGCCGGATCGTCCAGACCTGATCCCGCCTTTTTGCCCCACATCGCGAGCTTCCAGATGCGGGCGATCTCCTCGTCCGAGCTGTCCGCCGCGCGCAGGGCGGCGCGCAGATCGGTCTCCTCCGTGGCGAACAGACAGGTGCGGACCTGTCCGTCGGCGGTGAGCCGGGTGCGGTCGCAGGCCGCGCAGAAGGGGCGCGTGACGGAGGCGATCACACCGACGCGGTGCGGGCCGCCGTCGACGAGCCAGCGCTCCGCGGGCGCCGAGCCGCGCCGCTCGGAGCCCTCCTCGGTGAGGTCGAAGCGGGTGCGCAGCGAGGCCAGGATGTCACCGGCCGTGATCATGCCCTCGCGCTTCCAGCCGTGCTGGGCGTCCAGGGGCATCTGCTCGATGAAGCGCAGTTCGTAGTCGTGCTCGACGGCCCAGGCCAGGAGGTCGGGGGCCTCGTCGTCGTTGAGCCCCGGCATCAGGACCGTGTTGACCTTCACGGGGGTCAGGGCCGCCGCGCGGGCCGCTTCGAGTCCTTCGAGGACGTCGTGGTGGCGGTCGCGCCGGGTGAGGGTCTTGAAGACGTCCGGGCGCAGGGTGTCCAGGGAGACGTTGACCCGGTCGAGACCGGCGGCCTTGAGGGCCTCGGCGGTGCGCTTGAGGCCGATGCCGTTGGTCGTCAGGGACATCTTGGGGCGCGGCTCCAGGGCGGCGCAGCGCTCGACGATGCCGACGAGGCCGGGGCGAAGGAGCGGCTCGCCGCCGGTGAAGCGGATCTCCTCGATGCCGAGGCGGGTGACGGCGATGCGGACCAGGCGGACGATCTCGTCGTCGGTGAGGAGGTCGGGCTTGGCCAGCCACTGGAGGCCTTCCTCCGGCATGCAGTACGTGCACCGCAGATTGCACCGGTCGGTCAGTGAAACCCGCAGATCGGTGGCCACTCGGCCGTACGTGTCGATGAGCACGTGGCCCCCTCCCCGGTCCGGATCGGTGGTGCGTTCGGTAGTACGCCCTTTGACCATGAGCCTACGTGACGTGACCGACATCGACAGGGGCCGTTTCCACAGGACGCGCGCGGCCGCGTCGTAGATCCCTACGACGCGGCCGCGCGACGGCTTTGGGTCAGTGGGCGCCGGTGCCCGTGAGGGAGCGCACCTCCAGCTCCGCGTACTTGTCCTTGTCGGGCTCCTCCTTGGAGAGCATCGTGCCGAGCCAGCCGAGCAGGAAGCCCACCGGGATGGAGATGAGGCCCGGGTTCTCCAGCGGGAACCAGTGGAAGTCGACGCCCTTGAACATGGAGGTCTTCTCGTTGCCGGACACCACGGGCGAGAAGAGCACCAGGACGACGGCGGTGGTCAGGCCGCCGTAGATCGACCACAAGGCGCCCTGGGTGGTGAACCGCTTCCAGAACAGGCTGTAGAGGATGGTCGGCAGGTTCGCGGACGCGGCGACGGCGAAGGCGAGGGCCACCAGGCCCGCCACGTTCAGGTCGCGGGCGAGCGCGCCGAGGCCGATGGAGACGATGCCGATGAAGACCGTCGCCCAGCGGGCGGCCCTGACCTCCTCCTTCTCGTCGGCCTTGCCCTTCTTGATCACGTTGGCGTAGATGTCGTGCGCGAACGACGAGGACGAGGCGAGCGTGAGGCCCGCGACGACCGCGAGGATGGTGGCGAACGCGACGGCGGAGATCGTGGCGAGCAGGATCGCGCCCCAGTTGGAGTCGGTGCCTCCCAGATGCAGGGCGAGCAGGGGCGCCGCCGTGTTGCCCGCCGGGTTGGAGTCGGTGATCTCCTTGGGGCTGATCAGGGCCGCGGCGCCGAAGCCGAGGGCGATCGTCATCAGGTAGAAGGCGCCGATGATGCCGATGGCCCAGTTCACGGACTTCCGGGCGGCCTTGGCCGTGGGCACCGTGTAGAAGCGGATGAGGATGTGCGGCAGGCCCGCGGTGCCGAGCACCAGGGCGATGCCGAGCGAGATGAAGTCCAGCTTGGACGTCGACGTGGCGCCGTACTTGAGGCCGGGCTCCAGGAAGGGCGCGCCCTTGCCGCTGTTCTCGGCGGCGGTGCCGAGCAGGTCGGAGATGTTGAAGTCGAACTTCAGCAGGACCAGGAAGGTCAGCAGGAGCGCGCCCGCGATGAGCAGGACGGCCTTGACCATCTGCACCCAGGTGGTGCCCTTCATGCCGCCGATGGTGACGTACACGATCATCAGGACGCCGACGAGCGCGACGATGCCGACCTTGCCGCCGTCGCTGGTGATGCCGAGGAGCAGGGAGACCAGGACGCCCGCGCCCGCCATCTGCGCGAGCAGATAGAAGATCGACACGACGATGGTGGAGGTGCCGGCCGCGGTGCGCACCGGGCGCTGGCGCATGCGGAAGGCGAGGACGTCGCCCATGGTGTAGCGCCCGGAGTTGCGCAGCGGCTCGGCGACGAGCAGGAGCGCCACCAGCCAGGCGACCAGGAAGCCGATGGAGTACAGGAAGCCGTCGTAGCCGAACAGGGCGATGGCGCCCGCGATGCCGAGGAAGGACGCGGCGGACATGTAGTCGCCGGAGACGGCGAGGCCGTTCTGGAAGCCGGTGAACTGCCGTCCGCCGGCGTAGAAGTCCGCGGCGCTCTTGGTCTGGCGGCCCGCCCACACGGTGATGACGAGGGTGGCGACGACGAAGATCGCGAACAGCGTGATGATCAGCGGGCGGTGCTCGCTGGCCTGGCTGGCGGCGAGCACGGTGGAGCGGGCCTCGGGGAAGGCCGTGGCGGTCGAGGCGATCGGGGTGTTCACGCGCCGCCCTCCATCCGGGACTTGATGGCGTCCGCGCGCGGGTCGAGCTTGGTGGCGGCGTGCCGCGAGTACCACCAGGCGATGAGGAAGGTGGTGAGGAACTGGGCGAGCCCGAGCACGAGCGCGATGTTGATGTTGCCGACCACCTTGGTGCCCATGAAGCCACCGGCGTAGTTCGAGAGGAGGACGTACACCAGGTACCAGGTGATGAACGCGATGGTGAGGGGGAACGCGAACGAGCGGTGGGCGGCGCGCAGTTCGCCGAACTCCGCGCTCTGCTGCACCTGGACGTACTCCTCGGTGGAGGGCACCGAGCGGGTGGGTTCTGGGCCGCCCTTCGACGGTGGGGTTACGTCGGTGGCCACGGAGTCTCCTCGTGGTACGGGGGTGGTGGGGACGGAAACGGAAGCGGTGTGATCCATGTGCTCTGCTCTCGAAGTGACGCGGATCACGTGGGCCGAGGATGGTGATGTTAGGCCCAGGGGACGTGATCCGACAGGGGGTTGATATTGCTTCTCCGCGCTGTTCAACGTCACGACGGCGCGCCCGGAGCGGCTTGAACGGGCCCTTTCCCGGCCTTTTGCAAGAAGTCATTGCTGGCCCGGGAGCACTGGGGTTAGCTTCACCCTGCACAACTAGTCATGCACCTGGCACCACCCGTCAGCATCTGCCCGAGCACCAGCAGTGTTCGGGCAGTTCCGTATCCGGATGATGTGGAGAACCCATGGCTCATCTGCGCTCCTCGCGCCCGTCCCGCTCCAGACGGCTCGCGCTCGCCGTGCCGCTCGGTGTCGCCCTCGCCGCGGCTGTCGGCTTCGGCCCGGGCGCGGCGGCGGCCCCGCTCGACCACCCGGGGCCGGCCGCGGCGCGGGCCGTCGAGGCACCCTCGGCGGGCAAGCTGGCGTACGTCGTGAACACCCGCACCGACGCCAAGACCATCGCCTCCGTGAAGAAGGCGATCGCCAGGGCCGACGGCACGGTCGTCGTGACGTACCGGAAGATCGGCGTGATCGTCGCGCACTCGGCCAACCCGGACTTCGGCAAGCAGCTGCGGGCGGTGCCCGGTGTGCAGTCCGCGGGCGCCACCCGCACGGCCCCGCTGACGGCGGCCGGGACGACCGAGGAGGGCGCGCCCACCTTCCTGTCCAAGGACCGGGCCGACCGGCTCAAGGCGGCCCAGCAGAAGGCCGCTTCGGGCCGGGCGGCGTCCGAGCCGCTGGAGGGCGACCAGTGGGACCTGCGGGCCATCGGCGCCGACAAGGCCGCGCAGATCGACCCGGGCAGCAAGAAGGTCACCGTCGGCGTCATCGACACCGGCGTCGACGACACCCACCCCGACCTGGCGCCCAGCTTCTCCGCCAAGCAGTCGGCGAGCTGCGTCGGCGGCAAGGCCGACACCTCGCCCGGCGCCTGGCGTCCGGCGAAGAAGGAGCACTACCACGGCACGCACGTGGCGGGCGAGATAGCCGCGGCCCGCAACGGCATAGGCGTCGCCGGGGTGGCACCCGGCGTCAAGGTCGCGGGCATCAAGGTGGCCGACCCGGTCAGCGAGCTGTTCTACCCGGAGAGCGTCGTCTGCGCCTTCGTGTTCGCCGCCGACAACGGCATCGAGATCACCAACAACAGCTACTACGTGGACCCGTGGCTGTACAACTGCAAGGACGACCCGGACCAGCGGGCCATCCTCGACGCGGTCAACCGGGCCCAGCTCTACGCCCAGCGCAAGGGCACCCTGAACCTCGCCTCCGCGGGCAACTCCAACCACGACCTGGACGCGGACGAGATCGTCGACGAGTCGAGCCCCGACGACTCCACCCCGGTCAAGCGCACCATCGACCCGCACAAGTGCCTCGACGTGCCCACCCAGCTCCCGGGCGTCGTCACGGTCAGCGCGACCGGCGTGTACAAGGCCAAGTCGTACTACTCGACGTACGGCAACGGCGTCATCGACATCGCGGCCCCCGGCGGCGACCGCCGCTACCAGAAGCCGACGGACACCCCCTCGAAGGACGGCGGCATCCTCTCCACGATGCCGGGCGGCGAGTACGCCTGGCTCCAGGGCACCTCGATGGCCTCGCCGCACGCCGCGGGCGTCGCCGCCCTGCTGAAGTCCACGCACCCCAAGGCGAGCCCGGCCCAGCTCCAGAAGCTCCTCAAGAAGCAGGCGGACAACCCGGGCTGCCCGGACAAGCCGTACGACCCGGACGGTGACGGCAAGGTCGACGCCGTCTGCAAGGGCGACAAGAACCGCAACGGCTTCTACGGCTACGGCATCGTCGACGCGCTCGACGCCGTGACGAAGAAGTGAGGGGGAGCACCTACGTGACCAGGCACTCCGCATCCTTCGGGCGTCGCGCGCTCGCCCTTCCCCTCGGTGTGGCCGTGGTGTCCGCGCTCGCCTTCCTGCCGGGCACGGCGGCGGCGCAGCCCGACGCGCCGTCCGCGCCCGCCGCGCAGCAGCAGAAGGCCGACGGCTCCGCCATGAGCTACGTCGTCAACGTCCGTGAGGGACACGGCGGCTGGACAGCGACGTACGTCAAGAAGGCCATCGCGAAGGCGGGCGGCGAGGTCGTCATCGCGTACGACCAGATCGGCGTCATCGTCGTGCACTCCTCCGACCCGGACTTCGCGAAGAAGATCCGCCAGGTCAAGGGCGTGCAGTCGGCGGGGGCCACGCGCACGACGCCGCTGTCCGCCCAGTCCAGCGACGACATCGACGCGGCGCGCCCGCTGTCCGCGAAGGAGGCCCGGGCGGCCGCGGGCACGGCGGCCGACGGCCAGGACGAGCTGGAGCCGCTCCAGTGGGACCTGCCCGCCATCAAGGCGGACCAGGCGCACAAGGAGTCCCTGGGCAGCCCGGCGGTGACGGTCGGCGTCCTCGACTCCGGCGTCGACGACACCCACCCGGACATCGCACCGAACTTCGACAGGAACGCGTCCGCGAGCTGTCTGGGCGGTGTGCCCACGCAGAAGGACAACGCCTGGCGGCCGGTGGCCAAGGAGAGCGACCACGGCATGCACGTGGCGGGCACGATCGCCGCCGCGAAGAACGGCACCGGCGTCACCGGGGTCGCGCCGGGCGTGAAGGTGGCGAGCCTGAAGGTGGCCGAGCCGGCGACCGGTCTGTACTACACGGAGGCCGTCGTCTGCGGCTTCGTGTGGGCGGCCGAGCACGGCGTGGACGTCACGAACAGCAGCTACTACACGGACCCGTGGCTGTTCAACTGCCGTACGGACGACGACCAGCGGGCCCTGGTCGACGCGGTCGGCCGCGCCAGCCGGTACGCGGAGCGCAAGGGCGCCGTGAACGTGGCGGCGGCGGGCAACGCCAAGACGGACCTCGCCCAGGAAGAGATCGTCGACAAGTCGAGCCCGAACGACTCGACGCCGGTGGAGCGCACCATCAAGACCGCGGACTGCTTCGACCTGCCGTCGCAGCTGCCGGGCGTCGTGACGGTGTCCTCCACGGGCGCGAAGGGCCTGAAGTCCTCGTTCTCCAACTACGGCAAGGGCGTCATCGACATCGCGGCCCCCGGCGGCGACTCGACGGCGTTCCAGAAGCCGCAGCCGCCCGCCACCAGCGGGCTGATCCTGTCGACGCTGCCGGGCGGCAAGTTCGGCTACAAGGCGGGCACGTCGATGGCGTCGCCGCACGCCGCGGGCGTGGCCGCGCTGATCAAGTCGGCGCACCCCAAGGCCTCGGCGGCCCGGGTGAAGGCCCTGCTGTACCGGCAGGCCGACGCGATGGCGTGCACCGACCCCTACGACATCGACGGCGACGGCAAGGTCGACGCGGTGTGCGAGGGCGGCAGGAACAAGAACGGCTTCTACGGCGTGGGCATGATCGACGCGCTGGACGCCGTGCGGAAGTAGCCCCTTGAGGGAGCAACACCGGACCGCTGGGAGGCGGTCGGGGCCGGGCGGTTGCGGACCGCCCGGCCCTTCGCGAGAGGATGCCGCCCATGTACGCCTACCGAGACTCGTCATTCGTCCACGAAGGCCCCGACCAGTGGCGCGCCGAGCCGGTGCGCCCGACGTGGCAGCTGGTCCTGCGGTTCCTGGTCACGGTGGTCGTGCTGCCGGTGTGGTGGCTGCTGCTCCTCGTCCTCGCCGTCGTGGCCTTCGTGATCGCCCTGTTCGCGGAGATCCTCACCGTGATCCCGGGCTTCGAGAGCGGCGCCGAGCGCGTCATGGACCGGGTCCTCGGCCTGATCGCGATCTGGCCGCGCTGGATCGTGACCTGGCCCGAGCTGCGGCACGAGGGCGATGCCGCCTTCTACCGGGCCCGGGTCGACGGATACCTGGACACCTGGACGGAGCGGGCGTCGAAGCCCAAGGAGGACAAGAAGCCCGCCCCGCCGGTGGAGTGCGAGGTGCCGCTGCGCAAGTACCGGGGCGTGGGCGGCGGTTACGTGGTCGAGGCGGCGGCGGCCCGAGGCTGGGAGCTGCGGCCCTCGGACCCCGCGCAGGAGATCCGGCTGTGGTGGTCGGCGGCCTCCGCACCCGGCGCCACGGGACCCACGCCATAGTGACTGTATGACACAACCACCTTTGCCCGACGGGGAGTCGCCCGCCGGGACCGCGTACGCGTGGGCGGCGCTCGGCGGCGCCCCGGAGGCCCTGGCCCGCCTCTCCCCCGTCGTGCGCGACGACACCCTGGCGGCACGGCTTCCGGTACGCGCCCTCGCGCGGGCCTGCGTCGGCGCCTGCGCGCTCGCGGCCGCCGAGCTCGCGGCCCTGCGCACGGGAGGACCCGTGCCGCACGCGCGCGTGGACGACGGTGCCGTGGCCGCCGCGTTCACCAGTGAGCGGCAGCTGCTCGTGGACGGGCGCGCACCGGTCACCTTCGCGCCCCTGTCCCGGTTCTGGCGCACCGCGGACGGCTGGGTGCGCACGCACGCGAACTACCCCCACCACCGGGAGCGCCTGCTCGCCGGCCTCGGCCTCGCCGCGAGCACGGCCGACGCGGACAGCGAGGCGACCGTGCACGCGGTCGCCGCGCGGCTCGCCGCGCTGCCCGCCGTCGAGGCCGAGGCCGCGGTGTACGCCGCCGGGGGCCTCGCCGTCGCGCTGCGCACCCCGCGGGAGTGGGCCGCGCATCCGCAGGCGGCGGCGGTGGCGCGGCTGCCCCTGGTGGGGCGCGAGCGGCTCGGCGGCGGCGCGCCGCGCACCCTGCCACCGCCCGCCGCGGGGCCGCTCCTGCCCGCGGCCGGGGTACGCGTCCTGGACCTCACCCGGGTCATCGCGGGCCCGGTCGCGACCCGCACCCTCGCGCTGCTCGGCGCGGACGTGCTGCGCGTGGACCCGCCGCACCGCCCGGAGCTGCCCGACCAGCACGCGGACACGGGCTTCGGCAAGCGCTCCACGGCCCTCGACCTCGGTGGCCGCGCGGGCCTGCGGACGTTCCAGGACCTGCTCGCCGGGGCCGACGTGGTGGTGACCGGCTACCGGCCCGGCGCCCTCGACCGGTTCGGGCTCTCCCCCGACGCGCTGGCCGAGCGCCGCCCGGGCCTTGTGGTGGCGCAGCTGTCGGCGTGGGGCACGACGGGTCCGTGGGCGCGGCGGCGCGGCTTCGACAGCCTGGTACAGGTGGCGACGGGCATCGCCGCCACGGAGGGCTCGCCGGAGCGGCCCGGCGCACTGCCCGCGCAGGCGCTGGACCACGGCAGCGGCTATCTGCTGGCCGCGGCGGTCCTGCGGGCGCTCACCGAGCAGCGGACGAACGGCGCGGGCGGCACCCGCCTCGCCCGGCTCGCCCTGGCCCGGACGGCGGCGTGGCTGACCGGGACGGTGGCCGGCGAGGGCGCCCCGGGGCCCGCACCGGGACACCCACCGGGCCACGCGTCCGGCACAGGATCCGCCACGGACGACCCCGCGGGCTCGTCGGACCGCACGCGCGCGTACGACCCCACGGACCGGCTCGCTCACACGGACAGCCCCCTCGGGCGACTGCGGTACGCCCGGTCGCCGGTCGCCTTCACCGGCGGCCCGGCGAACTGGGCGTGCCCGCCGGGCCCTTGGGGCGCGGACGCACCCGTGTGGCGCTGAGCGGACCTCACCGGGCGGAAAGGCACCGCACCAGTTGTTTGCCCGGACTTGCCCCGAAGTGGGATGACTGGTGAAGATCGTGTAGTGACCATACGACCGTCCGTGGAAACCGGAGACTCCCTGGCGGCGGGCGCCCCCTCAGCGGGAGGCGAGGCCTCGGCGGAGGCGGCCGCCGCCTCGCGCGCGGGGCACCGCGCTACGCACCGCCGCGCGTCGTCGGGACGCGCCGTCGCCGTGCTCGTGCTCGTGGCCGTCGCCGCGGTGGTGCCGCTGCTGGGCCCCTCGGCCGTGCTCGACGGTACCGGCGAGGCAGAGGCGCCCGGCACGCAGGGCATCACGTTTCTGCGGACGGTCCTGTTCGCCGCGCTGTGCGTACAGCTCGGCGAGGTGTTCATCCGCCGGGTCGCGCGCCGGGTGCCCGGGGCGCCGGTGGCGTCGGCGCCGCCCGCGTGGGGGTGGTGGGCCGCGGGCGCGGGCCTCTTCGCGGCGCTGGGGCTCGCGTCGGTCGTGGCCAGCGGCAATCTGGTGCCGCACCGGCCGTCGGACCTGGACCTCGGCGGCCTGTACGCGTCGCGGGACGGCCGCCTCGCGCTCCTGGAGGTCAACGCGTTCCTCGTGGCCGCGCTGTGCGCGCGCACGCGCCGCCCGGACAGCGCGGTCCTGCCGCTGGCGGCGGTGGTCGTCGCGGAGGCGCTGCGCGCCCACCCGCCCGCGGAGGACGCCGCCCTGGCCGGATCCGGCCTGACCCTCGTCCATCTGACGTGCGCGGCCCTGTGGGCGGGCGGCCTGCTGTACGCGCTGCGGGTCCTGTGGCGCTGGCGAACGTCCGCCCCGGAGGCAGCCGTTGCCGTACTGGGCCTCTACGCGCGCGTGGCGGCCGTTCTGTTCGCCGCGATCACCGCGACCGGGATCGTCAGCACGCTGCGCCGCATGCCGCCGGACACGGTCGTCGACCAGCTGACGACGACCGCGTACGGCCGCACGATGCTCGCCAAGCTGCTGCTCGTGGCCGTCGTGGCCGTCCTCGCGCTGCTCGCCCGGCGCCGGCTGAAGCGGTGTTCCGGCGGCGAGCGGATCGCGGCCTACGCGCCCGCGCGCGCCGAAGTGCTCGTGCTCGGCGCCGTGGTCGCCGTGTCGGCGCTGCTCACCGCCGTGCCGCTGCCGATCCGCTGGTGAGGACGGAGCGGGCCAGGAGGGCCTGGGCCGCCAGATAGGTGAGCATGATCCAGAAGTCGGGGCGCGGGGCCTGCGGCCAGTCGGCCACGTCGGTCGCGATGAGCGTGTCCGAGAGCAGGAACAGCGCGCCGCCCGCGGCCGCCGTGAGCCCGAGGGTGGTGGCACCGCCCGCCATCGCCGTGAGGAGCAGGCTGTAGCCCGCGACCGGGACGCGCATGTCGGGCGGCAGGTCGGGCCAGAGCAGCGCCACGGTGACGCCGAGCGCCGCACCGTACGCGAGGACCAGACCCGCGCCCCGGGGCCTGGAGTGGGCGGTCCCCCGCCGGCGGAACAGGGCGAGGTAGCAGACGTGGCCCGCCGCGAAGGACGCCATCCCGGCGAGGAACGCGGGATCGGCGTCCGCCAGGAGGAGGGTGTCGCCGCCCCAGCCGAAGGCCAGCGCGGCCACGAGGAGGCGGGGGCCGCCGCTGAACACCACGTAGAGGGCGAGCGTCGGCATGAGGAGGGGCTTCAGGAGGGTGTGGGCGGTGTCGGACCCGGCCAGGACGCCCGCCAGGTCGCCGAGCGCGAGCAGGGCGAAGGCGGCCAGGGCCCAGGGGGCCCGGCCCTGGTTTCCGGCGCGGGGCGGCGTGGGCCGTGCCCACCCTTCCCCAAGCTCTCGGCTTCGCTCGAGCAGGGGACACCCCGCTCGCCCTGCGGAACGATTGCCCACAGTGGGCGTGGGGCGGGTCATGCCGCGCGCTCCGGAGTCTTCTGCGGCTGTGCGGCGGCCGTCGGCTCGGGCGGAGGCGCCGGCTGCCAGCCCGGGCCCCGGAAGACGTGGCCCGCTCGGGCGCGCCAACTGGTCGCCCGCTTCACGTCCCTGGCGATCGCCGCGTACTCGTGGGTGGCCACGCGCAGGGGGTTGTACGTGGAGATGTCCTTGGTCAGGCCGTAGACGGGGCGGTCCGTCTCCGGGACCCAGGAGCCGAAGACCCGGTCCCAGACGATGAGGATGCCGCCGAAGTTGCGGTCCAGGTAGCCGCCCTGGGACGCGTGGTGCACGCGGTGGTGCGAGGGCGTGTTGAAGACGTACTCGACGGGCCGGGGCAGCTTGCCGATGCGTTCGGTGTGGACCCAGAACTGGTAGACCAGGTTGGCCGACGAGCAGAAGGCGACGGCCGCCGGGTGCACGCCGCACAGGATCATCGGCACGTAGAACGGCCACACCGTGAGGGACGTCCACGGCTGGCGCAGCGCGGTCGTCAGGTTGAACTTGCGGCTGGAGTGGTGCACCACGTGGCAGGCCCACAGGATGCGGACGACGTGGTGCCCCCGGTGGGACCAGTAGTAGAAGAAGTCCTGCGCGAGCAGCATCAGCGGCACCGTCCACCACAGGACGGGCACGCGCAGCGGCGTCAGGGAGTAGAGGGCCGAGTAGACCGCGACGATCGGGATCTTCCACAGCAGGTCGAAGACGAGGCTGCCGAGCCCCATGGTGACGCTGGTGGCCGCGTCCTTCGTCTCGTACCCGGCGGCGTCCTCGTCGGGATGCAGGCGGACGCTCACCATCTCGACGACGGTGAGCAGCACGAAGGCCGGGATCGACCAGAGCACCACATCGGGCAGGTTCGGGGACGACATGCCGTCACCGTAGGCGGGCTCCGGGCTGCTGCCTAGAGGTTGTTACCGACAAGTATTACCGACGGTACGCCCTCGGTTGTTGGCGATCTCCGCCCTTGCCCCTCAGACTCCGGCCGCTCCCAGGAGCGCGCCCGCCGCATAGGTCACCGCCATCGCCAGGGCCCCGCCGAGGACGTTCCTGAGCACCGCCGGGCGCACGCGGGCCGCGCCCAGGCGGGCGCTCGCCAGGCCCGTGAGGGCGAGTGCCGCGAGGACCGAGACGACGGTGACGGGCAGGCGCCAGGCGGCGGGCGGCAGGACGATCGCGAGGAGCGGGAGCAGGGCTCCGACGGTGAAGGCGACGAAGCTCGCCCACGCGGCGTGCCAGGGGTTGGCGAGCTCGTCGGGGTCGATGCCGAGCTCCACGCGCGCGTGGGCGCGCAGCGCGTCCCGTTCGGTGAGCTGCTGCGCGGCCTCGCGGGCCACGTCGCGGCTGAGCCCGCGCCCGGCCAGCAGGTCGGTCAGCTCCGCGAGTTCGGCCTCCGGCTGCTCGCGCAGCTCGCGCTTCTCCTGAGCCAGGGCGGCCTTCTCGGAGTCGCGCTGCGTGGACACCGACACGTACTCGCCCGCCGCCATGGACATGGAGCCCGCGAGCAGGCCCGCGAGGCCCGCCGTCAGGAGGGTGCCGCGGTCGTCGGTGGCCCCGGCGACGCCGACGACGAGGCCCGCGGTGGAGACCACGCCGTCGTTGGCGCCGAGCACGGCGGCCCGCAGCCAGTTGAGGCGGGACCCCAGGGCACCGCCGTGCGCTTCCTCATGCGTGGCTTCCGTCACAGGGGGAGCATGGCACCGCCCGCGTCACCAGACGCGGACCGACCCTCCGGGGGCGAACACCGGACTCGTGGCATCGGCAGGAGGCTCCTTGAGGGGTTCGGCGAGCTCCTCGACCGTGGGGCCGACCTCGGCCGCGAGGGCGTCCAGGCGCTCCAGGTCGAAGCCGTACACGCGCGCGGCGTTGCCGCCGACCATGGCCGCGACCTCCGCGCGCGGAAGGCCCGCGTAGGCGGCGCGCAGGCCCTCCCTGGAGTAGGGGTACGTCCCCTCGTCGTGCGGGTAGTCGCTGCCCCACATGACCTTGTCCACGCCGATGCGCTCCCGCAGCGCCGCTTCGTGCGGGCGCATGAAGCTCGCGCCCACGAAGCAGTTCTCCCGCCACACCCGCGAGGGGCCCGCGCCCATCTGCTCCGCGAGCCCGGCCCCGAACTTGGACTCGGCGGTGTCCGTCCGCGTCGCCGCCGCGACGAGCCGCCCGTGGTAGTAGTCCAGCATCTCCAGGACGCCGGGGATCCAGCCGGAGCCCTGCTCGGTGAGGACGAGGCGGAGCCCGGGGTGGCGGCGGAAGGCACCGCCGAACATCAGGTGCCACAGGGCCCGGTGCGAGAACCACGTCGTCTCGACCATGAACACCGCGCGCGCCGCGGGCTCCTCGCCGAGCGGCGGCGACGCCGAGCCCGCGTGGTGGTTGACCGGCACCCCGAGCTCGGCGCAGACCGCCCAGATCGGGTCGTACGCGCGCGCGTGCAGCTCGGGCAGGCCCGAGCCCGGCGGGGTGCCCGGGAGCAGGAGACCGCCGGTGAGCCCCGCCGCGACGGCCCGGCGGATCTCCTTCACGGCTTCGTCGACGTCGTTGAGCAGGATCTGGAAGACGCCCGCGCGGCGGCCCGGGGCGGCCGCGCAGAAGTCGGCGAGCCAGCGGTTGTGGGCGCGCAGGCCCGCCCAGCGCAGCGCGTACTCCTCGCGCGTCGGGGCGGGCGCCATGAGGGACGCCGACGGGAAGAACGGCGGGATGGTGTTGGGGAAGACGACCTCGGCGACGATGCCGTCCCGCGCGAGATCCGCGAGGCGGCGCTCGGAGTTCCAGTTGCGGTCGGCGGCGTCGGCGAGGAGGTCCTCGTGCGGATTGACGTACGTGGCCGCCCAGGCGTCGAAGGCGTCGTGGTGGCGGGACTCCAGATAGGGCCGGTAGTCGAGGAGGTCCGCGCCCGCGTGGCAGTCGGCGGAGATGACGGTGTAGCGCTCGGTCATCGGTTCACCCCAAGGGTCGGGAAGTCGTGGCCGGTCAGCCAGTGGCGGCCGACCTCGCGCGAGCGCGCCCAGGAGGCGGTGACGGCGTCCTGGTCGGGGTCCTGGCCGAGTTCGGCGGGGGTCGGCCCGATGCGGCGGGCCAGCGGGGCGAGCCGCGCGGTGTCGAAGCCGAACACCTCGGCGGCGGCGAGGCCCAGCATGCGCCGGGTCTCCGCCACCGGGATGTCGTGGAAGGTGTCGCGCAGCCACGCGCGCGTGCCGGGCCAGGTGCCCTCGGGGTGCGGGAAGTCGCTGCCCCACAGGATGTTGTCGACGCCGATCTCGTAGCGCTGGGCCAGCTCGCGGCGCTTGGTGTTGGTGGCGCAGACGAACACCTGCCGGTCCAGATACGCGTGCGGCGGGCGCGACAGCTCGGCGAAGGGCGACAGCTTCTTGCCGCCGTGCGCGCCCAGGTAGAGGCGGTCCATGAACCACAGGAGGTTCGGCAGCCACCAGCAGCCGGACTCCGCGACGCCGAACCGCAGCCCCGGGTGGCGCTCGAACACTCCGGACCACAGCAGGAACCACAGGGGCCGCGCGGGCCACCACGTCACCTCGGAGACGTAGACGCCGAGGTGGTCGCCGTACTCGTGCCGCGGCGCGGCCCCGGAGTGGGTCATCACCGGCATCGCGCACGCGGCCGCCGCGGCCCACACGGGGTCGTAGCGGCGGTCGTGGTAGGGCGCCTTGTCGACCCACATGGAGGGGATCATCAGCGCGCCGAGCCCCGACTCCCTGGCCCGGTGGATCTCGGCCACCACGCGCTCGGGGTCCGCGGTGACGGGCAGCAGGGCCACGCCGCAGTGCCGTTCGGGGTGCTCGGACACGAAGTCGGCGAGCCAGCGGTTGTGCGCCCGCGCGCCCGCCATGCCGAGGTCGGGGTCCTGGTCCCCGGAGAGGCCGAGGCCGACCCCGAAGGGCGCCGCGGTCCGGCTGTCGACGGCGTCGGCGTCCGGGAAGACGACCTCGGCGGCC
Organism: Streptomyces sp. JLYT201; assembly: GCF_059448825.1. Classification (NCBI taxonomy): domain Bacteria; kingdom Bacillati; phylum Actinomycetota; class Actinomycetes; order Kitasatosporales; family Streptomycetaceae; genus Streptomyces; species Streptomyces sp. JLYT201. The sequence continues at coordinate 7,515,257 of NZ_CM182551.1, read as the reverse complement.
ACGCCGTCGCCGTCCAGCTCCTTGATCCGCCGCCCGGCGTCCCAGCCGCCCTTCAGGCCCTCTTCGTTGTCGCTGAACCACTTCGCGGCGAAGGCCTCGTTGCGGATCCCCAGACGCGTCATCTCCTCGCGGCGCCGCTCGCGCCCGGCGAGGAAGGCGTCGAAGTCCCGGTGGTACCGGGCCTCCAGATAGGGCCGGTACTCCTCGGTGGGCAGGCCGGCGTGGCAGTCCGAGGAGATGACCAGGTACGGGTCGTGGGCGTCGGGGGCGGCGGGAGCCCCGGGGGTCGCGCGGTTCTCGTGCGTCTCGTCCGTCGTGTGCGTCTCGTGCGGGTCCGTCATCGGGACTCCTCAGTCGAGGATGAACTTCTCCAGGTAGTCCGGCGCGGAGCGCTCCAGCATGGACCGCGCCCGCGCCCTGATCTGCCGGTCGCTGTGCTCGCTCGCGGGCAGCAGCCAGAAGCGGTCCGCCGCGATGCCCTCGGCCACCAGGTCCGCGACCTCCTCGACCGGGGTGAAGACGACCTCCTGCCCGGCCTCGCGCATGGCGGCCTCCCACTGGCCGAGGGTGCGGTACAGGGCCTTGCGGGGGCGCTGCTTGGCGTACCGCTCGGGCCGGTTGCGGTGCGACTCCCACAGGCCGGTGCGGAGCATGTGGGGCCCGGGGAAGAGCACGGACGCGCCCACGCGCGCGTGCTCCGCCCGCAGATGCGCGTACAGGGACTCCGTCATGGTGACGACGGCGGCCTTCGTGACCGCGTACACGGAGGCCGTCGGCAGCGGTGCGATGCCGCCGTCCCCGGAGGACGTGTTGACGACGTGTCCCGGCTCTCCCCCGGCGATCATCCGGGGCACGAACGCCTGGATGCCGTGGAAGACCCCCCACACGTTGACCTCGAAGGCCCACTTCCAGTCGTTCGGCTCGTGCTCCCAGATGCGGCCCTCCGCGCCCGAGCCGACCCCGGCGTTGTTGCACAGGACGTGCACCGCGCCGAACCGTTCGTAGGTGTCCTGGGCGAGCGCGTGGACCTGCTCGCGCACGCCGACGTCGACCACGCGCGCGTGGACCGTCGCCCCTTCCGCGCGCAGTCCGTCCGCCGCCTTGTGGAGGGCGCCCTCCTCGACGTCGGCGAGCACCACCGTCAGGCCCCGCGCCGCGAACCCGCGCGCGAGCGCGAGCCCGATGCCGCCGGCCGCGCCGGTGACGACGGCCACCTGTCCCGTCGCGAGCTCCATCAGGCACTGCCCTCCGGAGGCCCGTCGAGCACCTGCCGGGCGTCGTCGTAGCGCTGGTGGACGTACGGCAGGAGCGCCTCGGGGCTGACCCGCTCGACGACGGTGCCCCGCTGGTCGCTGGTCTTCTCGCCGATGGTGATCTCCACCAGGCGGCGCACGGGCAGGTCGGCCACCGGGTCGTACATCGACTCGCGCAGGACCACGTCCCCGGTGATCCGCTCCAGCTTGCGGACCTTCTCGTTGCGGACGCAGTGGACCAGGACGGGGTCCGTGTCGAAGCCCGAGCCGTCCACCGCGGGCAGGAACTTGAAGTAGAAGTCGGTCTTGCGCGTGGGCTCCGGCAGCGGCAGGGGGCCGCTGACGCCGCCGCGCACCTCGACGAACGCGATGCCGTGCCGGGCGAGCGCCGCGCGGACGACGAGGCCGTCGCGCTCGACCGTGACCTCGCCGAGCTTCTTCGGCTCGCCGAAGACCTCGCGGCCGCCGGTCAGGGCCCGCTCGTGGGTCATCGGCATCACCAGGGGGTACCAGCCCGCCACCGCGCCGTGCTCGGCGGCGACGGCGACCGAGCCCGCGCCCAGGGGGTAGCCGGGCAGCTCGACCTTGCTGATGTTCACGCGCACCAGGGGGCGCGCGGTGGGCTTCAGGGGCGGCGGCAGGACCGCCGCGACCACGTCCGGGTCGCTCTCCCAGAGGGCGACCACGCCCGTGGACCAGATCTCCGGGAGCCGCGCGTTCGCTGTCCGTGCCGCGGCCAGCTCCGCCTCGGTGCGCGCGCCGTAGCGTACGCGTGCCATGTCGTACCGCCCTTCGTTGACGATCCGTCAGGTTTCTGCGACGTCTTGCGGGAGGTTCTGTAACACAGTTACAACAGAGCCCGTGAAGGGTAAAGAGACGCGGACGGCCCACCTCGACCGGGAACAGGTCCTGGACGCCGCGGCGGGCCTCGTCAAGCAGCACGGCCCGCGCGCCCTGACCATGCGCAAGCTCGCCGCCGAGCTCGGCACGGCCGTGACCTCCATCTACTGGCACGTCGGCAACCGCGAGTCGCTCCTGGACGCCCTCGTCGAGCGCACCCTCGCCGACCTGGGCGAGATCCGGCCGCGGGGCCGCACCCCGGACCAGCGCGTGGTCTCCGTGGCGCGCGCCCTGCGCCACCAGCTGCGCGACCACCCCCATCTGGTCGCGATGGTCCACGAACGCGGCCTGACGGACCGCATGTTCCTGCCCGCCCAGCGGGTCCTGGTGCGCGAGCTGCACGCGGCGGGGCTGCGCGGCGCCCGCGCGGCCGACGCCGTGCGGGCGCTCCAGGTCCACGTCGTCGGCCACGTCCTGGTGGAGCGCAACCGCGAGCGCGCGCCCGTCCAGCGCCCCGGCGAGCACCGGCTCTGGGACGCGGACGCCGCGGACGCCGACCCCGCGCTCGCCCGTGCCCTCGCGCGCCCCCTGGACGCGGAGCGGCTCTTCACCCTTTCGGTGCGGGCCCTGGTGAGGGGTCTGCTCGGCCCGGCACCGTGACGCGGAGGGCCGGGTGCGAGGGGAGGCCGGTGGCCCACGGGCGTGACTGTCAGTCGTGGCCCGTATCCTCAGGGACCATGCTCGAAGACCGCACGCTCGCCGCGTCCGCAGACTCCTGGCCGACCGCCTACCCGTCGGGGTACGCGGTCGTCGACGTGGAGACCACAGGGCTGTCCAAGGACGACCGGATCATCTCCGCCGCGGTCTACCGTCTCGACGCCCGCGGCGAGGTCGAGGACCACTGGTACACGCTGGTGAACCCGCAGCGCGACCCGGGCCCGGTGTGGATCCACGGCCTGACGAGCGACCAGCTCGCCGACGCCCCGCTCTTCGCGGACATCGCCGAGGAGTTCGGCGAGCGCCTGCGCGACCGCGTCCTCGTCGCGCACAACGCGGTCTTCGACTGGTCCATGATCGCCAGGGAGTACGCGCGCGCGGAGCGCACCGCGCCGGTCCGCCAGCGCCTGTGCACCATCGCGCTCTCCAAGGAGCTCGGCCTGCCGCTGCCCAACCACAAGCTGGAGTCGCTCGCCGCGCACTTCGGCGTGGTCCAGCGGCACGCGCACCACGCCCTGGACGACGCGCGCGTCCTCGCCGAGGCGTTCCGCCCGAGCCTGCGCGCGGCGGCGAGCGACGGCGTGCGGCTGCCGCTCCTGGAGTGCCGCCCGCTGACCGAGTGGGCCGACGGCGCGGCCCGCATCGGCCGCCAGGCCACCGGCTCCCCGGCGTCCGAGTCCGCGTACCGCGCACAGAGTTGGCGCGCCTCCCGCAAGCGCCCCGCCTGCCCCTACCCGAACCCGGGGCGGTACGAGCCGGGCAAGCCGCTCAAGCAGGGCATGCGCGTGGCCTTCTCCGGCGACACCTCCGTGGACCGCGAGCTCCTGGAGGACCGCGCCTTCGACGCGGGCCTGCACATCGCGACGAGCGTGTCCCGGCTCACCAGCCTGCTCGTCACGAACGACCCGGACTCGGGCACGTCCAAGACGACGAAGGCGCGGTCGTTCGGCACCCCGGTCATCGACGAGGCGGCCTTCGGCCAGCTCCTCCAGGACGTGGCCCCGGCCGACGGCACGGCGGCGGGCACCGCCCGCGGCGCGAGGCCCCCGGCGTCAGACGGGTGATTGCCGGGCGACTCGCCCGCCCGCCGCTCGCCCCGCACCGCCGCCGGGTCCCACCCTGTGGCGCATGGCACGTTGCGAGGTCTGCGGAAACGACTACGGCATGTCCTTCGAAGTCCACGCCCAGGGCGCGGTACACGTCTTCGACTGCTTCTCCTGCGCCATCCACCGCATGGCGCCGATCTGCGAGCACTGCCGGTGCCGCATCATCGGCCAGGGCGTCGAGGCCGACGGGCACTGGTACTGCGGGGCGCACTGCTCGCGCGCGGAGGGGCGGGTGGGCATCGTCGACAAGGTGTGACGGCGGACGTCGTGGTGTGACGGCGGATACGCCGTGCCGTGACAGCGGACGTCGTGCTGCGACAGCGGGCGTCGCGGTGTGACAGCGGACATACGAGAAACCACCGGAGCCCCCGACGGGACCCTCCCGTCGGGGGCTCCGTCGCGCACAGGTACCGTCAGAGGCGTGTACCGCTTCCTGTTGTCCCGCCAGTGGGTGATCCTCACCCTCGTCGGCCTCGTCCTCATCCCCGTGATGATCGAGCTGGGCTTCTGGCAGCTGCACCGGCACGAGGCGCGGGTGGCGCGCAACGACAAGATCGCACGGGTCATCGACGCCGAGCCGGTGCCCGCCGAGCGGCTGACCGCGCCCGGCCGCGAGGTGCGGGACTCCGACGTCTACCGCCGGGTGACGGCCGAGGGGACGTACGACACCAAGCACGAGGTCGTCGTCCGGCGCCGCACCAACTCCGACGACGAGGTCGGCTACCACGTGCTGACCCCGTTCGTCCTGCGCGACGGCAAGGTGCTCCTCGTGAACCGCGGCTGGATCCGCGCCGACGGCCCGCAGACCGCCTTCCCCAAGATCCCCGCCCCGCCCAAGGGCCGGCTCACCGTCACCGGCCGTCTGATGGCCGACGAGACGTCGGCGGCCAGCGGCATCAAGGACGTCCGCGGCCTGCCCGACCGCCAGATCATGCTGATCAGCAGCGGCCAGCAGGCCCACGCCCTGGGCAAGCCGGTCCTCGGCGGCTACGTCGCGCAGACCGCGCCGGACAACCCCGGCGGCTCCCCGCAGCTCATCGCCGCCCCCGACCACAGCAGCATCGGCGCGCACATGGCGTACGCGATCCAGTGGTGGCTGTTCGCGGCGGGCGTGCCGGCCGGGTGGATCGTCCTGGTGCGCCGGGAGGTGCGGGACCGCCGCGAGGCGGCCGCGGCGGAGGCGGCGCCCGAAGCGGCCGCGACCGCCGCCTGACGCACCCTCCGGTGCCGCTTCGCTAGCCGCACATCTCCCAGGGGTCGGGGGTGCCGTGCGAGAGGACCAGGCCGTACGACTCCACGAGCCCGCAGTCGTTCTGCTGGGTCCACTGGTAGGCCAGGACGGACCAGACCGCGATCACGATCACCGCGACCACCCCCGGCACGCTCCAGCGGGGCCCGCCGCCGGGCCCGCGCCCGCCGCCCGGAGGCGGGCCCTGCGGCGGCTCTCTGGGAGGCTCCCAGCCCGGCCCGTCGTAGCCGGGGGGCCGCCATCCGCCCTCGTTGTTCGGCATGCTCACGAGTATCCCGAAGGAGTGCCTCCCGCGTCCGGCGCTCGGGCGAAGCCGCGGGGGCCAACCGTGCACGGCCGGGCCCCCGTTGCCCCTGCCGCCGCGGGCCGGATTGGCGCGTCGGCGAACCGGGAAGCCGTCCCCCGTGCAGCGACCCATCGAGGACTACGCCCTCATCGGCGACCACCAGACCGCCGCCCTGGTGGCGCGGACCGGCTCCATCGACTGGCTGTGCCTGCCCCGCTTCGACTCCGCGGCCTGCTTCGCCGCGCTGCTCGGCGAGGACGAGCACGGCCACTGGCGCATCGCTCCGCAGGGCGCCGACCTCTGCGCGCGCCGCGCCTACCGGCCCGACTCGCTCGTCCTCGACACCGAGTGGGACACCCCGGGCGGCACGGTCCGCGTCACCGACTTCATGCCGCAGCGCGACCGCGCCCCCGACCTGGTGCGCGTCGTCGAGGGCGTCGAGGGCGAGGTGACCGTGCGCAGCACGCTGCGCCTTCGCTTCGACTACGGCTCGGTCGTGCCCTGGATGCGCCGCTGCGACGGCCACCGGGTGGCGGTCGCGGGCCCCGACGCGGTGTGGCTGCGCACCGAGCCCGACGTTCGCGCCTGGGGCCGCGCGGACGCCACGCACGCCGAGTTCACCGTCCGCGCGGGCGAGCGCGTGACCTTCGTGCTCACCTGGCACCCCTCGCACGAGCCGCGCCCGCCGCTCATCGACGCCGAGCGGGCGCTGCGCGAGAGCGTCGACGACTGGCGGGCGTGGGTGGCGCACTGCCGCTACGAGGGGCCGCACCGCGACGCCGTCGTCCGCTCCCTGATCACCCTCAAGGCCCTCACGTACGCCCCGACCGGCGGCATCGTCGCCGCGCCCACCACCTCCCTGCCGGAGGAGCTCGGCGGTGTCCGCAACTGGGACTACCGCTACTGCTGGCTGCGCGACTCCACGCTCACGCTCGCCGCGCTGCTCACCGCCGGGTACCTGGACGAGGCCGAGGCCTGGCGCGACTGGCTGCTGCGCGCGGTCGCGGGCGACCCCGCGGACCTCCAGATCATGTACGGGCTCGGGGGCGAGCGGCGGCTGCCCGAGGCGGACGCCGCGTGGCTGCCGGGGTACGCGGGCTCGGTGCCGGTGCGGCTCGGCAACGCGGCCGTGTGCCAGCGCCAGCTCGACGTGTACGGCGAGGTCGTCGACTCCCTCTGGCTGGCCCGCCACTCGGGCATGGCGACGCGCCCGCACGCCTGGCGCATCCAGCTCGCGCTCATGGAGTTCCTGCGGCAGGTCTGGCGCGAGCCGGACGAGGGGCTGTGGGAAGTGCGCGGCCCGCGCCGTCAGTTCGTGCACTCCAAGGTGATGGCCTGGGTCGCCGCCGACCGCACCGTACGCACCCTGGAGGAGCGGCCCGACCTGGAGGGCGACGCGAACCGCTGGCGGCGGCTGCGCGACGAGATCCACGACGAGGTCTGCGCCCGCGGCTACGACGCGGACCGGGGCACGTTCACCCAGTCGTACGGCTCCCGGGAGCTGGACGCCGCGCTGCTCCTGATCCCGCGCGTGGGCTTCCTGCCGCCCGACGACCCGCGCGTCCTCGGCACCATCGACGCCGTCCGCGAGGACCTCGGCACCCGCGAGGGCTTCGTCCGCCGCTACAGCACCGACGGCATCACGGTCGACGGCCTGCCCGGCCACGAGGGCGTCTTCCTGGCCTGCTCGTTCTGGCTCGCCGACGCGCTGCACCTGTCCGGCCGGACGAAGGAGGCCCGCGCCCTCTTCGAGCGGCTCCTGGAGCTGGGCAACGACGTGGGGCTGCTCGCCGAGGAGTACGACGCGGCGCAGGGCCGCCAGTTGGGCAACTTCCCGCAGGCGTTCAGCCACGTGGGACTCGTCACTACCGCCTTCTCCCTGTTCGGCCCCGACCCCGGCACGGCAGGATAGGGCCCATGGATCTTGGCCTGAACAACCGTGTCTACGTCGTCACCGGCGCCACCCGCGGCCTCGGCAACGCCACCGCGCGCGCCCTCGTCGAGGACGGCGCCAAAGTCGTCCTCACCGGCCGCGACGAGAAGACGGCCGCCGCGGCGGCCGCGGAGCTCGGCCCGAACGCGGTCGGCGTCGGCGCGGACAACGCCGACCCCGCGACACCCGCCCGGCTCGTCGCCACCGCCCGCGAGCGCTTCGGCGGCTTCGACGGCATCCTCGTCAGCGTGGGCGGCCCGCCGTTCGCCTTCGCCGCCGACGCCACGGACGAGCTGTGGCAGGCGTCGTTCGAGTCGGTGTTCCTCGGCGCGGTACGGCTCGCGCGGGCCGCGGCGGCGGAGCTCGGCGAGGGCGGCGTCATCGGCTTCGTCCTGTCCTCGTCCGTGTACGAGCCCATCGCCGGCCTGACCATCTCCAACGGCCTCCGCCCCGGCCTCGCCGGATTCGCCAAGTCCCTCGCGGACGAGCTCGGGCCGCGCGGCATCCGGGTCGTCGGGGTGCTGCCGGGGCGCATCGACACGGAGCGCGTGCGCGAGCTCGACGGGCTCACCGCCGATCCGGAGGCGTCCCGGCACGCCTCCGAGTCCGGCATTCCGCTGCGGCGGTACGGGGCTCCGGAGGAGTTCGGGCGGGCGGCCGCCTTCCTGCTCTCGCCGGCGGCCTCTTACATCACCGGGGTGATGCTCCCCATCGACGGCGGCGCCCGCCACGGCTTCTAGCCCCGGGCTCCGCCTGCCGCCCCCACCGCTACCGCGGCGGGGTTTCCCCCACCCACCCACCCGTTACCACCCCAGCGACCCGGCCCGGCCCCGACCTCGCGGCCTGCACGCCGTCCTTTGCACTGCCCGCCGCTACCGCGGCGGGTTTTCCCCCACCCACCCACCCGTTTCCACCCCAGCGACCCGGCCCGGCCCCAAAGGATCAAGCCCGTCCGGCGTTTGAGGACGGGGCGCGGAGCGCCGATGAAGGCGGGGGGCCGGGGGCGGCCGGCCCCCGGTTCGGGAAGGGGCGGGTCTGGGGCGCGCCCGCGAGGGCTAGCTCACGCGTTCCGGGCGGTGTTTGTCCGCCCGGAGCTGGACCGTCGCCGGGAGCCGGGCCAGGCCCGCCGAGTCCCGGGCATGGGCCAGGGCCTCCACGCACAGGCGGTGCAACGCGTCCTCGGGCACGGCGTCGGCCTCCAGGACGAGCCCCACCCGCGCCTCGGGCGCGTTGCGCCGCCCGGTCAGGAGGACCCGCGCCCGCCCCACCCCGTCGAGCCCCGCCGCCTCGCTCTCCAGGGCGCTCTCCATCGCCCGGCCCCGCAGCAGCGCCCCCTCGCCGTCCCCGGTCTCGACCAGGACCTCCGCGAGGCGCCGCCGCCGCAGCTGGGCGGTGAGCCACCACAGCGACAGGAGCACGAGCAGCGCGAGGGCGCCGATGACGGTGGGCCACCACCAGCCGCGCTCGCGCCACCGCGTGCGCTGCGCCGCGCTGAGCAGCACGTCGTGCCGCCCGTCGTGCAGCCACCAGGACGGCGGCGAGGCGCCGAGGCCGACGGCGAGGACGGCCCCGCCGAGCACGACGAGGGCGAGGCCGACGAGGCCGAGCAGCACGCGGTTCACCGTACGCGGCATGGCGCGCTCACCCCTTCTTCCCGGGCCGGGCGACGTGGACGGAGAGCGTGGGCGGGCTGCCGAGTCCGAGGCCCCGGATGCCGTCGGCCAGGGTCCGGTCGAGGTCGCCGCGGACGTCGTCGAGGGCGCGGAAGTGCGACTCGGCCCGCACGTCGACCTTGGTCCGGGTCATGCGGACCCGGACCGACCGCACGCCCGCGACGTCCATGGCCCGGTCGCGCAGCACGGTCGCGGCGGCGGCCCGGTCGAGCCCCGCGCGGACGTCGGCGTGCCCGCGCCGCATCGGCAGGACGGCCCGCAGGCCCGGCGTCGCCGCGAGAAGCAGCAGCCACAGGCCGACGGCCACGGCGCCCGCGGCACCGGCGAGCACGGCCGTGCTGTCCAGCGGCCGCTGCGCCAGCTCGCGCGCGAGCTCGCGCCGCCAGCGCATCGCCGGGTGGTCGGCCCGCACCGCGACGACGTCGTACAGGAGGAGCCCGCAGCCGCCGAGGAGCAGGAGCGCGACGAGCGCGGCGGGCACGCGGCGCGCGGACCAGAAGCGGGGGGGCTTGTCCTCGTCGGGGGCGAGGGTGGGGTGCGGTTCGAAGGACGCCGCGGACGTCCACTGCTCCGGTCCCGCCGCCGGGTCGGGGCCGTCGGGGGCCCGCTCGACGACGGGCACGGGCCGGGTGCCGCCCGGCCCGTGGGCCCGGCCGGTCCCGTCGGGGGCCTGGTGGGTCTCGGGGGCCTCGTGCGGGTCGTGGGGCTCGCTCATCGGGTCCTCCCCTGTGCCGCGGCCCGCGCCTGCGCCGAGTGCAGCCGCTCGACCTGGACCGCCACCTCGGGCACTTCCATGCCCGCCAACGCCTTTACCCGCTCGGTGACGTGGCGACGCACGGCCGCGCACTGGCCGCCGATGTCACTGGGGTAGTCCAGCTCCAGGCTGACGCGGACGCGGGCGGCCGCGGACGGGGCCTCACCGGCGCGCGCGGAGCCTCGTGCCCTGGCCAGGACGCTGACCGTGGCGTGCGGCGGCGCGGCCCCCTCGGGCAGCGACCACAGCGCCTCCCGCGCCGCGCGTGCGGCGATCTTCGCGATGACGCGGTCGGCGATCCGGGTCGCGCCGCGCTCGGCGGGCGCGACCTGCCCCACGACCTCCGCCGCCACCGCTCACCGCCGCCGGTCGCCGCGCGTACGGAAGAAGTCGCCGGGCTCCAGGTCCCCTTCGAGGAACCGCCCCGCGACGAAGCCGATGGCGCCCAACGCGGCCACCAGCAGGAAGGCGCCGAACCCGCCGAAGTACCCGGCGAAGCCCAGGGCCATTCCGGCGATCATGCCGATGACGGCCATGCTCATCGTGCGCTCCTTCGCTCCTGCGCGTGTGCTGTTGAGGCTGTTCCCGCGGGTGGCGCCCATGACTCCGCCGCCGCGGGTGCCGGATGGCGTGCGGGCCGTGCGGTCCGCGCCGTGCGCCGCGCGCGCTACTGCAGCCGGGGCTGTTCGTCGTCCTCGTCGTCGGGCAGCTTCACGTCGCTGACCGCGATGTTCACCTCGACCACTTCGAGGCCGGTCATGCGCTCCACGGCCGCGATGACGTTCTCCCGCACGGCGCGCGCGACATCGGCGATCGACACGCCGTACTCGACGACGACCTCCAGGTCGAGGGCCGTCTGCACCTCGCCGACCTCGGCCTTCACGCCGCGCGTGACGGACTTCGAGCTGCCGGGCACCCGGTCGCGCACGGCCCCGAAGGTCCGGGCGAGGCCGCCGCCCATCGCGTGCACGCCGACGACGTCGCGGGCGGCGAGTCCGGCGATCTTCTCCACCACGCCGTCCGCGATGGTGGTGCGCCCCCGGGTCGCCGGATCACCGCCGCCGCGCCGTACCGACCCGCTCCGGCCCCCGGACTCGTCGGGCGAGTCGTGCGCGCCCTTCTCCAGCGTCTGGGGCGTCCTGCGCTCTGAGGTGTCGGTCATCACCGCGGTCCTTTTCGACAGGGGATCTGCTCCTCGCACCACACTAAGCGCGGCCCCGCGCCCGCGCGCCAGGGATGCGGCAGACTGGAGCGATGACGGGTGACGGATGGGCGGCGGCGGTACGGCGCCAGCTGGGCCTCGGCAGGGTGCTGCCCCTGGGCGGTGCGGGGGACGGCGCGTGGCTGACGGAAGCAGCGGCCACGGCGGTGCTGCGCCGGGCGGCCGAGCGGGTGACGGGAGCGCGGCTCACGGCCGTCCGGGTCGCGCCGGCCGGTCCGGAGGCGGCGGGCACCGGGGGTCCGCCGGGCGCGTGTGAGCTGGCGGTCCCGGCGCCGCCGAGCGCGCTGCCGCCCGGGCCGCTGTGCGTCAGCGGGGAGGTCGCGGCGGGCACGGCCGAGCCGCTGCCCGCCCTGGCGTCCCGGCTGCGCGCGGCCCTCGCGACGGCCGCGGCGGACCGGCTCGGCCTGGTGGTCGCGCGGGTGGACCTGCGGGTCACGGAGCTCTGCGACGAGCCGCCGGGGCCGGGCGAGCGGCAGGACCGGGACGGGACGGCGGCGCCCGCACGCGACGCGGCCCCCGCGGACCCCGCCGAAGCCGGTGACCCCGCTGACCCCGAAGACCCTGCTGACACTGGTGGCCCCGCCGACCCCGCTGGCTCCGCCGCCGAGGACTCCCCCGAGGGCCGGATCGCCCGGGCCGTGCTCGCCGTGCCGGGGGTTTCCCGGCTGACCGGCGTCTTCGGCGGCCTGGGGCGCGCGGTCCACGTACGGGAGCTCGCGTCGCCGGACTCCCTGCCGCGCCGCCACGTCCAGGTGGAGCTGGCCGTGGCGGCGGACCGGCGGGCCCTGGACGTGGCCCGCGCGGTGCGGACGGCGGTGGGCGGCGCGCTACCGGACCGGCCGTCGGTGGCGGTCCTGGTGACGGCGGTCGACGAGCCGGGCCACGGCGGCGCGCAGCCGGACTAGGGCACCGGCTCCCTTACGGGCAGGGGCGGTTGCTCCTTACGGGTGGGGACGGGTGCTCAGTCGCCGAGCCCGGCGAGGTCCCGCAGCCTGCGGGCCTGGGCGGCGCGCTCGGCGGCGCGCTGCTCCTCGTACGAGCGGCCCGACGCGCCCTGGAGCAGGGCCTTGGTCTCGATGACCGCGTCCCGCGGCGCGGCGAGCAGCGCGGCGGCCAGGTCCCGTGCGGTGGCGTCGAGCTGGTCCCCGGGGACGACGATGTTGGCGAGGCCGACGCGCTCGGCCTCGTCCGCGTGCACGAAGCGGCCCGTGGCGCAGATCTCCAGGGCGCGCGCGTAGCCGACGAGGGAGACGAGGGGGTGCGTGCCGGTGAGGTCGGGCACCAGGCCCAGGCTGGTCTCGCGCATGGCGAACTGCACGTCGTCGGCGACGACCCGCAGGTCGCAGGCCAGCGCGAGCTGGAAGCCCGCACCGATGGCGTGCCCCTGCACGGCGGCGATGGACACGAGGTCGCTGCGCCGCCACCAGGTGAACGCTTCCTGGTACTCGGCGATGGTCGCGTCGAGGACGTCGTCCGCGCCGCGTGCCAGATCGAGGAACGACGGCTCGCCGTCGAATCCCTCGGGCGTGAACGCCTGCCGGTCGAGCCCGGCGGAGAAGGACTTGCCCTCGCCGCGCAGGACCACGACGCGGACGCTGCCGGGCAGCGCCCGTCCGGCCTCGGCCAACGCCCGCCACAGCGCGGGCGACTGGGCGTTGCGCTTGGCCGGATGAGTGAGGGTCACCGTGGCCACGGCGTCCTCGACCGTGAGGCGTACGCCGTCCTTGTCGAGAACCGGTGCCGCCGCGCTCTGTCGGCTGTCGGGCGAAGCCATCAGTGCCTCCGATGGGTGCAGTCGTCAGTCGGGGCGCTGGGAGGCACCCCTAAGTGACTGCACAGTAACCACCCGGCCGAACGGACGGCCGACCGGGTGGTCACCCTCGGGCCACGAGAGCCGCGGACAGCGGCGGGTGTCAGACGGAGGCGGCCTTCTTGCCTCGCGTCGCACCGCCACGGCCGCGCAACACGACACCCGACTCAGTGAGCATCCGGTGCACAAATCCGTACGAACGGCCGGTCTCTTCGGCCAACGCCCGGATACTCGCACCGGCGTCGTACTTTTTCTTCAGGTCTGCCGCGAGCTTGTCGCGCGCGGCGCCGGTCACCCGGCTGCCCTTCTTCAGAGTCTCGGCCACCCGTGCCTCCTCATGGGAAGTGCGCTCTGGACTTCTCATGATCACCCCTACCGGGCGTCCTGGCCACCCATTCGGCAAGGTCCGTGTGACTTGATTCGCAGTACGGAAGCGGGACGCCATGAGCGGAATTAACGATTCCGCACGCTTCTCTCCCTACCTCCGAATGGGTTCCGCGAGGAAGGGGCAGGTCAGGGGCGTGCCGGGAGAACAGGGGCGCACGGGCCGCGCGCGGTGCCGACATGCGTGTATCGCACATCTCGGTATGAGGACGCCTCACACAGATGAAGGATCACGGATCGGCCGAATGATCCATACGGAGTGGATCAGTGATTCGATCACGCCCCCGGGGCCACCTGGGGCGGTGCACGTCAAGAGGGCCCTCGCCGGGTGTGCCGGCCAGGGCCCCGACGCAGGTCAGGCGAGGGCGACCAGGTCCGCGTAGTCCGCGCCCCACAGGTCCTCGACGCCGTCCGGGAGCAGGATGATCCGCTCCGGCTGGAGCGCCTCGACGGCGCCCTCGTCGTGCGTGACGAGGACGACGGCGCCCTTGTAGGTGCGCAGCGCGCCGAGGATCTCCTCGCGGCTGGCCGGGTCGAGGTTGTTGGTGGGCTCGTCGAGCAGGAGCACGTTCGCGGACGAGACGACCAGGGTCGCGAGCGCGAGGCGGGTCTTCTCCCCGCCGGACAGGACGCCCGCGGGCTTGTCGACGTCGTCCCCGGAGAAGAGGAACGAGCCGAGCGTCTTGCGCACCTCGACGAGGTCGAGGTCGGGGGCGGCCGAGCGCATGTTCTCCAGGACCGTGCGGTCGGGGTCCAGGGTCTCGTGCTCCTGGGCGTAGTACCCGAGCTTGAGGCCGTGGCCCTCCCTGACCTCGCCGGTGTCGGGCTTCTCGACGCCGCCGAGGAGGCGCAGGAGGGTGGTCTTGCCCGCGCCGTTGAGCCCGAGGATGACGACCCTGGAGCCCTTGTCGATGGCGAGGTCGACGTCCGTGAAGATCTCCAGGGAGCCGTACGACTTCGACAGGCCCTCGGCGGTGAGCGGGGTCTTGCCGCACGGCGAGGGCTCGGGGAAGCGCAGCTTGGCGACCTTGTCGGACTGGCGCACCTCCTCCAGGCCGGCGAGGAGCTTGTCGGCGCGGCGCGCCATGTTCTGCGCGGCGACGGTCTTGGTGGCCTTGGCGCGCATCTTGTCGGCCTGCGAGTGCAGGGCCGCGGCCTTCTTCTCCGCGTTCTGCCGCTCGCGCTTGCGGCGCTTCTCGTCGGACTCGCGCTGCTGCTGGTAGAGCTTCCAGCCCATGTTGTAGACGTCGATCGTGGAGCGGTTGGCGTCCAGGTAGAAGACCTTGTTGACGACCGTCTCGACGAGGTCGACGTCGTGGGAGATGACGATGAAGCCGCCGCGGTACGTCTTCAGGTAGTCGCGGAGCCAGACGATCGAGTCGGCGTCCAGGTGGTTCGTCGGCTCGTCGAGGAGCAGGGTGTCGGCGTCCGAGAACAGGATCCGGGCCAGCTCGATGCGGCGGCGCTGACCGCCGGAGAGCGTGTGCAGGGGCTGGCCGAGCACGCGGTCGGGGAGGTTGAGCGCGGCGGCGATGGTGGCGGCCTCGGCCTCGGCGGCGTATCCGCCCTTGGTGAGGAACTCCGTCTCCTGGCGCTCGTACTGCTTCATGGCCTTCTCGCGCGTGGAGCCCTTGCCGTTGGCGATGCGCTCCTCGTTCTCCCGCATCTTGCGCAGGAGGACGTCGAGGCCGCGGGCGGACAGGACGCGGTCGCGGGCGAGCACGTCGAGGTCGCCGGTGCGGGGGTCCTGCGGGAGGTAGCCCACCTCGCCGGAGCGGGTGATGGTGCCCCCGGCCGGGGAGCCCTCACCGGCGAGGCACTTGGTGAGCGTGGTCTTGCCCGCGCCGTTGCGGCCGACGAGACCGATGCGGTCGCCCTTGGCGATACGGAACGTCGCGTTCTCGATGAGGATGCGGGCACCGGCACGCAATTCGATACCGGAGGCGGTGATCACGGTCAGACTCCTGGGCGGGTAAGGACGGCGGAAGCGGGCGAAAGGTGCAAGGCGACATGCGCGCGCGGGGCGCGCCGCTGAGCCGTCTAATGCAGGAGGAGAATGGCCATGGGGCAATTCTACCGGGGGCGTGCAACCGATTTTCCGCCGCGCCCGCGCGGCCCGGTGTCCGGCGGAACGCGGCGGGCGCGACCCGGCCGGGGCCCGCTCGCACGGCGCGGCGCGGCCGCGGCGGGCCTGCCGGTACGGGCCCCGTCGCCCGTTCGGCCCTCCGTCCGGCGCCGGGACGCGGGCGGCGTACCAGGATGAAGTGGCCGGATCCGGCGCGGGGCGGCGCCACGCCGTCCCGGACGCGAGGCAGAGGCTGGTGCGCCCATGCAGTTCGACGACGACGCGAACCTCGACACCTCCGAGGTGAAGGACGTCCGCGGCAGCCGCATTCCGGGCGGCCGGGCGACCGTCGGCGGCGGCATCGCCGGGCTCATCGCCCTGTTCCTCGGCCTGTTCTTCGGCGTCGGCCCCGAGCAGCTCGGCCTGAGCGACTCCGGTGACGAGCCCGCCGTCTCCTCCTCCTCGCTCGCGCAGGTCCAGCAGAGCTGCCGCACCGGCAAGGACGCCAACGCCCGGGAGGACTGCCGGATCGTCGCCGTGGTCAACAGCGTCCAGGACTACTGGCGCCAGGAGTTCCCGCGCCGCCAGGGGCAGTACGCGCCCGCGCGGACCGTGTTCTTCACCGGGCGCGTGGGCACCGCGTGCGGCGCCGCGTCCTCCGCGGTCGGCCCGTTCTACTGCCCCGGCGACCGGCAGGTCTATCTGGACCTGGGGTTCTTCGATGAGCTGCGGACCAAGTTCGGCTCCAGCGGCGGCCCGTTCGCGCAGGCGTACGTCGTGGCGCACGAGTACGGGCACCACGTGCAGAACCTGATGGGCACCCTCGGCCGCTCCCAGGACGGGCGGACCGGCGCGGACAGCAACGCCGTGCGGGTCGAGCTGCAGGCCGACTGCTACGCGGGGGTGTGGGCGCACAACGCCACGCGGACGCCCGACGAGTCGACGGGCAGGCCGCTGATCACCCGGCTCACGGACGACGACATCCGGGACGGTCTGGACGCGGCGGCCGCCGTCGGCGACGACCGGATCCAGGAGCGCTACCAGGGCCGGGTCACCCCCGAGTCCTGGACGCACGGCTCGGCGAAACAGCGCCAGCAGTGGTTCTACCAGGGCTATCGCACGGGTGACATGGCGCAGTGCAACACCTTCCGCTGAGCGGCCCGGGGGCGTTGTCGGACCCGGGTGTCATGCTGGGGGACACGTCACGCGGACTTCTGCGAGGGGTGGGCGACATGGCAGGTGGCAGGGGGCGGCCGAGCATCTTCCCGACGCTGCTGTACGCGGACGCGAAAGCGGCGATCGCGCAGCTCACGGAGGCCTTCGGCTTCACCGCGACGAGTGTGTACGAGAGCGAGGACGGCACGGTCCTGCACGCCGAGCTGAGCTTCGGCAACGGCGCGGTGATGCTCGGCTCCAAGGGCCCCGGCGGCGTCTTCGCGGAGACGATGCAGAACGCGGGACCGGCCGGGATCTACGTCGTCGTGGACGACGTGGACGCCCATCACCAGCACGCCCTGGAGCACGGCGCGGACATCCTGGTGCCCCCGACGGACCAGGACTACGGCTCCCGGGACTACCTGGCCCGGGACGCCGAGGGCAACGTCTGGAGCTTCGGTACGTACGCCCCCGAAATAGGCGGCTGACCGGCCCCGCACGGGACCGGTCAGGGCCTGACGGGCGTCACACTCCCCCGGTGTGCACCTGGAACGCGGCGCGGCGCACGGCCTTCGCGAGGGCCGGGTCCGGGTGGGCCGCGGCGAGCGCGACGAGGACCTGCACGGTGCGCGGGTGGCCGACGGTGCGCACCTCGTCGAGCAGCGCGGGCACGGTGGGCTGCGGCGCGGACTCCAGGTGGCGCACGAGGAGCTCGGCCTCTCCGTGGTCGGCGACGGCGGCCGCCGTGTCGACCCACAGCCAGGTGGACTCCTCTCGGGTGAGCACCAGGTGGACGTCCTCCGGGTCGGTGCCCTCGTGCTCGGCGAGCCACAGCAGGGCGTAGGGCCGCAGCGAGGCCACGTCGACGACGGCGCGCACGTCGGGCTCGGCGGGGGCGCCGACCACGCGCAGCGCCTCGAAGGCGAGCCCGCGCAGCAGGGCGTCCTCGCCCCGGGCGGCGTCGAGGAGCTCGGTGACGGCGCTGCCCGCGTCCCGGGCGGCGAGCCAGGCGCGGTACTCGGCGCGGGCCGCGTTCGGCCGCAGCCGGGCGCAGCCGCGGAGCATGTCCTCGGCGGACTGCTCGATGTTCCCCGCCGGGCTCTGCGCGGCCACGCAGATCTGCTCCAGCTTGACCCACACCGCCCAGCTGCCCAGCGGGGTGAGCGTGGCCTGGCCGTCCGCGCAGGTCAGCGCGTCGACGGCGGCCAGGGCGCGCAGGGCCCAGTCGAGCAGGTCGGCCAGCGGGACGTCGTCGCCGTGGGCGGGGCCGGCATCGCCCCCGGGGCGCCGGGGCTCCTCCTGGGGGCCGTAGGGGATCTCGCAGCGCTCCGTGCGCAGCTCGCGGACGCGCTGGTCGAGGAGGTCCAGGAGCTGCGGCACGGGCACAGGGCCCGCGGAGAGCTGGAGGAAGGAGAGCAGCTGGGGAACGGCCTCGACGGTCTCGGCGACGGAGGCGGGCGGCAGCTCGGCCGGTGCCGGGTGGACCAGCGACCAGGCGTCGAAGAGGGCGACCCAGCCGCGCAGCACGGCCGCGTCGTCCCGGTCCCAGGCGCGCAGCCGCCAGCCGGGACGGGCGGCGGTGCCGTGCACCTCGACGAGGCCGGCGAGGCGGGCCGCGTCCCAGTCCGCGCGCAGCTGGTGGACCGTCACGTCCAGGGCGGCCGCGGCCCGTTCGGCCGCGGCGTCGGACAGGGCGCCGGCGGCACAGGGCGGGGCGGTGGTCGCGGCGGGGCGGTCGGCGGCGCTGAGGCGGGCCGTGCCGGGCGCGGGGCGCAGGGCGTTCTCGGCCCAGCGGGCGGCGCGGACGGCGCCCGCGAGGCCCGCGCGCGCCATGCGGGCCAGTTCGGCGGGCGCGGGGGTGCCCTCGGGGGGCACGGGCGCCGGGCGACGCGCTCGGCGCTGGGTCATCGCGCCGGGGCCGCCGAGGGGGCCGCGGCCTTGACCACGCTCCGCCTCCGCTCGCCTTTCGGCCCGGGGCGACGGGGTGCGGACGAGGTGGAGCCGGGAGTCGCGCGGAATACGGGACGTCACAGGAGCAGTCTTCCTGTTGACGGTCCGAAAACCCAAACGGAATCCCGGATGAGCGCCGCGAGGACAGTGGCCGCGCGGTGCGGGAGATTCACATGAGGGGGGTGAGGAAGCGGCGCAGCGCCTCTTCGTAGCGGGCGGGGTCGGCGTTCCACATGGCTCCGTGGGGCGCATCCGGAACCGTGTGCAGGGTCACGAGGTCGGGGCGCGCCGCGGCCAGGCTCCGGGACAGGTCCCAGGGGGCGACGGTGTCGCCGGGGCCGTGCGCGAGAAGCGTGGGCACCCGCAGCGCGCCGGGGTCCGCGCTCTTCACGACGCGGTCGCCGCGCAGTCCGGTGCGGCCCTGCGCGGCGCGCACGGCGAGCGGCAGGAGCGGGGCGGGGATGCCGCGCGCGGTGGCGAGGGCCCGCAGCGTGACCTCCCAGTCGAGCACCGGCGAGTCCAGGACGAGCCCGGCCACGCGATCGCGCAGCGCGGAGTGCGCGGCGGCGTGCAGGGCCATGGCGGCGCCGGTGGACCAGCCGTGCAGGACGACGCTCCGGGCGCCGTAGCGCACGGCGTAGCGGATGGCGGCGTCGAGGTCGCGCCACTCGGTCTCGCCGAGGTGGCCGAGGCCGTCCGTGGCGGGCGGGGCGCCCGGGTCGCCGCGGTAGCCGAGGCCGAGGACCGGGAGGCGCTGCGCGCGCAGGAAGTCCAGGACGACCATGGGGTGCGCGCGGGTGGTGCCGAGGCCGTGCACGGCGATGACCCAGGTGTCGCGGGTGCCGGGCACGAACCACGCGGGCAGCGCGCCGAGTTCTCCGGGGATCTCCACGTCGGCGTGGTCGATGCCGAGGGCGGAGCGGGGGTCGCCGAGGTGGACCTGCGGGGTGAGCCAGACCTTGGCGCCGGGCTCCAGGGTGCCGTGGGTGACCCGTTCCAGGCGGCGTACGACGGTGTCGGCCGGATGGGGGGCCGTTTCGACGACGGGGCCGACGACGGCGTGGCAGTCGGGGCCCGTCAGGCCGTAGACGCCCGGGCGCAGGGACGCCAGGGAGCGGGTCAGGGCGACCTGGCCCGCCGCGGTGGCGTGCACGGTCAGGCGCCGCTCCGTGGGCAGGGGGCGGTCCGCCGGGGTCTTGAGGGCGGCGTCGCTGGCGTAGCGGCCCGCCGCGATCGCCGTCAGGGCGGCCGTGGTGGCGGCGGTTACGGCTGCGGCCGTTGCTTTGGCTGGGCGCACGGGTCCAGTGTCTGCGGGGGTGGGCGGTGCGGCCAGTGGGCGTGGCCCTCACGGGTGCGCACCGGGCTCGCGCCCCGTCCCCGTGCGCCGGACGGGCTCACGTCCGCTGGCCGTAGTTCTTCAGCTTTCCGCCCGCCTGCGCCACCTGCTCGGGGGACAGCAGGGACGGGGTCAGGCCCGGCACCGAACGGGCCGTCAGCCACACCTGGCACATCCACTCCAGCTGGGCCGTGCGGTCGTAGGCCTGGGTGAGGGTGTCTCCGTAGGCGACCGTGCCGTGGTTCTGGAGGAGGCAGGCCGTGCGGTCGCGCAGGGCGTGGAGCATGTGCGCGGCCAGCTCGTCGGTGCCGTAGAGGGCGTAGGGGGCGACGCGGACCGGGCCGCCGAGGGCGCCGGTCATGTAGTGGACGGCCGGGAGCTCGGGGACGAGCGTGGAGACGGCGGTGGCGTGGACGGCGTGGGTGTGGACGACGGCGCCCGCACCGGTGGCGCGGTAGATCTCCAGGTGCATGGGCAGCTCGCTGGTGGGGCTCAGGGCGCCGAAGAGCCGCTTGCCGTCCAGGTCGACGCCGACCGCGTCGGCCGGGCCGAGGGCGTCGTAGGCCACGCCGCTCGGCGTGACGAGGACGGTGTCCCCGACGCGTACGGAGACGTTGCCCGAGGTGCCCACGACGAGGCCTTCGGACACCGTCCTGCGCGCGGTCGCCACCAGTTCGTCCCACGCCCGGGCGACCTCCTCCCGCGCCGCGCCGCCCGCCGTGCCCCGCCCCTGCTCCTGTCGCTGCTCAGTCATGCCGCGATCCTGTCAGGCGGCGGCCGGAAAGGGACCGGTCCCGCAGCGGTCGCTCGCCCGCGAACACCCCGGCCCATGCGCCTCTTTGAACCGATTCACCCCGCTCGACACGCTTGGCCGAGGATTGAACGTTCTTAGGTGAATCTTCCAGTAGCCTCTGGGTGATTTTTCACACACGTCGCCATCTGGGGGAAGAATGGCCCGTGCTCACACCCCGTCCCGTCGTCGCGCACACGCCCTCGCCGCGTCCGTCGCGGCCCTGGCGATCGGCGGGGCAGTGCTCGCCGAAGTGCCGGCGTCGGCGGCGGGCGAGCCGCGGGGACACGACGTGTCCTCGCACCAGAAGAACGTCGACTGGCCGGCGGCGAAGGCCAAGGGCGCGCGCTTCGTCTATGTGAAGGCCACCGAGTCCCACACCTACCGCAATCCCTACTTCCGTCAGCAGTACGACGGCTCCCGCGCGGCCGGGCTCCTGCGCGGCGCGTACCACTTCGCCCTGCCCAACCGGTCGTCCGGCGCGACGCAGGCGGCGTACTTCCTGCGCAACGGCGGGCAGTGGACGCCCGACGGCTGGACGCTGCCGCCCGCCCTCGACATCGAGCAGAATCCTTACGGGGACCGGAAGTGCTACGGCCTGAGCAAGGCCCGCATGGTCGCCTGGATCAAGTCCTTCAGCGACGAGATCAGGCGCCGCTCGGGCCGCACGCCCGTGATCTACACGACCACGAAGTGGTGGAACGACTGCACCGGCGCGAGCCGCGCCTTCGGCGGGCACCCGCTGTGGCTCGCCCGCTGGTCGGCCGCGCCCGAGCCGCTGCCGAGCGGCTGGTCGTCCTGGACCTTCTGGCAGTACGCCGACCGCGGCCCGCTGCCGGGTGACCAGAATCTCTTCGGCGGTTCGACGGCACAGCTCAAGCGGTTCGCGCGGGGCTGAGCACGGGCCTTCCAAAAGCCCCTCGGACGGCCCAATTCCGGGCCCGCGCCGGGCCCTCGCCGCTCCACCGGCGCGCCTGCCGGTGTATGCCGGAAGGACGTGGCGCGGCAGCTTCCCCCGGAGGGTCACCACCAAGCCCTGTCCAGTTCACTTTCCGTTCACTCAGGTTGCCTACGGTCCACGAGCCACTGACGTCTAACAGAAGCCTGGGTAAATGGAAAACATCACGCTTCTCCTCGGGATCGTGATCGTCACCGCTCTCGTGTTCGATTTCACGAACGGTTTCCACGACACAGCCAACGCGATGGCCACGACCATCTCGACAGGCGCTCTCAAGCCCAAGACGGCGGTGGCCATGTCCGCCGTGCTGAACCTCGTCGGAGCGTTCCTCTCCGTCGAAGTCGCCAAGACCATCTCCGGCGGCATCATCAATGAGGACGGCCTCAAGACAGAGGTCATATTCGCCGCCCTCGTGGGCGCGATCCTCTGGAACCTGCTGACCTGGCTCCTGGGTCTGCCGTCCAGCTCCTCGCACGCCCTGTTCGGCGGTCTGATCGGCGCCGCTGTGATGTCCATGGGCTGGTCGTCGGTGAACGGCGGCACGGTCGTCACCAAGGTGCTGCTCCCCGCGATCGCCGCCCCGCTCGTGGCCGGCATCGCCGCCTCGCTCGCCACCCGGCTCACGTACCGGATCAGCAGCAAGACGGACGAGAAGGCGACGTCGAAGGGCTACCGCGCCGGGCAGATCGCCTCGGCGGGCCTCGTCTCGCTCGCCCACGGCACGAACGACGCGCAGAAGACCATGGGCATCATCACCCTCGCCCTGATCACCGGCGGCGTCCTGAACCCCGGCGCGAACCCCCCGATGTGGGTCATCGTCTCCGCGGGCATCGCCATCGCGCTCGGCACCTACCTCGGCGGCTGGCGGATCATCCGCACCATGGGCAAGGGCCTCACCGAGCTGGCCCCGCCGCAGGGCTTCGCCGCGCAGACCTCCGCCGCGACCGCGATCCTCGCCTCCTCGCACATCGGCTTCTCCCTCTCCACCACCCAGGTGTGCTCCGGCGCCGTGATGGGCGCGGGCCTCGGCCGCAAGGGCGGCGTGGTCCGCTGGTCCACCGCCACCCGGATGTTCGTGGCGTGGGGCCTGACGCTGCCCGCCGCGGGCCTGGTCGGCGCGGGCGCCGAGCTGCTCACCAAGCAGGGCGACTGGGGCGTCGCGGCCACGGCCGCGCTGCTCGTCGGCGGCTCCGCCGTCATCTGGTCCCTCTCGCGCCGCGAGCCGGTCGACCACACCAACGTCACGGCCGACGAGATCGGCGGCTCCGCCCGGGACACCGAGCCCGCGGGTGTCGTGACCACCGCGATCGCCGCGGTCACGCCGCCCCCGGCCGGCCCGCTCACCGCGGCCGTCGTGG
This sequence comes from Streptomyces sp. JLYT201, assembly GCF_059448825.1. Lineage (NCBI taxonomy): Bacteria > Bacillati > Actinomycetota > Actinomycetes > Kitasatosporales > Streptomycetaceae > Streptomyces > Streptomyces sp. JLYT201. The sequence goes on along the minus strand of NZ_CM182551.1, from coordinate 7,492,418 downwards.
CCGTCGAGCCGTCCGAGAACACCGCGCCCGTGGCGGACCCCGCCCGGCCCGCCACGGTCTAAGGAAGCAGCAGCATGAAGATCGACTGGGCAGCTCTCGGCTCCGTCTTCGGAGTCAGTCTCGTGGTGACCGTCGCCCTCGTGGGCCTGTTCACGCTCGGCATCGTCGGCCTCACCAAGCAGGAGCAGGCGCGCACGGCCGGGGGCGGCGGCGCCGCGCTCGCCCCGCGCGTGGGCGCGTACGCCTGCTTCGCGCTGTGCGCGGCCGCGGTGGCGTACGGGATCTATCTGATCGTCGCCTGACGGCGGTCCGCGCAACGACGACGAGGGGGCGGCGCCCGGTGAGGTCACCGGGCGCCGCCCCCTCGCTCCGTCTGTTCCGTCTGTTCCGTCGCAGGTCAACCGCGAGTTGACGGGCGCTGAGCGGCATGGTGGACTGCCGGGGCCAACTACGGCGGCAGCAGAGGAAGTCCGGTGCGAATCCGGCGCGGTCCCGCCACTGTCACCGGCCTGGCGCCGACCAGCGCCCTCCCGGAAGCCAGGAACTCTCGCCGCCTGTCACGTCGAACCAGGGCGCGGACACCCTGAGTGAGGACACATCGCCATGCGCGGCCGACCGCCGTTCCCTGCCAGGGCTCCCTTCGGGTCGAGCGTTCCCCTGGGCGTTCCGTTCGGCGCTCGGCGCGAGACGGCGGGCTGAACCGATGCGTGCTGCCGATCGCGACTTCGCGTACGGCGCCGCCGCCGGACTCCTCGGTGACCTGCTGCTCGGCGACCCCCGCCGAGGGCATCCGGTCGCCGCGTTCGGCCGGGCGGCCGGAGCCGTCGAACGCGTCCTGTGGCGCGACCACCGGGGCTCGGGCGTGCTGCACGCCGTCGTCTGCGCCGGGGGCGCCGTCGCCGTGGGGGCCCTCGCCTCGCGCGCCGCGCGCCGCTCGCGCGCCGCGTCCGTCGGTCTGACGGCCGCCGCGACCTGGGCCGTCGTCGGAGGCACCTCGCTCGGCCGGGAGGCGCGGGCCATCGGCGGCGCGCTGGCCGCCGGGGACGTGGACGTCGCCCGGGAGCGCCTTCCCCATCTGTGCGGCCGTGACCCCGAGGCCCTGGACGCCGACGGTATCGCGCGGGCCGTCGTGGAGTCCGTCGCCGAGAACACCTCCGACGCCGTCGTGGGCGCGCTCGTGTGGGGCGCCGTGGCGGGCGTGCCGGGGCTCGTCGGGTTCCGGGCCGTCAACACGCTGGACGCGATGGTCGGGCACCGCTCGGCCAGGTACCTGCGGTACGGCTGGGCTTCCGCGCGGCTCGACGACGTCGCGGGGTGGCCGGGGGCACGCCTCACCGGTCTGCTCGCCGTCGCCGCCGGGGGCGCGCCCCGGCGGGCGCTGCGCGCCTGGCGGAGTGACGCGCGCCGGCATCCGAGCCCCAACGCCGGGGTGGTCGAGGCCTCCTTCGCGGGTGCCCTCGGGGTGCGGCTCGGGGGAACGCTGTCGTATGCGGGGCGCGTCGAGGAGCGGCCCGTGCTGAACGGGGAGGGGCGGAGCGTGGTCGTGGACGACATCGAGCGGGCCGTACGGCTGTCGCGGCGGGTGAGCTGGCTCGCGCTCGGCGTGTCCGTCGGCACGCACCTGGTGCGGGCACGGGGAAGGAAGAAGGGGTGGACCCTGTGAGCGGCGGGCTGCTCGTCGCCGGTACGACCTCCGACGCGGGGAAGAGCGTCGTCACTGCGGGGATCTGCCGGTGGCTGTCCCGCAAGGGGATCTCCGTCGCGCCGTTCAAGGCGCAGAACATGTCCCTGAACTCCTTCGTGACCCGCGAGGGCGCCGAGATCGGGCGGGCGCAGGCCATGCAGGCGCAGGCCGCCCGGGTCGAGCCCTCGGCCCTGATGAACCCGGTGCTGCTCAAGCCGGGCGGCGAGAAGTCGAGCCAGGTCGTCCTCATGGGCAAGCCGGTCGGCGAGATGAGCGCGCGCGGCTACCACGGCGGGCGGCAGCAGGCGCTGCTCGACACCGTCGTGGGATGCCTGGAGGAGCTGCGGGGCACGTATGACGCCGTGATCTGTGAGGGGGCGGGCAGTCCCGCCGAGATCAATCTGCGCCGCACCGACATCGTGAACATGGGGATCGCGCGGGCCGCCCGCTTCCCCGTGGTCGTCGTCGGCGACATCGACCGAGGGGGCGTCTTCGCCTCCTTCTTCGGGACCCTCGCGCTGCTCGGCCCCGCCGACCAGGAGCTGGTGGCGGGCTTCCTCGTCAACAAGTTCCGCGGTGACGTGTCGCTGCTCGAACCGGGCCTCGACATGCTGCGCGGGCTCACCGGGCGAGACACCTTCGGCGTGCTGCCGTTCCAGCACGGGCTCGGGATCGACGAGGAGGACGGGCTGCGGGTGTCGCTGCGCGGCGCCGTCCGGGAGTCCGTCGTCGCGCCGCCGCTCGGCGAGGACGTGCTGCGCGTCGCCGTGTGCGCCGTGCCGCTGATGTCGAACTTCACCGACGTGGACGCGCTCGCCGCCGAACCCGGCGTCGTGGTGCGGTTCGTGGACCGGGCCGAGGAGCTCGCCGACGCCGACCTCGTCGTCGTCCCGGGCACGCGCGGCACCGTGCGCGCCCTGGCGTGGCTGCGCGAGCGCGGGCTCGCGGACGCGCTCGCGCGCCGGGCCGCCGCGGGGCGGCCCGTGCTCGGCATCTGCGGCGGCTTCCAGGTGCTCGGCGAGCGCATCGAGGACGACGTGGAGTCCCGCGCGGGGGCCGTGGACGGGCTCGGACTGCTGCCCGTGCGCGTGCACTTCGCGCGCGAGAAGACCCTGGCGCGGCCCGTCGGTCGGGCCCTCGGCGAGCCCGTCGAGGGGTACGAGATCCACCACGGCGTCGCCGAGGTCCTGGGGGGCGAACCGTTCTTCTCTGATGACGGAGGACGCAGCCTCGACGGCTGCCGGGTGGGCGAGGTGTGGGGCACGCACTGGCACGGGTCCCTGGAGAGCGACGCGTTCCGGCGGCGCTTCCTCACCGAGGTGGCCCGCGCGGCCGGGCGCCGCTTCGTGCCCGCGCCGGACACCAGTTTCGGTGCCCTGCGCGAGGAGCAGCTGGATCTGCTGGGCGACCTGATCGAAGAGCACGCCGACACGGAGGCGCTGCTGCGGCTCATCGACGGCGGGGCGCCCGTCGGCCTTCCCTTCGTGCCGCCGGGGGCGCCGTCGTGACCCTGCCGGGGGCTCCCCGAGCCCTCCCCTTCCCGAAACTGGGGGCCGCGCCCCCAGGCCCCCGAAATTGCCGCTTCGCGGCTCGTCCCCACACGCCGGACGGGCTGGAGATGGAGGTCGCCGCGTGACTACCCCTTACCCCTTCACCGCCGTCGTCGGGCAGGACGACCTGCGGCTCGCCCTGCTGCTCAACGCCGTGTCCCCCGCCGTCGGCGGCGTTCTCGTCCGGGGTGAGAAGGGCACCGCCAAGTCCACCGCCGTGCGGGCGCTGTCCGCGCTCCTTCCGGACGTGGACGTCGTGGCCGGGTGCCGGTTCTCCTGTGCTCCGCAGGCGCCCGACCCCGCGTGCCCGGACGGGCCGCACGAGCCCGGTACCGGCACCTCGCGGGCCGCGCGCATGGTGGAGCTGCCCGTCGGCGCGTCCGAGGACCGGCTCGTGGGGGCGCTCGACATCGAGCGGGCGCTCGCCGAGGGCGTGAAGGCCTTCGAGCCGGGCCTGCTCGCCGACGCGCACCGCGGGATCCTGTACGTCGACGAGGTCAACCTCCTCCACGACCACCTGGTCGACCTCTTGCTCGACGCCGCCGCCATGGGCGCCTCGTACGTCGAGCGCGAGGGCGTCTCCGTGCGGCACGCCGCCCGGTTCCTGCTCGTCGGGACCATGAACCCCGAAGAGGGCGAGCTGCGGCCGCAGTTGCTCGACCGGTTCGGGCTCACCGTGGAGGTCGCCGCGTCCCGCGAGCCCGACCAGCGCGTGGAGGTCGTGAAGCGGCGGCTCGCCTACGACGACGACCCGGAGGGGTTCGCGGGGCGCTGGACCGAGGACGAGGCGGCGGTGCGGGCGCGCATCGTGGCCGCACGGGCGCTGCTGCCGCGGGTGCGGCTCGGCGACGGCGTGCTGCGGCAGATCGCGGCGACCTGCGCGGCCTTCGAGGTCGACGGCATGCGCGCGGACATCGTGATGGCCCGCACGGCGACGGCGCTCGCCGCCTGGGCGGGGCGCGAGGACGTGCTCGCCGAGGACGTGCGGCAGGCCGCGCTGCTCGCGCTGCCGCACCGGCGGCGGCGCAACCCGTTCGACGCGCCCGGCCTCGACGAGGACAAGCTCGACGAGACCCTGGACGAGTTCGGCGACGACCACGACGGCAGTGACGACGACCCGGGCCCCGACGGCGGCGGTGGCGGGGGCGTGCCGCCGCAGGACCAGGGGCCCGACGCGCCCGCCGACGGCGGCGCGCCCGCTCCGGGCGAGGCCTCCGAAGGCGGGCAGCCGCAGGGCGCGGGCGCCGCGGAGCAGCAGCCGGTGCGGGCGGCGGAGCCGTTCCGCACGAAGGTCCTGAGCGTGCCCGGCCTCGGGGACGGCGCGGCCGGGCGGCGCTCGCGGGCGCGCACCGAGCACGGCAGGACGACCGGGTCGCGGCGGCCCCGCGGGAACCTGACGAAGCTGCACCTGGCGGCGACCGTGCAGGCCGCGGCACCGCACCAGCGGGCGCGCGGCCGGGCCGGACGCGGCCTCGTCGTGCGCAGGGACGACCTCAGGCAGGCCACCCGCGAGGGGCGCGAGGGCAACCTCGTGCTGTTCGTCGTGGACGCCTCCGGGTCGATGGCGGCGCGCAAGCGGATGGGCGCCGTGAAGGGCGCCGTGCTCTCGCTGCTGCTCGACGCCTACCAGCGGCGGGACAAGGTGGGCCTGGTGACGTTCCGGGGCTCGGCCGCCGAGGTGGCGCTGCCGCCCACGTCGTCCGTGGACGCCGCCGCGGCGCGTCTGGAGTCCCTGCCCACGGGCGGGCGTACGCCGCTCGCGACCGGCCTGCTCAAGGCCCACGAGGTGCTGCGGATCGAGCGGCTGCGGGATCCGGCGCGGCGCCCCCTCGTCGTGGTCGTCACGGACGGGCGGGCCACCGGCGGACCCGAACCTGTGGCGCTCGCCGGGCGGGCCGCCCGGCTCTTCGCAGCCGAGGGGGTCGCGTCGGTGGTCGTGGACTGCGAGGCGGGCCCGGTGCGCCTGGGGCTCGCCGGGCAGCTCGCCGGTGAACTGGGCGGCACGGCCGTCACGTTGGACGAACTGCGGGCGGACAGCATCGCCGGTCTCGTACGGAACGTGCGGGCGGGTAACGAGAGGAAGGTCGCGTAATGCCGAAGGGGCAGCCGAACGTGGTGCCGGAGGACGGCCTGACGACACGTCAGCGCCGGAACCGGCCGTTGGTGATGGTGCACACGGGCGTCGGCAAGGGGAAGTCCACGGCCGCGTTCGGAATGGCGCTGCGCGCCTGGAACCAGGGCTGGCCGGTGGGGGTGTTCCAGTTCGTCAAGTCGGCGAAGTGGAAGGTCGGCGAGGAGAACGCGCTGAAGGTCCTCGGGGCCAGCGGCGAGGGCGGGCGCGTCGACTGGCACAAGATGGGCGAGGGCTGGTCGTGGATCCAGCGGGAGCCCGCCGCGGGCGAGCCGAGCCACGAGGAGAAGGCGCGCGAGGGCTGGGAGCAGGTCAAGCGGGACCTGGCGGCCGAGACGTACAAGTTCTACGTCCTCGACGAGTTCGCGTACCTGCTGCACTGGGGGTGGGTGGACGTGGACGAGGTCGTGGCGGTCCTGCGCGACCGGCCCGGCACCCAGCACGTGGTGATCACGGGGCGCAACGCCCCGGAGAAGCTGATCGGGTACGCCGACCTCGTCACCGACATGTCCAAGGTCAAGCACCCGATGGACGCCGGTCAGAAGGGCCAGCGGGGCATCGAGTGGTAGCACGTGTCGTCATCGCGGCGCCGTCCTCCGGAAGCGGGAAGACGACCGTCGCGACCGGGCTCATGGCCGCCTTCACCGAGGCGGGGCTCGCCGTCTCGCCGCACAAGGTCGGGCCGGACTACATCGACCCCGGGTACCACGCGCTCGCCACCGGGCGGCCGGGGCGCAACCTCGACGCCTATCTGTGCGGGCCCGGCCTGGTGGGGCCGCTGTTCGCGCACGGCGCCGCGGGCTGCGACCTCGCGGTCGTCGAGGGCGTGATGGGGATGTTCGACGGGGCGGCGGGGCAGGGCGAGCTGGCCTCCACCGCGCACGTCGCCAAGCTGCTGCGGGCGCCGGTCGTGCTCGTCGTGGACGCCTCCTCGCAGTCCCGGTCGGTGGCCGCGCTCGTGCACGGCTTCGCGTCCTGGGACCCGGAGGTGCGCCTCGGCGGGGTGATCCTCAACAAGGTGGGCTCCGCGCGCCACGAGGAGCTGCTGCGCGAGGCGCTGGACTCCTCCGGGGTGCCCGTGCTCGGCGCCCTGCGGCGGGCCCCGCAGGTGCGGGCGCCGTCCCGGCACCTGGGCCTCGTGCCGGTCGCCGAGCGGCAGGCCGAGGCCGTGGCGTCCGTGGCGGCCCTCGCCGAGCAGGTGCGGCAGGGCTGTGACCTGGAGGGGATCCTGGCGCTCGCGCGCAGCGCGGGGGTCTGGTCCGGGGACGCGTGGGACCCCGGGGCTGGTGCCGTCCCGGACGGGCCTGCCGGGCGGCCCGTGGTCGCCGTGGCGGGCGGGGCCGCGTTCACGTTCTCGTACGCCGAGCACGCCGAGCTGCTCACGGCCGCCGGGGCCGAGGTCGTCGGCTTCGACCCGCTGCACGACGAGCGGCTGCCCGAGGGGACCGCGGGCCTCGTCATCGGGGGCGGGTTCCCCGAGGTCTACGCGCCGGAGCTGTCCGCCAACGAGCCGCTGCGCAAGGCCGTGGCCGAGCTGGCGCAGAGCGGGGCGCCGGTCGCCGCCGAGTGCGCGGGGCTGCTGTACCTCACCCGGGAGCTGGACGGAAAGCCGATGTGCGGGGTCCTGGACGCCCGGGCGCGGATGGCGGAGCGCCTGACGCTGGGCTACCGGGAGGCGGTGGCGGTGTCCGACAGCGTGCTCGCCCCGGCGGGGACGCGGACGCGCGGCCACGAGTTCCACCGCACCGTGGTCGAACCGGGCGCGGGCCCGGCGCCCGCGTGGGGCCTGCACACCCCCGAGCGGCGGGTCGAGGGCTTCGTGCAGCGGGGCGTCCACGCGAGCTATGTGCACACCCACTGGGCCGCCGGGCCGGGGATCGCCCGCCGGTTCGTGGAGAGGTGCGCCGCGGGATGAGCCGGGGCGGACCGGGGCGGGCGGCCGTGCCGGTGCCGGGCGGCTCACTCCGCCAGGCCGACCACCAGCCAGATGAACCCGGCGCCCGCCACCGTGCACAGCAGGGTGGAGCGCGCCGGGTGGTCGTGGTGCGCCTCCGGCAGGATCTCGGCGGCGGCGAGGTACAGGAGCGCGCCGCCGAAGAAGCCGAGATATCCGCCGAGCAGTTGCTCCGGAATGGTGAACAGGAGCGTGGAGGCCGCGCCCACGACGGGGGCGACGGCGTCCGCGAAGAGCATCGCCACCGCCCGGCGGCGGGCGTTCCCGTACAGCTTCGTGATCGTGTACGTGTTGAAGCCGTCGGCGAAGTCGTGGGCGATGACGGCGAGCGCCACGGCCGCGCCCATGCCCCCGCCCACCTGGAAGGCCGCGCCGATCGCGACGCCGTCCATGACGCTGTGCCCGACCATCGCGGCCGCCGCCGTCAGACCCACCTCGGGCACCCGTCCGTCGTGCTCCTCGCCGCCGTGCGCCGCCTGGCGCAGCGCGAGCAGGCGCTCCACCACGTGCGCGAGCAGGAAGCCCGCGACCGCGAGGAGCAGCGCCGCGGGCACCCCGAAGACCGGCCCGCCGGCCGCCTCCAGCGCCTCCGGCAGCAGGTCGAGCCCGACCACGCCGAGCATCAGGCCGCCCGCGAGGCCGAGCACCAGATGGCGCCGGTCGGTGACCCGCCCCGCCGTCCAGCCGCCGACCAGGGTCATCACGAACGCGCCGAGCGCCACGAACACCGCCATGCGCCCTTGCTAGCCGATCGGCCCGGCGACCGCTAACCGGTCCCGCGCCGCACCACCCGAGCGGCCGCATCCGCCCGCCGCCTTCCCACGAGAGGAGCCCTCATGGCCGACCGCCCGGCGGGCCGCGCCCCCGAGCCCGGTGACCGGGCTCCCGCGCCGCGGCCGCCCGCCGTCGTCGTGGGGGTCGGCGCCGGCCGGGGCGTCCCGGCCGCCGAGGTTCTCGGTCTCGTACGGGAGTGTCTGCGCGAGGCGGGCCTCTCGCCGCTGTCCGTACGGGAGTTGGCGACCGTCGACACCAAAAGGGGCGAGGCCGGCGTCGTCGGGGCCGCGGCGCGGCTCGGGGTGCCGCTGGTGACGTACCCGGCGCACGAGCTGGCCGGCGTCGCGGTGCCGAATCCGTCCGGCGCGCCGCTCGCCGCCGCCGGTACGCCGTCCGTGGCGGAGGCCGCCGCCCTCGCCCGGGGCGGGGAACTCCTGGTCCCCAAGCGGAAGTCGGCGAGGGCGACGTGCGCGGTGGCGCGCCCGGCGCGGGGCCCCGCGCCCCCGCCGAACCCCCCGCTCACTCCCCCTCCCCTTCCCTCCCTCATTCCCTCTCCCCTTCCGACTCCGACGAAAGGCACCGTCATCACGGCCATGGACTTGAGCACGGACACCACGGCGGCCGGGGCCGCGGGCGGCGACGTCGACCTGCGGCACCACGGCGACGCGGAGGTGCGCGGGCGGGACGACCTCGTCGACCTGGCCGTCAACGTCCGCTCCGACACGCCTCCTTCCTGGCTGAAGCAGCACATCGCGGCCTCCCTCGACGGCCTCGCCGCCTACCCCGACGGCCGGGCGGCACGGGCCGCGGTGGCGGCGCGGCACGGCGTGGAGCCGGAGCGGGTGCTGCTCACGGCGGGTGCCGCCGAGGCCTTCGTGCTGCTCGCGCGGGCGCTGCCGGTGCGGCGGCCGGTGGTGGTGCATCCGCAGTTCACGGAGCCGGAGGCCGCGCTGCGGGACGCCGGGCACACGGTGGAGCGGGTGCTGCTGCGGGCCGCGGACGGCTTCCGGCTGGACCCGGCGGCGGTCCCCGACGACGCGGACCTGGTCGTCGTGGGCAACCCGACCAACCCGACGTCGGTCCTGCACCCCGCCGACGGTCTCGCCCGCCTCGCCCGCCCCGGGCGGGTGCTCGTGGTGGACGAGGCGTTCATGGACGCGGTGCCCGGTGAGCGGGAGGCCCTCGCCGGGCGCGTCGACGTGCCCGGGCTCGTGGTGCTGCGCAGCCTCACCAAGACGTGGGGCCTCGCCGGGCTGCGCATCGGGTACGTCATCGCCGCCCCGGAGACGATCGGGGTCCTGGAGCGGGCGCAGCCGCTGTGGCCGGTGTCGTCGCCCGCCCTGGCGGCGGCCGAGGCCTGTGTGGCGCCGCGCGCGCTCGCCGAGGCGGGGCACGTGGCGCACCGGGTCGCCGCCGAGCGGCAGCACCTGGTGGCCGGGCTCAGGGCGCTGCCCGGGGTGGAGGTGGTGGGACCTGCCGAGGGGCCCTTCGTCCTGGTCCGCCTTGCCGGGGCGGCGACCGTCGTACGGGAACGGCTGCGGGAGGAGGGGTTCATGGTGCGGCGCGGCGATACGTTTCCTGGCCTGGGGCCCGACTGGATGCGGGTGGCGGTGCGCGACCGCCCCACCACGGAAGCCTTCCTCCGCGCCCTCCCGAAGGTCAGGCCCCGCTGACGCGGGGCCTTCCCACCCACCCACCCACCCGTGACTCGGCACCGAACAGCGCGGGGCCGGGCCGCGCGTGTACGGGGTGCGTGGGCACGAAGCGCTGCGCGGCGGACGGCTCGGGCATGAGGTGCGGGTCGACGGGCGGCCGGGCCGTGAGGCGCCGAGCGATGGGCGGGCGGGAGAGGGCCGCCGCGGAGCGGCGGGATTGGGGCCCGGCCGTGAAGCGCCCAGGAACGGGCGGGCGGGTGCGAAAGCACCGCCGCGGAGCAGCGGGGATGGGGCCCCGCCAAGAGGCGCCCAGGAACGGACGGGCGGGCGGGAAAGCACCGCCGCGGAGCAGCGGGATTGAGGCCCCGCCAAGAGGCGCCCAGGAACGGGCGGGCGGGTGCGAAAGCACCGCCGCGGAGCAGCGGGGATGGGGCCCCGCCAAGAGGCGCCCAGGAACGGGCGGACGGGCGGGAAAGCACCACCGCGGAGCAGCGGGATTGAGGCCCCGCCGTGAAGCGCCCAGGAACGGGCGGGCGGGTGGGAAAGCTCCCGCGTCAGTGGGGCCCGGCCAGGAGGTGCCGAGCAGCACAAGAAGCCCGCGCCAGGGCGGAAGGGGGGCGCCGCCCCGAGGCCGAGGCCCCGGTTCAAGGCGCCCCCGCCAGAGTCAGCGGCGACGGGTGTAGGCCAGGACCCCGCCCCCCGCCAGGAGCAGCACCACCGCCCCGCCGGCCACGTAGGGCGTCATGGAGGACCCCCCGGTCTCCGCGAGGTCGTCGGTCTGCTTGGGTGCCTCCCGCCGCGCGGTGACGGGCTCGGCGGGCTTGCCGCCCTGCGGCTCGGGCAGCGGCTTGGCCCCGGGCCCGGGGGCCTCGCAGCTCGCCCCCGCCAGGGTCACCGCGCCCTTGACCGCGGCGACCCCGAGCTTCAGCGGGTCGACGGACACCTGGAGCCGGAGCGCGGTCGCGGCGGCCGTACGGGACGTGGTGCGGGTCGACGAGAGGTCGAGGCGGACCTCGCCGACGCCGGGGACGGACACCTGGGTCGTGCCCGCGGACTTGACGCTGACCTTCTTGCCGAGGACGGTCACGCCGCCGAGGAACGTCGAGGAGGCCACGGGCCGCTTGCCCGCCGTGCACACGGCCTTGGAGGTGATCTGGTCGACCTCCACCAGCGGGAGCAGCGGCAGGCCGGGCACGTGCACCTTGGCCCGGGCGACGTTGCTGTAGCCCTGGGCGGTGCCGCCCTTGACGGTGGCGCGCGCGGTGGCGACGTCGGCCCGGAACACGCTGAACGGCTGCCCGCCCTCGACGCCGTCGAGCTTCGCGGTGAGGGTGGTCCTGCTGGCGCTCGCGGGCGCGCTCACCTCGTTCAGGGTGACGTTGAGCGGCGCCCGTACGGTCTTGTTGAGCAGGGAGACCTCAAGGCCGGTGCGGAGCACGACGGCCCCGGCGCGGCCGCCTCGGTGGTCGTCCGTCGCGTGCGCGGTGCCCGCGGTGCCGAGCGCCGCGGGACCGGCGGCGACCACGGTGGCGGCGGCGAGCGCGCCGATGCGGCGCGTGGGCAGGCGGCGGAAGGCGTTGCTGGTCAAGGTGGTGGAACCCCCACATGAGTCTTGAAGGCGCCGCCGCGCACGCCACACGGGGACATCGCGTGCGCGGGGCGCCACTGATGCCGGTGTGCGCCGGGAGGCGCCGCCGACTCCGGCATCTTTACGCACTGAGAGTGAACGGTCAGCAACCTGGCGTGAGTTCACTCCATCGGGAGGTTTCCGCCCCTGCTTTCGAATCGGCTGACACGGACGTTCCCCCCAGCCCCCCGCATCACGGCGGCCCGCCGGGCACGGAGCACGACGACAGGCAGCGGAACCCAGACCAACGACCCTGCCGCCCCATCCGTCACCGTCCGTCAACAACGCGTGCGGTGCGGGCTCTTCACCTCGTGCCGTCAGCCCACGACCCGGCCGTCGAGCACCACGCGCCGGGGCGCCGTGAGCACGCGCACGTCGGCCCGCGGGTCGGCCTCGTACACGACGAGGTCGCCGGGCGCGCCCTCGACGAGTCCGGGGCGCCCCAGCCAGGCCCGCGCGCCCCAGGTCGTGGCGGCGAGGGCGGCGACGGCGGGGATGCCCGCCTTGGTGAGTTCGGCGACCTCGCCGCCGATCAGGCCGTGCGCGAGGGAGCCCCCGGCGTCGGTGCCCGCGTACACCGGCACCCCGGCGTCGTACGCGGCCCGGACGGTGTCGTAGCGGCGCTCGTGGAGGCGGCGCATATGGGCCGCCCACCGGGGGAACTTCTTCTCGCCACCGGCGGCGAGCTGCGGGAACGTCGCGATGTTCACGAGGGTCGGGACGATCGCGACGCCCCGCTCGGCGAACAGCGGGATGGTGTCCTCGGTCAGGCCCGTCGCGTGCTCGACGCAGTCGATGCCCGCCTCGACGAGGTCGCGCAGCGAGTCCTCGGCGAAGCAGTGCGCGGTGACGCGGGCGCCGAGCCGGTGCGCCTCGGCGATCGCCTCCCGCACGGCGCCGCGCGGCCAGCACGCGGTGAGGTCGCCCGCCTCGCGGTCGATCCAGTCGCCGACGAGCTTGACCCAGCCGTCGCCGCGGCGGGCCTCCCGCGCGACGTACGCGGTGAGGTCGCCGGGCTCGACCTCGTGCGCGTAGTTGCGGATGTAGCGGCGGGTGCGGGCGATGTGGCGGCCCGCCCGGATGATCTTCGGCAGGTCCTCGCGGTCGTCGATCCAGCGGGTGTCGGACGGCGAGCCCGCGTCGCGCAGGAGCAGCGCGCCCGCGTCGCGTTCGGTGAGCGCCTGCTTCTCCGCCTCCTCGGCCGGGACGGCACCGTGGGCGTCGAGGCCGACGTGGCAGTGCGCGTCGACGAGGCCGGGCAGCACCCAGCCCTCGACCGTAACGGCGTCCCGCGCGGCGGGGCGTTCGAACGTCACCCGCCCGCCGACCACCCACAGCTCGTCCCGTACGTCCTCGGGCCCGACGAGCACCCGCCCCTTCACGTGCAGCACCGCGTGATCGCTCATGGACAGCAGCTTAGGAGGCGTAGGACCTGACCGGAGGGGCTCGGTAGGCTCGGTCGGACCAGCCCGTCCCGACGCAGCCCGAAGTGAGCCGAAGCACCATGACACACCCCCTTCTCGACCTGGCGCCGCTGAGCGCCGCGCACTTCGCCGCCATCGAGGACCGCGTCGCCCGGCTCCTGGACACCCGGCAGGACGTGGTGATCACGCAGGGCGAGGCGCTCCTTCCGCTGGAGGGCTGCATCCGGGGCGCCGCGCGGCCCGGCACCACCGCCCTCAACGTGATCACGGGCCCGTACGGACAGACCTTCGGCGACTGGCTCCGCGACTGCGGGGCGACGGTGGTCGACCTGGCGGTGCCCTTCCACACGGCGGTCACCGCCGCGCAGGTCGAGGAGGCCTTCGCCGCGCACCCCGAGATCGACTTCGTGTCCCTCGTGCACGCCGAGGCGGCGACCGGCAACACCAATCCGGTCGCGGAGATCGGCGAGGTCGTGCGCGCGCACGGCGCCCTGTTCATGCTGGACGCCGTCGCCTCCGTGGCGGCCGAGCCGCTGCTTCCGGACGCGTGGGGCGTGGACCTGTGCGTGATCGGCGCGCAGAAGGCCATGGGCGGGCCCGCGGGCGTGTCCGCGGTGTCGGTGAGCGAGCGGGCCTGGGAGCGGATCGCCGCCAACCCGCAGGCCCCGCGCCGCTCGTACCTGTCGCTGCTCGACTGGAAGCAGCGCTGGATCGACGGCGGCCGCAAGGCGCTCCTGCACGCGCCCGCGCAGCTGGAGATGCTCGCCCTGGAGGCGTGCCTGGAGCGGATCGAGTCGGAGGGCCTGGACGCCCTGATGGCGCGGCACACGACGGCCGCGGCGGCGACGCGGGCGGGCGCGGTGGCCCTCGGCGGGGGCCTGGAGCCGTACGTCCACGAGGCCCGGGACGCGGCGCCCGTCGCCACGACGCTGCGCGCGCCGCGCGGGGTCGACGCGGCCGAGCTGGTGGCCAGGTCCCTCGCGGCCGACCCGGTGCTCCCGCTGGTCACGGGCGGCGGGGCGCTGGCCAAGGAGATGATCCGGGTCAACCACTACGGCCCGGACGCCACGCGCGGCGTCGTACACGCGTCCCTGGCCGCGCTCGGCGCCGCGATGGGCGAGCTCGGGCTCGCCGTGGACCTGGAGGGGGCCCGCCGCGCCGTCACCGAGGCCTGGCAGGCCTAGCCCCTTCCCGCCGTGCTCCCCGTCCACTCGCCGCCCGCTCCGGGCCGGGTGGGCGGGGAAGTTTTTTATCCGAGGTATAGCCGGACGCTTTTCAGGCCCCTTTAACTCTGCCTTCATGAATTCCTTAAGAGAACAGCTTCCCGTATTCGTCTGCCCGCTTTCCCCACTCCTAAACACCAGGGTTTCGTCAGCGTAAATCGGTGCAATACGACGCTGTGACGCACTCCACATCGCGCCCGATTAGCCCGAAATAACCGGGGCGAATCGGGATATAAGCATGGCAGCTCCTGCGGGCGTACGCGCCTGCGCGATAACACATGTGAGTCCGCCATGTAACCCCTTCCCCCGATGCAATCCCAGAAATTGCTCGGTAAATTCAATCCGCATGACCGCTGCACAAGCCGATCTACCGACCGACCTGCAAGCGAATTTCCTCGGAATGCCCGACGGACTGCGACTCGACACTCCTGACGTCGCCGACGGCGCCGCGATCTGGCGCATCGCCCGCGACTCGAAGGCCCTCGACCTCAACTCCTCGTACAGCTATCTGCTGTGGTGCCGCGACTTCGCGGCGACCTCCGTCGTGGCCCGGGACCCCGACGGCGAGCCGGTCGGCTTCGTCACCGGCTACGTCCGCCCGGACGCGCCGCGCACCCTCGTCGTCTGGCAGACGGCCGTCGACCACGCGCACCGCGGCCGCGGTCTCGCCGCCGCGCTGCTCGACGGGCTGACCGCGAAGGTCGTCGGGGAGCGCGGGATCACCACCGTGGAGACGACCATCACGCCGGGCAACACCGCCTCCGAGCGCCTGTTCTCCTCGTACGCCCAGCGGCACGGCGCCGGTGTCGAGCGCACGGTCCTGTTCGACGCGGCCCACTTCCCCGGCGAGGACGACGGTCACGACCCCGAAGTCCTGCACGTCATCGGCCCGTTGGCCCCCTGAGCCGACCGGGCCCGCAGCACCGCCCTCCCCCGCTTGACCCCCTCACTCCCGCACGCCCCTTCATCTCCCAGGAGATTCGCTGTGACCATCACCCAGCCGGACCTGAGCGTCTTCGAGACCCTGGAGTCGGAGGTGCGCAGCTACTGCCGCGGTTGGCCCACTGTCTTCGACCGCGCGCAGGGCAGCCGCATGTACGACGAGGACGGCCACGAGTACCTCGACTTCTTCGCCGGTGCCGGGTCGCTCAACTACGGGCACAACAACCCCGTCCTGAAACGGGCGCTGCTCGACTATCTGGAGCGCGACGGCGTCACGCACGGCCTCGACATGTCGACGACCGCCAAGCGCGCCTTCCTGGAGTCGTTCCAGAACCTGGTCCTTCGCCCGCGCGACCTGCCGTACAAGGTCATGTTCCCGGGCCCGACGGGCACCAACGCGGTGGAATCCGCGCTGAAGCTGGCCCGCAAGGTCAAGGGCCGCGAGTCGATCGTGTCGTTCACGAACGCCTTCCACGGCATGTCGCTGGGCTCGCTCGCGGTCACCGGCAACGCCTTCAAGCGGGCGGGCGCCGGAATCCCGCTGGTGCACGGCACCCCGATGCCCTTCGACCACTACCTGGACGGCAAGGTCCCCGACTTCCTGTGGTTCGAGCGGCTCCTGGAGGACCAGGGCTCGGGCCTGAACAAGCCCGCCGCCGTGATCGTGGAGACCGTGCAGGGCGAGGGCGGCATCAACGTGGCGCGCGCCGAGTGGCTGCGTGCCCTCGAAGCCCTCTGCCGCCGCCAGGACATGCTCCTGATCGTCGACGACATCCAGATGGGCTGCGGCCGCACCGGCGCGTTCTTCTCCTTCGAGGAGGCGGGCATCTCGCCGGACATCGTCACCGTCTCCAAGTCCATCAGCGGCTACGGCCTGCCGATGGCGCTCACCCTCTTCAAGCCGGAGCTCGACGTCTGGGAGCCGGGCGAGCACAACGGCACCTTCCGCGGCAACAACCCGGCGTTCGTGACGGCCGCCGCCGCGCTGCAGACGTACTGGTCCGACGGGCCCGCGATGGAGAAGCAGACCCGCGCCCGCGGCGAGCAGGTCGAGCAGACGCTCGTCGCGCTCGTCGACGAACACCGCGCCGACATCGTGGAGTACCGGGGCCGCGGCCTGGTGTGGGGCATCGAGTTCCGCGACAAGGAGCGCGCCACCGCGGTGGCCCGGCGCGCCTTCGAGCTCGGCCTGCTCATCGAGACCTCGGGCCCCGAGAGCGAGGTCGTCAAGCTCCTGCCGGCCCTGACCATCACGGCCGACGAGCTCGACGAGGGCCTGCGCACCCTGACCCGCGCCGTCCGCGAGACGGCCTGACACCCCTCGTACGACCACCGAACTCGTACGACCAGCAAGAAAGGCAACGACTCACCGTGATCGTCCGCTCGTTCAAGGACATCGAAGGCACCGACCGGCACGTGAAGGCCAAGTCGGGCACCTGGGAGAGCAAGCGCATCCTGCTCGCCAAGGAGCGCGTCGGCTTCTCGCTGCACGAGACCATCCTGTACGCGGGTACGGAGACCGCCATGTGGTACGCGAACCACGTGGAGGCCGTGGTCTGCACCCGGGGCGAGGCGGAGCTCACCGACCACACCAACGGCGAGACGTACCGCATCACCCCCGGCACCATGTACCTGCTCGACGGGCACGAGAAGCACACGCTGCGCGTCAAGGAGGACTTCCACTGCCTGTGCGTCTTCAACCCGCCGGTGACGGGCCGTGAGGACCACGACGAGAACGGCGTCTACCCGCTGCTCACCGAGCCGGACCCGGCGTAGCGGAGCGACGCGCACCCCGACATCCCCCTACGGGCCGCAACGAGAGGAGAGGCAGGCACCACCATGACCACCGCACCCGAACGCACCGGCGATCTGTACCCGACCCGAGGCGCCCAGGAGGTGCTCGTCGAGCGCAAGGACCCCGTGGTGTGGTCCGCGCCGGGCACGCCGGGGCCGTTCACGGACGAGGACCTCGCGGGGTTCGACCGGGACGGGTTCCTCGCCGTCGAGCAGCTGCTCACGCCCGACGAGGTCGGCGTGTACCACGCGGAGCTCGAACGGCTGGTCAACGACCCCGGGATGCGTGCGAACGAGCGCTCCATCGTCGAGCCGCGGTCCCAGGAGATCCGGTCCATCTTCGAGGTGCACCGGATCAGTGAGGTCTTCGCGCGCCTGGCCGCCGACCCGCGCGTGGCGGGGCGGGCCCGGCAGATCCTCGGCTCGGACGTGTACGTCCACCAGTCGCGGATCAATGTGAAGCCGGGCTTCGGGGCCTCCGGGTTCTACTGGCACTCGGACTTCGAGACCTGGCACGCGGAGGACGGCCTGCCGAACATGCGGACCGTCTCGGTGTCGATCGCGCTCACCAGGAACCACGACACCAACGGCGGGCTCATGATCATGCCGGGCTCGCACCGGACGTTCCTGGGCTGCGCGGGCGAGACGCCGAAGGACAACTACAAGAAGTCCCTGCAGATGCAGGACGCGGGCACCCCGTCGGACGAGGCGCTGACCGGCCTCGCGGCCGAGTACGGCATCAAGCTGTTCACGGGCGCGGCGGGCTCGGCGACGTGGTTCGACTGCAACGCCATGCACGGCTCGGGCGACAACATCACGCCCTATCCGCGCTCGAACGTCTTCATCGTGTTCAACAGCGTGGAGAACACGGCGGTGGAGCCGTTCGCGGCGCCGGTGCGGCGGCCCGAGTTCATCGGCGCGCGGGACTTCACCCCGGTGAAGTGACCTCGCGCACGCGCGCAAGGGCCCGGCACCCCACGGTGCCGGGCCCTTGCGGTCAGAGCGCCGGGTAGTCCGTGTAGCCCTTCGCGTCGCCGCCGTAGAAGGTGGCGCGGTCGGGCTCGTTGAAGGGGCCGCCCGTCCGCAGGCGCGCCGGCAGGTCCGGGTTGGCGAGGAACAGGGAGCCGTAGGAGAGGAGGTCGGCGGTGCCGTCCTCGATGAGCGCCAGCTCGCCGGGCCCGGTCGGCCCCTCGGTGGCCGGGTTGAGGATGAAGGGTCCGTCGAAGCCCTTGCGCAGGGCGGTGACCAGCTCGCGGATCGGGCCGACCTCCATGACGTGCAGATAGGCCAGGCCGAGCGGGGAGAGCCGCTCGACGAGGGCGAGGTAGGTCTCGTCGGGGTCCGGCTCGTGGATGTCGTTGAGCGGGTTGCCGGGCGAGAGGCGGATGCCGGTGCGGGCCGCGCCGATCTCGGCGGAGACGGCCTCGGCGACCTCGACGGCGAAGCGGACGCGGTTCTCGACCGAGCCGCCCCACTCGTCGGTGCGCCGGTTGGAGCCCGGCGCGAGGAACTGGTGGATCAGATAGCCGTTGGCGCCGTGCAGCTCGACGCCGTCGAAGCCCGCCTCGATCGCGTTGCGCGCGGCGGCCACGAACTCGCCGACGGTGGCGCGCACCTCGTCGCCGGTCAGCTCGCGCGGGGTGACGTAGTCCTTGGGGCCCTCGTGCGTGTACACCTGGCCCTCGGCGGCTATCGGGGACGCGCCGACGGGCACGAGGCCGTCGGGCAGGAGCACCGGGTGGCCGATGCGGCCGGTGTGCATGAGCTGGGCGAAGATCCTGCCGCCCGCGGCGTGCACGGCGTCGGTGACCTTGCGCCAGCCCTCGACCTGCTCGTTGGTGTGCAGACCGGGGGTGTCGGGGTAGCCCTGGCCGACCGCCGACGGCTGGATGCCCTCGGTGATGACGAGGCCGGCGGTGGCGCGCTGCGCGTAGTACTCGGCGTTGAGGTCCGTCGGCACGCCGCCCGCCGCGGCCCTGCTGCGGGTCATCGGGGCCATCGCGATGCGGTTGGCGAGCGGGGTGCCGGCGAGGTCGATGGGGTCGAACGCGGTGGTCATGGCGGGCTCCAAAACATCCGTAGCTGGTCCTGGCCCACCATTCTTGGTCGGCCAAGTAATTCAACCGGGAGTCACTGTAACGCATTCCTTGGCCGACCAAGGTAATCTCGGTGGGGACGTCGCGAAGAGCGGGGGAAGGCGTCGACGACACCGGCCGACCGGACCGCCCGCACCGACGAGGAGCTGTGCCATGAAGACCGAAGCCGAGCGGGCCGAGCCCGCGTGTCCGTCCGCGGCCCGGGGCGGGCCCGTCAGCACCAGCATCGCCCGGGTCGCGCGGCTGCACCGCGTCGCCGCGGGCAAGCTCCTGAAGGACGCCGGCCTCTACCCCGGCCAGGAGCTCATGATGATGCACCTGTGGGAGTCGGGCGCCGTGCGCCAGTCGGAGCTCATCAGGATGGTCGAGCTCGACCCCTCGACGGTCACGAAGATGCTCCAGCGCCTGGAGCAGGCGGGACACGTGCGGCGCCGCCCCGACCCCGCCGACCGGCGGGCCGTGCTCGTCGAGGCCACGGACGACGACAACGGCCTGATGCAGGCCGTGGAGAGCGCCTGGACCGAGCTGGAGCAGCACACGCTCGCGGGCCTCGACCCGGACGAGCGCGCCCAGCTGGGGCGGCTGCTCTCCCGCGTCGAGGCCAATCTGTGCGTGGAGACGGCGGGCTGCCCGGAGGTCAGCCGCTGAGGGCGGCGAGCAGGCGGTCCACGTCCGCCGCCGTGTTGTAGAAGTGGAACGCGGCCCGCAGCTGGCCCGCACGGTCCGAGACCTCGATGCCCGCCGCGCTCAACTCGGGCTGCCGGGCGCCGAGTCCGGGCACCGCCACGATGGGCGAGCCCGGCGCGGGCACCGGTTCGAGGCCGAGCCCCGCGAGCCCGGCGCGGAAGCGGTCCGCGAGGGCCAGGTCGTGCGCGCCGATCGCGGCCACGCCGAGCTCCTCGACGAGCTCCAGACAGTGCCGGGCGCCCGCGTACGCGAGCAGGGCCGGGCTCTCGTCGAACCGGCGCGCGGAGTGGGCGAGTTCCTCGACCGGGCCGTAGCAGCTGTCCCAGGGACGCTCTCCCGCGACCCAGCCCGCGAGCACCGGGCGCAGACCGCCGAAGCCCTCGGACTCCTCCGGCACGACGAAGAACGCGACGCCGCGCGGGCAGGTGAGCCACTTGAACCCGACGGACGCCGTGAAGTCGGCCGTCGCGACGTGGTCGCCCAGGTCGCACCAGCCCACCGCCTGCGAGGCGTCGAGGTAGAGGCGGGAGCCGTGGGCGCGGACGGCCGCGCGCAGCGCGTCGAGGTCCACGATCCGGCCGTCGGCCGACTGCGCGACGCTGACCGCGACCAGGTCCGTGCCGGGGCGGACCGACTCGGCGAGCCGCTCCAGGGGCACGGCGCGCACCTTCAGGTCCGCGCGCATGTGGAAGGGGTTCACCGTCGAGCTGAAGTCGGCCTCGGCGGTGAGGACTTCGGCGCCCTCCGGCAGCGAGGCGGCGACCAGGCCGCTGTAGACGGCCACCGAGGCGCCCGCCGCGACCCGGCTCACCGGCACGCCGACGAGCCGTGCGAAGGCGGCGCGGGCCGCCTCCACGTCCGCGAACATGTCGGCCGGGCGGCCCCGCGCCACGGAGAGGGCGCCCTCGTGCATCGCGGTGACGGCACGGGCCGGGAGCAGGCCGGTGCTCGCGCTGTTCAGATACGTGGTGCGGGGAGCGAATGCGGAGCGTACGAGAGTCGGGTCGAGGCTCTGGCCGGTGCGCGGTCCGGTGGTCTCCATGGGATCACTGTGCCCGCTGGCCGCGCACCGGTCCATCGCGGATGCGTGAGCGGTACCGGTAAGCACCGCTGATCCGTGCACGCGCGGGCCCCGCGGCTCCCGGCCCCGTCGGGTCAGGCCTGCGGCACCGCGCAGCCGTCCGGGCCGCAGGCCTCCGCGTCCTGGCCGCCGGTGGCGACGCCGTCGCCGTCGCCGCCGCCGAGCACCGTCAGCGGCGACCGGCTGTCCCAGGCCTGCTCCAGGGCCTGCTCGAACACCTCGGCGGGCTGGGCGCCGGAGACGCCGTACTTGCGGTCGAGGACGAAGAACGGCACGCCGTTCGCGCCGAGCTCGGCGGCCTCGCGCTCGTCGGCGCGCACGTCGTCGGCGTAGGCGGCCGGGTCGGCGAGGACCGCGCGGGCCGCCTCGGGGTCGAGGCCCGCCTCGGCGGCGAGGGCGACGAGGCGCTCGGCGTCGTCGAAGACCGACTGCTCCTCGGCGAAGTTCGCCCGGTACAGGGCGGCGATCAGCGCGTCCTGCCGGTCGGCGCCCGCGGCCTTGGCGAAGTGCAGCAGGCGGTGCATGTCGAAGGTGTTGCCGTGGTCGCGGCCCTTGGTGCGGTAGGTGAGGCCCTCCGCGCCCGCCTGCGCGCCGACGCCTTCCTCGGCCGCCTCGGCCTGCGCCCGGGACATCCCGTACTTGCGCTCCAGCATGGTGATCACGGGTGTGGTGTCGCCCTTGGCGCGGTGCGGGTCGAGCTCGAAGGAGCGGTGCACCACCTCGACGGCCTCGCGGTGCGGGAAGTCCGCGAGCGCCCGCTCGAAGCGGGCCTTGCCCACGTAGCACCAGGGGCAGGCGATGTCGCTCCAGATCTCGACGCGCATGTTCTGACTCATCTCCAGGTCGGACGATACGGAGACGGCCTCCGCTCCTGGGGTTCAACCCGCGGCGGGCCCCGTCCATTCCTCGGGCCGGGTGAAATGTTCCGTGTTCGCCCGGATCCAGGTGCGCAGGTGGGCCAGCGGCTCCAGGGCGCCCCGGCCGAGCGCGGTCAGCTCGTACTCGACGCGGGGCGGCACCTCGGCGTGGACGGTGCGCAGCACCAGGCCGTAGTCCTCCAGGCGCCGCAGCGTCCGCGTGAGGACCTTGGGGCTGATCCCCTCCAGCGTGCGGCGCAGCTCGCCGAAGCGGCGCGGCCCGTCGGCGAGGGCCGTGATCGCGAGGCCCGTCCACTTGTTGGCGAGCAGCTCGAAGATCTCCCGGCCGGGGCACAGCAGGCCGTAGATGTCGTGCCTGTACGTGGCGTCCATCCGAGCGCCGACGGGGGAAACACCGCTCTGACCTGTCATGGTTTCCAGAATATAGTTGGGGCCCTTGCGGGTGATCAGGGGTCCGCTCCTACGTTTCGGCCATGGAGATCCGCACCCAGAACCCCGTCCGGACCGGCATCGTCGGTCTGTCCGCCCGCGGCGGCTGGGCCCCGCAGTCGCATCTGCCCGCCCTGGCCCGGCTCGACGGCTACGACCTGCTCGCCCTTGCCGCGTCGAGCCCCGAGTCCGCCCGCGCCGCCGGCGCGCGCTACGGCGTCCCGCGCGCGTACGGCAGCGCCCGCGAGCTCGTCCGCGACCCCGACGTCGACCTCGTCGTGGTCAGCGTCCGCGTGCCGCTGCACCGCGAGGTGATCCTGGCGGCGCTCGCGGCGGGCAAGGCCGTCCTGTCGGAGTGGCCGCTCGGCAACGGCCTCGCGGAGGCCGAGGAGCTGGCCGCCGCCGCGGCGGCCGCGGGCGTGCGCACGTTCGCCGGGCTCCAGGCGCGCTCGGCGCCCGCCGTGCGGTACCTGCGCGACCTGGTCGCCGACGGCTTCGCCGGTGAGGTCCTGTCCACGAGCCTCGTCGCGTCGGGGCGCCGCTGGGGCCCCACCTTCGAGCCGGGCGGCGACTACCTCCTGGACCGGGCCAACGGCGGCACGATGCTCACCATCCCCTTCGGCCACACCGTTGACGCCCTGGCCATGGTGCTCGGGGAGTTCACCGAGGTCTCGGCGACCACGGCGACCCGGCGCCCGCTCGTGCGCGAGGAGGGCTCGGGGCGCACCGCCGCCATGACGGCCGACGACCAGATCGCGGTGAGCGGACGGCTGACCTCCGGCGCCGTCGCCTCCGTGCACTTCCGGGGCGGGCTCGCCCGCGGCACCACCTTCCACTGGGAGATCAACGGCACGGACGGCGACCTGGTGGTCACCGGCGACCACGGGCACCTCCAGCAGGCCCGCCTCACCGTGCGCGGCGCCCGGGGCACGGACGGCGCCCTGCGGGAACTGCCCGTGCCGGAGCGGTACTTCGACGTGCCCGCGCTGGACGACGTGCGCGGCGAGGTGCCGTACAACATCGGCGTCCAGTACACGGAGGTCCTGCGCGACCTGCGCGAGTCCACTTCGGGTGTGCCGGACTTCGCCCACGCGGCCCGGCGGCAGCGGCTGCTCGACGGGATCGAGCGGGCCGCCGCCACGGGTTCGCGCGTTGTGCTGTGACCGGACAACTGCGGCTTCGTTGTGGCTGGTCGCGCAGTTCCTCGCGCCCCTTACGGGGCGCTTGCCCCTCAGGACGGGCGCTTTCCCCTCAGGAACCGTCCCTCAGGGCCTTCGGCCAGTTGGGGCGGAACTCGATGTGGTCGAAGGTCACCACGCAGCCCTCGCCCTGGGGTGACTGCGCGAGGAAGCCGACGAGCGCCGCGCCGGCGGAGTCCGCGTCGCCGAGCTGGAAGATGCGGACGAACGTCCAGTGCGCGCCGTCCGTCGACGCGTGGAAGGCGAACGCCGTGCCGGTGCGGCTGATCCGCAGCCATACGTGGGAGCCGTCGACCACGAAGGCGTTGGCGTCGTCGGAGCGGCCCCGGGTGACGACGGTGCAGATCGTGGGCAGGTCCGGGGAGCGCTCGAAGCAGAGCTTCGCCCACTCCCGTTCGCCGACGTGCAGATAGAGCACGCCCGCGTCGAAGGCGGCCGCGAAGCCGACCGTGACGCGGGCGATCAGCTGGAAGTCCCCCTCGGGCGCGCCGAGCAGCCGGGGCGCGTCGGACGCGGGGTCCAGGGCCTCGCCGGTGGGGGGCACGAAGCGGTCCTGACGGGGGCCCGCCCAGCCGGTGAGCACCCCGTCCTCGTAACCCCAGTCCCCGTCGGGCCCGTACGGTCTGAGCGGGAAGGGCAGTTCGGGCAGCGCGAGGCTGCCGGTGTCCTTGGCGTTCATGCCGTCAGTGTTCCAGGCGGCCGTCGTAACGGCGGGGCAGTCCCAGGGGATTGGCGTCGTGGAGCTCCGGCGGGAGGAGCGCCTGGGGGGTGCTCTGGTACACGACGGGGCGCAGCCAGCGCTCGATGGCGGTGCCGCCGACGGAGGTGGAGGTGCTGGTCGTCGCCGGGTAGGGGCCGCCGTGGTGCTGCGCGGGGGCCACGGCGACGCCGGTGGGCCAGCCGTTGACGAGGACGCGGCCCGCGAGCGGCGTCAGTTCGGCGAGCAGTTCGGTGCCGCGGCCCTCGCCCGCGGCCTCGTCGGCCGAGAGCTGCACGGTCGCCGTGAGGTTGCCGGGGAGCCGGGCGAGCACGGCGGTGATCTCCTGCCGGGACGCGTAGCGGGCGACGACGGTGACCGGGCCGAAGCACTCCTCCAGGAGCAGGTCGTGCTCCCCCGCCGCGGCCAGGCGTGCCGCGGGGACGGTGAGGAACCCGGCCGCCACCGTGTGCTCGCCGCCCGCGCCCGGGGTCACCGGCGCGCTCACGTCCGGGAGTCCGGCGCGCTCGGCGACCCCGGCGACGAAGGCGTCGCGCATGCGGTGGTCGAGGAGCACGCCCGGTTCACCGTCGCTGACGGCGTCGGTGAGGGACTTCACCAGGCGGTCGCCGTCCGCTCCCTCGGGGACGAGGACGAGGCCGGGCTTCACGCAGAACTGGCCGACGCCGAGCGTCATCGAGCCCGCGAGGCCGGTGCCGATCTGCTCGGCGCGCTCGGCGGCCGCGGCCTCGGTGACGACGACCGGGTTGAGCGAGCCCAGCTCGCCGTGGAAGGGGATCGGCACCGGGCGCGCGGCCGCCGCGTCGAAGAGGGCGCGGCCGCCGCGCACCGAACCGGTGAACCCGGCGGCGGCGACCAGCGGGTGCCGGATCAGTTCGAGGCCCGCGTCGAAGCCGTGCACCAGGCCGACGACCTCGCGCGGCAGGCCGTGCTCGGCGGCCGCGCGGCGCAGCACGGACGCGACGAGCTCGGAGGTGGCCGGGTGGTCGGGGTGCGCCTTGACGACGACGGGGCAGCCCGCGGCGAGCGCGCTCGCGGTGTCGCCGCCGGGCACGGAGAAGGCGAAGGGGAAGTTGGAGGCCCCGTAGACGGCGACGACTCCGAGCGGGACCCGGTAACGGCGCAGGTCGGGGGTGGGGGGCGTGGTGCTCGCGTCGGGGTGGTCGATGACGACGCCCAGATAGGCGCCCTCGTCGAGGACGTCCGCGAAGGCGCGCAGCTGGAAGCGGGTGCGGGTGAGCTCGCCGCCGAGCCGGACCGGGCCGAGCGCGGTCTCCGCGTCGGCGGCCTCCACCAGCGGGCCCTCGGCACCGCCCAGGAGGTCCGCGGCGGTGCGCAGGAAGGCCGCGCGGGTCGCGCGGTCCGTGAGGGCGGCGCGCGCCGCGTGCGCCGCGGCGACGGTCCGGCCGACCTCCTCGGCCGTGGCTTCGACGGCGACCTGCTCGCGCCGCTTCCCGGTTCGGGGGTCGACGCTCCACACTGGTGCTGCTGCCACCGGGGGTCCTCCAGGCTTCCCAGAAATCCACGATTGACGTGCCGTTGCCGCCGCCGTTCGCTCCTCACCCACCAGGGCCGTTCGATATACTGAACGCCGTCTCCCATGGTGAATCCGGCGGGGACAGTGGAGACTATTTCTCGTCGCACGTGAGGGGTCAAGGGCGATGGCGGCTGCTGAGACGGGCGGGGGCGCGCAGGTCAAGTCCGCGGTGCGGACGGTGGAGTTGCTCGAGTTCTTCGCGGGCCGCCCCGGCATGCACTCCCTGGCCGACGTCCAAGAGGCGGTCGGCTACCCGAAGTCCAGCCTCTACATGCTGCTGCGCACCCTCGTCGAGCTGGGCTGGATCGAGACCGACGCCACCGGC
Organism: Streptomyces sp. JLYT201; assembly: GCF_059448825.1. Taxonomy (NCBI): domain Bacteria; kingdom Bacillati; phylum Actinomycetota; class Actinomycetes; order Kitasatosporales; family Streptomycetaceae; genus Streptomyces; species Streptomyces sp. JLYT201. Next base: position 7,466,710 of record NZ_CM182551.1, on the reverse strand, counting down.
ACGCGGTACGGCATCGGGGTGCGGGCCCTGCTCGTCGGCACGTCGTACATCGACGGCGACGAGGTCGTCGCGGCGGCCCGGCCCACGCTCGACCGGCTCTCGGACGACACCACCGAGACGATCCACCTCGCGCGGCTCGACGGCACGAACGTGGTGTATCTGGCCACCCGCCAGTCCCAGCACTATCTGCGCCCGTTCACGCGCGTGGGCCGCAGGCTGCCCGCGCACTCCACCTCGCTCGGCAAGGCGCTGCTCGCCACCCACACCGACGAGCAGGTGCGCAAGCTCCTGCCGGAGACGCTGCCGTCCCTGACCGAGAACACGATCACCGACCGCGAGCAGCTCATCGAGGAGCTGCGCACCGTGCGGGAACAGGGCTTCGCCGTGGACCGCGAGGAGAACACCCTCGGCCTGCGCTGCTTCGGCGTGGCGATCCCCTACCGCACGCCCGCGCGGGACGCGATCAGCTGCTCCGTGCCGGTGGCCCGGCTCACGCCCGCGCACGAGCAGATGGTCAAGGACGCCCTCTTCGACGCCCGCGACCGGCTCACCCTGGCCACGCGGCGGCTCTGACCTCCTCTTCGACCTCCTCTTCGGCGGCGGGCCGCCTCCCCCGCGCGGCGGAGGCGGTTCGTCGCCGGGCAGGAGGTGGCGCGATCCGCCGCGCGCCAGCCTGGAGGCATGACCCAGATCCTCGTCCCCGCCTCCGGTCTCCCCGCCGCCGACAGGACCGGCCGGACCCGCCGCGTCCTGCGCGCCGTCGCCATCGTCTCCTGCCTGCCGTACCTGTCCCTGAAAGCGGCCTGGATCGCCGGCAGCCACATCGGCATCCCGGAGGGCAGCGCGCTGCTCGACCACCGCGGCGTCATCGTCGCCGCCAACACCCTGACCGTGCTCATGGACGCGGCCGTGATCGTCCTCGCGCTGCTGCTCACCCGGCCCTGGGGGCACCGCGTCCCGGCGTGGCTGCTCGCCCTGCCGATGTGGGCGGCCACCGGACTGCTCGCGCCGATCATGGCCGGGTTCCCGGCGCAGCTCGCGGTGCGGGCGCTCGGCGGCTCGGTGAACAGCGCCGAGGACACCGGCCGCGAGCCGTTCCTCGACGAGTGGGTCTTCGGGGTGGTGTACGGCGGCTTCATCCTCCAAGGCCTCAGCCTGGGCCTGCTGTTCGCCGGTTACGCACGCGACCGCTGGGGCCACGTGTGGCGCGGCCGGGTGGCGGGGCTCGCGGCTCCCGGCCGGGGCGCGCGGTGGTGCGCGCTCGCCGCGGCGGTCCTCGCGCTGTACCCGGCGACCCTGCGGCTCCTGTGGGCGAGCGGTTCGACGCTCGGCCTCAACGCGTCCCGGGCCGCGGAGCGCACCAGCGACTTCTACGTCCTGCAGACACTGGAGGCCTGCTACCTCGCGGCGGCCGCGGCGGGCGCCCTGGCGCTCGCCTTCCGGTGGGGGCGCGCGCTGCCCGTGCGGGTGCCGCTGGCGCTCGCCTGGCTGGGGTCGGGGGCGGTGGCGTGCTGGGGCGCCTGGCTGCTGATCGCCTCGCTCGGGCCCGCGGCCGACGCGGCCGAGCAGCCGACGACGGCCATGGTCCTGTCCTACGCTGTGCAGATGATCATCGGAACGCTCGTGGCCACCGTCGGCGTGCGCCTGCTCAAGGAGCGCGCGGGCGGCGGTGGAGCCGCGTGAGACGCGTCGGCTCCGCCCTGCTCGGGCGGCGGGCGCGCCGCCGGTGGATCCATCTGGTCCTCGGCGGCGCGCTCGCCATGCCGTACGTCTTCGTGGGGTCGATCCTGTCGGGCCCGCTCTTCGGCGACGACCGGTTCTTCGGCTCGTTCTCCGCCCAACTCCTCGCGTTCGCCATCGGGTTGCCGCTGGCCGCGGTCACCGCGCTGTTCCCGCTGACCCGGCCCATGTCGGTGGCGGCGGTGCGGGCGCTGTGCGGGGTGCCGGACGAGGCGCTGGCCGACGGGCCGCCGCGCACCCGCCAGGAGCGCGAGCGCACGGCCCTGTGGTTCACGCTGCACCTCGGGTTCGGCGGGATCATCAGCGGGATGACGCTCGGGCTCGTGCCGTTCGCGGCGTTCCAGCTCGTGCTGCCCCTCGCCGTGGGCGGGTGGGACTCCTGGCTCGGTCTCCCCGATCGCCTCCGCGGCCCCTGGACGCTGGTCCTCGCACCGGTCTCGGGCACGGCGTGCCTCCTCGTGCTCGCCGGGTGCGCGGCGGTCGCCGGCGGGCTGCTCGCGCGGTGGGCGCCACTGCTGCTCGGGCCCACGCACGCCGACCGGCTGGCCGCCGCCGAGCAGCGCGCCGCCGACCTCGCCGTGCGCAACCGCCTAGCCCGCGAGCTGCACGACTCCGTGGGCCACGCGCTGAGCGCGGTCACGCTCCAGGCGAGCGCCGCCCGCCGGGTCCTCGACCACGACCCGGAGTTCGTGCGCGAGGCCCTCGCCGCCATCGAGGACACCACCCGGCGCACCGTCGGCGAGCTGGACGCGGTCCTCGGCGTCCTGCGCGAGGGCGACCAGCGGGCCTCGACGGCCCCCGCGCCCACGCTCGCCGCCGACCTGGACGGCCTGCTGCGCCGCACCCGCGCGGGCGGCCTGCGCGTGAAGGCCGCCGTCGCCCTCGGCCCCGGCGGCGCCGACGCGCTGCCGCCGATGGTGTCCCGCGAGGCCTACCGCATCGTGCAGGAGGCCCTCAGCAACGCCCTCAAGCACGGCGGCGCCGACACCGCCGTGACGCTGCGGATCACGCGCGACGACACCGGCCTCGACCTGAGCGCCGAGAACCCGCTGCCGTCGGCGCCGCCCGACACCACGGCCGACCGGACCGGCGGCGGCCACGGCCTGCGCGGCATCGCCGACCGGGCCCGGCTGCTCGGCGGCACCACCACCTCCGGGCCCGAGGCCGGGGTGTGGCGGCTGCGCGTACGCCTGCCGCTGCGACCGCCCGCCTGACCGCCCGCCCGCTGCCCGCGTGACCCACCTGGAGGCCCGCCCATGACCGACACCCCGCTGCGCATCGTGCTCGCCGACGACGAACGCATGGTGCGCACGGCGCTGCGCGTCATCCTCACCGCCGAGCCCGACCTGGAGGTCGTCGGCGAGGCGGCGACCGGCGCCGAGGCGGTGTCCGTCGTCCGGGAGCTGCGGCCCGACGTGGTCCTGATGGACGTGCGCATGCCGGAGGTCGACGGCATCCGCGCCACGGAGCAGATCCTCCAGACGATGGCGGAGCCGCCGCGCGTCGTGGCCGTCACCACCTTCGAGAACGACGCGTACGTGTACGAGGCGCTCCGCGCCGGGGCGTCCGGCTTCCTGCTCAAGCGGGCCGACGCGGACTCCCTGGTGCAGGCGGTGCGCCTGGTCGCGCGCAGCGACTCGCTGCTGTTCCCCGCGGCCGTGCGCGCCCTGGCCGCCGAACACGCGCGGGCCACGACCGCGCAGGCCCCCTGGGTGGCCCGGCTCACCGGGCGCGAGCGCGAGGTCCTGAGGCTGATGGCGGCCGGGCTCACCAACGCCGAGATCGCCGGGCGCATGGAGGTGGGCCCGGCGACGGTCAAGACGCACGTGGCGGCGGTCCTCGCGAAGACGGGCGCCCGGGACCGCACGCAGGCCGTGATCGCGGCGTACGAGGCGGGCTTCATGAAGAACGCCTGAGAAACAGGACACATCCCTCCAAGCCGGGAACGTCCCGGCCCCGGATGCTCGTCCTTGTCAGGGATGAACAAGACGATCAGGCACACCGCGGTCTTCACGCTGCTCCTGGTGGTCGCGCTGCTTGTGCGGGCCACCTGGGTGCAGTTCCACGACTCGAAGGCGCTCGCGGAGGACAAGCTGAACAAACGGAACGCGATCAGGACCTACGCGAACCCGCTCGGCGACATCATCGTGGCCGGTGAGTCCGTCACCGGCTCCAAGCGCACGTCGGGCGGCGACCTGGCGTACAAGCGCACGTACAAGGACGGGCAGCTGTACGCGTCCGTCACCGGCTACAGCTCGCAGGTGTACGGCGCCACGCAGCTGGAAGGCATCTACAAGGACCTCCTGGACGGCAGCGACAACCGGCTGAAGAACCCGCTCGACACGCTCACCAACAAGCGTGCCGACCCCGGTGACGTCGTGACCACCATCGACCCGGCCGTCCAGAAGGCCGGGTACAAGGCGCTCGGCGGCAAGAAGGGCGCCGCCGTCGCCATCGACCCCAAGACCGGCAAGATCCTCGGGATGGTCTCCACGCCGTCGTACGACCCGTCGAAGATCAGCGGCTCCAACGACGGCGACGCGTGGAAGGCGCTCACCGGCGACGAGGACAAGCCGATGGTGAACCGCGCGCTGCGCCAGCCGCTGCCGCCCGGCTCGACCTTCAAGCTGGTGGTCGCGGCGGCCGCCCTGGAGGACGGCCTGTACGACTCGGTCGACCAGAGGACCGACAGCCCGGACCCGTGGACGCTGCCCGGCACGCGCACGTCCATCCCGAACGAGGTCAAGTCCGCGCCCTGCGAGAACGCCTCGCTGCGCACCGCGCTCCAGTGGTCGTGCAACAACGTCTTCACCAAGCTCGCCGTCGACCTCGGCCAGGACAAGCTGCGGGCCCAGGCGGAGAAGTTCGGCTTCAACGCGGAGAAGCTGGACGTGCCGGTGCGCGCGGGCGTCAGCCTCTACCCGAAGGACATGGACAAGGCGAGCACCGGCCTCACCGGCATCGGCCAGTTCGACGTGACCGCGACGCCGCTGCAGATGGCCATGGTGTCGGCCGCGATCGCCAACGGCGGGGAGCTGAAGTCCCCGCACATGGTCTCCAAGACCACGACCGCCGACGGCGACGTCCTGAAGAACTACGACGAGGACACCGGCTCGGAGCGCGTCGTCAGCGAGTCCACCGCCGATCAGCTCGCGTCCGCGATGCAGTCGGTCGTCGAGAAGGGCACGGCGACGAACGCGCGCATCAGCGGGGCGACCGTGGGCGGCAAGACGGGCACCGCCCAGCACGGCGAGAACAACAGCAAGACGCCGTACGCCTGGTTCACGTCCTACGCCAAGGGCTCCGACGGCAAGGAGGTCGCCGTCGCGGTCATCGTCGAGTCCTCCGACGCGGCCCGCTCCGAGGTCAGCGGCAACGGCCTGGCGGCCCCCATCGCCACGGCCATGATGCGGGCCGCGCTGCGCTGAGGCCCGCGCCCCCTACGGGGCGCTCACGCCGTGCCGCGCCGCGCGTACGGCAGGTCGGGCGCGGGGATCGTCAGGTCGCGCACGGAGAGCATGACGTGCACGGCGACGGGGAGCAGCAGGCTGCCGGTGGCCAGGTACAGGCCGGTGAGCAGGGTCCCGAAGAGGGCGAAGACGAGCACGCCCGTGCCGCCCTGGTACCACCCGGCGAGCGCGTACACGACGAGCGACAGCGCGGCGGCCGCGTACAGCGGCAGGCCGAGGGCGCCGACGCCGAAGGCGATGAGCAGGCCGCGGTAGACGAACTCGGCGCAGATCCCGTCGGTCACGGCGGCGGCGACGGCGAGCCGCCGCTCCCGCGCGGTGCGCGGGAGCATGGCCTCGATGGCGGCGCGGCCGGGGATGTGCTTGCCCTGCCTGGCCAGCTCCTGGAAGTGGCGGCTCGACGCGGCGGCGGCGACGCCGAAGAGCAGGACGACCGGCACCGTGTACGGCACGTCGTCGGGCAGCGTGACGCCGAAGTCGGCCGCGGCGGCGCCGGGCGAGAGCAGCGGCACCGCCACGGCCAGCGCGGCCAGCCCCCACCAGGCGGCGATCACGTGTCCGAAGTAGCGGACGAGGGCGCCCGGTTCGGTGGCGCGGCGGCGTGCGAGCGAGCCGTACATGCGACGCCCCAGCCAGGGCTCGCCGAGCAGCAGATAGGCGGCGAGCGCGCCCCCGACTGCCGTGGCGGCCACCGAGAGGTCGGGCGAGATCGACATGGGTCCCCCTGGACGATGTACGTGCGCACACGGCGTATGGATGTGTACTGGCTGGTCAGAGCCAGACCGTAGGGTCAACTGGTCCGTTGCGCAAACCATCTCGGGGAGCCGGGCGCCCCGGGCTAGGGGTGCCAGAGCGGGTCGCGGCCGCTGAGCGCGACGACGCGGTCCAGGAGGGAGGCCTCCGGCGGGACGGGCACCGGCGGCCCGAAGAGCGAGCCCCGCGCCGCCGGGCCCTCGGCGTCGGTGGCGGACAGCATCGCGTGGGCGACGCCGAGGCAAGCCGCGTCCGGCACGTACTCCTGGCCGGTGGCCCGCGCCAGGTCCCAGCCGTGCACGACGAGTTCGTCGACGGCGACGACCCCGGCCACCTCGCCGGGCAGGTCGACGCCGCCCGCCCGGGTCTGCCCGGTCCACGCGGCGGAGTCGCGCCACACCTCCGCCAGCTCGGCGAGGCGGCGCGGCAGCTCGTCGCGCCAGTCCGCGTCGATGTCGGGCAGCCTGCTCGACGGGTCGGTGTCGGTGCGCGCCCCGAGGTCCTTGCGCGCGGCGTCGGTGAACGCGGCGGCGAGCGCGACGAGGTGGCCGAGCAGATGGCGCACGGCGTAGTCGGGGCAGGGCGTCGGCCCGTCCAGCTGGTCGTCGGTCACCCCCACGGCCAGGCTCGCCACCAGGCGCGCCTGCGGCCTCAGGTCCGGCAGCTCGTGCGGCTCCCCCGCGGGGTCCACCGCGTCCGGCAGGGGGTTCGTGGTCTCGGGCATGGCCGTCTCCTTCACGCTGGGAAGCTCGCCCCGGTGGGGCCCTCTCCTTGACGTGACTGCCCCGGCGGCCGGAATTCATCGCCGCCGGGGCCCGGCTGTCGCGGCGGTTACTTCACGTCCGCCCAGCGCTTGATCGTCGCGACGACCTGGGACTGCTGGGGCTCGGGCAGCTTCGCGATGGACGCGCCGTGGTTGGCGCCCGGCACCACGTAGCGGTGGGAGTCGCGGTGGCTCGGGGTGAACTTCTCCGCGCTCCACGGGTCGTTCTCGCCGTAGATGAACATCATCCGCTGGCCCCGGGTCTTCACCCAGCGGTCGACGTCGGCGATGGTCGCGTTGTTGTACGTGCCCCGCATGGCGGCGGGCAGGACCGAGTTCGGCTGGTAGATGTCCGGGTAGTGGCGCACGCCCTTGAGGTGCTTGAACTTCAGGTCGGCCCAGCCGAGCTGGGTGGCGGCCTGGCGGTAGTAGGGGCCGGAGCTGTTCACGCCGAGGTCCTCGTCGTAGTAGACGCTCAGGCCGTGCCCCTTGGACCAGGAGTAGAGCTCGTCGTCCGTGGCCTTCTTCGCGTCGGGCACGGTGGCGCAGTTGTCGACGCTGCCCGACTGCCAGAAGTTCCACACCTGGTCGAGGACCGCGAACTCGTACGCGCGGTCGGTCGTGCCGAGCGTCTCCTCGAAGGTCTGGCCGTTGGCCTTGGCGTCCGCCTCGAACTTGGGCAGGAGCGCGTCGCGGCGCACGAGCATCTCGCGCTGCACGGCGTTCAGGGCCGCGCGGCACTCCTTGGTGCCGACGGTCTCGAAGAAGCGCTCGTAGCCGGAGTCGTCCCGGTTGTTCTTGTCGTTGGGCGCGACGAACGCGACCACGGCGTCCAGGTCCTCGGGGTAGAAGCGCTCGTGGTACGTGGCCGTCATGCCGCCCTTGCTGGCGCCGGTGCCGATCCACTTGCCCCGCTCGATGCCGCGCAGGGCCTGGGTGACGCGGTGCTCGTCGGCCGCCTCCTGCTGGACGGTCATCTTCGTCCAGTCGTCGCCCGCCGCGCCCTGGGGGCGGGACTGGAGGAAGTAGCGGTGTTCGAGGCTGACCTGGTTGGCGTCCAGGAGCCGGGTGACGGCGGTCGTGCCGGAGGCGATGCCGTAGCCGGTGGTGTACAGGACGGTCGGCCGGTCCGTCGACTTGTGCCACAGCGTCAGGCGCTGGGTGAAGGACGCCTTGTGCGGGCGCTCGTGGTCGACCGGCTGACGGTAGGTCAGGGTGTAGAAGGGGTAGCCCTCCTTGTCCGCCACGGAGACGACCGTCATCCCCGGTATCTCCTCCAGGCGTTCGCGGATGTCCTCCGCGGTGGCTCTCGCCGAGGTGTCGGCCCGCCCGGATCCGGCCCTGGCCTGCGCCTGCGCCGCCCCGTCCTGCGCGGTCGCCGTGCCCGCGGTGGCGAGCACCGCGGCGCCTGCCGTGAGTCCGGCACAGACCAGCGCGGATATCCCCTTGTTGCGCACGTTGTCTCCCCTGTTCCCCGCCCACGTGAGCGATGTTGGTGCGCGGATCGTAACGGCTGTCAGGCGAGCCGCGACAGGGCCTTCTCGACGTGCGCGAGGTCCTCGTCGGAGGCGAGGCCCGCGTGGTAGAGGCGCAGTTCGGTGGCGCCGAGCGCCGCCGCGCGCCGGGCGTCGGCGGCAAGCGTCGCGGGGCTGCCGCCCAGGCCCGCCACCACCGTGAGGTTGGCGGCGAGGACGGTGTGCTCGCGCGCGCGGGCGGCGAAGGGCGCGAGCGCCTCGGGGCCCCCGGCGCAGGGCACGACCACGCCGTCGGCCACGGACAGGACGTGCTCGGGGTCGGCCCCGGCGTTGGCGCCGCAGCGGTACGTCACCGGGTCCGCGTGCAGCAGCACCGAGAAGCCGTCGGGCGCCTCGGCGCGCACGGCTCCGACCGCCGCCTCCTGGAAGGCACGGGCGCTGTGCTCGCGCCACGCGCGCGTGGCGGCCGCCGCCTCGGCACCGAGCAGCCGCTCCACGCCGGCCCAGCCGGGCCCGGACGGGGCGCCGCGCCACACCGGCTCCAGGCCCCGGCGCACGGCGGCGGCGATCCTGTCGGCGTCCAGGCCGTGCTCGCCGTACCCGGCGCGGCAGGTGGCGCAGAAGCACAGGGACATCGCGTACTCGCCCGCCTCGCCGAGCTCCACCCCCGCGACCTTGTCGTGGGCGTGCAGATGCGCGAAGCCGTACCAGCCGCACGACTCCAGTTCGGCCCCGGCCGCGCCCGGCCGGACGGCGGCCTCGGCGGCGAGGTCGACGAGGTAGGCGCGGTTCGCGGGCCGCGCGATGCAGGGCGCCCAGGGGTAGCGGTCGCCGTAGGCGTTGACCACGGCGGTGTCCGGGTGCTCGGCGCCCAGGCGGGAGTTGTGGGCGAGCACCACCCAGGCGTGGACGTCGAGCCCGGCGGCCGCCAGGGCCTCGGCGGCTGCGCCGAAGGCGTCGCCCGGCGCCCAGTCCCCCGCGGGGTACGGGCGCGGCTCCCGGCCCCGCCAGCGCCCGCCCGGCGGGTACAGGACGGCGGCGTGCCCGGCGGTGACGACGCGGTGGCGCGGGTGGCGCGGGGTGAGGGCCCGGGTGGAGTGGTAGGCGGCGGCGAGGGTCACCTGGCGCACGCCGAGGGCGGCGACGCGCTCTGCGGCCGCGGGGTCGCCGACGACGTCCCAGGGGTAGAGGAACGCGCCCGCCCTCACGCCCCGGCCTCCGCCGCCAGGGCCCGGCCCCGCTCGATGAGTTCGGCCAGGCGCTTGACGTGGTCGTCGGCCGGTTCGTGCAGCGGCGGGCGCACCCCGCCGACGTCGAGGCCGGTGAGCCGCACCCCCGCCTTGACCAGGGAGACGGCGTAGCCCTTGCCCTGGGCGCGCAGTTCCACGAAGGGCCGGTAGAAGCCGTCGATCAGCCGGGCCGCCGTCGCGTCGTCGCCGCTGTTCAGGGCCCGGTGGAAGGCGAGCGCGAGGTCGGGCAGGAAGCAGAAGACGGCCGAGGAGTACAGGCGCACGCCGATGCCCCGGTAGGCGAGGCCGGTCAGCTCGGCGGTGGGCAGGCCGTTGAAGTACAGGAACTCCCCGGGGCCCTCGGCGCGTACGGCGCTGACGATCCGCTGCATCAGGTCGAGGTCGCCGAGGCCGTCCTTGAAGCCGATGACGCCGTCGGTGCGGGCGAGCCCGAGGACCGTGCCGGGCGTGAACACGGCGTTGTCGCGCTGGTAGACGACGACGTCCAGACGGGTCGCCGCGGCCAGTTCGGCGTAGTGCCGCAGCAGGCCCTCCTGGGAGGCGGCGACCAGATAGGGCGGCAGGGCGAGCAGGCCGTCGGCGCCCGCCTCCTCGGCGAGGCGCGCGTACCGCACGGCGAGCGCGGTGCCGTAGCCGGTGCCCGCGACCACCGGGACGCGGCCCGCGGTCTCCGCGACGGCGGCGGCGACGCACTCCTGGAACTCCTCGGGCGTCAGCGCGTGGAACTCGCCCGTGCCGCAGCACGCGAAGACCGCCGCCGCGCCCGCCTCCACGCCGCGGCGCACATGGGTGCGCAGCGCGTCCACATCGACGGGCCCGACGGATCCGCCGGGCCCGAAGGGGGTGACGGGGAAGAACAGCGGCCCGCTGGGAACGCGGAGCCGGGAGGCGAGGGTTCCTGACCGACCTGACCTGCCTGACGTCACGGGCTCTCCCTAAGCGTGCACGTTTCTGATTCACGTCCATGTCCCTGAACGCGCCCACGCTAGGGCGGCTCTCCGTGCGGGTCAAGCGCGCAACCACGCCACCCAGGAACGGATCCACCGGCTCCGCGCCCTCTTGACTCCACCCGCCGCCGCTCCCTAGCGTGTCCATGGATGTGAATCCTGGCCACAGGCACGCACGGCACGGCTCCGGCCGCCCGCCGTGCCGCCCGCAGGCCGCCCCGCGCCACGCCGCCCTCTCGCACCGCCCCGAGGAGACCGCCGCATGCCCGCTCCCCGCACCGTCCTGCTGACCGGAGCCGCAGGCGGTCTCGGCACCCTGATGCGCCGCCTGCTGCCCGCGTACGGCTACGAGCTGCGCCTGCTCGACCTGCGCCCCGTCGAGGGCGAGCCCGGCGCGCTCGTCGTGGACCTCGCCGACCGGGCCGCGCTGCGCGAGGCCGTGCGGGGCGTGGACGCGGTGCTCCACCTCGCGGGCATCTCCCTGGAGTCCACCTTCGACAAGGTCCTCAAGGCCAACGTCGAAGGCACGTACCACCTCTACGAGGCGGTGCGCGAGGAGGGCGTGCCGCGCGTCGTGTTCGCCTCCTCCAACCACGCGGTGGGCTTCGCCCCGCGCCCCGTCGGCACCGACCCGCTGATCCCCGTCGACGCCCCGCGCCGCCCCGACACGTACTACGGCCTGTCGAAGTCCTTCGGCGAGGACCTGGCCCAGTACTACTGGGACAAGCACGGCGTGCAGACGGTGTCCGTGCGGATCGGCGCCTGCTTCGCCGAGCCCGCCGACGTCCGGATGCTGTCGGTGTGGATGTCTCCCGAGGACGGCGCACGGCTCTTCCACTCGGCGCTCACCGCCCCGGACGTCGGGCACACCGTGGTGTACGGCTCGTCCGCCAACACCCGGCTGTGGTGGGACCTGGAGCCCGCGCGGGCGCTCGGGTACGAGCCCCGGGACGACTCCGAGCGGTTCGCGGCGAAGCTGATCGCCGAGCACGGGGAGCTCGACCCCGCCAACCCCGACCACGCGCACCTCGGCGGCCGCTTCTGCACGAACCCGCCAGTGTGGCCGTATTGAGCCTCATCCCGTGAGGGGACGGCGCCCTCAGACCGGGGTCGGTCCCGGGTCAGACCGTCGGCTGACGTGCCCGAACAGCCGCACCCCTAGCCTGACTTGACATGACAACCGCCCGAAAGACCACGCGCGGCCGTGCCGTCGCGACCGTGCTCGCGCTGGCCCTCGCCCTGCCGCTCGCCGAGGCGTCGGGAGCGCTCGCCGCGCCGCGGACCGCCGATGCGCCCGCCACCACCGACGCACCCGTCGCCCGGCCCGAACTCCCGCGCCCCACCGGCAAGTACGCCGTGGGCCGCGACACCCTGCACCTCGTCGACAAGAGCCGCAAGGACCTGTGGGCGCCCGAGGAGCCGCGCGAGCTGATGGCCTCCCTGTACTACCCGGCGAGAGGAGAGGGCGGGCGCGCCACCGCGTACACGTCCCTCAAGGCCGCCCGCGCCCTCCTCACGTACTACCACCTGGACGCCCCGCCCGCCGCCTACAGCGCGACGCGCACCTACGCCCGCACGGGGGCGCCCGCCGCGCCGGGCCGGTTCCCGCTGGTGCTCCTGTCGCCCGGCTTCACCGCGCCGCGCTCGACCCTGACGCACCTCGCCGAGGACCTGGCTAGCCGCGGCTACGTCGTGGCCACCGTCGACCACGCCCACGAGGCGGCGGGCGGGGAGTTCGAGGGCGGCCGCATGCCGCCGTGCCTGGGCTGCGACCCGGACTCGACCGTTCCGGGGCCGCGCATCACCGAGAACCGGGCCCGGGACCTGTCGTTCGTCCTGGACCGTCTGGTCGGCGGCACGTCCGGCAAGGCGACCTGGCGGCACGCGAAGATGATCGACCGCAAGCGGATCGGCTCGGGCGGCCACTCCATCGGCGGCGCCGCCACCATGGCCCTGATGAACACCGACCGCCGGGTGCGGGCGGGCATGAACATGGACGGCGGCATCCAGATCAAGCCGGACGGCCTGCGCGGCCGCCCCTTCCTGATGCTCGGCACCGAGCTGACCACGAAGCCCGACGGGCCCTACCACTGGAACGACGCCTGGCCCCTCATGGACGGCTGGAAGCGCTGGCTCGCGGTCGCCGGGTCCGGGCACTTCACGTTCACCGACGCCCCGGTCGTGCTCCAGCAGCTCGGCGTGGACGAGGACCCCGAGGCACCGATCTCCGGCGAGCGCGCCGAGCGGATCACCCGCGCCTACGTGGGCGCCTTCTTCGACCGGCATCTGCGGGGCATCGAGCAGCCGCTCCTGAACGGCCCGACGGCCGAGCATCCGGAGGTGACGTTCCACCAGCCCTGATCCGTGCGTCCGGTGCGGGCGGCAAACGGGCGCCGTCCGCACCGCGAACGGACCCGCGCGCCGTCGGCGCCGCAGCTCAGGGCCGCCCCGGGCGGGCACACCCGGGCATCATCGAGTCCGCTTTCCGCCTGTTCAGCCCAGTGATCGCCCTGTAGAAACGTCCCCACGGGCCCGAACGGTCACCCGGAACGAGCCAGGGGAAGAGGTGGCACCATGACGGCGGAGGAGCGCCAGCGGCAGATCGTGCGCGCGGCTCGCCGCTCGGGATCCGTCGACGTCAGCGCCCTGGCCGTCGAGCTGGGCGTCGCAAAGGAGACCGTACGCCGCGATCTGCGTGCCCTGGAGGACCACGGCCTGGTCCGGCGCACCCACGGCGGCGCCTACCCGGTGGAGAGCTCGGGCTTCGAGACCACCCTCGCGTTCCGCACGACCATGCACGTGCCGGAGAAGCGGCGGGTGGCGGCGGCCGCGGCCGAGCTGCTCGGCGACGCCGAGACCGTGTTCATCGACGAGGGCTTCACCCCGCAACTGATCGCCGAGGCCCTGCCGAAGAACCGCGAGCTGACCGTGATCACCGCGTCGCTCGCCACGGCGGGCGCCCTCGCCACGGCCGACCACGTCACCGTGCTGCTGCTCGGCGGCCGGGTCCGCCCGGGCACCCTCGCGACCGTCGACCACTGGACCACCCGCATGCTGGCGGGCTTCGTCATCGACCTGGCCTACATCGGCGCCAACGGCATCTCCCGCGAGCACGGGCTCACCACCCCCGACCCGGCGGTCAGCGAGGTGAAGGCGCAGGCGCTGCGGGCGTCACGGCGCGTCGTGTTCACGGGCGTGCACACCAAGTTCGGGGCGGCGAGCTTCTGCCGGTTCGCCTCCGTCGGCGACCTGGAGACCATCGTCACGAGCACCCTCCTGTCCGCGTCCGAAGCCCACCGCTACGCGCTGCTCGGCCCGCAGGTCATCCGCGCCTGAGCACACCCGTCCCCTCTCCTTCCGGGCTCCCGCATGCCCTGCGGCACCCCAAATACCCCCTTTATCCCAGGAGCGATTCATGCGAACCCAGAGCCGACGGAGGCGCGGGCCCCTGCTCGCCGCTGCCGCCGCAGGGACGCTGCTCGTCCCGTCGCTGTCCGGCTGCTGGGCCGGCGCGGGCGGGTCCGGGTCCGGCGGCGACGCCATCAACGTCCTGATGGTGAACAACCCACAGATGGTCGAGTTGCAGAAGCTCACCGCCGCGCACTTCACCGAGGAGACGGGGATCGAGGTGAACTTCACCGTGCTGCCCGAGAACGACGTCCGCGACAAGATCAGCCAGGACTTCGCCAACCAGGCCGGCCAGTACGACGTGGCGACGCTCAGCAACTACGAGATACCCATCTACGCCAGGAACGGCTGGCTGCACGAGCTCGGCACCTACGCCCGCAAGGACCGGGCCTTCGACCAGGACGACATCCTGCCGCCGATGCGCCAGTCCCTCACCGGCGCGGACGGCAAGCTCTACGGAGAGCCCTTCTACGGCGAGTCGTCGTTCCTGATGTACCGCAAGGACGTCTTCGACAAGGCCGGGCTCACCATGCCCGCGCGCCCCACCTGGCGCCAGGTCGCCCGCCTCGCCGCCCGGGCCGACGGCGCCGAGGCGGGCATAAAGGGCATCTGCCTGCGCGGCCTGCCCGGCTGGGGCGAGGTCATGGCGCCCCTGACGACCGTCGTGAACACCTTCGGCGGCACCTGGTTCGACAAGGACTGGAAGGCCCGCCTCGACTCCCCCGCCTTCGAACGGGCCACGCGCTTCTACGTGGACCTCGTACGCGAGCACGGAGAGTCCGGGGCGGCGCAGTCCGGGTACGCGGAGTGCCTCAACAACCTCACCCAGGGCAAGACGGCCATGTGGTACGACGCCACGGCCGCCGCCGGATCCCTCGAATCCGCCACGTCGCCGGTCAAGGGGAAGATCGGCTACGTGGCCGCGCCCGTGGAGCGCACCCCGAGCTCCGGCTGGCTCTACACCTGGGCCTGGGGCCTGCAGAAGGCCTCCCGGAACCAGGACAAGGCCTGGAAGTTCATCTCCTGGGCATCCGGCAAGGAGTACGAGGAACTCGTCGGCGAGAAGATCGGCTGGTCCAACGTGCCCGCGGGCAAACGCGCCTCCACGTACGCCGACCCGCGCTACCGCAAGGCGGCGGCCGCCTTCCAGGGCGTGACCCGCGCCGCCATCGCGGGCGCGCGGCCGCGCGACCCGGGCGTGCAGCCGCGGCCCGCGCCCGGCATCCAGTTCGTCGGCATCCCCGAGTTCACCGACCTCGGCACGAAGGTCTCGCAGGAGATCAGCGCGGCCATCGCCGGACGCACCTCCGTCACGTCGGCCCTCGGCAGGGCCCAGGACCTCGCCGAGAAGATCTCCGAGGAGTACGAGGGCCGATGACCGCCGCACCGACAGCCACCCGCACGCCCCCGCGCGTGCCCGGCTCCCCGCCGCGCCCCTCGCCCCGGCTGCGCGCCTGGGTCACCCGGGCCCCGCTGCTCCCCGCCCTCGTCTTCATGATCGCCGTGACCCAACTGCCGTTCGTGGCCACCCTGGTGATCTCGTTCTTCGACTGGAACGCGCTCTACCCGGACGCGCGCAGGTTCACCGGCCTCGCCAACTACCACGAGGTCCTCGCGGACGCCGACCTGCGCAAGTCCGTGCTGACGACGGTCCTCCTGACGGCGACGGTCGTCCTCACCAGCCTCGTCGCCGGGCTCGGCCTCGCGCTGCTCCTCGACCGCAGGTTCCGCGGCCGGGGCGTGGTGCGCACCCTGCTCATCGCGCCGTTCCTGCTCGTGCCGGTCGCGGCGGCCCTGCTGTGGAAGCACGTCCTCTACAACCCGGAGTACGGCCTGTTCAACGGGGTCCTGCACTGGGTGGGCGGGGACGGCGCGGCCCAGCCCGACTGGATCTCCGACACCCCGCTCATCGCCGTCGAGCTGGCCCTGATCTGGCAGTGGACGCCCTTCATGATGCTGATCCTGCTCGCCGGGCTGCAGAGCCGCGACCCCGAACTCATCGAGGCGGCCCGCATGGACGGCGCGGGCAACTGGCAGGTGTTCCGCCATCTGACGCTGCCCCATCTGCGCCGCTACCTCGAACTGGGCGCACTGCTCGGCTCGATCTACATCGTGCAGAACTTCGACGCCGTCTTCACGATCACCTCCGGCGGCCTGGGCACCGCGAACCTGCCCTACACCGTCTACCAGAGCTTCTACCAGGCCCACGAGAACGGCCTGGCGTCCGCCGCCGGGGTGCTCGTCGTCATCGGGTCGATCGTCATCGCGACCTTCGCGCTGCGCGTGGTGTCGTCGCTGTTCCGCGAGGAGGTGTTCCGCGCATGACCGATGCTTCACGCACGACCGGTGCGCCGGGCACGACCGGTGCGCCGGGCACGACCGGTGCGCCGGGCACGGCCGCCCGACGGGCCCCACGGGCCCCCCGCGCGGTCCGTGCCAGGAGGCTCGGCCTCGGCCTCGCCGCGTGGCTGGCCGGGATCGTGTTCTTCCTGCCGATCGCGTGGATGGCCCTGACGTCCTTCCACTCCGAGGAGGACGCGGCGACCAACCCGCCCGCGCTCGCCGCCTCGCTCACCCTGGACGGCTACCGCGAGTTCTTCGGGGCGGGCGGCGGCGCGAGCCCCTGGCCCTCGCTGATCAACTCCCTGGTGGCGTCGACGGCGTCCACCCTCCTCGTCCTGGTCCTCGCGCTGCCCGCGGCGTACGCGCTGTCCGTGCGCCGGGTCCGCAAGTGGACCGACGTCCTCTTCTTCTTCCTCTCCACGAAGATGCTGCCGGTGGTGGCGGGCCTGCTGCCCCTCTACCTCTTCGCCAAGAACACCGGCCTCCTCGACAACATCTGGCTCCTGGTCCTCCTCTACACCTCGATGAACCTGCCGATCGCCGTCTGGATGATGCAGTCGTTCCTGTCCGAGGTGCCGGTGGCCGTCATCGAGGCCGCCCATGTCGACGGTGCGCGACTGCCCACCGTCCTGACCCGGATCGTCGCGCCCATCGCCCTGCCGGGCATCGCCGCGACCTCCCTGATCTGCTTCATCTTCAGCTGGAACGAACTGCTCTTCGCCCGGGTGCTCACCGGCGTCGTCGCCCAGACCGCACCCGTGTTCCTGACCGGCTTCATCACCAGCCAGGGCCTGTTCCTGGCGAAGGTGTGCGCCGCGTCGCTCGTCATCTCCCTGCCGGTGCTCGCCGCGGGGTTCGCCGCCCAGGACAAGCTGGTCCAGGGCCTGTCGTTGGGAGCCGTCAAGTGAAGGCCGCCATCATCGAGTCCGTCGGCACCGCGGTGGTCGGCGAGGTGCCCGACCCCGCGCCGGGGCCGCGCGACGTCGTCGTCGAAGTCGCCGCGTGCGGCCTGTGCGGGACCGATCTGCACATCCTCCAGGGCGAGTTCGCCCCGACGCTGCCCGTCGTGCCGGGGCACGAGTTCGCCGGCTCGGTGGTGGACGTCGGCACCGGCGTCACGGAGCTGCGGGTGGGCGACCGCGTCGCCGTCGACCCCTCCCTGTACTGCTACGAGTGCCGCTACTGCCGCACCGGCCACAACAACCTCTGCGAGCGGTGGGCGGCCATCGGCGTCACCCGGGCCGGGGGCGCCGCCCAGTACGCGGTGGCTCCCGTCGCCAACTGCGTACGCCTCCCCGACCACGTGCGCACCCAGGACGCGGCGCTCATCGAGCCCCTCTCCTGCGCGGTGCGCGGCTACGACGTGCTGCGCGCGCGGCTCGGGGCGCACGTGCTGATCTACGGCTCCGGGACCATGGGCCTGATGATGCTGGAGCTGGCCAAGCGGACGGGGGCGGCCAGCGTGGACGTCGTCGACGTCAACCCCGACCGGCTCGCCACGGCCAAGCAGCTCGGCGTCACGGGGGCGGCCACGCGCGCCGACGAGCTCGACCGGCCGCGCAGGTGGGACATCGTCGTCGACGCGACGGGCAACGCGGCGGCGATCCAGGACGGCCTGGGCCGGGTGGCCAAGGCCGGCACGTTCCTGCAGTTCGGCGTGGCCGACTACGACACCCGCGTGGCGATCGACCCCTACCGCATCTACAACCAGGAGATCACCATCACCGGCTCCATGGCGGTCCTGCACAGCTACGAGCGCGCCGCGGAACTCTTCGCGAACGGCGTGCTCGACCCCGACGTCTTCATCAGCGACCGGCTGCCGCTGACCGACTACCCGGAGGCCTTGGCGAAGTTCGCGGCGGGCGAGGGCCGCAAGATCGTGGTGCTTCCCTGAGCGGATTCATCGGCGCTCCGCGCCTCGTCCTCAAGCGCCGGACGGGCTCAAAGTCCCCGGCACAGGCCGCCTGTCGTCCGCGGACCGCGGATCAGTCCGGCCCGCGGACGAGATCCGGCCCGCACCGGCACCCATCCAGCCCGTCCGGCGCTTGAGGACAAGCGCGTCAGCGCGTTGGGGGGCAGGGTCCCAGGGGCAGCGGCCCCTGGTTCGGGGAGGGGCGGGTCTGGGGCGCGCCGCGAGGGTCACTCGGCTGCGCGGAAATGGCACCGAGGTAAGGGAACGGCAAAGTCCCTCCGCTCGTTACCCCAGGCATGACAGCTATGACCCCCGGCTCGAACATCCCGCTCGCCGCGACCCGCGTCGCCGTGGACGTCTCCGCCCCCGTGCGGCTAGACGTATCGGGCCTGCTGCTCACCGCCGACGGCAAGGTGCGCTCCGACGACGACTTCATCTTCTACAACCAGCCCACGGGCCCCGGCGTGGCCTACCGCTCCGGCGGCGGCAGCACACCGGACGCGATCACGGTGGACACCGGCGCCGTCCCGCCGGGCATCGAGAAGATCGTCGTCACGGCGAGCCCGGACGCCGCGGGCCAGACCTTCCAGGGCATCGAGCCCACCGCCACGATTCGCAACGCGGACGACGGCTCGGTCCTCGCCACCTTCACCCCGCCCCAGCTCGGCGCGGAGACGGCCCTGGTCATCGTGGAGATCTATCTGCGCAACGGCGCCTGGAAGGCCCGCGCGGTCGGCCAGGGCTATGCGAACGGCCTCGCGGGCATCGCCACCGACTTCGGCGTCTCGGTCGAGGAGCCCGCCCCGGCCACTCCGGCCGCCGCGCCCCCGGCGCCCACCGCCCCCGCCATGGCGCCCCCGTCCGGCCCGCCGGTCCAGGGCCCGCCGCCGCCCACCGCGGCCCCGCAGCACGCGGCCCCGCCGGCCCCCGCGGCCGCGGCCCCGGCCGCCCCCGCACCCGGCGCCGGGAAGATCAATCTGGACAAGGGCCGCGTCAGCCTCCAGAAGAACCAGACGGTGTCGCTGGTCAAGGGCGGCCGCCCGCTGCTCTCCCAGGTCAAGATGGGCCTCGGCTGGGAGCCCGCGTTCCGCGGCAAGGACATCGACCTGGACGCCTCGGTCATCGCGTACGGCCCGCAGCGCAACCACATCGACAGCTGCTACTTCGGCAAGCTGTCGATCCTGCACGGCTCCATCAAGCACTCCGGTGACAATCTCACCGGCGAGGGCGGTGGTGACGACGAGGTGATCGTCGTGGACCTCGGCCGTCTCCCCCAGGAGGTCAGCGGCCTGGTCTTCACCGTGAACTCGTTCTCGGGCCAGAAGTTCACGGAGGTCGCCAAGGCGTACTGCCGCCTCATCGACGCGGCCACCGGCGAGGAGCTGGTCCGCTTCGACCTGACGAACGCGGAGGCGCAGACCGGCGTCATGATGGCGAAGCTGATCCGCCAGTTCTCCGGCGAGTGGGAGATGACCGCCATGGGCGACTTCGTGAAGTCCCGCACGGTCCGCGGCATGGTGAAGCCCGCCGCGCAGGCCCTGTAGCCGACGGCGGGGCGGGGGCCGGGACGCGTCCCGGCCCCCGCTCTTCGGCCGGGCGGCCGGGGTCAGGGGCGCTGGCGCCGCCACGGCCCGGTGATCGCGAACATGATGCCGGGGGTCTGGATGTTCGCGTACAGGATCTTGCCGTCCGGCGAGAAGGTGACGCCGGTGAACTCGCTGTAGGCGGGCTTCTCGGGCGTGCCCTCGTTGAGTTCGTTGCGGGCGATCGGGTAGGTGCGGCCGCGCTCGGTCGCGCCGAACAGGTGCTGGATCCCGTCGCCGTCCTCGGCGAGGACGAGCCCGCCGTAGGGCGAGACGGTGATGTTGTCCGGCCCGTCGAAGGCGCCGTCCTTGCCGGGGTCCTGGTTCACGCCGAGCAGCACCTTCAGGGTGAGGGTGCGCCGGCCCGGGTGGTAGAACCACACCTGCCCGTCGTGCTGCGCGCCGGGGCTCTCGGCACGGGCGTACGAGGAGACGATGTACGCGCCGCCGTCGCCCCACCACATGCCTTCGAGCTTGCGGGCGCGCGTGACGGCGCCCGCGGCGAACTGCTTGCGGACCGAGACGGTGCGGGCGTCGCGGTCGGGGACCTCCACCCAGTCGACGCCGTACACGGTGCCGATCTTCGTGGCCCTGGACAGGTCGTCGACGAACCGGCCGCCGGAGTCGAAGCACTTGGGCGCCTTCAGGACGCCCGCGTCATCGGCGAGGGAGCGCAGCTTGCCGCGGCCGTGCTTGAAGCCGTGCGGCGGGGTCCAGCGGTAGAACAGGCCGTTGGGGCCCGCGGCGTCCTCGGTCAGATACAGGTGGCCGCGCTTGGGGTCGACGACGACGGCCTCGTGGGCGTAGCGGCCGAGGGCCTTGACGGGCCGGGGATCGCGGTTGGCGCGCCGGTCGTAGGGGTCGACCTCGAAGACATAGCCGTGGTCCTTGGTCATGCCGTTCTGGCCGGCCTTGTCCTCGGTCTCCTCGCAGGTCAGCCAGGTGCCCCACGGGGTGGAGCCGCCCGCGCAGTTGGTGCTGGTGCCCGCGACGCCCACCCACTCGGCGACCTGGCCGCCGCGCCGGTGCTCGACGACGGTGCAGCCGCCGGAGGCCGCCGGGTCGTAGACGAGTCCCTCGGTGAGCGGGACCGGGTACTTCCACTTGGCGCGGGCGCCGCTCAGCTCGTGGTTGTTGACGAGCAGCGTCACCCCGCGCGGTCCGTCGAAGGTGGCGGTGCCGTCGTGGTTGGAGGGCGTGAACTCGCCCGTCTCCAGCTTGGTCCTGCCGCTGTACGTGAGGACGCGGTACGAGAATCCGGCGGGCAGGGCGAGCAGGCCCGCGGGGTCGGGCACGAGCGGGCCGTAGCCGGGCCCGCCGTGGCCGTGGCCGTCCGCGTCGGCCGCGCCGCCCACGTCGAGGTCCTGTGCGGCGAGTGCGCCGGGCGCGGTGGCGAGCGCGCCGACGCTGCCGGCGAGCGCGACGCCCGCCCCGGTGAGCGCGGATCGTCTGGCGAAGTCCCTGCGGGTGAGCGACATGGTTTCTCCTCGGGCCTGAGGGAGCGGATGCGGGCGTTCGGCCTGTCCCACGGAGTGTGCGTACCGCCGGGCCGCTGCCGGCGCCAGATTCCCGCTCACGTATAAACGGCGGTTGAACGCGGTCCGACTTCGGCGGTCGACTTCCGGAGTGTGGCGTTCCAGCAGTGCCACCCCTCGGCGAACCAGGAGATCCGTATGACTGTGCAGCACACCGGCCGTCGCGTTCTGGTCAGCGGCGCCTCACGAGGGCTCGGCCGGGCCCTCGCCCGCGCGTTCGCGGACAACGGCGACCGCGTGGCGGTGCACTTCGGGGCGCGCGAGGAGGAGGCGCGCGCGACCCTCGACTCGCTCGCGGGCAGCGGGCACGCGCTGGTCGGCGGCGATCTGTCGGACCCCGCGGGGGCGAAGGACGTCGCGGACCGCGCGGCCGAGGCGCTCGGCGGCATCGACGTGCTCGTCAACAACGCCGCCGTGAACCTGCCGCACCCGCCCGCCACCACCTCCTACGAGGACTGGGCGGCCCTGTGGCAGCGGCACACCGCCGTCAACCTGCTGGCCACGGCGAACCTCAGCCATCTCGCCGCGCACCGGATGATCGGCCAGGGCACGGGCGGGCGCATCGTCAACATCGGCTCGCGCGGCGCCTTCCGGGGCGAGCCCGAGCACCCTGCGTACGGCGCGACGAAGGCGGCCGTGCACGCGCTCGGCCAGTCCCTCGCGGTGGCGCTCGCGCCGCACGGCATCGCGGTGGCATCCGTGGCGCCCGGCTTCTTCGCCACCGAGCGAGTCGCGCACCGCCTCAGTGGCGCGGAGGGCGAGGCCATCCGGGCGCAGAGCCCGTTCGGGCGCACGGGCACCGCGGAGGAGATCGCGGCGGCGGTGCTCTGGCTGGCCTCGCCCGCAGCGGAGTGGGCCTCGGGCACGGTCATGGACCTCAACGGCGCCTCGTACTTGCGGACGTGAGCACTCCGGGCCTGGACCCGCGCACCCGGCGTTTCCCCGTACGAAGATGACGGGTGCGTAACTGGTCGGAAGGGACTTCGTAAACAAGGTCAACAGACGCGGACCGGCTGTAAAGCCATGATTTACCGCAGACCGCCTTGACCGCCGTTGCCCCCGGCCATACACAACCCCTACCTGCATCACCCACGCGGGAGGCGAGCCGGAGTGGACGCACGCCAGGCGCGCCACCTGCACGAGGACCAGCTGATGAGGCTGGCCAACGTGACCGGGGTCGGCGTCGGGAAGGACGAGCGCTCGGGCGCGGACGTGATCATCGTCTTCGTCACCCGCCGCGTGCCGCGCGACCGGCTCCGGGACGAAGACGTGGTCCCGGACGCGCTGGAGGGCGTCCCCGTGCGCGTCCTCGCGATCGGCGACGTCGGCGCACAGGGCGACTCCTGACGGCACGCTCCGGACCTCGTACCTCCAGCCAGGGGAAACTCAGGAAAAGGGGTGGTCTGGCGTGAGCCAGTCCGAATGGATGCGAGGACCCACCGGCGGCACCCTCAGTGACAGCTCCCGGCAGCAGGCGCTCGGCGACTTCCTGCGCCGCGAGGAGCCGCTCGCGAACGTCGTCGGCTTCGGCCACGGCGTCAAGTGGACCTCGGGAGAGCCGACCGGCGAGCCCGCCGTCCTGGTCTTCGTGACCCAGAAGGTGCCGGAGTCGCTGCTGCCCGAACGGGATGTGATCCCGCGGCAGATGGACGACGGCACGCCCACCGATGTCCTCGCCGTCGGCCACGTCGCCGCCCAGCGGCAGCAGCGCACCGGCGTGCGGGCCGAGAACCGCGGGCGGCGCGCGTACGACGGTGACGGCATCGGCGAACAGCTCGCGGGCCTCGGACAGCCGCGGCTCGAAGAGCCCGGCGGACTCGGCGCGTTCGAGCCGCAGCTGCTCAAGCGGCGGATGCGGCCGTGCCCCTCCGGCTTCTCCGTCGGCAACGTCCGCGTGACCGCGGGCACCCTCGGCAGCGTCGTCTACGACTTCCTGCCCGGCGCCTCCGTCGACCCGCCCGCCGCGGGCCTCGGCGTACCGGCGAAGTTCTACATCCTGTCCAACAACCACGTGCTCGCCGACTCCAACCGGGCCCAGCTCGGCAGCCCCGTCGTGCAGCCGGGCGTCTTCGACGGGGGCCAGGACCCCGCCGACCGCATCGCGACCCTGGAGCGCTTCATCACCATCCAGTTCGCCCCGCAGATCCCGCTCGACCGGCACAACAACGTGGTCGACGCGGCCCTCGCGGCCGTGGACTTCCAGGACGCCACGCGTGAGCAGTACTTCAGCGGGGCGCCGCGCGCCTGGCGGCGCAAGACCAATGTGGCGGTGGGCGACCGCGTGAAGAAGTCGGGCCGCACCACCAACATCAGCTTCGGCCGGGTCATCTCCGTCGACGCGACCATCGACGTCAACTACGGCACGGCGGGCACCGCCCGGTTCAAGGACCAGATCCTCACCACGAACATCTCCGCGGGCGGCGACTCCGGGTCCCTGGTGACCACCTTCGACAACGTGGCCCTCGGGCTGCTCTTCGCCGGCTCGTCGACGGTCACCGTGATCAACCACATCGAGAACGTCCGCGCGCTGCTGCGCGTCGAGATAGCGGAGCAGCTGGCCTGACGGCCGGGAAGGGAGAGCCCACCCCATGACCACCCAGGCACGCAAGCAGAAGGACCGGGCCCGCGCGGAGCACCACTTCTTCAATCCGCAGGGCGCCCAGGTCAAGACCCGTGACGAGGCGTTCGCCGCGCCCGCGCAGCTGGAGGTGTCCGCGGAGGCCGTCGCGACGGCCTGCGAGCTCACCCTCCACAACGGTCAGGTCACCTTCGCGATGGAGGTGACGTACAACCCCAACACCTATCCGCACGTCGTCATCGGCGGCCGGATCACCTCGGGCATCTGCGGTGCTCCGTGGGACATCACCGGCGGCCACATCGGCGACACGCTGCGCCTGGACGCGAAGCGGGCGGGGCAGGGGTCCTGCGCGTCGACGATCACGATCGTCGGGCAGTACCAGAACCCGCCCGCCTACCGGGGGACGTACGGCTTCGAGGGCGCCACGTCGTCGTTCCGCCACACGACCCGCTACGAGTGCTAGGCCTCGGGCCGGCCCGGCAGCACAGGCCCCCGCCGCTCCCGCGGCGGGGTGTTCTCCCACCCGCCCACCCGTACCTGCCCCGGCGACCGGGGCGGTGACCCGACCTGGCGGCTTGCACGCCGTCGTCCGGCGACGGACGGCGGCGCGTGACCGGCGGATTCAGCCCGTCCGGCGTTCGATGACGAGCGCGCCGGCGCGATGGAGGGGCGGGCGGGAGAAAGCCCTGCCCGGGTGGGCCCCGGCGCCGCAGGGCCCCTGCCCGGGTGGGGCTAGCCCTGTTGCGACCTGGCCTTGAAGGCCGCCTTGCGGGCCTCCTTGGCCACCTTCTTGTCCGAGTGCAGCCGCCCCATCGCCTCCAGGACCTCCGCCGTGGCGGGGTGGTCGACCCGCCACGCCGCGGCGAAGAACCCGCTGTGCTGGGCGGCGAGCCCCTCGACGAGCGCGCGCAGCTCGTCGGAGTTCCCCTCGGCCGCCAGCTGTGCCGCGACCGTGTCGATGGTCAGCCAGAAGACCATGCCCTCGGAGGGGGCGGGCACGTCGGCGGCCCCGTGCTCGGCGAGCCACACCCGGGCGAGCCCGCCGAGTTCGGCGTCGTCGAGGACCTCGCGCAGGGCGGGCTCGGCCGCGCCCCCGACGAGGGAGAGCGCCTGCTGGCAGTGGAGCCGCCGCAGCGGCGCGCCCTCGTCCGCCCCGCGCGCGGCGGCCAGCAGCTCCCGGGCCGCGGCCAGCGGCTCGCGCCCGTCGAGCCACCGCTCGATCTCGGCCTGCGCGGCGGCCCGCGGGAACGCTGCGGTGGCGTCGAGCAGCGAGTCGGCGCCCTTGTCCGCGAGGTCGCCGACGGCGGGCGCGTCGACCCCGGCCTCCAGCATCCGCGCCCGCACCCCGTACAGGCCGAGCGGCGTCAGCCTGACCATGCCGTAGCGCGTGACGTCCTCGTCGTCGACGGGGGGCAGCGGCTCCCCCGCGGTCCCGGCGGCCTCCGCGGCCTCGTCGACGTCCGCCATGAGGGCCTCGTCCACGGGCTGGTACTCGACGAGTCCGACGGGTTCGAACATCCGGAACTGGTCGTCGAGCCGCATCATCGCGTCGGAGACCTGCTCCAGGATGTCGTCGGTGGGCTCGCCCATGTCGTCCGGCACGATCATGGACGCGGCGAGCGCGGGCAGCGGCACCGCGCCGTCCTCGGGGGCGCCCTCGCTGACGGTCAGCAGATACAGATTGCCGAGGACGCCCTCCAGGAACTCGGCCTCGGCCTGCGGGTCCCAGCCCAGCTCGGCGAAGTCGATCTCGCCGCCGCCCTGGATGGCGTCGACGAGGTCCTCCAGGTCGGGCACCGTGGCGTCGGCGAAGACGGTGTCCAGGGCGCCGAGCCAGATGCCGAGGACGTCCTGCGGCCCGCCCGAGGTGATCAGGGCGAGGTCCTCGCCGGTGGTGACGGTGCCCTCGGCGTCGTCCTCGTCGGCGTCCTCGACCTCGACGAGGCCGGTGTCGACGGCGACCCGCCAGGCCTCGCTCGCGTACGCCGCCGCGTCCCCGGTCTCCAGGCCGTCCGCCCCGTCGACGAGCCCGAGCTCGGCCGCCGCCGCGGGCAGCTGCTCGTCGACGAGCTCGCCGCCCGCGCCGACCCGCGTGTCGGGCCCGGCCCAGCGGGCGAGCCGCACGGCGCGGGCGAGCAGGGGGGTCGCGAGCGCGTCCCGCGCGAGCTCCGCTTCTGAGTGCAGCAGCACCGGCGGCAGGGTGGCGGGGCTTTGGGACATCGGCTGGTTCTCCTGACGGGCCTGACGGGGTACGGGTCTGCTGCGTGCAGCGTAGACGGGTTTGCCCCGTCACCGCCCACCGCGCCCCCGGGCCCGGCCCCCCCGGGACACATCCCGGGCCCCACTCCCCCCGACGCCTCCGCGCCCCCACCCCCGGGCCTCCGCCCGTCCGTCGCCTGCGGGTGCATCGTGGCCGATCGCGCAGTTCCCCGCGCCCCTACAGGGCACTCCACCCAGGTCTCCGCCCATCCCTCGTCTGCGGATGCGTCGTGGCCGATCGCGCAGTTCCCCGCGCCCCTACGGGGCGCTCCACCCGCGGCGCCCGCGGCGCCTCGCTTGGGTCTCTTTGTCTTGGTTCATGTACCTGTCAGGAAACGTACAGGCACGGGACACCGCTCCGACCTTGACAACTCCCCTGGTCGCACCGGAGATTGACGCGCGTAGAGCGCCACCTCCCCGAGCCGCGTGCCCTCTGCCCCTCAACCCCGAACTCCGGAGTCCTCGATGTCCCACATATCCCGGTCCCGCATGCCCAGGTCCGCCGCCGTGAGCACGGTCGTCGCCACCGCCCTCGCCGCCGGTCTGCTCGCCGCGACCAGCTCGTCGGCCTCCTCCGCGGCCCCGGACTCCGACGAGGTGCGCGTGCACGACGTCCAGGGCGGCACGCGCCTGTCCCCGCTCGCGGGTCAGCAGGTCGCCGACGTGCCGGGCATCGTCACCGGAGTGCGGACGTACGGCTCGAAGGGCTTCTGGATCCAGGACGCGAAGGCGGACGACGACCCGGCCACCAGCGAGGGCGTCTTCGTCTACACCGGCACCGCGCCGACCGTGAAGGCGGGCGACGCGGTCCGCGTCTCCGGCACGGTCACCGAGTACGTCCCCGGCGGCGCCGCCTCCGGCAACCAGTCGCTCACGCAGCTCACCAAGCCGACCGTGACCGTCGAGTCCTCGGGCAACGAACTGCCCGCCCCCGTCACGATCAGCGCCAAGTCGGTGCCGTCCGCGTACGCGCCCGCCGGTGACCCGGCCGACGGCAACAGCGTCAACAAGCTGCCGCTGCGGCCCCGCGCGTACGCCCTGGACCTCTACGAGTCCCTTGAGGGCATGAACGTACGCGTCGGCTCCTCGCGCGTGGTCGGCGCGAGCGACCCGTACAACGAGCTCTGGGTGACCGTGAAGCCGCACGAGAACACCACCCGGCGCGGAGGCGCGCGCTACGGCTCGTACGAGGCGCAGAACACCGGGCGGCTCCAGATCCAGCAGCTGGCCCCGGTCTCCGAGCGGCCGTTCCCGAAGGCGGACGTCGGGGACGCCCTGACCGGGACCACCGAAGGGCCGCTGGACTTCAACCAGTTCGGCGGGTACACGCTCGCCGCGCGCTCCCTCGGCGAGGTCGTGCGCAAGGGCCTGGAGCGGGAGCGGACCCGGCCGCAGCGCGAGCGCGAGCTGGCCGTGGCGACGTACAACGTGGAGAACCTGGACCCGGGCGACCCGCAGGCCAAGTTCGACGCGCTCGCGCAGGCGGTGGTCACGAACCTCGCCTCGCCGGACATCGTGGCCCTGGAGGAGATCCAGGACAACAGCGGCGCGAAGAACGACGGCACGGTGGCCGCCGACGTGACCCTGAAGAAGTTCACGGACGCCATCGCCGCCGCGGGCGGCCCGCGCTACGCGTGGCGCTCGGTCGACCCGGAGAACAACAAGGACGGCGGCGAGCCCGGCGGCAACATCCGCCAGGTCTTCCTCTACAACCCCGAGCGGGTGTCCTTCACCGACCGCCCGGGCGGCGACGCGACCACGCCGACGGACGTCGTGCGCGAGGGCAAGCGCGCCGCGCTCACCCGCTCGCCCGGCCGGATCGACCCGGCCAACGAGGCGTGGACCAACAGCCGCAAGCCGCTCGCGGGCGAGTTCACCTTCCGCGGCAGGACCGTCTTCGTGGTCGCCAACCACTTCGCGTCCAAGGGCGGCGACGAGTCCCTGACCTCCCACCACCAGCCGCCGGCCCGCTCCTCCGAGGTCCAGCGCGTGAAGCAGGCCACGGCGGTCAACGCCTTCGTGCGCAAGGTCCGCGCGGCCGAGCGGAACGCGGACGTCGTGGTCGTCGGCGACATCAACGACTTCGAGTTCTCCCCGGCCACGCAGGCCCTGGAGGCGGGCGGCGCGCTGCGCGCGGGCATCGAGTCCCTGCCCCGCGCCGAGCGCTACTCCTACGTCTACCAGGGCAACTCCCAGGTCCTCGACCAGATCCTGGTCAGCCCGGGCGTCGGCCGCTTCGCCTACGACAGCGTCCACGTGAACGCCGAGTTCGCCGACCAGAACAGCGACCACGACCCCCAGGTCATCCGCTTCAAGCCGTAGGCGCCACGCCGAAGGCGAACCGGTACCGCTTCAGGGTGCCGTCCGCCACCGCGCCCCCGGCCTCCTGCGTCCACTGCGCGTACGTGAGGCCCCGCGTCCCGTCCGTACTCAGGTGCGCGTGCGCGGCGACGAGGCCGGGCACCCCGGCGTGCGCGGCCAGCGAGGCGTCCGCCCAGCCCCGGCGACGGTCGGGGTCCGCCCCTTCGAGGTCGGCCTCGACCGTCGTGAAGCCCGTGGGCACGCCCGCTCCCGAGCCCACGCTCCGGTAGCGGCTCGTCTTCGTCAGACCGACCCGCTCGATGCCCGGCACGGCCGCGTCGATCTCCGCGTTCCGCTCGTCGCGCCCCCGCGCGAAGAAGTCCTGGTAGGCCTGCTCGTCGCGCCACTGCGAGTGGTGCATCAGGGTCTGGCCGTCGAGGCCCTCGTACACGCTGTACGACAGCAGCCCCTCGTGCGGCCACTCCCGGCTCTCCCAGGCGCGGGCGATCGCGTCGGCCGCGGCCCGCTGCCGCTCGGGCGTGCCGAGGCGCCAGGTGCTGAAGAAGGTCAGGCCCGCGTCCCCGGCGAGCGGGGCGGGGGGCGTGGTCAGGCGCTGCGTCATCGGGTCCTCCGAGGTCAGTAGGGGGCGGGCCCGCCGTTCGGCCGGCCGCACCTCCTACGTTCCAAGGTCAACCAAGGTTGAAGTCAAGCCCGTTCCGACAGCGTCACCACGTCGAGGCCCGGGCGCTTCGCGGTGTGCCCGTCGTTGCGCGGCACGCGCCACCGCCAGGCCCGCCGCCGCACCCACGGCCCCGCCGCCCCCGCGAGCCACCGCACCTCCTGCGCCGCGCCGCCGATCGCGGAGACCGGCGCCAGCGGCGGCAGCGGCCGGGCCCAGTCCGCGTACCCGGGGATGCCGAGCGCGTCGGCGACGCCCGCGGCGATCCGGGCGTGGCCGAGCGGGCTCGCGTGCATCCGGTCGCGGCTCCACAGCCGCGGGTCGGCCGTGATCCGCTGCGGGAACAGGTCGAGCACGACGACGCCGTGCCGGTCGGCGGCCGCGCGGATGCGGGCGTTGAGGTCCATCACGCGGGGCTGCGCGCGGCGGGCGAGCGGGGCGATGCGGCCGATGTCGGGGATGGTCACCGTGGCCACGCAGGCGCCCGCCCCGGTGAGTTCGGCGAACATCTCCTCCATGGCGCGGGCCGTGCGCGCCGCGTCGTAGCCCGGCCCGACCAGGTCGTCGACCCCGGCCACCACGGTCGCGAGGTCCGGCTTCAGGGCCAGGGCGGGCGCGAGCTGGTCGTCCTTCACCCGCTCCGTGACGCGGCCGCGCACCGCGAGGTTGGCGTACGAGAAGTCCGGGTGGCCGACGGCGAGGATCTCCGCGAGCCGGTCGGCCCAGCCACGGTAGCCGCGGTGTTCGTCACCGTCGCCGAGCCCTTCGGTACGGCTGTCTCCGACGGCGACGTACCGCGCGTACGGATGCGAGGTCATGGCCCGAGGGTCCTGCGGAGTCGAGCGCTCCGTCAACGAGGCGTCGGCGCCCGCGGCGCACTCCGGCCACCGCCCGCCCCTCCTCGCCCAGGCGCCCCCTCCGCGCGCCCCCGGGGAGCGGCCCGCGCCCCTAGTCCGGCTCGCGCAGCCGCCCCAACTCGCTCTGGAACCAGTCGAGGCGGGCCTGGAGCAGAGCCGCCTCCGCGGCCAGCTCGGGCAGGCCCAGTCCCGCGGGGCCCGGCCCGGACACCGCGGGGGCGGCGGTCACCCGCAGCCCCTCGCCCGCCGCGGCCGCGAACCCGGCCAGGGTCACCGCCGCCCGGCCGCCGCCGCGCCCGCACCGGCCGCACACCCCTTCGAGGGCCCGCCAGCCGGGTCTGCCCCAGCCCGCGTCGGCGAGGCCCGTGGCGGCCGCGCCGCAGTCGCAGGGCTGCACGGTCACCGAGCGGACCCGCTGGCGCGCGGAGCGATAGCCCCGTTCGAAGCGGATGTACGCGCCGAGCACCGCGACGCGCAGCAGGGCGGCCGTGCGGTGCTCGGCGGTGCACAGCAGCCCCTCGGCCTCGGCGCGGGCGTGCACGCTGTGGAAGCCGCAGTCGCAGCGCCGGTGCGGCGCGCGGTGCCGTCTGCCGTAGGCGCAGCGGGCCTCGTCGAGCACGCCGTAGGGCAGGCTGCCGCCCAGGGAGATGCCGGTGAAGGCGGCCCGGGTGCCGTCGTGGGACAGCATCGGGTGGGCGATCTTGTATCCGGTCGGCGGCTCCTTCGGGCGTTCCTCGGGAAGCCGGAGGCTCATCGGCCGACGGTCACCTCGTGCGCGGCGGCCGCCTCCCGCTCCTCGGCGTCCAGGACGAGCTCGGGGGTCTCTTCGTCGGCCGCCGCGCTCCCGCGGGGCTCTTCCTCGGCGATTCCGGTGGCGAGTGCCTTGCCCAGCCTCATGCTGCCTCCTGTACGCGCGGTACGCGACGGACGTGTTCGCCTGGCTCCCGCCATGGTGACGCATTCGGGGGCGCGTTGGCACCGGCGCGTCCCGACTTCCCGCTCGCGCGCCCCCGCGGCCCGCCGACCGGGAGGGTCGACGGGCCGCGGTGACGGATCAGCGGGCGGCGGTCAGCGGCACCCAGCGCCCGAGGTAGTCGGCGGACGCCTTGCGGAAGCCGCTCAGCGGCACGGCCCTCTTGCTGCCGACGGTGACGAGCAGCAGCTGGCTGCGGTACTCGTTCTTGCCGCTGCACCTCTTGGGGTCGCAGCCGATGGTGATGAGGCGCTTGCTGTCGGCCCAGGCGAGCGGCTGCATGCCGGGCACGAGGCCGACCTTCTGGCCGGTCGTCGCGTTGACGATCCAGGAGCCGTCGGAGTCTCCGTCGACCGCGACGTGCTTCCCGTCGGGCGACAGACCGGCCTGGGACCAGCCCCCGAACCGCTCCCCGGCGGGCGGGGCCGTCTTCACGCCGGACGTGGTGTACCACGCGCGGTTGTCGGACTTGCCGCCGCTGGTCTTGGGCCGCTCGACGTACAGCTTGGTGCCGTCGTGGCTCCAGCCGACGTCCTCGCGGGAGTTGCCGTGGTAGTTGCCCCACTTGTCCGGCTTCGGCTGCCGCAGCGTCCGGAAGGGGCCGACCTCGCCCGAGCCCGCGTCGATGACGTAGAAGCCGGTGCGGTTGCTTCTCGGGCGGTCGATCCGGTCGGGGTTCTTGCTGTAGGAGGTCGCCACGAGGCGCTTGCCGTCGGGGGACCACTCGACGCCCGCGACCGGGCGGTTCGTGGGGATCCAGCGCTCCACCTTCCCGGTCACGAGGTCGAGCAGGCCGATGCGCCAGGCGGGCAGTTCGCCCTCCAGGACGGCGGCGGTGCGCATCCCGGGCGCCACGGCGGCCCAGGCCCACTTCGTGTCGAGCGCCTTGTACCTGCCCGTCTTCTGGTCGAGCACGGTGTAGTAGCGGGTGAACAGCTCTTGACCGTTCGACTGCTTGACCGCGCGGCTGGTGAAGTAGCCGGACACGGCGGTGTTCCCGGCCGCGATCAGGTCGCGCGGCGGCGACTGGTCGGGGTGGCCCACCACGTCCCCGGTGATCGACTCGCTCGCCGGGCTCGCCGTCTCCCGGCCGTCGCCCATCTCCGGCACCGTCAGGATCGCGGCGACGAGGGCCGCCGTCACGGCGGCGGCCCCGGCGACGCCGCGCCGGTTGCGCCGCCGCCGGGCGGTCAGGACCCGGTCGGCGAGGTCGCCCCGTGGCGTGCCGCCCGCCGCGGCCTCCTCCTGGAGCGCCTCGCGCACCAGCTGCTCTACGTTCACGGACGTACCTCCACAGGTGAGATGTCACGGGGCGGCGCGGTCTCGGCGGGCGCCGGGCCGAGCGCCGCGAGCTCGGGCGCGAGGGCGCGCAGCCGGGCCAGCGAGCGGTGCGCGGTGCTGCGGACCGTGCCGACGGAGCAGCCGAGGATCCGGGCCACGTCGGCCTCCGGCAGGTCCTCGAAGTACCGCAGGACGAGCACGGAGCGCTGGCGCGCGGTGAGCCGGGCGAGCGCGCCGCGCATCACGACGCGCAGTTCGGCGGCGCCCTCCCCGCCGTCGCCCGCCCGCTCCGGGGGCTCGGCGACGGCCACCTCGCGGCGCGGCCACTTCAGCCGCCAGCGGCTGACCTGCTGCCGGTAGAGGACCTGCCGGACGTACGCCTCGGGCTCGTCGAGCCTGCTCCACCGGTCGGCGACCTTCACCAGGGCGTTCTGCAGCAGGTCCTCCGCGGCGTGCCGGTCGCCGCCGCTGAGCAGGACGGCGGTCCTCAGCAGGGCGCCGGATCGGCTCTCCACGAACTCCCGGAAGCGGTCCTGGCTTTCGGCATCCATCGTCACCTTCTCTTCTCCGGCGGCCTCACTGCCCCCTCTGCTGTGGATGACGTGCGAGGACCCGCGTCGCTATGCCTGGGGCGCGACGCGGGTCCTGAGAAGTGCGGTGCGTGTGGTCAGTGCTTGGGGCCGAAGCCCTTCCCCTTGGTCCAGGTCAGCCGGTCCGCGTGGTACTTGAACGTGACCTGCTTGCCGTTCTTGGTGATGTCGGCCCTGGCCCAGCCGTCGAAGCCCTTGGTGAGGTGGCGGTCCCACTTGGTCAGGCGCCCGGTGGCGACCGCGGCGAGCGACTCCTGGGGCGGCTCGCCGTCGTAGCAGTAGGTCCCCCAGTCGGCGATCGCCGCGACGGTACCGGCCCTGACCTTGAGCGTGATGCCCTGGCACACGTCGGTCTTGGTGCGGTACACGGCCTTGGGCTTGGACCAGCCGCGCGCCTTGGGGCTGTAGTCCTGGACGTACAGGCCCTTCTTCTTCAGGTAGTGCATGGCGACGCGGCGGCCGTCCGGGAGCTTCACCTGGGACTCGTACGGCGTCGGGGAGCCGCTCCAGTGGATGTCGGAGTGCTGGAGCTTGTAGCTGTGGCTCCCCTGGGGCTTCTTGACCGCGCTGCCGCCCGCGTCCTCGGCCACGCCCTGGCCGCACCCGGCGATCAGCACCACGACCGCCGCACCCACCGAAGCAACGGTCTTCGTTCCTGCTCTGTTCACGTGGATCTCCCCTCCGTTTCGCGCAGCATACGCAAAGGAGGGGTCACCCCCGCGCCCCCGAAGGGGCGCGGTGCGGTGACATCTGCGGCTCCGCCGCGTGGGCGCGACCAGCCACTGACGGCCCGCAGAAGAACACCGCGCCCCAGGAACCACTCAGTTGTGACTGTGCAGCACGTCGTTGAGCCCGCCCCACACCGCGTTGTTGGGCCGCGCCTCGACCGCGCCGGTGACCGAGTTGCGGCGGAAGAGGATATTCGAGGCGCCGGACAGCTCACGGGCCTTGACGATCTGTCCGTCGGGCATGGTCACGCGCGTACCGGCCGTGACGTACAGGCCCGCCTCGACGACGCACTCGTCGCCGAGCGCGATGCCGACGCCCGCCTCGGCGCCGATCAGGCAGCGCTCGCCGATGACGATGCGGACGTTGCCGCCGCCGGACAGGGTGCCCATGGTGGAGGCGCCGCCGCCGATGTCGGAGCCGTCGCCGACGACGACGCCGGCGGAGATGCGGCCCTCGACCATGGAGGTGCCGAGCGTGCCCGCGTTGAAGTTCACGAAGCCCTCGTGCATCACGGTGGTGCCCTCGGCGAGGTGCGCGCCGAGGCGGACGCGATCGGCGTCGCCGATGCGGACGCCCTTGGGGGCGACGTAGTCCGTCATGCGCGGGAACTTGTCGACGCTCGTCACCGCCAGGTGCAGGCCCTCGGCCCGGGCGTTCAGCCGGACCTTCTCCAGGTCGTCGACGGCGACCGGGCCCAGCGAGGTCCAGGCGACGTTGGCGAGGAAGCCGAACATCCCGTCCAGGCTGGCGCCGTGCGGCTTGATCAGGCGGTGGCTGAGCAGGTGCAGACGCAGGTAGACGTCGTGCGCGTCCAGCGGCTTCTCGTCGAGCGAGGCGATGACCGTACGGACGGCGACGACCTCCACACCGCGGCGGGCGTCCGGGCCGATCGCCTTCGCGGCGCCCTCGCCGAGCAGCTCCACGGCACGCTCGGCGCTCAGCCGCTCGCTCCCGGCGGGACCCGGCTCGTCGACGAGCTCGGGGGCGGGGAACCAGGTGTCGAGCACGGTGCCGTCGGCGGCGATGGTGGCGAGCCCGGCGCCCACGGCGCCGGTGGTGCGGGAAGCAGTCGTATCGGTCATGGGTGAAAACCTAACCGGGCCGCCCCCGCGGAAGCGAACCGGCACCCACCCGCGGCCCGCGCAGCCCACGCCCCGCGGCACACGCCCGCCCACGGGGCACACCCCGGCCCCGCCCCGCCCTGCCCCTGCCCCTGCCCCTGCCCCTGCTCACAGCGCAGGTCCCGCCCCGCCCGCGGGGCACGTCCATGGCCGGACCGCAGCACACGTCCCTCGCCGGACCGCGGCGC
Source organism: Streptomyces sp. JLYT201 (assembly GCF_059448825.1). NCBI lineage: Bacteria > Bacillati > Actinomycetota > Actinomycetes > Kitasatosporales > Streptomycetaceae > Streptomyces > Streptomyces sp. JLYT201. The sequence continues at coordinate 7,431,975 of NZ_CM182551.1, read as the reverse complement.
CCAGCCCTCGCCGGACCACCCGCGGTCGGGCGCGCGGCCCCGCCGGACCGCCCGCCCCTCGACGCCGGCCCGGCCCTCCGCGCGGCCGTCTCAGGCGCGGCCCCGCGGATCAGCCGCGCCCCACGGATCAGCCGCGCGCCGCGGCGGGCCCGACCAGCAGCCGCCCGAACATCTCCCGGGCGTAGGCCTCGTCGTAAGTGTCCCCCGCGAGCAGCACCTGGAGGCAGATGCCGTCCATCAGCGCGCTCAGGCCGCGCGCGGTGGCGGTGTCGGTGTGCTCCCGCAGCAGGTCGATCAGGCCGCCGCACCACTCGCCCGCGACGGGCCGCAGGACGGGCCTGCGCAGGGCCGCCAGATACAGCTCGTACTCCAGCTCCACGCCCTGGCGGCGGCCGAGGAGCCACTCCCCGAGCAGCGCGGCCAGCTCGCCCGCGACATCGGCGCCGGGGCCCCGCAGCAGCCCGCGGGCGGCGACCGTCTTCGCGTACGCCTCGCCGCACTGCCGCAGCGCGGCCACGAGCAGCTCGTCGAGCGTCTTGAAGTGGTACGTCGTGGACCCCAGCGGCACATCGGCCTCGGCGGCGACGGACCGGTGGCTCAGGCCCGCGATTCCCTCCCGGCCCACCAGGCGGATCGCCGCGTCGATGATCCGCTGCCGCCGCTCGGGGTCGTACCTCCGCCCCACTAGTGGGCCCCTCCCAGATTCAGCACGACGACACCGGCGATCACCAGGGCGATCCCGGCGAACTTCACCAGGCTCGTCGACTCCCCCAAGAACAGCATCCCGATGGCGGCGACGGCGGCGGTCCCGATCCCCGCCCAGATCGCATAGGCGGTCCCCACCGAAAGGGTCTTCAGGGTCTGGGCGAGCAGCGCGAAGGCCAGGACGTACCCCACCACGGTGAACAGCGAGGGCCACAGCCTGCTGAACCCGTCGCTGTACTTCATGGCCGTCGTCCCGGCCACCTCCGCCGCGATGGCCGCGGCCAGCAGTCCGTATCCCATGCGTACGAGAGTACATATCGTTGCGTACGGCTGTACACAAGAAGGGGTTCCGGCATGGCACGAGGCCCCCGCGCCCGGGGGCGCGGGGGCCTCGCAAGCCCGGGGAGCACGCTGCTCCGGAGGGGACCTCAGACGTTGAAGCCGAGCGCCCGCAGCTGCTCGCGGCCGTCGTCGGTGATCTTGTCGGGGCCCCACGGCGGCATCCAGACCCAGTTGATCCGGAGCTCGTTGACGATGCCGTCCGTGGCGGACTTCGCCTGGTCCTCGATGACGTCGGTCAGCGGGCAGGCCGCCGAGGTGAGCGTCATGTCGATGGTGGCGATGTTGGCGTCGTCGACGTGGATGCCGTAGATCAGGCCCAGGTTGACGACGTCGATGCCCAGCTCGGGGTCGACGACGTCGTAGAGCGCCTCGCGGACCTCTTCCTCCGAGGCGGGCTTGGTCGTGAGGCCCTCTTCAGAAGCCACAGTGTTCTCGCTCATGCCGTCTTCCTTTCGGCGTCGACGTCGGCCCCCAGGGCCTGCGCCGTCGCGTCCTTCCACGCCATCCAGCTCAGCAGAGCACACTTCACGCGCGCGGGGTACTTGGAGACCCCGGCGAACGCGACCGCGTCCTCCAGGACCTCCTCCATCGCGTCGTCCGGCTCCAGCTTGCCCTTGGACTGCATCAGCTCCAGGAACACGGCCTGGATCTTCTGCGCCTCGGCGAGCTCCTTGCCGACGAGCAGCTCGTTCAGGACGGACGCGCTGGCCTGGCTGATGGAGCAGCCCTGGCCCTCGTACGACACGTCGCTGATGCGCGAGCCCTCGTACTTGACGCGCAGCGTGATCTCGTCGCCGCACGTCGGGTTGACGTGGTGCACCTCGGCGTCGCCGTCGCGCAGACCACGCCCGTGCGGGTGCTTGTAGTGGTCCAGGATCACGTCCTGGTACATCGAATCCAGCTTCACTCCGAGCCAGCCCCTCAGCCGAAGAAGTTCCGTACGTGCTCCAGGCCGTCGACCAGGGCGTCGATCTCGCCGGGCGTGGAGTACAGATAGAACGACGCTCGCGTGGTCGCGGGAATTCCGTAGCGCAGGCACACGGGGCGGGCGCAGTGGTGGCCGACCCGGACCGCGATGCCCTGCTCGTCGAGGACCTGGCCCACGTCGTGCGGGTGGATGTCGCCGAGCGTGAAGGAGATCGCGGCGCCCCGGTCCTCGGCCGTGGACGGGCCGATGATCTTCAGGTCCGGGACCTCGAGCAGGCGCTTCACCGCGTACTCGGTGATCGCGTGCTCGTGCCGCTCGATCTTGTCCATGCCGATGGCCGTGAGGTAGTCCACGGCCGCGCCGAGGCCGACGGCCTGCGCGATCGGGGGCGTACCCGCCTCGAACTTGTGCGGCGCGGGGGCGTAGGTCGAGGAGTGCATGGACACCGTCTCGATCATCTCGCCGCCGCCGAGGAACGGGGGGAGGTCCTCCAGAAGCTCCTGGCGGCCCCACAGCACGCCGATGCCCGTCGGACCGCACATCTTGTGGCCGGTGAAGGCCACGAAGTCGGCCTGGAGGGCCTGCACGTCCAGCGGCATGTGCGGCGCGGCCTGGGAGGCGTCGATCAGGACGAGCGCGCCGACCTCCTGGGCGCGGCGCACGATCGCCTCGACCGGGTTGACCGTGCCCAGGATGTTGGAGACCAGGACGAAGGAGACGATCTTCGTCTTCTCCGTGATGACCTCTTCGATGTTCGACAGGTCGAGCCGGCCGTCGTCGGTGAGGCCGAACCACTTCAGCTTCGCGCCCGTGCGCTGCGAGAGCAGCTGCCACGGCACGATGTTGGAGTGGTGCTCCATCTCCGTGATGACGATCTCGGTGTCGTGGTCCACGCGGTAGGGCTCGTCGGCCCAGCCGAGCATGTTGGCCACGAGGTTGAGCGATTCCGAGGCGTTCTTGGTGAAGATCACCTCGTCGCGGCTCGGCGCGTTGATGAACGCCGCGACCTTGTCACGGGCGCCCTCGTACAGCGCCGTGGCCTCCTCGGCGAGGACGTGCACGCCGCGGTGGACGTTGGCGTTGTGCTGCTCGTAGTACTCGCTGAGTACGTCGATGACCTGGCGCGGGGTCTGGGACGTGGCCGCGTTGTCCAGATAGACGAGCTTCTTGCCGTCGTGGAGCGAGCGCTCCAGGATCGGGAAGTCCTTGCGGAGCGCCTCGGTGTCGAGGAGACCCGGCAGCTGTGTCACGCGGACGCGCCTCCCTTCACGTAAGCCTCGTAGCCCTCGGCCTCCAGCTTGTCGGCGAGCTCGGGGCCGCCGGACTCGGCGATGCGCCCGTTCGCGAACACGTGGACGAAGTCGGGCTTGATGTAGCGCAGGATGCGCGTGTAGTGCGTGATGAGCAGGGTGCCCACCTCGCCCGTGTCCCGGACGCGGTTGACGCCCTCGGAGACGACGCGCAGGGCGTCGACGTCCAGGCCGGAGTCGGTCTCGTCGAGGATCGCGATCTTCGGCTTGAGGAGCTCCATCTGGAGGATCTCGTGGCGCTTCTTCTCACCGCCGGAGAAGCCCTCGTTCACGTTGCGCTCGGCGAAGGACGGGTCCATCTGGAGCCCGGCCATCGACTCCTTGACCTCCTTCACCCAGGTGCGCAGCTTGGGGGCCTCGCCGCGGATCGCCGTCGCCGACGTGCGCAGGAAGTTGGAGACGGAGACGCCGGGGACCTCGACGGGGTACTGCATGGCGAGGAACATGCCCGCGCGGGCACGCTCGTCGACCTCCATCGCCAGGACGTCCTCGCCGTCGAGGGTGACGGTGCCCTGCGTGATCGTGTACTTGGGGTGGCCCGCGATGGAGTAGGCGAGGGTCGACTTGCCGGAGCCGTTCGGGCCCATGATGGCGTGCGTCTCGCCCTGCTTCACGGTCAGGTCGACACCCTTGAGGATTTCCTTGGTGCCGTTCTCGACCTCGACGGTCACGTGCAGGTCGCGGATTTCAAGCGTTGCCATGGGTGCCTCAGGACTCCTGGGAGAGGGAGACGAGCACGTCGTCCCCTTCGATCTTTACGGGGTAAACGGGGACGGGGCGCGTCGCGGGAAGGCCGGACGGCTTGCCGGTGCGGAGGTCGAACGCGGAGCCGTGCAGCCAGCACTCGATCTGGCAGTCCTCCACCTCGCCCTCGGAGAGCGAGACGTTCGCGTGCGAGCAGATGTCGTGGATCGCGAACACCTCACCCTCGGTGTGGACGACCGAGACCGGCGTGCCGTCGAGTTCCACCCGCTTCGGGGTGTCCTCCTCCAGCTCGCTCAGTCCACAGGCGCGTACGAACGTCATGCGACGGACGCCTCCAGCTCCTCTTCGATCTTCGCGATGAGCCGCTCCTCGATGTCGGCGACACCGATCTGCTGGACGAGCTCGGCGAAGAAGCCGCGGACCACGAGGCGGCGTGCCTCGTGCTGCGGGATGCCGCGCGCCATCAGGTAGAACAGCTGCTCGTCGTCGAAGCGGCCGGTCGCCGACGCGTGGCCCGCGCCGACGATCTCGCCGGTCTCGATCTCCAGGTTCGGCACCGAGTCGACCCGGGCGCCGTCCGTCAGGACGAGGTTGCGGTTCATCTCGTAGGTGTCGGTGCCCTCGGCCGAGGCCTCGATGAGGACGTCACCGATCCACACGGCGTGCGCGGCGTCGCCCTGAAGGGCGCCCTTGTAGACGACGTTGGACTTGCAGTGCGGGACGTTGTGGTCGACCAGGAGGCGGTGCTCCTGGTGCTGGCCCGCGTCCGTGAAGTACAGGCCGAACAGCTCGGCCTCGCCGCCCGTGCCGGCGTACGCCACGCGCGGGTGGATGCGGACGACGTCGCCGCCGAAGGTGACGACCACGGACTTGAAGGAGGCGTCGCGGCCCACGAGCGCGTTGTGCTGCGCGACGTGCACCGCCTTGTCGTCCCAGTCCTGTACGGAGACGACGGTGAGCTTGGCGCCGTCACCGAGGACGTAGTCCACGTTGGCGGCGAGGACCGCGTCGCCGGAGTGGTCGATCACGACGACGGCCTCGGCGAACGCGCCCAGCTCGATGACCTGGTGGCCGAAGGCGACCCCGCCCTCGCCGTGCACGGCGATGCGGATCGGCTCGGAGAGCACCGTCTCCTTGGGGACGGTGACGACCGAGGCCTTCTCGAAGGACGAGTACGCCTGGGCGGCGATCCGGTCCACCGGGGTGCCCGCCCGGCCCAGGCGCGCGTCGTCGCGGCCGACGGTCTCGACGGTGACGCCCTCGGGGGCCTCGACCTCGACCTTGACGCCCTCGCCGGTGGCGACGGCGGTGCCGTCGTGCAGCCCGCGCAGGCGCTCCAGCGGGGTGAACCGCCACTCCTCCTCGCGGCCGTGCGGCACCGGGAAGTCCGCCACGTCGAAGGACGGGGGCGCGCTCATACGGGTGGCGACGGTGGACTCGGCGGCCACCGCGATGGTGCCGGCGGTGGTCGATCCCACCGGAATGTTCTGAGCCTCAGCCATGGCTGTCGTGGTGCTCTCTCTCTGCGTGTTGCGATCCTCGGCCCGCTGGGCCGCTAGCTGCGGGAAGGGCGGCGGGTCAGCCGACCGAGCCTTCCATCTGCAGCTCGATCAGCCGGTTGAGCTCCAGGGCGTACTCCATGGGGAGCTCCTTGGCGATCGGCTCGACGAAGCCGCGCACGATCATCGCCATGGCCTCGAACTCGGTCAGGCCGCGGCTCATCAGGTAGAAGAGCTGGTCCTCGGAGACCTTGGAGACGGTCGCCTCGTGGCCCATGGACACGTCGTCCTCGCGGACGTCCACGTAGGGGTAGGTGTCCGAGCGGGAGATCGTGTCGACGAGCAGCGCGTCACAGAGCACGTTCGACTTCGATCCGGCGGCGCCCTCACCGATCTCGACGAGGCCGCGGTACGACGTGCGGCCGCCGCCGCGCGCCACCGACTTGGAGACGATGTTGGAGGACGTGTTCGGCGCCATGTGGACCATCTTGGAGCCGGCGTCCTGGTGCTGGCCCTCGCCCGCGAAGGCGATGGACAGGGTCTCGCCCTTGGCGTGCTCGCCCATCAGGTAGACGGCCGGGTACTTCATGGTGACCTTGGAGCCGATGTTGCCGTCGATCCACTCCATGGTCGCGCCCTCGTAGGCCACGGCGCGCTTGGTGACCAGGTTGTAGACGTTGTTCGACCAGTTCTGGATCGTCGTGTAGCGGCAGCGGCCGCCCTTCTTCACGATGATCTCGACGACGGCGGAGTGCAGCGAGTCCGACTTGTAGATCGGCGCCGTGCAGCCCTCGACGTAGTGGACGTAGGCGTCCTCGTCGACGATGATCAGCGTCCGCTCGAACTGGCCCATGTTCTCCGTGTTGATGCGGAAGTAGGCCTGGAGCGGGATCTCGACGTGCACGCCCTTGGGGACGTAGATGAACGATCCGCCGGACCACACGGCCGTGTTCAGCGCGGCGAACTTGTTGTCACCGGCGGGGATGACGGTCCCGAAGTACTCCTTGAAGAGCTCCGGGTGCTCCTTCAGCGCCGTGTCGGTGTCCAGGAAGATGACGCCCTGCTCCTCCAGGTCCTCGCGGATCTGGTGGTAGACGACCTCGGACTCGTACTGCGCGGCGACGCCGGCGACCAGGCGCTGCTTCTCCGCCTCGGGGATGCCGAGCTTGTCGTACGTGTTCTTGATGTCCTCGGGCAGGTCCTCCCAGGACTCCGCCTGCTTCTCCGTGGAGCGCACGAAGTACTTGATGTTGTCGAAGTCGATGCCCGACAGGTCCGAGCCCCAGTTCGGCATGGGCTTCTTCTCGAAGAGCTTCAGGCCCTTGAGGCGCAGCTTCGTCATCCACTCGGGCTCGGACTTCTTGCCCGAGATGTCCCGGACGACGTCCTCGCTCAGACCGCGCTTGGCGGCGGCACCGGCCGCGTCGGAGTCGGCCCAGCCGTACTCGTAATTGCCCAGGCCCTCGAGCTCAGGGTGGGCAGTCTCCGTGGGGAGAGTCATGCGGGGTTCCTCCCGGCCGTGCTTGCTGATGCGTGGTTGGTGGTCTGTGGGGTGCTGTGCGGGGCCTCGCCGCGCGGGATGAACGTCGTGCAGACGCCGTCGCCGTGGGCGATGGTGGCGAGTCGCTGGACGTGCGTCCCGAGCAGCTGGGAGAAGATCTCCGTCTCCGCCTCGCACAGCTGCGGATACTGCTCGGCGACGTGGGCGACCGGGCAGTGGTGCTGGCAGAGCTGCTCGCCGCTGTGCGGATGGGGTGCGCTACGCGCCGTAGCAGCGTACCCGTCCGAGGTCAATGCCTTCGCCAGCGCCTGGGTGCGGTCCGCCGCGGGGACCGCGTCCATCGCCGCCCGGTACGCCTTCGCCTGCTCGGCGACGCGGGCCCGGGCGAACGCGACGACTGCCGCCTCGCCGTGCGTCTCCCCGATCCAGCGCAGGGCGTCGGCGGCCAGCTTGTCGTAGGACTGGTCGAAGGCGTCCCGGCCGCAGTCGGTGAGCGCGAAGACCTTGGCGGGGCGGCCGCGCGTGCGCGCGCCGTAGACCCGCTTCTCCCGGCCCTCGACCACGTTCTCCTGGACGAGGGCGTCGAGGTGGCGGCGGACGGCGGCCTGGGTCAGGCCGAGGCGGCCCGCGAGGTCGGCCACGGTGGACGGGCCGTGGTCCAGGATGGAACGCGCGACGCGGTTGCGCGTGGACCGCTCACCGGTCGCGAGCTCTTCCTGGGGAGCCCCCGGAGGGGTCTCCTGAGCCTCGCCAACGTTTTTCACAACGCCATTGTTGCGTAATTCCTCAGAGCCTGACAACCCGTGCCTCGGCCACCGAGCGGTGCGGTGCATCACTTAGGTTCACCTAAGCTGACCTGCGGAAACGATCATCGATCGATCAAATCAGTGGCGCTCGCGAAAGCTTTCCACAACACTTCTTGGACATGTCGACACCCCCTGTGACCGGCCCTTTGTGCACGCGCGCCACGCTCGCCGACGAGCTGCGCGCACTCGGCGTGCGACGCGGCGACACGCTCTTCACGCACACCTCGCTCAGCTCGCTCGGCTGGGTCTGCGGCGGCGCGGAAACAGTCGTCCTCGCCCTCCTCGACGCCCTCGGCGACGAGGGCACCCTGGTGGTGCCCACGCACTCCTCGGACAACTCCGACCCGGCCGAGTGGCAGCACCCGCCCGTGCCCGAGCAGTGGTGGCCCGTGATCCGCGACTCCATGCCCGCGTACGACCCGCGCACCGCCCGCGTCCGCGGCGTCGGCGTCGTCCCCGAGACCGTGCGCACCTGGCCCGGCGCCGTCCGCAGCGCGCACCCGCAGACCTCCTTCGCGGCCGTCGGCGCCCGCGCGAAGGAGCTGATGGCCGAGCACGCCCTCGACTGCCGCCTCGGCGAGCGCAGCCCCCTGGCCGCCCTGGAGGCGGCGGGCGCGCGCGTCCTGCTCCTGGGCGCGGGGTTCGACGCCTGCACGGCCTTCCACCTGGCCGAGTACCGCCTGCCCGCACCCGAGGTCGAGAACTCCTTCGCGGTCATGACGGACGAGGGCCGCCGCTGGCTCACCGTGCGCGAGCCCGCCATCTCCGAGGAGCGCTTCGACGAGCTGGGCGCCGCCTTCGAGAAGGAGCGCCCGGTGACACGGGGCCCGGTCGGCGCCGCCACGGCGCGCCTGTTCTCCCTGCCCGACGCGGTCGCCTACGCGCAGGGATGGCTGGCCGAGCACCGGCCGTACACCGCCTGAGACGGCCGCGCGGAGGGCCGGGTCGGCCCCCTGCCCACGGCCCCCGCGACCCTCTCTAGACTTCCCGTCATGGGAAATGAGTCCGTCGTCCAGGTCCACGGCCTGGTCAAGCGGTACGGGGCGAAGACCGCGGTGGACGGCCTCGACCTGGACGTCCGCGCAGGCACCGTGACCGCCGTGCTCGGCCCGAACGGCGCCGGGAAGACCACCACCATCGAGACCTGCGAGGGCTACCGCACCCCCGACGCCGGGACCGTCCGCGTGCTCGGCCTCGACCCGGTCACCCAGGCCGCCCGGCTGCGCCCGCGCATCGGCGTGATGCTCCAGTCCGGCGGCGTCTACTCCGGGGCCCGCGCCGACGAGATGCTGCGGCACGTCGCCGCGCTGCACGCCCACCCGCTGGACGTGGACGCCCTCATCGCCCGCCTCGGCCTGGAGTCCTGCGGCCGCACCGGCTACCGCCGCCTCTCCGGCGGCCAGCAGCAGCGGCTCGCCCTCGCCCTCGCCGTCGTCGGCCGCCCCGAGCTCGTCTTCCTCGACGAGCCGACCGCCGGACTCGACCCGCAGGCCCGCCGAGCCACCTGGGACCTCGTCCGCGACCTGCGCCGCGACGGCGTCTCCGTGATCCTCACGACCCACTACATGGACGAGGCCGAGGAGCTCGCCGACGACGTCGCCATCATCGACGCCGGCAAGGTCATCGCCCAGGGCAGCCCCGAGGAGCTGTGCCGCGGCGGCGCCGAGAACACCCTGCGCTTCACCGGCCGCCCCGGCCTCGACGTCGGCTCGCTCCTCAAGGCCCTGCCCCCGGACTCCGCCGCCGCCGAACTCACCCCCGGCGCCTACCGCGTGAGCGGCACCGTGGACCCCCAGCTGCTCGCCACCGTCACCTCCTGGTGCGCGCAGCACGGCGTCATGCCCGACCGGATCTCCGTCGAACGGCACACCCTGGAGGACGTCTTCTTGGAGCTCACGGGTAAGGAGCTGCGGTCGTGACCAGCACCGCCGACACCACTGCCACCGCCGGTACGCCGGGGACGTACGCCCCGAGGCCGGGCGCGGCCCCCCTCTCCCGGATGATCCGCGCACAGGCGGTCCTGGAGACGAAGATGCTGCTGCGCAACGGCGAACAGCTGCTGCTCACCATCGTCATCCCCACGCTGCTGCTCGTCCTCTTCAGCGCCGTCGACGTCGTCGACACCGGCGACGGGAAGGCCGTGGACTTCCTCGCCCCGGGCGTCCTCGCGCTCGCCGTCCTGTCCACGGCGTTCACCGGGCAGGCCATCGCCACCGGCTTCGAGCGGCGCTACGGCGTGCTCAAGCGGCTCGGCGCCTCACCGCTGCCGCGCTGGGGCCTGATGACCGCGAAGACCCTGTCGGTCCTGGTCACCGAGGTGCTCCAGATCGCGCTCCTCACCGTGATCGCCTTCGCGCTCGGCTGGTCGCCGCACGGCAACCCGCTGGCCGTCCTGCTGCTCCTCGTGCTCGGTACGGCGGCCTTCTCCGGGCTCGGCCTGCTGATGGCGGGCACGCTCAGGGCGGAGGCGACGCTGGCCGCCGCGAACCTCGTGTTCCTCCTCCTCCTCGTCGGCGGCGGCGTCATCGTGCCGCTCGACCGGTTCCCGGGAGCCGTCGAGTCCGCGCTCGCCCTGCTGCCCATCTCGGCCCTCTCGGACGGCCTGCGCGACGTGCTCCAGGACGGCGCCGCGATGCCGTGGGGCGACCTCGGGATCCTCGCGGTGTGGGCGGTCCTCGGGCTCGGCGCGGCGGCCCGCTTCTTCCGCTGGGAGTAGCCCACGAGCCCCACAGGGCGTAACCGGCATCACAGTTGGAGCGGATACGTCCCCCTCGTGAAGCCGTGCACAAGCGGCCCCCTACGATGGGGGCCGTGCCCAAAGTGACCCGAGCCGACGCCGCCCAGTTCGCGCGCAACCCGCTCGCCTTCATCGCCGAACGCTGGACCCCGACCGGGCGGACCGTCCAGCGCGCGGCCCTCGCCGCCCTCGTGATGACGGTCGTCATCGTGGTCACCGGCGGCGCCGTGCGCCTGACGGGATCGGGCCTCGGCTGCCCGACCTGGCCCAAGTGCACCGACGACTCGCTCACCGCGACGAGCGAGATGGGCTTCCACGGCGTCGTCGAGTTCGGCAACCGCATGCTGACGTACGCCCTGTGCGCGGTCGTCGGGTTCGCGATCATCGCGGCCCGCTCGCAGAAGCCGTGGCGGCGCAGCCTGACGCGGTACGGCTGGGCGCAGTTCTGGATCGTCATGGGCAACGCCGTCCTCGGCGGCATCGTCGTGCTCGTCGGCCTCAACCCGTACACGGTCGCGGCGCACTTCCTGCTCTCCACCGCCCTGATCGCGGTCGCCACGGCGACCTGGCAGCGCACCCGTGAGGGCGACGCCCCGACGCGCCCGCTGGTCGGCAAGGCCGTCGCCCAGCTCGTCTGGGTGCTGACCGGCGTGACGGTGCTCCTGATCACGGTCGGCACGGTCGTGACGGGCGCGGGCCCGCACGCGGGCGACTCCAGCGACGTGCCCCGCATGAAGGTGGACGCGATCGGCCTGGACTGGGAGTCCGTCACCAAGCTGCACGCCGTCCTGGCGTGGATCGTGGTCACGCTGACCTTCGCCCTGTGGTTCGTCCTCAAGGCGGTCGACGCCCCGGCGGGGCCGCTGGCCCGCACCCGCGACCTGTTCCTGGTGCTGCTCGCGCAGGGCGTCGTGGGCTATGTGCAGTACTTCACGGACCTGCCGGAGGTCCTGGTCGCGGCCCACATGCTGGGCTCGTGCGTGGTGTGGATCGCGGTGCTGCGGGTGCTGCTCTCGCTGCGCGAGCGGCCCGCGACGGCGCCCGAGGTCCCGGCGCAGGCCGACGCGGAGCTGTCCGCGGTCTGAGCGCCGCGCCCGCTCCCTTTTGACGCCCCGTCGGCGCGGCGGGGCGTCACTCGTGCGTGCGGCCCCGTCCGTGAGGCCATGGCGCGTCGGTGGGGCCGTGGACCCGTCACTCGTCCGTGAGGCCGTAGACCCGTCGCGCGTTGTCCGCCGCGATCATCGCCGCCACCCGCTGCGCGTCCGCGAGCGACCACGCGCCCTCGGCCACCCAGGTGCCGAGCACCCGGCTGAGCGCCTCGCGGAACAGGGTCGCCCCCACCACGTGCAGCTCCGGCAGGCCGTGGGCGCCGCTGGAGAACAGCAGCTTGCCGAAGGGGGCGAGCTCCAGGATCTCGGCGAGCACGGCCGCCGCGCGGGCCCCGGTGCGCACCAGCGCGGGCCCCAGGTCCGCGTACACGTGCGGGAAGACGCCCGCGAGGTGGGCCGCCGCGCGGTGGTGCGGATAGCCGTGCAGCAGCACCAGGTCGGTGCCGAGGCCCGCGGTGGCGCGGGCGAACGCGCCGAAGGACCGCTGCGGGTCGGCGGCACCGGTGTGCAGCTGTAGCGGCAGGCCGGAGGCCACGGCGATCCACAGCAGGTGCCGCAGGAGCACGGGGTCGGCCAGCTCACCGCCCACCTGGCGCCCGGCGAGCCAGCGGCCCGCCGCGCCGCGCACCTCGCCGGGGCCCGGCGGCTCGGGCGGCAGCGGCCGGTCCCCGCGCGCCCCCGCGACCGAGGTGAAGGCGACGGCTCCGGCCGCGGCCCCGTGCACGGACTCGGCCAGGTTGGCGAGGAAGGAGTCGACGGTTCCCGAGGTGTCGGCGACCTGCTCGGCGAGCAGTTCGAGGCGCACGATCTCATGGGCCTCCGCGGCCCCGGTGGTCGCGAGCTCCCCGGGACCCGTGAGGTCCCCGGGCAGGCCGGTGTCGACGAGGTACGTGGTGATGCCGCTGCCGCGCAGCAGGCGCCGCCCGGACTCCAGGACGCCCAGTTCGCGGCGCCGGGCCAGATAGCGGGCGGGCGGACAGTGCGGTTCGAGCCCGAGGAGCGGCGGACACCAGCGGCGCACCGCGAAGCCGGTCTGGGTGTCGAAGAAGGTGGTGCCCGGGGCGGGCGGGCCCTCGCCGCGGCCGAGGTGCGCCTCGAACGTGCCGAGCCCGAGCTCCGTGCGCAGGACGCCGTGGCAGTGCTGGTCCACCAGGGACGGCGTTTCGATCATCCTGGCTCCCCTGCGTGGACCGTACTCCTACGGTCCTAACGGGTGACCGTGGCGACAGGTGTTGCTCGCCTTGTCACTCCGTGCCCGCCCCGGGCGCGTCTCATCCGCCCGAGGGGCCACCGATCTGGATGCCCGCCATGCGCGTCCACTCGTACGGACCCGTCCGCACCTTGGCGGCGAAGTCGCCGTCGAAGTCGTCGTGGACGGTGATCCCGGCCTTCTCCACGGCGCTCAGGGCGATCGCGTGGGTCGGCGCGACGAGGTCGCCCCAGCCGCCGTCCGCGCCCACGAGGACGATCCGGGAGCCCCGCTGCCCGATGTACGCGATCTGCCCCTCGGCGCCGCCGTGGGCCCGCGCGAACGCGGTGATCTGCCGGGCCAGCTTGGCGGCCTTGCGGTCGGCGCGCGCGGCGTCCTTGTCCACCGGGGCCGCCGCGGCCGTCTGCTCGCCCTGCTCTGCCGCCGCGGCGGTGCCCTGCTCCGTGTCTGCCATGGCACAGGATGCTACCGACGGGTAGATCGTTCGGCGACGCCCGGGTGGCGTGGTCTCGGCCACGGTCGCGGCATCGGTGCGCGCGGCCGTTCCCCCTTGCGGCGGCCCGTGGTAGGACGAGGGCATGTCCGGTCTGCTGGTCGGCGAGGTCGTCCGGTCCGCCGCCGGGGCCGCCCCGCACCGCCCTGCCGTGGTGTTCGGCGGGCGCGTGCTCACCTTCGCCGCCCTCGACGCGGCCGCCGACCGGGCCGCCGGGCACCTGGCGGCCTGCGGCGTGCGCCGCGGCGACCGCGTGGCGTGGCCGTCGGCCGGAGCCCCCGTCGAGGCGCTCCAGGTGTACGCGGGGGCCGCGCGCGCCGGGGTGGTCCTCGTGCCGCTCGGTCCCGACGCGTGGTCGGCCCGTGTCGTGCGGGCGGCGGCACCGCGCCTGGTCCTGACGGACGCCGGGCGGGCGGCCGAGGGCGCGCGGTTCGCGGCGGACGCGCGGACGCGGCACGCCGTCCTCGCGGACGGCGCGCCCACGGACGACGTGCGCGAGGAAGCGGTACGCCCGGACGCCTCGCTTGCGGAGGGTGACGCGCCCGCCCCGCGAGCCGCGTCACCCGATGAGGCCGACAGAACCGACGGGCCCGAGCGGCCCGACAAGCCCGAGCGGCCCGAGCGGCCCGAGGGACCCGCGGAGAAGGACCCCCACCTGGTGCTCTTCGCCGGCCCCTGCCGCCCGCACGGCGTCGTCCTGTCGCACCGCGCGAGCGTCCTGCGCGCGCACTGCGGCGGCCGGCCCGAGGTGCCGGGCGCCCTGGTGTGCGGCTTTCCCGCGGGGCACTGGGGCCTGTGGACCGCCGTGCTGCGGCAGTGGCAGGCCCGGGGCACCGTCGTGCTGCCGGAGGCGCCGGGGCCCGGGGCGATCTGCGCGGCCGTGCGCGAGCACCGCGCCACGCGTCTGGTGTGCCCGCCCGAGGTGTGGTGGCAGGTCCTGGACACAGCCCCGCACCACCTGGCCACGCTGCGCTCGGCCGACACGGAGACGGCGGCGGGCGCCGCTCCCCCGCGACTGATCGAGGCCATCCGCACCGCGACGCCCGCGGCCCGGGTCCGGGCCTTCCTCAGCACGCCCGAGGCGGGGGACGTCGCCGCCCTCGACCACGCCGACGTACGGGCCAGGCCCGGCAGCTGCGGGGTGCCCGCGCCGGGGGTGGCGGTCCGGGTCACGGGCGGTGAGCTGTGGGTGCGCGGCCCGCTGCTCTTCGACGGGTACCTCAGGGACAAGGAGGCCACGGACGCGGTGCTGCGGGACGGCTGGTTCCGCACCGGCCGCGCGGCCCGCCTCGACGGGGACGGCCATCTGCACCTCACCGACCGCTGAGCTCCGCGCCCCGGAACGCGGAGCGGCCCCGCCACCCGGAGGGCGACGGGGCCGCGAAGGCCGAGCGGAGTCGGGGCCCTAGCGCAGGAAGGGGTCCACCGCGACCGCCACGAACAGCAGCGACACATAGGTGATGGACCAGTGGAACAGGCGCATCTCCTTGAGCTTGGCGCCGGTCTCCTCCGCCTTGGCGCGGTTCTGGAGCGCGTGCGCCTCCCACAGCCACCAGCCGCCCGTGGCGAGGGCGACGGCCGTGTAGAACCAGCCGGTGTAGCCGAGCGGCTGGAGCAGCAGCGAGACCAGGACCATGACCCAGCTGTAGAGGACGATCTGCCGGGCGACCACCTTGTTGGAGGCGATGACCGGGAGCATCGGCACGCCCACGCGCGCGTAGTCCTCCTTGACCCGCATGGACAGCGGCCAGTAGTGCGGCGGCGTCCAGAAGAACATCACGAGGAAGAGGATGACGGGCGCCCACGACATCGAGTTGGTCACGGACGACCAGCCGATGAGCACCGGCAGACAGCCCGCGATGCCGCCCCAGACGATGTTCTGGGAGGTGCGCCGCTTGAGGATCATCGTGTAGACGACCACGTAGAAGAGCAGCGCGCCGAGGGACAGCCAGGCGGACAGCCAGTTGACGGCGAGGCCGAAGAGCAGCGTGGAGACGACCGCCAGCGTGATGCCGAAGGCCAGGCACTCACGGGGGCTGACCATGCCGGTGACCAGCGGCCGCTGCGACGTGCGCTCCATGAGGGCGTCGATGTCGCGGTCGTACCACATGTTCAGCGCGTTGGCCCCGCCCGCGGACAGGTAGCCGCCGAGGCAGGTGAGGAACACCAGCTTCAGATCGGGCACGCCCTGCTCGGCGAGGAACATCACCGGAACGGTGGTGATCAGCAGCAGCTCGATGATCCGTGGCTTCGTCAGCGCCACGAACGCCTTGACTCGGGCCCCGAACGGCCGGTGGCTCGGGCTCTGGCTCGTCCCGAGCGTCCCCAGTGGACGGGATTCAACGGCCGTCACGCACACCCCTGACAGAGACATCCCAGCAAGCCCGCGGCGGACCTTCAGACATGAAGATCCGGTAAAGGCTCACGCGTACCACGCCACTGTAGACGTTGCCCATACCCGGCCCTTCGCGGGGGTGGGTTCGTGTTGAGCGGCCAGACGAGGGGTCTTGGGGGCCGGGCGCGCGAACGGACACCCCGGGCGGAATCGGAACCCAGATGAGCGGTCCCGACTTCACATGGTGAGAGCGGTGTCGCCCGTTCAGGAGGCGGATCGCAGCGGGCCCCGGCAGTCTGGAATGACTCGAAAAAATGCACGTTCTTACAGGGGTAGGCTCGACAGCGGCCGGTGCGGTTCCTGCCACCGGCATTCGACATTGTGGAGAGGAGCCCTGACCCAGGGTGAGCATCAAGCCGACCACCACAGACCTCGAGTGGACCGATCTGGACCAGCGGGCCGTCGACACCGGCCGGGTCCTGGCCATGGACTCCGTACAGAAGGTCGGCAACGGCCATCCGGGTACGGCCATGAGCCTCGCGCCTGCCGCGTACACCCTCTTCCAGAAGGTGATGCGGCACGACCCGGCGGACGCCGACTGGACCGGCCGGGACCGATTCGTGCTCTCCGCGGGGCACTCCTCGCTGACCTTGTACATCCAGCTCTACCTGGCCGGTTTCGGTCTTGAGCTGGACGATCTCAAGGCGTTCCGCACCTGGGGCTCGAAGACCCCGGGCCACCCGGAGTACGGCCACACGGTCGGCGTCGAGACCACCACGGGTCCGCTGGGCCAGGGTGTCGCGAACGCCGTGGGCATGGCGATGGCCGCGCGCTACGAGCGCGGTCTCTTCGACCCGGAGGCGGCCCCCGGCACCTCCCCGTTCGACCACTTCATCTACGCCATCGCCGGTGACGGCTGCCTCCAGGAGGGCATCTCCGCCGAGGCGTCGTCGATGGCCGGGCACCAGAAGCTCGGCAATCTGATCCTGCTGTGGGACGACAACCACATCTCGATCGAGGGCGACACGGAGACCGCGGTCTCCGAGGACACCGAGAAGCGCTACGAGGCCTACGGCTGGCACGTCCAGCGCGTGGAGCCGAAGGAGAACGGCGACCTCGACCCGCAGGCGCTGTACGCGGCGATCCAGCGGGCCAAGGCCGTCACGGACAAGCCCTCGTTCATCGCGATGCGCTCGATCATCGCCTGGCCCGCGCCGAACGCGCAGAACACCGAGGCCGCGCACGGCTCGGCGCTCGGCGACGAGGAGGTCGCGGCCACCAAGCGCGTCCTCGGCTTCGACCCGGAGCAGACCTTCGAGGTCGCCGACGAGGTCCTGGCCCACACCCGTGAGGCCCTCGACCGGGGCCGCCTGGCCAAGGCCGAGTGGGAGAAGTCGTTCCAGGAGTGGCGCGGCGCCAACGCCGAGCGCGCCGCCGAGTTCGACCGGATCGCCGCGGGCGAGCTGCCCACCGGCTGGGAGGAGAAGCTCCCGGTCTTCGAGGCGGGCAAGGGCGTCGCAACGCGTGCCGCGTCCGGCAAGGTCCTCCAGGCGCTCGGCGCGGTCGTCCCCGAGCTGTGGGGCGGCTCCGCCGACCTCGCGGGGTCGAACAACACCACGATCGACAAGACCTCGTCGTTCCTGCCCGCGGACAACCCGCTGCCGGAGGCCGACCCGTACGGCCGCACGATCCACTACGGCATCCGCGAGCACTCCATGGCCGCGGAGATGAACGGCATCGCGCTGCACGGCAACACCCGCATCTACGGCGGCACCTTCCTGGTGTTCTCCGACTACATGCGCAACGCCGTGCGCCTGTCGGCCCTGATGCACCTGCCGGTGACGTACGTGTGGACGCACGACTCCATCGGCCTCGGCGAGGACGGCCCCACCCACCAGCCGGTCGAGCACCTCGCGACGCTGCGCGCCATCCCGGGTCTGAACGTGGTCCGCCCGGCGGACGCCAACGAGACCGCGATCGCGTGGCGCGAGATCCTCAAGCGCTACACGAAGGAGTTCGGCAAGGGCGCCCCGCACGGCCTCGCGCTGACCCGTCAGGGCGTGCCGACGTACGACCGCGAGGTCACCGAGGGCGCGGCCCGGGGCGGCTACGTGCTGTTCGAGGCCGAAGGGCCCTCCGGGCAGAGCACGGCCCCCGAGGTCGTCCTCATCGGCACCGGCTCCGAGGTGCAGCTCGCCGTCGAGGCGCGCGAGCAGCTCCAGGCGGCGGGCGTCCCCACGCGGGTCGTCTCGATGCCGTCGGTGGAGTGGTTCGAGGAGCAGGACCAGGGGTACCGCGACAGCGTGCTGCCGCCGTCCGTCAAGGCGCGCGTGGCCGTCGAGGCGGGCATCGGTCTCACCTGGCACAAGTACGTCGGCGACGCGGGCCGCATCGTCTCGCTCGAACACTTCGGTGCTTCGGCGGACGGAAAGGTCCTCTTCCGCGAGTTCGGATTCACTGCCGACGCGGTGGCCGCGGCGGCGCGGGAATCGATCGCGGCAGCCCAGCGCTGACGCCCTCATACGACCAGTAGGAGATGTAATTCCATGACAGACGCACTCAAGCGCCTCTCCGACGAAGGCGTCGCGATCTGGCTGGACGACCTGTCGCGCAAGCGGATCACGTCCGGCAACCTCGCCGAACTGATCGACCAGCAGCACGTCGTGGGCGTCACGACCAACCCGTCGATCTTCCAGAAGGCCATCTCGTCCGGCGACGGCTACGAGCAGCAGCTCGCCGACCTCGCCGCGCGCAAGGTGACCGTCGAGGAAGCGATCCGCATGATCACGACGGCGGACGTCCGTGACGCCGCCGACATCCTGCGCCCGGTCTTCGACGCCACGGGCGGCCAGGACGGCCGGGTGTCGATCGAGGTCGACCCGCGGCTCGCGCACCACACGGCGGCGACGATCGCCGAGGCGAAGCAGCTGGCGTGGCTGGTGGACCGGCCGAACACGCTGATCAAGATCCCCGCGACCAAGGCGGGCCTCCCGGCGATCACCGAGGTCATCGGCCTCGGCATCAGCGTCAACGTGACGCTGATCTTCTCGCTCGAGCGCTACCGCGAGGTCATGGACGCGTATCTGGCGGGCCTGGAGAAGGCCAAGGAGCGCGGCCTGGACCTGGAGAAGATCCACTCGGTGGCGTCCTTCTTCGTGTCCCGCGTGGACACCGAGATCGACAAGCGCATCGACGCCCTCGGCACCGACGAGGCCAAGGCGCAGCGCGGCAAGGCCGCCCTCGCCAACGCCCGGCTCGCCTACGAGGCGTACGAGGAGGTCTTCTCTTCGGACCGCTGGGTCGCGCTCGACAAGGCGCACGCCAACAAGCAGCGTCCGCTGTGGGCGTCGACGGGCGTCAAGGACAAGGCGTACAAGGACACCCTGTACGTCGACGACCTGGTCGCGCCGGGCACGGTGAACACCATGCCGGAGGCGACCCTGGAGGCCACCGCCGACCACGGTCAGATCACCGGCAACACCATCGCCGGGACGTACGACCAGGCGCGCGCGGACATCGCGGCCGTCGAGAAGCTCGGGATCTCCTACGACGAGGTCGTGCAGCTCCTGGAGGACGAGGGCGTCGACAAGTTCGAGGCGTCCTGGAACGACCTGCTCAAGTCGACCGAGGCCGAGCTGAAGCGCCTCACCCCCTCGGAGGGCTGACACCTTGACCGCAGTTCATGGAGCCAATCCGCTTCGTGACGCCGCGGACCGACGGCTCCCGCGCATCGCGGGGCCGTCGGGCCTGGTCATCTTCGGCGTGACGGGCGACCTGTCCCGGAAAAAGCTGATGCCCGCGGTGTACGACCTGGCCAACCGCGGTCTGCTGCCGCCCGGCTTCTCCCTGATCGGCTTCGCCCGCCGTGAGTGGCAGGACGAGGACTTCGCCCAGGAGGTGCACGACGCGGTCAAGGAACACGCGCGCACGCCCTTCCGCGAGGAGGTCTGGCAGCAGCTCATCCAGGGCATGCGCTTCGTCCAGGGCAACTTCGACGACGACGACGCCTTCGAGCAGCTCAAGGCCACCATCGAGGACCTGGACAAGAAGCAGGGCACGGGCGGCAACTTCGCCTTCTACCTGTCGGTCCCCCCGAAGTTCTTCCCGCAGGTCGTCCAGCAGCTCAAGAAGCACGGCCTCGCGGACGCGCCCGAGGGCTCGTGGCGGCGCGCCGTCATCGAGAAGCCCTTCGGCCACGACCTGAAGTCGGCCCAGGAGCTGAACGCGATCGTCCACGAGGTGTTCGCCCCGGACCAGGTGTTCCGGATCGACCACTACCTGGGCAAGGAAACCGTCCAGAACATCCTGGCGCTCCGCTTCGCCAACCAGATGTTCGAGCCGATCTGGAACCGGAGTTACGTCGACCACGTGCAGATCACCATGGCCGAGGACATCGGCATCGGTGGCCGCGCGGGCTACTACGACGGCATCGGCGCCGCCCGTGACGTCATCCAGAACCACCTGCTCCAGCTCATGGCCCTGACCGCCATGGAGGAGCCCGCCTCCTTCGACGCGGACGCGCTTGTCGCCGAGAAGGCCAAGGTGCTCGGCGCCGTACGCCTGCCGAAGGACCTGGGCCGCGACACCGTGCGCGGGCAGTACTCCGCCGGGTGGCAGGGCGGCGAGAAGGCCGTCGGCTACCTCCAGGAAGACGGCATCGACGCGAAGTCGAAGACCGACACGTACGCCGCCGTCAAGCTGTCGGTGGACAACCGCCGCTGGGCGGGCGTCCCGTTCTACCTGCGCACCGGCAAGCGCCTGGGCCGCCGCGTCACCGAGATCGCGGTCGTCTTCCAGCGCGCCCCGCACTCCCCCTTCGACCACACGGCGACGGAGGAGCTCGGCCAGAACGCCATCGTCATCCGCGTCCAGCCGGACGAGGGCATCACGGTCCGCTTCGGCTCCAAGGTGCCCGGCACCTCCATGGAGATCCGGGACGTGTCGATGGACTTCGCGTACGGCGAGTCCTTCACCGAGTCCAGCCCGGAGGCCTACGAACGGCTGATCCTGGACGTCCTGCTCGGCGACGCCAACCTCTTCCCGCGCACCGAGGAGGTCGAGCTGTCCTGGAAGATCCTCGACCCGATCGAGGAGTACTGGGACACGCACGGCAAGCCCGCACAGTACCCGTCCGGTACGTGGGGCCCGGTCGAGGCGGACGAGATGCTTGCACGAGACGGACGGAGCTGGCGCCGGCCATGAAGATCGACCTTACGGACACCACGGCCAGCAAGATCAACAAGGCGCTCGTACAGGGGCGCCGGGCGATCGGCACCCCGGCCGTGGGCATGGTCCTCACCCTCGTCATCGTCACCGACGAGGAGAACGCGTACGACGCCCTGAAGGCGGCGAGCGAGGCCTCGCGCGAGCACCCCTCGCGCACGCTCGTCGTCATCAAGCGCGTCTCGCGTTCGCCCCGGGACCGCACGTCCTCACGCCTGGACGCCGAGGTCCGCGTCGGTGCCGACGCGGGCACCGGCGAAACGGTGGTCCTGCGGCTCTACGGCGACGTCGTCAACCACGCCCAGTCGGTCGTCCTGCCGCTGCTCCTGCCGGACGCCCCGACCGTCGTGTGGTGGCCGGTGAACGCCCCGATCGACCCCGCCCAGGACCCCCTGGGCGCGCTCGCCCAGCGCCGGGTCACCGACACCTACGCCGCCGAGCAGCCCATCCAGGAGCTGACCGCGCGCGCCGAGGCGTACCACCCCGGCGACACCGACCTGTCCTGGACCCGGATCACGCCGTGGCGCTCCATGCTCGCGGCCGCCCTGGACCAGGTCACCTGCGAGGTCACCGCCGCCGAGGTGGAGGGCGAGGAGTTCAACCCGAGCGTCGAGCTGCTCGCGATGTGGCTCGCCGACCGGCTCTCCGTACCGGTCAGGCGCAGCCTGTCCACGGGCCCGGGCCTGACCGGCGTGCGCATGGAGACCAACTGCGGCCCGATCGTGCTCGACCGGGCGGACGGCGCGCTCGCCACGCTCTCCATCCAGGGCCAGCCGGACCGCGCGGTGGCGCTCAAGCGCCGCGAGACCTCCGAGCTGATCGCGGAGGAGCTGCGCCGCCTCGACCCGGACGACACCTACGCGTCGGCGCTGAGGTTCGGCGTCGACCGGCTCGACGAGACGGCGCGGTCGGCCATGGCGGCGGCCCCCCAGGAGCCGGACGCGTCCGGCTCCGCCCCGGCCAAGAAGGCCCCCGGGAGCGGCGGCCGTACGGCGAAGAAGGCGGCCTCCGCCAAGAAGGCGGCCGCGAAGTGACCACCGCACCCCAGCTCGTCGTGCACCGCGACAAGGAGCTGATGGCTCAGGCCGCCGCGGCGCGCCTGATCACGAAGATCGTCGACGCGCAGGCGGCCCGTGGCTACGCCTCCGTGGTCCTCACCGGCGGCCGCAACGGCAACGGACTGCTCGCGGCACTGAGTTCGGCTCCCGCGCGCGACGCCGTGGACTGGTCCCGGCTCGACCTGTGGTGGGGCGACGAGCGCTTCCTGCCGGAGGGCGACCCCGAGCGCAACCACACGCAGGCCCGCGCCGCCCTGCTCGACTCGGTGCCGCTCGACCCGGCGCGGGTGCACCCGATGCCCGCGTCGGACGGCCCGTACGGGGTGGGCGCCGACGGGGACGGCGCGGACGCCGCCGCCGAGGCGTACGCGGCCGAGCTGGCCGCGGCGGCCGGTCCCGAGCACTACCCGTCGGCGGCTTCCGCGGCGGGCGGCCGCGTCCCGGCCTTCGACGTGCTCATGCTGGGCGTCGGCCCGGACACGCACGTGGCGTCGCTCTTCCCCGAGCTGCCCGCGGTCCGCGAGACGGAGCGGATGGTGGTCGGCGTGCACGGCGCGCCGAAGCCGCCGCCCACCCGGATCTCGCTGACCCTGCCCGCGATCCGCTGCGCCCGCGAGGTCTGGCTGCTCGCGGCGGGCGAGGACAAGGCGAAGGCGGCGGCGATCGCCCTGTCCGGGGCGGGCGAGGTCCAGGCCCCCGCGGCGGGCGCGTACGGCCGCTCCCGCACCCTGTGGCTCCTGGACGCGGCGGCGGCTTCCCAGCTCCCCCGGGACCTGTACCCGCCGGCGTCGCCCTGAGCGCACGCACGGCTCGGTACGGGGACGCCGCCGGGCCCCGGTCCTCTTGCGGACCGGGGCCCGGCGGCGTTCCGCTTTCAGCGGCCGTCGCTGGTGGCGGAGTTCAGAAGCCGTCGCAGGTGGCCGAGGCGAAGGGGCCGCTGGCCCTGGCGGTGTGGGTGCTGCCGTCGACGGTGACCTCGCAGCGGAGGGTGCCGCCGGAGGCTCCCAGGGTGGCGACGAGCGTCCCGCCCTTGACGAAGCCCTTCGTCTCCTCCGTCTTGCGCCAGGGCAGGTCCACGCCGCTGACCTGGTTCTGGGAGAGGTCTCCGTCGCGGTAGACGGAGTAGGTGACCGTCACGTCCTTGGCGTCGCCCGTCACCTCGTAGCGGACGGTGACCTCACGTTTCGACTCCTTGTCGACCTCATGCACGACTCCCACGAACAGCGCCGCGCAGCCACCGGCAAGGAGCAGGGCGAGCACGAGGAGCAACCAGGGCCACTTCCGGCGCTTCTTCCGCTGCGGCGGCGGTACGGGGGCGGACCAGCCCTGCTGTTGCGTCATGCCCCCATGCTTCAGCGGGGGCCAGGACCCCGCAGTCCGGAGGGGGAGCCGGGTCGGCCATGCGGGTGAACGCGGGCGGGCCCGGCCCGGCGGACGGGGGCGCCGGGCCGGGCCGTCGGGCTCAACGCCCGCGCAGTTCGCGGTACTTCGCGACCAGTGCCTTCGTGGACGGGTCGAGACCGGGCACGTCCGCGCCCTCGCTCAGGGCGGGCTCGACCCGCTTGGCAAGGACCTTGCCCAGCTCCACACCCCACTGATCGAAGGAATCGATGTTCCACACCGCACCCTGGACGAACACCTTGTGCTCATACAGCGCGATCAGCTGACCGAGCACCGACGGCGTCAGCTCCCGCGCCAAAACCGTCGTCGTGGGATGGTTGCCCCGGAACGTCTTGTGCGCCACCAGCTCCTGCGGCACCCCCTCGGCCCGCACCTCCTCAGGCGTCTTGCCGAAGGCCAGCGCCTGCGTCTGCGCGAAGAAGTTGGCCATCAGCAGATCATGCTGACCCCCCAGCACACCCAGCTCCTCAACGGGCCGCGCGAAACCGATGAAGTCCGCCGGAATGAGCTTCGTACCCTGATGGATCAACTGGTAGTACGCATGCTGGCCATTGGTCCCCGGCGTGCCCCACACCACCGGACCGGTCTGCCACTGCACCGGATTGCCCTCCCGGTCCACGGACTTGCCGTTGGACTCCATGTCCAGCTGCTGCAGATACGCCGTGAACTTCGACAGGTAATGCGCATACGGCAGCACCGCATGCGCCTGCGCGTCATGGAAGTTGCCGTACCAGACACCCAGCAGCCCCAGCAGCAACGGCACATTCGCCTCCGCAGGCGCCGTACGGAAGTGCTCATCCACCAGCCGGAAACCGTCCAGCATCTCCCGGAAGGCATCCGGACCGATCGCGATCATCAACGACAGACCGATCGCCGAATCGAAGGAGTACCGACCCCCCACCCAGTCCCAGAACTCGAACATGTTCGCCGTGTCGATACCGAAGTCCGCCACCTTCTCGGCATTCGTCGACAGCGCCACGAAATGCCGGGCCACGGCCGCCTCGTCACCGAGGGACTCAAGAAGCCAGGAGCGGGCGGCCCGGGCGTTGGTGATCGTCTCGATCGTGGTGAACGTCTTGGACGCGATGACGAACAGCGTCTCCGCCGCATCCAGATCCCGCACGGCCTCATGCAGATCGGCACCGTCCACGTTCGACACGAAGCGGAACGTCAGATCACGCGCGGTATAGGGCCGCAGGGCCTCATAGGCCATCGCCGGGCCGAGATCGGAGCCCCCGATACCGACATTGACCACGTTCTTGATGCGCTTGCCCGTGTGGCCCCTCCACTCACCCGAACGGACCCGCCCCGCGAACGCCCCCATCTTCTCCAGCACCGCGTGCACACCCGGCACCACGTTCTCACCATCGACCTCCACCACGGCACCCGCCGGCGCACGCAACGCGGTGTGCAGCACCGCCCGGCCCTCCGTCGAATTGATCTTCTCGCCCCGGAACATGGCGTCCCGCAGTCCGAACACGTCCGTCGCCACGGCGAGGTCCCGCAGGAGCGCGAGGGTCTCGTCGGTCACCAGGTGCTTGGAGTAGTCGATGTGCAGGTCGCCGACCTGGGCCGTGTAGCGCTCGGCGCGGCCGGGGTCGGCGTCGAACAGCTCCCGCAGCTGCACCTCCCCCAGTTCCTCCCGGTGCTTGACCAGGGCCGTCCACTCGGCCGTCTGGTGGAGCCTGGTGCGGCCAACTGCGTTCATCTGTACTTCCGCCCTCTCTCGTACAACGTGCGTGCCTACGCCCCACTGCGCTCCCAACCTAGTTGATCAGCGTGGGGCGCGAGGTGTCCGTCGGCTTGAGCGCGGGGGTGAGCACGACGACCGAGAGCGCGAACAGGACGGCCGCCAGCAGCATCGGCGTGTTGGGCCCCCGGAGCGCGGCCACGGCCCCGCCGAGCATCGCCCCGAGCGGCGCCCCCGCGACGCCCAGGGTCCGGAACGCCGCGCTGATGCGCCCCAGGGCGGCGGCGGGCGCGCGCTCCTGCATCAGGGTGTGGGTACTGACGTTCCACACCATCCCCATGGCGCCGAACAGGGTCATGCTCGCGGTCAGGGCCGTGATGTCGCGGACCGTGCCCATGACCACGAGCGCGGCGATCTGGGCCGCCCCGGCGGCGAGCACGGCGCGCACCCGCCCGAGGCGCCGGGCGAGGCGTCCGGCGAGCGCCCCGCCCACCAGGCTCCCGGCCGCGTACGCGGTCATGGCCGCCGCGTATCCGCCGCTGCCCGCGTGCAGCCAGTCGGTGACGAGGACGACGAGGGTGGCGAGGAGCGCACCTATGCCGACGTTGCCCACCGCGGTGGCCGCGCACAGGCCCCGCAGCACCCGGTCCCGCCCCAGGACCCGCAGCCCGTGCGCGATGTCGGACCGCAGGGTGGCCGGGGCGGGCCCGGGCGGATGCCCGGGCGCGGGCACCCGCAGGGAGGCCACGAGCGCGGCCGCGACCAGATAGGTCACCGCGTCGGCCGCGTACGGGAGGCCGGGGCCCGCGGCGATCAGGAAGGGCACCGCGGGCGCGGCGAGGAGGCCCCCGGCGAGCTGCTGTCCGGTCAGCAGCCGGGCATTGGCGCTGCCCAGGGCCGCGCGGTCCACGAGGGCGGGCAGCAGGGCCGTGGCCGCGTTGTCGAACAGGGTCTGGAGCGTGGTGAGGACCAGGGCGAGCGCGATCAGCAGGCCGATGGAGGCGTGGCCGAGCGCCACGGCGAGGGCGAAGGCCCCGACGAGCACGCCGCGCGCCACGTCCACCCGCCACATGGCGCGCCGCTGGTCCACCCGGTCGGCGACGGCGCCGCCGAGCAGCCCGAAGGCGAGCCACGGCAGATAGCCGCAGGCGGTCACGGAGGCTATGAGCAGCGGGTCGTCGGTGAGCGACGCGGCGAGCAGCGGCAGCGCCGCCTTGCGCAGCGAGTCACCGAAGCTGGAGAGCACGGCGGCGCTCCACAGCCTGCCGAATCCCCCGCGCCAGGCGAGGCTCCGCGCGCCGTCGACACCGGCCCGCGCGGTCTCCGCAGCCGTCACAACTCCCCCTGTCCGCCGCGTGGTTCACGATCACCCACCACGGTAGGGGGCACCACTGACAACCGCCGGAAGAGACCGCGCTGACCTGCGCGTTCGAGGCGGACGGGAGGGTGCGGCGAGGCGACGCCGAAACGGATCCGGCCGGGCACCTCGGGTGCCCGGCCGGTTCTCAACTTCTAGATCTCGCCCCGCAGTTTGGCCAGCGCCTCGGCGAGGATGGCCTCGCCGTCCGCGTCGCTGCGCCGCTCGCGCACATACGCGAGGTGGGTCTTGTACGGCTCGGTGCGCGGCGGGTCCGGGGGGTTGTCCCGGTCCTGACCTGCCGGAAAGCCGCAGCGGGGGCAGTCCCATGTGTCGGGGACCTGCGCGTCGCTGGCGAAGCTCGGCTGCGTCTCGTGCCCGTTGGAGCACCAGAAGGAGATGCGCAGTCGCGGCGCGGACTCACCGCGCTCGGCCTCGCCCATCGGCCCCGCCCCGACCCGACTGCCTCGGATCGCGTTGCCACTTGCCACGGTCGTAACTCCCTGCGTGATGGTGCTGCCTGTTCGAACGGCGGCTGCGCCGCGGGGTCGACTGCCGGCTCCGCTGCGGGCGCCTCAGTCTACGTAAGGCCCAACGCGCGTCCAGTGTTGGGAGTTACACCCCACCCCGACACGCAAGCCCCATGATAAGCCGCGCGCGCGGGCGCGTACGGAACATGGGGCTATGAGCGGGACTTCAGGGCGTGGCCGCCTCGGCGTGGCAAGCGGCCGGTGCCTGTTGTCAGTTGTTGACCTTCATCAGGATGCCAAGCACGACAATGCTGGCGAACCAGAGCAGACCGACCACGACGGTGATGCGGTCCAGGTTGCGCTCGGCGACCGAGGAGCCGCCAACCGACGACTGCATTCCGCCACCGAACATGTCGGAAAGGCCGCCGCCCTTGCCCTTGTGCATCAGCACCAGCAGCATCAGCAGCGCGCTGAAGACGATCAGGGCGATCGAGAACCCCATAACCACGGCTGGACCAACTTCCTCGGATCTGAATCGACGACGGGGGCCGAAGCTTACTCCGCGAGCGTTTCCCGCTCACATTTCAAGCCCCGACCCCCGCAAGGGTACGTCGTAACGGCGTTAGCGCATACTCACTGCTCGGTGAAGCGAACGATCTTGACGAACTCGTCCGTGTCCAGGCTCGCGCCGCCCACCAGGGCGCCGTCGATGTCGGGCTTCGCCATGATCTCCGCGACGTTGCCGGACTTCACGGAGCCGCCGTACTGGATGCGGACCTGGTCGGCGAGCTCCTGCGTGTACAGCTCGGCGAGCTTGCCGCGGATCGCCGCGCAGACCGCCTGCGCGTCGTCGGCGCCGCAGACCTTGCCGGTGCCGATGGCCCAGACGGGCTCGTACGCGATCACGATCGACTCGGCCTGCTCGGCCGGGACGTCCTTGAGGCCGCCCTCGACCTGGGCGAGGGTGTGCGCGACGGCGTTGCCCGCCTCACGGACCTCCAGCTCCTCGCCGACGCACAGGATCGGCGTGATGCCGTGCTTGAAGGCCGCCTTCACCTTGGCGTTGCAGATCTCGTCGGTCTCGTTGTGGTACTGGCGGCGCTCGGAGTGGCCGACGGCCACGTACGTGCACTTCAGCTTCGAGAGCATCGGGCCCGAGATCTCACCGGTGTAGGCGCCGGAGTCGTACGCCGAGATGTCCTGGGCGCCGTACTTGATCTTGAGCTTGTCGCCGTCGACCAGGGTCTGCACGGAGCGCAGATCGGTGAAGGGCGGCAGGACGGCGACCTCGACGGTCTCGTAGTCCTTGTCGGCGAGCGCGAACGCGAGCTTCTGGACGTGCGCGATGGCCTCGAGGTGGTTGAGGTTCATCTTCCAGTTGCCCGCCATCAGCGGCGTGCGCGTGCTCATTAAGGTCAGTCCTCCAGTGCGGCGAGGCCGGGGAGCGTCTTGCCCTCGAGATATTCGAGGGAGGCGCCGCCGCCGGTCGAAATGTGGCCGAATGCGTTTTCGTCGAAGCCCAGGTTACGGACGGCCGCGGCGGAGTCGCCGCCGCCCACCACGGTGAAGCCGTCGCAGTTGAGCAGGGCCCGGGCGACGGCGGCGGTGCCACCGGCGTAGTCGGGGTGCTCGGCGACGCCCACCGGCCCGTTCCAGAAGACCGTCTCGGCGTCGGCGATCTTCGCGGCGAACAGCTCGCGGGTCTTGGGGCCGATGTCCAGGCCCTCCATGGTCGCCGGGATGCTGTCGGCGTCGACCGTCTCGAAGTCGGCCGGGGCCTTGGTCTTCAGGTCGGGGAAGTCGGTGGAGACCAGGACGTCCACGGGGAGCACCAGCTCGACGCCGTTCTTCTCGGCGCGCTCCATGTACTCGGTGACGACCGGGATCTGGTCCTCCTGAAGGAGGGAGATCCCGACCTCGTGGCCCTTGGCCTTGAGGAAGGTGTACGCCATGCCGCCGCCGATCAGGAGGCGGTCGGCCTTGCCGAGCAGCTCGTCGATGACGGCGAGCTTGTCGGAGACCTTGGCGCCGCCGAGGATGACGGTGTAGGGGCGCTGGACGTCCTCGGTGAGCTTCTTCAGGACACCGACCTCGGTGGCGATCAGATAGCCCGCGTAGTGCGGCAGCTTGCCCGGCAGGTCGAAGACCGAGGCGTGCTTGCGGTGCACGGCACCGAAGCCGTCGCCCACGTACACGTCGGCGAGCTCGGCGAGCTGCGCCGCGAAGGCGCCGCGCTCGGCGTCGTCCTTGCTGGTCTCGCCCGCGTTGAAGCGCAGGTTCTCCACGACGGCGACCTGGCCGTCGGCCAGGCCCGCGACGGCGGCCTTGGCGGAGTCGCCGACCGTGTCGGTGGCGAACCGCACGTCCGTGCCCAGGAGTTCACCGAGACGGGTGGCGGCCGGGGCGAGCGAGAAGGCGGGGTCCGGGGCGCCCTTGGGGCGGCCCAGGTGCGAGGCGACGACCACTCGGGCGCCCGCGTCGGCGAGGGCCTTGACGGTGGGCAGGACGGCGCGGATGCGGCCGTCGTCGGTGATCGTGGTGCCGTCGAGGGGCACGTTCAGGTCCGCGCGGACGAAGACCCGCTTGCCCGCGACACCGCCGGCGAGCAGTTCATCGATCGTCTTCATAGAGAGGGACTCCTTGAGAGGGGCTGCGGAGAGGGCTTTGACATGCTGCAGGGTCCGGACGTTAACGGTCCGGACCCTGCTGCTCACATCTGGGTGCCTGCTCTAAGCGCGCGAGCGCCTCAGAGCTGACCGCCGACGAAGACCGTGAGGTCCACGAGGCGGTTGGAGTAGCCCCACTCGTTGTCGTACCAGCCGAGGATCTTCACCGAGTTGCCCTCCTGGACCATGGTCAGGGAGGAGTCGAAGGTGCAGGAGGCCGGGTCGCTGACGATGTCCGAGGACACGATCGGGTCCTCGGTGTAGAACAGGATGCCCTTGAGGTCGCCGTCGTCGGCGGCCTTCTTGAACGCGGCGTTGACCTCGTCCTTGGTGACCTCGCGCTGCAGCGTCACGACCAGGTCGGTGGCCGAGCCGGTCGGGACCGGGACGCGCATGGCGATGCCGTCCAGCTTGCCCTTGAGCTGCGGGAGGACCAGGGCGGTGGCCTTGGCGGCACCGGTCGTGGTCGGGATGATGTTCTCCGCGGCGGCGCGGGCGCGGCGCAGGTCGGAGTGCGGGAAGTCCAGGATGCGCTGGTCGTTGGTGTACGCGTGGACCGTCGTCATCAGACCCTTGACGATGCCGAAGTTCTCGTCGAGGACCTTGGCCATCGGCGCCACACAGTTGGTGGTGCAGGAGGCGTTGGAGATGACGTGGTGGTTGGCCGCGTCGTACTTGTCCTGGTTGACGCCCATCACGATGGTGATGTCCTCGTCCTTGGCCGGAGCCGAGATGAGGACCTTCTTCGCGCCACCGGCGATGTGCTTCTCGGCGTCGGCCTTCTTGGTGAAGATGCCGGTCGACTCGATGACGATGTCGACGCCCAGCTCGCCCCACGGGATGTCGGCGGGGTTGCGCTCGGACAGCACCTTGATGGTGTGGCCGTCGACGGTGATGGTGTCCTCGGTGTGGGACACCTCGGCCTTGAGGCGGCCGAGGATGGTGTCGTACTTCAGCAGGTGTGCGGTGGTCGCGGTGTCACCCAGGTCGTTGACAGCCACGATCTCGATGTCCGCACCCTGCTCAAGGAGCGCGCGGAAGTAGTTACGACCGATGCGGCCAAAGCCGTTGATGCCTACGCGGATCGTCACGAACCGATCTCCTCGTTGGTACGCCGGTCTGAGACGCCGGCGAGATGTATTGGGATGTCCCCGACCGCCTCCGACCCTACCTCTCCGAAGGCCTCCGGGTGACATCGAGAACCCCCCTCGAAGGCAATACCGTCCGGTAGTGAGAAGCACCACGCTCACCATGGCGCTCACCCGTTTCACCCCTTGCACGGGTGAGCGCAAATTCCGCGATTCGGACGCTGCCGGAGGGCCCGGCGGGGCCCGGCGCGGCCCTCCGCCGGGCCGCGCCGTCAGGCCTCCGCGTCAGACCGCGAGGTTGTCCGCCATCTCCTCGGCGAGGTCCTCGGTCAGATTGGACTCCGTGCCGGGGATGCCCAGGTCCTGGGCCCGCTTGTCGGCCATCGCGAGCAGGCGGCGGATGCGTCCCGCGACCGCGTCCTTGGTCAGCGGCGGGTCGGCGAGGGCGCCCAGCTCCTCCAGGGAGGCCTGCTTGTGCTCCATGCGCAGCCGGCCCGCGGCCGCGAGGTGCTCGGGGACCTCCTCGCCGAGGATCTCCAGGGCGCGCTGCACCCGGGCGCCCGCGGCGACGGCGGCGCGGGCCGAGCGGCGCAGATTGGCGTCGTCGAAGTTGGCGAGGCGGTTGGCGGTGGCGCGCACCTCGCGCCGCATCCGTCGCTCCTCCCAGGCGAGCACGGACTCGTGGGCGCCCAGGCGCGTCAGCAGGGCGCCGATCGCGTCCCCGTCACGGACGACCACGCGGTCCACGCCGCGCACCTCACGGGCCTTCGCGGCGATCTGCAGCCGCCGGGCGGCGCCGACCAGGGCGAGGGCGGCCTCCGGACCCGGGCACGTCACCTCCAGGGAGGACGAGCGGCCGGGCTCGGTCAGCGAGCCGTGGGCGAGGAAGGCCCCGCGCCAGGCGGCCTCGGCGTCGCAGGTGGCCCCCGAGACCACCTGCGGCGGCAGGCCGCGGATGGGACGGCCGCGGCCGTCCACCAGACCGGTCTGGCGGGCCAGCTGGTCACCGCCCGCGACCACGCGGACCACGTACCGCGAGCCGCGGCGCAGGCCGCCGGGGGCCATCACGATCAGCTCGGAGCCGTGCCCGAAGATCTCCAGGATGTCCCGCTTGAGCCGGCGCGCCGCCATCGCCGTGTCCAGCTCCGCCTCGATCACGATGCGGCCGCTGACCAGGTGCAGCCCGCCCGCGAACCGCAGGATCGCCGAGACCTCCGCCTTCCTGCAGCAGGTCCGGGTGACGGGAAGCCGGGAGATCTCGTCCTTCACCGCTGCCGTCATCGCCATGGGCCGATCCTTCCATGCATCCGAAAAATACGGTCGTACGCGGCGGCAAGCAGCTCCGGGTCGTGCTTGGGGCTGCCGTCCTCGCGGGCCACCGGCGCCAGCTCCACCGTGGCACCGAACCGCTTGGCGGCATCGGTCAGGGACCCACGGTCGGGCACGGCGGCCTCGTCGGCCAGCACCACGTCCAGGGCGAGTTTAGGGGCGTGTCGGGCCAAAACCTCCAAATGACGCTGCGGAGAGAAGCCTTCGGTTTCTCCGGGCTGCGGTGCGAGGTTGAGCGACAGGACCCGGCGGGCCTTCGTCTCCGTGAGCGCGTCGAGCAGCTCGGGCACGAGCAGGTGCGGGATCACGGAGGAGAACCAGGAGCCGGGCCCGAGGACCACCCAGTCGGCGTCCAGAACGGCGGCGACCGCCTCCGGGACGGCGGGCGGGGCCTGCGGGACCAGGTGCACGGACTGCACCTCGCCGGGGGTGAGCGCCACGGTGGCCTGGCCGCGCACGGTGTCCACGTCGTCCGGGCGCCCCGGGTCGTGGCCCTTGACCAGGGCTTCCAGCTCCAGGGGCACGGCGGACATGGGCAGCACGCGCCCCTGTGCGCCGAGCAGCTTGCCGACCAGGTCGAGCGCCTGGACGTGGTCGCCGAGCTGCTCCCACAGGGCGACGATCAGTACGTTCCCGACCGCGTGCTCGTGCAGGTCGCCGCGGGACTGGAAGCGGTGCTGGATGACGCGGGCCCAGGTCTGGCCCCAGTCGTCGTCGCCGCAGAGCGCGGCGAGCGCCTTGCGCAGGTCGCCGGGCGGCAGCACGCCGAGCTCCTGGCGCAGGCGGCCGCTGGAACCGCCGTCGTCGGCGACGGTGACGACGGCGGTGAGGTCCCCGGTGATGCGGCGCAGGGCGGCGAGCGAGGCGGACAGGCCCATGCCGCCGCCGAGGGCGACGACCTTGGGCTGGGCGCCCCGCTTGCGGCCCATGCGGTTCAGGCGGAGCACCCGGCGGTTGGGCTTCATTCGCGCCCCATGTCCCGGTGGACGATGACCGTTTCGATGCCGGCGGAGGACAGGCTCGCGGCGAGCCTCTCGGAGGTGGCGACGGAGCGGTGCTTTCCGCCCGTACAGCCCACGGCGATGGTCACGTACCGCTTGCCCTCGCGGCGGTAGCCCGCGGCGATCAGCTGGAGCAGCTCGGTGTAGCGGTCGAGGAACTCCTTGGCGCCCGGCTGGTTGAAGACGTACGCCGACACCTCTTCGTTGAGACCGGTGTAGGGGCGCAGCTCCGGGACCCAGTGCGGGTTGGGCAGGAAGCGCATGTCGACCACGAGGTCCGCGTCGACCGGCAGGCCGTACTTGAAGCCGAAGGACATGACCGTGGCCCGCAGCTCGGGCTCCTCGTCGCCCGCGAACTGGGCGTCCATCTTGGCGCGCAGCTCGTGCACGTTCAGGCTGGAGGTGTCGATGACCAGGTCGGCGTCGCCGCGCAGCTCCCGCAGGAGCTCGCGCTCGGCGGCGATGCCGTCGACGATGCGGCCGTCGCCCTGCAGCGGGTGCGGGCGGCGGACGGACTCGAAGCGGCGCACCAGGGCGTCGTCCGAGGACTCCAGGAAGACGATGCGCCGGGTGACGTGCTTGGACTCCAAGTCCGCGAGGGACTCGCGGAGGTTGTCGAAGAAGCGGCGGCCGCGCACGTCGACGACGACCGCGATGCGGGCGACGTTGCCCTGCGAGCGGGCGCCCAGCTCGACCATGGTGGGGATCAGTGCGGGCGGCAGGTTGTCCACGACGAACCAGCCGAGGTCCTCCAGGCACTTGGCGGCCGTGCTGCGGCCCGCGCCGGACATGCCGGAGATGATCACCAGCTCCGGGATGGCCGCTTCGGCGGCCTCGCCCGGCTCGATGGTCGTGCCCGTACTCACCTGGGTACCGCCTTCGTCGTGCTCGCTCATGTCTCCATCCCCCGTCGTCGTTCCGGGGCGCCCACGGGTGTGGCCGTCCCGCCTTCGTTCGGGGCCGCGGTCGGTGTGGCCCCCTTGCCGTGCGGCGGGTCGTCCGCCGGGGCGGGCTCCTCGCCTGTATGCGAGTCTCCCGTCCCCACGGGGTCCTCGTCCTCCATGATCTCTCCTGTGGCGGTGTTCACGGCGGGGGGTGCCGGGGCCGCCTGGGCGAAGGCCGCGAGGACGGCCTCCGCCGTCTTGCGGCCGACGCCGGGAACCTCGCAGATCTGGTCGATGGTGGCGGACCTGAGCCGCTTCAGCGAGCCGAAGTGCTTGATCAGTATCTGCTTCCTGGACTCGCCGAGGCCGGGCACGTCGTCCAGCGGGCTCGCTTTGAAGCGCTTGGTCCGCTTGGTCCGCTGATACGAGATCGCGAAACGGTGCGCCTCGTCTCGTACGCGCTGGAGCAGATAGAGGCCCTCGCTGGTGCGCGGCAGGACCACGGGGTCGTCCTCGCCGGGCACCCAGACCTCTTCGAGGCGCTTGGCGAGGCCGCAGACCGCGATGTCGTCGATGCCCAGCTCGTCCAGGGCCCGCTGGGCGGCGGCGACCTGCGGCTGGCCGCCGTCCACGACGACGAGCTGCGGCGGATACGCGAACCTCTTGGGGCGGCCGTCGTCCTCGGTGAGGCCCTCCTGGGCCTCCTCCGGGCTCCACTCCCCCGTCTTCTCCTTCTCGACGAGGTAGCGCCGGAAGCGCCGCGTGATCACTTCGTGCATGGACCGGACGTCGTCCTGTCCTTCGAAGCCCTTGATCTGGAAGCGGCGGTACTCGCTCTTGCGGGCGAGGCCGTCCTCGAAGACGACCATGGAGGCGACCACGTCGTCGCCCTGGAGGTGCGAGATGTCGTAGCACTCGATGCGCAGGGGCGCGCTGTCGAGCTCCAGGGCCGCGGCGATCTCCTCCAGGGCCCGGGAGCGGGTGGTGAGGTCGGAGGCGCGCTTGGTCTTGTGCAGGACGAGCGACTGCTGGGCGTTGCGCGCGACGGTCTCCATGAGGGCCTTCTTGTCGCCGCGCTGCGGGATGCGCAGCGACACGTTCGACCCGCGGCGCTGGGTGAGCCACTCCTGGACGGGCTCCACGGGGTCGGGCAGCGCGGGGACGAGCACCTCCTTGGGCACGGAGTCGCCGCGCTCCTCGCCGTAGAGCTGCTGGAGCGCGTGCTCGACGAGGTCGGCGGTGGTGACGGCCTCGACCTTGTCGGTGACCCAGCCGCGCTGGCCGCGCACGCGTCCGCCGCGCACGTGGAAGATCTGGACGGCGGCCTCCAGCTCGTCCTCGGCGACGGCGATCAGGTCGGCGTCGGTGGCGTCGGCGAGGACGACCGCGCTCTTCTCCATCGCCTTCCTGAGGGCGTCTATGTCGTCGCGCAGGCGGGCCGCCCGCTCGTACTCCATCTCTTCGGCCGCGTCCGTCATCTGACGCTCCAGGCGCCGGATGTACGTGCCCGTGCGGCCGGTCATGAACTCGCAGAAGTCCTCGGCCAGTTCCCGGTGGTCCTCGGCAGAGATCCGGTCCACGCAGGGCGCGGAGCACTTGCCGATGTAGCCGAGCAGGCAGGGACGGCCGGTGCGGGCCGCGTTCTTGAACACGCCCGCCGAGCACGTCCGCACGGGGAAGACACGGAGCAGCAGGTCCACGGTGTCGCGGATGGCCCAGGCGTGGCCGTACGGACCGAAGTAGCGCACGCCCTTCTTCTTCTGACCGCGCATCACCTGCACGCGCGGGAACTCCTCGTTCATCGTCACCGCGAGGTAGGGATAGCTCTTGTCGTCGCGGTACTTGACGTTGAAACGCGGGTCGTACTCCTTGATCCAGGTGTACTCCAGCTGCAGCGCGGCGGTCTCCGTGGCGACGACGGTCCACTCCACGGAGGCGGCGGTCGTCACCATGGTGGCCGTGCGCGGGTGCAGGTTCGCCAGGTCCTGGAAGTAGCTGGCGAGGCGCTGGCGCAGGCTCTTGGCCTTCCCGACGTAGATCACACGGCGGTGCTCGTCACGGAACCTGTAGACCCCGGGCGAGTCGGGGATCTGTCCCGGCTTGGGGCGGTAGCTGGAAGGGTCGGCCATGTCGGACAGCCTACTGGCGGGGTAGGACAGCGGCGCGGACCCGCCCGCCCGGCGGGACGGGCGGGCGGGCTCCGGCCGGAGCCGGGCGGTCTCAGCCGAGGCGGCGCGAGCGACGCCGGACGAGCGCGGCCCCGGAGAGGCCGAGCGCGACGGCGGCACCGGCGGCGGCCACCGAGGAGACCACGGTCACGGGACCGTCCGCGGACCCGGCTGCGGAAGCGGTCCTGCCCTCGGACCGGGGGGCGGCCGCAGGCTCGTCATAGCCTCCGGCCTTGCCGGACTTCGCGTACGCGGACCCCGGCAGCTTGTCCCCGTACGCCTTGTGCACCCGGCGCTGGTAGGCGGCGACCGTGGTGCCGTTCGCGCCAACGGCACGGATCGCGTCCCGGTCGAGCGGCAGGATCCGCTCTCCCTTCTGCACGTACCAGGCGTTGATCTGCGGCTCGATGAAGACGGTGCCTCCGGGGAGCTTGTCGGCGCCCACGCGTGCGTAGCGCGTCTCGTCGTTCCCGGTGGCGATGTTCACCACCTGCCAGGAGCCGGCCTGCCGGGCGGTCCACAGGGACGCCTTCTGGCCGTCGGAGGAGACCGCCTCGCTGGCGAGGAACTCCATGGCGGCGATCGGTGCGCCCTTCTTGCCCGCGACGAAGTCGGCCGCCAGGTAGTAGACGGGCACGGCCCGCTCCTCCGTCACGCGGGGCGCGGCCTTCGCCTTGCTGACGGCGCCGTCGCGGGCGAAGAACCGGGAGAGCGTGTCGAGGGTCTTCGGGGCCTTCGCCGCGTCGTGGGCGGCGCCCCGGGTGGCCTCGGAGGGGGCGGCGGGCGCGGGCGGCGCCGCCGGGCCGGAGTCCGCGGTGGCGTGCGGCGCCGCGAGCCCGAGCAGCAGCGCGGCGGCGGAACCGGCGAGCGTGGCCTTCAGGAGGCGGCCACGGGCGTAACGGCTCTCTACGGAGACGCGGGGCAGGTGACGGGTCATCGCGCTCACGCCCCTATCCGGTACAGCGAGTGGGTCCAGGAGAACGTGTTGTTGTCGATGTACCAGGAGTGCGACGCCCAGTTGTAGCGGTCGTTCGACGGCCACGGGTCGCCCCAGTAGACCCAGCTGTTGGCGGTGTCGTAGCCGTAGAGGGTGTGCATGTGGCCGCCGCCGTTGGACCACTGGATGCGGGTCTCGACGGGACGGTTGGCGTTGATCTCGGCCTGCACGGTGTCGTAGCGCAGCCAGCCGTTGACGTAGGAGCCGCGGTTGATGCCCATCCAGCCCAGGGCGGTCTGCACGTTGCCCAGGGTGGCCTGGTTGTTGGGGCACTCGGTGTTCTGGCTGCGGTTGAAGGCCGCGTTGCAGAACTGGTTCTGGGAGTAGTTCTTGCCCATGAAGGTGGCGATGGTGTTGCCCGCCGCCGCCCAGCACCAGTTGGTCTTCTGCTGAGCCTGCATGGTGAGGTTCAGGCGCTTGGCGGCGAGGGCGGACGGGGCGGCGGCGCGCTCACCGGCCGCGGAGGACGACACGGAGGACGTTGTGGAGCGCGGCGCGGCGGTGTCGTGCGGGGCCGCCGCGGCCGTGGCCGTCGGCACGGCCGCCAGGGCCGTCACGGCGACGGCGAGGGCGGAAAGCCGTCTCCGCCGACTGGAGTTGCTGGATCTGTGGTGCATCGCGGTCCTCCCGACCAGTGGGGGTTTGAGGTGGAGGAACGCGTCCGGACGCTGGATTGAGCATCAAGCCTTGTTGACTTCCGGTCAACACGCTTCAATGCGGGGTTAATGGAACCGTGAACAACAGCCCACCCCTGTGAACACCGGCCGTACGCTCACCTGGTCGCCCGCTCCGATCAGCGCGTACACACCCACGGTCTGTGTGAACGTTCACAGAAAGGACCCGCGGTGCGGCCCGCGCCCTCCCCCACGCATCCCCCCACCCGCCTGCCCGCCTCCCCCCTCGCGGACACCGTCCCCGCGGAGCTCGCCTCCGCCCTGCGCACCGGCCCCTTCCACGTCGCGCTGCGCGCGGCGATCGCCGCGCGCAGACTGCCCCTGCAACGCGTGCGCCACCACCTCGCGCGCCACGGCGTCAGCGTCGGGGTGACCAGCCTCAGCTACTGGCAGCAGGGCGCGCGCCGCCCGCAGCGCGCCGAGTCGCTGCGGGCCGTGCGCGCCCTGGAGGAGATACTCGACCTCCCCGAGGAGTCCCTGATCCGGCTGCTCGCCCGTACCGACGACTGTCCTGACGGCGAACGGCCCCCCGCCCGTTCGTACCGCTCCCTGGTGGAGGCCGCCGACGTCCTCCAGGCCCTCCTGGGCGAGTTGGAGTCCCCGCTCGACGGCGGCCTGCACACCGTCGGCCACCACGAGCGCGTCCGCATCGGCGCGGCGCGCGAGCTGCTCGGCCGCGACTCGGAGCACATCGTGCGCGCGCACCGGGACGGCGTGGACCGCTACGTCGCCATCCACCACGGCGACCCGGGCTGCGCGCCCGAGCGCACCCGGGTCCTCGCCCTGGACAACTGCCGCACCGGGCGCGTCCGCTGGCACCACGACACCGGCGTCCTGGTCGCCGAGCTGCTCTTCGACGTGCGCCTGCGCGCGGGCGAGACGCATATGTTCCGCTACGGCTTCGAGGACGGCACGGCCGGGGCGAGCGGCGAGTACTTCCGCGGCTTCAGCTTCGCGGGCGGCCAGTACGCCCTCCAGGTCCGCTTCGCCAAGGGCGCCCTGCCCGTGCGCTGCCACCGCTTCACCCAGCACTCGGCGGCCGCCCCGCGCGTGGGGCGCAGGGAACTCACGCTGACCGGCAGCCACCGGTCGGTGCACCTCGTGGAGCCGCAGGTGCGGGCCGGGATCGTCGGGATCGAGTGGGACTGGGAGTGAGGGCCCGGGGAACGGACAGGGGGCCCGGAGAGCGGGCGTGGAGTGAGCGCCCCGCCCGGGGCCCGGAGCCGTCTCAGGCCCCGGGGCCCGCCACGATCTTGCCGCCCGCCACCTTCACGGGCAGCTCCTCCAGGGGGGCCACCGCGGGCTCGTGCAGCACCTTGCCGTTCCTCGCGTCGAACTGGCTGCCGTGGCACTGACAGGTCAGCTTGCTGCCCTGGAGCTTGTGGATGGGGCACCGCGCGTGCGTGCAGATCGTGCTGAACGCCTTGTACTCGTCGTCCGCGATCCTGCTGACCACCACGTTGTGGTCGGTGTACAGCTTCGAGCCGCCCACGGCCACCTCGTCGGCCGCGCCCAGGTCCACCGGCTCGGTCGGCGCCGAGCGGCTGCCGTTGCCGTCCCCGGACGAGCAGGCCGTCAGACCGAGCCCGGCGACCGGGACGAGCGCGGCCGCGCGCAGCACGGCGCGACGGGCGTGAGGGGTGCCGGACATGAGGTCTCCACAGGTCAGGAGGGTTTGGCGACGGGGCAGACCCTACCGTTACGGACCTTCGTGACCGCGCCCGGCACGAACGTGACCGTGTCGGCCCCGGCCGTGCCCGAGTGCCGCCCGCCCCGGTCCGGCCGCCCGTACAGGCTCTAGCCTGTGCGCAAGCGGAGCGCGGGAAAGGAACCATCAGTGATAGTCGCCGCAGGTGAAGCCCTCATCGACCTCGTTCCGCAGGACGCCGGTCCGCCGCCGGACGCGGCCCTCGCCCCGCTCGCGCCCCGGCTCGGCGGCGGGCCCTTCAACACCGCGGTCGCGCTCGGCCGCCTCGGCTCCCCCGCCGGCTTCTGCTCCCGCGTCTCGCGCGACGCGTTCGGCGAGGCGCTGCTCGCGCGGCTGCGGACGGCTGGTGTCGACGTCTCGCTGGTGCAGCGCGGCACCGAGCCGACGACGCTGGCCCTGACCTCGATCGCCGCGGACGGCTCGGCGGGCTACTCCTTCTACGTCGACGGCACGGCCGACCGGCTCTTCGCCGCGCCCGCGCGCCTTCCCGACGGCGTACGGGCCATGACGTTCGGGACCTGCTCGATGGTCCTGGAGCCGGGCGCGAGCGCGTACGAGGAGCTGATGCGGCGCGCGGCGGCGCAGGGCGTGTTCACGGCCCTCGACCCCAACATCCGCGCCGGTCTCATCCCCGACGCGGACGCCTACCGCGCCCGCTTCAAGAGCTGGCTGCCGTCGGTGGCGCTCCTGAAGCTGTCGGAGGAGGACGCGCGCTGGCTGGGCGGCACGCCCCAGGAGTGGCTGGCGTCCGGGCCCGCCGCCGTCGTGGTCACGCGGGGCGGCGACGGTCTGTCGGTGCTCACGCGCGCGTGCGGGGAGGTCGACGTACCGGGCGTCCCCGTGGACGTCGTGGACACGATCGGCGCGGGCGACACGGTCAACGCGGCGCTGCTGCACTCCCTGGCCGCCCGGGACGCGCTGTCGGCGGACGCCGTGGCCGGGCTCGACGCCGACGCGTGGACGGACGTCCTGGGCTTCGCGGCGCGCGCGGCGGCCATGACCTGCTCACGCGCGGGCGCCGAGCCGCCGTACGCGGCGGAGGTGGACGGGTAACGAGTAGCCCGCCGAAACGGCTGACGCGTACCGACGCGTGGGTGGGCCGGTGTGGGCCTGTGGGTGCCGCGTGCCAGCGGGTGCCTGCGGAGGTGCGCGTGTTTGCGGGGCTAAGCGTGCCTGCGGGGGCGCGCGTGCCTGCGGGGGTGGCGGCTCAGCCGCTGACCGCGCGCAAGCCGCCCGGCTGGCGGCCGTTCAGCCGGTCGAGCGCGGCCGACGTGGCGTCGTCGGCCGGGAGGTGCACCAGGAGGCGCTGCCCGTCAACGTCGGGCAGGGCGAGCGACTCGTACGCGAGACGCAGGGTGCCCACCTGCGGATGGCTGAGGCGCTGCACGCCGCTGCGGCGCGGCACATCGGGCACGGCGTGGGCGCGGTCGGCGAACGGCGCTCCGGCGAGGACCGTCAACTCGTCCACGAGCTGCACCACATGCGGGTCGATCATCGGCGACTCGCTTCTGAGGTGGGCGATCTGCTCGTCGGCGACGCGCTCCCACTCGGGGAAGGCGGTGCGGGCCCTCTCGTCGGTGAAGACGAACCGCAGCAGGTTGGGCCGGTCGCCGTCGAGGAGCCCCAGCGGACGGGCGACGCGTTCGTACCCCGTGGTGTACGCGATGATGTCGCTGAGCCGGTTGAGCAGCACGGCCGGGGTGGGCTCCAGGCGGTCGACGACGGCCCGCACGGTCGGGCGCACCTCCCGGGCCGGGGGCGGGGCCGCCGAGCAGCACGGGTCGTCGGCGCCGCCGCTGGCCTTCTCCAGGCGGCGCAGGTGGATGCGCTCCTCGATGGTCAGGCGCAGCGTGTCCGCGAGCGCGCCGAGCACCTGCGCGGACGGGTTGCGGTCGCGGCCCTGTTCGAGGCGGGTGAGGTACTCGACGCTGATGCCCGCGAGCGTGGCGACCTCGGAACGGCGCAGTCCGGGGGTGCGCCGACGCGGCCCGCTCGGCAGGCCGACCTCCGTGGGAGTGACGGCTTCACGGCGTGTGCGCAGGAAGGCGCCCAACTCGTTGTCGCTCACTCCGCGAACGTACCAGGGGGATCCGCGGGTCGCGGGCCCGGATCGTGGCCCTGTCACTACCAGTCTCGGCCCGGCCTTCCTCCGCCTCGCGGCCCGCCCCACAGTGGTCGGCATGAGCTTCGAAACCACTGACGCGACCGTTGCCACCACCCCTCTTCCTCTGCCCGCGGGCCGCTGGGCCATCGATCCGTTCCACTCCGCGGTGAACTTCACGATCCGTCACCTGGGCATCTCCAAAGTGCGGGGCCGTTTCGCCGAGTTCGACGCGGAGCTCGTCGTGGGCGAGACCCTGGAGACCAGCTCCGTGACGTCCACGATCCAGCTGGCGTCGATCGACACCGGCAACGCGGACCGTGACGCGCACGTCCGCGCGTCCGACCTGCTCGACGTGGAGCGCCGCCCCACCATGACCTTCCGTTCCACTCGCCTTGAGGGCGCGGGTGAGGACTGGACGATGGCGGGCGAGCTGACCATCGGCGAGGTGACGCGCCCGGTGACGCTCGCCGTGGAGTTCGGCGGGCTCGGCGAGTTCGGCGAGGTCCGGCACGCCGGTTTCGAGGCGACGGGTGAGATCCGGCGCAGCGAGTACGGCCTGTCCTTCGCTCCCGGGATGCTCGGTGAGGTCGTCAAGATCCAGCTGGACATGCAGTTCCTGGAGCCCGGGAAGGCCGACGCGTAACCGGAGCCCGGGAAGGGCGGCACCCAGGCGGAGCGGCTGCCTGTCCGGTAGCCCTCGCTGTCCCTTTGCTCCCCTTGCCCGCTTCGCCGGCCCTGTTCGCGTTACTGACCCTGTTTGCATTGCCCGTACTGCCTGTACTGCCCGGGCTACTCGTCCTGCTCGTCCTGCCGGCAGTACGGCAGTACGAGTCCTCGGTCAGCTCTCTCCGAAGGCGCCGTGCCGTCCCGCTCCGGCGGTGAAACGGGCGGCGCCTTCGGCTGCTTCCGCGAGCGCGTGCAGGCCGTGCCGCAACTCGCCCGCCAGCGCCTGCTGTTCGGGCAGCCCGTGCTGTTCACGGACGGAGAGCCGGTCGTGCCGCAAACAGGTCTGCGGGAACGCGGCGATCTCGGCGGCCAGCCGCTCCGCTGCGGCACGGGCGGTGCCCTGCGGTACGACTCGACTGACGAGACCCATCCCGAGGGCCTCGGCGGCGTCCACGGGCCGGCCGGTGAGGATCAGGTCGAGGGCGCGGCCCTCGCCGACGATCCGGGGCAGGCGTACCGTCCCGCCGTCGATGAGCGGCACGCCCCAGCGGCGGCAGAACACGCCGAGCACCGCGTCGTCCTCGACGACCCGCAGATCGCACCAGAGGGCCAGCTCCAGGCCGCCCGCGACGGCGTGCCCCGAGATCGCGGCGATGACGGGCTTGGTGAGCGCGAGCCGAGTGGGCCCCATGGGGCCGTCGTGCGCGCCGTCCACCTCGGCGACGTCGTTGCTGTCCGGGGTGCCCATCGCCTTGAGGTCGGCGCCCGCGCAGAAGGTGCCGCCTTCGCCCCACAGGACGGCGACGGCCGCTTCCGGGTCGGCGTCGAAGGCGCGGAAGGCGTCGGCCAGGGCGTGGGCGGTGGGCCCGTCGACGGCGTTGCGCACGTCCGGGCGGGAGAGGACCACGGTGGTGACGGGTCCGCTCCGCTCGACACGGACGGCGGGCCCTGCGGGTGTGGACATGTCGTACGTCTCCCTGGTGGTCGTACGGGTCCGAGGACCGGGCCCGGTCCTGGCCGCCTCAGCCGATCACGGCGGCGTACCGTGCGACAAGGCGGGGGCGCGCCGTCCTTGCGGAGGGCGCGCCCCTGGTATGCGGCCGGGTCGCGCGGTCCGGACGCGGCCGGGTCGCGC
Source organism: Streptomyces sp. JLYT201 (assembly GCF_059448825.1). Lineage (NCBI taxonomy): Bacteria > Bacillati > Actinomycetota > Actinomycetes > Kitasatosporales > Streptomycetaceae > Streptomyces > Streptomyces sp. JLYT201. Next base: position 7,388,676 of record NZ_CM182551.1, on the reverse strand, counting down.
GGTCCGGCTTCGCAGTGCCGCGTCCCGGGCCTCGCGGAGGAGGCGCGGCCGGGCTCTGCGGCCCGGCTCTGCGGTGCCGTGCCCGGGTTCCCGCCGCCCGGCCTCGCGGTCAGGCCTTGCGGCTCGCCGCCTTCTTCGCGGGTGCCTTCTTCGCGACCGCCTTCTTGGTGACGGTCTTCTTGGTGACGGTCTTCTTGGTTGTGGCCTTCTTGGCAGGGGCCTTCTTGGCGGTCGCCTTCTCGGTGGCGGCCTTGGTGGAGGCCTTGGCGGTGGAGGCCGTCGTCTTCTTCGCGGCGGCGGTCCTGGTCGTCCGGGCGGTCGCCGTCTTCTTCGCGGGGGCGGAGGTGGCCGCCACGGCCGCCTTCTTCCTCGTGCGCCGCGCCGGAGACGGACTCGCGTCGCTGATGCGGTCGGCGGCGACGATGTCCCGCAGGAACTTGCCCGTGTGGCTCGCGGGCACTCCGGCCACCTGCTCGGGGGTGCCTTCGGCGACGACGAGGCCGCCGCCGCTGCCGCCCTCGGGGCCCATGTCGACGACCCAGTCGGCCGTCTTGATCACGTCGAGGTTGTGCTCGATGACGATGACCGTGTTGCCCTTGTCGACCAGGCCGGACAGGACCTTGATGAGCTTGCTGATGTCCTCGAAGTGCAGACCGGTGGTCGGCTCGTCCAGGACGTAGACCGTGCGGCCCGTGGAGCGCTTCTGCAGCTCGCTCGCCAGCTTGACGCGCTGCGCCTCGCCTCCGGAGAGCGTGGGCGCGGACTGGCCGAGGCGGACATAGCCGAGGCCCACCTCGTGGAGGGTCTTCAGGTGGCGGGCGATGCCGGGGACCGCCTCGAAGAAGTCGAGCGCCTCCTCGATGGGCATGTCGAGGACCTCGGCGATGGACTTGCCCTTGTAGTGCACGTCGAGCGTCTCGCGGTTGTACCGCGCGCCGTGGCAGACCTCGCACGGGACGTACACGTCCGGGAGGAAGTTCATCTCGATCTTGATGGTGCCGTCGCCGGAGCAGTTCTCGCAGCGGCCGCCCTTCACGTTGAACGAGAAGCGGCCGGGGAGGTAGCCGCGGACCTTGGCCTCCGCGGTCTCCGCGAAGAGCTTGCGGACGTGGTCGAAGACGCCGGTGTACGTCGCCGGGTTCGACCGGGGGGTGCGGCCGATGGGCGACTGGTCGACGTGGACGACCTTGTCGACGAGGTCGTCGCCCTCCACGCGCGTGTGGCGGCCGGGGACGGACCTCGCGCCGTTCAGCTCGCGGGCGAGGTGGGTGTACAGGATGTCGTTCACGAGGGTCGACTTGCCGGAGCCGGAGACGCCCGTGACGGCCGTGAGCACACCGAGGGGGAAGGAGACGTCGATGTCCTGGAGGTTGTTCTCCCGGGCGCCGTGGACCGTGAGCTGACGGCTCGGGTCGGCGGGGCGGCGCACGTCGGGGACGGGGATCTCCTTCTTGCCCGACAGATACTGGCCCGTCATGGACTCGTCGTTGGCGAGCAGCTCCTTCAGGGAGCCACTGTGCACGACCTTGCCGCCGTGCTCGCCCGCGCCGGGGCCGATGTCGACGACCCAGTCGGCGACCTTGATGGTGTCCTCGTCGTGCTCGACCACGATCAGGGTGTTGCCCATGTCGCGCAGCCGGACCAGGGTCTCGATGAGCCGGTGGTTGTCCCGCTGGTGCAGGCCGATGGAGGGCTCGTCGAGGACGTAGAGCACGCCGACCAGGCCGGAGCCGATCTGGGTGGCCAGGCGGATGCGCTGGGCCTCGCCGCCGGAGAGGGTGCCCGCGGCGCGGTTGAGGGACAGATAGTCGAGGCCGACGTCGACGAGGAAGCGCAGCCGCTCGTTGACCTCCTTGAGGACGCGCTCGGCGATCTTCTTGTCGCGGGCGGTCAGCTTCAGCTGGGCGAGGAAGTCCGCGCAGTCGCTGATGGACATCGCGGAGACCTCGGCGATGGACCTGTCCATGACCGTGACGGCCAGGACGATCGGCTTCAGGCGCGTGCCCTCACAGGTGGGGCACGGCACCTCGCGCATATAGCCCTCGAAGCGCTCGCGGCTGGAGTCGCTCTCGGCCTCGGAGTGGCGCCGCTTGACGAAGGGGACGGCGCCTTCGAAGGCGGTGGTGTAGACCCGCTCGCGACCGTACCGGTTGCGGTAGCGGACTTCGATCTGGGTCTTGTGGCCGTACAGCAGGGCCTTCTTGGCGCGCTGCGGGAGGCCCGCCCAGGGCATGTCCATGGAGAAGCCGAGGGCGTCGGCGAGGGCTCCGACCAGACGGCCGAAGTAGTCCTTCGTGTGGCCGTGCGACCAGGGGTGGATGGCGCCCTCGGCGAGCGACTTCTCCTCGTCGGGGACGAGGAGCTCGGGGTCGACCTCCATGCGCGTGCCGATGCCGGTGCAGTCGGGGCAGGCGCCGAAGGGCGAGTTGAAGGAGAAGGAGCGGGGCTCCAGCTCCTCGAAGGACAGGTCGTCGTACGGGCAGTACAGGTGCTCCGAGTACATGCGCTCGCGCTCGGGGTCGTCCTCGGGGAGGTCGACGAAGTCGAGCACGACCATGCCTCCGGAGAGGCCGAGCGCGGTCTCCACGGAGTCGGTCAGGCGGCGCTTGGCGCTCTCCTTGACCGTGAGGCGGTCGACGACCACCTCGATGGTGTGCTTCTCCTGCTTCTTCAGCGTGGGGGGCTCGGAGAGCTGGATCGTGGCGCCGTCGACCCGGGCGCGGCTGTACCCCTTCGTCTGGAGGTCGGCGAAGAGGTCGACGAACTCGCCCTTGCGCTCGCGCACCAGCGGCGACAGGACCTGGAAGCGGCTGCCCTCGGGCAGCTCGAGGACCTTGTCGACGATGGCCTGCGGCGACTGGCGGCTGATCGGGCGGCGGCACTCGGGGCAGTGCGGCTTGCCGATGCGCGCGAACAGCAGGCGCAGATAGTCGTATACCTCGGTGATGGTGCCGACCGTCGAGCGCGGGTTGCGCGAGGTCGACTTCTGGTCGATGGAGACCGCGGGCGACAGGCCCTCGATGAAGTCGACGTCGGGCTTGTCCATCTGGCCGAGGAACTGGCGCGCGTACGACGAGAGGGACTCGACGTACCGGCGCTGGCCCTCGGCGAAGATCGTGTCGAACGCGAGCGAGGACTTGCCGGACCCGGACAGACCGGTGAAGACGATGAGGGAGTCACGCGGGAGGTCGAGCGAGACGTTCTTGAGATTGTGCTCGCGCGCGCCACGGACGATGAGACGGTCGGCCACGCCGGTCCGCACCTTTCTTGAGAGAAGTGACAGGGGCGGGGCCCCCGTCCTTCACAGACTAGGGCGACCCACTGACAATGCCGGGCCGGATCCTGTGGTTGGTGAAACCCGGACCATCAAGAGTGCCCGATGCTTCTGCCGAGCGTATAGCACGGACATTCGATTTGAGGGGGTGGTCCACCGCCTTCACCCGAACGTGTGGCGGGGCTATCGTCTGGCCCATGATTGATCATGTGCGCGACCTGGCGTCTGTACGTGACGCGACCGAAAGGCTGCTGAGCGCAGTCTCCTCATGGGACAACGCCGCGGCCGCCGAGCCGTCACGGCTTCCGGGCTGGAGCCGTGGCCACGTCCTCACCCACCTCGCGCGGAACGCCGACGCTTTGGTGAACGTTCTCGCAGGCCGCCCCATGTACACGAGCGCCGAGGCCCGCGACGGCGACATCGAGCGCGGCGCGCCGCGGCCCCTGGCCGAGCAGATCGAGGACCTGCGGCTCTCCGCGGCCCGCTTCCAGGACGAGGCCGACCGGCCCGCGGACTGGTCCCGGACGGTGGAGCTGCGCAACGGCGTCACGGACTCCGCGTCCCGGGTGCCGTTCCGGCGGTGGATCGAGATGGAGCTGCACCACGTGGACTTGGGCGTGGGGTACGAGCTGGAGGACCTTCCCGCCGACTTCGTGGAGCGCGAGATCGACTTCCTCACGGCCCGCTTCCTGGGGAAGGCCGACGTCCCCGCGACCCGTGTCACCGACGGCACGCGCGCGTGGAGCACGGGCCGTGCCCCGAAGAGCCCCGACAAGCCCGAGGTCACCGTCAGCGGCCCGGCACCCGCCCTGCTCGGCTGGCTGGCGGGCCGCCGCGACCCGGCGGAGCTCGCCGCCGCCCTGACCGTCGAAGGCGGTCCGCTCCCCTCCCTGCCGGCGCTCTAGGACGGATTAGGCTGACTTCCATGACGTACAGCGGAGCGGTGAAGGTCGGCGGACCCGCGGACGTGCACGAGTTGCGGGACCTGATGATCTCGAAGGTCGCGGTCGGGCCGATGAACAACAACGCCTACCTGCTGCGCTGTCGGGCCACCGACGAGCAGCTCCTGATCGACGCGGCGAACGAGCCCCGGACCCTGCTGACCCTGATCGGCGACGACGGCATCGCGGCCGTCGTCACCACCCACCAGCACGGCGACCACTGGCAGGCCCTGGAGGAGGTCGTCGGGGCGACGGGCGCGCGGACGTACGCGGGCCGCGAGGACGCCGAGGGCATCCCGGTGCCGACGCAGGTCCTCGTCGACGACGGCGACACGATCGAATTCGGCCGGATCTCGCTCACCGCGCGCCATCTCGTGGGCCACACGCCGGGCTCCATCGCCCTCGTCTACGACGACCCGCACGGCCATCCGCACGTCTTCACGGGCGACTGCCTCTTCCCCGGGGGCGTCGGCAACACGTGGAAGGACCCGGAGCGGTTCGCGAGCCTCATCGACGACGTCGAGACGAAGATCTTCGGCACGCTTCCGGACGAGACCTGGGTGTACCCCGGGCACGGCGACGACACGACGCTCGGCGCGGAGCGCCCGCACCTGCCGGAGTGGCGCGAGCGCGGCTGGTGAGCCGGTGGGCGGCGCCGGTTCCCCGGCGCCGCCGTCAGCCCCGCGCCGCCAGTGCGGCCACCCGCTCCACCCCGAAGACGTACCCCTGCACCCCGCAGCCCGCGATGACGCCGTCGGCGCGCTGCGAGACGTACGAGTGGTGCCGGAAGGACTCCCGCTGGTGGATGTTGGAGATGTGGACCTCCACCACCGGCATGCCGTCACAGGCGTTGAGCGCGTCCAGGATGGCGACGGACGTGTGGGAGTAGGCGGCGGGGTTGATGACGATGCCCACGTGGTGCTCGCGCGCCTCGTGGATCCAGTCCACCAGTTCGCCCTCGTGGTTGGACTGCCTGAGGTCGACCGTCCCGCCGTGCGCCGCGGCCGCCTCGGCGCACCGGGCCTCGACGTCGGCGAGCGTGTCGGTGTCGTAGATCTCCGGCTGCCGCTTGCCCAGGAGGTTCAGGTTGGGCCCGTTCAGGATCATGATCGGGGCGGTGGCGAGGGTGTGGGGCACAGGGTCCTCCGTGCGTCGGGCTGCTGCTCACAGACGGTCTATCACGGCGCGTCACAGGCTGTTCGGCATGGTGCGCCCCCGGCTTCCGCGCGGTGCGTCACGGGTCTCCGAAGGGCGCGTCGCAGGCTTTGGCCGCACTGCGTCCCCAGGACCCGTGGTGGCGCATGACGGGCCTTTTATCGCGGTGCGGGTGCCGGGCGGCCCGACGTACGCTGCCGGGCATGACGCCGTCCCGGGAGCCGCCCCGCTACCCCCCGAAGCCCCGGCCGGGCGACCGCGTGGCGGTCGTCTCGCCGTCCTCCGGACTGCCGGAACTCTTCCCGCTGCCCTTCGACCTGGGACTCGCGCGCCTTCAGGGACAGTTCCACCTGGAGCCGGTGGAGTACCCGACGACGCGCAAGAGGGGCTCCTCGCCGCGCGAGCGGGCGCAGGACCTGCACTCCGCGTTCGCCGACCCGACGGTGAAGGCCGTCATCGCGAGCATCGGGGGCGACGACCTGATCACCGTGCTGCCGTTCCTGGACCGCGAGTTGATCCGCGCCAACCCGAAGCCGTTCTTCGGGTTCAGCGACAACACCGTCCTGCACGCCTTCCTGTGGCAGACGGGCATCGTCAGCTTCCACGGCGCCTCCGTGATGAGCGAGCTGGGACGCCCGGGGGCCATGGCCCGGCAGACCGCCGACTCCCTTCGGGCCGCCCTCTTCGTACCGGGTCCCTACGAAGTGGTCCCTGCCGACCGCTTCCGCGTCATGGACGTCCCTTGGGACGACCCGGACACGTTCCTCGCCGAGCCGACGACCGAGCCGGGCGAGGGCTGGACCTGGCACCTGCCCGAGGGCGCCGAGCGGGTCGTGGAGGGGCGCACCTGGGGTGGCAGTCTGGAGGTCCTGTCGTGGCTCCTGATGGCGGACCGCGAGATCGCCCCCGACCCGGCCGCGTACGACGGTCATGTGCTCTTCCTGGAGACGTCCGAGGAACTGCCCTCCGCCGACGCGGTGTTCCGGATCCTGCGCGCCCTGGGCGAGCGCGGGCTCCTCGCCCGCTTCGACGCGCTCCTCATGGGCCGCGCGAAGAGCTGGAGCTTCGACCGGCCCCACCCTCCGGAGGAGCGGATCCGCTACGCGCGCGAACAGCGCGAGGCGGTGCTCCGGGCGCTCGACGCGTACGCCCCGGACACCATGGCGGTCTTCGACGTGGACCTGGGGCACACGGATCCCCAGTACGTGATCCCCTACGGGGGCGTCGTGCGGGTGGACGGCTCGCAGAGGCGCATCACGGTCACGTACTGAAGCGCTTCCCGTAACCGCCCCGCACGGCGGGGTGTTGACGGAACGTGCACACCAGTGACTCTCCGTCAACACCCCGGGTGGGGGCCGCACCGTCGCTGCCGCGACTCGCCGCCGCCTCGCTCGCGGGGACCGCCATCGAGTTCTACGACTTCTTCGTCTACGGCACCGCGGCCGCGCTCGTGCTCGGGCCGCTGTTCTTCCCGACGTTCTCCCCCGTGGCGGGCACGCTCGCCGCATTCGCGACGTTCGGCGTCGGCTTCGTCGCCCGGCCGCTGGGGTCCGTCGTCTTCGGGCACGTCGGCGACCGGCACGGACGGCGGCCCGTCCTGGTGATCTCCCTGCTCATGACGGGCCTCGCCACCGTCGCCGTCGGCTGCGTACCGACGTACGAGTCGATCGGTGCCGCCGCTCCCCTGCTGCTGCTCGTCCTGCGGTTCGTGCAGGGCGTGGGGCTTGGCGGCGAGTGGGGCGGGGCGGTGCTCCTGGCGGCCGAGCACGCGCCCGCCGAGCGGCGCGGGCTGTGGGCGAGCTTTCCGCAGATCGGCCCCGCGATCGGGTTCCTGTTCGCCAACGGCATCACCCTGGGGCTCTCGGTGACGCTCACGGAGGCGCAGTTCGCCTCCTGGGGGTGGCGGATTCCGTTCTGGGTGGCCGGGCTGCTCGCGGCGGCCGGGCTCGCGCTGCGCGCCTCCCTGGAGGAGAGCCCGGACTTCCTCGGCGTGCGCGAGCCCGCGCGCGTGCCGCTCGCCGAGGTGGCGCGCGGCCACTGGCGCCTCGTCCTGCTCACGGCGGGCGCCCTCGCGGTCGGGTACGCGGTGTTCTACGCCGTGACGACGTGGTCGCTGGCCTACGGTGTGGAGCGGCTCGGTGTGAGCCGCACGGTGATGCTGGCGTGCGTGATGGCGGCCGTCGTCGTCATGGGGGCGCTGACGCCCGTGTCGGCGCACCTGGGCGACCGCTACGGGCGGCGTCCGCTGTGTCTGCTCGGGTGCGCGGCGATCGCCCTGTGGATGTTCCCGATGGTGGCGCTCCTGGCGACGGGCGAGCCGCTGCTGATGTTCCTCGGCTTCCTGGTGGCCCTGATCGCGTTCACGACCATGTTCGGGGTGGTCGCGGCCTATCTGCCGGAGCTGTACGAGCCCCGGGTGCGCTGCACGGGGGCCGCGGTGGGCTACAACCTCGCCGGGGTGCTCGGCGGCGCCCTGACGCCGCTCGTGGCGACGGCGGCGGCCCGCGGCGCGGGCACGCCCTGGGGCGTGGCGGCGTATCTGACGGCCGTGGCGGTGCTGAGCCTCGGCTGCTTCGCGCTGCTGCCGGAGACGCGGCCTGCGGGCCGGGCGGTGCCGGTCACCGGGTGACGGGCACCGCCCCGCCTCTCACGGGTTCATGGCCAGCTCCAGATAGGCCGCGAAGAGCACCAGGTGGACGCCGCCCTGGAGGAGCGTGGCCCGGCCCGGCACGACGGTGAGCGTGCTGACGCCGACCGTGAGCAGGAGCAGCACCATGTGGGTCGAGCTGAGCCCGAGCACGAGCGGCCCGGTCAGCCACACGGAGGCGATGGCGACGGCCGGGATGGTCAGGCCGATGCTGGCCATCGCCGAGCCGAGGGCCAGGTTCAGGCTGGTCTGCACGCGGTTGCGGCGGGCGGCGCGCACGGCCGCGATGGTCTCCGGGAGCAGCACGAGCAGGGCGATGATCACGCCGACGACGGCGTGCGGCAGGCCCGCGGACTCCACGCCCGACTCGATGGTCGGCGACACGCCCTTGGCGAGGCCGACGACGCCGACCAGGGCGAGCGCGAGCAGCCCGAGGCTGATCAGGGCGGTGCGGGCGGAGGGGCCCTCGGCGTGGTCGTCGGTGTCGAGGACGTTGCCGTCCTTGGTGACCGGCAGGAAGTAGTCGCGGTGGCGCACGGTCTGGGTCGCCACGAACAGGCCGTACAGGACGAGTGAGGCCAGGGCCGCGAAGGTGAGCTGCGAGGTGGAGAACTCCGGGCCCGGCTTGGACGTCGTGAACGTCGGCAGGACCAGGCTGAGCGTGGCCAGCGTGGCGACCGTCGCGAGGGCCGCCCCGGTGCCCTCGGGGTTGAAGACGGCGACGCGGTGGCGCAGGGCCGCGGTGAGCAGACAGAGTCCCACTATGCCGTTGCAGGTGATCATCACGGCGGCGAAGACGGTGTCGCGCGCCAGGGTGGAGCTCTTGTCGCCGCCATCGGCCATCAGGGTGACGATCAGGGCCACCTCGATGATCGTCACGGCGACGGCGAGGACCAGGGAGCCGAACGGTTCGCCCACGCGGTGCGCGATGACCTCGGCGTGGTGCACCGCGGCGAGCACGGCCCCCGCGAGGACCACCGTCACCAGGGCGACGATGCCGCCGGGCAGTTCCCGCCCCCACGTGCAGGCGAGCAGGACGACTCCGAGAACGGGCACTGCTGCCGTCCATCGCGAGGCGATGGTCCGGAGTCTAGGGATCATGCCTTCGATGCTGCCCCGCGCGCGGGAGGGCCGCGACTCCATGCGTTCCTCTCTATGCGGAAGCGGTGCACAGTCGAGGACTGTGCACCGCTTCCGGTGGTTCGTTCCGGCGGTACCCGCTCCCTACGGAGAGGGGCACCTTCGTACTGCCTCTCTACGGAGAGGGCGGTTACGCCTCGATGCTGTCCTTCTGGGCGTCGTCCTTGCCGGTCTCCGCGGCGGCCGCATCGCGCTCCTGCTGCTTCTTGGAGGCCATGAGGCTGGTGATCGTCGTGATGACCAGGACACCGCAGATGACGCCGAGCGAGACCGGGATGGAGATCTCGGGGACGTGCACCCCGTTCTCGTGCAGGGCGTGCAGGACGAGCTTCACGCCGATGAAGCCGAGGATCACCGACAGGCCGTAGCTGAGGTGGACCAGCTTCCGCAGGAGACCGCCGATGAGGAAGTACAGCTGGCGCAGACCCATCAGGGCGAAGGCGTTGGCGGTGAAGACGATGTACGGGTCCTGGGTGAGGCCGAAGATCGCCGGGATGGAGTCCATCGCGAACAGCACGTCGGTGGTGCCGATGGCGAGCATGACGACCATGAGGGGCGTCATGATGCGCTTGCCGTTCTTCCGGACGAACAGCTTCGTGCCCTCGTACCGGTCCGAGACGCCGAACTTCTTCTCGATGGACTTCAGGAGGCGGTTCTCCTCCCAGTCCTCTTCCTCCTCGTCGGCGCGCGCCTCCTGGATGAGCTTCCAGGCGGTGTAGATCAGGAAGGCGCCGAAGATGTAGAAGACCCAGGAGAAGTTGGCGATGACCGCGGCGCCGGCGGCGATGAAGATCGCTCGCAGGACCAGCGCGATCAGCACGCCGAACAGCAGCACGCGCTGCTGGAGGTGGGAGGGCACCGAGAACTTCGCCATGATCAGGATGAAGACGAAGAGGTTGTCGACGCTCAGCGACTTCTCGGTGATGAAGCCCGCGAAGAACTCACCCGAGGCCTGCGTCTCGCCCGCGATCAGCAGGCCGAGCCCGAAGAGCGCGGCGAGCACGATCCAGACGATCGTCCAGATTCCGGCTTCCTTGATCGACACATCGTGCGGCTTGCGCCCGATGAAGAAGTCGACCGCGATCAGGGCACACAGACCGAGAACGGTCGTTACCCACAGGGTCATTGAAACGTCCACTGCGCCTCCGGCGTCGTACGGCTACTGATCAGCGTCGTCGCTGCCGGAGGTCTCTTCCACCCGGGCGCCCTCGGCGCCTGGCGGGCCGACGCCCCGGGACCGATGGCGGTCCGTATTGACGGGCACGTCGCGTAGGGAGTACTCCCCTCCGCACACAGAAGCCTACGCGAAAGACCAAGGTTTGGTAAAGGCCACGGCAAACAGTCGCCAAATGGCGAGGTCAGAGATGTTCGTGGTCACTTAGTCGACATGCGGATCACTCGTCAGGAGCGCGCTGGTGCCTCACCGGTCGGGTGATGAGGGGCTCTCGGCGCGGCCGCCCGGAGGGGGCCGCCGCGCCTGGGCGGGAGGGCTCAGCGGCTGCCCGTGCGCCGGGCCGTGCCCACGCCCTCCAGGACGTGCTGGAGGACCTCGCTGCCGGTGGGTGCCAGCGGCGGCTCGTACGTCCACGCGTGGCCCACCCAGGGGTCGGCGAGGTGGTCGTCGGGCACCGGGGTCAGCCGCAGGAGCGCGCGCCACAGCGGGTCGAGCAGCGGGCCGTACTCCCGGGCGTCCTCGCGGTCGGCGACCATCATCAGGTGGACGCCGACGGCCGGGCCCTCGTCGGCCAGATAGCGCAGCTGGGTCACGGCACGGTCGTCGAAGCCGTGCGGGAAGTCATGGACCACCAGGAGGTGCTCGCCGGTGTCGAGATCCGGCGGCAGGGACGAGGTGACGCCGCCGCGGACGGCCATCTGCAGCAGGTCCACCCGCTGGGTGAGCCGGGTGAGGACCGCGCCGGTGCCCGCGGCGCCGGAGGCGGGCGGCTCGTCGAGGGCCCCGGAGGCCACGAGCGGGGCGAACGCACTCGCGCCGGTGCCCGCCGGGTCGATGACGTGCACGGTGAACTCACCGGGCGGATAGACGGCCAGCAGGCGCGCGGCGTGCGCGACGGCGCTGTCCAGGGCGAGGCGGCGCAGGGAGTCGGCGTCCGCGAGCGAGTCGGTGCCCGAGCGGCCGCTGTCGATCCACAGGCCGCGCTCCAGGGGCAGCCGCACCAGCATGGGGATGCGCAGGTCAGGGCGCTCGGGCAGATGGAGTCCGCCGAGGCGCACGGCCATGGGGATCTCCATGGGGGCGCGGTAGGCGTGCCAGACGGGGCTCGACCAGTCGGCGAAGGCCGGGGGCAGCGCGGGCTCCACGACGTCCGCCTCGGCGGCGAGCTGGGCCAGGTCGCGGTCGAGCGCGGCCCTGGCCTGGTCCACGAGGTCACCGTGCTTGGCGCGGGCGGTCTCGCGCGCGGCGTCGCCCGCGCCGCCGATGCGGCTGCGCGGGTCGGAGAGGACCTTGTCGAGCTCCTGCTCCCTGCGCGAGTCGGCGAAGTCGACGGCGCTGCGGTAGGCCGCCGTGGTGCGGGCCAGGTCCTCGAACATGCCCCACACCTGGTTGTACAGGCGCTCCTCCAGGGACCAGCCAGTGGCGTCGCCCGCGACGGGCTGCGCGGGCTGCCCGGGTGTGGCGGCCGGCACGGCGGGCGGGGGCGGCGGGGGCGCGCTGGTCTGGCGGCGGGGGTGGGTGTAGTCGACGGAGCCGCCGTCGCCGGGCTGGACCGGGGCGCCCTCGCCCGGCGCGGGCGGGCCCGGCTGTGGTGGGGCGGGCGGGACGGGGTGGGGGACGGCGGGGTCGCCCTGCGGGGCGGGCGAGCCGGCGCCGGGCGCCGTGTGGCCCTGGGCGGCGGCCCGCACCCGGGCCTCGTCCGCCGGGCGGGGCGGGGGCGCGGCGACGGAGCGGGCGAGGCCCTGGGCCACCGCTTCGTTGATGGTCGCCGCGAGGTCCTGGGCCTGGGGCAGGCCCTGGTCGGTGAGCATCTCGGCGAGGCCGCCCGCGTAGCCCTGGCCGACGGCGCGCACCTTCCAGGCACCCTGCCTGCGGTACAGCTCCAGGGCGACGACGGCAGATTCGGCGGTGAGGTCCGTGAGGGTGTAGCTGGCGATCTCGGTGCCGTCGAGGCCGGTGACGGCGACGAACGGCGCGGCGACGGCACCGAAGCTGGCCGGGCCCGCGACGCCGACGGGCAGCGCCAGCAGGACGTTGACCTGGTGGGCGTCGTCCGGCAGCGCGTCGAGGTCGACGGCGAGGCGGTGGTCGGCCGCGGCCTGCCGGGACACCTCGAGGCCCGGCAGGGTGGGCGCTCCGGGGTGGGCGACCCAGGAGGTGCCGCGCACCTTGCGCCGGTCGTCGCTGAGCGTGGCGCCGGCGACGACCGGTTGGGCGGCCGACACCCGGACCTCTAGGCGGGTGCCGGGAAGCGGGTGGTTCTGCCCCCTGACCAGCTCGGCCGTCATCGCGTTCGTTCCCCCTTGTCGGCCCCCTCACCGGGCCTTCGTACGTGCGGACCGCCGTCCGGGGACGGCCGGGTCGGGCGCTACAGGTGCGGCAGGATCGCCGGCATCAGGTCCTGGAAGGTGCGGCCGTTGGCCGGGCTGCCGAGGGCCGTCATCTGCCAGCCGGTGCCCGCGCGGTGGACCTTGGCCATGATCTGGGCGGTGTACTGGCCGCCGCCGTCCAGGGTGTAGCGGGCGAGCTCCTGTCCGTTGGTCTCGTCGACCAGGCGGCAGAAGGCGTTCTGCACCTCCTGGAACGTCTGGCCGGTGAAGGAGTTCACCGTGAAGATGATCTGGTCGATGTGGACCGGGACCCGCTGGAGGTCGACGAGGATGGCCTCGTCGTCGCCGCCCTGGCCGACGCCGCCGACCAGATTGTCCCCGGTGTGCCGCACGGAGCCGTCGTCGCTGACGAGGTGGCGGAAGAACACCACGTCCACGGGCTGCTTGTCGGCGAACAGGACGGCGGACGCGTCCAGGTCGATCTCACGCGTGCGGGTGCCGAACAGGCCGCGCCGCGGGGCGGCCTTCCAGCCGAGGCCCATGCGCACCGCGGTCAGGGCGCCCCCGTCGTTCTTCTGCAGGCTGATGGCCTGGCCCTTGGTCATGTTGACCGTCACGCGCTGTCCCCTTCTCGAACTCCCCAGGGCGGCCGCCGCCTTCCGGCGGCCGCCCCATCACCCTATGCAGCGGTGTCCAGCGCGCCGCAGCTCGGTCCGCACATTGTGTCGGTGTTGCAACACACCGCGACGTCCGGACCGTTCTCCGCTATGCCAGGCCCGCCTCCTTCATCTGCCGCAGTTCCTTCTTCATCTCCGACACCTCGTCGCGCAGCCGCGCGGCGATCTCGAACTGGAGGTCCGCGGCGGCGGCGCGCATCCGCTCGGTCATCTCCTCGATCTGCGCGGCCAGCTCGGTGGCGGGCTTGTCCGTGGGCACCTGCTTGTCCTTGGCGGACTTCTTCCCCGCCTTGGCGGGCGCCCCGGCGGCCGCCTTGCCGAGCGAGGGCACCGGGGCCTTGGCGCCCTTGCCGTCCTTCGCCTTGCGGTAGTTCGTGCCGAGGAGCTGCTCGGTGTCGACCTCCTCACGCGCGATCGACGACACGATGTCGTTGATCTTCTTGCGGAGGGGCTGCGGGTCGATGCCCCGCTCCTTGTTGTACGCGATCTGCTTCTCCCGGCGGCGGTTGGTCTCGTCGATGGCCTTCTCCATCGCCGGGGTGATCTTGTCGGCGTACATATGGACCTGACCGGAGACGTTGCGCGCGGCGCGGCCGATGGTCTGGATCAGCGAGGTGCCGGAGCGCAGGAAGCCCTCCTTGTCGGCGTCGAGGATCGCCACCAGGGAGACCTCGGGCAGGTCGAGGCCCTCGCGCAGGAGGTTGATGCCGACCAGGACGTCGTACTCGCCGGCCCGCAGCTCGCGCAGGAGCTCGACGCGGCGCAGGGTGTCGACGTCGCTGTGCAGATAGCGGACCTGGATGCCCAGTTCGAGGAAGTAGTCCGTGAGGTCCTCGGCCATCTTCTTGGTGAGGGTGGTGACGAGGACGCGCTCGTCCTTCTCGGTGCGCTTGCGGATCTCGTGCACCAGGTCGTCGATCTGCCCCTCGGTGGACTTGACGACGACCTCCGGGTCGACGAGTCCGGTGGGGCGGATGATCTGCTCCACGTGCCCGTCCGAGCGGGACAGCTCGTACGCGCCCGGGGTCGCCGACAGATAGACGGTCTGCCCGATGCGCTCCTGGAACTCCTCCCACTTCAGGGGGCGGTTGTCCAGCGCGGAGGGGAGCCGGAAGCCGTGGTCGACGAGGGTGCGCTTGCGGGAGGCGTCGCCCTCGTACATGGCGCCGATCTGGGGGACGGTGACGTGCGACTCGTCGAGGACGAGCAGGAAGTCGTCCGGGAAGTAGTCGAGCAGGGTGTGCGGCGGGGTGCCGGGGTCGCGGCCGTCGAAGTGCATCGAGTAGTTCTCGACGCCGGAGCAGGAGCCGATCTGGCGGAGCATCTCCAGGTCGTACGTCGTGCGCATGCGCAGACGCTGGGCCTCCAGCATCTTGCCCTGCTTCTCCAGCTCCGCGAGGCGCTCGGCGAGCTCCTTCTCGATGCCGTCGACCGCCTTCGCCATGCGCTCGGGGCCCGCCACGTAGTGCGAGGCCGGGAAGACGTAGAGGTGGTCGTCGTCGCTGATGACCTCGCCGGTGAGCGGGTGGAGCGTGGACAGCGCCTCGATCTCGTCGCCGAACATCTCGATGCGCACGGCCAGTTCCTCGTAGACCGGGAAGATCTCGATGGTGTCGCCGCGGACGCGGAACGTGCCCCGGGTGAAGGCGAGGTCGTTGCGCGTGTACTGGATGTCGACGAAGCGGCGCAGGAGCTGGTCGCGGTCGATCTCCTCGCCGACCTTGAGCGGCACCATACGGTCGACGTACTCCTGCGGGGTGCCGAGGCCGTAGATGCAGGAGACGGAGGCGACCACGACGACGTCGCGGCGGGTGAGCAGCGAGTTCGTCGCGGAGTGGCGCAGGCGCTCCACCTCCTCGTTGATCGAGGAGTCCTTCTCGATGTACGTGTCCGACTGCGGGACGTACGCCTCGGGCTGGTAGTAGTCGTAGTAGGAGACGAAGTACTCCACCGCGTTGTTCGGCAGGAGCTCTCGGAACTCGTTCGCCAGCTGGGCGGCCAGGGTTTTGTTCGGCGCCATGACGAGGGTCGGGCGCTGGAGCTTCTCGATCATCCACGCGGTGGTGGCCGACTTGCCGGTGCCGGTCGCGCCGAGCAGGACGACATCCTTCTCACCTGCGCGGATGCGCTTCTCCAGCTCGGCAATGGCGGCCGGCTGGTCGCCACTGGGCTGGAACGGGCTGACGACCTCGAAAGGCGCCACCGTGCGTTCGATCTTCGATACGGGCCGCATGGGATCCACCGTACGACTCCGCACTGACAATGCCGCTTCCCGTCGGTGCGCTCACCACTTCTGTGGGGCGCGCGCCCCCGGCCTGCGGCGGCTCCTGCGGCCCGGCCGCCCCGGTGACCTGCGGCCGACGTGCCCGTACTGCCTCTCGCCCGAGCGCGGCACGGGATAGGAGGGGGTGCGTGGCCGCGCGGCGGCCTTCAGGTCGGCCTTGCCCAGCATCATCATCGGGTCGACCATCATGACCACGCCCGCGAGCAGCAGGAAGGCCAGCGGGCCGATCATGAGGGGCGCGAGCAGCTCGGCCGACGAGCCCCCGGGCGACGGGCTCGGGGTGCTGTGCAGGTGGACGCTGACGGCGGCCATGCCGGTGTAGTGCATGCCGCTGACGGCGAGGCCCATGACCAGGCTGGCGCCGAGGCTCCACAGGAAGCCCCGGACCTGTCCGGCGGCCCACAGCGCGGCGATGGCCGCGACCACGGCGATCACCACGGAGGCGGCGACGGTGAAGGTGTTGTACTGGAGCCTGCCGCCAAGGCGCATTCCGGCCATTCCCAGATAGTGCATCGACGCGATGCCCAGGCCGGTGATGGTGCCCCCGGTGAACAGGGCTGTCCCTTTGGCGCCCCGGTAGCCGACGATGAAGATCCCGACGCCGACCATGACGATGGCGACGGCGAGGCTGGCGAAGGTGGTCAGCCGGTCGTAGGTGATGGGGGTCTCCTTGACGGTGAATCCCATCATGGCGATGAAGTGCATGGTCCAGATGCCGGAGCCGATGGCGGCGGAGCCCAGGGCGAGCCAGCCCGGCCGCCAGGAGTGGGCGACGAGCAGCGATCTCGTGGTGCAGCGCAGTCCGAGCGCCCCGCCGAGACAGGCCATGAGGTAGGCGACCACGGGTGTGACGAGCCCGTAGCTGAAGCCGTCGACGGTGCCCTCCATGAGCGCCAGCCCTTCCGCCTGTCGTACGCCAATGTCCCGGAACACCCCGGCCGCCCCCGGTGCGACCGGCGGGTGACGGAGCGTCGGCTGAGGCGAGGGTAGGGCCCTTCCAGGAACGTACGAACGATTTTCCGGCAAAGAAACACGGCTTCCGCGCGCGGGGTCCCCACATGGGGGGTTGGTGTTCAGCCTGTGGCCATCCTGCACCTGTCCGTAGTTGGCCGTGCACTGTCACGCTCTCGGGGTCCCCCGAGCTCTACGCGAGGAGAAGCCGTGCCCGCACGCGCAGCCGCCGCCACGACCGCCGCCCTCCTGGGGGCGGGCGCCCTGGTACTCCCCTCCACCGCCGCCGCCGAGACACCCGCCCAGGAGACCCGCGTCCGGGCGGCCGCCGCGCACGACGAGCCGCTGGTCGTCGCCCACCGCGGGGCCTCCGCCTACGCCCCCGAGAACACCCTCGCCGCCATCGACAAGGCCGACGAGCTCGGCTTCCGCTGGGTCGAGAACGACGTGCAGCGCACCAAGGACGGCGTGCTCGTCGTCGTGCACGACGACAACCTGAAGCGGACGACGAACGTCGAGGAGGTCTTCCCCGACCGCGCCCCCTGGAAGGTCAAGGACTTCACCGCCCAGGAGATCGCGCAGCTCGACGCGGGCAGCTGGTTCAGCGCCAAGTACAAGGGCGCGCGCGTGCCGACCCTCACGCAGTACATGAACCGCCTCACGGAGAACGGCCAGCGGCTCGTCCTGGAGATCAAGAAGCCGGAGCTGTACCCCGGCATCGAGCGCGAGACCCTGCGGGTGCTGCGCGAGACGGGCTGGCTCGACCGCCACCACGTGAAGCACGAGCTGGTCGTCCAGAGCTTCAGCGCGGACAGCGTCCGGCAGGTGCACGCGCAGCGCCCGGACGTCAAGACCGGCTTCCTGGGGACGCCCGCCGTCGCCGAGCTACCGGCGTACGCGCGGTTCGCCGACCAGATCAACTCCACTCACACGTCCATCTCCGACGACTACGTGGGCGAGATCCAGGACCTCAAGGGCCCGCACGGCAAGCCGCTGGAGATCTTCACCTGGACCGTCGACGAGGCCGCGGCCGCGCGGCGGGTCGCGGACTTCGGAGTGAACGGCATCATCACCAACAAGCCCGACTTGGTGCGCGCGGCGCTCCGCGACTGACCGGGCGGCGTTGTCAGTGCCCGGTCGTACGGTGGTGTCCATGAACGCCACGGGGCACACCCAGCAGGAGCAGCGGCAGGACGGGCGGCCGGGCCCGGTCTGGGCCGTCGTCGCCAGCGACATCGGCCCGCTGCTGCTCGCCGCGACGGCGACCGGCCTGGTCAACGTCGTCTTCCACGCCACCGACGACGTGCGGGACAAGGCCCTCGACCGGCTCGGCTCCCGGCTGGGCGCCGAGCCGGTCGAGGCGCCCTCCTCCCCGCTGCTCGCGGAGCCCATACGCCAGCTGGAGGCCTATTTCGCCGGTCGGCTGCGCGACTTCGAGCTGCCGCTGGACTGGTCGCTGATCTCCGGCTTCAACCGGCAGGTGCTGCGCGAGCTGGCGGCGGGCGTCCCGTACGGGGCGGTCGTGGGCTATGGAGACCTCGCCCGCCGCGTCGGCCAGCCCGGAGCGGCCCAGGCCGTGGGCATGGCGATGGGCTCCAACCCGCTGCCGGTCGTGGTGCCCTGCCACCGCGTGGTCGAGAGCGACGGCGGCATCGGGGGCTTCGGCGGCGGCCTGGAGACCAAGCGACGGCTGCTGGCCCTGGAGGGGGTCCTGCCCGAGCCGCTGTTCTGAGGCCGAGCGGGCGAAGGCGCTGACAGGACGAGCCGTGTCGGTGGGTCCGTGCCTGCTGACACACTGCGCGCGTGACCACATCCTCCATATCCCCATGTCCCCCGTCCCTCCGGAGATGTGTGCCGCACCCGGCACAGCAGCCGCGGACCGGCACCCCGTCGGCCACGGCCCCGGCGGGCGAGCGATGACCGCGACCGAGCGGGCGGCCGTCGGGCCCGTCGACGTGGCCGACCTGCCCGCCCTGCGCCGCCGTGTCGCCGCGGTCCTGGTCACCAGCCAGATCCTCGGCGGGCTCGGCATCGCCACCGGCGTCGCCCTCGCCGCCGTGCTCGCCAAGGAGGTCAGCGGCACCGAGTCGCTGTCCGGCCTCGCGCCCACCGCGACCGTCGCGGGGACCGCCCTCCTCTCGGTGCCGCTGGCTTCGCTGATGACGGCGCGGGGCCGCCGTGCCGGTCTCGTCCTGGCGTACCTGATCGGCGCGTTGGGCGCCTCGGTCGTCGTCGTGGCCGCGGCCGTCGAGAGCTTTCCGCTGCTCCTCGTGGGCATGGCCGCGTTCGGCGCGGCCTCCGCGGCGAACCTCCAGGCGCGGTTCGCCGCCGCCGACCTGGCCGAGCCGAGCACCAGGGCCCGAGCCATCTCGAACGTCGTGTGGGCCACGACGATCGGCGCGGTGATCGGCCCGAACCTCGCCGCGCCCGCGGGGCACAGCGTGTCCGCGCTCGGCATCCCCAAGGCCTCGGGGGCGTTCGTGTGGGCGGCCGGGGTGTTCCTGATCTCGGCGGTCGTCGTGGCCGCGCTGCTGCGCCCGGACCCGCTCCTGACCGCACGCGCCCTGGATCCCGACACGGACACCACGAAGGCGAGCGGAGGGCTGCGGGCCGGCGTCGCCGCCGTCGCCGCCTCGGGGCGGGCCCGGCTCGCCCTGGCGACCCTCGTCATCGCGCACACCGCGATGGTCTCGATCATGTCGATGACACCGGTCGACCTCGGTCACCACGGGGCGAGCATCGATCTGATCGGCCTGGTGATCAGCGGGCACATCGCGGGCATGTACGCGTTCTCACCGGTGATGGGGCGGCTCGCGGACCGGCTCGGGCGGCTCAGCGTCATCGGCCTGTGCGTGGGGCTGCTCGCCGTCTCCGCGCTGCTCGCGGGCACCGCGGGCGGCAACCACGCGCAGACCGCGGCGGGCCTGTTCCTGCTCGGCCTCGGCTGGTCGGCGGGCCTGGTGTCCGGCTCCGCGCTGCTCACCGACTCCGTGCCGCCCGCCGCGCGCGCCGCCGCGCAGGGCCTGTCGGACCTGACGATGAACGCGGCGGCGGGCGTCGGCGGCGCGGTCGCGGGACTCGTGGTCGCGCGGGCGAGCTACGGCTGGCTCAACCTCGCGGCGGCGCTCCTGCTCCTGCCGCTGGCGGCCCTCGCCCTGTTGGGCCGCGGGGCACGGGCGGCCGAGCCCGCGGCGTGAGGCCAGGCCGGGGAGGGCGGGACCGCCGACAGCGTGCGGCGCCCCGGTCTCCGCGGGAGGGGCGCGCCACCGTCGGACGGGCCCGGCCGCCCGACCAGCCGACCACCCGGCCACCCGGCCACCCGGCCACCCGGCCACCCGGCGTGATCGGACACCCGGCGTGATCGGACACTGGAGCCGGTGTCCCACTACCGGACAGGCCCTAGTCGCCCAGCGTGATGTGGTACGCCTTGCGCAGCGTCTCGTGGACGGTCCACGTCGTGCGGTCGCCCTCGCGCAGGAAGGCCGCGTCGCCAGGGCCGACCTCGATGACGCCGCCGCCCTCCACCTCGATGGTGGCGCGCCCGCTGACGACCACGAACAGCTCGTCGGCCTCGGTGTCGGTCACCACGCCCGGCGTGATCTGCCAGACGCCGCGCAGCTGCTTGCCGTCGGCGGACTCCCACAGGACCTTGCCGGTGACCACCGGGGTGCCGGAGACGATCTGCTCCGGGTCCAGCGGCTCCTCCTCCAGGTCGACATCCGGGATGTGCACGGCAAATGAGGCAACGCTCTGATCATTCGTGGTCATGGCCGGTCACCCTAATGGGTTTGCCGCGGCACACCGCCCGCCAGGGATGAACCCAGGGGATGACCCCGGGAGCGAAGGCGACCCGACTGGCAGGAGGCAGACCCGTGTTGGTGGTGTCCGACGAGGTACAGACGGCTCTCGCACGACGGCGGCCGGTCGTGGCCCTGGAGTCCACGATCATCGCGCACGGCCTGCCGCGCCCGCGCAACCTGCGCGTGGCGCTCGAACTGGAAGCGGCCGTGCGCGAGGAGGGCGCCGTCCCCGCGACGATCGCCGTCCTGGACGGCCGCCCCCGTGTCGGTCTCGACAAGGAGCAGCTGGAACGGGTCGCCGGGCAGGACGACATCCGGAAGCTGGGCCACCGCGATCTGCCCCTGGCCGTCGCCACGGGCGCCTGCGGGGCCACGACGGTGTCGGCGACGGCCCTGCTCGCCGCCCGCGCGGGCCTGCGGGTGTTCGCCACGGGCGGGCTCGGCGGGGTGCACCGGGAGTGGACGGCGACCCAGGACGAGTCCGCGGACCTCGGGCTGCTCGCGCGCACCCGGATCACGGTGGTGTGCGCGGGGGTGAAGTCGATCCTGGACGTGGCGGCCACGCTGCAGCGCCTGGAGACGCTGGGCGTCGCGGTCGCCGGGTACCGGACGGAGCGCTTCCCCGGCTTCTACCTCGCCGACTCCGGGCACCCCGTGGACTGGACGCTGCGTACGCCGGACGAGGTGGCGGGCGTGATGCGGGCGCAGGACGCGCTGGCCGGGCCGGAGTCGGCGCTCGTCGTGGCGAACCCCGTGCCCCAGGAGGAGCAGCTCGATCCCGCGCTCCACGCGCGCGTACTCGATGAGGCGCTACGGGAGTGCGACGCGCGGGGCGTGACAGGTCAGGCGGTGACGCCGTTCCTCCTCGACCACCTGGTGCGGCACACCGAAGGGGCCTCCCTGGAGGCGAACTTGGCGGCCGTACGGGGCAACGTACGCCTGGCCGCGCGGATCGCGGCCGCGTGGGCCGAGGGATGACGGGCGGGGACCGCCCCCAGGGCCTGCTGGTCGTCGGGGACGTCGTCACGGACATCGTCGCCCGGCATCGCACCCCCTTGACGTCCGGCACCGACACGGAGGCCGCGATCCGGACGGTGCCGGGCGGCGCGGGCGCCAACGTCGCGTGCTGGGCCGCCTGTTGGGGGCACCGGGACGTACGCTTCCTGGGGCGCGTGGGCGCCGACGCGGCGGCCTGGCACGAGGAGCACCTGGCCGGGGCGGCCGTCCTGCCCCATCTCGTCGTCGACCCCGACGCCCCCACCGGCACCGTGATCAGCCTGGTCGACGCGGGCGGCGGCACGGCGGAGCGGACCTTCCTCACGGACAGCGGGGCGTCACTGCGCCTGGACCCCGCCGACTGGTCGCCGGAGCTGCTCGACGGCGTGGGCTGGCTGCACCTGTCCGGCTACTTGTTCTTCGCCGATGCCAGCCGGGCGGCCGCGCGGGCGGCGCTCGGCGCGGCGCGGGCGCGCGGAGTGACGGTGAGCGTGGACCCGGCGTCGGCGGGCTTCCTGGCGCGGCACGGCCCGGACCGCTTCCTGGCGTGGTGCGCCGGCGTGGACGTGCTGCTGCCGAGCCGGGACGAGGCGGAGCTGCTCACGGGCCTTTCGCGGGCGGCGGACGCGGCGCGGGCCCTGAGCCGCCGCTTCCCCACGGTGGTGGTCAAGTCGGGCCGCGCGGGCGCGCTGGCCGCGCGGGACGGGGAGGTGCGGGTGCGCGTGCCCGCGGAACGGGTGGAGGCCCGGGACTCCACGGGCGCGGGCGACGCGTTCACCGGCGCGTTCATCGCCTCGCGGCTCGCGGGCGCGAAGCTGTGCGACGCGGTGGCCGAGGGCTGTGGGGCCGGGGCGCGGGCGGTGTCACGGGTGGGGGCGCGGCCCGCACTCCCACCCGAGGCCCGGGCCGCACCCCCGCCCAGGGCCCAGCCCGCACCTCCACCAGGGGCCCGGCCCGCGCTCCTGCCCGGGGTTCGGCCCGCACCCCCGCCCGGGGCGCAGCCCGCGCCGAAGATTCCGCAGCACGGCGGTGGGCAGGCGTAACGGCGACGACCCGGACCGGAATCCTCCGATCCCACAGGCCCCAACGCGGTCAGGGCCGGACTGGCAGACTTGTCCCTCAAGTCCAGCGCGAGGAGCCGCACATGTCGATGGGGAGCAACTTGCGGAAGGTGAGCGGCTTCCGCAAGGTCGGGAGCCTGAGGAGCGTGCGCGGCCTGCAGAAGGTGGCCCGCCTGACCCGGCGCGGCCCGCGCGTCGATCTGAGCCACCCCGCGCGCTCCCCCCTGGGTTCCTCGGTCGTGAAGTGCGTGACGTACAGAAAGGGGGTGCGGCAGACCGCGGCGGGCGACGGTGACCTCGTCGAGGCCGTGGCCCAGGTCCGCAAGGACGACGACGGCTTCGTCTGGCTCGGTCTGCACGAGCCCACGGAGCCGGAGTTCGCCGGCATCGCCGAGCTGTTCGGCCTGCATCCGCTGGCGGTCGAGGACGCGGTCCACGCCCATCAGCGGCCGAAGGTCGAGCGCTATGACCAGACGCTGTTCGCCGTGTTCAAGACCGTCTGCTACGTCGAGCACGCCGAACTGACCGCGACCAGCGAGGTGGTGGACACCGGCGAGATCATGGTCTTCGTCGGCCGCGAGTTCGTGATCACCGTGCGGCACGGCAGGCACGGCTCCCTCGGCCCGCTGCGCGAACAGCTCGAAGCGACGCCCGAGCAGCTCGCGCAGGGACCGGCCGCGGTGCTGCACGCGATCGCGGACCAGGTCGTCGACGACTACCTCGATGTGACGGAGGCGGTGCAGGAGGACATCGACGCGGTCGAGTCGGAGGTGTTCTCCGCCACCGGGGCACGCACGGCCGACCCCGGCCGCATCTATCAGCTCAAGCGGGAGCTGCTGGAGCTGAAGCGCGCGGTGGTGCCCCTCGGCCGCCCCCTCCAGGTGCTCGCCACCCAGCCGATCCGCGTCATCGCCCCGGAGATACAGGCGTACTTCCGCGACGTGGACGACCACCTCAAGCGGGTCGCCGAGCAGATAGCCGCCTTCGACGAACTCCTCAACTCGATCCTCCAGGCCCACCTCGCCCAGGTGACGGTCGCGCAGAACGACGCCACCCGGAAGATCACGGCGTGGGCCGCCATAGTGGCCGTCCCGACGATGATCTGCGGCATCTACGGCATGAACTTCGACCACATGCCCGAGCTGCACTGGCGGTTCGGCTACGCGCTCGTCATGGGGGTGATCGCCACGGGGTGCGTCGTGCTGTACCGGGGCTTCAGGCGCAACGGCTGGCTGTGAGGCGCCCCCGGGAAGGGAAGCGTCAGCCCTTGGCGTAGACGCTCTCGCACCAGGCCGCGAGCTGCTCCTCCGTCAGGTGCTTGGCGAGATCGGCCTCGCTGATCATCCCGACGAGGCGCTTGTCCTCGATCACGGGGAGCCTGCGGATCTGGTGGCCCTGCATCTCCTCCAGGACGGCGTCGACACCGGCGTCCGAGGCGATCCAGCGCGGGGTGCCCTGGGCGAGTTCGCCCGCGGTGACCTTGGCCGGGTCGTGCCCCATCGCCACGCAGCGGACGACGATGTCGCGGTCGGTGAGGATGCCACACAGCCGCTCGTTCTCGTCGCTGATGGGCAGGGCGCCCACGTCCAGCTGGCGCATCAGCTGCGCGGCGCGGTCCAGGGTCTCGTGGGCGGGGATCCACTGGGCCCCGCGGTGCATGATGTCTGCGGCGGTGGTCATGACGTACCTCCCGGTGCCGGACGACCGGCGCGGCGCGGCGCGGGGGCACCGCTGGTACCGACGACCTCGTTCAGCCCCGACGACCTCATTGTCACCGCCGCGCCGGACGGCTGCACCCGCAGCCGGTCTGCACCCGGCGGCCGCGCCGGGGCGGCGCGGCGCCACGGCGGGTCGGTGCCACGGTGGCGCCGCGGCGGGTCGGTGCCGCGGTGGCGCCGCGGCGGGTCAGCCGTTCCACGCCGGATGCCGGGGGTCGTCGGCCCGTACGGTCACGTCGGCGGCGGCCGTGGGGTCGCGCTCGGCCTCGTAGCGCTCGAAGGCCGGGAGCGTCCACCGCTCCTCGGGGGCCGTGCGCCGGTGCAGGGCGCCCGGGGAGAGCCGTACGTGCACCGTCAGATCGAAGGGGAACCAATGACCGAGCAGCAAGGGGCCGTGCAGCAACAGCAGCCCTCCCGGCGGGAGTTGGACGTACGGGCTGCGCGTGGCACGGTCGGCGGCCGGGTCCCACAGGTCGGGCAGGATCCGGCCGGTGCCGCCGGGGTCCAGCGGTCCGAAGACCTCGCGCCAGAGGGCGCCCGTGTCGAACCAGCCGCTGTAGTAGGCCTCGACGTCCTCGTGGCCGTACTCGAACCGCAGCGAGGCGGGCCGCAGGAACCCCTGGGTGCCGACGACGAGCGCGGACCGCCCGCGCACGCGCAGCGCGTCGGCGACCCGCTCGGCGAGGTCACCGGGCCGGGCCGCGGGAGCGCCGTCGAAGGCGACGCGCGGCCAGTCGCCGCCGTCCGCGGGCGCCAGTTCCAGGAGCCGGTCGGCGAGGGCGTCGGTGAGCCGTTCCCAGGTGATCGCTTCGAGTCGCACGGGGCCATGATGCCCGCCCGCCAAGGGCGCGCCGCGGTGCGGGTGGGCACGGGGGCGCGGGCGGCGTGCGGCACCTCGCCGGGCGGAAGGATACCCGTATGGCGCTCCCCCGCTCACCGACTCCCGCCGCCGATGGCCGCCTTGTCGTCTTCCAGCCCCTCAAGCACAAGCGCTGCACGGAGTGCGGCGCCGGGCCGTTGGCACTGCTCGCCCTGGAGGAGGGCAGGCCGCGGTGTCTGGACTGCGCCGACCTCGGGCACCTCGTGTATCTCCCGCGCGGCGACACCGCGCTCACCAGGCGGTCGCGGGAAGGCAGCGCGTTGTCGGCGGTGGTGGTCCGCTTCAACCGGCGCAAGAGCCGGTACGAGCGCCAGGGCGTCCTGGTCGAGGAGGCGGCGCTCGCGCTGGCCGAGCGGCGGTGTCTGGCCGACGCGGAGGCCAGGGCGCGGCGGCGCGCGCGGGACGCCGTGCGGCGGGCGGCGGGGGACGAGCGGTTCGCGGCGGCGTTCGCCGAGGAGATCCTGCGGCTCTTTCCCCGGTGTCCGCCGGAGCGGGCCCGGCGGATCGCCGCGCACGCCTCGGTGCGCGGCAGCGGCCGGGTGGGCCGCAGCGCGGCGGGGCGGGCCCTCACTCCGCGCGCGGTGACGGCGGCCGTGATCGCGGCGGTGCGCCACACGGAGACGGAGTACGACGCCCTGCTGATGCGGGGCGTCCCCCGGGGTGAGGCCAGGCGCCGCATCGCGCGCGGCGTCGAGGAAGCACTGTGCGCGTGGGGGCACCGGACGGGCTGAGGGGCACCCCAACAGGCACCCCAACAGGCACCTCCACAGGCCCCCCAAAGCGCACCCCCACAGGCCCCGCCGCAGGCTCGCCCCACAGGCACCCTCGCCGGGGTGCCCCGCGCACGGCTCGGAGGAGGCGGCGCGCGCCGGTGGCGAGACGGTGGCGCATGGAGGTGCGGGAACAGCGTATGGCCGGGGGCGCGTCGTGGCATTTGACTTGTCGTAGACACACCACACCGTGCAGGATCTTGCGCGGCGCGCCGACCGTCCCCAGGCCCGGTCCCCCGTGGGAAAGCACCCCGCGAGCCGATCGTCCAGAGGCCGGACCCACTCAGGGAGTTGCCATGATCGAGGGACCCTACTTCGTGCTCACCGTCCTCGGAGCGATCTCCTGCGGCCTGGTCGCGGGGGTGTTCATCGGCTTCTCCACGTTCGTGATGAAGGGCCTCGCGGCGCTGCCCCCGGCCCAGGGCATCGCCGCGATGAACGCGATCAACGTCACGGCGGTCACTCCGGCGTTCATGGCCGTGTTCATGGGGGCGACGGGCTTGTGCGCGGTGCTCGCCGTGGTCACGTTCGTGCTGTGGCCGGACGACGGCAGAGTGGAGCTGCTGCTCGGCTGCACGCTGTATCTGGTGGGCTGCTTCGGCGTCACCGTGGCGGCGAACGTGCCGCGCAACGACGCGCTGGCGAAGGTCGACGCGGGCTCGGAGAGCGGGGCCGCGTACTGGCGCACGTATGTGACGGAGTGGACCATGTGGAACCACGTGCGGACCGCGGCGGCCACCGCGGCCTCGCTCGCCTTCGTCCTCGGCCTGACCTGACCGGCCCGCACCGCCGACTCCACCGGCCCGAATCCTCCGGCCCGACTCCACCGGCCCGGCCGACCGGCCCGGTCAGCGCCGCGCGGCCGTCGCCGCGCTCCCGGCATGCCCGCCCCGCCCCCGCGACGTACCGTGGCTCGAAGGACGCGTATCGCGGGCGGGGAGACGTAGGGAGACGGCCATGGCCGACCCCAAAGGGTTCCTCAGGGTGGCGCGCGAGGAGTGGCCGCGGCGGGCGGTCGGCGACCGGGTCAAGGACTGGGACGAGGTGTACGAGCCGGGCGCGCTGCTTCCGCTGGTGGAGCGGCAGGCGGACCGGTGCATGGACTGCGGGGTGCCGTTCTGCCACGAGGCGTGCCCGCTGGGGAACCTCGTCCCGGAGTGGAACGAGCTCGTCTCGCGCGCCGACTGGCACGCGGCGGCGGAGCGGCTGCACGCGACGAACAACTTCCCCGAGTTCACCGGGCGGCTGTGTCCCGCCCCGTGCGAGGCGGGCTGCGTACTCGCGATCAACCAGCCCGCGGTGACGATCAAGAACGTCGAGGCCGCCATCGCCGACCGCCTCTGGGCGGACGGCCTCGCGCCGCCCCGGCCGCCAGAGCGGCTCACCGGCAGGAGCGTCGGCGTCGTCGGCTCGGGCCCGGCGGGCCTCGCGGCGGCGCAGCAGCTGACGCGCGCCGGGCACACGGTCGTGGTGTACGAGCGCGAGGACCGCGCGGGCGGGCTGCTGCGGTACGGGATCCCCGCGTTCAAGATGGAGAAGCGGCATCTCGACCGGCGGCTCGCGCAGCTGACCGCCGAGGGCACCACGTTCCGTACGTCGACGCACGTCGGGCGGGACGTGGACGCGGCGGCGCTGCGCGCCCGGCACGACGCGCTGGTCCTCGCGGTGGGGGCCACGGCGTGGCGGGACCTCGCGGTGCCGGGGCGGGAGCTGGCCGGGGTCCGGCAGGCGATGGAGTACCTGCCGCTCGCCAACCGCGTGTGCGAGGGGGACCTCGACGTCTCGCCCCTGTCGGCGGCCGGGAAGCACGTGGTGATCGTGGGCGGCGGCGACACCGGCGCGGACTGCCTGGGCACGGCGGTGCGGGAGGGCGCGGCGTCGGTGACGCAGGTCGACATCCGGCCGCTGCCGGGCGCCGAGCGGGACGGGGCGGCGGCGCCCTGGCCGACGTACCCGCACGTGTACCGCGTGACCCCCGCGCACGAGGAGGCCGGGGAGCTGGGGTTCGGGCAGCGCCCCGACGCGGACGCGCGGATCTTCGCGGCGGCCACGGTGCGGTTCGCCGGGGACGCGGCGGGGCGGGTGCGGGCCGTCGTGCTGTCCGGGGTGGACGGGGACCGGCGGCCGGTGCCCGGCGCGGAGCGGCTGCTGCGCGCCGATCTGGTCCTGCTCGCGCTGGGGTTCCGGGGGCCGGAGGTGGCCGGGGGCGCGGTCGGGGAGCTGGGCGTGTCCGTGACGCCGGGCGGGGCCGTGGCGCGTGACGACGCCTACGCGACGGACGTGCCGGGGGTGTTCGTCGCCGGGGACGCGGGCCGCGGCCAGTCCTTGGTGGTGTGGGCGATCGCGGAGGGCCGGGCCGCGGCGGCGGCCGTGGACCGCTGGTTGATGGGGGCCACGCACCTGCCCTCTCCGCTGGGCGCCCACACCCGCCCCCTCACGGCGTGACCGCGCCCGGCGCCTCCCGCCACCCGCCCCCTCACGGCGTGGCCGCGCCCCGAGCCTCCCGCCTCGCCCCGGTGGCGGACTCCGCAACAGCGCAGGCCGACGGCCGACCCACCACGGCAGCCCCCAGGGCCGGCCACCGGCCGACCCCGACGAGCGACTTCACCCGCAGCCCTCCCAAAGCGCGCGGCCCTCCGGCAGGGCGACGACCGCGCGAACGCGTCAACCCACTGCCGACGACGGCCCGCCGAGAGCCGCAGACGTCCGCGCCACGCGGAACACCGACCGGGCCCGCCCCGGCCGCACGGCCGCGCCCCCTCACTGCTTGCGCGCCACCCCGCCGAAGAGGGGCACCGGCCCCTCCCCCGCCACGGGCACCCGTTCGCCCAGTTCCGGATGCCAGGCGTCGACCGTCGTCACGCCCGGGGCCGCGAGGTCGAGGCCGGTGAAGAAGCGCAGGACGTCCGTGCGGTCGCGCAGGGCGAGGTCGAGGGCGCGGGACGCGTAGAGGTCGCCCGCGGCCCGGGCCCGGTCGGGGGTGAACTCGCCGGTGCCGTGCGACAGCATCAGCCAGCTGCCGGGCGGCAGCGCGGACATCAGCCGGTCCACCAGGTCGTACGGGCCGCTCTCGTCGGGGACGAAGTGCAGCAGGGCGATCAGGGAGAGGGCGACGGGCCGGTTGAAGTCGAGGGTCTTGCGCGCCTGTTCGAGGATCGCGGCGGGTTCCCGTACGTCCGCCTGGATGTACTCGGTGGCGCCCTGGGGCGTCGAGCGCAGGAGCGCCTCCGCATGGGCGAGCACGATCGGGTCGTTGTCGCAGTACACCACGCGGGCGTCGGGCACGGCCCCCTGGGCGATCTGGTGCAGATTGGGCTCGGTCGGGATGCCGGAGCCGATGTCGAGGAACTGGCGGACCCCGGACGCCGCGAGCCACCGCGTGGCGCGCTGCATGAACGCCCGGTTGGCCCGCGCGATGCCCGGGATCCGCGGGTCCATGGCGACGAGCCGACGGCTCATCTCCTCGTCGACCGGGTAGTTGTCCTTGCCGCCGAGCCACCAGTCGTACATCCGCGCCGGATGCGGCTTGCTGGTGTCTATGTACGGCGACGCGGACTCCCCCTGCGGCGACGCGGACTGTCCCTGCGGCGAGGCGGACTCCCCGTCCCGCGGCGTGGACTTCCCCGCGGCCCCCCGGCTGCCCGCTCCGGTCCCGGTCAACTGCGGCTCCCTCGCCAGTTCGGCAACGTACGAATCGCGCCAGATTCCGCGCGCGCGGCGACCGCGGTCGCTACGCGCGTCACGACAGCAGGAAGTCGGCCTCCCCGGCCTTCGCTCCCTGTATGAACGCCCTGATCTCGCCGTCCGTGTAGATGAGCGCGGGGCCGTCCGGGTCGGAGGACTGGCGCACGGCGACGCGCCCGTCGTCCAGCTTCATCGCTTCCAGGCAGTTGCCGCCGTTGCCGCCGCTCCACGGCTTGTGCCAGCCCTCACTGCCGAGCTCGCGGGCGGGCATGCCGTTGTAGATCCGGGAGGACCCGGGGGGCCGGGAATCGGCGCGGGTGTCGGGCCGTGACGAGGGGCCCGTGCCCGCTCGGTGTCGATCTCGGTCCATTCACAGCTCCTTGCGGACATCCCGGAGGATCTCCTTCGTGCGTTGTGCGGTCGCGGCCTGGGCCGCCATGCGGTCCATGACCTCCAGATGCGTCGCCACCTCGGCGCGCGCGTCCAGATAGACGGCGCCGGTGAGGTACTCGCTGTAGACCATGTCCGGCAGCTCCGCCATGGCGAAGCGGAAGAGCACGAACGGTCCGAACGTGCCCGGGTGCGGGCCCGCCGCGAACGGCGCGACCTGCAGCGTCACCCGAGGCATTTCGGTGGCCTCAAGCAACCGGTCGATCTGCGCACGCATGACTTCGGGCCCGCCGACGGGACGGCGCAGGGCCGTCTCGTCCATCACGACCCACAGCCGCGGCCCGTCCTCCCGGGTCAGCAGCGTCTGACGCTCCATGCGCAGGGCGACATAGCGCTCGGTGTCCTCGGGCCGGGTCTGGCCGATGGCTCCGGAGAGCAGGACGCCGCGCGCATAGTCCTCGGTCTGCAGCAGACCGGGCATGAAGTGCGGTTCGTACGACCTGATGAGGCTCGCGGCGCCCTCCAGGCTGACGTACATGCTGAACCAGCCCGGCAGGATGTCGTGGAAGCGCTGCCACCAGCCCGGCTTGTTGGCCTCCTCGGCGAGGGCGATGAACGACTCGGCCTCTTCGTCCGCGATGCCGTACGCCTTGAGGAGCAGTTGCAGATACGGGATCTTCAGCGCGACCTCGGCGGTCTCCATGCGGCGCACCGTGGCCGGGGCCACGCGCAGGATCCGTGCGGCCTCGTCACGCTTGAGCCCCGCACGCTCACGCAGGTCCTGCAGGCGACGACCGAGAACGACCTGTCCGACGGTCGGCGCCGACCGCGGTTCGCTCACGTCCTACCTCCACCCACTACGCGTCACTCTCTGCATCGGATCTTGCCACTTCACGTTACTCTGCGTAGTCACTCATCGCACCAACTCACGCCACTCGGTGAGGCGTTGCGAGAAGTGTGCCATGCGGCGTCTCAAAGGAACATGTCACTGTGCACTTTTCAGAGTGGCCCTTGCCAAGGTGTTCGCGCCGGGGCGATAGTGGAGAGCGTGACTCCGCCCGCATCGTTAGGAACTGAAGCCACCGATCCCCGACTTGGC
This sequence comes from Streptomyces sp. JLYT201, assembly GCF_059448825.1. Classification (NCBI taxonomy): domain Bacteria; kingdom Bacillati; phylum Actinomycetota; class Actinomycetes; order Kitasatosporales; family Streptomycetaceae; genus Streptomyces; species Streptomyces sp. JLYT201. The sequence goes on along the minus strand of NZ_CM182551.1, from coordinate 7,357,705 downwards.
GTGTGCGCCGAGGACCGGGCGGCGGCTGCCGAGCCCTGCGTCACCTTCACCCTGGCCGCGCTGCCGAGTTCCGTCGGCCGCGCCAGGCGGTTGACGCGTGACCGGCTCAGTTCCCTCGCGGTCGGCGACGACGCCTGCGACACCGCGGCGCTCGTCGTATCGGAGCTGGTCACCAACGCCATCGTGCACACCGCTAGCCGGACCGTCGTCTGCGAGATCCGCACGGAAGCCGACACCGTGCGGATCGCCATCCGCGACGAGGGCTGTGGTTCGGGGGTTCCACGCCCGACCGGCCTGCGCGGGCCTGACGAGGAGCACGGGAGGGGGTTGCTTCTCGTGAGCGCCGTGAGCAACGCATGGGGTGTCCAGGACTCCGGTTCCGGCCTTTCGGTGTGGGCGGAGCTACCGACGACCGGTTGCCCGCCCGGCGGGAGCGCGTTCGGCGGCCTCGAGGACGAGGTCGACGGCCGCGACCGGGCGGGACCGGCCTTCGGCGCCGCCGCGTTCGACGGCATGGGACTGGATTTGGACAACTTCGACGACCACGGCGGCGTCGTCACGGAAGGCCACGGCAGGGGCCTGACCGGCGACGCACGCCACCGGATGGACCAGAGCGCCACCGGCGGCCTTTAGGCCGTCGTGACGGGGATGCGAGTGCGACAGCGATGCGGTCGGGGGATATGTGAGCGCGGGGACGTCACGACTGTTCGGCCTTGACACCTTGGTACGGCTCTCGCGCGAGCGGGAGCGGGCGGTCGGACGGCGAGCCGTGAGTGTGCAGCCAGTGGCACGGCTCGCCGTCCCCGCCGGAATGGGGCAGCCCCTCGGCTGCGACGCGGTGGCGATGCCCGCGGAGTTCGGTCCGCGGCTCCTCGACCGGCTGCCCCGGGCAGGATGCGTGTACGCGGACGGACCGCGCTGGTGGTGGATCGTGCCCGCCGACTCCGATGTGGCCCTGGAGTGGCCGCCGTCGGCGTTCTACTCGCCGGGCGCCGTGGTGCCGGACACGGTGCGGGAGCCGGTGCTCGTCCACCGTCCGGAGGCGGCGGTCCCCTATACGCCGCCCATTCCGCTGTATCTGGCCCTGTGCCGGATGTCCGGGGCCGCCCCCGCGTGGGCCGGACCGGTCCGGGCCTAGCGCCCGGACCCGGGGGCCCGGCCCCCTTCAGCGCCGGGCCGGGAGCAGCTGGCCCCGGCCCGGAGACCACTCAGGCGGCGGCGTGCTCGCCCCGGGCGCGGCCCGCGTCGGCGTCCCGCTCCAGCTGTTCCCGCACGATCACCAGGAAGGCGTCGGTCGCCAGGTCCATCACGACCTCCGCGCACTGACCCTCGCTGCGCCGCGCGTGCGCGAACTCCTCCGCGGGCCACGATCCACGCGGTCCGCCCGCGGGAAAGCGCTCCAGCACCACTCGTTCGTTCCTCATGTCCTCAGTTCCCCCGTGTGCTCGGTGCGGAGCGAAGGCTCCGCACCGATATCAACGCACGGAGCGCCCCCGAGGATTCGCAACGTGACCGATCCGACACCGAGTTGGGCCACTCCGGCCCCCGCTGTCCGGGCTCAGTACGCGTATTCGTCGTACTCGTCGTGGTACCGCACCCGGACGCTGCCCGCGGGTGCGCCGAGCTCCGACGCGCGTCCCTTGGGCTCCTCCCACTCCTCCTGGCGGCCGAGCGCGGTGAGGTCCAGCAGGCTCGTCGTGGAGCCGAGGCCGTCGAGGCCGCGGTCGAACGTCGCGTACGTGTGGAAGACGCGGTCGCCGTCCCGCAGGAAGCAGCTGATGCCCGGGCGGTCCAGGAGGCGCCCTGCGGGATCCGCGTACGACGCGGCGAAGTCGCGGTTGAACTCGGGACCGCACGTGGAGTACCAGGGCACCACCCAGCCCATGCGGGCCTTGAACGGCAGGATGCGGGTGAAGGGGGCGCGGGAGGCCGCGACGAACGTCGTGCCCCGGGCGTGCAGATGGGCGAGGTGGCCGATCTGGTCGAGGAAGGCCGAGCAGCTGCGGCAGCCCGCGTCCCACTCGGGGGCGAACATGAAGTGGTAGACGATGAGCTGGGCGCGTCCGGCGAACAGGTCGAGCAGCGTCGCCTTGCCGTCGGCGCCGTCGAACACGTACTCCTTGTCGATCTCTACCATCGGGAGCTCGCGCCGCTCGGCGTTCAGCGCGTCGCGGGCGCGCGTCGCGGCCTTCTCCTTGGCGAGCAGCTCCTCGCGCGCGGCCTGCCACTCCGCGCGCGTGACGATGTGCGGAAGTCCCATGGCGCATTCCTCCGGTCGCGATCCACGGTTCTCGGGCGTTCTCAGGAAGGTGGACCGCGGGCCCCGGCGGAACTCATCGGTCGCGGAGGGGATTTCTGGAACTTTCTCGCCCGTCAGCACACGACGGGGAGTTCGAGCAGGCCGCGGGCCCGCATCGAGGGGCGCCGGCGCAGCTCCTGCACCGGCACGGCGAGCGCCAGGTCCGGGAAGCGCTCGATGAGCGCGGCGAGCGCCGTGGCCGTCTCCATGCGGGCGAGCGGCGCGCCCAGGCAGTAGTGGATGCCGTGGCCGAGCGCGAGGTGGCCGCTCGCGTCGCGGGTGACGTCGAGTCGGTCGGGGTCGGCGAACCGCTCGGGGTCGCGGCCCGCGGAGCCCGGCGACAGCAGCACGGTCTCCCCCTTGGGCACGCGGACGCCGCCGATCGTGACGTCCTGAAGGGGGAAGCGGCGGATGGCGAGCAGCACCGGGCCCTCGTGGCGCAGGAACTCCTCGACGGCGCCGGGCAGCAGGCCCGGGTCGGCGCGCACCGCGGCGAGCTGCTCGGGGTGGCTCAGCAGGCCGAGGACGGCGGTGCCGATGAGCTGCACCACGTTCTCGTACCCGGCGAACAGGATGAGGAAGGCGAGCGACATCAGCTCGTCCTCGCTGAGGCGTCCAGCGCCGTCGCCGTCGTCGTCTCGCACCGCGATCAGGTCGGACAGCAGGTCGTCGCCGGGGCGGGCGCGCTTCTCCGCGATGAGCGCGGTGAAGTAGCCGAGCAGTCCGGCGACCGCCTCCTTGGCGAGGTGGGGCCGCTCCGGGTCGGGGGCCACGAGCGCGTCGGTCCAGGTGCGGAAGTCGGGCCTGCGGGTGGCGGGGACGCCGAGGAGGTCGCAGATGACGGCGATGGGCAGCGGGGCGGCGTAGGCGGCCACGAGGTCGCCGCCGCCCGCCTCCTCCAGGGCGTCGAGGAGTTCGTCGGCGGCCCGCCGCACCGGCTCGCGCAGGCGTTCCGTCCGGCCGGGGGTGAACGCCTTGGCGACCAGGCGCCGGACGCGGGTGTGGTCCGGCGGGTCCATGTTGAGGAGGTTGGCGTCCAGTGCGGGCGGCAGCGAGAAGCCCCGGTAGTTGCCGGGCAGGGCGTGCGCCTTGTCCAGGGACAGGCGCGGGTCGGCGAGGGCCTCGCGGACGTCGGCGTAGCGGGTGACGAGCCAGGCGGCGTTGCCGTCGGTGCCGGTGACGCGGCGCACGGGCGCGCTCTCGCGCAGCAGGGCGTACGTGGTGTACGGGTCGTCGATGAGGCCGTCGAGCGCTTCGGGGGTCGCGGGTGTCGCCATGGGGTTCACCCTAAGGAGTGCGGGCCGGTGGGCGCTCGGCGGGCCGTCAGGCGTCGTACTCCTGGATGCGCCTGCCGTGGCCGCGGGCGACCAGCGCGGGCAGCCGCTCCGCCAACTCCCGTGTCACCGCGGGCACGTCGACGGTCAGCAGCTCCCGGTCGCGCATGAGGACGCGGCCGTCGACGATCGTCGTGCGGACGTCGCCGCTGCGGGCGCTGTGCACCAGGGTCGCGGCGAGGTCGTGCACGGGCTGGGTGTGCGGCCCGGTGAGGTCGACGAGGACGATGTCGGCCCGGCGCCCCGGGGCGAGGCTGCCGATCCGCTCGCCGAGGCCGACGGCCCGCGCGCTCTGCAGCGTGGCGTGGTGCAGGGCCTGACGGGACGTCAGCCAGCGGGGGTCGCCGGTGGCGGACTTCTGGACGAGCGCGGTGAGCGCCATGGACTCCCACACGTCCAGGGAGTTGTTGGAGGCCGCGCCGTCGGTGGCGAGCCCCACCGGGATGCCGAGGTCCGCGAGCAGCCGTACGGGCGTGGTGTCCCAGGCGAACTTCAGATAGCCGCGCGGCGCGCTGGCGACGGCGACGTTGCCGGTGGCGGCGCGCAGGGCGGCGGCGTCGGACTCCAGGATGCCGGTGCCGTGGGCGATGAGGACGTCGACGTCGAGCAGGCCCGCGCGGCGCAGGACCCCGATGGGCGTGACGCCGTGCCGGGCGACGCTGCGCTCGGTCTGGGCGCGGCTCTCGGCGGCGTGCAGATGCACCGGGAGGCCGTGCTCCCGCGCGAGTTCCGCGGTCGCGGCGAGGTCGGCGTCGTCGACGGTGTACGGGGCGTGCGGGGCGAGGCAGGTGGTGACGCGGCCGTCGGCGTCGCCCGCCCTGCGCAGCGCGAAGTCCAGGGACGCCGCCCGGCCCGCGGGCCCCTGCGAGGAGAAGTACGCCTGCCCGAGCAGGGCGCGCAGGCCGGTCTCGGCGACGACGTCGGCGACGGTGTCCATGGCGAAGTAGTGGTCGGCGAAGGTGGTGACGCCGCCGCGGATCAGCTCGGCGCAGGCGAGCCGCGCGCCCAGCTCCACGTCGCGCGCCGCGAGGTTGGACTCGATGGGCCACACGTGGTCGTTGAACCACTCCTCCACCGGCACGTCCTCGGCGATGCCGCGCAGGGCCACCATCGGGGCGTGCGTATGGCAGTTGATCAGGCCGGGCAGGGCGGCCTGGCCGCGGGCGTCGAGGCGTTCGGCGGCGGCCAGGTCCCGGGCGGCGGCCGCGGTGGTCACCTCGGCGACCGCTCCGTCGCGGACGACGATCGCGGCGTCCTCGGCGAAGCCGACCTGCCCGGCGGCGTCGTGGACGAGGGCGGTGCACCCGCTGATGACGAGGTCGGCGGGGCCGGGTGCGACAGGCGCTGTCATGCGTTCACGGTACGTTCGCCCACGCATCCGCGCGGGGACTCTGCCGACGCGGGAATTCCGGGAGCACTCTGGCGGGAACCGACCGCTTGGCGTGAACCGATCGCCGCCCGAACCGCGGAGGGAGCCCGGCATGCTCCTCGGCACCTGGAACCTGGAGAACCTCTACCGCCCCGGCACGCCGTTCGGCCCCAAGGACAAGGCGGCGTACGAGGCGAAGCTGTCCTCGCTCGCGGCGACGGTCCGCGCGCTCGACCCGAGCCTGCTCGGGGTGCAGGAGGTCGGCGACCCGGCGGCCCTGGAGGACCTGGCCGGGCTGCTCGACGGCACCTGGCACACGGCCGTGTCGCGGCACGCGGACGACCGGGGCATCCGGGTGGGGTTCCTCAGCCGCCTGGAGCCGGAGGTCCTCGCCGACGAGGAGGCGTTCCCGGAGCGGCTGCTGCCGGTGCAGAAGGACGACGCGGGGGCGCGGGTCGCGGCGGCGGGGCGCGGTCTGTTCGCGGTGCGGATCGTGAGCCGGGCCATCGCCGTGGACGCGGCCGTGTGCCACCTCAAGTCCAAGCTCCTCTCGTACCCGGGCGGGCGGTTCACCCCCCGGGACGAGGGCGAGCGGGCGCGCGTCGGCGCCTACGCGCTGTTCCGCCGCACGGCGGAGGCGGCGACGCTGCGGGCGCTCGCCGACCGCCTCCTCGCGGGCGACGGCCGGAGCCGGGACGTCGTGGTGCTCGGCGACCTCAACGACGAGGTGACCGCCGCGACGACCCAGCTCCTGCTCGGCCCGCCCGGCTCCGAACTGGGCACGCCGGGCCACGCGACGCCGGACCGGGGCGACGCGGCGCGGCTGTGGAACGTGGCGCCGCTGATCCCGCCCGAACGCAGGTACTCACGCGTCAACTCCGGCCGCCGCGAGCTGATCGACCACGTGCTCCTGAGCCACCGCCTGCTGCGCCGCGTGACCGCCGGCGGCACCGCGGGCACGGGCCTGCCCGACGCGTCCGGCGCGCCGGAGCTGCCCTCGGTGGGGGCGGACCCCGGTGACCGGAAGGGCGCGGCGGGCTCGGACCACGCCCCGGTGTGGGTGCGCTTCCAGCCGTGAGGCGCGCCGCGGGGCCGCCGGGCAGGTGCTAGCCGCGCGGCAGCACCGTCGACAGGACCTGCGGCAGCGGATACCAGTCCGCCGACACGACGCTGGCGTGCCGCCCCGCGAGCAGCGCGGCCCGGTCGCGGGCCTGGGCCTCCGTGGGCCGGGTGCCGTCGATGGCGGGCGCCACCTTGTGGGCGTCGGTCATGACGACCAGATAGCCGCGGTCGGCGTACCACTTGGTGTCGACGGACCCGCCCGCGTAGACCGAGGCGTCGCCGTCGAAGAGGACGAACCACGGCCGGATCGAGGCGTCCGCGTACCGCGTGCGCGGGTCGCCGGGCGCGGCGCCGAGCACGGCGGGGAAGGCGGCGGCGTCGCCGAGCCTGCCCGCGGCGGCCAGGTCGCGCAGGTGCGTCGCGTACTCGCGGTCGGTCCACAGGGTGTCGACGGGGTTGTTCTGCTCGACGGTGCCGGGGATCAGCTCGACGACGAACTTCCCGGCGAGCGCGGCCCTGGAGGGCCAGCCCTTCGCGCGCACGGCCTCGTCGAGCGTGGCCCCGCCGCTCGCGAGGTCGCCGGGCCGGTACAGGGCGCTGCCGAGCTTGGCCTTCAGGAGGGCGTCGAGGTCGGCGGGCCCGCGTCCGCCGCGCGCCTGGAAGCCGTCCTTCAGCTCGACCTTGAGGAGCACGGGCCGGTGTCCGGGGTGGGCGTCGTGCCAGGTCTTCAGGTCGGCGAGGCAGCCGTCGAGGCGCTGGTCGCGCGCCTTGGTGCGCAGCTCCTCCGGGCGCTGGGCGTTCTCGCAGTTGTTGTCGTTGCCGATCGGGTTGCTGTGCGAGACGCGCCAGCCGCCGCCGAAGACGTTCGTCCACACGTCGAGTTCGAGCATGGCCGCGCCGGAGTCGAGCGCGTCGGCGAAGTAGGGGTACTTCGTCTTCTCGTACGCGTTGTGGACGCCGACGCCGGTGGTGGCGCCGTACGAGGCGTCGCTCCCGGTGGCCGCGGGCTCCGTGGCCACCGCCGTCCCCGCGAGCGAGGCCGCGACGACGACGCTCCCCGTCACCATCCCGCGTATCGCCCTTCGCACCGCCACCACGCGCACCGCCGTCCCCTTCCACCACACCGGTCAAGTCCGGGGAAACGTACGGGATTCATGTGACGTCGCGGAAGACGGCGACTTACGGCCACACCTCGTGGCGCTGCCGCGCGTGCGCCTTCGGCCCCCTACTCTTGTCGACCGTCGAAGATCGGGCCCGACGGCCACGTCCGGCCCCGCCCTGCCACGAAAGGCACCCTCACATGGCGCTCACCCTCACGCTCACCGGCCCCCGCCTGGCCGTGGCCGCGGCGGCCGCGGTCCTCGCGATCGGCGCGCCGACGGCGTACGCGGCCCTGGACGGCGACCCGGCGCAGAAGGCGGCCGCCCCGACGGCGGTGGAGCGCGGCAAGCCCTTCGTCGAGACCCATCTGTTCTTCGGCACCGAACGCCCCGACGGCGGCCCGGCCGTGACGGACAAGCAGTTCATGAAGTTCATCGACACCGAGGTGACGCCCGGCTTCCCCGACGGCCTGACCGTCCAGCAGGGCCGCGGCCAGTGGAAGGACAGCAACGGCACGATCGAGCGCGAGCGCAGCTACGAGCTGATCCTGCTGTACCCGACGGCCGACGCGAAGAAGAACGACAAGCTGATCGAGGAGATCCGCTCCGACTACGAGAAGAAGTTCGCGCAGGACTCGGTGGGCCGCCTCGACGACCGGGCGCGGGTGGACTTCTGAGCCGCCGGGCGCTCTTGGGCGGCTGAGCACCACCGCGCGGGGGCGACCGCAGGGTCGCCTCCCGTACGGTGCGCGCGAGCGGGTGCCGGAGGTCGCCTCCGGCACCTTCGCCGTGCTCGCCGCGCCTACCCGAGGTGCACGTCCCCCACGGTGTGGGCCTGGATGACGTTCCCGCGCTGCACGCCGCCGCTGATGGTGTTGTGCACGACGCCGCCGCGGTCGTCGCCGCCGCGGCCCAGTTCGTCGAGGAGCAGGCGCAGCTCCGCCGCCGCGTCCGGGTCCGCGCGCAGGGCCCTGCGCATCCGGTTGCGCCACTCGGCCCGCGCGTCGGCCTCGGCGTCGGCGTCGCCCGCGGCCCGCGCGGCCAGCAGGTCGTCGCGGGTCTCGTCGAGTGCGCCGCCCGCCTGGTCCTCGTCCGTGCCGCGCCGCCGCCCGAGGAAGGCCACGACCCGCCCCCGCGCCGCGGCCCATCCGTCCCCCACCATCGCCTGCACGAGCGCGGTGGCCCCGGCCCCGGCGAGGGCGGCCAGCTCTGCGTCCATCGGGTCTCCTTCGTGGCTGTGCGGAGGTGCGCCCCATGACCTGAGCGTCAACGGTAGCCGAGGGCACGGGAGTTGGTCATCGCCCGGCCGCCACCTTCAGTAGGAAAGTTTCCTAACAATTCCCTGTCCGGATATTGACGCGCTCATGTCCACGTCGCCACCATTCCTGGCACGGCCCCTCCCACACCCCCCACCCACCAGGAGACGGACATGCCGCAGACACCCCATGCCGAAAACCGGAACGACGACACCCGAAGCACCAACCGCCGCACCGGACGGGCCCGTTGGCTCGTGCCCGCGGCCGCCACCACCGCCCTCGCCGCCGCCGGCGGCCTGCTCCTCTGGTCGCCCGCCGGGGCTGCCGAGAAGGACGGCATCGGGCGGGCCGCGTTCTCCGCCGTCGCCGTGGGCGACATCGCCGAGCAGTGCACCAAGAGCGACAGCAAGTGCGCGCACCCGAAGACCGCCGCCCTGGTGCAGCAGCTCAACCCGGGCTTCGTGATGACCATGGGCGACAACCAGTACGACGACGCCCGCCTGAAGGACTTCCAGAAGTACTACGCGACCACCTGGGGCGCCTTCAAGAACAAGACGAAGCCGGTGCCGGGCAACCACGAGACGTACGACCCGGCGGGCGCGCTCAAGGGCTACAAGTCCTACTTCGGATCGGTCGCCTACCCCGACGGCAAGAGCTACTACAGCTTCGACCAGGACAACTGGCACTTCGTCGCCCTGGACTCCAACAGCTTCGACGACCGGGCGCAGATCGACTGGCTCAAGCGCGACCTGGCCGCCAACGGCAAGAAGTGCGTGGCGGCCTACTTCCACCACCCGCTGTTCTCCTCCGGCGAGCACGGCAACAACCCGGTCAGCAAGCCCGTCTGGAAGATCCTCCAGGGTGCGAAGACGGAGCTGGTGCTCGGCGGGCACGACCACCACTACGAGCGGTTCGCGCCGCAGAACGCGGACGGGGACGCCGACGCGTCCAACGGGATCGTCGAGGTCATCGCCGGGACCGGCGGCGCCAACCCCTACAAGATCGAGGAGGTGCAGCCGCACAGCCAGAAGCGGATCACCAACACCTACGGCGTGGTGAAGATCGACTTCGCCGACGACGGGTTCTCGTGGAAGCTCATCGGGACCGACGGGTCCACGAAGGACACCAGCCCCGCCTACTCCTGCCACTGACGCCGGACCTGGTGCCACGCCCATGTATCTGGCCACCACCGACGCGGTCGCCACGGCCGCGGACGGCCGCCGTGCCCGCGGCCGCGTCACCGGTCCCGTGCTCGCGCTCGGCGCCGTCAGCCTCGTCACCGACATCTCCTCGGAGATGGTCGCGGCCGTGCTGCCCCTGTACTTCGTCCTGGGCCTGGGGCTCTCACCGCTCCAGTTCGGCTTCCTCGACGGGCTCTACAACGGCGTCACCGCCGTGGTCCGCCTCGTGGGCGGGTACGTCGCCGACCGGCGCGAGCGGCACAAGCTCGTCGCCGGCTCCGGCTACCTCCTGTCGGCCCTGTCCCGGCTCGGTCTGCTCCTCGCGGGCGGGGCCACCGCCGGGATCGGTGCCGCCATCGCGGCGGACCGGCTCGGCAAGGGCGTGCGCACCGCCCCGCGCGACGCGCTGATCTCCCTGCACAGCCCCCCGGACCAGCTCGGCCGCGCCTTCGGCGTGCACCGGGCGATGGACACCACGGGCGCGCTGCTCGGCCCGCTCGCGGCGTTCGCGCTGCTGTGGGTCACGGCGGACGCCTACGACGCCGTGTTCATGGTCAGCTTCTGCTGCGGGCTCTTCGGGGTGCTGCTGCTCGTGGCGTTCGTACCGGGGCGGGAGGAACCGCCACCGGCCCGGCGGCGGGCGCGCGGGCCCTCGGCGCCGCGCCTCGCCCTCGCGCTCCTGCGCCACGCGGCGTTCCGGCGGGTCTGCGGCGCCGCCGCGCTGCTGGGGGCCGCGACGGTCGGCGACGCCTTCCTGTATCTGCTGCTCCAGCGGCGGCTCGACTTCGCGGAGAGCTGGTTCCCGCTGCTCCCGCTCGGCACCGCCGCCGTCTATCTGCTGCTCGCCGTGCCCGTGGGGCGGCTCGCCGACCGGTTCGGGCGGCGCGGGCCCTTCCTCGCGGGCCACGCCGCGCTCCTCGCCGCGTACGCCCTGCTGCTCCTGCCGACCGGCGGACGGCCGCTGCTCGTGGGTGTGCTGCTCGCCCTCGGCGTGTTCTACGCCGCCACCGACGGCGTGCTCATGGCGCTCGTGACCCCCTTCGTGGAGCCGGACCAGCGGGCCAGCGGCATGGCCGTGGTGCAGACCGGCCAGGCGCTCAGCAGGCTCGTCGCCGCCGCGGGCTTCGGCGCCGCGTGGACGCTGTGGGGCATCGGCACCGCGCTGACCTGCGCGGCGCTCGCGCTCACGGCGGCGATCGCCGGGGCGGCCGCACTGCTGCCCCGCGCCGACGACCCCCACGGCACGCCCCGACGGAGGACGACCTGACCATGACCCGCCCCCGCCCGCTGACCCTGTCCACCCGGCCCCGCGTCCTCGCCGTCGCCCTGGCCGCCGCCGTCCTCGCCACCGTCGCCGTGACCTACACCGTACGGGCCGCGCGCGAGGCCCAGCCCACCGTCACCACCTCCGAGTTCGCCCTGGACCAGGGCCAGTTGTACTTCCGCTCCAGCGCGGCGGGAGCGGGCCGCGTCGCCCGGCTCCCGCTCGCGGGCCGGGGCCCGCGCACCACCGGCGGCCCGACGTGCGAACGCTTCTACGCGGCCGGGGGCACCGGCCTGTGCCTCCAGCGCCGCCGGGGCATCCCGCCCAGGGCGTACGCCGTCGTCCTCGACGGGAAGCTGCGCGAGAAGCGGCGCATCGCCCTGCCCGGCATCCCGAACCGGGCACGCGTCTCGGCGTCGGGGCGGATGCTGTCGTGGACCATGTTCGCCACCGGCGACTCGTACTCGGGCGGGGGCGGCTCCTTCTCCACGCGCACCTCGATCCTGGACACCCGCACCGGCTATCTGATCAAGAACATGGAGGAGATCCCGCTCACCCTCGACGGCCGCCGCCACCACTCCCCCGACGTCAACTACTGGGGCGTCACGTTCGCCCGCGACGACAACCGCTTCTACGCCACCGTCTCGACGAAGGGCAAGACGTACCTGGTCCGCGGCGACATGCGGAAGTGGGCCGCCGAGGCGCTGCGCGAGAACGTCGAGTGCCCGTCGCTGTCCCCCGACAACACGCGCCTGGCCTTCAAGAAGCGGGTGCGCGGGGGCACTTCGGACCCGTGGCGCCTGTACGTCCTGGACCTGCGCACCCTGCGCGAGCACCCGCTCGCCGAGCGCCGCTCCGTCGACGACCAGGCGGCGTGGCTCGACGACGGCACCCTGGCCTACGCCCTGCCGGGCCGCGAGGGGCGCAAACAGGACATCTGGACCGTCCCCGCCGACGGCTCGGGCCGCCCCGAACTGCGCGTCCCGGGCGGCAGTTCCCCCGCGGCGGTGCGCTGACGCCGCGTACACGACAGCCCGAACCGCTGCGGTCCCGCGGAAATTGAGGTGCGCGCACCCCCGCGCACCTCGCACGATGCCCCCATGACCCCACACCGCACCGTCGTCCCGACCCTCTTCCCGCCCCCCGGATACGCCCACTCCGTCGTCGTCGAAGCCGGTACGCGGCTCGCTTTCATGGCGGGTTCCGTGCCCCTGGACGCCGAGGGCACTCTCGTCGGCGAAGGTGACGTCGCCGCGCAGACCCGGCAGGTCGTCGCAAACCTCGACGAGGCCCTGCGCGCCATCGGCAGCGACCTGTCGCAGGTCGTCGCGAGCACCGTGTACGTCGTCGGGCACGAGCCCGGCGTGCTGACCGAGGCCTGGGAGGTCGTCCGCGCCTCGGGCCTGCTCAGCACCGAGCCGCACACGTCCACGCTGCTCGGCGTGACCGTCCTCGGCTATCCGGGCCAGCTCGTGGAGATCACCGCCACGGCCGTCGTACCCGGGCAGGGCGGCGCGTGACCGTCGTCCTGCGGGCCGCCACCGCCGGGGACGGCGCCGCCGTGGCGGAGGTCTATCTGCGCTCGTACGACACCGCCCTGCCGGACGTGCGCCGCCCCCACACCGACGACGAGGTGCGGGAGTACATCCGGCACGTGGTCCTGCCGCGCGGCACCACATGGGTGGCGCAGGCGGCGGGCGCGGTCGTCGGGATGATGGTCCTGGACGGCGAGCAGCTCGGCCAGCTCTACCTCGACCCGGCCTGGCGCGGCCGCGGCATCGGCGACCGCTTCGTCGCCCTCGCCAAGGAGCGCAGCCCGGACGGCCTGACCCTGTGGACCTTCCAGGTCAACGCGCCCGCCCGGCGGTTCTACGAACGCCACGGCTTCACCGCCACCCGGTGGACGGACGGCGACAACGAGGAGGGCGAGCCGGACGTGCGCTACGACTGGCGGCCCTGACCCCGGCACGCCCGTGCCGCGCCGCCCCGCGCCGTCAGATGCGGGAGTTCCGCGCGAGTTCCAGCGCGTACCGCGGCCACCAGCCCCCGGCCACCGGCCCGCCCCGGCAGGTCCCGTCGGACTCGCCGGGGCGCTTCACCCACAGATAGGCGTCGACGGCGGGGACGCCGGTGCGGGTGGTGGGGGCGGTGCCGAGGGCGCGTCCCGGCGGGTTGCACCACGGCTCGGCGCCCGCGTACGGGCCGTTGCCGTTGCGGCTGGAGTCGATGACGAAGTGCGGGTCGCCGCCGAGCGCCCGCGCGAGCCGGTGCCCGTACTCCACGCTCACCGCGTCGGTGTGGAAGTTGGACACGTTCAGGGCGAAGCCGTCGGCGCGGTCCACGCCTGCCTGCCGCAGCGGGGCGACGAGCCGCTTCACCTGCGGGATCCAGGTGGCGTTGCCCGCGTCGACGTACACCTTGGTGCCCGGCTGCCGCTTGAGCCGGTCCACCGCGTAGGCGAGCAGTCCGTACCGCTCGTCGGTGTCGGCGCCCGGGCAGCCCGCCACCGCGAGGGCCACGGCGTCGGGTTCGACGATCACGTACGCGCCGTGTGCCCCGAGCCCGGCCGCGAAGCGGTCGATCCACACCCGGTAGTGGGCCGCGTCGCGCGCGCCGCCCGCCGAGTAGGCGCCGCAGTCGCGGTCCGGGATGAAGTACGTGACGAGCACGGCGGTGCGCCCCGCCGCGGCCGCCCGCCGCACGAACGACCGCACCACCGGCTCCGGCCCGTCCTTGCTCAGCCACTCGGCCTGCGGCCGCACCGCGATGCGGGCCAGCGCCCAGCCGTCGGAGAACCGCCCCTGCCGCAGCCACGCGCCGGCCTGCCGTGCGGCGCTGGTGTCCGGGTTCACCCAGAAGGAGACGTCGGCGCGCGGTGCCCTGGAGTCGGGCGAGGGGGCTGCGGCCAGGGCGCACAGGCCGAGCACGGCGACGAGGACACTGCGGACGATGGCCTGGGACGGCATCCGGGCTCCCGGGAGAAATTCAGCCCGTCCGGCGTTTTGAGGACGAGGCCGAAGGCCGATGAACGGGGGTCCAGGGGCAGAGCCCCCTGGTTTCGGGAAGGGGCGGGTTCAAGGGGCGAGTTCGGGGACGAGCCCCCCGTCACGTCACCGCCGCCCCCAGCGCCACGAACCCGCAGATCAGCACGAAGAGGATCGCCAGCAGCGGCCACACGAACCGCAGGTACCGGTCGTAGCCCACCTTCGCCAGGGCCACGCCGCCGATGGTCACGGCGGTGGTCGGCACCCACAGGTTCATCCATCCGCTGGCCGCCGCCCAGGCGGTGACGACGACCGACCGCGACACCCCGGCGAAGTCCGCGAGCGGCGCGAGGATCGGCATGGCGAGCGTGGCGTGCCCGGACGTGGACGGGATCAGGAACGCGAGCGGCAGGTTCACCACGAACACGATCACCGCGAACACCCCGGACGACGTCCCCTTGACCACGCCCTCGATCGAGTGCAGGACCGTGTCCGTGACCCGCGAGTTGTTCATGATCACGGTGACGCCCCGGGCCAGGACGATCACCAGGGCGGGCGAGATGAAGTCGGCCGCGCCCTGGATGACGGTCGCGCTCAGCTTCTGCTCCCCCATCCGCGCGACCAGGCCCACGAGCACCGCCGCGCACAGGAACAGGGCCGCGAGCTGCGGGAAGGACCAGTCGAGTTCGAAGCCGTACGGCCGCGCGTCCGCGTCCCCGGTGAGCGCGCTCGACCACGGCACCACGGAGAAGATCATGAAGGCGAAGACCAGCGCGACGACGACCAGGATCGCCTTGTGCAGCCCGGTCAGCTCGGGCACCTCGGCGTCCGTGCGCCCCGCGCCCGCCGTCTGCTCCCGATCGCCCGGCAGGAATCCGCTGAGCGAGCGCCCGGGATCGCGCCGCACGCGCCGCGCGTACCAGACGACGTACGCGACCGTCACCCCCGTGAGCACCAGCCACATCGCGAACCGCAGCACGATGCCGTCGCCGAGGGAGATGTCCGCCGCCGAGGAGGCCACGCCCGTCGCGAAGGGGTTGACCGTCGAGCACAGCACGCCGACGCCCGCGCCCAGGATGATCGCGCCGACAGCCGTCATGCGGTCGTAGCCGAGGGCCAGCATCAGCGGCACGATCAGGCCGTAGAAGCCGAGCGTCTCCTCGGCGAAGCCCTCGACGGTGCCGAGGACGGAGAACACCACCATGACGCCCGCGATGAGCAGCGCGCCGCGCTCGCGCAGCCGGTGGGCGAGCCGGCCGATGCCCCGGTCCAGGGCGCCGGTGGCGAAGACGACGGTGATGAACGCGCCGATCGCGAGCACGAAGAGGAACACGCCCGCGCTGCCGTACAGATCGCCGGTCAGATCCGGGCCGACCTGTCCCGACTCGGTGTCCTGGATGCCGTACAGGCCGTTGACGGGCGCGAGGAACAGGTCGTTGAGGCGGTCCACGAAGGACTGGTCGCCCGCGACGCGGTGGTAACTGCCCTGGACGGGGGCGCCCTTGGCGTTGCGGTCGTACTCCCCCGACGGGATCAGGAAGGCGAGCAGCCACACCGCCACGGTGACGACGGCGAGCACGGTCAGGGCGCTGGGGAAGGTGAACTTCCGCTTCGTGGCGGGCTCTTCGGGCGCGGGCGCCGGCGCGGGCGGGGACGCGGTCATGCCGTGCCTCCCGTCCGGTCACCGGCGCGGAAGCCGTCCGCGTACTCGCGCACGAAGGCACCCATGGCCACGACGGTGTTGCGCAGCTCGGAGAAGAGGACGCGCTCGTTCGGGGCGTGCAGATTGCACATGCTGTCCTGGGCGCCGAAGAGCAGCACCTCCGCGCCGGGCGCCGCCGCGGCGAGCCCGTTGACCAGCGGGATCGAGCCGCCCGTCGCCACGTACGAGGCGTCCGTGCCCCAGGCCTCCTTGAGGGCGGCGAGCGCCGCGCGGTAGGCGGGGCCGCCGGTCGTGGCCTCGTAGCCGGGCCCGGTGTCGCCGGGCGTGACGGTCAGCGGGACGCCGAAGGGCTTGAGGGACCGCAGGTGCTCGACGAGCGCGTCCCGTGCCTCGCGCGGGTCCTGACGCGGATGGAAGCGCAGGTTCAGCTTCGCCCTCGCGTGCGGCACGACCGCCGAGGCGGCGTGTTCCACACCGGGCGCGTCCAGGCCGATCACGGTGATCGCGGGTCCGCTCCACAGCCGCTCGCCGAGGCTGCCGCCGCCGATCAGCGGCACGCCGTCGCGCACGCCCGCGAGATCGCGGAACTCCTCCTCGGTGTACGAGGTCCCGGTCCACTCCTCGCGGCGCAGCCCCGCCACGGCCACGTCGCCGTGGACGTCGTGGAGGGTGGCCAGGGCCTTCAGCAGGACGAGCAGCGCGTCGGGCGCGGCGCCGCCGAACTCGCCGCTGTGGCGCGGCTCGTCCAGGGTGCGCACCTCGACCACGACCTCGGCGGCGCCGCGCAGGCCCGTGGTGAGGGTGGGGGTGCCGGGGCGGAGGTTGCCGAGGTCGGCGATGACCATGGCGTCGCAGGCGAAGCGGCCGGGGTCGGTGGGCGGGTAGCCGTCGAAGGCGCTGCCGTACTCCTCCTGGCCCTCGACGACGATCTTCACCCCGACGGGCGGGCGGCCCCCGTACGCGCGCAGCATCCCGAGGTGCGCGATGACGTTGGACTTGTCGTCGGCGATGCCCCGCGCACGCAGGCCCCCTTCGACGGGCGTCGGCTCGAAGGGCGGCGACCGCCACAGCTTCTCGTCGCCGGGCGGCTGCACGTCGTAGTGGCCGTACAGCAGGACGGTCGGGGCGCCGGGGTCGGGCGGCGGGATCTCGCCGTAGACGACCGGGGCGGTGTCGGGCAGGTCGATGCGCTCGACGGCGGGCACCCCGGCGTCCCGCAGCAGCGCGGCGACCAGGTCGTGGGCCTCCTCCACGGGCCCGCTCGGAAACCCGGGGAAGGCGATCGAGGGGATCGACGACAGCCGTACGAGGTCGGCGTGCAAGCCGTCCATCAGGCCGTCGACCGTGGTGGCGAGCTCTTCGGGCGTCATGGGCAGCACCTCGGGATCAGCTGTCATGGGCGTTTTGCCGTGATGATCCCGAATTATCGGGTGCGGTGGCTCGCGGATTCCGGACGGCTCGCCGTGCGCCCGGGCCGCCCGCACCGATGCCGCATTAAGGTCGACGCATGGCTTCGGAGACTTCGGGAGGCGACGCGACGGGCAGCACCGTCCGCGTCGACAGCTGGATCTGGTCGGTACGCCTGGTCAAGAGCCGCTCGATGGGTGCGGCCGCCTGCAAGGGCGGGCACGTGCGGGTCAACGGCGAGCGCGTGAAGCCCGCGTACGGCGTCAAGCCCGGCGACGAGGTCCGGCTGCGCCAGGCCGGGGGCCGCGAGCGGATCGTGATCGTCAAGCGCGTGATCCGCAAGCGGGTGGGCGCGCCCGTGGCCGTCGAGTGCTACGTGGACAACAGCCCGCCCCCGCCCCCGCGCGAGGCGGTGGCCCCGGCGGGCGTCCGCGACCGCGGCACGGGGCGCCCCACGAAGCGGGACCGCCGCGAACTGGAGCGCCTCCGCGGCGCCCCGGGTCTGCCCCCGGCCCCCTGACCTTCATCGGCGCGCCGGCGCGACGAAGGGGCGGCCGGGCCCCGGAGCTACAGCCGGAACCAGCCGTGGCCGCCGTACCAGTGGCCGCCCGCCCGCAGGTGGTCGCCGACGGCCCGCTCCACGCGGGTGCGGCGCGGCAGCCCGGCCACCGGCAGGTCCCGGTCGCCGAAGACGAAGCCGATCGGCACGGTGTCGTCAGGCTCCTCGTCGCCGTACGTCGTGGCGAGCCGGAAGCGGTCCTGGAAGCGCACGATGTTCGCCTCGGCGGGCAGATACCGCTTCAACTGCGGGTCGAGCAGCCACGAGTGGCACACCGCGACCTCATAGCGCTCCTGGGGGAAGTGGCGCGGGAAGAACTCCCGGGCGAGCGCCACCGAGCGGTCACAGGCCTCGGGCGACAGCGGACCGTGGAAGTCCGGTATGTGCACGCTCAGACACCGGTCCCGGGGCCCGAGGTCGAGACCGGCCCGTGCGACGGCCTCGCCCATGCGCGCGCCGAGCCGCGCCCGCTGGAACTGCAGGCGCCCCAGCTGGTAGAGCTCGCCGCGGAAGTGCAGCGCGTTCCAGGAGGGCACCGGCACGCCGCGGCCCCCGTGCCCCCTGCGGTGCACGGCCATGTGCCGCCCGAGGTCGGCGAGGGTGCGGCGGGCCACGCCCTCGGGTATGCCGCGACGGCGGTGGTACGCGCGCACGTACGGCAGCGCGGCGAGGAACACGAACACGTAGAAGCAGCTGCCCAACTCGCCCAGCTCCTCGGGCAGCACCGGCATCCGGGGCTGTGCCCCGGGCTCGCCCAGGTCCCGCACGAGGGCGTCGACGCACCGCTCCAGGAGCCACCGGGTGTCGTCGTGTCCGAGCACGTGCGCGCGCAGGGCCACGATCTCGTTGACGTCCTCGTGGGGCACGGCCAGGTCGAACAGGACCTCCGTCAGCTCCTCGGCCTCCGGCAGGACGGCGGCGACCCGCGGCTCCCCCGCGTCCGCCAGCTCCTTCAGCCACGCGGCGAGCCCCTCGTCACTCTCCGCCGCGGCCCGCAGCACGTCCAGCACAGCCCCACCTACCCCTCGGTCGCCCCTTCCGCTCCGCCCGCGCCGGGAGGACCCTGGAAGGAGGAGATGACGTCCGATGCGCACAGGCAGTGAACCGGTCACGGCACGCAGCCCCTTGCGCATGCGCTTCTGGTTCAGCGTATGGGGCTTGATCTGGGCGACCGCGGGCACGGTGGCCTTCGCGCTCGCCGGGCGCCCCGGCTGGGCCGCGGCGTGCGGCGTGCTGTGGGTGGTGATCACCGTGGACATGGCGCTCGTCCTGCGCCACATCCGGCAGGGGCCGCACTTCCAGCCCGGACGCGACGTGCCGCCGTACGAGCCGCCGCGGACCTGAGCGCACCCGGTGCCCCCCGCGGCGCGCCGGGTCCTTCACGCGCCGCGGCCGGGGCCGTCCGTGTCGTCGAACCGCGCCGCCGCCAGATAGTCCGGCTGCGGATCGAGGGCCGCCGCGAGCCGGAAGTGGCGGCGCGCCTGGTCGGGCCGCAGGGCGCGCTCATAGGTGCGGGCGAGCGCGAAGTGCGCGAACGCGTTGTCCGGCTCGCGCTCCAGGACGATGCTGAACTCCAGCTCGGCCGCGCGCAGTTGGGCGGAGGCGAAGAAGGCGCGGGCGCGCAGCAGACGCGCCGCCGTGTTCTCCGGATGGGCGGCGATGACCGTGTCGAGGAGCTTCACCGCACCCCGAGGATCCCGGGCGGCGAGGAGCTGCTCCGCCGCGCGGAAGTCGATGACATGACTCTCCGGGCTGCTTTCGGGCACGCCGGACTCCTTCCCTCGCCTCTGTGGGTTAACGCCCCGGGGGCGTGCGCATATTCCCCTACGGCCGTCCGTGGCGACCGCGCGGGCGGCCCCGCGCGATCGAGCGCCGAAGCCGCCGCCGGGCGGCCTACACCACGACCGCGAGGACGAGCCCAGCGAGCACCAGGGCCGCGCCCGCCCCCACGAACGCCCAGTCGAGGCCGCGCCGTTCGCGCCCGAGGAGCACCACCTCGCGGGGGTCGTCGGCGTCGTACACGATCGGCACCCGCTGCCCCGCCCGCAGCGGCCGCCTGCGGCTCACCGGCACCGGTGAGGGGACCTCCACGACCTGCCCGTCCGCCGTCTCGAACTGGAGCGCGGGCCGGTCGACGCCCTGTCGCACCGTCTTGACGAGCGCCTCCGCCCACTCCCCGGCCTCGGTGACGCGCCGGGTCCGGTCGAGGCCGTACGCGCCCGCGAGCAGCGCCACGAGTCCGCCCACTACGGTGAACGCCGCCCATACGGCCACGGCCCCGCCCCCCTACGCTTCGCTGGCATTTCGTCTGCGGGGCCGCCGTGGCTGGTCGCGCCCGCGCGGCGGAGCCGCATATCGACACAGGCCCGCGCCCCTTACGGGGCGCTCCCCGCTCAGTCCACCCGCGCGCGCTTCTGAAGGTCCTGCCACACGGCCGCCACGCGCGGGGCGAGGTCGTCCAGGGGGCCGTCGTTGTCGATCACGATGTCGGCGATCTCCAGGCGCTTCTCGCGCGTGGCCTGGGCGGCCATCCGGGCGCGGGCGTCGTCCTCGGTCATGCCGCGCAGCCGTACCAGCCGGTCGAGTTGGGTCGCGGGAGCGGCGTCGACGACGATCACCAGGTCGTACAGCGGCGCGAGGCCGTTCTCGGTGAGCAGCGGCACGTCGTGCACGACCACCGCGTCCGGGGCCGCCGCCCGCTCCAGCTCGGCCGAGCGCGCGCCCACCCGGGGGTGCACGATGCCGTTGAGCGTGGCCAGCTTCGCGGCGTCGGAGAAGACGATCGCCCCGAGCTTCGGCCGGTCGAGGGAGCCGTCCGCGGTGAGCACGTCCGCGCCGAAGGCCTCGACGACCTCGGCGAGCCCGTCCGTGCCGGGCGCCACCACCTCGCGCGCGATGCGGTCGGCGTCGATCAGGACGGCCCCGGACGCGACGAGCAGCCGCGACACCTCGCTCTTGCCGGCGCCGATACCGCCGGTCAAACCCACCTTCAGCATGACCGGCAGCTTAGGCCCTGCCGTCAGCCGTCGCCCTCCCGCTCCGCGAGGAAGCGCTCGAACTCGCGGCCGATCTCGTCCGCCGACGGGATGTCCACGGGCTCGGCGAGCATGTTGCCCCGCGACTCCGCGCCCGCGGCGGCGTCGTACTGGTGCTCAAGTCCCTGGACGAGCGCGACCAGTTCCTCGTCGCCCTCCTGGATCTGGCGGTCGATCTCGGTCTGCGTGCGGTGGGCCTCCGTGCGCAGCGCGTGCGCGGCCGAGGGCAGCACGAGACCGGTGGCGGCGGTGATCGCCTCCAGGACGGTCAGGGCCGCGTCGGGGTACGCCGACCGGGCCACGTAGTGCGGCACGTGCGCGGCGACGCCGAGCACGTCGTGCCCCGCCTGCGACAGGCGGTACTCGACGAGTGCCTCCGCGCTGCCGGGCACCTGCGCCTCGTCGAAGGGGCTGGCGTGGCCCGGCACCAGGTCGGTGCGGTTGCCGTGCGGGGTGAGGCCGACGGGGCGGGTGTGCGGGACGCCCATCGGGATGCCGTGGAAGTTCACCGAGAGGCGCACGCCGAGCCGTTCGACGATCTCCTTGACGGCGGCGGCGAAGCGCTCCCACTCGATGTCCGGCTCGGGGCCGGAGAGCAGCAGGAAGGGCGCGCCGGTGGCGTCCTGGAGCAGCCGCACGTCGAGGGTGGGCTCCTCGTAGTCGCTCCACTTGTCGCGCTGGAAGGTCAGCAGCGGGCGCCGCGCGCGGTAGTCGACGAGCCGGTCGTGGTCGAAGCGGGCCACGACCTGTCCGGGCAGGTTGTCCACGAGCCGCTCGACGATCTGGTCGCCGGTCTCGCCCGCGTCGATGTATCCGTCGAAGTGGTAGAGCATGACAAGACCGGCCGACTCCTGGGCGAGCGCCATGTCGACGACCGCGAGCCCCTTGGGCTCCCACGCGTACAAACCCTGCGGATCAAGCACAGTGACCGCTCCTCCTCGTGTTCATAGAGCAGAACGCGCCGTGGAAGGCGGGCATTCCCGCCGTCGGCGATCGCGTGCGCACCTGAGCAGTTAGGGTCCGGGTACGACGCAGCGAAGGGGGCAGCCGTGGCCAAGGTCAGCATCAGTCTCGACGCGGAACTGGTGGTGGAGGTGATGGTCCTGGCTGGAGTGGGCTCCCCGCAGGACGCCGTCGAGGCCGTCGTGCGCGACTACATCGCGCGGGGCCACCGCACGGAAGCGCGCACCGGGCACACGGAGCAGGGCCTGCGCGACGCGGAGCCGAGGGCGCGCGAAGAGCAGGGCTGACGCGCCCCTGCCGGAGCGGCGAAACCGGCACCTCACCTCGTTCCCATCCGTGAACTGGGCCCAGGAGGCGCCGAGTTCACGGCTTTCGTATGCCCCCGCACACCGGCTCGCCCGCCCCGGGCGCAGACCTTGACGCGCACATGCCCCACCTCTACCGTCTCGAAGCAGTTCAGCGTTCAGCATCCCGCCCAACATTCACGTACACGAACCTGCTTCGTCCGTTCACGGGAAGGGCCCCCCATGCGCACGCGCTCCCTGCTCGCCTCCGTCCTGGCCGCCGTCACCGCCACGGGCGGCCTCGCCCTCACCGCGCACGCGCGGCCCGGGGCGACCGCCGGCACGATCGAGGTCTCCACGGCCGCCCAGCTCAAGGCGGCCCTCGCCGCCGCTTCACCCGGCGACACGATCCACCTCGCCGACGGCGCGTACTCCGGGAACTTCACGACCACGACCGCCGCGCGCTCCGGCGCCCGCATCACCCTGACCGGCTCCGCCAAGGCGGTCCTGACCGCGGGCGGCGGCTACGGCCTGCACCTCGACGGGGCCTCGTACTGGACGGTCAAGGGCGTCACCGTCACCGGCGGCCAGAAGGGCATCATGATCGACTCCGCGCGCGGTGTCGTCGTGGACGGCGTGACGGTCCACGGCCTGGACATGGAGGGCGTGCACTTCCGCAAGTCGAGCCCCGACGGCGTCATCAAGAACTCCCGCATCTACGACACCGGCAACGACGACCGGGGCATGGGCGAGGGCGTGTACGTGGGCTCCGCGAACACCCTCTCCGACAGGAGCGACAACGTGTCGATCCTGGACAACGTGATCGGCCCGGACGTCGGCGGTGAGGCCGTCGACCTCAAGGAGGGCACGCGGGGCGGCCGCGTCGCGGGCAACACGTTCGACGGCAGGGGCCTGACGGGCAACAACTACGACGACTCGTGGATCGACGTGAAGGGCAACGACTACGTCATCGAGGGCAACACCGGCAAGAACACCACGAACAACGGCTTCGAGACCCACACCCAACAGTCCGGCTGGGGGTGCGGCACGGTGTTCCGCGCCAACAAGTCCGACCTGACCGGCGCGACGGGCGACAAGCAGCTGGCGATCAACGTGACCAACCAGAGCGGGTCCTGTCGGACGACGGTCTACGCGAGCAACACGGTCAAGGGCGGCAAGGGCCTGACGAACGTCCCGGTCACGCCGTAACAGCCCTGCCGGAGAGCAACGCCCCTCAGGGAAGCGCCCCGAAGGGGCGCGGGGCTGTGACAACCTGCGGCTCCGCCGCGTGGGCGCGACCAGCCCGGAACAACCCGCAGCCGGAGAAGAAGCACAGGGCAGAACGCCTGTGGGCCCGCACTCCGAAGAGTGCGGGCCCACAGGGCGTTCAGCTACCGCTCAGTGAACGGCGTGCGGTCAGCTCTGACCGCCGGCGAGCTTCTCGCGAAGCGCGGCGAGCGCCTCGTCCGAAGCCAGCGCGCCGGAGGTGTCCGCACCCTCGGAGGAGTACGAACCGCCGCCGCCACCGGAAGCGGCCGGAGCCGCAGCCGCGGCGTCGCCGCCCTCGGCCGCCGCCTGGGCGTCGGCCTCGCGGGACTTGATGACCTGAGCCTGGTGCTGCTCGAAGCGCTGCTGCGCCTCGGCGTACTGGGTCTCCCACGCCTCGCGCTGGGCGTCGAAGCCCTCCAGCCAGTCGTTGGTCTCCGGGTCGAAGCCCTCGGGGTAGATGTAGTTGCCCTGGTCGTCGTAGGACGCGGCCATGCCGTACAGGGTCGGGTCGAACTCGACCGACGCCGGGTCGGCACCGAAGGACTCGTTGGCCTGCTTCAGGGACAGCGAGATCCGGCGACGCTCGAGGTCGATGTCGATGACCTTGACGAAGATCTCGTCGTTGACCTGGACGACCTGCTCCGGGATCTCCACGTGGCGCTCGGCCAGCTCGGAGATGTGGACCAGACCCTCGATGCCCTCGTCCACGCGGACGAACGCACCGAACGGAACCAGCTTCGTGACCTTGCCGGGCACGACCTGGCCGATCTGGTGGGTGCGGGCGAACTGCTGCCACGGGTCTTCCTGGGTCGCCTTGAGCGACAGGGAGACGCGCTCGCGGTCCATGTCGACGTCCAGGACCTCGACCGTGACCTCCTGGCCGACCTCGACGACCTCGGAGGGGTGGTCGATGTGCTTCCAGGACAGCTCGGAGACGTGGACGAGACCGTCGACGCCACCCAGGTCCACGAAGGCACCGAAGTTGACGATGGAGGAGACGACGCCGGAGCGCACCTGACCCTTCTGGAGGGTGGTGAGGAAGGTCTGGCGGACCTCGCTCTGGGTCTGCTCCAGCCAGGCGCGGCGGGACAGGACCACGTTGTTGCGGTTCTTGTCCAGCTCGATGATCTTCGCCTCGAGCTCCTTGCCCACGTAGGGCTGGAGGTCGCGAACACGGCGCATCTCGACCAGGGAGGCCGGGAGGAAGCCGCGGAGGCCGATGTCGAGGATGAGACCACCCTTGACGACCTCGATGACGGTACCGGTGACGATGCCGTCTTCTTCCTTGATCTTCTCGATGGTGCCCCAGGCACGCTCGTACTGGGCGCGCTTCTTCGAGAGGATCAGGCGACCTTCCTTGTCCTCCTTCTGGAGAACCAGGGCCTCGATCTCGTCACCAACCGCGACGACCTCGTTCGGGTCGACGTCGTGCTTGATGGAGAGCTCGCGGCTCGGGATGACGCCTTCGGTCTTGTAACCGATGTCGAGCAGGACCTCGTCCCGGTCGACCTTCACGATGACGCCGTCGACGATGTCGCCGTCGTTGAAGTACTTGATCGTCTCGTCGATCGCGGCGAGGAAGGCTTCCTCGTTACCGATGTCGTTGACCGCAACCTGCGGGGTGGTGGCGGTGGTCTCGGTGCTGCTCGTCATGTGGGAAAGGGCTCCGGTACGGACATTGAAGTCGTAGGTACTGCATACGCCGGAGCCCGTTTCGCTCTGCAGAAGCCGGACAGCTTAGGAGACGCTGGCTTCCGTGATCCCGAAGGAACGGAAAGCGCCCCGACAACCGAGGGGACATACATACAGACGCGAGCGCAGCCTGCTATGTCTGAGGAACGCAAGCTCGCAGCGCAACTTGTAGCATACGGGGGCCGCCCGACAGGGTCAATGCGCGAAGGCGCACACCCGGGGCGGAACGCCGCATACCCGGCACAAATCCAGTTCCATGAGGCCACACCGGCCGCAGCGCGCTCTGCCGCGTCGCCCCCCGGACGGCGGCGCCCGCAGCGTACCGACGAGGGAGCAGATCATCCAAGAGCCCGACACGTCCGAGCCCGAGGCCACCCGTCGTGACTCCGACGTCACCGAGAGTGTGCGCGCCAATCGGGGCTGGTGGGACAGGAACGCCGACGAGTACCAGATCGAGCACGGCACGTTCCTCGGCGACGACCGTTTCGTCTGGGGCCCCGAGGGGCTCGACGAGGTCGAGGCCGAGCTGCTCGGCCCGGCGGAGGCCCTGAAGGGCAAGGACGTCCTGGAGATCGGCGCGGGCGCCGCCCAGTGCTCGCGCTGGCTGGCCGGCCAGGGCGCGCGGCCCGTGGCGCTCGACCTCTCGCACCGCCAGCTCCAGCACGCGCTGCGGATCGACGGCGGCCGGGTGCCGCTGGTGGAGGCGGACGCGGGCGTGCTGCCCTTCGCGGACGGCTCCTTCGACCTCGCCTGCTCCGCGTACGGGGCGCTGCCGTTCGTCGCGGAGCCGGTGCGGGTGCTGCGGGAGGTGCGGCGGGTGCTGCGGCCCGGCGGCCGCTTCGTGTTCTCCGTGACCCACCCGATCCGCTGGGCGTTCCCCGACGAGCCGGGCCCCGAGGGCCTGTCGGTGGCCGCCTCGTACTTCGACCGCACGCCCTACGTCGAGCAGGACGACAGCGGCCGCGCGGTCTACGTCGAGCACCACAGGACGCTCGGCGACCGGGTCCGTGACGTGGTCGCGGGCGGTTTCCGCCTGGTGGACCTGGTGGAGCCGGAGTGGCCCGCGTGGAACACCCAGGAGTGGGGCGGCTGGTCCCCGCTGCGCGGGAACCTGATCCCGGGAACCGCGATCTTCGTGTGCGAGCGGGACTGACATTCCCGGGGGCCCGGCGGCCGTCCGCCGGGTCCGTACGACACTGGGGGCGTGATCCGTGACGCCGCCCTGAACCTGCCCGTGCGCGAGGCGCTGCCCGCGCTGCGCGCCGCCCTCGACGGGCCCGGCGCCGCCGTGCTGTGCGCGCCGCCCGGCACGGGCAAGACCACCCTGGTGCCGCTGGCCCTCGCGGGCCTCACGGAGGGCGAGGGGCCGGTGCGGCGCGTGGTCGTCGCCGAGCCCCGGCGCATCGCGGCGCGCGCCGCCGCCCGGCGCATGGCGTGGCTCCTCGGCGAGAAGGCCGGCCGGACCGTCGGCTACACGGTGCGCGGCGAGCGCGTGGTCGGCCCCCACACGCGCGTGGAGGTCGTCACGACCGGCGTCCTGCTCCAGCGGCTGCAACGCGACCAGGAGCTGGCGGGCGTGGACGTCGTCATCCTGGACGAGTGCCACGAGCGGCACCTGGACGCGGACACCGTCGCGGCCTTCCTGATCGACGTGCGCGAGGCGCTGCGCCCGGAGCTGAAGCTGGTGGCGGCGTCCGCGACGACGGACGCCGACGCCTTCGCCCGGGTCCTCGGGGACGCGCCGGTGGTGTCGGCGGCGGGCGTCGCCCACCCCGTGGAGGTGGTGTGGGCGCCCCCGACCGCCCCGGTGCGGCCGCCGCACGGCCTGCGCGTGGACCCCGCGCTGCTCTCCCACGTCGCCGCGGTGGTGCGGCGGGCGCTGCGGGAGCGCACGGGCGACGTGCTGTGCTTCCTGCCGGGGGTCGGCGAGATCGGCCGCGTCGCCGGGCAGCTGGCGGGCCTGCCCGACGTGGAGGTCCTCCAGGTGCACGGGCGCGCCCCGGCCGAGGTGCAGGACGCGGTGCTCGCCGGGGGCGAGCGGCGGCGCGTGGTGCTCGCGACGTCGGTGGCCGAGTCGTCCCTGACGGTGCCGGGGGTGCGGGTGGTGGTCGACTCGGGCCTGGCCCGGGAGCCGCGCGTGGACCATGCGCGCGGCCTCAGCGCCCTGACGACGGTACGGGCCTCGCAGGCCGCGGGGCGCCAGCGGGCGGGGCGTGCCGGGCGTGAGGCGCCGGGCGCGGTGTACCGCTGCTGGACCCCGGCGGAGGACGGGCGCCTGCCGCGGTTCCCCGCCCCCGAGATCAAGGTCGCGGACCTGACGGCGTTCGCCCTCCAGGCGGCGTGCTGGGGCGACCCCGGCGCGAGCGGGCTCGCGCTGCTCGACCCGCCGCCCCAAGGCGCCATGGCGGCCGCCCGTGAGGTCCTGACCGCCGTCGGGGCGGTCGACGCGGAAACGGGCCGGGCCACCGAGCGGGGCCTGCGGCTGTCCCGGATGGGGGTGCACCCCCGGCTGGCCCGCGCCCTCCTGGACGCCGCGCCGCGGGTCGGCGCCCGCCGGGCCGCGGAGGCGGTGGCGCTGCTGAGCGAGGAACCGCCGCGGGAGTACGGCGACGACCTCGCGGCGGCCCTGCGCGGCGCCCGGCGCGGGGGCGACGGATACGCGGGGCGGTGGCGCGCAGAGGTGTCCCGGCTCACGGCGGCCGTGGGCGCCGCCACGGACGGCTCCCCCGCACCCGCCCCCGACGCGGCGCCGCGCGCGCCCGGCTCGCGCGACGACGCCGTCGTCGGGCTCGTGGCCGCCCTCGCCTTCCCCGAGCGCGTCGCCCGGCGCGCGGCGGACGGGACGTATCTGATGGCGGGCGGCACCCGGGCCGAGGCCGGCCCGGGGTCCGGGCTCGGCGGGGCGCCCTGGGTGGCCGTGGCGGTGGCCGACCGGCCCGTCGGCGCGGGGCACGCGCGCGTACGGCTCGGCGCGGTCGTCGACGAGGACGTCGCACGGGCCGCCGCCTCCTCCCTGTACGCGGAAGGCGACGAGGTCGCCTGGGCGGCGGGGGACGTGGTCGCCCGGCACGTGACGCGGCTCGGCGCGGTGGAGCTCGCGGCGCGGCCGCTGCGGGACCCCGACCCCCGGCGCGTGCGCGAGGCACTGCTGGAGGGCCTGCGGCGGGAGGGCGTGGCGCTGCTGCGCTGGAGCAAGGACGCCGCCGCGCTGCGGGACCGGCTGCGCTTCCTGCGGCTGCACCTGGGCGAGCCCTGGCCCGACGTGTCCGACGCGGCGCTGCTCGCCGCGCCCGACGCCTGGCTCGAACCGGAGCTCGGCCGGGCCCGGCGCCGCGCGGACCTGGCCCGGATCGAGGCCGGGCAGGCCCTGACGCGACTGCTTCCGTGGGCGGGCGGCGAGGCGGTGCGCCTGGACGAGCTGGCGCCGGAGCGCGTGGAGGTGCCGAGCGGCTCCCGGATCCGGGTGGACTACACGGATCCGGAGCAGCCGGTTCTGGCGGTGAAGCTCCAGGAGCTGTTCGGGCTCGACGACACGCCCCGGGTGGCCGGGGTGCCGCTCCTGGTGCACCTTCTGTCGCCGGCGGGGCGCCCGGCGGCGGTCACCGCGGACCTGGCCTCGTTCTGGCGGGACGGCTACCGCTCGGTGCGGGCGGAGCTGCGCGGCCGCTATCCGAAGCACCCGTGGCCCGAGGACCCGGCGCGGGCCACGCCCACGCGGCACACCAAGGCCCGCCAGGAGCGCGCCGAACGGGCCTGACGGTCAGGCGTTCACCGGCTGCGGCCTGGGTTCCGGCTCCCCCGTCGGCTCCGGGTCGCCGGGCCTGCGCCCGCGTGCCTCCAGCCACAGGGCGAGGGCCAGCAGGAGCACGCCGAGGCCGAGGAACCCCCACGGCAGGTACGAGGTCATGAGCAGGACGAGGAGGCGCTGGGACTTGACCAGGTCCACGGTGTGGCGGATGTAGTCCTCGCGCATCTTCACGTGCCCGGAGAACGCGGTGACCTTGTCGCGGTCGCCGAGCAGGGTGCCGCCGCGCAGCTCCTCCTTGTGGATCTCCTCGCCGTACACGGGCGCCCCGGTGGTCGGCTCGACCCAGAACTTGCGGACCGTGGTGTACCAGCGCGTCGTGCCCGTCCTGGCGATGGCCTCGGCCGTGAGGCCCTTGACCGGGAGCGCCTTGGGCATGGGGACCTCGGTCCAGGGGATGGTCTGCTCGAAGTAGTAGACCTCGACGCCCCGGAAGGTGCGGGTGCCCCCGTAGTGGATGGGCTTGGTGACGCGAGCCTGCGCGTCGAAGTACTCGTAGTCCCGCTTCTCGGTCAGGAAGGGCCATTTGAACTCGATGCCCTCGCGCCGCACCCGGTCGCCGTCGACCATCTCGCCGGTGGCGTGGACGGGTTCCTGGCTGTGGGCGTCGAAGACGTACCGCTCGGGGATCTTGGAGACCATCTTGCCGTCGGGTCCCTGGACGTACGACAGGGCGTCCCAGACCACGACGTCGCGGTCGGCGCTCTTCTCGATCTTCTCGGAGGCCTCCACGTTGCCCTTGAGGGTCTGCACGATGGTGACCCGGGGGACCTTCTTGGCCTTCATCGTGCCGTAGTCGATGAGGGTCGCGGGCTTCGCCTCCAGGACCATCGTCTCGTACCGGCCGGGCGGGATCTTGACCAGGCGCGGGAAGGCGTACCAGCGCAGCAGCGGGGCCGTGGTCGCGAAGAACACGGCGAGGGCGAGCAGGACCAGACCGGCCTTGCGGCGCATCGCGGCCCTCCCTAGGGGTGCTCGGGGACGGTGGTGAGCAGCGGTTTCGGCGAGGTCTCGCCGGACGGGGCGCCGATGGCCGTGACGGTCAGGACCAGGGCGAGGGCGAGGGCCAGACCGGTGGCGGCGGCGATGAGGGCACGCATACGGGGCCTCCCGGGCGGGCTCGGGGCCGGACGCGACTGACCGCCCGTCCGTAACCGACCATCCGTAACTGACTATTCGTCAGATCGGGGGCACCGTAGCAACGCCCGGACGAGATGAGAACAGGTCGCGCGGAGACGGACTGCGGGCTGCGGGCTGCGGGCTGCGGGCTGCGGGCTGCGGGCTGCGGGCTGCGGGCTGCGGGCTGCGGTGAACGCGGGCCGCCCCCGCGCCGTGCGGGGCGCGGGGGCGGTCTCGGTGGTGCGGGTGCCGGGCGGGCCGGTCAGGTGCGCGGCGACGCCGATGCCGACGTGGACGCGGACGGCGACGCGGTCCCCGACGGGGTCGACGACGGCTCGCCCGGCTCCTCGGGCTCCTCGGTGGCGGGCGCCGTCACCTCCAGCTCGACGAGGAGCGTGCCGCCGCCCTGGGTGACGATGCGCAGCAGATACGTGCCCGCCGCGTCGTCGGCGTACATCTTCGGCAGCAGCAGCTTGCCGTCGGCGTCCGTCGTGAGGCCCTTGAGGGTGCGCACCGGCTTGCCGTCGGCGTCCTTGAAGTAGGGGCCCTTGTCGGCGACGACCGGGCTCTCCTTGGACTTGATCATCGTGGCGGTGGCGGCGACACCGGCCGCGGGCTTGTTCTTGTACGTCGCCTTGACCTCGACGCGCTCGGCGAAGGCCTGCCCCGCCACGCACGTCAGCGGCCTGTCGCTGGTGCGCACGACCTTGTCGGCCTTGCGGGCGGTGACGGTGCCCGACACCTTGACCGGGTCGATGGTGCGGCCCACCACCAGCGCGCGGACGGTGAAGCCACCCGTCGTCTCGCCCGCCCGCAGCTT
The DNA here is from genome assembly GCF_059448825.1 of Streptomyces sp. JLYT201. Classification (NCBI taxonomy): domain Bacteria; kingdom Bacillati; phylum Actinomycetota; class Actinomycetes; order Kitasatosporales; family Streptomycetaceae; genus Streptomyces; species Streptomyces sp. JLYT201. The sequence continues at coordinate 7,327,240 of NZ_CM182551.1, read as the reverse complement.
CGGCGAGACGGCGTCGCCCCGGGAGTCCGTGGCGACGGTGACGCTGCGGTCGCCGCCCTCGAAGCGCGTGTCCGTCTTGCCGCTGATCGTGAACCGGATCTTCACCTTGGCCACCGCGCGGCCCGAGCCGGTCTGGGCGTACACCCGCACGCGCTCGGCGAAGGCGTCGCCCGCCGTCGCGGTGAGCTCGGCCGGGCCGATGTTCTTCAGCGCGTAGACCTGCTCCTGCGGGGACGGCGGCTTGGGCCTGGGCTTGGGCGGCCGCGGCTTGTGCGAGCCGTCGCCGCCGTCGCCCGGCTTGCCGCCGCTGGGCGGCGGGGTGTACGTGCCCTCGCGCTCCACCGGGGTGGTGCCGGGGCGCGGGGAGGACGGCGTGGTCGGGCCGGGCCGTCGCGGCTGGTCGTTGTCGCTGCGGTCGCCCGGCAGCTGACCGGTGCCGTCGGGGATCTCGTGGGTGCCCTTGCGGTAGTACTCCAGCCACGACAGGACCGTGTTCAGATACTCCGTGGACCGGTTGTAGCTGAGGATCGCGGCGTGCAGGTCGTCCTTGACGGCGAGGTCGCGGTCGTTCCCGCACAGGTAGTGCGCGGCGGCGAGCGCGGCGTCGTAGATGTTGTTCGGGTCCTTCTTGCCGTCGCCGTTGCCGTCCTTGCCGGAGGACGCCCAGGTCGAGGGGATGAACTGCATGGGGCCGACGGCACGGTCGTGCGTGGTGTCGCCGTCGAAGGCGCCGCCGTCGGTGTCCGTGATCTTCGCGAAGCCGTTGCCGTCGAGGACCGGGCCGAGGATCGGCGTGAGGGTCGTGCCGTCGTCGTCGACGCGGCCGCCGCGGGCCTGGCCCGACTCGACCTTGCCGATCGCGGCGAGCAGCTGCCAGGGGAGGTTGCAGCCGGGCTTCGCCGTGCGCACGGCCGACTCGGCCTTCTTGTACGCGTCCAGGACCGTGGCGGGCAGGCCGGCCTCCGCGTCGCCCTTGGCGCCGCCGCCGGGCTTGCCGCTGGGCGGCACCGGGCTTTGGAGGGGCGGCAGGTCCGTGTAGTACGGCGAGTCGCCGGTAGCGGAGTCGCCGTCCGGAGGCGGCGCGGAGTCGGCGGCCCATTCGTCACGCGGCTGGTCCGTCGTCGCCACGCCCGGGGCCTGCGAGGCGGCCAGGGCCGCCACCGCCGCGGCGGCGACCGCGGTGGTCACCGTCGCCTTGCGCAGCCGCTTGCCGAATACCGGCGCCATGTCCGTGAATCCCTCCCCTTTGACGACGTGCTCGTGCCGTCCCGTCGCCCACGCGCGCACCCTCGGGGGACGGCTCAGGCGACACTACGACAACTCTCGGAGCCGAGACACCTGTTCGCGTCCGATTTTGTCTGATTGGCCAGTCACGGCCCTGTGCCGGTTTGCCTGCCCGCCGTGCGCCGTTCACCTCTGTCGGGCGTCAGCAGGTCGGCTGTGGCTGGTCGCGCAGTTCCCCGCGCCCCTTCGGAGGGCCGGGGGGCCGGGCATCTCGGCCCCCCGGCCCGGAGGCTAGTGCGCGGCCGACTCCCAGTCGGGGCCCACGCCCACCGACACGTCGAGCGGCGCGCGCAGCGACACCGCCCCGGCCATCTCGCGGCGCACGAGCTCCTCGACGGCCTCCCGCTCGCCCGGAGCGATCTCCAGGACGATTTCGTCGTGGACCTGGAGCAGCATCCGCGAGGTCAGCTCCGCCTGGGTCAGCGCCCGGTCCACGTTCAGCATCGCGACCTTGACGATGTCGGCCGCGGTGCCCTGGATCGGCGCGTTCAACGCCATCCGCTCGGCCATCTCGCGGCGCTGCCGGTTGTCGCTGTTGAGGTCCGGCAGATAGCGGCGGCGGCCCAGCATCGTCTCCGTGTACCCCGTGGCGCGGGCGTCGTCGACGACCCGGCGCAGATAGTCGCGCACCCCGCCGAACCGCTCGAAGTACGTGTCCATCAGGGCGCGGGCCTCCGCCGCCTCGATGTTCAGCTGCTGGGAGAGGCCGAACGCCGACAGGCCGTACGCCAGGCCGTACGACATCGCCTTGATCTTGCGGCGCATCTCCGCGTCCACGTCCGCGCCCGCCACGCCGAACACCTGCGAGGCGACCGTCGTGTGCAGGTCCTCGCCGGACGTGAACGCCTCGATGAGGCCCTCGTCCTCCGACAGGTGCGCCATCACGCGCAGCTCGATCTGGCTGTAGTCCGCCGTCATCAGGGACTCGAAGCCCGCGCCGACGACGAAGCCGCGGCGGATCGCCCGGCCCTCGTCCGTGCGCACCGGGATGTTCTGCAGATTCGGCTCCGTCGACGAAAGACGGCCGGTGGCGGCCACCGTCTGGTTGTACGTCGTGTGGATGCGGCCGTCCGCGGCGATCGTCTTGACCAGGCCCTCGACGGTGACGCGCAGCTTCGCCTGCTCGCGGTGGCGGAGCATGATGACCGGCAGCTCGTTGTCCGTCTGGGCGGCGAGCCAGGCGAGCGCGTCGGCGTCCGTGGTGTACCCGGTCTTCGTCTTCTTCGTCTTGGGCAGGGCCAGCTCGCCGAAGAGGACCTCCTGGAGCTGCTTGGGCGAGCCCAGGTTGAACTCGTGGCCCGCCGCCGCGTGCGCCTCCTTCACCGCCTGCTGCACGGCGCCCGCGAACTGCTGCTCCATGGACTCCAGATGCGCGCGGTCCGCCGCGATGCCGTGCCGCTCCAGGCGGGCCAGGAGCGCGGACGTCGGCAGCTCCACATCGGTGAGCAGCCCGGCCGCGCCGACCTCCGGCAGCTTCTCGCCGAACGCCGCGCCCAGGTCCAGGATCGTGCGGGCCTGCACCATCAGGGCCTCGGCACCGGCCTGCTCGTCGTCCTCCGTGCCGAAGGCCAGCTGGCCGTCGGACTCGGCGGCGGGCGCCAGCTCACGGCCCAGATACTCCAGCGCGAGCGCCTCCAGGTCGAAGGAGCGGCGGCCCGGCTTCACCAGATACGCGGCGAGCGCGGTGTCCATGGTGACGCCCTCGACGGTCCAGCCGTGCTCGGCGAAGACGCGCATCACCCCCTTCGCGTTGTTCAGCACCTTCGGCTTGTCGGCGTCGGCCAGCCAGGACGCGAACGCCTTCTCGTCGGCCTCGTCCAGCTGCGCCGGGTCGAACCAGGCGGCAGCCCCCGCGGCCGCGGCCAGCGCCACCTCGGTGACCGAACCCGTACCGAGCGACCAGGAGTCGACCGTCGCCAGACCGAGGACGGCCTTGCCGTGCTCGGCGAGCCACGGCGCCACCTCGCCCGTGCCGAGGACCACCCCGTCCACCGCGACGCCCTCGGCGACAGGGGCCTGCTCGGCCTCCTCCGCGCCCGGGTCCACCGCGAGCAGCCGCTCCCGCAGCGACGGATTGCGGATCTCCAGGGTGTCCAGGACCATCGCGACGGCCTTGCGGTCGTACGGAGCGCGCTCCAGCTCGTCGACCGTCCGGGACAGCTCGACGTCCCGCACCATCTCCGTGAGCCGGCGGTTCAGCTTCACGGCCTCCAGGTGGTCGCGGAAGTTCTGCCCGGCCTTGCCCTTGACCTCGTCGGCGCGCTCCACGAGCTCCGCGAAGGAACCGAACTGGTTGATCCACTTCGCGGCCGTCTTCTCGCCGACGCCGGGGATGCCCGGGAGGTTGTCCGAGGGGTCGCCGCGCAGCGCCGCGAAGTCCGGGTACTGGCTCGGGGTGAGGCCGTACTTCTCCTGGACCTTGTCCGGGGTGAAGCGGGTCAGCTCCGAGACGCCCTTCGTCGGATACAGCACCGTCACGTGCTCGGTGATCAGCTGGAAGGAGTCCCGGTCGCCCGTGACGATGAGGACCTCGAAGCCCGCCGCCTCGGCCTGCGTGGCGAGCGTCGCGATGACGTCGTCCGCCTCGAAGCCGTCCACCGCGAAGCGCACCGCGCCCATCGCGTCGAGCAGCTCGCCGATCAGCTCGACCTGGCCCTTGAACTCGTCCGGGGTCTTCGAACGGTTCGCCTTGTACTCCGCGAACTCCTGCGAGCGCCACGTCTTGCGCGACACGTCGAACGCGACCGCGAAGTGCGTGGGCGCCTCGTCACGCAGGGTGTTCGCCAGCATCGACGCGAAGCCGTAGATCGCGTTCGTCGGCTGGCCCGTCGCCGTCGTGAAGTTCTCCGCGGGCAGCGCGAAGAACGCCCGGTAGGCCAGGGAGTGCCCGTCCATCAGGAGCAGGCGCGGCCGATCGCCGGCGGTCGTCTTCTCGGTCTTCTTCGATGCTTTCTCTGCCACGCCCCCGATCCTGCCACGCCCCACTGACACTCGGCCCCGCCCCGGCCGCCGACCGCCCCCGGTGTCGGACCCGCCCGCGCCCGAGGACACCTCCCCAGGTCGCCCCCGCGCACCGGCGGCGCAGGCGTCCCGTGGGAGGATCGGAGCCACACCGCACGCACATGCGCTCGAAGAGGAGCAGGCCATGGCGACGAAGCCGCCCCAAGGTGACCCGGTCCAGGACGCCCCGCAGGTCGCGGAAGCACAGCACGCCGCCGCCGGCCTCCCCGCCATCGGCCACACCCTGCGGATCGCACAGCAGCAGATGGGCGTGCGGCGTACCGCCCTCACCCTGCTGCGCGTCAACCAGAAGAACGGCTTCGACTGCCCCGGCTGCGCCTGGCCCGAGCCGGACCACCGCCACAAGGCCGAGTTCTGCGAGAACGGCGCGAAGGCGGTCGCCGAGGAAGCCACCCTGCGCCGCGTCACCCCCGACTTCTTCGCCGCGCACCCCGTCGCCGACCTCGCCACCCGCAGCGGGTACTGGCTGGGCCAGCAGGGCCGCCTCACCCACCCCATGTACCTGGCCGACGGCGCGGACCACTACGAAGCCGTGCCGTGGGAGCGCGCCTTCGACATCATCGCCGAGGAACTCACCGCGCTCGACTCCCCCGACGAGGCGGTCTTCTACACCTCCGGCCGCACCAGCAACGAAGCGGCGTTCCTCTACCAGCTGTTCGCCCGCGAACTCGGCACGAACAACCTCCCCGACTGCTCGAACATGTGCCACGAGTCGTCGGGCTCCGCGCTGACCGAGACGATCGGCATCGGCAAGGGCAGCGTCCTCCTGGAAGACCTCTACAAAGCGGACCTGATCATCGTCGCCGGGCAGAATCCCGGCACCAACCACCCCCGCATGCTCTCCGCCCTGGAGAAGGCCAAGCAGGGCGGCGCGAAGATCATCACGGTGAACCCGCTGCCCGAAGCGGGCCTGGAGCGCTTCAAGAACCCCCAGACCCCCCAGGGCATGCTCAAGGGCACCGCCCTCACCGACCTGTTCCTCCAGATCCGCCTCGGCGGCGACCAGGCCCTCTTCCGCCTCCTCAACAAGCTCGTCCTGGAGACCGAAGGCGCCGTCGACGAGGCCTTCGTCCGCGAACACACCCACGGCTACGAGGACTTCGCCGCCGCCGCGCGCGCCGCCGACTGGGACGAGACGCTCGCCGCCACCGGCCTGGAGCGCGCCGACATCGAGCGGGCGCTGCGCATGGTCCTCGCCTCCGAACGGACCGTCGTGTGCTGGGCGATGGGCCTGACCCAGCACAAGCACGCCGTGCCCACCATCCGCGAGGTCGTCAACTTCCTGCTCCTGCGCGGCAACATCGGCCGCCCCGGCGCCGGCGTCTGCCCCGTCCGCGGCCACTCCAACGTGCAGGGCGACCGCACGATGGGCATCTTCGAACGGCCCGCGCCCGCCTTCCTCGACGCCCTGGAGAAGGAGTTCGGCTTCGCGCCGCCGCGCCACCACGGCCTCGACGTCGTCCGCGCCATCCGCGCGCTGCGCGACGGCGACGCGAAGGTGTTCTTCGCCATGGGCGGCAACTTCGTCTCCGCGTCGCCCGACACCGACGTCACCGAAGCGGCCATGCGGCGCGCCCGCCTGACCGTGCACGTCTCCACCAAACTCAACCGCTCGCACGTCGTCACCGGCGCACGCGCCCTGATCCTGCCGACGCTCGGCCGCACCGAGCGCGACCTCCAGGGCAGCGGCGAACAGTTCGTGACCGTCGAGGACTCCATGGGCATGGTCCACGCCTCCCGCGGCCGCCTCAAGCCCGCGGGCCCCGACCTCCTGTCGGAGCCCGCCATCGTGTGCCGCCTGGCACGCCGCACCCTCGGCCCCGCGTCGGCCACGCCCTGGGAGGAGTTCGAGAAGGACTACGCCGCCGTCCGCGACCGCATCGCCCGCGTCATCCCCGGCTTCGAGGACTTCAACGCGCGCGTGGCCCGCCCCGGCGGCTTCACCCTGCCGCACGCCCCGCGCGACGAGCGCCGCTTCCCCACCGCCACCGGCAAGGCCAACTTCACCGCCGCGCCCGTCGAGTACCCGGCCCTGCCCGAGGGCCGTCTGCTGCTCCAGACGTTGCGCTCCCACGACCAGTACAACACCACGATCTACGGCCTCGACGACCGCTACCGCGGCATCAAGAACGGCCGCCGCGTCGTCCTCGTCAACGCCGCCGACGCCCGGGAACTCGGCGTCGCCGACGGCGCGTACGTGGACCTCGTCAGCGAGTGGCAGGACGGCGTGGAGCGGCGCGCGCCCGGCTTCCGCGTCGTGCACTACCCCACGGCCCGCGGCTGCGCGGCGGCGTACTACCCGGAGACCAACGTCCTCGTACCGCTGGACGCCACGGCCGACACCAGCAACACCCCCGCCAGCAAGTCCGTCGTCGTACGCCTGGAACAATCGATCACCGACTGAGCGTTCGCTCAGCCATAGCTGTCCTTCAGACGTCGACGACGAACGGAGCCCGGCCCCATGGGCGAGCAGCAGCCAACGAAGTTCCCGCAAGAGGTCATCGACGAGTACGCCGGACTCGGCGTCGACCTGCGCGCCCTGTTCTCCGCCGGGAACCTCGGCAACCGCATGGGCGTACAGATCCTGGAGGCCTCCGCCGAGCGCGTGGTCGGCACGATGCCCGTGGAGGGCAACACCCAGCCGTACGGGCTGTTGCACGGCGGCGCGTCCGCGGTGCTCGCGGAGACGCTCGGGTCCATCGGCGCGATGCTGCACGGCGGCAGCGGGAAGATCGCCGTGGGCGTCGACCTGAACTGCACGCACCACCGGGGCGTGCGCTCCGGGCTCGTCACGGGCGTGGCCACGCCGGTGCATCTGGGGCGGTCCACGGCCACGTTCGAGATCGTCGTCAGCGAGGAGAGCGGGAAGCGGGTGTGCAGCGCGCGGCTCACCTGCCTCCTCCGTGACGCCCCCGAGGCCGGGCCCACGGCCTGACTCCGGCCGGGGTCTTTCTCTCCCCGCCCGCCCGCCCCTTCGTCGGCCTCCGGCCCCGCCCCCGGTCGGCGGACGCGCCTTCCTCTCCCGTCCGTCACCGCATCGGCCTCCGGCCTCGTCCTCAGACGCCGGACGGGCTGAAACACCGTGCCCCGCACCGCCGTTCGCGGCTCTCCGTCACGGCGGGATCGACCGTCTCGGCCGCCTGCTCCCACTGGGGGCGGGCGGCCGCGGCGCAGCGGGCTCAGCCACGCCTCGCGAGGGCTTCGGCCTTCACCGGAAAAACAGGTGTGCTCCGCGAAAACACTCCTGACCGCACACATTCGCGTATGCGGAAACATGCCACGGAATGCCCGCCTCCTTTTCTTCCGCGTAACACTCCGTAATCCGGACGCGATCATGAAATCAAGATCGAATGGCTCCGTCGGCCGCGTAAGAGATCATTCCGGGACACCCGGCCCCCACACTCCCCCGAACACCGGCGTCATGAGTAAAACAGGAAAACAGTCCTGCCCCTTGCCGCGCGCCGGATGCGCCGAAGCGTGCAGATTCCGCCACAACCACCCCCTGCGTTCCAGCGCGGAATACTCCGTGTCATAACAAGAACGTCACAGCCTAGGTCCGACCACTCCTCCAGGATCAAATGCGCCCTTAGAGTCACGGCCAGTCACCGCGCCGCCGGGCGCGAACTGAATTGCACGGCCCTGTACCACCACCAGTACGGCCCGGCGATCTTCACGGCACCTCAGCAGAGGGCCGCGCCTGGGGAAAGGACCACTCGTGCGAAACCGTTCCGCGCTCATCCTCACCACGGTGTTGACCACCGGGGCCCTCACCCTCACCGCCTGCGGGTCGCGCGACAAGGACAAGGACGACGACAGCAGCAGCGGAGGCAAGAAGACCGTCGTCATCGGCTTCGACGCCCCCCTCACCGGCGACCTCTCCGCCCTCGGCATCGGCATGCGCAACTCCGCCGAACTGGCCGTCAAGACCGCCAACAAGGAGAACACCGTCGACGGGGTCGAGTTCAAGCTCCAGCCCCTCGACGACCAGGCCCAGCCCTCCGTCGGCGGCCAGAACGCCCAGAAGTTCATCAGCGACAAGAACGTCCTCGGCGTCGTCGGCCCCCTGAACTCCAGCGTCTCCCAGTCGATGCAGAAGCCCTTCAACGACGCCGACCTCACCCAGATCTCGCCCGCCAACACCGGCACCGAGCTCACCCAGGGCGACGGCTGGAAGAAGGGCGACCGCAAGCGCCAGTTCAAGACCTTCTTCCGCACCGCCACCACCGACCAGGTCCAGGGCCAGTTCGCCGCCCAGTACCTGTTCCAGAAGGCGAAGATCAAGAAGGTCTACCTGCTCGACGACCAGAAGACCTACGGCGCCGGCCTCGCCGCCTCCTTCAAGGACACCTTCACCGACCTCGGCGGCAAGATCGTCGGCCAGGACCACGTCAACCCCGAGGACCGCGACTTCAAGTCCGTCGTCTCCCAGGTCAAGGGCAAGGGCGCCGAAGCCGTCTACTACGGCGGCGAATACCCCGCAGCCGCCCCCCTCAGCCAGCAGCTCAAGGAATCCGGCGCCAAGATCCCCCTCATGGGCGGCGACGGCATGAAGAGCGAAGAGTTCCCCAAGCTCAACAAGAAGGCCATCGGCGACCTCGGCACCTCCGTCGGCAAACCCGTCGAGGAACTGGCCTCCGCCAAGAAGTTCATCGAGGAATACAACAAGAACTACAAAGAGAACATGGAAACCTACGGCGGCGGCACCTACGACGCCACCTGGTCCATCATCGAAGCAGTAAAGCTCGCCGTCGAAGGCAACGGCGGAAAACTCCCCTCCGACGGCCGCGTCAAGGTCCTCGAAGCGATGAGCAAGGTCAAGTTCCAAGGCGTCACCGGCGAAGTCTCCTTCGACCAGTACGGCGACACCACGAACACCATGATGACCGCCTACCAGGTCAGCAAGGACAACAAGTGGGAATCCAAGTTCAGCGCGGCCTACAAGCCCCGCTAAACACCTCGCTGGACGCGCTGCGCCACCCCTACGGGCCGTCCGCGGCCGGTCACGCGGTTCCCCGCGCCCCTTCCGGACGCCCCACAGCGGACCCCAGCGCGCCTGCCTAAAAGCACACCCCCACTGACACAAGACCGCGCGGGACGCGCTACCAGCGCTCCCGCGCGGTGCCATATCCGAACCATCCAACGGAGGCCCTGCGGTGAACGAACTGCCGCAACAGCTGGCCAATGGACTCATCCTCGGCGCGATGTACGGTCTCATCGCGATCGGCTACACGATGGTCTACGGAATCGTCCAGCTCATCAACTTCGCCCACGGCGAGATCTTCATGGTCGGCGGCTTCGGCGCCCTCACCGTCTCCCTGTGGCTCCCCGACGGGTTCTCGCTGCTCGCCGCGATCCCCCTCATGATCATCGGCGGCATCATCTGCTCCGTCGCCGTCGGCACCGCAGCCGAACGCTTCGCCTACCGCCCCCTGCGCGGAGCACCACGACTCGCCCCCCTCATCACCGCCATCGGCCTGTCCATCCTGCTCCAGCAAGCCGTATGGAAGTGGTACCCCGAAGCCAAGAAGGACCGTTCCTTCCCGCAATTCAGCGGCGACCCCGTCCACGTCTTCGGCGCCGACATCCAACGCGGCGACTTCTTCCTCATCATCGCCGCCCCCGCCTGCATGCTCATCCTCGGCTGGTACGTCAACAAGACCCGCTCCGGACGCGGCATGCAGGCCACCGCACAAGACCCCGACACCGCCAAGCTCATGGGCATCAACACCGACCGCATCATCGTCATGGCCTTCGCCATCGGCGCCGCGTTCGCCGCCATCGCCGCCGTCGGATACGGCCTCCACAACGGCCAAGTCGGCTTCAAAATGGGCTTCATCATGGGCCTCAAAGCCTTCACCGCAGCCGTACTCGGCGGCATCGGCAACATCTACGGCGCCATGCTCGGCGGCATCGTCCTCGGCGTCGCCGAAGCCCTCGCCACCGGCTACATGGGCGACGTACCCGGCATGGAACAGTTCGGCGGCGGCGCCTGGAAGGACGTATGGGCCTTCGCCCTCCTCATCCTCGTCCTCCTCCTCAGGCCACAAGGGCTCCTAGGCGAACGCGTCGCGGATCGGGCGTGATACCCATGACCACCAAAACCCCCAGCACCCCGGACACCCCCCAGCTCGCCACAACCCCCACCGGCGCCCCCATCTCCACCCTCCCCCTCCCCGAACCCCTCGCCCGCCTCCTCGTCCTCATCGGCTCCGCCACCGCCCTCATCGGCACCTTCCTCGCCTGGACCTGGACCGACGACTTCCCCGGCGACCTCACCGTCACCGGCTACCCCGGCGGCCTCCAACTCATCACCCTCACCGGCGCCGCCCTCACCCTCCTCTTCACCCTCGCCGCCCACCGCATCCGCGGACTCAACTGGCTCCTCCCCGGCGGCACCAACAGCCCCACCCTCCTCCTCACCCTCGGCGTCCTCGGCACCACCGGCTACACCATGGGCGCCATCTCCGACCACCTCGGCGGCATCGTCAACCTCGAACCCGGCGCCTGGGTCTCCGGCATCGGCGCCCTCATCGCCACCATCGGCGCCCTCGGCCTCCCCTCCGACACCCCCGACACCGACAACACCACCAACCCCTGGCACCGCCTGCGCCACAGCCTCAAAGCACCCCCACCCCCACGCGCCAAACCCCTCCCCGAAGCCGTCGAAATCCTCATCATCGCCGCCTCCTTCGGCCTCGGCCTCTACGTCCTCGCCTACGGCATCGAGGCCTACACCGAACTCTTCATCGGCTTCCTCATCACCGCCGGATTCGGCGCCACCGCACTCCACCGCGCCGGACTCATCCCCCGCCTCAACACCCTCACCGCCAAACACCGCAACGTCACCCTCACCGCCGCCATCATCGCCGCCGCACTCTTCCCCTTCACCCAGAGCGACGCCAGCTACGCCCTCATCGGCGTCAACATCCTCATCTTCGCCACCGTCGCCCTCGGCCTGAACGTCGTCGTCGGCCTCGCCGGACTCCTCGACCTCGGCTACGTCGCCTTCCTCGGCGTCGGCGCCTACACCGCGGCCCTCGTCTCCGGCTCCCCCGCCTCCACCTTCGACGTCCACTTCCCCTTCTGGGCCGCCGTCCTCACCGGCGCCGCCGTCTCCCTCACCTTCGGCGTCATCATCGGCGCCCCCACCCTGCGCCTCCGCGGCGACTACCTCGCCATCGTCACCCTCGGCTTCGGCGAGATCTTCCGCATCACCATGAACAACCTCAACGGAAGCGCAGGCCCCGACCTCACCAACGGCGCCCAAGGCATCCCCAACATCCCCGACCTCAAAATCCTCGGCTGGGACCTCGGCACCGAACACGACATCCTCGGCTTCACCCTCAGCAGGCCCGCCAACTACTACCTGCTGATGCTCTTCTTCACCGCCGTCGTCGTCCTCGTCTTCCGCCGCAGCGGCGAATCCCGCATCGGCCGCGCCTGGGTCGCCATCCGCGAAGACGAAACCGCCGCCACCGCCATGGGCATCAACGGCTTCCGCGTCAAACTCATCGCCTTCGCCCTCGGCGCCACCCTCGCCGGATTCGCCGGCACCGTCCAAGCCCACGTCTCCTACAGCATCACCCCCGAGCAATACCTCTTCGCCAACACCGTCCCACCCAACTCCGCCTTCCTCCTCGCCGCCGTCATCCTCGGCGGCATGGGCACCATCAGCGGACCCCTCATCGGCGCCGCCCTGCTCTACCTCATCCCCGCCAAACTCCAATTCCTCGAGGACTACCAACTCCTCCTCTTCGGCCTCGCCCTCATCCTGCTCATGCGCTTCCGCCCCGAAGGCCTCGTCGCCAACAAGCGCGCCCAGCTCGAATACCACGAGACCGACCAACTCGACGTACCCGACAAGGAAAAACTCCCCGAAGGCACCGTCGGCGTCAGCAAGGCGGGGGCGTGACCACCATGACCACCACCACAACCACCGTCCTCCAAGCCACCGGCGTCACCATGCGCTTCGGCGGCCTCACCGCCGTACGCTCCGTCGACCTCACCGTCAACAGCGGCGAAATCGTCGGCCTCATCGGACCCAACGGCGCCGGAAAAACCACCTTCTTCAACTGCCTCACCGGCCTCTACGTCCCCACCGAAGGCACCGTCGCCTACCAAGGCACCGTCCTCCCCTCCAAACCCCACCTCGTCACCGACGCAGGCATCGCCCGCACCTTCCAGAACATCCGGCTCTTCGCCAACATGACCGTCCTGGAAAACGTCCTCGTCGGACGCCACACCCGCACCAAAGAAGGACTCTGGAGCGCACTCCTCCGCGGCCCCGGCTTCAAAAAGGCCGAAGCCGCATCCCACGCCCGCGCCATGGAACTCCTCGAATTCGTCGGCCTCGCCCACAAAGCCGACCACCTCTCCAGGAACCTCCCGTACGGCGAACAGCGGAAACTGGAAATCGCACGCGCCCTGGCCAGCGAACCCGGACTGCTCCTCCTGGACGAACCCACCGCGGGCATGAACCCCCAAGAGACCCGCGCCGCCGAAGAACTCGTCTTCGCCATCCGCGACCAAGGCATCGCCATCCTCGTCATCGAGCACGACATGCGGTTCATCTTCAACCTCTGCGACCGCGTCGCCGTCCTCGTCCAAGGCGAAAAACTCGTCGAAGGCACCTCCGAAACCGTCCAGGCCGACGAACGCGTCATCGCCGCCTACCTCGGCACCCCCTTCGAAGGCGCACCCGGCGCCGCCGAAATAGCCGAAGTCGAAGCCGCCGAAGCCCACCAACAAGCCACCACCCCCCTCACCGACACCCCGCCGGACCCACCACACACCGAGGAAGACAGCGCCCCCCGCGCCACCGGCCCGGAAGGAACAGCCAAGTGACCGCACTACTGGAGGTCGAAGACCTCAGGGTCGCCTACGGCAAGATCGAAGCCGTCAAAGGCATCTCCTTCACCGTCGAAGCCGGCCAAGTCGTCACCCTCATCGGCACCAACGGCGCAGGCAAAACCACCACCCTGCGCACCCTCTCCGGCCTCCTCAAACCCTCCGCCGGAAAAATCAACTTCGACGGACAACCCCTCCACGGCATCCCCGCACACAAAATCGTCGCCCTCGGACTCGCCCACTCCCCCGAAGGCCGCCACATCTTCCCCCGCCTCACCATCGTCGAAAACCTCCTCCTCGGCGCCTACCTCCGCGACGACAAAGACGGAATCGAAGAAGACATCCAACGCGCCTACGAACTCTTCCCCATCCTCGGCGAACGCCGCAAACAAGCCGCCGGCACCCTCTCCGGCGGCGAACAGCAAATGCTCGCCATGGGCCGCGCCCTCATGTCACGCCCCAAACTGCTCATGCTCGACGAACCCTCCATGGGCCTCTCCCCGATCATGATGCAGAAAATCATGCAGACCATCAGCGAACTCAAGGCCCAAGGCACCACCATCCTGCTCGTCGAACAGAACGCCCAAGCCGCGCTCTCCCTCGCCGACCACGGACACGTCATGGAAGTCGGCCGCATCGCCCTCTCCGGCACCGGCCGCGACCTCCTCCACGACGAATCCGTCCGCAAGGCCTACCTCGGCGAGGACTGAGCCCGGCCCCCGGGCCCCGAGCAGCGAGGCCTGGCCCCGGCCGTACGCAGCGAGGGCGGTCACCCCGGTGTGGGGTGACCGCCCTCGCTGCGGTCTTCTCTCCGGCTTCCCGCCGGCGGGGGCCGGTCGCGCCCACGCGGCCGAGCCGCACATCGACACAGACCCGCGCCCCTACGGGGCCGCTCTCAGCCCTTCGACGCCTTCTTCTCCTCGGCGTCCTCGATGACCGCCTCCGCCACCTGCTGCATCGACAGACGACGATCCATCGACGTCTTCTGGATCCACCGGAACGCCGCGGGCTCCGTCAGGCCGTACTCCGTCTGCAAGATCGACTTCGCCCGGTCCACCAGCTTCCGCGTCTCCAGGCGCTGCGTGAGGTCCGCGACCTCCTTCTCCAGCGTCTTCAGCTCCGTGAACCGCGACACCGCCATCTCGATCGCCGGTACGACGTCGCTCTTGCTGAACGGCTTCACCAGGTACGCCATCGCCCCCGCGTCCCGGGCACGCTCCACCAGGTCCCGCTGCGAGAACGCCGTCAGCATCAGCACCGGGGCGATCGACTCCTCCGCGATCTTCTCCGCCGCGGAGATCCCGTCCAGGACGGGCATCTTCACGTCCAGGATCACCAGGTCCGGCTTGTGCTCCCGGGCCAGCTCGATCGCGGTCTCACCGTCACCGGCCTCACCGACGACCGTGTAGCCCTCCTCCTCCAGCATCTCCTTGAGGTCGAGACGGATCAGCGCCTCGTCCTCAGCGATGACGACGCGGGTCGTCAGGGGCGGGACGTGCGACTTGTCGTCGGACGCGTCTACGGCCTTGGGCGACTCGGGCGGGGTCACGGGGGCTCCTCGTTCATGGCAGGTGCGCTGCCTCGTCAGGGTACCTAGCTGCGGCGCTGCGAGGTGAACCGGTATGCTTCCGGGAGCACCAGCCGGGTTGGTGGAACGGTATACACGGAGGTCTCAAACACCTCTGCCTGAAAGGGCTTGCGGGTTCGAATCCCGCACCCGGCACTCCAAATAGCGGAGTTTCACATTCTCGTGAACCTCCGCTTTTTGCTGCACACAGATACGGCAGGTCGCTCAGAGTAGCCGTATGAACTTCCACAGCACAGAGGTCCGACAGAAGGCCCTCACCCTCTTACGTAACGGAACCAAGAACGCCGACGTCGCGCGCCAGCTGAAGGTGCCGGTCGGCACGATCGGCTATTGGTGGCACATGGACCGCGCCAAGCGCGGAGAGTGTCCCGGAAAGCATGAGCCGAAATGCCCGCACTGCGATGGCGTCGCTCTCGATGAAGCGGCCTACGCCTACCTGCTCGGGCTCTACCTCGGGGACGGGCACATCATCCAGTACTCCGGGCACCGCGTTCCCAGCCTCATGATCACATGCACCGAATCGTGGACAGGGCTCATGGACCTCTGTGAGCAAGCGATGCGCGCGGTGTTCCCGCAGAACTCCGTATGTCGCGTCCGCAGGACAGGATGCAGCAACGTGAAGGTCTATTCGAACCACCTGTGGTGCATGTTTCCGCAGCACGGCCCCGGCAGGAAGCACGAACGAACCATCGCTCTCGAATCCTGGCAACAGGACATCGTCGACTCGTACCCCTGGGAATTCATCCGGGGGCTCATCCACTCCGACGGGTGTCGGGTCACGAACTGGACCACCCGGGTCGTCGCGGGCGAGCGGAAGCGCTATGAGTACCCCCGGTACTTCTTCACCAACAAGTCCGACGACATCCGGAAGCTCTTCACCGACACCTTGGACAAGGTCGGAGTCGGGTGGACGAGCCTGGCGCGGGGCAGCGATCCGTTCAACATATCCATCGCCCGCAAGGCCTCCGTAGCCCTCATGGACGCGTACGTCGGGCCGAAGTACTGAACCCGCCCCGGGGTCAGCGGGAGGGCTCGCCGATGTGGTGCACGCGCACCAGGTTCGTGGAGCCGGAGACTCCGGGCGGGGAGCCCGCCGTGATGATGACCGTATCGCCCGGTCGGCAGCGGCCGATCTTCAGGAGGTGCTCGTCGACCTGGGCGACCATCGCATCGGTGGAGTCGACGTGCGGGCCGAGGAAGGTCTCCACGCCCCAGGTGAGGTTGAGCTGGGAGCGGGTGGCCGGGTCGGGGGTGAAGGCCAGGAGGGGGATCGGGGAGCGGTAGCGGGAGAGGCGCTTGACGGTGTCGCCGGACTGGGTGAAGGCGACGAGGAACTTGGCGCCGAGGAAGTCGCCCATTTCGGCGGCGGCGCGGGCGACGGCGCCGCCCTGGGTGCGGGGCTTGTTGCGTTCGGTGAGGGGCGGCAGTCCCTTGGCGAGGATGTCTTCCTCGGCGGCTTCGACGATGCGGGCCATGGTGCGGACGGTCTCGATGGGGTATTTGCCGACGCTGGTCTCGCCGGAGAGCATGACGGCGTCGGTGCCGTCGATGATCGCGTTGGCGACGTCGCTGGCCTCGGCGCGGGTCGGCCGGGAGTTGTCGATCATCGAGTCGAGCATCTGGGTGGCGACGATGACGGGCTTGGCGTTGCGCTTGGCGAGTTTGACGGCGCGCTTCTGGACGATGGGGACCTGTTCCAGGGGCATTTCGACGCCGAGGTCGCCGCGGGCGACCATGATGCCGTCGAAGGCGGCGACGATGTCGTCGATGGCGTCGACGGCCTGGGGCTTTTCGACCTTGGCGATGACGGGGAGGCGGCGGTTCTCCTCGTCCATGATGCGGTGGACGTCGTCGATGTCGCGGCCGCTGCGGACGAAGGAGAGGGCGATGACGTCGAAGCCGGTGCGCAGGGCCCAGCGGAGGTCGGCTTCGTCCTTGTCGGAGAGGGCGGGGACGGAGACGGCGACGCCGGGGAGGTTGAGGCCCTTGTTGTCGGAGACCATGCCGCCTTCGATGACGGTGGTGGTGACGCGGGGGCCGTCGACGGCGGTGACTTCGAGGGTGACTTTGCCGTCGTCGACGAGGATGCGTTCGCCGGTGGTGACGTCGTCGGCGAGGCCGGTGTAGGTGGTGCCGCAGATGTGGCGGTCGCCGGGGACGTCGGGTTCGACGGTGATGGTGAACTCGTCGCCGCGTTCGAGGAGTACGGGGCCTTCGGTGAAGCGGCCGAGGCGGATCTTCGGGCCTTGAAGGTCGGCGAGGATGCCGACGCTGCGGCCGGTCTCGTCGGCGGCCTTGCGCACGCGCTGGTAGCGGTCCTCGTGGTCGGCGTAGCTGCCGTGGCTGAGGTTGAAGCGTGCCACGTCCATTCCGGCTTCGACCAGGGCCTTGATCTGGTCGTAGGTGTCGGTGGCGGGTCCCAGGGTGCAAACGATTTTCGCTCGGCGCATGTCTTCGACAGTAGGCCTTACTGGTCGGTAGAGGATTGGTTGGGCGTGACTACTCAACAACCGTTGGGTGAAAGGCTTTTGACAACTGTTGAAGTGTGCGCGGGCATGCTCTGATGAGCATGTTCAAGGGTCGATGGGGTGGTGTGGGGTGACGGGTGCGGGTGGTGCGGTGGCTCACAGTTGCGGTGGGTTCATGGTGAAGCGTGCGTTGACTTGGGCGTAGACGGACTGGCGTTGGGGTTCGAGGTCGAGTGCGGGGGCGGCTTCGGGGCCGCCGGCGAAGGCGGCGCGGGCCATTCCGGGGGGTGCGGGGTAGGCGTAGTCGGGGGTGTGGTCGGTGCCGATGTCGGCGAGTTCGAGGAGGGCGTCGAGGGTGGTGCCGAGGGCTTCGGCGTATTCGCGGGCGCGTTGGACGGCTTCTTTGACGGCTTGTTGGCGGGCGGTGCGGTGGGCGGGTGAGGTGGGGCGCAGGGACCAGTAGGGGCCGTCGACGTGGGTGAGGTCGAGGTCGGCGATGCGGGTGGTGAGTTCGCCGAGTGCGGTGAAGTCGGTGAGTTCGGTGCTGATGTGGACGCGGCCGTGGTAGGTGCGGACGCGTTCTCCTTTGCCGCGTTTGGTGAGTTCGGGGGTGATGGAGAAGGCGCCTGTTTCGATGCGTTCGACGGCTTCGCCGTAGGTTTTGATGAGGGTGATGACGTCGGTGTTGCGGCGGGTGAGGTGGGTGAGGGCGTCGCGGCGGTCGGTGCCGCGGGCGGTGACGGTGATGCCGATGCGGGCGATTTCGGGGTCGACTTCGAGGCGGGCTTCGCCGCGGACGGCTACGCGCGGGGCGTCGGGGGTGCCGTAGGGGGTGGTGGGTGTCTGTTCGTGGGTGGTCATGGGTTCCACTGTGGCACCGGGGCGGGGTGCGGGGTGGTCATCGGATCGAAACCTCGTGGGGGTGTTGTCGTGGGGGGCTTCTGAGCCAGAATCTACGCGCGTCGTCAGCGCGCGTAGATCACGAAGGTTCATGAGGGAGTTTCGATGCCGCTCGACAGAAGGTCGTTCCTGGGTAGTTCCGCCGCGGGTGCGGGGGTGGCGCTCGTGGGTCCCGCGGTGTCCGCCGAGGCGGTTCCCGCGGCGCGGCCGGGCAAGGAGCCGCGGCGGTATTCGTTCACGGTGATGGGGACGACGGATCTGCACGGGAACGTCTTCAACTGGGATTACTTCACGGACCGGGAGTTCGACGACAGGGACCACAACGATGTGGGTCTGGCGAAGATCTCGACGTTGGTGTCGCGGGTGCGTGCGGAGAAGGGGCGTGGCAATACGCTGCTGATCGACGCGGGTGACACGATTCAGGGTACGCAGTTGGCGTACTACTACGCGAAGGTGGATCCGATCACCGCGGCGCGGGGTCCGGTGCATCCGATGGCGCGGGCGATGAACGCGATCGGGTATGACGCGGCGGCGCTCGGGAATCATGAGTTCAATTACGGCATTCCGGTGTTGCGGAAGTTCCAGGAGCAGTGTGATTTCCCGTTGCTCGGGGCGAACGCGTTGGATGCGAAGTCGCAGCGGCCTGCTTTTCCGCCGTACAGCATGCATCGGTTGCGTACGCCGCACGGGCGGGATGTGCGGGTCGCGGTGCTCGGTCTGACGAATCCGGGGATCGCGATCTGGGACAAGGCGCACGTGCAGGGCAAGATGACGTTTCCGGGGCTTGAGGAGCAGGCGGCGAAGTGGGTGCCGCGGCTGCGTTCGATGGGTGCGGACGTGGTGGTCGTGTCGGCGCATTCGGGGTCGAGCGGTACGTCGTCGTACGGGGATCAGTTGCCGTACGTGGAGAACGCGGCGGCGTTGGTGGCGCGGCAGGTGCCGGGGATCGACGCGATTCTGGTGGGGCACGCGCACACGGAGATTCCGGAGTATGTGGTCGAGAACGAGGCGACGGGCCGGAAGGTGGTGCTTTCGGAGCCGTTGAAGTGGGGGCAGCGGCTGACGTTGTTCGACTTCGACGTGGTGTGGTCGAAGGGGCGTTGGCGGGTGGAGAAGGTGGGGGCGAAGGTCCTGAATTCCAACGCGGTGGCGGAGGACGAGCGCATTACGCGCCTTTTGGCGGGTGAGCACCGGAAGGTCGTGGGTTATGTCAATCAGGTCATCGGTACGTCGAAGGCGGCGATGAGTACGGCGGAGGGGCCGTACAAGGACGTGCCGATCATTGATCTGATCAGTCATGTGCAGGCGGAGACGGTGCGGGCGGCGCTGGCGGGTGGTGCGTACGGGAAGCTTCCGGTGGTGTCGCAGGCGTCGTGCTTCTCGCGTACGGCGGGCATTCCGGCGGGTGAGGTGACGATCCGGGACGCGGCGGGTCTGTATCCGTTCGAGAACACGCTGGAGGCGCGTGTGCTGACGGGTGCGCAGTTGAAGGACTATCTGGAGTTCTCGGCGCGCTACTACGTGCGGACGGCGCCGGACGTGCCGGTGGATCCGGCGCGGCTGACGAATGCGGACGGGGTGCCGGACTACAACTACGACGCGTTGTACGGGGTCGCGTACGACGTGGACATCGCGCAGCCGGTGGGTTCGCGGATCGTGGGGTTGCGGTTCGAGGGGAGGCCGGTGGATCCGGCGGCGGAGTTCGTGTTGGCGGTGAACAACTACCGGGCGAGCGGGGGTGGCAATTTCCCGCACGTGGCGAGGGCGAAGCAGGTGTGGGCGCATTCGGACGAGATCCGTAACACGATCATCGCGTGGGTGAAGGCGAAGGGCACGGTGGATCCTGCGGAATTCGCGCGGGTGGACTGGCGGTTGACGCGTGCGGGGATTCCGGTGTTCTGAGGTGGGGGTTGTCGCGATGCATGAGGATCTCGCTGCCGCGCTGGCGGTGGTGCGGCGTGATCTGTCGGCCACGTGTGCGGTGCAGCCGATCGTCCGTGAGGAGTTGGACTTCGACGGGGATCCGCTGGTGATGCTGTACGAGGCGGACGGTTCGGGGGTGGGGGTTTCGGTGCCTGTGGGGGTGGGGCCCGCGGAGCAGGTGGCGGAGTTGGCGGAGCAGGTGAGGGACTGGGCGGTGGAGGCGTTGGCGGCGTTGTTGTTGCCGGCGACGTGGCCGGAGTGTCCCGACCATCCGCAGGGTCATCCGTTGGGTGCGCGGGTGGTCGGGAGTGTGGCGGTGTGGTCGTGTCCGCGGTCGGGGCGGGTGGTGGCGCCGGTGGGGGCGCTGGCCGAGGTGGCCGGGGGCTGAGGGGCCGGGGTCCGGGGTCCGGGCCTGGGTGTCAGTTCTTCAGGTGGACGAGGGTGCCGCGTCGTTCTCCGCCGGGGCGGGGGGCGGCGCGGTGCGTGGGCTGGTGGAGCCCGAAGTGGGTGAAGGCGGTGCGTTGGGGCTGGGGGTAGGGCTCTTTGCCGGTGAGGGAGTTGAGGATGCCGGCGCTGCGCCAGGCGGCGAGGCCGAGGTCGGGGGCGCCGACGCCGTGGGTGTGGCGTTCGGCGTTCTGTACGTAGATGGTGCCGGTGATGGAGGGGTCGAGGGCGAGGCGGTGGTGTTCGTCGATGCGGGGGCGTTCGGCGGAGTCGCGGCGGATGTAGGGGGCGAGTCCGGCGAGGAGGCGGTCGAGGGGGCGTTCGCGGTAGCCGGTGGCGAGGATGACGGCGTCGGTGGTGAGGCGGGAGCGGGTGCCTTGTTCGACGTGTTCGAGGTGGAGTTCGACGCGGGTGGTGGCGACGCGTCCGGCGGTGCGGACGTTGACGCCGGGGGTGAGGACGGCGTCGGGCCAGCCGCCGTGGAGGGTGCGTTGGTAGAGCTCGTCGTGGATGGCGGCGATGGTGTCGGCGTCGATGCCCTTGTGGAGTTGCCACTGGCCGGGGACGAGTTGGTCGCGGACGGTTTCGGGCAGGGCGTGGAAGTAGCGGGTGTAGTCGGGGGTGAAGTGTTCCAGGCCGAGCTTGGAGTACTCCATGGGGGCGAAGGCGGGGGTGCGGGCGAGCCAGTGGAGTTTTTCGGCGCCCGGGGGGCGGTGGCGGAGGAGGTCGAGGAAGACTTCGGCGCCGGACTGTCCTGAGCCGATGACGGTGATGTGGTCGGCGGTGAGGAAGCGGTCGCGGTGCAGGAGGTAGTCGGCGGCGTGGATGACGGGGACGGTGGGGGCGTCGGCGAGGGGCTTGAGGGGTTCGGGGACGTGGGGGGCGGTGCCGATGCCGAGGACGATGTTCTTGGCGTGGGTGCGGCCGAGTGCTTCGGCTTCGCCGTCGGCGTCGAGTTGGGTGAAGTCGACGTCGAACAGGTCGTGTTCGGGGTTCCAGCGGACGGCGTCGATCTGGTGGCCGTAGTGGAGCTGGGGGAGGTTGTCGCTGACCCAGCGGCAGTAGGCGTCGTATTCGGCGCGCTGGATGTGGAAGCGCTCGGCGAAGTAGAAGGGGTAGAGGCGTTCGCGGGTCTTGAGGTAGTTGAGGAATGACCAGGGGCTCGCGGGGTCGGCGAGGGTCACGAGGTCGGCGAGGAAGGGGACTTGGAGGGTGGCGCCGTCGATGAGGAGGCCGGGGTGCCAGTGGAAGGCGGGGCGCTGTTCGTAGAAGGCGGTGTCGAGGCCGAGGGGCTGGGCGAGGGCGGCGAGGGAGAGGTTGAAGGGGCCGATGCCGATGCCGACCAGGTCGCGGGGGTTGTCGGGGGTGGTGGGTGCCTGGGTGGCCTGGTCGGGGGCGCCTGGTGGGCGGGTCGGGGTCATCGGGGGGTGGTTCCTTCCACGAGCTTGAGCAGGGTGGTGAGGTCGTCGGGGGTGGTGTGGGGGTTGAGGAGGGTGGCTTTGAGCCAGCGGCGGCCGTCGAGTTGGGCGCGGCCGAGGACGGCGGTGCCGTCGGTGAGGAGGGTGCGGCGGATGTGGGCGATGTGGTCGTCGTCGGCGTGGGTGGGCCGGAAGAGGACGGTGCTGATGGTGGGGGTGGCGTAGAGGTCGAAGCGGGGGTGGGCGGCGATGGCGTCGGCGAGGTGGCGGGCCTGGTCGCAGACGTGGTCGACGAGGGCGCCGAGTCCGGTGCGGCCGAGGGCCTTGAGGGTGATGGCGATCTTGAGTGCGTCGGGGCGGCGGGTGGTGCGCAGGGAGCGGCCGAGGAGGTCGGGCAGGCCTGCTTCGGTGTCGTCGTCGGCGTTGAGGTAGTCGGCGCGGTGGGTGAGGGCGTGGGTGTCGGTGGGGTCGCGGACGGTGAGGATGCCGGCTGCGGCGGGCTGCCAGCCGAGTTTGTGCAGGTCGAGGGTGACGGTGTCGGCGCGGTCGAGGCCGTGGAGCTTGGCGCGGTGGGTGTCGCTGAAGAGGAGTCCGGCGCCGTAGGCGGCGTCGATGTGGAGGCGGGCGCCGTGGGTGGCGCACAGGTCGGCGATGGTGGCGAGGGGGTCGATGAGTCCGGCGTCGGTGGTGCCGGCGGTGGCGGTGACGAGGAGGTCGGTGTCGTCGGCGGTGTGGGTGGCGAGGGTGGTGGCGAGGGTGTGGGGGTCGAGGACGCCGGTGGGGGTGGGGATGGTGATGGGGGTGGGCAGGCCGAGGAGCCAGGCGGCGCGGTGCAGGGAGTGGTGGGCGTTGGCGCCGGTGAGGATGCGCAGGGTGCGGCCGTGGGCGGTGGCGCGTTCGCGGGCGAGGAGCAGGGCGAGTTGGTTGGACTCGGTGCCGCCGGTGGTGATGAGGGCGTCGCCGCGGCCGTGGACTTCGGTGGCGAGGGTGGTGGTGAGGAGGGCTTCGAGGGCGGAGGCGGCGGGGGCCTGGTCCCAGGAGTCGAGGGAGGGGTTGAGCGCGGAGGCGGCGAGGTCGGCGGCTGCGGCGAGGGCGAGGGGCGGGCAGTGCAGATGGGCCGCGCAGAGGGGTTCGGCGGGGTCGGCCGCGCCGTGGGCGGTGGCGTGGACGAGGGTGCGCAGGGCGGTGTGGGCGCCGGTGCCGTGGCTGGGCAGCAGGGGGTGGGCGGCGGCGTGGACGCGGGCGGCGACGGTGGTGGGGCCGCCGGGCGGGAGGGGGCCGCCGCGGGCCGTCGCGCCGTCGCGGAGGGCGTCCAGGGCGACGGTGAGCAGGGGCCCCAGGGCGTCGGGGCCTTGGGCGCCCCCGGCGAGGGGCGGCGGGGTGCGCATGGGTGGTGACCTCCGGTGGGCGGACGGGGGCACCAGCCTGGTGGGTGGGGGTGGGGCGTGCGGTGGGGTGGGGGTTTCGGAACCCGAAAGGGGTACGGCTGTGCGGGGAAATCGTGTCTGCGCGGGGTGGAGGTGCTAGGGGCTGCGCCGGGCCTTGGGGGGTGCCCCGGCCCGCTCCTTCTGGGGCCGGGGCTCCGTAGCGGCGCTGCGCGCCTCGTCCTCGAGCGCCGGACGGGCTCGGTGGTTGCTGGTGCGGGCGCTCAGTTCTTCGTTCGGAAGTCGTCCGCGTGGTCCTGCGCCCACTGGGCGTACGTGCGGGCCGGGCGGCCCGTGACCGTTTGGACGGTGGTGGTCAGGGGCGGGGCCGTGTCGACCGTGGCGGCGAGGGAGGCGACGAAGCCGGGGACCAGGTCGGCGGGGATGAGGGGGAACATGTCGGGGACGACGTCCTGGGGCGGTATCTCGGTGTAGGTGAGCGGGCGGCCGATGGCGCGGGCGATGGCGGCGATCTGTTCCTCGGTGGTGATGGCTTCGGGGCCGGTGAGGACGTGGGTGGCGCGGGTGTGGCGTTCCAGGAGGCTGTGGCGGGCGACGGCGGCGATGTCGGCCTCGTGGATGGGTGAGAGGACGCCCCGGGCGTAGGGGCCGCGTACGGTGTCGCCCGCGTGGATCTGGCGGGCCCACTGGAGGGTGTTGGTGGCGAAGACGCCGGGGCGCAGGAAGGTCCAGTCGAGGCCGCTGTCGCGGACGTCCTGTTCGAGGGCGCGGTGCCAGGTGTGGATGAACGACTCGTGCTCGGGGTCGGGTGCGTCCTCGACGGCGATGCTGGACAGGACGGTGACGTGCTGGACGCCTGCGGTGCGGGCGGCGGCGAGGAACGCGGCGGTGTGGTCGCCGGTGACGGAGGCGTGCAGGAAGAGGGCGTCGGCGCCGTCGAACTGGGCGGTCATGTCGGCGGGTTCGGCGCTGACGGTGAGGCGGGTGACGTCGGTGGCGGCGGGCAGGTGGGCGCGGACGGGGTCGCGGTCGGGGTCGCGGACGAGGGCGCGTACGGGGGTGTCGGTGGCGGTGAGCTGGCCGATGAGGGCGCTGCCGACGTTTCCGGTGGCTCCGCTGACGACGATCATGGTGGGCTCCTCGGGCGTGCGGGTGGGCCGGGCCGTCGGGTGTGGTCCGTCGGCCCGGTCCGCTGTGTGCACGACCCTAGGCAACCGGAGGGGCTCTCCGGATCGTCGGGAGGGCGGAGTTCGGCCTAGGGCGTCGGTCCTAGGCCGAGCGGCCGGGTCAGTCCTGTTCGGCCTTGCGGCGCACGCGCAGGGCCCGGGCCAGGTCGTCGAGCTGGTCGGTGAGGCGGCGGCGCAGCGCCGGGGTGAGGTCGGTGCGGGCGAGGCAGGCCTCGCCGAGGCGCAGCGTCTCGTCGTCGACGGTGGACGGGAAGGCGTGGCGGCCCGTGGCGTCGGCGATGGCGGGGCCGCGCCGGGCGGCGAGGCCGACGGCGTCGTCGAAGTAGCGGGCCAGGTAGGGGCGTACGAGGTCGTCCTGTTCGGGCTGCCAGAAGCCCTGGGCGGTGGCGATGAACAGGGAGTTGGACAGGTCGTCGGTGGTGAACATGGCGTCCCAGGCGCGGCGTTTGGCGTCGGGGTCGGGCAGGGCGGCGCGGCAGCGGGCGGCGCCTTCCTGGCCGGTGGCGCTGGGGTCGCGGCGCAGTTCGGCGGCGATGGTGTCCTCGTCGGCCTCGCCGAGGACGGCGAGGCGGGCGAGGGCGCGCCAGCGCAGTTCGGGGTCGAGTTCGGGTCCGCCGGGTACGGCGCCCTGGGCGAGCCAGGTGTTCAGGGGCTCGGCCTGGGTGGCGGCGTCGATGAGGCCGCGTACGGCGATGAGGCGCAGGCCGGGGTCGGAGCCGTCCTCGGTGTGGCGGACGATGTCGTGGCACAGGGCGTCGAGGGTGGCGAGGGCGGCGGGCCGCCGGGCGCGGGGGGTGTAGTGGTCGGCGATGACGGTGCCCGCGAAGGTGAGGACGCCGGAGACGAGGGCGAGGTCGGTCTCGGCGGGCAGGTGGGTGCGGGCGGTGTCGAGGTAGACGGCGGGTTCGAGGTCGCCGTCGCGGACCATGTCGCGCAGCGCGTTCCACAGGACGGCGCGGGTGAGCGGGTCGGGCACGCTGGACAGGGAGCGCAGGGCGGTGTCCTGGGAGACCGGGTCGAGGCGGATCTTGGCGTACGTCAGGTCGTGGTCGTTGGGGACGATGAGGGCGGGGCAGCCGCCGTCGCGCGCGGTGGGCGGGGACTGTTCGGGCAGGTCCGTCTCGTAGCGTTCGCGCAGGACGAGCTGGCGGCCGTCGGAGAGGTCGCGGTCGTAGACGCCGACGGCGACGCGGTGGGGGCGGCTGCCGTCGCGGTCGAGGCGCAGGGTCCAGGAGCGGCCGCTGTGGCTGACGGTGGGGGTGAAGGTGTCGACGCCGGTGGTGCGCAGCCAGGCCTCGGCCCAGGCGTGGACGTCGCGGTCGGTGGCGGAGGCGAGGTTGTCGATGAAGTCGGCGAGGGTGGCGTTGGCGAACTTGTGGCGGGCGAAGTGGGCGTTGATGCCCGCGAGGAAGTCCTTCTCGCCGAGCCAGGCGACGAGCTGGCGCAGGGCGCTGGCGCCCTTGGCGTAGGAGATGCCGTCGAAGTTGAGCAGCGCGGACGCGGTGTCGGGCACGGCGTCGGGGGCGGGGGCGACGGGGTGGGTGGAGGGGCGCTGGTCGGCGTCGTAGCCCCAGGACTTGCGGGCGACGCCGAAGTCGACCCAGGTGTCGGTGAAGCGGCTGGCTTCGGTGAGGGTCTGGTAGCCCATGTACTCGGCGAAGGACTCGTTGAGCCAGATGTCGTCCCACCACTTGAGGGTCACCAGGTCGCCGAACCACATGTGGGCCATCTCGTGGGCGACGACCATGGCGCGGGTCTGGCGCTGGGTGTCGGTGACGGCGGAGCGGTAGACGAATTCGTCGCGGAAGGTGACGAGGCCGGGGTTCTCCATGGCGCCGGCGTTGAACTCGGGGACGAACGCCTGGTCGTAGGAGTCGAAGGGGTAGGGCTCGGCGAACTTCTCGTGGTAGCGGTCGAAGCAGGCGCGGGTGACGTCGAGGAGTTCGTCGGCGTCGGCGTCGAGGTGGGGGGCGAGGGAGCGGCGGCAGTGGAGGCCGAAGGGCAGGCCTCGGTGTTCGGTGCGCACGGAGTGCCAGGGACCAGCGGCGACGGCCACGAGGTAGGTGGGCAGCGGGGGTGTGGGGGCGGCCTTCCAGGTGCCGCCGCCGGTGTGCTCGGTGACGCTGTTGGCGAGGACGGTCCAGTTCTGGGGCGCGGTGACGTCCAGTTGGAAGACGGCCTTCAGGTCGGGCTGGTCGAAGGCGGCGAAGACGCGCTGGATGTCGTCGAGGAAGAGCTGGGTGTAGACGTACGTCTCGCCGTCGCTGGGGTCGGTGAAGCGGTGCAGGCCCTCGCCGGTGCGGGAGTAGCGCATGGCGGCCTCGACGGTGAGGCGGTGCTCCCCCGCGGTGAGGCCGGTCAGGGGGAGCCTGTTGTCCGTCAGGGTGCCCGGGTCGAGGGGGGTGCCGTCGAGCGTGACGGAGCGCAGGTGCGCGGGCTTCAACTCGACGAACGTGTCGCCGTCCGCGGCGGCGGTGAAGGTGATCGCCGTGCGGGAGTCGAAGGTGTCCTCGCCGGTGGTGAGATCGAGGGCGATCTCGTACCGCCGGACGTCGAGGAGCTGGGCTCGGGTCTGCGCTTCGGCGCGCGTCAGTGCGGGCATCTGGCCATGGTGCCTGATGCGGCGGGGCGGCTGGCAGGGGGTGGTCCGGCCGGGGAGGGGCTTGTTCGCGGGGGTGCGCGCCGCTCGGGCCTTCTCGTGCGGCGTCGCGCTGCGTCCGGCTCCGCGCTCTCGGTGCGGCGTCGCTGCCGCCCGGGGCGGGCCTCTGCTGTGCGCCTACCGGTTCGCGGCTTCGCGAGGGGCGAACCGGTTCGTGCGGCCGACCGCGTTGCGCACCGCGAGGCCCGGCCGGGTGCGGGGCACCACGAGCCGGAGAACGGGCCGACGCGCCGCCGCCGCGGGCTGCTCGCCCCCCCTGGGCGCAGGGCCTCCGGGGGATGCCGCTCCTCGCCGAGGGGATCACTCAGGCTCGGGGAGGGTTCCGCCGCTGGTCACGGCCCCGTCGGCGATCTGCTCGTGGTGGCGGATGACCTCGGCGATAATAAAGTTCAGGAACTTCTCCGCGAAGGCGGGGTCCAGTTTGGCGTTCTCGGCCAGTTCGCGCAGGCGGGCGATCTGGCGGGACTCGCGGGCCGGGTCGGCGGGGGGCAGCTGGTGGTTGGCCTTGAGGTGGCCGACCTGCTGGGTGCACTTGAACCGTTCGGCGAGCATGTGGACGACCGCGGCGTCGATGTTGTCGATGCTGTCGCGCAGCCGGCTCAGCTCGGCGAGCACGGCGGGATCGGCAGGGCCGGTGGGACCGGTGGGACCGGTGGGGTCGGCAGGACCGGTGGCGTCGGCGGGGTGGTTCGTGGTCATGGCATGGGAGCCTACGTTGCCGTGCCGGGGCCGCCGGAGGTGAGCATGGGCGGGTCGTCCGGGTCGGGGACCTGCCGTGACCAGCCGCCGGGCACGGCGCGGCCCTGCTGGGCGCGGAAGCGCACCGGGGCCGTGCCGACGCGGCGGGTGAAGAGCCGGGAGAAGTAGGCGGGGTCGTCGTAGCCGACGCGGCGGGCGACGGCGGCGACGGGCAGTTCGGTGGCGGCGAGGAGTTCCTTGGCGCGGCCCAGGCGGATGCCGAGGAGGTAGTCCTTGGGGCTGCACCCGGCGCCGCGGCGTACGGCGGTGCGCAGTTCGGCGGGGGTCATGCCGTGCCGGGCGGCGTGCTCGGCGATGGACAGCGGCTGGAAGGCGTCGCGGGCCAGGGCCTGGAGGACGGGGTCGCCGTCGGGAGCGAGGTCGGCGCGGGCGCGGCGCAGGGCGACGAGGAGTTCGTGGACGGCGGCGGCGGTCTCGACCTCCAGGAGGGGGTTGCCGCGGCGGGCGGCGCGGGCGACGCGGGCGACGACGGCGCGGGCGGCGGCGGGGTCGGCCAGGGCGACGACGGGCCGCTCGGGTTGGATGTAGCCGAGTTCGGTGTAGGTGGCGGTGGCGGGCCCGGCGAAGTCGACGAAGCACTCGTCCCAGCCGGTGTGCGGGTCGGCGCCGTAGTGGTGGGGCACGCCGGGCACGAGCCAGATCAGGGCGGGCGCGGTGACGGGGGTGCGGCGGCCGTCGGGGGCGGCGAACCAGCCGCTGCCCGCGCTGACGACGAGGGCGACGTGGTGGTCGAGGGTGCGCGGGCCGACGGCCGGCAGGGTGCCGTGCTGGAGGCCGACGCCGAGGCACACCAGGCCGAGGCGGTGGTGGACGGGGCTCGGGGTGAAGTACCGCATCCAGGTGTGGTACATCCGCTGCCGCCCTCCTGGTCCGTCGTGTCCGGCCGCGCCCGGAGGGGTCCGTTCGCGTCCGGCCGCGCCTAGTCCAATCGGGCTCGATCTTTGTCCATGGACCGGGCCGCCCGCCAGAGGCAATCGTGGCGGCTGTCAGCGGACCGGGAGGGGACAGGGTGAACGGGTTCAGGGTGGGCGAGGACGGCTTCGAGGTGGACGGGCGGCCGGTGCGGCTGCTGTCCGGGGCGCTGCACTACTTCCGGGTGCACGAGGCGCAGTGGGGGCACCGGCTCGCGATGCTGCGGGCGATGGGCCTCAACTGCGTGGAGACGTACGTGCCGTGGAACGTGCACGAGCCGCGTCCGGGGGAGTTCCACGACGTGGAGGCGCTCGGCCGGTTCCTGGACGCCGCGCACCGCGAGGGCTTGTGGGCGATCGTGCGGCCGGGCCCGTACATCTGTGCCGAGTGGGACAACGGGGGGCTTCCGGCGTGGCTGACCGGGGAGCCGGGGGCGCGGGTGCGCACCCGGGACGCGCGCTATCTGGAGCGGGTGGAGAGCTGGTTCGCGCGGCTGCTTCCGCAGGTCGTGGCGCGGCAGCACGACCGGGGCGGCCCCGTGGTCCTGGTGCAGGTCGAGAACGAGTACGGCAGCTACGGCTCGGACGGGGTGTACTTGCGTGCGCTCACGGACCTGCTGCGCGGCCTTGGGGTCACGGCGGAGCTGTGCACGTCGGACGGGCCGGAGGACCACATGCTGACGGGCGGGAGCGTGCCGGGTGTCCTGGCGACGGTGAACTTCGGCTCGCGGGCGCGGGAGGGCTTCGACGGCTTGCGGCGGCACCGGCCCGCGGGGCCGATGATGTGCATGGAGTTCTGGTGCGGCTGGTTCGACCACTGGGGTGCGGAGCACATCGTGCGCGAGCCGCGGGACGCGGCCGGGGCGCTGCGGGAGATCCTGGAGTGCGGGGCGTCGGTGAACCTGTACATGGCGCACGGCGGGACGAGCTTCGCCGGGTGGGCGGGGGCGAACCGGGACGGCGGGGCGCTGCACGACGGGGCCCTGCAGCCGGACGTGACGTCCTACGACTACGACGCGCCCGTCGACGAGCGCGGGCGGCCCACGGAGAAGTTCTGGCTGTTCCGCGAGGTCCTCGCCGAGTACGCGCAGGGGCCGCTGCCCGAGCCGCCGCCCGCTCCCGCGGCCCTTGCCGCGCCCGTCGTGGCGCGGCTCGGCGAGTGGGCTCCGCTGGACGCGGTGGCCGCGCGGCTGGGCGGGCCCGAGGCCGAGCACGCCGTGCCGCCCACGTTCGAGGAGCTGGGGGTCGACCGGGGCCTGGTGCGCTACTCCTTCACGCTGCCCGCGCCGCGCGGGCCGTATCCGCTGAGCGTGCCGGGCCTTCGGGACCGGGCCGTGGTGTACGTCGACGGGGTGCGGGCCGGAGTGCTGACCGAGGACTCCCCCACCCTGCCCGCCCCGGTGCCCGGGGGCGCGCGGGTCGAGCTGTGGGTGGAGTCCCTGGGGCGGGTCAGCTACGGGCCCCGGCTCGGGGAGACGAAGGGGCTCACGGGCGGGGTGCTGCACGAGCGGCAGTACGTGCACGGGGTGCGGGCGGTGGGGGTGCCGCTGGGGGCGTTCGAGGAGGCGTCGGCGGTGCGGGGCGTGCTCGCGGGCGGCGCCGCGCGGGGCCGCCCGGGGCTGTACCGGGGCGTCGTCGAGGTGGGCGTCCCCGGTGACGCCCGCCTCGAACTCCCCGGCTGGACGCGGGGGTTCGTGTGGGTGAACGGCTTCTGCCTCGGGCGGTACTGGGAGGTGGGGCCGCAGCGGGGGCTGTACGTGCCGGGGCCGGTGCTGCGGGAGGGGGCGAACGCGGTGTGGGTGCTCGAGGTGGAGGGGGTGGGGGGTCCGGCGGAGGTGCGGCTGGGGTAGCCCGCGTGGGACGCCCCAGGCCCGCCCCTTCCCGCTTCCTGGGGGCTCCGCCCCCAGACCCCCGCTCCTCAAACGCCGGAGGGGCTGAAACACAGCCGCAAGCGGCACCATCCAGCCCGTCCGGCGTTTGAGGACGAGGCGCGCAGCGCCGAAAAGAGCAGGGGCCCGGGGGCGGCAGCCTCCGGATCGGGAAGGGGCGGGCCTGGGGCGCCCCGTGAGGGCTACGCCTCGCGGACCTCGAACGTGTCCAGGACGAATTCCGCCTTCCCGTCTCCCCCGACCTTGCGCAGGCCCACCCAGGCCTCGCCCTGCGCGGGTGCGGTGAACTCGTAGGTGTGGGTGGCGGGGGTGAGGGCCACCGGGAGGGGCTCGCGGGTGAGTTCGCGGGGGTCGGGGGTGTCGACGGCGGTCACCCAGGCGTACTGGCCCGCGGTCTCGTTCTCGTAGCGGAAGGAGACCCGGTAGCGCTTCCCGGCGGCGAACCGGACGGTGTGCGGCACGGTGCGGTAGACGAGGCCCTCGTTCTCGCCGCGGGACTTGAGGGACTGGCCGCCGTCCACGACGTCGTCGACGGCCTTGCCGTTCCAGCCGCGCTGGGTGAACGGGGCGTGCCGCTGCGCGATGTGGGTGCGCGGGTCGGTGACTCCCCCGGCGTCGCCCTTGACGAAGGGCCCCCATCCCTGGGGCACGTGCTCGAAGTCCTCGCGGCACAGGACGCCTCGGGGCAGGCGGGGCGCGGGGGCGGCGGGCACGACGCGGACGTTGTCGAAGCGGACGCGGGCCGGCCCGGCCGCGGCGCGCAGCGCGAGCCGGACGGGGCCGCCGCCCTCGGGCACGGTGAAGGGGGTGAACAGGCGCTGGAAGCGGGTGCCGTGCTTGCGGTCGGCGGCGACGTGGTTCGCGGCGGTGGAGGTGGCGGTGCGGTTCGCGGCGGTGACGCCGTCGGCGGTGCGGACCTCCAGGGTCGCGGTGCGCTCCTCGCCCGCACGCTCGCCGACTTCGACCTGTACGGAGGCGACGTACGAGCCGGGGGCGAGGCGGCGCAGGCGCTGGGTGACGGAGGCGGCGGCGCCGGGGGCGATGACCAGTTCGTGGTCGCCCAGGGCGCTGCGGACGACGGTGGCGGGCCCGGTGACCTGCCAGGCGTCCAGGGTGCCCGCGTGGAAGCCGGGGTCGCGCAGCGGGGTGCCCTGGCCCCAGTCGGGGTCGGGCAGGGCGCGGGGGCGGGTGCGGTACACGACGTAGGGCTGTTCGGCTCGGGCGTCGACGGTGATCTGCCCGGCGCGTACGGGCAGGGCGCGTTCGTGGACGCGGCCCTGGTCGGTGAGGCGGTACAGGTGCACGGTGCGGGCGCCCGCCCAGCCGCGGGGCAGGGTCCAGCGGCTGCTGCCGCCGCGGGGGTTGTAGTGGTAGAGCTTCGCGGGGTCGGTGGCGCGGCGGGGTTCCCAGGGCAGCAGATAGGTGCCGTCGTCGTAGACGGGGTGGCCGTCGGTGGTGATGCGGCGGGTGCCGCCGGTGTCGGTCACGGAGGTGGCGCCCGCGCCGAAGAAGGTGATCTCGTGTGCGGTCCAGGTTCTGATGGGGTGGGCCTGGAGGTATTTGGCGGGCAGCGCGTGGGTCCAGATCAGCCGGTGGAACGCGGTCCAGTCGGTCTTGCCGACCCAGCCCTCGTAGTTGCCCATGCGGGCGATGCCGAGGAGGGTGGGCCACTTGTCGGCGAAGACGTCCTTCTGGTGGTGGCGGATGAAGCGGATCAGCTGGGAGTTGATGCCGCGTGAGGTGTCGGGGCCGTAGTCGGTCTCGGTGGCCCAGTGGGACCAGACCGCCGAGCGTTCGAAGCCGTGGCCCCATTCGGTGGTGACGGTCCAGCCCTGGTCGCGCAGGGCGCGCTGGAGCCGGTCGGAGGTCCAGCCGGACTCGCGGAACACGTCGATGTAGAGGGTGTCGAGCGCGCGGTGGGTCTCGCGGCGCAGGTCGGCGAAGCGGCCGACGATGTCGCCGGAGACGAGGTCGCGGCGCTGGTCGATGCGGTAGCTCTGGTCGAGCCAGTCCCACTGTTCGTTGTTCTTGTCGACGAGCTTCTCGGAGAAGGCGCGGGCGACGGGGTAGGACTCGGTGGCGTTGACGTGGACGCCGAAGTCGCTGTTCCACCGGGCGCCTTCGCGGACCAGGGTGTTGAGGTCGTCCAGGCCGCCGGCGCGGGTGTTGTAGTTGCCCGCGTAGTCGGGGTGGGCGGAGTCGTGGCCCTCGGACTGGTAGCCCTTGAGGAGGGTGTACTGGCGCAGGCCGTCGGTGGCCAGGTGGATGCGTTTGACCTCGTCGAGGGTGGCGAGGAAGGGGTTGGTGGCCTGCGAGGCGAAGTTGAAGGGGATGTGCGGGACGACGCGCAGGTGCTGCTCGTCGGCGCCGAGGGGGTTCACCATGATGTCGCGGAAGGCGATCGCGGCGTCCTGCCAGTCGACCTTGCCGTCGCCGTTGCGGTCGCCGGTGACGACGACGGTGGCGTAGGGCAGCGGCTCGGTGGCGTCGACGGGTGCGGTGGCGGCGCGGTGGGTCCACTGGCCGGGGGTGAGGCGGGCTTCGGTGCGGCCGTCGGTGCGGAGGGTCTGCCGCCACAGGCGGCCGTTGTCCCAGCTGGTCTCGGTGGTGGGCTTGTCGTAGACGGTGTTGGTCTCGACGGCGCCGCCGAGCCTGTCGTGCGCGAGCACGGCGTAGGCGCAGCCCGTGGGGGCCTGGGCGGGGGTGTCCGTGGTGAGCCGGACGAGGGTGTCGCCGCTCTTGGCCTTGTCGAGCTGGACGCGGGCGGCGAGGAGGGTGGCGCCGGGCTGGTCGCTGCGGACGGACAGCAGGGCGAGGCCGGGCACGCGGAGGGTGCCGACGCGCAGGGCCGCGGTGTCCCGGATGCGGGTGACGCGCCAGTGGACCCGGCGGCCCTCGACGGAGATCTCCACGTCGATGCGGGTGCCGCCGTCGAAGGTGAGGGCGTAGGCGGCGCGGTCGTCGTGGGTCACCGCGGTGACCTGCGGGGTGTGTTCCTCGTCGTCGATGAGGAGCGTGGTGACGGGGTCGGGCTGGGCGTGCAGCACGGCGCCGCTCGCGCGGTCGGTGTACGACACGACGCGCGGGAAGGCGGTGGCGACGCGGACGTCGAGGGCGGCCGAGCGCAGCACCGCCTCGTCGGCGCGCGGACCGGCGGCGGGCCCGGCGGGCGCGGCGTGCGCCGTGGGCGTGCCCACGGCGGCGCCCAGTGAGGCGAGTGCTCCGGTGGCGACGACGGCTCTGCGGCTCGGCCCGGACGGCTGTGACGGCAGCATGAACGCACCCCTTGGTGGGACGGAATTCGTGACGGTCACGATGCGCCGGGGGCGCGGGGGGCGCCCATGGACAAAGGAGCGGGAGGTGTTGGACTAAGCGCGGGCCTCGGCGTCGGCAGCGCTCCGAAGGGGGAGCGCCCCAAGGAGGCAGTGCCCCAGAAGGGGCGCGGGGAACTGCGCGACAAGCCACGACGCGCCCGCAGCCGAACAACGGCTCAGCACAGCGCAAGCGCACCGGCGCCTCAGGCCGGATCCCCCTGGCCGTACGGCAGCACGGCCCGAACCTCCCAGCCCCCGCCCGGGCGCGGCCCCGCCGCAAGGTGCCCGCCAAGGGCCCGCACGCGTTCCGCCAGGCCGACGAGGCCGAACCCACCCCGGTCGCCGGGGCCGGGCGACGGCGCCGGGGCCCCGTCATCAGTGACCCGGACCTCGAGGCCGCCCTCGGCAAGGCGCACGGTGACGCGGACGGCGGTGGCGTCGGCGGCGTGTTTGCGTACGTTGGTGAGCGCTTCGCGCACGATGTGGTGGGCGGTGGCCGCGAGATCGGCCGGAAGGCGTTCCTCCAGGCCGTGTTCCACCTCAACCGTCACGGGCGGCCCGGCGACGGCACCGGGCCGGGCGAGCGCGCGCAGTTCGGCGAGCCCGGGCAGGGGCGCCGTGCGCGCCTCGCCCTCGCGCAGGACGCGCACCAGGCGGCGCATCGCGCCGAGGGCCGCGTCGCCCGCGTCGGCGATGCGGGTGAAGGTGTCGGCGGTGGCGGGCGCGTGGCCCGCGGCGCCCGCGGTGTAGGACGCGGCGCGGGCCTGGACGACGATGCCGGTGACGTGGTGGGCGACGAGGTCGTGGAGCTCCCGGGCGAGGTCGAGGCGTTCGGCGGCGCGCGCGGCCTCGGTGTCGCGCACCCGCTGGGCCTCCGTGCCGCGCAGCAGCAGCGAGAAGGCGCTCACCACGGCGGCGAGCGCGGAGAACAGGAGCGTGAAGCGGCCGGGCGCGGCGTCGCGCACGGGCGCCGCCGCGCAGGCGAGAGCGAGCAGCGGTCCGAGCACGGCGGCGCGCCGGGCGGGCAGCCGCAGCAGGACGCCGGTGAGCAGCACGAGCAGGGCGACGGCCTCGCCCAGGCCCCAGACGGCGAGCGGCCGTCCGCTGGCGAAGACGTACAGGGTGGCGGCCCAGGAGACCCCGGCGGCGGTCCAGGCGCGGGCGGTGAGGGAAGGGCGGGGCCACGGCACGGCGCACAGGCAGGTGACGGTGCCCGCGGTCAGCAGGGCGGCGCGCGGCTCGGTGGGGTTGCGGGTGAGGGTGAGGCTCTCGGCGAGGACCAGGAGCACGAGGGCGGCGGCGAGCAGCAGCCGGGCGGCGGGGCGCAGGGCGGGGTGCCGGTCGAGGGCGGGCGGTCGCGGGGCGGGGCGCACGGCGGGCTCACGGGGCCTTGGTGGCGAGTCCGCTCTCCCAAGCCCAGGCGGCGATCTCCACGCGGTTGCGGGCGGCCAGTTTGGCCTGGACGTTCGCGAGGTGGGACTTGACCGTGGACAGGGACACGTACAGCTCGGCGGCGATCTCCGCGTTGGTGCGGCCGCGGGCCAGGGCGCGGACGACGTCCCGCTCGCGCTGGGTGAGGGGTTCGGCGGGGCCGGGGGCCGCCTCGCGGGGGGCGAGTTCCCGCAGCAGGCGCACGGTGATCGCGGGTGAGACGAGGGCGTCGCCGACGGCGGCGGCGCGGACGGCCTCGACGAGCATGGCGGGGCTCGCGTTCTTCAGGAGGAACCCGCAGGCGCCGCCGTGCAGTGCGGCGTGGACGTATTCGTCGAGGTCGAAGGTGGTGACGATGACGATGCGGGGGCGGCTGCCGCGGGCGGTGAGGCGGCGGGTGGCCGCCAGGCCGTCGAGGCGGGGCATGCGGATGTCCAGGAGCAGGACGTCGGGGTCGTGCTCCTCGACGGCGTCGAGCGCGGCCTGGCCGTCGACGACGTCGGCGAGCACCTCGATGTCGGGCTGGCTCTCCAGGATCATGCGGAAGCCGGTGCGGACCATCTCCTGGTCGTCCGCGATGACCACCGTGATCGCCATGTGCCGCTGCCTCGCCGTCGCCTGTCTCGTACGCGACGAGTGTCCCATATGTACGCGCCCGGGGTCGTACTCCTGTACGGGGGGCGGGGCCCGGCTGTCTCGGTGGCGGCACGCGGAGAGCCGGGCCCCCACCGGGGCCCGGCTCCGGCACGCGTCGCTCACCGCGTCCGCATCGCGGCGGCGGGGCGGTGCGTCAGAGCTGGTTGGCGTACTTGGTTATGTCGGCCGCGAAGGTCGACACCTCGGTGTAGACGCCGGGGTAGGCCGGGCGGGCGCAGCCGGTGCCCCAGCTGACGATGCCGACCTGGATGTACTGGCCCGCGTCGTCCTTGCGGAACATGGGGCCGCCCGAGTCGCCCTGGCAGGTGTCGACGCCGCCGACGCCGAGCTTGCCCGCGCAGATCTCCTCGCCGGGGATGATCTCGCCGTTGTACGCGCGCGAGCAGTCCGCGTCGCTCACGAACGGCACGGTGGCCTTGAGCAGGTAGCGCTGCTGCGCGCCGCCTTCGCGGGCGGCGCCCCAGCCCGCGATGGTGAAGTTGCCGTTGTTGTACTTGGTGTCCGTGGCGATCTTCAGCGTGGGCTGGTTGATCGGCTTGGCGAGCTTGATGAGCGCCCAGTCCTTGCCGCTGCCGTTGTAGCCGGGGGCCTGGAGGACCTTGGTGGACTTGACCTTGATGGCGCTGGAGCTCTGCAGGTCCACGACGCCGCCGGTGGCGGTGATGGAGGTGTTGTTGCCGGAGCCGTCGACACAGTGCGCGGCGGTGAGGACGACGTCCTGCTTCAGCAGGGAGCCGCCACAGCCCATCGACAGGCGGACCATGAACGGGAACTCACCCTGCGCGGCGCGCGTGCCGCCGACGACCTGCTGGCCGGGGGTGGGGCCGGGGTGCGGGGCCGCCTGGGCGGCGACGGGCTGCAGGCTGAACCCGGCGAGGGCGATCGACCCGAGGACGGCGGCTCTCTTGACTCCACGAAGCTTGTCGGTCTTCAACGTGATGTCCCTTCATGGGAGGTGTGGGGGGTTGCGCATCGCGACGGGCCCACGCCGCACGCGCCGGAGCACTGCGTGGCATGAGCCCGCCAAAGCGTTGTTGGATTATGAGGAGGCCCGCACACGGCCGACAAGGGGCGGTTTTCGGCCAGGCGTTGACTTTCGGGCTGGTTACGGCCGCGAACAACACCCGTACAGTAGGGACGAGTTGGGATGATCCACGCGGGGTCCGGCAGCGGATCCCGCCGCGGCCCAGGGGGGGACGACGTGGCCAACGACCGGCCCGTGGAGCACGGCTACCCCCATCTGGAGACGGTCCGCTCGGCCGTCACCGCGCTGTACAAGCGGCTCTCGTACGACACCGTCCACTCCTTCGACACCAGCGTGGTGCCCGCGGACGTGGCCTTCGGCGACGAGGACGACCTGCATCTGGGCGCGCAGCGGGTGGCCCGCGAGCTGGTGCGGCACCTGCGGCTCCCCGACGCCCGCGTGATCGTGTCGTTCCGCGAGATGGAACACGCCGCGTTTGTCGAACTGACCGCGGGGCCGGAGTACTTCATCGAGCTGAACGACCGCTTCCGACGCCACCGCCGGGACGTCGGGGCGGCCCTCGCGCACGAGGTGATGCACGTCTACCTGCACCGCCTCGGCCTGTCCTTCCCCGGCACCCGCGCCAACGAGATCCTCACGGACACCGCGACGACCTACCTGGGCGCGGGCTGGCTCCTCCTCGACGCCTACCGCGAGGACGGCGCGTCCTCGCAGAAGCTCGGGTACCTCACGCCGGAGGAGTTCGGCTACGTGCTCGCCAAGCGGGCCCTCGCGTTCGGCGAGGCCCCCGAGACGTGGTTCACCAGCCCGCAGGCGTACACCGCGTACACGCGGGGCCTGGCGCAGGCCCGCCGCGACGAGCAGCAGCCCCCGCTGACCGGGGCGGGCTGGGCGGGGCGCCGCCGCTACGCCAAGGACCGGCGCTACGCCCTCGACCACGGCTCGGGGCCCCGGACCGGAGGGTCGTACGCCTTCTCCCGGCCCGACGCGGCGGGGCCGCTGCGGGTCTCCTTCCCCTGCCCCACGTGCCACCAGCGCATCCGCCTGCCGGCGCGGGGGCGGGTGCGGGCCCGCTGCGCCCTCTGCCACACGATCCTGGACTGCGACACCTAGCCCGGCGCCGCCGGGGCCTCCCCCGCCCGCCTGCCTGCCGCTCCGCGAGGGGGGGCTTCTCCCACCCGCCCACCCGTACTCGCCCCAGCGGCCGGGGGACGCAGCGCGCGGGCGGGAGAAGCACCGGCCAGGCGGGGCTGCGACGCGGTCAGCCGTTCCGGGCCGCCTGACCACCCGTCAGAAACTGCGCGCGTCCGCCTTCCCCCTTCAAGACCCCCTCGCTACCGTCCGCCACGACCGGACGACCACGGCGGCGGAAGGCGGACCGATGCGCGGCAGCACTCGCACCCTCACGGCGGCCACGGCCGTCGTCGTGGCACTCGGCCTCGGCGCCGCGCCCGCGGCGCCCGCGGCCGGCTCCTCGTACGCGGCCCGGCCATCGGCGCCCGGGCAGCTCCCGGCCGCCCGCCAGATCCCGCTGGAGGGCGCCGTCAACGTCCGTGACGTGGGCGGCCACCGCACCTACGACGGCGGGCGGGTCCGCCGCGGCCTCGTCTACCGCGCCGACGCCCTCTCCCGGCTCACCGACGCGGACGTGGCCGTGCTCACCGGGCTCGGGCTGCGGGCGGTGGTGGACTTCCGCGTCGCGGAGGAGGTCCGGCACGACGGCCCGGACCGGCTGCCCGGCGGGCTCGCCGCCACCGCGCGGCCGGTGCCCGACAACGGCCTCTTCCGGCAGCTCATGACCGTGCTCGGCGCCCGCGATCCGGTCAAGCAGGAGGAGCTGCTCGGCGGCGGCAGGGCCGAGGCCTTCATGCGGGACGTGTACCGCGCGTTCGTCACGGACGCCACGGGCCGCGCGCACTTCGCGGCGACGCTGCGCGACCTCGCGGCCGGGGGCTCCGCGCCGCTGCTCTACCACTGCACGGCGGGCAAGGACCGCACCGGCTGGCTGACGTACGTCCTGCTGCGCGCGGTCGGCGTGCCCGAACGGACCGCCACGGACGACTACTTGGCGTCCAACGCCTTCCGGGCCGCGTACGACGCCGGGGTGCGCGCGTCGCTCAAGCAGGCGGGCATCATGCTCAGGCCGGAGCTGCTCATCCCGCTCCAGGAGGTCCGCACGGACTACCTGGACGCGGCGCTCACCGAGGCGACCCGGCGCTACGGCGGCTTCGGCGGCTATCTGACCAAGGGCCTCGGCCTGGACCCGCGCACCCTGCTCGGCCTGCGCGAACGCCTGGTCGGCTGAGCCGCCGCGGGCCCGCGGCAGGCGGTCAGAACGCGCGGGGGGCGACGATCCCGAGCTCCCGCGCCGCCTTCAGCCACCGCGGGAACTCCCCCACCAGGCCGTCGTACAGGACGTCGTCGGGCACCGCGCGCGGCTTCTCGCCCGCGTGGAAGAACCCGGCGTTGTCGACGGCCCGCCGGTGGGGCACGGCCAGGTCGTCCAGGCGCCGCAGATAGTCGAACTGCCTGCTGCCGGGGTCGCCGAACCCGATGAACGTCCAGAACATCGGCAGCTTCGCGGCCTTGCACAAGTACCGCTCGGCGGCGGCCTTGTCGAGGGGCCCGCCGTCGGTCTGGAAGACGACGAGCGCGGGCGCGGGCGGGCCGCCGCCCGTGCTCCGCGCGTGCTCCACCACGTCCAGGTAGTGCTCGATGACGGCGTCCATGGCCAGGTGGTAGTTGGTCTTGCCCATGTGGCCGAGGCCGCGGGCGATCTCCTCGATCCGGCCGTGGTGACGGGCCAGTTCGACCTCGGCGACGGCGTCCACGTCCGTGGAGAAGAACACGGTGGGCACGACGCCGTCGTCGTCCAGGTGCGCGGACAGGCCGAGGACGCGGTCGGCGAGCGCCTGGACGCTGCCGTCCTTGTAGTACGGCCGCATGGAGCCGGAGTGGTCGACCACCAGATAGACCGCGGCCCGCTCGCCCTCCAGGCCGTGCGCGCGCACGGAGGAGCCCGCCGTCTTGTAGAGGCTGACGAGGGCGGGGGCTGCCTCCTCGACCTTGCGCAGGCTGATCGCCGCGGTCATGCCGGGCCCTTCAGGAAGTCGACGGCCAGGCGCAGGAACTCCTCGGCCCGCTCGGCGAAGGCCAGATGGCCGCAGCGCGGGAAGACGTGCAGCCGCGCGTCGGGCATGGCCTTCAGGGCGACGAACGCGCCGTCGAGCGGATTCACGCGGTCCTCGCGCCCCCAGGTCAGGAGCGTCGGCCGGGTGACGCGGTGCGCCTCGCGCCACAGCAGCGCGCCCTCGGGCCACCGGGCGAACGCGGCGCCGACGTGCCGGGCGCCGCGCCGGGCCTCCGGGTCCAGGGCGGCGGCGTACCGCTCGTCGACGAGGGCGTCGGTGACGGACGACGGGTCGTGCACGAGGGTCGTCAGGAACGCCCGCATGTCCTCGCGCGTCGGCGCGGGCGCCGCGCCGAACTCGATGAGCCGTCGTACGCCTTCGGGCGGGTCGGCGGAGAAGACGTTCAGGGAGAGGCCGCCGGGCGCCATGAGCAGCAGCCTGTCGACCTTGTCCGAGTGGTCGAGGGCCAGGCGCACACAGGCGCCGCCGCCCAGCGAGGCGCCCGCGAAGTGGGCGCGGGCGATGCCCAGTTCGTCGAGGAGCGCGGCGACGGCGGCGGCGCTGAAGGAGAAGAAGTCCCGGTCCGGCTCGGGCTTGTCGGACGCTCCGAAGCCGGGCTGGTCGACCAGGAGCGTACGGAAGTGGCGGGCGAAGCCGGGCAGCAGGTGCCCGAAGGCCGACCAGGCGGAGGCGCCGGGGCCGCCGCCGTGCAGCATCACCAGGACGGGGGCGGCGGGGTCCTGGGGGCCTGCTTCGTGGTAGCGCAGCCGCAGGCCCGTGGCCCCGGCCGCGCGCGAGGTGCCCTCACGCGTGAGGTCCGCCCCGCTCGTCTCGCTCGTCACGCCCCCATCCTGCCCCACCCGCCCACCCGCCCCGCACCGGGACGGGTGGCGGGGGCCGGGGGGCTAGGCCGTGGCGTCGCGGAAGGACGGCAGGGCGAAGATCCTGGTCTTCGCCTCGTCGGACATCAGCTCGACGAGGGGCAGCACGAGGTCCCACAGGTCGCGCTTGTCGACCTCCCGGGCGAGCCCGTCGAGGTCCTCGTCGCCGAGGGCCCCGGCCCGCTCCGCGACGACCCGCCGCGAGGGCTCGGGCAGGACCTCCACGAGGGGCAGGAACTCCGCCCACAGGCCGGTGGCCACCACGGCGGGCACGACGCCTTCGAGGACGCCCGGCTCCCGGAGCGCGGGCAGGACCGCGACGGTGCGGCGCTCCTCGTCGGACAGCAGCGCGACCAGCGGGAGCAGCGACTCCCACAGCCCCTGCGCGGCCACGGTCGTGACGAGCGCGTCGAGGTGCTCGGCGGGCTGGGCCGCCGCGAGTGAGGCGATCCGCCCGCGCTGCTCGCCGGTGACCGCCCCGGCGACGGCGAGCGCCTCGGGCCACAGGCCGTCCCGCGCGGCGGTGGCGATGACGGCCGCGAGCCGCTCCTCCCCCATCAACGCGACGATCCGGCCCAGGCGTTCGGGGTCGTCGACGAGGAAGCCGGTGCGCAGCACGGCCGCGTCGCCGACCTGCGGCAGGATGCGGCTCAGCGCGGAGTCCCGCAGATGGCCGACGAACCGCCCCATGGTGAGGTGGTCCTCGCGCCCGGCGAGTTCGAGGGCGATGCGGACGACGAGGCCCTCGTCGAGCCGGTCGACGATGCCGCTGATGCGCCGCGGGTCGAGGTGCCCGCAGGACTCGGCCGTGAAGGCGACGGGGAGCTTGTCGATGATGTCGGCGGCGCGGGCCGGTTCCAGGCGCCCGGCGACGGCTGCGGCGAGCCGGGGCCCGAGCGCCTTCTGCGAGATGGCGGCGGCGACCCCGGCGGGCACCAGCTTGGTCGCGGAGGCGATGCGGTCGAGCATCTCCGGCGACCGGTCGAAGAGCGCGGCCACGCAGTCGGCGCGGAAGCGGCGCACGTCGTCGGCGGGCAGCTCCCCCAGGAAGGCGAGGTCGGCGGGGTCGGTGTCGAGGAGGCGGGCGGTCTTCAGGGTCTCGGCCCTGGCGCGCAGCTTGTCCATGGTGTCCGCGCTCCCTAGCGGAAGAGGATCCGGCGGACCGGACCGCGGGCCAGGGCGGGCACCAGCTTCAGGGCCTCCTCGGCCGCCTCGCCGAGCCCGGAGGCCCGGCGTTCGCGCTCGCGGCGCAGTGCGGTGGCGAGCCGCTCGATGTGTTCGGGCGCCAGCCGCCCGATGCCTTCCGGGGGTTCGGCCCCCAGCTCCGTCTTCAGCTGCTCCACTGCTCGGGTGCTCACGGGGACCTCCCACGACGCGCGGCTGCTGCGGGTTCGCGTCCCGAGCGTGGAGCGGAATTGAATAATAGTCAATAGCGGGGACGGGCCGTCGGCAGCCGGCGTCCGCGCCCGTACGCTTGGCCGAATGAAACGCGCTGGTCTGCTTCTTCTCGCGGTCGTCCCCCTCGCCCTCACCGCGGTCGCGTGCTCCGAGGACGCGGGGAAGGACCGGCCCGCCGCGGCGCGGCCGTACGACGAGGACGGTTCCCCGGCCGACCGGCGCACGGACGACGAGCGGCTCGCGAAGCTGCCGCCGGGGCTCGCGGCGCCCGCGAAGAAGGAGCTCGCGATGAAGCTCGTCGCGAGCGCGGAGAACTCCACGCTCGACTGGCGCGGCCAGTACGGCTACATCGAGGACATAGGCGACGGCCGCGGCTACACCGCGGGCATCATCGGCTTCTGCACCGGCACCCACGACCTCCTGGAGCTCGTCGAGGGCTACACGAAGGCCCGCCCGGACAACGGCCTGGCCCGTTTC
The DNA here is from genome assembly GCF_059448825.1 of Streptomyces sp. JLYT201. Lineage (NCBI taxonomy): Bacteria > Bacillati > Actinomycetota > Actinomycetes > Kitasatosporales > Streptomycetaceae > Streptomyces > Streptomyces sp. JLYT201. The sequence continues at coordinate 7,284,283 of NZ_CM182551.1, read as the reverse complement.
CTGCCCGCCCTGCGCGCGGTCGACGGCAGCGACTCGCACGCGGGCCTGGGGCGGCCCTTCACCCGGGCGTGGGCGCGGGAGGCGCGGCAGGCCGCCTTCCGGCGGGCCCAGGACGAGGTGCGCGACCGCCTGTACTTCGACCCGGCGGTCCGCCTCGCCAAGCTCGACGGGCTCGGCACGCTCGGGCAGTTCGTGTACTACGACGCGATGGTGATGCACGGTCCCGGCACGGGGCCGGAGTCGTTCCACGGCCTGCGGGAGGCCGCGCGCAAGAAGGCGGACACCCCCACGGACGGCGGCCCGGAGAGGACGTACCTCGACACCTTCCTCGACGTACGCCGCACCCTGATGAAGACCGAGAAATCCCACCACGACACCACCCGCATAGACACAGCCCAGCGCCGCTTCCTGCGCGAGGGGAACTTGGACCTACGGCCACCCCTGACGTGGCAGGTCTACGGGGAGACGTACCGAACGGGAGCACCCTGAAGGGGCGCGGGGAACTGCGCGATCAGCCACAGCAAACCCGCAGACGAACGACGGCACGCCATGGGCCCGGACTCCACGAGGAATCCGGGCCCGGGACGGGCGTACAGAACCGGTCAGCCCTTGACCGCCCCGGCCGCGAGGCCGGACCCGAGGCGGCGGTGCACGATCACGAAGAAGATCATCACCGGCAGCGTGACCAGCGTGGAGCTGGCCATGACGGGCCCCCAGGAGGTGGTGTTCTCACCGAAGAACTGGAAGATGCCCACGGCCGCCGTGTACTTGTCGCTGCCCTTCATGAAGGTGTACGCGAACACGAACTCGTTCCACGCCGTGATGAAGGCGAAGATCGAGGTGGCCACCAGGCCGGGACCCACCAGCGGAAGCAGCACGGACCAGAACATGCGGAACCAGGACGCGCCGTCGATGTACGCCGCCTCCTCGACCTCCTTGGGCACCGCCGCGACGAAGCCGCGCAGGGTCCAGATCGCGAACGGCAGCGACAGCGCGATGTACACGACCGAGAGGCCGAGCAGCGAGTTGAGCATCTCGAAGTCCCGCATCTGGAGGAACAGCGGGATGACGAGGGCCTCCAGCGGCACCATCTGCACGATCAGGACCATGATCAGCACGGAGGTGCGGAACTTGAACTTGAAGCGGGCCACCGCGATCGCCGCGAACAGCGAGAGCGCGGCCGCCGCGGTGATCGTGGCGACGCCGACGATCGCCGAGTTCAGCAGGTACTGGCCGAAGTTGCCCCGGTCGAAGACGAAGTCGAAGTGCTCGAACGTCAGACCGCTCGGCAGCAGGTCCGAGCCGCGCGTGATCGCCTTCGGGTCCAGCGCCGTGGAGACCATCCAGTAGACGGGGAACAGCGTGAAGACGAGGAGCGCGATCACCGCGACCGGCAGGCCGATGCGTGAGGCGAGCGTGGTACGGCGGACACTCACAGTTCCTCCTCCCCCTGCCGGAACAGCGTACGGATGTAGATGACGGTGATCACGAGCAGCAGCACCGTCAGCAGGACCGCGGCCGCGGCGCCCGTGCCGTAGTCGTTCTTGGCGAATGCCTCGATGTACGAGTAGACGCCGAGGTTGTAGACGTCCGGATTGGAGCCGCTGCCTCCCGGCATCAGGAAGACCTGGGTGAAGACCTTGAAGTCCCAGATGGTGGACAGGATGGTCACCACCAGGAAGACCGGCCTGATGCTCGGCACGGTGATCTTCCAGAACCGCTGCCAGGCGTTGGCGCCGTCGATCTCGCCCGCCTCGTACAGCTCCTTCGGGATGGTGAGCAGCCCCGCGAGCACGGTGATGGCGACGAACGGGAAGCCGTGGTGCACGACGTTGATCGTCGCGATCCCGTAGAACGGCAGCCGCTCGGTGAACCAGTTGGTGGTCTCCGCGTCGATCAGGCCGAGCGAGTCCGCGACCTGGCTGACCATGCCGTCCTGCGGCTGGAACAGCCAGATCCACACATACGTTCCGGTGACCGCGGGCATCGCCCACGCGGCCAGGATGGACACCGAGCAGATCAGCTTCCACGTCGGGCCGAGCCGGTTGAGCAGCAGGGCCACGAGCGTCCCGAGCGCGACGGTCAGACCGACGCAGGCGAACGCGAAGAACACCGTGTTCGGCAGGACCGTCTTCCACAGCAGGTCGCCGGTCAGCAGGTCCTTGTAGTGGTCGAACCCGATGTACGTGCCCTCGCCACCGCCGAACTTGACCTTGTAGTCCTGCAGCGACAGCTTGCCGACCTGGATCAGGGGCCACAGGAGCAGCCCCACGAGCACGATCAGCGAGGGCGTGAGCAGCAGCCAGGGCCGGGTGAGAGTAACCAGTTTCTTGCGGCGGCGCGCGGCTTCGGCGCCACCGTCGTCGGTGTGCGGGCGGACCGAAGGCGTGACCTCCGGCCCGTCGCTGACGAGCGTGTCTTTCACGGCGTGACTCGTCTTTCGCTTACTTGTCCTTGGCGAAGATGTCGTCCATGTCCTTCGCCGCCTTGTCCGCGGCCTCCTGGACGGACGACTTGCCCGTGAGGATCGACTGGACCATGCCGGTGATGACCTGCGAGGCCTGGATCTCTCCGTACGCCTTCGTCTTCGGAACGGTGGCGCCGGCCTCGATCATCTGCTTCGCGAACGGCTCGACCAGCGGGTCCTTCTGGGCCTCGATCTTCTTCAGCTCGGAGTTCTGGCCGGGGAAGTAGTTGGTCTGCTTGGCCCACTTGGCGGCGAACTCACCGGTGGTCATCAACTTGACCAGCTCCCAGGCGAGTTCCTTCTTGTCCGTGTTGAACGCGGACAGGTACGAACCACCGAGGAAGGACTTGCTCATGCCGCCGTTCTGGCCGGGGATCGGCACGGCGCCGAGCTTGCCCTTGAGCTTCGGGTTCGCCTCGATGATGGCCTTGGGGGTCCAGTTGCCGCCGACCGACATGGAGATCTCGCCCTTGTTCCAGGCGTCGCCGACCTCCTTCTCCGTCCAGGTGTTGACCTTGGCCGGGGAGACCTTGTCCTTCCTCGCCAGGTCCGTGTAGTACGTGAGGCCCTTCACGGCCTCGGGCGAGTTGATCGCGGACTTCCACTTGTCGCCCTGCTGGGTGGCGAGTTCACCGCCCGCGCCCCAGACGAAGGCCGTCGCGAACATCTCCGCGCCGCCCGCCACCGGGAAGGCGATCTTGTCCGGCTCCTTCTCCTTGAGCGTCTTCGCCGTCTCCTGGAGCTCCTTCCAGGTCGTCGGCGGCTTCAGCTTGTGCTTCTCGAAGACGTCCTTGCGGTACACGATGGACCGCACACCCGCGTACCACGGCATGCCGTACTGCTTGCCGTCCAGGGTGCCCGCGTCCTTCAGGCCCTCCACCAGGTCGTTCGACAGGCCCGACTTCTTCAGGTCGTCGGTGACGTCGACGAGCGCGCCGGTCTCGGCGAACTGCGGCACCCACGTCGTGCCGACCTCGGCGACGTCCGGGACCTGGTCCTCGCCGCCCTCGATGGCCGTCGTGAACTTCTTCTGGGCGGTGCCCCACTGCTGGTACTCGACCTTGATCTTGGCGCCGGTCTTCTTCTCGAAGGCCGCGCCGACCTCCTTGAAGAAGGGCCGGGGGTCGGGGTTGGTCCCCTCCATGATCCAGACGGTGAGGGTCTTGCCCTTGCCGTCGGCCTTGTCGCCCTTGCCCCCGTCGCCGTCATCGCCGCACGCGGTTGCGGTCAGACCGAGCGTCAGGGCGATACAACCCGCCGCGATGACACGTCGCTTCATGCCGGCCCCCTTCAGGTTCTTGTAGTGGGAGCGATTGTGCTCACGCTGGGTGTTGGCGGTCTAGACCCTTTCGGGGAAGCGGCCGAACCGTAATCACCGTTGCGCGGTGCGCTATCGCTGTGCTTCGACGGTGTCCTACGGTGGGGCCGTGCGGCGGAACGGCTCCGCGGTCCCACCCGTTTGCCCCACATCTATCGCCCGCCGGGCGACACCGGGCCCCTCCGGACCCGCCCCGCCCCACGGCCCCACCGGGCCTCTGGCCTCGGGCGGCGGGGCTCTGGCTGCGGGCCTCGGGGGCCGCCGCGCCGTGACGCGCCACCTTCACCCCGCCGGGCTGGCGCCCGCCGCCGCGCCGGGGCCTTGTGTCCCCCCCGTCCATCCGCTACGCCGGTGCCGTGCGGGCCGGGGCGCCGCGGCGAGGCCGTGCCGGACGGGGCGACGGGGTTACCCACCGTGGGCTCGGTGAGCGAGGGCCGCGGGCAGGTGCTGGGAGGGCAGGCCAAGCCGAGGACGCCCAGGGCCCCGCCGGAGGGAGAACCGGCCCGGGGAAGGGCGGGAAGGGCGCGCGGCGCCTGCCATAGGTCCGGTCGGGGACATGGCAGGCGCCGCGCTCAGTTCCGTACGCCGTTGTACGGGACATTCAAGGGGCGGACCGCCGGGGAGGCGGTCCGCGGGTCAGACCGTCAGGGACCGGTCCGTGGGACGGATCGGGGCCGGAAGGTCACTCGCACCGGTGAGGAAGCGGTCCACCCCCCGCGCGGCCGAGCGCCCCTCGGCGATCGCCCAGACGATCAGGGACTGGCCACGGCCCGCGTCACCGGCGACGAAGACGCCCGGCACGCTGGTGTGGAAGTCACCGTCACGGGCAATATTGCCACGCTCGTCCAGGTCGACGCCGAACTGGTCCACCAGACCGTTCTCCCGGTCCGTACCGGTGAAGCCCATCGCGAGGGTGACGAGCTGCGCCGGAATGCGCCGCTCCGTGCCCGGCTTCTGCGTGAGCTTGCCGTCCACGAAGGCGACCTCGACCAGGTGCAGCCACTGCACGTTCCCGTCCTCGTCGCCCTCGAAGTGGGTCGTGGAGACGGAGTAGACGCGCTCGCCGCCCTCCTCGTGGGCGGAGGTCACCTTGTACAGCATGGGGAAGGTCGGCCAGGGCTGCCCCGGGGACCGCTCCTCGCCGGGCCGGGGCATGATCTCCAGCTGGGTCACGGACGCCGCGCCCTGGCGGTGCGCGGTGCCCACGCAGTCCGCGCCGGTGTCGCCGCCGCCGATGACGACGACGTGCTTGCCCTCGGCGGAGACGGGCGTGGTGACGTAGTCGCCCTCCTGGACCTTGTTGGCCAGGGGCAGGTACTCCATGGCCTGGTACACGCCCTTGAGCTCGCGGCCGGGCACCGGCAGGTCGCGGGCCGTCGTGGCGCCCGCCGCGATGACCACGGCGTCGTACCGCTTGCGCAGCTTCGCCGCGTCGATGTCGCGGCCGACCTCCACGCCGGTGCGGAACTTCGTGCCCTCCGCGCGCATCTGCTCGATGCGCCGGTTGATGTGCCGCTTCTCCATCTTGAACTCGGGGATGCCGTAGCGCAGGAGGCCGCCGATGCGGTCCGCGCGCTCGTAGACGGCGACGGTGTGGCCCGCCCGGGTGAGCTGCTGGGCGGCGGCGAGACCGGCCGGGCCCGAGCCGATGACGGCGACCGTCTTGCCGCTCAGCCGCTCCGGCGCCTGCGGCGCCACGTCGCCCGTCTCCCACGCCTTGTCGATGATCGAGACCTCGACGTTCTTGATGGTGACGGCGGGCTGGTTGATGCCGAGGACGCACGCCGACTCGCAGGGGGCCGGGCAGAGCCGCCCGGTGAACTCCGGGAAGTTGTTCGTGGCGTGCAGCCGCTCGGAGGCCGCGGACCAGTCCTCGCGGTAAGCGTAGTCGTTCCACTCGGGGATCAGGTTCCCCAGCGGACAGCCGTTGTGGCAGAAGGGGATGCCGCAGTCCATGCAGCGCGAGGCCTGCTTGGAGATGATCGGCAGGAGCGATCCGGGAACGTAGACCTCGTTCCAGTCCTGCACGCGCTCGCCGACCGGGCGGGTCTTGGCGACCTCGCGGCCGTGGTTCAAAAAGCCCTTGGGATCAGCCATTGGTCGCCGCCTCCATCATCTTCTCGGTGATCTCGGACTCGGAGAGTCCGGCTCGCTCGGCGGCGTCCTTGGCGGCGAGCACTGCCTTGTACGTGCTGGGGATGATCCTGCTGAAGCGGGTCACGGCCACGTCCCACTGGGCCAGCAGCTTCTCGGCGACCGTGGAGCCGGTCTCCTCCTGGTGGCGGCGCACGACGTCGTGCAGCCACTGCTTGTCGGTGTCGTCCAGGGGCTCGACGGCCGCGAGGTTCCCCGCGTTGACGTGGGCGCGGTCGAGGTCGATCACGTACGCGATGCCGCCCGACATGCCGGCCGCGAAGTTGCGGCCGGTCTCGCCGAGGATCACGGCGTGGCCGCCGGTCATGTACTCGCAGCCGTGGTCGCCCACGCCCTCGGAGACCACCGTGGCGCCGGAGTTGCGCACGCAGAAGCGTTCGCCGGTGCGGCCGCGCAGGAACAGCTCGCCGCCGGTCGCGCCGTAGGCGATGGTGTTGCCCGCGATGGTGGAGTACTCGGCGAGGTGGTCGGCGCCCCGGTCCGGGCGGACGATCACGCGGCCGCCGGAGAGGCCCTTGCCCACGTAGTCGTTGGCGTCGCCCTCCAGGCGCAGCGTGACGCCGCGCGGCAGGAAGGCGCCGAAGGACTGGCCCGCCGACCCGGTGAAGGTGATGTCGATGGTGTCGTCGGGCAGGCCCGCGCCGCCGAACTTCTTCGTCACCTCGTGGCCGAGCATGGTGCCGACGGTGCGGTTGATGTTGCGGATGGCGACCTGGGCGCGGACGGGCTGGGCGTCCTCCTGGGTGTGCGCGGCGAGCGCGTCGGCGGAGAGCCTGATCAGCTCGTTGTCGAGCGCCTTCTCCAGGCCGTGGTCCTGCGCGACGACCTGGTGGCGCACCGCGCCCTCGGCCAGGTCCGGGACGTGGAACAGCGGCGCCAGGTCGAGGCCCTGGGCCTTCCAGTGGTCCACGGCCCGGGTCGTGTCGAGGAGCTCGGCGTGGCCGACGGCCTCCTCGATGGAGCGGAAGCCGAGCTCGGCGAGGAGCTCGCGGACCTCCTCGGCGATGAACTCGAAGAAGTTCACGACGTACTCGGCCTTGCCGCTGAAGCGGTCGCGCAGCGCGGGGTTCTGCGTGGCGATGCCGACCGGGCAGGTGTCCAGGTGGCAGACGCGCATCATGACGCAGCCGGACACCACGAGCGGCGCGGTGGCGAAGCCGAACTCCTCGGCGCCGAGCAGCGCGGCGATGACGACGTCGCGGCCGGTCTTCAGCTGGCCGTCGGTCTGCACGACGATGCGGTCGCGCAGGCCGTTGAGCAGCAGCGTCTGCTGGGTCTCGGCGAGGCCGAGCTCCCAGGGGCCGCCCGCGTGCTTCAGGGAGGTCAGCGGGGACGCGCCGGTGCCGCCGTCGTGGCCGGAGATGAGGACGACGTCCGCGTGCGCCTTGGAGACGCCCGCGGCGACGGTGCCGACGCCGACCTCGGAGACCAGCTTGACGTGGATGCGCGCCGCCGGGTTGGCGTTCTTGAGGTCGTGGATCAGCTGGGCGAGATCCTCGATGGAGTAGATGTCGTGGTGCGGCGGCGGGGAGATGAGGCCCACGCCCGGCGTGGAGTGCCGGGTCTTCGCCACCCACGGGTAGACCTTGTGTCCCGGCAGCTGGCCGCCCTCGCCGGGCTTGGCGCCCTGGGCCATCTTGATCTGGATGTCGTCGGCGTTGACCAGGTACTCGGAGGTGACGCCGAAGCGGCCGGAGGCGACCTGCTTGATGCTGGAGCGGCGCGCCGGGTCGTAGAGGCGCTCCGGGTCCTCGCCGCCCTCGCCGGTGTTGGACTTGGCGCCGAGCTGGTTCATGGCGATGGCGAGCGTCTCGTGCGCCTCGCGGGAGATGGAGCCGTACGACATGGCGCCGGTGGAGAAGCGCTTGACGATCTCGGAGGCGGGCTCGACCTCCTCGACGGGCACCGGCTGCCGGTCGCTCTTGAGGGCGAACAGGCCGCGCAGCGTCATCAGGCGCTCGGACTGCTCGTTCACGCGGTCCGTGTACTGCTTGAAGACGTCGTAGCGGCGGTTGCGGGTGGAGTGCTGGAGGCGGAAGACCGTCTCGGGGTCGAACAGGTGCGGCTCGCCCTCGCGGCGCCACTGGTACTCGCCGCCGATGTCCAGGGCCCGGTGCGCGGGCGCGATCCCGGAGGCCGGGTAGGCCTTGGCGTGGCGGGCGGCGACCTCCTGGGCGACGACGTCGATGCCGACGCCGCCGATCTTGGAGGTGGTGCCGTTGAAGTACTTCTCCACGAAGGACTCCTCCAGGCCGACGGCCTCGAAGACCTGTGCGCCGCGGTAGGAGGCGACGGTGGAGATGCCCATCTTGGACATGACCTTCAGGACGCCCTTGCCGAGGGCGTGGATGAGGTTGCGGATGGCCTGCTCGGCCTCCATGCCGGGCAGGAAGGTGCCCGCGCGGACCAGGTCCTCGACGGACTCCATCGCCAGGTACGGGTTGACGGCCGCGGCGCCGAAGCCGATGAGCAGCGCGACGTGGTGGACCTCGCGCACGTCGCCCGCCTCGACGAGCAGGCCCACCTGGGTGCGCTGCTTGGTGCGGATCAGGTGGTGGTGGACGGCCGCGGTGAGCAGCAGGGAGGGGATCGGCGCGTGCTCGGCGTCGGAGTGCCGGTCGGAGAGCACGATCAGGCGGGCCCCGGCCTCGATGGCGGCGTCGGCCTCGGCGCAGATCTCCTCGATGCGGGCGGCGAGGGCGTCGCCGCCGCCGTGCACCCGGTACAGGCCGGAGAGGGTCGCGGCCTTCATGCCGGGCATGTCGCCGTCGGCGTTGATGTGGATGAGCTTGGCCAGCTCGTCGTTGTCGATGACCGGGAAGGGCAGCGTGACGGAGCGGCAGGAGGCGGCGGTCGGCTCCAGGAGGTTGCCCTGCGGGCCGAGCGAGGAGTGCAGCGAGGTGACGAGCTCCTCGCGGATGGCGTCCAGGGGCGGGTTGGTGACCTGGGCGAACAGCTGCGTGAAGTAGTCGAAGATCAGCCGGGGGCGCTCGGAGAGGGCCGCGATCGGCGTGTCCGTGCCCATCGAGCCGATCGGCTCGGCGCCGGCCTTGGCCATCGGGGCGAGCAGCACGCGCAGCTCTTCCTCGGTGTAGCCGAAGGTCTGCTGGCGGCGGGTGACGGAGGCGTGCGTGTGCACGATGTGCTCGCGCTCGGGCAGGTCGCCGAGCTCGATGGTGCCTGCTTCCAGCCACTCCGCGTACGGCTGCTCGGCGGCGAGCCGGGCCTTGATCTCGTCGTCCTCGACGATGCGGTGCTCGGCGGTGTCCACGAGGAACATCCGGCCGGGCTGGAGGCGGCCCTTGCGGACGACCTTGGCCGGGTCGATGTCGAGGACGCCGACCTCGGAGCCGAGGACGACGAGGCCGTCGTCGGTGACCCAGTAGCGTCCGGGGCGCAGGCCGTTGCGGTCGAGGACCGCGCCGACCTGGGTGCCGTCGGTGAAGGTGACGCAGGCGGGGCCGTCCCAGGGCTCCATCATCGTGGAGTGGTACTGGTAGAAGGCACGCAGGGCGGGGTCCATGGAGGTGTGGTTCTCCCACGCCTCCGGGATCATCATGAGCACGCTGTGCGGCAGGGAGCGGCCGCCGAGGTGGAGCAGTTCGAGGACCTCGTCGAAGGACGCGGAGTCGGAGGCGTCCGGCGTACACACCGGGAAGGTCCGCTCCAGCTGCTCCTGGGTGCCGAACAGGTCGCTGACCAGCTGCGACTCCCGGGCCCGCATCCAGTTGCGGTTGCCCCGCACGGTGTTGATCTCGCCGTTGTGGGCGACGAAGCGGTAGGGGTGCGCGAGCGGCCAGCTCGGGAAGGTGTTCGTGGAGAAGCGCGAGTGGACGAGGGCGACCGCGGTGGCGAAGCGGCGGTCGGACAGGTCCGGGAAGAAGGGCTCCAGCTGGCCGGTGGTCAGCATGCCCTTGTAGACGATCGTGCGCGCGGAGAGCGACGGGAAGTAGGTGGCGGCCTCGCGCTCGGCCCGCTTGCGCAGCACGAAGGCCTTGCGGTCCAGGGCGAGCCCGGTGCTGTCACCGGCGGTGACGAACAGCTGGCGGAAGACCGGCATGGTGGCGCGGGCGGTGGCGCCGAGCAGCGTCGGGGCGACCGGCACCTCGCGCCAGCCGAGGACGGTCAGGCCCTCGTCGGCGGCCAGTGTCTCGATGTGTGAGACGGCTTCGTCCGTGCCGTGCGGGGGCAGGAAGGCGATGCCGACGGCGTAGGCGCCCGCGGCGGGCAGCTCGAACCCCACGGCCTCGCGCAGGAACGCGTCCGGGACCTGGAGCAGGATGCCCGCGCCGTCCCCGGAGTCCGGTTCGGAGCCGGTGGCGCCGCGGTGCTCCAGGTTGCGCAGGACGGTCAGCGCCTGCTCGACGAGCTCGTGGCTCGCCTCACCGGTGAGGGTGGCCACGAAGCCGACACCACAGGCGTCGTGTTCGTTCCGGGGGTCGTACATGCCCTGCGGGGCGGGGCGACCGTCCATGGGCGACCAGGCGTCGGAACGCATCGGCACTCCCGTCGTCGTGGTGGGGCACCTCCCAGGCTCTGGGGGCGCGGGCGGCGAGGGACGACGTTGGCCCTGGCGAAATTTCGTGCAGGTTACATGATGGGCCGCTTCTCGAAAAGCGGATACTTCATTCCAGTATCTGGACAGCGCCCTGGGGATGGAGGGCGGCGAAGAGGGGCCTGAGCGGGCAGATCGGTGACCGTTGGCCCGGAGCGACCACAGGCCTCATTGCCCGCAGCGCTTACGGCTCATGCCCGCCGGTCAGCGCATCGAAACAGTCCGGAAACGGATACTTGTACGGCATTCCGCATACCCCTGCGGTCGGTCATCCTACGGCCGTCCCGAACAGACTGCCCAGGGCGTACGTCACACCCGCCGCCGCACCACCGAGCACGAGCTGCCGCAGCCCGCTGAACCACCACGAACGGGCGGTCACCCTGGCGACGACCGCGCCGCACGCGAACAGGCCGACGAGCGCGAGCAGCACCGCGGGCCACAGCGCGCCGGCGCCAAGGAGGTACGGCAGCACGGGCAGGAGCGCGCCGAGGGCGAACGAGCCGAAGGACGAGACCGCCGCCACGACCGGCGAGGGCAGGTCGCCCGGGTCGATGCCGAGCTCCTCGCGGGCGTGGATCTCCAGGGCCTGCTCGGGGTCCTTCGACAGCTGCCGCGCCACCTCGCGGGCGAGCGCGGGCTCGACGCCGCGGGACTCGTAGAGCGCGGCCAGCTCCTGCTCCTCGTCCTTGGGGTGCTTGCGCAACTCGCGGCGCTCCACGTCCAGTTCGGCCTGCACCAGCTCGCGCTGCGAGGCGACGGACGTGTACTCGCCCGCGGCCATGGAGAACGCCCCGGCCGCGAGCCCGGAGAGCCCGGTGATCACGATGGTCTGCTGCGACACGGCCCCGCCGGCGACGCCCGTCATCAGGGCGAGGTTGGACACCAGGCCGTCCATGGCCCCGAAGACGGCCGGGCGCAGCCAGCCGCCGTTGACGTCACGGTGGGTGTGGTTGTCGCGGTGCGCCTCGTGCAGTGTCGCTTCGGTCTCGATGATCGCCATGGTGCGGCCCCCTCATAGTCGCGCCGAACGTTTCGACGTCGCTCTGGAATCCCGTCGGTGAAACCCCGTCGGCGATCTCGAAAGTACGCGCGAAAAATCGCTCCCGCCAGCAAGGAAGGCCGTACTTACCTGCGAAAACACACCCCTGTGAGCCCGCACGGGCGGCCCGCGCGGAGCCGTCGCGGACATGCCGAAGGAGTGATGCTGAGCGCCTGCATGCTCACATGAGTGGCTCGGCGTGGCAGGGATGCTCCCAGCACGACTCAGCGGCACGCAGCGGCACGCAGCGGCACGCAGCGGCACGCGGCGGCACGCGGCAGTACTCAGCGGTACGCGGCAGTACTCAGCGGTACTCAGCGCGATGGGAGGCAGGGCATGGCGTCCATCGCCTGTGTTCCCCCGGTCCCGGCGCCCGACGGCGCGGGCGGCCTGCGCGAGCGGGCCCGCGGGGCGATGCTCGGTCTCGCGGTCGGCGACGCGCTCGGCGCGCCCGCCGAGAATCTGAAGCCGTCCGAGATCCGCCGCCGTTGGGGCCGCATCACCGGGTACGTCGCCGAGCGCCCCGCGGGCACGGACGACACCGAGTACGCGATCTTCTCCGGCCTGCTGCTCGCCCGGCACGGCTCGGCCCTCACCGTCGCGCACGTCGAGCGCGCCTGGCACCGGTGGATCGCCGACCTGGACGAAGGCCCCTTCCGGGGCGCAGGGTTCAGCGAACGCGGCACCCTGGAGAACCTGCGCAGGGGCCTGGCCGCCCCCATCTCCGCCCAGCACCGGCACGCCTGGAGCGACGGCCTCGCGATGCGGGCCGCGCCCTTCGGCGTCTTCGCCGCGGGGTGCCCCGCGGAGGCGGCCCGCCTGGTCGCCGTCGACGGCACCGTCAGCCACGACGGCGAGGGCATCCACGGCGGCCGGGCCGTCGCGGCGGGCGTCGCGGCGGCGATGGCCGGGGCCCCGGTGGAGACGGTGGTCGCCGCGGCCCTGTCCGTCATCCCGTACGACTCCTGGACCGCGCGCTCCCTGCGCCGCGCCGTCGCCGTGGCCCACCGGGGCGAACGCGCGGTCCGCTCGGCGGTCGTCATCGGCGGCTACCCCTGGACGGACCTGGCCCCCGAGGCGGTGGGCCTCGCCTTCGGCGCGTACGCGGCCGCCGAGGGCGACTTCGCGAGGTCCGTCCTCACCGCGGTCAACATGGGCCGCGACGCGGACACGACCGCGGCGGTCGCGGGCGCCCTGGCGGGCGCCACCTGCGGCGCCGCCGCCATCCCCCCGGAATGGTCCCGGGCGATCGGCCCGGTAAGGGGCACCTGCCTCCCTTCCATGCGGGGCCACCACGTACTGGAGGTGGCGGAGCTCCTAGCGTCCGTCTCCGCTGTGGGCAATCGTCCCGCAGGGCGAGTGGGGTCTCCCCTGCTCGAGCGAAGCCGAGAGCTTGGGGAAGGGTGGGCACAGCCCGAGGTGCCGAGCAACCGTGCAACCAAGCCCCGGGGCCCGGGGCGCAGCCCCGGCAAGCGGGCCCTGGACGGAGCCCAGGTCGAGGGCCTCCTGCTGGGCCTCGCCGCGGGCGACGCCGCCGGTTGGCCATCGGCCCGGCACAGGGCGACCCGCATGCCCGACTGGACCCGCCGCCTCACCCGCGAACTGGACACCTTCGCCGAGCACAACGCCACCACCACCCTCCCCGTCCCCATCGCCCTCAACCAGCCCCCGGAACCCCTGCGCCTCGGCCCCTCGGACGACGCCGAATGGGCCGCGCTCACCGCCGAATCCGTCCTGCGCGCGGCGGACGGCACCCTCGACCCCGCCCTCACCAGGGACCGCCGCACCCGCGCCACCCTCGCCCTGTCCTGGAACGCCCTCGCCAGCGAGGTGGCCGCCGCGGCGGCCCGCGCACCGGAGGTGGAGTCCGCAGTCCTGCCCCTGCGCGCCCGCATCTCCGTGCGCGCGGGCCTGGGCAACCTCGCCGCGGGCCTCACCCCGCCCGCCACCGGCCACGACAACCCGCACTTCTTCGACGACGCGGCCTGCGTACGCGCCTGCGTCCTCGCCCTCGTGCACCCCGGCGACCCCGAACGGGCCGCCGGGCTCGCCGAGTTCGACGCCCGCTACACCCAGGACGGCGACGGCGTGCACGGTGCCCGCGCGATGGCCGCGGCGGTCGCGGCCGCCCTCGGCGGCGCCGGACCCGACGCCGCGGTGGACGCCGCCCTCGCCCAGCTCCCCGAGCACACCGAGATCGGCCGCAACGCCCGGCACGCCGTGCAGCTCGCCCGCACCTGCGCGCCCGCCGCCGACGCCACGTTCGCCCTGGTCCCGCTCCTGGAGCACGAGATCGTCGACCACGTCTACAGCTACGGCATCGCCGCCGCCGAGACCGTCCCGGTCGCCCTGGCCCTGGCCACCGCGGCCCGCGGCCGGGTCCGCGAGGCGGTGCCCGCCGCCGCCTGCCTGTCGCGCGTCGCGGACTCGGCGCCCGCACTCGCCGGGGCCCTGACCGGCGTCCTGGGCACGGCCGCCGCGATCCCCGACAGCTGGCGCGCGTCCTGCCGCACCCTGTCGGGCTGTGCCCTGCCCCGCCTCGCGGGTACTGACCTCGTGGAGCTGGCCGGACATCTGACCCGTACGCACTGACCACCCCAGGAGGGCGATCCGGAGATGCCATCACCGAAGAGGACGTTGCTTGAGGACCGTGTCACCGGGGCCCTCGTGGGCGCGGCCGTCGGCGACGCGCTCGGCGGCCCCGTGGAGGGCTACTCCCCCGAGCAGATCGCGGACCGGCACGGCGGCCCGGTCCACGGCATCGTCGGCCCCTGGCACGGCGACGCCTGGCGCACGGCCCGCCCCGTCGCCCCGTACCACAAGGGCGACGGACACGTCACCGACGACACCTTGATGACGCACGCGCTCGTCCGCGTGTACGCCGCCGTACGCGACCACCTGGACGCGTACGCGATCGCCGACCACCTGGTCCCCGACCTGATGACGAACCCGCGCTGGATCCCGGAGCTCGAAGCCGAGGCCCTGCCCCTGCACCGCCTCTTCCTCGCCGAGAAGTGGCTCGTCGCCCGGCTGCACTACGGCCACGTGGACCCCCGCGAGGCGGGCACCGGCAACATCGTCAACTGCGGCGCGGCGATGTACATGGCACCGGTCGGCCTGGTCAACGCCGCCCACCCCGAGGCCGCGTACGCCGAGGCCCTGGACGTGGCGGGCGCGCACCAGTCGTCGTACGGACGGGAGGCGGCGGGCGTCTTCGCGGCGGCCGTGGCGGCGGCCTGCGCGCCCGGCGCCACGCCCACCACGGTGATCGACGCCTGTCTGGCCCTGGCGAAGGACGGCACCCGGGCGGCGATCGAGGCGGTGGCGGACGCGGCGGCCCGCCACCGCGCGTACGAGACGGCGCTGCGCCCGCTGCGCGCGGCGGTCGCCCCCTTCGACACCGTCGGCCCCGACTACCGCGCGCCGTCCCTGGGCGCCCGCCGCCCTTCGCGGCTGCACGCCATCGAGGAACTCCCCGTCGCGCTCGGCATGCTGCTGATCGGCGACGGCGACTACCGCGCCACCGTGCTCGGCTCGGTGAACTACGGCCGCGACTGCGACTCGATCGCCACGATGAGCGGCGCGCTCGCGGGCGCCCTGCGCGGCGAGGCCGCCGTCCCGCCCGACTGGTCGAAGCGGGTGGCCGAGGCGAGCCGCCTGGACCTGCGCGCCCCGGCCCGCGCCCTGACGGCGGTCACCGAGGAGGTCTTCGCCAAGGACCGGGCCCGCCGCCGCGCCCACGAGCACGCGTTCGCGTCCCTGACGGGCGGCGCCCCCTGATGCGCCTCAGCTGGCTCCAGGCCGAGGACCTCATCGCCCACGAACTCCGCCAGGCCGAGGAGGAGGGCCGCGACGTCACCGCGGCCCGGGCCCGCTGGCTGGCCGCGGGCGGCGACCCGACCCCACCCCGCTCGGGCACGTCCCCCCATCCGGCCCCACCCCGCCTGCGGGCCCTGGCGGAAGACCTCTTGGCGGAATTGGACGGCGCGCAAGCGGACATCCAGCCCGTCCGGCGTGTGCGGACGAACGCGCAGCGCGATGAAGCGGGGTGCCAGGGGCGGCAGCCCCTGGTTTCGGGAAGGGGCGGGCCGGGGGCGCCCCCACGAGGGCACCGCGCCCGCGTCCACGCCGCCTGGCTCGGCCGCGCCGCGGGCTGCCTCCTGGGCAAACCCGTGGAGAAGCTCCCCCGGCACGCCATCCGCGCCCTCGCCGAAGCCGCGGGCAACTGGCCCCTGACCACCTGGTTCACCGCCCGGGGCGTCCCGCCCGAGCTCCTCGCCCGCCACCCCTGGAACCGCCGCTCCGCCCCCACCTCCCTGGCCGAGAACATCGACGGCATGCCGGAGGACGACGACCTCAACTACCCGCTCCTGAACCTGCTGCTCCTGCGCCGCCACGGCCCCGGCTTCACCACGGCGGACGTGGCCGCGCTCTGGCTAGACGAGCTCCCCGCCGCCCGCACCTTCACCGCCGAGCGCGTCGCGTACCGCAACCTCCTCAACGGCGTCGTACCGCCCCGCACGGCCCGGCACCGCAATCCGTTCCGCGAGTGGATCGGCGCCCTGATCCGCGCCGACGTGCACGGCTGGACCCACCCCGGCGACCCCGCGGCGGCCGCCGAACAGGCCCGGCGGGACGCGTGTCTGACCCACACCGGCAACGGCGTGTACGGCGCGATGTTCGCGGCGGCCACCATCGCCCGGGCCGCGTCCGGGAGCGGCGACGTCCACCACTGCCTGGCGGCGGGCCTGACGGTGGTCCCGCCGGAGTCCCGCCTCGCCCGCGCCGTCGGGCACGGCATCGAACTGGCCCGTACGACACGCCGCTTCGACGACGTCGCCGACGCCCTGCACGCCGCGTACGGCCACTACCACTGGGTCCACGTCGTGCCGAACGCGGCCCTGCTCGCGGCCGCCCTCACCCACGCCGACGGCGACTTCACCGGCTCCATCACGCGCGTGGTCTCCGGCGGCTGGGACACGGACTCCAACGGCGCGACGGCCGGTTCGGTCGCGGGCCTGCTCGCCGGGCACCCGGACGCGCTCCCGGCCCGCTGGACCGCCCCGCTGAAGAACCGCCTGTCCACGTCCGTCGGCGCCTTCGACGGCGTCGGCTTCGACGAACTGGCCGACCTGACCACCCAACTGACCCAGCATCACCAGCCCCATCACCAGCACCATCGCCTCGTAGAGGAGACGTCCCCCTGATGGCCCCCCACATCGTCGTCCTGGGCAGCACCAACATGGACCTGGTCGCCTACGTGCCCGAGGCCCCGCGGCGCGGCGAGACCGTCACCGGCCGCGCGTTCCGCACCTTCCCCGGCGGCAAGGGCGCCAACCAGGCCGTCGCCGCGGCCCGCGCGGGCGCCACCGCCTCGATGATCGGCGCGGTCGGCACCGACGCCTTCGGCGGCCGGCTGCGCACCGCCCTGGAGCACTCGGGCGTGGACACCGACCTGCTGCGCACCGTGGAGGGCGCGACCGGCACCGCGCACATCGTCGTCGACGACGACGGCGGCAACGCGATCGTGGTCGTGCCCGGCGCCAACGCCACGCTGACCGGCCTGACCCACGGCGACGAGGCGCTCATCGCCTCCGCGGACCTGCTCCTGCTCCAGCTGGAGATCCCGCTCGACGGCGTCGTCGCCGCCGCCCGCTACGCCCGCGACCACGGCGTGCGCACCGTCCTCACCCCGGCTCCCGCGCAGCCCCTGCCGCCCGAACTCCTCGACACCACCGACCTGTTGATCCCCAACGAGCACGAGGCCACCGTCCTCACCGGCGCTGCGGACCCGCACGCGGCGGCCCACGCGCTCCTCGACCGGGTCCCGGAGGTCGTCGTCACGCTCGGCGCCGAGGGCAGCCTGTACGCGGCGCGCGGCGCCGAGCCGGTCACGGTGCCCGCGCCCCGGGTCACGGCCGTGGACACCACGGGCGCGGGCGACACCTTCGTGGGCGCGCTCGCGGTGGCGCTCGGCGAGGGCAGGCCGATGCCGGCCGCGCTCGGCTGGGCCTCGGCGGCCGCCGCGCTGTCCGTGCAGCGCCCGGGCGCGGCCGCCGCCATGCCGTACCGCACGGAGATCGACGCGGCGGCGGGCGCCGGGACCGGCGCGGCGGCGGAGGCCGGACGGTGACGCGGCCCCCGCTGGACGGCCTGCGCGTCGTCGACCTCGCCACCCTCTTCGCGGGGCCCCTGGCCGCCACCTTCCTCGGCGACTTCGGCGCGGACGTCATCAAGGTCGAGCACCCCACGCGCCCCGACCCGTCCCGGGGCCACGGCCCGGCGAAGGACGGCGTCGGCCTGTGGTGGAAGCTGCTCGGCCGCAACAAGCGCACGATGACGCTCGACCTGTCGACGCCCGGCGGCCGGGCCACCCTGCTGCGCCTGGCCGCCGACGCGGACGTGCTCGTGGAGAACTTCCGCCCGGGCACCCTGGAGAAGTGGGACCTGGGCTGGGACGAGCTGAGCGCGGCCAACCCGCGCCTGGTCCTGGCCCGCGTCACGGGCTTCGGGCAGTTCGGGCCGTACGCGCGCCGCCCCGGCTTCGGCACCCTCGCCGAGGCGATGAGCGGCTTCGCCGCGGTGACCGGCGAGCCCGGCGGGCCGCCCACGCTGCCGCCGTTCGGCCTCGCGGACTCCATCGCGGGGCTCGCCACGGCGTACGCGGTGATGACGGCCCTTGCGGCCCGCGAGCGCACGGGCCGGGGTCAGGTCGTCGACATGGCGATCATCGAGCCGATCCTCACGGTCCTCGGCCCGCAGCCGCTCTGGTACGACCAGCTGGGCCACGTACAGCCGCGCACCGGCAACCGCTCGACGAACAACGCGCCCCGCAACACCTACCGCACGGCCGACGGCGGCTGGGTCGCGGTGTCCACGTCGGCCCAGTCGATCGCGGAACGCGTCCTGCGCCTGGTCGGCCGCCCCGAGCTGACCGACGAGCCGTGGTTCGCCACGGGCGCCGGCCGCGCCGCCCACGCGGACGTCCTCGACGAGGCCGTCGGCTCCTGGATCGCCCGGCACACCCGCGCCGAGGTCGTCGAGGCCTTCGAGAAGGCGGAGGCGGCGGTGGCCCCGGTCCAGGACGTACGGGACGTGATGACGGACCCGCAGTACGCGGCCCTCGGCACCCTCGCCACGGTCCCCGACCCGGAGCTCGGCCCGCTGCGCATGCAGAACGTGCTGTTCCGCCTCTCCGAGACGCCCGGCGCGATCCGCTGGGCGGGCCGCCCGCACGGCGCCGACACCGACGAGATCCTCACCGGGCTCGGCCTGACGGCCGCGGAGATCGCTTCGCTGCGCACGGCGGGCGCCCTGTGAGGCCGCTTCCGCTGACCTGGCTGTACGTCCCCGGCGACCGGCCCGAGGTGGTGGCCAAGGCCCTGGTGGCGGGCGCGGACGTGGTCATCGTCGACCTGGAGGACGCGGTGGCTTTGGACCGCAAGGCCTACGCCCGCGCGGCCACCGCCGAGCTGCTCGCCGAGCCGGGCCCCGTACCGGTCCACGTCCGCGTGAACGCCCTCGGCACTCCCCCGTCCGACGCCGATCTGGCGGCGCTCGCCCCGCTGCCCGGCCTCGCGGGCCTGCGGCTGCCCAAGGTCGCCTCGGCCGCCGACGTGATCCGCACCGCCGAGCGGGCCGCTCCCCTGGACGGCGGCGCCCCCGCCCTGTACGCCCTGCTGGAATCCGCCCTGGGCGTGGAGCGGGCCTTCGCCGTCGCGACCGCCCATCCGGCGCTGCGCGGTGTGTCCATCGGCGAGGCGGACCTCCGCGCCGACCTCGGCGTACGGGACGAGGCGGGGCTGGACTGGTGCCGCTCCCGCGTGGTCGTGGCGGCCCGGGCGGCCGGACTGCCGCCGCCCGCCCAGTCGGTCTACCCCGACGTCCGCGACCTGGACGGCCTCACGGCGTCCTGCGCCCGGGGCCGCGCCCTGGGGCTGCTCGGCCGCGCGGCGATCCACCCGCGCCAGCTGCCGGTGATCGAGCGCGCCTATCTGCCGACACCGGAGGAGGTCGAGCGGGCGGAGGAGGTCCTCAAGGCGGCGGCCGCGGAGCAGGGGGCGCAGGCGCTCCCCGACGGCCGCTTCGTGGACCGCGCAGTGGTGGAGCAGGCCCACCGGACCCTCGCCCTGTCCCGGCGCACGCCGTAGCCGCCCCGGCCTCAGCCCTTGGAGGCGGACTCCGCCTCGCCGTCGGACCCGGCCTTGTCCAGTCCGGCCTTCTCGGCCCCGGTCTTCTGGGCCCCGGCCTTGGACAGGGCGTCCGACGGTTCGGCCTTCTCGCTGTCGGGGGTGGCTCCGCCGGGCAGCGGTTCCACGATCTCCTCGCGCCCCGGCCGCAGCCGGGCCGACAGCACGAGGTACACCACGGCGAGCACGAAGACCAGCAGCGCCGTCCAGTTGTTCAGGCGCAGGCCGAGGAATTCGTGCGCGTCGTCGACGCGCATGTACTCGATCCAGAAGCGGCCCACACAGTACGAGGCGACGTACAGCGCGAAGGCCCGGCCGTGGCCCAGCTTGAAGCGCCGGTCCGCCCAGAGGACGAGCAGTCCGACGCCGACGCACCACAGCGACTCGTACAGGAACGTCGGGTGGTAGGTGCCGGGGACGCGGCCGTCGTCCGAGCTGGTGATCTTCAGCGCCCAGGGGACGTCGGTCGCCCTGCCGTACAGCTCCTGGTTGAACCAGTTGCCCCAGCGGCCGATCGCCTGGGCGAAGGCGATGCCGGGGGCGAGCGCGTCGGCCCAGGCGGGCAGCGGGATGCCGCGCCTGCGGCATCCGATCCAGGCGCCGACCGCGCCGAACGCGATCGCGCCCCAGATGCCGAGGCCGCCCTCCCAGATCTTGAAGGCGTCCACCCAGTCACGGTCGTCGCCGAAGTACAGCTGGTAGTCCGTGATCACGTGGTAGAGGCGGCCGCCGACCAGGCCGAAGGGCACCGCCCAGACAGAGATGTCGGCCACGGTGCCGGGCTGCCCACCACGGGCGACCCACCGCTTGTTGCCGAGCCACACGGCGACGAACACGCCGATGATGATGCAGAACGCGTAGCCGCGCAGCGGGATGGGGCCGAGGTCGACCACTCCGCGCGAGGGGCTGGGGATGTAGGCAAATTCCATGGCAGGGTCGACGCTACCCTGCCGGGCGGGGGCGGCGGCAACCAGCCCGACAACGGGTCCGCAACAGGGGCCCGGCGGCGGGTCAAGATCCGGTCGCCGCCGGGCGGGCGCCCGCTAGCCGTTCGCCTTCTCCACGGCGGCCTTGAGCTTGGCGGGGGTCAGCGGGTTCTTCTGGTCCCCGAAGATGTTCTTCCCGTCGAGCAGGACCGTGGGCGTGCCGCGCAGGCCCGCGTCCTCGAAGGCCTTGTCGGACTTGGTCACCCAGCTGTTGTGCGTGCCGTCGGTGACGCACTTCTTGAAGGCGGCCGTGTCGAGCCCCCCGACCTTGCCCGCGAGCTCGATCAGCTTGTCGTTGTCCGCGAAGGCGTCGTCGGTCTCCATGGGCTGGTTCTCGAACAGCACGTCGTGGTACGGCGCGAACTTGCCCGCGTCCTGGGCGCAGGCCGCGGCGTTGGCGGCGCGCAGGGAGCCGGAGCCGCCCATGTTGTCGTCGATGAGGGTCGCGAGGTGGTACTGGACCTTCAGGCTGCCCTTGCCCACGAGGTCATTGATCGTCGAACGGTAGCCGTCCTCAAACTGCTTGCAGGCCGGGCAGCGGAAGTCCTCCCAGACGGTGAGGGTGGACTTGGCGCCGTCCTTGCCCGACTGGATGGCCAGCTCGTCCTTGCCCACCGCGCCCGTGGGGGCGACGAGCGGGCCCGAGGTGTCCTTCTTCTTGTCGTCGTCCCCCGCGTTGGCCGCGAGCAGGCCGCCGACCGCGGCCAGGGCCAGGACGCCGACGACGGCGGCGCTCACCAGCAGCGCGCGGCGCCGCTTGTCGCTTCTCTTCTGCCGCTCGCGCTCCTCGGCCAGGCGCTCCCGGGCCGTGCGCTTACCCTCACGGTTCTTCTCGCTCATACGGGACCAAACGAACCGGGGAGGCGCGAGCGCGCCTCCCCGGTCCAGGTCCACCCGTACGAGCTACCGCCCGTACTACAAGCTCTCGCGCACGCCCCGGGCCAGCTCGCCCGCGAGGTCGCGCACCGCCGTCAGGCCCGCCGTCTCGTCCTTCGCGTCGAGCATCCGCTGGACGAAGGCCGAGCCGACGATGACGCCGTCGGCGAAGCCCGCCACCTCGGCGGCCTGCTCGGCGTTCGAGACGCCGAGGCCGACGCAGACCGGCAGGTCGGTGGTGGCGCGGGTGCGCCGGACCAGGTCCGCGGCCTGCGCGCCGACCGAGACGCGGGTGCCGGTGACGCCCATCAGGGAGGCGGCGTACACGAAGCCGGAGCCCGCCGCCGTGATCGTCGCGAGCCGCTCGTCCTTGCTGCTCGGCGCGACGACGAAGACGGTGGCCAGGTCGTGCTTGGCCGCGTGCTCGCGCCACAGCGCCGACTCCTGGACGGGCAGGTCGGGCAGGATGCAGCCCGCGCCGCCCGCCTCGGCGAGCTCGGCGGTGAAGCGCTCCACGCCGTAGCGGTCGATGGGGTTCCAGTACGTCATGACGAGGACCGGCTTGCCCGTCGCCGCGTGGGCCTCGCGCACCGTGCGCAGCACGTCCGCGATCTTGACGCCGCCGCGCAGGGCGATGTCGTCGGCGGTCTGGATGACCGGTCCGTCGAGGACGGGGTCGCTGTGCGGCAGGCCCACCTCCACGACGTCCGCGCCGCCGCCGAAGACGGCCTTGATCGCCTCGATGCCGCCGTCCACGGTCGGGAAGCCCGCGGGCAGGTACGCGATGAGCGCGGCCCGGCCCTCGGCCCTGGCGGCGGCGAGGGTGTCGCTCAACAGCTGGACGTTGCCGCTCACTTGGCGTCCTCCTCGATCTCGGCGGTGCCCGCGGCGTCCGCGGCGACCTCGGCGTCGGTCTCGTACAGGCCGAAGTAGCGCGCGGCCGTGTCCATGTCCTTGTCGCCGCGCCCGGAGAGGTTGACGACGATCAGGCCGTCCTTGCCCAGCTCCCGGCCGACCTCCAGGGCGCCCGCGAGCGCGTGGGCGCTCTCGATCGCCGGGATGATCCCCTCGGTGCGGGAGAGCAGGCGCAGGGCCTGCATGGCGGCGTCGTCCGTGACGGCCCGGTACTCGCCGCGGCCGCTGTCCTTGAGGAAGGCGTGCTCCGGGCCGATGCCCGGGTAGTCGAGCCCCGCCGAGATGGAGTACGGCTCGGTGATCTGGCCCTCCTCGTCCTGGAGGACGTAGGAGCGCGAGCCGTGCAGGATGCCCGGCTCGCCCGCGGTCAGCGTGGCCGCGTGCTCGCCGGTCTCGACGCCGTGGCCCGCGGGCTCGCACCCGATGAGCCGGACGCCGGTGTCCGGGATGAAGGCGTGGAAGAGGCCGATGGCGTTGGAGCCGCCGCCGACGCAGGCGATCGCGGCGTCGGGAAGGCGTCCGGCCCGCTCCAGGACCTGCCGCCGGGCCTCGACCCCGATGACGCGGTGGAAGTCCCGCACCATGGCGGGGAACGGGTGCGGTCCGGCCACGGTCCCGAACAGGTAGTGGGTGTGGTCCACGTTGGCGACCCAGTCGCGGAAGGCCTCGTTGATGGCGTCCTTCAGCGTGCGGCTGCCGGACTTCACCGCGATGACCTCGGCGCCGAGCATCCGCATGCGGGCGACGTTCAGCGCCTGGCGCCGGGTGTCGATCTCGCCCATGTAGATGGTGCAGTCGAGGCCGAAGAGCGCGCAGGCCGTCGCCGTGGCGACGCCGTGCTGGCCCGCGCCGGTCTCGGCGATCACCCGGGTCTTGCCCATCCGCCGGGTGAGCAGGGCCTGCCCGAGTACGTTGTTGATCTTGTGGGAGCCGGTGTGGTTGAGGTCCTCCCGCTTGAGGAAGACGCGGGCGCCACCGGCGTGCTCGGCGAACCTCGGCACCTCGGTGAAGGCGCTGGGGCGGCCCGTGTAGTTCACGAGCAGGTCGTCGAGCTCCCGGGCGAACTCGGGGTCGGCCTTCGCCTTGTCGAACTCGACGGCCACCTCGTCGACTGCCGCGACCAGGGCCTCCGGGATGAACTTGCCGCCGAAGGCGCCGAAGTAGCCTTCGGCGCTGGGGACTTGGCCGTCCGGGTCCGGGATGAAGAACTCGCTGGGCATGTGCTGGGTACCTCATTGTCTGCGTGGGCGAACGTGGGTGACCGTCTGCGCGCAGCCGCGTCGCGGCGGAACCTCCCACCCGCTCCGGGGGTCCGGGGGCAGAGCCCCCGGTCTCGGGAAGGGGTGGGCTTGGGGAACCAAAGTCCGCCGCGACGGCGAGCAACCCCGGCAGAGCGGTCCGGCGGTGCCGGACCAGCCGCACGCGGGGGTCAGGGGCGCGCGCCGCCCGGGCGCCATCGCATCCCGTTCACCTGCCCGGGCTCGTCCCCGATGACGTACCGCACGCGCCGCCCGTGCACCCGCCGCGCGGGCGCCCGGCAGCCACGCGGCCGGCACCCGCGGGCGAGGCGGGCGTACGGGTCGCGCGTGGCGGCGAGGCGTTCGGCGGACATGGGCCGGGTCAGCTCCGGCCGTGCCGCAGGGCCGGGTGGGCGCCCGCCGCGACCAGGTCGGACACGGCGGCCCTCGGGTCGCGGCCGGTGACGAGGGACTCGCCCACGAGCACCGCGTCGGCGCCCGCGTTCGCGTAGGCGATGAGGTCGTGCGGCCCGCGCACGCCGGACTCGGCGATCTTCACCACGGAGTCGGGCAGCTCGGGCGCGACGCGCTCGAACGTGGCGCGGTCGACCTTGAGGGTCTTCAGGTCGCGCGCGTTCACCCCGATGACGCGGGCGCCCGCGTCGAGGGCGCGCTCGGCCTCGTCCTCGTCGTGGACCTCCACGATCGGGGTGAGGCCGATGGACTCGGCGCGCTCGATCAGCGACTCGAGGGCGGGCTGGTCGAGGGCCGCGACGATCAGCAGGGCGAGGTCGGCGCCGTACGCGCGGGCCTCCCACAGCTGGTACGAGGTGACGATGAAGTCCTTGCGGAGCACCGGGATGTCGACCTTGGCGCGCACGGCCTCCAGGTCGGCGAGCGAGCCGCCGAAGCGGCGCTCCTCGGTGAGCACGGAGATGACGGCGGCGCCGCCCGCCTCGTAGTCGGCGGCGAGGCCCGCCGGGTCGGCGATCGCGGCGAGCGCGCCCTTGGACGGGCTGGAGCGCTTGACCTCGCAGATGACCTTGACGCCGTCACCGCGCAGTGCGGCCGCGCCGTCCTTGGCCGCCGGGGCCTTCGCCGCGCGCTCCTTGAGCTCGTCGAGGCTGACGCGCGCCTGCCGCTGTGCGAGGTCGGCACGGACTCCGTCGATGATCTCGTCGAGCACACTCACGCGAGCGGCCCCCTTCCCTGCTTTCCGATGGTCACTGCGATGGTATCCGCAGCACGGCGTAGTACTCGCATCCGGTTGACGAGGCTCTCACTACCTGGACTCTACGCCGGTTCAGCGGGGGCCTCCCGGGGGCCGCTAGGGGTGCAGCCAGGACCCGAACGGCAGATTGCGTACGAGGGTGAAGATCGCGAGGACGGTGCCGACGGCCCACAGCTGGGCCCGGCCGAGCTCGATCCGCACGGGTCTGCCGCGCACCGCCCGGACGGCCCAGAGCACCCACAGGACGGCGAACAGGCCGTAGCCGACGACGGCGACGGCGTTGGCGCCGAGGGCCGTGGTGAGGTCGCCGTGGGCGAAGGCGTACGCGCTGCGCAGCCCGCCGCAGCCGGGACAGTAGACGCCCGTGAAGTACAGCAGCGGGCAGGTCGGGTAGTGGCCCGGCTCGTTGGGGTCGACGGTGGCGACGTACGCGAAGGCGGCGGCGACGGAGCCGAGCACGCCGAGCGGCACGGCGAGGCGGCGCAGCGCGGGGCCCGCGCCCGTGGGCACGGCGGTCTCCTGTTCGGCGGTCACCGGGGCATTGTCCCCCGCGGGCCGCCGGGGCGCCGTCCGGGCACCCGGGCGGTACGCCGACGGGGCGGCCGGACGAGTGTCCCGGCCGCCCCGTCGGCGTACGCGCGCGGTCAGCTCTCGGAGCCGGCCACCTGGTGCTGGTGCGGCTTCTGCCCGAAGCCCGCGAGGCGCATCGCGCCGCCGACGATGCCGCCGACGAGGATGATCGCCATGCCGGCCCAGAAGCCGACGGGCTTCGCCATCACCATGAAGGCACCCGCGACGCAGAAACCGATGAAGGCGATGATGACACCGGTCCAGGCGGCCGGGGTGTGTCCGTGGCCATGTCCCGCCATGACTTGCTCCTCGTTAGCTGTGGCTGTGCGTGTGTTGAACGCTGGGTCCATTGTCCCGTACGCGGGATCATGCCCTGTGCCGGGGTGTCCCGGCCGGTCGGCACGGCCGCTAGCCGGCCTGTGTCGGGTCCTCGCCCCGGTCGATGGCCTTCCACAGGTCCTCGGGGCGGTCGGGGTCCGGGGCACGGCGGGCCCGCGGGCGCGGGGCGCCGTCGCGCTCGTAGCGGCCGGACATGGCGGGCCAGGCGCGGCCGCGGGTCAGGGCGAGCAGCCCCGCGGCCAGGATGAGCACGCCGGCGGCCACGGCCGCGTACGGCCAGCCGGTGTGGCTGAGCCCGGCGACCTCGGCCGCGGCGTCGCCGGAGGCGGTCGCGGCCTTGTCGTCGAGGGCCGCGCGGTCGCTCGCGCCGAGCAGCGCCGCGACGGCGATGCCGACGCCGCTGAGGGCGAGCAGCGCCGACACGAGCACGCGCCCGGCGCGGCGGACGGCGAAGACCGCGACGAGCGCGGCCAGGCCGACTATCGCGAGCGCGGCGGGCACGCCCGTGACGTCGCTGCCCTTTGCGGTCAGCGGGAAGTCGCCGCCCGCGACGGCCGTGGAGCCGTGCGCCCAGGACTGCCGGGAGGCGAGCAGCGCGAGGGCCGCGCCCGCGGCGCCGAGCAGCAGGGCGGCGGCGAGGCTGCGGCGGCCGCCGCCGCGCGCGGTACGGCCCGCGGCGGCCTGGGGTGCGTCCTCGGTACGGGGCGTCGGCAGGGCAGAAGTCACCCGTCCACTATCCCTCACGGCCCGCGGCGGCGTGCAGGCGGTTCGCGGTATGGATGGCGCGGAGCACGGCGGCGGCCTTGTTGCGGCACTCGGTGTCCTCGGCGACGGGGTCGGAGTCGGCGACGACGCCCGCCCCGGCCTGGACGTAGGCGGTGCCGTCGCGCAGGAGCGCGGTGCGGATGGCGATGGCGGTGTCGGAGTCGCCCGCGAAGTCGAGATAGCCGACGCAGCCGCCGTACAGGCCGCGCCGGGCGGGTTCGAGCTCGTCGATGATCTGCATCGCGCGGGGCTTGGGGGCGCCGGAGAGGGTGCCCGCGGGGAAGCAGGCGGTGAGCACGTCGAAGGCGGAGCGGTCGGCGGCGACGCGGCCGGTGACCGTCGAGACGATGTGCATGACGTGGGAGTACTTCTCGATGGACATGAAGTCCACGACCTCGACGGAGCCCGGCTCGCAGACCCGCCCGAGGTCGTTGCGGCCGAGGTCGACGAGCATCAGGTGCTCGGCGCGCTCCTTGGGGTCGGCGAGAAGCTCGTCGGCGAGCTCCTGGTCCTCCTTGGGCGTGGCGCCGCGCGGGCGGGTCCCGGCGATGGGGTGCACCATGGCGCGCCCGTCCTCGACCTTGACCAGGGCCTCGGGGCTCGATCCGACGACGTCGAACCCGTCGAAGCGGAGCAGGTACATGTACGGGGAGGGGTTGGTGGCCCGCAGCACCCGGTAGACGTCCAGGGCGCTGGCCGCGCAGGGCGTCTCGAACCGCTGCGAGGGCACGACCTGGAAGGCCTCGCCCGCGCGGATGCGCTCCTTGATGTCCTCGACGGCGGCCTGGTACTCAGGGCCGCCCCAGCGGGCGGTGAACTCCGGCAGCGCGGAGGGCGGAAGGGCGGCCGGGGGCTGCGCGACCGGCCGTGACAGATCGGCCTCCATGGCGTCGAGCCGGGCCACGGCGTCGGCGTGGGCCTCGTCGACGCCGGTGTCGAGGTCGTTGTGGTTGATCGCGTTGGCGATGAGCAGGACCGAGCCGTCCCAGTGGTCGAGCACGGCGAGGTCGCTGGTCAGCAGCATGGTCAGCTCGGGCAGGCCGAGGTCGTCGACCTCGCCGGGGCCGATCTTCTCCAGGCGGCGCACGATGTCGTAGCCGAGGTAGCCGACCATGCCGCCGGTGAAGGGCGGCAGGCCCTCGGCCCCGGTGAGGTCGCGCGGGGTGTGCAGGGCGGCGACGGTGGCGCGCAGCGCGGCGAGCGGGTCGCCGGACGTGGGCACGCCGACCGGCGGGGTGCCCAGCCAGTGGGCCTCGCCGTCGCGCACGGTCAGGGCGGCGGAGCTGCGCACGCCGACGAAGGAGTAGCGAGACCAGAGGAAGTCGGCGCGGCCGTTCTCCGCGGACTCCAGGAGGAAGGTGCCGGGCCGCTCGGCGGCGAGCTTGCGGTAGAGCCCGACCGGGGTGTCGCCGTCGGCGAGGAGCCGGCGGCTGACGGGGATCACTCGGCGGTCGGCCGCGAGCTTGCGGAAGGTCTCAAGATCCATGGGGCGACCCTACTGGCCGAGCGGGAGCACGTCGGCGTCGAAGCAGGTGCGCGTGCCCGTGTGGCAGGCGGCGCCGACCTGGTCGACCTTGACGAGGACGGTGTCGGCGTCGCAGTCGAGGGCGACGGACTTCACGTGCTGGACGTGTCCGGAGGTGTCCCCCTTGACCCAGTACTCCTGGCGGCTGCGCGACCAGTAGGTGCAGCGTCCGGTGGTCAGGGTGCGGTGCAGCGCCTCGTCGTCCATCCAGCCGAGCATCAGCACCTCACCGGTGTCGTACTGCTGGGCGACGGCGGGGAAGAGGCCGTCGGCGCCGCGCTTGAGGCGGGCGGCGATCTCGGGGGCGAGGCTGCTGGGTGCGGGCGTGCTGCTCATGCCCGCCATTGTGCCGCGCCCGGGCGGCGCGCCCCGCGGAGGTCCACTGTGCGGACCGCACGCGCGGTCGTACGCTGGCTCCCATGTCGACCCATGCCAAGCGTGAACGACTCCTTCTCGCGGACCTCCTGGAGGCGGCGGGACCGGACGCACCGACCCTGTGCGAGGGCTGGAGCACCCGTGATCTCGCCGCGCACGTGGTGGTGCGCGAGCGGCGCGCGGACGCCGCGGGCGGAATCCTGATCAAGCAGCTCGCGTCCCGTCTGGAGCGGGTGCAGGCCGAGTTCGCCGCGAAGCCGTACGAGGAACTGATCCAGCTGATCCGCACGGGCCCGCCACGGTTCTCGCCCTTCAATCTGAAGCAGGTCGACGAGGCGGCGAACGCCGTGGAGTTCTACGTCCACACCGAGGACGTGCGCCGCGCCGAGCCCGGCTGGACCCCGCGCGACCTCGACCCCGTCTTCTCCGACGCCCTGTGGGCACGCCTGGAGCGCACGGCCCGCGTCATGGGCCGCAAGGCGCCCGTGGGCCTGGTCCTGCGCCGGCCCGACGGCCAGACGGCGGTGGCCCACCGCGGCACTCCGGTGGTCACGGCAACCGGGGAGCCCGCCGAGCTCCTGATGTTCGTCTTCGGCCGCCAGGAGGTGGCGGACGTGGAGCTGGAGGGCGACAAGGAGGCCGTGGCCAAGCTCCACGAGACCAAGCAGCTGGGCCTCTAGCGCCGCCGGGCGGCGGGGGCCGCGGGGCGGGTCAGCGCACCGGGTGCCCCGCCGTCCGCAGGGTCTCCTTCACCTCGCCGATCCGCAGGTCGCCGAAGTGGAAGACGGACGCGGCGAGGACCGCGTCGGCGCCCGCGGCCACGGCGGGCGGGAAGTGGTCGAGGCGGCCCGCGCCGCCGGAGGCGATGACGGGCACGGTGACGTGCTTGCGGACGGCCTCGATCATGTCGAGGTCGTAGCCGTCCTTGGTGCCGTCGGCGTCCATCGAGTTGAGCAGGATCTCGCCCGCGCCGAGCTCGGCGGCCCGGTGGGCCCACTCGACGGCGTCGATCCCGGCGGACTTCCGGCCGCCGTGCGTGGTCACCTCGAAGGTGCCCGACTCCGTGCGGCGGGCGTCCACCGACAGGACGAGGACCTGGCGGCCGAACCGCTCGGCGATCTCGCGGATCAGGTCGGGGCGGGCGATGGCGGCGGTGTTCACGCCGACCTTGTCGGCGCCCGCGCGCAGCAGCTTGTCGACGTCCTCGGCGGTGCGCACGCCGCCGCCGACGGTGAGCGGGATGAAGACCTGCTCGGCGGTGCGGCGGACCACGTCGTAGGTGGTCTCGCGGTTGCCGGACGAGGCGGTGATGTCCAGGAAGGTCAGCTCGTCGGCGCCCTCGGCGTCGTAGACCTTCGCCATCTCGACGGGGTCGCCCGCGTCGCGCAGGTTCTGGAAGTTGACGCCCTTGACGACCCGGCCGTTGTCGACGTCCAGGCAGGGGATGACTCGGACGGCGAGCGTCACGATGGTGCTCCTTGAGGGACTTCTCGGAATGCTTCGAGTTCTACTTCGACCAGGATGCGCGGGTCGACGAAGCCGGACACGACCACGAGGGTGGTGACCGGGCGCACGGAGTCGAAGAACTCCCGGTGGGCCCGGCCCACGTCGTCGACGTCCCGCGCATGGGTCAGATACATGCGGGTGCGGATCACGGAGTCGGCGCCGAGGCCGAACTCCCCGAGCGCTTCGAGGGCGTTCGCGAAGGCCGTCCTGGCCTGTTCGTAGGGGTCGCCCTCGCCGTGCAGGACGTCGCCCCGGAAGGCCGTGGTCCCGCCGACCACGACCCGGTCGCCCGCCGCGACGGCGCGTGCGGAACCGAAGGCCTCTTCCCAAGGGCTGTTGCTCTGCACGCGCCGTACACCGGTCATCGGGACACGGCCTCCAGGGCCTCTTCGAGGGTGAACGCCTTCGCGTACAGCGCCTTGCCGACGATGGAGCCCTCGACGCCCTGCGGGACGAGCTCGGCGATGGCGCGCAGGTCGTCCAGGGACGAGACGCCGCCGGAGGCGACGACCGGGCGGTCGGTGGCCGCGCAGACGGTGCGCAGGAGCTCCAGGTTCGGGCCCTGGAGCGTGCCGTCCTTGGCGATGTCGGTGACCACGTAGCGGGCGCAGCCCTCGGCGTTGAGGCGCTCCAGGGTCTCGTACAGGTCGCCGCCGTCGCGGGTCCAGCCGCGGCCGCGCAGCGTGGTGCCGCGCACGTCGAGGCCGACGGCGATCCTGTCGCCGTGCTCGGCGATGACCTTGGCGACCCACTCGGGGGTCTCCAGGGCGGCCGTGCCGAGGTTGACGCGGGTGCAGCCGGTGGCGAGCGCGGCGGCCAGCGAGGCGTCGTCGCGGATGCCGCCGGAGAGCTCGACCTTGATGTCCATGGCTCCGGTGACCTCGGCGATCAGGTCGCGGTTGTCGCCGGTGCCGAAGGCCGCGTCGAGGTCGACCAGGTGCAGCCACTCGGCGCCCGCGCGCTGCCAGGCGAGGGCGGCCTCCAGGGGGGAGCCGTACGAGGTCTCCGTGCCGGACTCGCCGTGCACGAGGCGGACGGCCTGTCCGTCGCGGACGTCGACGGCCGGGAGGAGTTCGAGCTTCGGGGCCGTGAGAGGGGCCATCAGAGGGTTCCGATCCAGTTCTTCAGCAGCTGCGCTCCGGCGTCGCCGGACTTCTCGGGGTGGAACTGCGTGGCCCACAGGGCGCCGTTCTCGACGGCCGCCACGAAGGGCGAGCCGTGGGTGGCCCAGGTGACCTTGGGGGCGCGCATGGCGGGGTTCGCGGTCTCCAGGGACCAGTCCTGGACGGCGTAGGAGTGCACGAAGTAGTAGCGCTCGTCCGCGGCCAGGCCGCGGAACAGCTCGGAGCCCTCGGGGGCCTCGACCGTGTTCCAGCCCATGTGAGGCACGACGTCGGCCTTCAGGGGCTCGACGGTGCCGGGCCACTCGTCGAGGCCCTCGGTCTCGACGCCGTGCTCGATGCCCTGCGCGAAGAGGATCTGCATGCCGACGCAGATGCCCATGACGGGGCGGCCGCCGGACAGGCGGCGCCCGACGAGCCAGTCGCCGCGCACGGACCGCAGGCCCCGCATGCAGGCGGCGAAGGCGCCCACGCCGGGCACCAGGAGGCCGTCGGCGTTCATGGCCGTGTCGTAGTCACGGGTGATCTCGACGTCGGCGCCCACGCGCGCGAGGGCGCGCTCGGCGGACCGTACGTTCCCGAAGCCGTAGTCGAGGACGACGACCTTCTTGGCGGATCCGGCGGAGGTCAATTCCACACCTCCAGGCGGACGATGCCCGCGAGCAGGCACATGCCCGCGCCGATGGAGAGCAGCGTGATCAGGCTCTTGGACTGCTTCTGCTTGGCGAAGGAGTAGACGCCGCCGAGCAGGAAGAGCCCGACGAAGATCAGCATGGTGGAGATGCCGTTCATGCGGTTTACAGCGCTCCCTTGGTGGAGGGGAGGATGCCGGCGGCGCGCGGGTCGCGCTCGCTGGCGTACCGCAGCGCTCGCGCGAGGGCCTTGAACTGGCACTCGACGACGTGGTGGGCGTTGCGCCCGTACGGCACGTGGATGTGCAGGGCGATCTGTGCCTGGGCGACGAAGGACTCGAAGATGTGCCGGGTCATCGTCGTGTCGTACTCGCCGATCATCGGGGCCAGGTTCTCGGGCTCCGTGTGGACGAGGTACGGGCGGCCGCTGAGGTCGACCGTGACCTGGGCGAGGGACTCGTCGAGCGGCACCGTGCAGTTGCCGAAGCGGTAGATGCCCACCTTGTCGCCGAGCGCCTGCTTGAAGGCGGCGCCGAGCGCGAGGGCGGTGTCCTCGATGGTGTGGTGGCTGTCGATGTGCAGGTCGCCCTCGGTCTTGACCGTGAGGTCGAACAGGCCGTGGCGGCCGAGCTGGTCGAGCATGTGGTCGTAGAAGCCGACCCCGGTCGACACGTCGACCTTGCCGGTGCCGTCGAGGTCGATCTCGACGACGACCGAGGTCTCCTTGGTGGTCCGTTCGACACGGCCTAGGCGGCTCATGCTCCCTGCTCCTTCTTGAGTGCGCGTACCGCATCGAGGAACGCGTCGTTTTCGGCGGGGGTTCCCGCGGTCACCCGCAGCATGCCGGGCACGCCGTTGTCGCGGACGAGGACCCCGTGGTCGAGGATCCGCCGCCAGGCGCGGTGGGCGTCGGCGAACCGCCCGAACTGGACGAAGTTGGCGTCCGACTCCGTCACTTCGAAGCCGAGGTCCCGCAGCCCGGTGACGAGGCGGTCGCGCTCGGCCTTGAGCTGCTCGACGTATCCGAGGAGGGTGTCCGTGTGCTCCAGGGCGGCGAGCGCGGTGGCCTGGGTGACGGCCGACAGGTGGTACGGCAGGCGCACCAGCTGGACGGCGTCCACGACCGCCGGGTCGGCGGCCAGATAGCCGAGGCGCAGGCCCGCGGCGCCGAACGCCTTGGACATGGTGCGCGAGACCACCAGGTGCGGCCGCCCTTCGAGCAGCGGAAGGAGCGACTCGCCGTGGCTGAACTCCACGTACGCCTCGTCGACCACGACCATGGACGGCTTGGCGGCCTGGGCGGCGTCGTACAGGGCGATGACGGCCTCGCGCGGGACGGCGTTGCCCGTGGGGTTGTTGGGCGTAGTGATGAAGACGACGTCCGGGGCGTTCTCGGCGATGGCCGTGGCGGCGGCCTCCACGTCGATCGTGTAGTCGTCGTTCCGCGGCCCGGAGATCCAGCCGGTGCCGGTGCCGCGCGCGATCAGGGCGTGCATCGAGTACGAGGGCTCGAAGCCGATGGCGGTGCGGCCCGGGCCGCCGAAGGTCTGCAGGAGCTGCTGGATGACCTCGTTCGAGCCGTTGGCCGCCCAGACGTGGGCGCGGGTGACCTCGTGGCCGCCGGTGCGGGTCAGATAGGCGGCGAGCTGGGTGCGCAGCTCGACGGCGTCCCGGTCGGGGTAGCGGTTCAGGGAGCGCGCGGCCTCGCGGACGCGCTCGGCGATGCGCTCGACGAGGGGCTCGGGCAGCGGGTAGGGGTTCTCGTTGGTGTTCAGGCGGACGGGGACGTCCAGCTGGGGCGCGCCGTACGGGGACTTGCCGCGCAGCTCGTCCCGTACGGGGAGGTCGTCGATGTGCAGGGAGCTCACTGGCCGGGCACCTTCCAGCCGAACCTGGCCTTGACGGCGGCGCCGTGCGCGGGCAGGTCCTCCGCCTCGGCGAGCGTCACCACGTGGTGCGCGACCTCGGCGAGGGCGTCGCGGGTGTAGTCCACGATGTGGATGCCGCGCAGGAAGGACTGGACCGACAGGCCCGAGGAGTGGCAGGCGCAGCCGCCGGTGGGCAGGACGTGGTTGGAGCCCGCGCAGTAGTCGCCGAGCGAGACCGGCGCCCACGGGCCGACGAAGATCGCGCCCGCGTTCTTCACCCGGTCCGCGACGGCGGGCGCGTCGGCGGTCTGGATCTCCAGGTGCTCGGCGCCGTACGCGTCGACGACGCGCAGGCCCTCCTCCAGGCCGTCCACGAGCACGATCGCGGACTGGCGGCCGCTCAGGGCGGGCGCGATCCGGTCCTCGACGTGCTTGGTGGCGGCGACCTGCGGCTCCAGTTCCTTGACGACCGCGTCGGCGACCGCCACGGAGTCCGTGACCAGGACGGCGGCCGCGAGCGGGTCGTGCTCGGCCTGGCTGATCAGGTCGGACGCGATGTGCGCCGGGTCCGCGGTGTCGTCGGCGAGGACCGCGATCTCCGTCGGGCCCGCCTCGGTGTCGATGCCGATGCGGCCGGTGAAGTACCGCTTGGCGGCGGCGACCCAGATGTTGCCGGGCCCGGTGACCATGTTGGCCGGGGCGCACTCC
The DNA here is from genome assembly GCF_059448825.1 of Streptomyces sp. JLYT201. Lineage (NCBI taxonomy): Bacteria > Bacillati > Actinomycetota > Actinomycetes > Kitasatosporales > Streptomycetaceae > Streptomyces > Streptomyces sp. JLYT201. The sequence goes on along the minus strand of NZ_CM182551.1, from coordinate 7,249,906 downwards.
TCCGTGCCGTACGCGAACATCGCCACGGCCTGGGCGCCGCCGACCGCGTACACCTCGTCGATGCCGAGGAGGGCGCAGGCGGCGAGGATCGTCGGGTGCGGAAGGCCGTCGAAGTCGGCCTGCGGGGGCGAGGCGAGGGCCATGGAGGCGACGCCCGCCTCCTGCGCGGGCACCGCGTTCATGATCACGGAGGAGGGGTAGACGGACCGGCCGCCCGGGGCGTAGAGGCCCACGCGCTCGACCGGCACCCACTTCTCGGTGACCGAGCCGCCGGGCACGACCTGGGTGGTGTGCGGGGCGCGGTGCTGGGCGCGGTGGACGGTGCGGGCCCGGCGGATGGACTCCTCCAGGGCGGCGCGCACGTCCGGGTCGAGGCCCGCGAGGGCCTTGGCGAGCGCGGCCGCGGGCACCCGGACCCGCTCCAGGCGCACGCCGTCGAACTTCTCCGCGTACTCGATCAGCGCCGCGTCGCCGCGATGATGCACGTCTTCGCAGATGGGCCGCACCTTCTCCAGGGCGGCCGCGACATCGAAGTCGGCACGGGGCAGCAGGGCGCGCAGCGCGGGGCCCTCGGGGAGGGCCTCGCCGCGCAGATCGATTCGAGAGATCACATGGCCAATTCTCGCAGACGGCCGTGAGCGGCCGGTCGGCCGTATCAGTGAGTGATACGAGACCGCTCGGCGAGACGCCCCCGGCGGAGCCTCGGGTTCCGAATCCGGCCGGATTCCCGGAAGGCGCTCTTCACCACTAGCGTTCACCCGGTCACTGAACGGGCATGAACAGGTGTACGAGACACGGACGTGCCCCGAAGCGGCGCGGGCACCGCGCGACCGGCCACGACGGACGAGCAGCCGGTCGACAGCCCCCCACGGCAGAGGCAGCACCCACGAAACACCCAAGGCACTCTCAGGGAGGACGCACCAGTGGTCGACGACACCGGCATCGGCGACCCGCCGGACGGGCTGACCGCCGCGGAGATCGGGATGTGGCAGGCGTTCCGCAACGGCACGGTGTACGACCTGAGGTCGGGCAACGCCACGGTCGACGATCCGCACGGCGCCCACCCCTGGGGCCCCGAGCGCAGCGTGCGGGCCCGCATCCTGGCCTGGCTGCTCCTCGACGGGCCGCCCGCGCTCGCGGGCCGGGTGTCGTCCCTGAAGCTCACGGGCGTACGGATCACGGACGTCCTGGACCTCGCGGGCGGCACGGTGGTGCCGTACACGGAGCTGAAGGGCTGCCGCTTCGAGAAGGAGGTCCTCCTGCCCGAGGCCCGCTTCACCACGCTGCGCATGGTCGACTGCTCCATCCCCCGCCTGGAGGCCGCCCGGCTGCACACCGAGGGCGATCTGCACCTGCCCCGCTGCCGCATCCACAACGGCATGCGCCTGACCGACGCCCACATCGGCACGGACCTGCTGCTCAACCAGGCCGTCGTCTACCGCGACCGGCGCACCCGCTCGCTGATGGCCGACGGCATGACCGTCGGCCAGGACCTCCAGGCCGAGATGCTGGAGTCGCACGGCGAGCTGCGGCTGCGCGGCGCGAAGGTCGGCGTCAGCCTGAGCCTGCGCGGCAGCCGCCTGGCCAACCCCTACGGCCGCTACGCCCTGAACGCCCCGCAGCTCACCGTCGAGCGCACCCTGTACCTGACGCCCGCGGGGGTCGGCAATCCGCCGCAGACCAGCGGCACGACGCCCGCGCGCGGGACCCGCGTCCAGCGCTTCAGCTGCGAGGGCGGCATCCGCCTCGACGACGGGCGCTTCGGCGACGCGGTGGACTTCGGCCAGGCCCGCTTCACGCTCAAGGACGACCAGGAGGTGTCGCTGCGCCGGGTGCAGACGCCCGAGCTGCGCTTCCTCGGCGAGGCCCCGCAGCGCGGCAGGGTCGTCCTGTCCGGCGCCCGCGTCGTCAACCTGATGGACCGGGCGACGAGCTGGCCCGGCCCCGGCGCCCTCCAGATGGGCGGCTTCACGTACGAGAACCTCATCCCGCAGAGCGGCTTCCCGCTGTCGCGGCGCCTGGAGTGGGTGGCCGCGGCCACCGCCGAGTACAACCCCGAGCCGTACGAGAAGCTCGCCGCCGTCCTGCGCAACGGCGGCGAGGACGCCGACGCCCGCGAGGTCCTGCTCGCCAAGCAGCGCCGCCGCCGCGAGACGCTGCCGCTGGCGGCCAAGCTCTGGGGATACGCGCAGGACTGGACGGTGGCCTACGGCTACCGGCCGGGCCGGGCCGCGCTGTGGATGGCGGTCCTGTGGGCGGCGAGCGCCATCGCCTTCTCCCGCGCCGACCACCCGCCCCTCAAGGAGGGCGAGCACCCCGACTGGAACCCGGCCCTGTTCGCCCTCGACCTGCTCCTGCCCGTCATCGACCTGGGCCAGGACACCTACTGGCAGCTCCGCGGCGGCTGGCAGTGGTTCGCGGCGGCCCTGATCCTGACGGGCTGGATCCTGGCGACGACGGTGGCGGCAGGCGCGACGCGCCTGCTCCGCAGGAACTGACGGTTTCCTGCTGGATGGTGCCGCTTGCGGCAGTTCTCAGCCCGTCCGGCGTTTGAGGACGAGGCGCGGAGCGCCGACAAGCGGGGCGGCAGCCCCCGGAGCGGGAAGGGGCGGGCCTGGGGCGCCCCCGCGAGGGCCCTGGATTCGCGGCCGAACCGTTATGCGGCCCCGCACAACCAAGCCTTCGCCCCACCCGTCAACAGCAACGACCGCACCAGAACGTCCAGGCGTACGAGGGGGACCGCACATGCCGCTGCTGCGCGCCCTCATCCGCACGGCCCGCATGGTCCGGCACACCCCCCACCTGGCCGACGGACTCCCCGCCGCCGACGAGGTGCTGCTCGACGTGCCGGACGACCGCCTCGGCCCGGCCCTCGTCGCCGCGGGCCGCGGCGACCACGGCCCGGCCGCCAAGCTGCTCGCCACCACCCGCGAGGCCGCCGAGTGGGAGAACCGCGACCGGTACGCCACCCGCCTCGCCGCCTTCGCCCGCTCGCGGCCCGAGTGGTTCGACGACTGGCTGACCGTCGCCCCGCACGACCCGGACGCCCTGCTGCTCAAGGCCGAGCTGGCGGTGGTGCGCGGCTGGGAGTCGCCCGCGCGCGCCGAGCTCCTGCGCGAGGTGAGCCCGCTGATCACGGCGGCGGCCGCGGCCGACCCGCGCGACCCCGTGCCCTGGCGCGTGGCCCTCGACCACGCCCGCGGCACCCACGCCTCGCACTCCGACTTCGAGGAGCTGTGGGGCCAGGCGGTGCGCCGCTCCTCGTACCACTACGGCTGTCACGCCTCGGCGCTGATGTACCTGTCCGCGGCCTGGTACGGCTCGCACACCGAGTGCTTCGACTTCGCGGAGCGCGCCGCCGCGGACGCGCTGCCCGGGTCGCTGATACAGGCGCTCCCGGTGCGCGCCGCGTTCGCGTACCTCGCGGGCGGCGGCGGACGGCTGCCGCGCGGACGCCTGGACGGGGCCGCCGACCTGGCCATCGCGCTCTCGGCCTCCTACGCCCCCGCCGACCCGTGGCCGGCCGAGGTGCGCAACCTCCTCGCGTACGTCCTCATCCGCCTGGAGCGCTGGCAGGAAGCGCTCGACCAGTTCCGGCTGATCGGCCCGTACGCGACCTCGTTCCCCTGGGACCGGATCGCCGACGACCCGCTCGGACAGTTCCTGGAGCTGCGCGACGGCGTCCGCATCGAGGTGGCCGCGCGCACCCCGCTGCGGTCCGGACGCGGCCGCGCGGACGGCGCGGCCGACGGCGGCCGTTAGGCTTTCGGCTCGTGACGACCGTCCGGCTCCCCCTGTTCCCACTCAACTCGGTGCTGTTCCCGGGGCTCGTGCTGCCCCTGAACGTCTTCGAGGAGCGCTATCGCGCCATGATGCGCGACCTGCTCAAGTCTCCCGACGAGGACCAGCGGCAGTTCGCCGTCGTCGCGATCCGCGACGGCAGCGAGGTCGCGCCGAGCGCGCCCGGCCTCCCCGACCAGACGACCCGGCCCGAGCAGGGCCCCGCCGCGGGCTTCGGCGACGACCCGCTGCGGGCCTTCCACGCGGTGGGCTGCGTCGCGGACGCGGCGACCATCCGCGAGCGCGAGGACGGCGGCTTCGAGGTGCTCGCCACCGGCACCACCCGGATGCGGCTGCGCTCGGTCGACGCCTCCGGCGCGTATCTGACGGCGGAGCTCGAACCGCTGCCGGAGGAGCCCGGCGACGAGGCGGGAGCCCTGGCCGAGGGCGTCCTGCGGGCCTTCCGCTCCTACCAGAAGCGCCTCGCGGGCGCGCGGGAGCGGTCCCTGTCGACGGGCACGGAGCTGCCGGACGACCCGTCGGTGGTGTCGTACCTGGTCGCGGCGGCCGCGGTCCTGGACACCCCCACCAAGCAGCGCCTCCTGGAGGCCGCCGACACGGCCTCCAGGCTGCGCGAGGAGCTGACGTTGCTGCGCAGCGAGACCGCGATCATCCGCAATCTGCCCTCGCTGCCCGCGACGGACCTCACGCGCGGCGCGACGAGCCTCAACTGACGTACCCCGGACGTATCCCGACGCATCCCCACGGGCAGGCGAAGTGGCGAAGAAGCAGAAGAAGTCCCAGGCCGGCGGCACCCCGGCGACGGTCGCCCTCACGGGTGCGGGCGTCGCCTTCACCCTCCACGCGTACGACCACGACCCGTCCCACCCCTCGTACGGCGACGAGGCCGCCGAGGCGATGGGCGTGTCCCCCGACCGCGTCTTCAAGACCCTGGTCGCCGAGGTCGACGGCGAGCTGACCGTGGCGGTCGTGCCGGTCGCGGGCTCGCTCGACCTCAAGGCCCTGGCGGCGGCGGTCTCCGGCAAGCGCGCGGTCATGGCGGACCCGGCCGCGGCGGAGCGCACCACCGGCTATGTGCGCGGCGGCATCTCCCCCCTGGGCCAGCGCAAGAGGCTCCGCACGGTCCTGGACGACTCGGCCTCGGCCCACGCCACGATCTGCGTCTCGGCGGGCCGCCGGGGCCTGGAGGTGGAGCTCTCCCCCGCCGACCTGGCCGCCCTCACCTCGGCGACGCTGGCCCCGATCGGGCGTGATTGACCCCTCGACGCCCTCGCGATCCTCGACTAGGACCACACCCATGTCGAAGAAAACGAGAAAGCGGAAGTGGCGGGTCAGGAAATCCAAGTCGAACCACGGCCGCCGCCCGGCCTGAGCCCCGCGGTGGCGCCCCTGACCCGCCCCTTCCCGAACAAGGGGGCTCCGCCCCTGGGACCCCCGTATCGGCGCTCCGCGCCTCGTCCTCAAACGCCGGACGGGCTGAAAGTTCCAGCCTCTCCGGCGTTCGAGGAGCGGGGGTCTGGGGGCGGAGCCCCCAGTTTCGGGAAGGGGCGGGCTTGGGGAGCCCCCGGCAGGGTCAGGCCTGCTCCCGCTGGGCCCCGTAGGAGGAGAACGGCTCCGGATCCCGGGGCCCGAAGAGCGCCGTGAGCACCAGGTGCACGATCATCGCGGCGACGGGCCACGCGAGCAGCACCCCCTTCGCGTTCAGCTCCATCGGCGCGTCGAACACGACCCCCCGGCCCACGGACCGCGCGTGCGCCACCACATCCGTGTCGGGCCCGAACCACACGCCCACCTTCCAGGCGAGCACCGCCCCGAGCAGCGCCCCCGCGGCGAGCCCGACGACCAGCGGAATGCCGCCCCGCCGCCGCAGGAGGAAGACGACGAGCGCGCTGACGAAGCCGAACGCGAGCCCCAGCAGGGTGAACGTTCCGTCGACCCCGATGGCCTGCTCGCCCTCGGTGTCCTTGAGGTAGACCGCCTGCTTGTCCGCGATCAGCGGCACCCGGGGCGCGAGCCACAGCCACAGCAGGCCGAGCAGCACGCCGCTGACCGCCACCGCGGCCGCGATCACCGCGGCCTGCCCGATCTCACGCTTCATGCCGGGCCCGCCCTCCTCGTGCCAGGTGTCGGCCTCGGGCCCCGGCTGGTGCGCGGAGGCCTGCGGCGCCTGCCAGGGATTGTGTTCGGGCTCGGGCTGCGGCGGTTGGGAGGGCGTCAGCGGTGCGGTCACGCACACATGGTGCCAGCTCTGCCTGAGAACCGCGCCACCGGACGGACGCGGCCCGCGCTCAGCGCACGGCCGCGCGCCGGTAGGCCCAGGTGGCGGCGGTCAGCGAGACCACGCCGACGGCCGCGCACACCCCGAGGTCGAGCAGCACGACGCCCCAGTCGGGGTCGCCGCCGAAGGTGCGGGCGAGCGCCTCGACGCCGTACGTGGACGGCAGCAGGTCGCGCGCGTACTGGAGGAGGCCCGGCATCCGCTCGGCCGGCAGGACGCCGAGCAGGAGCGCCGCCGACATGCCCATCTGGCCGAGCAGCGTGGCCAGTTCCGGCCGGGGCGCGAGCAGCCCGAGGGCGGCGCCGAGCCCGGCGAGCGCGGCACCGGCGAGCGGGATCACCGCGGCGAGCACCCACAGGTGCGTCAGCGGCAGGCCGAAGAGCCCGGAGCCGACGACCGCCGTGACGATGGTGCCGGGCACGGTGAAGGAGGCGTACGCGGCGGCCGCGCCGAGCACCACGGCGGCGGGCGGCACGGGCAGCGTGGCGTAGTGGTCGAGCCCGCCGTCGGCGCGCAGCTGGCCGAAGTACTGGGCGAGCAGGTTCAGCGCGACGAAGGCCACGACGAGGACGGACGAGCCGGCCACGACCGCGCGGGCCTCGCTGCCGCCGTCCACGACCCCGCGCATGAGGATCATGATGCCGACCGACTGGAAGGTGGCGACGAAGAGCAGCGGGATGCGCGCGACCCGGGCCCGCGACAGCTGGGCGCGGTATACCGCGCCCAGGGCGGGAAGCATCCGGGCCCGCGGGCCCAGCGGCGCCGCCACGTCCACCGCCGCCGCGCGGTCGTCCTCGGCCCGGATCACGGCCTCCAGGGGAACGGCACTCAACGGACAACCTTCCTGCAGACGTCCCAACGCTTCACGGCTCGGTCCCTCACGCCTTCACCAGTCCGTCCCCGCCGCGCCCGCCGAGGGCCAGATACACGTCCTCCAGGCTGGGCGTGGCCAGCGTGAAGTCGTCGAGCGCGGCGAAGGCGCCGCCGCCCGTGACCGCGGCGACGGCCGCCCTGGCCTCCTCCGGCGCGAGCCGCAGGGTCCAGCGGCGCCCGGACTCCACGGCGGACGACCGCAGCGCGGCGACCTCCGGGACGTCGACGGGGGCCCGCTCCCGCCACACGAGCTCCACCCGCACCTCGCCCGCGACCTTCTCCTTCAGGCCGGTGGGCGTGTCGCAGGCGATGACCTTGCCGTGGTCGAGCACGGCGACGCGGTCGAGCACGGTCTCGGCCTCGATGACGTTGTGCGTGACGAGCAGGACGGTCGTGCCGCGCTCGGCGCGCCGCCGGTCGACCGCGCCCCACACCGCGCGCCGCGCGACCGGGTCCATGCCGGTCGTCGGCTCGTCGAGCACGAGCAGCTGCCGCTCCCCGACGAGGGCGGTGGCGAAGCAGGCGAGCCTGCGCTGGCCGCCGGAGAGCTTCTTCAGGGGCCGGGAGGCGAGCTCGGTGAGCCCGAGCTCGTCGAGGACGTCGTCGCGCTGGGCCCGGGCGCGGGCCGCGTCGAGGCCGCGCAGGCGCGCGGTCGTCTCGACGGCGAGGGAGACGGTCAGCTCGTCGAGGGCGGTCGACTCCTGGCCGAGGTAGGCGAGCAGCCGGGCGGCCCGCTCCGGGTGGCGCACGATGTCGTGGCCGAGGACCTCGACGCTGCCGCTGTCGGGGCGCATGAGGCCGGTCAGCTGGCGTACGAGGGTGGACTTCCCGGCGCCGTTGGGCCCGAGGAGGCCGAAGATCTCGCCGCGGCCCACCTGGATGCCGACGCCGTCGCTGGCGCGCACCTCGGGCGTCGCGGGCCTGCCGCGCCTGCCCCGGGCTGCGGGATAGACCTTGACCAGATCGCGCACCACGCAGACGGCATCGCTGCCGTGCCCCTGCCGGAGCCCCCCTCGGACTGCCTGTGCCGCGCGCGTACTCACGAAGGACGAGGGTACGGGGTCGGCAGCGCGGCGGGGCGCGCGGGGCGGGCCTCACGCGTGTGTCCGGGCGCGCCGCGAACCCCTGGAGGGTTCTTATCCGGCCCTCGCTCCGGGCGCCGCGAAACCCCTCACTCCCCGGCAGGCACGTGCTCGGCGGCGGTACGAACGTCGATTTCCCGCCAGAATCCGGCACGGATCGCATAGCGGTCGTGCTCGTCGATCTGGTCGTCCTTGTGGGCGAGCAGCCCGAAGCGGGCGGCGTAGCGCAGCAGCTCGCCGTCGACGCGGTGCGGGATGCGCGGGTACATCGCGGACAGCTTCTGCAGGTTGTGCTGCTCGGGCAGGCGCGCCATCCAGCGGCGCGCGAAGACCTGCCCGACCTCGTAGGGATCCCCGCCGACGGTGGTGATGTCCTCCTCGCGGTCGGCCCAGCGCTGCTCGGCCGTGGTGAGCTGGGCGAGCGTGGGCAGCGCGGCGGCCTCGGCGGACTCCGAGGGGGTGCCGGGGCGGTCGACCCAGCCCTTGTCCGACGACCAGCGCAGGGTCGCGCTGGTGTGCTCCTTGCCCGTCTGGACCGGGCCCGGTCCGCGCAGGGCGGCGAGGTCCTTGGGGGTGGGGACGCCCTTGGCGGCCCGGTCGCCGTTCTCCTGGGCGCGCGGGGAGGCGGCCGCGTGCTGGGCGGCGGGCTGCTCGGCGGACTCCGCGGGGGCGGCGGCCAGGGCGGACTCGGGCAGCGGCGCGGAGAGGATCGCGGCGATCTCGGGCCGGGGCACGGGCGGCGGCGCGCAGACACCGCCGAGCTCCTTGGCGCGGACGGCCTTGGTGATCCAGGCGCGGTCGAGGACGCGCCGCTCGTCGGCCTCGGCGACGAGGTCCTCGGACTGGTTGTAGTCGCCGTCGGCGGCCTGGACGGCCCACAGGTGGACGGCGACGCCGTGCTCCTTGGCGGCCATCATGCCGGGCAGCAGATCGCCGTCGCCGGTGACGAGCACGACGTCGGAGCAGGCGCGGTTGCGGGCCAGCTCCGTCAGCTCGGCGTGCATGGCGGCGTCCACGCCCTTCTGCGCCCACCGCCCGTCGCTGCGGGTCAGGGCGCCCAGGCGGACGGTCACGCGCGGCATGACGCGCAGCCTGCGGTGCTCGGGCTGCGGCACGCGGTCGGGCGCGCCGTCGAACCAGTAGATGCGAAGGAGCGGCCGCTCGGTGTCGGACTCGGCGCGCTCGCGCAGGCCCTGGATGAGCGCGGTGTGGTCGACGGTGATCCTGGACCGGGACGGCTCTCCCGCGAGGAGGCTCGCGGCGGCTCCCAGCAGATACCCGGCGTCCACCAGGACGACGCAGCGGTCCACACGATCCACCCTCTTTCCAGGTTGCCCGGCTTGCCCGGCCTTGCCCGAAAGCTCCCCACGGGTGCCCCGAACGGTCTCACCGGCACATGGCCGCGGACCAGCGGTCCTGGGGGTCACTTCGGGTTCGCTTCGAGTCTGCCCGACCTCGCGGAGGTTAACGGCTCGAAACTCGATCTTCGGCGTGGCGTATCCGCTCCGTACCCTCCGGCAGCCCCTATTACGCACGGTGAGTGCCCGAAATGCACGATTGTCACATATATGTGAGTCTGGTCGCGTCCTGGCCCCCCGATCCTTCGCAGGAGGAAGATCAATATGGCCAAGAACAAGAACCGCGACCGGAACCAGAAGGCCGCGGCCCAGGCCGAGCGCGGTCAGCAGCAGGCGCAGCAGTCCTCGATGGAGGCCCAGGCGAAGTCCGCCGCCGAGGCGAACCCGGGCGATGTCGCCCGCAAGCACCGCGAACGCCGCTTCGGCCACAACTGACGCGGGCTCAGGCACACCGGAGGGGCGCACCCGATGCGGGTGCGCCCCTCAGCCGTGCGGTGCTCCGGGTCCGGCAGGCGGTCGGTCCGTTACCCCGGCAGCCGGTCAGCCGGTCGGTCCGTTACCCCGGCAGCCGGTCGGTCCGTCAGCCCGTCAGGCAGGACGGGCCGAGCAGCACCTTCAGGTCGCCGAAGAGGGCCGGGTCCGGCTTCACGCGGTGCCGGTCGAGCCGCAGCACCGTGGTCTTCTGCGCCCCCTGGAGCTTGATCCGCACCTCGCTGTTGCCCTTGTGGTGGCTGAGGATCTCGCCGAGCCGGGTGACCATCGGCGGGCTCACCTTCACCGTGGGGATGGTGATGAGGACCGGGGCGTTGGTGCCCGCGTTCGACAGGTCGGGGACCTGGAGCTCCATCGCGACGAGCCGGGGCACGTCCTCGCGCTTGTCCAGGCGGCCCTTGACGAAGACGACGGCGTCCTCGACGAGCTGGGTCGAGACCAGCTGGTAGGTCGCCGGGAAGAACATGCACTCGATGGAGCCCGCGAGGTCCTCGACGGTGGCGATGGCCCAGGCGTTGCCCTGCTTGGTCATCTTGCGCTGGAGGCCGGAGATGATGCCGCCGATGGTGACGACGGCGCCGTCGGAGAAGTCCCCGCCGGTGAGCTGCCCGATGCCCGCGTCGGCCTTGTCCGCGAGCACGTTCTCCAGGCCGAAGAGGGGGTGGTCGGACACGTACAGACCGAGCATCTCGCGCTCCTGGGCGAGCAGATAGGTCTTGTCCCACTCGTCCTCGGAGAACTCCACGTCCAGGCCGAAGCCGGGCTCGCTGGAGTCGTCCTCGCCCATGCCGCCGAAGAGGTCGAACTGGCCCTCGGCCTCCTTGCGCTTGACCGCGACCACGTTGTCGATCATCGGCTCGTACTGCGCGGTCAGGCCCTTGCGGGTGTGCCCCATGGTGTCGAAGGCACCGGCCTTGATCAGCGACTCCGTGGTGCGCTTGTTGCAGGCGGCGGCCTCGACCTTGTCCAGGTAGTCGGGGAAGGAGGCGTACTTCCCCTTGGCCTTGCGGGAGCGGATGATCGCGTCCACCACGTTGGTGCCCACGTTCCGGACGGCTTCGAGGCCGAAGAGGATCACGTCGTCGCCCTGGGCGGCGAAGTTGTGCACCGACTCGTTCACGTTCGGCGGGAGGACCTTGATCCGCATGCGGCGGCACTCGTTCAGATAGACGGCCGACTTGTCCTTGTCGTCCTTCACCGAGGTGAGCAGCGCGGCCATGTACTCGGCCGGGTAGTTCGCCTTCAGATACGCGGTCCAGTACGTGACCAGGCCGTACGCGGAGGAGTGCGCCTTGTTGAACGCGTATCCGGCGAACGGGACCAGGACGTCCCACAGGGCCTGGATCGCCGCGTCGGAGTAGCCGTTCTTGCGGGCGCCCGCCTGGAAGATGCCGAAGTTCTTCTCCAGCTCCTCCGGCTTCTTCTTGCCCATCACGCGGCGGAGGATGTCGGCCTCGCCGAGGGAGTACCCGGCGATGATCTGGGCGGCCTTCTGCACCTGCTCCTGGTACACGATCAGGCCGTAGGTGAGACCCAGGGTCTCCTTGAGCGGCTCCTCCAGCTCCGGGTGGATCGGGGTGATCTCCTGGCGGCCGTTCTTGCGCTCCGCGTAGTTCGTGTGCGAGTTCATTCCCATGGGGCCCGGCCGGTACAGGGCCGAGACGGCGGAAATGTCCTCGAAGTTGTCGGGCTGCATCTGGCGGAGCAGCGAGCGCATCGGACCGCCGTCGAACTGGAACACGCCGAGTGTGTCACCGCGGCAGAGCAGTTCGAAGGTCTTGGGGTCGTCGAGCGGGAGGTCGAGCATCTCCAGGTCGATGCCCTTGTTGGCCTTCACCATCTTGACGGCGTCGTCCATGATCGTGAGGTTGCGCAGGCCGAGGAAGTCCATCTTCAGCAGGCCGAGCGACTCGCACTGCGGGTAGTCCCACTGCGTGATGGTGACGCCGTCGGTGTGCCGCACCCAGATCGGGGCGTGGTCGACGATCGGCTCGCTGGACATGATGACGCCCGCGGCGTGCACGCCCATCTGCCGGACCAGGCCCTCGACGCCCTTGGCTGTGTCGATGACCTTCTTCACGTCCGGCTCGTTCTCGTACATCGCCCGGATCTCGCCCGCCTCGCTGTAGCGCGGGTGGCTGGGGTTGGTGATGCCGTCGAGGTCGATGCCCTTGCCGAGGACGTCGGCGGGCATGGCCTTGGTGAGGCGGTCGCCCATCGCGTACGGATAGCCGAGGACGCGGGCGGAGTCCTTGATGGCGTTCTTGGCCTTGATCTTGCCGTAGGTGCCGATCATGGCGACCTTGTCGGAGCCGTACTTCTCCGTCACGTACCGGATCACCTCGACGCGCCTGCGCTCGTCGAAGTCGATGTCGACGTCGGGCATGGAGATGCGCTCGGGGTTGAGGAACCGCTCGAAGATCAGGCCGTGCGTGATCGGGTCGAGGTCGGTGATGCCCATGGCGTACGCGACGATCGAGCCGGCCGCGGAGCCTCGGCCGGGGCCCACCGCGATGCCCTGCTTCTTGGCCCACATGATGAAGTCGGCGACGACCAGGAAGTATCCCGGGAAGCCCATCGAGATGATCGTGTCCATCTCGTACTCGGCCTGCTTCTGGCGGTCCTCGGGGACGCCGCCCGGGTAGCGGCGCTCCATGCCGCGGCGGACCTCCTCCTGGAACCAGGTGACCTCGGTGAAGCCCTCGGGGATGTCGAACTTCGGCATGAGGTCGCGCTTCTCGAACATGCCGGTGGTGTCGATCTGCTCGGCCACCAGGAGGGTGTTGCGGCAGCCCTCCTGCCAGGCGTCCGAGGAGTCGACGGCGTACATCTCGTCCGTGGACTTCAGGTAGTAGCCGGTGCCGTCGAAGCGGAAGCGGTCCGGGTCCGAGAGGTTCTTGCCGGTCTGGATGCAGAGCAGGGCGTCGTGGGCGGTCGCCTCGTGCGCGTAGGTGTAGTGCGAGTCGTTGGTGACCAGCGGGGGGATGCCGAGCTTCTTGCCGATCTCCAGGAGGCCGTCGCGGACCCGGCGCTCGATCTCGATGCCGTGGTCCATCAGCTCCAGGAAGTACCGGTCCTTGCCGAAGATGTCCTGGTACTCCGAGGCGGCCTTCAGGGCCTCGTCGAACTGGCCGAGGCGCAGGCGGGTCTGGAGCTCGCCGGACGGGCAGCCGGTGGAGGCGATGAGCCCCTCCGACCACTGGGAGATCGTCTCCTTGTCCATGCGGGGCCACTTCTGGAGCCAGCCCTCGGCGTACGCGTCCGAGGACAGCCGGAAGAGGTTGTGCAGGCCCGTCTTGTTCGCCGCCCAGATCGTCTTGTGCGTGTAACCACCCGAACCGGAGACGTCGTCCCGCTTCTGGTGCGGCTGGCCCCACTGGATCTTGCGCTTGTTGCGCCGCGACTCCGGGGCCACGTACGCCTCGATGCCGATGATCGGGGTGACCCCGGCCTTCTGGGCGGTGTGGAAGAAGTCGTACGCCCCGTGGAGGTTGCCGTGGTCCGACATGGCGATGTGGGTCATGCCCATGTCGTTGCACGCCTTGAACATGTCCTTCAGCCGTGCCGCGCCGTCCAGGAGCGAGTACTGGGTGTGCACGTGCAGGTGCGTGAAGGGCGGCTTCGACACGGCTTTGGCCTCCAACGGAAACACTCGGCGACAGGCTGCGGACAGTCTGGGGGGACAGCGGGGAAGTCTAGTCCGGGTCACTGACAGCCGAGCGGCACTCAGGAGTACGGTCGGGCGTTGGAAGAGGGCAGGGGGCACGGAACACCTGTCCCATGTCATGCACCAGGAGGCACCCCGCGATGTCGGTCCCGCAGCCCACCGCCGAGCAGCGCGGCGAGGAGATCCTCGCCGTCTTCGGCACCGCTTTCGGCGAGCTGCTCGCCGCCGACCCCGCGGCGTTCCGGGTGAAGTTCCGCAAGATGGCGGCCTCCGCCTTCGCGTTCTACCGGGGCACGGCCTGCCTCTTCTACCACGACCTGGAGCGCGAGCACGCCGGGCGCGACGGCGGGGAGATACACACGGGGCCGTATCTGGACGACCGCACGGGCCGGGTGTGGATCCACGGCGACCTGCACGCGGAGAACTTCGGCACGTACATGGACGCCCAGGGCCGCCTGATCTTCAACGTGAACGACTTCGACGAGGCGTACGTCGGCCCCTTCACCTGGGACCTCAAGCGCTTCGCCGCCTCGCTCGCCCTGATCGGCTACACGAAGGCGCTCAGCGACGAGCAGATCACCGGCCTGGTGCGGACCTACGCGGCGGCCTACCGCGCGCGGATCCACGACCTGGCGACGGGCGCCAAGAGCGAGGAAGTGCCCCCCTTCACGCTCGACACCGCCCAGGGCCCGCTGCTCGGCGCGCTGCGCGCCGCCCGCTCCCTGACCCGCTTCGCGCTCCTGGACTCGATGACGGAGATCCGTGACTTCGAGCGCCGCTTCGCGCCGGGCGGCGGCTCCATCGAGCTGGACGCCGCCACGCGCTACAAGGTCCTCGCGGCCTTCGACGGCTATCTGGAGACGCTCCCGGAGTCCTCCCTGACCCGCCCGGACTCCTACCGCGTCAAGGACGTCGTGGGCCGCCGCGGCATCGGCATCGGCTCGGCCGGGCTGCCCTCGTACAACATCCTCCTGGAGGGCAACAGCGACGCGTTGGAGAACGACGTCGTGATCTACCTCAAGCAGGCCCAGACCCCCGCCGTCTCGCGCCATGTGACGGACGCCTCGATCCGCGCGTACTTCCAGCACGAGGGCCACCGCACGGTCATCTCGCAGCGCGCCCTGCAAGCGCACGCCGACCCCTGGCTCGGCTGGACCGAGCTGGACGGCGCGGGCCAGCTCGTCGCCGAGGTGTCGCCGTACGCGGTCGACCTGGACTGGTCGGACATCGACGACCCGGAGGAGATCGCCGCGGTGGTCGCCGACCTGGGCCGGGCCACCGCCGCGATGCACGCCGCGGCGGACGACGAGAGCGGCCACTCGGACCTGGTGCCGTTCTCCACGGAGCGGGCGATCGACGCCGCGATCGCGGCCGACGAGGCGGGCTTCGCGGACCTCCTCGTGGACTTCGCGCACCGCTACGGCGCCCGTGCGCGCGCCGACCACCAGATCTTCGTCGACCTCTTCCGCAACGGCCGGATACCGGGCCTGTAGGAGACCGGCCGCAGGGCCCCGCCGCGCCCACAGGGGCCCCTGCGACGCACCCGCAAGATCCTGAGTGATTCACAGGGACCCTTTAGGGATGCCTTACGAAGGCTCATGGCACACTCGCTTGCGCGATGGACATATTCGGGACCCAGATGAGAGTGGTGCGCGCGGCACTGTTCACGGCACTCGTCGTGCTGCTGTCCGCCGCGTCGCACATCCTGCTGTCCCGGGCCCCGCTGCCGCTGACCACCTGCCTGGCGATCACGGCCGTCGTCTACGTCATCGCGTACGCCCTGGCCGGGCGCGAGCGCGGCTTCGGCAAGATCGCCGCGCTGCTCGTCCCGCTGGAGCTCGCCGCGGACACGGTCTTCACCACCGGCCAGCACGTCTGCTACGGCCAGGCCGGGGGCCCGGTCGCGGGCCCGCTGCGCTCCTTCGGCGTCGACGTACTGTGCGGCGGCGCCGACGTCGGCACCCCGCTGGCCCGGATGGCGGGCGGCGAGCGGCTGCACGGCGCCGCCGCCCTGCTCGCCGACGCCGACCCGGGCGCGGCCTGGCTGCTGCTCGCCACGCACGTCGGCGTCGGTCTCGCCGCCGCAGCCTGGCTGCACCGGGGCGAGCGCGCCCTCGCCCAGCTGCTGCGCGCGGTGGCCGCGGCCACCTTCCGGCCGCTGCTGATCGCCCTGGCCGTGGTGACCGCCCGGGTCGCTCCGGGGCAGCGCGCGCCGCGGCCCGTGCTCCGGGCCCGGGCGGCGCGCACCCGGCTCTTCGTGCACTGCGTGGGACGGCGTGGACCGCCGTGCTCGGCCGCTGTCGCCTGAGTACGCACGTCCCCCTCTCTCACCATCACGGAGTACCACCATGAGCAAGCGCAACAGCCAGGCCGCCAAGCAGGCCGCCCGCGAGCGGATCCGCGCCCAGCAGGAGGCCGAGCGCCAGCGCGAGAAGCGCAAGCGGTCGATCATCGTCGGCGCATCCGTCGTCGGCGTCATCGCCATCGCCGGCGGCATCGGCTACGCCGTCGTCCAGAACAACAAGCCCGGCTACTGGGAAGAGGCCAAGGACCAGAAGCTGGTCAAGCCCGCCAACACCTCGGGCAAGGACGGCACGACGATCGTCGTCGGCAAGGCGAGCGCCAAGAAGACCCTGAAGGTCTACGAGGACCCGCGCTGCCCGATCTGCGCCAGCTTCGAGCAGGCCGTCGGCCCGACCGTCGAGAAGGACCTCAAGGACGGCAAGTACAAGGTCCAGTTCGTCGGCGCGACCTTCCTCGACCGCAACTTCCCCGGCGAGGGCTCGCGCAACGCGATGAGCGCGCTCGGCGCTGCCCTGAACGTCTCCCCGGACGCCTTCCTCGCCTACAAGAAGGCCCTGTACTCCGCCGACAACCACCCCGCGGAGGACCAGGACAAGTTCAAGGACGACTCCTACCTCCTGAAGATCGCCAACGAGGTGCCCGAGCTCAAGAAGAGCGCGGCCTTCAAGAAGGACGTCAAGGACGGCACCTACGACCGCTGGGCCCTGGCCGTGTCGGACGCCTTCAGCGACAACAAGGACGGCGTCGAGGGCACCCCGGCCTTCGTCATGAACGGCAAGCAGCTCAAGGGCGCCGACGGCCGCAACGCCCCGATGACGCCCGAGGACTTCACCAAGGCCGTGGACAAGGCCCTGAAGGCCTGACCGGGAGTCATCACGCAAGCGCAGTAGACGGCTTGAGGAAGAGCGGGCGAACTTTTCGAGGGCGCCCGCTCTTTCCGCGTTACTGGTCCGTAGGGTTCCTCCTCGTGACCAGTCGAATAGACAACAACTCCCCCGCGGCCGCCGAGGACTCCGGCAGACCGCGGGCCGCCGCACTCACACCGCGCCGCCGGACCGTCGTCAAGGCCGCGGCCGCCACCGCCGTCCTCGCCGCGCCGCTCGCGGCAGCGGGGACCGCCCGCGCCGCCGACGGCCCGGCCTTCGCGCACGGCGTCGCCTCCGGCGACCCGCTGCCCGACGGCGTCCTGCTCTGGACGCGCGTCACGCCGACCCCGGACGCGGTGCCCGGCTCCGGCAAGGGCCCCGACGTGCAGGTGGGTTGGGAGGTGGCCGAGGACAAGGGCTTCACCCGGGTCGTCGGCCGGGGAACCACCACCGCGACGGCGGCGAGCGACCACACCGTCAAGGCGGATGTAAGGGGCTTGCGCCAGGCCACCACCTATTACTACCGCTTCTCCGTAGAGGGCGGTTCCACGGTGCGCTCGCCCGTCGGCCGGACCCGCACCGCGCCCGCGCACGACGCGGCCGCGCCCGGCGTCCGCTTCGGCGTGGTCTCCTGCGCCAACTGGGAGGCGGGCTACTTCTCGTCGTACCGCCACCTCGCGGCCCGCACCGAGCTCGACGCGGTCCTGCACCTCGGCGACTACCTGTACGAGTACGCGTCCGGCGGCTACGCCTCCACCCGCGGCCTGGTGCGCGAGCACCGCCCCCAGCACGAAATCGTCACGCTCGCCGACTACCGCGAGCGCCACGGCGTCCACAAGACCGACCCGGACGCCCTGGCGATGCACGCCACGCACCCGGTCATCGCGATCTGGGACGACCACGAGGTCGCCAACGACGCCTGGTCCGGCGGCGCGGAGAACCACCAGCCCGAGACCGAGGGCCCCTGGGCCGCGCGCGTGGCCGCCGCCAAGCAGGCGTACTTCGAGTGGATGCCGGTCCGCCCCTCCACCGAGGGCACCGTCTACCGCCGCCTGCGCTTCGGCAAGCTGGCCGATCTGCACCTGCTCGACCTGCGCTCGTTCCGCTCCCAGCAGGCCAAGCCCGGCAGCGGCGCCGTGGACTCGCCGGAGCGCACGATCACGGGGCGCGCCCAGCTCGACTGGCTGAAGGCGGGCCTGGCCTCCTCCGACGCCGCGTGGAAGCTGGTGGGCACCTCGGTGATGATCTCGCCGGTGGCCTTCGGCTCGCTCCCGGCGTATCTGCTCGCGCCGCTTGCCGAGCTGCTCGGCCTGCCCAAGGAGGGCCTGGCCGTCAACACCGACCAGTGGGACGGCTACACGCACGACCGCAAGGAGCTGATCGGGCACCTGCGGGACAAGGGCGTCGAGAACACGGTGTTCCTGACCGGCGACATCCACATGGCCTGGGCGAACGACGTGCCCGTCACGGCCGCCACGTACCCGTCGTCGCCGTCGGCCGCCACGGAGTTCGTCGTCACGTCCGTGACCTCCGACAACGTCGACGACTATCTGAAGGTGGCGCCGCACACGCTGTCGCTCGTCGGCGTGGCCGCCGTCAAGGCCGCCAACCGCCATGTGAAGTGGCTGGACATGGACTCGCACGGCTACGGCGTCCTCGACGTGACCGCCGAGCGCTCGCAGATGGACTACTACGTGGTCTCCGACCGCAAGGACCCCAAGGCCACGTCGTCCTGGGCCCGCTCGTACCGAACGCTCAGCGGGACGCAGAAGGTGGAGCGGGTGCGCGAGCCGGTGCGCTGACCGCTCGCCGGGCACGGTGGCGCACGCGCGTCACCGTGCCCCGCCGACGCCCCCTAGAGGGTCTGGAGGAAGCCGAGGGCCGTGCGCCAGGTGGTCTCGGCCGCGTCGGCGTCGTAGTCGTCCAGGTCCGGGTCGGTGAACAGGTGGCCCGCCCCGGCGTAGCGGTAGACCTCCACGTCGGCGCCGATCCGGCCCATCCGCAGGTACCAGGCGCTCAGCCAGTCGTCCGTCTCGAACGGGTCGGGCTCGGCGACGTGCAGCTGCACCGGCAGGCCGTCCACCGACGCGTTCTCGGCGATGTCGCTCGTGCCGTGCAGGAGCAGCAGGCCGCGCGCCTTGTCGTCGCCGAGCGCGAGGGTCTGCGCGACCGAGGCGCCGAACGAGAAGCCCGCGTAGACCAGGCCGCGGTCCGAGTACGGCGCCGCGGCCAGAACCGCACGTTTGAGGAGCTCGTCCCTGCCCACTTCTTCCTGGTGGGCCATGCCCTCCTCGACGGTGTCGAAGACGCGCCCCTCGAAGAGGTCGGGGGTCCACACCTGGTGGCCCGCCGCGCGCAGCCGGTCGGCCGCCGCGCGCACCGCGGGCCGCAGCCCGTACGTCGAATGGAAAAGCACGATGTTCATGGCTCCATCGTGCCATCCGAGCCCACCCGTCCCACCTGCTCTCGATCGTCCCACCCGCTCCACCTACCCTCGGACACATGGAGAACGTCCTGCGACCGTTGATCGTGGTCGGCGCCGTACTCGTGCTCACCCTGGCCGTCGGCTGGCTGGTGGACACGGCACTGCGCCGTGCCGACGCCCTGCAGCCGCAGCGTCCCCTGTGGGGACTGCTCCGCCGCTGCCGCCTGCCCCTGCAAGTCGTCCTGTGCGCCGCCCTGCTGCGCGGCTCGTACGCGCACGCCAAGATCGCCGAGGACCACTCGGCGGGCATCGGCAGAGCCCTCACCCTGGTCCTGATCGGCTCGGTGGCCTGGCTCGCGGTGCGGATCTCCACGGCGATAGTGGAAGCGTCGTACGCGCGCTACGCCGCCACCCACCGCGACCCCGCCCGGGTGCGCCGCGTCCGTACGCAGGTGACGCTGATCCAGCGCGTCGTCGCGGCCCTGATCGGCGTGGTGGCGGTGGCCGCGATGCTGCTCACGTTCCCCGCGATGCAGGCGGCCGGGGCCTCGCTCCTGGCGTCCGCGGGCATCCTGGGCATCGTGGCGGGCGTCGCCGCGCAGTCCACGCTCGGGAACCTCTTCGCCGGGCTGCAGATCGCGTTCGGCGACATGGTGCGGATCGGCGACACCGTCGTCGTGGACGGCGAGTGGGGCACCGTCGAGGAGATCACGCTGACGTTCCTGGCCGTGCGCACCTGGGACGAGCGGCGGATCACGATGCCCGTCTCGTACTTCACGTCGAAGCCGTTCGAGAACTGGTCGCGCGGCGGCTCCCAGATGACCGGCACGGTCTTCTTCCACCTCGACCACACCGCCCCGGTCGCGGCCATGCGCGAGAAGCTGCACGACGTGCTGCGCGACTGCGCCGCCTGGGACGGCCGGGACTGGGGCCTGGCGGTGACCGACACCACGGTCAGCACGATCCAGGTGCGCGCGCTCGCCACCGCCAAGGACGCCGACGACATCTGGACGGTACGGGTCACGGTCCGCGAGCAGCTCGTCGCCTGGCTGGCCGAGCACCATCCGTACGCGCTGCCACGGGTCAACACCGCCTGGGCGGAGCTGCCGCCCGACGACGCCCGGCCGCGCCCGACGGCGCCGCACGCGCCGCGCACCGGCCGGGGCTGAGCCGGGCGCCCGTCAGCGCAGGCTGCGGACGTCGAGCTGGCGCAGGACCCGGTCCACGATCTCCGGGTCGGAGCCGGGCTCGCTGCGCGCGGAGAGGACCGCGTGCCGGGCCGCCGACATCATCTCGCGCTGGATGCGCTGGACCGCCTTGAAGCGGTCGACGCGCTTGGCGTACCGCTCGCGCCGCTCGTCGTCGACGATGTCCGGGCTGATCCGGGCGCCGATGTCGAAGGCGCCGCGCAGGAGCCGCTCGGACAGCTCCTCGGGCAGCTCCTCGACCTCCTCGATCTCCCGGAGCCGGGCCTTGGCGGCCTTGGCGGCGCGCAGGGCGAGAGCGCGCTCCAGGGCCCGCTCGGCGTCGGTGTCCGCGCGGACGCCGAGCTTCTTCACCAGCCAGGGCAGGGTCAGGCCCTGGGCGACGAGCGTGGCCATGATGACGCAGAAGGCGATGAAGACGACCTCGTCGCGGCCCGGGAACGGGGCTCCGTCGTCCGTCTTGAGCGGGATGGCGAGGGCGAGCGCGACCGAGGCGACGCCGCGCATCCCCGACCACCACATGACGACGGTCTCGCGCCACGACATCGGGATCTCCTCGTCGTAGTCGCGCCGCTGGTGCAGTCGTTTGGCGAGCCACGTCGCGGGCAGCAGCCACAGCAGCCGTACGCCGACGACGACGGCCACGACCGCGGCGCCCCAGCCGAGCATCTGCCACTCGCGCCCCTCGGACGTGCCGAAGACGTTGTGCAGTTCGAGCCCGATGAGCCCGAAGGCGACGCCGGTGACCAGCGTGTCGACGATCTGCCAGAAGGACTGGCCGGTGATCCGGCCGAGCACGTCGTCGGCGTCGACGGCGTGCTCGGCCAGATAGAGCGCGGTGGTCAGGACGGCGAGGACGCCGGAGCCGTGCAGCTCCTCGGCGAGGACGTAGGCGACGAACGGCACGAGCAGGGTCAGGCCCGTCTGGAGCGTCGCGTCGGCGAGCCGGCCCATCAGCTGGTTGCTCAGCCAGCCGAGCGCGAGCCCCACGGCCACGGCGACGACCGCGGAGAGCACGAGCTGACCGGCCGCCGACGGCCAGGAGAAGGTGCCGCTGACGGCGGCGGCGATCGCCACGTGGTAGAGCACGATCGCCGTGACGTCGTTGAACAGGCCCTCGCCCTCCAGGATCGACACCAGGCGCCGCGGCAGGCCTAGCGATCCGGCCACCGCGGTCGCCGCGACCGGGTCGGGCGGGGCGACGAGCGCGCCGAGGGCGAGCGCGGCGGCCAGCGGCAGGCCCGGCACGATCGCGTGCGCGACGGCCGCGACGGCCGCCGTCGTCACGAAGACGAGGGCGACGGCGAGCAGCAGGATGGGGCGGATGTTGGCCGCGAACTGCCGCCAGGACGTGCGCTGCACGGCGGCGTAGAGCAGCGGCGGAAGCACCAGCGGAAGGATGAAGTCCGGCGGGACGTCCACGTTCGGCACGAAGGGCAGATACGCGAGGACGATGCCCCCGAGCGTCATCAGGACGGGCGCGGGGAGCCCGAGCCGGTCCCCCACCGGCACCGTCACCACGGCTCCCAGCAACAGGACGAGCAGCAGCGCCAGTTGATCCACGGGTGCCCTCCGGGAGCCGAGTCCTGCACGATCAGGACCTCAACCTTGCCACGGAAGGGGGCAAAGCGGGCGAATCACCCGCCCGCCCGGCTGCGTCCGGCTAGCGCAGTGCCTTGCGCATGGCCCGGTGCGGGATTCCCGCGTCGGGGAACTCCGGGCCGTACACCTCGTACCCCAGCCGTTCGTAGAACCCCAGGGCGTGCGTCTGCGCGTGCAGGTCGACGGCGCCGAGCCCGCGCTCGCGGGCGGCGTCCTCGATGGCCCGGACCAGCGCGGCGCCGACCCCGAGCCCGCGCGCGGAGCGCAGCACGGCCAGCCTGCCCAGGGCCCCCACGGTGGCGTCCCCGCCGTTCTTGACGGCCGCGGCCTCGCCCGTGAGGAGCCGGCCGGTGCCGAGCGGCGCCCCGTCCTCGCGGCGCACCGCGAGGACGTGCACGGCCCCCGTGTCGTACGCGTCGTACTCCAGGTCCTCGGGCACGCCCTGCTCGGCGACGAAGACCTCCTTGCGGACGGCGAAACAGGCGTCCAGGTCCTCCTGGCCGACCGCGACCCGGCAGGTCACGGGGGTGCTCACTGGCTCTCCGCCCGCACCCGGTCGAGGGCCTGCTGGAGGTCGTCGGGGTAGCCGCTCGCGTACTCGACCCACTGGCCGTCCCCGGGGTGCTCGAAGCCGAGCCGCACCGCGTGCAGCCACTGCCGGGTCAGGCCCAGGCGCTTGGCGATCGTCGGGTCCGCGCCGTACGTCAGGTCGCCCACGCACGGGTGGCGGTGGGCGGCCATGTGGACGCGGATCTGGTGGGTGCGGCCCGTCTCCAGCTTGATGTCGAGCAGCGAGGCGGAGCGGAAGGCCTCCATCAGGTCGTAGTGCGTGACCGAGGGCTTGCCCTCGGCGGTGACCGCCCACTTGTAGTCGTGGTTCGGGTGGCGGCCGATGGGGGCGTCGATGGTGCCGCTCATGGGGTCGGGGTGGCCCTGCACCAGCGCGTTGTACCGCTTGTCGACCGTGCGCTCCTTGAACTGGCGCTTCAGCGACGTGTACGCCCGCTCGGACTTGGCGACCACCATCAGGCCCGAGGTGCCCACGTCCAGGCGGTGCACGATGCCCTGGCGCTCGGCGGCGCCGGACGTCGAGATGCGGTACCCCGCCGCCGCGAGGCCGCCGATCACGGTGGTGCCGGTCCAGCCGGGGCTCGGGTGCGCGGCGACGCCGATGGGCTTGACGATCACGACGATGTCCTCGTCGTCGTGCACGATCTCCATGCCCTCGACGGGCTCGGCGACGATCTGCACCGGGGCGGGCGCCTGCGGCATCTCCACCTCCAGCCAGGCGCCGCCGTGCACGCGCTCGGACTTGCCGGCGACCGCGCCGTCGACCAGCACCTTGCCGGCGGCCGCGAGCTCGGCGGCCTTCGTGCGGGAGAACCCGAACATGCGCGAGATGGCGGCGTCGACGCGCTCGCCCTCCAGGCCGTCGGGCACGGGCAGGGTACGGATCTCGGGAATCGTGCTCACCCCACGAGTATGCAGGAGGGGGCGGACACTCCCGTACCGAAGGCCCCGCGCGCGGGGCCTTCGGTACGGGTCAGTCCTTGTGCACGGTCCCGTCCGGGTCGAGCCCGCGGAAGGAGAGCAGCACGATCAGGATGCCGCCGCAGACGATCGCCGAGTCCGCGAGGTTGAACACCGCGAAGCCCTTGGGGGCGATGAAGTCGACGACCGCGCCCTTGAAGACGCCGGGCGAGCGGAAGATCCGGTCGGTCAGGTTGCCGAGCGCGCCGCCGAGCAGCAGGCCGAGCGCGATCGCCCACGGCAGGCTGTAGAGCTTGCGCGCGAGCCGGGCGATCACCACGATCACGCCCGCGGCGATCACCGTGAAGATGATGGTGTAGGCCTCGCCCATGCCGAAGGCGGCGCCCGCGTTGCGGATCGCGTTGAAGCGCAGCAGGTCACCGACCACGTCGATCGGCTCGTGGTGCTCCAGTTTGGCGACCACGACCATCTTGCTGACGAGGTCCAGGGCGTACGCGACCAGGGCCACACCGAAGAGCACGGCGATCTTGCGCTTGCCCGTGGGCTTCTGCGCGCCCTCGGCGTCCTGGCCGCCCCCGGCGTCCTGGCCGCCGTCGGCGCCGTGCTCTGCCTCAGGGATGTCCGGCGTACCGATGATGCGCTCCGCCTCTGCCACGTGAATCCCTCAACCTAGGTACCTGACTGGGACGAGGGTACGACACACGCATAAGGCAGCCGGTTTCCAGGCCGCGCTCAGGAGCGCCGCTCCTGCTTCTGCTTGCACTCGACGCACAGGGTCGCGCGCGGGAAGGCCTGCATGCGGGCCTTGCCGATCGGGTTGCCGCAGTTCTCGCAGAGCCCGTACGTGCCCGCGTCGAGGCGCTCCAGGGCGCGCTCGGTCTGCTCCAGCATCTCCCGGGCGTTCGCGGCCAGGGCCATCTCGTGCTCGCGCGTGATGTTCTTGGTGCCGGTGTCTGCCTGGTCGTCGCCCGCGCCGTCCCCGGAGTCCCGCATCAGCCCCGCCAGGGACGTCTCGGACGCCTCGATCTCGGTGCGCAGGCGCATCGTCTCCGCCATCAGCTCGGTCCGCGCCTCGGCGACCTCGGCCGGGGTCCACGGGTCCTCACCGGGTCGCACCGCGAGCTCGCCGGGCACGGTCGCGGCCCGCGCCTTCGGTACCGTTCCCGCCTTCGTCGCGGCTGCCGCCTGCTGCGTCGCCGTCGCCGTGCCCGGAGTCTTCTTCGCAACCACTGTCGTGGCTCCCGTCGTCTCCGCGGCCTGAGCCGCATCCTCGGCCGCGGGCGCGGCCGTCTTCTTGGCCGAACGTGTGCTGGTCCCTCGGTTCCTCGCCGTGGTCCCCGTCCCCTTCTTGGACGCACCACGACCCCCGCTCACCTCCCTGCCGGGGGCGGTACCTCCCGCCGCGCCCTCGCTCCCGGCCACGGCCGCCGTTTCGGCCGGTGCCTGCGGCCGGGCCACCGCTCCGGCCGCCGCCGTCTTCTTGGCCGGGGCCTTCTGGGGGGCCGCCTGTTTGGCCGCCCCCTTCTTGGCCGGGGTCTTCTTGGCGGCAGCCTTCTTGGCAACTGCCTTCTCGACCGGGGCCTTCTCGGCGGCAACCTTCTTGGTCGCCGCCTTCTTGGTCGCGGTCTTCTTGGCCACGGCCTTCTCCGCCGGTGGTGCCTGCTCGGCGCCCGCCTCCTCGGGCGGGGCCTTCGCAGCCGCCTTCTTGCCCGCGGCCTCCTTGGCCGGGACCTTCTTGGCCGTCTTCTTCGTGACCGCGGCCGAGGCCGTCTTCGAAGCGGCGGCCTTCTTGGCGGGGGCCTTGGCGGGGGCCTTCGCCGTGGCCTTGGCAGCGGCCGCCCTCCCGGCCGGGGCTCCGGAGGCAGCCGCCTTCTTCGCGGCGGCCTTCGTGGCCGTCTTCTTCGGCCCCTCCCCGGCGGCGCCCGCCGCCTTGCCCGCCCGCACGGTCTTCACGGCGCGGGACGCCTTGCCGCCCCCTTCCGCGGCCGCCCCGCCGGCCCCCGCGGCTGTGGATCTGCTGGACGCCGACTGCTGTACGGCGGTCTTCTTCGCCACCATGGCCGCGGCCCCTTCACATATTGTGATCTTGCACGCGAATCGTGCTGGGACGATAAATCGACTCCAGGCCCGCGGCAACGGGGCACGCCGCTCGATTCGCCCGCCCCACGGGTGCCGCGCGGCGAGCCTTCATGCGTTGTGCCCAGCTCCCCGCCCCGTAATCCGCCGGCCGGGGCGCACCGGGACGCGTTGGCGCGCGTCTCGCCATTCGGGTCAGTACGCCCCTCGCGCCCCGTACCGCCCGGGGCCCGTCGAAATCCGGTGGGCCGCCCCTCCCCGGGCGCCGTACACTGGCCGGAGCGAAAAGCTTGGATGGGGACGAGTAGCGACGTACGCAGCCATGAGCGACCCGGGGACGGTGCGAGCCCGGGGGCGAGCGCGACGTGAAGATCACCCCGGAGCCGCCGGAGGAAAGCCGCAGCCCACCGCCGTAGAGGCGGGGCAGAGGCGAGTAGAACCGGCATCGCGACCCCAATGAGGGGGTCGTCAAGAGCGCCACCGGCGCCACGACGGCCAAGGAGGGTGGTACCGCGGGAGCGCAGACAAGGCTCTCGTCCCTCCGACGGAACGGAACGCACGTCCGCCGGAGGAAGCGCGATATGACGCCGCCGCAGTACCGCCAGGTACCCGCCCAGGTCGACCTGCCCGCCCTCGAGCACGCCGTGCTCGACTTCTGGCGCGAGCAGAAGATCTTCGCCAAGAGCCTGGAGCAGTCCGAGGGCCGCCCCGAGTGGGTGTTCTACGAGGGCCCGCCCACCGCCAACGGCATGCCGGGCGCCCACCACATCGAGGCCCGCGTCTTCAAGGACGTCTTCCCGCGCTTCCGCACCATGCGCGGCTACCACGTGGCGCGCAAGGCCGGCTGGGACTGCCACGGCCTGCCCGTCGAGCTGGCGGTCGAGAAGGAACTCGGCTTCAACGGCAAGAAGGACATCGAGGCGTACGGCATCGCCGAGTTCAACGCCAAGTGCCGCGAGTCCGTGACCCGCCACACCGACGCCTTCGCCGAGCTCACGACCCGCATGGGCTACTGGGTCGACCTGGACGACGCGTACCGGACGATGAACCCGGAGTACGTGGACTCCGTCTGGTGGTCCCTGAAGGAGATCTTCAAGAAGGACCTCCTCGTCCAGGACCACCGCGTCGCCCCCTGGTGCCCCCGCTGCGGCACCGGCCTGTCCGACCACGAGCTGGCGCAGGGCTACGAAACGGTCGTCGACCCGTCCGTCTACGTCCGCTTCCCGCTCACCGGCGGCCCCCTCGCGGGCGAGGCCGCCCTCCTGGTGTGGACGACGACCCCCTGGACCCTGGTGTCCAACACGGCCGTCGCCGCCCACCCGGACGTCACCTACGTGGTCGCGACCGACGGCAAGGAGAAGCTGGTCGTCGCCGAGCCCCTGGTCGAGAAGGCCCTCGGCGAGGGCTGGGAGACCACGGGCCAGACGTTCACGGGCACCGAGATGGAACGCTGGACCTACCAGCGCCCCTTCGAGCTGGTGGAGTTCCCCGCTCCGGCGCACTACGTGGTCAACGCCGACTACGTGACCACGGAGGACGGCACCGGTCTCGTCCACCAGTCCCCCGCCTTCGGTGAGGACGACCTCAAGGTCTGCCGGTCGTACGGCCTGCCCGTCGTGAACCCCGTCCGCCCGGACGGCACCTTCGAGGAGGACGTCCCGCTGGTCGGCGGCGTCTTCTTCAAGAAGGCCGACGAGACGCTCACCCAGGACCTGGACGACCGCGGCCTGCTCTTCAAGCACATCGCGTACGAGCACAGCTACCCCCACTGCTGGCGCTGCCACACCGCGCTCCTGTACTACGCGCAGCCGTCCTGGTACATCCGCACCACGAAGGTCAAGGACCGCCTCCTCCAGGAGAACGAGAAGACCAACTGGTTCCCCGAGTCGGTCAAGCACGGCCGCTTCGGCGACTGGCTGACCAACAACGTCGACTGGGCCCTGTCCCGCAACCGCTACTGGGGCACCCCGCTGCCCATCTGGCGCTGCGAGGAGAACCACCTCACCTGCGTCGGCTCGCGCGCGGAGCTCACCGAGCTGACCGGCACCGACCAGACGGACCTGGACCCGCACCGCCCGTTCATCGACGACATCACCTTCACCTGCACCCACGAGGGCTGCTCCCTCGAAGCGGTGCGCGTGCCGGAGGTCATCGACGCCTGGTACGACTCGGGCTCGATGCCGTTCGCACAGTGGGGCTACCCGTACAAGAACAAGGAACTGTTCGAGTCCCGCTACCCGGCGCAGTTCATCAGCGAGGCCATCGACCAGACCCGCGGCTGGTTCTACACGCTGATGGCCGTCGGCACGCTCGTCTTCGACAAGTCGAGCTACGAGAACGTCGTCTGCCTCGGCCACATCCTCGCCGAGGACGGCCGCAAGATGTCCAAGCACCTGGGCAACATCCTCCAGCCGATCCCGCTGATGGACCAGCACGGCGCCGACGCGGTCCGCTGGTTCATGGCCGCGGGCGGCTCCCCCTGGGCGGCCCGCCGCGTGGGCCACGGCACGATCCAGGAGGTCGTCCGCAAGACCCTCCTGACGTACTGGAACACGGTGGCCTTCCAGGCGCTGTACGCCCGTACGTCGAAGTGGGCGCCCTCGGACGCCGACCCGGCGCCCGCCGACCGCCCGCTCCTCGACCGCTGGCTGCTCAGCGAGCTGCACGCGCTCACCGACCAGGTGACGCAGGCCCTGGACGCCTACGACACCCAGCGCGCGGGCAAGCTCCTGTCGGCCTTCGTCGACAACCTCTCCAACTGGTACGTGCGCCGCTCGCGCCGCCGCTTCTGGCAGGGCGACAAGGCGGCGCTGCGCACCCTGCACGAGGTCGTCGAGACGGTCACGCGCCTGCTCGCCCCGCTGACGCCGTTCATCACCGAGCGCGTCTGGCAGGACCTGATCGTGCCCGTCACCCCGGACGCCCCGGAGTCGGTGCACCTGTCCACCTGGCCGGAGGCCGACCTGTCGGCCGTCGACCCGGAGCTCTCGCGGCAGATGGTCCTGGTCCGGCGCCTGGTGGAGCTCGGCCGCGCCTCGCGTGCCGAATCGGGCGTCAAGACCCGTCAGCCGCTGTCCCGCGCCCTGGTCGCGGCCTCCGGCTTCGAGACGCTGGGCGAGGAGCTGCGCGCCCAGATCACCGAAGAGCTGAACGTGTCCTCCCTCGCCTCGCTCTCCGAGGTCGGCGGCTCCCTGGTCGACACCACCGCGAAGGCCAACTTCCGCGCCCTCGGCAAGCGGTTCGGCAAGGGCGTCCAGGCGGTGGCCAAGGCCGTCGCCGAGGCCGACGCGGCCGCGCTGTCCCTCGCCCTGCGCGAGGGCACCGCGTCCGTCGAGGTCGACGGCGAGACCGTGACGCTCGCCCCGGACGAGGTCATCATCACCGAAACCCCGCGCGAGGGCTGGTCGGTGGCGTCCGACTCCGGCGCCACGGTCGCCCTCGACCTGGAGCTCACGGACGAGCTGCGCCGGGCGGGCCTCGCGCGGGACGCGATCCGACTGATCCAGGAGGCCCGCAAGAACAGCGGCCTGGACGTCGCGGACCGCATCGCCCTGCGCTGGACGTCCGCGGACGAGGCCACGGTCACGGCCCTCACCGACCACGCGGCCCTCATCGCCGACGAGGTCCTGGCCACGGACTTCGCCTCCGGCGACGCGGACGACAGCTATGGCGAGCCGTTCAAGGACGACTCCCTGAACCTGACGTTCCGCCTCCGCAAGGCGTAACCCCGACGACCGAAGGCCCGGTCCCGCCAAGCTGCTTGGCGGGACCGGGCCTTCGTCATGTCGTACGCGCCACCGTGCACGGCGGGAACCGGGCAGCGCACACACGGCAGCACGCGCGGCAGCGCACACGGCAGCACGCGCGCGGGAGCACGCGCAAAAGGGCGGAGCCCCCGGGGAATCCGGGGGCTCCGCCCTGAACGCTGCCGACGCCTATGGCGTGGTGTCGCCCGTCAGTTGTCGTCCTCGTCGATGAGGAAGCCGCGCATCGGGGACGGAGCCTGCTGCATCGGCGGCTGGCCCTGCGGCCGCACCGGCGCCATCGGCTGCGTCATCGCGGGCGACATCTGCTGCTGGCCGCCGTACGACGGACCGCCCGCGGGCTGGTTGCCGCCCATCGACTGGTTGCCGCCGTAGGACGGGGCACCCGCGCCGGCCGGGGCCATCGAAGGCGCCGGGGACGGCGGCAGCGAGGCGGTCGCCGGAGTGCGCGGCGGGGCGAGCGAGTCGTCGGCCTGGGTCTCCAGCTGACGCAGCTGCGACTCCAGGTAGGACTTCAGTCGCGTGCGGTACTCGCGCTCGAAGCCGCGCAGGTCCTCGACCTTGCGCTCCAGGGTGGCGCGGGCGGACTCCAGGGAGCCCATCGCGACCCGGTGCTTCTCCTGCGCGTCCCGCTCCAGGGCGTCGGCCTTGGCACGGGCGTCCCGCTCCAGACCTTCGGCGCGCGAACGGGCCTCGCCCACGATCTTGTTGGCCTCGGAACGGGCCTCGGCGATCGCCTGGTCGGCGGTCTGCTGCGCGAGCGAGAGCACACGGGCGGCGCTGTCGCCGCCGGGGCCCTGGCCGGGCTGCGGCATCTGCGGGCCGTGGCCGCCCATGGGACCGCCCATGGGGCCACCCATCTGCCCCTGGCCCATCGGACCCTGACCC
The DNA here is from genome assembly GCF_059448825.1 of Streptomyces sp. JLYT201. Classification (NCBI taxonomy): domain Bacteria; kingdom Bacillati; phylum Actinomycetota; class Actinomycetes; order Kitasatosporales; family Streptomycetaceae; genus Streptomyces; species Streptomyces sp. JLYT201. The sequence continues at coordinate 7,219,734 of NZ_CM182551.1, read as the reverse complement.
ATCGGGCCGGGACCCTGCGGACCACCCTGCGGGCCGTGCCCGCTGGGGCCTGCGGGCAGCTGCGGCGCACCGCCGGGCAGCTGCGGCGGGCCGCCCATCGGGCCGCCCATCTGCTGCTGCGGCGGAACCGGCTGCGGACCAGATATTGCGGCGGGCACGGGCGCGCCGGGACCTCGCTGGTCCTGGGGGCCGCCCTCGGGGCCCTTGCGCATGTTGCCCTGCTGCTGGTTCTGCGCGGCCGCGCGCGTGGCGGCGGCCAGCTTCGCGCGCAGGTCCTCGTTCTCGCGGAGCAGGCGCGTCAGTTCGGCTTCGACCTCATCGAGGAAGGCATCGACCTCGTCCTCGTCATAGCCTTCTCGGAGGCGGACGGTCGTGAACTGCTTGTTCCGCACGTCCTCGGGGGTCAACGGCATCTCTTCACCTCAACGTAGTCGTCGGCATTCGGCAAGACCGTATCGTTCACAGCTGGCTCACGACGGTGATCAGGATGTAGACGATGATCATCAGTACGAAGAAGGACAGGTCGAGCGCCACGCCGCCGAGACGTAGCGGCGGAATGAACCGCCGCAGAAGCTTGAGCGGTGGATCGGTGACAGTGTAGGTGGCCTCCAGAACGACCACCATCGCCTTGCCGGGTTGCCATGAGCGGGCGAACTGGAAGACGTAGTCCATGACCAGCCGGAAGATCAGCACGATGAGGAAACACATCAGCGCGATGTAGATCACTTGCAAGGCCACGCCCATGTCCGCGTTTCCCTCTCCCCTGCTTCTGGTCGCATCCGCGCTGAATCGGTCCGGTACTGCTGCTGGCTACTGCACTGCGTCTCAGCTCTGGTTGAAGAACCCGCCCTCTGCGATACGGGCCTTGTCCTCCGCCGTGACATCGACGTTAGCAGGCGACAACAGGAACACCTTCTGCGTCACTCGCTCGATACTGCCATGCAGACCGAAGACCAGACCGGCGGCAAAGTCGACAAGTCGCTTCGCGTCGGTGTCGTCCATCTCCGTCAAGTTCATGATCACCGGGGTGCCTTCGCGGAAGTGTTCCCCGATGGTACGGGCTTCGTTGTAGGTCCGGGGGTGAAGCGTGGTGATGCGGTAGGGCTCACGCTCGGACACGACCTTGGGCATGATCACCGGTGCGTTCTTCTCCAGGCTCTGACGTTCAGGTGTGATAGATGCCACGGGGGCGATTCGCGCCGGTCGTCCCGATTCGGCGGCAAGCGAAGCGGGTCGCGGCGCCGGCTCGCGCTGCGCCGGCGGCTGCACCACTCGTACCGATTCGTCCCTTTCCAAGTCCCGGTCTGCAAGGTGGGACTGGTGCGACTGGTGCGGTGGTTCGTGCCGCCGGCGGTCGCGCTCGGGCTCCGGCTCGGGCTCGAAATCGTCATCGGGGTCGAAGCCCCGGCCGTCGTAACCGTCGTCCTCCACGAGGCCGAGGTAGACCGCCATCTTGCGCATCGCGCCGGCCATGCTCTGAGTCCTCCGCTCTGTGGTGGATCGAGAGGGTCGTCACCAACTGCCCGCGATCCACGAGCCATCCCCGCTCAGCGGTGGGAATGACCATATTTTCTGCTGTGGTCCGACTTCCTGGCGACGTTACCCGAGCCCGCGTCGGACTCCGAGTACCGCTGTCCCGACGCGCACATGTGTCGCACCGGCCGCAACGGCCTGTTCGAGGTCCGCACTCATACCTGCCGACACCATGTTCGCAGCCGGATGGGCCACGCGCAGGGCAGTCGACAAAACCATCAGCCGCTCGAACGCCGCCTGTTGCCGTCCCGCGTACTCCCCGGTGAGCGGCGCGACCGTCATCAGACCGTCGAGCCGGAGCCCGGGGGCGTCGGCCACGAGACCGGCCAACTCTTCGATTCCGCCGGGGCCGACGCCACCACGCTCCCCGCGGCCGCTCTCCCCGGCGTCGAGGGCCACCTGGAGCAGGCAGCCCACCTCCCGCTCGGCGCGCACGGCCGCGGCCGAAAGCGCGGTGACGAGCTTCGGCCGGTCCACCGACTGCACCACGTCCGCGTAACCGACCACGGAACGCACCTTGTTGGTCTGCAGCTGACCGACGAAGTGCCAGTCGAGCGGCAGGTCCGCGCAGGCGGCGGCCTTGGGGGCCGCGTCCTGGTCGCGGTTCTCGGCGACGTGCTGGACGCCGAGCTCCGCGAGCGCGCGTACGTCGCTCGCGGGGTAGGTCTTGGTGACCACGATGAGGGTCACTTCTTCGCGCTTGCGCCCGGCGGCCGCGCAGGCCGCCTCGATGCGCTCTTCCACCTGCGCCAGATTTGTGGCGAGTTCCGACTTACGGTCCGTCATGCCCCATCAGTCCAGCCAGACATAGCCCGCGAGCCGACCGGTGACGCGGTCGCGGCGGTAAGAGAAGTGGTCTCCCGACTCCAGCGTGCACACCGGCGACTGCTCCCGGTCGCGCACCCCGAGCCGCTCGAGCTGGGCGTGCACCCCGGCGGTCACGTCGACCGCGGGTGTGCCCCAGCTCGTGACGGCGTACGCCGCGCTTTCCACGGCGGCGACGTCGGCGCGCATGTCCGCGGGCACTTCGTAACAGCGGCCGCAGACGGCGGGCCCGGTGCGGGCCACGATCCGGCCGGGCTCCGCGCCGAGGGCCACCATGGCCTCGACGGCCGCGGGCACCACTCCGGCGATCATGCCGGGACGGCCCGCGTGCGCCGCGGCGGCGACGCCCGCCACCGGGTCGGCGAGGAGTACGGGGGTGCAGTCGGCGGTCAGCACGGCGAGGGCGAGGCCCCGCTCGGCGGTGACGACGGCGTCGACCGCCGGAACCTCCTGGTCCGCGGGCCAGGGCCCGTCGACCACGGCGACGTCCTTGCCGTGCACCTGGTTCATCCAGACCACCCGTCCCTGGTCGATGCCCAGGGACTTGGCGGCCAGTTCGCGGTTGTGCAGGACGGCGTCGGGGTCGTCGCCGACCGCTCCGCCGAGGTTGAGCTCCGCGTACGGAGCGGCGCTCACTCCGCCCCACCGGTCGGTGAAGGCGAAGTGCGCGCCGCTCACAGTGCTCGTTCCGGAGCGCTTGCCTATCACTTCAGGAAGTCCGGCACGTCCAGCTCTTCGGCCTGGCTGTCCTGGTGCAGACGGGTCGGCGGGACCTGCGGGGGCGTCACCGGCGTCGCGGGCGCCTCGTTCACCGGAGCCGGTTCGACGGGCTCCGGGGCCGGGGGCTCCTCGCGCGGAGTGACGCTGCCGAGGCCGCCGAAGGCCGGTCCCGGACGGGAGGACTCGGTGGGACGGCTCGCGGGAGCGGGCTCCTCGCGCTTGCTGGAGGCCGATCCCAGGACGTTGTCCCGCTTGGCCGGCGGCTGTCCGCCGTCGAACCCGGCGGCGATGACCGTGACCCGGACCTCGTCGCCGAGCGCGTCGTCGATGACCGCGCCGAAGATGATGTTGGCCTCCGGGTGGGCGGCCTCGCTCACCAGCTGGGCCGCCTCGTTGATCTCGAACAGGCCCAGGTCGGAGCCGCCGGAGATGGAGAGCAGCACCCCGCGGGCGCCGTCGATGGAGGCCTCCAGGAGCGGCGAGGAGATCGCCATCTCGGCCGCGGCCACCGCGCGGTCGTCGCCGCGGGCCGAGCCGATGCCCATGAGGGCCGAACCGGCCTCGGACATGACCGACTTGACGTCGGCGAAGTCGAGGTTGATCAGGCCGGGCGTGGTGATGAGGTCGGTGATGCCCTGAACGCCGGAGAGCAGGACCTGGTCGGCCGACTTGAAGGCGTCGAGCACGCTGACCTGGCGGTCCGAGATGGAGAGCAGCCGGTCGTTCGGGATGACGATGAGGGTGTCGACCTCTTCGCGGAGCTCGGCGATGCCGTCCTCCGCCTGGTTGGCGCGACGGCGGCCCTCGAAGGTGAACGGCCGGGTGACCACACCGATCGTCAGGGCGCCGAGGGAGCGCGCGATGTTGGCGACCACGGGCGCACCGCCCGTGCCGGTGCCGCCGCCCTCACCGGCCGTGACGAAGACCATGTCGGCCCCCTTGAGGACCTCCTCGATCTCCTCGCGGTGGTCCTCGGCGGCCTTGCGGCCGACGGCCGGGTTGGCGCCGGCGCCGAGTCCGCGGGTGAGTTCACGGCCGACGTCGAGCTTGACGTCGGCGTCGCTCATCAACAGGGCTTGCGCGTCGGTGTTGATGGCGATGAACTCGACGCCCTTGAGACCGACCTCGATCATCCGGTTGATGGCATTGACACCACCGCCGCCGACACCGATGACTTTGATGACTGCGAGGTAGTTCTGCGGTGCTGCCACGTCGAAGGCCTCTCGCCTCGAGTTACGTGTCGTCGTACCGCACTGCCGCGATACGCCGACTGATGCCGAATGGGACGGTCCGAATCGCCGACCCGAACCCTAACGCTGAAGTTTAGGGTTACCAGTGTGTCTGTTCCCTGGACTCTTCCGAACAGGACACTAAGTCGACAAGTGGCGCGCGTTCAACGAACACGCCGAACCTCCCGTTTTTCTTTTCACCCTATGTGATCAGGCGTAGCAATGCCCATCCAGGGTGCTGGCCTGCGCTGATGTACGTCAACTCGCCGATGACGCCGGGGCGGTGGGGACCGTCACGTCGAAGTGCCGTGCCTTGGGGACGGCTTTCATCAGGGCGCTCAGAGCTTCGGCCTTCATACGGCCGTTCTCGCTGCTCCCCCAGGCGACGGTACGCCCGTCCGCCAACTCCAGCGAGATGGAGTCGTACGACCTGACCTTGACGGTGGTGGTCTCCGCGGCCACGGCGCCGGGCAGGTCCGTGACCACCCGGACCGCCTCCCGGCGCAGCCGGTCGGGGCCGAAGCGACGCAGGCTGGCGGCCGCGCCACCGGATTGATGCGGTGTCAGGGCCAGCCGGGGGGTGTTCTTGGGAGCCTTGTCGACCGTGGCGAAGCGCACACCCTTGGCGTCCACTTCGACGAACTTTCCACCCTTTTCGATGAGCAGGGCGGCGGTGCGCTCGGTCACCTTCAAGGTGATCCCGTGGGGCCAGGAGCGGATGACGTCAACCGTGTCGATCCGGGGCAATTCTCTGCGCAGCCGCTCCTCGACGGCGTCGGAGTCGACCGAAATCAGCGGTCCGCCGGTGCCGATCCCGGCCACCTCGCGCACCTGGTCCGGCCTGAGGACGACCGTCCCGGTCGCCGTGATCCGCTCCACGCGCAGCCAGGGCGAGGCGTAGAGCACCCAGACCGCGGCCCCGCCGAGGACGCACAGCAGGGCCGCGAGGAGGATCAGGGTGCGCGACTTCGGCAGCCGGGGGCGGCGCGAGCGGGGGCGGGGCGGGCCGGACTTGGGCCCCTGCCGTTCGGCGGTCTTCTGTCCGGCCACTCTCCCCTGCCTTCTCACGCGCTGCGGCGTGACGCAATCGCCTCGTGCACCATGCCGACGAGGAGGTCGTCGGCGTCCCTGCGGCCGAACTCCGAGGCGGCACGGGACATCTCGTACAGGCGGTGCGGGTCGGCGAGCACGGGGAGCACCTGGGACTGGACCCATTCGGGCGTCAGTTCCGCGTCGTCGACCAGCAGTCCGCCGCCCGCCTTGACCACCGGCTGGGCGTTGAGCCGCTGTTCGCCGTTGCCGATGGGCAGCGGGACGTAGGCGGCCGGGAGCCCGACGGCGGAGAGTTCGGCGACGGTCATCGCGCCCGCGCGGCAGAGCATCATGTCCGCCGCCGCGTACGCGAGGTCCATCCGGTCCACGTACGGTACCGGGATGTAGGGCGGCATTCCGGGCATGTTCTCGACGTACGGCAATTCGTTCTTCGGGCCGACGGCGTGCAGGATCTGGATGCCCGCGCGCTGCAGGACCGGGGCGACCTGCTGGACGACCTCGTTCAGCCGGCGGGCGCCCTGGGAGCCGCCGGAGACGAGCAGGGTCGGCAGGTTCGGGTCGAGGCCGAAGGTGTCCCGGGCCTCCGGGCGCACCTTCGCGCGGTCCAGCATGGCGATGGCGCGGCGCAGCGGGATGCCGATGTAGCGCGAGCCGCGCAGCTTGCTGTCGGGCGTGGAGACCGCGACGGCCGCCGCGTACCGGGAGCCGATCTTGTTGGCGAGGCCGGGGCGCGCGTTGGCCTCGTGCACCACGATCGGCACGCCGCGGCGCTTGGCCGCGAGGTAGCCGGGCAGCGCCACATAGCCGCCGAAGCCGACGACGCAGTCCGCCTTGGTGCGCTCCAGGATCTGCTCGGCCGCCTTGATGGTGCCGCGCAGCCGCCCGGGCACCGTGATCAGCTCAGGTGTGGGCTTGCGCGGCAGGGGGACGGCGGGGATCAGGGCGAGTTCGTAACCGCGCTCGGGTACGAGTCGGGTCTCGAGGCCGCGCTCCGTGCCGAGGGCCGTGATGCCCACGGTCGGGTCCTGCCTGCGCAGGGCGTCTGCGAGGGCAAGCGCGGGCTCGATGTGGCCGGCGGTCCCCCCGCCGGCGAGTACGACATGCACCGAAATTCACCGCTCTCCGGACGAACGCGCCTTGACGCGCCGTCGCATCGTGTTCCATCTCACCCGAGGTTGCCGCATGGCCAGGGCCGCCTTCGCCGCGGGGTCCTGTCGCGCGAAGGCGATGAGGAGTCCGACGGCGAACATGGTCGGCAGCAGGGCTGAGCCTCCGTAGGAGAACAGCGGGAGCGGGACACCGGCGATCGGCAGCAGGCCGAGCACCGCACCGATGTTGACCACGGCCTGGGCCGTGATCCAGGTGGTCACACCTCCCGCGGCGTACCTCACGAAGGGGTCCTCCGTGCGTCCGGCCACGCGGATACCCGCATAGCCTAGAGCCGCGAACAGGGCGAGCACCGACAGTGTCCCCGCGAGGCCGAGTTCCTCGCCGGTGATGGCGAAGATGAAGTCGGTGTGCGGTTCGGGTAGTTGACCCCATTTTTCCACACTCGCGCCCAGTCCGGAACCGAAGAATCCGCCCGAGGCGAGGGCGTAGATGCCGTGCACGGCCTGCCAGCAGGAGTCGCCGGGGCCCGGCTCGGTCGCGCCGATGCACTGCAGGCGCGCCATCCGGTTGGGGCTCGTCTTGATGAGGATCACACCGAGGACGGCCGCGATGCTCAGCACGCCCGCGAAGAGCCGCGTGGGCGCCCCGGCCAGCCAGAGCAGGCCGAAGAGGATCGCGGTGAGGATGATCGCCGTGCCCATGTCGCCGCCCAGCATGATCAGGCCGAGCAGCATGAAGGTGACGGGCACGAGCGGCACCAGCATGTGCTTCCACTGCGTGAGCAGCCGCTTGTCCTGTTTGCGTGCCAGCAGGTCGGCGCCCCACAGGACCAGGGCGAGCTTGCCGAACTCACTGGGCTGGAGCTGGAACGGACCGCCCAAATAGATCCAGTTCTGATTGCCGTTGACGCTGCGCCCTATCCCGGGGATCTGGACGAGGACCATCAGGAAGACGGACCCCGCGAGGATCGGGTAGGACAGCGCCCGGTGCAGCTTGAGCGGCATCCGCATGGCGATGAGCAGCAGCGCGCTGCCGAGCACCGCGGCGACGAACTGCTTGCGGAAGAAGTAGGAGGCGGGCAGGTTCAGCTGCAGCGCCTGGATCATCGACGCCGAGTAGACCATCACCAGGCCGAGGGCGGTGATCAGCAGGGCGGCGCCGAGGATCAGGTAGTAGGCGGTCAGGGGCCGGTCCCAGGCCCGCCGGGCCCGGACGTAGAGCCGCCGTACGGGGCTCTCGCGCGGCACCGGGGTGCTGCGCGGGCGGGCCGGCCGTTTCGGCGTACGCGGGGCCCGGGGCGTACGGACCGGGGCGCGCCCGGCCATCAGCGCCGCCCCCGACCGGCGCGCGGCCGTACCCGACAACGCCCCCACACCCACAACGCCGACGCTTTCACGTGCCCTCCTCACGGTGCCGGGTGCCTGACGACGGCACCCGGCCCGGGTCCGTGTCAGGCGCTCGCGCCGAGTTCGCGAACCGCTTCCGCGAACGCGTCACCACGCTTGTTGTAGTTGGTGAACATGTCCATCGACGCACAGGCCGGGGCCATCAGGACGGTGTCCCCCGGCGCTGCGAGCCGTGCCGCCTGGCGTACCGCCTCGGCCATCGCCCCAGTGTCGGTCCGGTCGAGGTCGACGACCGGCACCTGTGGCGCGTGTCGCGCGAGGGCTTCCCTGATCAGGGCGCGGTCGGCGCCGATCAGGACGGCCCCGCGCAGCCGCTTCGCCGACGCGGCGACCAGCTCGTCGAAGGTCGCGCCCTTGGCGAGGCCGCCCGCGATCCACACGATCGACTCGTACGCCGCCAACGAGGCCTGGGCCGCGTGGGTGTTGGTGGCCTTGGAGTCGTCGACGTAGGCGACCCCGGCCACGTCGGCCACGTGCTCGATGCGGTGGGCGTCCGGGCTGAAGGCCCGCAGGCCGTCGCGGACGGCCGCCGCTTCCACGCCGAAGGCGCGCGCGAGCGCGGCCGCCGCGAGGGCGTTGGCGATGTTGTGCGGGGCCGGAGGCCGGACGTCGGAGACCTCGGCGAGCTCCTGGGCCTGCTTCTGGCGGTCCGGTACGAAGGCACGGTCGACCAGGATGCCGTCCACGACGCCGAGTTGCGAGGGGGCGGGCGCGGCCAGCGTGAAGCCGATGGCGCGGCAGCCCTCCTCGACGTCGGCCTCCCGGACCAGGTCCTCGGTGGACGGCTTGGCGGTGGCGTCGGCGTTGTAGACGCACGCGACCTGGTTGCCTTCGTAGATCCGGCCCTTGTCGGCGGCGTACGCCTCCATGGAGCCGTGCCAGTCGAGGTGGTCCGGCGCGAGGTTCAGCACGGCGGCGGAGTGCGCGCGCAGGGAGGGCGCCCAGTGCAGCTGATAGCTGGACAGCTCGACGGCCAGGACGTCGTAGGCGTTGTCGCCCTCCCGTCGCTCACCGCCCTCGGCGGAACGCGCTTCGCGGGCCGCCCTGTCCTCCAGGACGACGTCGACGATCGGCGTGCCGATGTTGCCGACGGCCGCGGTGCGCAGGCCGCCGGCGCGCAGGATCGACGCCAGCATCTGCGTGGTCGTGGTCTTGCCGTTGGTGCCGGTGACGGCCAGCCAGGGGGCGGCGCCGGGGCCGCGCAGGCGCCAGGCGACCTCCACGTCGCCGATGACGTCGACGCCCGCCGCGGCGGCGGCCGCGAACAGCGGGCTGTCCGGCTTCCAGCCAGGCGAGGTGACGACGAGGCCGGTGCCCTCGGGCAGCGTCTCGGCGTCCCCGAGGCGCACGGCGACGCCCGCTTCGGCGAGCTCCGCGGCCCGCGCCTGGAGCGCCGGGCCCGAGCCGCCGTCCACGACGGTCACCGCGGCGCCGAGGCCCGCGAGGGCGCGCGCGACGCTGACGCCGCTGACGCCGAGCCCGGCCACGGTGACGCGCAGCCCCTTCCAGGAGTCCTGCGAGGCGCTCACTTCTTGGCTGCCCATCCGGCGTAGAAGAGGCCGAGTCCGACGATGACGCACATGCCCTGGATGATCCAGAAGCGGACCACGACCAGGACTTCGGACCAGCCCTTGAGTTCGAAGTGGTGTTGCAGTGGCGCCATCCGGAAGACCCGCTTACCGGTCAGTCGGAAGGAGCCGACCTGGATGACCACCGACATGGTGATGAGGACGAAGAGGCCGCCGAGGAGCGCGAGCAGCATCTCCGTGCGGGAGCAGATGGCGAGGCCCGCGAGGGCGCCGCCGAGCGCGAGGGAGCCGGTGTCGCCCATGAAGATCTTGGCGGGCGAGGTGTTCCACCACAGGAAGCCGAAGCAGGCGCCCATCAGCGCGGAGGCCACGACGGCCAGGTCCAGCGGATCCCTGACCTCGAAACAGGCGGCCGGGTTGGTGAGGTCCTGGGCGTTGGCACAGGACTCCTGGAACTGCCAGACACCGATGAACGTGTACGCGCCGAAGACCATCACGGAGGCGCCGGTGGCGAGGCCGTCGAGGCCGTCGGTGAGGTTCACGCCGTTCGACATCGCCAGGATCATGAACAGCGCCCAGACGACGAACAGGACCGGGCCGATCGACCAGCCGAAGTCCTCCACGAAGGACAGCTTCGTGGACGCCGGGGTCTGGCCCCGGCCGTCGGCGAACTGCAACGAGATCACGGCGAAGGCGATGCCGACGATGAGCTGTCCGGCCATCTTCGCCTTGGCGCGCAGACCGAGCGAGCGCCGCTTGACGATCTTGATGTAGTCGTCGAGGAAGCCGACCAGGCCCATGCCCGCCATCAGGCCGAGCACGAGCAGGCCCGAGATGGTGGGCTCGGCACCTGTGATGATCTTGCTCAGGAAGTACGCGATGAGGGTCGCCAGGATGAAGGCGATGCCACCCATGGTCGGCGTGCCGCGCTTGCTGTGGTGCTCGCGCGGGCCGTCGTCGCGGATGTACTGGCCATAGCCCTTGCGTGCCAGGAGCTTGATCAGCAGGGGCGTCCCGACCAGGGTCAGGAAGAGCCCGATCACACCCGCGAAGAGAACTTGCTTCATCATCGGGCGTCAACTCCGCCCGTCGCGGTGCCGGCGGCGGTGTCCGCCACGAGCGTCTGCGCGACGCTCTCGAGGCCCACCGATCTGGACGCCTTCACCAGCACGACGTCTCCTGGGCGCAGCTCGCTGCGCAGCAGGTCGATCGCCGCCTGTGCGTCGGACACGTGCACCGACTCCTCACCCCACGAACCCTCGTTGTATGCGCCCAGTTGGAGCCAGGACGCTTCCCTGCCCCCGACTGCCACGAGCTTGTTCACGTTCAGCCGGACGGCGAGGCGCCCGACCGCGTCGTGCTCGGCGAGCCCCTCGTCCCCGAGCTCGGCCATCGGGCCGAGCACCGCCCACGTGCGCCCGCCCTTGGCCTGTGCGGCCTTGCCCATGGCGACCAGCGCGCGCAAGGCGGCGCGCATGGACTCGGGGTTCGCGTTGTAGGCGTCGTTGACGACCGTCACGCCGTCCGGGCGCTCGGTGACCTCCATACGCCAGCGGGACAGCGTGCCCGCCTCGGAGAGCGCGAGGGCGATCTCGTCCACGGACATGCCAAGGTCATGGGCGACGGCGGCCGCGGCGAGCGCGTTCGACACGTGGTGCTCACCGTACAGGCGCAGTCGCACGTCGCTGCACCCGGAGGGTGTGTGCAGCGTGAAGGCCGGCTGTCCGTTCTCCATGAGCCGGACATTCTCGGCGCGTACGTCGGCGTCGTCGGCCTCTCCGAAGAGCAGCACGCGCGCCTGCGTGCGCGAGGCCATCGCGCGCACCAGCGGGTCGTCGGCGTTGAGGATCGCGGTGCCGTCCGCCGGGAGGCTCTCGACCAGCTCGCCCTTTGCTTCCGCGATCTGCTCGCGGCCGCCGAACTCGCCGATGTGGGCGGTGCCGACGTTCAGGACGAGGCCGATCCGCGGCGGGGTGAGGCCGGTCAGGTACCGGATGTGGCCCTTGCCGCGCGCGCCCATCTCCAGGACCAGGAACCTGGTCTCCTCGGTGGCGGACAGGGCGGTCAGCGGAAGCCCGATCTCGTTGTTGAACGAGCCGGGGGTCCACACCGTCGGCGCCGCGCGCTGGAGCACCTGCGCGATCAGGTCCTTGGTGCTGGTCTTGCCCGCCGACCCGGTGAGGGCCACGAGGGTGGCGCCGAGCCGGGCGACGACGTGCCGGGCGAGCGCGCCGAGCGCCGCCTGTACGTCGTCGACGACGACGGCGGGCACGCCGACGGGCCGCTGCGCGAGGACGGCCACGGCGCCCGCCGCGACGACCTGCGCGGCGTAGTCGTGGCCGTCGACGCGCTCGCCTGCGAACGCGACGAACAGGCCGCCGGGCTCCACCTCACGGGAGTCCCGGACGACCGGCGCGGTGACCCGGACCGACGGATCCGGTATGTCGTACGTCTGCCCGCCGACGACGGTGGCGATCTCGGCGAGGGAGAGGGCGATCACAACTTCATCCCTGGGTTTGCTGGATAGCTTCGCGAAGCACCTGGCGGTCGTCGAAGGGACGGACCACCCCGGCGATGTCCTGGCCCTGCTCGTGGCCCTTGCCCGCGACGAGGACGGTGTCGCCGGGCTCGGCACGGGCGACGGCCGCGGCGATCGCGGCGGCCCGGTCCTCGAAGACGGCGACCTCGGCACGCTCGTGGGCGGGCACCTCCGCGGCGCCCGCGAGCATGGTGGCGAGGATCGCGAGGGGGTCCTCGGAGCGGGGGTTGTCGGAGGTCAGTACGGCGGTGTCGGCGAGCCGGGCCGCGGCGGCGCCCATCGGCCTGCGCTTGGTCTGGTCGCGGTCGCCGCCGCAGCCGAGCACGATGTGCAGCTTGCCCTCGGTGACCTTGCGCAGCGCGCGCAGGACCGATTCGACGGCGTCCGTCTTGTGGGCGTAGTCGACGACCGCGAGGTAGTCCTGGCCCGCGTCGACGCGCTCCAGGCGGCCCGGGACGCCGGGCACCGCGGCCACGCCGTCGGCCGCGGTCTGCGGGTCGATCCCGGCGACGGCGAGCGCGACGATCGCGGCGAGCGTGTTGGCCACGTTGAACGGGCCCGCCAGCGGCGACTTCGCGGCGATCCGCTCGCCCTTGGGGCCGACGGCGGTGAACGTGGAGTCCATCGGCCCCACCTGGACGTCCTCGGCGCGCCAGTCGGCGTCCGGGTGGCCCTCGGCGGAGAAGGTGGTGACCGGCACCTCGGACTCGGTCAGGAGCCTGCGGCCGTACTCGTCGTCGTAGTTGACGACGCCGAGCCGGGCGCGCCGCCGTGTGAACAGCTGCGCCTTGGCCCGGAAGTAGTCCTCCATGTCGGAGTGGAACTCCATGTGCTCCGGGCTCAGGTTGTTGAACACGGCCACGTCGAACACGCAGCCGTCCACGCGCCCGAGCACCAGGGCGTGGCTGGAGACCTCCATCGCGACCGCCTGGACGCCGCGCTCGCGCATCACCGCGAACAGCGCCTGGAGATCGGTGGCTTCGGGCGTGGTGCGCTCGGACTTGATGCGCTCGTCACCGATGCGCATCTCCACGGTGCCGATGAGCCCGGTGCTGCGGACCTCTCTGAGGCCGCCCTCCATGAGGTACGCGGTGGTGGTCTTGCCCGACGTACCGGTGATGCCGATCTGGAGCAGGTCGCGGCCGGGGTGGCCGTACACCGCGGCGGCCAGCTCGCCCATGCGGCCGCGCGGGTCCTCGACGACGAGGACCGGCAGGCCCGTGCCGACGGCGCGATCGGCGCCCGTCGGGTCGGTGAGGATGGCGGCGGCGCCGTGGTCGGCGGCCTGGGCGACGAAGTCGGCGCCGTGCATGCGGGCGCCGGGCAGCGCGACGTACAGGTCGCCGGGGCGCACGGCACGCGAGTCGTGGGTGATGCCGGTGACACCGGTGGCTCCCGGTGCGGTGCCCGGGGCCGCGGCCCCCAGCTGATCGGCGAGCTCCGCGAGGGGGGTGGCGGAGACCTGGGCCGGCCTGGGCGGTCCCGGATGGGTCACGGGAGCGTCCTTCTGGGTGGTTTGGGACTGATCAGCGTGTGGCACGGCGGTGAGCGTACCGGGCGTACCCCCGCTGGGGCCAAAAGGGAGGGGCCCTGGTGTGCGGTTCCCCGGATCCGGGGTGATCGTCGTCACGGCGGATCCCGCTCAGCGGCCCGGCTTGTCGGCGACCGGCGGGCGGCCGGGCGTCTCCGGCTTGCCCGGCGTGAAGGTGACCGGGAGGCGGGCGGGGGTGTGGCCGGTGGGCGGCACCTGGAGGGTCTTCAGGGAGAACTGCATGACCTTCTTGTAGATGGGCCCGCAGATCTGGCCGCCGAAGTAGCTGCCCTTCTTGGCGTTCTGGATGACGCAGTAGACGGTGACGCGCGGCTTGTCGGCGGGCGCGAACCCGGCGAAGGACGAGGTGTAGCCGCGGTAGCGGCCGGTCTGCGGGTCGACGCGGTTGGCGGTGCCGGTCTTGCCCGCGACGCGGTAGCCGGGGATGCGCGCCTTCGTGCCGGTGCCCTCCTCGTCGTCGACGACGGACTCCAGCATCCGCGCGACCGTGTTCGCGGTTTTCTTGCTGACGACGCGGTTCTTCGCGGGCGCGGGCGCGGGCGTGAAGCGGCCGTCGGGCCCCTTGGTGCCGCGCACGAGCGTGGGCTCGATCCGTACGCCGTCGTTGGCGATGGTCGAGTACACGGAGGCCGCCTGCATGGCGTTGATGGAGACGCCCTGGCCGAACGGGATGGTGAACTGCTGCGAGGTCGACCACTTCTCGGGCGGCGCGAGGATGCCCTTGGTCTCGCCCGGGAACCCGAGTCCGGTGGGCTTGCCGATGCCGAACTTGCGCAGGTACGAGTAGAGGGTGCGGTTCACCTGCCGCTGGGTGTCGCCCAGCTCCCCGGTGGCCAGGATCGTGCCGATGTTGCTGGACTTGGCGAGCACGCCGTTGAGCGTGAGGTACCAGGTCGGGTGGTCGATGTCGTCCTGGAAGAGCCGGTCGCCGCGGTGCAGCCGGTTGGGGACGGTGACCCGGGTCTGCGGGGTCGCCGCGTTCTCCTCCAGGACGGCGGCCATCGACATGACCTTGGCGGTGGAGCCCGGTTCGTAGGCGTCCTGCACCGCCGCGTTGCCGAGGCTTCCGCTCGCGGCCCGGGACAGGTCGTTGGGGTCGAAGCCGGGCGCATTGGCCATGGCGAGGACCTCACCGGTGCGGGTGTCCTGCACGACCACGTAGCCGCGGTCCGCCCGGGACTTCCTGACCTGCTCGGTGATGGCGTCCTGCGCGGCCCACTGGATGTCGCGGTCGATGGTCAGCTCGACGTCCGAGCCGGGCACGGCGGGCTTCTCGTTGGTGCCCGCGGTCGGCACCTGGCGGCCGCCGGACTGGGCGTAGCGGATCTCCCCGGGCTTGCCCGCGAGGCCCTTGTCGAGTTGCTGCTCGATGCCGCCGCCGCCCTTGCCGTCGGCGTTGACCCAGCCCAGTATCCCGGCGGCCAGGTCGTCGTTCGGGTACACGCGCTTGCTGGTGGGCACGGCGAAGACGCCCGCGAGGACGTTGACCGCCGTGGCGTCGGCGTTCGCCTTGTCGGCGAGCGTGGCGCGCAGGTCCTTGATCTGCTTCCACACCTGCGGGGTCTCGCGCCGGGCGAGCAGGGTGAAGCGGGTCTTGGGCGTCCTGAGCTTCTTGGCCAGGACGTCGGCGTCCTCGTCGACGATCGGCGCGAGCAGGGCCGCGGCCTGCTCGGGCGCGTCCTTGATCTTCGTCTCCCCGGCCGTGAACAGCGTGGGGTCGGCCGTGATGTCGTACGCGTCCACGCTGGTGGCCAGCTCGACGCCGCGGCGGTCGGTGATGGCCCCGCGCTCGGCGGCGATCTTGTGGCTGGAGTACCGGTTCTTCTCCGCCTTGGCGGCGTACGCGTCGGCGTCGACGGCCTGCACCTGTAGGAGCCGCACCACGAACGCCAGCATCACCAGGGTCAGGGCGAGGCTGACCAGGCGCAGCCGCGGCCGGGGGCTGCCCAGGCGCAGCGGCCTGGCCGCGGCCGGGCGCGGGCGGCGGGCGGGCCGCCGGCCCTGCTGGGGGCGGCGCGGCCCGCCGTCACGGGCGGGCCGGACGGGGCGGGCCGGTCCGGGGACGCGACGCCGGGGCGGCGGTTGACGGTCCGTCACTTAACGTCACCTGCCGGAGGTCGTGGGGGCGGGCTTCGCGGAAGGGGGCGGGGCGGCCCCCGGCGGGGCGGCGCCCGGTGAGGCAGCGCCCGGTGAGGTGC
Source organism: Streptomyces sp. JLYT201 (assembly GCF_059448825.1). Lineage (NCBI taxonomy): Bacteria > Bacillati > Actinomycetota > Actinomycetes > Kitasatosporales > Streptomycetaceae > Streptomyces > Streptomyces sp. JLYT201. The sequence continues at coordinate 7,204,040 of NZ_CM182551.1, read as the reverse complement.
CGCTCGCGGGCGGCACGGCGGCCGGGCTCGGCGCCGGGGACGGCACGGCCGCGGGCGTGGGCAGCGCCTCGGGGGCCTGCGGCGCCGGGGGCAGCGGCGCGGGCGGGCGGGCCGCGGACTCGCGCAGGGCGGAGGGGCCCGGCGCGCTGCCGGGGACCCCGCGGACGGTGCCGTCGGGGTTCAGGAAGGCCGGGTCGCCGCCGGGGACCATGCCGAGCTCGCGGGCGCGGCGCTGGAGCGCGTCCGGGGCGGCGTACTCGTCGACCTCCCGCTGGAGCTGCTGCTCCTCGTCGGTGAGCTCCTGAGTCTCCCGCTTCACCTTGCTGAGCTGGAAGGACCCTTCGTTGAGCGAGGAGTTGAGCAGCAGGAGCGTGATCAGGCCGCCGCCGAGCAGCAGCACGACCAGGAGCATGAAGGGGGTCCGGGCGGCCTGGCTCGGGCCGCCCGGCAGCAGCCGCGCGAGCCGCGCCGCCCGCCCCCGGAGCTGCGGTCTCCTGCTCACGAAAGCCACCTCCTCCACGAAGCCACCTCGGTCATGCGGACCCCTCGCTCCCCTCGCCTCCGCGAGCCGCCCCGCTCACGCGGGCACCTCGCGGACGCCTCTCACGGAGTGACGTCCTCGCGGATGCGCTGGGCTCCGCGCAGCCGCGCGGGCGCGGCCCTGCGGTTCTCCGCGATCTCCTCCTCGGTGGGCAGTTCGGCACCGCGCGTGAGGAGCTTGAGCCGCGGCTGGTACTCCTCGGGCACGATCGGCAGGCCGGGCGGCGCGGTGTTCGCCGCCCCGGCCGCGAACACCTGCTTGACCAGGCGGTCCTCAAGGGAGTGGTACGACAGGACGGCGATGCGGCCGTCCACGGCAAGCGCCTTCACGGCCGCCGGGACGGCCCGCTCCAGGACGCTCAGCTCGCCGTTGACCTCGATGCGCAGGGCCTGGAAGGTGCGCTTGGCGGGGTTGCCGCCGGTGCGCTTGGCGGCCTGCGGGAGCGCGTCCCTGATCAGCTCGACGAGCCGGGCGCTGTTGCTGAAGGGCTCCTTGTCGCGCTCGCGCACGACGGCGGACACGATCCGCTTGGCCTGCTTCTCCTCGCCGTACGCGCGCAGGATCCGCACCAGTTCGCCCGCGGGGTAGGTGTTGAGGACCTCGGCGGCGCTCATGCCGGTCGTCTGGTCCATGCGCATGTCCAGGGGAGCGTCCTGGGCGTAGGCGAAACCGCGGTCCGCCTCGTCGAGCTGCATGGAGGAGACGCCGAGGTCGAACAGGACGCCCTGGACGCGCGGCAGGCCGAGCCGGTCGAGCACCTCGGGCAGCTCGTCGTAGACCGCGTGGACGAGGGTCGCGCGCTCGCCGTAGGGCGCGAGCCGCTCACCGGACAGGCGCAGCGCTTCCTTGTCCCGGTCCAGGGCGACGAGACGGGCCTCGGGGAAGGCGGTGAGGAGGGCCTCGCTGTGGCCACCGAGGCCGAGGGTGCAGTCGACGACGACGGCTCCCGGCCGGGTGAGCGCCGGGGCCAGCAGGTCCAGGCACCGTTGGAGCATCACCGGGACGTGTCGGCCCGCCCGTCGCCCACCACCCTCATGGGGAAGCGCTTCGCGCCCTGTCACTTTGGGGCCCTCTCAGATCCGGCGGGTGTCGTACGCACCGCCGGGTCCCCGCCCGCTCGGTGAAGGGGAGCCGGACGTCGGCGCCGGGGAGGCGGCGTCAGCCGACCGGGAGCGGGAGGAGGCCGAGCCGTACGTACGCGCCACGCACGTGGGGAATTCTGCGAATCTCCGGATGTACCAGCGGGGAGCAGGTCTCCGCTCCCGCTTCGCGTCACTTTAGTCCACCCTGTCTCGCGGTCAATCAACCGGCCTGCGCGGCGCGGCCCGGCCGGGATCACGTCCGTGATCAGCGTGACTTCACCCGTTCGGCGGGCCCGGGCGCGTCCCTGTGGGTTACCTCACAACAACGTTCGATGGCGTTCTTTGTCCCCTCCCACGACAGGCCCGCACCCGCGGTGACCACTACCGTCATAGTCATGACGACTTCCGCATCCCTCCCCACCGAGCCCGAAGGCGCCATACCCACGGGTGCGCGCGAGGACGCCACCGTCACCGACCGCCTGGTCGACGCGAACACGCGCTACGCGGCGGGCTTCACCGACCCCGGCATGGACGCCCGGCCCGTCCTCCGGGTCGCGGTCGTGGCCTGCATGGACGCCCGTCTCGACCTGCACGCCGCACTGGGCCTCGAACTCGGTGACTGCCACACCATCCGCAACGCCGGCGGCGTCGTCACCGACGACGTCATCCGCTCGCTGACCATCAGCCAGCGCGCGCTCGGCACCCGCAGCGTGGCCCTCATCCACCACACCGGCTGCGGCCTGGAGTCCCTCACCGAGGAGTTCCGGCACGACCTCGAGATGGAGGTCGGGCAGCGGCCCTCGTGGGCCGTGGAGTCCTTCCGCGACGTCGACCAGGACGTGCGGCAGTCGATGCAGCGCGTGCGCACCTCGCCGTTCCTGCTGCACACCGACGACGTGCGCGGCTTCGTCTTCGACGTGCACACGGGCCTGCTGCGCGAGATCGACCCCGCCTGAGGCCACGACGACACACCCGCAGGACGCGAGCGGGGCGCCGACCGGGAACGGCGGCGCCCCGCTCGCGCGCGACCGCGGCGGGCCCGCGTGACCGAATCGACAGTGTGTGACGCTGAGGTACCGGGTACCGGACAATTTCCGGCACCCGAAACGCCGCAAGATCCGACATAACGGTGCCAGTTATCCACAGGCGAGTGACACGAACCGGTATGCCCAACAAGAATGCCTGTGTGGCGCCGCGCTGAACCATTCACGCGTGGTGTCCGTGTTTCGGGGTGGGCCGGTCCGCACGTGAGTGTCGGCCCGGGGAACCATGAAAAGAGGTGTCCCTTGCTCCTTGCCGAGCGTGGGGAAGGGCCGAGGAGGGCCGGGTGACGACCTATGACGATCGAGCGAGCCTCACAGATCTGACCGCCACGGCGGAGCGTGTCCGCGGGTCGGTCGAGGGTGTGATCGAGGGCAAGCCGGAGGTCGTACGGCTCTCGCTGACCGTGCTCCTCGCCGAGGGGCACCTGCTCATCGAGGATGTGCCGGGCGTGGGCAAGACCATGCTCGCCAAGGCGCTCGCGCGGTCCATCGACTGCTCGGTGCGGCGTATCCAGTTCACGCCGGACCTGCTGCCGTCGGACATCACGGGTGTGTCCATCTGGGACCAGCAGCGCCGTGACTTCGAGTTCAAACCGGGAGCGATCTTCGCGCAGATCGTGATCGGCGACGAGATCAACCGCGCGTCCCCGAAGACGCAGTCCGCGCTCCTGGAGTCCATGGAGGAGCGCCAGGTCACCATCGACGGGCAGACGTACGAGCTGCCGAGCCCCTTCATGGTGGTGGCCACGCAGAACCCGGTGGAGATGGAGGGCACCTATCCGCTGCCCGAGGCGCAGCGCGACCGCTTCATGGCGCGCGTCTCGATCGGCTATCCGGGCCCGGAGGCCGAGCTCCAGATGCTGGACGTGCACGGCGGGGTGTCCCCGCTGGACGACCTCCAGCCGGTGGCGCACGCGCACGACATCGTGAAGCTCATCGACGCGGTCCGCACGGTCCACGTCGCCGAGGCCGTGCGGCGGTACGCGGTCGACCTGGTCGGCGCCACCCGCAACCACCCCGATCTGAGACTCGGCGCGTCGCCGCGCGCGACCCTGCACCTGCTGCGGGCCGCCAAGGCGTCCGCGGCGCTCAGCGGCCGTGACTTCGCCCTTCCGGACGACGTGCAGGCGCTGGCCGTCGCCGTCCTCGCGCACCGGCTGCTGCCCACGGCCCAGGCGCAGTTGAACCGCCGCACGGCCGAGTCGGTCGTCCTGGAGATCCTGCAGCGCACCCCGGTCCCGGCGACGCCACAGCCCGGCCAGGGATTCTTCGGCCAGCAGCCGCCCGGCGCGCGGAGGCTGTGATGACTGCCGGGGGGATGCCGTCGGAGCGACCCGGCGGCACCGGCGGCACGGGCGGCACTGGGCGTAGCGGAGCCGACGGAGGCAGCGGAAACAACGGGGACAGGGGGGAGCGAGGCGGTCTGCGCACGGCGTTCGCCGGGCTCACCACCCGGGGCCGCTCCTTCTTCGCCGCGGGCATCGCCGCCGCCGTCTGCGCCTACGTGCTCGGCCAGGGCGACCTGCTGCGGGTCGGACTGCTGCTCGCGGTCCTGCCGCTGGTGTGCTCCGGCGTGCTGTACCGCACGCGCTACCGCGTCGCGGGCAGCCGCCGGCTGACCCCCGCGCGCGTGCCCGCCGGTTCGGAGGCGCGCGTGCACCTGCGCATGGAGAACGTCTCGCGGCTGCCCACCGGCCTGCTGATGCTCCAGGACCGCGTTCCGTACGTGCTCGGGCCGCGGCCGCGGTTCGTACTCGACCGCGTGGAGGCGGGCGGGCGCCGCGAGGTGTCCTACCGCGTCCGCTCCGACCTGCGCGGCCGCTATCCGCTGGGCCCGCTCCAGCTGCGCCTCACCGACCCCTTCGGGATGTGCGAGCTGACCAGGTCCTTCTCCACGTACGACACGCTGACGGTGGTCCCGCGCGTGGAGGCGCTCCCGGCGGTGCGCCTGACCGGCGAGGCCAAGGGGTACGGCGACGGACGGCACCGCTCGCTCGCCCTCGCGGGTGAGGACGACGTCATTCCGCGCGGCTACCGCTACGGCGACGACCTGCGCCGCGTCCACTGGCGCTCCACCGCGCGCTACGGCGAGCTGATGGTGCGCCGCGAGGAGCAGCCGCAGCGCGCCCGCTGCACGGTCCTCCTGGACACCCGCGCGGTGGCCCACCAGGGCGCGGGCCCGGACTCGGCCTTCGAGTGGGCGGTCTCGGGCACGGCCTCCACACTGGTGCACATGCTCGAGCGGGGCTTCTCCGTACGCCTGTTGACCGACACCGGCAACTCGCTGCCCGGCGAGGGCGCCGACGGCTTCGCGGGCGCCAGCCAGGAGTCGGCGGACGCGGCCGGGCTGATGATGGACACGCTCGCCGTGATCGACCACTCGGACGGCGCGGGCCTCTCGCGCGCGTACGACGTGCTCCGCGGGGGCAACGAAGGCCTTCTCGTGGCCTTCCTCGGCGACCTCGACGAGGAGCAGGCCACGGTGGTCGCCAAGATGCGCCAGCGCAGCGGGGCCGCGGTCGCCTTCCTCACGGACAGCCACGCCTGGCTGCGGGGCGCGGGCGCCCCGCCGTCCGCGGCGGCCGCGAACGGCCTGCGGCTGCTGCGCGAGGCGGGCTGGACGGCGGTCGCCGTGCCGCCCGGGGTGTCGCTGGTCGACGTGTGGCGCCAGGCGGACCACCTGCGCACCGGCACGGTGGCGGCCTCCGCGGCGAGCACGGGCCTGACGGCGGGCGGGACGGGGGGATGGACATGAGTGGGCGTACGCGACTGGCGCTGTGCGCCGCCGCCGCGACGCTGATGGCGTCGGGCGCGATGCTGCCGCTCGTCGACGAGTCGGGCTGGCTGGTGCAGGCGGCGATCCTGCTCGCGCTGCAGAGCGGCACGGGCGGCCTGGCGCGGCGGGTGCCGCTCGCCCGGCCGCTGACGGTGGCCGCGCAGGCCCTGGTCACGCTGCTGCTCCTCACGCTGGTCTTCGGCCGGGAGCAGGCGCTCGCCGGGGTGATCCCCACTCCCGAGGTGTTCCGGCACTTCGGGCTGCTCCTGGAGGCGGGCGGCGACGACGTCGGGCGGTACGCGATCCCGGCGCCGCTCACCGACGGCATCCGGCTGATGCTGGTCGGCGGGGTCCTGGTGGTCGGGCTCATGGTGGACGCGCTCGCGGTGACGTTCCGCACGGCCGCGCCGGCGGGCCTTCCGCTGCTCGCCCTGTACTCGATCGCGGCGGGCCTCGCCGAGGACGGCGCCGGGTGGCTGTGGTTCCTGCTCGCGGCCGCCGGATATCTGCTGCTGCTCCTCGCGGAGGGCCGGGACCGGCTCTCGCAGTGGGGGCGGGTCTTCGGCGGGGCGGCCCGGCCGCCCGGCCGGATCTCGGCGGGCCTGGACGGCGACGGCGGCGCGCTCGCCCCGGTGCGCACGGGCCGCCGCATCGGCGCCGTCGCCCTGGGCGTCGCCCTGGTGGTGCCGCTCGCGCTGCCCGCCCTCGACGGCGGCCTCCTGGACGACTCGAACGGGCCGGGGGGCGGCAGCCGCGGGGGCGGCGGCACCATCTCCGCGGTGAACCCGCTGGTCGCGCTCCAGGACAGCCTGAACCAGCCGGAGGACCGCGAGGTCATCTCGTACCGCACGAACGCGAAGAACTCCCAGGAGATGTATCTGCGGATCGTGTCGCTCGACCAGTTCGACGGCACGACGTGGAAGACCACCGTCCGGGACATCGAGGACATCCCCTCGCGCCTGCCGGACCCGCAGGGCCTGTCCCCCACCGTCCGCAGGACCGAGATCCAGACGAACCTCTCGGCGGCGGACGGCTACGCGCAGAACTGGCTGCCCATGCCGTATCCGGCGAGCCAGGTGCGCATCGAGGGGCGCTGGCGGTACGAGCCCGTGGGCCGCGCCGTGGTCGGCGACCGCGGGCAGACCACGCGGGGCGTGCAGTACTCCGTCAACAGCCTGGTCGTGGAGCCCACGGCCGAGCAGCTCGCGGCCGCTCCCCCGCCGCCCGCGGCGGTGAAGCGGGAGTTCACCAAGGTGCCGGACTCGCTGCCCTCGGTGGTGGCGGAGACGGCCCGCAGGATCACCCGCGACGCGGCGAACGACTACGAGCGGGCGGTGAAGCTCCAGGACTGGTTCGCCTCCGACGGCGGCTTCACGTACAACACGCAGGTCCGCGCGGGCAGCGGGCCCTCGGCGATCGCGCGCTTCCTGGACCAGAAGGAGGGCTTCTGCGTCCACTTCTCCTTCGCCATGGCGTCGATGGCGCGCACGCTCGGCATTCCGGCGCGCGTGGCGGTGGGCTTCACACCGGGCTCCGCGCAGGCGGACGGCACCATGTCGGTGGGTCTTCGGGACGCGCACGCCTGGCCCGAGCTGTACTTCGAGGGCGTGGGCTGGACCCGCTTCGAGCCGACGCCGACCCGTGGCTCCGTGCCGGAGTACACCCGGGACCAGACCCCGTCCGACGACTCCAGCGACCCGGCGGCGCCCGGGCCGTCCACGTCGGCGAAGGAGTCCCCTGGGCCCTCGCAGTCCTCGGACTGCCCGCGTGACCAGCGGCAGGCGGGCGGGTGCAGCAGCGCGATGCCGCAGCTCCCGTCCGGCTCCGACGACGACGGGCCGCCGGTCGCGATGATCGTGGGCGGGTCGTTGGCGGGGCTCGCCGTGCTCGCGGTGCCCCTGTTGCCGCTGCTGTGGCGGACGCGGGTGCGCGCGGTGCGCCTCGGCGTCGGCGGGCGCACCGAGGCGGACGCGGCAGCGCGGACCCTCGCGGCGTGGCTGGAGGTCACGGACACCGCGTGGGACCACGGCATCCCGCCGGACGAGTCCCGGACACCGCGCACGGCGGCGGCCCGGATCGTCCGCCTCGGCAAGCTGGAGGCGGGTGCCGCGGAGTCCGTGCACCGGGTGGCGGCGGCCGTGGAGCAGGTCCTTTACGCGCCGCAGCCGCGGCACGCGACGGGGCTGCCGGACGACGTGCGGCGGCTGCGGGCGGGGCTGCGGGCCTCCGCGAGCCGTTCGGCCCGGCTGCGGGCGACGCTCGCGCCGCGTTCGGCCGCGCGGGTGATGTGGGCGCTTTCGGGGCGCTGGGCCGGGCTGCGCGCCCGGTGGCAGTGGCGTCTTGCCAAGCGCTGGCCGGCCCGGTCCGCGGCGCGCGAGGGGAGCTGAGGCCCCGGGTCCGGCCGCTGCGGCCTGGCCCGAAACGTCCGTGGGGTGACCGCCTGTCCGCGGTCGCCCCACCGTCGTGTGCGGCTCCCTCACCCTTGTCGCGTGTGCGGGTGCACATGCGCGAGCAAATGCCGGAGCGGCTGTTTCACGGAGCCCGGGCAGCAGGGCGTGCGGGCTCCGGAGCCCGCACGGATCACCGGGTGCCGGCGGCGGCGCGGACGGTTGCACGGCACCGGCCTCGGCGCGGACCGCCGTGCGGCACCGGCGTCCGCCCGGACGGCGCCGGACAGCGACAAGGCCCGGCGCGCGGGGTGCGCGACGGGCCTTGGGCGGAGCTGGGAAGTCAGGCGCGGCGGGGAAATCTTGCGGGAGAGCTACTGGCCGCCTTGCTGCTCGTCCCTGCGGCGCTGCCAGCGCTGCTCGATGCGGTCCATCATGGACCGCCGCTGCCTGGGCTGATGCTGCCGCCGCCCGTGCGGGGCGGCGGATCCAGCCGGGATGCCGGGGGCCTGCTCACCCGGCTTGGGCGCCTTGCGCCAACCGGTGACGGCAAGCACCGCGCAACCCAGCATGACGAGGAATCCCACCACGCTCACCCAGATCAGCTGGGCGACCATTCCGGCCATGAGAAGGGCGATGCCCACCAGGAAGCCCGCGACCGCTTGGTAGACCCGCTTCCGGGTGTACGTACGCAGCCCGCTTCCCTCAAGCGCTGTCGCGAACTTGGGATCTTCGGCGTACAGCGCTCGCTCCATTTGCTCGAGCATGCGCTGCTCGTGCTCCGAGAGCGGCACGGAGTCCTCCTCATCGTGCAGTCGCCGGGGCGACCGGGGGGTCCCCTTCAGGATAGGCAGGGAATCGCCCCCGTGAAACCCGCCCCTCTGCGCCAACTTCGCCAAACCGGACCGTCAGGTCGCTCCGGCTCGCTGAAGCCTGCATTCCCCAGCGGCCGGTCTGTCATGCCGGACGGTGTCCCTCGATCATACGGCGCCGGTAGCCCGTTCGGGGGGCCTGTGGCGTACTCCATGTGCCGCTGCGCCCCTGATCAGCGAGGTAGCCCCAGGCGTCACAGGAGCCGCAGCGGCCCGTCGGCGCTCAGGCCCCGCTCGCCTCGGGGGTCTCGCCGAGCACATGCAGCTGGGTGGCCACGGAGTGGAACGCGGACAGCTCGGCGGCCGCCGCCTCCAGCTTCAGGAGGGCCTCCAGGGCGCCGGGCTCGGTGTCGACGAGGACGCCCGGCACGAGGTCGGCGAAGACCCGCACGCCGTGCACCCCGGCCACGCGCAGGCCCGCGCCCTCGACCAGGCCGGTGAGCTGGTCGGCGGTGAAGCGGCGCGGCACCGGGTCGCCCTCGCCCCAGCGCCCGGCCGGGTCCTGGAGCGCGCGGTGGGCCTCGGTGAAGTGTCCGGCCAGGGCCCGGGCGATGACGGCGCCGCCGAGGCCCGCGGCGAGCAGGCTGAGGACGCCGTCGGGGCGCAGGGCTCCGACCACGTTGCGCACGCCTTCGGCGGGGTCGTCCACGTACTCCAGGACGCCGTGACAGAGCACCGCGTCGTAGCCGCCGCGCTCGACGACGTCGAAGAGGCCGTGCACGTCGCCCTGGACGCCGCGCACGCGGTCGGCGACACCGGCCTCCGCGGCGCGGCGCTCCAGCGCGAACAGCGCGTTGGGGCTGGGGTCGACGACCGTGACGCGGTGGCCGAGGCGGGCCACGGGTACCGCGAAGTTGCCACTGCCACCGCCGGTGTCCAGGACCTCCAGGCCGCCGGGGCCGTCGCCCGCGGTGGCCTTGACCCGGCGGTCGAGGGCGTCCTTCAGGACCTCCCAGACCACGGCCGTACGGAGGGAAGCGCGGGGGCGAGGGGGGTCGGAGCGCAGCGACGCCGCTTGCGGCGGGCAGGGGGAGGCGGGCGGGCGCATCGGGTCCGACACGGCAGTTGACTCCTCGGCGCGGCTCCGCCTGTGCGTCGGCGGGCTGTTCGGGTACGGGCGCTCCCACCCTATTGCCTCTGGACCTGTGCCCCGGCATCACCGGGGGCGGGCGGCGCGGACGCCCGCTCACGGCGGCACCCGGCCGCCCCCGGGCCGGGCGTGCGCCGCGGGGCCGGTCCGGGCCTCGCGGCGCACGCCCAGGTCAGCCCGCATCCGGCGGCTCCTGGCGGGCCTGGGGCAGCACGGGCTGGAGGACCAGCATCCGCTCGACCAGGCGCAGGAACATCGCCGCGTCGCGCAGCAGGTCGTCGGCGTCGCGGACGCCGGCAGCGCCCTGGATGCCCGCCTCGGCGCGGGCCCTGCGGGCGGCCCCGGAGGCGAACAGGGCGCTCCACTCGGTCAGCTCGGGGGCTATCTCGGGCAGCACCTCCCAGGCGCTGCGGATGCGCTGCCTGCGCCGGGGGCTGAGCTCGGGGCGGCCGCGGGCGGCGAGGACGGCGGCTGCGGTGCGCAGGGCGGCCAGGTGGGCCGTCGCATAGCGCTCGTTCGGAGGGTCGAGGCGGGCGGCCTCGTCGAGTCCGGCGCGGGCCTGGGCGAGCAGTTCGAGGGCGGCGGGCGGGGCCGTGGCGCGGCGCAGGACGGGGTGCACGTCGCTCGCCGGGCCGGTCAGTGAGGGGGCAGGGCCTGCGGCGCGGCGCCGGGGTGCGGCGGCCGCTGCGTGCGAACGGGCCATGACGAACCTCCTGTCGTCTGTGTGACGGCGCAGTGGCCGTATGTGCCCATCGTGGGGTACGCCACTGACAATCGGCGCTGACCTGGGGCTTTGCCCCGTTCGTCGGTTCGGGCTACCTTTTGAACTGACCAGTCAGTACAAAAACTTGCCCGGTGGCCCCGCCCGGCGGCATCGGCCGGGCGGCCCGGGCTCACCGGCCCCTGCTGGTCGGCCGGTCGCCCCGCACGCTTCGGACGACCTGAAAGGCGAGGAAGACCGTGAACGGTTCGCACGGCGCCGCCCTCAGCGCGGCGGACTTCGGACTCCGGGGGCCACGCGGCTGGGCCTTCCGCGGCATCGGCTTCGCGGCGGAGCCGGGCGCGCTCGTCGCCGTCGAGGGCCCTTCCGGGTCCGGCCGCACCTGTCTGCTGCTCGCGCTCACGGGGCGCATGCGGGCCACCGAGGGCACGGCCTCCGTGGGCCGCGCCCGGCTTCCCGGGCAGCTCGCCGCGGTGCGCCGGATCAGCGGGCTCGGCCCGGTGCCGGGCGTCAACGACCTCGACCCCGCGCTGACCGTCGCCGAGCACCTGCGGGAGCGCGCGCTCCTGGAGCGGCGGTACGAGGGCTCGCTGCGCGCCCTGCTGCGCCCGCGCGCCGAGCGGGCGACCGAATCCCGGCTGCGGATCGACACCGCGCTCGGGGCCGCCGGTCTTGACGTCGCCGCGCTCCCCAAGGGCTCGCGGACGTCGGTGCGGGACCTGGAGCGCCTCGACGCGCTGCGGCTCTCGGTGGCGCTCGCGCTCGTCGGGCGTCCCCGGCTGCTCGGCGTCGACGACACCGACCTCAAGCTGTCGGACGCCGAGCGGGACGCCGCCTGGGAGCTGCTGCGCTCCGTCGCCGCGCGCGGGACGACGGTCGTGGCCGTGTGCAGCGAGGCCCCCGAGGGCGCGGTCGTCGTCTCGACCGCACCCGCCGCCGAACGCCCCGACCCGACCGGGCCCACCGACCCGACCGACGCGACCGGCACCACCAGCCCGACCGGCCCCACCGACGACGACAAGGAGACGGCGGATGCGCTCCCCGAAGCTCGCCGCGCTTGAGTTCAAGCGCTTCGGCAGGGGCAGGCTCCCGCGCGCGGCACTCGTCGCGCTGCTGCTGCTTCCCCTGCTGTACGGCGCGCTGTACCTGTGCTCGTTCTGGGATCCGTACGGCCGCCTCGACCGGATCCCCGTGGCGCTCGTCAACGACGACAAGGGGACCCGGGTCGACGGCGAGAAGCTCGCCGCGGGCGACACCATCGTCAAGAAGCTGCGGGACAGCGAGACCTTCGACTGGCACCAGGTGAGCGCCGCCGAGGCCCGTGAGGGCGTAGAGGACGGCACGTACTACCTCTCGCTGACCATGCCGTCCGACTTCAGCAGGCGCGTCGCGTCGAGCTCGGGCGCCTCCCCGGAGACGGGGGCCCTCCAGGTCCGTACGAACGACGCGAACAACTACATCGTCGGGCAGATCTCCCGCACGGTGTTCTCGGAGGTGCGCAGGGCAGCATCCACGAAGGCCTCGCGCGGCTTCCTCGACAAGATCTTCATCTCGTTCTCCGACATCCACGGGGCGACGGCGAAGGCGGCCAAGGGCGCCGACAAGCTCGAAGGCGGCATCGGAAAGGCGGAGAAGGGCTCCAAGGACCTCGTCGACGGCCTGAAGAGCGCCAAGGACGGCAGCGGGCACCTCGCCTCGGGCGTCAGGAAGCTGCACACCGGCGCGGGCGACCTGGAGGACGGCTCGCGCCGCGTCGCGGAGGGCACGCGGAAGCTGGCCGACCGCGTCAACGGCGAGGCGGCCAAGGTGCGGCCGTACCTGAAGGACAACGGCAAGACCCTCGGTGACAGCGCGCAGCTGGTCGCCGACTCCTCCAGGGCGGTCCGCCACAACCTGAACACCCTGGTCGAGAAGGCCCCCAGGGCCGCCACCGACGCCAAGGAGGCCTCGGCCGCCCTGGACGGCGTCTACGAAGAGCAGTGCCTGCGCGCTCCCGAGGCCCCGCCCTGGTGCCCGAAGCTGAAGAAGGCCAAGGAGGTCGCGGCCGACGTCTCGACCATCGCCGGGGACGTGGACACGCTGGTCAAGGACCAGAACGGCGATCTGAAGCGGCTCGACACGAGCCTCGCCGCGCTCCAGAAGAAGGCCCAGGGCCTCGCCGACCGCGCCCCGCACCTCGACGAGGACCTGGAGAAGACCGTCCGGGACGTCAACGCGCTCGACAAGGGCGCAGGGGACGTCGCCAAGGGCGCCAAGAAGCTGCACACGGGCCTCGGCACCGCCAAGACCGGAGCGACGGACCTGGACGCGGGCGTGGGCAGGCTGAAGACGGGCGCGAGCGACCTCAACGGCGGCCTGTTCACCCTGGCGGACGGCTCCCAGAAGCTGGCGGGCGGCCTGCACGACGGCGTCGAGAAGATCCCCGACTACGACAAGAAGGACCGCGACCGGCGCACCGACGTCATGGCCGACCCCGTGCAGCTCGCCTCCCAGTCCCTGCACAAGGCGCCCAACTACGGCACCGGCTTCGCCCCGTACTTCATCCCGCTGTCCCTGTGGGTCGGCGCGATGGTGGCGTACATGCTGATCCAGCCGCTCAACCGGCGCGCGCTCGCCGCGGGCGCCGCCGCGTGGCGCGTCGCGCTCGCGGGCTGGCTGCCGGTCGCTGCCCTGGGCGTGCTGCAAGTGGCCGCCCTGATGTCCGTACTGCACTGGGGCCTCGGGCTCCAGATGACGCGGGCCGCCGGAACGATCGGATTCCTGACCCTGGTGACGGCCTGCTTCGCGGCCCTCGTGCAGTGGCTGAACGCGCGCTTCGGAGCGGCCGGGCGGATCCTCGTCCTCGCGCTCCTGATGCTCCAGCTGACGTCGGCGGGCGGCACGTACCCCGTGCAGACGAGCCCCGGCTTCTTCCGCGCGATCCACCCCTACTTGCCGATGAGTTACGTCGTCGACGCCCTCAGGAGGCTCATCACGGGCGGCGGCCTCGGCCCGGTCTGGCAGGCGTGCGCGGTCCTGGCGGCCTTCACCGCGGGCGCCCTCGCGCTCACCGCCGTCACCGCGCGCCGCAAGCAGGTGTGGACACTCGACCGGCTGCACCCGGAGCTGAGCCTGTGAACGGGACGGAACCTGTGAAAATCAGGCGCATGGAAAGCAGCGCGAGCAGCACGCGGCGTGAGGCCACCAGACAGAAGTTGTACGAGGCCGCCGTCACCCTCATCGCGGAACAGGGGTTCTCCGCCACGACAGTTGACGAGATCGCCGAACGGGCGGGCGTCGCGAAAGGCACGGTCTACTACAACTTCGCCAGCAAGTCCGTCCTCTTCGAAGAGCTGCTGCGACACGGCGTGGGCCTGCTCACCGCATCCTTGAAGGACGCCGCCGAGCAGACCGTCCTCCAGGGCGGCAGCAAGGTCGACGCCCTGGACGCGATGATCCGCGCGGGCCTCCTCTTCATCGACCGCTACCCGGCCTTCACCCAGCTGTACGTCGCCGAGCTGTGGCGCACGAACCGGGCCTGGCAGTCCACCCTGATGGTCGTCCGCCAGCAGGCCGTCGCCGTGGTCGAGGACGTCCTGCGCGCGGGCGTGGCGAACGGCGAGCTCAGCGAGGAGATCGACATCCCCCTGACGGCGGCGGCCCTCGTGGGCATGGTCCTGGTGGCCGCGCTCGACTGGCAGTCCTTCCAGCCGGAGCGCTCGCTCGACGACGTGCACGCGGCGCTGTCCCGGCTGCTCCAGGGGCGGGTGAGCGGCAGCCGCTGACCCGGGCGGCCCACCGGCGCGCACGCGCGCCGCGGTTCACCCGTTCGTACGCGTCCCCCGTCGCACGGCGCCGGCCCGGTGCGGCCTGGCACAGGCACACCGGACCGGCGCCCACTCGGTCCCCCGCGCGACCCCCGTGGTCGTTCCCCCGGTCGCCCCCGTGACCTCGCTCCCGCCCTTCGAGGCGGGAGGAGCGGCCAAGGGCGCCGCCCCGTTCCGCCGCCCCGTGTCGGCGGTGCCGGCGCCGCGCCCTTCTCCGTGTCATCACTCTCCCGTCCACGCACGTCGGACCCCATCCGCGCGCGTACTCATCTCCACCCCTAGGTACGGATACTCAGGCCCGGGTGCTCACGCCCAGGCCGGAACGTCGCTTACTAGTTGCGATCACGTCCGTGCCCGTGCTTCGCCGTCCCCTTCCGGGCCTTGATGCGGGCCGCCCGGCCGGCATGCGTCGTGGTGAAGGCCTGGGCGAGCTGAGTGGCCAGGGCGGCGAACACACCCACCGCGAGGAGCCCGTACGGGATCGTGAAGAGCCTCCCGAGAGCCGTGGCGGGGGCCAGGTCCCCGTACCCGATCGTCAACCCGGTGCACACCGCGAAGTAGAAGGAGTCCAGCACGCCCCACCCCTCCTGATGCGCGTAGAAGAAGGTGGCCGAGGTCCACAGCAACGCCAGCGTCCACGCCGTTCCCCGGAACGCGGGCCTTCCCCAAGCCGTACGCAGCGCACTCCCGAGCCGCACGAACATGACCACAAGACCGAACACGCCCGCACCGTAGTCCCCGCCCCGCGGCGCTCTTCGCATTGCTGCGGTCCCCGTGCGTGTCGCCCGCGAGGTTCGGCGAGCCGTCGCCGCTCGGATCGTGGCGGCCCTCGATGGCGTACCGCGTCCCGCTGCGTGATCCTGGGGTGGTGCTGACCCGTGCTGACTTCCCCGCCCGCCTGACGCGCGTTTCCGCGGGCCGGTGACCTGGTGAGTGTTCTCCCCCTGGTGTTCACCAGCGGCTGGGCCAGCGGGATCAACGCCTACGCGGTGGTCCTGCTGCTCGGCGTGTTCGGTGCCACGGGGGTCTCCGACGACGTGCCCGAGTCGCTGCAGAGCCCGGGGGTGCTGATCGCCGCGGGCGTGCTCTTCGCCTGCGAGGCCGTCGCCGACAAGATCCCGTACGTGGACTCGGTGTGGGACGCCGTGCACACCGTCGTCCGGCCGCTGTCCGGTGCCTGGGTGGGCGCGCTGCTCGCCGGGCAGAGCGGCTCGCTCCCGGACGTGGCGGCGGGCGCCATCGGCGGCTCCACGGCCCTGGCGAGCCACGCCGTCAAGGCCGGGACGCGGATGGCGGTCAACACCTCGCCGGAGCCGTTCAGCAACCTCATCGTGAGCACCGCGGAGGACCTCGGCGTCGGCGGGGTGGTCAGCTTCGCGATGTTCCACCCCGAGGCCGCGGCGGTCATCGCGGGCGTGCTGCTGCTCATCGGCCTGGTGCTGCTCGCCTTCCTCGCCTCGCGCATCCGCCGGTTCCTGCGGCGCAGGGCGCAGCGCCGCGAGGAGCGCCGCCTGGCCGCCGCGGCCGGGCGGCCACCGGACCGGCCGCCTGCCGGGCCGGGCCGCCCGCGGGACGGGTGGCCGTAGGGGCGGGAAGTCGTAGGGGGCGGGCGGCCGACGGCGTTGTCAGTGGCGGCGGATAAAGTCCCTGGCATGGCACGGATTGTGGTGATCGGCGCCGGGATGGGCGCCATGACGGCCGCCGCCCGGCTGGCCGTCGCGGGCCACCGGGTGGTGGTGCACGAGCGCGCGCGGACGTACGGCGGCGCGGTCGGCCGCGTGGAGCGCGACGGCTTCGGCTTCGACACGGGCCCGGCCCTGCTGCACCTGCCCGCGGTCTACCGCGACCTGTTCGTGAAGACGGGCAAGCAGCCCCTGGAGGACTGCGTCGAGCTGTCGCAGGTCGAGCCCGCGGTCCGGCACGTCTTCGCGGACGGCACCACGACGGACCTGCCGAACGCCTCGCGGGCGGGCGTCAGCGAGGCCCTGGACGCGGCCCTCGGCTCCGGCGCGGGCGACCGGTGGTCGGCGTTCATGAACCGCGCGCGGGAGGCCTGGGACCGCACCCGCCGCCCCCTCCTGGAAGAGCCCCTGTGGCCGAACTGGCAGGTCCTCGCCGAGCGCGAGCCCTACCCCTCGGTCGCCCGGCGCCGCCTGTTGCGCAAGGAGCGGCGCGCGGCCACGCTCGCCGAGATCGGCGCCTTCGAGCTGGGCGGCGAGCCCCGGCTGTGCGCCCTGCTCGAGCACTTCGCCCTGGCCCACGGCCTCGACCCGCGCACGGCACCCGCGAGCGCGGCCGTCCTGCCCTATCTGGAGCAGACCTTCGGCTCCTGGTCGGTGCGCGGCGGCCTGCGCGCGCTCGCCCGGGCGGTGTACGAGCGGTGCCTGGCCCGCAGGGTCGAGTTCGTCTTCGGCTCGGCGGTGACGCGGATCGTGGTGAAGGACGGCCGCGCGGCGGGCGTCGGCCTCGCGGACGGCACCGTGGTGGACGCGGACTTCGTGGTAGCGGGCGTCCCGCCGCGCACGCTGGAGGTCCTGTTGTCCGACGCGGCCGGTCCGGACGCGGGGGCGCCGGCGCGCGCCGCCGGCGAGGTTCCCGCGCGGTCGGGCCTCCCCAGCCGCCTCACCGTCCTCCTCGCCCTGCGCGGGGCCCGCCCCGAGGGCACCCCGCACCGCACGGTGCTGCACACCCCGGACCGCGCGGACGAGCTCGACCGGGTCTTCGGGCCGCGCCCGGGGCTCCCCGCAGCGCCGACCCTCGCCGTCCTGCGCCCGGACGACCCGGCGGGCAGACCGGACGCGGACCACGAGGCCGTGACGCTGACCGCCACGGTCCCGGCGGGCGCCACCGTCACGGACACGGACGTACGGTCGCTCGTCGAGCGCGCCGAGACCGCCGTCCCCGGCCTGCGCGACCGCCTCCTGTGGCACGAGGTCCGCACCCCGGCCGACGTCGAGGAGGCCACCGGCGCCGAGGGCGGCGCGGTCCCGCCGCCCGCTCTCGCCGCGGCGGGCGGCCACCTGCTGCACCCCGCCAACAGCACGGCCGTGGCAGGCCTGTTCGCGGCCGGGGGCTGGGCGCACCCCGGCGGCGGCCTGCCGCACGCGGGCATGTCCGGCACGCTGGTCGCCGGGCTGATCGTGGAGGGGCCGGAGTTCCGCGGCTCCCAGTGACCGGAGCTCCGCGACTCCCCGTGACCGGAGCTCCGCGGCTCCGGTGAGCCGGGCGGCGCGGGCCCGAGGGCCCGGCCCGCCTCAGTACCGGTACTGCTGCTCGCCGTTGTGCCCCGGCTCGTAGCCGAAGACGTTCCGCTGGTCAGGCTCGCCGTCGGCGGGGTCGAACGGCGGGTATGGAGGCTGTTCGAGCGGCGGTTCGGCGCCGTAGGGCGCGGTGTCGCCGGTGCGCTGGTGCGGCACCCAGACGCCGCCGGGCGGGGTGTCCTGATAGCCCGTGCCGTACGCGTCCCCGCCGTAGGGCGCGTAGGCGGCCTTGTCGGCGTAGGCGTCGTAGCTCGGCTGGGCGCCGTAGGTCTGCGGGCCGATGTACGGGTCGGAGTAGGCGGCGTACCGCTGCTCCCCCGTGTCGCCGTAGGCGAAGTGCAGGGGGTCCTGCTGGGGCGGTGCCTCCTGCTGGTCGTACGGGGCGTAGGTGTCGAAGGCGTAGCCGTCAGCGGCGGCGGGCGGGGGCTGCGGGCCGTCGCCGTAGACGCCGTACTGGCCGGTGTCGTCGGGCATCGGCTCGGGGGCGTACACGCCGGGGCCCGCGGTCTGCACCTCCATCATGGCCGTCGACTCCAGCGGGTCCGGCTCGGCGGAGGCCTCGGGGCCCGCGGCGTCCGCCTCGTACTCCAGCTCGGAGACCTGGAGCGTCGGCTGGGCCGCCGCGGCGCCGGAGCCCGCCCTGCGGCGCTTGCTCGCGCCGGGCCTGCCGCCGACCGCCCAGCCGCTCGCGAAGCCGCGGCGGAACGACAGCGTCACATAGGTCTGCCCGACGGCGAAGGCGACGGCGCCCGCGGCGATCACGAGCACCGACGACATCAGCACGCCGACGACCACGCCGAGGAAGCCGACGAACGCGAGGAGCCGCCAGCGCAGCCGCGCCTTGTACTGCAACAGCACCTCGCCGAGCAGCCACAGCGCGACCGCGCCGAACGCGCAGTAGAGGACCGTCAAGCCCATGTACGCCCCTCTCCCCTGCGGTCGCCGCGCGGGTACGACCGGTCAGGCCTGCTGGTGGTGCAGGCCCAGGTTCTCGTAGATCTCCAGCGTCGCCGTGGAGTTGTTCAGCGTGATGAAGTGCAGCCCCGGGACGCCCTCGGCGAGGAGCCGCGCGCAGAACTCCGTCGCGAACTCGATACCAATGGAGCGTACAGCGGCGGGATCGTCCTGCGCCGAGAGGATCCGCTCTTTGAGCGCGGGCGGGAAGTCCGCGTTGCTGAGCTGCGGCAGTCGCTCCAGCTGGCGCACGTTCGTGACCGGCATGATCTCGGGGATGATCGGCGTCTCGCAGCCCGCCGCGGCGACGCGGTCGCGCAGCCGCAGGTACTCCTCGGGGTGGAAGAACATCTGCGTGATCGCGTAGTCCGCGCCCGCGCGGCACTTGTCGACGAAGTGCCGGACGTCGGAGTCCCAGTCGGTCGAGCGCGGGTGCATCGCGGGAAAGGCCGCCACGCCCACGCAGAAGTCACCGGACTCCTTGATGAGCTGGACCAGTTCGGCGGCGTAGGTAAGCCCTTCGGGGTGTTTGCCCCATTCGCCCATCGGGTCGCCGGGCGGGTCGCCGCGCAGCGCGAGCATGTTGCGGATCCCCGCGTCCGCGTACTGCCCGATGATGTTGCGCAGCTCGGCGACCGAGTGGTCGACGGCGGTGAGGTGGGCGACCGGGGTGAGCGTCGAGTCGGCGACGATCTGCTGGGTCTCCTTGACCGTGCCCGCGCGCGTGGAGCCGCCGGCTCCGTACGTCACGGACACGAAGCTCGGCGCGACCGCCTCGACCCTGCGCAGCGAGTTCCACAGGTTCCGCTCGCCCTTGGGGGTCTTCGGCGCAGAGAACTCGAAGGAGTACGTGGTCTTGCCGGTCGCGAGCATGTCGCGCACGGTGCGTGCGCGGTCCGTCCTGGTGGAAGCAGTGCCTAGGGCCATACCGGCAGGTTAGCCAGGCCACGCCGGTCGCCCAACCAAAGGCAGGTGATATGTCCATTTGGTCAGCTTGTTGTCCGCCCCTCGGACACCCACAAGCTATTGATCAGACGGGTGTACGTACATATTGATGCGACCGGGGTACCCCTCGGGCCTCGTGCCCCCGTCGTATGCCACGGCCACGGGCGCGGGCGCCGCCGCCCCGGGTGCGCCAGGGCCGCGAGCACCGCCGTCCCGCGTACGCCAGGGCCGCGAGCACCGCCGTCCCGCGTACGCCACGGTCGCGGGCGCCGTCGTCCCGTCAGACGGTACGCAGCCGCTTCGCGAAGTCCGCCGCGGCGGCGCCGGGGTCGTCCGCCTCCGCGATCGCGCGCACGACGACCACCCGGCGGGCGCCCGCTTCGAGCACTTCGTCCAGGTTTGCCGCGTCGATGCCGCCGATCGCGAACCAGGGGCGGTCCGTGCCGAGCCCGGCCGTGTGGCGCACGAGGTCCAGGCCCGGTGCGTGGCGGCCCGGCTTCGTGGGCGTCGGCCAGCACGGTCCGGTGCAGAAGTAGTCCACGCCCTCCTGGACGGCGGCCGCGGCGGCCTCCTCCTCGGCGTGCGTGGAGCGGCCGACGAGGACGTCCGCGCCGAGGATCGCGCGGGCCGCGGGCACCGGCAGGTCGCCCTGGCCCAGGTGCAGCACGTCGGAGCCGATGGCGTGCGCGACGTCCGCGCGGTCGTTGACCGCGAGGAGCTTGCCGTGGCGGCGGCAGGCGTCGGCGAAGACCTGGAGGTACTCCAGCTCCTCGGCGGCCTCCATGCCCTTGTCGCGCAGCTGCACGATGTCGACGCCGCCCGCCAGGACGGCGTCCAGGAACTGCGGGAGGTCCCCCTGGCGCCTGCGCGCGTCCACACACAGATAGAGCCGTGCGTCCGCGAGCCGGGCGCGTGCGGAGCCGCCCGCCGTGTCGGTGGCCATGGAGCGTTCCCCCCGATGTCGGTGGCGTACGGGCCGGGCGGCTGCCCCGGCCCGTACGCCAGATGGTGGTCAGGTCAGACGGCGAGCGCCTGCGCGCGGCGCTTCACCTCCGTGCCGCGATTCTCGCTCAGGGCCTGCGCGGGGGTGCCGGGCAGGGTCGGGTCGGGGGTGAAGAGCCACTCGAGCGCCTCTTCGTCGGAGAAACCGTCGTCCCGCAGGAGCGTCAGCGTTCCGGACAGGCCCTTGACGACTTTGTCGCCGTCGATGAAGGCCGCCGGAACCTGAAGCGTCCTGTTCTCACCGCGGCGCACGGCGATCAGCTGGCCCTCCTTGACCAGCTGCCGCACGCGCGTCACCTCGATGTCGAGCATCTCTGCGATGTCGGGGAGGTGGAGCCAGGCGGGGACGAGAGCATCGGTCTTTGCGTCAATCTCGGTCACGGATCAAGCGTGCCACCTCCGGCCGGGAGCCGGTAGCGGGGGGCCGGGGCTCCGCCCCCGGGGCCCGTGTGCTGGGGCGCTCCGGCGCGAGCGGCTCCGCCGCCCGCGGGGGCCTCAGGAGCGGATCGCCTTCTTCAGCGGGATCGCCGGGTCCGTGACCAACGCCGCGTCCATCGGGGTGGCCGCGTCGATCAGCTTCCTCGCCTGGGCCAGGTCCCGGGGGCGGCCCACCGCGAGGACGGCCACCAGGGCGCCCTCGCGGAGCCAGCAGACCGTCCAGGACGGCGTCGCGGGGTCGCCGCGCCAGATCAGCTCGTCGGCGGCCGCGTGATGGCCCGCGTACTGGACGAAGCGGCCGAACTGCTCGGACCAGAAGTACGGCACCGGGTCGTACGCCTCCGGGGCCTCGCCGACGAGGGCGGCGGCCACCGTGCGCGGCCCCTGCACGGCGTTGTCCCAGTGGTGGACGAGGAGCCGCTCGCCGTAGCGGCCCGACGGGAAGGACGCGCAGTCGCCGACCGCGTACACGTCGGGCGCGGAGGTGCGGAGCCGGTCGTCGGCCACGACCTCGCGGTGGGCGCCGAGCTCGATGCCGGAACCGGCGAGCCAGGCCGTGGCGGGACGGGCGCCGATGCCGACGACGACGGCGCCCGCGGGCAGCCTGCTGCCGTCGTCGAGGAGGACCGCGCCCGGCTCGACGCGCGCCACGCGCGCGTGGGTGCGCAGTTCGGCGCCCGCCTCGGCGTACCAGCCGGCCATCGGGGCCGCGACCTCGGCGGGCAGCGCGCCCGCGAGCGGCCGCCCGGAGGCCTCCACGACCGTCACGGCGCAGCCCGCGTCGCGCGCGGCCGTGGCGAACTCCGCGCCGATCCAGCCCGCCCCGACGACCACGACGTCGTGCTGCTCGGCGAGCACCGGCCGCAGCCGCTCCGCGTCGTCGAGCGTGCGCAGCAGATGGACCCCGGGCACGCCGTCCGAGCCGGGCAGGCTGATCGGCTCGGCACCGGTGGCGAGGACCAGGCTCTCGTACCCGACCGGGCCCGCCGCCGTGTCCAGCGCGTGGTCCGCGGGACGGACGCCGGTGACCTCCACGCCGAGCCGCAGCTCGATGCCGAGGGCCTCGAAGTCGATGTCGAAGGCCGAGCCCTCGGCCTTGCCGAGCAGCACCGCCTTGGACAACGGCGGCCTGTCGTACGGCTGGTGCGGCTCCGCGCCGATCAGGGTGACCGGGCCGGTGAACCCCCGTTCGCGCAGCGCCACGGCCGTCTGCACCCCGGCCATGCCCGCGCCCACGATGACGACCCGCTGTCCCGTCCGCTTCCGCTCTTCGCTCACCCGATCAACTGTAGGACGGCCCCCGGCGCCTGAACACGACGGGCTTACCGGCCCGGCGGGCGACGGGCTAGGGTAGCCGGTGCAGAGCACTCGCGGGAGCCCGGACGACCGGGCTGAGAGGGAGGCTGGGACGGCCTCCGACCGTACGAACCTGATCCGGGTCATGCCGGCGAAGGGAGGGGCTGGACGCCCATGCGTTCCCGTACGAATCCACCGAACGCGTCCGTTTCCCGTACGTCACCTTCTCGTACGTCACCACCGTCCGCCGGCCCGGCGGACGTCCTGGTCGTCGGCGGCGGTGTCATCGGTCTCGTCACGGCCTGGCGGGCCGCGCGGCGCGGCCTGTCCGTCACGGTCGTCGACCCCGAGCCCGGCGGCGGCGCCGCACAGGTCGCGGCGGGCATGCTGGCCGCCGTCACCGAACTGCACCACGGCGAGCAGACGCTGCTCGGTCTGAACCTGGCCTCCGCCCGGCGCTATCCGGACTTCGCCGCCGAGCTGACGGAGGCGTCCGGCGAGGACATCGGCTACCGCGCCTGCGGCACGCTGGCCGTCGCGCTCGACTCCGACGACCGCGCCCACCTGCGCGAACTGCACCTCCTCCAGCGGCAGTCGGGCCTCCGCTCGGAGTGGCTGAGCGGCCGCGAGTGCCGCCGCCTCGAACCGATGCTCGCCCCCGGAGTGCGCGGCGGCCTCCGCGTCGACGGCGACCACCAGGTCGACCCGCGCCGGCTCACCGCCGCCCTCCTGGTGGCCTGCGAGCGGGCCGGAGTGGCCTTCGCTCGCGCGTGGGCGGAGCGGCTCGTCGTCGCGCGCGACCGCGCCACCGGCGTCGTGCTCGCCGACGGCACCACGCTCGGCGCCGGGCAGACCGTCCTCGCGGCGGGCAGCCTCAGCGGCCGTCTCGCCGGGGTCCCCGACCACGTCCTGCCGCCGGTGCGGCCCGTGAAGGGCCAGGTCCTGCGGCTCACCGTGCCCGAGCGGTACGCGCCGTTCCTGAGCCGCACCGTGCGCGCCGTCGTCCGCGGCAGCCACGTCTACCTCGTGCCGCGGCTCAGCGGCGAGCTCGTCGTGGGCGCGACCAGCGAGGAACTCGGCTGGGACACCACGGTCACCGCGGGCGGCGTGTACGAGCTGCTGCGCGACGCCCACGAACTGGTCCCCGGCATCACCGAGCTGCCGCTCACCGAGACCCGGGCCGGGCTGCGGCCGGGCTCGCCCGACAACGCCCCGCTGCTCGGTCCCACCGCCCTGCCCGGCCTGCACCTGGCCACCGGCCACTACCGCAACGGCGTGCTCCTGACCCCCGTCACCGGCGACGTCATGGCGCACCTGCTGACCACCGGCGAACTGCCCGACGAGGCCCGGCCGTTCACGCCGCTGCGCTTCGCCGCGGCCGCCCCCGCCACGCCCAAGGACCTTTCGGAGCTGCCCGTATGACCACGCCCTCCGCCGCCTTCGCCCTGTCGGTCAACGGCGAGGCACGCGACGTCGCCGCGGGCACCACGCTCGACGCCCTCGTCGCCGAGCTGACCACCGCGCCGTCCGGCGTCGCCGCGGCCCTCAACGAAACCGTCGTCCCGCGCGCGCGGTGGGCCACCACCGTGCTCCGGGACGGCGACCGCGTCGAAGTCCTCACCGCCGTCCAAGGAGGCTGACGACATGGCGGACGACCCCCTCGTCATCGGCGGCCTCACGCTGTCGTCCCGGCTGATCATGGGCACGGGCGGAGCGCCGAGCCTCGACGTCCTGGAGCGCTCGCTGGTGGCCTCAGGAACGGAGCTGACCACCGTCGCGATGCGCCGCGTCGACCCGGGTACGCACGGCTCCGTCCTATCCGTCCTGGAGCGCCTGGGCATCCGCGTGCTGCCCAACACGGCGGGCTGCTTCACCGCGGGCGAGGCCGTGCTCACCGCGCGCCTGGCGCGCGAGGCGCTCGGCACGGACCTGGTGAAGCTGGAGGTGATCGCCGACGAGCGCACCCTGCTGCCCGACCCCGTGGAACTGCTCGACGCCGCAGAGACGCTCGTCGACGACGGCTTCACCGTCCTTCCGTACACGAACGACGACCCCGTGCTCGCCCGGAAGCTGGAGGACGTCGGCTGCGCGGCCGTCATGCCGCTCGGCTCCCCCATCGGCTCCGGGCTCGGCATCCGCAACCCGCACAACTTCCAGCTCATCGTGGAGCACGCGCGCGTGCCGGTGATCCTGGACGCGGGGGCCGGGACGGCGTCCGACGTGGCGCTCGCGATGGAGCTGGGGTGCGCCGGGGTGATGCTCGCCTCCGCGGTGACGCGGGCGCGGGAGCCGGTCCTCATGGCGGAGGCCATGAGCCACGCGGTCGTCGCCGGACGCCTGGCCCTGCGGGCCGGACGCATCCCCCGGCGGCACTTCGCCGAGGCCTCGTCCCCCGTGGAGGGCCTGGCCGCCCTGGATCCGGAGCGGCCCGCCTTCTGAAGCCGCGGGCTCGGTCACAGCTCCGCTGCAGTCTGCCCCGGGCGGGGCCCGGGGCGGCTCCGGCGTCGGTGGCGGCTCGTAGACTCCCTGCGTGGACACGACCCTTAAGGACCCCCTCGTCGGGCAGGTGCTCGACGGGCGGTATCGCGTGGACGGGCGGATCGCGGTCGGCGGGATGGCCACGGTCTACCGGGCCGTGGACACCCGCCTCGACCGCGTGCTCGCGCTCAAGGTGATGCACCCGACGCTCGCGGCCGACGCCTCGTTCGTCGAGCGCTTCATCCGGGAGGCCAAGTCGGTCGCCCGCCTCGCCCACCCGAACGTGGTCGGGGTCTTCGACCAGGGCACCGACGGCCCGTACGTGTACCTGGCGATGGAGTACATCGCGGGCTGCACCCTGCGCGACGTGCTCCGCGAGCGCGGCGCGCTGCGCCCGCGCGCCGCCCTCGACATCCTGGAGCCGGTCCTCGCCGCCCTCGGCGCCGCCCACCGCGCCGGGTTCGTGCACCGCGACATGAAGCCCGAGAACGTCCTCATAGGGGACGACGGCCGCGTCAAGGTCGCCGACTTCGGCCTGGTCCGCGCGGTGGACTCGGTCACGAACACCACGGGCACCGTCCTCGGCACGGTGTCGTACCTGGCCCCCGAGCAGATCGAGCAGGGCACGGCCGACACCCGCGTGGACGTGTACGCGTCCGGGGTCGTCCTGTACGAGATGCTGACCGGCGCCAAGCCGCACTCCGGCGACTCCCCCGCGCAGGTCCTGTTCCAGCACCTGAACGAGGACGTGCCGCCCCCGTCCGCGGCGGTGCCGGGCCTCGCCTACGAACTGGACGAGCTGGTCGCGACGGCCACCGCCCGCAACCCCGACCTGCGCCCGTACGACGCGGTGGCGCTGCTCGCGCTGCTCCGTGAGGCGCGCTTCACGCTCACCGACGCGCAGCTGGACACGGTGCCGCCGCTGGCCCGCGCCGGTGAGCACACCGCCCACGACACCTCCGAGGACCGTACGAGCGTCATCCCGCGCGCGGACCGGGCGGTGCAGCTGCCGCTGCCCGCCACCCGGGACGTCGGCGACCCGGGGCAGGACGGGCTCAACCGCACCAGCGTGCTGCGCACCCCGCAGCCCCCGCCGCGCCCCGCCGGGGCACCGGCCGCCCGCCCCGCCTCCGTCAAGGAGCGCATCCGCCAGCGGCTGCTCGCCCGGCGTGGGATAACCGTGGCGATAGCGGCCGTGCTGCTCGTCCTGGGCGTCGGCGCGGGCGTCTGGTACATCAACTCCGGCCAGTTCACGACGGTCCCCGCGGTGCTCGCCAAGACCGAGAAGGAGGCCCGCGCGCGGCTCGACGACGTCGGGCTCGACGTGCGCAAGGTCAAGGGCGCGTACAGCGACACCGACAAGCGCGGCACGGTCATCGCCACCGACCCCGACGTCGGCGACCGCATCCGGCAGAACGGCAAGGTCACGCTGACCGTCTCGCTCGGCCCGCAGACCGTGAAGGTCCCCGACCTGGAGGGCACGCCGCTCTCCGAGGCGAAGGACAAGCTCGACGACGCCGGGCTCGGCGCCGGGATGGTCACCAAGGCCTTCAGCGAGGACGTGGCCAGGGGCTCCGTGATCAGCACCGATCCGAAGCCCGGCACGGTCCGCAGGGCGGGCACCGCCATCGCCCTCCTCGTGAGCAAGGGCAGCCCCATCGACGTGCCCGACGTCACCGGCGACTCCGAGAGCGACGCGCGCGAGGAGCTCGAAGAGGCGGGCCTCAAGGTGAAGATCGCGCCGACGCGGGTCTTCTCCGACGAGGACAAGGGGGCCGTGGCCAAGCAGTCCCCCGAGGCGGAGCAGCGGCTCGCCGGGGGCGACACGGTGACGCTGACGCTGTCCAAGGGGCCGGAGATGGTGGAGGTCCCCGACGTCGAGGGGATGAAGGTCGGGGAGGCCACGGACAAGCTGGAGGCCGCGGGGTTCGAGGTCGACGAGGACCGGGGGCTGCTCGGGATCTTCGGCGACACGGTGAAGGACCAGTCGGTGGACCCCGGGGACGAGGCGCCCAAGGGGTCGACCGTCACCATCAAGATCCGCTGACCGGCTTCCCTCGCGGGGCGCCCCTGACCCGCCCCTTCCCGATCCGGGGGCTGCCGCCCCCGTGCCCCCGCCTTTTCGGCGCTTCGCGCCTCGTCCTCAAACGCCGGACGGGCTGGATGGTGCCGCTTGCGGCTGTGTTTCAGCCTCTCCGGCGTTTGAGGAGCGAGGTCTGGGGCGCCCCCGCGCGGGACCTGCCCCGGCGGCGTGCCACCCTGGTTCGAATGAGCAACAAGAAGTCCCCCATCGGCAGCCACGTCCCCGTCGCCGGCGGCCTCGCCCGTGTCGGTCTCGCCTACGCCCGAGACCTCGCCGCGGAAACCGTCCAGGTCTTCGTCGCCAACCCGCGCGGCTGGGCGACGCCCCCGGGCAACCCCGAGCAGGACGAGGCCTTCCGCGCGGCCTGCGCCGCCGAGGGGATCCCGGCGTACGTCCACGCGCCGTACCTCATCAACTTCGGCTCGCACACCGAGGCCACGGTCGAGAAGTCCGTGGAGTCGCTGCGGCACTCGCTGCGCCGCGGGCGGGAGATCGGCGCGCTCGGCGTGGTCGTGCACACCGGCTCGGCCACCGGCGGCCGGGGCCGTGACGTGGCGCTGCGCCAGGTGCGCGAGCACATGCTGCCGCTGCTCGACGAGCTGACGCACGACGACGCCCCGTTCCTGCTCCTGGAGTCGACCGCGGGCCAGGGCTCGTCGCTGTGCTCCCGCACCTGGGACTTCGGCCCGTACTTCGAGGCCCTGGACGCCCACCCGAAGCTCGGCGTCTGCCTGGACACCTGCCACGTCTTCGCGGCCGGGCACGACCTGGCCGGTCCCGGTGGCGTGAAGCAGACGCTCGACCTGCTCGTCGACACCGTGGGCGAGGGCCGCCTGAAGCTGGTCCACGCCAACGACTCCAAGGACGTCGTCGGCGCGCACAAGGACCGCCACGAGAACATCGGCACCGGCCACATCGGCGCCGAGGCCTTCCGCGAGCTGCTGGCCCACCCGGCCACGGACGGCGTACCGCTGATCATCGAGACGCCCGGCGGGAAGGAAGGGCACGCCGCCGACGTGGCACGCCTCAAGGAGCTCAGGGGATAGCGCAGGGGCCGACCCCCGAGAAGCGGCTTTCAAGATCTTGAGGAATACCCTGTGGGGGTATACGGTTCCTGCTCGGAGGCAGGAACCGCTATCTGACGTCGGGGGATTTGTCATGCAGCACGACACGCATGCGGAGCACGGACACCACGAGCACCACGAGCACCACGAGCACCACAGTCACGATGCGGAGCACCCGGAGCACGGGAACCACGCAGCGCACCAGAATCACGCCGAACACCAGCACCACGGCCACGCGGACCACGGCGCGCATGCCCATCACGGAGCCGATGGCGGCAAGGTCAGCTGGTCCATGGCCGCGCAGGCGACGCTGCACTGCCTCACCGGGTGCGCCATCGGCGAAGTGCTCGGCATGATCATCGGCACCGCGCTCGGCTGGGGCAATGTGCCGACGATGACCCTCGCGATCATCCTGGCGTTCCTCTTCGGCTACTCGCTGACGCTGCGCGGCATCCTCAAGGCGGGCGTCGACTTCAAGACGGCCCTGCGGGTCGCGTTCGCCGCCGACACGCTGTCCATCGCCGTCATGGAGCTCATCGACAACGGCGTGATCGCGCTGTGGCCCGGCGGCATGGACGCCCATCTGTCGGACGCGATGTTCTGGTACCTGCTCGCGATCGCGCTCGCCGCCGCCTTCGTGATCACGACGCCGGTCAACAAGTGGATGATCGGCCGCGGCAAGGGCCACGCGGTGGTGCACCAGTACCACCACTGACCGGCGCGGACCGCGCCGCCAGGCGTCAGAGCTCGGGGCCGTCCCCGGGCTCTTCCTGGTAGGAGTAGCGCTGCTCGCGCCAGGGGTCGCCGATGTTGTGGTAGCCGCGCTCCTCCCAGAAGCCGCGGCGGTCGGCGGTCATGTACTCGATGCCGCGGACCCACTTGGGGCCCTTCCAGGCGTACAGGTGGGGCACCACGAGCCGCAGCGGGAAACCGTGCTCCGCGGTGAGCAGCTCGCCGCCCTTGTGGGTGGCGAAAATCGTGCGGTCGCTGAGGAAGTCCGCGAGGCGCAGATTCGAGCTGAAGCCGTACTCGGCCCAGACCATCACGTGGGTGGCGTTCGGCGCGGGCGGCGCGAGTTCGGTCAAGTCGCGGGCGAGCACGCCGCCCCATTCGGCGCCGAGCATGCTGAACTTCGTGACGCAGTGCAGATCGGCGACCACCGTCGCGTACGGCAGGGCCGAGAACTCCTCGTGCGTCCAGGAGTGCTTCTCGCCGTCGGCGGTGGCGCCGAACACCCTGAAGTCCCAGCGCTCGGGGCGGAACTTGGGAACCGGGCCGTAGTGCGTGACCGGCCAGCCGCGCTGCAGTCGCTGCCCCGGCGGAAGGTCCGGCTCCACTACGTCTCGAGATGTACGACCCACCGGCTGACCCATGCCTCCATCCTGACAGACCGGAAGCAGTGGACGTGACCAGGTATACGCGGATTCGGGCAACTCCTACTAAGCGTGCACTTACTGGACGCCCCTCGGACGCCGGTGCAAGGATGCGCGCTACCTGCCAGTCCCCCGCTTGGAAGGAGCCTCTGCGATGCAGGGCGACCCCGAGGTCATCGAATTCCTCAACGAGCAGCTGACCGCCGAGCTCACCGCGATCAACCAGTACTTCCTGCACGCGAAGATGCAGGAGAACAACGGCTGGACGAAGCTCGCCAAGTTCACCCGGTCCGAGTCGATCGACGAGATGAAGCACGCCGAGGTGCTCACCGACCGGATCCTCTTCCTCGACGGCCTGCCCAACTACCAGCGGCTGTTCCACGTACGCATCGGTCAGTCCGTCACCGAGATGTTCCAGGCGGACCGCCAGATCGAGGCGGAGGCGATCGACCGCCTCAAGCGCGGCATCGAGGTGATGCGCGCCAAGGGCGACATCACGTCCGCGAACATCTTCGAGTCGATCCTCGAGGACGAGGAGCACCACATCGACTATCTCGACACCCAGCTCGAACTGGTCGAGAAGCTCGGGGAGCCGCTGTACATCGCCCAGCTCATCGAGCAGCCGGAGAGCTAGGCCGCCTCCGGAAGCTCCGCCTCAGGGGCCAGGGCCACCGCGGGTTCCCCCTGGTCGAGGAGGTCACGGCGGGGGCATGTGCCCCGGCCGAGCAGCGCCTGGATGCGCCGCACGCAGGACCCGCAGTCGGTACCCGCCTTGCTGGCCGACGCTATTTGCCGGGGGGTGCAGGCGCCGTCCGCCGCGTGCTGCCTCACCTGCGCCTCGGTGATACCGAAGCAGTTGCAGACGTACACGCGGGTTCACCTCCCGATCGGGGCCCAGGGGCCGGTGGGCAGCGCCGTACCGAACTCATTGATCGGTGAGGCTAACCTAACCTTACCCGCGACCCGGGACCCACAAAAGCCCCGGGTACGCCGGTGGGGCGCGGATCACATGGATCCGCGCCCCACCTGTACGGATGTCGCCGTGCGCCTACTGGTCCCGGTACATCTCCGCGACCAGGAACGCCAGGTCGAGGGACTGGCTGCGGTTCAGCCGCGGGTCGCAGGCCGTCTCGTAGCGCTGGTGCAGGTCGTCGACGAAGATCTCGTCGCCGCCGCCCACGCACTCCGTGACGTCGTCGCCGGTCAGCTCCACGTGGATGCCGCCCGGGTGGGTGCCGAGGGCCTTGTGGACCTCGAAGAAGCCCTTGACCTCGTCCAGCACGTCGTCGAAGCGGCGGGTCTTGTGGCCGGAGGCCGCCTCGTACGTGTTGCCGTGCATCGGGTCGGTGATCCAGGCGACGGTCGCGCCGGACGCGGTGACCTTCTCGACCAGCTCGGGGAGCTTGTCGCGGACCTTGTCGGCGCCCATGCGGGCGATGAAGGTCAGGCGCCCGGGCTCGCGCTCGGGGTCGAGGCGCTCGATGTACTGGAGCGCCTCCTCGGCCGTCGTCGTCGGGCCGAGCTTGATCCCGATCGGGTTGCGGATCTTGGAGGCGAACTCGATGTGCGCGCCGTCCAGCTGGCGGGTGCGCTCGCCGATCCACACCATGTGGCCCGAGACGTCGTACAGCTCGCCGGTGCGGGAGTCGACGCGGGTCAGCGCCGACTCGTAGTCGAGCAGCAGCGCCTCGTGGGAGGCGAAGAACTCGACCGTCTTGAACTCCTCCGGGTCGGTGCCGCAGGCCCGCATGAAGTTCAGCGCGTTGTCGATCTCGCGGGCGAGCTGCTCGTAGCGCTGGCCGGAGGGGGAGGACTTCACGAAGTCCTGGTTCCAGGCGTGCACCTGGCGCAGGTCGGCGTAGCCGCCGGTGGTGAAGGCGCGCACCAGGTTGAGCGTCGACGCGGAGGCGTTGTACATCCGCTTCAGGCGCTCGGGGTCCGGGACGCGGGCCTCCTCGGTGAAGGCGAAGCCGTTCACCGAGTCGCCGCGGTAGGTCGGCAGCGTCACGCCGTCGCGGGTCTCGGTGGGCTTGGAGCGCGGCTTGGAGTACTGCCCCGCGATGCGGCCCACCTTCACGACGGGCACGGAGGCGGCGTACGTGAGCACGGCGCCCATCTGGAGCAGGGTCTTCAGCTTGGCCCGGATGTGCTCGGCGCTCACCGCGTCGAACGACTCGGCGCAATCGCCGCCCTGGAGGAGGAACGCCTCACCCCTGGCGACAGCTCCCATGCGGGCGCGCAGCTGGTCGCACTCACCCGCGAAGACGAGCGGCGGATAGGAGCTGAGCTCGGCGATGACGTCGCGCAGGGCCTCGGCATCGGGGTACTCAGGCTGCTGCGCCGCGGGCAGGTCTAGCCAGGTCGCCTTGGCGGCGACGGCTTGGGAATCAGCGTTCACGGTCACCCCGTAAACCTTACGGGGTCGTGCCCGGTGGTTTTGCCTCCGCCCGTCAGATGAGACGACGGGGACGCGACGCCACCGTCACGCCCCGCAACCCCGCAGAAGCGGGGATCGCACGGCGCCTGCCTGGAGCGGAGCCCTGAGCTCGGGGCCGTCCCCGGCAGGCGGGGAGCAGCCGGGCCCCATCGGGCCGGGCGGGGCTTCCGGACGGTCCCAGAGGGCCGGTTGCACAGTTGGACGCGGGGGCCTGCGGGCGGGCGGACGCGGCGCTCGGCGCGCTGATGATGCGCTAGGGTGCGGGCATGTTCACGCAGTCGACCCGTTCCTGGTGGTGGCCCGCTCATCCGGCGGCCCACTGACTGCGCGTACCCAGCAGACATCGCGAAGGCCGCCCGAGGGGCGGCCTTCCGTGCTTCCCGGACGGTGTCCGGACCGGCCGTTCCTCTCCCTCCCAGCGAAGGAACCGCCCATGCACCTCCTCGACCTCCTGACCGACGACCGCCCCTTCGCCCTGCTGCGCCGCCGCACCCCGGGCCGTGACCACGCCGTGGTGGAGGTGCTGCGCGGCCCCGTGACCACGTACGAGCGGCTCGCCGACATCCCGGAGGGGCTCGCGCTCGTGCCGTTCCGGCAGATCAGGGAGCGCGGCTTCGACGTCACGGACGACGGCACCCCGCTCGCCGTGCTCACCCCCGAGGAGACGTACGAGATCCCGCTGGAGCAGGCCCTGTCCCAGCTGCCCGCGCACGACGTCCGGGTCACGGGCCACGGCTTCGACGTGAGCGACGACGCGTACGCGCGGATCGTCGGCCGGGTCCTGCGCGAGGAGATCGGGCGCGGCGAGGGCGCCAACTTCGTGATCCGGCGTACGTACGAGGGCGAGATCCCCGGCTTCGGCCGTGCGGACGCCCTCGCGCTGTTCCGCAGGCTCCTGGAGGGCGAGCGGGGCGCCTACTGGACCTTCGTCGTGCACACCGGGGACCGCGTGCTGGTCGGGGCGAGCCCCGAGGTGCACGTGCGGATGTCCGGCGGGACGGTCGTGATGAACCCGATCAGCGGGACCTACCGCTATCCCGCCGAGGGGCCGTCGGTCGACGGTCTGCTGCGCTTCCTCGACGACGCCAAGGAGACCGAGGAGCTCTCGATGGTCGTCGACGAGGAGCTCAAGATGATGTGCACGGTCGGCGACATGGGCGGCGTGGTGGTGGGGCCGCGGCTCAAGGAGATGGCGCATCTGGCGCACACGGAGTACGAGCTGCGCGGCCGCTCGTCGCTCGACGTGCGGGAGGTGCTGCGGGAGACGATGTTCGCCGCGACGGTGACGGGCTCGCCGGTGCAGAACGCCTGCCGGGTGATCGAGCGCCACGAGAGCGGCGGGCGCGGCTACTACGCCGGTGCCCTCGCGCTCGTCGGACGGGACGCGGGCGGCGCGCAGACGCTGGACTCGCCGATCCTGATCCGCACCGCCGACATCGACGCGGCCGGGCGCCTGCGGGTGCCGGTCGGCGCAACGCTGGTGCGCGGCTCGGACCCGGCGGGCGAGGTGGCCGAGACCCATGCGAAGGCGGCGGGGGTCCTCGCGGCGCTCGGGGTGCGCCCCGGGCGGCCGCGGGCGGAGGGCGGGCGGCCCGCGCTCGCCGACGACCCCCGGGTGCGGGCGGCCCTTGACGCGCGGCGGGCGGGGCTCGCCCCGTTCTGGCTGCGGATGCAGGAGGTGGCGCGCGAGCTCGCGGGGCACGCCCTGGTGGTGGACGGCGAGGACACGTTCACGGCGATGCTCGCGCACGTCCTGCGCTCGGCGGGCCTCGGCGTGAGCGTGCGGCGGTACGACGAGGCGGGGCTGCGCGCCGCGGTGCTCGGCCACGGCGGTCCCGTGGTCCTCGGGCCCGGCCCCGGCGACCCGTCCGACACCGCCGACCCGAAGATGCGGCTGCTGCGCGGGCTCACGGCCGAGCTGATCCGCGAGCGGCGCGGCCCGGTGCTCGGCGTGTGCCTGGGCCACGAGCTGATCGCGGCGGAGCTGGGCCTGGACATCGTCCGCAAGGACGTCCCGCACCAGGGCGCGCAGACGACGATCGACCTGTTCGGGCGGCCGGAGACCGTGGGCTTCTACAACAGCTTCGCGGCGCGCTGCGACGACGAGGCCGAGCGCGAGCTGGCCGCGCACGGCATCGCCGTGAGCCGGGACCCGGCGACGGGCGAGGTGCACGCGCTCCGCGGCCCCGGCTTCGCCTCGGTGCAGTTCCACCCGGAGTCGGTGCTGTCCCTGCGGGGGGCCGCGGTGGTGCGCGAACTGCTCGGTCAGCTGGCCGGGAGCGCGGGCACCAGCACGTTCTCGGAGCGGCGGCCCGCCAGGTAGTCCAGGACGTTGGTGACCGTGGCGTCGATGATCTGGCCGACGGCGTCCTCGGTGTAGTACGCCTGGTGCGAGGTGACCACCACGTTCGGGAAGGTGACGAGGCGGGCCAGGGTGTCGTCCTCGACCACCTCCAGGGACTTGTCCAGGAAGAAGAGCCCGGCCTCGGCCTCGTAGACGTCGAGGCCGACGCCGGTGAAGCGGCCGGCGCGCAGTTCGGCGACGAGGGCGTCGGTGTCGATGAGGCCGCCGCGGCTGGAGTTCACCAGGATCGCGTCGTCCTTCATGGCGCGCAGCGCCGCGGCGCCGATCAGGTGCCGGGTCGCGGGCAGCAGCGGTACGTGCAGGCTGACCAGGTCGGACTCGGCGAGGAGCTGGTCCTTCTCGACGTACTTCATGCCGAGCCCGACGCAGGCGGGGTTCTCGGCGATGTCCCAGCCGAGCAGGTTCATGCCGAAGCCGTGGGCGATCCGGGTGAAGGCCTCGCCGATCTTGCCGGTGCCGAGGACGCCCGCGGTGCGGCCGCGCAGGTCCCGGCCCATGAGGCCGTCGAGCCGGAAGTCGAAGTCGCGGGTGCGGTTGCTGGCGCGGACGATGCGGCGGTTCACGGCCATCGCCAGGGTCCAGGCGAACTCCGCCACGGAGTACGGGGAGTAGGAGGACACACGGGCGACGGTGAGGCCCAGGCGCTCGGCGACCTGGAGGTCGATGTTGTTGAAGCCGGTCGAGCGCTGGGCGACCATCTGGGTGCCGCCGGCGGCGAGGGTCTGGAGCACGCGGTTGTCGAGGATCGCGTTGACGCTGGTGGAGATGACCTCGTAGCCGGCGGCGATGGGGGCGGTGTCCTCGGTGAGGAAGACGTCCAGGCAGCGGATGTCGTGGTGCGGGGCGAAGGCCTTCTCGATGAGGGGGCGCTCGTCGGCCTGGACGCCGAAGGCGAGAATCTCCACGGTGTTCACTCCCGTTCAGGGGGCACAGGTCCTGTACGAGGCGAATATACGTTTTGGTGGGATAACGGTGCGGGGCGGTGGGGGGGCTGTGCCCTACCCGTTCCGCCCCTGGCGGACCAGCTGCCCACAGCGGGGAGCGGCAGGTATCAGCCGAAGAAGACTTCCACTTCCTTGTAGAGGGCGGGGTTCACCGTCTTGAGGTGGGCCGTGGCCTCGGCGATGGGGACGCGGACGACGTCCGTGCCCTGGAGGGCGACCATCTTGCCGAAGTCGCCGTCGCGGACGGCGTCGATCGCGTGCAGTCCGAAGCGCGTGGCGAGCCACCGGTCGAAGGCGCTGGGCGTGCCGCCGCGCTGCACGTGGCCGAGGACCGTCGTCCGGGCCTCCTTGCCGGTGCGCTTCTCGATCTCCTTGGCCAGCCACTCCCCCACGCCGGACAGACGCACGTGCCCGAAGGAGTCGAGGGACTCGTCCTTGAGGACCACATCGCCGTCCTTGGGCATGGCGCCCTCGGCGACGACCACGATCGGCGCGTACGAGGCCTTGAACCGGGAGGTCACCCACGCGCACACCTGGTCGACGTCGAAGCGCCGCTCGGGGATGAGGATGACGTTGGCGCCGCCCGCGAGGCCGGAGTGCAGCGCGATCCAGCCCGCGTGGCGGCCCATCACCTCGACGACCAGGACGCGCATGTGCGACTCGGCGGTGGTGTGCAGCCGGTCGATGGCCTCCGTGGCGATGCCGACGGCCGTGTCGAAGCCGAAGGTGTAGTCGGTGGCGGACAGGTCGTTGTCGATGGTCTTCGGCACGCCGACGACGGGCACGCCGTACTCGTCGGTGAGGCGCGCGGCGACGCCGAGGGTGTCCTCGCCGCCGATGGCGATGAGCGCCTCGACCTCCAGCTTGGCGAGGTTCTCCTTGATGCGGCGGATGCCGTTCTCGGCCTTGAGGGGGTTGGTGCGCGAGGAGCCGAGGATGGTGCCGCCGCGGGGCAGGATGCCGCGGACGGCCGGGATGTCGAGCTGGACGGTGTCGCCCTCGAGCGGCCCGCGCCAGCCGTCGCGGAAGCCGACGAAGTCGTAGCCGTACTCCTGTACGCCCTTGCGGACGACGCCCCGGATGACGGCATTGAGCCCGGGGCAGTCGCCGCCTCCGGTCAGAACTCCGACCCGCATGGAAATGTCCCTTCGCCGCGGTTGCGCTGACCCGAGCCACGCTAATGGTGATCCGCGTCACTCCGGGATGGGGCGAACGGTGAATTCCCGGGCGCACCAAGGGAGTTGCCCGGGAGCGGGGCGGCCCGGTTCACCCGAAGGGGGCATGCCTGGGTGTCACTCCTGTGACCCCCGGGGGTCAGGTGCCGTCGGTGTCGTCCGTGTCGAGACCGCGTTCGATCGCGTAGCGCACGAGCTCCACCCTGTTGTGCAGCTGGAGCTTGCCGAGGGTGTTCTGGACGTGGTTCTGGACCGTGCGGTGGGAGATGACGAGGCGCTCGGCGATCTGCTTGTAGCTCAGGCCCTTGGCGACCAGGCGCAGGACCTCCGTCTCGCGGTCGGTCAGCCGCGGGGCGCCCGGCTCGTCGGGGGCGGCGGACGCGGGCTCGGAGGCGAGGCGGCGGTACTCGCCGAGGACCAGGCCCGCGAGGCCGGGGGTGAAGACGGCGTCGCCGACGGCCGTGCGGCGCACCGCGTCGATCAGCTCGGCGGTGGACGCGGACTTCAGCAGATAGCCGGTGGCGCCGGACTTGACCGCCTCCAGGACGTCGGCGTGCTCTCCGCTCGCGGACAGGACGAGGACGCGCAGGGACGGGTTGGCGCCGACGAGTTCCTTGCACACCTGGACGCCGGGCTTCAGCGGCAGGTTCAGATCGAGGACGAGGACGTCGGGCGCGGCGGCCCGGGCGCGGCGCACCGCCTGCTCGCCGTCGCCCGCGGTGGCCACCACGTCGAAGCCGGACTCGCCGAGGTCACGGGCGACGGCGTCGCGCCACATCGGGTGGTCGTCGACGACCATGACCCTGACCGGGTCCGCGGCGTCCTGGCCCGTCGGTTCGTTGTGCTGTTCGCTCATGTCCGCGTCTCCGCCTTCCCCCGCGCGTCCTTGGGGACGCGTAGTTCCACTTCCGTTCCCTGGCCCGGCACCGAGATCAGCTCGGCCGTGCCGCCGATGTCCCGCAGCCGGCCGCGGATCGACTGGGCGACGCCGAGCCGCCCCTCCCCCTCGGCCTGGGCCAGCCGCCCCTCCGGGATGCCGGGCCCGTCGTCCCGGACGGTGACGACGACGGCGTCCGGCTCGTCCTCGACCAGGATCCAGGCGCGGGCGTCGGTCCCCGCGTGCCTGCGCACATTGTCCAGGGCGGCGCCGACGGCCGCCGCGAGTTCCCGGGCCGCGTGCCCGGCGAGCGGCACCGGGGCGCCGGGCTCGGACAGGGTCACCAGCGACCCGGCGTACGGGGAGAGGAGTGTCCGCAGGTCGCACGGCGAGGCCTCGGCCGACGCGTCGTCCGGCTCGTCGACGACGCGGACGACGGCCCCGAGCGCGGCGTCCTCGGAGACGCGCGAGGCGGGCACCAGGCCGCCCGCGACCAGCGAGCGCAGGGCGACCTCCTGTTCGCCCGCCATCCGGCCGAGCTCGGCCGCCTCGCCGCCGATGGCGGTGCCCCGGCGCTGCACCATGGCGAGGACCTGGAGGACGCTGTCGTGGATGTCGCGGGCGAGGCGCTCGCGCTCACGGGTCGCGGCCTCGATCTCCAGGGCCCGGGCGAGGGTGCGCTCGGAGGCGCGTGCCACCTCCACGACGTAGCCGATGGCGATGGAGGCGATGCAGACGAGCAGCACGTTGTGGACGGTGTCGCGGCTGAAGGCGCCGCGCTGCACGACGTTCGCGACGCCGACGAGCAGCGAGGCGAAGGCGGCCCAGCGCCAGCCGCCCTTGATCGCGAAGGCGAGGACGGCGCCCGCGGTCCATATGGAGGGCAGGGTCGGACCGCCGTCGCTGATCCGCTCGGCGGCGTCGGCCGCCCGGGTCAGCAGGATGCCGGTCAGGGCGATCGTGAGGTCGGCGGCGAGGAAGCGCTTGGTGCAGTGCGCGGCGCCCGAGACCTTCGGCAGCGTGGCGAGGGTCCAGACGGCGAGCACCGAGAAGTAGGCGACGGCGACCCAGGGCCGGGCGAAGTCGTCGTGCGCGGCGACGAACAGGCCGATGGCGTACAGCATCGTCAGGACCCGGTAGCCGGTCAGCGCGCGCCACAGCGGCTGCTCGACCGACATCCTCATGACTCTCTCGCGCTTGGCCATGCCCCCCACCCCACGGGACGCCCGGCGCGCCCCTCTTGCACCGACGCCACCGGGAGCCGGACCGTTCCCGCAGCGGTCCTTCCGGCCTACTCGGCGTCGGCCTTCTTCTCGGCGGCGGCCTTCTGCGCCTTCTCGGCGGCAGGCTTCCCGGCCTCCGCCTTTTCGGCCTCGGCCTTCTGGGCCTCGGCCTTCTGGGCGCGCGCGAGCTCCTTGGCGGCTTCCTTCTCCGCCTTGGCCGCCTCCTGGATCTGGCGCTTCGCGGCGGTCGCGTACACGTCCACGTACTCCTGGCCGGAGAGCTTCATGATCTCGTACATGACCTCGTCGGTGACCGCGCGCAGGACGAAGCGGTCGCCCTCCATGCCCTGGTAGCGGCTGAAGTCCAGCGGCTCGCCGATGCGGATGCCCGGGCGCATCAGCTTGGGCACGACCTTGCCGGGCGGCTGGATCTTCTCCGTGTCGATCATCGCCACGGGGATGACGGGCGCCCCGGTGGCGAGGGCCACGCGCGCGAGGCCGCCGGGCTTGCCGCGGTAGAGGCGGCCGTCGGGCGAACGGGTGCCCTCGGGGTAGATGCCGAACAGCTCGCCGCGCTCCAGGACCTCGATGCCGCTCTTGATCGCGGCCTCGCCCGCGCCGCGCGCGCCGGAGCGGTCCACCGGGAGCTGGCCGACGCCCTTGAAGAAGGCGGCCGTCATGCGGCCCTTGATGCCGGGGGTGGTGAAGTACTCGGCCTTCGCGATGAAGGTGACCTTGCGGTCCAGGACCGCGGGCAGGAAGAAGGAGTCCGAGAACGACAGGTGGTTGCTGGCCAGGATGGCGGGGCCCTCGGCGGGAATGTTCTCGAGGCCTTCCACCCAGGGCCTGAAGGCGAGCTTCAGGGGCCCTCCGATGGAAAACTTCATTGCGCCGTAGATCAAACCGAGTGCCTCCTGTGTCTGTGGATCAGACCATAACCCGAGCAGGGCTCCGGCTCCCGCCGGAGCGGGGCCGACGGGCCCGTTCCGCCGCCCGGAGCGGGGCCCTGAGGACCTGGTCGGTGTCAGTCCGGTCGCGTACGGTGAGGTACTCCCCGAACACGACGTGCCCCACCCCGGAGCCTCCTCTCACGCCCCCTCTGCCCCTCGCACGCCTCTCCCCGCCGCGTCACCCCGTTCCACACATCCCACGCATCCCACCTCACGAAGGAGACCGAAGGTGCCGGTCCTCCCCGGAGCCGAGCCGTACCGCCACGAGGGCGGCGAGGTCGGCGTCCTGCTGTGTCACGGCTTCACCGGATCCCCCCAGTCGCTGCGCCCCTGGGCCGAGTACCTGGCGGAGCGCGGTCTGTCCGTGTCCCTGCCGCTGCTGCCAGGGCACGGCACACGCTGGCAGGACATGCAGGTCACCGGCTGGCAGGACTGGTACGCGGAGGTGGACCGCGAGCTGCGGCTGCTCCTGGAGCGGTGCGCGGAGGTGTTCGTCTTCGGGCTCTCCATGGGCGGCGCCCTGACGCTGCGGCTCGCCGCCAAGCACGGCGACGCGGTGCGCGGCCTGGTCCTCGTCAACCCGGCGAACAAGGTGCACGGCCTGGCCGCGCACGCCCTGCCCGTCGCCCGCTTCCTGCTGCCCACCACCAGGGGCATCGCCAGCGACATCGCCAAGGAGGGCTCGGCCGAGATCGGGTACGACCGGGTGCCGCTGCACGCCGCGCACTCGATGCGGCGCTTCTTCCGCCTGGTCGACGCGGAGCTGCCCCAGGTCACCCAGCCGCTGCTGCTCCTGCACAGCCCGAACGACCACGTGGTGCCGCCCGCCGACTCCGCCCGCATCCTCAGCCGCGTCTCGTCCACGGACGTCACCGAGATCCTGCTGGAACAGAGCTACCACGTCGCGACGTTGGACCACGATGCGGACCGGATCTTCGAGGAGAGCTACGGATTCATCGGCCGGCTCGCCCCCAGCGCAGGCAAGGAAGGGACGGCCACCGGTGGCTGAGCAGCAGGACCGCGACGAGAGCCGCGAGCCCGAGGAGCAGACCGCGCCCGCCGGCGAGGAGCGCGCGGTGCCCCTGGACGAGGACGCCGCGTGGCGTGCCATCGTCGCGGGGTACGGCGAGGAGCCCGCGGACCCGCCCGGCGCGAAGCCGTTCAAGTCCGTGGAGGACCTGGCGCTCCTGGAGCCGGAGGCCAACGGCACGGCGGACGACGGGCCGCGGCCCGACCTGTCCAAGGACACCGGCGACAAGTCCGGCGCGGGCGACGCTGCGCGTCCGCTCGGCAGCTCCGTCTCCTTCGCCCCCGGCGTCGCCGGGGGCGGGCCGCGCGACTACACCGCGGCCGAGGCCTCGGACGACGACTTCGACGAGGGCGACGAGGGCCACTTCGTGCCGCCCGAGCCGCCGCCGCTGCCGGACGCGGACGTCACCGCCAAGTTCGCCTGGCTCGCGGTGCTGGGCGGGCCGCTGCTGCTCCTGCTCGCGGTGCTGCTCGGCTGGGAGATGACGTGGTGGCTCACGACGATCGGCATCGGCGGCTTCCTCGGCGGCTTCGCGACCCTGGTGGCCCGCATGAAGAGCGGTGACGAGGAGGAGGACGACGACCCCGGGCGCGGGGCCGTGGTCTAGGGCCTGTCCGAGCCCGCCGACTGTGCGGGCACCCTGAGCGCCGCGAGGACCGGCAGGTGGTCCGTGGCCGCCCTGAGGTCCGCGTCGCGGACGCCGGGGTGGCCCAACGGCACGCCGCAGCCGAGGACTTGGACGCCCGGCGTGGCGAAGACCGCGTCGATGCGCTGGTGCGGGTCGGCCGGGGTCGAGGTCTGTTCGCCGCCCCAGGGGGCGGTGGCCCAGCAGTCCTGGAGGCCGTCGGCGAGCCTGCGGAACGTACGGCCGTCGGGGCGGTCGTTGAGGTCGCCGCCCGCCACCGCGTGCGGGGCGCCCATTCCGGCGATCCGGTCGAGGAGCATGCCGCCCTGCGCGTACCGCTCCTCGTCCCGCAGGCTCAAGTGACAGCTCAGGACGCCGAGCCGGGCGCCGCCGAAGCGGACCACGGCCGTCGCGAAGCCGCGCCGGTGCTGGCCCGGCGTCAGCGGGAGCAGGACGTCCTCGGTCCGCTCGACGGTGGCCCGCAGCGAGCAGAGCAGCGCGGGCCCCGCCGCGGTGCCGCCGCCGGAGAGCGTCACCAGGTCGCAGGCGCGGGCGAGCCGGGCGAGCTTCTTGCGCCAGCGGAAGAACCGGGGCGCCTCCTGCACGAGGACCAGGTCGGGCTCGCACGCGGAGATGACGCGGGCGAGCGCGTCGGTGTCGTCGCGCATCGAACGGATGTTGTAGCTGAGCACCCGGATGACGGCCGAACCGTCCGGCTCGGTGCGGGAGTTGGGCAGCGTACGCGTCGGGCTCGTGGGCATGGCGATCAAGATACGGGAAACGCCGGGCGGGCCGGACGGCGCCGGCTCACCCGGCGGCCGTCCGGCCCGTCCGGCGTTCACGGACGGGCGCGCGGCGCGATCGACGGCGGCCCCCGGGTGCCGCGCGGCAGGAGGCCGG
The DNA here is from genome assembly GCF_059448825.1 of Streptomyces sp. JLYT201. Taxonomy (NCBI): domain Bacteria; kingdom Bacillati; phylum Actinomycetota; class Actinomycetes; order Kitasatosporales; family Streptomycetaceae; genus Streptomyces; species Streptomyces sp. JLYT201. The sequence continues at coordinate 7,162,303 of NZ_CM182551.1, read as the reverse complement.
GGGCGTCACATCACCGGGTCGGGCTCCCTGGCGAGGTCCGCGGCGCCGACCAGGCCCGCCTTGTTGCCGAGCTGGGCGGCGATGACCTTGGCCTCGGGGCGCCACTGCGCGCCGACGAGCCAGCGCTTGAAGGACTTGCGGATCGGTTCGAGCACCAGCTCGCCCTCGTCCGAGAGGCCGCCGCCGATGATGAAGGCCGACGGGTCGAAGAGGGAGGCCAGGTCGGCCAGGCCCGCGCCGACCCAGCGGGCCAGCTCGCGGTAGGAGTCCACGGCGACCGGGTCGCCCTGGCGGGCGGCCATGGAGATGTGCTTGCCCTCGATGCCGTCGGGGGTGCCGTCGCCGAGCGAGAGGAGGTACTCGGCGTTCTCCGGGGCGGCGTTGGCGCGCTGCTTGGCGTACCGCACGAGGGCGCGGCCGGAGGCGTACTGCTCCCAGCAGCCCTGGCTGCCGCAGCCGCACAGCAGGCCGTCCGGCACCATGCGGATGTGGCCGAACTCGGCGGCGACGCCGAAGTGGCCGCGGCGCAGCTTGTTGCCGATGATGATGCCGCCGCCGAGGCCGGTGCCGAGCGTGATGCAGATGGCGTTGCGGTGGCCCTTGCCGCCGCCGAACTTGTACTCGCCCCAGGCGGCCGCGTTGGCGTCGTTCTCGACCACCACCGGCAGGCCCACGCGCTCTTCGACCTTGTCCTTGAGCGGTTCCTGGCGCCAGTCGATGTTCGGCGCGAAGTAGACCGTGGAGCGCTGGCGGTTGACGTACCCGGCGGCGCCGATGCCCACGCCGACGATCTCGTGCCCGGCGCGCGCGCCCTCCACGGCGGAGGCGATCGCGTCGACGATGGCCTCGGGGGTGCCCGGTGTGGGCACCTTGAACGTCGACAGGATGTGACCGTCCTCGTCGACCACTCCGGCCGCGATCTTCGTGCCGCCGATGTCGACGCCGATGGTGAGTCCCATGTATCCCTCAGTTCGATCGAGCCCCGCTACGGCCCACCGTACCGGAGGGGGGTCAGTCCAGATCGATGTGTTCGCCGGGACCGGGGCCGTCTTCGGGACGCCCGGATCCGTCCGGGGCGGCCGGGCGGCCCGCCTCGTCGCGGGTCCAGCGGCGCTCCTGGGCCGTGACCGCGCTGCGGTAGGCGGCGAGCAGCTCGGAGCCCGCGGCGGCGAGGTGGTCGAAGACGTCGGGGTTGCGCTCGATGACGGGCTCGACGGCGGCCTTGGCCTGGCGGACGACCTGCTGCACCGTCTCCTGCACGGCGCCCTGGGCGACCGCGCCGAGCAGCGGTCCCTGGAGCCCGGAGAGCTTCTCCGAGACGGCGTCGACGAGCTTGCGCAGCTCCTCGGCCGCGGAGCCGGGCGGCGGGCCGTACCGCGCGCGGCGGCGGGCCTTCTCCGCCGCGAGGTCCTCGGCGCACGCGGTCGCCCAGGCGTCGTCGTCCGGGGCCGCGGCGGCGTCCTCGCGGGGCTCGGGGCCCTCGGGGGCGGCGTCCCGCGGGCGCTCCGGCTCGGACGCGTCACGCTCAGTGGCATCGCTCATGGCGGGCTGACTCCTGCGCAGGGCCGACGATTTCGTACTCTCGACGTTACCCGAATGGCGGTAAGGCGTTCACCGGCTCCGGGGCCACAGGTCCGGGTCGGGGGTGAAGCGGACGCGCAGGCAGCCGTCGCGCAGGCCCGCTCCGCTGACGGTGCAGCGGCGCAGCGCGGAGGGCAGCGAAACGATCCGGCGGAACGGGCCCGCGGTCAGCACCAGTTCGTCGCCGCGCCGCACCAGGTCGAGGTCGTCGCGGACGGCGCCGGGCAGCGGGACGGTCCAGATCAGCAGGGACTCCTCGGCGAGCGCGTCGGTGACGGGCCAGTCGAGGGGCGCGGGCGCGGGGCCCGGGGCCGCCGGGCCCAGCGCGGCCAGGTCGTCGAGGCCGCGCGGGTCCTGGCCGAGGTGCGGGAGGCGGTGCGTGGGGTGGGCGGCGTCCCACTCCGCCAGGGCCTTGTGCTGCTGGGCGCGGAGCGCGGCGAGCCAGGGGCTGTCGCCGCCGTCGGGCAGCACGCGGTTGGCGACGAGGCCGTCCAGGCGCAGGCCGTGCAGGGCCAGGCCGAGCGCGGTGCGGGCCACGGCGTCGACGGCGGCCGGGCCCGGTTCGACGACCAGGCGCACGCTGGTGCCCGGGGCGTCGAGCAGGCTCCGCGCGGCGGCGAGCCGGTCGTCCCAGCGGGCCGCGTTCTCGTACAGGGACGCGGCGGGCACGGGGACGCCCGCGAGCCGGCCGAGGACGGGGCGCAGCGCGCGGGCCGCCTGCCGCTGCGGGGGCAGAAGGCGGCGCAGATAGCGGCGCAGCTGTTCGGGCAGGGCGAGCAGCGCGAGGGCGCGGGGCGCGGCGGGCAGGTCGACGACGAGGGTGTCGTAGGGGCCGTGCGTCCCCCGGGCGGCGTCGCGCAGGGCGCGCAGCAGGGCCAGCTCCTCGGCTCCCGGCAGCGGGGTCAGCTCCTCGCCGTCGAGCCGGTCGGCGCCGAGCAGGTCGAGGGCGGCGCCCGCGTGGTCCTGGAGGGCGAGCAGGTCGTCGCGGAAGGAGTCGTCCGGGGCGGGCCGCAGCGCCGTCAGGCCGTCGGTGACGGCCCGGGGGCGGGGGCCCGTGGGGGTGCCCAGGGCCGTGCCGAGGGTGTCCTGGGGGTCGGCGGAGAGCACCAGGGTGCGGGTGCCCGCGCGGGCGGCGGCGAGGGCGGTGGCCGCCGCCAGGGTGGTCCGCCCGGCGCCGCCGGGGCCGGTGATGAGGAGGGTGCGCATGGGTCTGTACGGGGCCTAACTGTCCGGTTGCTCGGCGCCCGGGCCGTGTCCGCCCGGCCCGCCGCGCGGGACGACGGCCCACGGGCGGGACCGGCGGAGCCCCGGAGCTACTTCGTCTCCACGCGCTGCTTCAGGCCCGCGAGGGCGCGGTCGATGATGACCTTCTCCGCCTTGCGCTTGATCATCCCGAGCATGGGGATCTTGACGTCGACGGTGAGGCGGTAGGTCACCTCGGTGCCGGTGCCCGCGGCCTTGAGGAGGTAGGAGCCCTCCAGGGAGCGCAGCATCTGGGACTTGACGAGGGTCCAGGAGACCTCGTGCTCGCCGGCCCAGGTGTAGGCGAGGGTCTGGTCGTCCTTGATCGCGCCCGCGTCCATGACGAGGCGGACCTGCTCGGCGCGGCCCGCGTCGTCCGTCGCCAGGATCTCGGCCTGCTTGACCTCTCCGGTCCATTCCGGATAGCGGGCGAAGTCGGCGATCACGCCCATGACGTCGGCCGGTGCCGCCTCGATCGTGATGCTCGAGCTGGTGTGTTCCGCCATCGCCGTGGCTCCTCCAGATGCGGTCCGGTACGGGGTGGTGTGTCTGCCGCGTGAAGGCTACCCCGGGCGCCGCGCGCGCTGGTCACCACTCCAGGGCCCAGGGCTGTCCGGCGCTCGCGAAGTGTCCGACGTTCACGCACTCCGTCGACCCGATCCGCATCCTCCGGACGAGCGGCTGGTGGACGTGGCCGAAGAGGGAGTAGCGCGGCCGGGTCCTGCGGATGGCGGCGAGCAGGGCGCGGCTGCCGCGCTCGAAGCGGCGGGCCACGGTGTCGTAGACGAGCTCGGGGACCTCCGGCGGGATGTGCGTGCAGAGCACGTCCACCTCGCCGACGGCCTCGATCTTGGCGGCGTACTCCTCGTCGCTGATCTCGTACGGGGTGCGCATGGGGGTGCGCAGGCCGCCGCCGACAAAGCCGAAGACGCGGCCGCCGATCTCCACCCGTTCGCCGTCGAGGACGGTGGTGCCGGGCCCGGCGTATTCAGGCCAGAGACGCGGGATGTCGACATTGCCGTACGTGGCGTACGTCGGGGCCGGAAAGGCCGCGAAGAGTTCCGCGTACTGCTTGCGGACGGCGCTCTCCACGGCCGGGCCCCGGTCGATGCCCGCCCACAGGGACGCGCCGAACACGCGGGCCTCCTCGAAGCGGCGCGCGGTGCGCAGCTCGACCAGGCGGGTGGCGTTCTCCTTGCCGAACAGGTCGGGGAAGATGCCGCGCGCGTGATCCGCGTAGTCGAGGAAGAGCACGAGATCGCCCAGGCAGACCACGGCGTCGGCGCCGTCGCCCGCGCGGGCCAGATCCTTGGCGTTGCCGTGCACGTCACTGACCACATGGACCCGGAAACCTGGCATGCCGGTCACCCTAAGCCGCCCGGTGCGGGGCGGGACAGGGCGGGGTGAGGGGACCGGGCGCGGCGGGGGACCTGCGGTTACTTCCGAGTCAGGAAGTGCGTGGCGTACTGTGCGGTTCAGACCACAACGTCGTGTGACGCACGGAACATCTGGCCCGGCCCCCCTACCGAACCAGCCATACCGGTGGGTAACGTCCGGGCAGTCCAGTAGCGCTCGGCACCCTCGACGCACCCCCCGTAAGCCCCCTTCGGCTGAGCGCCTGCCCGACCTTGGACCGCACCGTCGCATCGCACAACGTCGTGGCGTCGGCGCCCTATGTAGGAGCAGCAGTCTTGCGCGAGTTCAGCCTTCCGGCCCTGTACGAGGTCCCCGCGGACGGCAATCTGACCGACATCGTCCGCCGCAACGCCGCGCAGCATCCGGATGTCGCCGTCATCGGCCGCAAGGTGAACGGACGTTGGGAGGACGTCTCGGCGACGGCCTTCCTCGCCGAGGTGCGGGCCGCCGCCAAAGGGCTGATCTCGGCGGGCGTCGGACCGGGCGACCGGGTGGGGCTGATGTCCCGTACGCGCTACGAGTGGACGCTGTTCGACTTCGCGATCTGGAGCGCGGGCGCGGTCACCGTGCCGGTGTACGAGACCAGCTCGGCCGAGCAGATCCAGTGGATCCTCGGCGACTCGGGCGCCGTGGCCTGCGTCGTCGAGTCGGACGCGCACGCGGCGGCCGTGGAGTCCGTGCGCGACCGGCTGCCGGCCCTGGCGCACGTGTGGCAGATCGACCGGGACGCCGTGGCGGAGCTGAACCGGGCGGGCGCGGAGGTCTCCGAGGCGACCGTGGACGAGCGCAGCGCGGTCGCGGGCGCCGACGACCCGGCGACCATCGTCTACACCTCGGGCACCACGGGCCGCCCCAAGGGCTGCGTCCTCACCCACCGCAGCTTCTTCGCGGAGTGCGGCAACGTGGTGGAGCGGCTCAACCCGCTGTTCCGCACGGGCGAGTGCTCGGTGCTCCTGTTCCTGCCCGTCGCGCACGTCTTCGGCCGTCTGGTGGAGGTGGCCGCGCTGATGGCCCCCATCAAGCTGGGCCACGCCCCCGACATCAAGCACCTCACGGACGAACTGGCCGCGTTCCGGCCGACGTTGATCCTCGGGGTGCCGCGCGTCTTCGAGAAGGTCTACAACGGGGCGCGCGCCAAGGCCCAGGCCGACGGCAAGCTCAAGATCTTCGACAAGGCCGCGGACACGGCGATCGCCTACAGCCGCGCGCTCGACGCCCCGGGCGGTCCCTCGCTCGGCCTGCGCCTGAAGCACAAGCTCTTCGACAAGCTCGTCTTCAGCAAGCTGCGGGCCGTCCTCGGCGGGCGCGGCGAGTACGCCATCTCCGGCGGCGCCCCGCTCGGCGAGCGCCTCGGCCACTTCTTCCGCGGCATCGGCTTCACCGTCCTGGAGGGCTACGGCCTCACCGAGTCCTGCGCGGCCACCGCCTTCAACCCCTGGGACCGGCAGAAGATCGGCACGGTCGGGCAGCCGCTGCCCGGCTCGGTCGTCCGCATCGCCGACGACGGCGAGGTGCTGCTGCACGGCGAGCACCTGTTCAAGGAGTACTGGAACAACGAGGGTGCCACCGAGGAGGCCCTCGCGGACGGGTGGTTCCACACCGGGGACATCGGCACGCTCGACGAGGACGGGTATCTGCGGATCACCGGCCGCAAGAAGGAGATCATCGTGACGGCGGGCGGCAAGAACGTCGCGCCCGCCGTCATCGAGGACCGCATCCGCGCGCACGCGCTCGTCGCCGAGTGCATGGTCGTCGGGGACGGGCGGCCGTTCGTGGCCGCGCTCGTCACGCTCGACGAGGAGTTCCTCGGCCGGTGGGCCCAGGAGAACGGGAAGCCCGCCGGGGCCACGGCGGCCTCGCTGCGGGAGGACCCCGAGCTGCTCGCCGCGGTCCAGCGGGCCGTGGACGACGGCAACGCGGCGGTCTCCAAGGCGGAGTCGGTGCGCAAGTTCCGGGTCCTGTCCGCGCAGTTCACGGAGGACTCCGGGCACCTCACGCCGTCCCTGAAGCTGAAGCGCAACGTGGTGGCGAAGGACTACGCCGACGAGATCGAGGCGCTGTACCGGGGGTAGCCCTGCGCAGGTTCATCGGCGCTTCGCGCCTCGTCCTCAAGCGCCGGACGGGCTGAACGTCTCCGGCTCGGGCCGTGACCATCCAGCCCGTCCGGCGTTCGAGGACGAGGCCGCAGGCCGATCAAGGCGAAGCCAGGGCTACAGCAGGTCCCGCAGCCGCTCCGCCAGGAGGTCCCAGCGCCAGCGCTCCTCGACCCAGGCGCGGCCCCGCTCCCCCATCCGCCGGCGCAGCTCCGCGTCGCCGAGCAGGGGCAGGATCCGCTCGGCCGCGGCCTCGGGGGACCCGCCCCTGACGACCCAGCCGGTCTCCCCGTCGAGGACGGCGTCCGGTGCCCCGCCGGAGTCCCCGGCGACGACGGGCAGGCCCGTGGCGGAGGCCTCCAGATAGACGATGCCGAGGCCCTCGACGTCGAGCCCGCCGCGGCGGGTCCGGCAAGGCATGGCGAAGACGTCCCCGGCGCCGTAGTGCGCGGGCAGCTCGGCCCACGGCACGGCCCCGGTGAACACCACGGAGTCCGCGACCCGCGTCTCGGCGGCGAGCTTGCGCAGCTCCTTCTCGTACGGCCCGCCGCCCACGATCAGCAGCACCGCGTCGGGCTCGGCGGCGAGGATCCGGGGCATGGCGAGGATCAGGGTGTCCTGCCCCTTGCGGGGGACGAGCCGGGACACGCAGACCACGACGGGGCGGTCGGTGAGGCCGAGGCGCGCCCGCACCGCGGCGCCGCCCGAGCCGGGGTGGAAGGTCTTCTCGTCGACGCCGGGCGGCAGTTGGACCATGCGCGCGGCCGCGGCGGGCGTCAGCGCGGCGGCGATGCGCGAGCGCGTGTACTCGCCCAGGTAGGTGATGGTGTCCGTGGACTCGCCGATGCGGCGCAGGAGCTGACGGGACGCGGGCAGCTGGGCCCAGCCCGCCTCGTGCCCGTGCGTGGTCGCCACCAGGCGCCGCGCCCCCGCCTTGCGCAGGGCGGGCGCCATCAGGCCGAGCGGTGCCGCCGCGCCGAACCACACCGACGTACAGCCGTGTTCGCGCAGGAGCGAGACGGCGCGGTGCGTGACGCGGGGCGTGGGCAGCAGCATCGTCGTCCGGTCGCGGACGACCGTGAAGGGCTGCTCGGCGTCGAAGGCGGCGGTGGCCTCGGCGCCCTCGCGGCCACGCTTCCAGGTGGAGGCGTAGACGACGAGCTCGGCCGGGTCGAGCCGCAGCGCCATGTTGTGCAGGAACGCCTGGATGCCACCGGGCCTGGGCGGGAAGTCGTTCGTGACGATCAGGGTCTTGTGCATCGCGGCTGACAGTACCGGCCGGGCGCCCCCGCGCGTCGCACGGCCCCGCCTCACACGGCCCCGCCCCCGGTCCGGGCATCATGACCGACGAATAGGAATGAAGTACCGGAAAACGGGCGAGGTGCGCATGGCGGGCACGAGCACGAGCACGGCCGCGGGGCAGGACACGGAGGCGAGCACGGATGCGAGCACGCTCGCGGGCCCGGCGCCCGCGCCCGCACCGGCTTCGACACCGCGGACCGGCGCCCACGAGCTGGGGCTCCTGGCCGTCTGGACCCTGACCAGGGCCGTCCTCCTGCTGTGCGTCTTCCGTGTGATCGTGACGCCGGGACCCGACGTCACCAGCGACGTCACGTTCATCTACCAGGGCTGGTACGACATCCTGCGCACCGGCACGTTCCCGCTCGACGACGTCACCTGGCAGTACCCGCCCGCCGCGGCGCTCGCGGTGCTCGGTCCCGGGCTGCTGCCGTTCCTCAGCTATCCCGCCGCCTTCTTCCTCCTGTCGTTCGTGGCGGACGCGGTGGTGACGGGCCTGCTGGTGCACGCGGGCGGACGGCCGGGCCGCACGCTGCGCGGGGTGTGGGTGTGGACGGCGGGCGTGGCGCTGCTCGGCCCGACCGCCTACGCCCGGTACGACCTGATGGTGACGGCGCTCGCGGTCGCCGCCCTGCTGGCGGGGGCGCGCCGGGCCCGCGCGGCGGGAGCCGTCGCCGGCCTCGGCGCGCTGGTGAAGGTGTGGCCGGTGCTGCTGCTCGTGGGCGCCCCGCGCGGAGCGGCGACGCGGCGCTCCTGGGGCGCGGCGGCGGCCGCGGCGGCCGCGGTCGCGCTGGTGTCCGTGGTGGCGATGCCGGGCGCCTTCGCGTTCCTGGCCTTCCAGCGCGACCGGGGCACCGAGGTGGAGTCCCTGGGCTCGCTCGTCTTCCACGTGGCGCGCCACCTGGGCTGGCCGGGCACCGTGCAGCTCAACTACGGCTCGGTGGAGTTCCTCGGCCCCTACGTGCCCGTGGTGAGCACGGGCGCGCAGGTCCTGTCGGTGGCGGCCCTCGGCTGGCTGCTGCTGTGGCGGGCGCGGGCCCGCGCCTGGTCGGTGACCACCCCGGCGGACGCGGCCTTCGCGGCGGTGCTGCTCTTCACCACGACGAGCCGGGTGATCAGCCCGCAGTACCTGGTGTGGCTGGTGGGGGTCGCGGCGGTGTGCCTGGCGTACCGGGACAGCCGCATGGCCGTGCCCGCCCGGCTCGTGCTGGTGGCCACGCTGGTGACGTTCCTGGAGTTCCCCGTGTGGTTCGCGCACGTGGTGGCGAGCGACGCGCTCGGCGTGACGCTGCTCGTCGTCCGCAACGGCCTGCTCGTGGCGGCGGCGTTCCTCGCCTGCCGGACGCTGTGGCGGCAGACGGTCGTCGAGGCCGCCCCCGCGCTCAGCCCAGCTGCCGCCGCAGGTAGTCCCGCCAGCGCGCGGTGAAGTCCTCGGGGCTGACGCCCAGGACGTCCCGCAGCTCCTTCTCCACCGCGCCCGCGCGCTCGTCGTGGGCGCCGACGGCCGCGTAGAACTCCACGAGCTTCCGCTCGCCCCACTTCTCGACGATCATCCGGCAGGCCAGCCAGGACCCCTCGTACGCCCGGGAGAGGCGGTTCGCGTCGCCGCTGAAGCCGAAGTCGGCGTCCTCGGGCAGGACGGCGGGCAGCGAGCCGTCCACGACCGCGCGGCGCAGCTCGGGGGCGGCCTGCTCGGGCGCGCGGCCCGTGCCGCGGTAGCCGACCCAGTCCGCGAAGCCCTCGGAGAGCCACAGCGGGGTGGCCCGTGAGGTGTCGGCGCGGGTGGCGACGTGCGTGGCCTCGTGCGTGAGGACGACCTGTTTGCCGAGGTCGCCGAGGACTCCGTACGCGTCGGGGTTGATGATGATCCGGTCCGCGGGCGCCCGGCCCGAGCCGCCCGCCTCGCCGGTGGTCACCGCGGCGATGCCCTGGTAGCCGGAGGCGGGCGCGCCCAGCAGGTCGGCCATGCCGTTCAGGGACCGGGGGACGAGCACCACCACCCGGCCCGCCCACGGGCGCGGCCAGGCGGCGCTCACGTCGGGCACCGCGTCGTCGGCGAGCCGCGCGTACCGCCTGAGGTCCGCGCGCTCCCTGCCGACGCCGAGGACCAGGCTGTGGGTGCCGCGCACGGACTCGACGCGGCCCTGGTCCCAGAGCTGCTCGGCGGCCTTGCGCGCGGGCCGCTCGGAGCCCACGGACCAGCGGCCGTCGCGCTCGCGCAGGACCAGCGTGCGGTCGACGCCGAGCGGCGCCCGGTCGTAGCCCGCGACGCGGTAGCGCAGCTCGGCGGTGACGGTGGCGCGCGCCCCGTCGCGGTCGAAGTCCTTCAGGCGGTACGACCACGACCTGAGCGGCAGCTCGCGGACGTTGTCGAACGCGGTGACCGGGCCGCCCGTGGCCCGGTAGGCCCGCTCGTCGCGGTCGAGCACCGCCGCCGCGCGCCGCTCCAGGAGCTCGCGCACCTCGTCGGGCACGGTGTTCGTGGGCTCGGGGCCGCCGCAGCCCACGAACGCGAGGGGGGCGAGCACCGCGAGACCGATGCCCGCCGCCCGCACTCCGCGTCCACGCCGTCGACCAGCCACGTTGTCGATCGTACGGGGGCGGGGCGCGCGGCCCCCGGCCGACGGCGGGTCACCCGCGCAATCGCGTCACTCAGACCCGGGTCACGGACGACACCGGCATCATCCCCACCGGGTCGTAGCGCACCGCGGCGCCCGGGTAGGGCGCGTGCACGACCTGGCCGTTGCCCACGTACATCCCGACGTGGCTGGCGTCGTCGCGGTAGGTGACCAGGTCACCGGGTTGCGCCTGGGAGAGCGGGACGTGCGTCCCGGCGTAGCGCTGCGCCTGCGAGGTGCGCGGCAGGCCGACGCCCGCCTGCGCGTACGACCACTGGGTGAGGCCCGAACAGTCGAAGCCCGAGGGGCCGTTGGCGCCCCACACATAGGGCTTGCCGACCGCCGAGCGGGCCGCGGCGACGGCGGCGGCCGCGCGCGAGGACGCAGGTGCCCCGGCGCTCGTGAGGTCGGGCCTCGACGAGCCGCCGTCCGCCGAGCGCGAGGACCTGTCGTACTCCTCGCGCTGCGCCGCCGAGAGGGAGTTGAGCAGCCGCCGCGCCTTGGCCAGTTTCTCCTCGACCGTGCGCTTGTGGCGGGCCACGGTCGTGCGGCTCTTCTCCAGTTCGGCCAGTTTGCGCCCCGCCTCGGTGCGCTCCTGGGCGAGGGCGCGCTGGGCGCGCTGGAGCTTGGTGAGGTGGCCGGTCTGGCGGGCGCTGAGGCGGTCGAGGGCCGAGGCCTTGTCCAGATAGGCGTCCGGGTCGGAGGAGAGCATGAGGGCGAGCGAGGGGTCGATGCCGCCCGAGCGGTACTGGGCCTCGGCGAGCGTGCCGAGCGTGCCGCGCATCTCGTTGATGCGCTCCTGGCCGCGGGCGACCTTGTCCTTGGACCGCTCGACCTGGCGGCGCAGCGTGTCCGCGCGCTCGTCCGCCTTGTTGAACGCCTCCGTCGCCTGCTCGGCCTGCTCGTAGAGCCGGTCGACCTTGGCCTTTGTCGCGGCCGGCGGGTCGGCGGGGGCGGCGCTCGCGGGCACCGCGAAGGCCGCGGCCGCGGTGGCGGCGGACAGCACGGTGACGGTGGCGGCGCGTGCGCTCCGGTCGAGGCCGGTGACTGCGGGACGGCGATGGGACCCCACGGGTAGCCGCTCTCCCTTCCGCTGGACGGACCCCCGCGGACGCGGGAGCCGTACCCCGGTTGTCGGGGAACGCGCGCGACAGTAGCCGCGTGATCAGGTCGCGGCCAAAGACCTCCGGTGCCTACGCACGGTGACGCCCCGCCTCTGACGCAGGTCATCGGCGGGGCGCGGGGTCACTGGAAGGTGGCGGAATTCGCCCGATTGGGCGGTGCCGCTACGGCCGTCGGGGTCAGATGCGGACGCCGAACTGGAACGGCATGTTGTTGATCGACTCGTAGCGCACCACGGCGCCGGTGCGCGGGGCGTGCAGCACCTGGCCGTTGCCCGCGTAGAAGCCGACGTGGTGCAGGTCGCCGTAGAAGATGACCAGGTCGCCGACCTTGAGGTCGCTCTGCGACGCGATGCGCGTCCCGGCGTTGGCCTGGGCCTGCGAGGTCCGGGGTATGGAGACGTCGGCCTGGGCGTAGGCCCAGGAGGTGAGGCCGGAGCAGTCGAAGGAGCTGGGGCCGCTGGCGCCGTAGACGTACGGCGAGCCGATCTTGCTCTGTGCGGCGGCGTACGCGGCCATGGTGCGGTTCGAGCCCTTGACGCCGCCCTGGGGCGCCTTGGTCTCGGGGGCGTCGGCCGCGTCCGAGGCCTTGCGCTCGGCGTCGCGGCTCGCGCGGTCCTCCTTGGCCTTGAGGGCGGCGCGCTCCTTGGCGGACAGCGTGTTGAGCAGGCGCTGCGCCTCGCCGAGCTTGCCCTGGACCTCGCGCTTCTTCTTGCCGAGCTCCTCGCGCGTGGTGGCGAGGTCGGCGAGCTTGTCGGAGGCCTCCTTGCGCTGCTGCGCGAGGGTGCGCTGCTTCGCCTGGATCTTCTTGAGCGCCTCGGCCTGCTTGGTGCTCAGCTGGTCGAGTGCGGAGGCCTTGTCCAGGTAGCTGTCCGGGTCGGCGGAGAGGAACAGCTGAAGGGAGGGGTCGATGCCGCCGGAGCGGTACTGCGCGCTGGCGAGCGAACCGAGGCCGCCGCGCAGGTCGTTGAGGTCGTCCTGGCCGCGGGCGACCTTGTCCTGGAGGCGGTCGACCTGCTTCTCCAGCTTCTGCTGCTTCTCCTTGGCGCCGTTGAACTTCTCGGTCGCCTTCTCCGCCTCTTCGTAGAGCTTGTCGACCTTGGACTTCACCTCGTCCTTGCTCGGCTTCTCGCTCGGGGCGGCGTTGGCCGCCTGCGAGGTGAGCGCCACGGCCGCCGCGGCGGTCGCGGTCAGCACGGTCACACGGGCGCGGCCCGGCTGCTTGAGACGACGGTGGGAAGCCACGAAGGCGGCTCCTTCGATGAGTGATCAACAGAGCGGAGGTCTGGCCGCGACCCTAGTGACCCCGTTGTGATCAGATCAAATCCTGACTGCGAAAAATTCGGTCAACGAGCGTTTTCTTTACAGTTGATCGACGGACCGTAGCGGTCAGTTGACGCTCCGTCGCATACGGCAACGGTCCAATTCAGGCATAGGGAACGTGAGTTACGGATCCCGGCTAGCCGCGCGTAAGCCGCTTCAGGAGCACCACGGACGCCACGGGCCGCGCCCCGGCCTTGGCGATGCCGTCGGCCACCTCGCGGTCGGTCGAGACGACGATCACCGGCCGCCCCGGCGGCTCGGCGCGCACGAGCTGACGGATCAGCTCGTCCGCCGTGACGCCCGGCTTCGAGAAGAGCACCCGCACCCCGCGCGGCGGCGCGAGCAGCACCGGCGCGGCCAGCTCGGCGCCGTCGAAGACGCAGGTGACCTCGGCCCCGGTCTGCAGCGCGAGCTGCGAGAGCGAGCCGAGCAGGCGCAGCCGCTGCTTGTCCAGGGGCATCGTCGGATAGCCGGTCTTGGTGACGTTGTAGCCGTCGACGACCAGATGCGCCTGGGGCAGCGCGAGCAACTGGTCCAGGATCGCCGGGTCGTTCTCGGACAGGGCGCGGGCCGCGATGTCCTTGGGCGTCATGCGGCCGGGCTCGACGGCGTCCACGGTCTCGGCGGGGCGCACCGACACCGGCGGCAGCGCGAGTTCGCGGCGCAGCCCCTGGGCCGCGTCGAGCACCGTGTCGAGCAGCAGGCGCACCCGCATGTCCTCGACGCTGCGGCCCTCGCGCGCGGCCCTGCGGGTGGCCTCCAGGGCCGCCTCCGCCTCGCCGAGGCGGGCCTTCAGGCGCCGGGTCTCGCTGTCGCTGGCCGAAAGCTGCGCCTGCCCCTCGGCGCGCGCGGCCTCGGCGTCGGCGGTGACCTTGCGCAGGGCCGCCTCGCCGCGCTTGACGTCGCTGAGTGCCCCGCGCAGCTTGCGGTGCATCGATTCGGCTTCCTTCTTCGCCGCGTCCAGCTCCGCGCGCAGCCGGTCGGTCTCGGCCTTGGTGTGGGCGCGGGCGGCGGCGAGTTCCGCGCGCAGCCGCTCCAGCTCGGCCCGGGTCTCCTCGTCGGCGCGCTCGGCGTCCGCCCGCTGGGCCTCCTCGCCCGCGGCGGTGACGAGCTTCACCCAGCCGGTGGGGCGCAGCACATAGGCGGCGGCCGCCACGTCCAGCGGGTCGGCGGCGGGCGGCGGCGTGCCCGCGTCCAGGGCCGCGGTCAGCTCGGGCTGGGCCTCGCGCAGGCGTTCGCCGATGCGCTGGCGGAACACCGGGTCGCCCTCCAGGGCCGCGGCCATGGCGTTGCCCGCGAACTTCACGCGCCGGGTGGGCGTGAAGCGCGCGTACTGCCGCAGCTGCGGCGGCAGTTCTCCCACCGTGAGGCCGCCGAAGCCGTCCGACACGATCTGTACGACCGCCCGCCGCACGCCGTCGGGCAGCGGACGGTCGAGCACCTCGGCGGCGCCGTCCTCCGGCGTTCCGCCCGCGCTCTCCACCATCGGTCACCCCACTAGCTGTGCGGGGCCCGCTCCCTTCAGGAGCCGGCCCCGGGCCTGTCCACGAGTTCCACCTGGTCCACCGCGTTGCACCAGCGGCAGCGGACCGACTCGATGGTCTCACTGACCACCTCGCGTTCCTCGACGTTCGGCTCTCCGGCCAGGTCGAGGTGCACATATTCGACGACCTTCGAGGAGCGGGTCACGTCGAACCGCGTGAGGTTGCCGCAGAGCGTGCAGCGCCATCGGGTGGTGTCGGTCGGCAGGGGAACCGTCATCGTGACGTTCGCTTTCCTTCAGGAGGCCGTGATGCGTATTTCCCGTAACCCTAAGGCCTGCGTAAGGACCACCGCGCGCACCTGCGGAGGCTGCCCGTCCTGTCCCGGCAACCACCCGGGCGAGGCGGTCTGTACCGTTTGGCTCGCTTACGCCATGCTCTGCGCATGATCAACACGTGGGGCGTGGCGACGGTCCGCGCGCTCAGACGCCCGACCGCCCCGGTGACGTGCGCGCTGATCGCCGTCTGCTGCGTCGTCTTCGTCCTGTCCCCGCTGTCCGGACTCAACCCCTCGTACGGCACGGGCGACCGGCTCATCGCCGCTCAGCAGGCCTACTTCGAACGCTGGGGGGTGGTACCCGTCGAACTCCTCAGCGGCAAGCCCCGTGCCGCTCTCACCCCCCTGACGGCCCTCTTCGTGCACGGCAGCTGGCTGCACCTCCTGGGCAACATGCTGTTCCTGTACGTGTTCGGCGTGATGGTCGAGGAACGCATGGGGCACCTCCAGTACGCGCTCTTCGCCGTGTGCTGCGGCTGTCTCGCCCTGTTCGGCTACGCCGTCGCGCACGCGGGGTCCGGGCAGACCCTCGTCGGTGCGTCCGGGGCGATCTCCGCCGTGCTCGGCGCCTTTCTCCATCTCTTCCCGAAGGCGCGCGTCACCAGCCTCTTCCCGTTCCTGTTCTTCCTGCCGCTGCGGTTCCCGGCCTGGGTGGTGCTGCCGTTCTGGGTGACGCTGCAGTGGGTGGCGGCGGGGCAGCAGCGGCAGGGGCCCGGTGTGGCGTATCTGGCGCACCTTGTGGGCTTTTCGCTCGGGTTTGTCTACGCCTGGGTGTGCTGTCGGCGGGGGACTAGAGTGAAAGCCTCAGGACCGGCCACCGAGGGAGACAGCCAGCCGTGATCACCGCGATCGTGCTCATCAAGACCAGCGTCGACCGGATTCCGGAGATCGCCGAGTCGATCGCCGCCCTCGACTGCGTCAGCGAGGTCTTCTCGGTGACGGGCACGTACGACCTGATCGCCATGGTCCGGGTGGCTCGTCACGACGATCTGGCCGACGTCATCCCCGGCCGGATCAGCAAGATTCCGGGCGTCGAGGGGACGGACACGCACGTCGCCTTCCGCACGTACTCGCAGCACGACCTGGAGGCCGCGTTCGCGATCGGCCTCGACTCCTAGCGGCGGACCGCGCCGGATGAGGGTTTCTTCATCCCCGGCTCATCCAGATGACGCGGTACGCCCCGCACGCTCGCTGCCATGGTCTTCTCCCACCGCATGGCGGCTCTCGCGGCCGTCGTGGCGATCCCCCTCGGCATCGCTGCGACCAGCTACGCCCTGACGGACTCCCCCGCCGAGCCGAAGGTCCCGCCCAAGGTGGAGCTGGAGAGCGGCTCCCCGTCGGGCACGCCCACCGGGCCGGAGCCCACCCCCGGCGACCAGGTCGTCGACCGGCCTCCGGTCAGCGAGAGCTCCGCGGAGCGCGGGAACGGCAAGGGCGGCGCGGGGGCCACAGGGGACACGGATGACGATGACGACGACCGGGGCTCCGGATCCGGCGGACCCGGGCGGCCGGGCGACGATGCCGAGGACGACGACGGGCCGGACGACGACGGCTGACCCGCGTGCCTCCCGCGACCGGCGTGACCCCCGCGACCGGTGTGACCCCCACGACGCCCATGAGCCCTCCGGCTCCCCCGGCTCCCCCGACTCCCGGGGAGGCGACTCCCGCGGGGCCGTGCGCCGGCGCATCTCGGCGCGCGTCCGCATCCTGCTGTGGCTGCTCGTGGTGATGGCGGTCGCGTTCGCCGCGGTCGCCGCGACCACCCGCTCGATCCTGCTGCGCGACGTCGACCACCGGGTGAACCGGCTGCTCACCCAGGAGACCGGGGAGTTCACGCACTTCGTGGACGGGGGCGTCGACCCGGAGACCGGCGCGGGCTTCACCGACCCGCGCCGCCTCCTCGAAGTCTTCCTGGAACGGCAGTACGCCGACCCGGGCGAGGAGCTGATCGGGCTCGTCCACCGCCCCGGTCAGGGCCCCGCCCAGCTCACCCAGGCCCGTGAGCTGTCCGTCGCGCACCCGCTGCACCGCGACCCGGGGGCCCGCCGCCAGATCTTCGCGGCGCAGGGCTCCACCGGCACCCTCGACCGGCCGTCCGGCGAACTGCGCTGGGCCAAGGTCGAGGTGGCCCCGCACGGCGGCGAGCCGGAGGCCGCCTTCGTCGTGGCCTTCCACCCGGGCGCCGAACAGGCCAAGGCGGACGACGTGTTCCGCATCCTCCTCGCCATCTCCGGCGTCGCGCTCCTGCTCACGACCGGCATCGGCTGGGTCGTGGCCGGGCGCATCCTCAAGCCGGTCCGCCTGGTGCGCACCGCCGCCGCCCAGCTGACCGAGCAGGACCTGACCCGGCGCATCCCGGTGCGCGGGCGCGACGACGTCGCCGCGCTCGCCGAGACGTTCAACGGCATGCTGGACCGCCTGGAGCGGGCCTTCGCCGCGCAGCGCGAGTTCGTCGACGACGCCGGGCACGAGCTGCGCACCCCGATCACCATCGTCCGCGGCCATTTGGAGCTCATGGGCGACGATCCGGCCGAGCGCGAGGAGACCGTGCGCCTGGTCACCGACGAACTGGACCGGATGAGCCGCATCGTCGAGGACCTGCTGCTGCTCGCCAAGGCCGAGCGCCCGGACTTCATCACCCCGGAGCCGGTGCGGCTCGCCGAGCTCACCGCCGACGTCTTCGTCAAGGCCCGCACGCTCGGCGAGCGCCACTGGGAGCTGGCCGAGGTCGCCGACCGCGAGGCCGTCCTCGATCCGCAGCGCATCACCCAGGCCATGGTCCAGCTGGCGCAGAACGCCGTGCAGCACACCACGCGCGGCGAACGCATCCGCGTGGGCTCCCGCGTCGCGGGCCCGCGCATCGAGCTGTACGTGGCCGACAGCGGCCCCGGCGTCCAGGCCCAGGACGCCGACGTCATCTTCGAGCGCTTCCGGCGCGGCACGTCCCGGCGCGGCGCCCGCACCAGCGGCGCGGGCCTCGGCCTGGCCATCGTCCGCGCGATCGCCGAGGCCCACGGCGGCCGGGTCGGCCTCGGCGCCACCGAGGGCGGCGGCGCCACCTTCACCCTCACCCTGGACCTCGTACGCCCCCTGGAAGAGGTACGCACGTGAACCGCATCCTCATCGTCGAGGACGAGGAACGCATCGCCTCCTTCGTCGAGAAGGGCCTGCGCGCCAACGGCTTCACCACCACCGTGGTCGGCGACGGCGACGCGGCCTACGCATACGCCCTCACCGGCGGCTTCGACCTGGTCGTCCTGGACATCGGCCTGCCCGGCCGGGACGGCTTCACCGTCCTGCGCGAACTGCGCGAGGCCCGGGTGACGGTGCCGGTGATCGTGCTCACCGCCCGGGACTCCGTGCGGGACACGGTGGCCGGTCTGGAGGGCGGCGCCGACGACTGGATGACCAAGCCGTTCCGCTTCGAGGAACTCCTCGCCCGGGTGCGCCTCAGGCTGCGCACGGCGGCGCGCGCGCCGGAGGTGACCGTCCTCAGGTCGGGCACGCTCTCCCTCGACCTGCGCACCCGCAGGGCCCGCTCCGGCGAGCGGACGGTGGACCTGACGGCCCGTGAGTTCGTGCTCCTGGAGCTGTTCCTGAGGCACCCGGGACAGGTGCTCGCCCGCGAACAGATCCTGTCCCACGTGTGGGGCTACGACTTCGACCCCGGGTCCAACATCGTGGACGTCTACGTACGGGCGCTGCGCAAGAAGCTGGGCGCGGAACGCCTGGAGACGGTGCGCGGGATGGGATACCGGCTGCCCACCTGAGCGATGCCGCCGGGCGCGGTGCCGTCGGGCGCGGTGCCGTCGGGCGCGGTGCCGTCGGCGCGTCCGTGCCGCGGCGGGGCGCGCTCGGTGAAGTTTCCTTCATGTGCGGCTCATTGAGGGCTCACCGCGCCCCGCGACGCTGAACGCGTGACAGCGACCCCGCGGCAACTGATCCTCCTGTGCCTGGCCCTGAGCCTGTGCGCGCTCCTCGCCGCCCCCGGCACCTTCGCGGGCCTTGGCGGCGACGCCCGGCTCACGCTCGCCGTGTTCGCGCTCGCCACCTGCGCCTGGATCGGCACGCCCATCGACGACACGTACATCGCGCTCGGCGCGGGGCTCGCCCTCACCGCCACCGGCGTGATCAGCAGCGACACCCTCTTCGGCACCCTCGGGGACGCCACCGTGTGGCTGCTGATCTGCGCGTTCGTGCTCGCCGCCGCCGTGGCGCGCAGCGGGCTGGCGGGGCGCGCGGCGGCGTTCCTGGTCAGCGGGGCGCGCAGCGTACGGCAGTTGACCCATCTGACGACCGCCGCGCTCGTGGTCACGGCGTTCGCGGTGCCCGCCACCTCCGGCCGGGCCGCGCTCGCGCTGCCCGTCTTCCTCGCCCTCTCCAAGGTCCTCGCCGACCGCAGGCGCCTGGTGGTGATGCTGGCGCTGCTCTTCCCGACCGTCATCCTGCTGTCCGCGGTCGCGACCCTGATCGGGGCGGGAGCACATCTGATCACGGTGTCCGTCCTGTGGGAGAGCACGGGGCAGGAGATCGGCTTCACGAAGTGGCTGCTGCTCGGCCTGCCGCTCGCGATCGTCTCGTCCCACCTCGCCGCCGAGGCCGTGCTCCTGACGACCACGCGCCGCGCGGACCGCGAGGGGCCGGTCGCGATCACCGCCGAGGACATCCAGGCACACAGCGACCGCCCCGTGACCGGGCCCTGGGAGCCCGCGGAGACGCGCTGCGCGCTGCTGCTCACCACCGTGGTCGCGCTGTGGTGCAGCGAGCCGCTGCACCGGGTCCCGCCCGCCGTGGTCGCGCTGATCGGCGCGGTCGTGGCGGCCTCGCCCGCGCTCGGCACCGTCCGCCTCAAGGACGCCCTGAAGACCGTGCCGTGGTCGCTGCTGCTCTTCATGGCCGCGACGATGGCGATGGGCGTGGCGCTCGCCGACTCGGGCGCGGCGCGGTGGCTCGTGGCGGGGCTACCCGTCGACGTGCCGCCCTGGCTCTTCCTCGCCGTCGTCGTCGCGGTCAGCACGGCGGCCCATCTGGTCCTGCAGTCCCGCTCGGCCCGCTCGTCGGTCCTCGTGCCGCTGGTCGTGGCCGCCGCCCTCGGCGCGGGCGTGAACCCGGTCGCCGCGGCCCTCGCGTCCACGGCCGCCGCGGGCTTCTGCCACACCCTGCCCGCCTCCGCGAAGCCGGTCACCCTCTTCGCCGAGGTCCCCGGCACCCCCACCTACACCCCGCGCGACCTGCTGCGGCTCTCCGCCGTCCTGGCCCCGCTCACGGCCGCGCTCGTCCTGCTGTTCGCCCTCGCGGTGTGGCCGCTGCTCGGCGTGCCCGTCAGCCGCTGAGCCCCGCCCCCGCCCTCAAGGAGTACGCCCCATGCCGCACACGCCCCCCGCGCCGTCCTCGCTCCGCCGTGTCGCCATCGCCCCCAGCGGCTTCAAGGAGTCCCTGTCCGCCCAGTCCGCGGCCGAGGCCATCGCGCAGGGCGTCCGGCGCGTCCTGCCCGACGCCGAGGTCGACCTGATCCCGCTCGTGGACGGCGGCGAGGGCACCGCCCAGGCGCTCGCCGCGGCCGCGGGCGGGCGGCTCGTCGCGCTGCCCGCCACCGGCCCGCTCGGCGAGCGCATCGGCACCCACTTCGCGCTCCTCGACTCGGGCACCGCCGTGGTGGAGATGGCGGCCGCCGCGGGCCTGCGCCTGGTGCCGCGCGAGCTGCGCGACCCCGGCGCCACCACGACGTACGGCGTGGGCGAGCTGATCCGCGCCGCGCTCGACACGGGCGCCCGCCGCATCCTGGTGGGCTGCGGCGACTCGGGCACGTCGGACGGCGGCGCGGGCGCGCTCCAGGCCCTCGGCGTGCGGCTCCTGGACGCCGACGGCTGGGAGCTGCCGCAGGGCGGCCGGGAGCTGCCGCGTCTGCACCGCGTCGACGCCTCCGCCGCCGACCCGCGCCTCGCCGGGGCCGAGCTGCTCGTCGCCTGCAACCAGCACAACGTCCTGTGCGGCGAGCAGGGCGTGGCCCGCGTCTTCGGCCCGCAGAAGGGCGCCACCCCGGCCCAGGTCGAGGAGCTCGCCGCGGGCCTGGAGCGCTGGGCGTACGTCCTCACCCGCGACCTGAACGTCGGCGCCGATCTGTTCCACGGCCCCGGCACCGGCGCGTCCGGCGGCCTCGGCGCGGGCCTCGCCGCGCTCGGCGCCCGGCTGCTGCCGCGCTTCGACGTGCTCCTCGACCACCTCGACCTGGACGCCCGCCTGGCCCGCGCCGATCTGGTCGTCACCGCCGAGGGCGCCCTCGACCGGCAGACGCCGCGCGGCAAGGTCCCGGCCGAAGTGGCCCGCCGCGCCAAGCGGTTCGGCCGCCCGGTGCTCGCCCTCGCGGGCACCATCGGCGACGGGGCGCACCTGGTGCGGGCGGCGGGCGTGGACGCCTACAGCGCGATCCTGCCCGCGCCCGTCACGCTCACCGAGGCGCTCGGCCGGGGCGGGGAGTTCCTCACCGACGCCACCGAACGGGCCCTGCGGATGATTCTGCTCGGCTCGCGCCTGCCGGGTCAGGCGGCGGTGGCCGCGGGGTCGGCGCCGGTGTCGGGCACGCAGCGCCCGTCCTCGGTGCGGTAGCTCCACCGCGCGCCGTCGCTGACCAGCTCCTTGACGGCCCGTACGAACCGCTCGACGTGCTCGTCGGGGGTGCCCGCGCCGAAGCTCACGCGGATCGCGTTCAGCGACCGCTCGCCGGGGGCGGCCTCCGGGGCGCCGCACTCGCCGGGCTCGTCCGGGGCGCTGCCGAGGAGCGTGCGCACCAGCGGGTGCGCGCAGAACAGGCCGTCGCGCACGCCGATGCCGTACTCGGCGGACAGCGCGGCCGCGAAGTGCGAGCTGTTCCAGCCGTCGACCACGAAGGAGATGACCCCGACGCGGGGCGCGTCGTCGCCGAACAGCGAGAGCACCCGCACCTCGGGCACTTCGGCGAGCCCCTCGCGCACCTTCCGGATGAGCTGCCGCTCCCGGGCGACCAGGGAGTCGAACCCGGCCTCGGTCAGGGCCTTGCAGGCGGCGGCGATGGAGTAGGCGCCGATGACGTTCGGCGAGCCCGCCTCGTGCCGGGCGGCCGTGTCGTGCCACTCGACGTCCACTCCCCCGTCGGCGCGCCGCGTCACCGTGCGCGAGGCACCGCCGCCCGCGAGGTAGGGCTCGGCCTCGCCCAGCCAGTCGGCCCGCCCGGCGAGCACCCCGGAGCCGAAGGGCGCGTACAGCTTGTGCCCGGAGAAGGCGATCCAGTCGACGTCCAACTCGGCGATGTCCACGGGGTGGTGGGGCGCGAGCTGCGCGGCGTCGAGGACGATGCGGGCCCCGTGGGCGTGCGCGGCGGCGGCCAGCTCGCGCACCGGCCACAGCTCACCGGTGACGTTCGAGGCACCGGTCACGCACACCAGGGCGGGCCCGTAGGGGTCGCGGTCGGCGAGCGCGCGCTCCAGGGTGCGCACCGCCTCGCCGGGCGTACGGGGGGCGTTCAGATACGTGACGCGCGCGTCGCGCCAGGGAAGGAGCGAGGCGTGGTGCTCGGTCTCGAAGACGAAGACCTGGCAGTCGGCCGGCAGGGCGGCGGCGAGCAGGTTCAGCGAGTCGGTCGTGGACCGGGTGAAGACCACCTGGTCGCCCTCCCGGCAGCCGAGGAACTCGGCCACCGTCCTGCGGGAGTTCTCGAACAGGTCGGTCGACAGCTGCGACAGGTACCCGGCGCCGCGGTGCACGCTGCCGTAGTACGGCGCGTACGCGGCCACGTCGTCCCACACCCGCTGGAGCGCGGGGGCGCTGGCCGCGTAGTCGAGGGCCGCGTACGTCACCTCGCCGCCGGTGACGAGGGGCACGGTGACGTCGCGGCCGAGCACGGGCAGCGGCTCGGCGCAGCAGGGCTCGGCGGACCCGGCGTCAGCGGCGGTGGCGGTGGCAGCGGTGGAGGCAGACATGGCGAACTCCCGTAAGAGGCAGGCGAGATCACTGTGCGGACAGCGGTCGACGCGACCGGTCAACGGCACAGGAGAAGGAAGAAAGGGGTACGGAGAACGGGGCCTTCGGCCCTATCGCATTCGCTGGCTCACGAGACTGCTCCCTCGACGACCAGGACCCCTGGTGACGCGAGGGGTCCGCGCTTGCGGTGAACCTTGCTGTTCACCGCCTGGTCTTCACCCGGGGCACCCCGCCACGGACGGAGGGTTGCCGGACAGCGGGCCGGGGCCGTAGTCGCTGTCACTCATGACCTGCGCAGCATTTTGCCACACGATCTTGCAAGCGCAACACCGCCGTCCACGATCCGGACCGGCGGGCCCCGTCAACCGGGCTGGGTCGAGGTGCCCCGAAGGGGCGCGGGGAACTGCGCGCTCAGCGCGCGAAAAGCCGCAGACGCGTCTGCTGAGGGCAGACGCGTCTGCGGCTTTGTGGGGGCTGGTCGCGCAGTTCCCCGCGCCTCTTACGGGCGGGGCTCAGGCGTTGCTGGCGGCTACCCAGCGCGCCAGCACCGCCCTCGCCGCGCCGGAGTCGATGGACTCGGCCGCCTTCGTCATGCCCGCGCGGAGCTGCTCCACGAGCGGGCCCGCGCCCGGCTCCAGGGCGACGAGCGCCGCCGCGGCGTTCAGCAGCACCGCGTCGCGCACGGGACCGGTCTCGCCGTCCAGGAGCCGCCGCGCGACCTCCGCGTTGTAGGAGGCGTCGGCGCCCCGGAGGGCCTCGATGGGAACCAGGTCGACACCGACGTCGCGCGGGTCGAAGGCCTCCTCGCGGACGCCGCCGTCGCGCACCACCCACACCCGGGAGGTGGCCGTGGTGGTGAGCTCGTCCAGGCCGTCGTCGCCGCGGAAGACGAGCGCGGAGGAGCCGCGCTCGGCGAGCACGCCCGCGAGGATCGGCGCCATCCGCGCGTCCGCGACACCGGTGGCCTGAGCCCGGACCTTCGCCGGGTTGGTCAGCGGGCCGAGGAAGTTGAACGTGGTGCGGATGCCCAGCTCGCGCCGCGCGGGGGCCACATGGCGCAGCGCCGGGTGGAACTTCACCGCGAAGCAGAAGGTGATCCCGGCCTCGTCCGCGACTTCGCGCACCCGCTGCGGCGTCAGCTCCAGATTGACGCCGAGCTTCTCCAGGACGTCGGAGGCGCCGGACGCGCTGGAGGCCGCCCGGTTGCCGTGCTTGACGACCTTCGCGCCGGTCCCGGCGACGACGATCGCGGACATGGTGGAGATGTTGACGGTCTTGGCGCCGTCGCCGCCGGTGCCGACGATGTCGACGCTCGGCCCGGGGACGTCGATGACGTGCGCGTGCGCGTACATGGCGCGGACGAGACCGGAGATCTCCTCGACGGTCTCCCCCTTGGCGCGCAGCGCGACGGCGAAGCCCGCGATCTGCGCGTCGGTCGCCTCGCCGCGCATGATGCGGTCCATCGCCCAGGCCGTGTCGTCGGCGCTCTGGTCGCGGCCGTCGAGGAGTCCGTTCAGCACGTCGGGCCAGGAACGGGCCGCCGCGGTGTCGCCTCCTGCGGGGGTCACAGCGCTCATGGCCGCTCCTGTGTGTTCGTCTGTGTTCGTCGAGGGGGTCGTCCCGCCGCTGCGGGTGCCCCCACCCTATCCAGCCCGGGGACGGCGAAGAGCCCCGTCCAACACCTGGACGGGGCTCTCGCCGTGGCGACCTGCAACGGTCGGGGACCTAAGGGTCAGTGGTGGCCGTGGCCGCTCGTGATCTCCTTGTACTCGTCGACCGTCGGCTTCGGGATCTGGCTGTCCTCGCCGTACATGCCCTTGGACAGCTTCGCCCGCAGCTTCTGCGAGCCCGTCACCTTGCGCTCGACACCGTTCTCGTCGACCGTCGGGCCGATCTCCAGCGGCTTGTACTGCTCGTGCGCGGTGAGGGTGTGCAGCTGGTCCTGGTCGAGCGGCTCGTGCACCTCGATGAACTCACCGTGCGGCAGGCGCTTGATGATGCCGGACTCGCGCCCGTGCAGCACCTTGTCCTTGTCGCGGCGCTGGAGGCCCAGGCAGATCCGCTTGGTGACGACGAACGCGATGACCGGTCCGACGAAGAAGAAGATCCGGACGAACCAGGTGATGGCGTTGATCGACAGGTGGAAGTGCGTGGCCCACAGGTCGTTGCCGCCACCGACCAGCATGATCATGTACGCGGTCACCCAGGCGACACCGAACGCGGTCCGCGTCGGGGCGTTGCGCGGGCGGTCCAGGATGTGGTGCTCGCGCTTGTCGCCGGTGACCCAGGACTCGATGAACGGGTAGACGGCGATGGCCGCGAGGACCAGCGGGAAGATGACCAGCGGGATGAACACGCCCAGGACCAGCGTGTGGCCCCAGAGGTTGATCTCCCAGCCCGGCATGACACGGATCAGACCCTCGGCGAAGCCCATGTACCAGTCGGGCTGGGCGCCGGTGGACACCTGGTCCGGGCGGTACGGGCCGATGGCCCAGATCGGGTTGATCGAGGCGATCGCCGCGACGGCCGCGATGACACCGAAGACCAGGAAGAAGAAGCCTCCGGCCTTGGCCATGTAGACCGGAAGGAGCGGCATGCCGACGACGTTCTTGTTGGTCTTTCCGGGGCCCGCGAACTGCGTGTGCTTGTGGTAGAAGACCAGGATCAGGTGCGCCACCACGAGGCCGAGCATGATGCCCGGCAGCAGCAGGATGTGCACCGAGTAGAACCGCGCGACGAAGTCACCGCCGGGGAACTCCCCGCCGAAGAGGAACATCGACAGGTACGTGCCCACGATCGGCACGGACAGGATCGCGCCCTGCATGAAGCGGACACCGGTGCCGGAGAGCAGGTCGTCGGGCAGCGAGTAACCGGTGAAGCCGGTGAACATGCCGAGGACGAACAGCAGGAAGCCGAACAGCCAGTTGACCTCACGGGGCTTGCGGAACGCACCCGTGAAGAACACGCGCATCATGTGCACGAACATGCCGGCGAGGAAGATCAGCGCCGCCCAGTGGTGGATCTGCCGGATCAGCAGACCACCGCGCACGTCGAAGGAGATGTGCATGGTCGAGTTGAACGCCTCGGACATCAGCTGGCCCTGCAGGGGCACGTAGCTGCCGTGGTACTCCACCTCGTTCATCGACGGGTGGAAGAACAGCGTCAGGTACACACCCGTGAGGATGATGATGATGAAGCTGTAGAGGCAGATCTCACCGAGCATGAAGGACCAGTGGTCCGGGAAGATCTTGCGCATGTTGGCCTTGGCCAGGGAGTAGATCCCAAGCCGGCCGTCGGCCCAGTCCGCGACCCGCTCGCCGGCGGGCGCTTTCTTGCGTGAATCGGTCGACGGGGCCGCCGTCGCCGTGGTGTTCTCGGTGCTCATCCGCGCTCCCAGAAGGCAGGACCGACGGGCTCTTCGAAGTCGCCGTGCGCCTCGAGGTAGCCCTCCTCGTTCACGCCGATCTTCAGCTGCGGAAGGGCGTGACCGGCGGGGCCGAAGATGACTCGGGCGCCGTCGGAGAGGTCGAAGGTGGACTGGTGGCACGGGCAGAGGACGTGGTGCGTCTGCTGCTCGTACAGGGAGATCGGGCAGCCCACGTGGGTGCAGATCTTGGAGTACGCGACGATGCCCTCGTGCGACCACGCCAGCTCGCGCTTGTCCTTGATGTCGTCGGGCTGGAGCCGGACGATCATCAGGGCGGCCTTGGCGATCTGGGTCTGGAAGTCGTGGTCGTGCTCCTCCAGGCCCTCCGGCTTGGCGAAGGTGAGCGAGCCGACGGCGACGTCGGAGGGACGCAGCGGCTCGTTCGTGTTCATGTTCACGAGCAGCTTGCCCTTGGACCACAGGGTGTGCCGCAGCTTGTCCTCCGGCAGCGGACCGAGGTCACGCAGCAGGACGACACCGGACAGCGGGACCAGGGTCAGCGCGCCGAACATGGTGTTGCGGATCAGCTTGCGCCGGCCGAGCTGGGACTCCTTCGCGCCGTCCGCGAAGTCCGCCATGACCTTGGCCTTGACCTCGGGCTCGGCCTCGATCGCGTGCCGCTCGTCGGCGACCTCGACGTCGGACATCAGGGTGCGGGCCCAGTGGACCGCGCCCGCGCCGATGCAGAACAGCGCCACGCCGAGGGTCATGCCGAGCGCGAAGTTCAGCGCGCTGATGTGCCCGATCGGCCAGATGTAGACGCTCTTCTCGACCGGGAACGCCACGTAGGAGGCGATGAAGCCGACGGTCGCCAGCATCGAGATCGTGAAGAGCATCGCGACCGTGCGCTCGGAGCGCCGGGCGGCCTTCTCGTCGATGTCCTGGACGCGGTGCTCGTGCGGCGGCAGGCCCGGGTCCGCGAAGGGGTCCTCGGCGACGGCCACCGCGCCGTGCGCGGACTCCTGCTCGCTGGGCAGGTTCTCTTCTGGGGTTTCTTGGCTACTCATGACTTCTTGGCCTTTGCGGTCCGGGCGGCGACCCACACGGCGACCGCGATCAGCGCGCCGAGGCCGAAGATCCAGGCGAAGAGGCCTTCGCTGACCGGTCCGAGACCGCCCAGCTTGAGACCGCCGGGGCTCTCGGTCTTCTCGCTGTTGACCGCGTCGATGTACGCGATGATTTCCTTCTTGTTCTTCTCCGGCATGGTCGTGTCGGGGAAGGAAGGCATGTTCTGCGGGCCGGTCTGCATGGCCTCGTAGATGTGCTTCTTGCTGACGCCTTCGAGGCTCGGTGCGAACTTGCCGTGGGTCAGCGCGCCACCCTCACCGGTGAAGTTGTGGCACTGGGCACAGTTGGTGCGGAACAGCTCGCCGCCCTTGGCGATGTCGGCGCCCTTGGGGTCGACCTGCTTCTCGGTCGGCACGGAGGGGCCGGCGCCGAGCGAGGCGACGTACGCGGCCAGCTGGTCGATCTCGGCCTGGCTGTAGATGACCTTCTTCTTCGGCGCCTGGGCGCCCTGCTGCTGCAGCGGCATGCGGCCGGTGCCGACCTGGAAGTCGACAGCGGCGGCGCCGACGCCGACCAGGCTCGGGCCGTCGGTGGTGCCCTGACCGCCGGTTCCGTGGCAGCTGGAGCAGCCCACGGCATAGAGCTTCTTGCCCTCGTCGATGGCGAGGGACTGAGCGGTTTCGTCGGCCTGCGCCTTGTCCGCCGGCGCGAACGCGGCGTACAGCCCCCCGGTGGCCGCCAGCGCGAGGAGTAGGACGACGACCGCCGCCAGCGGATGGCGTCGTCGTGCGGAGAGCTTTTTCACGGATTACCCCGGTGTCAGGATCTTCTGCGTCGATGCTTCTGGAATGTGTCGGTACGTCGGGTTCTGCGGGCGAAGCGGTGCCGCCCCGACCCCGGCGCCGACTACTTGATCATGTAGATCGTGGCGAAGAGGCCGATCCAGACGACATCGACGAAGTGCCAGTAGTAGGACACGACGATGGCGGCGGTCGCCTGCTCGTGGGTGAACCTCCTGGCCGCGTACGTACGGCCGAGGACCAGCAGGAAGGCGATGAGGCCGCCCGTCACATGCAGTCCGTGGAAGCCGGTGGTCAGGTAGAAGACCGAGCCGTACGGGTCGGACGAGAGCGAAAGGCCCTCGTGCTTGACCAGCTCGGTGTACTCGAAGACCTGGCCGCCGATGAAGATCGCACCCATGATGAAGGTGACGATGAACCACATCCGGAGCTTCTTCACGTCACCGCGCTCGGCGGCGAACACGCCGAGCTGACAGGTGAGGGAGGAAAGCACCAGGATCGTGGTGTTGGTCGCCGAGAACGGGAAGTTCAGGGCATCGGCCATTTCCTTCCAGTGGTCGGGACCGGTCACCGATCGCAGGGTGAAGTACATCGCGAAGAGGGCCGCGAAGAACATCAGCTCGGAACTCAGCCAGATGATGGTTCCGACGCTGGTGAGGTTCGGTCGATTGACCGGCGGGTGCGCGTGCCCGGTGTCTACTGTCGTTGCTGTCGCCACGACCGACATTATGTCGGTCGCTTATCCCGCCCTCACCCCGGGGGGTGCCGTTCGGAGTGTCTGCGGCCTGTGTCCTGCCCGGATGGCCCATCGCGGCACTGTCCGAACCGGTGTTGACGGGGTGTCGGGAGGAGTAGCATCCGCGCGAGATCCCTCGACGAAGCGGAGGAACCATGCAGCCGACCGCCACAGTGTTGATCTACAGCGATGACGCGAGCACCCGGGAACAGGTCCGCCTCGCGGCCGGGCGCAGGCCGGCCGCCGACGTCCCCGAAGTCCGCTTCGTCGAGTGCGCGACGCTGCCCGCGGTCCTGAAGGAGCTCGACCACGGCGGCATCGACGTGTGCGTGCTCGACGGCGAGGCCGTGCCCGCGGGGGGCATGGGCGTCTGCCGCCAGATCAAGGACGAGGTCTTCCAGGCCCCGCCCGTGCTGCTGCTCATGGGGCGGCCGCAGGACGCCTGGCTGGCCACCTGGAGCCGCGCGGAGGCGGCGGTGACCCTGCCGGTCGAGCCGGTGGAGTTCGCCGCCGCCCTGGCCTCCCTGCTGCGCTCCAGGGCCGCCCTGAGCGCCTAGGAGCCCCGCTCCCGCCCGCCCCCTACACGGACTGGGGGCGCAGGCGGGCCGCCGCCAGTGCCGCGCGGCCCGCCTTGGTGTCCGCCAGGAGGGCGCTGCCCTTGCGCCAGGTCTTCCAGGGGACGTTCCAGTCGCCGTAGCCATTGCCGAAGTGGTCCATGTCGGCGCCGTAGCTGTTGACGACCTCGACGATGTCTCCCTGGCGGACCGTCTCGTAGAACCAGGCGGCGTTGCCCGTGCTCATGCCGGTGCAGCCGTGGCTGGTGTTGGCGTAGCCCTGGGAGTCCACCGACCAGGGGGCCGCGTGGACGTATTCGCCGCTGTCGGTGACCCTCGTCGCGTAATAGACCATTTTGTCGTAGAAGTCCGATGCGCCGATGCTGGCGCTGGTCATCCGTACGGCGTACTCCTTGCCGAGCACCACCTTGATGCCGTTGCGCGTGGAGTAGCCGGGCTTGCCGGTGGTGACCGGGATGGAGTTGATCTCCTCGCCGTTGCGGTAGACCGTCATCCAGTGCGAGGCGGCGTCCGTGACGGCCACGACCTTGTCGCCGGTGGTCAGCTTCAGGGGCTTGGACTCGGCGCCCCACAGCTTGTCGGTGACCTTCACGCCCTCCAGGTTGGAGTACGCCTCGATGGTGGCGTGGGTGGGCCAGAACTCCTTGGGGCGGTAGTGCAGCGTCCTGCTGTCCACCCAGTGCCAGGAGCCCTCCGTCGCGGGCTGTGAGCGGACCTTGAGCGCCCGTTCGACGACGGCCCTGGCCGCCTTGGCCTTGACGGGGGCGCTGAGCTTGGCGGTGACGGGCTGGCCGACGCCGTACTTGCCCGCCTCCGGGCCGAAGGTGACCTTCAGCCGGCTCTTCTTGGCGGCCGCCGCGGTGTCGAGGGCCAGGACCTTGCGGCCGGGCGAGCCCTCGTCGTCCTCCGTGCTCACCCGCACCGTGTAGTGGGCGCCCGCCGCCAGGGGGACCGTGCTGTGCCAGCGGGTGCCGTCGGCGGAGAGTTCGCCCGCCACGTAGCGGCCCTGCTGGTCGGTGGCCGTGACGTCCGTGATGCGCCCGTCGTCGCCCTGTGCGGTGACTTCGAGGGGCTTGTCCGGGTCGGCCTTCCCGCTGCTGCCCGCGGGGCCGTTGAAGGCGATCTGGCCCGCCGCGTCGTACGGCTTCGCCGAGAGCGGATGGCCGCCAGCCCCGCAGGCCGTGGTGACCGTGCCGACGGCGACCACAAGGAGGGTGCAGCTCAGTACCGTGCGGATTCGCGGAGAGTGGCTCATGACCACACGGTATGAAGGGATGACACGCCGTGCGCGGTGAGTGACCCGTCCGAGGGTTCACCCGGAAGGCGGACGGGGGTCGGCGGCGGAAACGGCCAGGGGCCCGGACGCTCCTGACGGAGTGTCCGGGCCCCTGGGGTGCGGGAGTCCCTACTGGTTCTGGTTCTCGCCGCGGTAGTACTCGAAGACCCAGCCCCACAGACCGATCAGGATGATCGGGGCCGAGAAGTACATCAGCCACCAGCCGAAGACGACGCCCATGAAGGCGAGCGCGCCACCGACGGCCAGGGACAGCGGCTGCCAGCTGTGCGGGCTGAAGAAGCCCACCTCGCCGGCCTCGTCCGCGACGTCGGCCTCCTTGTTGTCCTGCGCGGCAGCGTCGACTCGCCGGGCCGTGAAGGCCAGGTAGTAGCCGATCATGATGCACAGGCCGAAGGCCAGGAAGAGCGCGGTGGTTCCGGCGGGCTCCTTCGACCACCAGCCATAGACGATCGCCATGGCCAGTACGAAGACGCTCAGCCAGATGAACATCTTGCCCTGGATCTTCACTTGCCGGCCTCCTTGCCACCGGCCACGGCAGCCTTCTCACCGTGACCGGCGTTCTCCAGCTGGTCGAGCGCGGCGATCTCAGGGTGGTGCAGGTCGAACGCCGGGGATTCGGAGCGGATCCGCGGCAGGGTGAGGAAGTTGTGCCGCGGCGGCGGGCAGGACGTCGCCCACTCGAGCGAGCGGCCGTAGCCCCACGGGTCGTCGACCTCGACCTTCTTGCCGTACTTGGCGGTCTTCCACACGTTGTAGAAGAACGGCAGGATCGACAGGCCGAGCAGGAACGAGGCGATCGTCGAGATCGTGTTCAGGGCGGTGAAGCCGTCGGCGTCCAGGTAGTCCGCGTAGCGGCGCGGCATGCCCTCGGCACCCAGCCAGTGCTGGACGAGGAACGTGCCGTGGAAGCCGATGAACAGCGTCCAGAACGTGATCTTGCCGAGCCGCTCGTCGAGCATCTTGCCGGTGAACTTCGGCCACCAGAAGTGGAAGCCGGAGAACATCGCGAACACCACGGTGCCGAAGATGACGTAGTGGAAGTGCGCGACCACGAAGTACGAGTCGGAGACGTGGAAGTCCATCGGCGGCGAGGCCAGGATGACGCCGGTCAGACCACCGAAGGTGAAGGTGATCAGGAAGCCGACCGCCCAGAGCATCGGAGTTTCGAAGCTCAGCGAGCCCTTCCACATCGTGCCGATCCAGTTGAAGAACTTCACACCGGTCGGTACCGCGATGAGGAACGTCATGAAGGAGAAGAACGGCAGGAGCACGCCGCCTGTGACGTACATGTGGTGCGCCCACACGGTCACCGACAGACCGGCGATCGCGATGGTCGCGCCGACCAGGCCCATGTAGCCGAACATCGGCTTCCGGGAGAAGACCGGAA
This sequence comes from Streptomyces sp. JLYT201, assembly GCF_059448825.1. Taxonomy (NCBI): domain Bacteria; kingdom Bacillati; phylum Actinomycetota; class Actinomycetes; order Kitasatosporales; family Streptomycetaceae; genus Streptomyces; species Streptomyces sp. JLYT201. The sequence continues at coordinate 7,130,606 of NZ_CM182551.1, read as the reverse complement.
TGACCTCGGAAATGATTCCGAAGAATGGTAGGGCGATGATGTACACCTCTGGATGGCCGAAGAACCAGAAGAGGTGTTGCCAGAGCAGGGCCCCGCCGTTGGCCGGATCGAAGATCTGGGCACCGAACTTGCGGTCCGCCTCCAGGGCGAACAGCGCGGCCGCCAGGACCGGGAAGGCGAGCAGGACCAGAACACCGGTCAGCAGCACGTTCCAGGTGAAGATCGGCATGCGGAACATCGTCATGCCGGGCGCGCGCATGCAGATGATCGTGGTGATGAAGTTGACCGAGCCGAGGATCGTGCCGAAGCCGGAGAAGGCCAGACCCATGATCCACATGTCCGCGCCGATGCCCGGCGAGCGGACCGCGTCCGACAGCGGGCTGTAGGCGAACCAGCCGAAGTCGGCCGCGCCGTTCGGCGTGAGGAAGCCGCCGACCGCGATCAGCGAGCCGAACAGGTACAGCCAGTAGGCGAACATGTTCAGCCGCGGGAAGGCGACGTCGGGGGCGCCGATCTGGAGCGGCATGATCCAGTTCGCGAAGCCCGCGAACAGCGGCGTCGCGAACATCAGCAGCATGATCGTGCCGTGCATCGTGAACGCCTGGTTGAACTGCTCGTTCGACATGATCTGCGTGCCGGGACGGGCGAGCTCGGCGCGCATGAAGAGCGCCATCACACCGCCGATGCAGAAGAACGCGAACGACGTGACCAGATAGAGCGTGCCGATCGTCTTGTGGTCAGTGGTGGTCAGCCACTTGATGACGACGTTTCCCGGCTGCTTGCGCCTGACCGGCAGCTCGTCCTCGTACGAGTCGTTCGCTGCGGCGGCACCCTGGGGTTCGTTGAGGATGCTCACAGGTTGTTCGTCTCCCGGTTCTTCTCGTGGCCCGTCTGCTCGATGCCGGCCGGGATGTAACCGGTCTGGTTCTTCTTCGCGAGGTCTTCGAGGTGCTTCTTGTAGCGCTCGGGGGAGACGACCTTGACGTTGAAGAGCATCCGGGAGTGGTCGACGCCGCAGAGCTCGGCGCACTTGCCCATGAAGGTGCCCTCCTTGTTGGGAGTCACCTCGAAGGCGTTGGTGTGGCCCGGAATGACGTCCTGCTTCATGAGGAACGGCACCACCCAGAAGGAGTGGATGACGTCACGCGAAGTCAGGACGAAGCGGACCTTCTCGCCCTTGGGGAGCCAGAGGGTCGGACCGGGGTTGCCGTTCTGCGGGTTCCGCTCGCCGGGCGTACCGACCTCGTAGACGCCGCCGGCGTTCGCCGGGAAGTCCTTGCGGAAGCGGTCCGGAATGGCGTCGAGGTCCTTGGACGTCTTGGCGTCGCCCTTGTCGGAGCCCGGAACGTCCTCGATGTAGTTGAAGCCCCAGCTCCACTGGTAGCCGACCACGTTGATGGTGTGGGCCGGCTTGTCGTCGAGCGCGAGGAGCTTCGATTCGTCACGGGCGGTGAAGTAGAACAGCACCGAGACGATGATGAGGGGGACGACCGTGTACAGCGCCTCGATGGGCATGTTGTAACGGGTCTGCGGAGGGACCTCCACCTTGGTGCGGCTGCGCCGGTGGAAGATGACGCTCCACAGGATCAGGCCCCAGACCAGCACGCCCGTGGCGAGCGCAGCCGCCCACGAGCCCTGCCAGAGGGAGAGGATCCGCGGAGCCTCCTCCGTGACCGGGGTCGGCATACCCAGGCGGGGAAAGTCCTTGTATGTGCAACCGGTGGCGGTTACCAGGACCAGGCCCGCAGTCAGTGCCTGCAGCAGCTTCCGCCGCATCGGGCGCCGCGGCGAGCGGTCGGAGCCGTTGGGACTCACGTAGCGCCTTCCCGAGAGTCTCGCCCGCGCGGTTCGGCTGCGGCCTTCTCGCTGGTCGGTCGCCGCCCTGCGTCGGGCAGGGGTTTGGATGTTTATGCGGACCAAACCCTACTGGACGCTATTTGGGGTCGCGCGGGGAGGGTGCCTAACGCGCCGCGGGTCACTCCGAAGGGGGGCGGTCGCCCCTCCGGGGCCGCCTTCTGACGGGGCCTCGGGACACTGCCGCCCGGCCGGAGGTCTTAGCGTTACCGCGTGTCCTACTTCGACGCGGCCTCGTCCGCCCCCCTCCATCCCGTGGCCCGTCAGGCCCTGCAGGCCGCCCTGGACGAGGGGTGGGCGGACCCCTCCCGGTTGTACCGGGAAGGACGGCGGGCGCGGCTGCTGCTTGACGCGGCGCGGGAGGCCGCCGCCGAGGCCGTGGGCTGCCGCCCGGACGAGCTGGTGTTCACCACGTCGGGGACGCGGGCGCTGTACGACGGCATGGCGGGGGCCCTGGCCGGGCGGCGGCGCGCGGGGCGGCATCTGGTGGTGTCCGCGGTGGAGCACTCCGCCGTACTCCATTCGGCCGCGGCGCACGAGCGGGCGGGCGGCACGGTGACCGAGGTGGACGTGGACCGCGCGGGGGCGGTGGGCGCCTCGGCGTACGCGGCCGCGCTCCGCGACGACACCGCGCTCGCCTGTCTGCAGTCCGCCAACCACGAGGTCGGCACCCGTCAGCCGGTGGCCGAGGTCGCGGCGGCGTGCCGGGCGGCCGGGGTGCCGCTGCTCGTGGACGCGGCGCAGTCGCTGGCGTGGGGGCCGGTGGACGGGCCCTGGTCGCTGCTCACGGCGAGCGCGCACAAATGGGGCGGCCCGTCCGGCGTCGGGCTCCTCGCCGTCCGCAAGGGCGTGCGCTTCGCGCCCCAAGGGCCGGTGGACGAGCGGGAGTCGGGCCGGTCGGCCGGGTTCGAGAACATCCCGGCGATCGTGTCGGCCGCCGCGGCGCTGCGGGCGGTGCGGGCCGAGGCGGCGGCCGAGGAGGCCCGGCTGCGCGAGCTGACCGGGCGGATCCGGGCCCGGGTGCCCGGTCTCGTACCGGACGTCCAAGTCGTCGGCGACCCCGTGCGGCGCCTTCCGCACCTGGTCACCTTCTCCTGTCTCTACGTCGACGGGGAGTCGCTCCTGCACGAGCTGGACCGGGCCGGGTTCTCCGTCTCCTCCGGGTCCTCCTGCACCAGCAGCACGCTCACGCCGAGCCACGTCCTCAAGGCGATGGGGGTGCTCAGCGAGGGCAACGTACGGGTGTCGCTGCCGCTCGGCACGGGCGAGGCGGACGTGGAGCGCTTCCTGGAGGTGCTGCCGGACGCCGTCGCCCGGGTCCGCGCGAAGCTGGGCGCGCCGGTGTCCGACGCCGCCCCGGCCGAGGCGCTCGACGAGCTCACCGTCGACGCCCTGGGCGAGCGCTGCCCGCACCCCGTCATCGAACTGGCCAAGGCGCTGCCGCGGGTACGGACCGGCGGCACGGTGACCGTCCTGGCGGACGACGAGGTGGCCGCCGTGGACATCCCGGCGTGGTGCTGGACGCAGGGCCAGGAGTACGTGGGCGCCGAGCCCCGGGGGCTCGGTACCGCCTATGTCGTACGCCGCCGCGCCTGAGGCCCTCTCCCCCGTCCGCCCGCCCCCTCAGGGGCGGGCGGGTGAGGACCGGCCCGGGGTCAGGCCAGGTGGGTGCGGACCTCCGCGGCGGCGGCTTCGCCGTAGGCCACGGCGAAGCGGTCCATGAACGAGCTGCGCCGCAGCTCGTACTCCTGCGTGCCCGTCGTCTCGATGACCAGCGTCGCGAGCATGCAGCCGACCTGCGCCGCCCGCTCGTGCGACACGCCCCAGATCAGCCCGGAGAGGAACCCGGCGCGGAAGGCGTCGCCCACGCCCGTCGGCTCGACCTTGGCCTCCTCCTGCGGCACGCCGACCTCGATCGGGTCCTGCCCGGCGGTCTCGATGCGCACGCCCTTGGCGCCGAGGGTGGTTACCCGGTGCCCGACCTTGCCCAGGATCTCCTCGTCGGACCAGCCGGTCTTGGACTCGATGAGGCCCTTCTCGTACTCGTTGGAGAAGAGGTAGGTGGCGCCGTCCATGAGGGTGCGGATCTCGTCGCCGTTCATGCGGGCGATCTGCTGGGAGAAGTCCGCGGCGAAGGGGATGCCCCGGCTGCGGCACTCCTCGGTGTGGCGCAGCATCGCCTCGGGGTCGTCCGCGCCGATCAGCACGAGGTCGAGACCGCCCACGCGGTCGGCGACGGTCTTCAGCTCGATGAGGCGGGCCTCGCTCATCGCGCCGGTGTAGAAGGAGCCGATCTGGTTGTGGTCGGCGTCCGTGGTGCAGACGAAGCGGGCGGTGTGCAGCGTCTCGGAGATGCGCACCGACTCGGTGTCCACGTTGTGCCGGTCGAGCCAGGCGCGGTACTCGTCGAAGTCGGGGCCCGCGGCGCCGACCAGGACGGGCCGGGTGCCCAGCTGACCCATGCCGAAGCAGATGTTGGCGCCGACGCCACCACGGCGGACATCGAGGGCGTCGACGAGGAACGAGAGGGAGACCGTGTGCAGTTGGTCGGCGACCAGTTGGTCGGCGAAGCGGCCGGGAAAGGTCATCAGGTGGTCGGTGGCGATGGAGCCGGTGACTGCGATACGCACGGCTGGAAGCTCCTGCGGCGTGTAGCGGCGGCGCACCGCCCTCGTGGTCAAGGCGGTGACGGACGTCGCGTGGGCGGTTGACGGTTAACGCTATCCGGTCGGACCCGGAACGATGAACGGCTGAAAATACCCGATAGTAGGTCTTTCTCCTTGGGCTCAGCGGTGCATACGGTTCCGGTATGACCCTCTTTCCGCAGGACAGCGCAGCGCCGCAGGCTTCCGAGCAGGGAGTCGAGACCTGGGAGGCATTGCGTGGTGCTTGCACGCGCATGGTCCGGCACTGGGCCGTGCCCGCGGTGCCCGCCGGGACGCCCGTACCGCCGTCCCGGATCCACGGCGTGACGGTCCCGGCCGCGTCCGCGCGCCTCCTCGACGGGATGTCCGAGTACGGGGACTGAGGCGCACGGGACGAAAGGCGCACCGGGCTGGGACGCGAGGGGCCCGGGACCGGTCGAGGGAACCGCTCGCTCCCCCGCCGCGTCCCATCGCCGTCCCCCGTCGGGGGGATGTCATGTACGACGGGACGCCGTGGCGCGCGTGCGCCGTGGCGGACCGCCGTGCAGGCTCGTGAGGACGGCCGGGCACGCGAAGGAGCGATGCGGTGAGCACCGAGCAGGCACAGGACGGACGGCGGCGACGGCCCTCGCTGGTGGTCGCGTCGGTGGCGGCCGCGGTCCTGCTGGCGGGCGGCGGCGGGGCCTATCTCGCCATGGACCCGTCCGGCAAGGACGACACCCCGGCGGGCGACGGCGGGCCGCCCCCGCCGCTCGCCCTGGACGGGTACGCGGACGGATCAGGCGGACACTCTGATTCCGGGACGGATCGCACGGACGGGACCAATGGCGGGGGCGGCACCGCCACGTCCGAAGGCATCGCCCCGGGCGAGCCCGACCCCTCGGGCGCGACCTACCGGGCCGTGGGCGAGCTGCCCGACGGCCCCGACGAGGCCGCCGTGTACGAGCCGCGCGGCGAGGTCGGCAAGGACCGGGTCGTCCGGCTCGCCAAGGCGCTCGGCCTGTCCGGCACGCCGACCGCGCAGGGCGACTCCTGGCGGCTCGGCCCGGCGAACGACGGCTCGGGCCCCTCGCTCCAGGTGGCCCGCAAGGCCCCCGGCACCTGGTCGTTCACCCGGTCCGAGCCGGGCGGCGGCGACAACTGCCTGAAGGGCAAGCCGTGCCCGCCCAGGACCGACACGGAGCTGGACGGCGGCACTCCGGTCAGTGTGGGGGACGCTGAGGCGGCCGCCGCGCCCGTCCTGAAGGCCATCGGCCAGGACGGCGCCAAGCTGGACGCCCGTCAGCTCATGGGCTCCGTACGGGTGGTGAACGCCGACCCCGAGGTGGACGGCCTGCCGACGTACGGCTGGTCGACCGGCATCCAGGTGGGCCCGGACGGCGAGGTGGTGGGCGGCAGCGGCCAGCTCGCGAAGCCGCACAAGGGCGCGACGTATCCGGTCGTGGGCGCGGCCGAGGCCCTCGCCCTGCTGAACGCGTCGGGCAAGGGCGGCGGCGTGAGCATCGGCGGCTGCGCGACGCCGGTGCCGCACCAGGGCGACAAGGGCAACAAGAGCGACAAGGGTGCCAAGGGCGACGGGGTCACCAGGCGCGACGAGGTGCGCTGCACGCCGACCGTGCCGCCGAAGCAGGAGCCGATCGCCGTGGAGGGCGCCACGTTCGGCCTGGCCGCGCACTTCGTGGCCGGGCGGCAGACGCTCGTGCCGTCGTGGCTGTTCGAGGCCAGGCCGCAGGGTGCGCGGGACTCCTACACGGTGCAGCACCCGGCGGTGGATCCCGCGTATCTGACGGCGCCCGGAGCGCCGGGCGACCCCGAGCCGGAGCCGGACACCAAGGGCGACACCTACACCAGCGACATCAAGGTCGACGGCTACACCGCGTCCGGGCGGACGCTGACCGTGCACTTCACGGGCGGGGTGTGCAGCACGTACGAGGCGTCGGCGCGGGAGAGCGGCGGACGGGTCACCGTGAAGGTCACCGCGACGGAGGAGAAGGGCAAGGTGTGCATCGCGCTCGCGAAGTTCTACACGCTGCCCGTGACCCTGGACAAGCCGCTCGGTGACCGGAAGGTCGTCACGCCCGGCGGCACGGCGGTGCCGCGCGGCGAGGGCGTGGCGAAGGGCGAGCCCGCGCCGCGGTCGTAGCTCCCGCAGGCCGGACGAGCTCCGGACGCGCGAAGGCGGCGGCTTCCCCGAGGGGGAGCCGCCGCCTTCGTCCGCACGGTTTAGCTGAAGGAGTCGCCGCAGGCGCAGGAACCCGTGGCGTTCGGGTTGTCGATCGTGAAGCCCTGCTTCTCGATGGTGTCGACGAAGTCGATGGAGGCGCCGCCCAGGTAGGGAGCGCTCATGCGGTCGGTGACGACCTTGACGGTGCCGAACTCCTTGACGACGTCGCCGTCGAGCGCGCGCTCGTCGAAGAAGAGCTGGTAACGCAGACCCGAGCAGCCGCCCGGCTGAACGGCGACGCGCAGCGCCAGGTCCTCACGGCCTTCCTGGTCGAGCAGCGCCTTGACCTTGGCCGCGGCGGCGTCGGTCAGGATGATGCCGTCGGTGACGGTGGTGGTCTCGTCCGATACGGACATCTACATCGCTCCCGGGTAGTACGGAGACTGCTTGCCGACCGGTTCCAACCGGTGTGGCCGCGAATTCATTCCCATGCTCGCACACGGGGACACACAGGGGATGCGTCACATCGACACTATGGCCATCGTCAAACTGACGTGAAGCGGTTATGATAGATAACGTCAATTAGACGAAAAGGCATCGTCTGCAGAACAGAAAGGGTGCGTGACGTGACCACCGCCCAATCCCCCGCGGCCCCCGTGGACCTCGGCGTCGAGCCGACCCCGCTCGCCCTCCTGCTGCTCGGCCGCGAGGCCGACCCGAGGAGCGAGCGCGGTGTGGAGTGCCCGGGCGACCTGCCCTCGCCGTCGGACCCCGGCCTGGTGGAGCGCGCCCGCGCCGCCAAGGAGAAGCTCGGCGACAAGGTCTTCGTGCTCGGCCACCACTACCAGCGCGACGAGGTCATCCAGTTCGCGGACGTCACCGGCGACTCGTTCAAGCTGGCCAAGGACGCGGCCGCCCGGCCGGACGCCGAGTACATCGTCTTCTGCGGCGTGCACTTCATGGCCGAGTCCGCGGACATCCTGACCACCGACGACCAGAAGGTCGTGCTCCCGGACCTGGCCGCGGGCTGCTCGATGGCCGACATGGCCACGGCCGAGCAGGTCGCGGAGTGCTGGGACGTGCTGACCGAGGCCGGCGTCGCCGAGCAGGTCGTGCCCGTCTCGTACATGAACTCCTCCGCCGACATCAAGGCGTTCACGGGCAAGCACGGCGGCACCATCTGTACGTCGTCGAACGCCCAGCGGGCCCTGGAGTGGGCCTTCGAGCAGGGCGAGAAGGTCCTCTTCCTGCCGGACCAGCACCTCGGTCGCAACACCGCCGTCCGCGACCTCGGGATGTCCCTGGACGACTGCGTCGTCTACAACCCGCACAAGCCGAACGGCGGCCTGACCGCCGAGCAGCTGAGCGCCGCGAAGATGATCCTGTGGCGCGGCCACTGCTCCGTGCACGGCCGCTTCTCGCTGGAGTCGGTCGAGGACGTCCGGGCCCGCATACCCGGCGTGAACGTCCTGGTCCACCCCGAGTGCAAGCACGAGGTCGTGGCGGCGGCGGACCACGTCGGCTCGACCGAGCACATCATCAAGACCCTGGAGGCGGCCCCGGCCGGCTCCAAGTGGGCCATCGGCACCGAGCTGAACCTGGTGCGCCGCCTGGCCAACCGGTTCGCGCCGGAGGGCAAGGAGATCGTCTTCCTCGACAAGACGGTGTGCTTCTGCTCCACCATGAACCGCATCGACCTGCCGCACCTGGTGTGGGCCCTGGAGTCCCTGGCCGACGGCAAGCTCGTCAACCGCATCGAGGTCGACCGCGAGACCGAGCAGTTCGCGAAGCTGGCCCTGGAGCGGATGCTGGCGCTGCCGTAGCCGGTGCGCCGTACGGCCGCCGCCCGGCAGCTGTACGGCGTCAGTCGCCCCGCGGCCGTACGAGGCCCGACTCGTAGGCGATCACGACGAGTTGGGCCCGGTCGCGGGCGCCCAGCTTCGCCATGGCCCGGTTCACATGGGTCTTCACGGTCAGCGGGCTGACTTCCAGGCGCTCGGCGATCTCGTCGTTCGAAAGCCCGCCCGCGACCTGGACGAGGACCTCGCGCTCGCGGCCGGTGAGCGCGTCGAGGCGCTCGCCGCGGCCGGGCGCGTCCCCGTTCGAACCGTCGCTCTGCGCCAGGAACTTGGCGATGAGTCCCTTCGTCGCGGTGGGCGACAGGAGCGCCTCGCCCGCGGCCGCGATCCGGATGGCGCCGAGGAGTTCGTCGGGCTCGGCTCCCTTGCCGAGGAACCCGGACGCCCCCGCCCGCAGGGACTGCACCACGTACTCGTCGACCTCGAAGGTCGTCAGCATGACCACGCGTACGTGGGAGAGCGCCGGGTCCTCGCTGATCATCCGGGTCGCGGCGAGGCCGTCCGTGCCCGGCATGCGGATGTCCATCAGGACGACGTCGGCCGCCTCGGCCTTGGCGAGACGCACGGCCTGGGCGCCGTCGGAGGCCTCGCCGACGACCTCCATGTCGGGTTCGGAGTCGACGAGGACCTTGAACGCGCTGCGCAACAGCGCCTGGTCGTCGGCGAGCAGCACCCGGATCGTCACGCGGTCCCTCCCCTGGCCGGGCTGTGCTCCCGGCCGCCCTGTTTCACGGTCGTGACCGGCAGGATCGCATGTACGCGGAAACCACCTCCGTAGCGGGGCCCCGCGCTGCACCGCCCGCCGAGCGCGCTGACGCGCTCCCGCATGCCGAGGAGCCCGTGTCCGCCGCCGCGGTCGGGGTCGTCGACGGGCTGCGCGTCGTCGCCCGCACCGTCGTCGAGCACCGTGATCTCCAGGTTCGGTCCCACCCGCACCACGCTGACCTCCGCCTTGGCCCGCTCGCCCCCGTGCTTCTGCACGTTCGTCAGCGCCTCCTGGATGATGCGGTACGCCGCCAGGTCCACGGCGGCGGGAGGCGGCTGGCCGCTGTCGCCGCGGGCCACCTCCACGGGCAGGCCCGCGTGCCGGAACGTGTCGACGAGGTCGTCGAGGCGGGCCAGGCCGGGGGCGGGCTCCGTGGGCGCCTCCGGGTCGCCGTTCTGCCGGAGCAGGCCGACGGTCGCGCGCAGCTCGCCGAGCGCGGACCTGCTGGCCTCGCGGACGTGCGCGAGGGCCTCCTTCGCCTGGTCGGGCCGCTTGTCCATGACGTGCGCCGCGACCCCCGCCTGGACGTTGACCAGGGCGATGTGGTGGGCGACGACGTCGTGCAGGTCGCGGGCGATGCGCAGCCGCTCCTCGGCGACCCGGCGCCGGGCCTCCTCCTCACGGGTGCGCTCGGCCCGCTCGGCGCGCTCCCTTATGGCGTCGACGAAGGCGCGGCGGCTGCGCACCGCGTCGCCCACGGCGGCGGCCATGCCGGTCCAGGCGAAGATGCCGAGGTTCTCCTGCCCGTACCAGGGCAGGGGCCCCGCGACCATGGCGACGCCGGTGAGCCCGGCCACGGTGATCAGGCCGATGCGCCAGGTGGTGGGGCGGTTGGTGCGGGCCGCCACGGTGTACAGGGCGACGACGGCGCACATCACGACCGGCGCGCGGGGGCCGGTCGACACCAGCTCCACGATGGAGAACGCGGAGGTGGCGGCGAGCACCGCCCACGGGGCGCGGCGGCGGAAGACCAGGGCGGCCGCGCCGGCGACCATGAGGGTGATGCTCATGGCGCTCGGGGCGTGCACGTTCCAGCTGGAGCCCTGCTCCCCGTAAGGCTCGGCGAAGGAGCCGATGACCATGAAGACGAGGGCGGCGGCCGCGAGGAGTGCGTCCACGGCCAACGGGTGCGTTCTGGCCCAGCCGCGGCACCGTTCAAAGTTGGTCACGGCTAAACGGTACGGGGCGCCGTCCGGCGGGGGGAACGGAAAGCGGGTTCAGGGGGGCGGGGGTTGACGTACCCCCGCGGCCCCGGCTTGCCCTGCCCTGGTGGAACGGTTCCTCGGCGCCCGGGTGCTGTGCCCACCCGTCCCGCCCTGCGGGACGATTGCCCACAGCGTGGGGGGAACGGGGCGATTGCCCACTGCGCGGGGGGGGCCGGGGCGATTGCCCGCCGCGGGGGGGCGGTGTTCGGCCCCAGCGGGCGGCAGGTGCTCAGCCGGGGATCAGGCCGTCGTCGGAGAGCATGTCGCGGACTTCCGCGAGGGTGGCGTCCGGGGCGGGGAGGATGAGTTCCGAGGGTTCGAGGGCGTCGTCGGGGAGGGGTTCCCCCAGTTCGCGGACCTTGTCGAGGAGGGCGTGGAGCGTGCGGCGGAAGCCGGGCTCGTCGCCGCCCTCCATCTCTTCGAGCAGTTCGTCGTCCAGCTTGTTCAACTCGGCGAAGTGGCCGTCGGCCAGCTTCACCTGCCCCTCCCCCATGATCCTTACGATCATGACGCCCTCCTCGGACGTGAGCGGTGGCTACTGCTTGTCGAAGCGGGGCGCGTCCTGCGGGTGCCCCTGGCCGCCCTCGATGGCGGGCTTCGGCGAGGCGCTGGAACCCCCGGCCAGCTCGGCCTTCATGCGCTGCAGCTCCAGCTCTACATCTGTACCACCGGAGAGCCGGTCCAGCTCGGTCTGGATGTCGTCCTTGGCGAGACCGGAGGAGTCGTCGAGGGCGCCCGAGGCGAGGAGCTCGTCGATCGCGCCGGCGCGGGCCTGGAGCTGGGCCGTCTTGTCCTCGGCGCGCTGGATCGCCATGCCGACGTCGCCCATCTCCTCGGAGATGCCGGAGAAGGCCTCACCGATGCGGGTCTGGGCCTCGGCCGCGGTGTAGGTGGCCTTGATGGTCTCCTTGCGCGTGCGGAACGCGTCGACCTTGGCCTGAAGGCGCTGGGCCGCGAGGGTGAGCTTCTCCTCCTCGCCCTGCAGGGTCTGGTGCTGCGTCTCCAGGTCGCTGACCTGCTGCTGGAGCGCCGCGCGGCGCGAGAGCGCCTCACGGGCCAGGTCCTCGCGGCCGAGCGCGAGCGCCTTGCGGCCCTGGTCCTCCAGGGTGGAGGACTGCTTCTGGAGCTGGTTGAGCTGCAGCTCGAGGCGCTTGCGGGAGGTCGCCACGTCGGCGACGCCGCGGCGCACCTTCTGCAGCAGCTCCAACTGCTTCTGGTACGAGTAATCGAGGGTTTCGCGCGGGTCCTCGGCCCGGTCAAGGGCCTTGTTCGCCTTCGCGCGGAAGATCATCCCCATACGCTTCATGACACCGCTCATGGGCTTCGCGCGCCCCCTTCTGACGGACTCCAGCTCCAGCTGCTGCAACAGAACCCACGGTACGGGGTCTGTATCCATTACCGCACTGTTCGCGGGTGGATGCGCTCATCCCCAAGGACGACTGCTCCGCCCGCCCCTCCGGCGCAAGGAGTAGGTGCGCCCCCGGGAACAGCCCGGGACGGCCCCCTTTGTCGCTCGGCCACATCAGCAAGACGCCCGGTGTGGCGGGATCGTTCCCCGGAGGGCGCCCGTCCATGCGCCCGCCGGTCCGCCCCGGTGCGCCCCCGGCAAAGCCCCCGGAAAGCCCCGGGAAAGCCCTGGGAAAGGGGTCCTCCGGCCCCACGCCTCCGGCCGACCCCGTACCCTTGGCTTTTGTGTTCCGTAGCCGATCCAAGGACGACAAGGCCCCGGCCGCCAAGGCGCCGGTAGCCGAGAGCGCGTCCGCCCCCCGTGACCCCGAGGCCCCCAAGGGCCGCCCCACCCCCAAGCGTGCCGTGGCCCAGTCGCAGCGCCGCAGCGTGATGAACACGCCGACGACGCGCAAGGAGGCCGCCAAGCGGTCGCGCGAGGAGCGCCGCGCGAACATGGAGAAGCAGCGCCAGGCGCTGGCCAGCGGCGACGAGCGGTATCTGCCGCCGCGGGACAAGGGCCCGGTGCGCAAGTACGCCCGCGACTTCGTGGACTCCCGGTTCTGCGTGGCGGAGTTCTTCCTGCCGATGGCCGTGCTCATCCTCGTCCTGAGCCTGGTCCGCGTCGCCCAGCTGCAGAACATCGCGCTGCTGCTGTGGCTCGTCGTGATCGTCCTGATCGTCCTGGACTCGATCGTCACGGGCTTCCGGCTGAAGAAGCGCCTGAACGAGCGCTTCCCCGACGAGCACAAGAAGGGCGCCGTCGCGTACGCCCTGATGCGTTCGCTCCAGATGCGTCGGCTGCGGCTGCCGAAGCCGCAGGTCAAGCGCGGGGAGCGACCCTGAGCGAGGTCCAGGGCGCAGGCCCTGGAGAGCGTACGGCCGTGTGCCAGGAACTGGTGGCACGGCAGCTGGACGAGCAGATCGCGGCGCGGTTCCCGGTGGGACGGCGGCTTCGGGTGCTCGACGTCGGCATGGGGCACGGGGTGCAGGCACTCCGCCTCGCCCGTGCCGGACACGAGGTGACGGGCGTCGAGCGGGAGGCCGAAGGGCTCGCCGCCGCGCGGGCCGCGGCGGCCGCCGAGCCGGAGGGCATCCGGTCCCGCCTGCGCCTCGTCGAGGGCGACGGGCGGGACACGGGGGTGCACTTCCTGCCCGGCAGCTTCGACGTCGTGCTGTGCCACGGCGTGCTCATGTACGTCGACGAGCCCGACGCGCTGCTCGCGGGTCTGGGGCGGGTCCTCGCCCCCGGCGGGCTGCTGTCCCTGGTCGTGCGGAACGCGGACGCGCTGGCCATGGCCCCCGCGCTGCGGGGCGACTGGGGCGGGGCGCTCGCCGCGTTCGGCGCCGACACCTACGAGGACCCCTCCGGGGGGCGTGCGCGGGCGCATCGGCTCGACGCGGTCTCCGGGGCGCTCGCGGGCATCGCCGCGCCGCTGCGGGCCTGGTACGGGGTGCGGGTCTTCTCCGACGCGGTGCCCGCCGCCGGGGCCGGGCTCGACGCCCTCCTCGCCGCCGAGGAGCGGGCCGGACGCACCGACCCCTACCGCACGGTGGCCGCCCTCCTCCACGTCTGCGGCGCCCGCGACTAGCCCCGGGCCCCGCTCCGGCGGGGGCGCCCCCTGTTCGGCCCCGTACCGCAGGACGGTCGGGGCGGTGGCGGTGAGACTCGGGGGGTATGAGAGCTTCGCGTGGGTTCGTGGTGGCGGGGGTGCTGATCTCGGTCTCAGTGGCGGCCGGGTGTGCCGGGGAGAGCGGGAGCTCCCGGGGCAAGGAGTCGACGACTCAGGCCGCCGCGCCCGCCGCGGCCAACGACCTCCAGGACGACTACCTGAAGGTGATCAAGGACGCGCTGCCCTCCGTCGTCCAGATCGACGCCTCCGACAGCCTCGGCTCCGGGGTGGTCTACGACGACAAGGGGCACATCGTCACCAACGCGCACGTGGTGGGCCGGGAGAAGACCTTCAAGGTGACCACGGCCACCGGTGAGCAGCCCCTCGCGGCCACGCTCGTGTCGGCGTACCCGGAGCAGGACCTCGCCGTCATCAAGCTCGACAAGGTGCCGCGCGGCCTGAAGGCCGCCGACTTCGGCGACTCCGGGAAGGTGGAGGTCGGCCAGATCGTGCTCGCGATGGGCTCACCGCTCGGCCTGTCCTCCAGCGTCACGCAGGGCATCGTCTCGGCGACCGGGCGCACGGTCAGCGAGGGCCGGGCGGGCGGCGGCACCGGCGCCACCATCGGGAACATGGTGCAGACGTCCGCCGCGATCAACCCGGGCAACAGCGGCGGCGCCCTGGTGAACCTCGACGGCGACGTCATCGGGATCCCGACCCTCGCCGCGACCGACCCGGACATGGGCGACGGCGCGGCACCCGGCATCGGCTTCGCGATCCCCGCCTCGATGGTGCGTACCGTGGCCGACCAGATCGTGAAGAGCGGCAAGGTCACCGACTCGGGCCGGGCCGCGCTCGGCATCAGCGGGCGCACGGTCCTCGGGGACGACTACCGGCCCGCGGGCGTCGCCGTGGCCGAGGTCAGGAGCGGCGGCGGCGCCGACAAGGCGGGCATCAGGCCCGGCGACATCATCACCGGGCTCGGGGACGACGAGATCACCACGGTCACCTCCCTGTCGGAGGTGCTCGCCGGGGACGAGCCGGGCGACAGGACGCGGGTGACGTACGTACGGGACGGCGACGAGCGGACCGCCGAGGTGACCCTCGGGGAGATGTGACGGCGCGGAGGGAGGCGGGGCCCGGGGCCCCGCCTCCCTCCGCGTTCGTGGATCCGGCGCGTCAGGCCCGCGCCGCGTCCTGCGCCCGGCGCGTCAGGCCTGTGCCGCGTCCTGCGCGTGCAGACTCATCGGGCCGTAGATCTCCGAGGTGTCCTCGAAGAGCGTCACCTGGTCCGCGCCGCCCTCCGCGAGCTCCTTCCAGTGCTCGCCGATCCAGGTCTCCGCGTCGCCCTGCGTGGTGAACTCCTCCGGCTGCACCGCGGGCTGGACCTCCGTCCCGTCCGCCTTCTCGAACCGCCACGTCCATGCCGCCATGTCAGCCTCCCGAGGTCCAGTGGTGTCCCGAAGCCGCTTGAAGCCTAGCCGGGCGCGCGGCGCGCGGGGCGACGCGGGAGGATCTTCCTGTGGAACTGACTCTGCTCGGCACCGGAGCCCCCGAGGGGCTGCCCCGCCCCGGCTGTCCCTGCGCCGCGTGCGCGACCGCGCTCGGCGACCAGGCGCGGGCGGCGACGGCCCTGCTCGTGGACGGTGTGCTGCTGCTCGACCTGACACCGGGCGCCGCCTTCGCCGCCGCCCGCGCCGGGCACACGCTCGGCGGGGTGCGCCAGGTGCTGCTCTCGCATCCGCACGACGGGCCCGCCGTGGAGGTGCCCGCCGGCCTTCCACAGCCGGGCCGGGTGCCGGACGGCCGCGAGCTGGCGCTGCTCACCGGGCACCGGGTGCGGGCCGTGGCGATGGACGCGCCCGGCACCGGCTACGAGGTGACCGGGCCTGACGGCGAGCGGCTGCTGTATCTGCCGCCGGGCTGCGCGCCCGCGGGGGTGGGCCCCGAGAACGGCGGCGGGCAGGTCGTGTACGACATGGTCGTGGCCGACGTCGTGGGCCGCCCGGACGGGCTCGCGCGGCTGCGGGCGGCCGGGGCGTCGGGCCCGACCACGGACGTGATCGCCGTGCACATCGGCCACGAGGTGCCGCCGGGCCCCGAGCTGGCCCGGCGGCTCGCGGCGGCCGGGGCGCGGGCGGTGCCGGACGGCACGACCCTGGAGGTCGGCGCGTACGAGGACGTGCCGGACGTGCCGCGCCGCACCCTGGTGCTCGGCGGCGCCCGCTCGGGCAAGTCGGTGGAGGCCGAGCGGCGCCTGGAGGCCTTTCCCGACGTGCTGTACGTGGCCACCGGCGGGCTGCGCGGCGGGGACCAGGAGTGGGCGGAGCGGGTGCGCGCCCACCGCGAGCGGCGGCCCGGCTCCTGGCGCACCACGGAGACCTGCGACCTCGTGCCGCTGCTCGCCGAGCCGGGGCCGCCGCTGCTCATCGACTGTCTGTCGCTGTGGCTGACGCACGCGATGGACGACGTGAACGCGTGGGACGACACCGAGTGGGCGGGCGGCGGCGAGCGCGCGCTGCGCAAGCGGGTCACGGAGCTCACGGACGCGGTGCGGGCCGCGCGGCGCACGGTGGTCGCGGTGTCGAACGAGGTCGGCTCCGGCATCGTCCCCGCGACCGCGTCGGGGCGCCGCTACCGCGACGAACTGGGCCGGCTGAACGCCGCGTTCGCCGCGGAGTGCGAGCACGTGCTGCTCGTGGTGGCGGGGCAGGCGCTGGCGCTGCGCGGCTGAGGCGGGCTCAGCCGTCGCTCTCGCGGCGGGCGATGACGCGGTAGGTGTTGCCGAAGCCGGTGCGGACGAGCAGGGGTGCGAGCAGCTGGTCGAGGGCGTGGGCGAGGACGATCAGGGGGGCCGCCGCCCAGCCGCACGCCCGGCGCGGCCCGGCGGCCCGCGGCAGCCGGCGGCCGACGACGAGGGCGGCCGCACCGGTCAGGTCCAGCGGCAGGTGCGGGCTGCGGCGCTCGACGTCCACGAGGGTGAAGCCGAGCTCGTCCAGGGCGTGGCGGAGCCGGCCGAGGGACAGCAGCCGCGCCCGCGGGGAGCGCGCGTGCGGCGGCCACCAGGGGCCGAGGAGCCGGGCGGAGCGGGACTCGGGGTCGGCGGCCTCGATCAGCAGGTGTCCGCCGGGGCGCAGGACGGTGCGGGCGGCGGCGAGCTCCGCGTCCGGGTCGGGGACGCGCTCCAGGTGGTGGACCATGCTCACCGCGTCGTACCGGTCGGCGAGGCGCGGCGCGAGGTCCGGCAGGAGCCCCTGGTGGGCCTCCTCGATGTGCCCGGCCTCGCGGGCCTTCACGACGGCGTCGCTCGGGTCCGTGCCGTCGTACGCGGTGTACGGCAGGACGTCCTTGGCGGCGGCCGGGAGGCGGCCGTGGCCGGTGCCGACGTCGAGCCAGCTCTCGGGTTCGAGGTGCCGCGCGAGGGCGTGGGCCGTGGCGCGGTGGCGGCGGGTGGAGTGCCGGGCGCGGAGGACGCGCTCGACGGGGTCGTCGGTGGCCTGCTGACGGACGGACGGCACGGGGCGATTCGACACAAACGGAACGTATGGGATCAGTGGTGGCGGGGCAACGACGTCGCGGGGCCTGTCTCACCGGCGGCGGACCGGCCCGGGGCCGTTCGCGCGCGTGTCACCGCCCGCCGGTACTGTTCGCCGAATGAGCTCGCTGATTCTCGACGACTTCACCGACCTGATCGAGCGGCCCGACGGCGGGGTGCGCCGCGACGCCGAGGAGCGCAGGGAGCGGCAGAGCCTGCCGCCCGGCGCCCTCGGCCGCCTGGACGAGCTCGCCGAGTGGCTGTCGGCGGCCCAGGCGTCCGTGCCGGTCAAGCCGATCGAGCGGCCGCGGGCGCTGCTCTTCGCGGGCGACCACGGCGTCGCCGAGCTCGGCGTGTCGGCGCGGCCCGCGGGTGGGGCGGCGGACCTCGTGCGGTCCGTGCTGTCCGGCGAGGCGCCCGCGGCCGTGCTCGCCCGGCGGCTCGACGTGCCCGTGCGGGTGGTCGACCTGGCCCTGGACTGCGAGCCGGACGAGCTGCCCGCCGAGGTCGCGGGCCACCGGGTGCGGCGCGGCTCGGGCCGCATCGACATCGAGGACGCGCTCACCGCCGACGAGGCCGAGCGCGCGGTGCGCGCGGGCATCGCGCTCGCCGACGAGGAGGCCGACTCCGGCACCGACCTGGTCGTGCTCGGCGACGTCAGCGTCGGCGGTACGACCCCCGCGGCGACGCTGATCGCGGCGCTGTGCGGCACCGACGCGTCCGTGGTGACCGGGCGGGGCGGGCGGCCGATCGACGACCTGGCGTGGATGCGCAAGTGCGCGGCGGTCCGGGACGCGCTGCGGCGCGCGCGGCCGGTGCTCGGCGACCAGTTGCAGCTGCTCGCGGCGGTGGGCGGGGCCGACGTCGCGGCCATGACCGGGTTCCTGCTCCAGTCCGCGGTGCGGCGCACGCCCGTGGTCCTGGACGGCGTGGTGGCCGCCGCGGCGGCCCTCGTGGCCCAGCGGGTCGCCTTCCGGGCGCCGGACTGGTGGCTGGCCGGGCACGACAGCGGGGAGCCCGCGCAGGCCAAGGCGCTCGACCGGATGGCGCTCGAACCGCTGCTCAGCCACGGGGTGAAGGTGGGCGAGGGCGTGGGCGCGCTGCTCGCGGTGCCGCTGCTGCGCTCCGCCGCGGCGCTCGCCGCGGAGCTTCCCGTCTCGGAGTAGCCGCGCGGCCGCCCGTCACCGGGTGGCCGCGCGGCCGCCCGTCACCGGGTAACCGCAGGTCGCGGCGGGTACCGGGACAGCAAGCCCCATATCACACCACAACACCCCATAAGATCCCGCTTTATGGGAGAAGAACGGCCGAAGGAAGAACAGCGCACGACGTCCACCCCGGCCTCGCGCAGAGCCGCGGCGGCCGCCGTCTGGTATTTGCGGGCCGTCGCCTTCGTCAACTTCCTCAGTGCCGTCTGGGTCTCCCTGGGGCAGGACCTCAGACGGCACAACACGGAGAACTACTTCACCCCGTACATGCTCACCGCGGGGTTCGCCTCCGGGGTGTTCACCGCCTTCCTCGCGGTCACGATGCGGCGCCGCAAACGGGCCTCGTGGATCCTCAACCTCGTGCTGAGCGGCCTGTTCCTGCTGCTCTTCGCGGTGGCGATGTTCTTCCCCGAGATCCGGCAGTACGCGCAGAACTGGATCTCGCTCGTCCTCACCGCGGGCTTCGTCGCCGCCCTGCTCGTCGGCCGCCGCGAGTTCTACGCCAAGGGCGACCGGTCCAACCCCAAGCTGGCGGCGGCCGTCGCCGTCGGCGGGCTGCTCGCGACCTCGCTGCTCGCCGCGCTCCTGGTGACCGTCACCAACCACGCCCACGACGACTACCGCTCGACGTTCCTCGACCGCTGGCGCTACGGCACCATGCGCCTGGTGTCGCTGGCCGCCGACGACTCCCGGTTCGCGGGCATCTCGACGCCCGGCTGGGTCAACGTCACCATCAACGTCCTGAGCACGCTCCTGGTCATCGCCGTCCTGTACGCGGCCTTCCGCTCCCGCCGGGCCGTCGACCCGCTCAGCGAGGACGACGAGGCACGCCTTCGCGCCCTGCTCGCCAAGCACGGCGAGCGCGACTCGCTCGGCTACTTCGCGCTGCGCCGCGAGAAGAGCGTCGTCTGGTCCCCGACCGGCAAGGCCGCGGTCACCTACCGTGTGGTCGGCGGCGTCTCGCTGGCCTCCGGCGACCCGATCGGCGACCCCGAGGCCTGGCCCGGCGCCATCGAGCCGTGGCTCGCCGAGGCGCGCGAGCACGGCTGGACCCCGGCGGTGATGGGCGCGAGCGAGGAGGCGGGCACGATCTACGCCCGGCACGGCCTCGACGCGCTGGAGCTCGGCGACGAGGCCATCGTGGAGATCGCCGACTTCACCCTGGAGGGCCGGGCCATGCGCACGGTCCGCCAGGCCTACAACCGCGTCAAGCGCGCCGGGTACGAGGTGCGCGTACGGCGCCACGCGGACATCCCCGAGGAGGAGATGGCCCGCCTCCTCGAACGCGCCGACGACTGGCGCGACGGCGCCACCGAGCGCGGCTTCTCCATGGCGCTCGGCCGCCTCGGCGACCCGGACGACGGCCAGTGCGTGATGCTGGAGTGCACCGACGACAAGGGCGAGCTGCGCGCGGTGCTCTCCTTCGTCCCCTGGGGTCCGCACGGCCTCTCCCTCGACCTGATGCGCCGTGACCGGGACTCCGACAACGGCCTGATGGAGTACATGGTCATCGAGCTGCTCCAGCGCGCGGCGGAGATCCAGATCACGCAGGTGTCGCTGAACTTCGCGATGTTCAGATCTGTCTTCGAGCGTGGTTCGCGGCTCGGCGCGGGCCCGGTGCTCCGGCTGTGGCGCTCGCTGCTCAGCTTCTTCTCCCGGTGGTGGCAGATCGAGTCGCTCTACCGCGCCAACGCCAAGTACCGACCCATCTGGGAGCCGCGGTTCCTGCTCTTCGAGAAGAGCGCGGACCTGCCGCGCATCGGTGTCGCGTCCGCCCGCGCCGAAGGCTTCCTGGAAGCGCCGGGCCTGCCGAAATGGCTGCACCGCACACATTTGGAGTCCCGTAGATGAGCACCCTGTCCCGGCTGGCCCGTGCCGAGTGGGGCGATCTGTACTCCACGGTGCGCGGCGGGCTCGTCGCCCGGCGCTGGCGCGCGATCCCGATGACGCTCGCCGCCGTCTGCCTGACCGGGGCCTTCCAGTACGTGCAGAACCAGTCCTGGGGCTATCAGTTCGTCCAGAACATCGGCTCCGTGCGGGCCGAGGAGCCGCTGTGGCTCGCCCTGGTCCGCACCCCGCTCTCGCTCTTCGTCCCCGCCCTCGACCTGCCGGTGTGGGGCGCGCTCGCGCAGATCCTGCTGGTGTTCGGCATCGCCGAGATCTGCGTGGGCTGGTGGCGCACGCTGCTCGTCGGGTACGCGGCGACGCTCGCGGGCACCCTCTACGCGCGCGTGGGCATCGCCATCGGGCCCGACAGCTGGGTCGGGCTTCCCGCCTCCGACGCGCAGGTCATCGACACCGGCCCGTCGGCGGCGGTCGTCGGGCTCGCGGTGTTCGTGTGCTGGCGCTACCGGGCGTACGCGACCGGCGCCCTGGTGGTCGCCCTGATGGTGGTCGAGGTCCTGGTCAAGAACAACCTCGCGGGCAAGGAGCACCTGGCGGCCATCGCGGGCGTCCTGGTCGTGTGCGCGGCGGCCACGGCGGTGCGTCACCTGCGGCGCGGCGACGCCGCACGCGGCTCCGGGTCCGGCCTGCCGCCGATGACGTCCTGAAGCCAGCGCCGCTTGGCCGTCCAGCGGCGGTCGTGGCGGAACGCGCGCAGCCCCGCCCGGGCCCGGACCCGCGGCCGGTTGCGGTAGAACCGCCGCGCCCAGGCCGACCCCGGACGGGCGAGGCGGATCGCGCCGACGAGCGCCACGAACGGCACCACCATGCCGATCAGGGCCGTGCGCAGCTTGCCCTTGAGCATCGCGATCAGCGCGAAGCCGCAGTTCACGGCGATGTTCAGGGCGAAGGCGAAGCGGTTGTGCCGCTCGGTCACGGAGAGCTCGTTCACGCCGAACGGGGTGAAGCCGGTGAGGATCAGGACCACCAGGGCCGTGGTGAGGACCACCACCTCCACGCTCTTGCGGCCCTGCTCGCTCCAGTACACGTCGTCCAGGTGCAGGATCAGCGCGAACTCGTCGAGGACCAGGCCCGCGCCGATGCCGAAGATCACGGCCGCGCACATCGAGCCGAAGCCGTGCCGCCCGGCCGCCACCGCCCAGAAGCCGCCCACCAGCATCAGGAAGATGCCCGGGACGACGTGGTGGACGTGCACGTCCCCCGTGGTGATGTTCCGGAACGGGCCCTTCCCGGCGCGGATGAGGCGGGTGATGGTGCGCGTCACCAGGAACGAGCCCACGAAGGAGACCAGCGCGAGCAGCAGGGGCAGCTTCCCCGGCTCGACGACGTTCCGGTACCACCAGCCGTCCATGGGCCCATCTTGCGGTTCGCCGCCGCCGCGCGCAGGCCGGGGCACCTGCCGCAGCAGGGCGGCGACGGGTGCCCCGGGCCGCCCGGGTAATCTCGCCCAATGCCCAGACCCACCCCCGCCGACGGCCTCCGCTTCGCCTTCGGGACGCTCACCGCGCTGCCGGTGCGCGTGCGCCGGTGGGACCGCGAGGCCGCCCGGACGGGCATGCTGTGCGCCCCGGTCGCGGGGCTCGTGCTCGGCCTCATCGCCGGGGGGCTCGGGGCGGCGCTGCTCGCCCTCGGCGCGAGCCCGCTGCTCGCCGCCGTCGCCGCCGTCGCGGTGCCCGCCGCGGGCACCCGGGGGCTGCACCTCGACGGCCTCGCCGACACCGCCGACGGCCTCGGCAGCGGCAAGCCCGCCGCCGACGCGCTGCGGATCATGAAGCAGTCCGACATCGGCCCGTTCGGCGTGATCACCCTGGTCCTGGCCCTGTTCGCGCAGGTCGCGGCCCTGGCCGAGCTGTACGACGACGGCTGGGCGCGCGGTCTGTGCGGCGCCGCCGTGGCCGCCACCGCCGCCCGGCTCGCGCTCACCCTCGCCGCCCGCGCCGAGGTGCCCGCGGCCCGGCCCGAGGGGCTCGGCGCGGCCGTCGCGGGCACGGTCCCCGCGCGCGCGGCCCTGGCCGTCCTCGTGGCCGTCACCGCCGCGGCCGCCGCCGCGGGAGCGGTCACGGGCCCCGACGCAGCCGTCTCCACCGTCCGCAACGCGGCCGCCGTGCTGCTCGCCTGCGCCGCCGCCGAGGCCCTCCTGCGGCACTGCGTACGGCGGTTCGGCGGCGTCACCGGCGACGTCTTCGGCGGGCTCGCCGAGACCGCCGCCACGGCCGCGCTGCTTGTGCTCGCCCTCGGCCAGCACGCACAGTGAGGCGCACCGCATTGCTTGCGGGCGTAGGCTCGCGACGGGCTCACCACCCCAAAGCCCGCAAGAACTCAGTGAAACCTCCTATGAAAGAGGGACTTCAGCACCGTGACTGCTCTGACTCTCAGCACCGCCGCCGCGTCCGGCCTGCGCGCCGACGCGATCGTCGTCGGTGTCGCGAAGGGCGCCAAGGGACCGGTCGTGGCCCCTGGCGCCGAGTCCGTGGACAAGGCGTACGACGGCAAGCTCGCGTCCGTCCTGGAGACCCTCGGTGCCTCGGGCGCCGAGGGTGAGGCGACGAAGCTGCCCGCGCCGTCCGGCTTCAAGGCGCCGGTGATCCTGGCAGTCGGCCTCGGCGCGGTCCCCGAGAAGGGCCAGGCCTACGACGCGGAGGGGCTGCGCCGGGCCGCCGGTGTCGCCGCGCGCGCCCTGGCCGGTTCGAAGAAGGCCGCGTTCGCGCTGCCCCTGGAGTCCGCCGCCGACGCGGGCGCGATCGCCGAGGGCGCGGTCCTCGGGGCGTACTCCTTCGACGCCTACAAGGACATCGCCGACAGCGCCAAGGACGCCAAGGCCAAGAAGGGCGCCAAGGACGCCAAGGGCCCGCTCGCCGAGGCCGCCCTGCTCGGCGGCAAGCCGCGCGACAAGGCCTACAAGGCCGCCGTCGAGCGCGCCCTGGCCGTCGCCGAGGAGCTCAACCGCGCCCGCGACCTGATCAACACCCCGCCGAACGACCTCTACCCCGAGGCGTTCGCCGCGGTGGCCCAGGCCGCCGGCAAGGAGCACGGCATCAAGGTGCAGGTGCTCGACGAGAAGGCGCTCACCAAGGGCGGCTACGGCGGCATCCTCGGCGTCGGCGCGGGCTCGGCCGCCCCGCCGCGCCTGGTCAAGCTGTCGTACACCTCGTCCAAGGCGAAGAAGCACCTGGCCCTCGTCGGCAAGGGCATCACGTACGACTCGGGCGGCATCTCGCTCAAGCCCGCGGGCCACAACGAGACCATGAAGTGCGACATGAGCGGCGCCGCCGCCGTGTTCGCGGCCGTGGTCGCCGTGGCGCGCCTCGGCCTGGAGGTCAACGTCACCGGCTGGCTGGCCCTCGCCGAGAACATGCCGTCCGGCTCGGCCACCCGACCGGGCGACGTCCTGCGCATGTACAGCGGCAAGACGGTGGAGGTCCTGAACACCGACGCCGAGGGCCGTCTGGTCCTGGCCGACGCGCTCACCAAGGCCTCGGAGGACGAGCCCGACGCGATCGTCGACGTGGCGACGCTGACCGGCGCCATGGTCCTGGCCCTGGGCGACCGCACCTTCGGCATCATGGCCAACGACGACGCCTTCCGCACGTCGATCCACGAGATCGCCGAGGAGGTCGGCGAGCCGTCCTGGCCGATGCCGATGCCCGAGCACCTGCGCAAGGGCATGGACTCCCCCACCGCCGACATCGCCAACATGGGCGAGCGCATGGGCGGCGGCCTGGTCGCCGGCCTGTTCCTGAAGGAGTTCGTGGGCGAGGGCATCACCTGGGCCCACCTGGACATCGCGGGCCCCGCCTTCCACGAGGGCGCCCCGTACGGCTACACCCCCAAGGGCGGCACCGGCTCCGCCGTCCGCACCCTGGTGCGTCTCGCGGAGCGCACCGCCGCGGGCGACCTCGGCTGAGCAGCCACTGACGTACGGCCCCGGGGCGCCCTCGCCCGCGGGGCCGTACGCGTCGGTACCGCCTGCGGCCCGCCCGTCCCGCACCACCCGTACCTCCCGCATCGGGATTTCGCTATCGATGAAATCCGTACGCGCGTACGTGGTCCTGACCTCCGGCTGGGGCCGATCAGCCCGGCCCGGCGTCCCGCCTGCCGCCGACAAGTGCGAAGATGGGTTCTCGGCAGGACAGGGCCCCCACCACAGGGCCGAAGAAGAGCGGCCGTATACCAGCCGACCGACCGGTCGTCCCCGGCAATGAGGGGTCCGGCGCACGGCGCACATGCATGGAGGACGTGACGTGGCGAACGACGCCAGCACCGTTTTCGACCTAGTGATCCTCGGCGGTGGTAGCGGCGGTTACGCCGCGGCCCTGCGCGCCTCGCAGCTGGGTCTCGACGTCGCACTGATCGAGAAGAACAAGCTCGGCGGCACCTGCCTGCACAACGGCTGCATCCCGACGAAGGCGCTGCTGCACGCCGGCGAGGTCGCCGACTCGGCGCGCGAGGCCGACCAGTTCGGTGTCAAGGCCACCTTCGAGGGCATCGACATCAACGCCGTCCACAAGTACAAGGACGACGTCATCGCGGGCCTGTACAAGGGCCTGCAGGGTCTGGTCGCCTCCCGCAAGGTCACCTACATCGAGGGCGAGGGCCGCGTGTCGTCCCCGACCTCCGTCGATGTGAACGGCCAGCGGATCCAGGGTCGCCACCTCCTCCTGGCGACCGGTTCCGTGCCGAAGTCCCTGCCGGGCCTGGAGATCGACGGCAACCGCATCATCTCCTCGGACCACGCGCTGACCCTGGACCGCGTGCCGCAGTCCGCGATCATCCTGGGCGGCGGCGTCATCGGCGTCGAGTTCGCCTCGGCGTGGAAGTCCTTCGGCACGGACGTCACGGTCATCGAGGGCCTCAAGCACCTCGTGCCGGTCGAGGACGAGAACAGCTCCAAGCTCCTTGAGCGCGCCTTCCGCAAGCGCGGCATCAAGTTCAACCTCGGCACCTTCTTCGAGAAGGCGGAGTACACCGAGAACGGCGTGCGCGTCACCCTCGCCGACGGCAAGACCTTCGAGGCCGAAGTGCTGCTCGTGGCCATCGGCCGCGGCCCGGTCTCCCAGGGCCTCGGGTACGAGGAGCAGGGCGTCGCCATGGACCGCGGCTACGTCCTGGTCGACGAGTACATGCGCACGAACGTCCCGACGATCTCCGCCGTCGGCGACCTCGTCCCCACCCTCCAGCTCGCGCACGTCGGCTTCGCCGAGGGCATCCTGGTGGCGGAGCGCCTGGCCGGTCTGAAGACCGTGCCGATCGACTACGACGGCGTGCCGCGGGTGACGTACTGCCACCCCGAGGTCGCGTCGGTCGGCATCACCGAGGCGAAGGCCAAGGAGATCTACGGCGCGGACAAGGTCGTCGCCCTCAAGTACAACCTCGCGGGCAACGGCAAGAGCAAGATCCTCAAGACCGCGGGCGAGATCAAGCTCGTCCAGGTCAAGGACGGTGCCGTGGTCGGCGTCCACATGGTCGGCGACCGCATGGGTGAGCAGGTGGGCGAGGCCCAGCTGGTCTACAACTGGGAGGCCCTGCCCGCCGAGGTGGCGCAGCTCATCCACGCCCACCCGACGCAGAACGAGGCGCTCGGCGAGGCCCACCTCGCCCTCGCCGGCAAGCCCCTGCACTCCCACGACTGACCTTCAGTCCACGGACGCGACCGACCACAGACTTCTTCCCCAAGCTCTCGGCTACGCTCGAGCAGGGGAGACCCCATTTTCGTAAGGAGCAACCGAAACCATGGCGGTTTCCGTATCCCTTCCGGCGCTCGGCGAGAGCGTCACCGAGGGCACTGTCACCCGTTGGCTGAAGGCCGAAGGCGAGCGCGTCGAGGCCGACGAGCCGCTGCTCGAGGTGTCGACCGACAAGGTCGACACCGAGATCCCCTCGCCCGCCGCGGGCATCCTGGCCTCCATCAAGGTCGCCGAGGACGAGACCGTTGAGGTCGGCGCCGAGCTGGCCGTCATCGACGACGGCTCCGGCGCTCCCGCCGAGGCCCCGGCCCCGGCCCCGGCCGCCGAGCCCGCTCCGGCCGCCGAGCCCGCCCCGGCGCCCGCCGCCGAGGCCCCGGCCGCTCCGGCCGCCCCCGCCGAGGCGCCCGCCGCCCCGGCCGGCGGTGCCGCCGAGGGCACCGACGTCACGCTGCCCGCGCTCGGCGAGTCCGTCACCGAGGGCACCGTCACCCGCTGGCTGAAGGAGGTCGGCGAGGAGGTCTCGGCCGACGAGCCCCTCCTCGAGGTCTCCACCGACAAGGTCGACACCGAGATCCCCGCGCCGGTCTCCGGCGTGCTCCTCGAGATCACCGTCGCCGAGGACGAGACCGCCGAGGTCGGCGCGAAGCTCGCCGTCATCGGTGCCGCCGGTGCCGCCCCCGCGGCCGCTCCGGCCGCCGCCCCGGCCGCCCCCGCCGAGGCCCCGGCGCCCGCCCCGGCCCCGGCCCAGCCGGCCGCCCCGGCTCCGGCTCCGGCCGCCCCGGCCGCTCCCGCCCCGGCTCCGGCCAAGCCCGCGGCCCCCGCCGCCCCGGCTGCGGCTCCGGCCGCTCCGGCCAAGCCCGCCGCTGCCGCTCCGGCCGCCCCGGCCCCGGCCACCCCGGCCGACGACGGCGCCTACGTCACCCCGCTGGTGCGCAAGCTCGCCGCCGAGAACGGCGTGGACCTGGGCTCGGTCAAGGGCACCGGTGTCGGTGGCCGCATCCGCAAGCAGGACGTGCTCGCCGCCGCCGAGGCCGCGAAGGCCACTCCGGCTCCGGCTCCCGCCGCCGCCCCGGCCGCCGCTCCGGCCGCCTCGAAGGCCCCGGCCCTCGAGGTGTCCCCGCTGCGCGGCCAGACCGTCAAGATGACCCGCATGCGCAAGGTCATCGGCGACAACATGATGAAGGCGCTGCACGGCCAGGCCCAGCTCTCCAGCGTGGTCGAGGTCGACATCACCAAGCTGATGAAGCTGCGCGCCAAGGCCAAGGACGGCTTCGCCGCCCGCGAGGGCGTCAAGCTCTCCCCGATGCCGTTCTTCGTCAAGGCGGCGGCGCAGGCGCTGAAGGCCCACCCGGTCGTCAACGCCCGCATCAACGAGGACGAGGGCACCATCACCTACTTCGACTCGGAGAACATCGGCATCGCCGTGGACTCCGAGAAGGGCCTGATGACCCCGGTCATCAAGGGTGCCGGTGACCTGAACCTGGCCGGCATCGCCAAGGCGACCGCCGACCTGGCCAACAAGGTCCGCGCCAGCAAGATCACCCCGGACGAGCTGTCCGGCGCGACCTTCACCATCTCCAACACCGGCTCGCGCGGCGCGCTGTTCGACACGATCATCGTGCCGCCGAACCAGGTCGCCATCCTGGGCATCGGTGCCACGGTCAAGCGCCCGGTGGTCATCAACCACCCGGACCTCGGCGAGACCATCGCCGTGCGCGACATGACCTACGTGACGCTGTCCTACGACCACCGCCTGGTGGACGGCGCGGACGCCGCCCGTTACCTGACCACGGTCAAGGCGATCCTGGAAGCGGGCGAGTTCGAGGTCGAGCTCGGCCTGTAAGGGCCCGGAGACGGACTGTAAGACTCGTCTCATCGGCGGCTGCGCCCCCGTCCGGAGGTTTCCGGACGGGGGCGCAGCCGTATTGTCTAGAGGTCGCCCGTAGTAGCCGACCTCCGGAGCCCCCATATGACCGCGCCCGTCATTCACTCGCTGCGCGAACAGATTCGCGAGCACATTGTGGAAGGCATCGTCAGCGGTCGCTGGAAGCCGGGCGAGCGGATCGTGGAGCGGCGCATCGCCGTCGAGCTGGAGGTCAGCCAGACGCCGGTGCGCGAGGCCCTGCGGGAGCTGGAGTCCCTGCGCCTGATCGAGTCCGCGCCCAACAAGGGCGTGCGCGTGCGCAACCTCTCCGCGGCCGACCTGGAGGAGAGCTACCCCGTCCGGGCGGGCCTGGAGGCCATCGCGGCCGAGCTCGCCGCCGACGGGCTCGCGGCGGACTGCTCGGCCCTGGAGCCGCACGTCGCCGCCCTGTACGAGGCGGACCGGGCGAGCGACGGCACCGGGCAGGTGCGGCACACGGTCGCCTTCCACCGCGAGATGGTGCGGGCGGCGGGCAACTCGGTGCTCCTGCACACCTGGGAGGGGCTCGGCATCGAGGTCTTCACCGCGCTCTCCATCCGCTGGCTCGGCACCGTCCAGCAGTCGTACGCGGAGGAGCACGAGGCCCTGGTGCAGGCGTTCCGGCGCCGTGACCCCCGGATCGCGGAGCTCGTGAAGGCCCATGTCCTCGGCTGTGCGCCCCGGCCCGACGGTGACGCTCATCCCGAGTGAGCCGCGCTCATACGTCGTCCCACCTGCGCGGATCCGATGAATCCAAGGCACCCGGTGCCCTGCACCCTGGCACCCTGTGCCTACTTTTGCCCCGAGAGGGAAGTTTTCCGCTCAACGCTTTGATCGATCATCGATCGCTGGCTTACAGTCGACGACGGGCTCCCACCGGGGCCCCGCGCCCTGTCCTGCCAAAGACCTAGGGCACCCCCGACCCTTTCCGTTAAGGGCCCCCGCCCGACCAGGCACGGGAACCCCTCCGACTCAGGAAGGCGGCGTAATGACCGACCCCTCCCGCATCCAGCCGAGCGAGCTCGACCAGCTCCCGGACCGCGACCCCGAGGAGACCGCCGAATGGCAGGCCTCCCTGGACGCCGTGACCAAGGCGGCCGGGCCGCACCGTGCCGCGTATCTGATGCGCCGCACGCTGGAGCGCGCCGAGGGCGCGGGCCTGGCGCTGCCCAAGCTCCTTGAGACGGACTACGTCAACAGCATCCCGACCTCCGCCGAGCCCGTCATCGACGGCGACGAGGCGATGGAGTCCCGCATCACCGCGTGGAACCGCTGGAACGCGGCCGCGATGGTCACCCGCGGCTCCAAGTACGGCGTCGGCGGCCACATCGCCACCTTCGCCTCGGCCGCCTGGCTGTACGAGACCGGCTTCAACCACTTCTTCCACGGCAAGGAGGGCGACGGTTCCGGCGACCAGCTGTACATCCAGGGCCACGCGTCGCCCGGCATCTACGCCCGCGCCTTCCTCGACGGCCGTCTGAACGAGACGCAGCTCGACAACTTCCGCCAGGAGTCGGGCGGCGACGGCCTGCCGTCGTACCCGCACCCGCGCCGCCTGCCCTGGCTGTGGGAGTTCCCCACCGTCTCCATGGGCCTCGGCCCGCTGTCGGCCATCTACCAGGCCCGCTTCAACCGCTACCTGACGAACCGCGGCATCAAGGACGTCTCGTCCTCGCACGTGTGGGCGTTCCTCGGCGACGGCGAGATGGACGAGCCGGAGTCGACGGCGGCCCTCGCACTCGCCGCCCGTGAGGAGCTGGACAACCTCACCTTCGTCATCAACTGCAACCTCCAGCGCCTCGACGGCCCGGTGCGCGCCAACTTCAAGATCGTGCAGGAGCTGGAGGCCCAGTTCCGCGGCGCGGGCTGGAACGTCGTCAAGTCCCTGTGGGGCGGCGCCTGGGACGAGCTGTTCGCGCTCGACACCACCGGTGCCCTCGTCCGCCGTCTGCGCGAGGTGCCGGACGCGCAGGTGCAGACGTACCAGACGCGTGACGCCGCGTACATCCGCGCGGACTTCTTCGGCAAGGACCCGGCGCTCGTCGAGATGGCGAAGCTGCTGAGCGATGACAAGATCCTCGAGTGTTTCCACCTGTCCCGCGGTGGCCACGAGCCGCGCAAGGTGTACGCCGCGTACAAGGCGGCCCTCGCGCACAAGGGCGCGCCGACCGTCATCCTGGCGCAGACCGTCAAGGGCTTCACCCTCGGTGAGGGCTTCGCGTCCAAGAACGCGAACCACCAGATGAAGAAGCTGTCGACGGACGAGTTCAAGAACATGCGTGACCTTCTTGAGCTGCCCATCAGCGACAGCCAGTTCGTCGACGGCCAGGTGCCCTACGGCCACCCCGGCGCCGACTCCCCCGAGGTCCGCTACCTCCAGGAGCGCCGCGCGGCCCTCGGCGGCCCGGCCCCGGCCCGCCGCACGCACCCGCTCGCCCCGCTGCCCGCGCCCGCCGACAAGGCCTTCGCGGCCTTCGACAAGGGCTCCGGCTCGCAGTCGGTCGCCACCACCATGGCGCTCGTCCGGCTGGTCAAGGACCTGGTGCGCGACAAGGAGACCGGCAAGCGCTGGGTGCCGATCGTCCCCGACGAGGCGCGCACCTTCGGCATGGAGTCGCTGTTCCCCTCGCTCGGCATCTACTCGCCCAAGGGCCAGACGTACGAGCCGGTCGACCGCGACCAGCTGATGTACTACAAGGAAGCCAAGAACGGCCAGATCCTCAACGAGGGCATCACCGAGGCCGGCTCGATGGCGGACTTCATCGCCGCGTCGTCCGCGTACGCCACGCACGGCGAAGCGATGATCCCGTTCTACATCTTCTACTCGATGTTCGGCTGGCAGCGCACCGCCGACCAGATGTGGCAGCTCGGCGACCAGCTCGGCCGCGGCTTCCTCATCGGCGCCACGGCCGGCCGTACGACGCTGACGGGCGAGGGTCTGCAGCACGCGGACGGCCACTCGCCGCTCATCGCCTCCACCAACCCGGCGGCGCTGACGTACGACCCGGCGTTCGCCTACGAGATCGGTGCGATCGTCAAGGAGGGCCTGCGCCGCATGTACGGCGAGGCCAAGCCGGGCGACGCCGCCGAGGACAAGGACGTCTTCTACTACCTGACGGTCTACAACGAGCCGATGCCGCAGCCCGCGAAGCCCGCGGGTGTGGACGAGGGCATCATCAAGGGCCTGTACCGCTTCAACACGGCCGAGACCGCGGGCCTGTCCCCCGCGGCCAACGCCGCGCGGATCCAGCTCATCGGCTCGGGCACGGCTATCCACTGGGCCCTGAAGGCCCAGCGGATGCTCGCCGAGGAGTGGGGCGTGGCCGGTGACGTCTGGTCCGCGACCTCCTGGACGGAGCTGCGCAGGGACGCCCTGGAGGCGGACGAGGCGCTGCTGCGCGGCGAGGAGCGGGTGCCGTACGTGCGTCAGGCGCTCGCCGGTGCGGAGGGCCCCGTGCTCGCGGTGTCCGACTACATGCGCCAGGTGCCCGACCAGATCGCCCAGTGGGTCGAGCAGGACTACTCCTCGCTCGGCGCGGACGGCTTCGGGCTCTCCGACACGCGTGACGCGGCCCGCCGCCACTTCGGCGTCGACGCCGAGTCGATCGTCGTCGCGGCGCTCGCGCAGCTGGCCCGCCGCGGCGCGGTGCCGGCGTCGGCGGTGAAGGAGGCCCGGGCCAAGTACGGCCTGTAAGCCTCCGGCTCGGTACGAGGGGGTGCGGGGGTCCTGCCCGGGGTGGGCAGGACCCCCGCACCCCCTTTTTTTGCGCCGCTGACGCGGCGGTTCCTCCCACCCGCCCACCCGTGGCTCCACGGCTTCGCCGGGCGCGGGCCCGCCGCGGAGCGCTTTCCCGCCGTCGCCGCGCGCGCGGCATGATGGGGGCATGCGTGCTGCCCGGCTTATCAAGATGGTGTTGCTGCTGCAGGCGCGGGCCTCGATGACCGCGGGCGAGCTCGCGGCCGAGCTGGAGGTGTCGGAGCGGACCATCACGCGGGACGCGCAGGCGCTCTCGGAGGCGGGCGTGCCGGTGTACGCGGACCGGGGGCGGGCCGGGGGCTACCGGCTGATCGGGGGCTACCGGACCCGGCTCACCGGGCTCGCCCGCAGCGAGGCGGAGGCCCTGTTCCTGTCGGGCGTGCCGGGCGCGCTGCGCGAGATGGGCCTGGAGGACGCCGCGTCCGCGGCCCGCCTCAAGGTGTCCGCCGCCCTCCTGCCCTCCCTGAGCGACGCCTCGCAGAACGCGGCGCAGCGCTTCCACCTGGACGCCCCGGGCTGGTTCAAGGAGACCCCGGCCCCGGAGCTGCTGCCCGCCGTGGCCGACGCGGTGTGGGACGACCGCCGCGTCATCGCCCGCTACCGCCGCCAGGACAGCGAGGTGGAGCGGGAGTTGGAGCCGTACGGCCTCGTCCTGAAGGCGGGCGTGTGGTACCTGTGCGCCCGTGTCCCGGACACCGGTTCCTTCCGGGTGTACCGCATCGACCGCTTCACGGCCGTCTCCTCGGCCGCCTCCGGCGACGACCGCTTCGTACGGGACGAGGAGTTCGACCTGCCCGGCTTCTGGGAGGAGCGGGCCGCGCAGTTCGCGCGGGCCATCCTGCGGGACGAGGCCGTCCTCAGGCTGTCTCCCGACGGGGCCCGGCAGCTTCCGTACGTCACGGACCGCGCCGCCGCCCACGAGGCCCTCGACGGCGCGGAACCCGACGAGCGGGGCCGGGTGACCGTCACCCTGCCCGTCGAGTCCCCCGCCGTCGCGTACACGCAGATGCTCGCGCTGGGCCCGGAGGTGGAGGTCCTGGAGCCGCCGGAGCTGCGCGAGCGGCTCGCGACCACGGCGGCGCGGATGGCCGAGCTCTACCGGTGACGGCCCGGTAGCGGCCGCCCCGTGACGGCCGCCCGGTGACGGCCTACCGGTAGCCGGTCACGTCCGCGGCCGGGCCTTCCTGGTCGACCTCCGTGATGTACCGCCAGGCGTCCGGCGCCGAGCCGTCCACGTCCGTGAAGCCGTACTCCTTGGCGAGCCCGCCGCTGGAGAGCGACTGGCCGTTGAAGCGCGCCACCTCGGGGTCGGCGGCGAGCGCGGCGAGGGCGCGGCCGACGTACGTGGGGGTCTCGGAGATCGCGAAGTGCGGGTTCTGCTTGGTGCCTTCGTGCCAGTTCTCCTCGGTGACCTTGAAGTACGTGTCGAGCATGGCCTCCGAGCGCAGCCAGCCCGGCGTCAGGCAGACCGCCGTGCAGCCGTACTCCGTGAGCTCCTCGGCGAGCGCGCGGGCCATCCGCAGCGGGGCCGCCTTGGCGAGGTCGTAGTAGTAGGGCTTGCGGTAGCGCTTGTTGTACTCCTCGGTGCCGTCGGTGACCTCGACGACCAGGCCGCCCTCGTTGCGGATGAGCAGCGGCAGCGCGAAGCGGCTGGTCACGATGTGGGTCTCGACGCCGAGGCGCAGGACGCGCAGGCCCTTGTCGAGGTCGTGCTCCCACATCTTCTTGTCCCACTCGACGTGGACGTCACCGCCCCAGATGTCGTTGACGAGGATGTCGAGGCGGTGCTGCTCCTTGTCGATGCGGTCCACGAGCGCCTCGACCTGCTCGGGGTCGAGGTGGTCGGTGGGGACGGCGATGCCGCGGCCGCCCGCCGCGGTCACGAGCTCCGCCGTCTCCTCGATGGTCTCGCGGCTGCGCCCGACCTCGCTGACGTGCTCGCGGGTCGTGCGTCCGGTCGCGTACACGGTGGCTCCGGCCCGGCCGAGTTCCACGGCCATGGCCCGCCCGGCCCCGCGCGTGGCCCCGGCGACGAGGGCGATCTTTCCGGACAGGGGGCCCGTGGTGGTCTGTGCGTTCTCCATGCGTCGAGCCTTCCACCGAAAGCCGACATCCTCTGTCGGGCTTTCCAGGGGCATGTGCACACATAACGACACAGCCGCATTCCGGAGCACTCCGCGTGCGCCCCTACCCGCCAGGGCAGATGCTTGTCCCGTGATGGACGAGACGGAGTTCTGGGAGATCGTGGACAGCACCCGGGAGGCCGCCGACGGCGACCCGGAGGACCACGCCGAGCTGCTGGTCGAGCGGCTGCTGCGGGCCGACCCGGACGCCGTGCTCGACTTCGCGCGGCACTTCGAGGCCCGCTACAACCGCGCCTACCGCTGGGACCTGTGGGGCGCCGCGTGGGTGCTGCTCGACGGCGTCAGCGACGACGCCTTCGACTACTTCCGGTGCTGGCTCATCGGGCAGGGCCGCGAGGTCTTCGAGGGCGCCCTGCACGACCCGGACTCCCTGGCCGAGCTCCTCGACGACTTCGACGAGGAGCTCGACGGCGACGGCGAGGAGCTCGGCTACGCGGCCGACGAGGCGTACGAGCAGCTCACCGGGGTCGTGGCGCCGGACCTCGGCATCGCCCCCGCGCCGCCGGAGCCGGCGGGCACCCCGATCGACTTCGAGGACGACGCGGTGCTCGCGCAGCGGTTCCCGAAGCTGTGGGAGCGGTTCGCCGCCCGCTGAGCCCCGGCCCGCACCGCCTCCGTGTCTCCGTCCCCCCTGTCTCTCCACCCCCGGTGTCTAGTGCCGTCAGCGCTCCCACGCGAACACCAGGAGCGCCACGTCGTCCCGTACCCCGCCGGAGAACCGCACCAGATCCCGCCAGATCGCGTCCGTCAGGGCCGCCGGGTCGTCCCGCTCGGCCTCGAAGAGCGCGGGCAGCCGGGCCGCCAGCGGATAGAAGGCCCCGGAGGCGTCCCTGGCCTCGGTCACGCCGTCCGTCACGGTCAGGAGCCAGTCCCCCGGCCGCAGCGCCACCACGGTCTCCTGGGGCGGCGCGACCCCGGCGATGCCGAGGCCGAGCGGGGGCCCCGGGGACACCTCCAGCTCGGTGACGGCGGTGCCGCGCAGCAGCAGGGGCGGCGGATGGCCACAGGAGACCAGGCGCAGCGCGTCGGCGTCGGCCTCGGCTCCGAACTCCATGAGCAGGGCGGTGGCGAAGAGTTCGCCGGGCTCGCCGCGCCGCGCGTCCCCGGTGTCCGCGACGGCCTCGGCGTCGGTGACCAGGCGCCGGTCGAGGCGGGCGGCGACGCCCTCCAGGTCGGGCTCGTCGAGGGCCGCCTCCCGGAAGGCGCCGATCAGCGCGGCCACGGTCCCGACGGCCGCGAGGCCGTGCCCCTGGACGTCGCCGACCATGGCCCGCACGCCGCGAGGGCCCCGGCGGACGTCGAAGAGGTCGCCGCCGACCAGGGTGCCGTGCTGCGCCGCCCGGTACAGGCCCGCGCAGCGCACCGGACCCACCCGCTCCGGCAGCGGCGGAAGCACCGCGAACTGCGCGGCCTCCGCGACCGTGCGGACGGTGATGAGCTGGGCGTCCCTACGGCTGCGGACGGCGGCGAAGACCACGCTGAGCACGGCCACGAAGGCCACGGTCGCGGTGTCGCTCTCGCCGGGGTGGCCGAGGTCGTAGCGCGGGAGGTTGAGCATCACGAGCACCAGGCCGCCGAGGAGCGCGGTGGCGGCGGGCCCGTAGGCGAGGGCGGCGAGCGGCGGGACGGCCGCGAGCAGGAAGCTCAGGTCGAGGGACTTGGGCGTGAGGACCTGGATGACCACGGTCAGGACCAGGAGCACGGGCGCGGGCCAGCGCATCCAGGGCGGGGTGGGCAGGCGGCCCGGCAGGTCGGGGTCGCGCGCTCTCCGCCGCCCTACCGCGGGCCTGGGCATGCGGGCTCCTTCCCGGCGACGGGGGTCGTCCTCACGCTCCTACGAGCGCGGGGCGTCCGCACGCCGGGCCGGTCAGGTCGGGTGTCGCACGGCCCCCGCGCGGCGGCCGGGGGACGGCTCCACGGCCGGACGGGCAGCCGGGTCCCGGCAGGTCACAGCACGCGGCCCATCAGCACGTCGTCCACGTACTGCCCGTCGAGGAGGAACTCCCCGGGCAGGACGCCCTCGGTCACGAAGCCCTCGGACTCGTACAGCGCCCGGGCGGGCGCGTTG
Source organism: Streptomyces sp. JLYT201 (assembly GCF_059448825.1). NCBI lineage: Bacteria > Bacillati > Actinomycetota > Actinomycetes > Kitasatosporales > Streptomycetaceae > Streptomyces > Streptomyces sp. JLYT201. The sequence goes on along the minus strand of NZ_CM182551.1, from coordinate 7,094,853 downwards.
TGGCCGAGGACCCGCAGGGTGAGGCGGCGCGCGCCCTGGCGGCGGGCCTCCGCCACGACCGCCCTGATCAGCTCCCGGCCCACGCCCTTGCCGCGCACCTGCTCGGCGACGACGAAGCCGAGGATCTGGCGTACGTGCGCGTTGACGGCGAGCGGGGTGGGGAAGCCGAGCCGGATGTAGCCGACGACCTGGCCGTCCACCTCCGCGACCAGGTGGTCGCGGGGGCCGAAGCGGTCGGAGAAGAACGGCTCGTGCGGGGGTGCGGGGCGGGGCTGCACGGAGTGCACGGTGGACCAGTTCTCGCGGTCCAGGCGGGCCAGCACGTCGTCGTCGCCCGCGCGGGCCGCGCGTATGTACGTCTGCTGCATGAGCGTCACTGTACGGCGCGAGTACGACGCCCCACCCGCCCTTTTCGCGGCAGGATGGGCCCATGGAGCCTACGCGTCCGCAGCACTCGGACTCTTCGGAACAGCCCGCCCGTGTCGCCGTCGCCGGCGCCTCCGGACTCATCGGATCGGCCCTCACGCGCTCCCTCGCGGCCGACGGACACGAGGTGGTGCGGCTCGTCCGGCGCGCCCCGCGCACGGCGGACGAGGTGCGCTGGGACCCCGCGGCGGGCCGCGTGGACACGGCGGGGCTCGCGGGCTGTACCGCCGTGGTCAACCTGGCGGGCGCCGGGATCGGCGACCGGCGCTGGAGCGACGCGTACAAGCGGGAGATGTACGACAGCAGGGTGCTCGGCACGAAGGCGCTGGCCACCGCCGCGGCCTCGCTCGACGAGCCGCCCCGGGTGTTCGTGAACGGCAGCGCGATCGGCTACTACGGGGACACCGGTGACCGCGCGGTCGACGAGAGCGCCCCCGCGGGCGAGGGCTTCCTGCCGTCGATGTGCGTGGACTGGGAGGCGGCGGCCCGGCCCGCCCAGGACGCGGGCATCCGCACGGCCTTCGCGCGCAGCGGCCTGGTGGTGGCGCGCTCGGGCGGCGCCTGGGGGCGGATGTTTCCGCTGTTCAAGGCCGGCCTGGGCGGGCGGCTCGGGAACGGGCGGCAGTACTGGAGCTTCATCGCGCTGCGCGACGAGGTGGCCGCCCTGCGGCATCTGCTGGCCCGCGACGACCTGTCCGGCCCCTTCAACCTGACCGCGCCGACGCCCGTGACCAACCGCGAGGTGACGGACGCGATGGGCCGGGCGCTGCGCCGGCCGACGCTGTTCCCGGCCCCCGCGCCGGTCCTGCGCGTGGTGCTCGGGGAGATGGCCGGGGAGGTCCTCGGCAGCCAGCGGGTGCTTCCCGCGCGGCTCTTGGAGTCGGGGTTCGCCTTCGCGCACCCGACGGTCGACGGGGCGGTGCGGGCGGCGCTGAAGTAGCCGCGGGCCCGGGTCCCCCAGGGGCGCGGGGAGCTGCGCGCCCGGCCCCCGCGCACCGCACCCGACGAACCGCGGTCAAGGGGTGCCACGGGGTCGGCCCCGGCGTTCACGGCGCTTCCGCGTGCCCACGCGCAATCGTTTCGCCGTCCGCGTGCGACCGCCGTGCGACCATGCCCGGTCCATGCGCGACTGCCGCCGCCCCGCGGGGCTCCTACCCTCAAGCGGAACTCGGGGATTCCGCCGCCCTGTGACGGGCATAAGCGTCCCCAGCAGCCGCGCAACCTCCGGGAGGAGCACGTGCCAGAGCCTGCGCACCATGCGGATGTCGTCATCGTGGGAGCCGGGGTCTCGGGACTGTCGGCCGCACACCAGCTGAACAGGGCCGGAGTAACGACCGTCATCCTGGAGGCCGCCCCTTACGTCGGGGGCCGCATGTCGACCGAGAAGGTGGACGGCTTCCGGCTCGACAAGATCGGGCAGCTGCTCAGCACGTCGTATCCGGAACTACGTCACACGCCGGGTCTCGACGCCCTCGCCCTGCGCCCGTTCGCACCCGGTCTGCTCGTCCACAGCGAGGGACAGCACCATCGCGCGGCGGAGTTCATCGGCGGCCAGAGCCCCAGGCGCACAAGGGGCGCACTCCATGCGGCGCGCGCCCTGGCGAGCGCCCCCCTGGTCCCGCGCCCGGCCCGCGCGGGCGCCAGGACGCCGCTGCGGACGGCGGAGGGGGCCCCGCCCGGCCGCGCGCTGCGGCCGTCACGACCGCCCGCGCGCAGCACCCCGCTGGGGAGCGCGCTCGACCAGGCCCGGCTCGGCGCCGCGCTGGCCCGGCTCGCCGCCACCCCGGTGCGGCGGCTGCTCGCGCGCCCCGAACTCCCGGCCGGGCGGGCCCTGTCCGCGCGCGGCCTGCCCGCCCGCACCGTCGAGGGCTTCCTGCGCCCGCTGCTGTCCGCGCTGCTCTGCGACCCCGACCTGACGACGTCGAGCCGGTGCGCCGACCTCGCCCTGCACGCGTTCGCGCGCGGCCGTCTGTGTCTGCCCGAGGGCGGCGCCGACGCCCTGCCCGAGCTGCTGGCGGCCGCGCTGCCGCCGGGGACGGTGCGCACCGGCGTCCGCGTCACCGCGGTGGCCGCCAACCGCGTGACCACCGCCGAGCACGGCGAACTGACCTGCCGGGGCGTCCTCCTGGCCACCGACGCGCGCGCCGCCGCCGAGCTGCTTCCCGGTCTTCGCGTGCCGTCCTTCCACCCGATGACCGTCGTGCACCACGCGGCCCCCGAGCCGCCGCTCGCCGAGCCCGCGCTGCTCCTGGACGCCGACCGGCGCGGCCCGGTCGCGCACACGGCCGTCGTCAGCCACGTCGACCCCACGCGCGCGCCCGCGGGCCGCTTCCTCGTCTCGTCGACGGTCCTCGGGCCGCCGCCGGACGACCTCGACCGCACCGTGCTCACCCACCTCGCCGAGCTGTACGGCACGCCGACGGACCGGTGGGAGCTGCTCGCCGCGCACCACACCCGCGAGGCGGTGCCCGCGATGCCGCCGCCGCACGACCTGCGCCGTCCGGTGCGGCTCCTGTCGGGCCTGTACGTGTGCGGCGACCACCGCGACACGAGCACGGTGCAGGGCGCCCTGCACTCGGGCCGCCGCGCGGCCCACGCCGTCCTGGCCGACCTGGGTATCACCCCCACGCACACCAAGGACCAGCTCCCGACCGCCGCGTAGGGGGCAGCGCCCCGAAGGGGCGCGGGGCTGCTTCGATGTGCGGCTCCGCCGCGCGAGCGCGACCAGCCCCCACGAACCCGCACCCGACCGGCGACGAGACAAGGGGGAAAGGGGAAGGGGGGCGCCCCGCCGGAGGCGCCCCCGTGGTCAGCCGAGCGCCGCGATCTTGTCGCGGTACCCGCGCACCGGTGCCGCGTCCCGGTACGGCTCCAGGCGGCGCTCGAAGTCGCGCACGTACTCCACCGCCCGCACCGAGCGCATCTCGCCCGCCGCCTGGGCCGCCTCCGCGCCCAGCTGGCAGGCCTGCTCCAGCTCGCCGAGGCCGAGGCGCGAGGTGGCGAGGACGACCCGGCAGAAGAGCCGGGAGCGGGCGTACCCGGGGGCCCGCAGCTGGAGGGAGCGCTCGGCGTGCTGGGCGGCCGCGCGGTACTGCTGGAGGTCGCGGTTGCAGTGCGCGAACTCGTCGGCGAGCTGGGCCTCGTCGAAGAAGCGCGCCCAGTACGGGACCTCGTCACCGGGCCGGGCGGCTTCCAGGGCGCGCTCGGCGCGCACCATGGAGGCCGTGCACGCCCTCACTTCGCCGAGTACGCCGTGGCCGCGCGCCTCCACGGCGTGCAGCAGGGCCTGCACCACCGGCGGCGCGGAGGAGCCCACGCCCTGCTGGGCGACCCGGGCCAGCTGCACCGCTTCGCGGCCGTGGCCCAGATAGACGGCCTGGCGGCTCATCGTGATCAGGACGTAGGAGCCGTACGCGCGATCGCCCGCCGCCTGGGACAGGCGCAGGGCCTGCACGAAGTACCGCTGGGCGAGGCCGTGCGCCGCGATGTCGTACGACGTCCAGCCCGCGAGCCGGGTGAGGTCGGCGGCGGCCGCGAACAGGCGGCGCCCGGCCTGTTCGTTGTAGGTGCCGCGGAGCATCGGCTCGGCCTCGTGCTCCAGATAGCGCACTAGGGCCTGGCGGGCGTGGCCGCCGCCGTAGGCGTGGTCGAGCGCGCGGAACAGCTCGCCGACGGAGCGCAGCGCCGCGATGTCGCCGCCGGACACGCGGTGCCCGGGTCCGCGGTCGGTGTCCCGGCGCTGGCGCGGCACCCCGGGGCGGCCCTGCGGGGGCACCCGCGGCGGCTGCGGCGGCTCCCCGCCGCGGGCGACGCGCTCGTCGGCGCGGCCGATGAGCCAGTCCCGGCTCGGCACCACGAGCCCGGCCGGGGTGAAGGCGATCTTGCGCAGTTCGGCGTGGCTGCCGGAGTCCTTGCGCCACAGGCCGCCGACGATGTCGATGGCCTCCTCGGGCGTCGCCGCGAACTCCAGCCCCGCGTAGACGGGCGCGCAGGCGTCGAGCCCGAGGTCCTGCGCGGAGAGCCGGCGGCCGAGGCGGCGGGTGAAGACCTCGGCGATCAGCGCGGGCGTCGTACCGCGCGGCTGCTGGCCACGGAGCCAGCGTGTCACCGATGTTTTGTCGTACCTGAGGTCGAGCCCGTGTTCGAGCCCTAGCTGATCGACGCGACGGGCCAGGCCCGCATTGGAGAATCCAGCTTCCGCGATGAGTGCGGCGAGCTGGCGGTTGGGGGTGCGCTGCGGGGGTCGTTCCGTCATCAGCTGTGCGGTCTCCTGCCCTTTGGGCCTGCCTTGAGCAGCCCATTTGGCCTCGTGAACGGCGTGAATGTAACGGCCTGCACCGCCCCCATCGCGACCTTCAAGCCGCATTCATCCGATCGTGTGAGGATTGGCCGGAGGGCTGACGGGAGAACGCCAGTCGTACAGTGGCTGGGGCGCGATCCGTGCACGGTGAAGGTTTCCGTGAGCGGTGAGGTTCCGGTGCACGGTGAGGTTAGGGAGGCACGCGCCGTGGGCGAGTTGCGATTCATCCGGCTGGGCTTCGGCCCGGACTACGTCGAGTACCAGGAGGCCTGGGACGAGCAGCGCCGCGTGCACGCGGCCCGGTTCGCGGACGAGGGCCCCGACACCTGCCTGCTGCTCGAGCACGCGCCGGTGTACACGGCGGGCCGCCGCACGGCCGACAACGAGCGCCCGCTGGACGGCACGCCGGTCGTGGACGTGGACCGGGGCGGCAAGATCACCTGGCACGGCCCGGGGCAGCTCGTCGGCTATCCGATCCAGAAACTGCCCCGTCCGGTGGACGTCGTAGCACATGTACGGCGCCTGGAAGAGGCACTTATCCGAACGTGTGCCGACTTCGGTGTGGTCACCACGCGGGTCGAGGGCCGCAGCGGCGTGTGGGTGCTCGGCGACCCGGTGGAGCGGCGCCCGGCCCTCGGCGGGCTCGATCTGGACTTCGACCCGCGCCTGACGGACGACGAGTTCGACCCCCGCCTCAACGGCCCGGAGTACGCGCCCTCCAACGCGGGCCAGCGCCGCGAGGACCGCAAGGTCGCCGCGATCGGCATCCGCGTCGCCAAGGGCGTCACGATGCACGGCTTCGCGCTGAACGTGAACCCGGACAACACCTGGTTCGACAGGATCGTCCCGTGCGGCATCCGCGACGCGGGTGTGACGTCGATCGCCAACGAGCTGGGGCGCGACATCACGATCGCCGACGTCCTGCCGGTGGTCGAGAAGCACCTCAAGGACGTCCTGGAGAACGCGGACCTGAAGCCGCGGGTCATCGAGCAGCAGCCCGCGGAGACCTCCGGGCACGCCGCCGCGGGGCCGGCCGCCGAGCGGGTCCCCGAGACCGCCGCCTCCTAGCCGCCGCGCGGCCGGGGGCGCTTTCGGGAATGCACCCCCTTGGCCAGAGGTTGGCCGGGAGTAAGCCCCATGAGACAACGGGCGTACCCTGGGGTGCGCCGATGAATCGAAGTTACGCCAGCTAGCAGGGAGCCGATGTGTCCGCAGTCGCACCCGACGGACGCAAGATGCTGCGCCTGGAGGTCCGGAACGCCCAGACCCCCATCGAGCGCAAGCCCGAGTGGATCAAGACCCGGGCGAAAATGGGCCCCGAGTACAACGCCCTCCAGAAGCTCGTGAAGAGCGAGGGCCTGCACACGGTCTGCCAGGAAGCGGGCTGTCCCAACATCTACGAGTGCTGGGAGGACCGCGAGGCGACGTTCCTCATCGGCGGTGACCAGTGCACGCGGCGCTGTGACTTCTGCCAGATCGACACCGGCAAGCCGCAGGCCCTCGACCGCGACGAGCCCCGCCGCGTCGGCGAGTCCGTCGTCACGATGGACCTGAACTACGCCACGATCACCGGCGTCGCCCGCGACGACCTGGAGGACGGCGGCGCCTGGCTGTACGCGGAGACGGTCCGCCAGATCCACGCGATGACGGCGGAGCGCGAGAGCGGCCACACCAAGGTCGAGCTGCTGATCCCCGACTTCAACGCGGAGCCGGACCAGCTCGCCGAGGTCTTCTCCTCCCGCCCCGAGGTGCTCGCCCACAACGTGGAGACGGTGCCGCGCATCTTCAAGCGCATCCGCCCCGGCTTCCGCTACGAGCGCTCCCTGAAGGTCATCACCGAGGCCCGCGCGGCGGGCCTGGTCACCAAGTCGAACCTGATCCTCGGCATGGGCGAGACCCGCGAGGAGGTCAGCGAGGCGCTCCAGCAGCTGCACGACGCGGGCTGCGAGCTCATCACGATCACCCAGTACCTGCGCCCGTCGGTGCGGCACCACCCGGTGGAGCGCTGGGTGAAGCCGCACGAGTTCGTGGAGCTCAAGGAGGAGGCCGAGGAGATCGGCTTCTCCGGCGTCATGTCGGGCCCCCTGGTCCGCTCCTCGTACCGCGCGGGGCGGCTCTACCAGATGGCGATCGAGCGCCGCGGCGCGTACGTGGCCTCGCAGGCGGTCTGACGCAGGAGCGGGGCCGGGCCGGAGGGTACGGGTCCGCATCGGAGCGTGTGCGTCCGCATCGGGGCGGGCGCGTGTGAATCCGCGCACAAGCAGCTACCACTCGGTAGTGGCCGAGATTTCCCGGCCCATACGGTCTCCGCAGGTAGGGGCGACCGTATGGGCCGCGTCAGTGTTCGGGCCCTTCGCGTCAAGGCTTCATCGGTGTTTGACCGCTCGGTCACGCCCTGGTAACACCAATCAGTGACGCTGGAACTACCGCACGTAGGGCCTTACCCAGAGGCCTGGCGGGAGTCCCAGCAACTGGCCCCCACCGCACGACGCAGTGCCAGCGAGAGCCACTCGTAGCGTTCCCCCGTTCACCATCGCTTCTCGGATCTCGGAGGGCATCACCATGCAGGCCGCGCCCGTACGCGCCACCGCCATTCCGTCCGTCACCGACGCGCTGCGCGCCGTCGAGTCCCTGCTCCTGCGCGGCGGCCAGCGCACCGCACGCCGCAACGCCTGGACCTCCGTGCTCGAGGACCGGCGCCGCGCGAAGGACCGGGTCGAGGCACAGCGCGTACTGGAAGAGGCGGGACCAACCCGCACGTCGTAGTACCCCGCCGGGACACGTAGACTTCACGGCATGGCGAGGAAGGAAACCACCGCGGCGGACGCCGCGGCGAACCCGGGGCGACTCAAGCAGATCGCCCTCACGTACAAGATGACCCGGCGGACCGACTCCAAGATCGGTCTCGTCATCGCAGCTGTGGGAATCGTCACCTTCGGTGTCTTCCTCGCGATCGGCCTCTGGATCGACCACCCCGTTTATCTCGGCATCCTGGGCTTCGTGCTCGCCTTCCTCGCGATGGCGATCGTCTTCGGGCGCCGCGCCGAGCGGGCGGCCTTCGGGCAGATGGAAGGCCAGCCCGGCGCGGCGGCCGCGGTGCTCGACAAGATCGGCCGCGGCTGGACGACGACCCCCGCGGTCGCGATGAACCGCAGCCAGGACGTGGTGCACCGGACCGTCGGCAAGGCGGGCATCGTCCTCGTCGCCGAGGGCAACCCGAACCGCGTGAAGCCGCTGCTGGCCGCGGAGAAGAAGAAGATGGCCCGCATCGTCGCGGACGTCCCCGTGCACGACGTCATCGTCGGCACGGGCGAGGGCCAGGTCGAGCTGAAGAAGCTGCGCACGACGCTCCTGAAGCTCCCCCGCGTCCTCCAGGGCCCCCAGGTGACGGCGACCAACGACCGCCTGAAGGCGATGGGGGACCTCATGAGCAACATGCCCCTGCCCAAGGGGCCGATGCCCAAGAACGTGCGCATGCCGCGTGGTCCGAAGGCGCGCTAGCGCGACGTACGCGTGAACGCCGATGGGGCGGTCCGAACCTTCTGGTGCGGACCGCCCCATCGGCGTCTGTGCGTGTACCGGCGTCTGGAGGTGTGCGTGCCCCGGCGTACGAGGGCGGTGTCCGGCGAGGTACGGGTACGGGAGCGACGTCCGGCGACGTACCGATACGGGTACGGGTACGGGTGCGGGAGCTAGCCGCGGATCTGTACCGCGCGGGCCAGGCGGTCGTGGAGGCCGCGGCCGTCGCGGTCCCAGATGATGGCGGGGATGCCGAGGCACAGCAGCACGCTGCGCACCAGCACGCGGCCCGGGCCGAGGCGGCCGCCGTCCTCGGCGATGACGCGCAGGCCGAAGAGGCGCTTGCCCGGCGTACAGCCGACCGTGCCGACGGTCAGCACGCTCATGACGAAGAGCAGGCCGAGCGCCCAGTTGCCCGCCGCCTGTGCGTTGTCCCGTGCGAACAGGCCGTATGCGATCACCATGACCAGGGCCCAGTCCACGGCGATGGCCCCGAGCCTGCGCCCGGGCCGGGCGATGGATCCCGGGCCCTCCTCGGGCAGGCCGAGCCGCTCTCCCCGGTATCCGAAGTCGACGCCCGCGTCCTCTGCTGCCGCGCGGGGGCCGGAGAGCCACGATCCGATTGCTTGCCTGTTGTCCACCCGTCCACGGTACTGCGCCCGATCGCGGGCGGGGCCCGGCGGGGTCCGGGTGGCGGGGGTCCCGCGGGGCCCCGGGCGGGTCGCGGCAACCCCGCCCGGTTAACTTCCGCGAAACAAACGGGTCACGCTTGAGAAATGCCCCCTCCCTATGGTCGGGTCCAGCGTGTGCCACCGCACTGGCCGCACGACCGAGCTGCAACCCCGCTCCTCCTGGGCGGGAGTAGGAGGAGCTGGATGTTCCAGAACGCCGACGACGCCAAGAAGTTCCTCGCGGACGAGGACGTGAAGTTCGTAGACGTCCGCTTCTGCGACCTGCCGGGTGTGATGCAGCACTTCACGGTGCCGGCGGAGGCGTTCGACCCCGACGAGGAGCTGGCCTTCGACGGCTCGTCCATCCGCGGCTTCCAGGCCATCCACGAGTCCGACATGGCGCTGCGCGCGGACCTGTCGACAGCCCGCGTGGACCCCTTCCGCCGCGACAAGACACTGAACGTCAACTTCTTCATCCACGACCCGATCACGGGCGAGCAGTACTCCCGCGACCCGCGCAACGTCGCCAAGAAGGCCGAGGCCTACCTCGCCTCCACCGGCATCGCGGACACCGCGTACTTCGGCCCCGAGGCCGAGTTCTACGTCTTCGACTCGGTGCGCTTCGAGACCTCCGCCAACCGCTCGATCTACGAGATCGACTCCGAGGCGGGCGCCTGGAACACCGGCGCGATCGAGAACAACCGCGGCTACAAGGTCCGCTACAAGGGCGGCTACTTCCCGGCTCCCCCGGTCGACCACTTCGCCGACCTGCGCGCGGAGATCTCCCTGGAGCTGGACAAGCAGGGCCTGAAGGTCGAGCGCCAGCACCACGAGGTGGGCACGGCGGGCCAGGCCGAGATCAACTACAAGTTCAACACGCTGCTCGCCGCGGCCGACGACCTGATGCTCTTCAAGTACATCGTGAAGAACGTCGCCTGGCGCAACGGCAAGACCGCGACCTTCATGCCGAAGCCGATCTTCGGCGACAACGGCTCGGGCATGCACGTCCACCAGTCCCTCTGGACCGGCGGCGAGCCCCTCTTCTACGACGAGCAGGGCTACGCGGGCCTCTCGGACACCGCCCGCTACTACATCGGCGGCATCCTCAAGCACGCCCCCTCGCTCCTCGCCTTCACGAACCCGACGGTGAACTCCTACCACCGCCTGGTCCCCGGCTTCGAGGCCCCGGTCAACCTGGTCTACTCGCAGCGCAACCGCTCCGCCGCGATGCGCATCCCGATCACGGGCTCCAACCCGAAGGCCAAGCGCGTCGAGTTCCGCGCCCCCGACCCGTCCTCCAACCCCTACCTCGCCTTCTCGGCCCTCCTCCTGGCCGGCCTCGACGGCGTCAAGAACAAGATCGAGCCGGCCGAGCCGATCGACAAGGACCTCTACGAGCTCGCCCCCGAGGAGCACGCGGGCGTCCCCCAGGTCCCCACCTCCCTCCCCGCGGTCCTCGACGCCCTGGAGGCGGACAACGAGTACCTCCAGGCCGGCGGCGTCTTCACCTCCGACCTGATCGAGACCTGGATCGACTACAAGCGCACCAACGAAATCGCCCCGATCCAGCTCCGCCCGCACCCGCACGAGTTCGAGCTTTACTTCGACATCTAAAGGGTGGGGTCGGGTGACCTGCAAGGGTCATCCAGAACGTGCTGCGACCTGCGAGAAGACTCCTCGTGAGTTCTCACAGTTCCCGACTGATTTCCGCCGCGTTGTGCACCGAGTGTGCACCGGACGACGAAATCTTGACCTAGCGTCAGTCACGACGTGAAGGCCGTCATCTACGGGTGGCGGCCTTCACTCATTACTCAGGCCTATGCCGCCACGACATCACCCCCATGTGAGCCCTCGCCTGCCCCGACCTCCTCAAGGGAACTGTGAGAGGCATGGAAGCTGTCGGAGAACCAGACCCAGCCTGCGTGCCGCCTCGCCGCAGAAAACGTGTGGGCGTTGTCGGGTGGGCGGTTCTACGATCGTTGGTCATGGGCGTATATGCGAGCCAGAGTCGGACGGATTCCTCGCCGAAGCGTGCAGCAGAGTCGCAGTCCGAGTTCCTTGGGAGGATCGCCGGCCCGTTCTGGGATCAGGTTCGGGATGTGATCAACGAATGGTGGTCACACCTCCCGGACCAAGCCCGGCCCGGTTTGCGCAGTCGGCTGTTGGATCGGAACTTCGACGCGAACGTCTACTCCGCGCTGTGGGAGTTGTACCTGCACGAGATGCTCATTCGCTCCGGTTGCACCGTGGAGGTCGAGCTTGGAATCGGCACTCGCGGTGCGAATCCCGACTTCCTGGTTAGCCAAGAGGGCAAGCAATTCGTCGTCGAGGCAAAGTGGACGGTTCAGCGCCTGGGCGAAACGGTACCCAACAGGCAGCTCCCACCCATCCTGATCGATGCTATCGATGATGTGCCCAGCCCCCACTTCTTCGTGTCTTACAGGATTCACCAGGCAGGGTCGGCAACACCATCGCAGAGGCGGCTGAAGGATGAGCTGCAGCGTTGGCTCGCCAGCCTTGACCCCGATCAGGTCATCGCTGATTACGAGCAAAAGGCGCCATTGCCCAAACACACCTGGCAGGAAGCCAACTGGTGCCTCTCGTTCGAAGCAATCCCCCGCAGCCCCAGCAAGCGAGGAAATCCCACGAGCAGGACAATCGGCATCTATCCCGCGATGGCCTGGATCAATGACGAGTCGGATCAAGTGCGCAAGGTAATCAAGAAGAAGGGAGGGAAGTACGGCGATCTAGCGCTGCCGTTCATCGTGGCGGTTGGCCGCGCGGGCTTCTTCCCTGAAGACGAAGACGTAGCGACCGCGTTGTACGGGACATCCGTCCAGTACGTCCACAACAGCGCGCCAGCCTTCGGCCGACGACCCGACGGCTACTGGACCGGCACCTACGCCCACGCTCACAGCCGGGTCAGTGGCGTGCTCACCGTAAACAACCCGGCGCCCTGGACCTGGACCAAGAACACCCCCGTCCTTTGGCAGAGCCCCGACCCCAGCTCGCTTCGGGCTCCCGTCCTCTCCGCCTGGAAAACGGCACAACTGGTCAATACCCAGGTTCGCTACCAGCCACCGGCCGACCCCGTCCACACCGCCCTCGGTCTGCCCGAACACTGGCCAGGCGGTGCCCCCTTCCCTCGAGGCCACCGGAATAGTGCGGACTGACTGCAGTCGCCGTCGTCCATGTCCGTCCGAAGGCTGCCCCCGCCATCAGAGATAGTGCCTGCAGGCATTGCAGCGGGGCAGCTACTCATGGCTTACGGTCGGTTCCTCGGAGCCATTGCCGTCGTCGGGACTTACGAACGGGCGAGTGTTCACTGGCGCCAACCAGCGAGAGACGCCTGCGGGCCATTGTCAAGGTATCGGTGAAGGGCGCTGGCGGTAGTGTCGACGAACTCCTCGGGGACGACGCTGGCATCCACCCAACTGACCTGAGCGTGTTTGCGGGGTTCACGGTTCTCGGGTTCGCCGGTCCATTCGTGGGCGACGAAGACGACTGTGAGGATGCCGTTTGGCGCTTCCACTCCCCAGGCTCCGTGGATGATGTGGGCGACCTTGAGGGACTCAGGCTTCACCGTGAGGCCGGTTTCCTCGTAGAGCTCGCGCACCGCGGTTTCGGTGATGGGTTCGCCGGGTTCGCTCTTGCCGACGGGCAGGTCCCACATGCCCTTGGCGAACTTGGCGTTCTGGCTGCGTTGGAGGACGACGCGGTTGGTGGCCCTGTCGTGGACGATGACGGCGGTGACCAGCAGGGTCATGGATTCGAGGGCGGGCTTGAGCTCTTGAGGGCGGCCGTCGGGCGTGGGCCCAGCCACGTGGTTCGAGCGCGGAATCGAGACGGCCTTGCGGGTGCGGTCCGACGTCATGCCCGGTCAGCCACCACGCGCTTGATCTCAATGGCCAAGGCGCCGAGGGCTTCCTTCTCAGGGCCGTAGATGGAGCGGATGTTGGCCAGCTGTTCGTCGCGACTCGCACGGGGGTTGACGTTGGCCGGGCCTTCGCCGTCGAGTAGCGCTTCGAACGTCTCGTACTCGGTGACGCGCAGGACGTGGACTTCGCAGGTCTCGTCGGTGCCCTTGATGCGGAAGCGGATGGTGTCGCCTGCGGCGAGGTCCTCCAGGTGCGGGTACTTCACCCGCACCTCGATGGTCTTGGTTCCCGCGGCCACGAGGTTGAAGTACTTACGGTAGAGGTTGAGTTCGCGGACGCGAGCCGTGGTGTCGGTCATGGGGCGGGGACGCTCCTGGGTGCTGGTGTCGTCATCATGCGGCCGATCTCGGCAGCTGAGTACGAGCGGAAGAAGTGGCGGGGGTCGGAGAGCAGGGTCTCGGTCAGGGCGAGCAGTTGCTCGGCGTACTCGGGCAACGAGCCGGGCCACTGCCGGGTGTCGAGCATCCAGTCGGCGGCGCCGTCGGGCAAGGACGCGTGGCCCTCGCGTATCAGGGATTTGGACAGCTTCGCGCCGGTGTCGGTGACGATCTGAGGGCAGAACAGGCGCGCGGGGAGCTGGGCTCGGGTGAGGCCGACCGCCTGGAGGGCTTCGTCCACGAGGTGGGAGCCGAAGACCCAGTCGCCGCCCTTGACCATGACGTGGAGCGTGTCGCGTGGGCTGGACAGGGCGAGTTCTTTGACGAGGTTGCGGTACAAGGTGGCCAGGTCCAGATACGCGCCTGTGGTGGGCTTGAAGGTCGTCTCATAGGGACCGTGGTGCAGGCACACAGCGGTCACCGTGGCGGCCTCCGGGCTGCTGGCGTGCACATGCGTGCGCTCGGCGTACTTCTCCGCCCAGCCGCATCCGAGATGTGGGCACGGAACGCGAATGTGCGGAGTGCCCGTCGAGGGGGCGAGCCACCAGCGGGCGGCGTCGATGCGCGGCAGGATCCGTAACCAGGTGCGACGGAAGTGCTCGCCCGCCTGCTGCTGTGTGTACGTCTCCACGCGGTACGGGATGCCCAGGCGCCGGGACAGCACGGCGAACAGGGGGTCGTACAGGGCGGCGACGAGGCCGGTGAGGGCTCGGGCGCCGAGGGCCTGGGCGTAGGCGCGCTGGTAGCGGTGGCCGGTCGCCGGGTCGGTGGTCAGCTCGCAGGGGGCGTTGTCGAGGGCGCTGAAGAGGACTTCCGTCGGCAGGCCGAAGCGGCTTCGGAGGCGGGCGGCCATGGCGAAGGCGAGGGACTGGACCAAGGAGGTGCCGAGGTGCGGGGCACCGTTGATCTGGGTGCCGACGACCAGCACGATCCGCTCGGGCGGTCCGGCCAGAATGCGTGGAGTGAGGACGTCCTCGGCGTGATGGAGGGCGTTGGCGAGCACGGTGTTCGGCGAGATGGGGTGCACTGTCACGGCGGATTCCCTTGGTCGGGGAGCAGTTCATTCGGTCCGGGTGTGGTCGAAGAGGAGCCGTCGCAGGAGCGTGGCGCGGTCGAGGCAGGAGTCGATCGCAGCGAGTGCGGCGGCACGCGGGAGGGCGTCGAGGCCCAGCACGAGGGCCGCCGGGGTGCGCTAACGAAGAAGCAGGGTTCAAGGTCTTCCTGCGGTATGCGCTTGCGGTACGGGGTTCCGTTGAAGCGCAGGGTGACGTCGGTCGGGCTGAGCGGGCGCAGGCGCGGCCCGATGTCGGGTGGTGGTGCTGTGGCGGGGCCGAGGCCGAGTGAGGTCGCGACGGCGCGCATGCGCTGCTCGATGATCGCGGGCGTCTCGTACGGGCTGCGGGGCGGCTGTGGCACGAGGAGCAGGCAGCACAGCGTGGCGCCGGTTGGGTCGGTGTCGAGCCAGGTGGCGGTCGCGAGGGAGGCGATCAGCCCAGGGCACGGGGTGTGCGGCTCAGTGGCGCGGGTGGGGATCAGCATGGGGTCACCGCCGGGACCTTGAAGGATGCCCAGACGCGTTTGCCGGGCCCTTCACGGGCTGCGACGCCCCAGTCATCGACGATGGCGGCGACCAGAAACAGGCCGCGTCCGTTGTCGCTGATGTCCCGCACTTGGTGTTGCCTGGGTGTGCTGTCGCCGCCGTCGTGGACTTCGACGAGGAGCTGGACGTCGTGGATTTCGACGCGTACGAGGATCACATCGTCGGTGGACGTCCCGTGCAGCAGCGCGTTCGTGACGAGTTCCGACGTGCAGAGACGGACCTCGTCGAGGCAGTCGCCGCAGCCCCACTGGATAAGGGTCTCGGCGATGAACTCGCGAGCTGCGCGTGCGGAGAGCTTGCGCCGGGCGAAGACCATCGCGCGCTGCGCCGTGGTGCCTGCGGCGTGATCCGGCCCGTCGGTATTCGACTCATCGCATGGTCTGTTGAGCATGCCCAACAGCCAACCGCCGTCGCTCGTTTGGGTCGGGAGCCAGCACGGGGGCCAAGCAGGGGGCCAATATGGGGGCCAGGATCCACATGCTTCGGGGAGACGGGATGGGCGACACGGGTATCGGTGCCTTGCTCCTCAGTCTGCGCAAGGGTCGTGGGTGGTCCCAGCAGAAGGTCGCCAACGAGTACAACGCCCGAGAGGGCCGTGCCGCCATGACCGGTAAGGAGATCGGGCGCTACGAGCGTGAGGCGCGTATCCCTGTCCCGTACACCCGAAGCCACTTGGCTCGGGTCTTCGCGGTCGACGTCGGTGTCCTTGACCGCGCTGTCGCGCTCACCAAGCGGCGTCGTGGCGGTGGGGACGGTGCGGAGGGCCCAGATGGTCTGGTGGTTCCGAGCCCCGCAGAGCGGTCCGTGGCCGGCTCCGTGTCGGCGGACGCCTCGTCGTCGGCCGAGTTCGCCAGGTTCATCACGCAGCGCAACGCCGACGAGGTGGTCGTCGAGCAGTTGGAGGCCGACGTGGCGCGACTCGCGCGCTCGTACGTCAGCCACCCTCTGCTGGAGCTCTACGTTGAAATCAGACAGCTACGGGACGGCGTCTTCGGCCTGCTGCGCGGGCGCCAACGGCCTCGGCAGACCAGCGACTTGTACGTCTCGGCCGCGCGACTGTGCGGGCTGTGCGCCCACGTCTGCCTGGATCTGGGGCACTACGACTCGGCGGCCACCCACGCCCGCACGGCCCGTGCGTGTGCCGAGGCCGCCGGGCACGAGGGAATGCTGGCCTGGGTGCGGGCGGTGGAATCACTGATCGCTTACTGGACCGGGCGCTACGAGCAGGCCGCCCGGCTCGCTCAGGCGGGGCGTCAGCACCGAGCAGGAGGAAGCATTGGCGCCCGCCTCGCGAGCCTGGAGGCGCGTTCACTGGCGATAGCGGGCGACAAGGCGGGCGCCGCAATCGCCCTGGCGGACGCGGAGTCCTCACGCGACGGGATGCTCGGGCACGACGACGCTCCAGGAGTCTTCGCCTTCCCCGCCGCCAAGCAGTTCGCGTATGCCGGGACGACGCATCTGGCCATCGGCGGTCGTGGCCATGTGCAGCAGGCCATCGCCAGCGCGGACACGGCGATCCGACTCTACCGCGGCGCCGAGGCCGACGACCAGTCGGTCGGTGACCTCTTCGCCGCCCACCTCGATCTCGCCCGTGGCCACATGCTCTTGGACGACCTCGACGGAACGGAGGCGATGGTCGGCTTCGTGCTCGAGGCGCCTGTGGAACGGGTATCGGCGAGCATCGTGCGGCGGTTGGTCGATCTCGGACGGGAGCTGAGCGGGCGGCAGTACGGTGGAGCTGCGCAGGTGACCCATCTGCGCGAGCGCATCCAGCACACGGTCGTCCTCGCGGCCCCTCCTGCCGCCCGTCCTCCGGAGCTGCCGACGTGACCGAACTCTCCGCCGCACACGACGCCGCCGTCACCGACCGCGACCGCCTGGCCAGGAGCGCCTACAACGGTGACCGCGATCTGGCTGCCCGGCAGTCCCTCTATCAGTGGCAGATGCCTCGTCATGACCTGCCCGGCATCGTCACCGAGCAGCTGAGCGCCGTCCACGGGCGGGTCGTCGACATCGGCTGCGGGAACGGCAAGTTCATCAAGCGCTTGCGCCAGGACCGGCCTGATGTCGAACTTCTGGGCCTGGACATCGCGCCCGGCATTCTCGCCGACGTGCCCGGCGCGGTCGCGCTGGCGGATGTGGCGAGGCTCCCGCTGGCCACGGCGAGCGTGGACGCCGCCCTGGCGCTGCACATGCTCTACCACGCTTCGGACATTACCCAGGCGGTGCGCGAGCTTGCCCGCGTCGTGACCGCCGACGGCCTGCTGATCGCGTCTACGAACAGCGACCGCGACAAGGCCGAGCTGGACGAGTTGTGGATGCGCGCGGCCGGTGATGTCCTCGGCACCGGGCGCGGTCCCGCGCGGATCTCCCTCAGCGCCCGGTTCTCTCTGGAGAAGGCACCGGCCTTCCTCGGCGAGGAGTTCTGCCGCGTCGAGACGATCGAACTGCCCGGCACCATCACGGTCCGCGATGCCGGCCCGGTGGTGGCGCACATGGCCTCGTACCAAGCGTGGGCGGACCAGCACGACGTGCCCTTCGAGGCCACGATCGAGCGGGCCCACACCATCCTGGACGAACACATCGCCCGGCATGGGGCATTCGAGATCCACTGCCTGGGCGGCATGCTCGTCTGCCGCCGCTAGCTGCGGCAGACGAGCATGCGAGTGGTGTCCGTGCGGCGGGTCAGTTCCGTCCGCGCTCGGGGTGGCGTCGGAAGAGCTCCCGCACCTTGATGGCCTCGACCAGCCGCTTGAACTCCGCGTGAAGGCCGTCGCCTAAGGGCGGCGGTCTTCGTCGTCGGTGGGGCGGGGTGGGGTTGAGGGGGGCTGGGGGAGCGTCAGGGTGGCGGTGGCGCCCTGGGGGGTGGTGTTGGTCAGGGTGAGGTGGGCGCCGATCACCTGGGACTGGCCGAAGGCGATGGTGAGGCCCAGGCCGTGGCCGTGGCCGCGTTCGGTGGCGGCGGTGTGGAAGCGCTGCGGGCCGTGGCGGAGCAGGTCCTCGGGGAAGCCGGGGCCGTGGTCGCGGACGGTGATGGCCGTGCCGTCGACGGTGACCTCCACCGGGGCCCCGCCGTGGCGGTGGGCGTTGAGGACCAGGTTGGTGACGACGCGGTCGAGCCGGCGCGGATCGGTCTCGGCCACGGGGTGTCCGACGACGGTGACGGTGACGTGTTCCGCCAGGCCCGCCCTGCGCACGGACTCCGTCACCAGCTCGCCGAGCGGCACCGGCTGGACGTCGGCCCGCTCGGCGCCCGCGTCGAGGCGCGAGATCTCCAGGAGGTCGTCCACCAGGCCGCGCAGCACCCGCACCCGGTCGCGGACCAGGTCGGTGGCCTCGCTCTCGGGCAGCAGCGAGGCCGAGGTGACCAGGCCGGTCAGCGGTGTGCGCAGCTCGTGGGCGACGTCCGCGGTGAAGCGCTGCTCGCCGCGCAGCCGCTCCTGGAGCGCGTCCGCCATGTGGTCCACGGCCGAGGAGATCTCGCTGATCTCGTCATGGCCGCGGCCTTCGGTACGCGCGTCGAGGTCGCCGTGGCGGATGCGGCGGGCCGTCCTCGCGACGCGCCGCAGGCGTCGTACGACCAGTTCGGCGGCGAGGAGCGTGAGGGGGACGACGACGGCGAGCGTGGCGATGGCCGCGTAGCGGACGTGTCGGTCGAGGGCTTCCAGGCTGAGCTGCTCGCCGAGCATGCTGGTGCTGACGGCGAGCACGGTGCCGTCGACGCGTTCGGCCGCCCACATGCTGGGCCCTTGGAGCGGCTTGCGGGTGTCGTACCAGGTCACGATGGTGGAGGTCGAGGAGTCCAGCCGGTCACGCAGTGGGTCGGGCACCTCGTCGCCGAGGACGTAGTTCGAGCGCTCCCGGGGGTCGCGGCGCGTGGGCCGCTCGCCCCGGAAGTCGGCCTTGGCCAGGTCCAGTTCGCGCATCGCCGCGGCGCGGCCGATGCCAAGGCCGCGCTCCTCGGTGCGCTGGTGCACCAGCAGCCCGATGCCGACGGCCATCGCGCAGGCCGCGGCGGCGACCCCGGCGGCGATCTTCCAGCGCAGCGAGCGGGGGTCGACGAAACGCAGCAGCGCGCGGCCCTCGCGGCCGGTGTTACGTCCCACGTCAGCGCCGGAACCGGTAGCCGAAACCGCGCGCGGTCTCGATGTGATCGGCGCCGATCTTCTTGCGCAGCCGCTGTACCGCCAGGTCGACGACCCGGCTGTCGCCCTCCCAGCCGTAGTCCCACACGGTGCGCAGCAGCCGCTGGCGTTCCAGGACGACCCCGGGCGCGGCCACGAATTCGAGGAGCAGACGCAGTTCGGTGGGGGTGAGCGCCACCAGGCGTCCGTCGACGCGCACTTCGAGGCCCCGGGTGTCGACGGCGAGGTCCCGGAAGGTGAGGACCCCGCCGTCGTCGGGCGTCTCGGGCGCGGCCGCGGCGAACGTGGCCCGGCGCAGCAGCATGCGGATGCGCGCCACCAGGACCGTGGTGTCGACGGGCTTGACCACGTAGTCGTCGGCGCCCGCTTCGAGTCCGGCCACGACGTCCAGCGCGTCGCCCCGGGCGGACATCATCAGGATCGGAGCCTGGCTCGTCTCCCGGATCCTGCGGCACAGCCCGATCCCGTCGAGGAACGGCAGCATCACGTCGAGCAGCAGCAGGTCGTGCCGCCCGTCCCGGAACATCTCCAGGCCGGTCAGGCCGTCCGGCGCGGCGGACACCTCGTAGCCGTAGCGCTCCAGGACCATGCCGACGGACCTGCGGATCGTCTCGTCGTCCTCGACCAGCAGGATGCGGACGCTGGCGGAGCCGCCGTCACGGTTCTGTCCCATCACGTCACCCTAGATCGTGGCCGCGGTGTCGATCGACCGGTCGCCTCGGCGGAGGTCCCGGCGGACGCGGGTGCGGTCCTCATGCGCGCTCCCCCGTCACAGCCGGAAGGACGCCGCGACCGGCAGGTGGTCGCTTCCCGTGCGCGGCAGGGTCCGGGCCGACACCGGCGTGACCCCCCGCGCGAGGATCTGGTCGAGCCGGACCACCGGGAACGCGGCGGGCCAGCTGAACCCGAAGCCCTGCCCCGCCTCCTCCTGCGCCGATGTGAGCCGCGAGGTCAGCGGCCGCAGCGCGCGGTCGTCGGTGGTGCCGTTGAGGTCGCCCGCCACGACGACCCGGGACAGCTTCTCCTCGCGTACGAAGCCGGCGAGCCGCGCGCCCGCCTCGTTGCGCTTCTCGGTGGCGAATCCGCTGCTCGGGTGCACGCGGATGGACGCGAGATGGGCGACGTACACGGCGAGCGGCCCCTTGGGGGTGTCGACGGTGGCCCGCAGGGCGCGGGTCCACGGCATGATCGTCAAGGGCTTCGCGGCGCGGAGCGGACGCTTGCTCCACAGCCCGACGGACTCCCGTACCGCGTGGTACGGGTAGCTGCCGGCCAGGGTCCGCTCGTACACCGGGGCGGTGCGCGCGGTCAGTTCCTGGAGGGCGATGACGTCGGCGCCCGAGGCGGCGAGGTCGCGGGCGGTGCGCCGCGGGTCGGGGTTGCCGTCGTGGACGTTGTGGCTGACCACGGACAGGTCCCCGCCCCCGGAGCTCTTGTCGAGGACCGTACCGGCGAACAGGGAGCACCAGACGAGGGCGGTCAGCGCGACGGCGGCGCAGGCCACGACGGACCGGCGCAGCAGGGCCGCCGCCAGCAGGACGGGCACGCTCACCCCGAGCCAGGGCAGGAAGGTCTCCAGCAGGCTGCCGGCGTTCCCGAGGGCGTTGGGCACGAGCGAGTGCCCGAGCATGAGCAGCGCGACGAGCACGGCGAGCGCGGTGACGAGCCAGCCGGACCGTGCGGTGACATGCCAACCGGATCGTACGGGGACGAGCCGACCGGATCGTACGGGGACGAGCCGACCGGGCCAGGCAGCGACGAGCCGACCGGACCGTGCGGTGACGAGCCGACCGAACCGTGCCGGGACGAACCGACCGAGCCGTGCGGAACGTCCGCTTCCGGCCCGGGAGCCGGCGCGCCCGGTCGACTCGGCCCCGCACGCGGCAGGCGGCTCGGCCCCGCCTGCCGCAAGCGGCTCCGTCCCGCACGCGACAGGCTGCTCCGGCCCGCACGCGGCAGGCGGCTGCGCCCGGTCGTCGGCGTGTTCCGGCAGCAAGGTCATGTCCGCACCCGCTCACCGTCGCGCAGCGCGGCGGGAAGGCCCGTCCGCACGGCCTCGATCAGCGCGCCGCTCTTCTCCAGGGCGGCGTCAAGGCCCTCCGCGGGAGTGGTGTGGGCGCGCTGGCCGAGGACGACGCCGAGGACGAGGTGCCGCCGCGCGCCGGAGGTCACCTCCGCGGCCCACATGAGGTTGCCGCCCGCGGGCGTGCTCGACCCGGTCTTGAGCCCGATCACCCCGGGCTCGTCGAGGAGGCGGTTGGTGTTGGTGACGGTGCCGGGCACCCCCGGCACCGTCGTGCTGCGCAGCGCCACCACCGCCCGCAGCACGGGCTCCTTCATCGCCTTCCGGGCGAGCTTGAGCTGGTCGTCGGCGGTGCTCCTGGTGCTGGCCTCGAAGCCGCTGGCCCCGGTGTACGTCGTACGGCTCATGCCGAGCCGCTCGGCGGCGCGGTTCATCTTCGCGACGAACGCCTTCTCGCTCCCGGCGTCCCAGCGGGCCAGCAGCCTGGCGACGTTGTTGCCGGAGGGCAGCAGCAACAGTTCGAGGAGCTGGCGCTGGGTGTGCCGCCGTCCTTCGCGGAGCGGGGCCGTCGACTCGCTGAGCGAGTGGGACTCCTCGGCGGCGGCCGTGTCGACCCTGATCCGCGGCCCCTGTTCGCCGCGCGCGAGCGGATGCTCCTGGAGGATCACGTACGCGGTCATGACCTTGGTGACGCTCGCGATCGGCACGGGCTCGTGGCCGCCCGCGCGGCCGAGGCCGCCGAGGCCCTCCACCGCGACGCTCGTCTGTCCCTCCCGGGGCCACGGCAGGTCGAGCCGCTCGGCGACCGCGGCGGTCCCGTACGGCGGCGGGTCCCCGCCGTCCTCGCTCCCGGCGAACCCGAACCACCCGCCGACCCCGACGACGGCCAGCAGCCCGGCGGCCCCGCACACAGCCCCGACGTCCCGCACCCGACGACCCCTCACCGCAAGCACCTCTCCGCAGCCCGGCACGTGCGGTGGTCCCCGCACGCCTCCCAGCCTTGGCGGAGCGCGCATCCAACCGGTCAGGGTCGTGCATCCGGCGGCCCGCGAACATGTGTCATCCAGGTATCGGCCGCCCGCCGCCGGAGCACGGCGGGAACGGGTGCCGCTGCCGAGCGGCGGGCCCGGAACGCGTCCCCGGGCGAAGAGCCGCGCCCCGCGTCGGCCCGCGCACCCGACGGCGGCCGCGCCGCCCGTGATTGCTTTGCCCGCATTTGTGCTAGTCAGTACGCATGTCGCATCCCGGGACGCTGATCCTGATCATGGCCATGGCGGTGCTCGCCCCGCTCCTCGCGTACGCCGTCGGGCGTCGGCTCACCGTTCCCGTGGCCCTCTTCGAGATCGCCCTCGGCATCCTGATCGGCCCGGACGTGCTCGGCCTCGCTCACCCCGACACCGTCATCGACACGCTGTCCGACCTGGGGCTCTCGATGCTGATCTTCCTGGCCGGGTACGAGATCGAGTTCGCCGCCGTGCGCGGGGACACGCTGCGCCGCTCCGTCGGGGCCTGGGCCGTGTCGCTCGCCGTGGCGCTCGGCAGCGCCTTCGCCCTGACCGGCGCGCAGGCCACCAAGAGCTTCGTCATCGGCACCGCGCTGACCAGCACCGCGCTCGGCGCCGTCCTGCCGATGCTGCGCGACGCGGACCTGCTGCGCGGCCGGTTCGGCACGGTGGTGATGGCGTTCGGGGCGGTCGGCGAGTTCGGGCCGGTCATCGCGGTCTCGCTGCTGCTCAGCGGCCGCAGACCCGGCGTTGCGACCGCGCTGCTCGTCGCCTTTGCCGCGATCACGGCCGTCGCCGTCTTCTGGGCATTGCGCCCGCGCCCTTGGTGGTTCACCCGCGTCGTCGCCAAGACCCTGCACTCCAGCGGCCAGTTCGCCGTGCGGTACGTGATGCTGCTGCTGGCCTCGATGCTCGGCCTGTCCGCCGCGTTCGGCCTCGACACGCTGCTCGGCGCGTTCGCCGCCGGGCTGCTCACCCGGCTCGTCCTGCGGGGCGCGGGCCCCGAGGCGGGCGCGGAGGTCCTCGCCAGGATCGAGGCGATGGGGTTCGGCTTCCTGGTCCCGGTCTTCTTCGTCGTCACCGGCATCGGCTTCGACCTCTCCGCCCTGCTGCACGGCGGCCGTCCGCTCGCCCTCCTGCCGGTCTTCTTCCTGCTGTTCCTCCTGGTGCGCGGCGGACCGACCTGGCTGCTCGCCCCGCGCGACCTGTCCCGGCGCGAACGCGCCGCGCTCACCCTGTACTCCTCGACCTGTCTGCCGCTCGTCGCGGCCATCACCGCGATCGGCACCGACGACGGCGTCCTGGGCGCGGGCGAGGCCGCCGCCCTGGTCGGCGCTGCCATGCTCTCCGTCCTGGTCTTCCCGCTGCTCGCCCTGAAGGCCCTCGCCGGCCGGCGGGCCGGGCCCTCCTCCCCCACGGCCGGGGCGGCCGAGACGTGGTGACCCCGTCGGCCCGCCGCGCCCCGGACGCCGGTCGCCGCCGGGCCGTCAGCCGCGCGCGCCCTCCGCGGCCCGCGACCGGGGGCCGGTGGCCGCGGGGCGCCCTTCCCGGGCGATGACGGCGTGGGCCGCCTCCGCCGTGACGAGGCCGAGGGCGATGAAGGCCGCGCCGACGGGGCCGAGCCAGTGGGGGCCCGCCCAGGCCATGCCCGCCTGGCCGACCAGGGGGGCCGCCGAGACGCCTACGTAGACCATGGCCGAGGCCAGCCCCGTGAGCAGGGGCGCCGCGGTCGGCAGGGCGGTGATCAGGCGGTGGGTCTGCGGGGCCAGGAGGCCCCAGCCGCACACGCCCCAGACGAGCAACGCCACGACGGTGGAGGGGAGGTGGGCGCTCGTCCACGGCAGGAGGGCGAAGTCGACCGCCGCCACGGCTGTCGCGGTGTTGATGACGCGCCGGCCGCCGAAGCGGTCGACCAGGCCGCCCGAGCCGAGCGTGCCCGCGGTGGCGGCCAGGCCCCAGACGAAGAGCAGCACCGCCAGGGTGGTGCCGCTGCCGTCCGTCGCGCGGTCGAGGCT
Source organism: Streptomyces sp. JLYT201 (assembly GCF_059448825.1). Taxonomy (NCBI): domain Bacteria; kingdom Bacillati; phylum Actinomycetota; class Actinomycetes; order Kitasatosporales; family Streptomycetaceae; genus Streptomyces; species Streptomyces sp. JLYT201. The sequence continues at coordinate 7,070,835 of NZ_CM182551.1, read as the reverse complement.
CTCGCCGATGAAGGAGTAGACCGTGTAGAGGCCGGTGTAGACGAGGAGCGTGGTGAGGAGGGTGAGGCCGATGCGGCGGTCGGCGAGCGGGGCGAGGCGCGTGCGCAGCGGGACCGCCGGGGGCGTGGGGATCGTGGGGAGCAACAGGGCGACGGCCGCGGCGGCGAGGCCCCCGAGGGCCGATACGAAGACCATGGTGAGGCGCCAGTCGCCGGTGGCGCTGCCGATCGCCGTGCCGAGGGGCGAGCCGAGGGCCGTCGCCGCGCTGAGGCCCGTCATCACGATGGCGATGGCCCGGCCGCGCCGCTCGGGCGGGGCGAGGGCCGCGGCCGCCGCGACGGCCGCCGGGGTGATCATCGCCCCGCCGAACCCGGCGAGCGCCCGGCCGACCAGGGCCACGCCGAAGTCGGGGACGAAGGCGGTCAGGAGGTTGCCCGCGGTGAAGACGGCGAACCCGGCGAGGAACAGCGGCCGCCGGGCCCTGCGCGCCGTGCACGCGGCCATGACGGGGCCCAGTACGGCGTAGGTGAAGGCGTAGGCGGTCAGGAGCCAGCCCGCGGTGCCCACGGACACGCCGAGCGAGTCGGCCGCGTCCGGCAGGATCCCGGCGATGACGAAGCTGTCGGTGCCGATGGCGAACATTCCGGCGGCGAGGACGAGGAGCGATCGGTACACGGGGGCGGGACCTCCGGTGGGTGGGTGCGGGGGCACTACGGGTGCGGTGCGTGCGATGCGCGCGGTGCGTGCGAGGGGTGTGGCGGATGCAAGGGGCCCGTCGGCACGTCGGGCGCGTCGGCCCCGTCGGTGCCTCGGCCCCGTCGGGCGCGTCGGGCGCGTCCGAGCGAGCGCTCGATGTAACTGAATCTATTACGACACAGGGCCCAAGAAAGGCCGGTCCGCTCGGACCGGCCCGTTCGACAGGGTCAGGCGACCGTCTCCTTGAGCACGTCGGCGACGGTGACCTCGGCCAGCTCGGCCTTCATCGCCTCCTCCGCGCGGTCGTACGCGCCGCGCAGGACCGGCGGAATGCCGCGCCCCACGGGGCACTTCCGGTTGGGGGCGGAGGCGTGGAGGGCCAGGAGCGGGTCGGGCTCGACCGCGAGGTAGACGTCCCGGAGCGTGATCGCACCGGGCTCGCGGGCGAGGCGCCAGCCCGCGCCCTGGCCGCGCTGCGACACGACGAGGCCCGCGTCGCGCAGACCGCCGAGCGTGCGGCGGATGACGACCGGGTTGGTGTTGACGCTGGCGGCGATCTCGTCGGACGTCACGATGCCGTCGGGGCGCCGGGGGCAGACCAGGGCCATCCACGTCAGCGCGTGCGTGGCCACGGTCATGCGGCTGTTGGCGCTCACGGGCCCTCCGGTCGCTCGGTTCGCTCAGTTCGCTCGACTCCGCTGTCGAAACTGATTCTGTTACGACTGGGGCGCGGCTGTCCAGCCCCGTCCGTTCCCGCGCGGATGCGCGAGCGCGCCGAGGGGCCCCCGGCGTCGGGAGGCGTGGTCATCCGGGCCGTGCGGGCGGCGGGTCCGACGGCCGCAGGAAGGTGACGGTGGGGTGGTCCTGGGGCGCGGCGGGCGGGGTGACCCGGGCGCGGACGCCGTAGACCTCCGCGATGAGGGGCTCGGTGATGACCTCCACCGGCGTGCCGTGCGCGTGCGCCCTGCCCTCCTTCAGGACCAGGATCTCGTCGCAGAACATCGCCGCCAGGTTGAGGTCGTGCAGGGCGATCACCGTGGTGACGGGGAGGGCGGCCACCAGGGTGAGGAGGTCCAGCTGGTGGTGGATGTCCAGGTGGTTGGTGGGCTCGTCGAGGAGGAGCTCGCGGGGGGCCTGGGCCAGGGCCCGGGCGATGTGGGAGCGCTGGCGTTCGCCGCCGGAGAGGGTGTGCCAGGGCTGGTCCGCGCGGTCGGACAGGCCCGTGCGGGCCAGGGCATCGGCGACGGCCCGCTCGTCCTCGGCCGTCGACGGCACCCAGGCGCGGCGGTGCGGCACCCGGCCCAGGCGTACGACGTCCCGCACCGTCAGGTCGACCTGGGTGTCCGCCTGTTGCTCCACCAGGGCGAGACGGCGGGCGACCGCGCGGCGGCCCAGGTCGCGCAGCGGCTCGCCGTCGAGGGTGACCGCCCCGGCGGTGGGGGCCAGGACGCCCGCGAGGAGGCGCAGGAGCGTGGACTTCCCGGAGCCGTTGGGGCCCAGGAGGCCGACCACCGTGCCCGGGCGCGGGGCGAGGGTGACGCCGTCGACGATGAGGCGCCCGCCCGCGGCCCGGGAGACCCGGTCCGCGCTGAGGCCCGCGCCCTCCTGAGCGGGAAGCCCCGCCTCAGGCTCCGCCGGAGTGCCTGCCGAAGGCTCCGCACGGGACCGCGCCGCGCTCATCCGACCCTCCTCGTGCGGTAGAGGACCGCCACGAACGCGGGGACGCCGATCAGCGACGTGACCACGCCGACCGGCACCTCCTGCGGGTCCAGGAGCGTACGGGCCAGGGTGTCCACCCAGATGAGGAACACCGCGCCGGTCAGGGCCGTCACCGGCAGCAGGCGGGCGTGGCGCGGGCCGACGAGCACGCGGGCCGCGTGGGGCAGGGTCAGGCCGACGAAGCCGATGGCCCCGGCCGCGCTGACCAGGGCCGCCGTGAGCAGGGCCGTGGTGCACAGCAGGAGCAGCCGGACCCGGGTGACGTGCACGCCCAGGGCGGCCGCCGCGTCCTGGCCGAAGGCGAACGCGTCGAGGGTGTGGGCCTGGGACAGACAGATCACCAGGGCCACGGCGAGGACCGCCGCGCACACCGCCACGTCCGTCCAGTCCGCGCCGCTCAACGAGCCGAGCAGCCAGAACAGGACGCCGCGCGTCGTCTCCGCGTCCGCGGCCGTCAGGATGACGAAGGAAGTGAGGGAGGAGAAGAGCTGCATGGCCGCCACCCCGGACAGGACCACGCGGTCCGTCGTGGCGCCCAGGGCCTGGCTGAGGAGCAGCACGAAGCCGAACGCGCACAGGGCTCCGGCGAAGGCCCCGCCGGAGACCGACACCGCTCCCCCGCCGACCCCGAGGACCACCACCGCCACCGCGCCCGTGGACGCCCCGGAGGACACGCCGAGGACGAAGGGGTCGGCGAGCGGATTGCGCAGCAGCGACTGGAGGACCGCGCCGCACACGGCGAGGCCCGCCCCGCAGACGCCCGCGAGCAGGGTGCGCGGCATGCGCAGGTTCCACACGATGCCGTCGCGCAGCGGGGTGAGCTCGGCCTCGCCCCAGCCGAGGTGGGCAGCCACCGCCGCCCAGACGTCCGGTACGGAGATGTCGGCCGGGCCGATGGTGACGGCGACGGCCACCGAGAGCGGGAGCGCCACCAGGCCCGCCGCCCACAGCAGGGCCGCGCGCCAGGCGCCGGACCGGAGGCGCGGGCCGCCGCGGGCCCGCTCGCGTGCGGCCGTGCTCACCGGGCCAGGCCGAACGCGCGCAGCCCCGCCGCGACTTGCTCGATGCCGTCGACCGTGCGGATCGTCGGGTTGAGGGCCTGGCCGCTGAGCAGCACGTACCGCTTCTTCTTCACGGCCGTGAGGTTCCTGGTGACGGGGTTGGACTCCAGGAACCTGATCTTCTGGCGGGCGCTCTCGGCCGACTGGGCCTTGCGGGTGAGGTCGCCGATGACGAGGACGTCCGGGTCGCGGTCGGCCACGGTCTCCCAGTTGATCTGGGGCCACTCGGCGCGCGTGTCGGCGAAGACGTTGCGGACGCCGAGGGCGCGGGTGATGACGCCGGGCGCGCCGCAGCAGCCCGCGATGTAGGGCGCCTTGGAGTCGGAGAACCAGTACAGGACGGACGCGTCGGACGCCTTGAGCGTCTGCTTCGCCCTGGTCACGCGGGACTTGAGGTCCGCGACGAGGCGCTCGCCGCGCGCCTGGACGTGGAAGACCCGGGCCAGGTCGCGGATCTCGCCGTAGACGGTGTCCATGGTGAGCGTCTTGGTGCGGGTGCCGTCGCCGTCGCCGCCGTTGTCCTTGCCCGCGCAGTCGGTGGGCGAGACGTAGACGGGGACGCCGAGCTCGGTGAACTTGGCGCGGTCGGCGACGCCGCCCTTGCCGACGGTGTAGAGGAACGACGCGCTGACGAAGTCCGGCTCCTTGGAGAGGACCTTCTCCAGGGACGGGTAGCGGTCGGCGAGGCGCTCGACCTTCGCGTTCTGCTTCTTCAGGCGGGGCAGGACCGGGTCGGTCCAGGTGCCGGTGCCGGCCATGCGGTCGGCGAGGCCGAGGGAGAGCAGGATCTCCGTGGAGCCCTGGTCGAGGGAGACCGCCCGCTTCGGCGGGGCCGTGACCTCGGCCTTCTTGCCGCAGGAGGTGACCGTCACCGGGTAGCCCGCGGCCTTGGCCCCCTCGTCCTGGCGCTTCGCGGAGCCGCCGCCGCAGGCGGTGAGCAGGAGCAGGCCGCCCGCCGCGAGCAGCGCGGTCAGGCGCGCCCCGGGGGCGGTGCGGGCGCCGGGGGCGGCGCTGCGGGGACGGGCGGGCGCGCGGCGTGCGCGAGGGGCGAGAGGGGGCACAGGACTTCCCGGGTCTCATGGCTCATGCGCGGAGCCTGGTCTGCGAAACCCCGCCGCCCGGCGCGCGGTCGGCGGTGCCAGCAGGTCTTCGGACTCGGGTTCGTCCGGGCGGGGCCGCCTTCCCGGATGTCCGGTGACATCCAGTGGCCGCTGGTCCCGCCCGTCCCCCTCACCGCTGCGCGTCAGTTCCGGATTCCCACCGGATTCCCTGGCCCTGGTGCGGGCGCGACTGGCGTGCGCAAGCTATCACCCCGCCGCGGGCCGGGCGGACGTCACCCCTGCTCGGGGCGCGGTTCGCCGCGGTAGGTGCCGAAGGACCACTTGTTGCCCTCCGGGTCCGCGACGGCGAACTCGCGGCTGCCGTACGGCTGGTCCTCGATCTCGCGGATGACCTTCACGCCCGCCTCCTTGAGGCGGCGGTGGAGGGCGTCGACGTGATCCGTGACGACGTACGCACCGAACGTCCCCGGCTTGAGGCACCACTCGGCCGACTCCGGGTCGTACGAGCCGAGCATGACGCCGCCGCCCTCGGGCCAGTCGAGCTGGGCGTGGGCGACGCGGCCGCCGTCCTCGTACACGGCGGTGCGCAGGAAGCCGACGGTGGTGACGAGGAAGTCGATGAGGGCGGGGGCGTCGTGGGCCTGGAAGGCGGGCCAGACGTCGGGGGCGCGGAGGTTCGGGGTGTTCTGAGTGCTCTGTACCGCTTCGGTGGTGTTCATGCCTCTCAGTCTTCGCCGTCGCGGTGTCCCCCGGCTTGGATATTCCGGCACTCCTCGGCCAGCCAGGCGGTCGGGCTCGCGCCCGTGTACTGGCGGAAGTCGCGCACCAGGTGGGAGTGGTCGTAGTAGCCGCAGTCGGCGGCGACGCGGGCGAGGTCGGCGGGCGCGCCCGCGACGACCGCGCGCACGACCCGCGCCTTCGCGTGCTGGAAGCGCATCAGGCGGGCGGCCTGCTTGGGCGTCACGCCGGTCTCGGCGCGGAAGAGGGCCGTCAGGCGGCGCTCGCTGAGCGCGACGTGCGCGGCCAGGCCCCGCAGGGTGCCCGCGCCCCGGTGCCGGGCGAGCCAGGCCCAGGCCTCGGCGACCTCGGGGCGCACCGGGGCGAGGCGCCCGGCGTCGGCGGCGCGGCGCGCCAAGTAGGCGTGGAGGCAGGCGAACCGCTCGTCCCAGCCGTCGGCCTCGCACAGCCGCTCGCGGACCTCGGCGGCGATCCGGCCGAGGACGTCCGTGCCGTCGGTGACGAGCCGTCCCGTCAGCTCGGCGGCCGGGAGGCCGAGGAGCGAGCGGGCCGCGAGCGGGTGCACGGCGAGCTGGATGCCCGCCTGGTGCTCGGGCTGCACGACGTACGCCGGGCTCTGGTGCAGACCGCCCACGACGATGTCGGTGCGCTCGGCGTCGGGCCCGGTGGCCCGCTCCGCCGTGGAGCCGGTGACGACGGGCCCGTCGAGCGAGAAGATCAGCGTCAGATACGGCGACGGCAGGCCGCGGTGCAGGCCCGGCGTCTCGCCGCTCGTGCGGTAGCCCACGGCGGACACGACCTTGCCGCCCTGCTCGGGCGGGAGCGGGACGCGGACGAACTCGCGGCGGGCGGTGTCCATGCGTCCATTGTGACCGCATGTGCGGGCCAGGCACGGCCTCGCGGGCGCCGGGCACGGCTTCGCGGGGGGGGGCGGGCACGGCCTCGCACGCGCCGCCGCGGCTACCCGCTGCGTCGCGTCCCATGCCCGCCACGCACCGTGACATCGATCATGGGAATCGGCCCCGCGCGCTCGTAGCATGTCCCGCCGCTCCGCCCGGGGCGGCGCATCACCTCCGAGGATCCGAGGAACGGACACCATGGCTGTACGAGCACGAAGCAGGAGCAAGCGGGCGGTCCTCGGACTCGCGGGGGCGCTCGCGGCGGCGGTGTTCGCGGGCGGCGCGCTGTGGCCGGGCGCGGACGCGGCCACGGCGCGCCCGTCGGCCGCGCCCGTCCGGCTCGCGCACTGGCCGAAGCCGGTGGCCGCCGAACTCGGCGAGGTCATCGCCGAGAACGCGCACAACGGCGCGTACGCCGTCTTCGACGCGGACAACACGACGTACCGCAACGACCTGGAGGAGGCGCTGCTTCCGTTCCTGGAGATGAAGGGCGTCCTGACCCGGAGGTCGATGGACCCGTCCCTGAAGGTCATCCCGTTCAAGGACACGGCCACGCACAAGGAGAGCCTCTACAGCTACTACACCCGCCTCTGCGAGGTCGACGACCAGGTCTGCTACCCGTGGGCCGCGCAGATCTTCTCCGGCTTCACGCTGAAGCAGCTCAAGGGGTACGTCGACGAGCTGCTCGCGTACGACCGGCCGATCCCGGCGACGTACTACGAGAACGGGAAGGTGACGCGGACCGAGGTCCACCGCCCCGAGTTCTCCCCCGGCATGCGGGAGCTGTACAAGTCCCTGCGCGCGCACGGGATCGAGGTGTACGTGGTGAGCGCCGCGAGCGAGGACCTGGTGCGGATGGTGCTCGCCGACCCGAAGTACGGGTACGGGGTGAAGCCGCGCAACGTCATCGGCGTGGGCCTCCAGCTCAAGGACCCGAGGACCGGCCGCGTCACCAGCTCCCGCAAGGAGATCGCCGAGGGCCGCTTCGGGCCCGAGGACCGGGCGCGGCTCGCCCGCTACGAGCTGACGCCGAACCTGTGGGCGCCGCTGACCTGGTACCAGGGCAAGCCCGCGGCGATCTCCACGTACATCGACGAGTGGAAGAAGCCCGTCCTCGTGGCCGGGGACACGCCGTCGAGCGACGGGCCGATGCTCTTCCACTCGGCGGACGTGCGGCACGGGGGCGTACGCGTGTGGGTCAACCGCAAGGACAGCTCCATGAAGCAGCTGGACGCGATGAAGCGGAAGAACGCGGCGCGGCAGCGGGAGTTGGGGCAGCCCGTCACCGCGGACAAGCGGTGGCTGACGGTGACGCCGGAGCAGCTCGGCTAGGCACCGCTGCCGTCGAGGCGGCGGAACGCCCTCTCGACGGCCGGGCGGTCCGCGCCGTCCGCGAGGAGGGCGTGGAGCAGCAGGCGGGCCTTGGGCGCGTCGAGGGAGCCCGCGGAGATCAGGCCGCGGGACAGCAGGTCGGCCTCGGAGCCGGGGCCGCGGTAGGTCTCGCTGAGGAGCGGGCCCGCGCCGGTGCGCGAGGCGAGGACGACGGGCATCCGGGCGGCGCGGGCCGCGAGCGGTTCCACCAGCCACTGGGGTGCGTGCCCGGCGCCGAAGGCCGCCACGACCAGGCCGTCGAAGCGGTCGTCCACCGCCTCCAGTAGCTCGCCGCCGTCACCGAGGGAGAGGGTCAGCAGGGCCACGCGGGCGGCGTTCCCGAGCCGCAGCGGGCGCTCCACGGTGGGCTCCTGGGGGCGCAGCAGGATCCGCGGCACGCCCTCCACCACGCGGCCGAGCGGACCCGCGCCGGGCGAGACGAACGGGGTGAGCGAGGTGGTGTGCGCCTTGCGCGCGTGCCGGGCCGCGTGGATCTCGTCGGCGAGGAGCACGAGGACGCCGAGGTCCCGGCAGCGGGGGTCGGCGGCGACGGCGAGCGCGGCGGCGAGGTTCGCCGGGCCGTCCGCGCCCGGCAGGTCGGGGCGGCGCATCGCGCCGGTGACCACGATCGGGGCGCGCGGCGCGCACGCCACGTCGAGCAGGAAGGCCGTCTCCTCCAGGGTGTCGGTGCCCTGGACGACCACGACGCCGTGGCCCGCGGCGGTGGCCTCGTCCACGCGCTCCGCGAGGGCGGCCAGGTCCGCCAGGGTCAGCGAGGAGCCCGGGAGCCTGCGGAAGTCGTGCAGCTCCGTCTTGACGTCGTCGGGGACGGGGACGGCGGCGAGGGTCTGGGAGCCGGTGAGGCGGGCGGAGCCGCCGCCGGAGTGGGCGGAGATGGTGCCGCCGAGGGTGAAGACGCTGACGGTGGTGGTCATGCCGGAGGCTCTCCCCGGGCCCGCACCGGCCCGAAACCAGGAGGCGCGGTTGCGCGCGTCACACGGCAGCCCGGGCGGCGGGCCCCTTCAGCACGCCGTTCAGTACGCGGTTCAGTACGCCGTGGTCGCGGTGAGGACCCCGGCCTCGATCGCGCTGGTCAGCGCCTTGTGGTCGGTCGCGTTCTGGGAGACGTAGCGCACGGCGAAGGCCGCGACGGCCCGGTCGAAGGTGTCGGCGGAGCCCAGGTAGGCGGCGATGGCCACGCGGTCGCCGGAGCGGGCGTGGGCACGGGCGAGGGCGGTGCCGCAGAGGCGGGCGTAGGCGAGGAGTTCGGCGGGTTCGAGGGCGGCGACGTCCACGGAGCCCTTCATGTCGCGCAGCTGGCGCCAGTAGTAGGCGCGGCCCTGCGGGCCCGTCATCCAGCCGAGGAAGATGTCGCCCGCGGCCTGGAGCAGGCGCTGGCCCGCGACGACGCGGTGGCCCGGGTGGAGGTAGGGGCCGGTGGGCAGATGCTCTTCGAGGACGGACCGCACGGCCTCCTTGATCTGCAGGAACAGCGGGTCCTCGGCGTCCCGGCCGGTCAGCAGCACGATGAAGCAGCGGGTGCCGACGCTGCCGACGCCGACGACCTTGCGGGCGGCGTCGACGAAGCGGTAGCGGTCGAGCAGGAGGCGGCGCTCCTCGGCGAGGGTCGAGCGGTAGTCGCCGAAGATCTTGCGCAGCGCCGCCATGTCGGGGGCGCCCGCCGGCTCGAGCAGGGGCGGGTCGTGGACGATGCGGCGGCGGCCGTCGACGACCTCGGTGAGTCTGCCGAGGGCCTGGAGGCTGGTGCGGCGGCGGGCGTGCGCGAGGCGGGCCGCGGCGCGCTCGCGCCGGTGCGCGGAGTCCATGAGGCGCAGCAGGTCGTCGGTGTCGACGCTGGCGTACCAGACGTCCAGCTCGCCCTTGCGGGCCAGGCGCCGGATGCCGGTGCGGTAGGCGGTGACGGCGGCGAGGGCCGCGTCGTGGGCCCCGTCCTCGCCCCTGCCGGTCTCGCGGGCGGCCACGGCGACGCTGGCAGCGAGGCGTTTGACGTCCCATTCGAAGGGGCCGGGGTAGGTCTCGTCGAAGTCGTTGAGATCGAACAGGAGGCGGCGCTCGGGCGAGGCGAACACGCCGAAGTTCAGCAGGTGCGCGTCCCCGCAGAGCTGCACGGTGAGGCCGGTGTGGCGCTGGGCCGCGAGGTCGCCCGCCATCACGGCGGCGGCTCCGCGCAGGAAGGCGAAGGGGGACGCGGCCATGCGCCCGTAGCGGATCGGCAGGAGCTCCTGCACGCGGTCGGCGGCCTGGCGCTCCAGGACGGCCACCGGGTCGGGCCGGTCCGCCGAGGGGATCCAGATCCCGTGCGAGGACCGGGAGGCCCGTTTGCGGGCGGCCTTGCCCCGCTCCGCGCGCTCGGCCGCGGTGGTCATGGGCGGTCCCCTTTCCGCGGGGCGGGCCCGGGGTGCGCGCGGGGCACCCCGGGCCCGCCCCTCTTCCCGTGGTCAGGGGCCCTCCCCCTGCGTCCCCGGCTGTCGCTCTTCGCGCCCGGCCTCAAACGCCGGACGGGTTTGAGGGGCCAAGAGCAGCCAACGCCGGAGCGCGCGGGCGCGCATGTCGGGTACGCCGAGCGGGTGACAGCGGACGCCGGGGCCGGGGCCGGGGGATGAACCGCGTCAGCGGTTGTAGCGCATAAAGGCGCGCACCATGTGGCACGTCGTGTCGGACGGGGGGTGGATGCCCACCGTTTCGGCCATCGTGCGTATCCGGACGTTGCTCGCCTGGTTCGGCACGTAGACGCCCGCGTCGAGCAGGGCGATGGCCAGGCGCATGGCCTTGAGGCGGCGGTTGTGCGTGATGTACCACTCGCGGGGGCGGCCGGGCGGCAGGGGGTGCTTCTCCATCGGGACGTACGGCACGTCGAGCAGCGGCTGCTGGCCCCGGCACGGGGTGCGGGAGGCTCGGGACGGGGTGCGGTTGCGGGAGCGGGCGGTCGGCTCGGCGGGCACGGACGGGACTGCGGCAGCGGGCACGGACATCCTCCTGTCGCGGTTCGGGAACCCTCGCGGGCCCCTTCGAACATTGCTTCCATTCTACGTGCCGGCACTGACAACGGCCCGTGCTCAGAGAGGCAATCCCCGCTGGCCAGACGGGGTTTGAGGGGGCGTGGGGCGGATGGTTCGGAGGTAGCGTGTGCGGCATGGAGATCTGGATCAACCCCGCCTGTTCGAAGTGCCGCAGCGCCCTGACGCTGCTCGACGCGGAGGGCGCCGACTACACGGTGCGCCGCTATCTGGAGGACGTGCCCACCGCCGACGAGATCCGCGACGTGCTCGGCAGGCTCGGCCTCGAGCCCTGGGACATCACCCGCACCCAGGAGGCCGCCGCCAAGGAGCTCGACCTGAAGGACCGCGGCCGCTGGCCGCGCGACGACTCCGGCCGCGAGGCGTGGATCGAGGCGCTCGCCGCGCACCCGAAGCTCATTCAGCGGCCGATCATCACGGCGGACGACGGCACGGCGGTGGTGGCCCGCACGGAGGAGGCGGTGCGGGACGCGCTGGGGCGGTGACGCGCCCCGCCCGGTGACCGGGCGGCACGGGGCAGCGGGGCGAGGCGCGGGGCGGCCTGGCAAGGCGCGAGGTGACCCGGCAAGGCGCGAGGCAGCCCGGCGAGGCGCACGGCGAGGCGCGGGGCAACCGTGCGACAAGAGCAGACAAACCTTTACAAACACCTGCGTATCCGTACGTAGGGTGGAGCGCTCCACCCGGGCCGGACCTGCGGCGCGGGACGAGCGAAGGGAGCGGCCCGTGCGCAGCTGGCTCGCCGGGGGCGTCTACGGCACGGTGCTGGCGAGCGCGCTGCTCGCCGCGCTGCAGTCCGAGGGCGAGCGCTTCACGCCGTACTACGACGCCGCCTGGGTCATGGTCACCGCGGGCACGGCGGCGCTCGCCCACGGCTACGCCCACCACATGGCCACGCACGAGCCGGGCAGCGGCAGCCACCGCTGGCGCCGGCTCGGCTGGGCGCTCGCCGACGAGTGGCCGGTCGTCATCGCCTGCTGGCCGACCGTCGCGCTCCTCGTCCTCGCCGGGATCATGGACTGGCCCGAGCGGAGCGTCACGTACACGGGGCTCGGCCTGAACGCGGCACTGCTCTTCGGCTGGGGCACCTTCGCCGCACTGCGCTCGGGCTACCGCAGGCGCTCGGCCGTGCTCATCGGCGTCGCCGACGCGGCGATCGGCCTGCTGATCGCGGCGGCCAACGCGGTGATCAAGTAGCGCCGGGCCCGCCCGGCACCGGCCCCGCGGGGTGATCCCCGCCACTCCCGCCCCAGGTAACACGTGGTTCACATAGGGGCAACGGACGGGAAATCGCGCGTTGACAGGCTGCGGTCATCACCACGGCCCGCAGCACCCGCACGACTGCGCCGTACCGAGTGTTCTAAGGATGAGCCCCGTGACCTTCAAGGCTGAGTACATCTGGATCGACGGCACCGAGCCGACCGCCAAGCTCCGTTCCAAGACCAAGATCCTCACCGATGACGCACAGGGCGCCGAGCTCCCCCTCTGGGGCTTCGACGGCTCGTCCACCAACCAGGCGAAGGGCCACGCCTCCGACCGCGTCCTGAAGCCGGTCTTCTCCTGCCCGGACCCGATCCGCGGCGGCGCCGACATCCTGGTCCTGTGCGAGGTCCTGAACACGGACATGACGCCGCACTCCTCCAACACGCGGGCGCTGCTCGCCGAGGTCGCGGAGCGGTTCGCGGCGCAGGAGCCGATCTTCGGCATCGAGCAGGAGTACACGTTCTTCGAGGGCGACCGCCCGCTCGGCTTCCCCGCCGGGGGCTTCCCGGCCCCGCAGGGCGGCTACTACTGCGGCGTCGGCGCGGACGAGATCCACGGCCGCGACGTCGTCGAGGCGCACCTGGAGCACTGCCTCGCGGCGGGCCTCGGCATCTCCGGCATCAACGCCGAGGTCATGCCCGGCCAGTGGGAGTTCCAGGTCGGCCCGCTGTCCCCCCTTGAGGTCTCCGACCAGCTGTGGGTGGCCCGCTGGCTGCTCTACCGCACCGCCGAGGACTTCAAGGTCTCCGCCACCCTCGACCCCAAGCCGGTCAAGGGCGACTGGAACGGCGCGGGCGCGCACACGAACTTCTCCACCAAGGCCATGCGCGAGGGCTACCCCGCGATCATCACCGCGTGCGAGTCGCTCGGCGAGGGCTCCAAGCCGATGGACCACGTCAAGAACTACGGCGCGGGCATCGACGACCGCCTCACCGGCCTGCACGAGACCGCCCCCTGGAACGAGTACTCGTACGGCGTCTCCGACCGCGGCGCCTCGGTCCGCATCCCCTGGCAGGTCGAGAAGGACGGCAAGGGCTACATCGAGGACCGCCGCCCGAACGCGAACGTGGACCCGTACGTGGTGACGCGGCTCCTTGTCGACACCTGCTGCGCGGCCCTGGAGAAGGCCGGCCAGGTCTGACCCGTTCCGTCCGTTGTGCCGGTTTCCGAAAGGGGCGCCCACCACTGTGGCGGGCGCCCCTTTCGTGCTGCTCAACGCCCCTTGCCAAAGGCGTCACTTCACGCCATCCAGATGTCAAGACGGCGTATCAACGTACGAGAAGGGGTCCGCCGGACCCGTTCTCATCTGCTTCAATGGGGCCATGGGCAGCTTCCAGAACACCGCGACGGGTCATCATGACCTTGAGCCCTTCTGGCCTTCCCGGCAGCACCACGACTTCGACCGGGTGTGTTGCCGCGCGCTGAACGCGCGGGCCCTCTAAAGCCGTTCCCCCGGCCTCCGGCCTGACGCGCACGACGTACGTCCTCGACGACTCCTTAGCGCGAAAGAGCTGACTCATGGCGAACTCCCGTACCTTCACCGCCGCCAACGCCGCCACCGCCACCCGTCCCGCCGCGCCCTCGGCGCGGGGACGGCTGCGGGCCGTCACGCCCGACGAGGTGGCGCGGATCTCCGACCTCGCCGACTTCTCCGGCTTCCTGCCGCCCGGCGCGACGCTCCTGCCCGCGCCACAGCACACCCTGCCCACGCTGCCGGGCCAGCCGCCGATGATCGGCTATCTGGTCCTGCTGCCCGCCGGGCAGGAGCACCTGGCGTCCGTCGCGCCCGACCCCGAACAGGCCTCCGGGGCGAGCGGCGAGGGACCCGTGCGGATCGATGCCGCGCGGCGCTCCGCACACGTCGACGGGCGCCAACTGGACCTCACGTACCTGGAGTTCGAGCTGCTCGCGCACCTCGTCGCGCACCCGCACCGGGTGCACACCCGCGACCAGCTGGTGACGACGGTGTGGGGCTACGGCCACGTGGGCGACGGGCGGACCGTCGACGTCCACGTCGCCAGGCTGCGGCGCAAGCTCGGCGCCGAGCACCGCAGGACGATCCAGACGGTGCGGCGCGTGGGCTACAAGTACGCGCCGCCGACGGCGGGCTGACCCGCCCGTTCTCCTGTCGGCGGAATCCGGTTCCCGCGGGCCGGGCCTGGCGGGCAGAGTGCGGATCATGAGACTTCTGATGCTCGGTGGTACGGAATTCGTGGGGCGTGCCGTCACGGAGGCCGCGCTCGCCCGCGGCTGGGACGTGACGGTCTGCCACCGCGGGCGGCACCCGGCGCCCGCCGGGACGCGGGCGGTCACCGTCGACCGCGCGGCGCCCGACGGGCTCGCCGCCCTCGCCGCCGACGGCGGCACCTGGGACGCCGTCGTCGACACCTGGTCGGGGGCGCCGCGGGCCGTGCGGGACGCCGCGCGGCTGCTCGCGGGGCGCGCCGGGCGGTACGCGTACGTGTCCAGCGGCTCGGTGTACCGCTACCCCGGCGAGGCGGGCTCGGACGAGTCGTTCCCCGTCGTGGACGGCGATCCGGACGCGGACGCGGTGGCGTACGCCGAGGACAAGCGGGGCGGTGAGCTGGCCGCCGAAGCCGCCTTCGGTCCTGAGCGGACCCTGCTCGTGCGGGCCGGGCTCATCCTCGGCCCCTACGAGAACATCGGGCGCCTTCCGTGGTGGCTGAACCGGGTCGCGCGGGGCGGCCCCGTCCTCGCGCCCGGGCCGCGGACGGCGGGCATCCAGTACATCGACGTACGGGACCTCGCCCAGTGGACGCTCGACGCGGTGGCGGCCGGGCTGCACGGGCCCTACAACCTCGTGTGCCCCCAGGGCCACGCCACGATGGGGGACCTCCTGGAGGCCTGCGTGGACGTGGCCGGGGGGCCCGGCGCCGAGCTGCGGTGGACGGCGCCGGAGGCCGTGCTCGGCGCGGGCATCGAGCCGTGGTCGGAGCTGCCGGTGTGGCTGCCGCCGGGCGAGCTGTACGACACGATGCACGACACGAGCGCGGCCAGGGCCGGGGCGCGCTGCCGCCCCCTGGCCGCGACCGTGGCCGACACCTGGGCCTGGCTCCAGGCCCTCGGCGGGGTGGCCCCCCACCGGCCGGACCGCCCGGAGGTGGGCCTGCCCCCGGAGAAGGAGGCGAAGGCCCTGGCGTAGCCCTGGCCGGGGCGCCGGGCGGCGCCCCGGGCCGGGGAGTGCTACGCCGGGACCCTGACCCGGGCCGGGGCCTCGGCCGGGGTGTCGCCGTGGGAGACCTGCGGGAGCCAGCGGAGGTACCGGGGGGTGTGCCAGTTGCGGTCGCCGAGGAGGGTCATGAGGGAGGGCAGGAGGATCATGCGGACCACCGTGGCGTCGAGGAGGACCGCGACCCCGAGCCCGACGCCCATCTGCTGCATGTCCTGCATGGACAGCATGCCGAACACCGCGAACACGGCCACCATGATCACCGCGGCTCCGGTCACGGCTCCCGCGGTCCGCGAGATGCCCTCGCGGATCGCGGCCCGGTTGTCGAGCCCCTGGTCGCGGGCCTCGCGGATCCGGGAGACCACGAACACGTGGTAGTCCATCGACAGGCCGAAGAGGACGACGAGCACGAACAGCGGCATCCAGCTCTCGATGGCGCCGGCCTTCTCCGAGCCGATGAGCGAGGCGCCCCAGCCGTGCTGGAAGACGGCCGTCATGACGCCGTAGGCCGCGCCCACGGAGAGCAGGTTCAGGGCGATCGAGGTCACCGCGATGACCACCGAGCGGAAGCTGAGGAGCATCAGCAGGAAGGTGACGGCGGCGATGAAGAGGAAGACCGGCACGATGCCCTCGCCGAGCTGGTCGGTGAAGTCCTGCGACCCGGCGAGCTCTCCGCCGACGTAGGCCTGGAGGCCGTCGGCGCGGGTGTCGGCGCGGAAGTCCCGTACGTCCGACCTGAGGTCGTCCAGGGCCTTCTTGGCGGCCGTGTCGCTGCCGGTGCCGGGCAGCGGCACCTCGATCTCGGCCACGTTCGCGGCCTTGTGCAGCGTCAGCTCGGCGCCCTTGCCCGCCCCCGCGGTGAGCGCGCGCAGGCCGTCGCGGACCGGCGCGGCCCCGATGTCGTCGGCGTGCACGACGACGCGGGCGGGCGCGGGGCCGCCGGGGAACTCGTCGGTGATCTCCCGGTACGCCACGGAGAGCCGCGCGTCCGAGCCGAACTGCTTCTCCAGGCCGAGCTGTTCGGTCTTCATGCCGAGCGCGGGCGCGGCCAGGGCGAGCAGCAGCCCGGCGGAGGCGACGGCGAAGACCTTGGGCCGGGCGAGGACCGGCTTCACCAGGGACCCGGCGAGCGTGCCGCCGGCGTGGACGCCCTTCTTGGCGCGGCGGTTGAGGAAGGGGATGCGCCCGGCGTCGATGCGGTCGCCGAGCCAGGACAGGAGCGCGGGCAGGACGGTCACGGAGCCGAGCATCGCCACGCACACCACCAGGATCGTGGCGACCGCGAAGCCCTTGAAGAGGAGCAGGCCCGACAGGAACATGCCCGCCATGGCCACCATCACGGTGAGGCCGGAGACCAGGACGGCACGCCCGCTGGTGGCGGCGGCGATCCGCAGCGCGGTCTCGGCGTCGTGGCCCGCGGCCCGCTCGTCGCGCTCGCGCCGCAGATAGAACAGGCAGTAGTCGACGCCGACGGCGAGGCCCATCAGGAACATCACGGAGTACGTGGTCTCGGCCATGTGCACCGCGTGGCTGGCGAGCCCGAGCAGCCCGAAGGCCGCGACGCAGGCGGTCAGCGCGAGCCCGACGGGGAGCAGCGCGGCGACGACCGCGCCGAAGGCGACCAGGAGGATGGCGAGCGCGAGCGGCACCGCCATGAACTCGGCCTTCTTCAGGTCGTCGGCGAGCAGGTCCTTGAGGAACTTCTC
Organism: Streptomyces sp. JLYT201; assembly: GCF_059448825.1. NCBI lineage: Bacteria > Bacillati > Actinomycetota > Actinomycetes > Kitasatosporales > Streptomycetaceae > Streptomyces > Streptomyces sp. JLYT201. Next base: position 7,054,096 of record NZ_CM182551.1, on the reverse strand, counting down.
GGAGCTCGCGTCGCCGAACTGGTGGACGGCAATCCCGTGCGCCTTCCCTGCGTCCCTGGCCCGGTCGACCGCGTCGAGCACCGGGTCGACGCGGTCGGCGGCCCGGTCGGACTCGCCCTTGAGCGCGAAGCGGAGCAGCGCGTCCTTGCCGTCCTTCGAGGGCAGCGGCGGCTGCACCTCCGTCGTCTCACCGGTCTTCTCGATCGCCGCCGCGAGGTCCGCGGCCGCCTCCCGCCAGCCGTCGGCGGTGCGCGCGCTGACCATGACGAGTTCGGAGGCCGGCTCGTCGATGTCCGCGTCCTTGAGGATCTTCGCGGCCCGCGCCGAGTCGCCGGTGCCCATCTCGTCGTCGTCGGCGGTGACGGTGCCCGTGGCGCCGCCGACGACGGTGGCGAGCACCACGAAGAGCAGCCAGCCGAGGATCGCCTTCTTGCGGTGGTGCGCGCTCCACACCCCGAGTCGTGCCGCGAGGTTCAGCCTCTTGGCGCTCATGACCTTCGCCCCCATTGGTAAGCGTGAGTTAAGCGATTGGACGTGGATCACGCTAGGAACCGGCGGCGTCCGGCCCCAGCCGCCGAGCACCCCTGTCGGTGAAGCACAGGGCGAGGCCGGGGGGTGTCGTCAGGTACACCCCCGTTCTGGGGGCGGAACGGAATGACCCAGGCCGCCCCGACCAGGGAAACTGTCCTTGTGCCCGGTGGTTTCGAACACGACGGGACACGGCGGGCCACGGGCGGACACATCCGGACGCGGCCGGTCACGGCAGCCGAGGAGAGGGAGACCATGAAGACGTCGAGGGTGCGCGAGAGCCTGCTCGCGGGAGCGCGCGGCCTGTACATGACGGTGCTCTCACTGGCCGGGTCGATCACGCTCTTCGTGCTCTCGGTCGTGTCGATCGTGCTGATCCCGCTCGGGATCGGCGTGTTCACCACCCCGCTGGTCCTGACCGCCGTACGCGCGTACGCGACGCTGCACCGCAGGCACGCCGGGGAGTGGGCAGGCGTGCCGATTCCGGTCCCCTACCGGCAGGAGCCCGCGCGCCCCACCCGCGGTGTGGTCGGGCAGGTGGAGCGGTGCGGCCGGATGCTCAGGGACCCGGCGACCTGGCGGGACCTGCAGTGGCTCCTGGTGAACATGACCTTCGGCTTCGTCCCGGCGGTCCTGGCGCCCTCCCTGGTCCTGTACATGGGGTACGGCTGGGTCCTCGCCTGCGGCGTCTGGAAGCCGATCTACGACGCGGGCGGCGGCGAGTGGTTCGCCTTCATCCACGTCACCTCGCAGAACGCCGCGTTCGGCGCCGCCGCGCTCGGCACCGCCTTCTTCGCCCTGAGCCTGTACGTCAATCCGCTGCTGCTGCGCGCCCACTTCCAGCTCTCGCGCGCCCTGCTGGCCCCGACGGCCACCATGCGCGAGCGGGAGCTCGCGCAGCGCGTGGACCGCCTGGAGGAGACCCGGCACGACGCCGTGGACAGCTCCGCCGCCGAGCTGCGCCGCATCGAACGCGATCTGCACGACGGCGCGCAGGCCCGCCTGGTCGCCATGGGCATGGACCTCGGCACCATCGAGGCCATCGTGGAGAAGGACCCGGCCAAGGCCAAGGAGATGATCGCCAAGGCGCGGCAGAACTCCGGCGAGGCGCTCACCGAGCTGCGCGACCTGGTGCGCGGCATCCACCCGCCGGTCCTGGCCGAGCGCGGCCTCGGCGACGCGGTGCGGGCGCTCGCGCTGCGGCTGCCGGTGGCGACGGACGTGGACGTGGACCTGGCGGGGCGGGCGGACGCCTCGGTGGAGGCGGCGGCGTACTTCGCGGTGAGCGAAGTTCTGACGAACGCGGTCAAGTACGCGCAGGCGGAGCGGATCTGGGTGGACGTCCACCACGCGGACGGCATGCTCCGCATCGCGGTCACCGACAACGGCAAGGGCGGGGCCGGCATCGGCTCGGGAACCGGCCTGAGCGGGATCGAACGGCGGCTCGGTACATTCGACGGCATACTCGCCGTCAGCAGTCCCGTTGGCGGTCCGACCATGGTGACCATGGAGATCCCTTGCGAGTTGTCCTAGCCGAAGACCTCTTCCTGCTGCGCGACGGCCTGGTGCGGATGCTGGAGGCGTTCGACTTCGAGATCGCGGCCGCCGTGGAGACCGGGCCGGAACTGGCCAAGGCCCTGGCGGAGCTCCAGCCGGACGTCGCCGTCGTCGACGTCCGGCTGCCGCCGTCGCACACCGACGAGGGGCTCCAGTGCGCCCTCGCCGCGCGCCGCGCGCGCCCGGGCCTGCCGGTCCTCGTCCTCTCCCAGCACGTGGAGCAGCTGTACGCGCGCGAGCTGCTCGCCGACGGCACCGGCGGCGTGGGGTACCTCCTCAAGGACCGGGTGTTCGACGCCGAGCAGTTCATCGACGCGGTGCGCCGGGTCGCGGCGGGCGGCACCGCGATGGACCCGACGGTCATCCAGCAGCTCCTGTCGCGGCGGTCGGCGAACGAGCCGCTGGGCGCGCTGACCCCGCGCGAGCGCGAGGTCCTGGAGCTGATGGCGCAGGGCAGGTCCAACGCCGCGATCGCGGCGCAGCTCGTGGTGACGGAGCGGGCCATCGCGAAACACACCTCCAACATCTTCGCGAAACTCGACCTCCCGGTCTCCGACGACGACAACCGCCGTGTCCTCGCGGTTCTCGCGTTCCTCGACCAGGGCCGCTGATCAACTGCCGTTCCCCGCAAGGGATTCACCCGCTCCGCGTTGAACGCGGCGGGCCCCTGACGCGTACGTCATCCCATGGGACGCACCACACGACGCACGTCACGAAAACGATCAAAGCGGGCCGGGCGGGCGATCGCCGCGTCGGCGGCGCTCATCCTGGGCGGCGGCGGTCTCGTCGCGGTGAACGTCTACGCCAACGCCGAGGAACCTCCGCCGCCGGACGTCCGGAACCAGAGCCAGGTCCAGGGGGACGGTCCCCGGGCGACCACCATCAGCTGTCCCGATGTGGGCAACCAGCTGCCCGCGGTCCCCGAGGACGCCCGCGCCGAGGTCGACCGGCGGCTCGCGGAGCTGGACAGCCAGCTCACCCAGGCGTACGCGCGCTTCGCCGAGGCCGAGAACCCCGAGGACCAGAGCGCGGTCCTCGATCCGCTGGAGGAGCAGCGGCGGCCGACCCTCGACTCCATCCGCACGGCGATCGACCGGAGCGGCAAGGCCCCCGAGAACCTGGACACCATGGCGCGGTGCACCATGCGCGCCGACGACGACGGCCCGCCGCCGCAAGGCACGGGCCAGGACGCGGGCCAGGACCAGGAACAGGGCCGAGGCCAGGAGCCGGGGCAGGACCAAGGGCCGGGCCGGACCCAGGAGCCGGGCCGGGACCAAGGGCCGGGCCAGGGCCAGGGCCAGGCGGGCAACGGCCCCGAGGCCGGGGACTTCGTCGACATCACCTCCGTACGGCCCAACGTCCAAAGGCCCCGCGACCAGCGCGGCGCGTCACGCGGCACCTTCACCACGCGCTGCGGCACGAACGAGAACGGCAAGTTCAACCCGGACAACGTCATCGTGGCGCCCGGCGTGAGCAACGGCGCCCACCACATGCACGACTACGTCGGCAACCAGGAGACCGACGCCTTCTCCAGCGACCAGGAACTCGCCGGCGGCCGCACCAGCTGCCGCAACCAGGGCGACAAGTCGACGTACTACTGGCCCGTCCTGCGGCTCCAGAACGGAAACGACGAGGACGACTCCGGTGCGGACGGCGGCGGCCGGGACAAGAACGTCGGCGAGATCCAGACGCCGGACCAGGTCACGCTGAAGTTCGTCGGCAGCCCCGTCGGCAAGGTCACCGCGATGCCGCGGTTCCTGCGCGTCATCACCGGCGACGCCAAGGCGTTCACCAACGGCGACGCGAACGCCAACGCCTCCTGGAGCTGCACCGGATTCGAGAACCGCCAGCTCAAGGACAAGTACCCGATCTGCCCCGAGGGCAGCAAGGTGGTCCGCACCTTCCGCTTCCAGAGCTGCTGGGACGGCCGGAACACCGACAGCGCCAACCACCGCACGCACGTCGCGTTCGCCGACCCGCGCAGCGGCCGCTGCCCCCAGGGCTTCCGCGCCGTGCCGCAGCTGGTGCAGCGCATCGTGTACGACGTGCCGCCGGGCCCCGGCTTCGCCGTGGACTCCTTCCCCGAGCAGCTGCACAAGCCCGTCACCGACCACGGCGACTTCATCAACGTGTTCGACCAGCGGCTGATGCGCCGTGTCGCCGCGTGCCTGAACGAGGGCCGTCGCTGTTCTTGACGCCACGGTCCGTCGACGGGCTGATCGCGCCCGCGGGGCGGAGCCGAACAGAGGCGCAGCCCCGCGCCCCTTCGGGCGCTCCGCGCGGTCAGCCCGTCGACGTGTGGTGCGAGGACTTCTCCACCGTCCCGCCGAGCCGGCCGCGCAGCGCCCTGAGCACGCCCGGCTCGGCCACCGCGACCCACTTGCGGCCCACGAGGTAGCTCCCGCCGTAGTCCTTGGCCTGGTTGAGCCACTCGCGCTCGCCCCGGTCGGTGGCGAAGGTCGCGAGCACGAAGCGGCCGTCCCCGTTCCGGCAGTTCGCCTGGCGCAGCTCCGCCGCGTCCGTCTGGACGTCGGGCGCGCACTCGACCCTCGCCGCGAGCTGCTCCAGGGAGCCGGTGGCCGCGGCCCTGCCCCGCCCGGCCCCGGACCCGCCGTCGCCGCCCTCGCCGTCGCCCGCGAGCCCGGCCGCGATCACCAGGCCGATCGTGGTGGCCGAAACGGCCCCGGCCGCCCACACCATGCTCCTCATCCGCCGCTCCCGTCTCATCAGGTGATGTGAACGCGCCGTGTCCGTGCGTTCCGTCGCGCCCCGCAGGCCGCCCGGATACCGTGCGCCGCAGCCATCGACGCAGGGGGTACACATGTACGAGCCATCGCGACGCTCCGTCCTCGGCACCGCGGGCGCCCTCGGCCTCACCGGCCTGGGCACCGCCCTTCCGGCCCTGCCCGCCCGCGCGGCCGAGGGGCCCGTCCGGGGCCCGGCCTTCGATACGGACGCGGCGCGCGCCGTGCTCAATCGTCGACTCCCGCACCACGCGGACCAGTTCCGCCTCGGGCTCGTCCCGGCGCACGGCGGCCGGGACCGCTTCCGCGTGACCGGGACGACGGGACGCGTCGAGGTGTCGGGCACCACGCCCGCCGTGCTGCTCGCCGGAGTCCACTGGTACCTGAAGTACGTGTGCGGCGCGCACCTCGCCTGGAACGGCGGCCAGCTGAACCTGCCGCGCCGGCTGCCCGCGCCCGCGCGCCCGCTCGCCCGGTCCACCGCGCTCCCCCACCGGTTCGCGCTCAACGACACCAACGACGGCTACACCGCCCCGTACGCCGACTGGCCGTACTGGGAGCGCATGATCGACCTCCTCGCCCTGCACGGCTGCAACGAGGTCTTCGTCATCGCGGGCACCGAGGCCGTCTACCACCGGCTCCTGAAGGACTTCCAGTACACCGACGCCGAGTCCCGCGCCTGGCTGCCCGCGCCCTCGCACCAGCCCTGGTGGCTGCTGCAGAACCTGTCCGGCTACGGCGGCCCGCTCTCGCCCGAGCTCATCGCGCGCCGCGCGGAGCTCGGCCGCCGGATCGTGGACCGGCTGCGCGAGCTGGGCATGGCGCCGGTCCTGCCCGGCTACTACGGACACGTCCCCGACGGCTTCGTCACCCGCAACGGCGGCGACGCCCGCGTCGTCCCGCAGGGCACCTGGCACGGCTTCAAGCGGCCCGACTGGCTGGACCCGCGCACCGACGCGTTCGCGCGGGTCGCCGCGGCCTTCTACCGCCACCAGCGCGATCTGTTCGGCGCGGCCGGGCACTTCAAGATGGACCTGCTGCACGAGGGCGGCACCGCGGGCGACGTGCCCGTGCCGGACGCCGCGCGCGGCGTGGAGAAGGCCCTGCGCGCCGCGCACCCGGGCGCGACCTGGGTGATCCTCGGCTGGCAGGAGAACCCGCTGCCCGAACTGCTCGACGCCATCGACAAGAAGAAGATGCTGATCGTCGACGGCGTCTCCGACCGCTACGGCAGCGTCACCGACCGCGAGAAGGACTGGGGCGGCACGCCCTACTGCTTCGGCACCATCCCGAACTTCGGCGGACGCACCACCATCGGCGCCCGCACGCACGTCTGGCAGGAGAAGTTCTTCGCCTGGCGCGACAAGCCGGACAGCGCGCTCGCCGGGACCGCCTACCTGCCGGAGGCCACCGACCGCGACCCGGCCGCCTTCGCCCTCTTCTCCGAACTGGCCTGGCGCGACGGCGAGATGGACCGCGCCGCGTGGTTCTCCTCCTACGCCGACTTCCGCTACGGCGGGCACGACCGCGCCGCGCGCTCCGCCTGGCGCGCCCTGCACGACACGGCGTACCAGCACACGGCGGTGGAGCGCAGCGACCCGCACGACTCGCTGTTCGCGGCCCGCCCCGACCTGGCCGCGAACCGCGCCGCCGAGTACGCGCCGCGCGCCCTCACCTACGACCCCGCCCGCTTCGACGCGGCCCTCGCGGGCCTGCTCGGCGTCGCACCGCGGCTGCGCTCCAGCGCCGCCTACAAGTACGACCTGGTGGACGTGGCGCGCCAGGCCCTCGCCCACCGCAGCCGCCAGCTCCTGCCGCAGCTCAGAGCCGCCTATCTGCGCAAGGACCAGGACGCCTTCCGGGCCCTGTCCACGCTGTGGCTGCGCCTGATGCGGCTCGCGGACGACGTGACCGGGGCGCACGAGGCCTTCCTGCTCGGGCCGTGGCTCGACGACGCGCGGCGGCTCGCCACCGGCGACGCCGAGCGCGCCGAGTTCGAGCGCACCGCGCGGGTCCTCATCACCGTGTGGGGCGACCGCCCCACCTCCGAGGGCGGCAATCTGCACGACTACGGCAACCGCGAGTGGCACGGCCTGCTGCGCGACTTCTACACGCCGCGCTGGCAGCGGTGGCTGGACGAGCTGGCCGACGCCCTCGCGGCGGGCCGCGCGCCCCGGGCGGTCGACTGGTTCGCCGCCTTCGAGGAGCCGTGGACGCGCCGCCGCGACGACCATCCGCTGCGGCCGGTCACCGACGCGCACCGCACGGCCTCGCTGGTCCGCGACGTGCTCGCCCGCGCGCCCTACCAGGGCTCCCTGGAGGTCACCGCCGAGCCGCCCGCGTTCCCGCCCGGCGGCGGCGCCCGCGTCGAGGCCCGCTTCCGCAACGTCAACGGGCTGCGCGCCACGGGCCGCGTCGACTTCGCCCTCACCGGCATCGACGCCGCCCCCGACGGGCCGACGTCGCTGCCCCGCGTGCCCGCCGGAGGCTCCGGCACGGTCGCCTGGCGCGCGCACGCCCCCGGCACCCCCCTCGACCGGCCGCTGCGGCCCCTCCCCTACACGATCGCCGTGGAGTACGGTCCGCGGGGCGAGCCGCGGGTGCGGGCGGTCCACGAAGGCACCCTCTTCGAAGCCGGACCCCTCGGCCCCGACTGGCGGACCCACACCACCAACGCCGCCGTCTTCGGCGAGCTCGACGGGCGGTACGCCATCGACGGCGCCGGGGCCGATCTGTGGCGCGGCACCGCGGAGTTCGGCACGCTCTTCAGGCCGGGGGCCCTGCGGGACGGAGTCTCCGCGACCGTGCGCGTCGACTCCCAGGCGGCCACCGGGCCCTGGGCCCGGGCGGGCCTCATCGCCCGCAACTCCCTGGCCGCCCCGGGCTCCCCGGGCTTCCTGAACCTGGCCGTCACCCCCGCCAACGGGGTCGTCCTCTCCTACGACACGACGGGCGACGGCACCCTGGACACCTATCGGCGCGTCACCGGGGTGAAGGCGCCGGTGCTGCTGCGCCTGACCCGGGCCGGGGGCTCCTTCACCGGAGAGTTCTCCACGGATGGCGGGGGCTCCTGGCGGTCGGTGGCCACGGTGTCCCTGCCCGGGGTGGCCGCCGCTCAGGACGTGGGCCTCTTCATGACCGCGGCCAACGGCGGCACGGGGGCCCACGGCCTCGCCGAGTTCAGCGCCTGGCACCTGGCCTGACCTCTCGCGGGAGCGCCCCGGACCCGCCCCTTCCCGCTTCCTGGGGACTCCGCCCCCAGACCCCCGCTCCTCAGACGCCGGAGGGGCTGAAACCCTGCCGTGCAGCGGGGGCCCGGGGGCGGCAGCCCCGAGTGTGAAGTGACCGTCGGACCATTCGCTCGTTCTGCTGAACGTGTCGTCATCGCAGTCCACGAAAGCCGCCGCGCCGACCGGAGGGGCCGGGGAGACCGGGTCCGCCAGGTCCGTCGTCGACGTCGAGCAGGCCGAAGCCGCCCTCGTCGAGCACTACCCCCGCCTGGTCCGCCTGGCCTACCTGGTCCTGCCGCCCGGCCTCGGCCGCAACCGCCGCGTCCTGACCGCGCACGCGCTCGTCCAAAGGGCCCTGCCCCGCGGCCGCACGCAGACCGCGGTCGTGCCGGACCAGCGCGGCCCCGGCCGGAGCGCCGACCCCGGCTACGCCTACGTACGCCGCCAAGTGCTGCGCGCCGCCCTCGAAGCGGGCCTCCCGCTCAAGCGCCGGGCCTGGCCCAAGCGGTCCCAGCTGCCGCCGCTGCTGCCCCAGGTGTGGGGGCTCAGACTGTTCCCGCGCTCCGGCGGCGCCGACGAACTCGCCCTGGACCAGCGGCTCTCCGCCCTGTCCGGGCCCGCCCGCGCCGCGTACGTGCTGCGCGGCCTCGAACGGCTCGGGGACGACGAGGTGCGCCGCGCCCTCGACGCCGCCGGGGTCACCGACGTGGACACCGCCCTCACCGAGGCCGACGGCGTCGAAGCCCTGTACGCGCTCCTGGAGTCCCCCGAGTTCGACCCGTGCTCCCTCCAGGCCAGGCCCACCGACCTGATGCGGCGCAGGCAGCACCTGCGGGCCGCGGCCGTGGCCGCCGCGGCCGCCCTGGTCTGCGGGGCGCTCCTCGGCATGCCGGGCGAGGGCTGGGGCCCGGACGGAGCCGCCGCGCCCCCGTACGCGAAGAACCCGGCCGCCGAGGCCGCGCTCGACCCCGCCAAGCTCACGAAGGCCGCGCCCGCCGCCTGGAAGCGCTCCCCGCGCACCGACTTCACGGTGTGGCCCGCGCGCGGCGAACTCACCGGCGACACCGCCCTGCTGCGCCGCGCCCTCGCGGTGTGGGCGCGGCCCGGCAAGTCCGTACGGGTGTCGGCGACGCCGGGCACCGCGGCGGGGGCGCCGCCCGGGCCCGCGCAGCTGCTCTTCGCGGGCGAGGTCGACGCCGCGCGCGTCGTCCTCCTCCACGACGGCCTGCGCGTCGTGCGGTACGCCGAGCCCAAGGACGGCACCGGCGGCGCCGCGCTCGACTTCGCCCGGGTCGACGGCGCCACCGCCGCCGACTCCGGCGCGGTCGTGCTCGGCCGCGCCGACGGCAACGTCCGCTATCTGACGGCTCCTTGGGTGCGCTCCGCCGCCGTCCGCGACCTGCTCAGGCCGAGCGGCGCCGCCACCGCGCTGCGGCGCGGCGCCGACGGCGTCACCGCGCCCTTCGCGAGCCCGGCCCTCGCGGGCGACTGCCGGTCCTGGAACGCGCTCCAGCTGCGCGAGGCGGACGGCGCCACGCGGCTCTCCACGGACCTCGGCGAGCTCACCCCCGCCCGGCTCACCGCGGGGCGGCCCACCGCGCCCCGCGACGCCCGCGCCGCCGACTGGGACCGGACCGCCTGCTCCCTCGCCGCCGCCCGTTCGCACGGCGTCCGGTCCGTCAACGCGTGGCAGTACGCCCGCCAGGCCCTGCCCGACGGCAGCGGCCCGGCGCGCTGGGTGTGCACCCGCGCGGAGACGTGGCAGGGCAACGGGAGCCGGACCCTCGCCCAGGTCCTGACGCCCGGCGCCGCGGCGGGCGCCGTCGCCGCCAAGGCGGAGAACGCGCCCGCCTGCGGCGAGCGGGAGCCGCGCGTGCTCGCGGGCGTGCTGTGGAAGGCCCGTACGGGCAGCTGGTACGTCCTGGCCGCGGGCAGCGAGGACGTGGCCTCGGTGCGGGTCTCCGGGCGAGAGCCTGTTGCCGGTCCCGTGGCCGCGCTGCCCGCGAAGCGGGGGGAACGGCTTCAGCTGACCGCGAGGCTCGCGGACGGCTCCAGGCTCAGCGTTCTTCACTGACCTCTGCCGTCGATCGTCTGCGGACCGTCGTGGCTTGTCGCGCAGTTCCCCGCGCCCCCATGGGGCGCGGGCCCTCGGGCCGCGACCTCTAGGGGGCGCGGCCCGAAAAGCCCCTTCCGAGGGGTGTACCCACGGGGTTACCCGGCCGTACATTGACGCCATGTCTAACACGAAGGCCCGGCTCCCCCAGCCCGTCGCCTCCGAGCACATACCGCTCAAGGCCCGCAACGTCTCCTTCTCCTGGGAGAAGACGCCCCTCCACTGGCTCCCGGGCGACCCCTTCACCACGCACACGATCAACGTCCTGCACCTCCTGCTGCCCGCGGGAGAGCGCTGGTTCGTGCACGTGTACAAGCAGGCGCTGCCCCTCATCCGCGACGAGCGGCTGCGGGAGGACGTCATCGGGTTCATCGGCCAGGAGGCCATGCACGCGCAGGCCCACGACGAAGTCCTGCCGCACCTGCGGGAGCAGGGCCTCGACCCGACCCCGTACACCGCGCAGGTCGACTGGCTCTTCGAGAAGCTGCTCGGCGACCGGACGCTGCCGCCGGGCCGGGCCCGCCGCTGGTGGCTCCTGGAGCGCGTCGCGCTGATCGCGGCGATCGAGCACTACACCGCCTTCCTCGGCGACTGGGTCCTGAACGCGCACGAGCTGGACCGGCGCGGCGCCGACCCCACCATGCTGGACCTGCTGCGCTGGCACGGCGCCGAGGAGGTCGAGCACCGCTCCGTCGCCTTCGACCTGTTCGTGCACCTCGACGGCTGCTACCGCCGCCGGGCCCGCACCTGGGCTACCGCCTTCACGGCGCTGGTGTTCCTGTGGCAGCGCGGCGCCCGCTTCTTCATGGCGAACGACCCGACGCTGCGCGACGGCAAGGCGACCTTCAGGGACTTCCACCGGAGCGGGCGCGCGGGCACGCTGCCCAGCACCGGCGCCATGCTCCGCTCCATCCCCACGTACTTGAGCCGCTCCTACCACCCCTCGCAGGAGGGCAGCACGGCCCAGGCCATCGCCTACCTCGCCGCGTCCCCCGCCGCCACCGCCGCCGAGGCCCGCGCGAACGGAGCCGCGTGACCATGCCGCTGCCCCGCACCGCCCGCACCGCCCTGCTCGTCACCGGCGCCGTCCTGGTCGCCGGGCGGACCAGGCGCGCCCTGCGCCGCCGCGTCGGCGCGTCCCCGCTGTGGCCGCTGCCCGCCCTGGAGACACCCGTCTCGGGACGGCCGCGCTCGCGGGCGCTGCGGCTGCGCGTGGCCCGCCACGAGCCGGTCGCCGACGGCGTCGTCCAACTGCTCCTGGAGGGAAGGTCGTTGCCCGCCTGGGAGCCGGGCGCCCACCTCGACCTGGTGCTGCCCTCGGGGCTCGTACGGCAGTACTCGCTGTGCGGGGACCCCGGCGACCCCTCCTCGTACACGATCGCCACCCGGAGGATCGGCGCCGACGAGGGCGGCAGGGGCGGTTCGCGCGAGGTGCACGAGGAGCTGTACGAGGGCGCGGAGGTCGAGGTGCGCGGGCCGCGCAACCGCTTCCCGCTGGTCGCGGACGCCCCCGCGTACGTGTTCGTCGCGGGCGGCATCGGGATCACCCCGATCCTGCCCATGGTCCGGGCCGTCGAGGCCCGGGGCGGCAGCTGGCGGCTGCTGTACTGCGGGCGCGGCCGGGCCTCCATGCCCTTCCTCGACGAGCTGGAGAAGGCGGGCGGCGAGCGCGTCACCGTCGTCGCCGAGGACACGGACGGACGGCCGGACGTCGCCGCGTTCCTCGACGGCGCCGCCGAGCAGGGCGCCGCCGTGTACGTGTGCGGGCCCGAAGGCCTCATGGACGCCGTGGCCGCCGCGCTGCCCGAGAGCCGCCCGCCGCACCTGGAGCGGTTCGCGCCCCGCGCCCCGGCGGACGGCGGCGCCTTCGAGGTCGAACTGCGCCGCAGCGGCCGCACGGTGACCGTCGGCGCGGACACCACGGTGCTCGCCGCCGTCCGCGAGGAGCTGCCGAGCACCCCGTACTCCTGCGAGCAGGGCTTCTGCGGCACCTGCCAACAGCGGGTCCTGGAGGGCGAGATCGACCACCGGGACGAGCTCCTCACCGACGGCGAGCGGAGCGACTCGATGCTGATCTGCGTGTCCCGGGCGCGAGGAGAGCGGATCGTCCTCGACCTGTGAGCGCGCCAGGCGGCGGCGAACGGGCGGAGCGGGGGCCTCCGTTCGTGCCCCGAACGGATCGGTAGAGTGTTCGCATGACTACGGGGACGCGGCGCAGGATGGGTGTCGAGGAGCGGCGGCAGCAACTGATCGGGGTGGCCCTCGAACTGTTCAGCCACCGCTCGCCCGAGGACGTCTCCATCGACGAGATAGCCTCGGCCGCGGGCATCTCGCGCCCGCTGGTGTACCACTACTTCCCCGGCAAGCTCAGCCTGTACGAGGCCGCCCTGCAGCGGGCCGCGGACGAGCTGGCCGAGCGGTTCGTGGAGCCGCGCGAAGGGCCCCTCGGCGCCCGCCTGCTGCGGGTGACGGGCCGCTTCTTCGGCTTCGTCGACGAGCACGGACCCGGCTTCTACGCGCTGATGCGCGGCGGCCCCGCCGTCGGCTCCTCCACGACGAACGCCCTGATCGACTCGGTGCGCCAGGCGGCGTACGACCAGATCGTCGCGCACCTGGGCATCGCCGCGCCGCCCGCGCGCCTGGAGCTCGTCGTGCGCTCCTGGATCTCCCTCGCCGAGTCCACCGCCCTGATCTGGCTGGACGGCCGCCGCATTCCGCGCGCCGAGCTCGAACGGCAACTCGTGCACGACTTCGCGGCGTTGGCGGCGGTCAGCGCGGCGTACGACCAGGAGATGGCGGAGCTGCTCGGCCAGGTCCTCGCCGACGAACCCGCCGACGGACCGTTCGCGGACCTGCTCTCCCGCCTCGCCGCGTTCGCACCGGCCGCCGTGCTGCCGTCCTAGCTCCCGGGCCCGTCGGCGGCGTGCCCGCCGTCGCCGGTGAGGCGCAGCGCCAACAGCGCGACGTCGTCCTCCCGTTCGCGCCCGAAGCACTCCAGGAGCGTGTCGCACAGGGCCGTCACGCCGTGCGGAGCCCCGGCGGCCGCGACGCGCAGGTGCTCCATCGACACGGCGAGGTCCGTGCCGCGCGTCTCGATCAGGCCGTCGGTGACCATCAGGAGGCGGTCCTCGGGCGTCAGGCACACCTCGGTGGTCTCCGGCCGCGGCAGCCCGAGGCCGAGCAGCGGGCCGCGCGCCCTGACGTACCCGGCCCTGCCGCCGTCGTGGACGACCAGCGGCGGGATGTGCCCGGCGTTGGCGACCCGGACACGGCCCGTCGCCGGGTCGACGAGCGCCAGGCACAGGGTGGCCGTGACGTCCGGGTGGTAGCTCTGGAGCATGCGGTCCAGGCGCCCGGCCAGCGCGCCGGGGTCCGGGTCCTCCACGCAGTAGGCGCGCAGCGCGTGGCGCAGCTCCACCATCACCGTGGCCGCTTCCAGGGAGTGGCCCACGACGTCGCCGATGCCGGTGAGCACGCCCGCGGGCGTGGCGAGCACCGCGTAGAAGTCGCCGCCGATCTCCGCCTGCCGCGAGGCCGGTTCGTAGCGGACGACGACCTCCGCGCCGGGCGTGTGCGGCAGCCGGGCCGGCAGGAAGCTGCGCTGGAGGGTGAGGGCGACGTGGCGCTCCTTCTCGTACATGAAGAGCTGCTCCGCGACGCGTGCGGTGGCGTGGGCGAGCCGCGTGAGCTCGGCGGCGTGGTCGTGCGCGTGGGCGGGGGTCGCCAGGCACACCGGGGCGTGGTCGTCGCGGGTCCGGGCGAGGGCGAGCAGCGCGCCGTCGGGCGGGGCGAGGAGCGGGTCGTCGTACGCGCGATCGCCGCCGTGGCCGTTGCCCGCGCGGGACTCCAGGACGTCGGGGCCCGCCGCGAAGGGGCCCGCGCCGAAGAACCCGGCGGGCCAGACCGGCGCGGGGATCACCGTGCTGTGGGCGCCGGTCCTGCCGGACATGAGGCTGCGCAGCAGCCGGGCCACGGCGTCGTGGGCGCCCCGGTCGGGCAGCGCCGTGGCGGCCCGGCGGCGGGACAGGCCGCGGTGCATCTCGCCCTCGTCGTCGAGCACGAAGGCCGCGGCGGGCGTGCCGCTGAGCCGGGCCGCCTGGGTGGCCGCGGTCTCGGCCAGCTCGCCCGGGCAGCCCGCGGACTGGACGTCGAGGACGGCCTCGGCGAGCAGCGTGAGCCGGCCCGCCCGGATGGTGGCCGCGCTGTGGCGGCGGGCGCCGCGGGTCGCGGCGCGCACCACCGCCTCGATCTCCTCCGGCTCGGCGGGCACGGTCAGATAGGCCTCGGCGCCCGCGTCCAGGCCCCGGCAGCGGTCGAGGGAGCCGTGCGCGACGGCGGAGAAGTGCACGACGGGCAGGCCCGCGGTCGTCGGTGACGCCTTTATGCGGCGGCACAGGTCGTAGCCGCTCATGTCGGGCAGGCCGACGTCGACGAGCGCCACGTCGGGCAGTTCGCCCGCGCGCAGCCGGGCGTCGAGGGCGAGCAGGGCCTCGCCCGCGCTCCCGGCGAGCAGGACCCGGTGGCCCGCCCGGCGCAGTACCGCGCCCAGCGCGTACCGGCTCGCGGGGACGTCGTCGACCACCAGAACGGTGGTGGCGTCCGGCCGGGCCTCTTCCTTCCGGCCCGCGACGTTCTCCATGACGCCCACGTGGACTGCCCCCCGGAGCTGCGGACGACAGCGGGCCCCCTCGGCACGCTCGGATCGCCCGTCCACGCTAGCGCTCCGCCACGCTCCTGGGGAGCGCATGGCACCCTTGCGCCCCCGCCGGCTGCGAACGCGCGGCCCGTGCCGGGGCCGCCCGCTCGTGACCTTCGCCTCCCGCCGGGCGTTCACCAGGGCGTCCGGCTCCCCCGCGCACGGCGTCGGGAGAGCCGCAGTCGATCCCCGTACCGGCAAGGGACCCCATGACCCAGCACCTCACCGACGCACCGGCCGACGACGCCGACCGCACCGCCGCCGCGCCCTCGGGCTGGTGGCGCGACGCGGTCATCTACCAGGTGTACCCGCGCAGCTTCGCCGACTCCGACGGCGACGGCATGGGCGACCTGCCGGGCGTCACCGCCCGGCTCCCCCATCTGAGGCGTCTCGGCGTCGACGCCGTCTGGCTCTCGCCGTTCTACGCCTCGCCGCAGGCCGACGCCGGGTACGACGTGGCGGACTACCGCGCGGTCGACCCGGTGTTCGGCACCCTCTCCGACGCCGACGACCTGGTGCGCGCGGCCCACGGGCTCGGCCTGCGCGTGATCGTCGACATCGTGCCGAACCACTGCTCCGACCAGCACGAGTGGTTCCGCACGGCCCTCGCCGACGGCCCCGCATCGCCGCTGCGGGAGCGGTTCCACTTCCGCCCCGGCAAGGGCGCGCACGGCGAACTCCCGCCCAACGACTGGGAGTCGGTGTTCGGCGGCCCGGCCTGGACCCGGACCGCGGACGGCGCCTGGTACCTGCACCTCTTCGCGCCCGAGCAGCCCGACTTCAACTGGGAGCACCCGGCGGTGCGCGAGGAGTTCCGCTCCGTCCTGCGGTTCTGGCTCGACCTCGGCGTCGACGGCTTCCGCGTGGACGTGGCGCACGGCCTGATCAAGGCGCCGGGCCTGCCGGACGTCGGCCACGGCGAACAGGTCAAGCTGCTCGGCTCCCGGCCCACGCCGTACTTCGACCAGGACGGCGTGCACGAGATCTACCGCGACTGGCGCACGATCCTCGACGCGTACGACGGCGAGCGCGTCGCCGTGGCCGAGGCGTGGACGCCGACGGTGGAGCGCAGCGCGCTGTACCTGCGCCCGGGCGAGCTGCACCAGGCCTTCAACTTCACCTATCTGACGACGGAGTGGGACGCGGCGGCGCTGCGGGCCGTGATCGACCGCTCCCTGGCCGCCATGAACGCCGTCGGCGCCCCGGCGACCTGGGTGCTCTCCAACCACGACGTGGTCCGGCACGCCACCCGTCTCGCCCCCGGCGACCCGGCGCGCGGCCTGCGCAGGGCCCGCGCCGCGACCCTGCTCATGCTGGCACTGCCCGGCTCGGCCTACCTCTACCAGGGCGAGGAACTCGGCCTGCCCGAGGTCACGGACCTGCCCGACGAGGTGCGCCAGGACCCGGCGTTCTTCCGCGGCTCGGGCCCGGGCGGCGCGGGGCAGGAGGGCACCCGCGACGGCTGCCGGGTGCCGCTGCCCTGGTCGGGGAGCCGGCCGCCGTTCGGCTTCGGGCCCGTGGAGGGCGGCCCGAGCTGGCTGCCGCAGCCCGCCGCCTGGAAGGACCTCACCGTGGAGGCGCAGGAGGCCGACCCGGGCTCGACGCTGGCGCTGTACCGCGCCGCGCTCGCCCAGCGCCGGGCGCAGCTGGCGCTGGGCGCGGGCGAGTCCGTGGAGTGGCTCCCGGCTCCGGAGGGCGTCCTCCTCTTCCGACGGCACGCCGAGGAGGGCCCCGGCGGTGCCGTCGTCGTCGCCGTGAACCTCACGGACCGTCCGGTGCCCCTCCCCGCTCCCGGCCGGTTGCTCCTGAGCAGCGCCAACTCGGACCCGTCGGAGGCCGAGTTGGACGGCTCCGCCGCGGGCGTCGTCGTACCCCCCGACACGACGGTCTGGTGGGCAGCGTGAGAGTCGCCCGGTACAGTCCAATCCTGTGACCGCGCGACTGGCCGACATCGCAGCCCAGGCGGGGGTCAGCGAGGCGACCGTGAGCCGGGTCCTGAACGGCAAGGCGGGCGTCGCTGCGGCCACCCGTCAGTCCGTGCTCGCCGCGCTCGACGTCCTCGGCTACGAGAGGCCCGTACGGCTGCGCAGGCGCAGCGCGGGCCTCGTCGGCCTGATCACGCCCGAGCTGGAGAACCCGATATTCCCCGCGCTCGCCCAGGTGATCGGGCAGGCCCTCACCCGGCAGGGGTACACGCCCGTCCTGGCCACCCAGACCCCCGGCGGCTCCACCGAGGACGAGCTCACCGAGATGCTGGTGGACCGGGGCGTCGCGGGCATCATCTTCGTCTCGGGCCTGCACGCCGACACCACCGCGGACACCGAGCGCTACGAGCGGCTGCGCGCCCAGGGCGTCCCGTTCGTGCTGGTCGACGGCTTCTCGCCCGCGGTGCGGGCGCCGTTCATCTCGCCCGACGACCGCGCGGCCATGCGCCTCGCGGTCACGCACCTGGCCTCGCTCGGCCACACCCGCATCGGCCTGGCCCTCGGCCCGCGCCGCTTCGTACCGGTGCAGCGGAAGATCGAGGGCTTCACGCGCACCATGCGGGAGCGCTTCCAGCTGGCGCCGGACGCCGTCGAGGCGGAGCTCGTCGAACACTCCCTGTACACGCTCGAAGGCGGTCAGGCGGCGGCCTCCGCGCTCCTGGACCGCGGCTGCACGGCCGTCGTCTGCGCCAGCGACATGATGGCGCTCGGCGCGGTGCGGGCCGTGCGGGACCGGGGCCTGGAGGTGCCGGACGACGTCTCCGTCGTCGGCTTCGACGACTCGGTCCTCATCGCCTTCACGGATCCGCCCCTGACGACGGTCCGCAAGCCCGTGCCCGCGATGGGCCAGGCCGCGGTCCGCACGCTCCTGGAGGAGATCGCGGGGACGCCCGCGCCGCACAGCGAGTTCGTCTTCATGCCGGAGCTGGTGGTGCGCGGCTCCACGGCGATGTGCCCGGACGAGCGGCCCGGCACCCGGTCCGCCCCTTAGGAAATCGGCCTGAAGCGACTCGTCCCTGAGGCGTAGGGAGTGCGCCCGGAACCCATCGGGGGGATGATCTGAGGTGAGGTGGGTATCTGGCAGACTCTGTGCCTATGGGTGAGATGACTGTGACGACACTGGAAGGCCGCCAGCGGCCCACCACATCACCCAGCGCGGGCGAGCCGGATGACCGCTTTGGGCGGAATCTCCTGCGCCGCTTGCGTACGCCCCGGCGACCACGGCTGTGGTTCGAGATCCTGTTGATCGCGGTGAGTTACTGGACGTACTCGCTGATCCGCAACGCGGTGCCGGAGCAGAAGTCGGCCGCGCTGCGCAACGCCGACTGGATCTGGGACGTGGAGAACACCCTCGGCATCGCCGTGGAGCGTTCCGTCAACCACGCCGTGGATTCCGTGACATGGCTCATCGTCGGCATGAACTACTACTACGCGACGCTGCACTTCATCGTCACGCTCAGTGTTCTCGTGTGGCTGTACCGCAGTCATCCCGGCCGGTACGCGGCCACGCGCCTGGTCCTCTTCGCGACCACGGCGGTGGCCCTGCTCGGTTACTACCTGTATCCGCTGGCGCCGCCCCGGCTGATGCCCGGCGGGGACTTCATCGACACCGTCATCGTGCACAACACGTGGGGCTCGATGGCGTCCGGCGACCTCAAGAACATGTCGAACCAGTACGCCGCGATGCCGTCCATGCACATCGGCTGGTCCCTGTGGTGCGGCCTGACCATCTTCGCCCTCGCCTCGGTGCCCTGGGCGAAGGTCCTCGGCCTGCTCTACCCCGTGGCGACGCTCGTGGTCATCGTCGCCACCGCCAACCACTTCTGGCTGGACGCGGTGGGCGGCATGATCTGCCTCGCCTTCGGCTTCGCGGTCGTCCGCCTCTGGTACGGCGCCTTCCCTTACGCCCTGCCGCAGCAGATCCCGCCACTCCGGGCCTGATCCCTCGCGGGGCGCCCCAGACCCGCCCCTTCCCGATTCCTGGGGGCTCCGCCCCCAGACCCCCGCTCCTCAAACGCCGGAGGGGCTATTCATAGCCCGTCCGGCGTTTGAGGACGAGGCGCGGAGCGCCGATAAGGGGGTCCAAGGGGGCGGAGCCCCCTTGTTCGGGAAGGGGCGGGCCCGGGGCGCCCCGCGAGGGCTACGCCCCGTAGAAGCGCGCTTCCACCACGGCCCGGGCCCGCCGGGTGGTGCGGCGGTAGTCGTCCAGCATGTCCCCGACGTGTCCGGCCTCGTACCCCAGGTAGCGCCCGACCGCGGCCAGCTCCCGCCCGTCGGACGGGAACGTGTCGCCCGCCCGCCCCCGCACCAGCATCACCGCGTTCCGCACCCGCGTGGCGAGCACCCACGCCTCGTCGAGGATCCCGGCCTCCTCGCCGGGGATGAGCCCGGCCGCGCAGGCCGCGGCGAGGGCCTCCCGGGTGCGGGTGGTGCGCAGGCCCGGCTCGGCCCAGGCGTGCCCGAGCTGGAGGAGCTGGACGGTCCACTCGACGTCGGAGAGGCCGCCGCGGCCCAGCTTGGTGTGCAGCGTGGGATCGGCGCCGCGCGGCAGGCGCTCGGTCTCCATCCGGGCCTTCAGCCGGCGGATCTCGCGGACCGCCTCCTCGCCGAGCCCCTCGGCGGGGTAGCGCAGCGGGTCGACGAGCTCGACGAAGGCCCTGCCGAGGTCCGCGTCGCCCGCGACGGGCTCGGCGCGCAGCAGCGCCTGGGACTCCCAGACGAGGGACCAGCGGCGGTAGTAGGCGGCGTACGACTTCAGGGTGCGGACCAGCGGGCCGCTCTTGCCCTCGGGGCGCAGGTCGGCGTCGATGAGCAGCGGCGGGTCGGCGGAGGGCAGCTGGAGCAGGCGCCGCATCTCGGCGACGACCTTGTTCGCGGCCTTGGCCGCCTCCTGGTCGTCGACGCCCTCGCGGGGCTCGTGCACGAAGAGGACGTCGGCGTCGGAGCCGTAGCCGAGCTCGCGCCCGCCGAAGCGGCCCACGCCGATGACGGCGAAGCGGGTGGGCAGCTCGTCGCCCCAGCCGTCGCGGACCACGGCGCGCAGGGCGCCCGCGATGGTGGCGGCGGTCAGGTCGGACACGGCGGTGCCCACGCGGTCCACCAGCGCGCCCGCGTCGGTGCCCGCGCTGCCGTACGAGGCGATGAGGTCGGCCGCGGTGGTGCGGAACAGCTCGCGCCGCCGCACCCCGCGGGCGGCGGCCACCGCCTGCTCGGGCCCGTCGGCGCGGCTTACGGCGGCCAGCACCTCCTGTTCGAGGGCGGCGCGGCCGCGCGGCTCCAGGCCGCGTTCGTCGCCGAGCAGGGCGACCGCCTCGGGGGCGCGCAGCAGCAGGTCGGGGGCGAGGCGCCCGGCGGAGAGGACCCGGGCGAGGTTCTCCGCCGCCGCGCCCTCGTCGCGCAGCAGACGCAGGTACCAGGGGGTCTTGCCGAGCGCGTCGGAGACCTTGCGGAAGCCGAGCAGGCCCGCGTCGGGGTCGGCGGAGTCCGCGAACCAGCCGAGCAGGACCGGCAGGAGCGTGCGCTGGATGGCGGCCTTGCGGGTGACGCCGGAGGCGAGGGCCTCCAGGTGGCGCAGGGCGGCGGCCGGGTCGGCGTACCCGAGGGCGACGAGCCGCTCGCGGGCCGCCTCGGTGCTCAGCCGGGTCTCGCCGGGGGCGAGCTGGGCGACGGCGTCGAGCAGCGGGCGGTAGAAGAGCTTCTCGTGCAGGCGGCGGACGACGGTGGTGTGCCGCTTCCAGGCGCGGCCGAGGTCGGTGAGGGGCTCGGTGCGCATGCCGAGGGAGCGGCCGATGCGGCGCAGGTCGGCGTCGTCCTCGGGCACGAGGTGGGTGCGGCGAAGCCGGTACAGCTGGATGCGGTGCTCCAGGGAGCGCAGGAAGCGGTAGGCGTCGTCGAGCTGGGTGGCGTCGACGCGGCCGACGTAGCCCCCGGCGGCGAGCGCGGCCAGGGCGTCGAGCGTCGTACCGCTGCGCAGCGACGCGTCCGCGCGGCCGTGCACCAACTGCAGGAGCTGTACGGCGAATTCGACGTCGCGCAGGCCGCCGGGGCCGAGCTTCAGCTCGCGGTCGACCTCGCCCGCCGGGATGTTGGCGATCACGCGGCGGCGCATCTTCTGCACGTCGGCGACGAAGTTCTCGCGCTCGGCGGCCTGCCAGACCAGGGGCGCGACGGCGGCGGCGTACTCCTCGCCGAGCTCGGCGTCACCGGCGACGGGCCGGGCCTTGAGCAGCGCCTGGAACTCCCAGGTCTTGGCCCAGCGCTGGTAGTAGGCGAGGTGCGAGGACAGGGTGCGCACCAGCGGGCCGTTGCGGCCCTCGGGGCGCAGATTGGCGTCGACGGGCCAGATGGTGCCCTCGACCGTGGTGTCCGAGCAGATCCGCATCAGGTGCGAGGCGAGCCGGGTCGCGGCCCGCAGGGCCTTGCCCTCGTCGACGCCGTCGGCGGCCTCGCCGACGAAGATGACGTCGACGTCGGAGACGTAGTTCAGCTCGTGGCCGCCGCACTTGCCCATGGCGATGACCGCGAGGCGGCACTGGGCGGCGTCGGCGGGCGCGGCGGCGCGGGCCATGGCGAGCGCGGCGCGCAGCGTGGCGGTGGCGAGGTCGGCGAGCTCGGCGGCGGTCTGGGCGACGTCGGTGGTGCCGCACACGTCGCGGGCGGCGATGGAGAGCAGGCAGCGGCGGTAGGCGACGCGCAGCGAGACCGGGTCGGTGGCCCCGGCGAGGCAGCGCTCGAACTCCTCGACGCCCGGGTGCAGATCGGCGGCCTCGTACGTGACCAGGGCGCGCCAGTCGCGCGGGTGCCGGGCCAGGTGGTCGGCGAGCGCCTCGGAGGCGCCGAGGACGCCGAGCAGCCGGTCGCGCAGCGGCTTGGAGCTGACGAGGGTGTCGAGGAGCTCACGCCGGTCGGTCCCGGCGGACTCCTCGGGCTGGGCCTCCACGAGGCGGACGAGGCCGAGCAGCGCCACGTCGGGGTCGGCGGTGGCGCCGAGCGCGTCCAGGAGCACCGGGTCGGCGCGGACGGCGTCGAGGCCGGGCGCGGCGAGCAGCCGCTCGGCGGCCGACGGGTCGGTGAATCCGTGCCGCAGCAGCCGCGTGAACGTGCTGCTCCTGCGCCCTTGCGGCAGCGTCATCTGCACGCCTTTCGCTCGCCTGTCCTGGCCAGAGCCTACCGAGCGGTGACCGGGCGCGGTCCGATGAGTTTCCCGCGCGTGCGAGGTCTGCCCCGGGACGCAAGCATGGAAGCGACAGGAGGGCCGTCATGACGAGCCAGGAACCGGTGACCGAGCTCGATCCGCGCTACAGCAGCGACGACGCCGTCGCCGTCCCCTGGGCGTACGCCCTTGAGCTGCTGCGGTCGGCCGAGCAGTTCTGGATCTCGACGGTGCGCCCCGAGGGCCGCCCGCACGTCACGCCGCTGCCCGCGGTGTGGCAGGACGGGGCGCTGCACTTCGCGACGGGCCCCGAGGAGCGCAAGGCGCGCAATCTGGCGCGCAACCCCGAGACGGTCCTGACCACCGGCACCGGACAGTGGGACCAGGGCTACGACGTGGTCGTCGAGGGCACGGCGACGCGGGTCACGGACGAGCGGCGGCTGCTGGCCCTCGCCGCCGCCTGGGAGGACAAGTACGGCAGCTTCTGGCACTACGAGGTGCGGGACGGCTGCTTCCACCACGGCGCCGGGAACGCGTATGTCTTCGCGGTGGCGCCGCGCACGGTGTTCGGCTTCGGCAAGGGGGAGCCGTTCAGCCAGACGCGGTGGCGGTTCGGGTGAGGGCGGGCGGGCCGGGGCGGTGGCGTGCCGGGGGCGGCGGGCGCTCGGGGGCGGCGGGCACGCCAGGGCCGCCGGGGTCGCCGGGGTCGCCGGGGTCGCCGGGGTCGCCGGGGTCGCCGAAGACCCTCCTCAATCGAACAAATATCCGTACCATGGGCGGGCCGGTGTGCGCCCCGGTCGCGGCGTACGCCCCGAAGGAAGGGATCGAGCCATGGAATGGACGCTCGAAGTCGTGACGCTGCCCGTCGCGGACCTCGACCGGGCCAAGGACTTCTACGAGAACAAGTGCGGCTTCGGGGCGGACCTGGACAGCGAGGTCGCGCCGGGCGTGCGCGTCATCCAGATCACGCCGCCCGGCTCGCGCTGTTCGTTCGCCATGGTCTCCGGTCTGCCCCTGGCCCCCGGCCAGGACGCGATGGCCCCCGGCTCGCTCCAGGGCCTCCAGCTCTGCGTGACCGACATCGAGGCGGCCCGCGCGGAGCTCGCGGACCGCGGCGTGGACGTCACGCCGGTGCGGACGCTGGGCGCGCGGGGCTGGGAGGACGGCAGGGGCGACGCGGAGTGGAGCTCCTTCTGCTTCTTCAAGGACCCGGACGGCAACGGCTGGACGGTGCAGGAGGCCCCGGCCCCGCTCGCGCAACGCTGAACGCTGAACGCCGAACGCCGAACGACCGACCACGAGGGCGTCCCGGCCCCGCGGGCGCCCGGCCACGAGGAGAGTCGATGGACTACACACTCGAAGTGATCCCCCTGCCCGTCACCGACATCGACCGGGCCAGGGACTTCTACGCGGACAAGTGCGGCTTCCACGTCGACATCGACGGGGAGGTCGCGCCCGGCATACGGCTCGTGCAGCTGACGCCGACCGGCTCCGGCTGCTCGGTGATCCTCGGAGACACCGTCTGGGAGTCGACGCCGGGCCCGACGCCCGAACCCGGCTCGTACCAGGGCCTCCAGCTCGTGGTCGCCGATCTGAAGCAGGCCCGCGAGGAGCTGACCGCCCGCGGCCTCGAACTGTCCGAGACCGTCTCCTACGCGGAGGCGGACGGCGCCTCCTTCATGTACTTCACCGATCCCGACGGCAACGGCTGGTGCATCCAGGAGTACAAGGTCCGGGCGGCACGGCCGCTGCGGGAGGTCATCTGAGCTTCTCCTCCATCCAGGCCACGCCGAACTCCACGACGTCCCGGGCCTCCAGGAGGTGGCTCTCGGCGGCGCCGACGAGCCCGCGCGCGCCCTTGCCGGTGGCGAGCAGGTCACGGGCGATGACCTCGAACGGCCAGACGCCGTCCGGCACGACCGCGGAGTAGTCGAAGGCGCCGTCGGCGGAGTCGATGTCGTGGAAGCGCCGCCAGACGCGCCGGCCGCCCTCCAGGACGGGCTGTTCGTAGTCCACGAAGCGCTTGCCGGGGGCGTCGGCGAGGGCCTCGGCGTGGTGCAGCAGCGTGAGCGAGTCGAGCGGCGCGCCGAGGAGCAACACCCGGCCGCCCTTCGCCACGAGCCGGGCGAGGGGGCTGTCCGGGCCGTGCGGGTCGTCCCACGGGTGGTCGTCCATCAGCGCCCGCGCGTCGGCGCCGAGCGCGGCGAAGCTGGCGTCGGGGTGGCGGCTGCGCACGGCGCCGGGCCAGCGGCGCAGCGCTTCGGGCAGCCGCCCGTTGTTGTGGTCGGCCTCGCTCAACTCCGGGTCGTACGCGGGGTGCTCCGCGCGCAGGGCGTCCTGCCACTCCTGCGGCCACTCCGTGCTGAACTCGTACGGCGGCGCGTCGTTCCACCCACACGTCACCATCAGCGTGCCGCGCTCCCCCACGACATCGCCGAGCGCCCCGATGAGCGTCTGCGGGCCGCCCGCCACGTATCCGATGGCGGACATCCGGGTGTGGAACATGACGACGTCGCCCGCGGCGAGGCCCAGTGCCCGCAGGTCCCGCACGAGCCGCCCCCGGGTCACGGGACCGCCGGAGCGCTTCAGCAGTTCCTCTTCGTCCATGCCCGCGACGCTAACCGCGCACCACGCCGCGCGGGCAACTCATTTACCCGTACGGGGAGTCCGGAAGGCGGCGACCGCCGCGCGGCTCAGCGGTCGGTCGCGGCACCCAAGGGCTCGCCGACGATGCGCTCGGCGAGACGGGCAGCCAAGCGCCTTGCGTCCCGCTCCAGTTCACCCCGCGCGGCGGCACGCTCCGCGGCGACGCGGGCGGTACCGGCGGCCACGGCCTGGTCCCGCTCCCGCAGCCCGGCCTCCCGGGCGGCCCGTATCGCCTCGGTGCCCTCCTCCAGGGCGCGCTGCCGGGTCAGGGCGGCCTCGTGCCGCGCGTCGGCCAGGATGCCCGCGCGCGCCTCACCCGCCCTGGCCGCCTCGGCGAGAGCCGCCTCGGCCGCACGGGCCCGCCCCTCCGTCAGCCGCTCGCGCTCGGCCAGCGCCCGCGTGAGACGGGGCAGCAGCACCCCGGCGAAGACCCAGAAGACGACGGTGAACAGCACGCCACCGAGGAACAGATCGACGGCGCGCGGCCGAAGGGGACCGAGTTCGAGCGCGAGGAGATCCATGCCGGACGATCTACCCATATCCCACCCGGAACGAACGCGTTTTCGAGCAGGCCTTCGCCCAAAGTCCCGCACCCCCGCCCGGGACCTCTCGCCCCCCAAGCCCCCCAGGAACCCGGAAGGTTCGCACCCCTACAGCCCAGGCAGGCCCTTCCGCAGCTCGAAGACCGTGACCTCGGAGCGGTACTCCTCCCACTCCTGCCTGCTCCTTGTTGCGCACACGACTCCGGAGGCCGCATAGATCGACAGTCCAGAGCGCCCCTGCCCTGCGCCTCGGCCACCACGCCCGGGACATTCACCCACTCCTCACGCACTGCACAGCGCACAACCGAACCCGGAGCCACGCGCCGCGGAGGGCCCCTAGAATCCGAAGCACCGCTTCAACTCGACCCTGGGGCGAAATGTCCGTTCTTTTGGAAGCGAATGAAACCGGAGCTCTGCCCCGCTAACGTGCCTGGTCAGCTCGTGTGGTCCCCGCGCGTGCGGGGGTGGTCCCCGCGACGACAAGGGTTCCGCTTCCGCCGCTGAGTGGTCCCCGCGCGTGCGGGGGTGGTCCCGGCAAAGGGATTCCGGTACGGGATGACGCAGGGTGGTCCCCGCGCGTGCGGGGGTGGTCCCTGGTCGCGGACCGGGCTGGCGCAGGCGGGAGCGTGGTCCCCGCGCGTGCGGGGGTGGTCCCATGTCGTCCATCGCGTGGATGACAGCGCTCCGGCGGTCCCCGCGCGTGCGGGGATGGTCCCCAGCCCGGCACCAACCACGACGCCCTGTGGGAGTGGTCCCCGCGCGTGCGGGGATGGTCCCGACTCGTTGACCGGGAATGGTGCGACGAGCGGGTGATCCCTGCACGCGCGGGTGGTCCCGGGGGGCTGCGGCGCGGGTCTGGTCGCTGCCAGTGGTCCCCGCGCGGCGGACCCGTTCGGTGTTCGACGGCCCGCAGGCGGCCCGGAGGTAGGCGGACGGCGGTGAGGGGCCGCGGTCGTCGAGTGCGGTCCCTCACCGCAGGGCCGTCCGAAAGGGGGCCGAGCCGCGCTTACAGGACCGGCAGGTTCTTGCGCAGCTCGAACGCGGTGACCTCGGAGCGGTACTCCTCCCACTCCTGCTTCTTGTTGCGCAGGAAGAAATCGTAGACGTGCTCGCCGAGGGTCTCCGCGACCAGTTCGGAGCGTTCCATGAGGTGGATGGCCTCGCCGAGGTTCTGCGGGAGGGGTTCGATGCCGAGGGCGCGGCGTTCGGCGTCGCGGAGGGCCCAGACGTCGTCGTCGGCGCCCGGCGGGAGTTCGTAGCCCTCCTCGATGCCCTTGAGGCCCGCGGCGAGGAGGACCGCGTAGGCGAGGTAGGGGTTGGCGCCGGAGTCGAGGGAGCGGACCTCGACGCGGGCGGAGCCGGTCTTGCCGGGCTTGTACATGGGCACGCGGATGAGGGCCGAGCGGTTGTTGTGGCCCCAGCAGATGTACGAGGGGGCCTCGCCGCCCGCGCCCGCGGTGCGCTCGGAGCCGCCCCAGATGCGCTTGTAGGAGTTGACCCACTGGTTGGTGACCGCGGAGATCTCGGCGGCGTGCTTCAGGAGGCCCGCGATGAAGGAGCGGCCGACCTTGGAGAGCTGGTACTCGGCGCCGGACTCGTAGAACGCGTTGCGGTCGCCCTCGAAGAGGGACAGGTGCGTGTGCATGCCGGAGCCGGGGTGCTCGGAGAACGGCTTCGGCATGAACGTCGCCTGGACGCCCTGCTCCAGGGCCACCTGCTTCATGACCAGGCGGAACGTCATGATGTTGTCCGCCGTGGAGAGCGCGTCCGCGTAGCGCAGGTCGATCTCCTGCTGCCCGGGCCCGCCCTCGTGGTGGCTGAACTCGACCGAGATGCCCATGGATTCGAGCATCGTGATGGCCTGGCGGCGGAAGTCCATGCCCACGTTCTGCGGGGTGTGGTCGAAGTAGCCGCTGGTGTCGGCGGGGGTGGGCCGCGAGCCGTCCAGGGGGCGGTCCTTCAGGAGGAAGAACTCGATCTCGGGATGCGTGTAGAAGGTGAAGCCGAGGTCGGAGGTCTTGGCGAGGGCGCGCTTGAGGACGTAGCGCGGGTCGGCGAAGGACGGGGAGCCGTCCGGCATCAGGATGTCGCAGAACATCCGGGCCGTGCCGGGCGCCTCCGCGCGCCAGGGCAGCACCTGGAAGGTGGACGGGTCCGGCTTGGCGATCATGTCGGACTCGTAGACGCGGGCGAAGCCCTCGATCGCCGAGCCGTCGAAGCCGATGCCCTCGTCGAAGGCCTGCTCCAGCTCGGCGGGGGCGACCGCGACCGACTTCAGGAAGCCGAGTACGTCCGTGAACCACAGGCGCACGAACCGGATGTCGCGCTCCTCCAGAGTGCGGAGCACGAACTCCTGCTGCTTGTCCATCTCGACTTCCACCCATCCTTGCTGGTCGGAACCGGCTGCTCCCAAGCCATGGGACGTCGCCCCGGCACATGAGCATCCCACCACACGGTTTCACGCGCGTTGCGGCCGCTCATCGCCCATACTGCACGGTTCTCCGGAGGCGGTGACAGCCGCGTCGGACCATCCGCTTAAAGTGGTATCTCAGATGCAAGTTTTACGCGGGCCGGGCTCCGGTCCCGTGCGGAGCCGTGCCCCGGCTCCGCGGGGGACGGGGCGCCGCGCCGCGCGAGCCGGGACGTCCGTCCCGCGAGAGGAGGCACCTTGCTGTCCGACCAGTCCGCCGCCGCCGTCCGCGCCACGCTGCCCGCCGTCCGGGCCGCCATGGAGGACATCACCGCCCGCTTCTACGACCGGCTCTTCGCCGCCCACCCGGAGCTGCTCCGGGACCTCTTCAACCGCGGCAACCAAGCCGCGGGCACCCAGCGCCGGGCCCTCGCCGGGTCCATCGCCGCCTTCGCCGCGCACCTCGTGGACCGCCCGGACGAGCGGCCCGACGTCATGCTCGCCCGCATCGCCCACAAGCACGCGTCCCTCGGCGTCGCGCCCGACCAGTACGAGACCGTCCACCGGCACCTCTTCGCCGCCATCGCCGAGGTCCTCGGCGACGCCGTCACGCCCCGGGTGGCGGCAGCCTGGGACGAGGTGTACTGGCTGATGGCGAACGCCCTCATCGCGATCGAGGCCCGCCTTTACGCCGAGCGGGGCAGTACGGCGGGCGCGGACGCGCTGCGCGCGTGGGAAGTGGTGGAGCGGATCGAGGAGACGGCGGACGTCGCCACCTTCCGGCTGCGCCCGGCCGACGGCACGCCCCCGCCCGCCTTCCGCGCGGGCCAGTACGTGTCCGTGCAGGTCGAGCTCGCGGACGGGGCCCGGCAGATACGCCAGTACAGCCTGTCAGGGCTGCCGGGCGCGGACGTCCGGCAGATCAGCGTGAAGCGGGTCCGGGGCGGCGCCGGGCCCGACGGCGAGGTCTCCGCCCACCTCCACGCGCGCGTGCGCGTCGGCGACCGGCTGCGGATCTCCGCCCCCTACGGCGACCTCGTCCTCGACGACGGCGTCCTGCGCGGCCCGGACGGCCGGACGCCCGCGCCGCTCCTGCTCGCCTCCGCGGGCATCGGCGTCACCCCCGTGGTCGCGATGCTCGACCAGCTCGCGGCCGCCGGGCACCGGGGCCCGGTCACCGTCGTGCACGCCGACCGCTCCCCCGCCGACCACGCGCTGCGCGCCGCCCACCGCGCGTACGCGGACGCGCTGCCGGGCGCCACGGCCCACTTCTGGTACGAGCGCCCGGAGCCGGGCCACCCCGCCGACCGCACGGGCCGCGTGGACCTGGCCGCGCTGCCGGTGCCGCGCGGCACGCACGCGTACCTGTGCGGGCCGCTGCCCTTCATGAAGGCCGTACGCTCCCAGCTCCTCGCCAAGGGGGTCGCGCCCGCCGCCGTCCACTACGAGGTCTTCGGCCCCGACCTGTGGCTCGCGAGCCCGAGCAGCAGCGGTCCCGTCGGCGAGGCCACGATGTCCGCGACGGTCAGCGGGTCGAGGGTGGCGTAGAACGCCTCCTGCGCACGGCGCAGCGCGCCCCGCAGCCGGCATCCCGAGTTCAGCGGGCAGGGCGTCGCGCCCTCGCACTCCACGACGTCCCCGTCGCCCTCGAACTCGCGGACCAGGGCCCCGACGGACGCGGTGCGCCCCGCCTCGGTGAGCACGAGCCCGCCGCCCCTGCCGCGGCGGGCCTCGACGAGGCCGAGGTGCGTCAGGCGCGCGGCGACCTTCGCGGCGTGCGTGTAGGGGACGGCCATGTCCTCGGCGACCTGGCGGGTGGTGGGGGCGGGGGCGGGCGCGTCCCCGTGGCGGCGGCCCGGCGCGTCCGCGACGGCCAGGCGCATGAGCATGCGCAGGGCCAGGTCGGTGGAGTGCAGGAGCCGCATGTCGCGCAGCGTAGGGAATGCGCATGAGGGGTTCAAATTTTCGAGGCGGGCGGGCGGCGGGCCCGGGAGCGGCGGGGTCCGGCGCGGCCGCCGTGCGGGGCCGACCCGGCTGCCGTGCGGTGCCGGACCGGCCGACCGCGCGTGGGGGTGGCACCGGCCCGGCCCCGCCCCCGCGCGCGGTCGGCCGGATGGCGACGGTCAAGGGGCGCCGCCCGTGCTGGATTTGGGAGATTGGAAGCGCGGCCCTTCCGCTCGGCGGCACGCGGGCTACGATCAACGCACTCGCAACGCCCCCTGTTCGACCCATCCGATCCGTCCCTTTCCGCAGAAGGACACACCATGGGTTCCGCCAAGAAGACGAGCAGCGCCGAACGCAAGGCCCGAATAGCGGAGATGCGGCGCGCCGAAGCCGCCCGCGAGCGCCGCACCCGCGCACTCACCATCACCCTGAGCGCGGTCATCGTCGCGGCCCTCGGCATCGGCGGCTACTTCCTCGTCTCGCAAGCCGACGACGACGATGACTCGGGCAAGGCGGGCGACGCGGCGGCCGTGGCGAAGTTCACCAGGACCAAGGACGGCGAGAAGGTCTGGGACGCCAAGAAGCTGGGCCGCACCCACGTCGCGGGCAAGGTGACGTACCCGGTGACGCCGCCGGTGGGCGGCAACCACAACCAGGTGTGGATGAACTGCAACGGCGACGTCTACCAGAACGAGATCCCGAACGAGAACGCCGTCCACTCCCTCGAACACGGCTCGGTCTGGGTGACGTACAACGACCAGGCGAAGCCCGCCGACCTGAAGAAGCTCGAAGCGAAGGTGAAGAAGACGCCGTACTCGCTGATGAGCCCGGTCAAGAAGCAGAAGGAGCCGCTGCTGCTCACGGCCTGGGGCCACCAGCGGGCCATCACGGGCGCGGACGACCCGAAGGTCGGCTCGTTCTTCTCCACGTTCGTCCAGGGCAAGCAGACCCCCGAGCCGGGTGCCGCCTGCACCAACGGCAAGGGGCAGTGACACGTCCGTGAGGACGGGGATGGGGCAGTGATGAAGCGCACCGACTGGCTGATCGGCGCCATCGCGGGCGCGGTGCTCGCGGCGGGCGGCATCACGGCCGCCGTGGCCGCCACCGACGACTCCTCCGGTTCGGGCTCCGGCTCCGGCGTCGACGGCGCGCCCTCGGCCACCTCCGCCGACGCGGGGTTCGCCCGCGACATGTCCGTGCACCACCAGCAGGCCGTGGAGATGTCGTACGTCGTCCGCGACCGCACCGAGAACGAGGAGATCCGCAGGCTCGCGTACGACATCGCGCAGACCCAGGCCAACCAGCGCGGCATGATGCTCGGCTGGCTCGACCTGTGGGAGCTGCCCAAGGTGTCCGAGGACGCGCCCATGAAGTGGATGGGCATGGGCGACGCCCCGGCGGGCGACGACGGCGCGCTGATGCCCGGCATGGCGACGAACGCGCAGATGAAGCGGCTCGGCGAACTCAACGGCCGCAAGGCCGAGATCTACTACCTGCGGCTGATGACCGCCCACCACAAGGGCGGCATCCACATGGCGCAGGGGTGCGTGGAGCGCTGCGCGGTGCCGGTCGAGCGGCGGCTCGCGCAGGGGATGGTGGAGTCCCAGGAGTCCGAGGTCAAGCTGATGGCGGACCTCCTGAAGGCGCGGGGCGCGAAGCCGTAGCCCTCCGGCGGCAGCAGTGGTCCGGCCCAGGGGACCGGACCCCTCACGTCCCCGGACCCTGAGCGGCCTCGGGCCCGTTGCAGCCCGGCCCCCTCACGGCCCCGGAACCATGGCGACCCCGGGCTCGTTGCGGCGCGGGCTCATTGCGACCTGGCCCCGTCGATGCTCCGCCCCGGAGGGGTCTCGGGCCCGTGGCAGCCGGGACCCACCATGGCCCCGGACCATCGCAGCCCCGGGCTCAGCGCGACCTGGCCCCAGAGCGGCCCCGGGCCCGTTGCAGCCGGGACCCACCATGGCCCCGGACCATCGCGGCCCCGGGCTCAGCGCGACTTGGCCCCGGAGCGGCCCCGGGCCCGTCGCGGTCCGGATCCAGACCTGTCCCGGACCCATTGCGGTGCGGACCCGGAGCAGCCCTGGCCCCGTCGAGGCTCCACACCGAAGCGGCCCCGGACCTATCGCGACCCGGACCCCGAGCAGCCCTGGACCTATCGCGGCCCGGACCCGAAGCAGGCCTGGGCTCATGGCGGCCCGGCCCCACCGCGGCCGGGGCCCGGACCAGCTCCGGCCCCATGGCGGCCCCGGGCCCATGGCGGCGCGGGTCAGCCCGTTCGCCACTCCACGTGCGGTGGGCGCACCGCCGCGCACAGCGGCATCCCCGCCCCGTCCGTGAGCCTCAGCTCGGCGGTGCCTGCCCCGGCCGCGAGCACCTCGTCGGGGAGGTCCGCGAAGAACAGCTTGGCGCGGCGGAACATCGCGAAGCCGCCACCGGGCGGCAGCTCGCCCCATGTCAGGTAGAAGAACCTCGCGCCCCGCGCTCCCTGCACGTACGGGCCCTTGAAGTCGGGCGTGCCGTCGGGTGCCGGGGCCATCGTCACCCCGAACTCCCACACCGCCTCGGGCGCGTCCCCACGGACCGGGCCCTCGGGCTCCCTGCCCCGCTGCACGGCCACGTGCACGTCCCGGAACCCCCCGCACTCCGCCCCAGGCAACTCCCGCCCCACCACCCGCAACACCAGCCTCTGAGTCATGCGGTCCATGGCACCACGAGCCTCTGACAACAGCCGCCCCCACCGCTACCGCGGCGGATTATCCCCGCCCGCCCACCCGTGGCGCCTCGGCCTTGCCCCACCGGGCCCCGACGCGTCGCGCTCACCGCCCGGTGGGTGGTTCCCGCCGCTACCGCGGCGGGATCTCCCACCCGCCCACCCGGGTCTCCTCGGCGTTGCCGGGTGTGGCCCCGACGCGGAGCGCTCGCGGCTGGGTGGGTGGTGCCCCAGGGGGTCCCGCCCCGGGTGGGGGCGGGCGGGTGGGCCCGCCCCGGCCGCGCGCAGCGCGACACCACGGGCCAGCCGCCCCCCCCCCCCCCCGCTGTGGGCAATCGTCCCGCAGGGCGGGACGGGTGGGCACAGCCCCCAGCTACCGAGCAACCGCTGAGGCAAGGGCCCGACCCCGGCGGGGACGGGTGGGAGACGACCCCGGCAGCGCGCAGCCCGGCTTCCCGCCGCGGGCCATCGGGCACAGCCACAGCTACCGAGCAACCGCTCCTCCCAGTGCGGCTGCGGCAGGGGCGGGCAGGCACAGCCACAGCTGCCGAGGGGCCGGAGGGCCAGGGTCAGGGCCCCGGCTAGCGCGTGGCCAGGATCGCCTCGGCGACCTCGTGGGGGCGGTCCCGCATCAGGAGGTGGCCCGCAGGGCACAGGGCCTGGAAGGACGCCCCGAGGGACGCGGCGAGGCCGCGCTGCCGGGACACCCAGCGGCTCGCGCCCGCAGGGCCCGCCGCGAGCACCGCCACCGGCACGTCCGGCAGCGCGGCCGCCCGCCTGAGCAGGGCGAGTTCATGCGCCACGTCGCCGTACGTCACGTACTCGACGAGTCCGGCCCGCCACACCCGGCTCACCCCGTACACCGCCCGCGGCCCACGCGGCACGCCCCCGCCCCGCAGCAGGGGCCCGAGGGCCCGCGGCACCCCGAGCGCGCCGAGGACCGCCCCGCCCGCCCACGCCCCCGCGACCCGCGCCCCGCGTGCGGGCAGCGCCCGCGTCCGCTCCTCCACGCTGGAGTCGACGAGGACGAGCCCGGCCGTCCGCCCCGGCCACCACCGCGCGAACGCCTCCGCGTGGAACCCGGCGAGCGAGTGCCCGACGACCGTCACGGCCCGCTCCCCCAGCCCCACGGCGTCCAGGACACGGGCGACGCGCTCCGCCTCCCCCGCCAGCGTGGGCACCCCGCGCGCGGGCCCGCTGCGGCCGAGCCCGGGCCGGTCGAAGCGGACGACGGTGCGGGCGGGGGCGAGCAGTTCGACCACCGGGTCCCACTCGAACCACGCGAGGCCGAGCCCCGCGCTGAGCACGCACACGGGGCCGTCCCCGGTCACGTCTACGTGGTGCGGCACCCCGTCGATCCGTACGAACACCCTCCCGGTCACCTCCGCCGCCGTCCGAGGACGAGCCACGCCAGGCCCGCCAGCCACAGGGCGATCGCGAGCACCTGGAGCCGCTGGCCGAGGCCGAGCCCCCACGTGCCGTGCCCGGCGTCGAAGGCGAAGACGGCCGCGAGGGTCCAGCCGGTGGCGGCGAGTTCGACGGCCACGAGCACCACGAGCGCCGCCCGCTGCCGCGCCCCGCCCGCGCCCGCCCGGCGTACGGCCGCCGTCAGGAGCACCATCCCCACCAGCGCCCCGGCCACGGCCACGCTGCTGCTGACCGCGTGGGCGGAGTGCGTGAAGGGCACGAGCCCGGCCCGCTCGCGCGCGAGGCACGCCGCGTCCACGGTGGGCGCGCAGCTCAGCGGAAGGCGCGCGTCGGCGGCCGTGGCCGCGCCGAAGAGGACGAGCCCGGCCCAGCCGAGGGCCGACAGGGCGCGGACGCGCGGCACGGCGGCCCGGCAGCGCAGCCGCGCCAGGCCGCCCAGGGCCCCCGCGCACACCAGCACGCCCGCGGCGAAGTCCACGGTCCGGAAGAAGGCCCCGTACGGCTGGTCCTCGGCGGCGAGCTCGCTCACGTACGTCCGGAGCGGCGAGAGCCCGGTCGGCAGGACCGCTTCGAGGGTCCACGAGGTGTACGCGGCGGCGCCGGCGACCAGGAGCGCGGCCACGGCCACGCGCACGGCGCGGGGCGCTCCGGTGGCCCGGGGCGTGGGGGACATACGCGTCGTGAGGCTAGTTGAGAGCATGCGCGCCTTGGTGGTCGGGGTGGATCCATTCCGGTTTGCGGAACTTGAGGAAGGCGACCGGTGCGGCCACGCCGATCGCGAGCAGCCCGCCGCCGACGATCATCAGATAGCGCCACAGCGGCGCGTCGCCGAACTGGTCCGGCGGCACGAAGCCGATGCAGAGCGCGCACGCCGAGGCGACGAAGCCGACCCCGGCGACGAGCGTGACGGCGGGCACGACGAAGCCGCGCTCGACGTGCGGCTGGGTGCGGCGAAGGCGCACCACGGCCACGAACATCAGCAGGTACGCGATGAGATAGATCTGCACGGTGATCACGGAGAACATCCAGTACGCGCTGGAGACGTCGTCGCTGAACGCGTACAGGACGCCGATCAGGGTGGTGATCACACCCTGCGCGATCATGATGTTCAGGGGCACGCCGTGCTTGTTGAAGCGCTGGAGGAACGGCGGCAGATAGCCCTCCTGCCGGGCCAGCGTGACCAGGCCCTTGGCGGGTCCCGCGAGCCACGTCAGCATGCCGCCGAGCGCGGCCATGACCAGCATGATCCCGACGACCTTCGTCATCCAGCCGATGTGGAAGTGGTCGAAGAACGCCTGGAAGGCCTGCATGAGCCCGGCGGTGAGGCTGAGCTGCTCGGACGGCATGACCCAGCTGATGGCCAGGGCCGGAACGACGAAGATCAGCAGGACGAGGCCGGTGGCCAGGAAGATCGACCGCGGGTACTCCGCGCGCGGGTGCCGCAGCGACGACACGTGGACGCCGTTCATCTCCATGCCGGCGTACGACAGGAAGTTGTTGACGATGAGCACGAGGCTGGCCAGGCCCGTCCACGGCGGCAGCCAGTGGTCGGCCGTCATGGGCGCGGCGGGCTCGTTGCCCTGCCCCAGGAAGACGAGGCCGAGGGCGACGAGCACGACGCCGGGGACGAGCGTGCCGATCACGAGCCCCAGGGACGAGAGGCCCGCCACGGTCTTGGTGCCGCGCGAGGTGATCCACACCCCGGTCCAGTAGATGACGACGATGACGATGGCCACGTAGAGGCCGTCCTCGGCGAGGCTCGGATGGACGACGTACGCGAACGTCGAGGCCACGTACGCGAGCAGGCTCGGGTAGTACGCGATGGTCATCGCGAACTGGCACCACACCGCCACGAATCCGAGCGGCTTGCCGAGCGCCTCGCTCACCCACCGGTAGATGCCGCCCGTCCACCCGGAGGCCAGCTCCGCGCCGACGAGGGCCGTGGGCAGCAGGAAGACCACGGCGGGCAGGAGGTACAGGAAGACGGCGGCGAGGCCGTAGATGGCCATGGCGGGCGAGGGTCGCAGGCTCGCCACGGAGGCGGTGGTCATCAGGGCGAGCGTCACCCAGGAGATGAACTGCCGTGAGGTCCCGGTGTCCTCCCCGAACTCCGCGGCCCCGGCGTCACCGGCCTTCGCGGCCG
Organism: Streptomyces sp. JLYT201; assembly: GCF_059448825.1. Lineage (NCBI taxonomy): Bacteria > Bacillati > Actinomycetota > Actinomycetes > Kitasatosporales > Streptomycetaceae > Streptomyces > Streptomyces sp. JLYT201. Next base: position 7,018,271 of record NZ_CM182551.1, on the reverse strand, counting down.
CCGCGGCCTGTTCGGCCGCCGTCGTCTCGCCCGCGCTCTGTCCGGGCTTGTCCGTAGTCGTCATGGGTTCATGATCAATGTTTCTCGCGGGCCCCGCACATCGCTCCATACCGGGGAGGGGTAAGCTCCCGTCCATGAGCCCGAAGCAACAGCCCACGAGCGCGAGCGGATTCCTGCTCCTCGTGGCGCTGCTGTTCGGCATCGTGACGATGCACACGTTGGGGCATCCGCAGGAGCACGGCGGCGGCCCGGCACCCTCGGCCCACGCGCGCGTGGCGGACACCACGGGCCCCGGGGAGGCCCACGCGGCCACTCGGGGCACCGCGGCGGGGCCGCCCCCGCACGCGGGGGCCGGGCCCGCGGTCGGGAACCAGGCCGTCGCACACGCGGACGCCGGACCGATGGCCGTGCACCACGTCGTCGCGGGCGCGGGCGTCGAACCCATGGCCGCGCACCAGGCCGCACCGCACGCGGGGGCCCGGCCCCTGACCGCGAGTCACGCCATCGCGCACGCGGGCGTCGGGGCCATGGCGGTGAACGACGTCGTCGCGGGCGCGGGCACCGGACCCCTGGTCGCGCATCAGGCCGCACCGCACGCGGAGGCCCAGCCTCTGACCGCGAGTCACCTCGTCGCCCGTACGGCATCGCCGCCCGGCTCTCCCTCCCACGACACCGGCATGGACCCGATGTCCGTGTGCCTGGCCGTCCTGGGCGGCGCCCTCGTGCTCGCGCTGTTCGGCACGGTGGCGGCGCGGCCTCCGGCAGCCGCGCCCGTCCTGCTGCCCGCCGGGCTCCGGGCGGCGCCGTGGCCCGAGCCGCCCCCGCCGCGCGCGCTCCTCGCCCGTCTCTCCGTGCTGCGGATCTAGGCCGCCGTACCGGCTGCTTCGCGCTGCCCGGGCCGCGGTGGGAACCTCCGCGGCCGCGGCGGTGCACCAGAAGCAGCAGACGCGCCCTTCTGCACGCACCACTCAGTACGGACGAGGTGTATCCAGTCATGCGCACCCACACCGAGCGCACCCCGCACACATCCCGCCGAGCCCTGCTCGGCGCCGCCCTCGCCACCGCAGGGGCCGGGCTCGTCACGGCCTGCTCCGGCGACTCCAGCGGCGGCTCGCACTCCGGCCACGGCGGCCGGGGCGGCCCTTCGGCCGGTTCGAAGGGCTATGTGTCGCCCTCCGGCCCCGAGGTCGCCGCCGCCGAGAAGAAGCGCCCGGGCGGCGGCCGCCTGCGCGAGCTGAAGCTCATGGCCATGCCCGCGACGCTCGACCTGGGCGGCCCCACGGTCAAGTCCTGGGCGTACGGCGACGCGCTGCCCGGCAAGGAGATCCGCGCGACAGCGGGCGACACGCTCTCGCTCACCCTCGCCAACCACCTCCCGCAGTCCACGAGCCTGCACTGGCACGGCCTGGCCCTGCGCAACGACATGGACGGCGTCCCCGGCCTCACCCAGCGGGACATCAAGCCCGGTGCCGCCTTCACCTACCGCTTCAAGGTCCCGCACCCGGGCACCTACTGGTTCCACCCGCACTCCGGCACCCAGCTGGACCGGGGGCTGTACGCGCCCTTGATCATCGACGACCCCAAGGAGCCCCTGACGTACGACAAGGAGTGGGTCGTCGTCCTCGACGACTGGGTCGACGGCGTCGACGGCTCCACCCCCGACGCGGTCCTCGCGGAGCTGCGCGGCGGCATGGACATGGGCGGCGGCATGGACCACGGGGGCGGCATGGACCACGGCGGCTCCGGCGGCAGCGGCGGTTCGGACGGCTCCGGCGGCAGCGGCGGCGGCTCGGGACACGAGGGGCACATGTCCCGCACCGCCCTGACCGGCTCCGCGAAGGCCTCCCCCGAGCCCGCCCCCAAGGGTCCTTCCCGCATGCTCATGGGCTCCACCAGCGACATCCTCGGCCGGGACGCGGGCGACGTGGCCTATCCGCACTACTTGATCAACGGCCGCACCCCCAAGGCCCCCACCTCCTTCCGCGCCCGCCCCGGCGACCGCATCCGGCTCCGCCTGATCAACGCGGGCGGTGACACCGCCTTCCGGGTGGCGCTCGGCGGCCACGAGCTGACGGTCACGCACACCGACGGCTTCCCGGTGCGGCACCGGAAGGCCGACGCCCTGCTCATCGGCATGGGCGAGCGGTACGACGTCCTGGTCACCGCCAAGGACGGCGTCTTCCCGCTGACCGCCGTGGCCGAGGGCAAGAAGGCGGCGGCCCAGGCGGTGCTCCGCACGGGCGGCGGCCGCGCGCCGTCACCGTCGGTCCGGCCCAAGGAGCTCAAGGGCCGCGTGGTGCTCGCCGAGCGGCTCACGGCGGACGACTCCGTGGCCCTCAAGCCCGGCGAGCCCGACCGCACCATCAAGATCCGGCTGACGGGAGGCATGGAGAAGTACGACTGGGCCTTCGACAAGAAGCCGTACGCACCCGACCGGCGTCACCCGGTGCGCGCCGGTGAGCGCGTGCGCCTGGAGTTCAGCAACTCCACGTCGATGTGGCACCCCCTCCATCTGCACGGCCACACCTTCACCCTGGCGAGCGCCCCCGGGCGCCCCCGCAAGGACACCGCGATCGTGCTGCCGAACGGCCGCCTGACGGTGGACTTCGAAGCGGACAATCCAGGCCTGTGGATGATCCACTGTCACAACGTCTACCACGCGGAGGCAGGAATGATGACCGTCCTCGGTTATCGCTCCTGACCCAGGTCAAGGCCGTGGCGCGGTGCTCCTGGACGGTCGTCCGCCGTCCGTTCCAGGGGCATCGCGTCGGGTTGACGATTACACTGGGGCCGTGCCTCAACTACGCCTTGCGCTGAATCAGATCGACTCCACCGTCGGCGACCTCACCAAGAACGCGGACGCGGTCCTCCGCTGGACCCGGCACTCCGCCGAACAGGGCGCGCACCTCGTCGCGTTCCCGGAGATGGCACTCACCGGTTACCCGGTGGAGGACCTCGCCCTGCGTTCCTCCTTCGTGGAGGCGTCCCGTCAGGCCCTGCGCGCGCTCGCGGTCCGCATCCGCGACGAGGGCCTGGGCGAACTGCCCGTCGTCGTCGGCTATCTGGACCGCAGCGACGAGGCCAAGCCGCGCTACGGCCAGCCCGCAGGGGCCCCGCGCAACGCGGCGGCCGTGCTGCACCGCGGCGAGGCGGCGCTCACCTTCTCCAAGCACCATCTGCCCAACTACGGCGTCTTCGACGAGTTCCGCTACTTCGTCCCCGGCGAGACGCTCCCGGTCGTCCGCGTGCACGGCGTCGACGTGGCGCTCGCGATCTGCGAGGACCTGTGGCAGGACGGCGGCCGCGTCCCGGCCGCCCGCACGGCCGGGGCCGGGCTCCTGCTGTCCATCAACGCGTCCCCGTACGAGCAGAACAAGGACGACCAGCGGCTCGAACTGGTCCGCAAGCGGGCGCAGGAGGCCGGTTGCACCACCGCCTACCTCGCGATGACGGGCGGTCAGGACGAGCTGGTCTTCGACGGCGACTCGATCGTCGTCGACAAGGACGGCGAGGTCGTCGCGCGGGCCCCGCAGTTCACCGAGGGCTGTGTGGTGCTCGACCTGGAGCTGCCCGCTGCCGCCGCGCAGGCGCCGTCGGGCGTCGTCGACGACGGGCTGCGCATCGAGCACGTCACGCTCTCCGCCGAGCCGCTCGCGCCGTACGAGGCCGAGCACACCGGCACGTACGCGGAACGCCTCGACGACGACGAGGAGGTCTACTCGGCCCTCGTCGTCGGCCTGCGCGCGTACGTCCAGAAGAACGGCTTCCGCTCCGTGCTCATCGGGCTCTCCGGAGGCATCGACTCGGCACTCACGGCCGCCCTGGCCTGCGACGCGCTCGGCGCGGAGAACGTGTACGGGGTCGCGATGCCCTCCCGGTACTCCTCCGAGCACTCCCTCGCCGACGCGGCGGAGCTGGCGCGGCGCACCGGCCTCGACTTCCGGACCGTGCCGATCGCGCCGATGTTCGACGCGTACATGGAGTCCCTCGGGCTCACCGGGCTCGCCGAGGAGAACCTCCAGTCGCGGCTGCGCGGCACGATGCTCATGGCGCTCTCCAACCAGGAGGGCCACATCGTGCTCGCGCCGGGCAACAAGTCCGAGCTGGCGGTGGGCTATTCGACGCTGTACGGCGACTCCGTCGGGGCGTACGGGCCCATCAAGGACGTCTACAAGACCTCGGTCTTCCGGCTCGCGAAGTGGCGCAACCGGGCCGCCGCCGAGCGCGGCGGGACGCCGCCGATCCCCGAGAACTCCATCAGCAAGCCGCCGAGCGCGGAGCTGCGGCCCGACCAGGTGGACACGGACTCGCTGCCGGACTATCCCGTCCTCGACGCGATCCTGGAGCGGTACGTGGACCGGGACGAGGGCGCCGAGGCGGTCGTCGCCGCGGGCTTCGACGCGGAGCTCGTCGCGCGGACGCTGCGGATGGTGGACACCGCCGAGTACAAGCGGCGGCAGTACCCGCCGGGCACCAAGATCTCCCCCAAGGGCTTCGGCAAGGACCGGCGGCTGCCGATCACCAACGCCTGGCGCGAATAGCCCCCGGCGGGCCGCAGCTTCCCCCACCGCTACCGCGGCGGGGCTTCCTCCCACCCGCCCTCCCGGAACTCCCCCGCTGCGCGGGCGGGGCTTCCCCGTCTGTGCCCGGGTGGGGGCGGGTGGGTGGGACCGCCCCGGCCGCGCGCGGCGCGGTGTTGTCGTCCGGTCTTGACGGGCCGGGCCCTTGGGCGGCGGCGTGGCCGTCAGTGGTGGGTCCGCTCCCGAGTGGGCTTCGGGGTGCCGGTGATGACCCGGGCCGGGGGTGTCGACGGGGCGCGGCGGAGGTCTTCGGCGTAGGCGATCGCCGCGACGCCGAGGCCGAGGACGGCGAGGGCCGCGCCGGCGAGGGCGGGGGACGCGACGCCGAAGCCCGCCGCGAGGGCGAGGCCGCCGATCCACGCGCCACCGGCGTTCGCGAGGTTGAACGCGGCCTGGTTGGCGGAGGAGGCGAGCGAGGGCGCCGCGGCGGCCTTCTCCATGACCATGAGCTGGAGGGGCGAGCCGGTGGTGAAGGCGGCCATGCCGAGGAGGGTCACGCCGACGGCGGCGCTCCACTCGGCCTTCATGAAGAGCGGGAAGAGGAGGAGGACCAGGGCGAGGGAGGCCAGGCCGCCGAAGAGGGTGCCGCGCAGGGCGTGGTCGGCGAGCCGCCCGCCGAGCAGGTTGCCCGCGGTGGCGCCGACGCCGAAGAGCGCGAGCAGCAGCGTCACACTGGCCTCGGCGAACCCCGCGGAGTCGGTGAGCATCGGCGTGACGTAGCTGTAGGCGGCGAAGAGCGCCCCGAAGCCCGCGACGGTCGTACCGAGCGCGAGCCACACGGGCAGCGAGCCGAGCGCCCGCAGCTCGCCGCGCAGGCCCACGCTCTCGCCGTGGCCGTGGTCGGCGGGGACGAGCAGCGCGAGCGCGGCGATGGCGGCGAGCCCGATCGCGCTCACGGCGAGGAACGTGGCGCGCCAGCCGAGCTGCTGCCCCATGAGCGTGGCGATGGGCACGCCGACGACGTTGGCGACGGTGAGTCCGAGGAACATCAGGGACACCGACCGCGCCTTGCGCTCGGGCGCGACGAGCCCGGTGGCGACGACCGCGCCGACGCCGAAGAACGCCCCGTGCGGCAGTCCGCTGAGGAAGCGGGCGGCGAGGAGCAGGTGGTAGTCCGAGGCGGCGGCCGAGAGCGCGTTGCCGACGACGAAGAGGACCATGAGGCCGATCAGGACGCGGCGCCGGGGCAGCCGCGCGGTGACGGCGGCGAGCAGCGGGGCCCCGATGACGACGCCGAGCGCGTACGCGGACACGAGGTGTCCGGCGGTGGGTATGGATATGTCCAGGTCGTCGGCGACGTTGGGCAGCAGGCCCATCATCACGAACTCGGTCGTGCCGATGCCGAAGGCGCCCACGGCGAGGGCGAGCAGGGCCAGGGGCATGGAGACGTACTACCTTCCGAACAGCCCGTACGAGGGCAGGGACGATCCAGGGAATCGTTTGGTTCACGTACGGAACAAAGAGGTCCGCACCCAGTATTCCGCCCGCGCGTACCGGGAGGTGACGGGCACATGACCGTCGTGGGTCGACAGCCCGCGCCCGCCGGGGGCCGGCGGCGCGTGGCCGCCGGGGATCGACGGCGCGTGGCCGCCGGGGATCGACGGCGCGTGGCCGCCGGAGGGCGACGGCGCGTGGCCGTCAGGGGCAGACGGGGCGCGGCCGTCGGCGGCAGCCGGGACGTGACCTCAGAGGTCGACGCTCGCCGCCACCGGCAGGTGGTCGCTGTCCGTGCGCGACAGCGTCCAGGACGACACCGGCTCGACGCCCTTGACCATGATCTGGTCGATGCGGGCCATCGGGAACGACGCGGGCCAGCTGAAGCCGAAGCCGTCGCCCGCGGCGCCCTGCGTGGAGCGCATCTGGGAGGTGACGGCGTTCAGGGCGCGGTCGTTCATCGTGCCGTTCAGGTCGCCGAGCAGGATGACCTTGCTGATCTTCTCGTGGGAGATGGCCTCGCCGAGCGCGTCGGCGCTGTCGTCGCGCTGCCCGGCGGTGAAGCCCGCGTCGAGCTTGACCCGCACCGACGGCAGGTGGGCGACGTAGAACGCCACCTCTCCCTTGGGCGTGTGCACGGTCGTCCGCATGGCCCGGGTCCAGCCCAGCTTGATGTCGACGGGCTTGGTGGCGGTCAGCGGGTACTTGCTCCACAGCCCGACGGTGCCCTGCACCGAGTGGTACTTGTACGTGCCCGCCAGGGCCTTCTCGTACGTGGGGACCGCGGCGGAGGTGAGCTCCTCCAGGGCGATGACGTCCGCGCCGGACGCGGCGACGTCGCGGGCGGTCGAGGCCGGGTCGGGGTTGTCCGCGTTCACGTTGTGCGTGGCCACGGTGAGGTCGCCGCCGCTGCCCGACTTGTCGGTGACGAGGCCGCCGAAGGCGTCGAGCCAGACGATCACCGGGAGCAGCAGGGTGACGAGCGCGGTCGCGGACTTGCGGACGACGGCGATCACGAGGAGCACGGGGATGAAGAGGCCGAGCCACGGCAGGAACGTCTCGGTGAGACTGCCGAGGTTGCCCACGCCGTTCGGGATCTGGGCGTGCACGAGCATCACCAGACCGATCACGACCGCGAATCCGGCCGTGACGAGTCCGCGCCGCCAGATGCCGGGGTCACCCCGCCAGCCGTCGACGAAACGCCGCAGCGGGGAGCCCTGGCGCTCGGGCCGCGAGCTGCCGCTGTCCGTCTCCGCCTTGTACGCCTGCGCCATACTTTCGTCGCCTCACTGACTGCCGTGCACACCGTCCCCCGCCCCTGAACCCTAGGCGATGATCGGGTGTCGTCCCCGCCGTCCGCGGACGGCCCTACGGAGCCGAGGACGAGCGGGGGCGCACGACAGGTTCCGGATGCGCCCCCAGGGTCCGCACTCTGTGACGAAACGCGCATATCGCCTGCGAGTTCAGGGCTGCTCGGGGCGACACGCTAACACCCCGCACCCCTCTCGGGGGCTCACTCTCAGGGGCGCAGTCCGTTGAGGATCAGGTCGACCACGCGCTCCGGCAGGTCCTCGTCGAGGGGGGCGTCGGAGCGCATGACGGTACGGACCAGCATGGGGCCGACGAACAGCTCGTGGGCGAGCGCGATGTCGACGTCCGCGCGCAGCTCGCCGTTCTCCTGGCCCCGCCGCAGGACGTCGTGGGTGCGGCGGCGCTGCGGCTCGATGACCGTCGCGTGGTACGCGTCCCAGAGCTTGGGCAAGGTCTTCATTTGCGCGAAGACGTTGTGCAGGATCGCCGACGCGCGCAGGTTCAGACCGCGGCGGCGGATCTGCTCCAGGAGGACGACGAGGTCGTCGCGCATGGAGGTGCCGGGCAGGACGGCGGGCGGGGCCTCCAGGGTGCGCAGGACGTCGACGAAGATCTCTTCCTTGCCGCTCCAGCGGCGGTAGATGGTGGCCTTGCCGACGCCCGCAGTGCGGGCGATGCGCTCGATGGACAGCTCGGCGAGGGGGGTGCCCTCCTCGATGAGCCGGATGACGCCCTCCAGGATCGACCGCTCCACGGCCTCGCTGCGGGGGCGGCCGCGGGCGGCTCGGGTGGGGCTCTGCTCCACGGTGTCGACTCCTCTGCGGTGGGGCGGTGGCCCCATTTTCCCCTGGCCCGGCCGTGCGGCGTGCCCCCTTGCAGCGGGCCTCGCCCGCGCCCTTCGCCAGCGGTGCGGGGCAGCTGTGGGCCGCGCCCACCCGTTCCGCCCCCTGGGCGGAACGGGTGGGCACAGCAGCGAGCGCTCCCAGCCGCGTCAGCGGCCCGCGGAGGCCGGTTCCCGGTCGTGGGGTTCGGTGGGAGCGGGTGCGGCGGCGGCCGGGGGCTTGCCCGGGAGGAACAGGGCCACGATCACGACGCCCACCAGGGCGACGCCCGCGCCGCACAGGGCGGTGACGTGCATCGCGTGCAGGAAGGAGTCGTTGGCGGCGGAGACCAGGCCCTCGCCGCGCGGCCCGAGCCGCGCCGCCGCGCCGAGAGTCGCCTCGATGGACTCGCCCGCCGTGTGCCGCATGCCCGCAGGCAGGAGGCGCAGCTCGTCCTCCACGCCGCCCCGGTACGCCGCGGAGAGCACGGACCCGAGCACCGCGATGCCGAGCGCGCCGCCGACCTGGCGGAAGGTGTTGCTGAGCGCGGACGCGGAGCCCGCCTTCTCGCGCGGCAGCGCCTGCATGATGACGACGCTGGTGGGCGTCATGATGTGCGCCATTCCGGTGCCCATGAGGAAGAAGACGACCTCCAGGACCCAGATCGGCGTGTCCGAGTCGAAGATCGTGAACGCGGCGAGGGTCACGGCGATGACGGAGAGCCCGCCCACGCAGGTGGCCCGCACCCCGAACCGGTCGACGACGTGCCGCGCCCGCGGCGCGAAGATCAGCTGCGCGGCGGCGAGCGGCAGCATCAGCAGTCCGGTCTGCAGCGGCGTGTAGCCGCGCACGCTCTGCGTGTAGAAGACCGAGAAGAACGTGACGCCCATCAGCGCGAAGAAGACGAGCGCGATCGCGGTGATCGCCGCCGAGAAGACGCGGTTCTTGAAGTACGAGATGTCGATGGACGGGTGGTCGGCGCGCTTCTCGTACCAGACGAAGCCGACGAGCACGGCGAGCCCGGCGAGGATGGTCGCGAGCACGGCCGGGTCGGTGAAGTCGGCCAGCTGGCCGCCCTTGATGATGCCGTAGACGAGCAGCACGAGGCCGATCACGGACAGGACGACGCCGACCAGGTCGATCCGGCCGGGCTTCGGGTCCTTGGAGTCCGGTACGAGGACGACCATGAGGATCAGCGCGACGATCACGATCGGCACGTTGATGAGGAAGACCGAGCCCCACCAGAAGTGGTCGAGCAGGACGCCGCCGGTGATCGGGCCGATGGCGACGGCGAGGCCGACGCCCGCCGCCCAGATGCCGATGGCCTTGGGCTGCTCCTCGCGCTCGAAGACGTTCATGAGGACGGCGAGCGTGGCGGGCATCACGAAGGCGGCGCCGAGGCCCATCACCCCGCGGAACGCGATGAGCTCGACGGGCGAGCCGGACTGGGCGGCGAGCGCGGAGCCGATGCCGAACACCGCGAGCCCGGCGAGCAGCACCTTCTTGCGGCCGACGCGGTCGCCGAGCAGGCCCGCGGTGAAGAGCAGACCGGCGAAGACGAGCGTGTACGAGTTGATGGCCCACTCCAGCTCGCCCTGGGTGGCGCCGAGGCCGGTGGGTGCGGGTGTGGAGATGGTCTTGATCGCGACGTTCAGGATGGAGTTGTCCAGGACGACGATCAGCAGGCTGAGCATCAGGACGCCGAGGATCGCCCAGCGGCGCCGGTGGACGGCCTCCGGTATCCGGGACGTGCCGGGGACGGCAGGTGTTGTCATGCTCCGACCTTAGCCACATTCCGATACGAGACCGTCTCGTATTGGAAAGGCTTTGCCAGGCCTTTCCCGGAAGGACACCAAGGAACACCCGCGTCCGGCATACGTCTCCAAAACGGCTGAAAAGAACCCCTCTAGCGCCCGGGCGGCACGCGATGCCACCATGGACGTGATCCGGGGACGCCGTCAGGGCGCCTCGAGACGACAGAAGGAGCCGTTGCGATGACGCAGCTTTCGGCTGCCCAGAGCCCTGCCCTGAACGGGCGGAAGACCGACAGCAGCAAGACGCTGTACGGCGGCAAGGGCACACGCCGCATCACGGTCCGCGACATCACCGCCGCCAAGGAGCGCGGCGAGAAGTGGCCCATGCTCACCGCGTACGACGCGATGACCGCGTCCGTCTTCGACGAGGCCGGGATCCCGGTCATGCTCGTCGGCGACTCGGCGGGCAACTGCCACCTGGGGTACGACACCACCGTGCCCGTCACCCTCGACGAGATCACCATGCTCTCGGCGGCCGTCGTACGGGGCACGAGCCGCGCCCTGATCGTCGCCGACCTGCCGTTCGGCTCGTACCAGGAAGGGCCGGTCCAGGCCCTGCGGTCCGCGACGCGCCTGGTCAAGGAGGCGGGCGTCGGCGCGGTCAAGCTGGAGGGCGGCGAGCGCTCGCTGGCCCAGACCGAGCTGCTCGTGCAGTCCGGCATCCCGGTCATGTCCCATCTGGGGCTCACTCCGCAGTCCGTGCACACCATGGGCTACCGCGTCCAGGGCCGCAGCGAGGAGGCCGCGCACCAGCTGGTGCGCGACGCCAAGGCCGCCGAGGCCGCGGGCGCCTTCGCCGTGGTGCTGGAACTCGTACCGGCCGAGCTCGCCGCCGAGGTCACGCGCTCGCTGCACATCCCGACCGTCGGCATCGGCGCGGGCGTCGACTGCGACGCCCAGGTCCTGGTGTGGACGGACATGCTGGGCCTCACCGGCGGGAAGATGCCGCGCTTCGTGAAGCAGTACGCCGATCTGCGCGGGGTGATGGGCGACGCCGCGAAGGCGTTCGCCGAGGACGTGGTCGGCGGGGCGTTCCCGGCCGCGGAGCACTCCGTCCGCTAGCCCCGGCCCGGAGCGCCGACGGGCGTTCCCTTCCAGCCACTGCGGCACTGAAGGCAGCCCGCCGACCGTCCCCCGTCGGCGGGCTGCCGGCCCCCGGCAGAGCCGATCTGTCGGGGTCTGCAGGGATCCATCGGCGTCTGTCGGTGCCGCTGTCGTCCGCCTGTAGGAAATCTGTCGGCGCGTTGTCGGTGGCGGCTGCTCTCATGGAGGGCATGACACGCATCGAGAACACCCCCCAACGGGGAGCGAGCGGCGGAGCGAGTGCCGTCTCGGTACGGGGGCTGGTCAAGCACTACGGCGAGACCAAGGCGCTGGACGGCGTCGACCTGGACGTCCGCGAGGGCACGGTCCTCGGCGTCCTGGGGCCGAACGGCGCCGGCAAGACCACGCTCGTCCGCTGCCTCTCCACCCTGATCACCCCCGACGCAGGCAGCGCCGTCGTCGCGGGCTACGACGTGCTGCGCCAGCCGCGCCAGCTGCGCCGCGTCATCGGCCTCACCGGCCAGTACGCGTCGGTGGACGAGAAGCTCTCGGGCTACGACAACCTGTACATGATCGGGCGGCTGCTCGATCTGCCCCGCAAGGAGGCCCGCACGCGGGCCCACGCCCTCCTGGAGCGCTTCTCCCTCACGGAGGCCGCCAAGCGCCCGGTGCGGACGTACTCCGGCGGCATGCGCCGCCGCCTCGACCTCGCGGCGTCGATGATCGGCAGCCCGGCCGTGCTGTATCTGGACGAGCCCACCACAGGCCTCGACCCGCGCACGCGCAACGAGGTCTGGGACGAGGTCCGGCGCATGGTCCGCGAGGACGGCGTCACCGTCCTGCTGACCACCCAGTACATGGAGGAGGCCGAGCAGCTCGCCAGCGAGCTCACGGTCATCGACCGCGGCCGGGTCGTCGCGGGCGGCAGCATCGGCGAGCTGAAGGCGAAGGTCGGCGGCCGCACCCTGCGGATCCGCCCGACCGACCCGGCGCAGCTGCGCCCCACGGCCCTCGCGCTCGACGAGGCGGGCCTGACCGGCCTGGCCACCACGACCGTGGACACCGAGGACGGCACGGTCCTCGTGCCGATCCTCAGCGACGAACAGCTCACGGCGGTCGTCGGCGTGCTCAGCGCGCGCGGCATCACGCTCGCCGACATCGCCACCGAACTGCCCAGCCTGGACGAGGTGTTCCTGTCCCTGACCGGCCACAAGGCCGGCCTCACGGACGACGCCGCGACCACCGAGTACGAGGAGGTCGCCGCATGAGCGCGACCGCAGTCAAGGCGCCGCCCGGGCCCCCGAGCGAGACCGTCCCGCTCACCGGACAGGCGGACACCCGCATCGGCCCGCGCGCGTTCGCGCGGCACACCGGCGCCCTGGTGCGCCGCAATCTGCTGTGGATCAAGCAGGACGTGGAGTCGATGTTCGACGCCGTCCTGATGCCGATCGTCTTCACGCTCCTGTTCGTGTACGTCTTCGGCGGCTCCGTCGGCCAGGCGCTCGGGGGCGGCCGCGAGGAGTACATCCAGTACGTCATCCCCGGCCTGATGGCCATGATGGGGATGAACATGGCCATGGGTGTGGGCACCGGCTTCAACCAGGACTTCCAGACCGGTGTGATGGACCGCTTCCGGTCGCTGCCGATCGGGCGCTCCTCGGTGATGATCGCCAAGATCGTGGTCGAGCTCATGCGCATGCTCGTCGCCACCGGGATCCTGTTCGTCGTCGCCCTGTGCATCGGCTTCTCGGTGGAGAGCGTCCCCGGCCTGTTCGCGGCCGTCGGCCTCGCCATGGTCTTCGGAACAGGCCTGATGTGGATCTTCCTCACCATGGGCGTCGTGATGAAGAGCGCCCAGGCCATTCAGGGAATGGGATTCCTGGTGCTGCTGCCGCTGCAGTTCGGCTCGTCGATCTTCGCGCCGACCGACTCCATGCCCGGCTGGCTCCAGGCGTTCACGGACTACAACCCGCTGTCGTCCCTCGCGGACGCCGCGCGCGGCCTGATGAACGGCGGCCTGCCGGTGGCCCACGACATCTGGGTGACGCTGATCTGGTCGGTGGCCCTGACCGCGATCATGGCGCCGATCGCGATCCACAAGTTCCGTACGAAGACGTGACGTCGGCGGCGCCGGCCCGGCCGGGGCGTCACAGGCCCGCTGCCGCGACGGCCTCCTCCCAGGTGAGGCCGGAGCCCTCGGCGTACGCGGCGGCGTAGGCCGCGTCGCCGAGGGGCGCCCGGACCGCGCGCTCGGCGGCCGTGCGCACCTCCCGCTCGAAGACGGTCCGCACGTGGCCGGGCGGCAGCTGTGCGTCGGCCACCGCAAGCAGGCGCGCCGCGACGGCGGCCCGGCCCGGTTCGGTGCGGGCGAACGCGTGGGCCACGGTCCCCAGATGGACGGCGAGCAGCTGCGGGGCCACGATCTGCGAGAGCGGGTCGGCGGCCTTCTCCAGGGTCGCGCGGGCGCCCGCGAGCACGCCCTCGTAGTGGCCCTCGATGGTGTCGAGCCAGGCGCTGACGGCGAGCACCGTGCCGTCGAAGACGGCGAAGCCGACGGCCTTGAACTCCTTGCGCAGCAGCATCAGCTGGTCGCGGGCCTCGCGGACGTGGCCGCGCATGCCGAGCAGCCCGATGAGGAAGATGCGGGCGGCGGGCAGCGCCCCGTCGAGACGGCCCACGCTGTCGTCCACGACGCGCCGCAGCAGCCGCTCGCCGCGCTCGGTCTCGCCCAGTTCGACGAAGACCGCGCCGAGCCGGGCCGTCAGGAGGGACACCTGGGTCTTGGCGCCGAGCGCCTCGGCGTGGGCGATGGCGGCCGCGAAGTCCTCGGCGGCGCGCCGGAAGGCGCCGCGCCGCTCATGGGCCTCCGCGCGCGAGGACAGCGCCTCGGCCATGCCCCAGGTGTCGCCGAGCCGGGTGAAGATCTCCAGGGCCTCGTCGGCGTCCTGCCAGGCGTCGCCCGCCCAGTCGACGCGGTTGGCCAGGACGTTGGCGCGCCACTGGAGGGCCCCGGCCAGCTCCCAGGTGTAGCCGAAGTCGCGGCAGGCGGCGACGGTCCGGTCCACGATCTCCCGGACCCGGTGGACGTCGCCGCTCAGCAGGACGGCGTAGAACCACAGGCTCCCGGGGTTCCGGCAGGTCTGCGGCAGGCCCGGCCGGTAGGCCTCGCGGATGGCGCGCAGCTTCGCCTCGGCCCGGGGGGTCTGCCAGGCGTCCGGGTCCATGTCCATGCAGGACATGTGCACCAGGTGCACCCCGCGCCGGGCCTCCTGGAGGACCTCGGGCCGCATCGGCGGCGGGGCGTCCGTGCAGCGCTCGTGCAGCGGCTCCACCGGCGCGACCGGCTCCGCGAACGGGTCGGGCCCGAGCGCCATCACCTCGCGGGACCAGTGTCTGACCTCGGTGCGCAGGTCCCGCATCAGCCAGAACCACGACAGGGCGTGCACCAGGCACAGCGCCTCGTGCTCGTCGCGGGCGGCCACGGCGCGGCGCAGCGCGGTGCGCAGGTTCTCGTACTCGTTCTCCAGGACCGCGACGGCCGCGCGCTGGCCGTGGCCGCGCAGCTCGGGGTCGGTGCGGCGGGCCAGCTCCCGGAAGTAGGTGAGGTGCGCGCGCTCGGTGGCGGCCCGCTCCCCCGACTCGTCGAGCCGCTCGACGGCGTACTCGTAGACGGTCTCAAGCAGGCGGTAGCGCATGCCGCCGCCCGCGGCCGAAGGGGCGGCCACCACCAGGGACTTGTCGACGAGGGAGCCGAGCAGGTCGGGCACGTCGCGCGGGTCGACCTCGACGTCCGCGGCCCCGGAGGCGGCCCCGGCGGCGGCCCCGGACGCGGCCCCGGGAGCGGCGCACACCGCCTCCGCCGCGGCGAGGTCGCAGCCGCCCGCGCAGACCGCGAGGCGGCGCAGGACGGCCCGCTCGGAGCCGTCGAGCAGGTCCCAGGACCAGTCGACGACGGCGCGCAGGGTCTGCTGGCGCGGCAGGACCGTGCGGGCGCCGTTCGTCAGGAGCCGGAAGCGGTCGTCGAGGCGGTCGGCTATCTGACGCGGCGTGAGCATCCGCAGGCGGGCCGCCGCCAGCTCGATGGCCAGCGGGAGCCCGTCGAGCCGCGCGCAGATCTCGGCGGCGGCCTCCGGGTCGTCCGTCACCCGGAAGCCCGGGCGCGCCGCCTGCCCCCGGTCGGCGAGCAGCCGCAGGGCGAACGGCTCCGGCAGCGGGCCGACGGGGCGCAGGGCCTCGCCGGGGACGCCGAGGGGTTCGCGGCTGGTGGCGAGGACGGTCAGCCCCGGGCAGGCCGCGAGGAGCCGCTCCGCGAGGTGGGCGGCGCCGTCGATGACGTGCTCGCAGTTGTCGAGGATGAGCAGCATGCGGCGCGGCGCGCAGTACTCGGTGAGCCTGAGGACCGGGTCGTCGCCGAGCCGCTCCGCCGCCGCGCGCAGCTCCTCCGCGCCCGCGCCGCGCAGCACGGTCTCGCGGGCGCCGAGCGCGGTGAGCACGGCCTCCGGCACGCCCTCCGGGTCGTCCAGGGGCGCGAGTTCGGCGAGCCACACCCCGTCCGGGGCCTCGATCCCCTCGGCGGCCTCCTGGGAGAGCCGGGTCTTCCCGGCCCCGCCGGGGCCGACCAGGGTGACGAGCCGGGCCCGCCGCAGGTCGTCCCGGATGGCGTCGATGTCGCCCGCACGGCCGACGAAGGAGGTCAGCCGGACGCGGAGGTTGCCGGGGGCGGCCGCTGCGGCCGCCCCCGCGGCGGCCGTCGGCTCCTGGACCGCGCCCTCCCGCGGGGCGGTGGGTCCGGCCCGGTCCGCGGCCGCGCCGGGGCGCAGCAACTCCTCGTGCAGGGCGCGCAGTTCGGGCCCCGGGTCGGTGCCGAGGCGGTCCGCGAGGAGGCGGCGGACGTCGCCGTAGGCGGCGAGGGCCTCCGCGGCGCGGCCCGCCGCGCGCAGGGCGCGCAGGCGCAGCGCCTGGAGCGGCTCGTCCAGCGGATGCGTGTCGCACAGGGCGGTGATCTCGGGCAGGGCGTCCTCGGCCCGGCCGAGGGCGACGGCCGCCGCGAGGCGGGCGCGCCGGGCCTCCAGGCGCCGGGCCGCCCAGCGGGACGCGTGCGCGGCGTGGTCCGGCAGATCGGCGAAGGCGTCCCCGTGCCAGAGCGCGAGCGCGTCGTCGAGGACGACGGCGGCCTTGGCCGGGTCACCGTCGGCGAGGGCGCGCGTGCCCTCGCCGACGAGGCGCTCGAAGCGGTGCGCGTCCACGTCGTCCGGCGCCGCCCGCAGTCGGTAGCCGCCGTCCACCGAGGCGACGGCCTGGGCGCCGAGCGCCCGGCGCAGCCGGCCCACCAGGGCTTGTAGCGCGCCGGCGGCGTCGGCCGGGGGCTCGCCGCCCCACACCTCGTCGACCAGGACGGCCACCGGGACGGTCCGCCCCGGCCGCAGCGCGAGCGCCGCGAGCAGGGCACGCAGTCGGGCACCACCGACGGCGGCGAGGGTGCCGTCGGGGCGCAGGGCCCGGGTGATGCCTAGAACGCGATATCGCACGCCCCCATTGTCGCCGTTCGCGCTCCGGGCCCGGGTCCAGGCTCCGCCCGGGCGCCACGGGGCCCGCGCCGCCGCCTCGTGGAACCACCCCGCCGTCGCCGGACGTTCACGTACTCCTGCTGTACGGTCGGGCACGCCGCGCAGGCCGCAGGCCTGCCGCCCGCCCGCTCCGGGCGTACGGCGACCGCACGAACCTCAGGAGCCCCGCACCATGACCGGCCACTCCCACGGCGACCGCCGGGTCAGCCCCGTCTTCCTCGGCATCGCGGCCGTCACCGCGGTGAGCGGCTGGGCGGCCTGGACCGGCTTCGCGGACAACCCCGGCTTCGCCGTCTTCCTGTTCGTGACGGCGGCCTGGGTGGTGTCGCTGTGCCTGCACGAGTACGCGCACGCGCGCACCGCCCTGCACGGCGGCGACATCTCCGTCGGGGCGAAGGGCTATCTGACCCTGAACCCGCTGAAGTACACGCATGCGCTGCTCAGCATCGTGCTGCCCGTGCTCTTCGTGATCATGGGCGGCATCGGTCTGCCCGGCGGCGCCGTGTTCATCGAGCGCGGGCGGATCCGGGGCCGCTGGCGGCACAGCCTGATCTCGGCGGCGGGCCCGCTGACGAACGTGCTGTTCGCGATCGTGTGCACGGCCCCGTTCTGGCTGGACGCGCTCGACGGCGTCCCGGACACGTTCCGCTACGCCCTGGCGTTCCTCGCGCTGCTCCAGGTGACGGCGGCGATCCTGAACTTCCTGCCGATCCCGGGCCTGGACGGCTACGGCGTCATCGAGCCGTGGCTGTCGTACTCGGTCCGCCGCCAGGTGGAGCCCTTCGCGCCGTTCGGTCTGCTCGCGGTGTTCGGCATCCTGTGGATCCCGGAGGTCAACGACGCCTTCTTCGACGCGGTGGACGCCGTCCTGCGCGGCCTCGGCGTGGAGGAGTGGGACACCTACTGGGGCCAGCGGCTCTACCGCTTCTGGCAGGGCACCCCGGACATCCCCGCGATCAGCGGCTAGCGGCGGCCTCGCGCGCCGCCCGCTCCAGCTTGGCGCGGCGGACGTAGTACCAGGTCATGTTGGACGACAGGCCCGCGAGCAACACCCACACGATGCCGAGGAGGCTGCCCTGGACGAAGGAGACCACGGCGGCGGCGACGGCCAGGACACAGACGACGAGGGTGTAGAGCGCTAGGCGGGGCATGGGGTTCGGCTCCCTGATCACAGCACGACGGATGCGGCATTCCGGACGGACGTACCGCACCAGTGTCCCCCATGCCCCGCACGCCCGGGCACGGGCCTAGATGTCGGTGACCCGGAGCCCCGCGTGCGCCTTGTAGCGCCGGTTGACGGAGATCAGGTTGGCGACGAGGGACTCCACCTGGTGGGCGTTGCGCAGGCGTCCGGCGAAGACGCCCCGCATGCCGGGGATGCGGGCGGCGAGCGCCTGCACCAGGTCCGTGTCGGCGCGGCTCTCGCCGAGCACCATCACGTCGGTGTCGATCTCCTCGATCGAGGCGTCCTGGAGCAGCACGGCCGACAGGTGGTGGAAGGCGGCCGTCACCCGCGAGTCGGGGAGCAGCGCGGCGGCCTGCTCGGCGGCGCTGCCCTCCTCGGGCTTGAGGGCGTACGCGCCCTTCTTGTCGAAGCCGAGCGGGTTCACGCAGTCGATCACGAGCTTGCCCGCGAGCGGCTCGCGCAGGGCTTCGAGGGTCTTGGCGTGGCCGTCCCAGGGCACGGCGACGATCACGATGTCGCTGCGCCGGGCGCAGTCGGCGTTGTCCGCGCCCTCGACGCCGAGGCCGAGCTCGGCGGCCGCGGCCTCGGCGCGCTCGGCCGCGCGGGAGCCGATGATCACCTTCTGCCCGGCGCGGGCGAGCCGGTAGGCGAGGCCGCGCCCCTGGTCACCGGTGCCGCCGAGGACCCCGACGACGAGCCCGGACACGTCGGGCAGGTCCCAGGGGTCCTTGGCGGGCGCCTTCTGCACACTTTCCGTGGAAGTCATGGTCAGAACCCTACGTCCGCGTCCGCGGCGACCGCGGTCAGGTGAGCCGGTCGAGCGGCACCCTGCGGAAGGTGATCGTCTCGTACGCGCCGAAGTCCCCGGTCTCGTAGAGGAGTCCGACGGCGTCCTCGTCGAGGCGCACGAGGTCGGAGTACGCGGCGGGCAGCCCGTCGACGGTGTGCACGGGCTGCCAGGTGGTGCCGTCGTCGTCGCTCCTGTGGATGCTCATCCGGGCGCGGAAGCCGGGGTCGGCGGGTCCGGAGAAGAGCAGCACGTCGGGGTCGCGCAGCTGGAGCACGCTGCACTCGACGACGGGCCCGGTCAGACAGGACTGCGGCCGGAACGGCTTGACGAGGCTCGCGCCGCCGTCGCGGGAGTGGGCGTCGGCGCGGTTGCCGGGGGCCGGCGAGTCGTTGCGGGTGTTGAAGTAGACGCGGCCGTCGGGGAGTTCCGCGGCGGTGGTCTCGTTGACGTTGATGTAGCCGTTGGTGTTGTCGTCGACGTAGCCGATGCGCCAGGTCTGGCCGAGGTCGTCGCTCAGCAGGCAGTGGCCGCCGTTGTACTTGCCCTCGGTGCCGTTGTCCGTGCCGGTGGGCGGCAGCGAGTGGTTGGCGGGGACGACGATCCGGCCGCCGCCGAGCTGGATCGCGTGGCCCGGCGTGGTCGCGTACCAGCGCCAGTCGGCCTGCTTCACCTGCTGGGTGATCTCCCGGGGCACCGACCAGGTCAGGCCCTCGTCGTCGCTGTGCTGCACCCAGACCCTGCGGCCGTCCGCCGCGGCCACCTGGCCGCGCCGGATGGCGTCCTCGGAGGCCGCGGCCGCGTTCCTGACCTGGACGAGCAGGATCCGTCCGGTGTCGAGGACGACGGGCGCCGGGTTGCCCGCGAGGTCCGTGCCGTTGGCGCCGACGACCTGGAGCGGGCCCCAGGTGCGGCCGCCGTCGGTGGACCGTTTCAGCACGATGTCGATGTTCCCGAAGTCCTCCTGCGATCCGACGCGGCCCTCGCAGAAGGCGAGGACGGAGCCGTCGTGCGTGACGACGACCGCCGGGATGCGGAAGCTGGCGTACCCTTCGCGGCCCGCCCGGAACGGGACGGACGCCTCAACTGTCTCCACTGCCATCCCCGCCCCTTCCCCTCCTCGGGGGAATTCGGAGTGAACTGCGGCTGTACGAATGACTTGTTGAGGCAGTATGCGCCTCCATGGACGCGGTACGGGTCGCGCTGCTGCGCGAAGTTCTGAACGGCACCGAATGGCCGGACGCCACGCGCCGCTTCGCCGGGGCGCTGCGCGCCGGTGTGGTGCCGCACGGCGGGGGCCTGCTCCTGGTGGGCACGCACGAGTACGAGCCGTGGCATCTGGCCGCGCACCTCACCGACGAGGCCGCCTGGTCCGGCACGCCCGAGCTGACGCCCACGCTCGTGCGTCACCGGCCGCGGGCGGGGGCGCCCGCGCACCTGTCGGTGGGGCTCGGCCGCGTCGAGGCCGCGCGGCGCGGCGAGACGCTGCTCGTGGTCGCGCCCGGCACGCCCGCGCCGGGGCTGCTGTCCCGCGTCCACGACGCGCGGCGCGCGGGCGCGACGGTCTTCGCGC
The DNA here is from genome assembly GCF_059448825.1 of Streptomyces sp. JLYT201. Classification (NCBI taxonomy): domain Bacteria; kingdom Bacillati; phylum Actinomycetota; class Actinomycetes; order Kitasatosporales; family Streptomycetaceae; genus Streptomyces; species Streptomyces sp. JLYT201. Next base: position 6,998,154 of record NZ_CM182551.1, on the reverse strand, counting down.
TCGGCCCGGACACGGGCGCGGGTGACGAACTCGGGGCGCTCGCCCACGAGGCGCTCACCGTGCCGCGCGCCGGGGACCTCGACCTGGACACGGTCCAGCACCTGGTGAGCGCGGCGACGGGCGAGAACAGCCTGCCCGCGCCCCGGGGGCGCCGCCGCGTGCGCGACCGCCTCTCCCGGCTGGCGGACCAGCTGACGGCTCCGCCGCCGACGCGGTGGTGAGGGCGGGGCCGAGGGGCGGGGACCGCGGGCGTGGTGCGGGTCTGCGGGCGGAGTCAGGGTCTCCGGTCGGTTGAGAAATCGTTTGCGGGGCGTCGCCGTCCCGCTGACCATGTCCCCTTGTGAAACGAATCGCCGCGATACTGCCCGACCTCTCCCCCTGGCGCTCCAGCCGGGACTTCCGGCTCCTGTGGGTCCAGGGCCTGGTCACCTACTTCGGCAGCTTCATGGCGCTGATCGCCCTGCCGCTCCAGATCAAGGACCTCACCGACTCGCCGCTCGCGGTCGGGGCGATGGGCGCGGTCGAGCTGGTCCCGCTGATCGTCTGCGGCCTGTACGGCGGGGCGCTCGCCGACGCGGTGGACCGGCGCAAGGTGATCCTCCTGACGGAGGCCGCGCTCGGCGTGCTCGCCCTCGTCCTGCTCGTCAACGCGCTGCTGCCGCAGCCGCTCCTGTGGCCCCTGTACCTGGTGGCGGCCGGGGTCTCCGGGCTCGCCGGGCTCCAGCGCCCCGCGCTCGACTCGCTCCTCGCCAGGATCGTGCCGCACGACCAGCTCACGGCCGCCGCAGCGCTCAACTCGCTGCGCTGGAACGTCGGCGCCATCGCCGGGCCCGCCCTCGCCGGTGTCGTCGTCGCCTACGCCGGGCACGCCAGCGCGTACGCCGTCACGGTCGTCGGTTTCGCCGTCTCCGTGGCGCTGTGCACCCGGCTCTCGCCCGCGCCCGCCGCGCACGGCGCGCGGAAGCCGTCGCTGCGGGGGCTCGCGGAGGGGGCGCGGTACGCGTGGTCGCGGCCCGTGCTCCTCGGCACCTACGCCATCGACGGGGCGGCCATGGTCTTCGCCTTCCCCAACACGATCTTCCCGTTCCTCGCGGACGACCTGGACGCGAGGTGGTCGCTCGGCCTGATGTACGCCGCCGGGGCCGTCGGGTCGCTGCTCCTCAGCCTCACCAGCGGGTGGACGTCGCGGGTGCGGCGGCACGGGGTGCTCGTGGTGTGCGGGGCGGCCGGGTGGGGGCTCGCCATCACGGCGGCGGGGCTCCTGTCGAACGTGTGGCTCGTCCTGGTCGCCCTCGCGCTCGCCGGGGCGGGCGACATGCTCAGCGGTCTGGGCCGCAGCACCATCTGGAACCAGACCATCCCCGACGAGCTGCGCGGGCGGCTCGCCGGGATCGAGGTCCTCTCCTACAGCGTCGGGCCGCAGCTCGGGCAGGTGCGGGCCGGGGCGGCGGCCGGGTGGACGGGCACGCGGTCGGCCATCTGGTCCGGCGGGCTCGTCTGCGTGGGCGCGGTGGGCGCGCTGTGCGCGGTGCTGCCTTCGCTGCTCTCCTACGACTCGGCCACGGACGAGGACGCCACCCGCCGCCGGGTCGCTGCCGCTTAGCCCGGACGGTACGGGGCCGGGCCTTGCTGCGGCCCTTGCCGCAACGGGTGCTCGGCAGCTGGGGCCGTGCCTGCCCGCCCCTGCCGCAGCCGGACTTGGAGGAGCGGTTGCCCGGTAGCTGTGGCTGTGTCGATGGCCCGCGGCGGGAAGCCGGGCTGCGCGCTGCCGGGGTCGTCTCCCGCCCACCCGCCCGTCCGCGCCGGGGTCTGGCCCTTGCTTCAGCGGTTGCTCGGTAGCTGGGGGCTGTGCCCACCCGTCCCGCCCTGCGGGACGATTGCCCACAGCGGGGGGGCGGCGGTCGGCCCGTGGTGTCGCGCTGCGCGCGGCCGGGGCGGGCCCACCCGCCCGCCCCCACCCGGGGCGGGAGCCCCTGGGGCACCACCCACCCAGCCGCGAGCGCTCCGCGTCGGGGCCGGACCCGGCAACGCCGAGGAGACCCGGGTGGGCGGGCGGGAGATCCCGCCGCGGTAGCGGCGGAAACCACCCACCGGGCGGTGAGCGCGACGCGTCGGGGCCCGGTGGGGCAAGGCCGAGGCGCCACGGGTGGGCGGGCGGGGATAATCCGCCGCGGTAGCGGCGGTGGCGCCCGCCCGGCGGCAGCGCGAAGCGGCGGGGCCGGGCCCCGCGCAGCAGGGGAGAGCCGAGTGGGCGGGCGGGAGAAACCGCCGCGGTAGCGGGGGCGGGGCCCCGGTGGGGTCAGGGGTTGGGGCGGTCCGGGTCCCCGGGGGCATCGTGCCAGCGAGGGTCCGTGTCCCAGTCCAGGTTCCGCTCCGCCGCCGTCTCCATCGCGTGGGTGGCCTCCTCCCGGGAGGCATAGGGCCCGAACCGGTCCTTGCCGGGGCAGTCCGGTCCCTCCTCGACCTTCTTGTGCTCCAGGCAGTAGTACCACTCGCCCGGTTTCCCGGCGGTCCGCTTCTTGAACAGCGCCATGGCCACAGCTCCCGTCTCCCCCGTTCTCTCCCGCCATGCTGCCCCATCCGGGCTCGTTAGACTCGCTGGCATGTCTGGCCAGTCACTGCTCGTACCAGGGGAGCTCTCTCCCACCCGTTCCGTGCCCGGGAACATCAGGCGCCCGGAGTACGTCGGCAAGCCCGCCCCGACGCCGTACACCGGGCCGGAGGTGCAGACCCCGGAGACCGTCGAGCTGATGCGCACGGCGGGCCGCATCGCCGCCCGCGCGATGGAGGAGGCCGCGAAGGCCATCGCTCCCGGCGTGACCACCGACGAGCTCGACCGCATCGCGCACGCGTACATGTGCGACCACGGCGCCTACCCCTCGACGCTCGGCTACCGCGGCTTCCCGAAGTCGCTGTGCGCCTCGGTCAACGAGGTCATCTGCCACGGCATCCCGGACTCCACCGTCCTGCGCGACGGCGACATCGTGAACCTCGACGTCACCGCGTACATCGGCGGCGTGCACGGCGACAACAACGCGACGTACCTGGTGGGTGACGTGGACGAGGAGTCGAGGCTCCTCGTCGAGCGCACCCGTGAGGCCCTGCACCGCGCCATCAAGGCCGTCAAGCCCGGCCGTCAGATCAACATCATCGGCCGCGTCATCGAGTCGTACGCCAAGCGCTTCGGCTACGGCGTGGTCCGGGACTTCACCGGCCACGGCATCAACACGTCGTTCCACTCCGGCCTGATCGTCCCGCACTACGACAGCCCGCACGCGACCACGGTCATCCAGCCCGGCATGACGTTCACGATCGAGCCGATGCTGACGCTGGGGACGCACGAGTACGACATGTGGGACGACGGCTGGACGGTCGTGACCAAGGACCGCAAGCGCACCGCGCAGTTCGAGCACACGCTCGTGGTGACGGACAGCGGGACGGAGATCCTCACCCTGCCGTGAATCGAACGGGTGCGTAACGTTTTACCGACAGAGCGTCGGGAATTTACCGACAGGGTGTCGGGAACCAGTTGACTTAGGTAAGCCTAACTTGCATGATCGATGCTGGTCACACTGGTTTCCCGCCCCTCTCGGCACCCGGAGGTCCCGCATGGACTCGGCGATCCCTCAGCCCACCGCCCCGCTGTCGTTCTCGACGCTCATCCGCACCGCGTCCCACGAACAGCACACGGAGGCGGAGACGTCGACGTTCATGAGCGACCTGCTCGGCGGCCGCCTGGGCGTGGACGCGTACGCGCGCTACACGGAACAGCTGTGGTTCGTCTACCGCGCCCTGGAGGACGGTGCCGAGGCCCTGCGCGAGGACCCCGTAGCGGGGCCGTTCGTACGGCCCGAGCTGCTGCGCGTCGCCGAGCTGGAGCGGGACCTCGCCCATCTGCGGGGCCCGGGATGGCGCGAGCGGGTCAGCGCGCTGCCCGCGACGGCCGCGTACGCGGCCCGGGTCGAGGAGTGCGCGCGGACCTGGCCCGGCGGATACGTCGCCCACCACTACACCCGCTACCTCGGGGACCTCTCCGGCGGACAGATCATCCGGGGCCGGGCCGAGAAGGCCTGGGGGTTCGCCCGCAAGGGCGACGGGGTCCGGTTCTACGTCTTCGAGGGGATCTCCAACCCCGCCGCGTTCAAGCGGGACTACCGCGAGCTGCTCGACGGGATCGAGGCCACCGTGCCCGACGAGCTGGAGCGGCACCGGATCGTCGACGAGTGCAAGCGGGCGTTCGCCCTGAACACGGCCCTGTTCCAGGACCTCGCCACCGAGTTCCCGCACGCGGCGTAGCCCTCTGACCGGGCCGGGCCACCGCATTTTCGCGCTGCGCGCTCGTCCTCAAACGCCGGACGGGCTTGATGCTCCGGCAGCGCGAGGTCCGGGTGACCCGGCCCCGTTCAGGCCGACGGCCAGGTGGCGTGCGACGGCAGGGCCACGCGGCCGCCCACCTCGATGAGGTCGTCGGGCCCCGGGGCCGTGATGAGCTGGGAGCCGCGCCCCTGCGTGATGTTGAGGGCCCGGCCCAGCTGGTGCGTGAGCAGGAGGGCCGCCGCCCCGGTGGCCTCGTCCTCGCGGATGCCGTCGTTGCGCCCGGGGAAGCCCCGCGCCCGCACCCGCCCCGCGGCCTCGTCCTCCCACGCCCAGGCGTAGATCCACTCCCCGGCGGGCGGCACCGCGAGCGCCTCCACCTCGGCCGCCGAACCGTACGCGCGCAGCGTCCGCGGCGGCGCCCACTGCGCCCGCGCCGCGATCCAGGTGAACTCCCCGTCCTGCCGCGCCTCGACGACCCCGGCCTCGGTGACGAGCTCGGGCACGTCGAGCAGCCAGGCCGCGCCGAGGCAGGGGTATCCGGCGAAGGGCAGCCGCGTGGTGGGCGTGTAGATGTCGATGTGCCCGCGCTCGGGATCGTCGACGAACACCGTCTCGCTGAAGCCGAGTTTCCCGGCCAGCTCCTGCCGCGCCTCGCGCGTGGGAACGCGGCCGCCGTTCCTGACGACCCCGAGCTCGTTGCCGTACCGGCCGTCGGGGCCGCAGAAGACCCGCAGGACGTCGACTCCGGCGTGCACGTCGGTCCCGACGGGCACGCCGGTCCGGTCCGCCGCGCCGGGTGCGCCCGGCCGCTGTTCTTCGGTCATTCGGGCATTCAAGCATCCGGCGCCGCACGGACGTGCGGCGCCGGAGCAGGAGTTGGGGTCGTCACACCCCGGCCCGGGTCAGGCCGGTGGCCTCACGCCCGCGCGCCGTGGCCGGGGTGGTGCCGCCGCGCCGCGTACACGGCGCCCGCGCCGGCCGCGACCACCGCGCCCGCGATCCCGAGCAGCGCGCCCGAGGGCGTGTCGGAGCCGGTCTCCGCGAGGGCCCCGGTGTCGTCGCCGACGGAACCGCCGCCGCCCACGGACCCGGCGGGCACGACGCCGCCGCCCGTGCCGGACGCGCCGCCGGAGCCGGAGGACCCCACCGAGCCCGACGGGCCGGACGCGCCGGAGGAGTCCGCGGCGGCGGGCGGGATGCTCGCCCGGTCGGACAGGGTGAGCGCGACGGTCACCGGGTCGATCGGGTCGCCCGCCTTGTAGGGGGAGCCCACCGTGTCGTTGGCGAACTGCCGTGCGCCCGCGGCCGTGAACTTCGCGGGGACCTTGCTGAGGAGCACCACGTCGTTCTTCGCGGCGTACGAGACGCGGGACAGGTCGAGCGTCGCGAACTTCACGTCGTCACGGGAGCGGCCCTGCGCCTTCACGTCGGCGTACAGCGTGCCCTTCGTGCCGCTCGCCTTGACCCTGAGGTCACTGAACGTCATGTCGATGCCGTGTCCCGAGTACCGGAACCGCACGCTGCCGCCGAAGGAGGCGTCCACCGTCCTGGCGCTCGCGTTCCACTCTGCCTTGGCGTGCGGGAAGTCGAAGCCGTCGGACTTCTTCTTGGCGCCGCCGGCCGTCGTGATCTTGCCGCCGCCGGCGATGTAGCGGCGGAAGCTCTCCTTCATGCCCCACGACATCTTGCCGCCGACGACCTTCTTCGGCTTGGCGGCGGTCGGGGTCGGCTTGGGCTTGGGCTTCGTCGGGGTGGAAGGGGTCGGCTTCGGCTTCGTGGGGGTCGACGGGGTCGGCTTCGGGTCGGGGCCCGGTCCGGGGACGGGCGCGCCGGGCTTCACCGTGAGGGTGGCGGGGTCGAGCACCTCGCCCTTGCGGTACATGCCGTTGAAGGCCTTCGCGCCCTTGGCGGTCAGTTTCGCCGGGACGTCCTTGAACGTCACCGTGCCGCCCTGGCCGTGTCCCGGCCGGATGCCGTTGAGGTCGAGGGTGGCGAGGTCGATGTCGTTCTGCTTGGCGCCGTTGAGGGTGACGTCGGCCTGGATGGCGCCGGTCCTGCCCTTGGTGCGCACCTTCACGTCGGCGATGGCGATGTCGAAGCGGTGCGCCGTGGAGGCGAAGCGGACGCCGCCCTTGAAGGAGGTCTTCAGGGCGTGGTTGCCCACGCCGTACGTGCCTTTGGCGCCGCCGAAGGTGAACACGCCGTTGCGCGGGGCCTGCTGGGCGCCGCCGCTGGTGGTGATCTTTCCCTGCGCCATGCCGACCACGTAGCTGCGGAAGCTCTGCTTGAAGCCCCAGTTCAGGGTGCCGTCCACGATGCTGTACGCGGGCGGCGCCTGCGGGGAGCCCGCGGCGGGCTCCGCGACGGGCTCGTCGGCGGCGAACGCCGGCAGGGTGAGCGCGCTCGCGCCGAGCGTGACGGCCGTCGCGACGGCGGCCGCGCGGACTATGAGGCGGCGGGGGGCAGCCATGGGTGTGCTCCTTGGAGTGGAGGGAGGGAGTAGGGAGGGAAGGAGAGGGAGCGGGGGTGGGGACGGGGTGGTTCAGGGGGTGCCGGTGGAGTCGTCGGCGGTGCCGGTCGCGCGGGCCCCGCGCCGCTTGCGGACGACGCCGAAGGCGACCGCTGCCGCGACGAGCAGGGCGGCGACGGCGCCGACGGTGATCGGCAGGGCGGCGGACGAGTCCGACGTGTCGGCGGCGGACGCGGCGGCCTTCTCCTTCTTGGGCCCGGCGTCCGGGGCCTTCGCGGCCTTGGGTTCCGCGGCCGAGCCGAGGTCGGGCAGCGCGGGCAGCTCCGCCTTCTGGTCGACGGCGACGGCCAGCGAGACGGGGTCCATCGCGGTGCCCGCCTTGTACAGGGAGCCGAACGCCTTGGCCCCGTCGGCGGTGAGCTTCGCGGGCGCCTCGGTGACGGCGATGAGGCCGTCCTTCGGCTCGAGGTCGGCGAGGCCCGCGCCGGTGAAGGTGACGAGCGGCGCCTTCTTCTTGGTGAAGTCCCCGCTGTCGACGTCGGCGTAGAGCGTGCCCTTGCCGTCCTCGACGCCGACCGCGACCCGGCTCAGACCGATGTCGAGCCCGTGCTTGCCGGTGAAGCGGACGGCACCGGTGAAGTCCGCGGCGAGGGTGCGCTTCTTCCTGTCGTACGAGCCCTCGCCGCGCGGGAAGCGGAACAGCGCGCCGCCGTCCTGGGCCCCGGCGGACAGGGACCACTTGCCCTGGGCGATGGATCCGGAGACGTACTCGCGGAAGGTGCGGCGCACGCCCCAGTCGACGGCGGCGTCCTCGATGCGCCCGGCGGCCCCGGCCTTCCCGCCGGACTTCTTCGGGGACTCGTCCGTGGACTTCTTCGGGGACTCGTCCGACGTCTTCGGCTTCTTCGACGGCTTGCCGCCGGTGGCCGCGGTGAGGTCCGCCGAGAGGCTCAGCGGGTCGAGCCGCGTGCCCGCCGTGTAGTACCCGGCGAAGGCCTTCGCGCCCTGCGCGGTGAGCGTGGCGGGGATGTGGGTGAGGGCGATCGGTCCCGAGCCGCCCTTCATGTCGATCCCGGACAGGTTCAGCGAGGCGAACGGCACCTGCGTGGCCGAGGTGACCTTCCCGGAGCCCTTGGCCTTGCTGACGACGTCGGCGTAGAGCGTGCCGGAGCCGCCGGAGACCTTCACGGTGGGGCGGCCGATCGCCAGGTCGAGCTGGTACGAGGAGCCCTTCTTGTGGCCGGTGAAGTGCACCCCGCCCGAGAACCCGGCGCTGAAGGCGCCGCTCGCCGGGTCGTAGGACCCCTTGGCGGAGTGGAAGCGGAACTGGCTGCCGCCGACGGTGGCGGCACCGCCCGTGAGGTTCCAACTGCCGTGTGCGATGGGCCCGGTGACATAGCTCTGGAAGGAGGACTTGAGGCCCCAGTCGAGCCTGCCGCCGCGCACCGTGCGCTCCTCGGCGTGGGCGGCGGCCGCCGGGAGCAGAGCGGTGACGAGTCCGGCGAGAACGGCCACGACGACGGCACGGGCGCCGTGGCCGCGGCGCGGGCGCGACGGTCTTGACGGCAAGGGGCACCTCCAAGTGGAACGATGACGAGCGAGCCCTAGATCGTTAGGTAAGGCTAACCTAATCTAAGATCTCGTCATCAGGGAACCACACGACAGGACGGTGGACTTCGGTGCGTAAGTCGCGCTCACTCCGGATGGCCGGCACCTTGGCGGCCGTGCTCGCCCTCGCCCTCAGCGGCTGCGGATCCCCGGGTGACGGCGGCTCAGGAGGCGGGAACGCCGAGGCGAGGACCGCCCGTGCCGACCGCATCGAACCGCTCAAGGGCACACCGGAGCAGACGCTCCCGGCGACCGTCGCGTCCGCCGACGGCAAGAAGGTCACGGTCGAGGACACCAGCCGGATCGTGCCGCTCAGCGGCGGCCTCAACGAGATCGTCTTCACTCTGGGCCTCGGCGGACACGTCGTGGGCCGGGACATCACCGCGACCTTCGAGCAGGCCGAGAAGCTGCCCGTGGTGACGCGGGCCCACGACGTGTCGGCGGAGAGCGTGCTCTCCCTGAAGCCCACGGTGGTCCTCGCCGAGAGCACGACGGGCCCCGCGGAGGCCGTCGACCAGATCCGGGACGCGGGCGTCCCGCTCGTCGTCCTCGACCCGGCCAAGGGCCTGGACGACGTCGGCCCGCGCATCGAGGCGGTCGCGAAGGCCCTCGGCGTGCCGAAGGCGGGCGCGGCCCTCACCTCCCGTACGGAACAACGGCTCGACAAGGTACGCCGGTCCGTGCCCGCCGGGGCGAAGAAGCCGCGCGTGGCCTTCCTCTATCTGCGCGGCTCGGCCTCCGTGTATCTGCTCGGCGGCCGCGACTCGGGCGCCCCGTCGCTGCTCGAAGCGGCGGGCGCCGTCGACGCGGGCAAGGAGTCGGGCCTGAAGAAGGACTTCACGGCGATCACCAGCGAGGCCCTCGCGAAGGCGGCGCCCGACGCGATCCTGGTGATGTCCAAGGGGCTCGACTCGGTCGGCGGCGTCGACGGCCTGGTGAAGATCCCGGGCGTGGCCGAGACCCCGGCGGGCATGGACCGCCGCGTCGTCTCCGTCGAGGACGGGGTGCTCCTCAACTACGGCCCGCGCACGGACCGGGTGCTCGCCTCCCTCGTGGACCAGCTGTACGGGGACGCCGAGTGAGTCTCCTGACCAAGTCCGCGGCGGCCCCCGCGCGGGAGACCGCCACCGCCCGGCGCGGGCGGCGCGGGACGCCCGCGCTGCTCACCGCCGCCCTGGCCGCCGTGCTCGCCGTGCTGTGCCTGCTGTCCGCGGGGCTCGGCGCGTACGACATCCCGCTCGGCGACGTCCTCGCCTCCGTCCAGCACCGCGCGGGGCTCGGCGGGCACGCCCTCGAGCGGGTGCCGGAGAGCGTGCTGTGGAAGGTGCGCCTTCCGCGCGTGGCGCTCGCACTCCTCGTGGGCGCCTCGCTGGGCTGCGCGGGCGCGCTGATGCAGGGCGTGTTCGGCAATCCGCTGGCCGAGCCGGGCGTCATCGGGATCTCCGCCGGCGCGGCCGCGGGCGCGGTCGCCTCGATCGCGCTCGGCCTGAGCTTCCTCGGCAACTGGACCGTCACGGTGTGCGCGTTCGCCGCCGGTCTGACCACCGTGCTGCTCGTGTACGCCCTGTCGCGCGAGGGCGGCCGCAGCGAAGTGGTGACGCTGATCCTCACCGGCATCGCCGTGAACGCCTTCGCGGGCGCGCTGATCGGCCTGTTCATCTTCTTCGCCGACAACGCCCAGGTCTCGCAGATCACGTTCTGGCAGCTCGGCTCGCTCGCCCAGGCCACCTGGCCGAAGGTGCTCGCCGTGCTGCCGTGCGCGGCGGCGGGGCTGCTCGTCGCTCCCCTGTACGCCCGCAGGCTCGACCTGCTCGCGCTCGGGGAGCGGCCCGCGCGGCACCTGGGCGTGGACGTGGAGCGGCTGCGGATCGTCCTGGTGCTCGTGGTGGCGCTGCTCACCGCGGCGGCCGTGGCGGTGGCCGGGGTCATCACGTTCGTGGGGCTGCTCGTGCCGCATCTGCTGCGGATGGCGGCGGGGCCGGGGCACCGCTTCCTGGTGCCGGGCAGCGCGCTCGGCGGGGCCGTGGTGCTCGTCGGCGCCGACCTCGCCGCCCGTACGGTGGCGGCCCCCGCCGAGCTGCCGCTCGGCGTCCTCACCGCGCTCTTCGGCAGCCCGTTCTTCTTCTGGCTGCTGCGCAGGACCCGTCGCAAGCAAGGGGGTTGGGCATGATCGGGCGGCTCTTCGGCGGGCGCGGGCGCGCGCTGCCCGGGCCCGTGGCACCCGGCGACGTCCTCGCCGAGGCCGTGGACGCGCGGCTCGCGCTCGGCGGCCGCGAGGTCCTCAGGGGCGTGTCGGTGCCGGCCCGGGCGGGCGAGGTGCTCGCCCTCGTCGGCCCCAACGGCGCGGGGAAGTCCACCCTCCTGGCCGCGCTCGCCGCCGACCTGCCGGTCGCCTCCGGCACCGTGCTGATCCGCGGCCGGGCGGCCGGGGACTGGCCCCCGCGCGAACTGGCCCTGCACCGGGCCGTGCTGCCGCAGTCGGCGGTGCTGTCCTTCCCCTTCGCCGTCGAGGACGTCGTCCGGATGGGGCGCGCGCCCTGGGCCGGGACCCGCCTGGAGGACGACGACGAGGCGGTGGTGCGCGAGGCGATGGCCGCCACGGAGGTCGCCGGGTTCGCGGCGCGGCCGTTCTCCGCGCTCAGCGGCGGCGAGCGGGCCCGGGTCGCGCTCGCCCGCGTGCTCGCGCAGCGGGCGCCGCTGCTGCTGCTCGACGAGCCGACCGCCGCGCTCGACCTGCGCCACCAGGAGCTGGTCCTCAGGATCTGCCGGGAGCGCGCCGCCGCCGGGGACGCGGTGGTCGTCGTGCTGCACGACCTGGGGCTCGCGGCGGCGTACGCGGACCGGGCGGTGGTGCTGCACGGCGGGGCCGTGGCCGCGGACGGCGCCCCGTGTGACGTGTTCGACGCGGGGCTGCTGTCCGGTGTGTATCGCCAGCCGATCGAGGTGTTTCCCCATCCTCGGACCGGAAAGCCGCTGGTCACGCCGGTGCGAGAGGGGAACTGACAGTGACCGCGCCAACGATCACCATCGATTTCAGGACATCGCTTGACCCGTCCTTTGCCCATTCCTGGTCATGCCCGAAGTAAGGCTCGGTTAAGTTAGGCTCCCCTCACTTTCTTTCCGTCTGGAGCCTTCATGCACCGCGCCCGCCTCCCCCTCGCCGCCGCCACCGCGGCGGCGGCCCTCGCCGCCCTCACCGGCTGCACCGAGAAGAGCGACGGCAAGGGCGGCGACGGTACCGTCAAGGTGACCGCGAGCGACGACAAGTGCGAGGTGTCGAAGAAGGAATTCCCCGCCGGGCACGTGAAGTTGGCCGTCGAGAACAAGGGCTCCAAGGTCACCGAGGTCTACCTCCTGTTCCCCGACGACCGCATCGTCAGCGAGCGCGAGAACATCGGCCCCGGCACCCGGCAGACCCTCACCGCCGAGGTGAAGGCGGGCGACTACCGCATCGCCTGCAAGCCCGGCATGAAGGGCAAGGGCATCCGCCAGGCCGTGAAGGCCACCGGCGGCGCCGGCACGGCGAAGCGCGACCCGCGCCTGGACAAGGCGGTGGCCGAATACCGCTCCTACGTCCAGGCGCAGGCCGACGAGACGCTCCCCAAGGTGAAGGTCTTCACGGACGCGGTCAGGAAGGGCGACCTGGAGGCCGCGAAGAAGGCGTACGCGCCCTCCCGCATCGGCTGGGAGCGCACCGAACCGGTCGCCGAGTCGTTCGGTGACATCGACCCGAAGGTCGACGTCCGCGAGGACGGGCTCGGCGACGACCAGGACCCCGCGAAGGACTGGACGGGCTGGCACCGCCTGGAGCGCGCGCTCTGGCAGGACAAGAAGATCGGGCAGCGCGAGAAGGACCTCGCGACGCGGCTCGACAAGGACCTCGCCGACTGGCGCAAGCGCGTCGGCAAGGCCGTGATCACCCCGACGTCCATGGCCAACGGCGCCAAGGAGCTCCTCGACGAGGTCGCCACCGGCAAGGTCACCGGCGAGGAGGAGCGCTACTCGCACACCGACCTCGTCGACTTCAAGGCCAACGTGGACGGCGCCGAGAAGGCCTACACCCTGCTCAAGCCGGTGGCGTCGGAGAACGACCCGGCGCTCGCCAAGGAGCTCGACAAGCAGTTCGCGGCCCTGGACGAGCTCCTCGACCGGCACCGCGCCGGCAAGGGGACCGCGGACTCCTCCGACTTCACGGCGTACGACAAGGTCGGCAAGGCGGACCGCAAGGAGCTGCTCGACGGCGTGAACGCGCTCGCGGAGCCGCTGTCGAAGCTCGCGGCGGCCGTCGTCACCTCCAAGTGACGCGTCCCAGGGAGGGGAGGCTCAACCATGTCTGAAGAGACCAGCACCGGTGCGCCGTCGCGGCGTTCCCTGCTCGGCTGGGGCGGCGCCGGGCTCGTGCTCGGCGCGGCGGCCGCGGGCGGCGCGGTCGCGGTGACCCGTGAGGAGTCCGGCGCCGGTGACGCGGTGCCCGCGGCCTCGACCGGCGCGGCCGTCGACTTCCACGGCCCGCACCAGGCGGGCATCGCGACGCCCGTCCAGGACCGGCTGCACTTCGCCGCGTTCGACGTGAAGACGGAGGACCGCGAGGAGTTCGTGGCGCTCCTGAAGGAGTGGACGCGGGCGGCGGCCCGGATGACCGCGGGCCACGCCGTCGGCGAGGGCGCGTTCGGCGGGCTCGCCGAGGCGCCGCCGGACGACACCGGCGAGGCGCTCGGCCTCAAACCCTCGCGCCTGACGCTCACCCTCGGCTTCGGGCCCTCCCTGTTCGAGAAGCACGGCGAGCGGTTCGGCCTCGCGGGCAGGCGCCCGAAGGCCCTCGTGGACCTGCCCAAGTTCCCCGGCGACAACCTCGACCGGGCCCGCAGCGACGGCGACCTGTGCGTCCAGGCCTGCGCGGACGACCCGCAGGTCGCGGTGCACGCGATCCGCAACCTGGCCCGCATCGGCTTCGGCAAGGTCGCCATCCGCTGGTCGCAGCTCGGCTTCGGCAAGACGTCCTCGACCACGCCCGACGCCCAGACGCCGCGCAACCTCATGGGCTTCAAGGACGGCACCCGCAACATCGCGGGCACCGACGGGGCCCGCCTCGCCCGGCACGTGTGGGTCGGCGAGAAGGACGGCCCCGAGTGGATGACCGGCGGCTCCTACCTCGTCGCGCGCCGCATCCGCATGAACGTCGAGACCTGGGACCGCACCTCGCTGCGCGAGCAGGAGGACGTGTTCGGCCGCGACAAGGGCGAGGGCGCCGCCGTCGGCAAGGCCAAGGAGCGCGACGAGCCGTTCCTGAAGGCGATGAAGCCCGACGCGCACGTACGGCTCGCGCACCCCGACTCCAACGGCGGCGCGACGATCCTGCGCCGGGGCTACTCCTTCACCGACGGCACCGACGGGCTCGGCCGCCTCGACGCGGGCCTGTTCTTCCTGGCCTACCAGCGCGACGTGCGCGAGGGCTTCATCCCCGTGCAGCGCTCGCTCGCGGCGAAGGACGCGCTCAACGAATACATCCAGCACGTGGGTTCGGCGGTCTTCGCGATCCCGCCCGGGGTGCGGGACAAGGACGACTGGTGGGGCCGCGCGCTGTTCACCGGGAAGGCGTGAGGCGATGTTCGGCAACTATCTGATCGGCCTGCGGGAGGGCCTGGAAGCCAGCCTCGTGGTGTGCATCCTCGTCGCGTACCTGGTGAAGACCGAGCGGCGCGACGCCCTCGCCCCGGTGTGGACCGGCATCGGCGTCGCCGTGGCGCTGTCCCTCGGCTTCGGCTGCGCCCTCACCTTCGGCTCGCAGGAGCTGACGTTCGAGGCGCAGGAGGCCCTCGGCGGCTCCCTGTCGATCCTCGCGGTGGGGCTCGTGACCTGGATGGTCTTCTGGATGCGGCGCACCGCCCGGCACCTGCGGGCGGAGCTGCACGGACGGCTCGACGCGGCCCTGCGGATGGGCACGGCCGCCCTCGTCGCGACGGCGTTCCTGGCCGTGGGCCGCGAGGGCCTGGAGACCGCCCTGTTCGTCTGGGCGTCCGTCCGCGCGTCGAACGACGGCACGCACGCGCCGCTGCTCGGCGTGGTCCTCGGCCTGCTCACGGCCATCGCGCTCGGCTGGCTGTTCTACCGCGGGGCCCTGCGCATCAACCTCGCCAAGTTCTTCACCTGGACCGGCGCGATGCTCGTCGTGGTGGCGGCGGGCGTCCTCGCGTACGGCGTGCACGACCTCCAGGAGGCGCGGTTCCTCGGCGGCCTGGAGGACAAGGCGTTCGACATCAGCACGACGATCCCGCCGGACAGCTGGTACGGCACCCTCCTGAAGGGCGTGTTCAACTTCCAGCCGAACCCGACGGTCCTCCAGGTCGTCATCTGGTCGCTGTACCTGGTGCCGGTCCTCGCGCTGTTCCTCGCACCGGCCCGCGCGGGTTCCCGGAAGCCCGCCGAGCGGGCCCCGCAGGCCGCCGACGCCGCGAAGGCGGACGCCTCCGGTTCCTGACGCCGCCCCCGCGCCCGCTCCCGGCGGGGCCCCGGTAGGGTTCGGGCCCGGGAGCGGGGAGAGCGAAGGGGTCCCATGATCAGGGTGCGCAGGCTCGGGCGGTTCGGTGCCTCGGCGGCAGCGGTGCTCGCCCTGTCGACGACGGCGAGCGGATGCGTGACGGTGCACGGCGAGCGGGAGGTCGTCCCGGCCGCGACCGAGTCCGAGGCGGCCCGCGCCCTCAAGGAATTCCTGCGCGCCTACAACAAGGCCGACCGGGCCTACGACCCCGCCCTGGACGCGGCCCGCGTCACCGGCCCGCTCGGCGCCATCAACCAGGCGGGCCTGAAGGCGCGGCGCGCACAGCACCCGGACGGCAACCCCCGGCACGTGCCGCTGCGGTTCACCGACGTCGAGTACGCCGTCCCGAAGAAGGCGGGCTGGCCCCGGTTCTTCATGGTCAACGCGCTCAGCAACCGCAAGCCGCACGGCTACCGCTGGCTGATCGTCTTCACCCGGGCCGGCGGGGACCAGCTGTGGGAGGCCACGTATCTGAACCTGGTCCGTCCCGACCGGATCCCGGACCTGAAGCGGGACGAGGACGGGTACGCGGAGCCGGTCGCCGCCGGCCGGGCCGGTCTCGCGACGGCGCCCCGGCGGCTCGGCGCGCGGTACACGGCGTTCCTCAGGTCCGGCGGCGACGCGTTCGCCCCGGGCCCGCACACCACGCAGTGGAAGGCCGCCCGCGACCGGAACGGCAAGCGCCTCGGCCTGGCCGTGCAGTACCTGGACGAGCCCCGGAACTCCGGCGCGTTCGCCCCCCTGGGCCTGCGCACCCGCGACGGCGGCGCGCTCGTCTTCTTCTCCACCCACCACTACGAGAAGCAGACCGCGTCCAAGGGCCTCACGGTCAGCGTGGAACCGGACGTCAAGGCCCTCATGAAGGGCGAGGCCAAGCAGTCGGTCACCCTGGAGCGCGTCTCGAACCAGGTCTCCCTGACGCCCAGGAAGCAGGGCGCGATCACGATACTGGGCCGCATGCAGGGCCTGGTGGGGGCGAAGGGCGCATAGCCCTCAGCCGCGCAGCGGCCAGGCGGCCACGTCTCCCTGGGGCTCCCCCGCGTACCGGGCGCACTCGTCGGTGAGGATCTCAAGGAGGGTCAACGGGTCGGGCAGAGCGAACTCGGGCCCCCGCACCCAGCCGACCGCGAGGTCACCCGGCAGTCGCGCGGGCGGCACGAGGACATAGGACCCGCGGCAGTGCCAGCGCAGCCCCGGGTGCTCGTCCATCGTCTCCGGGTGGCAGTCCAGCTCGCAGGGCCACCACTCGTCCTCGTCCTCCGGCGTGCCGCGCGTCGCGGTGAAGAAGAGCATCCGCCCCTGCCCGTGCGACCCCTCGGACTCGGCGACGGGCCCGACCTCGATGCCGTCGGCGAGCAGCCGCTCCAGGGCGGCCCGCCCGGCTTCGAGGGGCACGT
Organism: Streptomyces sp. JLYT201; assembly: GCF_059448825.1. Taxonomy (NCBI): domain Bacteria; kingdom Bacillati; phylum Actinomycetota; class Actinomycetes; order Kitasatosporales; family Streptomycetaceae; genus Streptomyces; species Streptomyces sp. JLYT201. Next base: position 6,981,824 of record NZ_CM182551.1, on the reverse strand, counting down.
CGAGGACGTCGTGCACCATGCCGGTCGCGGTGATGAAGTTGGCCTGCGGCTGGTGCCGGGCCCAGCGCTCGATCTGGCCGCGGTCGGTGGTGGACTGGGTCTGCCAGGCGAAGGAGACGGGGTGCCGGGCGGGGGTGGGACAGCCGATGCGGTCGCAGGAACAGCGGTATCCGGCGGGGTGCGCGGCCGGCGCGAGCGGCAGCCCCGCCGCGGCGACGGCGAGCAGCAGGTCCTCACGGCGCGTGGCTTCGGCGTCGCCGTCCGCGCCCGCACATGCCCGTCGGCGAAGCCATTGGGAGATCCTGCTCTGCGCGCCGGACGTCCGGCCGAACTCTGCGCCCATCTATCCCCTCACCTCGCCGTCGTGCGGAACAGCATGACCTATGGTCCCACCATCCTGCTCCCCGGGTGGCCGTAGCCCACATCCGGGGTAGCTGGGGTGATGCAAGGCGGGGGGTGACATAGCGCGTCATTGCGGGCGAAGTGGTGTTTTCCGCTCCTACCGTGGTCGCCATGGTCACACGGACTGTGCTGTCACTCTCGGGCGTCACCGCCCTGGCCCTCACCGGGCCCACCGCCTTCCTGGCCCCGCTGGAGTGGGGCGGCGGCCCCCTCACGGTCGACGCGCTGCCGCCGTTCGTCTACACCGCCCACCGGGGCGGCGCCCTGGAGGTGCCGGAGAACAGCATGTCGGGCCTGATGACGGCGTTCGAACGGGGCACGGCACAGGTGCTCGACGCCGATACGCGGATGCTGGCCGACGGCACCCTGGTGGTGCTGCACGACGCCACCCTGGACCGCACGACGTACGCGACGGGGCCGGTGCACCTGCTGACCGCCCGCGAGTGGCAGCACGTGCGGCTGCGCCCGCAGCGGCACGTGCCGGGCCTGTGGCGGGTCGAGCGGCCGCCGACGGTGACGGAGGTCCTCGACCGGTTCGGCGGGCGGGTCATGCTGATGCTGGAGGCGAAGGACCCCGAGAGCCTGAACCGGCTGAGCGCACTGATCCACGAGCGCGGCCTGGCCCGCTCGGTGTTCGTGAACTCCAACAAGCCCTGGGTGGCCCGGCGCGCGCACCACCTGGGCCTGCTCGCACAGCTGTGGCGGTCCGAGCGGCAGCTGCGCTCGGACCGCCCGGAGCGCTGGGCGTCGTTCGTCGACGTGCTGGACGTGGACTACAAGGCGCGCGACGAGGACCTGCGGCGGGCGGTGAACTCGGGCGTCCCGCGCGTGTGGGCGCACACGGTGACCACGCCCGCGCAGCGCGACCGGGTGCTCCGGCTCGGCTGCAACGGCGTGATCACGGACGCCCCGGGGCTGCTCTCGCGGACCCCGGTCAAGGGTGTGCGGAAGGCGTCCCGGCGCCTGCTGGGGCCGCTCAACCAGCGGTGACGCGGGGCGCGATGCCGTAGAGGGCGTACTCGACGAGCGTGTCGGCGTACGCGTGGGTGAGCGGGCCCGTGCGCTGCATCCAGCGCTGGGCGAGCGGGCCCGTCCACAGTTCGAGGGCGATGCGCGGGTCGATGTGGGCGGCGACCTCGCCGCGGTCCTGGGCGCTGCGCAGGCGCTTCACATAGAGCTGGAGCTGGGGTTCGAGGAGCTTCTCGACGAACTCGGCCCCGAGCTCCTGGTTGACGACGCCCTCGGCGGCGAGCGCGCGGGCGGGGGCGTCGAACTTGGGGTCGGTCATCTCGTCGACGGTGGCGCGCAGCACGAGCTTGAGGTCGGCTTCGAGGTCGCCGGTGTCCGGGATGTCGGTCGCGGGCTCCGCGAGCCCGGCCTCCTCGCTGAGCTGGGCGTTGGCCTGTTCGGCGAGGTCCAGGAAGGCGTCGAGCAGGACGGCGCTCTTGGAGGGCCACCAGCGGTAGATGGTCTGCTTGCCGACGCCCGCGCGGGCGGCGATCGCCTCGATGGTCATCTTGCCGTAGCCGACCTCGCCGACCAGGGCGAGAGCGGCGTCGTAGATCGCGCGGCGGGAACGCTCGCTGCGGCGCGTGGAGTCAGGTGCGGTCTTCTGGGCCATGCCGTCGAATGTAGCAGCGCCGCGAGACGCCGCGTCTCACCAACGCCGACGACGCCGCCAACCTCCTCGACAAGACGGAGCGTCTCGGTTACTGTCGAGGCATGACGAGACGCAACGTCTCGCCACTCGTCGGTGCGACAGGGGTGCCGACGACTACTTCGACGACTCACGGAGGTCACACCATGTCCCGAGGCGGATCCGGAATGCTCGGCGTGGGCGGCACCCGCTCCAATCTGTCGCGCACGGCCCTGCGCGGCGGAAAGGGCGCGGGCCGCGTCGGCGGCGGGCTCAGCCCCCAGGAACAGAAGCGTGAGCTGCTGCGCAGACTCCAGGAGGGCCGGGCGGCGAACCACGACTCATGACGCGGGATGCCCCCGAGAACGGAGGCTCCTGACCGCCGGAACCTCCGGTTCATGAGCAATTTCGCGTCCACACCACAGTTCGAGCTACGCAGATCACTGCGCGAAGGCTTCTCAGACCGCACCATGGGCAGCAATAGCCCCTGCGGTTCGTGAGGAGCCTTCGTTGCGTCAAGCTGCCCGGCGCGCCACACCCCGGCGCTACCTGATGTGCCCACCGGCGCACTTCAAGGTCACGTACTCCATCAATCCGTGGATGGACCCCGCCAAACCCGTCGACGTCCCGCTGGCCATCGCCCAGTGGGAAGACCTGCGCGACCGCTACCGCTCGCTCGGCCACACCGTCGAGGAGCTCGAGCCCCGACCCGACCTGCCGGACATGGTCTTCGCGGCCAACGGCGCCACCGTCGTCGACGGCCGGGTCCTCGGCGCGAGCTTCGCCTACCCCGAGCGGCAGGCCGAGGCGGCGGCCCACCTGGAGTGGTTCCGCGCCCACGGCTTCGAGCACGTGCACGAGCCGACCCACATCAACGAGGGCGAGGGCGACTTCGCCGTCACGTCCTCGTACGTGCTCGCGGGCCGCGGCTTCCGCGCCAGCCCGCTCTCGCACGGCGAGGCCCAGGAGGTCTTCGGCCGCCCGGTGATCGGCCTGGACCTGATCAACCCGCGCTACTACCACCTGGACACCGCCCTCGCGGTCCTGGACGACACGACGGACGACGTCATGTACTACCCGGGCGCGTTCTCGCCGGGCAGCCAGGCCGTGCTCCAGCGGCTGTTCCCCGACGCGCTGATCGCCGAGGAGGCGGATGCCGAGGCCCTCGGCCTCAACGCCGTCTCCGACGGGCTGCACGTCCTGCTTCCGCAGGCGGCGACCGGGCTCTTCCAGCCGCTGCGCGACCGCGGCTATGAGCCTATCGGCATGGACTTGGGCGAGTTGCTCAAGGGTGGGGGCAGCGTGAAGTGCTGCACGCAGGAGCTGCGGCTGCGTTAGGCCGTCCTTCGACTGCGGGCCGTCGTGGCTGGTCGCGCAGTTCCCCGCGCCCCTTCGGGGCGCTCCCCGTGCGGGCGGCCTGTGAACCGCCCGCACCTCTCCTTCAGGAATTCAGCTCCGCCGGACACAGCCGCCGCGGCCGCGTGTCCGTGCGCAGCTTCGCGTCCGCGCAGCCGCCCGGAAGCCCCGCGCGGGTCTTCGTGCCGAAGTTGGCGGTGACGGTCAGGGTGCCGTCGCCGAAGACCGTGCGCTGGACGGAGCGGTCGCCGGTCAGCCACCGGAACGACGTGAGCCGCTCGGCCCCGGCCGCCCGGTGCAGGGGCGCGAAGTAGCGCTGGAGCGCGGCGAGTTCCCGGCCGTGGCGGGTCAGCGCGGGCCCGTCCAGGACGTAGTTCAGCGGCCGGTCGTACAGCATCGCGAGCAGCGCGCGCCGCGTCTTCTCCGCGGGCAGCTTCTCGTACGACAGCTCCCAGCGCTCGGCGCTGACGGTCGAGCCGTGCAGGGCTGTCCCGTACAACGGGACGCGGTAGCGCGGCGCGTACATGGCCCGGCTCAGGTCGGCGGGCAGGCGTACCGGCTTGAAGAACGCCTTCGGGGCGTTCTCCGGGTAGTAGCCGCCCCATTTCTCCCGGTCCTTCTGGAGCGTCCACAGGCCGTCGGCGACGGGGGTCGCGCTGCCGTGGTCGAAGGCGACGGCCTGGTTGGCCCAGGCCTGGGCGGTCTCGGAGCCGAGGACGAGGCCGGACCCGGCGATGCGGCGCATCCGGGCGAGGCGGTGGGCGCGGTCCTGGGCCTTGGTCATCGGGTGGGCGGCGGAGTGGTCGCGGAACAGCTCGCCGGTGGCGTCCACGTCGAGGAAGTAGCTGTCGGCGCCGTTGCGGACCATGGCGCGGGTGCGGTCGGCCAGGTAGTGGCGGGCGGGCTCGGCGCGCTCGAAGGCGGCGGAGCTCAGATAGCAGCCGCGGCCGCCGAATCCGGTGTGCGGGGTGCCGTCGGCGTTCCGGACGCAGAAGTCCGGGTAGACCCGCCCCGGCCACACGGAGGTGGGGCTGTCGGCGGTCTTCGGGTCCTGCCCGTTGGCGAAGGTGTCGTACGGGCCGACGAGGTATCCGGCGGCCTTCGCCGCGGCCACCGCCTTCTTGTCCATGGGCCCCGGTCCGGCGTCGTACCCGAGCCACATGCGGTCGGCGCCGAGCGCGCGCAGCCGCCGCACCCCGGCGGCGGTGCGGGCCTCGCCCCACAGATAGGCGTGGAACGCGCCGAGGAGCCGCCGTGCCGCCGGGTTCTGCCGGAACTTCGCGCGCAGGCTGCCGAGCCGGCCGCGCTCGGCGAGGTAGGCGCGGTAGTCGGCGGCGGGGGCGACCGGGCTGCCGTCCGTCAGGGCGAGCGTGACGGTGTACGCGCGGGTGCCCTCGGCGCGGCGGAAGGCGTGCGTGGCGGTGGCGCGCAGGCGCCCGTGGTCCTCGGCGAAGGCGAGCGAGGTGCCGAGGTCGGTCGGGGTGAGGTAGCTGACGCCGTGCCGCCCGGCGGAGTACCCCCACAGGGGCAGCGTGAGGTCGGCGCCCACGTCGACGCTCGTGCCCGCGAGCCGGCCGCCCCCGGTGGTCCAGAAGGGGTCGGCCACCGGGATGTCGAGCCCTTCGCCGCGCGGGAGTTGCAGGCTCGCGGCGGCGGGGGCGCCGACGCCGGTGACGGGCCAGCGCAGCGTGGTGTCGCGGCGGGCGGCGAAGCTCAGGGCGAGGCGGCCGTGGTCGGAGCGGGCGGTGACGTCGAGGCCGCGCTCGGGGTAGCTCCAGCGCATGCGGCCGCCGTCGAGCCTGCGCACGGGCTCCGGCGCGCCGAGCGGGGTGGCGGACGCGGCCGAGAGCAGCCGGTCGTGGCCGTCGCGGGTGCGGGCGCGGACGGCGAGCGTGGCGGTGTCCACGACGGCGGTGCCGCCGCGGACGGCCAGTTCGACGCCGGTGCCGGGGGCCCGGTCCGGGGCGGCCGCGGCGGGGGCGCCCCCGGCGGCGAGGGCGAGGACGAGCCCGAGGGCTGTGGTCTTGAGGGGCATGGTGACGTGGATAGTCACCGGTTCTAAGGGGCTTCTAAGAGCCGGGGCCCGGCGCTGGGCCTACGCCTCGGGCCAGGCGTCGCCCCAGGCGGCGTCCCGCGCCTCCCGGTAGAGGGCCCCGTGCCGCTTCGTCACGGTCTCCCGGCGCAGCGCGCCCTGAGCCTCGCACAGGTCGAGGAGGACCTGGCCCTTGCGGATCTGCGGCTTGCGGACGACGCGGCGGGGCGCGGGCGCGAGGCCCTCGGCCGCGGGTCCGGTGGCGCGGACCGCGGCGACGTACGCGAACTTCTCGTCCTCGTACGCCAGGGAGCCGCCCTTGACCTTGCGGTGCAGGGAGGAGCGGCTGACCCGGGCGGAGAAGTGGCACCAGTCGCTGCCGGGCACGATCGGGCAGGTGTCGCTGTGCGGGCAGGGCGCGGCCACCCGGAACCCGGCGGCGACGAGCCGCTCCCGGGCCTGAAGGACGCGGGCGTAGCCGTCCGGGGTGCCGGGCTCCACCACGACCACGGCGTCGGTGGCGGCACGGGCGGCGACGTCGACGACCCAGGCCCGGTCCTCGCCGGTGAGCTCGCCGAGGACGTACGAGATGGTGACGAGGGCGGTGGGCGCCACGGTGAGCGACGCGCCGATGCGGGCGCGCTGCCACTGGGCCGCGGCCAGGCCGGGGTGCGCGGCGGCCAGCTCGCGCCCCAGGTCCAGGGCGGGTTCGGCCCAGTCCATGACGGTGACGGGCCGCTCCCCCGGCCAGGTGGCGCTGACCGCCCAGGTGGCGGCGCCCGTGCCGCCGCCGATGTCGGTGTGCCCGGCGGGGGCCCAGCCCTCGGGGGCCGCGGCGGCCAGCGCCCGCAGGGCGGAGTGCACGGCCTCGAAGGTGGCGGGCATCCGGTACGCCGCGTACGCCGTGACGTCGGCGCGGTCCCGCAGGACGGGGGCCTCGGTCGGGGTGGCGCCCCGGTAGTTCGCGATCAGCCGGTCCACCGCCTGGGCCGCGGCGCGCGGAGGGAGGTCCTCCAGCAGGTCGGCGAGGGCGGTGCGGAGGGTCTCGGCGGGGGAAAGGTGGTCGTGCACCTGTCGATTTTAGACACCGGGGCGGGGAGGCCCGGCGCCCCGGCGGGTCACCGGGGGCACAGCGCGCGGGCCAGGGTGGTGGCCGCCCGGGCGCGCGGGGCGTTGGCGGGGGGCCGCCGCCGGGGGTGGACCGTATTGGCCAGGAGGACCAGGAAGGTGTCCGTGGCCCGGTCGAGCACCAGGGAGGTGCCGGTGAAGCCGGTGTGCCCGGCCGCGCCACGGCCCGCGAGCTCCCCCATGAACCACGGCTGGTCGACGGCGAAGCCGAGCCCGGGCGGCGCCAGCATCAGGTCGACGGAGGCGGGCCCCAGGACGCGGGCGGAGCCGTACGCGCCGCCGCACAGCAGCGCGCGGCAGAACACGGCGAGGTCCCGCGCGGTGGAGAAGAGCCCGGCGTGGCCCGCCACGCCGCCGAGCGCCCACGCGTTCTCGTCGTGGACCTCGCCGCGCAGCAGGCCCCGGTCGGCCTTAGCCCAGGGCCCGCGCTGGTCCTCGGTGGCGGCCGCGCCGGGGCAGGGCCCGAAGGCGGTGGCGGCCATGCCGAGCGGCCGGGTGATGCCGTCGCGGACGAGCACGTCGAGGGGGTGTCCGGTGACGCGGTGCAGGACGTGCTGGAGGAGCAGCAGGTTCAGGTCGGAGTAGAGGTAGGTGCCCGGCGGGCCCGAGGGCGCCTCGGCGCGCAGCGCCCGCAGCCGCGCGGCCGCGTCGGGCAGGTCGTACAGCGGCAGCTCGGGCCGCAGCCCGGACGTGTGGGTGAGGAGCTGGCGCACGGTGGTCCCGTGCGCGGCGGCGCCCGTGAACTCGGGGACGTACGTCCCGACCGGCTCGTCGAGCCCGAGGGTGCCGCGCTCCAGCTGCTGCACGGCCGCCACGGTGGTGAACAGCTTGGTGAGCGAGGCCAGGTCGAAGGGCGTGTCCACGGTCATCGGCACCCGCCGCCCGGCCGGCAGCTCGACGCCCGCGTCGGCCCGCTCGTCGTACGCGGCGTACCGCACCGCCCAGCCCGCCGCCTCGGCCACGGCGATCACCGGGCCGCGCCCGGCGAGGACCACGGCGCCCGCGCACCACGGCCGCGGGCCGCGCGTCAGCTCCCGTACGTCGTGGACGAGGCGGGCGAGGGCGTCGGGGTCGAGTCCGGCGCGGTCCGCGGCGCCCGGGCGCAGGACCCGGGGCGGCGTCAGCGGTCCGCCCCCTCCGGCTCCTCCTGAGTACTGGTGCTCCGCTGCCACGGGCGGCACAGTCCCACGAAGCAGCCGATGGCCGCCAGCCCGCACGCCAGCTGGACCACGGCCATCGGCACTGCGGTCTTCTCGCCCGCGATGCCGACGAGCGGCGAGGCGATCGCGCCGATCAGGAAGGAGGAGGTGCCGAGCAGCGCGGAGGCCGACCCGGCGGCGTGCTTGGTGCGCATCAGCGCGAGGGCGTTGGTGTTGGGCATGGCCAGGCCCATCGCCGACATCAGGACGAAGAGCCCGGCGGCCACTCCGGCGAGGCCTACGTCACCGAAGACGCCGCTGGTCATCAGCAGCAGCGCGGTCGCGGCGAGCGTGATCACCACGAGCCCGAAGCCGAGCGCCTTGTCGAGGCTGACCCGGCCCACGAGCAGCTTGCCGTTGATCTGGCCGACGACGATCAGGCCGACGGAGTTCACGCCGAACAGGAGGCTGAAGGTCTGCGGCGAGGCTCCGTAGATCTCCTGGATGACGAACGGGGACGCGGAGATGTACGCGAACAGGGCGGCGAAGGCGAAGCCGCCCGCGACCATGTAGCCGGTGAAGACGCGGTCCCCGAGGAGCCCGCGCATGGTGCGCAGCGCCTCGGCGGTGCCGCCGCCGTGCCGGTCCCCGGGGGCGAGGGTCTCCGGCAGGCTGCGCCACACGAGCAGCGTCAGGGCGACGCCCACGACGGTCAGGACGACGAAGATGCCGCGCCAGTCCGTCAGGCGCAGCACCTGGCCGCCGATGAGCGGCGCGACGACGGGGGCGACGCCGGAGATCAGCATCAGCGTGGAGAAGAACCGGGCCATCTCCACGCCGTCGTACAGGTCGCGCACCACGGCCCGCGCGATCACGATCGCGGCGGCGCCCGCGAGGCCCTGGAGCAGGCGGAAGGCGATGAGCAGCTCGGCGGTCGGGGCGAACGCGCAGATCGCCGTCGCGAGGACGTAGACGAGCAGTCCGGTCAGGAGCGGGCGGCGCCTGCCCCACTTGTCGCTCATCGGCCCCACGACCAGCTGGCCGAGCGCCATGCCCATGAGGCAGGCGGTGAGGGTGAGCTGGATGGTGGCGGCCGGGGCGTGCAGGGCGTCGGTGACCTCCGGCAGGGCCGGGAGGTACATGTCCATGGAGAGCGGGGGCATGGCGGTGAGGCCGCCGAGGATGAGCGTGACGAGGGCCCCTGTCGCGATGCGGCGGGCGGCGGGGTCCTGGGGCCCCGCCGCCTCCCGTATCTGTCCCTCTGCCTGTGTCTCCGCCATCGCGCCCCTCCCGGTAGTTGTCGTGTCCCCCTATCGTCGCAGGCCCTGCCGGGCGGCCCCCAATCCCGCCCCTTCCCGAACAAGGGGGCTCCGCCCCCTTGGACCCCGAAAACGGCGCTTCGCGCCTCGTCCTCAAACGCCGGACGGGCTGAAAGATCCAGCCCCTCCGGCGTTTGAGGAGCGGGGGTCTGGGGGCGGAGCCCCCAGGAAGCGGGGTGCTACGCCGGGTGCAGGCCCGGGTTGCCCGCCTCCGTGACGAAGGACGCGGCCGTCGCGAGAGGGGCGCCCGGCGTGGTGACGGCGGAGACCGTCTTGAAGTCGGCGCGGGCCTCGTCGCGGCCCAGGGCCACGGTCACGTAGCCGCGGCGGCCGTTGTAGAACTTCAGGTGGGGATTGGCCTTGGTGTACGTCTCCCAGTTGGCGGGCCGCTCCGCGCCGTCCTTGCCGCTGGCGATGGACGTCGCGACGATCTCCGTGCCGAGGATCTTCGACGACGGCTTGTCGAAGTCGTCGAGGATGTCGAAGGCGTAGCCGACGTGCACGTCACCGGTGAGGACCATGAGGTTCTCGACGTCGGCGGCCTTCGCCCCGTCGAGGACCCGCTGCCGCGAGGCCGCGTAGCCGTCCCACGCGTCCATGCTGACCTTGGCGACGGGGTTCAGGTCGAGCTTGCGCTGGGAGAAGGTGACCTGCTGCGGGACGACGTTCCACAGGGCGCGCGAGCGGCGCCAGCCGTCGATGAGCCAGCGCTCCTGGCCGGCCCCGGTGATGGTCCGCTTGGGGTCGAGCGACTCGGGCCCGGGCACGTGCGCCCCGTCGCCGTAGGCCTGGTCGGACCGGTACTGCCGGGTGTCGAGGATGTCGAACTGGGCGAGGCGGCCCCACTGGAGGCGGCGGTAGAGCTGCATGTCGGGCCCGGCGGGCCGCTGCGGGCGGCGCAGCGGCTGGTTCTCCCAGTACGCGCGGTACGCGGAGGCGCGGCGCAGGAGGAACTCCTCGGGCGGGTTGCCGTTCTCGTCGCGGTCGTCGGCGTAGTTGTTCTCGACCTCGTGGTCGTCCCAGGTGACGACGAAGGGGTGCGCGGCGTGCGCGGCCCGCAGGTCGGGGTCTGACTTGTAGAGCGCGTACCGGCGGCGGTAGTCGTCGAGGGTCTGCGTCTCGCGGTTGAAGACGTCGGGCAGCACGCGGTCGGTGTACTTGCGGGCGCCGCCGACGGAGTTCACGGCGTACTCGTAGAGGTAGTCGCCGAGGTGGAAGACGACGTCGACGTCGTCCTCCGCGAGGTGCTTGTACGCGGTGAAGTAGCCGTCGTGGTACGCCTGGCAGGACACGGCGGCCAGGGTGAGCGCGCCGGCGCGGCCGTGCGCGTGCGGCGCGGTCCGCGTGCGGCCGGTCTCGGAGGTCCACTTGCCGGTGCGGAAGCGGTAGTAGTACGCGCGGTCGGTGTCGAGGTGGTCGACCTGGACGTGCACGGAGTGGTTGAACTCGGGGTGCGCGGTCGCCGTGCCGCGTCTGACGGAGCGGCGGAAGCGGGGGTCGCGGGACAACTCCCACTGGACGGTGACGCGCTCGGCGGGCAGGCCGCCGTCCTCCTCGTACGGCTCGGGCGCGAGGCGGGTCCACAGGAGCACGGAGTCGGGCTGCGGGTCGCCGGACGCGACGCCCAGGGTGAACGGGTCGTCCGAGACGCGTGCGGCGTCGAGCTCGGCGGCGCCCGCGACACCGGCCGTGGGCAGGTTGGTGGCGAAGGCCAGCGCCGCGGCCGCGCCGGTACCGGTCAGGAAGCGACGGCGGCCCAAGTGGCGTGCTGCCGCGCGGAGTTCGGGTGCGTGGTGACCTGAAGCTGACATGTGCCCCTCCCGGACAATGGCTGTACGGTGCATTGGAGTGCCGAGGGACGACGATGGCCTGTCACGTACACAACAGCCATATGTCGAGCAGATGATGTCCGAGTTGCGGACCCTCCCGTACGCTGCGGGGCCATGAACGCAGAGCGAACGGCCTCCCCCAGCGCTTCCCGGACGGACCCTCAGGAGGCCTCCGCGGCAGCTGAGACGGCTGAGAAGGCGACCCCCCAGGCCGCTCCGGACGCCGCCGCGAAGACCGCCGTGGTCACCGGCGCGGGCTCCGGAATCGGCCGTTCCGTCGTCGTGGAACTGCTGCGCGCGGGCTGGTCCGTCGCGCTCGCGGGCCGCCGGGACGACCCGCTGCGCGAGACGGTCGCCCTGGCCGCCGCCGAACAGGGCGACGCCGTCCGCGAACGGGCGCTGTGCGTACGGACCGACGTCTCCGCGCCCGACGACGTCGCCGCGCTCTTCGCCGCCGTGCGCGAGCGGTTCGGGCGGCTGGGCCTGCTCTTCAACAACGCCGGTACGTTCGGGCCCGGCGGCGTCCCCGTCGAGGAACTGCCGTACGACGCCTGGCGCCACGTCGTCGACACGAACCTCAACGGCGCGTTCCTGTGCGCGCAGGCGGCGTTCCGGCAGATGAAGGAGCAGGAGCCGCACGGCGGCCGGATCATCAACAACGGCTCGATCTCCGCGCACGCGCCGCGCCCGCACTCCGTGGCGTACACCGCCACCAAGCACGCCCTCACGGGCCTGACCAAGTCCCTGTCCCTGGACGGTCGTCCGTACCGCATCGCCGTCGGCCAGATCGACATCGGCAACGCGGCGACGGACATGACCGCGCGCATGCGCTCGGGGATCCCGCAGGCCAACGGGGACGTCGCGGTCGAGCCGGTGATGGACGTGGCCGACGTGGCGCGCACGGTGCGGCACATGGCGGAGCTGCCCCTGGAGGCCAACGTCCAGTTCGCCACGGTGCTCGCGACCACGATGCCGTATGTGGGGCGGGGCTGAGGGCCGCACGCCGGGGAGCGCCCTGCAGGGGCGCGGGGCTGTGTCCGTGCGCGGCTCCGCCGCGTGGGCGCGACCAGCCACGACGAGGCCGCAGACGTCCGACGTGATGGCGCGGTACATCCGTACCGCAGCGGATCACCATGCCCACCGGGGCGCGCAACCGCCCTGCGCCGAGCGGCGGATGACGCCCCTACGGATTTCGGACGAGCTGGGGACCAGGCTCTGGCCAACCGCCGGAATCCGCCCTCGGGGCCCGCGGCCAGCCGCTAGGCTCGGCAGCTCTCCACGGAAACTTCACACACGGAGCACACGTTGCGCATTCGTTCGGCGGCCACGGCCGTCCTCGCCGCCACCGCACTCACGGCCCCGCTGCTCGCCGCAGGCCCGGCGACCGCGGCCCCGCGCCACCAGGGCGGCCTGCACCTCGGCTTCATCCAGTACGACAGCCCCGGCCGGGACACCACGGCCCGCGCCTCGGTCAACGGCGAGTGGGTGAACATCCACAACAACAGCCACAGCCCGATCCAGCTCAAGGGCTACCAGCTGAAGGACAACACCAACTACACCTACACCTTCGGCAGCTACAAGATAGGCGCGGGCAAGACCGTCAAGGTCCGCACCGGCAAGGGCACCAACGCCTCCGGCGTGCGCTACTGGGGCCGCAGCTGGCACGTGTGGAACAACACCACCGACAAGGCCCGCCTGATCAAGCCGAACGGCTCGCAGCTCGACTCCTGCTCCTGGACCACCCGCGACGGGGGCTCCAAGAACTGCCACTGATCCCGCACGGGCTCACGCGCACATCCGCGTGCGGCCGGGAATGCCCCCGGCCGCACGCGGGTTATCGTGCGGCATGAGCACATCAGACCAGCACGCCCTGACCACCGACGTCCTGCGTTACACCGCCTTCGCCACCGACCCCGACGGGGGCAACCCGGCCGGAGTCGTCCTCGACGCCGACGGGCTCGACGACGCGCGGATGCTCGCGATCGCCGCGGACCTCGGCTACAGCGAGACGGCGTTCCTGACACCTGGGCCCGCCGGTCTCGAACCCGAGGGCCGCGCCTTCACCGTGCGCTACTTCAGCCCGCAGACGGAGGTCCCCTTCTGCGGCCACGCCACCGTGGCGACGGCGGTCGCCCTCGCCGAACTCCACGGGCCCGGCGACTTCACGTTCGCGACCCAGGCCGGCACCGTGCCGATCACCGTCACGGCGGTCGACGGGGTGCTGCGCGCCACCCTGACCAGTGTCGAGCCGAAGGTGAGCGAGGCCGCCGCGGCCGACGTCACCGAGGCCCTCGCCGCCCTCGGCTGGGCGGCGGGCGACCTCGACGCGCAGCTGCCGCCGCGGATCGCCTACGCGGGCGCCCGGCACCTGGTCATCTCGGCGGCCACGCGCGAGCGGCTCGCCGACCTGGACTACGACTTCGAGCGGCTGAGGTCCCTGATGCTGCGGCTCGACGTGGTGACGGTCCAGCTGGTCTGGCGGGAGACCCCGTCCGTCTACCACGTACGGGACCCGTTCCCCGTCGGCGGCGTCGTCGAGGACCCGGCGACCGGCGCGGCAGCGGCGGCGTTCGGCGCCTACGCGCGCGAACTCGGCCTGGTGCCCGCCGCGGCGGAGCTGACCCTGCACCAGGGCGTGGACATGGGGCGCCCCGGGGTCCTCACGGTGACGCTGCGCGAGGGGGACACCCGGGTGCGCGTGTCGGGCGCGGCGGTGCGCATCCCGGCCTGATCGGGAGCGGCACCCTCCGGTCCCGGTTCAGGCCTGTCCGGTCTCGAACCGGGACACCTTCCCGCCGTCCACCGTGAACGTCCACTTGGTGCGCATCGCGCCCCAGGTGTCGTTGCGGTAGTTGGCCACGAGGGCGCGGCCGCCGTCCGCCTCCGACTCGACGTCCATGTGGCCGCCGGACGAGAACGCCTCGCGGTCGAGCCACTCCATGAGGTTCCGGTCGGAGCCGTCGTCGGACATGGTCGCGTCGGGTGTGAGCAGGTTCGTCAGTGCGGTCCTGTCGCCCGCGTTCAGGGCGGTGACGAAGTCCCTGACCGTCGGGTCGCTGAGCTGGTTCACCGGAATGGTCATGCGTCCACGGTCACACCGCCGCGCCCGACCCGCCACCGGCACCCGCACGCTCCGTGACCAGGGCGCTGGACGGTGCCGCTCACGGCAGGGGTTCCAGCCCCTCCGGCGTTTGAGGAGCGGGGGTCTGGGGGCGGAGCCCCCAGGAGGCGCGCCCGGGGAGCCGCCGCCGGGCATAAATACCGCGCACCGGGCGCCCATGAACGCATAGCGTGCCCCACCATGACCTCCACAGACGCCCCGCCCCGCCTCACCCGCCTCACCTTCCACGGCCCCCTGTCCGAGGCGCGGGCCACCCGCATCGTGGCGCGGGCCGCCGAGGCCCTGACGGCCGCGGACCGGCCCACCGTGCTCGACCTCGGCTGCGGCTGGGGCGAGCTGACGCTGCGCCTCCTCGAGGCCGCGCCCGCCGCCACCGCCGTCGGGGTCGACCTGAACGAGGAGGACCTGGAGCGGGGCCGGGCCCTGGCCCGGGCCAGGGGGCTCGCGGACCGCGTGGAGTTCGCGGCCGAGTCGGCCACGGACACCGCGCGCGGCCCGGCCGACGTCGTGCTCTGCCTCGGCTCCGCCCACACCCTGCGCCCGGCCGACGCCGCGCCCCCGCACACCGCCGACGCGCTGCGCGCCCTGCGCCGCCTGGTGCGCCCCGGCGGGCGCGTCGTCCTCGGCGAGGGCTTCTGGGAGCGCACGCCGACGGCGGCGGAGCTGGCCGCGATGTGGCCGGGCGCCCGCGCCGACGAGCATCTGCGCCTGGGCGACCTGACGGACGCGGCGGTCGCCGCGGGCTTCCGGCCGATGTGGGTGGAGACGGCGAACGCCGAGGAGTGGGAGGAGTTCGAGTCGGCGTACCTGGCGGACACCGAGGTCTGGCTCGCCGCCAACGCGGGACATCCGCGCGCGGCCCAGGCCCGCGAGCGCGCGGACCGGCACCGCGGGACCTGGCTGCGCGGCTACCGCGGCCTGCTCGGCATCGCCTATCTGACGCTCGTGCCCGTGGACTAGCCCGGCGCTAGCCCCGGCCGAACCAGTGCTCGGCCAGCGCGTCGAGGGTCGGCTCGGGCGGGGCGGGCAGCTCGCGCAGGTACCGGGGCAGGTTGCTGTAGACGTGCAGCAGCGTGTGGGCGAGGAGTCGGCGGGGCTCGAAGGCGCGGCCGTACGCCGTGGTGAGGCGGGCCAGGAGGCGGGGGTCGGCGCGCGTGACGTAGAGGCCGACGGCCACGAAGTCGTACGCCGGGTCGCCGATCATCGCGGGCTCGAAGTCGAAGAGCCCGGTGAGCTCCCAGCGGCCGTCCGGCGCGGGCGCGGCGAGCAGGTGCTCGCGCATGAACTCGGTGTGCAGCAGGGCGCGCCGGGCCCCGGCGGCGGGCGGCTCCCCCGCGCCCTCCCCCGCGCCCGCCACCGCGTCGAGGAAGTCCGGAATCTGCTCCAGCCAGTGCTCGGGGAGGTGCCGCGCGCGCTGCCGCTCGACGGCGCCCGCGCGCTGCCGGGCCAGGAACGCGTCCCAGTCGCCGGGCCCGAGGGCGTCCGCGAGCGGCGCGTGGTCCAGGGCGTGCAGCGCGGCGAGCGTCCGCCCGGCCCGCTCCACGAGCCGCTCCCGGTCGGCCCCGGGCACGCGCGGCCAGGCGTGGTGCAGCCCCTCGCCGGGGAGCCGGGACATCAGGACGTAGCGCCAGCCGTTCTCGTACGCGCCGAAGGAGTGGACCCGGGGGGTCGCGACGGGCAGGCGGCCGTGCACGTGGGCGAGGACGCGGGCCTCGGTGACGCCGTCGTCGGCCGCGGCGGCGGGGAAGAGCTTGAGCACGAGGTCGTCGCCGACGGCGTAGACGGGCTGGGAGCCTTCGCGGAAGCGGGTCAGCGGCGCCCCCGCGACGCCGAGCCGGGCGCACAGGTCCGCCGCGCCGGGCCGCATCACGGCCTCGTCCGGGACGATCGCGTCCCACTCCTCGTCGGTGCGTACGGGGGGCAGCATGATCGGAACGGTAGGCAGGCGCGGGCGCGGCGGCAACGGGATTTGCGGGTGGGGGCGCCGCCGCCCGCCGTCCGGGCGGCGGCGCCCCTGCGGGGCGTCGAACCTGCGAGGCGGTCAGAAGACGAACGGCCCCGGCTTCTGCTCGGACGTGGCGTTGCAGGTCACGGTGATGCCGAAGACGACGACCTTGAGGGACTTGGCCGAGAGCCTGTCGCCGGAGGCGACGGTGCCCTTGAGCGGGCCGCTGGAGATGGGGCTGCCCGCGGGGATGGCCGGGTTGGCGCGGCCGGTGAAGGTGGTGGTGCCGGTGCCGTTCTTGGTGAGGGTGAGGGTGGAGTTGACCGCGCCCGCGCCGACGTTGACCGGCGCGGTGATCGCGGACGTGGAGAGCTCGATGGTGGCGCTGGTGCCGTTCTGCGTGGCCTTGAGGGTCGCCGCGCCCGAGCCGAACGAGCCGCACTCGAAGTCGAGGGTCGCCGTCGTCGGGTCCACGGCGGTCGCGGTGGGGGAGAGCGCGAGGGCGCTCAGCGTGAGCGCCGCGGTGCCGAGTGCCGAACAGAGGGCGAGTCTGCCGTGCCGCATGGAATGACCTGCCTTCGCATGGGGGGAGTGTGGGGTGCCGACTCGCTGAACACGCCCCCGCACCACGGCGGCTGACGGTGCGTCAGCGAATTGGGTTGGGGGCATTGAGACACGCTCCCCCTGAGGTCACAAGGGACGCCTTCTTGATTTTTGACATGTCACGACCAAAACCGGTCGAGCCGCTGGCGCCTTTCACTGCGCCACCTGGCGCACGCGCCGGAGTGAATGCCATGAACGCGCCCCGTCGTGCGATGAACACACCGGTGAACGGCTACCATCGCCAGGACCGTCGAGGCGGCGCACCGCTCCCCCGGCCGCGGCCGCACCGCCCCGACCACCCCTGCGACCCGATCTGGAGGGCTCCCCGTGTCCGAACCGCGCCTGGGTGTGGCCATCGTGACCATGGGCAACCGCCCCAAGGACGTCGACGCCCTCCTGGAGTCCATCGCCAAGCAGGACGTCCCGCCCACCCGGGTCGTCGTCGTGGGCAACGGCACCGAGCTGCCGGACTTCCCCGCCCACCCCGGCGAGGTCACCACGATCGCGCTCGACGAGAACCTGGGCTGCCCCGGCGGCCGCAACGTCGCCCTGCGGCGGCTGCGCGAGTTCGGCGACGTGGACGTGGCGATCGAGCTCGACGACGACGGGCTGCTCGTCGACCCCGACGTGTTCCGCACCGTCCGGCGCCTGTTCGCCGAGGACCCGCGCCTCGGCGTCGTCGGCTTCCGCATCGCCGACGAGCACGGCGAGACCCAGCGCCGCCACGTGCCGCGCCTGCGCGCCAAGGACCCGATGCGCCGGGGCCTGGTCACGTCCTTCCTCGGCGGCGGCCACGCCTTCTCCATGGAGATGCTGGAGCGGACCGGCGACTGGCCCGCCGACTTCTTCTTCACCCACGAGGAGACCGACCTCGCCTGGCGCGCGCTCGACGACGGCTGGAAGGTCCTGTACGAACCGGCACTGCTGCTCCAGCACCCCAAGACGTCCCCCGCCCGGCACGCCGTCTACTACCGCATGACGGCCCGCAACCGCGTCTGGCTGGCCCGGCGCCGCCTCCCGCTGCCGCTCGTCCCCCTCTACCTCGCGGTGTGGACCCTGCTCACGCTCCTGCGCACCCGCTCCCTCGGCGGCCTGCGCGCCTGGGCGGGCGGCTTCGTCGAGGGCCTGCGCACCTCGTGCGGCGAGCGGCGGCCGATGCGCTGGCGCACGGTGTGGCTGATGACGAAGCTGGGGCGCCCGCCCCTCATCTGACCGCCCTTCGTCTGACCGCCCCCGGCCACGGCCCCGCCGGACCTGACTACGGCAGGAACGCCCAGACGAACGCCCCCAGGATCGGCAGCACCAGGACGTCCGTCCACTCCACCCGCAACCGCCGCCGCACCGGCGCCGACGCCGCGCCCTCGGCCCGCCGCACCGCCTGCCGCAGCTCGCGCCGCGCGGCCTCGGCCCTGCGCCCGTCGAACACCGAGCGCGTCATCGCCCACGGAAGCACCGTGCCGATGCCCTCGACGTGCAGCGCCCCGCCCCGGCCCGCCCGGCCGAGCAGCCGCACGTCGGCCAGGCACGCCTCGTACACGAAGAACGGGTTGCGGACCACGAGCCGCTTCTCGTCCCACGCCACGGACGGCGTGAGACCGGTGCGGACGAGGGCCCAGGTCACCCCGGCGGGCAGGGCCAGGGCCAGGGCGACGTCCCAGGCGTCGCGCGGCCCCTCGCCGCCGAAGAGGAACTGGGCGGCGACGAGCGCCATCATCGCGACGATCGCCCACGAGGCCCGTCGCACGGGCCGGTTGGTGTAGTGCATGTGTCTGTACGCCTCATCCTCTCGGTGCCCGGCGGGGGCGCCGCGCGCGGCGCGGCGCCCCCTGACCGGGCGGGACTGCCGCTAGCAGTACCGCAACTTCCAGCTCATCCCGCAGGTGAGCGTGCCCGTCCACGCGTTGCCCGCGTAGCCCCACGCCGTCCTGCGGTAGGAGAACCGCTTGGCGTGCCGCCCGCGGCCCGCGGCGTGCCTGCCGCCCCGGGAGAAGCCCTTGCTGGACTTCCACCAGGAGCCCGCGGCGAAGCGGCCCGCGCCGACGCCCACGGCGGTCCAGGCCGCCGACTTGGCCGTCGACCGCCAGTACTTCTTCGTCCGCCACTTGCCGCCGCGCCCGTCGGCGGCGGACGTCGCGGCGAACACCGCGACGCTCGCGATCGCGCAGGTGCCCGCCGAGGCGACGATGCACGCCGCCGTCGCGCCGTACCCGGCGTACGTACGCCAGTTCTTGCGGACGTTGCGGCCGACCCGCTTGAGGCCGCGCTTGACCTTCTTCCACCACTTGCCGTCGAGGTCGAAGCGGTTGACGGGGTCGCCGCCCACGTACTCGTAGGCGTTGTTGCCGCCGCCGTAGACCGGGTCGACGGACAGGAAGCGGCCGGTGGCCGGGTGGTACAGGCGCACGCCCATCAGGGTGAGGCCGGTGAGGGTCTCGGCCGAACGCTGCTTGCCGCCCAGCCAGCCGTAGCGGGCCGCGGCCTGGCCCGTGCGCGGGTTGCCGTACTCGTCGGAGTCGAGCGCGACGGGCGCCCGGCTCTGGTCGAGGGGCAACTGGAGCGCCACGTCACCGTGGACGGTGGTGAGCTGGAGCACCGCGCCGCCGGTCCTGTCCGTGGTGGCGGCCAGGTCACCGGAGGCGGAGTCCACCATGCGGGTCAGGGCGCCGGTGGCGGTGTCCTCCACGATCCAGCGGGGGTTGTCGCCGTCGCTGTCGTAGTGGTTGACCTTGGACTGCTCCTTGGCCCAGGAGGAGCCGGAGCCGGACTCGACGGTCCAGGAGCGGAACCGCAGCGCGGCGTCGAGCTGCCAGGTCTGCCGCTTGCCGCCCTCCGTCTGCCGGTGCACCAGGTCGTTGGCGTAGTAGCCGAGCGAACCGTTGCCGGGGGCCGTGGTGGTGCGGCCGAAGGCGTCGTAGGCGTACCCCGGGTCGACGAGCCGGTCGGCGCTGTCGTAGGCGTGCTTGGCGGTGGTGCCTCCCGATGCGGGGCAGTCGGCGCCGGGCGTGCCGGACGCGGTGGTCAGGGACGTGCGGTTGGCACGCGCGTCGAAGCCGTAGGCGCGGCGCGTGCACACCGTCTCCGCGGTGTCCTCGACGGTGGTCAGCCGCCCCGTGGCGTCGTAGCGGTAGCTCTGCCCCGACCAGCCCGCGTGCTCGGTGACCTGACCGTGGACCGACTTGGTCACGGTGTCGGAGTAGACGGTCGTGCCGTCGCTGTCCCGCGTGTACGTGCGGTCCGTGACCGCGCCCGCGGTGTCCTCGGTCTGCGTGAGGGTGTAGCCGCCGGGCAGCTGCTCACTCGCCACGGAGCCGTCGGCGTCGTACGTGGCCCGGAACGTGCCCGCGACGGAGTCGACGGTCTTCGTGGCCAGGCCGCGGGGCTCGGCCGCGGTGTCGTAGGTGTACGTGACGGTGGACGGCGCCGTGTCGGTGACCTTCACCGGGCGGCCGAGCAGGTCGTACTCGGTGGTGGTGGTGCCGCCGTCGGCGTCGGTGTAGGCGACCTGGCGGCCCAGCCTGTCGAACGTCTTGGTGAGGCTGCCGCCCGTGGGCGACGTCGTCCGCACGGCCTGTCCGGTGGCCGGGTCGTACTCGGTCGTGGACTGGGGGACCTGCTCGCCCGTGCCGCCGGTCACGGCCACCTTGGTCTGGCGGCCCGCGTCGTCGTACGTGGTCGTGGTCGTGCGGGTCACGCCGTTCGCGGTCTCGGTGACCTTCGCGGGGCTCCCCCACCAGTCGTACTCGGTGGTGGACGTCGGCAGCTCCTTGGGCTGGCTGCCGCCGCCGGTGACGTCGCCGCCGGGCGCGACCTCGCAGACCAGGTCGGCCCACTCCGGGCGCCCGGCGCAGCGGCCGCTGCCCGTCGCCGACCAGTAGGTGGTCACGCGGGTCCCGGCGTCCGAGCCGTTCGCGCCCGGCAGGAGCTGCTTGACGACCCGGCCCTGCGCGTCGTACTCGGTGGTCGTGGTGAGCGCGAGCCCGCCCGGGTCCTGGATCGTCTTCGCGGGCTGGCCCTTGGCCCAGTCGAACACCGTCTGCGTCACGCGGCTCTCGCCGAGGACGCCCGGGTGCTCACGGACCTCGGCACCCGTCGTGACCTTGGTGA
The DNA here is from genome assembly GCF_059448825.1 of Streptomyces sp. JLYT201. NCBI lineage: Bacteria > Bacillati > Actinomycetota > Actinomycetes > Kitasatosporales > Streptomycetaceae > Streptomyces > Streptomyces sp. JLYT201. The sequence goes on along the minus strand of NZ_CM182551.1, from coordinate 6,961,210 downwards.
CCTGGTCCTTGACCTTGGCGGTGCCGTCCGAGGGGCGCCCGGCGTCGTACTCGTTGAGGGTCCTGCCGCGCGCGGCGACCGACGTGCCCGCCGGGACCAGGGTGGTGGCGCCCGACTTCAGGTCGGCCGTCAGGTCGACGCGCCGCAGCGGGCCGAGCTCCTCCAGCTTGCGGGTGCCGCTGTCGTTGTACAGGGAGCGGGTGGCGAGCAGGTCGGCGCGCTCCGCCGGGGTGAGTCCGGCCAGGCCCAGGTCGGCCTGGACGGCCTTGTCGGCGGCGGTCAGGCCCAGGGCGACCGCGCGGTTGGCCGCGCTCAGTTCGCGCACCGTGTTGCCGAAGCGGTCGGACTCGGTGGTGGTGAGGTGCCCGCCGGGCGTCGCCGTGTTGACCTCGCGGCCCGACACGCCCAGGTAGTGCACGTCGGCCCGCCGGTACGCGGCCGGGGCCAGCTCGTCGCCGGAGTGCGCGGACGGCACGGCGTCGGCGGGGAGCACCGCCGCCGCGTCCGTCGGGGCGTCGAGCTGCCCCCACGTCTTCACGTCGGCCGCGCCCATCTTGTACGGGGCCTTGGCGCCGGTCAGCGGCACGTCGTAGACGACGGCGGTGCTCGCGGTGCCCTCCTGCGTGCCGGTGGTGCCCGGCTTCAGGCCGGAGCGGGACGCCTTCAGGAGCATGCCCTCACCGGCGGTGGCGGTGCTGCCCGCCTTGCCGTACGTGAACGTCCAGGGCAGTTCGCCGGGCGGGGTGTACGTGGTGACCCGGCCCGCGGCGTCGTAGTCGTAGGCGGACTTGAGGGCCGGGCTGATCTGCGGGTTCCAGGCCTGGCGCAGCCGGCCGGCGCCGTCGTAGGCGTACTTCTGGACGGACTTGGCGGTGGCCTCGGCGGCGCCGGGGGCGGTGGCCCACAGCCGCAGCTCCTTGACCCGGCCCTCGTGGTCGCCGAAGGAGTCGCCGGAGGCGGTCGTGCGGTCCGCGTACACGAACTCCAGGACGCGGCAGCCCTTGGTCGCCGGAGTCGCGGTGCAGGCGGCGGCGGAGGCGGCCGAGGTGGGCGCGACCACGCGCTTGGGGCGGGCCAGCTTCTTGCCGTCGACGGTCACGGACTCGGACACGATGGTCGTCGTCGAGTTGGCGAGCCCGTCGAGGAGCGTGCTGGACACCTGCCAGGTGGTGGCGGCGGCGTCGGTGCGGGTGAACTCGGTGACGGTGCCCTCGGTGTCGGTCAGCGTGAACGACCCGGTGACGCCGCCCTTGAGCGTGAGGTCCTCGGAGCCGGGCTCCGGGATCCACGCGCTCTTGGCCGCGTTCGCGGTGAAGTGGGTCTCCTCGCCCTCGGCGTCGACGACGGCCACGGCCGTCGCGGAGATCTTCCGCAGGTGCGAGAAGTCCGAGTCGGTCAGCTCGGCGGCGGTGCCCGCCACCCACTCCTTGCCGAAGATCGGCGCCTGGTTCTCCTGCTTGGCCCCCTTGTCCGGGGTCCGCGACGAGGCGGTGCGGCTCACCGACAGGTCGAACGCGGAGGCGTCCGTGGCGGACAGGGTGTGGTCACCGGTGAGCAGGTTCACCGAGCCGGGGCCGGTCTCGGCGGTCGCGGCGTCGCTGGCGTTCCGGTCGACGACGACGGCGAGCGGCGCGGTGCTGCCCGTGGCGCCCTTCGGCCCGGTGAAGTCGGCCTTGATCTGCACGCTGCCGTCGGGGTCGACGGTGTCGGTGGCGTTCCACACCAGCTTGTCGCTGCGGCCCTTGGTGAGGGCGACGGGCCAGCCGTCGAGGGCGCTGCCGCCCGCGCTGACGTCCTCGGCGGGGATCCGCACCCAGTCGTCGGCCTCGGCGCGGCGCCACGAGAAGGACACCTCGTCGAAGGTGTCGCCGTCGGCCTCGGCGAGCAGCGGCAGGCGCCGCGCGGTGCGCTCGCCGTCGGACGGCTGCACGAAGCCGCCGGGACCGGCGTGGAAGGTGTACTCGACGGCCTCGGACTTGTTGTCGGCCTTGTCGACGGCGCGTACCTGAAGGGTGTGCGTGCCGTCCTTCGGCGGGGTGACGGAGATGTTCTTCGCCGCGCTCGCCCCGCCGGTGGGCTCCTTCGTCCAGGTCACGCCGTCCAGGGACCACTCCAGCCAGTTGTGGTCGGAGCCGGGCGGCGTGACGGTGAAGGTGCCGGGCTTGCCCGCGCCCTTCACCCAGGCGTCCTTCGGGTAGTCCGTGGACGTGACCTTCGTGGGCGCGGACGGCGCGGAGGTGTCGACCGTGAAGGTCTTCCACGCCGACCAGCCGGTGTTGTAGTGCGCGTTGTCATAGGGGGACGTACGGAACTTGTACGTCTTTCCGTGTGCGAGCACGCCCGTCGGCACGGTCACCGACGCGACCTGCCCGGACGGCACCCACTTCGACACCAGTACGTTGCCGACCTGCTTGTCGGTGGCGGTGTCGAAGATCTGGAAGGTGCCGTTGACCTTGTCGCCGTCCGCGTCGGTGAAGGTGTCGCGCAGCGTCGGGGTGAGGCTGTTCACCACGTACGCGCCGCCGTAGGAGAAGTACGGCGGGCCCGCCTCCTGCTTGGTGCCGGTGCGCGGCCGGTAGTTGTAGGTGACGGTCAGCTTGGGCGGTCGGGTCGCGGCGTTCGCGGAGTTGACCCGCTTCCACTGCGCGACCACGGTCTCGTTCGCGGCGCGCAGGCCCATGTGGCCGCGGGCGGCCTTCGCCGAGGCCCACTCCTGGACGAGGCCGGTGACGTCGGCGTTGATCCAGCCGTCGGGCGCGGCGGTGCACGCCGGGTTGCCGCGGGTCTCGTTCGACGTCGCCTTCTTCGCGGTCCACGCGGGCTGCGCGGTCCAGCGCGAGGACGTGGACGCGGCTCCGGCGGACCACACCTCCCACGGCTGGGCCTTGCAGTCCTTCTCGTTGGCCGAGTGGAAGTTCCACAGCGACAGCTTCGCGTCCATGACGAGCGCGTCCTGGACCGGCCGGGTGTCCCAGGAGATGAAGGAACGCGCCGTGCGCGGCGTGCCGTTGGCGTTCTTCGTGCCCGGGTTGCCGAAGTCGAGCTCGGTGTCGGTGGACCAGTCCCGGGTCTCGCCCTGCTGGACGTAGGTGTCGAAGACGTTGGCCAGGGCGGAGGTGGACGGGTCGACGGTGACGGGGTACGTGGTCTTCGGGTCGGCGAGGAAGTCCGCGTCAGGGGTGACGACGAGGTCGACGCCGCCCTTGACCTGGACGGCCTTCATCTTCACCGGGGCGCGGCGGGTGTGTTCGCCGGAGACGGGGTCGACGGTGGCGTCCCACATCACGGGCGCGGGCATGACGGCCCGCCGCTGGTCCTTCTTGCCTCGGCGCTCGGTGAAGGTGAGGCTGCCGTCCTTGTGCTGGACGACCTTGAGGCCCTTGGCGCGCAGGGGCAGGGTGTAGCCGTAGTTCCGCTCGGTCGGCCTGCGCTTGATGTCCACGAACTGCTCGAAGCCGGTGCGGGTGGCCTCGACCACCACGTCGGCGCCGGGCACGGCGTTCTCGTACGTGGCGCGGGTGCCGTCCAGCTTCGGCGCGGGCAGACCGCCCTGCCACCGGAGCGTGATGCGCTGCTCGCCCTCGCCGAGGGTGACCAGGTCGCGGGCGGTGCCGTGCTGGTCGATGCGGGCCAGGCGCTTGCCGCCGGGCGCCCCGAGCTCCAGGCCGCGCGGGTGGGCCTTCGGCTCCACCGAGCCGTCGCCGTTCTTCACCAGGTCGAGGTCGACGTCCCGCCACCGGCCGGACTCCTCGTCCTCGAACCGGGTGGGCCCCGCGGTCAGTTCGGTGGTGAGGCTGCCGTTCGGGTTGGCCCAGGTCGTCGACGTCTCGGTGCGCTCCGCCAGGGCCTCGACCCGCTTGCCGTTCAGGCGGGCGGCGACCCGGGCCGACGCGATGTCCGCGGCGGTCGTGGCGGCGGGCTTCGCGGCCTTGTCCGCGGTGGGCTCCGCGGGCGCGGCCGTCGCGGCCTCGGCGCCGTACAGACACGACACGGCCATGAGCAGCGCGAGCCCGGTGGCGATCGCCTTCGGCGCGGGCCCGTCGCCGAACCGGCGGCGTCTTCGGTACCCGGTGTCCTCGGGTACGGGCGCGTGTTCACTGCGGTGGTGCACAGTCTCCCCTTGGTGTGGGTGCGGTGGTGGTGGCTGTGGGGGGGGTGTGGGGTCTGGGCGCGGCACGCGGCGGGGCGCTCGGTGGGGCGCTCGGTGGGGCGCTCGGCCGGGGCGTGTGCGCGGGCGTTTAGGTGGGGCGGGTGCGTGGGCAGCACGGCATCGCCGAGCGGCGGTCGTACGGGGCCGTCGGCGGGGTCCTTCAGGAGCGCGGGCTAGGGCTCGATCAGGCCTGCCCTGATGGCGTACCGGGTCAGGGCGAGCCGGTCGCGCAGGCCGAGCTTGTGGAGCAGGTTCGCGCGGTGCCGCTCCACGGTCTTGGCGCTGATGGTCAGCAGATCGCCGATCTCCTTGGAGGTGTGCCCCTCGGCGACGAGCTTCAGGATCTGCTCCTCGCGGTCGGTGATCGCCTTGCGGGGCAGCGCCCGGCCCTGCCGCAGCAGGTCGAGGTACTTGCGGATGAGGGTGTTCTCCGCGCCCGGGTAGATGAAGGGCTCGTTGCGCATCGCGGACCGGCACGCGGCGACGAGGTCGCGGTCGGCGACGGACTTGAGCACGTACCCGCACGCCCCGGCCCTGAGGGCCTCGAAGAAGTACTGCTCGTTGTCGTACATGGTCAGGATCAGAATGCGGGGCCCGTCCGGCAGCCGGGACAGCTCCCGGGCCGCCTGCAGCCCCGTGAGACGCGGCATCGCCACATCGAGCACCACGAGATCCGGCCGCACCTCCCTGGCCAACGCGAGCGCCTCGGCCCCGTCCCCCGCCTCGGCCACCACGGAGAGGTCCTCCTCCCCGTCGAGAATCAGCCGCACCCCACGGCGGACCAAGGCATGGTCATCAGCCAGCAGAATCCGCGCGGCGCCGGAAGCGGCAGCGCTCGCGCTGGCGTTCGCGGTCGCGGTCGCGGTCGCGGTCGCGGTCGCGGTCGCGCTCATGCTCACGGTCGTGCCGGTCATGCGGGGCCTTCTGGGTGGGGGGTGACGGGGGCGTAGGGGGTGGGGGGTGTGGTCGGGGGGTCGGCCGACGCGGCGGGCGCGTTGGATGCGGTGGGTGCGGTGGGTGCGCTGAGGGTCGCGCCGACGGCGGGCACGGCAGCGGAGGCCGTCCCCGTCGACGGGGCGGGGCCGTCGGGCCCGGGGGAGCACGCGGCGGCGCGGGCCGTCCCGGCGGGGGCGGCGGCGCGGTTGGTCTCGGAGGGTGCGGCGGATGGGGCGGCAGGGCCGGTCCTGGCAGTTGCGGCGGATGCGGCGGCGGGGTCGTCCCCGGCGGGTGCCACGGATGTGGCGGCGCGGTCGGTCCCGGCGGACCCGGCGGACCCGGCGGACCCGGCGGCGCGGTCAGCCTCGACGGACCCAGCGGACCCGGCGGAACCAGCGGACCCGGCGGAACCGACGGCGCGGCCAGCCCCGACGGGCGCGGCGGACGCGGCAGCGCGGTCAATCCCGGCGGACCCGGCGGACGCAGCGGATGCGGCGGGTACGGCGGACGCGGCGGCACGGTCAATCCCGACGGACCCGGCGGACGCGGCGGACGCGGGGGATGCGGGGGATGCGGGGGATGCGGGGGATGCGGGGGATGCGGCAGCGCAGTCGGCCCCGGAGGGGCGTGTGGTGGTGCGGCGCGCCGGGATCCAGAGGCGTACGACCGTGCCCGTACCGGCCCCTGCCGGATCCGCCCCTGCCGGATCCGCCCCGGCCGGATCCGCCCCGGCCGGATCCGCCCCGGCCGGGTCCGCCCCCACCGTCAGCCGTCCGCCGAGGAGCAGAGCGCGCTCCCGCATGCCCCGGATGCCGGAGCCTTCCGCGGCATCGCGCAGGCCGCGGCCCCCGTCGCGGACGACCAGTTCCACCCCGTCCCGTACGCAGCGCAGGGCCAGCTCGGCCCGGCCGGTGCCCGCGTGCCGCGCGGTGTTGGTGAGGGCCTCCTGCGCGACGCGGTACACCACGAGTTCGGCCTCACCGTCCAGGCGGGGCAGGCGGGGGTCGAAGCGGTCGTGGACGGTGAGGCCGGACTCGCCGAACTCCCCGGCGAGGGCCCGCAGGCCGCTCACCAGGCCGAGGTCCTCAAGGACGCCCGGCCGGAGCCGCCGCGCGATGCGCCGGATCTCGTCGAGGCTGCCGCGGGTGGTCTCCTGCACCCCGCTCAGCTCCTCGCGCAGCGGCTCCGGCGCCCGGTCGGCGACCCGCTTCACCTGCAACAACACGGCGGTGAGGGTCTGCCCCACCTCGTCGTGGAGCTCCCGGGCGACCCGGCGGCGCTCGGCCTCCTGGGCGGACAGCGCCCGGGCGCTGCTGGTGGCGCGCTCGCTCTCCAGCCGGTCGAGCATGGCGTTGTAGGTGCTGATGAGCTGGGCGACCTCACCGTGCCCGGCGACGGCGGTCCTGGCCCCCGGCCGCAGCAGATCGGCGGCGGCCATGGCCCGGCTCAGCCGCTTCAGCGGGGCGAGCCCCACCCGCAGCAGCACGGCGTTGGCCACGAGCATCGCCACGCCCCCGCCGAGCACGACGAGCGCCTCGCCGAGCAGCACCGGGCTGGACACGGTGACCATGGGGCTGAGAAGCAGCAGCGCGGCGACCACGAGCACGACGGCGTTCATCGAAAAGATCCGCCAGAACAACGACACCGCACTCCCTCTCTCCCCACCACAGCACCCCCATCCTCCCGGACCGGACGCGCACGACGTTTCCCGTCGAACCGGACCAGTTTGGACAGGGGGCTGGCCGAAATCCATCCGTGGCGACACCCATTTCGGGGCGGCGACACCGGATTGCGGGGCGTTACGGAGTGACGTACTCCACATCGGAGCAACGCGGCCATCGCCGGGGCGGCGGCCCGGGGCCCTAGGCCGCCCGACCGGGCAGAGAGCACCTACGGAAACAGTGAGGCAGGCAACGACTACGCATCCGGTCGTCGACGCCTCTCAACCCAAGCTTCCGCCGACTCCGCCATGGCCGTCAGCCAGGGAACGTGCGGGTCCCGTCCAGAGAAGTAGCGGTGCATCCGAAGACTGGCCAGGGCGAACGCATCGATGGCCCTCGGGTCGGCACTCGTCCAAGCCGAGCACCGGGAAGCCCAGCCTTCGGCAGATTCCGGCGTGTGCCCGGCTGCGATGAGCTGCACGACGAAACAGCCGGGGTCGATGAACGCCGCTCCCCGGGTGGGCCACGACCAGTCCACCACCCACGTTCCTCGTTCACCGATGATGATGTTGCTGGGGTTGATGTCCGAATGGACCAGGGTGTTTCCACGGAAGAGAGCCGCCTCAGAGGCGCTGGTGGCGAACCTGTCCCACCGGTCCTCCGACCAGCCCTTCGCGGCCTCAGGAAGTCCCAGTCCTGCGATGCGGTCCAGGGTCTCGACCACCGCGCTCAGGTCTGACGATCCCTTCTCGAAACGCGATGCCCTACCTTCGATGGCTTCGAACCCGAGGATGATCCACCCGTCCTCGTCACCGCCCGCGCTCCACACCAACGATGGAGAGAGGGGCTGGACGAACGGATTGATCGCCTGTTCCCGGAGAAGGGAGTCCTTCCGCCCTCCGGGAACGTTGAACATGGCCTTGACGAAGAACCGGCCCTTCTCACCTTCGACGACCGCGGCGAAGTCCGAACTGAATCCGCGGGCCGGAGTCCGGACGTGACCGACTGCTCCCGTGTACGGATGGATCAGTTCCTCAAAGTGCGAGTCGGGAAGGCCGGTCATGCCAGTTCTCCTCGTGCGTCAGTTCCTGGGCTTGCATTCGCTGTGCGGGGTCCCTGGGCGGCACGCGGCGTTCGGTTCGCAGCGTGGGTCGCACGGATTCTGGGGGACACAGTCGGGACGACATGCCTTCGTCTTCTCCTTGCCTCGGCGTGCGCCTTCGATGGAGGCGACCGCCCAAGCCAGCGCGGGGCCGCTCAGGATAGAGGCCAGCGAGGCGTCCTGGACGTTGCCAACACCCATCCAGGTGGAGAAAACACACGGGGACACCTCACCGTTGGGGCCGATCGAGGCCCTGCGGTCACCGCACATGCCGCACAGGTTCGAGGCGTCCGGTTCCTGACCACCGCCTCCCCGTCCGAACTCGCGGATCCGGTCGGCGCCGATCTCCTCCACGCCCATCATCCGAAGGTCGCGCTTCGCGGTCCAGATCTGTCGCTTCCTGTTCCCGACGACGCCGGCACGGATCGGGATGTCCAAGCTGATCGCCTTGGCGATGTTGTCGCGAGTCCTGGCGTGGCTCGGGCGACGAGTGACCTGGTTATGCCTCGCGGGCTTGTTCGAGTAATACGAGGTGGCAATCGACATGCCCTCCCGCTGAAGCGCGGCCCACCAACGCTCCGAGACGTGAACCAGGTTGCTGTAGACCTCCACCTTCATATCGAGAGCCAGAGCGCGCTCCGCTACCTCTATCGCGTGGGGGTACAGCGTGGGCTCTCCACCGATCAGCGTGACATTGCTGACGCCGATCTCCGCCGCCTGGCCCAGCACGCTGAACCAGTCGTTCCGGGTCATCGTGCCGTGGTCACCGTCCGGTCCGGACGAGTTGTAGCAATGCCCGCAATTGAGCTGGCACCTGCGAGTCACGTCGAGCCACAGCGACTCGGCGCCAGGAGTTCCTTCCCGCTTCGCTCCGATGGGCGTCACATGCCGTCCTTCCCTCGTAGGGCTACCGCACTTGTCCCTCCCCTTACGTGTCGGTCGCTCCGCAAGAGGTCGGGCGATTCCCCCGCTCGGACCCGCGCCGGGGCCGCTGAGCGAGCCGTACCGTCCGGCACAACCGGACGGGAATTGTGGCTACGCGGTGGCGGCCTCGCCGAGCACATAGAGCGGCTGCTTCAGGCCCCACGCGCGCGCCTTCGCAGCGTTGCGGATCCGCCGGACTTGATACGGGAACGCAAACTGGTGCAGTCGGCTCATGGGCACCCAGGTCAGGGCTGCGAGCTCGTCTCGGGCCGCGTCCGGCAAGATGACCGCCGCGGCCTCCGCAACCGACAGCTGCCCCCCGTCGCACACGAAATTGATGCCTTCGGTGCTCGTGCCTTCCTCGCTCTCCGGGACCTGATCAGTACAGAGGTAATGCGAGATCGGACGCCGCAGCCCTGTCTCTTCCAGCAGCTCACGGGCCGCGGCAGCGGCAATGTCCTCGCCCTCATGCGCGTTCCCGCCCGGCAGCTGCCACCCAAGCCGTTCCCCGGCGCGCTTGTACTTCGGCTTGACCATCAACACCTCCTCCCCCTCATTGAGGACGAAGACCAGACATCCGAGTCGCCTCGGAGGCTGGCCGGTCGGGTCCATGTCGCCGTGCATCATTACTCCTATTTCGTTGTGCCGAAGCTGAGTTACAAAGAACGGGTGAAGGCGAGTGCCACGAGCAGGACGGCGCTGACGATGAAGCACACTTCGGCGATGACCGCTGCAACTCCGCAGCAACCAGGCCCAGAGGCTTGGGTTTTCGCGGCCATCACAGCTCGAACGCCGTGAGATCGACCTGATCGGCTGCGGCAAGCTCGTCCACCGACAGGGCCGGACTCAGGTTCTCGCGCTCGGCGTCCCAGGCGAGCCCAGCCCGGGAACGGAGCTGGACGAAGGGCCCCTCTGCGTCCATGACCCTGCCGACAGACCGCTTCACCGAGTCGTAGACCATCTGCCCCCGGTCCGGGTTCACAGCAGCCTCCCGAGGCCGTCTTCGACGGCGCGCAGGATCCGCGGCGTAGGCGGGTCGAAGACACGCGGCCACCAGTCCGGCACCTGCTTCCGAAAGCCACCGACCCTTATGAGCGCCGTCAGCTCTTCGACGTCACCCGCCCGCCCAACGGCGTTACTGCGCTGCTCATCGGCCATGGCGTCACTCCGTCTGATGATCGACCGCGATCCCTGGCGATCTCCCTTGCCTCTACGCAACCGCATCGGCCTACAGAGCGGTACGGTTGCGACGCAGCGGCAGTTTTAAAGCGCTGAAAGCGCCTTTTGGCGCGGGGAGTTGACGGCCATGTCCGAGCCAAATGAGGCCCTGCGACGCCTCTTGCGCGAGAGCGGATGGACCCTCAGCCAATGCGCACGGGCTGTGAACCGTGTGGGGGCTGAGGACGGCACACCTCTGCGCTACGACGCCTCTGGCGTCCACCACTGGCTCGGAGGCACCATACCCAGGGGACAGGTGCCCAGGTTCATCGTCGAAGCGTTCTCCAGGCGGCTGTCCCGAACGGTCACCTGTGCTGAAGCAGGATTCGAACCTCAGTCCGGCCAACCTTCGCAGCAGACGGATATCGTGGATGAGCTGATCGAGCTGGGGAGGTACGACATGGACCCGTCCCGCCGAGGCGTGTTGGGGGCCACTCTCTTCTCGGTCACGCTCACTGTGCCGGACTGGCCCAACGTGGCCGGACGACTTGTAGCTGTGGAGTCGGGTCGGGCACATCGGATCGGGGTCCGGGAGGTGGACGCGGTAAGAGCCATGACCGAAGAACTTTCGCGACTGGATGACCAGTTCGGCGGGCGCCACGCACGCCCCATGGCTGCGGCTTTCCTAGTCAACACAGTCGGCTCCCACCTTCGTGCAGACGCCTCAGAGCCGGTCCGGAAGTCCTTGTTCTCCGCCACGGCGGATCTCCTGTATCTGACAGGGTTTATGGCCGTCGACGAGGGGCTGCACGGCGCGGCGCAGCAGTACTACCTCAAGGCGCTTGAGTACGCTGGCGCCGCCGAGGATCACCTGACGTACTGCACCACTCTTCGTGGAATGAGCCTCCAAGCAGTCGACCTCGGCCACGCCAAACGCGCCGAGCGCCTTGCCGATGCCGCTGCGGCGGCAGCACCTGCCGCCGGGCCGCGTATGCGCGCGTTCCTGGCTGGGCAACAAGCCCACTCGTACGCTGCCACTGGGTCCAAGCATCAAGCGCTGACCTACATCCGCGAGGCGGAGGTGGCCATGGAGAAGGCGGAGGCCAGGGCAAAGGCGTTTGGCAGCTACGCGCCGTCGTCCTTGGCCTACCACGTATCCCAGGTGAAGTACGCGCTTGGTGACAAGGTCGGTGCAATCGAGTCCCTGAAGGAATCCGACCGCCTTCGTCACTCGCACTACCGCCGAAGCAGCGTCCGGTACAACTCGCTGCTAGCTGAGCGCCAGTTCGAACTGGGGCACCTGGAAGAGGCCTGCTCGACCTGGGAGCGCGTGCTTGATGATTACCCGCTCGTGTCATCCGGCAGCGCTGACAGGAAGATCCAGCACATGAAATCCCTGCTTCGCCCGCATTTACGCAATCCAACAGCAGCGCACGTGTATCAGCGGGCTCAGGATCAGGCAGAGTCCGCCTGAGGAGCACCCCGGCGAACTTCAAGCAGCGTCGCACTCGTGCGCCTGACCCGACGCACGACTGTCGGGGCGCCCTCCATACGTCCACCGTGCTGCGCTGACAGCCTTCTCGCGACACCGTCGACCACCACAGGATCGCCACGGCACACCGAGAACCAAGCCGAAGCAGCCACAAAGAGTGAGCAGTTCTCACAGGTGGCGCCAGGAAAAGAAAGGGCCCCTGACCAGCTGAACGCCAGTTCAGGGGCCCTTCTCCAGTTCGCCGGCAGACGAGTCGGGCTGTACGCCGGGTTCTGTCGCCCGGGCGCCTCGCGGCGGCCGGGGAGACGGCCATCCATCTAGGGCCTCCGTTGCCGAAGGCCTCGTGCGGTCTACCCGCGGACTCGGGCGGGCAGCCCTCGGTCGTCCGCGCAGAAACACCGGGGTGTTTCCTTTTGACCTTGCTCCAGGTGGGGTTTACCTAGCCGCCTGAGTCACCTCAGGCGCTGGTGGTCTCTTACACCACCGTTTCACCCTTACCGAGGACCGAGGTCCCCGGCGGTCTGTTTTCTGTGGCACTGTCCCGCGGGTCACCCCGGGTGGCCGTTAGCCACCACCTTGCCCTGTGGAGCCCGGACGTTCCTCGGAGAGGTCCGCAAGGACCTCCACGCGGCCGTCCGCCCGGCTCGTCTGCCGTGTCGACCATGGTACCCGCCGTGACCGGCCCCGCGGCGCCGAGGCCGCCGTGGCCAGGAACGAGCCCGCCAGGATCAGGGTGAAGGCGGCCCAGAAGGAGGGGGTGAGGTGCTCGGAGAGGAAGGCGACGCCCGCGATCGCCGCGACCGCCGGGTTGATGTACGTGAAGACGACCGCCCGGGTCGGGCCCGCCTCGTGGATGAGTTCCAGGAAGACCACGAAGGCCAGGGCCGTGCAGATGACGCCGAGGCCCGCCAGGGCCGTGAGCGTCCTGGCGTCCGGGACCTCGCTCGGCCAGGTCGCCGCCGCCGCGGGGGCGTACACCAGGGCCGCGAGCGCCAGGCACGGGGCGATCAGCTGGAGCGTGGGCACCTGCCGGAGGTGACGGGCCACGATCAGCGGGGCCGTGGCGTAGCCGAGTGCCGTGATCAGGACCTCGGTGAGCGACCAGGCGTCGCCACCCGTCAGGTGCGGGACGGTGAGGACGGCGACCCCCGCGAAGCCCAGGCCGAGCCCGGTCAGGCGGCGGGCGCCGAGGCGTTCGGCGGCGCCGAAGAAGCGGGCGAGGGCGGCGCCGATGATCGGCACCGCGGCGATGAGGAGGCCCGCCGTGGAGCTGGACAGATGCCGTTCGGCGTCGGTCAGGGTCCACCAGGGGCCGAGGATCTCCACGGCGGCGAAGGCCAGCATCGGGCGCCAGTGGGTCTTCAGTACGCCGGGCAGTCCGCCCTGGCGTATCGCGAAGGGCAGCAGCAGCGCGGCGCCGAGCGCACAGCGCGTGAACACCACCACGGACGGTGTCAGATCACTGTCGACCGCCACTTTGATCATCAGGTACGGGATGCCCCACAGGACACCCATGAGCGAGAAGAGAAACCAGCCTCGTGCCGTCATGTCCGCAGTGTGCGGGCGGCGGGCGGGGATGTCTTGAACGTTGTTGCAGGCCCGAGCCCCAGGCCCTGAGCCCGGCGTGCCCCGAGCCTCGGGTCCCGGAACCCGGGCGCACGCCCGGGCTCAAGGCGCGGCGACCCCGCGCACGCTCCTCCGGTACGCCGCCGGCGTCACCCCGAGCACCCTCCTGAACCAGCGCGTCAGATGGGCCTGGTCGGCGAAGCCCACCAAGGTCGCGACCTCGGCCGGTCTGCGTCCCGCCTCCAGGAGCGCGCGGGCCCGGGCGACGCGGTGCTGCGCCAGCCAGGCGTACGGCGGCATCCCCATCGTCGTACGGAAGGCGCGCAGCAGTTGGTAGCGGGACAGACCGGTTTCGGCCGCCAGCTCGGCGAGCGTGGGCGGGGTGCCGAGGTCGTCGGCCAGACGGTCGCGGACGGCGAGGGCCAGGGCGGCCGCGCCCGGGACCGCGCCGGGGGCGGGGCGGGCGCCGCCGTGGCGGCGGACCAGCGTGCTGAGCAGCCAGGTGAGCCGGGACTCGGCGGCGAACGCGGTCAGGGGGTCGGCGGCCCCGCCCGCGCTCAGCTCGGTGTGCGCCGCGTACAGGGCCGCCGCAAGCTGGCTGTCGTCCACGACCGCCTCCCTGAAGTGCGGCAGGCCCCTGGCCGCGTCGGCCAGCAGGTGCGGGGCGGGGTACATCGCGCGGTACGCGTAGCCGTCGCCCGGGGCGGGGCGGCCGGTGTGGGGCTCGCCGGGGGCGAGGACGACCACGGCGCCGGGGCCGATGTCCAGGCGGCCGCCCCGGTAGTCGATGATCTCGCTGCCCGCCACGCAGACGCCGACGGTGAACTCCTCGTGGGCGTGCGGGGCGTAGCGGTGCCGGTCGAAGCGGGCGGTCAGCAGGTCCAGCATGGCGCCGCCCCCCAAGGGGGCTCGGGTCCAGATCGCTCGTTCGCCACCGCCACCGCGCTCGCCGCCACGTGCCCCTCCCCTGCCCGTCATCCCCGTCGCCCCCCGTGCCTCCGTGCTGGACGTGCCTTGCCGGTCGTCGCGTCGCTGCGGATCCGTCGTGGCTGGTCGCGCAGTTCCCCGCGCCCCTACGGGGCCCGACCGTACGAGGGAGCCGCATGTCGACAAAGCCCCGCGCCCCCCCTAGGGGCGCTTCTCTACGGGGCGCTTCCCTCGAACGCCGCCACTCCCCTCTTCCACGCTTCCCCGAGGCCGACCCCCTCGGGAAAGCGGCCGTGGATCTCCAGGATGACCATGCCATGGGCGAACGCCCATACGGCGCGGGCCTGTTCCACGTCGCCCCCGCAGACGCGGAGCAGCGGGGCCGCCGCCCGTTCCTCAAGGCCGGGCGGCAGGGCGTGGCGGGGCAGGGGGCGCTCGGTGGCCAGGCGGTAGAGGTGGGGGTGGGCCAGGGCGTGGGTCCGGTAGGCGTCGGCCAGGGCGGCGAGGGAGCCGGGCGCGCGGGCCTCGGCGGACTCGCAGGCCGCGGCGGACTCGGCGAGCTGCTGGGCGATCAGCTCGACCTCGACCGCGGCCTTGTCGGGGAAGTGCTTGTACAGCGACGGCGCCTTGATGCCGAGCCGGTCGGCGAGGGAGCGCATGGTCAGGGCCTCGGGGCCCGCTTCCTCCACGAGGGCGCGGGCCGCCGTGACGATCTCGCGGGCGCGGGCGGTCAGTCGCTGGTCGGCCACGCCGGACCCCTTCCTCGGTCAGCCACGCTGGAACCCTTCCTTCGTACGCAGTCCATAGCCGAAGGCGCGATCGTACGAGATGTGGGCGAGCCAGCCGCACAAGGCCGCCGGCACGGGGGGCCAGGTGAGGGGCACGGCGGTGTAGACGACGAGGAGGGCGAGGGGGACCAGGGCGCGGTGGGCCGCGTTGTAGTACGGGACGGCCCGGGGCGGGAGCTGGCCGCGGGCCGTGCGGGGCGCTTCGCTCAGGCCGACGAAGAGGGCCAGGTCCGGGGCGAGGGCGAAGAGGAGTGCGGCGGTGGCGGCGGGCCAGCCGTGGTCGACCCCTTCCAGGACGGCGAAGGCCGTCCAGAAGAGAGCACCGGCGAACCAGCCGAAGCGCGGCGCCGTGCGCAGGGCGGCGCGGGCCGGGGCGTGCGGGGCCTTCGGTGCGGGGGCGGCGACGGTGGCCATGAGGTCTCCTCCACGTGTGGCTAACAGCGTTAGCCACACCGTATGGCTAACACTGTTAGCCGTCAAGGCCGAGGTGCGGGCGCAGGCTTGACCTTGCCGCGGCGTCAACGTTTCTACTGAGGGCATGCGGATCGGAGAGATCGCGGCGGCCGTCGGCCTGACGACGCGCGCCATCAGGCACTACCACCACCTCGGGCTGCTGCCCGAGCCGCTGCGCCGGCCCAACGGCTACCGCTCGTACGGCCTGCGCGAGGCCATCGTGCTCGCGCGGATCAAACGCCTCACCGAACTCGGCCTCGGCCTCGACGAGGTGCGGGACGTGCTCGCGGACGACGCCGGGCGCGAGCTGACCGAGGTCCTCGCCGAGCTGGACGAGGACCTGGCCCGGCAGGAGGCGGCCGTCCGGGAGCGGCGCACCCGGCTCGCCGAGCTGCTCCAGCTGTCCAGGGAGGGGCTGCTGCCCTGCGACGGGCCCGTGTCGCCGGGGCTCGCCGTCCTGTTCGCGCGGCTGTCGCCCGCCGAATCGGCGAGCGCGGCGAAGGACCTCGAACACCTCGCCCTGTTCGACGCCATCGCCGAGCCGGGCCTGCGCGAGCGCCTCTACGCGACGCTGCGCGAGGTCGCCGACGACGCCGGGCTCAGCGCCCGGATGCGGCAGGTGTACGCGCGCCTGGACGAGCTGGCCGACGCGCCCGCCGACGACCCCCGGGTCGTGCCGCTCGGCGAGGATCTCGCCGGGCTCGTGCCCGACGGCATCCTCGCGGTCCTCGTGGGCGGGGGCGAGGACCGCGAGGCGCCCGGCGGCCCGGGCGGCGGGCCCGCGCCGCGGGAGCGGGCCCGCCTCGGCACCGCCTTCGGGGACGCCTTCCTCGACGACTTCGCGCCCGCCCAGGCGGCGGCCGTACGGCACATGCTGAAGCTGCTCACCGGGACGACGCGGTGGTCGCCGTGACCGGGCCGGTCCGGGTGGCGCGGCGGCTGCTCGCGCACGAGCTGCGGGGGCTGCGCGGCCTCGGCCTGTGGGCGGCGCGGCGGCGCCACGGAGTCGGCCCCGGCGACCGGGCGGCGGCGTACACCGGCCCGCAGACTCCGACGCTCTTCGCCTTCGCCTTCCTCGCGGTGGTCGAGACGGTCGCGCTGGCCGTCGTCGTGCCGTGGCCGCTCGCGCACGCCGCGCTGCTGTTCGTCGACGCGTACACCGTGCTGCAGATCGTCGCCCTGCACGCCGCGTGCGTGACGCGGCCCCATGTGGCGGGCGCGGACGGCTCGCTCAGGGTGCGCTACGGACAGCTCCTCGATCTGCGGATCCCGGCCCCGCTCGTCCGCGGCGTCCGCGTGGACCGGCGCTACCCCGAGGGGCGCGCGCTCCGCTGCGGCGCCGACGGCACGGTCGACGTCTCCGTCGGCAACCAGACGACCGTCACCGTGGAGCTCGCCGAACCCGTCGCGTTCGTCCGCCCGTTGGGGCGGACGGCGTACGCCCGGGTGGTGCGGCTGCACGCCGACGACCCGAAGGGCCTCGTCGAGGCGCTCCGCGGCGCCCAGGAGCGGCACAAGCCGGTGGCCGACCGTCCGGCGCCGGTGCCGCCGGAGGCGTGCGACCTCGTCACGCGGGAGTGAACAGGACCTTCGCCGCGGCGGGGTCCGCCCGCGCGAGGCGGACGCGCAGGCGTTCACCCAGGGGCAGCCGGGCCGCGGCCGACTCGATCCGGGCGACGACGGCGGGGTCGGTCAACTGGACGGTGCCGACGGCGGGTTCCGCCTCCTTCACGTCCACGACCACCGCGTCGAAGAGCTCGCCCACGCGGTCCTTGAGCAGAGCCGCCTCGACGAGGTCGACGCTCGCGCGCTCCACGGCGTTGCCGCGCCGCGTGCCCTCCGCCATCTCCTTGGGCAGGCCGGGCAGGGCCGCGAGCACCCACTCCGGGGGCGCGGCGTCCGCGCACGCGGCCAGGCACAGCTCGGCCGCGTACCGGTCGACGAGGCGGCGCAGCGGCGCCGTGCAGTGCGCGTACGGCGCGGCCACCGCGGCGTGCGTCGTCAGCTCGGGGACCTCGCCGCCGCTGAACGCCGTGTACCCGGCGCCGCGCAGCAGCGTCGTGCACTCCTGGAGGAACGCGGCGTGGCGGGGCAGGCGCGGGTCGAGGGAGCGGACGAGCGCGGCGTAGGGGACGTGGTGCGGCCAGTCGATGCCCAGGGCCTTCGCGGTCCTGCGCAGTCGGCCGACCGCACCGTCCGGGGCGGTCGGCAGCGTCCGCAGGACGCCCGTACCGGAGTCGATCATGAGTTGCGCGGCGGCCATGCCCGTGAGCAGGGAGATCTGGGCGTTCCAGCCGTCGGCGGGCAGGGGCGCGCGGTAGGCGAGCGCGTAGGTGCCGCCGCCCGGGCCCTCGACGACCTCCTGCTCGGGGACGTTGAGGGAGATGCCGCCGCGCTCGGCCTCAAGGCGCTCGCGGAGCCGGCCGACGTCCGCGAGCAGCGCGAGCGGCTCCTCGGCGGTGCCCGCGTCGATGCTCGCCTGTACGCCGTCGTAGTCGAGCTTGGCGCGGCTGCGGACCAGGGCGCGGCGCACGTCGGCGGACTCGGTGCGGCCGTCCGCGTCCAGGTCGATCGTCCACACCAGCGCCGGGCAGGTCTGGTCCGGCAGCAGGCTGGCCGCGCCCTCGCTGAGGGCGGTCGGGTGCAGCGGCACCTTCTCGTCGGGGAAGTAGAGGGTGGTGACGCGCCGGTGGGCCTCGGTGTCGAGGGGGCCCTTCGGGGTGACGTACGCGGCCACGTCGGCGATGGCGTACCGCACCCGGTAGCCGCCGCCCGGCCGCCGCGACAGGTGCATGGCCTGGTCCAGGTCGACCGAGGCGGGCGGGTCGATCGTGAAGAAGGGGACGTCCGTCGCGTCCTCGTCGGGCAGCCGCGGGGCCGCGGCGGCGCGCTCCGCCTCCGCGAGGGCCCCCGCCGGGAACTCTTCGGGTACGTCCAGCCTTGTGCGCAGCTCCCGCAGGGCGGCCCGCAGCGGGGCCTCGGCTGCGCCGGTCACGCGGAACTTGCGCCGGGGCATACCCCGAGCGTAGGCCCGGCCCTTCGGGGTGGCATCTGGACTCCTTCGCCTGCGGGCCGCCTGTGGCTGATCGCGCCCACGCGGCGGAGCCGCGTCCCGCGCCCCTTGCAGGGGCGCCACACCGTACGCTGGGGCGGCGCCCAGTCCATAGCCTCCGAAGGAGAAGACCCTTGCTCGTCCTTCTGCCGCCGTCCGAGGGTAAGGCCGCCTCCGGGCGCGGGGCGCCGCTCAAGCCCGAGTCGCTGTCCCTCGTGGGCCTGGCCGAGGCCCGCGCCGCCGTCCTCGACGAGCTCGTGGAGCTGTGCGCCGCCGACGAGGAGAAGGCCCGCGAGGTCCTCGGCCTCAGCGAGGGGCTGCGCGGCGAGGTCGCCAAGAACGCCGAGCTGCGCACCGCGGGGGCCAGGCCCGCCGGTGAGATCTACACGGGCGTCCTGTACGACGCGCTCGACCTGGCCACGCTCGACGCCGCGGCGAAGCGGCGGGCCGCGCGCTCCCTGCTCGTCTTCTCCGGCCTGTGGGGCGCGGTGTCCGTCGCCGACCGCATCCCCTCCTACCGCTGCTCGATGGGTGTGAAGCTGCCGGGCCTCGGCGCGCTCGCCGCGCACTGGCGCACCCCGATGGCGGCCGTGCTCCCCGAGGCCGCCGGGGACGGTCTCGTCCTGGATCTGCGGTCGGCGGCGTACGCGGCGGCGTGGAAGCCCAAGGGCGAGGTCGCGGGGCGGACAGCGACGGTACGGGTGCTGCACGCGCGCGTGGTGGACGGCGTGGAGCGGCGCTCCGTCGTCTCCCACTTCAACAAGGCCACGAAGGGCCGCGTGGTGCGCTCGCTCCTGACCGCAGGGGCCGCGCCCGCGTCCCCCGCCGAGCTGGTGGAGGCGCTCCGGGACCTCGGCTACGCGGTGGAGGCGCAGCCGCCCGCGAAGCCGACCGCGGCGTGGTCCCTGGACGTGGTGGTGCGGGACATCCACTGAGGCCCCGCCCTGCTGTTGCAGGGGGTGCAACGGGCTTTGCGGAGGGTGGTGGCGGCGAGGCACGATGCCCCCATGGACACCCCCGCCGCCCAGGCCTCCGTGCTGGACCTCGCCCCCGTCATCCCCGTAGTGGTGGTGGACACCGTCGACGCCGCCGTGCCGCTCGCGCGGGCGCTCGTCGCGGGGGGCCTGCCCGCCATCGAGGTCACGCTGCGGACGCCGGTGGCCCTGGACGCGATCCGGGCGATCGCCGCCGAGGTCCCGGACGCGGTGGTGGGCGCGGGCACGGTCCTCGCGGCGGACCAGGTGAAGGCCGCGGTGGACGCGGGCGCCCGGTTCCTGGTCAGCCCGGGGTGGACGGACACGCTCCTGGAGGCGATGCGGGGGGCGGGCGTCCCGTTCCTGCCGGGCGTCTCGACGACGTCGGAGGTCGTCGCGCTGCTCGAACGCGGCGTCCGCGAGATGAAGTTCTTCCCCGCCGAGGCGGCCGGGGGCACCGCCTATCTGAAGTCGCTCGCGGGCCCGCTCCCGCAGGCCCGCTTCTGCCCGACGGGCGGCGTCTCCGCGGCGTCCGCGCCGTCGTACCTGAAGCTCGCGAACGTCGGGTGCGTGGGCGGCAGCTGGATGCTGCCCGCCGACGCCGTCGCGGCCGGGGACTGGACGCGGGTCGAGTCCCTGGCGCGCGAGGCGGCGGGGCTACGGTAGGCGCTTCGCTGGAATGGCCGCGCTGGGTTGCCAGTCGGCTGCGGACCCGTCGTGCCTGGTCGCGCAGTTCCCCGCGCCCCTTCGGGGCGCTGTCAGCGCAGGTGCCCCGTGTCGTTCAGGAGCCGGACGCTGGCGTTGCCGTCCGCGTAGTACGCCACGGCCGACAGCGAGGCCGCCGACAGCTCCATGCGGAACAGCGACTCGGGCGGCGCGCCGAGCGCGAGCCGTACGAGCGTCTTGATGGGCGTGACGTGCGTGACGAGCAGCACGGTACGGCCCGCGTACGCGGCCTGGAGCCGGTCGCGGGCCGCCGAGACCCGGCTCGTGACCTCGGCGAAGGACTCGCCGCCCGGCGGCGCGACGTTCGGCGAGGCGAGCCATGCCGTCAGCTCGTCGGGGTAGCGCTCGCGCGCCTCGGCGAAGGTGAGGCCCTCCCAGGCACCGAAGTCCGTCTCGCGCAGACCCGGTTCCAGCTCGACGTCGAGGCCGAGCCGGGCGGCGACCGTGCGGGCGGTCTCCTGGCAGCGCAGCAGCGGCGAGGAGACGACGGCCTGCACGGTGCCGCGCGCGGCGAGCGCGGCGGCGACCCGGACGGCCTGCTCCCGGCCCGCCTCGGACAGCGAGGGGTCGCTCCCGCCGCTGCCGGAGAAGCGCTTCTCGGGCGTCAGCGGGGTCTCGCCGTGCCGCAGCAGCACGAAGGTCGCGGGGGCGCCGAGGTCAGCGGGCGCGGCCCAGCCGACGGGCGGGGTCGCGGTGTCCGTGCCGGTGCCGGAGGTGCCAGAGGTGCCAGAGGTGGCGGAGGCGCTGGAGGTGCCGGAGGTCGCGGAGGTGCCGGAGTCGCCCGCCGCCACGGAGTGCGCCGCGCGTACGTCGGCGGCGACGGCACCCGCGCTCGCGCTCGTCCCGCCCGCGCTCGTCGCGCCGGTGGCCCTGCCCGTCGCCCCGGCGAGCGCCGCCCGGGCCTTCGCCGCGCCCGCGGCCGCGTCGCCGGGCGGGCCCGCGGGCTCCGCGGCGGCGCGGGACGCGGCGCGCAGGTCCGCGGTCGACGCCGAGGGCGACCACTGCTCGCCGCGCTTGCCCGCGTCCATCGCCTCGTTCGCCAAGCGGTCCGCGTGCTTGTTCTTCTCGCGCGGGATCCACTGGTAGGTGACCTGCGCACGCGGCAGGACCGCGGCCGCCTCGGCGGCCAGCGGCTTCATGTCGGGGTGCTTGATCTTCCAGCGGCCCGACATCTGCTCGACGACCAGCTTGGAGTCCATGCGGACGCGGACCGTCGCCTCGGGATCCAGGTCGCGGGCCGCCTTCAGGCCTGCGACCAGGCCCTTGTACTCGGCCACGTTGTTCGTGGCGATGCCGACGTACTCGGCGGTCTCGGCCAGCGTCTCGCCGGTGACGGCGTCGATGACGACCGCGCCGTAGCCCGCGGGCCCCGGGTTGCCCCGGGAGCCGCCGTCGGCCTCGACGATGAACTCCTGCGCCACGCGCGCCCCTTACAGGCCGGACTCGGAGGTGCGCACCAGGATGCGGCTGCAGTTCTCGCAGCGCACGACCTTGTCGGGCGCGGCAGCCTTGATCTCGTTCACCTCGGTGATGTCCAGCTCCAGGCGGCAGCCCTCACAGCGCCGCTGGTGGAGCTTGGCGGCGCCGATGCCGCCCTGCTTCACGCGCAGCCGGTCGTAGAGCGCGAGCAGATCGGCGGGGACGGCCCCGGCCACGACCTCGCGGTCCTTGGTGACCGTGGCGGCCTCGCGGTCGAGCTCGTCCTGCGCGACGTCCCTGCGGCCGGTCGCGTCGTCGAGCTTGGCCTGCACGGAGGAGACCCGCTCGGTCAGCTCGGCGACGCGCTCCTGCGCGGACTCGCGGCGCTCCATGACCTCCAGGACGACGTCCTCCAGGTCGCCCTGGCGCTTGGCGAGGGAGGCGATCTCCTTCTGGAGGTTCTCCAGGTCCTTGGGCGAGGTGACCGCGCCGGAGTCCAGGCGCTGCTGGTCGCGGACGGCGCGCTGGCGCACCTGGTCCACGTCCTGCTCGGCCTTGGTCTGCTCGCGGGCGCAGTCGCTCTCCTCGGTCTGCGCGGCCACGAGCAGGTCGCGCAGCTGCGTGAAGTCCTTCGTCAGCGACTCGATCTCGGCGTGCTCGGGCAGCGACTTGCGCTTGTGCGCGAGCTGGGCGAGACGGACGTCCAGGTCCTGGACGTCGAGGAGACGGATCTGGTCGGCGGGCGCGGCGTTCAGTTGGGGGCTCCAAAGGAATCAGAAGGGGCGCCGGGGGCGCTCCCTGCGGGGGACGACGCCGCGTGGGCGGTCCAGGGGTCGGTGACCGTCTTCGAGACGTGGACGCGAAGGCCCCATCCGTGCCGGTCGGAGATCTGGTCGAGCTGGGCGGCCGCCAGCTCGCACCAGGGCCACTCGGTGGCCCAGTGCGCGGCGTCGAGCAGCGCGAGCGGTGTCTCGGCGCGGGCCTCCGACACCGGGTGGTGGCGCAGGTCGGCGGTGAGGAAGGCGTCGACGCCCGCGGCGCGCACGGCGCCGAAGAGGCTGTCGCCGGAGCCGCCGCTGACCGCGACGGTACGGATGAGCTGCTCCGGGTCGCCCGCGACGCGGACGCCCTGCGCGGTGGCGGGCAGCCGCTTCGCCGCCTGCTCGGCGAACTCGGCGAGGGTCAGTGGGTGTTCCGGCTCGCAGATCCGGCCGAGCCCGCGCCGCCCGTGCCCGTCGGCCGGGTCCGGCACCAGGGGGCGCAGGACGCGCAGGCCGAGGGCGCCCGCGAGGGCGTCGGAGACGCCGGGGTCCGCGGTGTCGGCGTTGGTGTGGGCGACGTGCAGCGCGATGTCGTTCTTGATCAGGTCGTGGACGACCCGGCCCTTGAACGTCGAGGCGGCCACCGTCGTCGTACCGCGCAGGTAGAGCGGGTGGTGGGTGACGAGCAGGTCGGCGCCGAGCCGGACCGCCTCGTCGGCGATGTCCTGGACGGGGTCGACGGCGAACAGGACCCGGGAGACCTCCTGGTCCGGGTCACCGCAGACCGTGCCGACCGCGTCCCACTGCTCGGCCCGCTCCGCGGGCCACAGGGCGTCGAGCGCGGCGATGACTTCAGACAGACGGGGCACGCACAAAAGGCTACCTGTAGGTCCTGCGCGCCTGAACCGGCGCCGCTCTCGCCGACCTGGCCGATCGCCGCCGGCGGCCCCCGCTCCGCGGCCCCAGTGATCTTCGCCACAGGCGCCGGGGAGCCCGGGGTCCGGGAGCCAGGGGGCCCGGCAGCCCGGGGGCCCAGGTTGCCCGGACGCCTGGGCGCCGGTTGCCCGGGGGCCCCTACTTGGCCAGGTACCCCTTGAGGTCGTCCAGGACCGCGTCGGCCGCGGTCACGCCGAGGCCCAGGTACCAGGTCTCGTCCGGGACGTTCTTCGCCCGGCCCTCCCGCACGGCGTCGAGCTTCTTCCACAGCGGGTTGCGCTCGGCGGCGGAGCGGCCGGTCTTCTTCGGGTCGCCGTAGACGCCGGTGAAGATCCAGTCGGCGTCCGCCTCGTCGATCCTCTCCGGGCTGATCTCCGTGGCGAGATCGTCGATCCGCTGGTTCTCGGGCCGGGGCAGGCCGACGTCTTCGAGGATGGTGCCGATGAAAGACGCCTTCGCGTAGAGGCGGACGCGGTCCGGCAGGTACCGCAGCATGGTGACGGTCGGCTTCTTCGGGCCGAGCTCGTCGCCGAGCGCCTTCGCCTTCTTCTCGTACGCGCCGAGCTGGGCCCTGGCCTCGGCGGACCTGTCGAGCGCGGCGGCGTTCAGGAGGTAGTTCTCCTTCCAGGTGAAGCCGGGGCGCACGGAGAACACGGTGGGGGCGATCTTCGAGAGCTGCGGGTAGAGCTTGGCGGCGCGCAGCTCGCTGCCGAGGATCAGATCGGGCTTGAGCTTCGCGATCGCCTCCAGGTTGAGGGAGTTGATCGTGCCGACGTCCTGGGGGCTGCCCGCCCGCTCCTTCAGATAGCCGGGGACGCCGTCGTCGCCCTCGGTGGGCGCGTAGCCGACGGGCTTGACGCCGAGGGACACGACGTTGTCGAGCTCGCCGACGTCGAGGACCACGACCCGCTGCGGCCGCTGCTTCAGCTCCGTCCTGCCCAGGGCGTGCGTGAGCGTGCGCGGGAACTGGCCGGGCTTCGCCGTGGTGCCCATCCGCGCGGTCCGCTCGGCGGCCTTGGCGAAGTCCTCGCCGCCCTGGGCCACGGCCTTGCTGCCGCCGCCGTGGTCGCTCGTGCCCGAGCCGACGCCGGAGCCGCAGGCCGCGAGGGCGAGCGCCCCGGCCACGGCGAGGGCCGCGGCGGCGGCGCGGGCGGGTCGGCGGCGGCGTACGGACATGCGGTGCTCCAGGGGGACGTGCGGGGCGCACGGGGACCGAGGGGGCGGACCCGGGCGCAACTTAGGGTTGCCTAACCATAGCTGCTCCCCCACCCAGCACACTCGCCCCCGGCTTCTCAGGCGATTCGGGACATCACCACACGTACGCGTGAAGCGACCGGCCTCGGGTGCCACGCCAGAACGTGCGAAAACTAGCGTCGCGAGCGGAGGTGACCCCCATGACAGCGCCTGTGGCCGAGCCCTCGCCGCCCACTCCCCCGGCCGCGTCGCCGCCCCCGCCGCCCGCCGGACCCCCGCCGCGGCGCGTCCCGGTGCCGGGCGGCGGAACGGTCCTCGTGCCCGGACCCCCCGGCCCCTCGGCGCCCGCCGCCCCGCGGCGGGGACCCGCCCCGGCCGCCGTCCTCACCGCCGACGGCGCCTACGCCGCCCGGCTCGCGCACACCGGCGGCTCCTGGTACCCCGAGCGCTGGACGCTCGGCTCCCCCGAGCCGTACGCCGTGCCGCTGCCGGGGCACCAGCCCGAGGAGCCCGGCACGGCGGTGCACCCGATGGCCGACGGCCGCGTCCTGGTGCACCGGCGGACCGCGGGCCGCCACGTCTTCGCGCTCCTGTACCCCACCGGGCCCGGCACCGGCGAGGTGGCGCTCGGCGGCGTGGAGTGCGCGGGCGCGGAGCTGACGCTGCTGCCGCCCGCCCCGGACGGCACGTACGCGTACGCCCTCGCGGCGGGCGAGCGCTCCACGGCGGTGTGGCTGGTCGCGGGCGGCTCGTTCGGGCCCGAGCACCTCGCCGAGGTCCCCGGCCGCTGCACCGGCGGCGTCTGGCTCGACGGCACCAACCGCATGCTGGCGCTCGACCGGGAGCTCGACGGGCTGACCAAGACGGTGGCCGTCGACCTGGAGCGCGGCGGCGAGGTGACGCCGCTGCTCCAGATCGCGGCCGACAGCGACGACCGGCTGCTGCTCGCCGACGCCGCCAGCGGACTGCTGCTCCTGCGCTCCGACGCGCCGGGCGAACCGCGCCTCGGCTGGGGCGTGCTGGGCAGCACGCACCCGGTGCGCTTCCCCGAGTGCCTGCGCCTTCCCGGCAGCGCGGCGACGCCGTTCGCGATCCAGCCCGGCCAGGTCCTCACCCCGGAGGCCTGCGCGGTCGCCCTGCGCCTCGACGCCGCCGGCCCCGCGTCCCGCCCCGCGCTCTGCGCCTGGCGCCCCGCCGACCGCAAGGTCCACCAACTCGCCCCGCCCGACGGCTGGTTGCCCGGCGTCGGCCACTGGACGCCCGAGGGCGTGCTGCACCTGCCGTACGCCGGTGGGGCGGCGGTCTGCGGCGTCGCCCGGGTCGAGGTGCCCGGCGCCCCGGCCGCCCGGCCCGCCGAGACCGCCGGGGCGCCGCCGCAGACCGCCGCCGCGGGCGCGTGCCCGCGCGGCTCCGACGGGCCCGGGGGGCGGGGCGGCGCCCCCCGGGCCACCCGGCCCGTGCCCCTCCAGCAGGCACCCCTAGGGGGGCGCGCGGCGGGCGGTTAGACTCGCCCGCCGGTACGAACGATCTTTACTACGGGGTGAGTTTCATGACGACCGACACGACGGCGGAGACCTTGGCCGATCCGCGGTTCGCCGAGGGCGGCGAGGAAGCGGGGCACGGGCGCCATCGGGGGCCCGGGGCCGCGCACGACGAGGAGGCCGAGCCGAGCGGCCGCCACCGTCGGCAGGGCCCCGAGGCCTAGCCCTCGCGGGGCGCCCCAGGCCCGCCCCTTCCCGCTTCCTGGGGGCTCCGCCCCCAGACCCCCGCTCCTCAAACGCCGGAGGGGCTGGATTTCCAGCCCGTCCGGCGTTTGAGGACGAGGCGCGGAGCGCCGAAAAGGGCGGGGCCCGGGGGCGGCAGCCCCGGTTTCGGGAAGGGGCGGGTTAGGGGATCAATCCCTCTTCAGCCCCAGCACCTCCGTCGCCGCGAAGGTCTCGCCCTCCGGGCGGCCCGCGAAGTACGGGGTCAGGGACTCCTCCAGCTCCCCGGAGCTGAAGGCCCCCGCGGTGGCCCGGAACACCGCGGCGATCCTGGGCCGCTCCATCACGGCCACCACACCCCCGTGCACGACGAGGAGTTGGCCGTTGACGCGCCCCGCCGCGGGCGAGGCGAGATAGCCGACCAGCGGGGCCACGTGCTCGGGCGCCAGCGGGTCGAGTTCGCCCTCGGCGGGCTCGGCGAAGCCCGCGAACACGTCGGACGTCATCCGCGTACGCGCCCGGGGGCAGATGGCGTTGGCCGTCACGCCGTACTTGGCGAGGGCGAGCGCCGTGGACGTGGTCAGGCCGACGATCCCGCCCTTGGCGGCGGCGTAGTTGGGCTGTCCGGCGGATCCGGCGAGGAACGCCTCCGACGAGGTGTTCACGATCCGGCCGTAGACGGGGCCGCCCGCCGCCTTGGAGCGCTCGCGCCAGTGCGCGGACGCGAACCGGACGGTGTTGAAGTGGCCCTTGAGGTGCACGCGGACGACCGAGTCCCACTCGTCCTCGGACATCGAGAAGATCATCCGGTCCCGCAGGATGCCCGCGTTGTTGACCAGGACGTCCAGCTTGCCGTAGGTCTCGACGGCCAGGTCCACCAGGGCGCGGGCCTGGGCGTGGTCGGCCACGTCCCCGCAGTGGGCGACGGCCTTGCCGCCCGCCTCGCGGATCTCGGCGGCGACGTCCTCCGCGGGCCCGGCGGACGCCGCGCCGGTGCCGTCGCGGCCCGGCTGTCCGAAGTCGTTGACGACGACGCTCGCCCCGAGCCGGGCGAGTTCGAGCGCCTCGGCCCGGCCGAGCCCGCGGCCCGCTCCGGTGACGACGGCCGACAAACCGTCGAGCGGTTGCAGCACGGTGCCTCCCTCAGATCTCTATGCAGGTCCGCAGGGCCGCGCCCGTGCGCATCTGGTCCAGGGCTTCGTTGATCTCGGCGAGCTGCACCCGGTGCGTGATCATGCCCGCGAGGTCGACGCGTCCGGCGCGCCACAGCGCGATGGCCCGCTCGTACGACCGCAGCACGTCCCCGCCCCCGTACAGGGACGGCAGGATGCGCTTCTCGTCGAAGAAGAGCTCGAACATGTTGAACCGGACGTGGTCGTCCATGGCGCCCGCGCCGACCACGCACAGCGTGCCGCCGCGCCGGGTCGCCTCGTACGCGGCGCGGGCCGTGGCGGACTTGCCGACGACCTCGAAGACGTAGTCGAAGCCCTCGCCCGCCGTCGCCCGCTGCTTGGCGTCGTCGAGGGCGTCGGGCGCCACCGCCTCGCTCGCGCCGAACCGCAGCGCCGCCTCGCGCCGGGCCGCCACGGGGTCGACGGCCACGATGTGGGCCGCGCCCTTGAGCCGCGCGCCCTGGATCGCCGAGACGCCGACGCCGCCGCAGCCGATGACGGCGACGGACGAACCGGCCGCCACGTCGGCGGTGTTGAGCGCGGCGCCGAGCCCGGTGGTGACGCCGCAGCCGATGAGCGCCGCGATGTCGTAGGGCACGTCGTCCGGGACGGGCACCGCGCAGGCCGCGTCGACCACGACCTCCTCGGTGAAGGTGCCGGTGCCCGCGAAGCCGAAGACGTCGCCCTGCGGGCGCTTGAAGTTGGGCGTGCCCGCGTTCATGAACCCGGCGAGGCACAGCTCGGTCTGGCCGCGCCGGCAGGCGGGACACCGTCCGCAGGCCGGGAGCCAGCACACCACGACCCGGTCGCCCTGCTTGACGTTCGTGACGCCGTCACCGACATCGATGACCTCGCCCGCGCCCTCGTGCCCGGGCACGAACGGCGCGGGCTGCGGCAGGACGCCGTTCATCGCGGACAGGTCGGAGTGGCACAGGCCCGTGGCCCGGACGCGGATGCGCACCTTGCCCGGGCCGAAGCCCACGGCCTCGACGTCGTCGAGCACGTCGAGCTTGTCCTGGCCCGTCTCGTGCAGTACGGCTGCGCGCATGGGGGTGGGGCTCCTCTCACCTCTGGGGTACGTGCACCGGTGGTCCGTACGTCGGCCGTGCCCGGCCGGACACGTCAGTCGTGCTCCACGACCGTGTCCGCGAGCACCGGCGCCCCGTCCCGCTCCAGGGCCGTGACGACCGCCTGGACCCGGCCCGCGGACTCCCACATGCCGATGTGCAGGGTCTCGCCGGGGAAGACGACCCCGGCGAAGCGGGTGCGGTAGCCGCGCACCCGTGACACGTCGCCGCCGAGCACGGTGTCCACGACGGCCTTGAGCGTCATCCCGTACGAGCACAGGCCGTGCAGGATCGGCCGGTCGAAGCCCCCGAGCGCGGCGAACTCGGGGTCGGCGTGCATCGGGTTCCAGTCGCCGGACAGGCGGTAGAGCAGTGCCTGGTCCTCCCGGACGGGGCGCTCGACGGTCCGGTCGAAGGGCCGGTCGGGCGGGTCGAGCCGCGCGGAGGGGCCGCGCTCGCCGCCGAAGCCGCCCTCGCCGCGGAGGAAGAGCTGTGCCTCGCTCGCCCACAGCGGCCCGTCGCCGTCCACCGCCTCGGCGCGCAGGACGATCACGGCGGCCTTGCCCTTGTCGTGGACGGCCGCGACCCTGGAGGTCAGCGTGGCCGTGCCGCTCACCGGGATGGGGCGGTGCAGCTCGATGGCCTGGCCGCCGTGCAGGACGGCGGCCAGGTGCACGTCGATGCCGGGTGCGGAGAGCGCGCTCATGGCCCCCATGCCCGCGCCCGCGACGGTGGCGAAGCTGGGCAGCACGTGCAGCCGGGACTCCAGCGTGTAGCGCAGCTCGTCCGGGTCGGTGGCGGGGTGCTCCTTGTCGGGGTTGGCGGCGGCGCCGATGCCGAGGTGGTAGAGCTGCACGTCCTTGTGGCCCCAGGCGATCTCGGCGCTGCGGGGCTCGGCGGCCAGGGCCTTGGCGGCATCGATGGGCATGGGTGGCGGCTCCTTGGTGGTCGTGAGACCTCGGTGCGACCGTCCGCACCGTCGGCCGCACCGAGGTCGCGACGGGGCCGGAGGAGCCCGTTCTAGAACGCGTTCCAGTCCGGCGCTCTCCTGTATAGCCCAGCGCCCCGGAGTTGGGAAGGCTGCCGACGACCACTTCCTGACGCGCCGTCAGTTCTGTCGCCGCCATCGACACCCGTGACATTTGTCCTGGCCAGGACCGTACGCAGCGGTCTACGCAGCCCCGGTCCGCGTTTCGTACTGTCGACCTCACGCAAGGAACGGAATCGGGGGAGTACGAGATGTCCTGGATGCGCGGTGTCACCCGCCGACTGCACGAGGCGCGCGCGGCACGTGCCGCCTGGCACGCCGAGTGGCCGCGGCAGAAGGCCGCCTGGCGGGAGCAGCGGCGGAACTGCAAGAACGACAGGACGGCGCTCGCGGGCCCGCCCAACGGCTTCGCGCTGCTCCCGTGGCTGCTCATGGGCCTGGGCGCGTTCTCCCATCTGCTCCAAGGCAGGACCGCGAACCCGTGGATCGCGGCCATCGGGCTGCTGGTCTTCAACTCGCTGTACGTCTCGATCGCGTTCCGGGCCTTCGACAAGGCCAAGCGGGAGTCGCGCACCACGCTGGGCGCGCTCCTGGCGATGGGGGCGCTGACCGTCGCGCTCGCCGCGGGGTACGGCGGGAACTGGCTGATGTTCTTCCCGCTGTTCGGCCTCGCCGTCGGCGCGGTGGTCCGGGGGCGCCGCCTCGGCCCGGTCGGCCTGGCCCTGAGCGCCCTCGCGGGCGCGGTCGCCGGGCTCAGGGAGGGCTGGGACGGCGTCAACATCGCCTACGGCACGTTCCTCTCGACGATGGTGACGGCGGCGATCCTGTCCCTGTCCGAGGCGGTACGGGACCTGCGGGCGGCCCGGGAGGAGCTGGCGCGGCGCGCGGTGGCGGAGGAGCGGCTGCGCTTCTCCCGGGACCTGCACGACCTGCTCGGCCACACCCTGTCGGTGATCGTGGTGAAGTCGGAGGCCGCGCGCCGCCTCGCGCCGCGCGACATGGACGCGGCGCTCGGCCAGGTCGCGGACATCGAGTCCGTCGGCAGGCAGGCGCTCACCGAGATCCGCGAGGCCGTCACCGGTTACCGCGAGGCCTCGCTGGCCACGGAGCTCGACCGGGTGCGCGACCTGCTGGACGCCGCGGGCGTGGAGACGGTCGTGCGCCAGTCGGGGCCGCCGCTGGACCCGCCGTCGTCGGCGCTGCTCGGCTGGGTGGTGCGCGAGGCGGCCACCAACGTCGTCCGGCACGCCCGGGCCAGCCGGTGCGAGATCGAGGTCACCGGCACCGCGGACCGGACCCGCCTGGCGATCACCGACGACGGCCGCGGCGTCGGCTCGACCCCGCCCGGCAGCGGCCTCAAGGGCCTGGCCGAACGCCTCGCCGCGGCGGGCGGCTCCCTGGAGTCGGGGCCGGCGCCGCGCTCCGGCTTCCGGGTCACGGCGGCGCTGCCTGCCGGGGGCGGGGAGCGGGCGGAGGCGGGGGCGGGGTGGGCCGGGACCGCCCGGGCGGCCGGGACAGCTCGGGCGTGACAGGGGGCGCCCGCCTCTGACGGGGCCTGCCCCGACCGGGGGACCCGCTCATGACGGGGAGCCCGCCCGCGACGGGCCCCACGGACCTGCGGTCATGGCGAGCGGTGTGCCAGAACCTGTCGCAACTCTTGACGGAGTTCAGTCAATCCGTAAGGTCTAGGCCAATGGACCGGCCCAGGCGCCGGGCCGGTCTGCCCCTCATCCCCCACCGCGGAGGGAGCACACGATGCACACCAAACGGAAGCTGGCCGCGGGCCTGGGCGCGGTGTGCGCGCCCGTCCTCGTCCTCGCCTCGGTCACCCCGGCGAGCGCCCACGGCTACATCAACTCGCCGCCGAGCCGCCAGGCCCAGTGCGCGGCGAACACCGTCCCGTGCGGCGAGATCAAGTGGGAGCCGCAGAGCGTCGAGGGCCCCAAGGGCCTCACCAGTTGCAGCGGCGGCAACGCGCGGTTCCGCGACCTGGACGACGACAGCAAGGGCTGGAAGGTCTCCGACGTCAACGCGTCGCAGCAGTTCACATGGCGCCTCACGGCACCGCACCGCACCAGCACCTGGCAGTACTTCGTCGACGGCCGCAAGGTCAAGGAGATCAACGACGGCGGCCGCCAGCCGCCCACGACCGTCACGCACACCGTCGACTTCGGCGGCATCACGGGCCGCCACAAGATGCTCGCGGTCTGGAACATCTACGACACCGCCAACGCGTTCTACGCCTGCGTCGACATCAACATCAGGGGCTGACGCTCCGGGGCACGCCCGAACCCCCGGACGGGGGGCAGGCCGGCCGGACCCGAAAGCCCCCGGGGGTCCGGCCGGCCGGCGGGACCACGCCCGCTGCCCCGACCTGGCGTTCCGGCCTTAGCCTGACGCCATGGACGAGATGCCCGAAGACCGCCGCCCCGCGAAATGCGTCCGGGTCCTCCTCGCCGAGGACCAGGGCATGATGCGCGGCGCGCTCGCGCTGCTGCTCGGCATGGAGCCGGACATCGAGGTCGTCGCGCAGGTCGGGGCGGGCGACGAGATCGTGCGGACCGCGCTCACGGCGCGGCCCGACGTCGCGCTGCTCGACATCGAACTGCCCGGGCGCAGCGGCCTGGACGCGGCGGCGGAGCTGCGGGAGGAGTGCCCGGACTGCCGGGTGCTCATCCTCACCACGTTCGGGCGGCCCGGGTATCTGCGGCGGGCGATGGAGGCGGGCGCGGCGGGCTTCCTGGTCAAGGACGGGCCGGTGGAGGACCTCGCGGAGGCGATCCGCCAGGTGCTGCGCGGCGAGACCGTCATCGACCCGGCCCTGGCCGCGGCCGCCCTGAGCGCGGGGCCGAGCCCGCTCACGCCGCGCGAGGCGGACGCGCTGCGGGCCTCGGTGGACGGGGCGACGATCGCCGACATCGCCTCGGCGCTGCACCTGTCGGAGTCGACCGTACGGAACTACCTGTCGGCCGCCATCGGCAAGACGGGCACGCGCAACCGCATGGAGGCCGTGCGGGAGGCCCGCCACCAGGGGTGGCTGTAGTCCCGCCGGTCAGTCGCGGGCGGCGCGCGGCATCCAGACGAGGACGACGAGCGCGGCCAGGGCGAGGAACACCGCGCCCCACAGGAACGCGAGGGCGTAGCCGTCCGCGACCGCCGCGGCGCCGGGCCGCCCCGCCGTGCGGGCCGTGGCGACCGTGGAGAGGACCGCGAGCCCCAGCGAACCGCCCATGGTGCGCGAGGTGTTGATGAGGCCCGCGACGAGCCCCGCGTCCCCGGGCTCGG
The DNA here is from genome assembly GCF_059448825.1 of Streptomyces sp. JLYT201. Taxonomy (NCBI): domain Bacteria; kingdom Bacillati; phylum Actinomycetota; class Actinomycetes; order Kitasatosporales; family Streptomycetaceae; genus Streptomyces; species Streptomyces sp. JLYT201. The sequence continues at coordinate 6,928,776 of NZ_CM182551.1, read as the reverse complement.
CCCCGCTGGTGGCCAGGGACGCGAGGGGGGTGCCCGCGAGCCCCGCGCCCAGCATCATGAGGATGCCCGGCAGCATGATCGAGGTGACGTACGCGCCGTGCGCGCCGTCCCCGGCGAGCATCCGCCACTGCCAGGCGAATCCGGCGGCGGCGGTCAGGGCGCCGATGACGGTGACCGCCCGCGCCCCCATGACCCGCATCAGCCGGGGCGCGACCTTGGATCCCACGACGACGCTGACGGAGCTGGGGATGAGCGCGAGCCCGGCCTCCAGGGGCGTGTAGCCGAGGACGTTCTGCGCGTAGAGGGTCATGAAGAACCACATCGCGAACAGGCCCATGCCGCAGACGAACATGGTCGCGTTGGCCGCCGAGACGGACCGCACCCGGAACAGCTTCAGGGGCATGAGCGGCGCCTTGGAGCGGGCCTCGACGCCGAGGAACGCGGCGATCAGGGCGAGCCCGGCCCCGAGCGGCACCAGGGTCGCGGCGGCGGTCCAGCCCTCCCCCTCGGTCTGCACGATGCCGTAGGCGAGCGTGGCGATGCCCGCGGTGACCAGGACGGCCCCGGGCACGTCGAGCCGCCGGGCGCCGCTCGCCCGGCTCTCGCTGATCCAGCGCAGCGCGGCGGCGAACACGAGGACGCCGACGGGCACGTTCACGAGCAGCACCCAGCGCCAGGAGAGCCCGTCGGTGAGGACGCCGCCGACGAGTCCGCCCGCGGCGCCGCCCCCGGCCCCGACCGCCGACCAGGTGGCGATGGCCCGCACCCGCGCGGCCCCCTCCGGCACGGCGGAGGTGAGGATGGTCAGGGTGGAGGGCGCGAGGACGGCGGCGCCCAGGCCCTGCACCGCCCGCGCGGCGAGCAGCTGCCACCCCTCCTGCGCGAGCCCCCCGCCGAGCGAGGCGAGCGTGAACAGGCCGAGCCCCACCAGGAACATCCGCTTGCGCCCGAACAGATCGCCCGCGCGCCCGCCGAGCAGCATGAACCCGGCGAAGGCGATGGAGTAGGCGTTGACGACCCACTGCAGGCCCGTGGCGCTGAGGCCCAGGTCGGCGCGCATGGACGGCAGGGCCACGTTGACGACGGACACGTCGAGGACGACGAGGAACTGTCCGGCGCAGGCGGCGGCCACGACGAGCCACAGGGGGGCGGCGGCGCGCCGGGATATCGGGGTGTCGACGGGGGTCTCCAGCATGGGCTCCATGCTGACAGCCGACGCGTGCCCCGTACATCGGAAATTGGCGGGGTAGGCCGTGGGGCGCGGGACCTAGGCCGGAAGTCCCGGTCCCGCGCCGCCCCGCTCCGGCCGCCGCAGCAGCGTCACCACCGCCGCGCCGCCGAGCCCGATGTTGTGCGCGAGCCCGGTCCGCGCCCCCGGCACCTGCCGCTGTCCCGCCTCGCCGCGCAACTGCCAGGTCAGCTCGGCGACTTGGGCGATGCCCGTGGCACCCAGGGGGTGTCCCTTGGAGATCAGCCCGCCGGAGGGGTTCACCACCCAGCGCCCGCCGTACGTGGTCGCGCCGGACTCGACGAGCTTGCCGGACTCGCCCTGCGCACACAGGCCGATCGCCTCGTACGTGAGGAGTTCGTTGACGGAGAAGCAGTCGTGGAGCTCGATGACGTCGAGGTCGTCGGCGGTCAGGCCCGAGCGGGCGTAGACCCGGTCCGCCGCCGCGCGCGTCAGCGGGCGGCCCACGACGTCGAGGCAGGAGCCGGAGGCGAAGGACTCCTCGGTGTCCGTCGCCATGGCCTGGGCGAGGATCTCGACCGCCCGGTCCGCGAGCCCGTGCCGCTCCACGAAGCGCTCGGACGCCACGAGCGCCGCCGCCGCGCCGTCGGAGGTGGGCGAGCACTGGAGCTTGGTGAGCGGGGCGTGGACGACCTCGGCGGCGAGGATCTCGTCCGCGGTGGGGGCGGACCGGAACTGGGCGAGGGGGTTGTGCACCGAGTGCCGGTGGTTCTTGGCGGCCACCGCCGCGAGCTGCGCGGGCGTCGTGCCGTACCGCTCCATGTGCTCGCGGGCCGCGTTGCCGAAGATCTGGGCGGTGGGTGGGGTGGCCGCGAAGCCGTGCCGGGCGGCCATGACGCCGTAGTGGCGGGCCACGGGCGACGCGGCGAAGTCGCCGCCGCCCCCGCCGAGGGAGCCGCGCTTCATCCGCTCGAAGCCGAGGGCGAGGACGCAGTCGCCCGCGCCGCCCTCGACGAGCTGACGGGCGAGCATCAGGGCGGTCGAGCCGGTCGCGCAGTTGTTGTTGACGTTGTAGACGGGCAGCCCGGTCAGGCCGAGCCCGTACACCGCGCGCTGGCCCGCCGTCGAGGCCTGGAAGCAGTAGCCGACGACCGCCTGCTCGACCACCGGGTACGGAATCCCGGCGTCCGCCAGGGCCGCGGTGCCCGCCTCCTCCGCCATGTCCCAGTACTGCCAGTCCCTGGTCTCGGGCTTCTCGAACTTCGTCATGCCGACGCCGACGACGTACGCCTTCATCCGTGCCTCCCTGGCAGTGCCCTGCGGGACGGCGGCAGAATAGAACACGTTCCAATCTGACGGAAGGTCAGATGCGGGGCGCGAGGCGCGCGCGAGAGGGTAGGGCGCCGAGCGGCGGGCAGAGTGAGGGGCGGGCGGCGAGCGGGGCGGGCGATCGGCGCGCGTACAGGCGCGGTCAATGGGAGGTCAAGAGTTCCCCTGGTTCGACGTACGTCGGAATAGTCGCCCGGGGAAACAAGTTCATCGTGCATGTAACCGCGGGCGTCCCGCACGCCCCACCTGCCACACGCGTGACGTCCTGTCCCTCACACCCACACCGACGACACCCGCACCCACGCCGCGCGCGACGCCCCACCCGGCCGTCGCCACCGCCCCACCGCCCCGCCACCCTTCGTCCCGGAGGCACCAGCCCTATGTCCCACGCGACGGCCCACTCCCGCGCCGACCGCGCACCCCGCGGCGTCGTGCCCGTCCTCGCCTTCGCCGGCATCACCGTCGCCGTCATGCAGACGCTGCTCGTCCCCGTCATCAAGGACCTGCCGGCCCTGCTGCGCACGACGCCGTCCAACGCCACCTGGGTCATGACGTCGACGCTCCTCGCGGGCGCCGTCGCCACCCCGATCATGGGCAGACTCGGCGACCTCTTCGGCAAGCGCCGGATGCTGCTCACGAGCCTCGCGGTCATGGTCGTCGGCTCGCTGGTGTGCGCCCTCACCGACGACCTCGTCGTCATGATCGCCGGGCGGGCGCTGCAAGGCTTCGCGATGGGCGCCATCCCGCTCGGCATCGGCCTGATGCGCGACGAGCTGCCCCGCGAGAAGCTCGGCTCGGCGATGGCCCTGATGAGCTCCTCCATAGGCGTCGGCGGCGGCCTCGCCATGCCCGCCGCCGCCCTGGTGGCGCAGCACGCCGACTGGCACGCCCTGTTCTTCGGGGCCGCGGGCCTCGGCGCGCTCGCCATGCTGCTCATCGTCCTGCTGGTGCCGGAGAGCCCGCTGCGCGCCCCGGGCACCTTCGACGTCCTCGGCGCGCTCGGCCTCTCGGCGGGCCTGGTCCTCTTCCTCCTGCCCATCACCAAGGGCAGTGACTGGGGCTGGACTTCGGGCCTGACCCTCGGCCTGTTCGCGGCCTCGGCGGTGGTGCTCGTCCTGTGGGGCGTGATGGAGCTGCGCGTCGCGGCGCCGCTGGTCGACCTGCGCACCACGGCCCGGCGCGAGGTGCTGCTCACCAACCTCGCCTCGATCATGGTCGGCGTCGCCTTCTACGCCATCTCGCTCGTGCTCCCCCAGCTCCTCCAGCTGCCCACCGCCACGGGCTACGGCCTCGGCCAGTCGATGGTCGTCGCGGGCCTGTGCGTGGCGCCGCTCGGCCTGACGATGATGTTCACGGCACCCCTGTACGCCCGGCTCTCGGCCGCGTACGGGCCGAAGGTCACCCTGATCCTCGGCATGCTCGTCATCGCCATCGGCTACGGCTCGGGCCTCGGCCTGATGAGCGCCGCCTGGCAGACCATCGTCATCTCGGTCGTGGTCGGCGCGGGCATCGGTCTCGCCTACTCCTCGCTGCCCGCGCTCATCATCGGTGCCGTCGACCCGTCCGAGACGGGCGCGGCCAACGGCCTCAACACCCTGATGCGGTCCATCGGCACCTCCGTGTCCAGCGCCGTCATCGGCATGGTGCTCGCCAACACCGCCCACACCGCGGGCCCCGTCGAGGTGCCCACCATGGAGGGCTTCCGCGCCTCCTTCCTCATCGCCACCGGGGCCGTCGCGATCGGCCTCGTGTTCGCGCTGTTCCTGCCGGGCAAGGAGCGGGCCGCCGCCGGGCAGCACCCGCAGCTGCGGGCCAGCAGCGAGGAGGACGCCGCGCTCGCCCGGGCCGCCGAGGCGCTCACCGGCGGGTTCCGGGGGCGGGTCCTGTCCCCCGCCGGGGCGCCCGTCGCCCGCGCGCAGGTCACGCTGATCGACCCGCAGGGCCGCCGGGCGGGCGCGGCCCTCACCGACGGCGAGGGCCGCTACGCCCTCGCGGTCCCGGCCGACGGCGCGTACGTGCTCTCGGCCACCGCCGCCGGGCACGCGCCGGGCGCCGTCTCGGCCGTGCACCGCGGCGAGGAGCGGGCCGTCGAGGTCGACCTGGCGCTGCCGGGCGACAGCGAGGTCCTGGCCTGAGCCGTCGGGCCGCACCCCCGTCGCCCCGGCGCCGGGGGTGTGGTGCACCATGGGCGCCCGTACGCACGCGGGTGGATCCCGCGCAGGACGAGCCCGGAAGGAACGACGATGGCTGCCACTCAGGCTCAGGCCCCGGCACCGGAGGTCCTCGGCGCCTTCGAGGCGGCCAAGGGCTTCATGCCCGTCCACGAAGGGCTCGCCCTGTACGCGGCGGCGCGCGAGGCGGCGGCCCTCGGCCTGCCCCTGCTCGAAGTCGGCACGTACTGCGGGCGCTCCACGATCCTGCTCGCGGACGCGGCCCGCGCGGCCGGTGTGAGTGTGATCACGGTCGACCACCACCGCGGCAGCGAGGAGCAGCAGCCCGGCTGGGAGTACCACGACCCGCAGACCGTGGACCCGGAGGTGGGCCGGATGGACACGCTTCCCGTCTTCCGGCGCACGCTGCACAAGGCGGGCCTGGAGGACCACGTGATCGCGGTCGTCGGCCGCTCCCCGCAGGTGGCACGGCTCTGGCACGCCCCGCTCGGCCTGGTCTTCATCGACGGCGGGCACACCGACGAGCACGCGAACGCGGACTACGAGGGGTGGGCGCCGCACGTGGCGCCGGGCGGTCTGCTCGTCATCCACGACGTGTTCCCCGACCCGGTGGACGAGTGGACGGGGCAGGCCCCGTACCGCGTCTACCTCAGGGCCCTTGAGTCCGGGACGTTCACAGAGGCCTCCGTCACCGACTCCCTCCGCGTCCTGCGCCGAACCGGCGCGGGCGACTCCGGCCGCGGATAGGCTCCCTGTCGTGTCGTACGTAGGTCCGGACAGTCAGCCACCGCGCCCGCCCCGCCGCTTCGGCGGCGGCCGCACGCTCGCGGTCACCCTCGCCGTGCTCGCGCCCGCCACGCTCGCGGGCTACCTCATCCACGACGCGACGAGCGGGCCGGAGGACGCCAAGCCGCCGAGATCGCTGCCGTCGGCAAGCCGCTCGGACCAGAACGCGCCCTCGAAGCCGACCGCGGACGGCCCCTCGAAGTCCCCCGCCCCGGACGGGCCGGAGAAGCCGAAGGGCGAGCCGGCCGGCAAGGGCAAGGGCGACGGCAAGGGCCGCGGCAAGGCGGACGACAAGCCGTCGGGCAAGGCCCCGTCGGGGGGCCGCCCCGCGCCCTCGGGCCCCCTCAAGGGCAAGGTCGTGGTGATCGACCCGGGCCACAACCCGGGCAACTTCCGGCACACCACGGAGATCAACCGCCCGGTGAACATCGGCACCAACTCCAAGGAGTGCGACACCACCGGCACCTCCACCAACCGGGGTTACACGGAAGCCCGGTTCACCCTCGACGTCGCCCACCGGCTGCGGGACCTGCTGCACCGGCAGGGCGCCACGGTCCGCCTCACCCAGGACGGCGACCGGGCGTGGGGCCCGTGCGTCGACGAGCGCGCCCGCATCGGCAACGCGGCCCGCGCCGACGCGGTCGTCTCCCTGCACGCCGACGGCTCGGCCGTCGGCAACCGCGGCTTCCACGTGATCCTGCCCGCGAAGGTCCGCGGCGGCGCCGCCGACACCACCGCCATCGTCGGCCCCTCCCGCGACCTCGGCGAACGCATCGCGGGCCAGTTCCTCTCCGCCACCAAGAGCGCCCCCTCCAACTACGTCGGCGACGGCACCGGCCTCGACGTCCGCCGCGACCTCGGCGGCCTCAACCTCTCCAAGGTCCCCAAGGTGTTCATCGAATGCGGCAACATGCGCGACCCGAAGGACGAGGCACTGCTCACGAACTCCGGCTGGCGCCAGAAGGCCGCGAACGGCATTTCAGCCGGAATCGCGAGCTTCCTCACCGGCTGAGTACGGGCGGTCCCGACGAGTCCGTTGCCGCCTCGTCACGGGACGGCAACCGGGAGATCTTCACTGAGTGACGATCTTTATCTCAAGCAGACACCCCGGCCGGGCGGACGATAAGGTCCTCCGTACGATGAGGGGCCACCCCCGCCGCTTCACGCCCGCGAGCCAACCGCGACCAGGCGACAGCGACGCCTCTAACGACGAGACGACTGACGAAGGACCTGAAGTGAATTTCCGCTCCCTCACTCGAGGCGACGGCGTGGTGATCGGAGCAGCGGTGTTGCTCTTCATCGCCTCGTTCCTCGACACCTTTGACGGTGACGAAGCTCCCAATGCCTGGGACAACGGCAACCTGCTGATGAGCGTCTACCTCGCCGGGATCATCGGCGCCGGGCTCATCGTCGTGGGCCGCGCCATGGGCTCGCAGCGCAAGGTCGCCGGTCTGGACCTCGGAACCTTCGGCATCGGCCTCACCTTCGCCGCCGCCTGGAGCTCGCTCGGCGCGATCTTCGACACCGGCCAGTCCTACGACAAGTTCTTCGAGCTTCTCAACTCCAGGTTCGGCGCCAGCGGCGGTAACGGTGTCGAATCCCCCGACGCCGGTGTGGGCCTCATCCTCGGCCTGATCGGCGCTCTGGTCCTCGTCGCCGCCGCCGTCGCCTCCAACATCGTCCCCGCCCTCAAGGCCCCCCTCATGGGCGCCCCGGGCCCCGTCGCCCCGCAGCCCTACGGCGGGCAGCCGCAGGGTGGCTACGGCTACCCGGGGGCCGCCCAGTCGCAGCCCTACGGTGCGCAGCCGGGGCAGCCGCAGCAGCCCTCGTTCGGTGGGCAGCCGCAGGGTGGCGGCGCCACTCCGCCGCCGGCCGCCGCGCAGGCGCAGCCCGCGTCGGCGGACTTCTCGCCGTTCTGGTTCGCCGTGCCGGTGCCGCGCCCGCTGTACCCGGAGGACGGCTCGCCGACCCCGATCGCCGAACTGGCGCCGGGCACCTGGTACCTGGCCGTCGAGCAGCGCGGCCAGAGCCTGGTGGCGCAGACGCAGGACGGGCGTCGCGGTGTGCTTCAGGACACCACCGGGATCCAGCGCGGCTGACCCGGCCCCCCGCAAGCCTTCAGCGGCCCCTCGCCCTTCCGGGCGGGGGGCCGCTGGCGTACAGTCCCGGCGGGAGCGGGAATTGACGTACCGTCAGGTGACGGCCGGGAGGGACCATGCGGCTCGGACTCGCGCTCGGGTACTGGGGGCGCGGCCCCGAACCCGGGCAGCTCGCGCTCGTCCAGGAGGCCGAGCGGCTCGGGTACGACTCGGTGTGGACCGCCGAGGCCTGGGGCTCGGACGCGTTCACTCCGCTGACCTGGATCGCGGCGCACACCTCGCGGATCCGGCTCGGCACGGCGGTGGCGCAGATGGCCGCCCGCTCCCCCACCGCCACGGCCATGCACGCCCTCACCCTCGACCACCTCTCCGGCGGCCGCGTGCTCCTCGGGCTCGGGCTCTCGGGGCCACAGGTGGTGGAGGGGTGGTACGGCAGGCCGTTCCCCGCCTCCCCGCTGACCGCGACGCGGGAGTACGTGGACGTGGTGCGCCAGGTGCTGCGGCGCGCGGCCCCGGTGGCCCTCGACGGCCGGTTCCACCCGCTGCCGTACCCGGGGGACGACGGCTCCGGGCTCGGCAAGCCGCTGAAGTCCATCACGCACCCGCTCCGCGGCGACCTGCCCGTGCTGCTCGGCGCCGAGGGGCCGAAGAACATCGCCCAGACGACCCGGATCGCGGACGGCTGGCTCCCCCTGTACTGGTCCCCGACCCGCACGGACGTCTACGAGGCCTCGCTCACCGGGCTGCGGGACGGCTTCATGGTGGCGCCGCTCGTCCGCGCGACCGTGTGCGACGACGTACAGGAGGGGCTCCTGCCGGTGAAGGCCATGCTCGGCTTCTACATCGGCGGCATGGGACACGCGCAGCGGAACTTCCACGCCGACCTGATGGCCCGGATGGGCTTCGCGGACGCGGCGCGGCGGGTGCGGGAGCTGTTCCTGGCCGGGCGGCGCGAGGAGGCCGTGCTCGCCGTGCCGGACGCCTTCGCCGACGAGATCTCCCTGGTCGGCCCGCGCGAGCGGATCGCCGAACGCCTGGAGCTCTGGCGCAAGGGACCCGTCACCGACCTGCTCGTCCTCGCCCGGGAACCGGGCACCCTGCGCGTCCTCGCCGAGCTCTGCGCCTAGCCGCCGCGGCTCAGCGGAAGATCGCCACCGGGTCCAGGGTCAGTTCGCCCGCGTCGCGGTTCCAGGTGCGGACCTTGCCCAGGCAGCGGGCCTGGAACTCGCCGCTGAAGTAGTCCTCCTCGTGGAACTCCTCGCGGATGCCGTCCTCGGCGCAGGTGATCTTGACGTGGGCGGCGGGGCGGCCCTCGCCGTAGCGGGCGCGCAGGACGACGTCGCCGCCGGGCAGGCCGCGCGCGGTGAAGCGCCCGGTGACCGAGACGAACTCGGACATCACCGCGCTGAGCGCGACGCGGTCGTCGTCGCTGTCGCGCAGGCTGTCGGCGAGGGCCCGGTTGGGGACGAGCAGCCCCGTGGTGAGGTCGGCGTGGACGACGGCGTCCTCCCGGCGCATGGTGTCCATGAGCAGCCCTATCACCGTGATGGGGGTGTTCTGCTGGACGTACGAGGTGAACCGCTCCTTGGTGACGTCCCGCCCGGCGGTGCCGCCGGAGCCGCGGAACCTCGTCCACAGGCTGAAGCCCGCCGTCACGTTCGTGCGGTCGGCCACCTCCTGCTCCAGGGCGGCCGAGAAGCCGCCCGTCTGATAGAGGTCCATCACCCGCTGCTCGTGCAGGTAGAAGCACATGCCGTGGAAGGTCCTGCGGCCCCGCGCGGCCCGCCGCGGGCCGCGCCGGAGCCAGCCGAGGCGCACCAGGGCGTGGCGCACGAGCACGCCCGCACACACCGCCGTCAGGAGCCAGACGGTCATCCACGGCCACCACAGGTCCCACCACGCGCTGTCAACGACACCCACGGATCTCCTTGAACGCCTGGGAGAGGGAGGAGGCCCCGGCGTCCACGACGCGGCCGCCGGTCGCCCCGGCGGCGCGCCGCAGCGCCCCGGCGTCGGCCTCTCCCAAGTGGACGGGAAAGGTGGGCACCGACCGCGCGGCGGCGCCCCGTTGTGCGTAGCGGCGGGCGAACTGGCCGTACGACAGGCCCGAGTTGCTCTCGCCGTCGGTCATCAGGACGATCGAGGCGCGGCGGGCCGGGTCGGCGTCGACGGTGGCCTCGGCCCGGTCGTAGCCCCGGTCGAGGGCCGACCACACGGCCGTCGCGTCGCCGAAGCCGCCGCTCGCGACGAAGGAGTTCAGGGCGCGCAGGTCGCCGTCGCCGCGCACCGTCACCGTCCGCTCCTGAAGGACGCGGCCCGCGAACCGCACCACGGTGAGCCGCTCGCCCCGGTAGAAGCGGGCGAACTTGCCCGCCGCCGTGGGGTCCGCGCCGCTCAGCCCGGCGAAGGCCGCGCGCAGGTCCGCCATCCGCGCGCCGCGCATCGACGTGGAGAAGTCGAGCAGGAACACCACGTGGTCGCCGGTGCGGCGGGCCGGGTCGCCGTAGTCGTCCATCAGGCGCCGGATGACGGAGAGCTGGTCGGGGTAGGAGAGCGCGTTGCCGATGGCGGACCGCAGCTGCGGCGGCCGGGGCACGTCCGCGCCGACGGGCCGCCGCCAGGTGCGCTCCACCAGCTTCTTCTGTACGTCGGCGCGCCGCAGCCAGTCGACGACCTTGCGGTACGCCTCGTGCCGCTCGGCGTCGAGGAGCATCAGCGGGAAGTCGGACAGGACCATGCCGTCCGCCGGGTGCACGATCTCCAGGGGGCGGCGCAGGGTCCCCGCCGCGTTCAGGGAGAGGAGTTCCGCCTCGTGCGCGATGAGGGCGTTGGCCCGGCCGGGGCTGCGCGCGTAGGCGTCGAGCAGGGCGCGGGAGCTGGCGGCGGTGAGCGTCTGCCCGGAGCGGAAGCCGCGCAGCCGGTCGCAGGACACGTCCCGCTCGCGCAGCACCCCGCCGGTGCCCGCGGCGGCCGTGGCCACGCCCACGAGCGCGGCGCGCCCGGTGTCGCTGCGCCGCGGGTCGGCCATGCCGAAGCGTACGGTCCCGTCGGCGGCGGCGTCCGCGACGTCCGCCCAGGTGATCCGGCCGCCGCGGGCCGAGGCGCGGACGCGCTCCGCGGTGGCACGGGTGAGGCCGACGACGACCGGGGAGCGCATGATCGCGGTGGACTCGGGCGGCGCGGCGGGCCGCCCGCGCTCCCGCAGCCGCAGCAGGTACGAGCGGTCGGACGCGGGCCAGGCCAGGTCGTAGGAGCCGAGCGGCTCGGAGAGGTCGGCCGTGGCCTTGAAGTCGATGTCGAGCTCGACCCCCGTGTCGTCCTTCAGCTCGCCGAGGAACGGCTCCACGTCGGCGAGTTCGGGGCTCGCGAGCACCCGCAGGGTCGTGGTGTCCCCGCCCCGGCCGCAGCCGGTCAGGGCGGTGGCGAGCAGCGCCAGGCAGACGGCGAGGGCGCGCCGCCTCACGAGGGGCCGCCGGTGACGGGCGGGCAGGTGCCGACGTAGTTGATGATCCGCTCCAGGGCGTCCAGGTCGGGCGCGTCGGCCTTCGTCTGGTCGGGGTTGGGGGTGGGCACCTGCACGCCGTGCTCGCGCAGATAGGAGTTCAGCTGCTCGCTGGTGCTGTCCTCGCCGGAGAACCGCACCCGGAAGCCCAGCTCGATGGCCCGCCGGCGCAGTTCGGGGTCGGACTCCAGCAGCTCGGTGAGCCGGTCGCCCCGCCCGTTGAGGGAGATGAGCTGCGGCTCGGTGAGAGCCTGCGGCGAGGGGTAGAGCAGCACGCGGCGGCTGTCGGCCCGCCGGTGCCGCTTCTGGAAGTCCACCTGGTGGGCGAGGAACTGGTGCTCGTAGATCAGCGACACCGGCGCGATGGACTCGCCCTCGTCGGAGAAGTAGCTGTCGGCCTGCTCGTCGGCGGCCATGCCCTGGAGGTTGATCAGCGGCTTGACCTTGGCGGCGACGTCGAGGACCGGGTCGCCGCCGCGCGCGTCGCCGCGTCTGCGCTCGGTGCCCGGGGGCCGGTTCCTGTTCTTCACGAAGGCGAGGATGCTCAGATACGTGCCAGCGGCGTTGGACTCGCAGACGCTGGAGGTGCGCACGAGGACGCGGCCGCTGTTGCTGTGCGCGGAGTGGGCGCGGTAGCCGATGCCGTTCCAGGTCTTGTCGCGCTCGATGAGCCGCAGGAACCCCTCCATGTCGAGGTCGTAGTACAGCGTGTCCCCGCCGCCGCGCGCCCGCTGCGGGCGGGCCACGCCCGCCGCCGCCAGCGTCCGGGCGTACTCGCGGAACGTGCCGAGCGCCAGGGGCGTCACGAACGGGCGGGCGGTGCGCACCGAGCGCTGCTGGCCCCGCATGATCAGGCGGGCGGCGGGCTGGCCCGAGGGGAAGACGACGTCCATGCCCTTGAGCGACTGCGTGGCGATGCCGCGCGAGCCCAGGCGGTGGATGTCCACGCGGAGGCCGTGCTTCAGGAGCAGTCGCTGGACCTCGGGGTCCTTGAAGTAGTCCGACTTCGACGCCATCTTGCCGTCGATCGTCGTGATGCGTTCGAAGGGGCGCAGGGCGTTGCCCGAGACGAGCAGGGCGAGGGTGCCCGCGAGGGCGAGGGGCATCGCGGCGAGCACGTGCCGGGGGAAACGGCGGCGCCGGGCCGCCGGGCGGCGGGTGGCCAGGCGGGGTTCTTCTCTGCTGGACGTGCTGGCTCTGTCGGGCACCGCGCTCTCCTGCCGTGTGCGGGGGCAGGAGCATGCGCCCCCGCCGCGAACGGGGTGCCTTGGAGTGGGTAACTCCGCCTGAATCTAAGGTGAATGACGGGCCATCAGGTACTGGGTCCCTCGCGGGGGCGCCCCTGACCCGCCCCTTCCCGAACCCGGGGGGGCTCCGCCCCCGGACCCCCGCTCCTCAAACGCCGGAGGGGCTACGAGGAGCCCTCAGCCCTTGGTGAGCTGACCTGCCGACGGGACCTGGTCCGTCACCTCCACGCCCGCGGCGCGGCCCGCCTCCTTGACGGAGTTGATCGTGTCGTCGAAGGACCCGACCACCGCCTCGGTGGAGTCCCCCTTGCGGAGCTTGGACGGGAGGCCCTTGAGCGCGTCGATGCCCGCCGTCAGGGGGGCCATGGCCCGGGCGAGGGCGGCGTCGCCCTGGGCGTTGCGCAGGGCCGCCCTGAGCCGGTTGTAGCTGAAGGCCCCGGCGATCCCCGCCTTGACCAGGGCGAACCTCCGCCCGTCCGCGCCCGCCTTGAAGCGGCCGTCCCGGTACGGCTTCACGATCCACTGGTACGTCGCCCCGGCGGCGAGCCCCGCGTTGGTGACGAAGCGGGTCTTCGCGAACTTCTGCCGCTCGGCGGAGCTGGTGCCGGTGGGGCTCGCCGCGTCGCCGTCGCCGCCGCCGCAGGCCGTGGCCCCGGCGAGGAGGGCGCAGCACAGCAGGAGCGGGACGAGCGCGCGGCGTACCGCGGTGGCCGGTGCGGAGCGGAACACGGGTGACCTCCCGGAGGCGGGGACGGCTCCCCCGGCCAGCAGCCTCACCCCGCCGGAGCGGCCCCGCAAGGCGGGCGGGGCCGTTGGAGGCCCCGGCCCCGGCCCTCCCTCCCGGCCCCGGCCCCGGGGCCCCGGCCCTCCGGGTTTCAACGGCGCGGAGGCCGGTACCCGCCCCTCATGTCCCCCCGATTCACCAAGAGCACCCGAGGCGGCGCCGACGCCGCGAAGGTCATCGTCGTCATCGCGGACGTCGCGGCGGTCATCATCGTCCTGTGGATCCTGATGGACCTGCTGAAGGCCAACCGGGGCAACGACCTGGTGCAGGTCGTGCGCGACGTCGCCCGGTGGCTCGCGAGCTGGTCGCACGACCTGTTCACCTTCGACGAGCGCTGGGCGCGGGTCGTGGCGGGCTACGGCCTGGCCGCCGTCGTGTACCTCGTGGTCGGCCACCTGGTGGCGGGGCGGCTGCGCCGCCACTGAGCGCGGGCCCCGCCGGCAGGCCCTAGCAGCAGTCCGGGTCGAGCCCCGCGGGGAGGTCCGTGCCCGAGAACACCCGGCAGGTCGCCTCGTCGCCGCCGAGCGCCGCCACCGCGAGCAGCAGGGAGCCCGCCGTCCAGGTGGTCTGCTCGACGGGCCAGACGGCCGCGTCGTCGTAGACGTAGCCCGTCCAGTACAGGCCGGTCTCGTCGTCGCGCAGGTGCTGGATGGACTTCAGGACGTCCACGGCCCGGTCGGACTCGCCGAGCGCCCACAGGGCGAGGGCCAGCTCGGCGCTCTCGCCGCCGGTGACCCAGGGGTTGGGCACCACGCAGCGCACGCCGAGGCCGGGCACGACGAAGCGGTCCCAGCCCTCCTCGATGCGGGCCTTGGCCTCGGCCCCGGTGAGCGCGCCGCCGAGGACGGGGTAGTACCAGTCCATCGAGTAGCGGTCCTTGTCGAGGAACCGCTCGGGGTGGCACCTGATCGCGTGGGCCAGGGCGCCCGCCGCAAGCTCCCAGTCGGGCTGGGGGTCCTCGCGCGTCTCGGCGATGGCGAGGGCGCAGCGCAGCGCCTGGTGGACGGAGGAGGAGCCGGTCAGGAGCGCGTCGGCGACCGCGGTGCCGTCCGGCTCCCGCTTCCAGCCGATCTGGCCGCCGGGCTGCTGGAGCGCGAGCACGAACTCGACGGCGGCCACGACCACCGGCCACATCCGGTCGAGGAACGCCTCGTCGCCGGTGGTCAGGTAGTGGTGCCAGACGCCGACGGCCACGTACGCGCAGAAGTTGGTCTCGCGGCCGCGGTCGGTGACGGCGTCCGGGTCGCCGTCGGCGTACGCCGCGTACCAGGAGCCGTCCGCGTTCTGGTGCCGGGCGAGCCAGTCGTAGGCGCGGGCGGCGGCCGCGTGCTCGCCCGCCGCGTCCAGGGCCATGGCCGCCTCGGTGTGGTCCCACGGGTCCAGGTGGTGGCCGCGGAACCAGGGTATGGCGCCGTCGGGGCGCTGCGCGGCGAGGATGCCGCGGACCGTGTGCGCTGCCTGATGCGCCGTCAGAACACCGGGCAGGACCAGGTGTTCGGTGCGCTCGGGACTCGTCACGCCCCGGCCTTCGCGTCGGCGGGAGCGGTAGCGGGAGCCGGAGCGGCGGCGGCGCGCGGCAGGTGCGGCTTGGTCGCGTACGCCACGAAGCTCTTGCCGATCAGCGGGTTCAGGGCCTGCTCGGCGAGCTTGGTCGCCAGCGGCTTCTTCATGATGTCCCAGACCAGGAGCTTGTGGTAGGCGCGGACGGGCAGCGCCTTGTCGTTGTCCACGCCGAACGCGCACTTGAGCCACCAGTACGGGGAGTGCAGCGCGTGCGCGTGGTGGGTGCCGTAGGGCTTGAGGCCCGACTCCCGCATCCTGGCGAGGAGTTCGTCGGCGCGGTAGATGCGGATGTGGCCGCCCTCGACCTCGTGGTACGCGTCGCTGAGGGTCCAGCAGACCTTCTCCGGGCCGTAGCGCGGAACCGTCACGGCTATGCGGCCGCCGGGCTTGAGGACCCGGACCATCTCGGCGAGGACGCCCTTGTCGTCGGGGATGTGCTCCATCACCTCGGAGATGATCACGACGTCGAACGACTCGTCGGGGAAGGGCAGGTTGAGCGCGTCGCCCTCCATCGCGGTCGCGGTGGCGCCCGCCGGGGCCTCGCCCGCCTCCTTCATGGCCGCGAACCACTTCGCGACCTCGCGGATCTCCTCGCCGTTCCGGTCGAGCGCCACCACCTGGGCACCGCGCCGGTAGCACTCGAAGGCGTGCCGTCCGGCCCCGCAGCCGAGGTCGAGGACGCGGTCCCCCGGCGCGAGCGGGAAGCGGGTGAAGTCGACGGTCAGCACGGGGTCCTGCTTTCGTGGTGGGGGCCAGCAACTTCGGAGAGAGCGGCGGCGGGCGCCGCGCCGCGCGGGGCCGCGGGGCGGACCGGGGCGGTGCCCGCGGAGCCGGCCATGGCCGCGCGGTAGCGCTCCACCGTGCCCTGCGCGGCCCGCGCCCAGGTGAACCGTTCGAGGACGCGGGCGCGCCCGGCCGCGCCGAGCCGGGCCCGCAGCTCCGGGTCGCCGAGGAGCCGTCCGAGGCCCGCGGCGAGCGCCCCCGAGTCGCCGGGCGGCACGGCGAGGCAGGTGCGGCCGTCGGGCCCCGCGACCTCCGGGATGGCCCCGCCGGTCGTGGCGAGCAGCGGCGTCCCCGTGGCCATCGCCTCGGCCGCGGGCAGCGAGAAGCCCTCGTACAGGGAGGGCACGCAGGCGACCTGGGCCGAGCGCACCAGGTCGACGAGTTCCGCGTCGGTGATGCCCTTGACGAACTCGACGGCCCCTTGGAGGCCGTAGCGCTCGATGGCGGCGGCGACCGGGCCGTCCTCGGCGCGCTTGCCGACGACGACGAGGTGCGCGTCGGGGTGTTCCGTACGGGCCTTGGCGAGCGCCTCGACCAGGTGGATCAGGCCCTTGAGCGGCACGTCCGCGCTGGACGTCGTCACGATCCGGCCCGGGACCTGGGGCACGGCGGGGTCGGGCGAGAAGAGGTCGGTGTCGGCGCCGATGTGGACGACGTTGATCCGGTCCGGGCGGACGCCGAGGTGGTCGACGATCTCCTGGCGCGAGGTCCCGGAGACCGTGACGATCGAGGGCAGACGGCGCGCGACGCGCTTCTGCATGCGCGTGAACGCGTACCAGCGCCGCACGGACGCGCGGCGCTTCCAGTCGGCGGCCGCGTCCAGCTCCAGCTGCCGGTCGACGGTGATCGGGTGGTGGATGGTCGTCACCAGCGGGGCGCCGAGGTCGCCGAGCAGGCCGTAGCCGAGCGTCTGGTTGTCGTGGATGACGTCGAACGCGCCGCGCCGGGCGCGCAGTTCGCGCCGGGCCCGCAGACTGAAGGTGACCGGCTCCGGGAAGCCGCCGGTCCACATCGTGGCGACTTCGAGGGCGTCGATCCAGTCGCGGTACTCGTCGCGCTTGGGCGTGCGGAAGGGGTCCGGCTGACGGTAGAGGTCCAGGCTCGGCAGCTCGGTCAGGCTGAGCCCGTCGAGGTCCTCGCCCTCGTCGAGCACCGGGTAGGGCTGGGCGCCGATGACCTCGACGCGGTGGCCGAGCCGGGCGAGCTCACGCGAGAGGTGCCGGACGTACACGCCCTGGCCGCCGCAGAACGGGTTCCCCTTGTAGGTCAGGAGAGCGATGCGCAGGGCGCGGCCGCCGTCCGTCGCAGGGCCCGGCGGGGGGCCCGCCTCTCTGGCCTCAGCGGTCACTGTCGGCCCCCTTCTTCCTTCAGTTGTCCGCGAGACTACGCCGGGACGGTAATGTAGAACAAGTTTCAGAGTTGGTTCCCGTCGCGACCGCCCGTGATCGCCGGACGGGCTCGAATCTACCGGCAGGTAGCCACGCCGGAAGGCCCGGATCAGGTGATTCGCGCCACGGCGACCGCCCTGCTGTACGGTCGCATCGCGGTCGCGGTCCCGGCGTCCCACGGGCGGGACCACGGGGCGGAACTGTGGGATCTTTTGCGGACGAGTGGGCCGGGCTCGGGACCCCCGGGACCCCAGGGACGGCTGACGGGACTGACGGGGCGACGGGACGATGACAGCTGACGCGAAGACGGCCGGGGCGCGGGCGACGGTGTCACCCCCGCTCACCGAGCGCCAGGAGGCGCGCCGCCGCCGCATCCTGCACGCCAGTGCCCAACTGGCCAGCCGGGGCGGCTTCGACGCGGTCCAGATGCGCGAGGTCGCGGAGGCCGCCGGGGTCGCGCTCGGCACGCTCTACCGCTACTTCCCCTCGAAGGTGCACCTGCTCGTCGCGACGATGCAGGACCAGCTCCAGCACATGCACACCACGCTGCGCAAGCGGCCGCCCGCCGGGGAGACGTCCGCCGAGCGGGTCGCGGAGACCCTGATGCGGGCCTTTCGCGCGCTGCAGCGCGAGCCGCACCTCGCGGACGCCATGGTGCGCGCCCTGACTTTCGCCGACCGCTCCGTGAGCCCCGAGGTGGACACGGTCTCGCGGCTCACGACGGCGATCGTCCTGGACGCCATGGGCCTGGACGGGCAGCCGACGGCGGCGCAGCTCTCCGCGGTGCGGGTGATCGAGCACACCTGGCACTCGGCGCTGATCACCTGGCTCTCCGGCCGGGCCTCGATCGCCCAGGTGAAGATCGACATCGAGATGGTGTGCCGGCTGATCGACCTGACCGCGCCGGACGCGGCGTAGCCCCCCAAGGAAACGCACGCCCGGACCCGCCTTAGCCCCCAGGGGAACGCACGCCCGGCCCCGGGCAGCACCCCGCTACTCCTCCGGCGGGAACACCACTTCGCCGCTGCCGAGCAGGGTGATCGTGATGGCCTCGACCGGGCAGCCCTCGGCGGCCGCCAGGAGCTGCTCGGACGCGTCCGTCTCCGCCCGCCGGGGGTGCGACTGGCGGGCGGGGTCCAGGGCGAAGCCGTCCGGCGCGAGGTTCACGCACATCCCGGAGCCGATGCACACCGACCGGTCGACCTCGACGTGCCAGCGGTCGCCCATCAGGCCCCGGCCCCCTCGGGCGCGTACCCGGCGGGCAGGTGGATCATCTTGTGCTCGAAGTACTCGCCGTACCCCTCGGGCCCGAACTCCCGGCCCAGGCCGGAGTTCTTGTAGCCGCCGAAGGGGCCCGCCATGTCCAGGCTGAAGGTGTTCACCGCGTACGTGCCGGTGCGCACCCGGCGGGCGACGTCCAGGCCGCGCTCGACGTCAGCGGTCCACACGCTGCCGCTGAGGCCGTACTCGGAGTCGTTGGCGATCCGCACGGCCTCCTCCTCGTCGCCGTACTCGATGAGGCAGATGACGGGCCCGAAGATCTCCTCGCGGGCGACCCGCATGGAGTTGTCGACGCCGCCGAGCAGCGTCGGCTCGACGTACCAGCCGCGGTCGAACCCGGCGGGGCGGCCGCCGCCCGCGAGGATCTTGGCGCCCTCCTCCTGGCCGATGCGGATGTAGTCGAGCGAGCGCCGCTGCTGCCGCTCGGCGACCAGCGGCCCCAGTTCGGTCGCCGGGTCCATCGGGTCGCCGACCTTGAGCGCCGACGCGGCGGCGGCGAAGGCCTCGGCGAACTCGCCCGCGCGGGAGCGCGGCACGAGGATGCGGGTCTGCGCCACGCACGCCTGGCCGTTGATCATCCACGCGTAGGGCGCGATGCCCGCCACCGCGCTCGCCGCGTCGGCGTCCGGCAGGACGACGGCGGCCGACTTGCCGCCCAACTCCAGGGTGACGCGCGTGAGATGGCGGGAGCAGACCTCCATGACGCGCTTGCCCGCGGACACGGACCCGGTGAAGGACACCTTGTCGACGCCGGGGTGCCCGACGAGGTACTCGCTGACCTCCCGGCCCGCGGAGACGATGGAGAGCACGCCCTCCGGCAGGCCCGCCTCGGCGACGATCTCCGCGAGGACGTACGCGTCCAGGGGGGTCTCCGGCGAGGTCTTGAGGATCACCGGGCACCCGGCGAGCAGCGCGGGCGCGAGCTTGGCCGCGGCGGTGAACTGCGGGACGTTCCACGGCACGACGGCCGCCACGACGCCCACGGGCTCGCGCCGCACCAGGATCCGGCCGAGCGCGCCCGCGCGGGCCTCCTCGTAACGGAACTCCCGCGCCGTGGTGATCGCCGCGTCCCAGACCATCATCGCGGCCAGGGCCTGGACCAGGACGGACGCGGTGATCGGGGTGCCGTTCTCGGAGCTGATGACCCGGGCCAGTTCCTCGTGCCGCGCGGCCAGGCCGTCCTTGATCTTCGTGACGACCTCGATCCGCTCGTCGAGGGCAAGGCGCGGCCAGGGCCCTTCGTCGAAGGCCTCGCGGGCGAGGGCGACGGCCCGGTCGACGTCGGCCGTCGCGGCGTGCGGCACCCGCGCGAAGACCTCGCCGGTGTGCGGCGAGACGACCTCGATGACGTCCTTGCCGAGCGGCCGGGTCAACTCCCCGCCGATGAACAGCTGTCCGTGCTCCACGAGTTCCGTCATGGCCGACCGCCTCCTGCGGGACGCTTTCTGACGCTGTTTCAGAACTGATATCAGTTCTAGTTATAGTGGGCAACGGCCGTGCGGCCGACAGCTCCGGCGGCAGGGACGGGGGGCGGCGGATGACCCGGGTGACGGGCACAGGGGTGACCGGGCACGGCGGTGGGGTGTGGAGCATCGCCGTACCGATCCCGGACAACCCCCTGGGCCACACGCTGGTGTACGTGCTCGACACCGACCGGGGCCCGGTCCTGATCGACACCGGCTGGGACGACCCGGCGTCGTGGGACGTGCTCGTCGCGGGGCTCGCCGCCTGCGGCACCGAGGTCGCCGAGGTGCACGGGGTGCTGCTCACCCACCACCACCCGGACCACCACGGCCTGTCCGCGCGGGTGCGCGCCGCGTCCGGGGCGTGGCTCGCGATGCACGAGGCCGACGCGCACGTGGTGCGGCGCACCCGGGAGTATCCGATGCGGCGGTGGTTCGGGTATCTGGTGGACAAGCTGACCGCCGCGGGCGCGCCCGCCGAACACGTGGCACCGCTGGCCGCCGCCCGCGACGCGGGGCGCGTGCCCGGCCTCGCCGCCCGCCTGCCCGCCCTGCCGGACCGGCCGATCCCGCCCGGCGAGCTCCTCGACCTGCCCGGCCGCCGACTGCGCGCGATCTGGACGCCGGGCCACACCCCGGGCCACGTGTGCCTGCACCTGGAGGAGGAGCACCCGGCTCGGCTCCCCGGGCGCGGGCGCCTGTTCAGCGGTGACCACCTCCTGCCGGGCATCACCCCGCACATCGGCCTGTACGAGGACCCCGACGACCGGACGGTCACCGATCCTTCCCCAGGCTCTCGGCTTCGCTCGAGCAGGGGAGACCCCCTTGGCGACTACCTGGACTCCCTGGAGCGGATCGGGCGGCTCGGCGTCGCGGAGGTCCTGCCCGCGCACCAGCACGCCTTCGCCCACGCGCCCGCCCGCGTACGGGAGTTGCTCGCCCACCACGAGGCACGGCTCGCGGGCCTGCTCGCGCTGCTCGCCGAGGCGCGCACCCCCTGGCAGCTCGCCGAGCGCATGGAGTGGAACAGGCCCTGGGCCGACATCCCCGCGGGCTCGCGCACCATCGCCGTCTCCGAGGCGGAGGCGCATGTGCGCAGGCTGGTGAAGCTGGGGCGGGCGCAGGCGGTGCCGGGCAGCGACCCGGTGGCGTACGCGGCGGTGTGAGGCCCCGCGGCGCGGGCCCGCCCCGTCACCAGCTCGCGTCCCCCCGCAGCACCGCGTCCGCGCCGCCGTCGATGAAGACCACCTGGCCGGTGACATGGGTGTTCTCCGGCGAGGTGAGGAAGTCGAGCAGCGGGGCGACCTGCTCCGGCTCGCCGTAGCCGTTCAGCGGCATGGGGACGGCGGCGTCCGCGATGGCGCGGACCTCCGGGTCCGCGAGCATGGGGCGGCTCATGGGGGTGCGGATGATGCCGGGCCCGATCGCGTTCAGCGGGATGCCCGCGCCCGCCCACGCGTCGCTCACGGCGGCTCGCCGCACCCACCGCGCGAGGGCGTGCTTGGCGGAGGCGTACACCCGCTGCCCCTCGCCGCGCTCGACCGCGGCGCGCGCGGCGGCGACGGCCGCTGCCTCGTCGTCGGCGAGCACCGCCTCGACGATCGCCGGGTCGGCGGGGTGCAGGACGGCCACGGACGCCACGGCGGCCGCGCGCGGATCGCGGCCCGCGGCAAGGAGCGGCCGCAGTCCGGTGAGCGTGGCGATCGCGCCGAAGGCGTTCACCCGCACGGTCACCGGGTCGTACGCGGCGACCCCGGCACAGGCGATCACGGCGTCGAGCCGCCCGCCGCCGAGGTCGGCCGCCGCCTCGGCGAGCAGCGCGCGGCCCTCCCCGGTGCCGAGGTCGGCGCTGATGTCGGTGTCCTTGAGGTCCGCGCCGATGACCCGGTGGCCCCGCGCGGCCAGCCGGCGCGCGGTGGCCCTGCCGATGCCGGAGGCGGCACCGGTGATCAGACAGGTGCGGGCGGCCTGGTCGTCCCCGCGGTGCTGCCGCCCGCGGCTCGGGTCCGTCACGGTGCTGCTCCCCTCGACTGCCGCGTTCTGAGGCTCCCGCCACGCTACGCCCGCCGCACGGACCGCACCAGAGCGCGATCACCGGCCCCGCCCCCTCTCGGCGTCCGCCGGGCCGCGTGCCGGGAGGGGCGGCGTACGGGCCGGTAGAGTGTGCGGGTCGTCATCACGTACGTACGAGGGGAAGCCGGTGGAAATCCGGCGCTGCACCTTCCCCGGGTCCTGGCTTCGCTCGGTCCGGGAGGAGCCGCCGTGGCACCACCCGCCCGTGGCGAGCCGGAGCACCTCGTGCGACGCGTGACCGGCTCGCGTCATCGGGACCGTACCGATGGCCGGCACCGTCGAGGCATACGGAGCCGGAGCCGCCCGGTGCCCCTGTCGTGCCGTGCCGCCCGGCTCCCCGCAGGGAGAGGCACCCGCCGCATCATGAACGTTCGCCGCAGCGCAGCTGCCCTGGCCGCCGCCGTCGCCCTCGGCATGGCCGCGGCCCCGGCCGCCCTCGCCGACGAGGCCTCGCCCTCGCCCTCCGGCGCGCTCCCCTCCGGTCTGTACGGCAAGTCGGACCCGAAGTTCGACGGCGTGTTCCGGCAGTCGTACGCCCTGCTCGCGCAGGACACGACCGGGGTCACGCCCGCGGCGAAGGCCGTGGACTGGCTGACCGGCCAGCAGTGCGCCAGCGGCGGCTTCGCGGCCTACCGCGCCGACGCGGACGTGCCCTGCGACTCCAAGGCGCAGGTCGACAGCAACTCGACGGCCGCGGCCGTGCAGGCCCTGGCCGCGCTCGGCGGCGAGAAGAAGGCCGTCGACAAGGGCGTGGCCTGGCTGAAGTCCGTGCAGAACCAGGACGGCGGCTGGGGCTACACCCCGGGCCTGCCGAGCGACGCCAACTCCACCGGCATCGTGATCGGCGCGCTCGCCGCCGCCGGGGAGAAGCCCGCCGCCGCGAAGTCCCAGAAGGGCAGGACCCCGCTGGACGCGCTGACGAAGCTCGCCCTGGACTGCGGCAAGGACGGCGGCGCCTTCGGCCTCGCCGACGCCAAGTCCGGCAAGCTCGCGCCGAACGCCGACGCCACGGCGGCCGGTGTCCTCGGCGGCCTCGGCAAGGGCCTGGTCGTGAGCGCGCCGAAGAAGGACGCCGCCGCGCCGAAGTGCGTCAAGGCCGCCTCGGCGGACCAGGCCGCGGCCAACGGCACCGGCTACCTCATCGACGCCCTCGGCAAGTCCGGCCACCTCACCTCGTCGCTGCCCGGCTCCACGGACAAGCCGGACGTCGGCAACACCGCCGACGCGGTCGTCGCCCTGGCCGCCGCGGGCCAGGGCGAGCAGGCGCAGAAGTCCGCCCGGTGGCTCGCCGACAACTCCGCGGACTGGGCGAAGCAGGGCGGCCCCGCCGCCTACGCGCAGCTGGTCTTCGCCGCCCACGCCGCGGGCCTCGACCCGCGCGACTTCGGCGGCGCCGACCTGGTGAAGCAGCTGAACGCGACCGGCCCGGCCCCGCGGGCGCAGGCGGCCGACGAGGAGAAGGACAAGGACGACGACGGCAGCGGCGTGAGCGTCTGGTGGATCGTCGGCGTCGGCCTGGCCGCGGGCGCGGGCATCGGCTTCCTCCTGAGCGGCCGCAAGAAGTCCCAGCCGTGACACACCGCCGTCGCGGACCCGGCCCCCGCCGCGCGGTGGCCGTGCTCTTCGCCGCCCTGCTCGCGCTCCTCGCGGCCGTCCCCGCCCACGCCGCCGACTACCGCTACTGGTCGTTCTGGCAGCGCGGCGGGGGCGGCACGTGGGCGTACGCCACCCAGGGGCCCTCGACCGCACGGCCCGACGACGGGGACGTGGACGGGTTCCGCTTCGCCGTGTCCGCGGACGCGAAGACCGCGAAGAAGCCGCGCGGCACCGCCGACTTCGCCACCGTCTGCGCGGACACGAAGGCCGCGGCGGGCAAGAAGCGGATCGCGGTCGTCATCGACTTCGGCACGGCCGCGGACGCCCCTGACGGGCGGACTCCGCCGAAGCCGCGCACCGCGTGCGCCCGCATCGACGACGGCGGGTCGAGCGCCGACGCGCTCGCCGCCGTCGCCAAGCCCCTGCGCTACGACAACAACGCGCTGCTGTGCGCCATCTCCGACTACCCGAAGTCCGGCTGCGGCGAGCAGGTGTCCGGCGACAAGGGCGACCGGAGCGGGCGCGCCGCCGACGAGGGCGAAGGCGGCCCGTCCGTCGGCCTGGTCGCCGGGGTCGCCGCCGTGGTCGTGCTCGGCGCCGCCGCCGTCTGGCAGGCCCGCCGCCGGCGCGGGTGAACCGGCCCGACGCGATGACCAGCCCACGCGCCGTGCGGGCCGCCCCGCGCCGCCTCGCCCCCGAGGCGCACCGCTCCAACGCCCTGCACCCGGGCGCCTGGTGGCTGTGGGCCCTCGGGCTCGCCACGGCCGCGTCGCGCACCACCAACCCGCTGCTCATCGGGCTGCTCGTCGGGGTCGCGGGGTACGTCGTCGCGGCCCGGCGCACCTCCGCTCCGTGGGCGCGCGCGTACGGGGCGTTCGTGAAGATCGCCCTGTTCGTCATCGGCGTCCGCCTGGTCTTCGCGGTGTTCCTCGGCTCGCCGATCCCGGGCACCCACCTCATCGTGACGCTGCCGGAAGTGCCGCTGCCCGACTGGGCGCAGGGCGTGCGGATCGGCGGCCGGGTCACCGCGGAGGGCGTGGTGTTCGCGCTGTACGACGGGGTGCGCCTCGCGGGCCTGCTGATCTGCGTCGGCGCCGCGAACGCCCTGGCGAGCCCCGCCCGGCTGCTGAAGTCCCTGCCGGGCGCCCTGTACGAGGCGGGTGTCGCCGTCGTCGTCGCGATGACGTTCGCGCCGAACCTGATCGCCGATGTCCAGCGGCTGCGTGGCGCGCGCAGGCTGCGCGGACGCGCGGACCGCGGCGTGCGCGGCCTGCTCCAGGTCGGCCTGCCCGTCCTGGAGGGCGCCCTCGAACGGTCCGTGGCGCTGGCCGCCGCGATGGACGCGCGCGGCTTCGGGCGCACCGCGGCCGTGCCCGCACGGGTGCGCAGGACCACGGCGGCCCTGACGCTCGGCGGGCTCATGGGCGTGTGCGCGGGCACGTACGGGCTGCTGACCGCGGACGGCGGGACGTACGGCCTGCCGGTGCTCGGCGCCGGGCTCGCCGCGGCGCTCGGCGGGCTGTGGCTCGGCGGGCGGCGCGCGGTGCGCACCCGCTACCGGCCCGACGTGTGGGGCGTGCGCGCCTGGCTCGTCGCCGGGTCCGGCGCCGCCGTCGCGGGCCTGATGATCGCCGCGAGTTCGCCCGGCGGCGCGGCCCTGCACCCGGGAGTCGTCCCGCTGGTCGCGCCGGAGCTGCCGCTGTGGCCCGCCGCGGCGATCCTGCTCGGCCTGCTCCCGGCGTTCGTCGCGCCGGTGCCGCCGCCCGCGCAGGCCCCCGCCCCCCGCCCGTCCCGAGCCGCCGCCCAGGAGCAGAGCCCATGACGATGATCCGGTTCGAGGACGTCTCCGTACGGTACGAAGGCACGGCACGGCCCACCGTCGAGCACGTGGACCTGGCCGTCCCGGAGGGTGAGCTGGTCCTGGTGGTCGGCCCGTCCGGGGTCGGCAAGTCCACGCTGCTCGGCACCGTCAGCGGGCTCGTGCCGCACTTCACCGGCGGCACGCTGCGCGGACGCGTGACCGTGGCGGGCCGCGACACGCGCACCCACAAGCCGCGCGAGCTCGCCGACGTGGTCGGCACGGTGGGCCAGGACCCGCTCGCCCACTTCGTGACGGACACGGTGGAGGACGAGCTGGCGTACGGCATGGAGTCGCTCGGGCTCGCCCCCGACGTGATGCGCCGCCGCGTCGAGGAGACCCTCGACCTGCTCGGCCTCGCCGAGCTGCGGGACCGGCCCATCTCCACCCTGTCCGGCGGCCAGCAGCAGCGCGTCGCCATCGGCTCCGTCCTCACCCCGCACCCCCGGGTCCTGGTCCTCGACGAGCCGACGTCCGCGCTCGACCCGGCGGCGGCCGAGGAGGTCCTGGCCGTCCTCCAGCGCCTGGTCCACGACCTGGGCACCACGGTCCTGATGGCCGAGCACCGCCTGGAGCGGGTCGTCCAGTACGCCGACCAGGTGCTGCTCCTGGCATCGCCCGGCGCGGCCCCCGTCCTGGGCGATCCGGCCGAGCTGATGGCCGTCTCGCCGGTGTATCCGCCGGTCGTGGCCCTGGGCCGGCTCGCCGGGCTCACCCCGCTGCCGCTGACCGTGCGGGACGCCCGGCGCAAGGCGGCCGGGCTGCGCGAGCGGCTCGCCGACGCCGTGCCGCCGGAGCGGAGCACGGCGTCCGCCGGGCCCTCCGCATCCTCTGCGCCCTCCGCGCCCTCCGCGCCCTCCGCGTCCGAGGAGCGGCGCGCGGCCCCGGCGGCCCGGTGGTGGCGGCTCGGGCGGACGTCGCCCGGGGAGCCCGCGGACCGGGGCGCGGCCGCGGGCGGCGCGCGGGTCGAGGGGCTCGCGCTGCGCCGGGGGCGCGTCGAGGCGCTGCGGCGCGTCGACCTGGCCGTGGCGCCGGGCGAGACCCTCGCCCTGATGGGCCGCAACGGCGCGGGCAAGTCCACGCTCCTGTCCGCCCTGGTGGGCTTGCTGCCGCCCACGGCCGGCACGGTCCGCGTGGGCGGCCTCGCCCCCCACCGCACGGCCCCGCGCGAGCTGATCCGCCGCGTCGGCCTCGTTCCGCAGGAGCCGCGCGACCTGCTGTACGCGGACACGGTCGCGGCCGAGTGCGCGGCCGCCGACCACGACGCCGACGCGCCCGCGGGCAGCTGCCGCGACCTGGTGGCTCAGCTGCTGCCGGGCATCGCCGACGACACGCACCCGCGGGACCTGTCCGAGGGCCAGCGCCTGGCCCTCGCCCTCGCGATCGTCCTCACGGCCCGTCCGCCGCTGCTGCTCCTCGACGAGCCGACCCGGGGCCTGGACTACGCGGCCAAGGCCCGTCTGGTCACGATCCTGCGCGGCCTCGCCGCCGAGGGCCACGCGATCGTCCTGGCCACGCACGACGTGGAGCTCGCGGCCGAGCTGGCGCACCGGGTGGTGATCCTCGCCGACGGCGAGGTCGTCGCCGACGGCCCCACCGCCGAGGTGGTCGTGTCGTCCCCGGCCTTCGCCCCGCAGGTCACCAAGGTCCTGGCACCGCAGCGGTGGCTCACCGTGACACAGGTGCGCGAGGCGCTGGAGGCGGCCCGGTGAGCAGCGCCCCGAGGGCGCGCCGGGAACGGCGCGCCCGGCCACGGACAACGCGCGGAGGGCAACCGGTCCGGCCGGACGCCCAGGTGCGCCCCATAAGGCTGGGCCCCCGCTCCGTGGCCGCCCTGGCCCTGGTGAGCGCCATCGGCGTGGCGGCCTTCGCCTGGCCCCTGCTCGCCGGGCCCGAGTCGACGATCAGCGCACATGCGCAAGACGCACCCTGGCTGTTCGCGGCCCTGCTCCCCCTGCTGGTGGGCGTGGTCGTGGCGACCATCTCCGACGTCGGCCTGGACGCGAAGGCCATCGCGATGCTGGGGGTGCTCGCCGCGGCCGGGGCCGCGCTGCGGCCGCTCGGCGCCGGGACGGCCGGGATCGAGCCGATGTTCTTCCTGATGGTGCTGAGCGGGCGGGTGCTCGGGCCGGGCTTCGGCTTCGTCCTCGGCGCCGTGTCGATGTTCGCCTCGGCGCTGCTCACCGGCGGCGTGGGCCCCTGGATGCCGTTCCAGATGCTGTCCATGGGGTGGGTGTGCATGGGCGCGGGGCTCCTGCCGGGCGCCGACACCCTGCGCGGCCGCCGTGAGCTGTGGCTGCTCGGCGCGTACGGGGCGGTGGCGTCCGTCCTGTACGGGACCGTGATGAACCTCCAGGGCTGGCCCTACATCTCCGGCCTCGCCACCGGCGTCTCCTTCGTGCCCGGCGACGCGGTCGGCGACAACCTGGCCCGCTTCCTCGCGTACTGCCTGGCCACGTCGCTCGGCTGGGACCTGCCGCGGGCGGTGCTCACCGTCGTGCTGAGCCTCGCGCTCGGCCCGGCCGTCCTGAAGGCGCTGCGCCGGGCCACGCGGCGGGCCGCGTTCGAGGCGCCGGTCACATTCGAGGCCCCGAAGCCGTGAGCGGCGTTGCGCGTTCCGTGAGGAAACAGGGGGGTGGGCGGTGAGCCGCCCCACAGGACTTTGGTCCTCTACTACGGGACCCCGTAGCCGCACTTCGCTGTCACGTACACGCCAATTTACGCTCTGACCTGCGGATTGAGAGCCAGATCACAACGGGGCCCTTCGTCCGAGATGCGAGTGCCACTAGTAAGAGGGGTCATTGCGGCGACGTAACAGCCCTGCTTCTCTGGATGAGTCGCACGGCGCCGACCGGCCGTCCACGAGCCCCCCGGGCACTCCGGGAAACAGCTCAAGGCCTCGGCGCCGACGCATTTGCCCCCGCTCCTCACGAGCCGGAGCGGCAAGCGCCCCGCGACCGTCCTGTACCCGACCGGAAGGTCCTCTGTGTCCGTCACGCTCCTCCGCCGCATCACGCCCAAGAAGGCCCTCGTCGGCGGTGCCCTCGCCGCCGCCGCCACCGGCATGGTCTTCGCCGCGGCCCCCGCTCAGGCCGCCCCGGCGTCCGACTCGGCCAAGGCCGTGGCGCAGCGAGTGATCGGCGACGCCGGCCAGTTCCAGTGCTTCGACAAGATCGTCTCCCACGAGAGCGGCTGGAACGTCACCGCCACGAACTCCTCGTCCGGCGCGTACGGCCTGGTCCAGGCCCTGCCCGGCTCGAAGATGGCCTCGGCGGGCGCCGACTGGAAGACCAACGCCGAGACCCAGATCAAGTGGGGCCACTCCTACATGAAGGAGCGCTACGGCAGCCCGTGCGCGGCGTGGAACCACTGGCAGGCCAACGGCTGGTACTGAGCCTGGCCCCTGGGCCTTGAACAGTGAGGGCGGTCACCCCCGGCGGGGTGGCCGCCCTTTCCTCACCCGCCCGCCCTCATCGCGCTGGCGCGCTCGTCCTCAAACGCCGGACGGGCTGAATCGTCGCCGGTGCGGACCGGATGTCGGCTGCGGGCCCGCAGAAGGCGTCCGGCGGCCACCGGGACTTTCAGCCCGTCCGGCGTTTGAGGACGAGGCGCGGAGTGCCGATACGGGGGCCCAGGGGGGCGGAGCCCCCCTGGCGGCTACAGCCGCTGCAAGATCGTGGCGGTGGCCACCGCACCGCCCGCGCACATCGTCACCAGCGCGAACTCCTTGTCGCGCCGCTCCAGCTCATGTAACGCCGAAGTCATCAACCGCGCCCCCGTCGCGCCCACGGGATGCCCGAGCGCGATCGCGCCCCCGTTCACGTTCACCTTCTCCAGGTCCTGCTCGAAGACCCGCGCCCAGCTGAGCACGACCGAGGCGAAGGCCTCGTTGATCTCGACGAGGTCGATGTCCCGCAGGGACATCCCGGCCTTGCCGAGCACGGCCCGGGTCGCGTCGACGGGCCCGTCGAGGTGGAAGTGCGGGTCTGCCCCCACGAGGGCCTGTGCGACGATCCGCGCGCGCGGCCTGAGCCTGAGGGCGCGGGCCATCCGCTTGGAGGCCCACAGCAGGGCCGCGGCCCCGTCGGAGATCTGGGAGGAGTTGCCCGCGGTGTGCACGGCGCTCGGCATGACCGGCTTGAGCGCGGCGAGGGCCTGAAGGGACGTGTCGCGCAGCCCCTCGTCCCGGTGCACGAGCCGCCACATCCCCTGCCCCGCGGCCTGCTCCTCCTCGGTGGTGGGCACCTGGACCGCGAAGGTCTCCCGCTTGAAGCGCTCCTCGGCCCACGCGGCGGCCGCCCGCTCCTGGGAGAGCAGCCCGAGGGCGTCCGTGTCCCGCCGGGTGAGCCCGCGCCTGCGCGCGATCCGCTCGGCGGCCTCGAACTGGTTGGGCAGGTCGACGTTCCACTCGTCGGGGAAGGGCTTGCCCGGGCCGTGCTTGCTGCCGGACCCCAGCGGCACCCGGGACATGGACTCGACGCCGCAGCTGATGCCGATGTCGATCACGCCCGCCGCGACCATGTTGGCGACCATGTGACTGGCCTGCTGCGAGGAGCCGCACTGGCAGTCGACGGTCGTCGCGGCCGTCTCGTAGGGCAGGCCCATGCTGAGCCAGGCCGTGCGCGCCGGGTTCATGGACTGCTCGCCCGCGTGCGTGACGGTGCCGCCGACGATCTGCTCGACGCAGTCGGCGTGGATGCCGGTCCGCCCGAGGAGCTCGCGGTAGGTCTCGCCGAGGAGGTAGGCGGGATGGAGGTTGGCGAGGGCTCCTCCGCGCTTGCCGATCGGGGTGCGTACGGCTTCGACGATGACAGGTTCGGCGGCCACGATCTCGTCCTCTCCTCCGGATGCCGCGGGGCGTCCCGGCACCCCGCCCGCGTAGCACGCGAGAACTGGTACGCGTTCTAGTTCCGGTCAGCAGTCTGCTGAGCCCCACCCCTCTCCCGCAAGGGTCGTGCACACACCCGGGCCCGCCGCGCGCGCAACGAACCGCCCCACGAGCCTTGCTACTTGTAGAACCGGTTATTACCTTTCGAGCCATCTCCTGATGGACCGTCAGACCACGGGCGGCCGCACACCCGCCGCCCGCCCACACCGGTGCCGAACGCCTGGAGCCCCCGATGCCCTGCCCCGCGCTGCCCGACGGGTTCGACTTCACCGACCCGGACGTCCTCCAAGACCGCGTGCCCTTCCCGGAGTTCGCGCGCCTTCGGCAGGTGGAGCCGGTGCGCTGGGTGGCGCAGCGGCGCGGGATATCCGGCTACGACGACGCGGGCTACTGGGCCGTGACCCGGCACGCCGACGTCAAGCACGTCTCCACGCACCCCGAGCTGTTCTCCTCGAACCTCAACACCGCGATCATCCGCTTCAACGAGTCGATCAGCCGCGACCAGATCGAGGTCCAGAAGCTGATCATGCTCAACATGGACCCGCCCGAGCACACCCGGGTCCGCCAGATCGTCCAGCGCGGCTTCACGCCCCGCGCCGTCCGCTCCCTGGAGGACGCCCTGCGGGCGCGCGCCCACGGGATCGTCCGCACCGCCCTGGAGCGCGCCGGTGCCGACGGCGGCTTCGACTTCGTCACCGACGTCGCCGTCGAACTGCCCCTGCAGGCCATCGCCGAACTCATCGGCGTCCCCCAGGAGGACCGCTCCAAGATCTTCGACTGGTCCAACAAGATGGCGGGGTACGACGACCCGGAGTACGCGATCACCGAGGAGGTCGGCACCGAGGCCGCCATGGAGATCGTCTCGTACGCGATGAACCTCGCCGCCGCGCGCAAGGAGTGCCCGGCCGGGGACATCGTCAGCCAGCTGGTCGCGGCGGAGGACGAGGGGAACCTCTCCTCCGACGAGTTCGGGTTCTTCGTGATCCTTCTCGCCGTCGCGGGCAACGAGACCACGCGCAACGCCATCACCCACGGCATGCACGCCTTCCTCACCCACCCCGACCAGTGGGACCTCTTCAAGCGGGAGCGGCCGGTGACCGCCGCCGAGGAGATCGTGCGCTGGGCCACGCCCGTGGTCTCCTTCCAGCGCACGGCCACCGAGGACACCGAGCTGGGCGGCGCCGCGATCAGGCGGGGCGACCGCGTCGGCATCTTCTACTCCTCCGCCAACCACGACCCCGAGGTCTTCGCGGACCCCGAGGCGTTCGACATCACCCGGGACCCGAACCCCCACCTCGGCTTCGGCGGCGGCGGACCGCACTTCTGCCTCGGCAAGTCCCTCGCGGTCCTGGAGATCAACCTCATCTTCAACGCCGTCGCCGAGGCGATGCCCGACCTGCGCCTGACGGGCGACCCGCGACGCCTCCGCTCGGCCTGGCTCAACGGCGTCAAGGAGCTCCGGGTCAGCACCCGCTGACCGGGCCCCACGGGAGGCAGGGGCCCATCCCCTACGCTCCGCCCCTGCCTCCCCTGGCCGGATCCCGCGCCCCGAACGAACCGCGCATCACGCTCGTACCGCCCCGAACCGCCCGAGTCATTCCGCCATATGTTCACTTGATCGGCAGAATGCGCCAACGTTTTCGTCATCCGGAGCGTCTTGGGGGGTGAACGCCACCCCTTCACCAGCGTCAAGACTTCGAACGGAAACGGTGACCGTGGTCTCTGCCGACCTCTCGATCGTTCCCGCCGGCAGCTCACCCACCGACCGGAAGAATCCCTTCCGAGTCGTCCGTTCCTTCTACCGGCGCCACCGCGTCCCCGTGCTCGCCACCGCCCCCACGCTCCCGCTGTACGCGATCTGGGCCGCGTTCCTCGCCACCGGCGGCGGTGACCTCGCCGCGCAGCAGGCCTGGGCCCGCTTCGCGGACGACCACGGCACGGCCGCGTACAGCCTGTTCTGGTACGGCGGCATGCACACCGCCAACTACAGCGTGATCTCGCCGTACTTGATGGCCGCGCTCGGCGTGAAGACCGTCACCGTGCTCTCCGGGGTCGCCGGTGCCTGGCTGGTCGCCAAGCTCATCGAGCGCGCCGGGGTGGACCGCCCGGTCGCCCCCGCCGTGCTCGCCTCGCTCGCCGTGTGGTGCAACGTCGCCTCCGGGCGCACCACGTTCGCGCTCGGCCTCGCCTTCGGGCTCGGCGCCGTCCTCGCCCTGCTCGGCACGCGGCGCCCGGCCGTCGCGGCCCTGTGCGCGGCGCTCGCCACCATGGCGTCGCCGGTGGCGGGCCTGTTCCTGCTCGTGGCGGGCGCGGGCTACTTCTTCGTACGCGAGTGGGGCCGGGCCCTGGTCCTGCTCCTTCCGCCCGTCGCGGTCGTCGGCACCACGACCGTGCTGTTCCCCTTCAAGGGCGAGCACCTGATGTGGGCGGACCGGATCTTCCCGCCGGTCCTCTTCAGCCTCGTCCTGATCGTCGCGGGGCCGCGCGAGTGGCGGGTGCTGCGCTGGGGCGCGGGCGTGTACGCGGCCGGGACCGTCCTGACGTACCTCATCCCCTCGCCGATCGGCACGAACGTCGAGCGGCTCGCCGAGCTGGTCGCGCCCGCGCTGCTGCTCGCCGCCCTGCTGACCCCGGCGCTCCCGGTGCTGCGCCGCGTCGCGCTGGTCACGGCGCTCGTCGTGTCGACGGCGTGGGTGGCGCAGAAGACCGTCGACGACCTGGAGGTGTCGACGGTGGTCCCGGCGTGGGCCACCGACACCCACGGCGTGGTGAGCGCCCTGCGGCGGCTCGGCGCCGACCGGGGCCGGGTCGAGGTGGTCCCGGCCCGCAACCACCGCGAGGCCACCGCGCTCGCCCCGTACGTGAACATGGCGCGCGGCTGGAACCGCCAGCTCGACATCGAGCGCGGCCGCCTCTTCTACGACGGCTCGTTCTCCGCCACCACCTACCGGGCCTGGCTCGACAAGTGGGCGGTGGGCTTCGTGGTCCTGCCCTCCGGGCGCCCGGACGGTCCCGCCCTGGACGAGGCCGCCCTCGTCCGGAGCCGCCCCGAGTGGCTGGAGCCGGTGTGGAAGGGCAGGCACTGGCGGATCTTCCGGGTGCGCAACGCCGTCCCGATGGTGTCGGCCCCCGCCTCCGTGGTCCGCTCCACCAGTACGGACGTGGTGGTGCGGGTCCCGGAGCGGGGGCCGGTGACGGTGCGGATCGTGTACTCGCCGTGGCTGCGGGCCGAGGGCGCGTGCCTGGCGAAGGAGGGCGACTTCACCCGGCTCACGGTGCCCGCCCCCGGCACCTACACGATCAGCTCGGGCTACGGCCGCCCGGCGCGTCCGGCGCGCTGCTGACGGGGTCCGATCCGCCGGGCGGCTCGGGCCCGTCCCCGCTCCCCGCGGGCCCGGCGGCCCCGGCCGCGGTCTCCTCGGGCGCGGACTTGGTCAGGCGGTCCGGCGCCGCGGCCCGCGCGGGCGGGCTCGCCGTCGCGGGCTGCGGGATCCCGGGCCCGGGGCGCGGCGCACCGGGCTTCAGGACCTCCTTCACCCGGGGCCCCTGGAGCAGATAGGTCAGGCCGAAGCCCGCGCCGACGACCGCCGCGCCGCCCACCGCGTCGAGCACCCAGTGGTTGCCGGTGCCGACGATCGCGCACACCGTGAAGAACGGGTGCAGCAGACCGAGGGCCTTCATCCACCACTTCGGGGCGAGGATCGCGATGGTCAGACCGCACCACAGGGACCAGCCGAAGTGCAGCGAGGGCATCGCCGCGTACTGGTTGGTGAGCTTCGTCAGCGTGCCGTAGTCCGGCTGCGAGAAGTCCTGCGGGCCGTGGATGGTGTCGATGAAGCCCAGGTCCTCCATCAGCCGCGGCGGCGCGAGCGGGTAGCCCCAGAAGCCGACGAGCGCGAGCAGCGTGGCGAAGCCCAGCGCGGAGCGCGCCCAGCGGTACTGGGCGGGGCGCCGCAGGTACAGGATCGCGAGGACGCTCAGCGGCACCACGAAGTGGAACGACGTGTAGTAGAAGTTGAAGAAGCTCTCCATCCACGGCGTCCGTGCCGTCAGATGGTTGAACCAGTGCTCGATGTCGATGTGCAGGAACTGCTCGATGGAGTGGATCTGCTCGCCGTGCGCCTCGGCCCGCTCGCGGCCCCCGGAGATGGTGCCGCCGGTCGCGGCGAGGCGGGTCTGCTGGTAGGCGGAGTAGCCGACGCGGATCAGGAGCAGTTCGAGCAGCAGGTTCGGCCGGGTGAGCACGCGCCGCCAGAACGGGAACAGCGGCACCCACTTCCACCGCGCCGGTACGGGATCGGCGTACGAGGTGGGGATCGGCTGCTGGTACTCGGGCGCCGTCCGGGACAGGAACGGCACGATCAGCGCGGAGGCGAGCGCGGCGAGCAGGACCACGTTGTCGCGCAGCGGGTCCAGGACCGACATGTTCGGGAGCATCATCTTCGACGGCAGCGTCATCACCAGGACGATGGCGATGGGCCACACGTACCGGTCGGACGCGCGCTTGCCGACCCGGCCGACGACCGCGAGCAGCAGCCACAGGAGCTGGTGCTGCCAGCTCGTCGGGGACACCGCGACGGCCACGCAGCCGGTGAGCGCGACGGCGAGCAGCAGCTGGCCGTCCTCGGCGTACCGCACGGCGCGGCGCAGGCCGACGAAGGCGACGGCGGCGCCCAGGGCCAGGAAGAGCCCGATCTCCAGCGGCCCCTGGAGGCCGAAGCGGAGCAGCGCGCCGTGCAGGGACTGGTTGGCGTTGGCGTCCGGGTTCGCGCCGAGGCCCGCGCCCGCCAGGTGGTGCACCCAGTACGTCGTCGAGTCGTGCGGCAGGGCCGCCCAGGCGACGGCGGTCAGCCCCGCGAAGGTGAGGCCGAGGGACGCGGTGGCCTTCCTGCGGCCGGTGAACCACAGCAGCGGCGCGAAGAGCAGCACGGCGGGCTGGAGCGCGGCGGCGACGCCGATCAGGATGCCGCTGGCCCGCTCGCCCCGGGCGGCGAAGCACCCGAGCAGCACGAGCAGGACCGGGATGATGCTGGTCTGCCCCAGGTGCAGCGTGTTGCGGACCGGCAGGGACAGCATGAGCAGACAGATGGCGACGGGCGCCGCGAGCAGCGAGGCGCGCCGGGAGACGGGCTGCGGCAGGGCGCGGGCGGCGACGACCCCGAGGGCGACGACGAGCCCGAGGGTGCCGAAGGTCCAGGCCCAGCCGAGCGCCTGCTCGGCGGAGCTGGCGAAGGGCTTGAGGACGAGCCCGGCGAACGGCGTGCCGGTGAACTTGTCCGCGTCGTACAGCGAGCCCTTCACGTGCAGCACGCCGTTCGGCCCGATCCAGGTCTCCAGATCGGTCAGCCGCTCGCCCTTGGGGGTGCGCAGGACGACGGCGGCCTGCCGGACCGCCAGGACGGCGGCGATCAGCCAGAGGGCGACACGGATCGCCTCGATCCGCGCCTTGGGCGGGCCGGACGTCCCCGCGCCCAAGGCGCTTCCCGGTCCCCTGTGCTCAACATTCGCCACGCCCTGTCGGCCCTCCCGCCCCATCCGTCATCCTCGATCAAAGTGCCAGGAGATCCTCGATCTCACCTGAAGAGGCTCGCACGCCCTGGGAAGAGACGCGCGCAACCCCCGCTTCACCTGGCAGCCACACCGCTTTCTACCGGCTTTCCGGCCGGGGTGGCCAACCGGGGCCGTCCCCGGAGCGCCCGCCCGGACAAGGCCCGTACCAGGCACGACGACCGCCACCCCCTCTTTCACAGAACTCTCGGCGCCCCGGGGTTCGGTTCCCGGGGCGGGACGCGACATAGATCACAAAGCCGCCATGTCCGCACTGGCCCATCTTGATCCGTTTGAGCTGCGTACACCCACTTTTACAGCCCTATGGCACGAGATGGCCACTCTCCGTAATGATGGTGCTTACACCTATGGTCGTCGACTTGTGTCCTTGTCGTCGATCGAAAGGCAGGCGAGCGAGCTCTTGCCGTACGCCACCCCCGTCGCCCCGAGCAAGCAGCAGGCGCCGCCCCCCGCGGGACCCGGCGGCGCCCCGGCCCCCGAGGCCACCGTCACCGACCCGGCGCTCGTCAGGCGCGCGGTGAAGGCGGCCGCGCTCGGCAACGCGATGGAGTGGTTCGACTTCGGCGTCTACAGCTACATCGCGGTCACCCTCGGCAAGGTCTTCTTCCCCTCGGGCAACCCGACGGCACAGCTCCTGTCCACCTTCGGCGCCTTCGCCGCGGCCTTTCTGATCCGCCCCGTCGGCGGCATGGTCTTCGGGCCCCTCGGCGACCGCGTGGGCCGCCAGAAGGTGCTGGCCCTCACCATGATCATGATGGCGGCGGGCACGTTCGCGATCGGCCTGATCCCCTCGTACGCCACGATCGGCGTCTGGGCCCCGGTCCTCCTGCTCATCGCCCGCCTCGTGCAGGGCTTCTCCACCGGCGGCGAGTACGCGGGCGCCGCCACCTTCATCGCCGAGTACGCCCCCGACAAGCGGCGCGGCTTCCTCGGCAGCTGGCTGGAGTTCGGCACCCTCGCGGGCTACATCGGCGGCGCGGGCCTGGTCACCCTGATGACCGCGCTCCTGTCGAGCGAGGACCTGCTGTCCTGGGGCTGGCGCGTCCCGTTCCTGATCGCGGGCCCGATGGGCCTCATCGGCCTCTACCTGCGCATGCGCCTGGAGGAGACCCCGGCGTTCGCGGCCCAGCTGGAGCGGGCGCACGCCGACGAGCGCACCCGCGGCAAGACCGGCCTGCGCGAGATGGTGACCGGCCAGTGGCGCACCCTGCTCCTGTGCGTGGGCCTCGTCCTGGTCTTCAACGTCACCGACTACATGCTCCTGTCGTACATGCCGACGTACCTGACCGGCGAGCTGAAGTACGACGAGACGCACGGCCTGCTCGTGGTGCTCGCGGTGATGGCCCTGATGATGTGCGCCCAGCCGTTCGTCGGCGCGCTCACCGACCGCGTCGGCCGCCGCCCCGTCATCGCGACGGGCTGCGCCGGCTTCTTCCTGCTCTCCGTGCCCGCCCTGCTCCTGATCCGCGACGGCTCCCTGTGGGCCATCGGGCTCGGCATGGCGGCGCTCGGCCTGCTCCTGGTCTGCTTCACGGCCGCCATGCCGTCGGCCCTGCCCGCCCTCTTCCCCACGAAGGTCCGCTACGGCTCGCTGTCCATCGGCTTCAACGTCTCCGTGTCCGTCTTCGGCGGGACGACCCCCCTGGTGGTCACGGCCCTCATCGGGGCCACGGGGGACGTCATGATGCCCGCGTACTACATGATGGCCGCGGCCGTCGTGGGCGGCTTCGCCGTCTGGCGCATGACGGAGTCCGCGGGCCGTCCCCTGCCGGGGTCGCCGCCCGCGGTCGAGCCCGGCGCCTGACCCCGCCGGAGGCGGTGGTTTCGGGGTGGGGCGGGAGTGGGGAGCCCACCGGCAGGGCACACCGCCCACGCCACCCCCGCACCTAGGAGCCCCTCGTGACGGCCCACCCCGCCTGGACCACCGTGGACACCTACTTCACGGACCTCCTCGTCCCCGAGGACGAGGCCCTCGCCCACGCCCGCCGCGCCGCCGACGCGGCGGGGCTGCCCCCGATCAGCGTCACCCCCACGCAGGGCAAGCTCCTGCACCTGTTGGCCCGGCTCGTCCCGGCCCACCGGATCCTGGAGATCGGCACCCTCGCCGCCTACAGCACCATCTGGCTGGCCCGGGCCCTGCCCGACGACGGCCGCCTGATCACCCTGGAGTTCGCACCGGCCCACGCCGCCGTGGCCCGCGCCAACCTCGCCCACGCGGGCCTCGACAAGGTCGCCGAGGTGCGCACGGGCCCCGCCCTCGACTCCCTGGCCGCGCTGCACGCCGAGGGCACCGCCCCCTTCGACCTGGTCTTCATCGACGCGGACAAGGCGAACAACGCGCGCTATCTGGAGTGGTCCCTGAAGCTGACCCGGCCCGGCGGCCTCATCGTCCTGGACAACGTGGTCCGCAGCGGCGGGGTCGCCGACGCCGCCTCGGACGACCCGGCGACCCTCGGCACCCGCGAGGCCCTGGAGCTCATCGCGAGCCACCCGGACCTCGACGGCACGGCGGTGCAGACGGTCGGCGCCAAGGGCTACGACGGCTTCGCCCTCGCCCGGGTGCGGGCCTGACCCACGGCGGGCCGGGGCTCGCGCCCGCGCCCACCCCGCACCCGCTGCTCGTCCTCACTCCTCGTGGTAGAAGCCCACGTTCACGCTCCGCGGCCCCGAGCGGTCCTGCACCACGATCTCCCCGGAGCCGCCCCGCGGCAGCGGCGCCGCCCCTCCGTAGGCGAGCGGCGTCGCCGCCCCGTGGGCGAGGAGGCGGACCTCGGACGCCGGGTTCGGCTGGGAGCCGCGCAGCCAGGTGACGGTCCAGACGCCGTCGGGGCCGCAGCGGAACTCCAGGTGCGTACGGGACACGAACAGCCAGTCCTGCGGCGGCACGAGCCGGCACACGCTGCCGTCGCGGCCGACCAGGAGCACCGCGCCCGGCTCGCTGGGGGCCTCCGCCATCGTCATGCCCGCGGTCGCGCCCGCGTCCGCACCCGACACCGTGGCCATCGTGAGCTCCAGCATCTCCGCACCCCCATGGTTTCGGACACTCGCGCGCATCCTAGCCCCGCCGCCGCCGATTGCCTCGGGGACCATGGATCCATGACGGAGCGCAAGCCCCCCGGGGTGAGTTTCGAGTCCTGGATCGACCGGCAGATCCGCGAGGCGGAGGAGCGCGGGGACTTCGCCGCGCTGCCCGGCCGCGGCCGGCCCCTGCCCGACGACGCGACCGCGGCGTACGACGAACTGTGGTGGATCAAGCGGAAGTTGGCCCGCGAGGGCATGTCCGTCCTGTCGCCGACGCTGGCGCTGCGCAAGGAGGCGGAGGACGTCCTCGCGGCCGCCCTCGACGCCCCGTCCGAACGCGTGGCGCGGCGCCTGGTGACGGAGCTGAACGACAAGATCCGCGAGGCGCTGCGCACGCCTCCGCCGGGCCCGCCGCTGGGTCTGCGGCCGTACGACGCGGACGAGGTGGCGCGCGAGTGGCGCGATCGGCGCGCCACCTGACCCGGCGCCCCGGCCCGGGCGGGACCGGGGCCTCACGCCGCCCCGACGCGGCCGTAGGCGAGGATGACTGCATGAGCATCGTGAAGATCAACGTCCTGAACGTGCCCGCCGAGCAGCGCGAGGTCCTGGAGAAGCGCTTCGCGTCCCGCGCGGGGGCCGTCGAGGGCTCGGACGGCTTCGAGTGGTTCGAGCTGCTCCGCCCGGTCGACGGCACGGACAACTACCTGGTGTACACGCGCTGGCGCGACGAGGCGTCCTTCCAGGCGTGGATGGAGGGCCCGATGAAGGCGGCCCACCAGGGCGGCGGCGACCGCCCGAAGCCCGCCGCGAGCGGCTCCACGGTGTGGTCCTTCGAGGTGGTCCAGCAGGCGGCGCCGAAGCAGGCCTAGGGGCGCGCCCGAAGGGGCGCGGGGCTGTGCCGATATGCGGCTCCGCCGCGCAGGCGCGCCCGGCCACGACGGACCCGCAGGTGACCAACGGCGCGGCCCTACCGCACAGCTCCCCGCACGGGGCCCCGCGGGCGCTCCCCGTCCGAGCCGCACAGCTGCGCGCCCAGCTCCTCCACGAGCCGCATCAGGTCGGTCGGGCGCTGCGGGCCCCACCAGTCGCCGAGGAGCTCCGCGAGGGAGTCCTCGCGGGCCCCGGCGAGGCGGGCGGCCGCCTCCCGGCCCTCGGGGGCGAGCCGCAGGCCGAGGCCCTCGCGCACCACGAGGCGGCGCTCCTCCAGCTGGCGCGCGGCCTGGGTGATGACGGTCAGCGGCACCATGCTGCGCTCGGTGAGCGTCGCGGGCTCCACGTGCCCGTGCCTGCTGACGCGCAGGAGCAGCCAGCTCGCGGCGGGCAGCAGGTCGTACCCGGCCCGCCGCGTGATGTCCTCGTAGACCGCGCGCCGCCCCTCCCGCGTCCCGAGGACGGACAGGGCCCGCGCCACCTCGTCGTACGACGACCGCTCGACGGGGTTGCTGGCGAGCGTCTGGGTGGGGTCGGGCGCGGTGACCGCGCCGCGCAGCTTGTCCTCGCGCAGGAACCAGGCCAGGACGAAGGCGGCGAGCGCCACGGGGGCCGCGTACAGGAAGACGTCGGTGATCGAGCTCGCGTACGCGTCCACGACTCCGGGCCGCAGGGCGGGCGGCAGCTCCGCAATGCCGCGCGGGTCGGCCTTGAGGGAGTCGACGCTCACGCCGGGCGGCAGCTGCTGTCCGGCGAGGGCCGTGCCGAGCTTGTCGCCGAGCCGGTGGGTGAACACCGTGCCGAAGACCGCGACGCCGAAGGAGGCGCCGATGGACCGGAAGAAGGTCGCGCCGGAGGTGGCCACGCCCAGGTCCTCGTAGCCCACGGCGTTCTGCACGATCAGGACGAGCACCTGCATGACGAGGCCGAGCCCGAAGCCGAAGACGAAGAAGTACGCGCTCATCTCGAAGGTCGGGCTGTCGGGCTTCAGCTGGTGCAGGAGCAGCAGACCGAGCGCGGTGACGCCGGTGCCCGCGATCGGGAACACCTTCCAGCGGCCGGTGCGGCTGACGATCTGGCCGGACGCGGTCGAGGAGATCAGCATGCCGATGACCATCGGCAGCATGTGCACGCCCGACATGGTGGGCGACACGCCCTGGACGACCTGGAGGAACGTCGGCAGGTACGTCATGGCCCCGAACATCGCGAAGCCGACGACGAAGCTGATCACGGCGGAGAGGGCGAAGGTGCGCACCCGGAAGAGCCGCAGCGGGAGCACCGGCTCCGCCGCCCTCCGCTCGACCGCGACGAAGCACCCGGCGAGCACCACGCCGAGCACCGCGAGCCCGATGATCTGCGGGGAGCCCCAGCCCCAGGTGGTGCCGCCGAGCGAGGCGACGAGCACCAGGCAGGTGGCGACGGACGCGATGAGGAAGGTGCCGAGGTAGTCGATGGTGTGCCGGGTCGAGCGGGCCGGGATGCGCAGCGCGGTGGCGATCACGACGAGCGCGACCGCCCCGACGGGGAGATTGACGTAGAAGACCCAGCGCCAGCTCAGATGCTGGGTGAACAGGCCGCCGAGCAGCGGCCCGAGCACGCTGGTGGCGCCGAAGACCGCGCCGAACAGGCCCTGGTACTTGCCGCGGTCGCGCGGCGACACCAGGTCCCCGACGATCGCCATCGACAGGACCATGAGCCCGCCGCCGCCGAGGCCCTGGAGGGCGCGGAAGGCGATCAGCTCGGACATGTTCTGGGCGGCGCCGCACAGCGCCGAACCCGCCAGGAAGATCACGATCGCGGTCTGGAAGAGCTTCTTGCGGCCGTACTGGTCACCGAGCTTGCCCCACAGCGGGGTGGCCGCCGTGGCGGCGAGGAGATACGCCGTGACGACCCACGACAGGTGCTCCATGCCGCCGAGGTCGCTGACGATCGTCGGCAGGGCGGTGGAGACGATGGTCTGGTCGAGGGCGGCGAGCAGCATGCCGAGCAGCAGCGCGCCGATGGAGACCAGTACGCCGCCGGGCACGTGCTCGCCGGGCCCCGCCCCGCGCTCCGGCCCGGACGGACGGGCACTCGCGTCCTGCGTCATGGCCACCTCCCCGGGTGCTCCTCATCTCCATCCTGAGCCGAGTCACCCGTTATGGCCTGTTGAGTCATACGGCTGCATACTCCTGGGGAGCTCTACGGGGCCACCGAGCGAG
Organism: Streptomyces sp. JLYT201; assembly: GCF_059448825.1. Taxonomy (NCBI): domain Bacteria; kingdom Bacillati; phylum Actinomycetota; class Actinomycetes; order Kitasatosporales; family Streptomycetaceae; genus Streptomyces; species Streptomyces sp. JLYT201. The sequence continues at coordinate 6,887,056 of NZ_CM182551.1, read as the reverse complement.
GGGAGCACCCAGTGAGCGAGCGGCACGGGAGGCCCACGGGGCCCGAGGAGCCTGCCTTAGGGGCTGGTGGGACGCCGGTGGGGGCGTGTTGCCCCCGGTGCGGCAGATCGCGTGCGCCGGGTGGTGCGCCCGCGTGCGGCTGTGCGCGCGAGACGGCGGAGGCGCTGCGCGAGACCCGTTCCGCGCAGGCGGCGGCCGCCGAGGACTTCGATCCGCTGCACATCCGGCCCTACGTGACGCTGCCGGAGCCGCGGGCCCCGCTTCCGGCCCTCGCGTCGGCTCCGCCCCCACCGGCCGCCCGGCCCGCGGTGACGTGCGGCGCCGGGGAGCGGGGCACCGCGCGGGCCGCCCACAGACGGTCCCGCAGGCGCGGCCGTACGACGCTGTTCGCGGGGGCGGGGGCGCTGTTCGCCTCGGCGGCCGTGTTCGCCACCGGCATGCTCTCCGGGGGCGGTGGCGGCGGCTCCGACCGGGCGCTGCCGGACACCACGGCCAGCACCGACGACGATCCGCCGCCGGAGGAACCGGCCGCGCGCGTGTCGGCCGAGCCCGTCACCACCCCACCACCGAGTCCGACGCCGACGCCGAGCCGCGAGCGGCCCTCGCCCACCGCGTCCCGGACGCCGTCGGCCTCGCCGTCCCTGCGGCCCCTGCACGCGCCCGCCACGTCCCCGACGCGCACCACGGCCCGCGCCACCGGCACCGTGTCCTTCCCGCCGTCCCCGCCGCCCGTCCTGCACCTGGGCGACCGCGGCCCGGAGGTCACCGAACTCCAGCACCGGCTGCGCGAGCTAAAGCTGTACGGAGGCCCGACGGACGGCGTCTACACCCCGCTGCTGGCCCAGTCGGTGGCCCGCTACCAATGGGCCCGAGGCATCACGGAGGACCCCCTCGGCACCTACGGCAAGGCCACGCGCCGAGCCCTGGAAGCGGAGACAACGACCCCTTGAGCGGACGCGAGGCCGCCCAAAGGGGCGCGGGGAACTGCGTGATCAGCCCAGTGCCACCCGCGGCCCGAAGACCACGGAACCCTCTACGACGCTGCCGGAAGACTCAGAAGGAGCCGAAAGAAAGCCGCAGCCCCCCGCCCGGCAGGGCGGCGACCCGGACCTGGGTGAGGTCGTCGACGCACACGGTCGGACCGTACTCAGCCGCCCGAGGGCCGACCCCAACGACCCGCATGCCCGCGGAGCGCCCCGCCGCGATCCCCGCCCCCGAGTCCTCGAAGACGACACAGTCCTCGGGAGCGACCCCGAGCTCCGCCGCCCCTTTGAGGAAGCCCTCCGGATCCGGCTTGCTGGCGCCGACGCTCTCGGCGGTGACGCGTATCGCGGGCATCGGGAGCCCCGCCGCGCCCATGCGGCCGGTGGACAGGGGCACGTCGGCGGAGGTCACCAGGGCGTGCGGGAGCCCGGCGAGGGAGGCCATGAAGGCGGGGGCGCCGGGCACGGGCACGACGCCGTCCAGGTCGGCGGTCTCGCGCGCGAGCATCTCGCGGTTCTCCGCGTGGTTCTCCGCCATGGGCCGGTCGGGCAGCAGCAGCGCCATGGAGGCGTGCCCCTGGCGGCCGTGCACGACCTTCATGACCGCGTCCGGGTCGAGCCCGTGCCGGGCCGCCCAGTCGCGCCAGCAGCGCTCCACGACGGCGTCGGAGTTGACGAGGGTCCCGTCCATGTCCAGGAGGAGGGCTCGGGCGGTCAGTTCGGTCACGGCCGTCATCGGCGTACTCCAAAGGCGAAGGGAACCCGCACACGCGTCGAGAGGAGATCGGGAGGTCGAGAAGAGATCGAGGTCGAGAGAAGGTCGACGAAACAAGGCAGCCCCGCCCGCCGGTCAGGGAGTACGGGCGGAGCCACTTTGTTTCTTCACGGTACAAAACAAGTCCCGCAAGGGGCAACAACGCAGGTCAGACCCTTGTCAGCAGCCCCACCCGGAGGCATCCGCCGCTCCCGCACCGCGGCCGCCTCAGGCCACCGCCTCATAGAGGCTCCACAGGCCGAGCGCCAGCATCAGGAGTGCCGCGATCTTGGTGATGAGGGCCAGCGGCACCCGCTTCATCAGCGCCTTGCCGCCGACGATGCCGAGCCCGGCGACCGCCCAGAGGGCGAGGACCGCGCCGATGCCGACCGACAGCGGGTCGTCGTAGCGGGCGGCCAGGTTCGCCGTCATGATCTGCGTCAGGTCGCCGAACTCCGCGACCAGGATGAGCATGAAGCCCGCCCCCGAGACCCGCCAGAAGCTCTGGTCCTTGGGCGCCTTGACCTCGTCGTCGTCATCGCCCTTCTTCATCAGCAGCATCGCGGCGCCGCCGAGGAACAGCACGCCGGTGATCGCGTGCACCAGGCGCTGCGGGGCGAGCGTCAGGACGCTGCCCGCGGCCACGGCGAGCACGACGTGCACGGCGAACGCGGCGGCGACGCCCGCGAAGACGTAGCTCGCGCGGTAGCGGGTGCCGAGCACGAGTCCGGCGAGCGCGGTCTTGTCGGGCAGTTCGGCAAGGAAGACGACGCCGAAGACGAGCGCCGTCACACTCAAGCTGATCAAGGTTCCTCAATCGGTCGGGCCACCCCACCGAGAGCTTCGCAGCAGCCTTCGCGTACGACACCTCGGCACGGCAGCGCACAGCGGCGCACACGGATGTGTGCGCGGGGCACTGCTTGCCGAAGGTCTCGCTGGCCGCCCACCCCGTGGGCCGCCTCCGGGCGCCGGCCCAGCTCGCGCTGAGCAGTGTGTCGACGGTCCGGCGAAGAGCTACTCCCCTTCTGCACCGGCCATGGTACGTGATCCCTCCAGGCCCGCGAACAGGGACTTCGGTCCGCTCCCCGGCGCCGCGCGGGGTGAGCCGGGTCACTTTTCCGCAACCCCCTTGGCCCCGCGCACATATGACAAGCCGTGACATACCGGCGAACCCCTTGCCCCGGCCACCCTTTTGACGCGACCCTGTCACCGCGCGCACACCTGCTGGCCACCCCACACCGCCAGCCTGTCCACGCCCGAGTGGTCAACATCCCCCCACCTCAAGGGAGTTCGCATGCCCGGAATCTACGCGCGTCGCCGCCTCGCGGCCCTCGCCGGCGCCGCCGCCCTCGCCAGTGCCGCCACCCTCCTGTCCGGCTCCCCCGCCCAGGCCGCGCCGCCCACCCCGGTCAGCGCCGCCACCGCCCGCACCTACCTCGGCCAGCTCACCGAGCGCGCCGAGGGCTCGTCCGACGGCTACAGCCGGGACAAGTTCCCGCACTGGATCACCCAGTCCGGCACCTGCAACACCCGTGAGGTGGTCCTCGAGCGCGACGGCGAGAACGTCCAGCAGGACGGCAGCTGTGCCGCCGTCTCCGGCACCTGGAAGTCCGCGTACGACAACGCCACCTGGACCCAGGCCTCCGACCTCGACATCGACCACGTCGTGCCGCTGTCCGAGGCCTGGAAGTCCGGCGCCAACGCCTGGACCCAGTCCCAGCGCCAGGCCTTCGCCAACGACCTGAGCCGGCCCCAGCTCATCGCGGTGACCGACAACATCAACCAGGCCAAGGGCGACAAGGACCCGGCCGAGTGGCTGCCCCCGGCCGCCTCCTACCACTGCTTCTACGCCCGCATGTGGGTGGACGTGAAGCAGCACTACAACCTCACCGTCGACCCGGCCGAGAAGAGCAAGCTCGCCTCGATCCTGAACGGCTGCTGACCGGCAGATCGCCAAAGCCGTCCCGCCCGCCTCCGTCGTTCCGTACCGTACGGGGCGACGGAGGAGAGTGATCACTGTGGGACGGCTGCGTCTGGGCCCTCTGCTGAGATACGTGGACGGGCGGACCGCGACCGTGTGGGTCGAGGCCGACCGGCCCTGCACCGCCGAGGTGCGGTGCGCGGACGGCGCGGGCGGCTCGGCCCGCACGTTCCAGATCGCCGGGCACCACTACGCGCTCGTCCCGGTGACCGGACTGCGCCCCGGCACGGAGACCGCGTACGAGGTGACGCTCGACGGGGACGCCGTCTGGCCGCTGCCCGAGAGCCCGTTCCCGCCGAGCACCCTGCGGACGCCGCCGGACGGCCGGGAGGCCGTCCGCGTCACCTTCGGCTCCTGCCGCTGGGCCGCGCCGCCCGCCGGTGATCACGACCCCGTCGGCCCGGACGCCCTGGACGCCCTCGCCGCGCGCATCGCCGCCGACCCGGCCGCCGAGCGCCCCGACGTCCTGCTGCTCCTCGGGGACCAGGTGTACGCGGACGAGGTATCCGACGCCACGCGCCGCTGGCTCGCCGCCCGCCGCGACCTGTCCGAGCCCCCGGGCGACCAGGTCGCGGACTATGAGGAGTACACCCACCTCTACTACGAGTCCTGGCTCGACCCCGAGGTGCGCTGGCTGCTCTCCACCGTGCCGAGCTGCATGGTCTTCGACGACCACGACGTCATCGACGACTGGAACACCAGCGCCTCCTGGCTCGCCGACATGCGGGCCACGCCCTGGTGGGGCGAGCGCGTCCGCAGCGGCCTGATGTCGTACTGGGTGTACCAGCACCTGGGCAATCTGCCGCCCGCCGAACTCGACCGCGACGAGCTGTACGCGGCGGTGCGCGAGACCCCCGACGGCACGGACGCGCTGAGCGCCTTCGCGGCCCGCGCCGACGCCGACCCCGGGGCCGTCCGCTGGAGCTACCGCCGCGACTTCGGCGGCGTGCGCCTGCTCATGGTCGACACCCGCGCCGCCCGCGTCCTCGACGAGGACCGGCGGGCCATGCTCGACGCCGACGAGGCGCGCTGGCTGCGCGAGCAGGCCCTCGACGGGGCGTACGACCACCTCCTGATCGGCACCTCGCTGCCCTGGCTGCTCCCCCACCTCATCCACGACGCCGAGGGGTGGAACGCCGCGCTGTGCCGGGGCGAGCGCGGCGCCCGCTGGGCCCGCTTCGGCGAGGACCTGCGGCGGCGCGCGGACCTGGAGCACTGGGCGGCGTTCCCCGCCTCCTTCGCCGCGCTCACCGAGCTGATAGCCGAGGCGGGCACGGGCCCGGACGCCCCCGCGACCGTCCTCGTCCTGTCCGGAGACGTCCACCACGCCTACGTCGCCGAGCCCGCCTGGCCGCGGGGCCCGGCACCCGCCGCACGGGTCCTCCAGCTCACCTGCTCGCCCGTGCACAACTCCATCCCCGCCTCGATACGCGTCGGCTTCCGCTTCGGCTGGAGCCGCGCGGGGCGCGCCCTCGGCCGCCTCTTCGCCCGCCACGGCAGGCTGGCCCCGACCGGGGTCAGCTGGCGCAGGACGGGCGGGCCCTGGTTCGGCAACCAGCTCATGACCCTGACGATGCGCGGCCGCGCCGCGGAGCTGCGCCTGGAGCAGGCCCGGCGGGCCGGGGGCCTGACGACCACGGCGACCCGGCAGCTCTAGGCCAGGGATCACGCCCGTCCGGCGCGGCAGGACGAGGCGCGCAGCGCCCAGGGCGGGGGCCCGGGGGCGCCGGTCCCCAGTTTCGGGAAAGCGGCGGGCCCGGGGCGCGCCGCGAGGCATGATGCGGACGGTCCGCTTCCCCACGCACCACGACCGCCGCATCCGCCGTAACCGCACAGGGAGCCCCCGTTTGTCCCTCGCACCCCTCACCCCCGCCCTGGCCGTCGTAGGGGCGGGCCCCCGCGGCACCAGCGTCCTGGAACGCCTCTGCGCCTCGGCCGCCGAACTGCTCGCCCCGGGCACGCGGGTCACCGTCCACGTGGTCGACCCGGCGGCACCGGGCCCCGGCCGGGTCTGGCGCACCGACCAGGCGCCCGAGCTCCTGATGAACACCGTCGCCTCCCAGGTGACCCTGTTCACCGACGCGAGCGTCGACTGCGCGGGGCCGGTCAGACCGGGGCCGAGCCTGTACGAGTGGGCGGCGGACGGGCACATATCCGGGCTCGGCCCGGACGACTACCCGACGCGCGCCGCGTACGGCCGCTATCTGGAGTGGGTGTTCGCCCGGACGCTGCGCACGGCCCCGGGTACCGTCCGCGTCGTCACCCACGCGGCCCGCGCGACCCGGCTTTCCGAGACGGCCGACGGCCTCCAGACCCTCGTGCTCGACGACTCCCGCACCCTCAACGGCCTGTCGGCCGTGGTGCTCGCCCAGGGCCATCTGCCCGCCGCCCCCGACGCCGCGCTGACCGGCCTCTCGGAGTACGCCGCCCGTCACGGCCTGCGCCACGTCCTGCCCGCCAACCCGGCCGACGTCGACCTCTCCGCCCTCGCCCCCGACGAGGGCGTGCTCCTGCGCGGGCTCGGCCTGAACTTCTTCGACCACGTGACGCTCCTGACCGAGGGCCGCGGCGGCCGCTTCGTCCGCGCCCCGGGCCGCCCGCCGCGCTATGTGCCGTCGGGCAACGAGCCGCGCCTGTACGCCGGTTCGCGGCGCGGCGTGCCGTACCACGCGCGCGGCGACAACGCGAAGGGGCCCTACGGCCGGCACGAGCCCGCCCTGCTCACCGCCGATGTGATCGCCCGCTTCCGCAAGCGCGCGGACAGCGGGGACGCGCCGGACTTCCGCGCCGAGGTCTGGCCGCTGGTGGCGAAGGAGGTGGAGACGGTCTACTACGGGGCGCTGCTGAGCGCCCGTGGCACACCCGGGCGGGCGCGGGACTTCCGCGACCGCTTCCTCGACCTCCCCCACAGGGGGCCCGAAGAACCCCTGCTCCTGGACGCGTTCGGGATACCGGAGGCCGACCGCTGGTCGTGGGAGCGGCTCGCCCGCCCGTGCGCGGGACTGGCCTTCGGCTCGCCGCGGGAGTTCCGCGCCTGGCTGCTCGCCCTGCTGCGCGAGGACGCGGCCCAGGCCGCGCTCGGCAATGTCGCGGGCCCGCTGAAGTCGGCCCTCGACGTGCTGCGCGACCTGCGCAACGAGCTGCGGCTCGCCGTGGACCACGGCGGCATCACCGGCCGCTCGCGCCGCGACCATTTGGACGCCTGGTACACCCCGCTGAACGCCTTCTTGTCGATCGGCCCGCCCCGGCGCCGCACGGAGGAGCTGACGGCGCTGATCGAGGCGGGCGTGGTCGAGGTGCTCGGGCCGCGCCTCGAAGTGCGGGCGCGGGACGGGGCGTTCGTCGCGCGCTCGCCGGACGTGCCGGGGTCCGGGGTGCGGGTGACGGCCCTCGTGGAGGCGCGGCTCCCGGAGCCGGACCTGCGGCGCACCGGGGACGCGCTGCTCGCGGGCCTGCTGCGGACCGGGCAGTGCCGCCCGCACACCGTCGACGACCACGAGACGGGGGGCCTCGACGTGACCGGGCGCCCCTACCACCTGATCGACCGTCAAGGCCGTGCGCACCCGCGGCGGTTCGCGTTCGGGGTGCCCACCGAGGGCGTGCACTGGGTGACGGCGGCCGGGGCGCGGCCGGGTGTGGACTCGGTGACGCTGTCGGACGCGGACGCGGTGGCGCGTGCCGCGCTGCGGGCCGTGACAGCTTTCCCCGGCACGACTCTGGCCCCCGGCACTCCCCAGGCTCCAGACTTGGTCCAGACCCCCGGCTTGGTACAGACCAACACCTCGTGAGCGGGCGCGGAGTTGCCCCCGCACCCGACCGCACCCCGTGCGACCAGGGAAGCAAGGGAAGAACGAGACGGCCGAATACAGATGATTCTCATCAAACACTTAGATGTTGAAGTTGCAAGTACTAGTTAGGCCCACCTAATCTTGAGGCTTCGCGATCGGTTCCCGTCCCCAACCGAACAAGACCGAAGGAGTCCCCCACCATGACTGAGCGGCTGAACAGCGCCCAGCCCTATGCCCTCGGCCTCTTCCGCATCGTCGTCGGCCTGCTCTTCTTCTGCCACGGCGCCGCCTCGCTCTTCGGCGCCTTCGGCGGCACCGACGGCAACGGCGCCACCATCGACGCGGGCACCTGGCCCGGCTGGTACGCGGCCGTCATCCAGCTCGTCGGCGGCGCCCTCGTCGCCCTCGGCCTCGGTACGCGCGCGGCGGCGTTCCTCTCGTCCGGCTCGATGGCGTACGCCTACTTCAAGGTCCACCAGCCGGAGGCCCTGTGGCCGATAGAGAACGCGGGAGAGGCCTCGGCGATGTTCTGCTGGGCCATGCTGCTCCTGGTCTTCACCGGCTCCGGGGCGTTCGGCCTCGACCGCGTCATCGCGGCGGCCCGCGGCGAGCAGAAGGCCAACGAGGGCTCCGACCGCACCCCCATCGCGGCCTGACCGCGCCCCACGCGCGAGCGGTGCCCCCGTTCCGTACCGGTTCACGGGTACGGAACGGGGGCACCGTCATGTGCGGACGGGAGGGCCGCGGCCCTGGCCCGCCGGGGGGCGGTGTCCCTAGCCCGCCGGGGGCGGTGCGAACGGCACGCTGAAGCACGCGAGCCGCTCACCCGCGCCGCCCTGCTCCCGGTGCAGCACGACCGCCGCGGCCTCGCCGCGCCGGAAGCCCCAGTTGTGGACGGCGGAGGCCTTGCCGGAGCCGTCCTTGCCCGCGGTGAAGTCCAGCCATACCTCGTTCTCCGGGTCCATGGGGCCCGGCTCGTTCTGGTAGTGCGGTCCTGCCGCCGCCGGGTCCGCGCCGCACGGCTTCTGGTGCACGTGCACGCCGTACGCGTGGCCCGGCTTGAGGCCCTTCACGCGCAGGGAGACACGCGTGCCGATCTGATCGCTGCGCTGCTTCACCTCGATCCAGGAGGCGGCGGGGACGAGCTCCTGCACGTACGTGATCGCGGCGGACGGCACGAAGGCCGTCGGCGGTGCGAACCGCGCCTCCGCGCGGACCTCCACGCGGTCCGTCGTGCGACGTCCCCCGAAGTCCGCCCCGCGACCTCCCGCAGGGTCCGTCACGCCACGTTCCACACGGTCCTTCGCGCCGCTTCCCGCACGGTCCGCCGCGCCGCTCTCCGCACGGTCCGCCGCGCCGCTTCCGACGGCTCCGGCCGCGGCGAGCACAGCCGCCGCAACAGCCGAGGCAAACACTCCTGCCAGCATGGCAAGCTCCTCGTATCGCCAGGTCAGGCCCCTTTGGGGCGCTCTGTCACTGTTCGTACGGGCCGCCCACCACCGTACGCCGCGGCCACGCGGCCCGCCGGGTGAACGAGCCGTCCCCCTGATGAACGTGACGTAGCGAACAACTGAGCCCCCAGTGGATCTCTGGGCGATCTCGCGGCGTACGCTGTACAGCTGTCGTCAGGCCGCCACCCGCCGCTCCCCGAGATATCGCGGCGATGAGTTGCCGACCGGGGAGTTACGGGGAGATTAGGGTGTTTGAGAGTGTGGGGGCGCTGACCGCCAGTCCGTGGATCTACGCGGTCGTGGCCCTCTCCGTCCTGTTCGACGTGTTCCTGCCGCTGCTGCCCAGCGGTGTCCTCGTCATCACCGCGGCCACGGCCGCCGCCGCGGCGGGCACCGGCACGGGGCGGGTGCCGCACGACGTGCCGGACATCCTGCTGCTGATGCTGTGCGCCGCGACCGCGTCCGTGCTCGGCGACCTCGTCGCCTACCGCATCGCCTGGCGCGGCGGGGAGCGCCTGGACCGGGCCATCGCCCGCTCCCGGCGCCTGACCAGCGCGCAGGAGCGGCTCGGCACGGCCCTCTCGCGGGGCGGCGGCATCCTCGTCGTCATCGCGCGCTTCGCCCCCGCGGGGCGCTCCATCGTCTCCCTCGGCGCGGGCGCCGCGCACCGCCGCAAGCGCGACTTCCTGCCCTGGTCGGCCCTCGCGGGCGTGGCCTGGGCCGGATACAGCGTGGGCCTCGGCTACTTCGGCGGCCAGTGGCTCGGCGCGACCTGGCTGGCCACGGGCGTCTCGGTCCTGGCCCTCGTCGCGGCGGGCGCGGGCGCGGCCTATCTGGTCCGCCGCCCCGCGGCGAACTCCGGCCCGTCCGGCGCCTAGGTCCGGGCCGCGCGGACGGCACCCCGCACTTCGAGCCCGTCGAGCAGCTCGGCCGTGGCCGCGGCGACCGCGTCCACGGCCCGGTCGAACACCTCCTGGTTGTGCGCGGCGGGCGCCCGGAACCCGGACACCTTGCGTACGTACTGAAGCGCGGCCGCCCGGATCTCGTCCTCGGTGGCCTCCTCGGGGAGCGCGGGCGGGCGAAGGGTCTTGATGCTGCGGCACATGCCTCCAGCTTCGCGCGTCCCGGCCCCCGACGAGAACCCCTGGCTTCCCCGCGGCTCCCCCGCGGCTTCCCCGGAGCAGGTTTCGGGACCGGCGGCGGGGACACCCGGGCGGGGCGCAAGCGCGCCACCCCCCCGAGGAGCCGTGAGCGGCGGCCTTCCGGGAGTCCGAGAGCATTGACAGGCACCGGCGGCGGGCGTTGACTCCGCCGTACGAGGCCCGAATGAGCCCGTGTACGACCCGGCACTCCGCGGTTCGCGCTCCGGAGCCGCCCCCGCTTCGCTCGGCGCGGGCCCGCCTCGTCCCTGAAGGTCACGCCCAGCCCCCGCGTCCAGCCTGCGGAGGTACATCCATGATTGTCCTGACGATCGCCCTGTTGCTCGTCCTGATCGTCCTCGGCTTCAGCCAGCCCCTGCTGTGGCTGCTCGCCGCGGCGATCGCGTACTTCCTGATCCGCCGCCACGACCGCGCCGCGGTCAAGGGCGGCATGACCGGAGCCGGGGGCGCGGGCACCGGCGGTGCGGGCGGGGCGAGTGCTCCCGTCACGTACCGCGACTACCGCATCCGCCGGTCCCGCCAGGAGCGCTGGGACCGCAGGTACCGCCGTACGCACCCGTCGAAGCAGGCGCGCCGCGGCTAGCCCGCGCCTCCCCGGGCCCCGCCGCGTCACCGGAACCGGTAGGACTACTCACCGTCGCGGGTGAAGCGACGCATACCCGCCCCGTCACCGGGGAGCCTGCGCACGCACCGTGCCGAGCCCACCCCGGGGAGCCCCATGCGCCTGCGCGCCCTCGTCCGCGTACCCCTGCCCGTCCTCCTGGCGGGCGCCCTCGCGGCGGGGTGCTCGTCGCCCGCGCCGCGTCCGCCCGCGCCGAACCCGGACGACGTCGTCAAGGCGGCCCAGCAGCGGCTCACCGACGGCTGCCTGCGGCACCGCGGCTTCACCCCGCCCCGCCCGGGCGAGCACCCGCCGCCCGCCGCCGAGCGGCAGCGCGTGGCCGCCGCCCTGTTCGGCACCGGCCGCACGGAGCTCTCCCTCACCCTGCCCACGGGCCACACGGTGGGCGCGCACACCGACGGCTGCCTCGCAGCCGCCCAGCGCGCCCTGTACGGCGACCAGAAGCGCTGGTTCCGCGTCTCGACGGTGGTGAACAACCTCAAGCCGGAGGCCGCGCACGCCGACCGGCCACTCGCCGAAGTCCGCGCCGGACACCGCGCGGAACTCACCCAATGGCGCCGACTGCGCGCCCGCGCACTGAAGAACGCGAAAACCATCCTGAGCGCGGACAGCCCCAAGGCGCCCCGGGGCTCGTGAGGATCCCTCGTGCACGGACGGCTGCGGTCCCTGCGGCGAGCAGGCGGTCGTAGCGGGCGCGTTGGGCCCTGGGCGTTGGGCATTGGCGAGCTGGACGCGGAGGTCTGTACGGGGGTTGCGGATGTCCTCGCTCACGGCCGCGGGAGGGCGCACGGCGGCCCGGGGGCTGGGGTTGGGGACATGCCGACGGCGGAGGCGGTGGCGTTGACAGCGGCCGCAGCGCCGCCACCGTCTGACCAATTCACAGTCAGGCCACGATGGCAGTGAGCGCCGCGTCCGTGTCCGTCAGCCCGTCGAGCACCGCGTCAGCACCAGCATCGCGGAGCTCATCCGCCGACGTGCGTCCCGTCGCAACAGCGACGACCCGGACGCCAGCCTCCAGCCCGCCCGCGACGTCCGCGGGCGTGTCCCCCAGGAACACCGCGTCCTCGCGCCGGGCGGAGTTCCGGGCCAAGGCCACGCGCAGGAGCTCAGGGCGCTCTTCCCCGTCCTCGCCGTACGCCCCGTCGTCCAGACGGAGGTAGTCAACGAGGCCGAAGACTGCGAGTTTCACCTCGGCGGCGCCGCGGACGTTGCCCGTCACCACGGTCTGCCGCAGGCCCTGCTCAGCGAGACGGGCGAGGACCGCGGCGGCTCCGGGCAACGCGTGCCCGCGCTCACGCAGCTCGGCAGCCCGTCGGACATGGGCGGTGCTGAGCGCGTGCGCGAAGGACTCGAACAGCTCATCGCTGTAGGGCAGATCGTGCAGGCGCGCGGTCTGCCGCAGGATGACGCGCTCGGTCGACCCGGTGACGGACGCCTGCCTTCGCAGCTCAACTCCCGTCACCTCGCGAAAAGCCTGAGCCCACAGCTCGCCCCCCATGCCCCTGGTGGCCATCAGCGTATGGTCGATGTCCCACAACACCAGCTTCGTCACGGCGCCCCCTGTCTCGGCAGATTCGCGTGTCCCCGCGTAGCGGGAACCCTACGCTCAGGCAGCGAACGAGGAGCGTGGGCAGCATGGTTGCAGCAGATCTACTCATCGGGGACCGGATCAGGCACTACCGCGGAGGGCGTCGGCAGGACGCGATCGCCGGACTGGTCGGCATCTCGCCGGACTACCTGTCACAGATCGAGCGAGGCCTCAAGGTGCCATCGCTACCGATCCTGTACGCCCTCGCGCAGGAGTTGGGCGTGCCCACCGCAGCCCTGCTGTCGGAGCAGCCGCCCCCCGAGATCGAGACATCGGACAGCCCCGGGACAACCGTAGGCCGCGCGCTCCTCGGCTACGGCCCCGCCCGCAGCTCCACGCCCGTCGAGGCTGGTGTACTGAAGGACCGGGTAGAGACCGCGTGGCACAGCTGGCAGACCAGCGGCGAGCGGTTCACCACCGCGGCTGAGACGCTCCCGGGGCTGGTGGCCGACGTGGAGCACACGCTACGCACTGTGCGTGCCAGCAGCGACGCCGAGGACCGCCGCGCGGTCCTGCGTGCAGCTGCTGACTTGTACTGCCTGCTCCGCTCCTACCTGCGCCGCATCGGCCGTGTCGACCTTGCCACGCTCGCGGCCGACCGGGCGATGAGGGCCGCCGAGGACGCTGACGATCCGCTGCGCATTGCCACTGCCCAGTGGAATCTGGGGCACGCGCTCCTCGCGGCGGGCCAGCCGTCCGAGGCGGAGGAACTGGCTCTGCGGGCGGCCGAGCAGGTGGCTACCGCTCAGATGCCGGAGGTGGAGCGCCAGGCGATGCGCGGCGCGCTCCAGCTGGTGGCCGTGCTCGGCGCGGCCCGTCGGCGACGCTGGTGGGAGGCGCGCGAGCGACTGGTCGAGCACGCAGCGCCCGCGGCGCGCAAGGTGCCCGACAACAGCAACATCGGCTGGACGGTCTTCGGGTCGACGAACATCGCCCTGCACGCACTGTCCATCGAGATGGAAGCGGGAGAGACAGGAGAGGCCCTGCACACAGCGGACGCCATCGATACCGCTGGACTCCCCTCGGTGGAGCGGGAGTTCACGTTCGGCCTGGAGGTCGCGGCCTGCCACAGCCAGCGGCGTGACGACGCCGCAGCACTCCTCTCCTTGCTCAGCCTGGAGGCGATCGCCCCCGAAGACCTGGCCCGGACGCCGCTTGCCCGGCAGCTGGTACTGACGGTGATCCGGCGGGCCCGAGCGATGCACGCACGGCAGGCGGAGAAACTCGCTGTACGGATGGGGCTCGTGTAGCTGCCGAGCCCGTGGCTCACCCGAGCTGACAGTTCGGGTGAGCCCGAGGAGGACTACTTACGGTCGCAGAAGTGATTCAGATCACCTGCAACTGTGAGGGCCCGATGACCACGCTTGAGGACAGGCAACTGCTCGCCGTATCGCAGTGGCTGGCGGAAGCCGACCCGCGACCGGGCAACGCATGGGCGGAGTGGGAGAAACGCGGAGCCGCGCTGCTCCCGCTCGGCCGCCTCTTCGACGCGATCCGCATGCCAGCTGAGCAAGTCCACGACGTCGTAGGCAGCGACGCAGCGAAGACGGTGGCCAAGGTGCTGACGGCGTGGCTCGACGGCCCGGTCATCCGGGACATCCGCAGCAGCATGGGCCCGTACTACGTGCTCATCACGCCGGGCGCCGACTGGGACGGCCCGGCCGAGCGGCTCACCACGGGCACCTACCTCGGCGTGCCGCGCCCCGGCCACGCGACGACGCTGTCCCGCTGGGTGGTCCTACCGTCGTACCCCGGCGCCCTGTGCGACACCCGGTACGTGCACACGCTCCTCGCGACGACCGCCTCCCTCAGGACGGTGGGCCGGTGATGACCGCCGACCTGTCGTCGCTGGAGGAACTGGTGGCCCGGGGCTTCGGTGCGCTCGGAGACCCGCCCGCGCCCGAGGAAACCGCCGCCCTGCACCGCCGCATCGTCGCGGAGATCCTCCTGCGCCTGCCGCAGGCGGAGCAGGCCGCGGGGGCCGAGCGTGAGCGCAGCGACGCCTGGTACACGCACCAGCGGGTGATCGACGCGACGCACGACGTCCTGGCGATGGTGGGCCAGGAACCGGCCCCGGGCGACGGCCCGACCGGCGCGGCGCTGCGCGTCGCCGAGCTGGCCCGCAGACTGCGGGACCTGTCGGCATACCCGCCCGTCGGCCACACCTGCCCGCCGAGGCCCCGGTGAGCGCGCCCGGCGTCGCCGAGACCCTGCTGCTGACCATCGTCGAGCGCGGCCCCGCCCTCACCGTGCAGCAGCGGCAGGGCACCGTCTGCCTGTGGTGCCCCACGGTCCTGCGCCCCGGCGACGGCATCGACATCCGCGACGGCCACACCGCCGACCGGGACTGGTGGCCGCACGCCTGCAACCCCTGCTACGCCAACAACCTCCGCTCCGTGGCGACGTACGCCGACTGGAACGACCACCTACTCGGCTGCGCCGCCTGCCACCGGCACGCACCGTGCTCCACCGCGGGGGCCCTACGCGCCGCGCACATACAGGCCCGGTACCGCATCGGACGGCCGGCCGTCTGGTGCATGAACTGCCTGAGCATCATGCGGCCCGACGAACTGTGGCAGCCACACCTGTGGCAGAGCCACCGCGGAGCGGAGCTCAGCTACCGGCACACCGGCACCTGCCGCCGGGCCGGGCGACAAGTCAGTGGACTCCAGGCATGACAACGGCCCCTCGGATCGATTCGCTAGGGGATGGCGAGGTTAAAGAGGCGCCCTATCGCCATACCGGATTCTTCTAATTCACCTGGCCCGAAAGTGCCGAGTACCGTCCGGCGTTGAGTGAACGAACTGAGTCGATCCCATTTAGCGGATGTCCTGTGCGGCAGCTGCTTATCGTGAACTCCACCCAAGCGCGAAAGAGGGCTGGGAAGTTGACCAAGAGG
Source organism: Streptomyces sp. JLYT201 (assembly GCF_059448825.1). NCBI lineage: Bacteria > Bacillati > Actinomycetota > Actinomycetes > Kitasatosporales > Streptomycetaceae > Streptomyces > Streptomyces sp. JLYT201. Next base: position 6,871,830 of record NZ_CM182551.1, on the reverse strand, counting down.
GTCACACTCGGCAAGTCACTGCTTAAAGCGTCCTGCGTAATCCTTGGTCCGGCGTTGACACTTGCTCCCGCAGCGCATGCTGACAGCGACCCCGCTCCAACGGGCGCGACGAAGGTCTCATCCCGCTCCGCAGATACGCCGGACGACGACGTCACGCCGAAGGTGGAGGGCACTACGCGGATCCAGCTGAGCGCGCCGAGCACGGACGGTCACAAAAGGACGATTCGCGTGTACGGCACCATCACGGCGGACACTCCCCGCTGGTCCAAGAAGGGTAAGAGCGTCATCTACAAGACGCGCGCCCAGTGTTACGGCAACGTCCCCTCGGTTCAGTTGAAGGTCACCTCCAAGCTGATGCGGGCGAGTGCGCCGAAGCCGCTCGTCGCCGCGACGGCGAAGAAGACCCAGACCGTGCGGACCGGTGGCGGCAAAGCGACGTTCTACGCCCCTGTCCCGAACGGCAAGAAGGTGAAGTACAGCGCGCGGTTCTGGGGGCGGAGCACCGCACAGATCGTGTCGCCTATCGTGGGCACCAAGACGCAGGTTGTCAGCAGGACAGCCGACCTCAAACCCAAGTAGTCGGATTCGGACGAAGGCGCCTTGCTATGGCCAGTGACTGGGAAGTCGACGTACAACTGCTGATGGACATTGCCGACGGTGAGTGGGAGCGGCTACAGCAGGGGATGGTCGACTCGATGGCGGCGGAACCGCAGTACGAAATCGTACCGACTGCCACGTCCAACGGCCCGACCGGCGCCTTCTTCTCCGTCGGCGCCACTGTGCAGATATCGGCCGACACGCCCGGCAAGGCGGCGGACATCGCCGTGGCCGTGACGCGCAAAGCCCTCCGGTTGGCTGGAGCGGCCACGGACCGTGGTGTGACGGAAGTCAACATCCGCCAGGGCGACGTGGACCCCCGCCTTCTGGGCCGGTAGGTGGGCGCCGGTGACGCTCGTAGCGAGGGCCGAGTCTGCGGTGACCCCGAAGGAGGGGTCGGACTGGGTGTGCAGACAGAGGAGGCCCGCCGCGCGCTCGTCGAGGGCGTGGCCGCCTGCCCGCACTGCCGCCCGGACACGGGGCTCGGCGTGCTGGAGTAGCCCAGGAGGCGTGGCCGGGCCGGGGCCGGGACGCTGGTGGTGTGGAGGACCCGATGCGCGTCGCGCTCGCCGAGCCCGTGACCGCACCGCCGCGACCGTCGCCGCGATCCCCAACCCGCTGAAAGCGACCTGCGCGACGATCCTTCCGCCGCTTGACGCGTCACCCCGGCCGACTTAGCGAGCGACTTTCAACCCTCACCGTGGACCGGCCTGCCCGGCCGGAGGGCGGTGGTGAAAGGGTGCACCTGTCGGCGTATCGGAAATTCCTAATCGACTCGAGTCGAGCCCTTCAGTACGGTTCCATCACGGCGGGATTTTTGCAGCAAATGGCGTTTATCACGCCCCGGGGGATCTTCCGTCAGCTCGCTCTCGAAACGGGAAGGGATTTTCATGAATTACAAGATGCTGCGGATTGGTGCGGCTACTGTGTTGGCCGCCGTCACGCTTGGTGCAGCCGGTACGACGGCTCAGGCTGCAACTCACGATCACCGGACTGCAATCGTCCGGAGCTCGGTGGAGCCGAACTCCGATCGGGCGCTCCTCGCCTACCTCAACTCCCCTGAGGGGCAGCCGCTGCTGAAGGGCTCAGAGATCCCTCAGGCGGATCTCGCGGCAGCAGCCAACACGCACTCACCCGAATCCAAGGGAATTATCGACAGCGTCAAGAAGAAGGCGCTGAAGGCAGCTTGGGAATCACTCCCCAGCAAGTGGACGAAGGCCCTCGAAAAGGCCGCCAAGAAGGGTAAGGGAGCCTTCAAGGAGGCGTTCAATAAGCTCCCCAAGAGCGTCAAGAAGATCCTCACTGTCGGAGGCACCCTGGCGTACGATGACGTGATCGATTGGCTGCTCGACATCATCCTCTGAGCCTGTCAACCGAAAGGGAAAGGCGCCCCGCCCCGAGGCTTTCACGGTGGGGCGCCCACTCCGTTTTTGTGTCACCGTGAAGCGAAGGGGTGCCTTTCATATGGCCGACGTCGAGGAATCCAAAGACGTTTTCAGTTTGACCGCATACATAGTCCCGTTTTCGGGTCTTTCTGTTGGCCGTCACCTTGCAGAGAAGAGTGCAGAGCAAGGGAGGCCGGTCATTTATTGGATCTCCTTTGCTATCTTGACTCTGTCTGGGATGTCTGCAGGGGCCAGAATCTGGCGCATGTGGAAAGTACACAAGCGTGCCCGACAGTCTTGGTGGGTGCGGATCATGAGTGGTGCGCTCGGCTTGGTGCTCCTCTACTCCGTGTACTGCTTCATAAACGCTCTTCCGGATGTCCTCTGACTAAAGACCGTCGCGCCCTACTTCCTGAAACACTTACAGGAGCGGAGCATCGCGCGCACCCGCCGGTGGATCGAGGCCGAAGAGCGACGTGAGGCTGTGCGGCGGCGTGGCGAGGAGCGACGCTCACCCAGGGCTGGCTCATCGAGCAGGGCCTCGCCGGGCGCGCCCCGCTGTACGTGCACGTGGGCGGCTGCCACATGGGCGCGAAGGGCCGCGGTGTCACCGCCGACGAGGCGCGGCGGGCCCTCGTCGAGGGCGTGGACGCCTGCTCGCACTGTCGGCGGGACACCGAGCTCGGCGTGCTGGACTAGCCCAGCGGACGGCGTCACTGCCCGGGCTGGAGGCCGCGAGCAGCAGGAAGTCGTCCTGCCCGTACACGTACCGGCACCACGGGCACACCAGCTGTGTCTCGCCCCGTTGGTGCCGCAGGACGGCCCCGCACACAGCCCCGGAGGGGTCGGCGGCCACGCAGTGCCCGATGCGGCGGCCGCGGTCCGGCAGGGCGCCGACGACGGACGGGGCGGCGCCCTCGAGCTCGCGGACCTCGCGGGCGAGGTCGCCCGCCGCGGGGTAGGCGGCGGCGATCCACTCCAGGCTCATGCCGAGCCAGCGCGCGGCGGCAAGGACTCGGTGCTCGATGGTGCCGGTGATGGCGGGCTGCCCCCAGCCGCGCACGCGTTGGACGTCCGCGCGCCACGACTCCAGAACGAGGGCGATGCCGCCGTAGCGGAGGTTGAGGGCGGCCTCGTCGACGGGCAGGCGGGCCCCGGCCCGGCCGCGGGCGACGGGCCCGGTGCTGCCGTGGGCGGCGGGGGCGAGGAAGGCGGCGAGCGCGTCGTACACGCGCGGGAGCCGGGTCCAGACGCTCGGCGAGCGCGCGGGTATCGCCGGGGCAGAGGTAGCCGTGCTCCAGGTCGCGCTCGTACCGGCCGCAGGTGGCGCTCATGCCGCGTTCCGGTCGTCGTAGTGGGCGACGAGCGAGGTGAAAACCACGGTCTCACGCGGGTTGAGGGGGTGCCGTCCTGGATGGCGGGCCGGGCCGGCGGTCGCGGGGTGAGCGGGCGGCGCGGGCTGGGGCGGGCGGCGAGCTCGGCGCGCGCGGACGTGGACGCGGGCCCGGCGGCGGCCTCGCAGCGGCCGCACCAGTGAGATGCGCAGGCACAGTCTGAACTGCCTGGAGGCTCGGGGCGGCTCGGGCAGCGGATGGCGCGTCGGGCAAGGTCGTGAGGGCCTGATGGGATGACCTCCCAAGGATCTCCTAAATGATCTACAAAGAGCCCCGTACCGATCTTGGTACGGGGCTCCGCTGCAGTTCAGACCCGGTGGGCGCGGACGGTTTCGAACCGCCGACATTCGCCTTGTAAGGGCGACGCTCTACCCCTGAGCTACGCGCCCGGACGAGTGGACAGCCTACCTTGCCGGTGGCGGTGGACCGCAAACCCGTGGCGGGCCCCCGAGCGGCCGGGGGGATATCCCCACCCCGGATCCGGTAGCGGCCCGGATCCTCCGGGCGCGCCCCGCTCCCTACTGTCGGAGGTGAGCTCGCGGCAGGGGTCGCGAGGGGGCTTCCAGGGGAGAGAACGTCATGAGCACCGCCCACAGCCGCCGCCCGGGTCCGCTGGGGCCGCGGAGCGCGCGGATCCTCGCCGGTGTCGGCACCACGGCGGCGGTCCTCGGGCTCGTCGCCGCGTGCGGGGCGAGCGCCGAGGACGACAAGACGCCGGACCGGCGGACGTTCAGCCTGCCCGGGCGGACGCTGACCGTCGACTCCGACGACTCCGCCCTGGACGTCGTCGTGTCGGACCACGTGAAGGACGTCCGGGTCACGCGCTGGTTCGACGGGCGCACCGTGCTCGGCGGCAGCCCCAAGGTCACGTGGAAGCAGAGTGCCGAGGGCGACAAGCTCACGTTCCGGGTGAAGTGCAGCGGAGTGATCAGCAATTGCTCCGCCAAGCACCGCGTCGTCGTACCGCGCGGCGTCGCCGTGACCATCCTGAACCGCGACGGCCAGGTGACCGCGAGCGGCTTCCGCGAGCCCCTGAAGGTGCGCACCGACGATGGCAGCGTGACCGTGCGGAACTCCAGCGGGCCACTGGACCTGAGCAGCACCGACGGGTCGGTGCGGACCGACGGCGTCACCTCGAAGCGGGTCAGCGCCCGCTCCCGGGACGGTTCCGTGTGGCTCGAACTCGGCGCCGTACCGGACCGGGTGCGGGCGCGCAGCACGGACGGTTCCGTGACCGTCGGCCTGCCCGACGCCCGGTACCGCGTGGACACCCGGAGCGTGGACGGCGGCGTCGACGTGTCCGTGCCGCGCGCCGACGACAGCCCGCACCGGGTGTCGGTACGCAGCGTCGACGGCCACATCACGGTGCGCGCGGCGAACTGACCACCCCGTGTGTTCGTCCTTCACCGGTGGGAGAATGTGACACCGGCCTGGCAGGGCGGACGACAGCACGGGAGAGGGACAGTGACGGCGACACCATCGCAGCCACACAGGTGTGGCACGGCCCCCTCTGCCTTTCCGCCGCGGCCGGTGGCCCCTTCCGCCTCCGGCGCTGTGCGTCGCCGTCTCCTCGCGCGTGCCGCGCGATCCGCAGGCCGTACGCGGCTGGGCGCGCCCACGCGGCGGAGCCGCACCGTGTCTCGCCCCGCGCCCCTTCCCGGGGCGTTGGCGCTTGCCCTGCTTCCCCTTCTCCTCGCCGTGGCGCCCGCCGCCTTCACCGGGGGCGGGACGCGGCGGTGGTTCGGCGGGCGGGGCGAGGGCGCGCGGGCCGACGCGCAGGCGGCCAAGGACGCGGCGGCGGCCGCGTTCTACGAGCTGGACACCGCGCAGCGGGACCTGCGGATCTCCATCGAGACGATCGTGGCGGTGGACTCCTCGCCCGCCGCGCGCCGCGCCGCCGCCGACTTCGAGGCCTTCGGGCAGCGCATCGACGAGGTCAGCCACCAGTACATCACCGCGGTCGACGCGCACGACCTGGACCGCGACGACCTGGAGGCGTCCGCCGCGACCCGGGCGCGCACCGAGCTGACGGCCGCCAAGGACGCGCTCGGCCGGACCAAGCAGGACCTGGACCGCTTCTCGCAGGGGCTCGGGCCGCTGCTCGACAAGGCGGAGACCCAGCTCGCCCGGCTCGCCCCGGCCGTGGAGCGGGCCCGCCAGACGCTCCTCGCCGCGAGCAACGCCCTGGACGCGGTGCGCGGCGCGGGCCTGAAGGCCGACGACCTGGCGGGGCGGCTCGCCGCGCTCGCGCCCGAGCTGACCAAGCTCAACCAGGGCGCGGGGCAGCACGGCGTCGCCGACACGCTGCAGCGCGCCGACCGCGTCGTACGCGAGGCGGAGGCCGTCCGCGCGGAGGCGGAGCGGCTGCCCGAGCGAGCCCGCGACATCGACCGGCGCCTGGTGTCGCTGCGCACCCGCGCCCAGGCCCTGACCACCCGCAGCGAGCAGGTCGAGCCGGTCCTCAGCGAGCTGCGCCGCCGCTTCACCGCGGCCTGCTGGCAGGACCTCCAGCGCGTCCCCGAGCAGGCCGAGGAGAACGTACGGCAGGCCGAGGCCAAGCTGGCGGAGGCCCAGCGGGCCCGTGAGGAGCAGCGGTGGCCGGACGCGACGGCGCGCCTGTCGACCGTGCGGGCCCTGCTCGACTCCACCGACGAGGCGGTGTCCGCCGCCGGTGACCGGCTGCGGCGGCTGAACGAGGTCTCCAAGGACCCGCAGGCGGAGATCGAGCGCACCCGGTTCGCGGTCCGGGACGCCCAGCGCCTGGCCATGGCGGGCCGCCAGCGCCCCGACCCGCGGGACGCCCGCCCGCTGGACGAGTCGGTGGCCCGTCTGGACCGCGCGGTGGAGACCCTGGAGGGCCGCCACCCCGACTACTGGCAGTTCCTGACCGAGATGGAGGCCGTGCGCGCGACGGCGGCCCGGGTGGTCGCGCGGATCCGCGAGGAGCGGGGGCAGGGCGCGGGCTGAGCCCCGGGCCCCGCGTCGGGGCGGCCCGGCGGCTGTGCGAGCCTGAGGGCATGACCGAGGGTGTGCGCAAGAGTTCGACCGACGGTCCGGCCGCGGGTGCGGCCGGTTTCCTCGCCGCGCTGCGGGCCCGGCGGCTGCTCGCCATCGTGCGCGGCCGCGACCCGGAGGCGTCGTTCCGTACCGTCCTGGCGCTCGTCGAGTCCGGGGTGCCGCTGGTCGAGGTCTCGCTGAGCGGCTCCGACGCGCTCGGCGTGCTGCGCAGGGCGCGGGCCGAGCTCGGCGCGGACGCGTGGCTCGGCGCGGGGACGGTCCTGACCGCGGACGACGCCCGGCGCGCGGCCGGGGCGGGCGCGAACCTGATCGTGACGCCCGGCCTCGGCGCGGGCGTCGACACCGGCCTGGAGCTGGGCCTGCCGGTGCTTGCGGGCGTCCTCACACCGACCGACGTGATCGCCGCGAGCGCGGCGGGCGCGACCGCCCTGAAGGTCTTCCCGGCGTCGGCGACGGGCGGCCCCGACTATCTGAAGGCGCTCCGCGGACCGTTCCCCGGCCTGCCCTTCGTCCCCGTCGGCGGCGTGGACGCGGACGCGGCGGCGGCCTATCTGGAGCGCGGTGCGACAGCGGTGGGCGTCGGCTCGCCGCTCGTCGGGGACGCGGCGGACGGCGGCGACCTGGACGCGCTGCGGCGGCGCGCGCGGCGGTTCGCGGAGGTGTGCGCGTGAGCGGGGTGAGCGCGGCCGGCGGCCCCGGCCCGGACGTCCTCACCTTCGGGGAGACCATGGTCGCCCTGCGCGGCGCGGGGCCGCTGAAGCTGGGCGGCACCATGACCGTGTCCGTCGCGGGCGCCGAGTCGAACGTGGCCGTGGGCCTGGCCCGGCTCGGGCACCGCGCGTCCTGGGCGGGTGCCGTCGGCGACGACGAGGCCGGTGAGCTGGTCCTGCGGACGCTGCGGGCCGAGGGCGTGGACGTCACCGGCGCCCGCCGCGACCCGGACGCGCCCACCGGCCTGATCCTCTTCGAGCCGCGTCTTCCGGAGGTGACGCGGGTCCACTACTACCGCTCCGGCTCGGCCGGTGCCCGCGTCGACGCCCGGGCCGTCGCGCGGGCCTTCGCCGCCGCGCCGCCGCGCCTGCTGCATCTGAGCGGTGTCACCCCGGCCCTCGGCGAGGCGGCCCGCGCCGCCTGGGAGGGCGTGCTGCGCCTGGCGCGCGAGCACGCCGTGCCCGTCTGCCTGGACGTCAACTTCCGCTCCCGGCTGTGGAGTACGCGGGAGGCGGGGGCCTTTCTGCGCCCCTGGCTGCCGGCCGTCGACGTGCTCGTGGCCTCCGCCGACGAGCTGCCGGTGTGCCTGCCGCCGGACGAAGGACCGGCCGACGTACGGGAGTCGGCCGAGCGGCTGCTGCGGCTCGGCGTCCCGGAGGTCGTCGTGAAGCTGGGTGCGGACGGCGCCACCGCGTACGGGGACGGGGGCGCGGCGTGGCACCGCCCGGCGGTGCCGGTGCGCGTCGTCGACACCGTGGGCGCCGGGGACGCGTTCGTCGCCGGGTACCTCTCCGCGCTGCTCGACGGCGCGGACGTGCCGGGGCGGCTCGACCGGGCGGTGACCACCGGGGCCTTCGCGGTCGCCTCGCGCGGGGACTGGGAAGGCGCCCCCACGCGGGCGGAGTTGGGGCTGCTCGGCGCGGCCGACGTGCTGCGCTAGCCGCAGCAGCCGCCGCCGCAGCACCCTCCGCCCCCGCCGCCGCCACCGCCGGCGGGGGCCGGGGCGGTGCCGCCGACCGCCACGGTCGACAGGAGCTTCACGGTGTCCTCGTGGCCGGCCGGGCACACGGCCGGGTCCGCGGACTCCGCCATCGGGCGGCTCAGCTCGAAGGTGTCGCCGCAGGGGCGGCAGCGGTACTCGTAACGGGGCATGCCCCAAGATTACGCCGCGCTGCGCCCCAGACCCGCCCCTTCCCGAACCAGGGGCTGCCGCCCCTGGCACCCCGCCCTTTTCGCGCTGGCGCGCTCGTCCTCAAACGCCGGACGGGCTATATATAGCCCGTCCGGCGTTTGAGGACGAGGCGCGGAGCGCCGACAAACGGGGGGCCAAGGGGGCGGAGCCCCCTTGATCGGGGAGGGGCGCCCGCGCGCGGAGCGCGCTCATGGGCACAGCGGGGCGCACCGCGAGGGTCACTCCGACAGGAGGCGCCGCGCGATCGACTCCCCCGCCGCGACCCCGGCCTCCGGCACCACCACGAGCCCCGGCGTCGTCCAGCCCACCTCGGCCAGCTCCCCGTGCGAGGGCCGGAAGGCCCGGTCCGCCGCGGCCAGCAGGTCCGCGTCCAGCAGGGAGTCGCCCGCGGCCAGCGTCTCGTCGGCGCCGGCCCGCCGCGCGACCTCGCGCATGGCCGCGCTCTTGGTGAGCGGCCGCGGCACGGCGTACACCTTGCGCCCCTGGAGCGAGACGGTCCAGCCACGCTCCCCGGCCCACGCGGCGAGCTCCTTGACCCAGCCGTCCGGCAGCAGGGCGCGCTCGACGACCAGATAGGCGAAGAGGTCTTCGGCGACGCGCTCCTTGAGCAGCCAGGCCGGGTCCGCCGTGCGCAGCAGATGGGCGCGGACCTCCTCCAGGGGGGCGCACTCCGCGGCGATGCGCCGGTCGACGGCCGCGCGCCAGGCGAGGTCGGGGACGCCGTCGACGAGCAGCTGGCCGCCGTTGGCGCAGATCGCGTACGCGGGCGCGGGGCCCGGCAGATGGATGCGCGCGTACTGTTCGCGCGTGCGCGTGGTCGTGGGCACGAACACGGTGGCCCGGCCGAGCTCCGCGAGGAGTCCGGCCGCGGTCTCCGTGACGTACGACAGGGGCTTGCCCTCGTACACCTCGACGCACAGCAGGCGCGGCGCCTCGGCGTCGGGCATGCGCAGGCCGAGCGCGGCGGCGGAGTAGATGAGGGTCCGGTCGAGGTCGCTGGCGACAAGACGGACGGGGCGGGCGCTCACGCTCCGGTCACCGCCTTGCCGTCGGCGCCGGTCGCCCCGCGCGTGTACTGGGGGTGGATGAGGCCCACGCAGGTGTACGGGAGTCCGTCCACCTCCTCGACGGGCACGCCGCGCTGGGCGGCGAGCAGCCGGACGTGGTCGAGGTCGGCGCCCGCCCCGGCCCGGGCGAGGATCTTCCACGGCACGCGGCGCAGGAGCACGCGCGTGGTCTCGCCGACGCCGGGCTTGACGAGGTTCACGTCGTGGATGCCGTACTCCTCGCTGATCCGCTCGACGGCGGCCCAGCCCTCCCAGGTGGGGGTGCGGTCGGCGGCCAGGATCTCCTTGACCCGCCGGTCCACGGCGTCGCCCACCTCGTCGAAGCGGGCGGCGACCGCGTCCACGAAGTCGGCGGAGACGTCGGCGCCCGCGAGGTCGCGGTAGAACTTCGCGCCGTGGAAGTCGTCGGGGCCGACGAGGTCGGCGCGCAGGACGGTGCGCGAGACGAGGCCGGAGACCGTGGAGTTGAGGCAGGCGGAGGGGATGAGGTAGTCCTCGCGGGTGCCGTACGTGCGCACGCAGGAGCCCGGGTCGGCGAGCACGGCCATGTCCGGGTCGAAGCCGGTGACGCCCTCGGCCTCCTCGAACTCCCGTATCGCGGCGGCGAGTTCGCGGGTGATGGCGCCCTTGCCCGTCCAGCCGTCGACGAACACGACGTCGGCCGGGTCGTGGTGCGCGGCGAGCCAGCGCAGCGCGTTGGCGTCGATGCCGCGGCCGCGCACGATCGACACCGCGTAGTGCGGCAGGTCGAGGCCGTGGCGGTGCAGCGCCCAGCGGCGCATCAGCACGCCGACGGGGGTGCCCGCGCGGGCCAGGGAGACGAGCACGGGGCGGGGCGAGCGCTCGGCGAGGACCGTCTCGGTGACCGTGCCGACGGCCTCGGCGATCCGGGCGGCGGAGTCGTCGAGCGCGGCCCGGAACAGCTCCTGGTACTGCGCGCTCGGCTGGTACTCGACGGGCAGCGACTCGGCGTAGTGCGCGCCGCCGCTCTGGATCGCCTCCTCGCGCTCCTCGGTGGGCGCTTCGAGCGTGACCGCCGACAGGTCCTGGAGCAGCCAGCCGACGTCGTCGGGCGCGTACGAGGAGAAGGCGGGACCGCGGAGGGGTTCGGGCAGCACGGACGGGGACCTTTCGGGTGCGTACGAGGGCACGACGGCGAGCAGCACGTGCCCGGTGTGCGCGGACAGGCGGGCGAGCAGTCCGTCGGGGGCGTGCAGGGCGGGGGTGTCGGCGGCGGAGTCGACGACGGCGACGACCGCGTCGAAGCCGCCGCCCGCCACGTTGTAGGCGTAACGGTCGCCGGGCCCGTCGGCGGGGTCGTCGTGGGCGGGGAAGACGAGCCGGGTGCGGATGGCGTAGCCCGGGTCGTCGACGGCGAGGACGGGCGAGCGGGTGGTGGTGGAGTAGCGGACCTCCGCCGCGCCGCCGAGGTGCCCCTCCAGGGCGACGCCGAGCGCGAGCGGCGCGTACATCAGCTCCTCGAAGCCGAGGACGAGGACGCGCCGGGCGCCCTCGGGCAGCGCCCGCGCGATCCGCTCCGCCATGCCGGGCAGGGCGGCGGCCAGGCGCGCCCGGTGCGCGGGCGTGAAGCCGTGGCGGCCGCCGTCGGGGACGCCGTCGGGCCAGGCCAGGGGCACGCGGGTGACGGGGGCGGGCGCGGCGCGCGGCACGGGCGGCGGCTCCGCCGCGCCCTCGTGCGCCTCGACCAGGGCCCGGCCCTTCTCCAGGACGTCCTCCGGCAGTCGCACGGTGCCCGACGCGAGGGCCACCAGGTCGACGCGGGCGCCGATCTCCGCGGCGAAGGCGTGCAGGCGGTCGCGGTCGGCTGGGGCGCGCATGTCGACCAGGGCCACGATGACGTACCGCTCGCGGGGGAAGCGCGCGTGCAGGTCGCGGATGGTGTTGAGGACGGTGTTGCCGGTGGAGAACTCGTCGTCGACGAGGACGAGGGTGCCCGCGCCCGCGAGCAGCCGGGGGTCCTCGGGGAGCAGCAGGTGGGAGGTGGCGTGCGAGTGGGCCTCCTCGAAGCCGCCCGCGCGGGCCACGCCCGCGACGGGGCGGCGCGTCGAGTGCAGGTAGGGGGCGTCGCCGACGCCGTCGGCGACGCAGTGGCCGAGGCCCGTCGCCGTCTCCGCGTAGCCGAGGACGACGGCGTGCGCGCACGCGTCCGGGCCGAGCAGCTCGCGCACCCGCAGGCCGAGCTCGTACCCGGAGCGCCGCACCACGGACGGCAGCTGCGGCACGTGCTTGCCCAGCACGTTCGACACCAGGAGGTGGGCGCGCCTGGGGTTGCGGCGCAGCGCCAGCCCGAGCAGCTCCCGCAGGTCGTCGCCGACGAGCTCCACACCCAGCCGCTCGGCGACCCACGTACCGGACCACACCACGTTCTCAGACGCCCTTTCGTCACTCATTGTCATGCCCTGCCACCTGCTGTCACTTCGCCGTTCGCTCGCCCCATCAGATGGACACTCCCGCCGAGAGCAGCTCCACGAAGCCGACGTCCTCGCGCGCGACGCCGAAGACCTCGGCGCGGCGCAGAGTCCGCTCGGCCCAGGCGCGGTGCGGCTTCACCTCGTTCATCTTGTTCGTGTACGCGGAGCGCATGACTCCGCCGCCGTCGCGCTCGGGGCGCAGGATGTCCCGGGCGTCGCCGTACTCCTCGTGGCTGACCACGGACAGGGCGTGCACGGGCATGACGTGCGAGGGGTGGATGCAGGTCTTGCCGAGCAGGCCGTTGGCCCGGTCCAGCTCGATCTCGCGCAGCAGGCCGTCGAGGTCGTGCTCGATCAGGGCCTGGCGCAGCTCCTCGGCGCGGACCTCCAGGAACGGGCTCTGGCGCAGCTGCGGCTTGAACATCCGCTCCTGGACGCGGAAGTACTCCCACACGGGCCCGGTCACGATGAAGCCGGTCCCGTCGGCGCGACCGAGGTGGTTCACGACGTCGCCGATGACGGAGGCGACGATCTGCACGTCGTAGGCGGTCATGTGCGGCGGCCTGCGCAGGCCGTACGCCGAGCAGAAGTCGGTGACGCCGAGCCGCAGCGCGAGCACCCGGTCGCGGTACTTGTCGACGGTGCGGGCGATGCCGGCGATCGTCTCGGCGCGGCTCTCCAGATGGAGGAGCTGCGGCGATTCGAGGACCGGCATGGCGAACAGGCGCCGTCCGCTCGCCGTCTCGGCGGCGGTGAGCGACTCCAGGAACGGAACGCCCCGCTCCTCGGTGAACTTCGGCAGTACGAATCCGGACAGGAGACGGACCGCGGGGCCGAGCCTCCGGGTCAGATCGGGGATCTGCTCCGGGTCGCGGACACGGACGAAGAGCAGCGGAGGCTCGGCGTCCGGGCGCTCGGCGAGATCCCGGAAGTGCCGGATCAGATTTTCCTCGGCGCCGACGACCTCGGCGTCGTCGATGGAGTCCTCCAGGCAGATGACCATCGAGATCACGCCACGGCCAGCCTGTTTGAGGATGTCGTCGGCCAGGCGCGGCCGCGTGGCCGGGCTGTACAGCGTGGCGCCGAGAGCGGCGGCGATGAGCTGCGGCGGGGAGTCCGCGGTGAAGGCGCACGGCTCCCTGTGAAAGAGGCGCTCTCGCACCTCTGGGGCTATGTGCCCGAAGTGACGCATGGGGTTCCCCTGGGATTCTCCTGTTTCCGCCCGCATCGCCTCTGCGATCCGAAGACGTGGCCGGTAATAGTACGTAAGAGCGGGTGTCGGAGGTTCCCCTCGGGCGTGAAATCCAGGTAACCCGGCCATGACGCACACCTCGGCACCACACCGGCACAGTCGGATGTCATAGGACAAGAGGCCCCAAGGGGGCGTCAAGGGGCAATCAACGGCGCTTCAAGACGTACGAGTGTCCGAAAACAAGCGGTCGGCGGACGAGGCCTGAGGACCGGCGGATCGGGGAAGGCCGGAGTCCGGGACGGCCCCCGGGCCCCACGTTGTCCCGGCCGGGACGAGGAAGGCAGGATGACGGCATGACGCACGCGATGTTGAAGGGGTCGAACGTCCCGCTGGAAGCCACCGCGGTCCGCGCGGTCCTGCGCTGGACGCTGAGCCAGGGCTCCCCCGTCGTCGACGCGTCGGCGCTGCTGCTCGGCACCGACGGCCGGGTGCGCTCCGACGAGGACTTCGTCTTCTACAACCAGCCGCGCCACCCCTCGGGGAAGGTCTGGCGCCTGGGCCAGAAGCGCGTCACCGAGGGCACCGCCGTCCATCTGACCGACACCGTCCAGGCGGACCTCGCGGGCCTCGACGCGGCCGTCGACCGGGTGCTTCTGGTCGCCTCCGCCGAGGACGTGCCCTTCGAGCAGGTGCGGGCGCTGCGGATCCTGCTGTACGACGCCTCGCCCGCCGCCGCTGCCGCCGCCGAGCCGCTCGCGTACTTCGACATCACCCCGCAGACCGGCGCCGAGACCGCGCTGATCTGCGGCGAGCTCTACCGCCGCGGCGAGGGCTGGAAGTTCCGCGCCCTCGGCGAGGGGTACTCCAACGGCCTGGTGGGCCTCGCCACCGACTTCGGCATCTCCGTGGACGAGTCGGAGGCGGTGCCCGAGCCGACCCCGGACGCCTCGCTGCCGGGCGGGCCCGGCGCCGCCGCACAGCCCTCGGCCGCCCAGCAGCCCTCGGCCGCCCACCCCGTGCAGCCGCCGCCCCCGGCCCGGCCGGAGCCCCACACCCAGTACCCGGTCGCGCCGCCCGCGCCCGCCATCGCCCCCCAGCCCGCGTACGGCTACCCGCCCCAGCCGCCGCGCTACCCGGCGCCGGGGCCCGCCTACGGCTATCCGCAGCCCGCGGCCGCGCACGTCACCCAGCCCCCGGCGGCGCCCCAGCCCGCGTACGGCTATCCGCACCCGGTCGCGCCCGTGCCCGACCCGGCCTTCCGGATGCCGCCGCAGGGGCCGCAGTTCCTGCCGCGCTGAGCGGGGCGCGGGCGGCGGCTCAGCCGACCTTGGACTTGTAGCCGCGGCCCCACTGCAGGCCCCAGCCGTAGAGCCGGTCGAGCTCCGCCTGGAAGCCGTAGACGAACTTCACCTCGCGGCGCACGATCAGCTCGTCCTTGATGTTCTCGATCAGGACCACCGCGCACGAGCGGGCCTGCGGCTGGCGCTCGTCCAGGTCGATCTCGATCCGCGGGCCGTTGCTGGGGTAGAGCGTGACCTTGGCGTGGGTGCGGTCGAACGCCGGGGTCTGGTCGTAGATGTAGACGAACACCAGGAGCCGCTTGATGGACTCCCGGTGGTCGAGGTTGACGTACAGCGTCTCGCCCGTGCCCGAACCGAACCGGTCGTCGCCGCTGCCCTTCACATAGGGCGGCGAGTTGATGCTCCCGAAGAAGTTGCCGAGGGGCTGCACCACGCCCTTGGCGCCGTCCGCCAGCTCGTACAGACAGCCGAGGTCGAGGTCCACATTGACCATGCTCTGGGTGTGCGCCTGGACCTCTTCGGGCTGGAACAGCTTGAAGGGGTGGCGCAGCAGACCGCCGCCGCGCTTCTTGCCGATGAGGTCGGACGTGCGCATCTGCCAGGACAGATTGACGCGCAGATTACCCGTGGCCGCGCCCTGTTTGGTGAGCGAGACCATCGGATGCCGCTTGGTCAGCTCGATGGCGTTCGTCGCGGCCGCGCCCGCCGCGAAGTCCATCGCCCGCCCGGGCCGCAGACCGTCGAAGAAGCCCATGCCTACCCCCCACTCGATGCCCCGGTCACCGTCCGCCCGCGCCCCCGGGCGGCCGGGGAGCCGCGCCCCAACAACGGCCCCGAACAGAAGAGTTCCTCGCCGGAGCCGGTGTCACACGTCCCGTCCAGTGATCCGGATCTCACCGTACGGCAGCGCCCGGACGCCACTGGCGGCGCCCCCGTGCCGGGGACGCCGCCAGTGCGGTGCTCGTGGCCGGGCCGGGGCCCGGGGCGGTCAGACGCCTGAGGAGACCTCGGCCTTCTCGTCCGAGCCCGACTGCCCCTCGGCCGCCGCCAGCGCCTTGTTGCGGCGCACGGACGACCAGAAGGAGGCGCCGATGAGGATGACGCCGATGGAGCCGGTGATGAGCTCGTGGATCTCGAACTGGATCGTGACGAGCAGGACCCCGGCGAGCGCGCCGATGGCGTAGTGCGCGCCGTGCTCCAGGTAGACGTAGTCGTCGAGGGTGCCCTGGCGGACCAGGTAGACCGTGAGCGAACGGACGTACATCGCGCCGATGCCGAGGCCGAGCGCCATCAGGACGATGTCGTTGGTGACCGCGAAGGCGCCGATGACGCCGTCGAAGGAGAACGACGCGTCCAGGACCTCCAGGTAGAGGAACATGAAGAACGCGGCCTTGCCGGAGAGCTGGATCACCGAGACCTGCTTGCCCTTGGCCTTGGCCTCCTCCTCGGCCTCGTGCTCGCGCTCCTCCTCTTCCTCCAGCTTGTCCTCGAAGTAGCTGGAGAGACCGCCCACGATGAGATAGGTGATCAGACCCGCCACACCGGAGATCAGGACCGTTTCCGCCTTGTCGGCGTGGGTGCCGCCGTGCTGGTGCGCGTTCTTGGCGAAGGTCATCGCGGAGACGAGCAGCACGACGAGCGCGATGCACACCGACAGCATGTCGACCTTGCCGAGCTTGGCGAGCGGGCGCTCGAGCCAGCTCAGCCACTTGATGTCCCGGTCCTCGAAGACGAAGTCGAGGAAGATCATCAGCAGGAACATGCCACCGAAGGCGGCGATGGACGGGTGCGCGTCCGTGACCAGCTGCTGGTACTGGTCCTTGTCGTTGAGCGCGAGCTTGACCGCTTCGATCGGGCCCATGCTCGCGCTGACGGCGACGATCACGACCGGGAAGACGAGGCGCATGCCGAAGACGGCGATGAGAATGCCGACGGTGAGGAAGATCTTCTGCCAGAAGGCATTCATCTTCTTCAGGATCCCGGCGTTGACCACCGCGTTGTCGAAGGACAGCGAGATCTCGAGGATGGACAGGATCGCCACGATCCCGAACGCCGTCCACCCCCCAAAGAGCACCGCTGCGACCAAGCCGAGCGCAGTGACTGCGAACGACCAGCCGAAGGTTTTCAGAACCACTGGCTACCCAATCGTGTGTGTACGGGTCTCCCCCGCGCCGTCCCCGGCCGCTCGCGCTGCCGGGGGCTTCCCGGGACCCCTGCGAGCCGACCGCGTCAGCTGTTTGGGGAGCCCGGGCAGAGTCCTTTAGGAAACATTGACTCCGAAGTCTAGAGCGATGCCCCGCAGACCGGACGCGTACCCCTGACCGACGGCGCGGAACTTCCATTCGCCGCCGTAGCGGTAGACCTCGCCGAAGATCATCGCGGTCTCCGTGGAGGCGTCCTCGCTGAGGTCGTAGCGGGCGAGCTCCTGGCCGTCCGCCTGGTTGACCACGCGGATGAACGCGTTGCTGACTTGGCCGAATGTCTGTCCCCGGTTGTCCGCCTCGTGGATCGAGACCGGGAAGACGATCTTGTCGCAGTGGGCCGGGACCTTGGACAGGTCCACGAGCAGCGACTCGTCGTCCCCCTCGCCCTCGCCCGTGAGGTTGTCACCGGTGTGCTCGACGGAGCCGTCCGGGCTCTTCAGGTTGTTGTAGAAGACGAACCACTCGTCGCCCAGGACCCGGCCCGACTGGCACAGCAGAGCACTGGCGTCGAGGTCGAAGGGGGCTCCGGTGGTGGAGCGAGCGTCCCAGCCGAGTCCGACCATCACCTGGGTGAGGTCGGGTGCGGCCTTGGACAGGGAGACGTTTCCTCCCTTGGCGAGTGTGACGCCCATGATCGTGTCCTCCCCGGGGTGGTGCCTGCCGTTGGGCTGTGGTGCTGAGCGCGTCCGGCGCCGCACTCGGGAGTGCGGCGCCGGACGGCTCGGGTCGTGCGGACTGCTCGGCTCAGACGTTGACGCCGAAGTCCTGCGCGATGCCGCGCAGGCCCGAGGCGTAGCCCTGGCCGACGGCGCGGAACTTCCACTCCGCGCCGTGGCGGTAGAGCTCGCCGAAGACCATGGCCGTCTCCGTGGAGGCGTCCTCGGAGAGGTCGTAACGGGCGATCTCCGCCTCGCCGGCCTGGTTCACCACACGGATGAAGGCGTTGCGGACCTGGCCGAAGGACTGCTGGCGGTTCTCGGCGTCGTAGATGGAGACCGGGAAGACGATCTTCTCGACGTCGGCCGGGACGGCCGCGAGGTTGACCTTGATCTGCTCGTCGTCGCCCTCGCCCTCACCGGTGATGTTGTCACCGGTGTGCTCGACGGAGCCGTCCGGGCTCTTCAGGTTGTTGAAGAACACGAAGTTCTGGTCGCTGGTGACCTTGCCCTCCGCGTTCGTCAGGATGGCGCTGGCGTCCAGGTCGAAGTCCGTACCGGTGGTGGTACGGACGTCCCAGCCGAGGCCGATCGTGACCGCGGTCAGACCAGGCGCCTCCTTGCTCAGCGATACGTTGCCGCCCTTGCTGAGGCTGACTCCCACGAGTCCTCCCAAATAGTGTCCAGGGGCGGGGAGCCCCAGTCGTGCTTGCCATCGGATCAACGTCTGGATCCTAGTGAGCGGTTCCCGCCCGCCACAGGCTCCGCACCCGAAGAATCCCAGGGTGTCGCCCCTAGGGATCGCAGGGTGTCGCCCCTAGGGGGCGACCGCCGCCTCAGCGGCCGCCGAGGTCCTCGAGGGCCTTGACGTACTCGTTCAGGTCGCGGGCGTCGGGAAGGCCGTTCACGACGGTCCAGCGCACCACGCCGTCCTTGTCGATGATGAAGGTGCCGCGCACCGCGCAGCCCTTGTCCGCGTCGAAGACGCCGTAGGCCCGGGACACCTCGCCGTGCGGCCAGAAGTCGGAGAGCAGCGGGTATTCGAGGCCCTCCTGCTCCGCGAAGACCCGCAGGGTGTGGATCGAGTCGTTGGAGACGGCGAGCAGCTGCGTGTCGTCGTTGACGAACGTGGGCAGCTCGTCGCGCAGCGCGCACAGCTCGCCGGTGCACACGCCGGTGAAGGCGAACGGGTAGAACAGCAGCACGACGTTCTTCCGTCCCCGGAAGTCCGCCAGCCGCACGGTCCGCCCGTGGTTGTCCTTGAGCTCGAACTCCGGAGCCGTCTCGCCGACCGCAACCGTCACGAGGACCCACTTCCCTTCGGATACGCCATTGGGGCGCCCCCAGCCTACGGCGGGCCCTTCGGCCCGGAGCGGGGAGGGGGCGGGTGGCGGGTGGCGGAACACGTGAGGCCCCCGACGGACGGGACCGTCGGGGGCCGTGCGGTGGGCCTGTGGCCGGCTACCTCTTCTTGGCGGCACCCTTGGGCGTGATGAGCCGACTGCCGTTCCAGTCCTTGCCCGCGTTGATGCTCTTGGTCTGGGACAGACCCGCCGTGGTGGATGCCTCACCGATCTCGCTGGGCTCGACGTAGCCGTCCCTGCCCGTCTTCGGTGTGAGGAGCAGGATCGAGCCGCCCTCCTCCATGTACGCGATGGCATCCACCAGCGCATCAGTCAGGTCCCCGTCGTCCTCACGGAACCAGAGCACCACGGCATCAGCCACGTCGTCGTATTCCTCGTCGACGAGCTCCGTGCCGGTAGCCTGCTCGATGGCCTCGCGGAGCTCCTGGTCGACGTCGTCGTCGTAGCCGATCTCCTGGACCACCATGTCGGGCTGGAAACCCAGCCTTACGGCAAGGTTCGTCTCCGCGTGGTCCGCGGTCGCGCTCACGGATTGCCTCCTGATCATGTTTTTGGGAATGCCTTCAGCCACGCGCGTGCGCGGGGCATTGGCCGTAGTCCACACGGGCGGGACGGATCGCGCAAGTACCCGGCCGTCGAGACCGCCGAAACGGTGACGTTCCCGGCCGTGTCACCGCAACTCCCGCCACATCCGTCGGGCCCGTACGGGGCCGCGCGGCCCTTAGGCAGGATGGGCGTATCGTTGCGATTTGACCGAGCCTACCCCAGGGTCACCAGTCAGCATCCCGGTTACCCCCCGGTAGAGATGACGTATCCACCACCGGGGTACACGATGGTGAACGTCGTACGTACCGGTACAGCACACGTACAGCGCAGAGCAGAGTTTCAGAGCAGGTCAAGGCAGAGCACGAATCCGATCGCGTGCATGCGCGACAACACAGCGAAGGAACAGCGTGGCTTCCGGATCCGATCGCAACCCGATCATCATTGGCGGTCTTCCCAGCCAGGTCCCGGACTTCGACCCCGAAGAGACCCAGGAATGGCTCGACTCCCTCGACGCCGCCGTCGACGAGCGCGGCCGTGAGCGGGCCCGCTATCTGATGCTCCGGCTGATCGAACGCGCACGTGAGAAGCGCGTCGCCGTGCCCGAGATGCGCAGCACGGACTACGTCAACACCATCGCCACCAAGGACGAGCCGTTCTTCCCCGGCAACGAGGAGATCGAGCGGAAGATCCTCAACGCGACCCGCTGGAACGCCGCGGTGATGGTCTCGCGCGCCCAGCGCCCGGGCATCGGCGTGGGCGGCCACATCGCCACCTTCGCCTCCTCCGCCTCGCTCTACGACGTGGGCTTCAACCACTTCTTCCGCGGCAAGGACGAGGGCGACGGCGGCGACCAGATCTTCTTCCAGGGGCACGCGTCGCCGGGCATCTACGCCCGCGCCTTCCTGCTCGACCGGCTGAGCGAACAGCAGCTCGACGCCTTCCGGCAGGAGAAGTCCAAGGAGCCCTACGGCCTCTCCTCCTATCCGCATCCGCGCCTGATGCCGGACTTCTGGGAGTTCCCGACGGTTTCGATGGGTCTCGGGCCGCTCGGTGCGATCTTCCAGGCCCGCATGAATCGTTATATGGAAGCGCGCGACATCGCCGACACGACGAAGTCGCACGTCTGGGCCTTCCTCGGCGACGGCGAGATGGACGAGCCGGAGTCGCTCGGCCAGCTCTCCCTGGCCGCGCGCGAGGGCCTGGACAACCTCACGTTCGTCGTGAACTGCAACCTCCAGCGCCTCGACGGCCCCGTGCGCGGCAACGGCAAGATCATCCAGGAGCTGGAGTCGATCTTCCGGGGCGCGGGCTGGAACGTCATCAAGCTGGTGTGGGACCGCAGCTGGGACCCGCTGCTCGCCCAGGACCGCGACGGCGTCCTGGTCAACAAGATGAACACCACCCCGGACGGCCAGTTCCAGACGTACGCCACGGAGACCGGCGCGTACATCCGCGACCACTTCTTCGGCGAGGACCAGCGGCTGCGCGCCATGGTCGAGAACATGACCGACGACCAGATCCTGCACCTGGGCCGCGGCGGTCACGACCACCGGAAGATCTTCGCGGCGTTCTCCGCGGCCAAGGCGCACAAGGGCCAGCCGACGGTGATCCTGGCCAAGACGATCAAGGGCTGGACGCTCGGCCCGAACTTCGAGGGTCGCAACGCCACGCACCAGATGAAGAAGCTGACCGTGGACGACCTCAAGCGCTTCCGGGACCGGCTGCACCTGCCGATCACCGACAAGCAGCTGGAGGACGGCGCGCCGCCCTACTACCACCCGGGCCGCGACTCCGAAGAGATCCAGTACATGCACGACCGCCGCAAGGGCCTCGGCGGCTACGTCCCGACCCGGGTCGTGCGCGCCAAGCCGCTGCACCTGCCGGAGGACAAGACGTACGCGTCCGTGAAGAAGGGCTCCGGCCAGCAGTCCATCGCCACCACCATGGCGTTCGTACGGCTGCTCAAGGACCTGATGCGGGACAAGGAGATCGGCAAGCGCTTCGTGCTGATCGCGCCGGACGAGTACCGCACCTTCGGCATGGACTCCTTCTTCCCGAGCGCGAAGATCTACAACCCGCTCGGCCAGCAGTACGAGGCCGTGGACCGCGAACTCCTGCTCGCGTACAAGGAGTCGCCGACCGGCCAGATGCTGCACGACGGCATCTCGGAGGCGGGCTGCACGGCGTCCCTGATCGCCGCGGGCTCCGCCTACGCGACGCACGGCGAGCCGCTGATCCCGGTGTACGTCTTCTACTCGATGTTCGGTTTCCAGCGGACCGGCGACCAGTTCTGGCAGATGGGCGACCAGCTCTCGCGCGGTTTCGTGCTCGGCGCGACCGCCGGGCGCACGACGCTGACCGGCGAGGGCCTCCAGCACGCGGACGGCCACTCGCAGCTGCTCGCCTCCACCAACCCGGCCTGTGTGGCGTACGACCCGGCGTACGGCTTCGAGATCGCCCACATCGTCAAGGACGGCCTGCGCCGGATGTACGGCGAGACGGCCGACGGCAAGCCGGGCGAGGACGTCTTCTACTACCTGACCGTCTACAACGAGCCGATCCAGCACCCGGCCGAGCCGGCGGACGTGGACGTGGAGGGCATCCTCAAGGGCGTCCACCGCCTCAAGTCCGGCGAGCGGGGCGCCATTCCCGCGCAGATCCTCGCCTCCGGCGTCGCGGTGCCGTGGGCGATCGAGGCGCAGCGCGTCCTCGCCGAGGAGTGGAACGTGAAGGCGGACGTCTGGTCCGCGACCTCCTGGAACGAGCTGCGCCGCGAGGCCGTGGAGGTGGAGCGGCACAACCTGCTGCACCCCGAGGAGGAGCAGCGCGTGCCGTACGTGACGCGCAAGCTGTCGGGGTCCGAGGGTCCGTTCGTGGCGGTCTCCGACTGGATGCGCAGCGTCCCGGACCAGATCTCCCGCTGGGTGCCCGGCACCTACCAGTCGCTCGGCGCCGACGGGTTCGGCTTCGCCGACACCCGGGGTGCGGCCCGCCGCTACTTCCACATCGACGCGCAGTCGATCGTGCTCGCGGTCCTCACCGAGCTGGCCCGCGAGGGCAAGGTGGACCGCTCCGCGCTGAAGCAGGCGATCGACCGCTACCAGCTCCTGGACGTGACGGCGGCCGACCCGGGCGCCGCCGGAGGCGACGCGTAACGCGCTCCGGCGCACCTCCGCACCACTCTCCACCTCCTGCGAACACCTCATCAGTGCGAAGGGCGACGGGCCCGGGGCCCGTCGCCCTTCGGGCTTTTCCTACGATGCGCTCATGGAGGAAATGGCTGAGCGGCAGCCGTCGGCACAGGTCCGCTGGGAGCGCCGCACGCAACGTCCGCTGCTCGCCCTGGCCGTGGCCTTCGCCGTCGCCTACGCCGTACCGATAGTCAGGCCCGGGGCGAGCGCGTCCCTGACGAGCGCCTGCACGGCGGTGGAGTGGTTCGTCTGGGGTTCGTTCGCCGTCGACTATCTGGTGCGGCTCTCGCTGACCGGGCACCGGAGGCACTTCGTCCGCACGCACTGGCTCGACCTGTGTGCCGTGGTCCTGCCGATGATCCAGCCGCTGCGGCTGCTGCGGCTCGTCGCGACGCTGCTCCTGGTGGGGCGGCGGGCGCGGATGGCGTCACAGATACGTCTGACCACGTATGTCGTGGGGTCGGTGGTCGGCCTGTTGATGTTCGGCTCGCTGGCGGTGCTGTCCGTGGAGCGGGATTCGCCGGACGGCAACATCAAGACCCTGGGGGACGCCGTGTGGTGGTCCTTCACCACGATGACGACCGTGGGCTACGGCGACCACGCGCCGACCACCGGGCTCGGCCGGGTCCTCGCGGTGGGCCTGATGCTGTCGGGCATCGCGCTGCTCGGTGTGGTCACCGCCAACATCGCGGCGTGGTTCATCGCCCGCTTCGAGAAGGACAACCTGGAGGAGCGGCGCCAGACCGCGGCGATCGAGGCCCTCACCGCGGAGGTGATGGCGCTGCGGGCGCAGGTCGCCGCGCTGGCCGGCGGCCCCGTGCCGCTCCCTGCGTCCGACGAGGAGGCGGCCGCCCCGCCCGTCCCGGGGCCCCGCAGGCCCTGACGTGCCCGCCGGGCGGGGCGGCCGCGCGCCTCAGCGCTCCCAGACCTTGAACGCCCTGATGCGGTAGGGCGATTCGGGGGCCCAGGTGCCACCCCCGGGATAGGTGTTGAACTCGGCCGTCTCGGCGCACTCCCGGGACTGATACGTCGTGACGGGGCGGCCGGTGCGGTTGGCGAGGGCCTGCGCGCTGCCCCCCTCCGGCAGCGCGACGCAGCTCTCGATGTCGACCCCGGCCAGCTCGAACACGTGCCGTCGGCCCTTGAAGCCCGCCTTCTCCCAGAGGCAGAGCTCCCCGGGCCCGCACGCGCCGAGCTTGCCCGGGGGCGCGGCACCGGCCCGCGCCGGGGCTGTGGTGTCCGTCGTGCCCGCGGTGCCCGCGTGGGCGGGGGTCAGGACCGCCGCGGCGAGCGCGGCGGCGGTGAGGGCCGTGAAGGTGGCGGCGGGTTTGGTCGTACGCATGTATGTGAACCCCCGTGTCGCATCGGTCACTTGGCGTCACTCTCCGCCGCGGGTCCCGGGGGCGGGAAGGGGTTTCGGTGGGGCTCACCCGGATAGGCGAAATCCCCCGGGCTGAGCCCGGAGGGGCCTGGCCCCCTCACCCTCAGGGGATCTCCCTGAGAACACCCGGGCGCTTCGCCGGGCCGCTGTCGGCCGCCTCTCGCCTGCGGGTGCGCCGTGGCTTGTCGCGCAGTTCCCCGCGCCCCTTCGGGGCACTGGCCGTTCGGGGCGTCGGCTAGACGTGGCCCGCTCCGCCTCCCGGCTCCGTGTTCGTGCCGCGCTTGGTCAGGAGGGCCACCGCCGCCGCGAGCGCGCCGACCACGCCCGCCACGGCGAACGCGACGCCCAGGCCCGACATGAAGGTGTCGTGGACGACGTCGGTGATGCGGGCGAAGGTGCTCTCGGTCATGCCGGGGGACTTGGCGAGCTCCTCGGGCACCGATCCGGTCGAGGCCGCCTTCTCCAGGCCGGGCGGCGGGGTGCCGGGCAGCCCGGCGTCGCGCCAGTTGCCCGCCAGGTCGGAGTCCACGGTGGTGGACATCACCGCGCCGAGGACGGCCGTGCCGAGGCTGCCGCCGACCTGCATGCCCGCCTGCTGGAGGCCGCCCGCGACGCCGGACAGCTCCAACGGGGCGTTGCCCACGATGACTTCGGTGGCGCCGACCAGGACCGGCGCGAGGCCGAGACCGAGCAGCGCGAACCACAGGGACATCGCGAGGGTGCCGGTGTCCTCCGTCAGGCTCGTCATGCCGAACATCGCGGCGGCCGTGCAGACCATGCCCGCCATGAGCGGGAGGCGCGGTCCGACCCGGGTGATCAGGGCGCCCGCCACCGGCGAGGAGACGATCATCATGGTGGTCAGCGGCAGCAGGTGCAGGCCGCTGTCGACGGGGCTCATGCCGTGCACGTTCTGCAAGTAGAAGGTCACGAAGAACAGGCCGCCGAGAAAGGCGAAGGCCATCAGGACCATCAGGGCCACGCCCGCGGACAGCGCCACCGACCGGAACAGGGCGAGCGGGATCAGCGGCTCCTGGACCCGGGTCTCCCAGAAGGCGAACAGGACGAAGCAGAGGGCGGAGCCGCCGAGGAACAGCCACGTCTTCCCGCTGCCCCAGCCCCACGGGTCGCCCGCCTTGATGAGCCCCCAGACCAGGGCGAACATCGCGGCCGAGAGCAGCACGATGCCGAGGGCGTCGAAGGACCGGGGTGCCTTCTCCGCGCGGTGGTCCTTGAGGATCACCAGGCCGAGGACGAGCGCGAGGGCGCCGACGGGCACGTTGATGTAGAAGACCGACTGCCAGCTGACGTGCTCGACGAGCAGGCCGCCGACGATGGGGCCGCCCGCGGTGGAGGCGCCGATGATCATGCCCCAGACGCCGATGGCCATGTTCAGCTTCTCGGCCGGGAAGGTCGCCCGCAGCATGCCGAGCGCGGCGGGCATGAGGAGCGCGCCGAACAGCCCCTGGAGCACGCGGAAGGCGATGACGAGGGAGACGGTGTCGGACAGGCCGATGGCGCCCGACGCGGCGGCGAAGCCCACGACGCCGATGAGATAGGTCTGGCGGTGGCCGAAGCGGTCACCGAGCTTGCCCGCCGTGATGAGGGCGACGGCGAGCGCGAGCAGATAGCCGTTGGTGATCCACTGGACGTCCGCGAGGGTGGCGTCCAGGTCCTTGGTGATGGCCGGGTTGGCGACCGCGACGATCGTGCCGTCGAGGGCCACCATCATCACGCCGATCCCGACGGAGACCAGGGTCAGCCAGGGATGACCGCGAAGTCCCTTGCCCAGGCCGGAGGTCGAGGACGGATCCGGCGGCTTGTCCGCCGAGCCGATCGGAGTCTGAGTGGTCATGGACCGAGGCTAGTGTCAGCCGCTGACACTTGGTAGGGAGCCTCACGAGACAGCCGCTGACGCGTAGGCCCGCGCCCCTCGGAGGGCGCGGGTAGGGTGAGCGGACTCCAGGAGAAAAGAGAGCGGCGTGACCAGGCCCGGCTTGCGCGAACTCAAGAAGCGGCGCACCCGTGACGCGCTGCTGCGCGCGGCGCTCGAACTGTTCACCACACAGGGGTTCGAGGAGACGACCGTCGACGAGATCGTCGAGGCCGTCGACGTCTCCCAGCGCACGTTCTTCCGGCACTTCGCGGGCAAGCAGGAGACCGCCTTCGCCGTCCCCGAGATGGTGGAGACCCGCTTCATGCGGGCGCTGCGCGAACGCCCCCCGGGCGAGCCGCCGTTCGTGGCACTGCGCGGGGCCGTGCTCGACTCCTGGGAGGCCATGAACGAGGCGATGGCCGAGCTGATCCCGGTCGAACTCCACATCCGTACGTACCAGATGATCGAGTCGACGCCCTCGCTGCTCGCCGCCCATCTGCACCGCTCCACCGAACTGGAGGCGCGGGCCGCGCACGTGCTCGCCGAGCGGGAGGGCCTGGACCCCGCGGATCCGCGGCCGCGGGTGGCGACCGCCGCGTTCGGCGGCGTCATGCGGGCGGCCGGGCGGCTGTGGGCCACCGGCGAGGACGTCAGCGTCGCGTCGATCCGCGCGACGACGGAGGAGTACCTCGACCACCTGGGCGCGCTCGCGGAGGACTGGCACCGGGGCCGCTGACCCGCCCCGCACGGGCGCGGCGGACCGTTGCGGGCCTTCCCCAAGTGCGGCGAGCCGCTCCCGAGGGGCGACGGCCGACCCCGGGCGGGACCCGTCAACCTCCCCCACCGACCACCACGTTGAGTAGCGGAGCTTGACGCTTCGTGGCGGCTCCCACCCCCGCTCCCCCTCGCGCCCCACGCGCGCCACACGTACGCCCCTTCGACGGAGCGTGACGATCCGATACGGCGTGCGCCCGCTTTGCCGCAAATACCCAGCAAGAAACGTGATCTGCCTCACCCCGTGCACGGCGGGCTTCAGCCTTCTCCTAGGGTGTCCCGCAGTGACTTCCTTCGACTCATCCCCCCAACTCAGCATCTGGCGCGCGCTGCTCGCGCTCACCGTCGTGTTCGTCATGCTGGCGACCACCGGGTGGACCGCGGTGCGCCAGAACAGAGGCGACGCGTCGCCGCTCGAAGCCACCCTCGCCGCCTGGGAGCGGGGGCACATCGACGGACGCGAGCTGCCCGACCCCGGTGCGCCCGCCGACCGGCTCGCGCGGTTCTTCGCCTCGCTCACCGCGTACCAGCGCGACCGGCTCGCCCTGCGCTACCCGCTCGCGGTCGGCAACATGAACGGTGCCCCCGTGGGGCTGCGCTACCGCGCGAACCGCATCGCCCTCAAGCAGGCCCGGGTGATCGAGCGGCGGCGCATGCACGACGACCGGCTCTCGCCCGTCGGCAAGCAGGAGGCGGAGCGCAGGATGAAGCGGTTCGGCGTGATGATGCGCCCCGGCCGCCAGGTCCTCGCCTTCGACCCGATGGGCTCGGGCCGCATGGCCGAGGTCCTCGGCGACCTCGACCGGGCGAGCCGCGTGTCGGTCATCGTGCCCGGCGTCGACACCGACGTCCTCACCTTCGAGCGGACCCAGCGCAAGTACGCGGCGCCCGTGGGCATGGCCCGGTCCCTCTACCGCGCCGAGCGCAGGACCGACCCCCGCACCCGGACCGCCGTGATCGCGTGGGCCGACTACACCACGCCCGTCGGCCTCGGCGTGGACGCCGCCACCTCCATGCGGGCCGACGACGGCGCCGTCCGCCTCGACTCGCTGGTCCGCGCCCTGCCGGGGCGCACCGGGGTGGCGCTGTACTGCCACAGCTACGGCTCGGTGGTGTGCGGGGTCGCCGCGAGGCGGCTGCCGGAGCGGGTCACGGACATCGCGGTCGCGGGCAGCCCCGGGATGCGCGCCGACAACGTGTCAGGGCTCGGCACCCGCGCGCGGGTCTGGGCCGCACGGGACAGCGACGACTGGATCCAGGATGTGCCGCACATGGAGGTCGGCGGGCTCGGCCACGGCGCCGACCCGGTGTCGGGCGGCTTCGGCGCCCGCGTGGTGTCCGCCGACCGCGCCCGGGGCCACACCGGCTATTTCGAGCCGGGCACGGACAGCCTCAGCAACTTCGCCCGGATCGGCGTCGGCGCGTACGGCGCGGTGCGCTGCGCCGACGGGGACGCGGGCTGCCACGACGGAATTTCCGGTACGACGGCGGCCTGACGCGCGTAGAAATCGGCGAAACAGCGGCCCGCCGCAGGAGAGACGGAGGAGCGCGTGCCGCATACGATGAGCCGCATGGGTGATGTACTGGCCGGTTTTCACGCCGCCTGGGAGTTCGAGTCCGACTCCGTGCTCATCCGCTTCGAACGGGGGATCCGTACGCCGAAGCTGTTCCAGGCTCTCGGCGAACGCTGCATCCCCCTTGAGGCGATCGCGGGGGTCACGCTCACACCGGGCAAACGGGGGACGACGGTTCTGCACCTGGTCCCGAGACCAGGTGCCGATCCACTGATGGAGGCAGCCGCGGGACAGCTCAAGGACGGGGCCGACCCGTACCGCCTGGTGCTGCCCGCGGAGCGGGAGACGCTCGCCGAGTACTACGCGGACGAGCTGCGCGCCCTGCTGCCCGCCGAGGACCCGGGAGAGGCGGACCGCTATCTGGTGGCCGCGCCCGAGGTGCCGCTGCAGTTCAAGGCGTACGACGGGAAGGCGTCCTTCGACGGCAAGGCGGTGGCCTTCCGCTGGTTCTGGACCGGCGCGTCGTCGGCCAAGTGGAAGGCCGGGGACCAGAGCTTCGCGGTGACCGACCTCAGCGGGGTCGAGTGGCGCTCCCCGGAGGTCTTCGAGGGGCATCTGCGCCTGCTGCGCCGCGAGTCGCCGGTGGCGCAGCCCGCCCAGGCCGACCAGGACCCGGCAGCGGTCGTCTTCGGGCTCGGCTACGGCCCTGTGCACGAGTCACTGCCGTTCGCCGCGTCGGTCCTCGCGGCCGTCAGGGCGTGCGGCCCGGCCCCGGCGGCGCAGAGCGCCCCGGCGGCCCCGGCCGGGCGGCGCGACCCGGCCGACATCGCCGAGCGCATCCGGCACCTGGGCGAGCTGCACCAGGCGGGTCTGCTCACGGACGACGAGTTCACGGCGAAGAAGACGGAGCTGCTCGCCGAGCTGTGAGCGGTCAGGGGCCGCAGGAGCCTGCGGCCGCCTCCGCGCCGACGGCGGCCTCCGACCGCGCCACCGCGTACGAACCGATCTTGTGGTCGAGCACGGCGAGGGTGTCCTGGAGCTCCGCGATGCGCGCGCGGACGTCGCGCCGGGTCCGCTCCAGGAGGTCCTGGCGCTCGGCGAAGGTGTGGTCGCCCGCGCGCACCAGCTCCGCGTAGCGCACCATGTCCGCCACCGGCATGCCGGTGGCGCGCAGCTTGCCGAGGAACGTCAGCCACCGCAGGTCGCGGTCCCGGTAGCGGCGCTGGCCGGTGTGGGAGCGGTCGATGTGCGGCATCAGCCCGATCCGCTCGTACCAGCGCAGGGTGTGCGCGGTCAGACCGGTCTCCGCGGCGACCTCGCTGATCGTGTAGTGGCTCTCCGCGAGGGCGGACCCCGTCTCCATGACCGTCATGGCTCCACGCTAGGGCCTTCGAGCGCACTCGAAGCAAGGGGTTTTCGCCCGCTCCCGCGGCCCGACCCCCCGGCTCCGGGGCGGTGGCGCGGCGCTTACGCTCGTACGCATGCAGAGCCTGGAGCTGATCGAGAACTGGCCGGTCCCCACCGCTGCCGCCGCCGTCGTCCGCGCGGACGGCACCGTGGCCGGGAGCCGCGGGCCCACCGCGCACCGCTTCGCCCTGGCCTCGGTCACCAAGCCGCTCGCGGCCTACGCGGCGCTCGTCGCGTACGAGGAGGGCGCCGTCGAGCTCGACGAGCCGGCCGGGCCCGAGGGGTCGACCGTGCGGCACCTGCTCGCGCACACCAGCGGGCTCGCCTTCGACGAGCACCAGGTGATGGCCGCGCCCGGGACGCGGCGGCTGTACTCCAACGCCGGGTTCGAGGTGCTCGGGGACCACATCGCCAAGGCGACGGACATCCCCTTCGCCGACTATCTGCGGCAGGCCGTGCTGGAACCCCTCGGGATGACGTCCACCGGGCTCGCGGGCGGCGGGTCCCCCGCCAAGGACGGGGTGTCGACCGTCGACGACCTCGTGCGGTTCGCCGCCGAGGTGCAGGCGCCGCGGCTGCTCGACCCGCGGACCGTGGCGATGGCCATGTCGGTGACGTACCCGGGGCTCAAGGGGGTGCTCCCGGGGTACGGGCACCAGAACCCCAACGACTGGGGGCTCGGCTTCGAGATCCGGGACGGGAAGGCCCCGCACTGGACGGGGGCCTCGTCCTCGCCGCGGACCTTCGGGCACTTCGGGCAGGCGGGAACGTTCTTGTGGGTGGACCCCGACGCCGGGGCCGCGTGTGTGGCGTTGACGGACCGGGCCTTCGGGCCGTGGGCCGTGGAGGTGTGGCCCGTCTTCACGGACGCGGTGCTGGCTGAACTCTGACCGCCGACTGTGGGCCGGGTGGTGCGCAGCCCGGCGCGGCGGGGTCCGCCCTTGTGCCCGCCCGTTCCGCCCCCTGGGCGGACCAGCCGCCCACAAGGGCGGGCTAGGGCATTTCCCAGAGCAGGAGCTCCGCCGGGGTCTCGTACGCCACGGCTTCCAGGCCCTCCTCCTCCGTGATCCTCACCGAGTCGCCGGGGCCCAGTTCCTCCTGGCCCAGGGCGACCTCGCCCCGCACCACGTGGACGTACACGTGCGGCGCGGGCGGGATCGCGGCGCGCTCGCCCGGGGAGAGCCGGCGGACGTGGAGGAGGGCGCCCGCCGCGGGCAGGGCGTAGGGGGTGGCGTCGGCGATGCCGGGGACGATCCCGTACGCGGGATCGCCGCCGGGCTCCAGGGGGGCGAGCCACATCTGGAGGAAGGTCAGGGGGGCGGGGCCCGCGTTGCGCTCCACGTGGCGGACGCCCGCGCCCGCGCTGAGGTGCTGGACGTCGCCGGGCCCGATCAGCGACTCGTGGCCGGTGGAGTCGCGGTGGGTGAGCTCGCCCTCGACCACCCACGTGACGATCTCCGTGTGGCTGTGGGGGTGCTCGTCGAAGCCCGCGCCGGGGGCGAGGCGCTCCTCGTTGCAGGCGAGCATCGCGCCGAAGCGGAGGTTGTCGGGCTCGTAGTAGGGCCCGAAGGAGAACGCGTGGTAGGAGTCGATCCCCGCCCCGGGGTCGCCGCCGGGGTACCGCTCGCCGGAGCGCCGCACATCAATCACGTCCCCCACGGTAGACCCGGCCCCGCACGCCGCCGCCCCGATAAGGCAGTCTTGTCCCCGTGCCCGAACCCTCAGCGAACGAAATCCACCAGGACACAGGTGCCGCGGCCCCGGGTCCGGCCCGTACCGGCCGCGCCCACCCGCACACCGCGACCCTGAGGCGTCTGGAGAAGTCGTCCGGCAGCCTCGCCGCGCAGGCCATCGCGCGCATGGACGAGACGCTGTCCTGGTACCGGGCCATGCCACCGGAGAACCGCTCGTGGATCGGCCTGGTCGCCCAGGCCGGCATCGCCGCGTTCACCGAGTGGTTCCGGCACCCGGACGCCCCGCAGGCGATCTCGACGGACGTCTTCGGGACCGCGCCGCGCGAGCTGACCCGCGCCATCACACTGCGCCAGACCGTGGAGATGGTGCGGACGACCATCGAGGTCATGGAGTCCGCCATCGACGAGGTGGCCGCGCCCGGCGACGAGTCGGTGCTGCGCGAGGCGCTGCTCGTCTACGCCCGCGAGATCGCCTTCGCCACCGCTCAGGTGTACGCCCAGGCCGCCGAGGCACGCGGTGCCTGGGACGCCCGCCTGGAGTCCCTCGTGGTGAACGCCGTGCTGTCCGGCGAGGCCGACGAGGGCGCCGTGTCCCGGGCCGCCGCGCTCGGCTGGAACTCCCCCGACCACGTGTGCGTGGTCCTCGGCACCGCGCCCGACGGCGACAGCGAGCTGACCGTCGAGGCCATCCGCAGGGCCGCCCGGCACGCGAAGCTCCAGGTGCTCACCGGGGTGCTCGGCGCCCGTCTGGTGGTCATCGCGGGCGGCAACGACAACCCCCTGGCCGTGGCCAAGGCCCTGATCGGGCCGTACGCGGCCGGGCCCGTGGTGGCCGGGCCGATCGTGCCCGACCTGCTCGCCGCGACCCGCTCGGCCCAGGCGGCCGCGGCCGGGCTCAAGGCCTGCGCCGCCTGGCAGGACGCCCCCCGTCCGGTGCTCGCGGACGATGTGCTGCCCGAGCGGGCGATGGCGGGCGATCCTGCCGCACGGGAACAGCTGGTGGAGGAGATCTACAGACCACTGGAGGAGGCGGGCTCCGCGCTCCTGGAGACCCTCAGTGTCTACCTGGAACAGGCGAGCAGCCTGGAGGGCGCCGCGCGGATGCTCTTTGTGCATCCCAACACCGTGCGCTACCGGCTTCGACGTGTGACCGACGTCACCGGATGGTCTCCTTCAGATGTACGCTCCGCCTTCACACTGCGGATCGCACTGATCCTGGGACGTCTGGCCGCCGGCGACGCCCAACCGTAGGGGTTTGTCGGCCCCCTACAATTCCCCTAGCGGTTCTTCGTCCCTGTCCCCACGGGCGGTTCGTACTGTCCACAAGAGAGAGTGTGAGAGTGCTCGTACTCGTCGCTCCCGGCCAAGGCGCTCAGACGCCCGGCTTCCTGACCCCCTGGCTCGACCTTCCCGGCGCCGCGGACCGCCTCGCCGCCTGGTCGGACGCCATCGGGCTCGACCTCGTCCACTACGGTACGCAGGCGGACGCCGACGCGATCCGTGACACCGCCGTGGCGCAGCCGCTGCTCGTCGCCGCGGGACTGCTGTCCGCGCAGGCACTGGGTGACATTTCCCCGGGCGCCGTGGCGGGCCACAGCGTGGGCGAGATCACCGCGGCCGCGTACGCGGGCGTGCTGTCCGAGGACGCCGCGCTCGGCTTCGTCCGCAAGCGGGGCCTGGCCATGGCCGACGCCGCCGCCGTGACGCAGACCGGCATGGCCGCCCTCCTCGGCGGCGACCCCGAGGTGACGCTTCCGCACCTGGAGAAGCTCGGCCTGA
The DNA here is from genome assembly GCF_059448825.1 of Streptomyces sp. JLYT201. Classification (NCBI taxonomy): domain Bacteria; kingdom Bacillati; phylum Actinomycetota; class Actinomycetes; order Kitasatosporales; family Streptomycetaceae; genus Streptomyces; species Streptomyces sp. JLYT201. The sequence continues at coordinate 6,839,158 of NZ_CM182551.1, read as the reverse complement.
CCCCGGCGAACGTGAACGGCGCGGGCCAGATCGTGGCCGCCGGCACCGCCGAGCAGCTGGCCGCGCTGGCCGAGGACAAGCCGGAGGGCGTCCGCAAGGTCGTGCCGCTGAAGGTCGCGGGCGCGTTCCACACCCACCACATGGCTCCCGCGGTCGCCGCTCTTGAGGATGCCGCCCAGGGCCTCGACATCGCGGACCCGCGGCTCACGTACATCTCGAACCGGGACGGCCAGGCCGTCGCGAGCGGCGCCGAGGTGGTCTCCCGCCTCGTGGGCCAGGTCGCGAACCCGGTCCGCTGGGACCTGTGCATGGACACGTTCCAGGAGCTCGGCGTCACGGCGCTGATCGAGGTGTGCCCCGGCGGCACGCTGACCGGTCTGGCCAAGCGCGCGCTCAAGGGGGTCAAGAACCTGGCCGTGAAGACGCCGGACGACCTCGACGCCGCGCGTGAGCTCATCGCCGAGACCGCCGCCTCCGCCGCCGACGCGGCGGGTGCCTGAGAAGGAGCCTGGAGCATGACGAAGATCAAGCCCAGCCAGGGCGCCCCGTACGCGCGCATCATGGGAGTCGGCGGCTACCGCCCGGTCCGGGTGGTGCCCAACGAGGTCATCCTGGAGAAGATCGACTCCTCCGACGAGTGGATCCGCTCCCGCTCCGGCATCGCGACGCGCCACTGGGCCTCCCCCGAGGAGACCGTGGCCGCGATGTCCGTCGAGGCCGCGGGCAAGGCCATCGCGGACGCGGGCATCCGGCCCGAGCAGATCGGCGCGGTGATCGTCTCCACCGTCTCGCACTTCAAGCAGACCCCGGCCATCGCCACGGAGATCGCGGACAAGCTCGGCACCGGCAAGCCCGCCGCGTTCGACATCTCCGCGGGCTGCGCGGGCTTCGGCTACGGCCTGACCCTCGCCAAGGGCATGATCATCGACGGCTCCGCGGAGTACGCCCTGGTCATCGGCGTGGAGCGGCTGAGTGACCTGACCGACCTGGAGGACCGCAAGACGGCCTTCCTGTTCGGTGACGGCGCGGGCGCGGTCGTCGTCGGCCCCGCCAAGGAGCCCGCGATCGGCCCGACGGTCTGGGGCTCGGAAGGCGACAAGTCCGAGACCATCAAGCAGACCGTGGCCTGGGACGAGTACCGCATCGGCGACGTCACCCAGCTGCCCGTCGGCGCCGACGGCGAGGTCAAGTTCCCCGCGATCACGCAGGAGGGCCAGGCGGTGTTCCGCTGGGCCGTCTTCGAGATGGCGAAGGTCGCCAAGGAGGCGCTCGACGCGGCCGGGATCAGCGCGGACGACCTGGACGTCTTCATCCCGCACCAGGCCAACATGCGGATCATCGACTCGATGGTGAAGACTCTGAAACTGCCGGAGCACGTCACGGTCGCCCGTGACGTGGAGACCACCGGCAACACGTCGGCAGCTTCGATTCCGCTCGCGATGGAGCGGCTTCTGGCGACCGGCGAGGCGAAGAGCGGCGACACCGCTCTCGTCATCGGCTTCGGGGCGGGTCTCGTGTACGCCGCCACGGTCGTTACCCTCCCCTAGGCACCCGCTGCGGATCTTCGGATCCGTACGGATGCCGTCACACCCTCTGGATACACAAGAAGGAGCGCCTCATGGCCGCCACTGAGAAGGAGATCGTCGACGGTCTCGCGGAGATCGTCAACGAGATCGCCGGCATCCCGGTCGAGGACGTCCAGCTGGACAAGTCCTTCACGGACGACCTGGACGTCGACTCGCTGTCCATGGTCGAGGTCGTCGTCGCCGCCGAAGAGCGCTTCGACGTGAAGATCCCGGACGACGACGTCAAGAACCTCAAGACGGTCGGCGACGCCACCAAGTACATCCTCGAGCACCAGGCCTGATCCTGGCGGCCAGCAGGCTCTGGCCATCCGCCACCCGGCGGTGGCGCCGCCGCATCCGCATCTGAACCAACCGTGGAGAGAGAAATCCAGTGAACTCGACCAATCGCACCGTGGTCGTCACCGGTATCGGCGCAACCACACCGCTGGGTGGCGACGCAGCCTCGACCTGGGAGGGCCTGCTCGCCGGGCGCTCCGGGGTCAGCGTCCTCGAGCAGGACTGGGCGGCGGACCTGCCGGTCCGCATCGCGGGCCAGATCGCCGTCGAACCGGGTGAGGTCATCCCGCGTCCGCAGGCCCGCAAGCTGGACCGCTCGGCGCAGTTCGCGCTGATCGCGGCCCAGGAGGCCTGGAAGGACGCGGGCTTCACCGCCAAGGCGGGCGAGGACGCGAGCGTCGACCCCGACCGGCTCGGCGCGGTCGTCGCCTCCGGCATCGGCGGCGTGACCACCCTGCTCGACCAGTACGACGTGCTGCGGGAGAAGGGCGTACGCCGCGTGTCCCCGCACACCGTGCCGATGCTGATGCCCAACTCGCCCGCGGCGAACGTCGGCATCGCCCTCGGCGCCCGCGCCGGGGTGCACACCCCGGTCTCGGCCTGCGCCTCGGGCGCGGAGGCCATCGGCTACGCGATCGAGATGATCCGCACCGGCCGCGCCGACGTCGTCGTCGCGGGCGGCACGGAGGCGGCGGTCCACCCGCTGCCGATCGTCGCGTTCGGCAACATGATGGCGATGTCGAAGAACAACGACGACCCGCAGGGCGCCTCGCGCCCCTGGGACGTCGACCGCAACGGCTTCGTGCTCGGCGAGGGCGCGGGCGTGGTCGTGCTGGAGTCCGAGGAGCACGCCAGGGCCCGCGGCGCCAAGATCTACGTGGAGGCGGTGGGCCAGGGCATCTCGGCCGACGCGCACCACATCACGCAGCCGGAGCCCTCCGGCAGCGGCATCGCGCAGGCGCTGCGCCACCTGGTCGAGAACAACGACCTCAAGCCGTCCGAGATCGCGCACATCAACGCGCACGCCACCTCGACGCCGCAGGGCGACATCGGTGAGATCAAGGCGCTGCGCAAGGCCTTCGGCGACGACGTGGACCACATGGCGATCGCGTCGACGAAGTCGATGACCGGCCATCTGCTCGGTGGCGCGGGCGGCGTGGAGACCGTGGCCACGGTCCTCGCGCTCAAGCACCGCATCGCCCCGCCGACGATCAACATCGAGAACCTCGACCCCGAGGTCGACGCGGACATCATCCGCGGCGAGGCCCGCCCGCTGCCCGAGGGCACGATCGCGGCCCTGAACGACTCGTTCGGCTTCGGCGGTCACAACGTGGTGCTCGCCTTCCGGACGGTCTGACGAGCCGGTAGCGACGCGGAGGGCCCCCACCGAGCGGTGGGGGCCCTTCCCGTTGCGTACGTACGCCCGGTCGAGGCGTCAGACGACCTGGTGCAGCCAGCGCACCGGTGCGCCCTCGCCCGCGTAGCGGAACGGCTCCAGCTCGTCGTCCCAGGGCTTGCCGAGGAGCCCCGCGACCTCGGCCTCCAGATCGCTCTCGCCGCCCTTGGAGCGGGCGAGGGCGGCGCGCAGCCGGTCCTCGGGGATCAGGATGTCGCCGTGGATGCCGGTGACGGCGTGGAAGATGCCGAGCTCGGGCGTGGCGCTGTAGCGCTCGCCCTCGGCCGTGGCGGAGGGCTCCGCGGTGACCTCGAAGCGCAGCAGCTGCCAGCCGCGCAGCGCGGAGGCCAGCTTGGAGGCGGTCCCGGCCGCGCCGCGCCAGGAGAACTCGGATCTCCACGTACCGGGCGCCGCGGGCTGCCTGATCCAGTCGAGGCTGACGCGGGCGCCGAGCACCCCGGCGACCGCCCACTCGACGTGCGGGCACAGCGCGCGCGGTGCGGAGTGCACGTACAGAACTCCACGTGTCGTCACCGGGACCTCCAGTGTGGGTGGGACACGCCGTTCCCGGCGGCCCCGAGCCCGTGCCGAGCGGTATTCCAGCTGTTCCTCGAATCCGAGGAAAGACAAGGAAAGACTGAAAACGGGACAGATGTGACGTGATGTAATTTAGCGGAACCGAAAAAAATCGGTTGCCACTGGGTGGCGAGGCTACCGTGATGTGAGGCAAGGATTGTGACGTACCGTCGGTCCGCATGCCGGGCAACACGGATGTTTCACTCGCTGGGAGGCCCGTTGCCCCCCGGCCGGGTGTCCGTCGGCCGTCGCCGGGACATCTCACCATGCGGTGGCACGCAACCTGAAGGGCCCGTACGACGTCCCGTTGGACGACTACGGGACAGAGGGGACGAGTATGCGGAACTCACGGCGCCGCTCCCGGGCCGCCGTCGCCGTCGCGGCGGCGGCTCTGACCGGCATCGCCACGCTCACCGCGTGTGACGCGTCGGGCGGTGACGACGCGGCGCCGAACGGCCCCTCCGCGCAGGACAGAGCGGGCCGCAAGGCCGTGCCCGTGTGGGACGAGAGCCCCCGCTCCCTGGCCGCCGTCGGCGACTCCATCACCCGTGGCTTCGACGCCTGCTCGGTGCTCTCCGACTGCCCCGAGGCGTCCTGGGCGACCGGCAGCGACGGCGAGGTGCGCAGCCTCGCGCAGCGGCTGCTCGGCAAGCAGCGCGCCGCCACGCACAGTTGGAACTACGCCAAGACCGGTGCCCGCATGGCCGATCTGCCCGGGCAGATGGAGCAGGCCGCCGCCCGGCGGCCCGAGCTCGTGACCGTGATGGCGGGGGCCAACGACGCCTGCCGGTCCTCCGTCGCGGAGATGACGCCGGTCGCCGAGTTCCGGGCGGACTTCGAGGACGCGATGGCGGCGCTGCGCGCCACCCGGCCCAAGGCGCAGGTGTACGTAGCGAGCGTGCCGGACCTCAAGCGGCTGTGGTCCGAGGGCCGCGAGAACCTGCTCGGCAAGCAGGTGTGGAAGCTCGGCATCTGCAAGTCGATGCTCCAGGACGCGGACGCGACGGACCGGGCCGCCACGCAGCGCAGGCAGTCCGTGCAGGAGCGGGTCGTCGCGTACAACACCGTGCTCAAGGAGGTCTGCGCGAAGGACCTGCGGTGCCGGTACGACGGCGGGGCGGTGTTCGGCTTCCGCTTCGGTGAGGACCACTTGAGCCACTGGGACTGGTTCCACCCCAGCAAGAGCGGCCAGGCACAGCTCGCCGAGATGGCCTACCGCAGCATCACCTCCCGCCGCCCCTGACCGGCCGGCGGAGCCCGGCTCCTAGGGGGTCACCGCCACCACCTCCACCTCGATCCGCGCCTCCGGCCGGAAGAGGCGTGCCACCTGGACCGTCGTGCTGGTGGGCGGCGTACCGGTGAGGTAGGAGCGGCGTACGGCCGCGTAGCCGGGCAGGTCGTCCATGTCGGTCAGGTACGTACGGATGTTGATGATGTCGTCGAGGGTGGCGCCGTACGCGGCGAGGAGGGCGGTGAGGGTCTCGAAGACGCCCCGGCTCTGCTCGGCTATGCCGTCGCCCTCGGCGATCTGGCCGGAGACGTGCAGGAGCGCGTGGCCGTCGGCGAGCGGGACGTGGGCGACCTGGGAGTAGGGGCCGAGGGGCTGGGGCGCGTCGGCGGGGTTGGCCAGGGTGGCGTGCACGGGTGTGGGCTCCGGTCTCAGTCGGTGCGGGCGGCGCGGCCCCGGATGCGGGACACGGTGTGGGAGATGTCCTGGTGGACGGTGTCGGGGTCGGCGGCCGCGGCCTCGAAGTGGGCCGCGACGGCCTCCGTGACGGGGAGGCGGACGGCCCGCGCGGCCAGCGCGGTGTCCTTCGCCGCGAGGTCCGCGCCGAAGTGCACGTCCTGGGCGAAGGCGCGGTTCGCGGCGCCGCCGAGCGGCCCGTCGGCGAGGGCGGTGCGGGCCGCGTCCTGGTCGATGCCGAGCGCGTCGGCGAGGGCGAGGACCTCGGCGACCAGGGCGACACCGCCGAGCAGCGCGGTGTTGACGACGAGCTTGAGCGCGGCGCCGGACCCGACGGGGCCGGTGCGGGTCACGGTCCCGAGCCGGGCGAGCACGTGCGCGACCCCGTCGGCGTCGCCGCCCGCGAGGATGCCGAGCTGCCCCGCCGCGGCCTTGTCCGTGCTGCCCGCGACGGGCGCGTCGACGAGCGTGACGCGGCCCGCGACCCGCTCCTCCAGCTCCTTGACGACGTCCGGCCCGACGGTCGACATCTCCACCCAGTACGCGCCCTCGCGGACCGCGGGAAGGATCGCGTCGGCGACGGACCGCACGGCGTCGGGGCCCGCGAGCATCGTGATCACGACGTCGGCGTCCCGCACGGCGTCGGCGGGCGAGGGCGCGCGGCGCGCGCCCTCGTCGACGAGCGGCTCCGCCTTCGCGGCGGTGCGGTTCCAGACGGTCAACGGGTGCCCGGCGGCGAGCAGTTGACGGGCCATGGGCGCGCCCATGTGGCCGAGGCCGAGGAAGGCGATGCGTTCCGGCTGCTGTGTGCGCTGCTTCATGAGGAAGACGCTAGGGCCGGGCACGCGATGCGACAAGCGAATGTCTAGCATGGCAGGCATGCAGACTGCGCATGGTGGAGCGGACGGGCCGGGCCCGGGCGCCGCCGATCTCTCCACCTCCTGGCTGCGGGCCTTCCTGGAGGTGGCCGGGGAGGGCTCGTTCACGGTGGCGGCGCGGCGGCTGTCCCTGACGCAGTCCGCCGTGTCCCGCCAGATCGCGTCCCTGGAGGCCGCGCTCGGCGGGACCCCGCTCTTCGACCGGCTGCCGCGCGGTGTGCGGCTCACCGCGCACGGCCGGGCCGTGCTGCCGCACGCGCGGGCCGTCACCGGCCAACTGTCGCGGCTGCGGCAGGAGTTGACGGACCTGGAGGGCGCCGCGCGGGGCCTGCTGCGGTTCGGGGCCTTCGCGACGGCGGACGTGGCCCTGGTGCCGCGCGCCATCGCCGCGTTCCGGGCCCGGCACCCCGGGGTGACCCTCACGCGCGAGGAGGGCTTCACCGGGCCGCTGCTGACCCGCCTCACGGACGGCGAGCTCGACCTGGCCGTGGTGTCGACGACGGGCGGCCCGCTCCCGGAGGGCGCGTACGAGCTGCACCACCTCCTGGACGAGCCGCTGTACGTGGCCCTGCCCGCCGCCCATCCCCTGGCGGGCGAGGCCTCCTTGGGGCTGGCCCGGCTCGCCGGGGAGGACTGGATCTCCGGCAGCGCCGAGCCCGCGGGGACGCTGCTCGACGCGGCCCTGCGGCACGGCTTCCGGCCGCGCGTCGCCCACGTCGTCGCCGAGTGGACCGCCAAGCAGGGGTACGTCGCCGCCGGGCTCGGCGTCACGCTGATCCCGGCGCTCGCGGCCCAGGGCGTACGGCAGGACGTCGCGCTCGTCCCCGTCCACGACGAGGGCACGCCCGCCCGCGCGGTGTACGCGGCGACGGCGCGGGGACGCTCACGCGCGCCCAGCGTGGATCCGTTCCTGGCCGCCCTGCGGGAGTCCGGGCGGCTGCTCACCGGCTGAGGGGCGTGCCGTGCGGCGGCGGTGGTGGTAGGCCGCCGTCACCACCATGAGCAGCGGGGCCCACAGCAGCAGCGGGGCGTAGCAGAGCACCAGGAACGCGTCCTGCGCGGGCGATCCCATGCTGCCGGGTCCGATGCCCGAGTCCATGCCGGTGCCCACGCGCCAGAAGGCGAAGGCCCAGATCACGGCGAGCGCCACGGAGCCGAGCGCGGCCGGGACCACGGCGGCCAGCGGGCGCACCGGGCGGCCGCCGAGCAGCGGCAGCCAGCGGGGCACGACCTCGCCCCACGGTCTGACCAGGCCGAGGGTCAGCAGGGCCAGGCCCTCCGAGACGGCGCTGAGCGCGAGGACGTACAGCGATTCGCCGGGCCCCGGCCGGTAGTCGGACACGGGCAGGCCCAGGACGAGGGCGACGCGCCACAGGCTGGACGGCAGGACGACCCAGGGCACGGCGTGCGCGGCGAGCGCGACCCGGCGGGGCACGCCGGGCAGGGAGGTGACTCTCAGCATGTGTTCCATGCTGGTGCGCGGCCCCGGCCGGGACATCGGCTCCCGCGGTGGTCCGCCTCCGCCGCGCGGGGGAGGCGGACCGGGCCTTGGGGTGGACATGCGCGGGCCGTGCGGCCGGTGCGACCCGCTGGGGCCTCATGAGTCGCCCGGGCCTCGCGGGCCGCTGGGGCTCACGGGCCGCGGGGGGCTCGCGGGCCGCTGGGCTGGCGGGCCGCGTCGCTCGCCAAAGATCCCGTACCCGTAGCGCTCGGCTCCCCCGCCCCGCGATACTGCGGCCACCTCACCTGCAACGGAAGGACTCTCGTGGCTTCGTCTCACATAGTCGGGCTCCGGCTCGGGGCCCTCGGCGCCGCGCTGTTGCTCGGGGCCTCGGCCGCACCCGCCCTGGCCGACTCCCCGGTCCCGCGCGGGGCCGCGCCCACTGTCGAGGAGCAGCGCCTGGAGCGCGCGGTGCCCCAGGAGATCCTGCGCCGCAGCGGCTTCGACGCCGTGGCGCCCGCCTTCGCACGGGACCTGGACCGCGCGCACTCCTACGGGCAGGCCGAGCGGATCGTCGTACGCCACGGGCAGGCGCTGTGGAAGCGCGCCGTGGACCGGGTGCAGGGCCGCGGTCCGGAGGGCGGGGACTTGAGCCGGGACGACGACCGGCCGCTGTACTGGGCGCGGCTCGGGATGACGCGGGAGCTGCGGGCGTGGGAGCCGCGGGGCCTCGAACTCGGCGCTGAGCAGCGCGCGCGGCTGCTGCGGAAGCTGGAGGCGTCGTCCCGGGGCCAGGACGCGGTGACGTACCCGCACGGGCACGGCAAGCGGATGAAGCGGGTGCTCCTGACCGGCTTCGACCCCTTCACGCTGGACCGGGACGTCCGGATCAGCAACCCGTCCGGCGCGACGGCGCTCGCCCTCGACGGCACGGTCGTACGGACGGCCGCGGGCCCCGTCCGGATCGAGACGGTCACGTTCCCGGTGCGCTGGACGGACTTCGCCGACGGTGCGGTGGAGCGGGCGCTGCGGCGGCAGCTGCCGCGCGTGGACCTGTTCACAACCGTCAGCCAGGGCCGGGTCGGCAAGTTCGACGTCGAGCGGACCAACGGCGCGTGGCGCGGCGGCTTCGGCGACAACGAGAACCTGTCGAGCACCGGCACCGTGCCGGTCTCCGACCCCGCCTCGCAGCCGCAGTGGACCACGACGACGCTGCCGTACAAGGACATCGTCGCGGCCTCCACCGGGCGCTTCCCCGTCTACGACAACACGGCCGTCACCGAGATCCCCGCGGGCGGCAGCACGCCCGTGAACCGGCCCGACGGGCCGACGCCCGGGTCGACCGCGCGCCAGGGCGGCGGCGGTGACTACCTGTCGAACGAGATCGCCTACCGCGCGACGCTGCTGCGCGACCGGCTCGGCCTGCACGACCGGCTGCCGGGCGGCCATGTGCACACGCCGGTGCTTCAGTTCGGGGCGGGGAACACCGACCCGGCGACCGGGGCGGTCACCGATCCCGAGTTCGTGCGCAACCGGACGGACATCGTCGAACAGACGCGGCGGATCGTGGTGGCCGCGGTGGAGGCCCGCGGCTAGGTGCCCTCGCGGGGGCGCCCCAGGCCCGCCCCTTCCCGAACCGGGGGCTGCCGCCCCCGTGCCCCCGCCTTTATCGGCGCTCCGCGCCTCGTCCTCAAACGCCGGACGGGCTGAAACTCTCCGGTGCGGGCCGCGGGCATGTAGCCCGTCCGGCGTTTGAGGACGAGCGCGCCGGCGCGATGGGCCACGACGGCGCCGCAGAAGAGACCCAGCCCGGGGCTACGCCGTGGTGGGGGTGCGGGGCGGGTCGGAGGCGGCGGCCCCGTCGTCCCCGACGGCGGCGTCATCGTCCTCGTCCAGGAGGTCGCGGGCCATCAGGGTCGCGCCCGCGACCGCGCCCGGCATCAGGAAGACGGCGACGAACGGGACCAGGAACGCCACCGCGAGGGGCGTGCCGAAGCCCCAGGCGAGGGTCTTGCGGGCGCGCAGCAGGGCGAGCCGCTCGCGGAGCTGCACGCCCCGGCGCTGGAGGGCGACCGCCGTCAGCTCCTCCGCCAGGAAGAAGCCGGTGACGAGGAAGCCGAGGACGGGGATCACCGTCTGGCCCACGACGGGGAGGAAGCCGAGCCCGAACAGCAGGACGCTCCACAGCAGGGCCCGCACCACGATCCGCAGGCTGTCGCGCGCGGAGATCCACAGGTCGCGCCAGAGCGGCAGGCCCGACTCGGGGGCGAAGCCCGCCACGGAGACGTCGACCTGCTCCGACAGGGACTCGTAGAACGGCTCCCCGATGAGGAGGGTCACGGCGGTGAAGCTCACCACGGACAGGAGCAGGGCGAGGGCGAAGAGCAGGGCGGTGAGGAAGCCGCGGAACGCGCCCTGCCACGGGTCGCCCCAGTCGTCGGCGAACGGCGTCGCCCAGGACACCAGGTCGGAGCCCCACAGCGCGAGCGCGACGAGCGCGGCCGCGTACAGCACGAGGGTGATGAGGCCCGGCAGCAGCCCCCAGCCGTACTGCTTGCGGTGCTGGGCGACCCAGCGCTGCCCCTTCACCAGATAGCCGAAGCCCTGACCTAGATCACGCATGCGGCACACCTTATCCGGTGGATGAAAACCCTCTTGTTGCGGCGGAGTTCACCCTGTAGACCTCCCCTACCTGATCTCTCAGGGTCTCTCAGGATCTTCCAAGGGAGGTACGGATGGGGACATCCCGGCCATCCAGACCGGTTCTGCTCACCGCCTCGGCCGCCGCGGGCACGCTGCTGTTCACCGTGCTCGCGCCGGGCGGTGCCAGCGCCGATCCCCGGCCCGCGCCGCGCCCGGTCGTCCGCGACGGGACGCCGCTCGACCCGCCCGACGAGGCGGCGCGGGCGCCCGAGTCCGCGGCCGCGCGGGCGCTCGACGGCGCCGACGTGCCGCTCGGCTCCGGCCGGATCCGCGGCTATCCCCGCGAGCGCAGGCTGGCCCCGGAGCCGCCGAACCCGGCCGACAAGTCCATCAAGCTGGGCCTGACCCCGTACCACGCCATCGCGCCCGAGCTGAACGAGATCCAGCGGATCGGCGACCGGGTCAGCGTGGAGATCGCCGGGCGTTCGGCGGGCGGCCACGAGCTGTACCTGGTGACGGTGACCGCGCCCGAGTCGGCGCGCGAGGCCGCCCGGCAGGAGCGGATGCGCCGCCTCATCAGCGAGGCGCCCGCCGCGGCCGCCAAGGACAAGGCGATCAAGTCCGCGTACAAGACGCCCGTCTTCGTCAACAACAACATCCACGGCAACGAGTGGGAGGGCACGGACGCGGCCCTCAAGCTGATCAGGAAGCTGGCCGGGGCGAAGGACGCGGGCACGCGCAGGCTCCTGACCCGCAACCGCCTGTACTTCAACGTCACCATGAACCCCGACGGCCGGATCGCGGGCACCCGGCAGAACGCGGGCGGCTTCGACCTGAACCGCGACTTCATCACCGCGTCGCAGCCCGAGGCGCGCGCGGTGCGGCGCATCGCCGTCACCAAGCAGCCCGCCGTGATGATCGACCTGCACGGCTACGTCAACGGCACGCTGATCGAGCCGACCACGCCGCCGCACGGCGAGAACTACGAGTACGACCTGTTCCTGAAGAACAGCTACGCCAACGCCCTCGGCATGGAGAAGGCCGTCAACGGCCTCGGCTACACCGAGGCGAAGGACGGCGTGTTGCCGGCGGTCATCCCCTTCCGGGACCAGAAGGAGGGCTGGGACGACTGGCCGCCCATCTTCACGCCGCAGTACATGCCCTTCCACGGCGCGGTCGCGGCGCACACCATCGAGTTCCCGCTCCAGGTCAACAACGAGGAGTACGACTCCCAGCCGGTCGCCGAGCTGCGCCGCCGCGCCGCCGTCAACGTGGACATCGCGGGCGCGGCCATGAAGGCGAGCATCGGCTTCGCCGACCGCAGGGGGCGGTCGCTGATCGCGGACCAGATCGAGGTGTTCCGGCGCGGCGCGGCGGGCGCGCGGCAGGTGCCGGTGTCGAAGGAGACGGTGCCCGGGGTTCCCGGCATCGGCCCGGAGGACGTCTACACGACGAGGTTCCCGCGCGCGTACGTGATTCCGGCGGGCGGCCGTGATCAGCGCTCGGCGGCGGCCGCGTCCCGGCTCGTGGACCACCTGCTCGCCAACGACGTGCGCGTGCGGCGCGCCACCGGGGACTTCCGGCTCGGCGGGCGCGCGTACGCGAAGGGCTCGTACGTCGTCGACATGCGCCAGCCCAAGCGGGGCCTGGCGAACGTGATCCTGGCCGACGGCCGTGACATCAGCGCCAAGGTGTCGACCATGTACGACATCTCGGGCTGGAGCCTCGGTCGGCTGTGGGGCGCGTCCGTGCGGTCGGTGGGCCAGGGCGATCCGGCGCGGGTGCCCGCCCGGCGCGTGCACGCCGCCACCCGGGTCGCGTACGTCGCCCCGCGCGGTGACCTGCGGCTGCGGCTCGACGACCCGCGCGAGGTCGCGGCCCTCAACTCGCTGCTCGGGGACGGGGTCGCGGTGCGCGACGCCGGGGACGGCGGCGCGATCGTGCCCGGGTCCGCGCGGCGGCTCGCCCGGGAGGCCGCCGCCGAGTACGACGTCGCCTTCCGCGCGACCCGGGCGCGCGGCGGCGAGGTGCTGCGGCGCACGCGGGTCGCGGCCGCGGTGACGCCGGGCGAGCTGTTCGCGCTGCGGGAGATGGGCTTCGACGTGGTGCCCGTGTCGACGAACGCCCTCAACGCCGGTTTCGACTGGGGCCGGACCGACGTGCTCTTCGCGTCGGCGGGCCTGGACCGCGCGAAGCTGAACGGCGAGGCGAAGGCCCGGCTCGACGCGTTCTTCGCGCGCGGGGGCGGCCTGGTGGGACGCGGGGCCGAGGGTGCCGCGCTGAACTCCGCGGCGGGGCTGCTGCCCGTCACCGCCGTCGAGGGCAACGGCGACGCCAACGGCGTGGTGCGCGTGCGCGACGCCCGCGGGGCGGCCGGGTTCAGCTTCGTCTACGCCCCGGTGTGGTTCACGGGGCTCGGGGACGGGGTGCGGGTCGAGGAGTCGTACGGCTCGGGGAAACCGCTGCTGTCCGGGCACTGGCGTGCGGCGGATGGCGGGCGGGGCGGGCCCTCGGACGCGGCCGGGCAGGCCGCCGTCGTCTCCGGGGCGGTCGGGGGCTCCCGGGTGACCCTGTTCGGCACGGAGCCCCTGTTCCGGGCCCACCCGAAGGGGCTGTACGCGCAGGTGGGGCGGGCGCTGCTGGCGGGGCGCTAGCCCTCGCGGGGCGCCCCAGGCCCGCCCCTTCCCGAACTGGGGCTCCGCCCCAGACCCCGCTCCTCAAACGCCGGAGGGGCTGGAAGATCCAGCCCCTCCGGCATCAACCGAGGCAGGTCACGCCAGCTTGAGCTCGACCTTGATGTTGCCGCGCGTCGCGTTCGAGTACGGGCACACCTGGTGGGCCTGCTCGACCAGGGACTTGGCGGTGGCCTCGTCCACGTTCGGGATGGAGGTCACCAGCTCGACCTCCAGGCCGAAGCCGCCGGACTCGGTCTGGCCTATGCCGACCTTGGCGGTGACCGTGGAGCCGGAGATGTCGGCCTTCTCGCGGCGGGCGACGACGCCGAGGGCGCCCTGGAAGCAGGCGCTGTAACCGGCGGCGAAGAGCTGCTCGGGGTTGGTGCCCGCGCCGCTGCCGCCCAGCTCCTTCGGCGGGTTCACGACGACGTCGAGCTTGCCGTCGTCGGAGGCGACCCGCCCGTCGCGGCCGTTCTCCGCGGTGGCCACGGCGGTGTACTTGACGTCGATGTTCTGGATGGACATGGGTGTCGAATCCTCCTGGTGTGTGCCGTTCCGCGCGCCCGCCGGCCCGGCGATTGGAATTACCTTACCGAGTGGCGGAAGTTCTCAGCCGTCGAGAGAGACGATCATCTTGCCGGTGTTCTCGCCGCGCAGCATGCCGAGGAAGGCGTCCACGCCGCTGTCGATGCCGTGCGCGAACGTCTCGGCGTACTTCAGCTCGCCGGAGCGGACCCAGGCGCCGACCTCGCGCACGAACTGCGGCTGGAGGCTCTCGTGGTCGCCCACGAGCATGCCCTGGAGCCGCAGGCGCTTGCCGATGATCATGGCCATGTTGCGCGGGCCCGGGGTCGGCTCGGTGTCGTTGTAGCCCGCGATCATGCCGCAGATGGTGGCGCGACCGCCCACGTTCATCCGGCTGATGGCGGCCTCCAGGTGCTCGCCGCCCACGTTGTCGAAGTAGACGTCGATGCCGTCGGGGGCCGCCTCTTTGAGCTGGTCGACGACCGGCTTCTCGTCCTTGTAGTTGAAGGCCGCATTGAAGCCGTACTCCTCGACCAGGAGCTTGACCTTGTCGTCCGAGCCCGCCGAGCCCACGACGCGCGAGGCGCCCTTGAGCCGGGCGATCTGGCCGACCTGGCTGCCGACCGCGCCCGCCGCGCCGGAGACGAAGACGGCGTCGCCCTCCTTGAAGGAGGCCACTTCGAGCAGGCCCGCGTACGCCGTCAGGCCCGGCATGCCGAGCACGCCCAGGTACGCGGAGAGCGGGGCCGCCTCCGGGTCCACCTTGGTCGCGTGCTGGGCGGGCACCGAGGCGTACTCCCGCCAGCCACCGAAGTGCAGCACGTGGTCGCCCACCGCGAAGCCGTCCGCGTTCGAGGCCACGACCACGCCGACCGCGCCGCCGTCCATGGACTGGTCGAGCTGGAAGGGCGGGATGTACGACTTCACGTCGTTCATGCGGCCGCGCATGTACGGGTCGACGGAGAAGTGCAGGTTCCGGACCAGGACGCGGCCTTCCGCCGGGGCCTCGACGGGGACCTCCCGCAGCGCGAAGTCCTCCGGGACCGGCCAGCCGTGCGGGCGCCGCACGAGGTGCCAGGCGCGGCCGGTGGCGGGGAGCTGCTCGGGGGTGACGGACATGGGGGCGTCCTCCTCAGACTTCCTCGGACGTCAGGCCCCGGGCGCCGTCGGGGTGCGAGGGCTTCGGGGCCTAATGCTTCAGGTTCTGAAATAAGCATGCGCTTCGATATTTTAGATTGTCAAGTAAATGGGTACGCTGTGAGACATGGTCACCAAGGACTCCCCCGCCCCCCGCATCGACCCGCTGACGCTCGAGGTCGTCGAGCTGATCGGCACGGTCGTGGCGCGCTATCACGAGGAGTACGAGGTGGCGGCGGGCAAGCACGCCCTGACCGGGGCACAGGCGCGCGTCCTCGGGCTGCTCTCCCTGGAGCCGATGCCGATGCGGCGCATCGCCCAGAAGCTGAAGTGCGAGCCGTCGAACGTGACCGGAATCGTCGACCGCCTGGAGGCCCGCGGCCTCGTCGAGCGGCGCCCCGACCCGACCGACCGCCGCGTGAAGCTGGCGGCGCCGACGGCGGAGGGGCTGCGGACCGCGCGGAGTCTGCGCGAGTCCCTCGACTTCGCGCGCGAGCCGCTGGCGCAGCTCTCCCGGGACGAGCGCGAGTCCCTTCGCGGGTTGCTGCGCCGGATGCTGGGCGAGGGCTAGCGCCCTCGCCTTCTCCCTTGTTCCTTTTCGTCCGCGGGCCGCCGGTGGCTTGTCGCGCAGTTCCCCGCGCCCCTTTCGGGGCGCTCCCCCGGCCGCCTAGGTGCACCACCACAGGAAGCGGTCGCACGATTCCGTCGGGGCCGGGGTCGGGCGCGGCTTGTTCGTCGGGGACCTGGACGTCGTGGGCTTGGGGGCCGGGGCCGTGGTGGGGGTGTTCGAGGTGGGCTCGGGGCGGGGGTCGGAGGCGGACGGACCGCGCGCCGACGAGGACGACTCGTCCGGGGCGCTCCCGTTCCGCGCCGCCTCCGCCGTCCCCTCCCGTTCCTTCTCCTGGGGGGTGCCCGTGGTCGCGTCCTGCGACGGGGACGCCGAGGACGACACCGGCTCGGCGGAGGTGTCCGCGCCGACCGCGTCCGCCGTGCCGTCGGGGTGTTCGGCGGTGTCGTGGCGCGGCTCGCCCTCGGCCGCGGACGCCTTCTCCGGGCGTTCGGAGCGCGACTCCGTGCCGAGTTCGGCGAAGCTCAGGCCGCCCGCGGCGAGCGCCAGGCCCGCGGTGGCCAGGAGCAGTCGGCGGCGCCTGCGGCGGTGCTGGGCGGCCCTGCGGGTGCGGCCGCCCCGGCGCCCCGGCTCCTGGGACCGTTCATCGCCTGCCCCGTGCTCCTCGCCCTCGTACTCCTCGCTCGTGCCGTCGGCCTCGTGCGGCTCGTACGTGTCGTGGGGCTCGTACGCGCGGCACGCCTCGGCGGGGGTTCCGCAGCCGGGGCAGGCGAAGGCGCCGTTGAGGTGCCGGTGGCACGCGTGGCAGTAGTCCGTGGGGCCCATGAGGCATGGAGGCTAGGTCCCGCGCGGGGCGCAAGGAAGCCGAAGCTGTGAAGGTTGTGTGCGGAACTGAACCATCCGGGAACGGTGTGCCCCCGGCGCGTCAGGGCCGCCCCAGTTCACCGCGCAGCCGCCGGGCCCGCAGGACCAGCTCCAGCTCGAAGCGGCGGTCCGGGTCGTCGATCTCGTCGCCCCACAGCTCCCGGATCTGCCGCAGGCGATAGCGCACGGTTTGCGGGTGCACACCAAGGCGGGCGGCGACTTCGGGGGCGCCGCCGCGGGTCTCCAGCCAGGCGAGCAGCGTCTGCGCGAGGCGGCGGCCGTGGGCGGGCCCGCAGTGTTCGAGGGGGGCGAGACAGCGCCGGGTGAGGTCCTCGATGAGCTCCTCGGGCTGGAGCAGGACCAGGGCCTCGGTGTGCTCGGTGCAGTGCAGCACCTCGCCCGCGGGCAGCAGTCCGCGCTGCATCAGGCCGATCGCCGCCTGCGCCCAGCGCAGCGACTTCGCGGCGTCGGCGAGCGGCACGGGCGGGCCGATGGCGCCCGACCAGCCGGTCATGGCGCGGCGCAGGAGTTCGGGGCGGCCCGCGGCGTCCGGGTCGGGCACGACCATGCGGGGCTGCTCGGCCTCCATGTCGAGCAGCACGCCCTCGCCGACGGCCGGGGCGACCGCCTCGCGCGCCGGGCGGAGCAGCACGCCGACGGCGACGCGCTCGGGCAGCGGCCAGCCGACCCGCGCGGCCCGCTCGTCGAGGCCGCCGTCGGCGCCGAGCACGGAGTTGGGCTGCGGCTCGGGGCGGCGCTCGGCGAGCAGGGACTCCATCAGCTTGCGTTGCAGCCGCAGCCGCTCCCCGGCCTGGCGGGCCGCGGCCTCGGCGTAGCCGCGCACCGACTGGTCGACCAGGCCGTCCAGGTACTCGAAGCCGGACTCGGCGAGCTCGTACATGGCCGGAGGCGGTATCTCGGTCTGCTGGCCGATCTCGGCGAGGCGGCGCCAGGCGAGCCGGACGCCGAGGCGGTAGATCGCCTGGAGCGAGTCGAGGCTGCGGCCTTCGAGGCCCTCGCCGCGGCCGAACTCCTGGAACACCTCGGGGTGGTAGCGCGGCCGGTCGGCGGCGGCCAGCTGCTGGACGAAGCCTTCGAGGGCGCGCCTGATGCCGACGAGCGCCATGGGCTCGCCGGAGTCGTCGAGGACGACGGGCAGGCCCGGATACTCGGCGCGGATCTCCCGCAGGATGTCCTGGGCGAGCACGGGCACCTCTTCGAGGGCCAGCGCGGCGAAGCGTCTGACCTGGAGGGGCGGTACATCGCGCCAGGCGGAGCGAGTCATGGTCGGGCGCTCGCTCTCGGAGACGTCGGGGGCGGCGGACACGGCCGGATCACTGGTCCCGCTGGTCGCGGTCGGGTGACTCGTAGTGCACGAGCGGCCGGTTGGGCTGGTCGGGCGTGGCGTTCAGGAGCGCGACGATGCCGAAGCCGGCGCCCACGGCGAGGGCCGCGGCGACGGCGGCGGTCAGTGCCGCGGCGAGCAGTCTGTGCATACGAGGGTCAGCCTCTCTGCTGGAGGTCGTACCCCACCCTGATCCCGAGCTGTCCGGTCACGCAGAGTCGATAACCGGCCCGTTGCCGGCCCCGTCCGGCAGGTGCCCAGTGTCGACAACCATTGACACTGCGTCAAGGGTCCGCCTAGCGTTCGCGGCTCATACGGGTCAGTAACACCGTGGTGACAGCGGCGCAGCGATTCGGGCAACTCATCGGCAACAGATCCGAAGCACCTGCGCAACTCATCGGTAATGCCTCACAGTTGAGCGGCCGACCAGTGTGTGACCGATTCGTGATCCACCGTTTTTGTGCTCCACAGCTCTGTGTTCGACCGTCCCCCTGTTCACCTCACGGCAGGAGCGCCGGATGACGCGCCGTACAGCCTCGCCCTTGTCCCTGGTCCTGCTCGGTCTCGGCGCCTTTCTGCTGGTCCTGGCCCCGATGCTGGCCTGGTACGTCGAGCCGCGGGCGAAACGCACGCCGATCGACGTAGACCAGATCACCGTCTTCGAAGGGACGGGCAGCTATTTCGATACCGAGAAGATCAAGACCGTGGAGGACCAGCACCTCACCATCACCCGGCAGGTGCGCGGCGACGTCGCCGACAGCGAGAAGTCGGGGCGGGCGATCTGGGACGTGTCCACGTCCGTCGACCCGGACAAGACGCTGCCCGCCGCCGACCCGCACGACTCGCTCCAGTGGTCCCTGGAGCGCTGGGTCACCGACCGCAGGACCAACAAGCCCGTGCACTGCTGCGGCGAGAAGCCGTACTTCGAGGGCGAGGCGTACCTGAAGTTCCCGTTCGACGTGCAGAAGCGCGCCTACCTGTGGTGGGACAGCACCCTCGGCGACACCGTCCCGCTGAGCTACCGGGGCACGAAGAAGATCCAGGGGTACGAGGGCTACCGCTTCACCGGCGAGGTGAAGGCCACGAAGGCAGGTACCCGGCAGGTGCCGGGGCGTCTGGTCGGGCTGCCGAAGCGCGGCCAGGTCATGGCCGAGGAGTGGTACGCGAACCACAAGATCGACCTGGTCGCCGACAAGCGCACCGGCCGGATCATCTACGCGGCCATCGGCCCGCGCAAGACGCTGCGCGCGCCCGGCGGCAAGACGGACCGCACGGTGCTCCTGGACAGCCGGCGCATCGCGTTCAACGAGAAGACGCAGCGGGCCCAGGTGAAGCTCGCCAAGGACGACAGCTCGCGCCTGAAGCTGGTCGGCGAGACCCTGCCGCTGCTCTGTGTGGTCCTGGGCGGGGCGCTCACGCTGTTCGGCGGCGCCCTGGTCCTGCGGGGCCGCAGCGCGGGTGCGAACGGGGCGGACGACCCCCGCGACCCGAACGGCCCGGATGGCTCGAACGGGCACGGTGGAAATCCGGATGCGGAAGGTCCACATTCCGATATCTCACGAAGCACCCTGCAATCCAGCACGAAGTGATGAGACGTCAGATCTAAGAAGGCCTGAAATTGTCACGCCGGTGAGTAGCCGCACCGTTCGGTGCGGCGAAAACTAACCACCCCACCCACACGCACCGGCCCGCACCACCCCCCGAGCCCCCCGCGCCCCGACCGACCTGCGGGATTCCGCCCCCACGCACCGTCCGGAACCCGCCGAGCACCGCCCGTCCGCCACCAGAGCCAGGAAGAGCGCCACCGCACTGCCGTCCGGTCCCCCCACAGTTCCGCACCCTGAGACGAGTTGGAGCACCCCATGCCCCAGCACGTGCCGCCGTCGCTGCGCCCCGCCGCCCAGCGGCCCGCGCGGCTCCTGCCGGCGCTTCCCCCGCAGCCGCGCCGGATCGCCTTCCTCGCCCGCCGCGATCTCGGCAACCCCGCGGCAGGCGGCTCCGAACTCCTCGTCGACCGCCTGGCCGACGGGCTGACCCGCGGGGGTCACCAGGTCACGCTGCTGTGCGGCGGACCCGCCGCGCACCGCGACTACCGCGTGGTGTCCGCGGGCGGCGACCTGGGCCACTACCTGCGCGCCCGCTCGACCTACCGCCGCCGGATCGGCGACAGCGACCTGCTGGTCGAGGTGTGCAACGGCATGCCGTACCTGGCGCCCCTGTGGCACCGCGGCCCCACCCTCTGTCTGGTCAACCACGTCCACACCGAGCTGTGGGCGATGCGCTTCCAGGGCCCCCTCGCCCCGGCCGCCCGGCTCGGGCGCAGGCTCGAACACTGGGCGCTCGCGGGCGCCCAGCGCGGCAACCTCCTGGTCGCCGTCTCGCCCTCGACGGCCACCGCCCTGCGCGACCTGGGCGTCGACCGCGACCGCATCCGCGTCGTGCACAACGGCGTGGAGGAGCCGGGGCCGCTGCACGAGCGCTCCGACGAACCGCTCTTCCTCGCCATGGGCCGCCTCGTCGAGTACAAGCGCGTCGATCTGCTCCTGCGCCTGTGGGAGCAGGTCCGCCCGGTCACGGGCGGGCGGCTCGTCATCGTCGGCGAGGGCCCCGAGCGGGCCCGCCTGGAGCGGATGGCGGGCCCGGACGTGCAGTTCACCGGGCACGTCTCCGAGGCCGAGAAGCACCGGCTGCTGTGTGCCGCCTGGCTGCTCCTGCACCCCTCCGCCGTCGAGGGCTGGGGCCTGGTCATCACCGAGGCCGCGGCGCGCGGCACGCCCGCGATCGGCTTCGACGTACCCGGTGTACGGGACTCCGTCGAGGACGGCGTGACCGGCCTGCTCGCGGGCGGCGAGAGCTCCTTCGCCGCCGCCTGGTGCACGCTGGCGCTCTCCACCGAGCGGCGCCGGGCGTTCGGCAAGGCCGCCGCCGAGCGCGCCGCGCAGTTCCGCTGGGCCAACACCGTGCGGCAGTTCGCCGCGGTGGCCGCCGAGGCCGTCGCCGCGCACGAGCCGCCACCCGCGCCACGTCCCGAGGGGTCCGGGTGAAGGATCCCTCGCTGCGCCGCTCCGCGACCCTGTTCCGGGCCTTCCTGCGGGAGCGGCAGGAACCGGAGCGCTGCTACGCGCTGCTCGCCCGGGACGCCGCCGACCAGGTCGAGCGGTACCTGCCCGTCAACGGCAAGGTGGTCGTGGACGTCGGCGGCGGCGCGGGCTACTTCACCGAGGAGTTCCGCAGACGCGGCGCGCAGGCGTTCCTCTTCGAGCCGGACCTGCGGGAGCTCGGCGCGCGGGACGCGAGCGGCGCCAAGCCGCCCGAGGGCGCGGTGGTCGCGGACGGCTATCTGCTGCCCGTGGCGACCGGCGCCGCCGACGTCACGTTCTCCTCCAACGTCCTGGAGCACGTCGCCGACCCGCAGACCTTCCTCAGCGAGCTGGTCCGGGTCACCCGGCCCGGCGGGCTGATCTACGTGGCGTTCACCAACTGGCTGTCCCCGTGGGGCGGCCACGAGTGGGCGCCCTGGCACTACCTGGGCGCCGAGCGCGCCCGCGCCCGCTACGAGCGGCGCACCGGCACGCCCGCCAAGCACACGCTCGGCGTCAATCTCTTCGCGCACCACATAGGACCCACGCTCAGACAGGTGCGGGCGCGCGACGACGTCACCGTCGTCTCCGCGCGCTCGCGCTACTGGCCGTTCCTCGCCGAGTCCGTGGCGAAGGTACCGGGCGTGCGTGAGTTCACGACCTGGAACCTTCTCCTCATCCTCAGGCGGTGTCCATGACCACAACGGTCCAGGCCCCTCCCCCGGCCGCGACGCGGCCGACGGCGCGCCGGCCCGAACCCGAGCACGGCCCGCGCCGGCGGCGCTGGCTCGCCGGGTTCTGGGCCGTCACGCTCGTGTGCTTCCTCGCGGTGAAGCCGGGGCGGATGACGTTCGACACCAAGCTGGGTGTCGCCGTCGATCCATGGCAGTTCCTGTCCGACCTCGGTCAGCTGTGGCACGACCGGGGCGGCTTCGGGGGCCTCCAGGACCAGTACATCGGGTACGCCTTCCCGATGTTGCCGTACTACGCGCTCACCGACCTGCTCCAGCTGCCGGTGTGGATCGCGGAGCGGCTGTGGTTCTCACTGATCGTGACGGCCGCGTTCTGGGGCGCGCTGCGGCTCGCCGAGCGGCTCGGCATCGGCAGCCGCGGCTCGCGGCTGCTCGGCGCGGCGGTGTACGCGCTGTGGCCGACGTTCACCGTGGTGATCGGCTCGACGTCGGCGGCGGCGCTGCCCGGCGCCTTCCTGCCGTGGGTGCTGCTTCCGCTCACCAACGACCGCGTGACCGCGCGGATCGCGGCGTTCCGGTCGGCTCTCGTCATTCCGTTCATGGGCGGCGTGAACGCGGCGTCGACGCTGGCCTCGCTCCTTCCCGTCGCGCTGTACCTGCTCTCGCGCCCCAACGGACCGCGCAAGCGCAAGCTCATCACCTGGTGGGTGCCGGGCGTCGTCCTGGCCACCGCCTGGTGGGTGGTGCCGCTGCTGCTGCTCGGCGTCTACGGCGAGAACTTCCTTCCGTACGTGGAGAACGCGGCCACCACGACCGGCACCATGTCGGCCACCGAGGCGCTGCGCGGCGCCGGGAACTGGGTGGCCTACCTGCACTTCGGCGACGCCTGGCTGCCCGCGGGCTGGACGGTGGCGACCTCCGTGGTCACCGTCGTGTGCTCGGCGCTCGCGGCCGGGCTCGGGCTCGCCGGGCTCGCCCGCCGCGACCTGCCGGAGCGGCGGTGGCTGACCCTGACGGTCCTCTCCACCGCCCTGGTCCTGCTCGCCGGGTACGGCGGCGCCTCCGGTGCGCTCTTCCACGGCACGGTGCAGGACTGGCTCAACGGCTGGCTGGTGCCGTTCCGCAACATCTACAAGTTCCAGACGGGCCTCGCGCTCGCCCTCGCCCTCGGCCTCGCGCACCTGGCGGGCGTGGTGAGCCCCGCGCGCGGCGCACGGGCCCTGCCCGGGCGGCGGTACGCGCCCCTGATCGCGGCCGTCCTGGTGCTTCCCGGTCTGCTGTGGCCGTATCTCAACGGCTCGATCCTGCAGCCCGGCTCGTTCAAGAAGCTGCCGAACCACTGGCAGGCCACGGCCGACTGGCTGGACAAGTACTCGCCGGACTCGCGCGCCCTGGTGGTGCCCGCGTCCGCGCACGGCATCTACACCTGGGGCTCCCCGATCGACCAGCCCCTCGACGTGCAGGCCGAGTCGCGCTGGGCCCAGCGCGACTACGTGCCCTTCGGCACGCCCGGCAACCGGCGCGCCATGGACGCCGTCGAGCAGGCCCTGATGACGGGCAGTCAGGTCCCGGGCCTGAAGGACTACTTGACGCGGGCGGGCCTGTACTACGTGGTCGTGCGCAACGACCTCGACCCGGACCAGATCGGGCACGTCCCGACGGCGACCGTCAAGCGCACCCTGGAGCAGTCCGGCTACACGCGGGTGACCGGCTTCGGCCCCACCCAGACCGGCGGGCGGATCGCGAACGACACACCCGTGCAGGTCGAGGGCCTGTACCCGCGCCAGCGCGCGGTGGAGATCTACACGCCGGGCAAGGACACCCCGCGGCCCGGCCAGGCGGGCCTGAAGCCGGTGTCCAACACGGCCGTCGTCAGCGGCGGGCCCGAGGCGCTGCTCCCGCTGTCCGCCGACCCCCAGCTGCGCGACCGCCCCGTGGTCCTGACCGGGGACAACCACCCCGGCCTCGGGTCCGCGCCCGGGCTCCAGGCGGTCGGTGACGGCCTGCGGCGCGCGGACACGCGGTTCGGCCTGGTCAACACCAACACCTCGTACACGTACACCCGCGACGAGAAGAACGCGCCGGACGCGCTCCAGGATCCCGGCAAGAAGCCGCACCAGATCCTGCCGACCAAGGGGATCGAGCACCAGACGACGGCGGAGCTGCGCGGTGCGAAGTCGGTGACGGCCTCCTCCTACGGCAACTGGCTCTTCCACCTGCCGCAGTACGACCCCGTGAACGCCTTCGACGGCAACCCCGACACGGCCTGGACGGAAGGCAACCCGGGCAGCCCCGACGGCGAGTGGATCAAGGCGGAGTTCCGGAAGAAGACCGCCGTCCCGGCCTCGTTCAAGGTGACGCCGCTGCCCCAGGACGGGGTGCGGGCGGCCCCGACGCGGGTGCGGGTCGAGACCGAGAAGGGCGAGAAGGAGTCGTTCCTCAAGGCGAACGGCACGACGCAGCGCGTCGCCGCCGTGCCGGGCGACACCGACTGGATCAAGATCACCATCCTGGACTCCCAGGTGGCCACGGAGGGCCTGACCGGCGCCGGGTTCGCGGAGATCAGCATCCCCGGCGTCCAGGTGACCAAGCTGCTGCGGATGCCGAACGACGTGAAGGGCACGGAGGGTGCCGACGCCGACGCGACGACGTACTCCATGCACCGCTCGGCCGACCTCAGCGGTCTGTCGCCCGTGACCTCCGAGGCGGGTCTGCACCGCCGGTTCACGACCGAGGGGCAGGACACGTACGACGTGCGGATGAGCGCCGTCGCGGTGCCCGGGTCCAAGCTCGACGAGCTGCTCTACGACGTGGCTCCCGACCAGCGCCAGCAGATCCGCGCCAGCGCCGACTCCACGTCCGGCCTGGGCACGGGCCTGTCCGCGCGCAATCTGACGGACGGCGACCTGACCACCGCGTGGATCGCGGGGGACACCCCGGTGATCCATCTGCGCTGGCCGGGCAAGGTGCCCGTCGGCGAGATCGTGCTGCCCCCGGCGGGCGGTCTGTCGACGCGGGCCCAGAAGATCGAGATCAGCTCGCCGGACGGCGCGGCCGTCGCCGGGGTCGACGAGAACGGCATGGCGCGCTTCACGCCGATCACCACCGACCGGCTCGACATCACCATCACCGAGACCGCGCCGCTGACCCTGCACAACCCGGTCGCGGACGAGAAGCTCCAGCTGCCCGTGGGCCTGACCGAGGCGTACGTCCCGGCGCTCGACCAGTACCGCACCAAGCAGCCGCGGGCCGGGCGCACCTTCGAACTCGCCTGCGGCCAGGGCCCCGAGGTGGCCGTCGACGGCAAGCTGTACCCGACCTCCGTGAAGGGCACCGTGCGCGACCTCGTGCAGCGGCGGCCCGTCGAGGTCACGCTGTGCGAGCGCGGTGAACGGAAGCCCAAGCCCCGGCCCGAGGTGAACCTGGGCGCGGGCGAGCACACCGTGGAGGCCGGTGACGCGGGACCGCTCAAGGTCACCGACGTGACGCTGACGCGCGGCACGCCCGGCGACCTCGACACGACCGCGCGCGACCTGCGCGTCAAGGACTGGCTCGGCGACCGGCGCGAGCTCGCCGTCGGGGACGGCGCGGCCGCGTACCTCACCACGTACGAGAACGTCAACGACGGCTGGAAGGCCACCCTGAACGGCGAGGAGCTGCGCGAGGTGCGGCTCGACGGCTGGCAGCAGGGCTGGCTGATCCCGGCCGGCGAGGGCGGCACCGTCAAGCTCAGCTACGAGCCGTCGACGGCGTACGAGGCCGGGCTCATCGGCGGTGGCGTCGGCGTCCTCGCGCTCGTGGTGCTCGTGTTCGTGCGCCGCAGGGACGCCAACCCGGACGGCCCCGACGTGGCGCCGCCCGCGCCCGGCGTGGTCCTCGGCACGGTGGCCCTGACCCTGGTGGCCGTGGTCGTCGCGGGCTGGTTCGCGCTGCTCGTGCCCGCCCTCGCGGTGCTCGCGTGGCGGCGGCACCAGCTGCTCGCGCCGCTGGCCTTCGTCGCGCTCGCCGGGGCGGGGATCGCCGCCGCCGTCGGTGCCGGGGAGACGGTCGCCGCGGACGAGGGCGCCTTCGGGCACGCGGCCCAGATCATGGCGTTCATCGGCCTGTTCGCGGCCCTGGTGGCGGTGCGGGAGGCCGCCCCCGCGGGGGCTGTGGGTCCGGGCGGAACACCCGTGCCCGGGCAGGCCGCGCCGCCCGCGGGGCCGCCGCGGTCACCTGCGGCGGCGCCGGGCGCCGGACCCGCGGGCGCCGGTGCCGGGGCTTCCCCGGGCGGTGACCCGCTAGCGAAGCCCGCCCCGGCGCCGGGCGATGACCCGCTCGCGAAGCAGGCACCGGCGCCGGGCCCCGGCCCGGCCGCGCGGCCCGCCGGGCCGTCGGACAGCGACCCGTCCGCGACGACGCTGCCGCTCGGCCCCGACCGCGGGCCGGGGGCGCCGCCGCTGCCGCACCGCGAGCGGACGTCCGGCGACGGCACGGAGCAGGGAGAGGACCACCAGGCATGACCGCGCTGGAACAACCGGCACGGCGCGCGGACGGCCCCGGCCGTCCGCGGCGCCGGGTGCCGTTCCCCGTCGTCGACGAGGTCGCCCGGCACTGCCTCCAGGAGGAGGAGCCGGAGACCGTCCACATCGAGGTGCACCTGCCGGGCACCCCGGACCCGGACCGGCTGCGGACGGCCTTCACCGAGGCGCTGCGCCGCCATCCGCGCATCCTCATGCGGGAGGCGCGCGGCGCCTGGTACCGGCGCCGCTACGAGTGGGAGCTGACCGAAGGACCCGACGTGGAGGTCGTCACCTTCCCCGAGGCGCGGACGGACGGCCTGCGGCGGGCCCGGGAGCGGGCGCTGTGCGACGCGCCGCCGCTGACCGCGTCCCCGCCGGTGCGCCTGGAGGTCGTCGCCGCACCGGAGTCCGGCGGCAGCGTGCTGTTCCTCACCATCAACCACACCGCCCTGGACGGCCCCGCCTGTCTGCGCGTCCTCGCCACGGCCGCCGAGCTGTACGGGGGCCGGGACAACGCGCCCGCCGCGCCCCCGACGCGCACGCCCGCGACCGCCCCGGCGGCCGACGCGCCGGAGCTGCCCTCGCCGTGGACCCCGCCCGCCCGGGTCGCCCACGGCGCGCCCGAGCCCTCGCCGGGCAACGGCATGCTGGTCGCGGAGCTGCCGGTGCCGCGCCGCCCCAAGGGCTCGCCGTTCACCGTCAACGACCAGCTGATGATCGCGACCGCCCTGATGATCGCCCACTGGAACCGCGAACACGGGGCGAAGCCCAGGCCGTTGCGCATCACCATGCCGGTGGACGACCGCCCGCGCGACATGTCGATGCCCATCGGCAACGGCACCCGGCTCGTCGAAGTCCCCTTCGGCGCCGACGAGCTGACCCCGCTCCTCGACGCCGAGCCGCGCCCCGAGGACGTCCGTACGCTCCTGCGCCGCACCTCCGACCGCACCCGGGCCCTCAAGGCCCTGTCCCGGCCGCAGCTCGGCCACGGGGCGACGCTGCTCACCGCGCCGGTCCTGCCGGTCGGGGTGCGGGCGGCCGTCACCCGGGGGCTGCGCAGGGCCGCCGCGCCGTGGACGTCGACGACGCTGCTCAGCAACATCGGCCGGATCCCGTACGCGCTCGACTTCGGGGACGCCGGGGCGGCCCACGCGGTGTGGTTCTCGGCGCCCGCCCGCATGCCGCGCGGCCTGACCGTGACCACCGCGTCCACCGCGGGCCGGCTGCACCTGGCCCTGCGCTGGTCCCGGACGCTGCTCGGCCACGGCGACGGCGCCCATCTGCGCGGCCTCTTCGAGCACTACCTCCACGTCACCGAGGAGGAGCCCGCCCCATGACGACGACCGGCACGACAGGGGCCGCGGCGCGGTCCGCGCCGAAACGCCCGCACGGCCTGCGGGACTTCTACGAGAACCCGGCCGTCCCCGTCGCCTCCGGTGACGCCCGCAGCCTGCGGCAGGCACGGATGCTCGCCGCCGCGCTCGGCCCCGCCACCCGCGGCGCCCGCGTGGTCCTCGACGTGGGCTGCGGCGACGGCTCCGCGGCCCGGGTCGCGGCGCCGCTGCTCGCCGGGCACCGCGTCATCGGCGTCGACTGGTCCCAGGACGCGCTGCGCCGCGCCGGCGGGCACCTGCCGTACGTCGTGCGCGGCGAACTCACCGACGGCGGGCTCCCGTTCGCGTCCGGCACCGTCGACGCGGTGCTCTTCAGCGAGGTCGTCGAGCACCTCGTCGACCCCGACTCGGCCCTGGACGAGCTGCGCCGCGTGCTGCGCCCCGGCGGCCACCTCATGCTGTCCACGCCGAACCTCGCCGCCTGGTACAACCGCGGCCTGCTGCTCGCCGGGGTGCAGCCGGTGTTCTCCGAGGTGAGCCTGCGCGCCATCCACGGCCGCCCCGGGCGCGAGGTCGTCGGGCACCTGCGCCTTTACACCGCCCGCGCGCTGCGGGAGTTCGTGGCGGCCTCCGGCTTCGACGTGGTCCGGCTCGCGGGCGCGCCCTTCCACGGCGTGCCCCGGCCGCTGCGGGCCCTGGACCGGCTCGCCTGCGCCGTGCCGGGCGCCGCCTCGATCCTGCTGCTGCACGCCCGGAAGGCCTGAGCCCATGTGGGTGGGTGTGGTGGCGGCGCTGCTCGCGAACGTCCTGTACAGCACCGGCTTCGTCCTGGAGAAGCGGGCCCTGTCCGCGATGCCCTCGGTGAGCGTGCGGGCACCGCTGCGGCTGCTCGGGCAGGTCGTCTCCAGCCCGCTGTGGCTCGGCGGCTCGCTCGCCCTCGCGGCGGGCTTCGGCGCGCAGCTCGCCGTCTACCGCACGCTGCCGATCGCCGCCGCCCAGGGCATCTTCGTCTCCGGCCTCGTCCTGCTCCTGCTGCTGTCCTCGCGGCTGCTCGGCGAGCGGACCTCGGGGCGCGAGCGCGTCGCCGTCGGCGCGATCCTGGTCGCCCTGCTCATGGTGGTGCTCTCCCTCGACGAGGGCGCCGACACCGTGGGCAAGGACGCCCCGGTGGCGCTGGTCCTGCTGGTCAGCCTCCCCTCGCTGGCCCTCGGCGTCTGGCTGTACGCGAACGGCGAGCGCCGGGCCGGACAGCTCCACCGGCAGCCGACGTCGGGCGTGGAGTACGGCGTCGCCGTCGGCCTCCTGTACGGCGTCAGCTCGCTGGCCATCAAGGGCGTCTCCAGCTCGCTGACGACGCACGGCATCGGCGGCGCGCTGCTCGACCTGCTGCGCTCGCCGTACCCCTATCTGCTGCTGTTCACCGGCGCGTTCGGCCTGGTCATGTCGCAGGCGGCGCTCCAGCGGTGCCGGGCCTCGCTGATCGTGCCGGTGTGCACGACGGTGACGAGCCTGTTCACCGCGGTGCTCGGCACGCTCGCGTTCGGCGAGGCGCTGCCCCACGACCCGGCGCGCCTCGCGCTGCGCGTCGCGGGCACGGCCCTGGCCGTGACGGTCCTGCTCGTCATGCCCAAGCACGACGGGCCGCCCGCCGCCCACACCCCCACGCCTCCCAAGGAGCTGACCTCAGGATGAACCCCGACGACCCGCTCCTGAAGATCCTCGCCTGCCCGCTGGACAAGGGGCCACTGGTGCTCGTGCTGCCCGAGCGGTCCGACCCGGCGGAGGTGGACCAGGCCCTGTACAACCCGCGCCTGCGCCGCCGCTACCCCATCGTCGACGGCATTCCGCAGCTCCTTCCGTCCTCCGGCGAGCAGGTCACCGAGGAGGAGCACGAGCGGCTCCTGACGCAGACCGCTCCCTGAGCCGGGGCGCGGAGGGGCCGTCCACCCCCGGCCGGGCGATGGGCCACGATGGATCCCATGCCCTCAAGCCCCTCCGCTCCCTTCACCCCGCTGGACTTCCAGCTGGTGCTGCTGCGCCGCATGGCCGACCACAACCCGGACCTCGTCGAGGACGCCCGGCACGCCCTCGGCGTCTCCATCGGCGAGATGCGCGAGGCCAACCGGCGCTGGCAGGCGATGGTGCGCTCCCCGCGGTCGCGGGCCGCGGTCTCCCGCTACCGCTCGGTGCTCGGCGAGCCCGCGGCCACCGCCCGGCGCGCCATCGGCGACCTGGAGTGCGAGGCCCTGCTGTGGCCGGTGCCGCTCTGGCCCGACCTCCGCTTCGAGGTGCTGCTCGGGCCGCGCAACGCCGTCTGGAACGAGTGGCTGGTCCGGGCCCCCGGCGCCGCGTCCCCCGCCCTGCGCACGCTGGCCGACCTCACGCCCTGGTCCTGCACGGTCGACGAGGCCGCCCGCGCCTTCGCTCCCGCGCGGCCCATGGAGGGCACGGCGCCGACGCGGTGGCGGCTCGCGTTCAGCGCCGCGGACGGGGAGACCGGGCGGCCGCGCGCGTGCGTGGCGGAGTTCACCTGGGGCCTGTTGCAGCGCGTTTCGTACCCCGAGGGCCCTTAGCGGGGCCTCGGCCCCCTCACTGTCCGGCCGCCTTCACGATCAGCTCCGCGACCACCGGCAGGGACTCCGGGTGGACGTCGAGGAACAGGTTCGGCTCGATCAGCTCCAGCTCCATCACGTGCGGCGCGCCGTCGTCGCCGTCGACCAGGTCCACGCGGGCGTAGAGCAGTTCGGGGGCGCCGGGCACGGCGGCCAGGGCGCGCTCGGCGAGGGCGAGTTCGGCGCCGGTGGGCTGCCAGGCGCGGACGTCGGGGTGCGAGGTCTTGGCGGCGTCGTACGCGGTGCCCGGGGTGAGGACGGCGCCCTTGCGGATGGCGTGCCGGTAGTGGCCGCCGAAGAAGATCAGGGCGCGCTCGCCGGTGGTGTCGATCCGGCTCATGTAGGGCTGCACCATCGCGGTGAGGCCCTCGGCGTCGAGGCGGGCCAGGTGGGCCCGCGCGGCCGCGTGCCCGCCGGGGCCGTAGCGCCCCGCGAGGTGGGAGCCGCCGCCGACGGTGGGCTTGATGACGAACTCGCCCGCGGGCAGGTCCGGTTCCGCGCCGGAGCCCGGGGCCGCGTAAGCCGTCGGCACGGTCGGCACCCCGGCCGCCGCCAGCTCGCCCAGGTACCGCTTGTCGGCGTTCCAGCACACGACGTCCGCCGGGTTGGCGAGCCGCGTCACCGCGGCGACGCGCCCTGCCCAGGCCATGAACTCGGCGACGTGCTCGATGTAGTCCCAGGTCGAGCGTATGAGGACGAGGTCGTACGCGCCCCAGTCGACGTCCGGGTCGTCCCAGGGCGCGACCCGCGCGGTGGCGCCCGCCGCGCGGACGGCGCGCGCGAGGTCCGGCAGGTCGCGGTCCACGGCGCCGATGTGGTCCTGGGGCCGGAAGGTGGCAAGGGCGACGGCGAGGGCCACGGGCGCTCTCCTCGGGTACGGGGCCCGGGGCGGGGCACCATGGAGCCGGACGGCGGGGGCCGCAGGCTAACCCGCCCCTCCCCCGCCGGGAAAGCGCATTTCCCACGGCGGCTCCGCGGGCGCCCGGCCGGGGGCTTGGGGCGGTGGGGAGGTGGATAGGTTTGCGGGGGAAGTGATCGTGATGTCGGAGGGCGACGAGGGGGAGCGGTGCGAGGTGAGCGCGGGGCGGTGCGTGCGGTACGACCCCGCGCCGCGCGTACGCGGACCGTACGCCCCGCGCCGCGGACCGACCGGCCCCGCCCGTCGCACCACGCGCACGCGACCCCGCACCGGACGTCCTGCGCGACGCCGCACGCGGACACAGGCCACGCGCCCGGCCCTACGCCGCACGCGGACACAGGCCTGGCGCCCGGCGCCACGCCGCGCGCGGACGCGCACCAGCCACCCCGCGCCGCGCCGCACCCGGGCAGGGGCACGGGCCGGGAACCCCGTGCCCCGCGTCCGCGTCCGCGGAGCGGGCACCCCCCGCCGGCGGGCCGGTCGCCCCGGCCCGGTGTGCCGATCACCGCGACACCACACCGTCGGTGGCGCAATTCCCTCATCAAGCCGCCGCGCACACGCTGAGCACTTACGGAGGACGACTCGTGGAACCCGAACCCCTCATCCCCGCCCTCACGGCACCGGGCGACGCCCCGGCCCTGCGGTTCGGCGACCGGGCCCTGAGCTATGCCGGACTCGGCGCCGCGGCGGGCGCGTTGGCCGACCGCATCACCGGCTCGGGCGCGGCCCGCGTGGCCGTCTGGGCGACCCCCACCCTGGAGACCGCCGTCGGCGTGGTGGCGGCGCTGCTCGCCGGGGTGCCCGCGGTGCCGCTCAACCCCAAGTCGGGCGAGAAGGAGCTGGGGCACATCGTCGGGGACAGCGCGCCGTCCCTGGTGCTCGCGGGGCCGGGCGACGAACTGCCCGCGGCCCTCGCGGGACTTGACCGCGTCGACGTGGACCCGGCGGCGGACGGGCCCGCGCCCGCCCCGCCCCGGGAGGTGTCCCCCGACGCCCCCGCCCTCGTCGTCTACACCTCCGGTACGACGGGCCCGCCCAAGGGCGTGGTGCTGCCCCGGAGCGCGCTCGCGGCCACCCTCGACGCGCTCGCCGACGCCTGGCAGTGGACCGGCGACGACGTCCTGGTGCACGGCCTTCCGCTGTTCCACGTGCACGGCCTGATCCTCGGCGTCCTCGGACCGCTGCGGCGCGGCGGATCGCTGCGCCACCTCGGCCGGTTCAGCACGGACGGCGTCGCCCGGGAGCTGGCCGCGGGGGCCACGATGCTCTTCGGCGTGCCCACGATGTACCACCGCGTCGCGGAGGCGCTGCCCGACGAGCCCGGCCTGGTCAAGGCCCTCGCGGGCGCGCGGCTCCTGGTGTCGGGCTCGGCGGCGCTGCCCGTGCACGACCACGAGCGGATCGCGTCGGCCACGGGGCGGCGCGTCATCGAGCGGTACGGCATGACCGAGACGCTCATGAACACCAGCGTCCGCGCGGACGGCGAGGCCCGCGCGGGCACCGTGGGCGTGCCGCTGCCCGGCGTCGAGCTCCGTCTCGTCGACGAGGCCGACCGGGAGGTCCCCGCAGAGCCCGACGCCGTCGGCGAGATCCAGGTGCGCGGGCCGAACCTCTTCACCGAGTACCTCAACCGGCCCGACGCCACGGCGGCCGCGTTCGCCGACGGCGGGTGGTTCCGCACCGGGGACATGGCGGTGCGGGAGCCCGACGGGTACGTCCGCATCGTCGGGCGCAAGGCGACCGACCTCATCAAGAGCGGGGGGTACAAGATCGGGGCCGGGGAGATCGAGAACGCGCTCCTCGAACACGACGGGGTGCGGGAGGCCGCCGTCACCGGGGAGCCCGACCCCGACCTGGGCGAGCGGGTCGTCGCGTGGATCGTCCCCGCGGACCCCGGGCGGGTGCCGTCCCTGGACGAGCTCGCCTCCCACGTGGCGGACCGGCTCGCCCCCCACAAGCGCCCCCGGGCCCTGCGCGTCCTCGACGCCCTCCCGCGCAACGACATGGGCAAGATCCTTAAGCGGTCCCTGACCGCGTCCGGCTGAACCGCCCGGCGGGTTTCCGCCCACCCGCCCCCTCGGGGGCGGGTGGGCGGCAGACGGCTGCGCAGGACCGAGCCGATCCAGCCCGTCCGGCGCTTGAGGACAAGCGCGGTAGCGCGGTGGGCTGAGCCGAGCCGCCCAGGGCCAGGAGGGCGGGGCTAGCGCACGCCCACGGCGCGCAGGATCTCCTGGGTGACCGACCCGCCCCGGTCGTCCGAGGCGGAGCCCCGCAGCGACACCGCACCAGCACCTCGCGGCACCCGCAGCTTCCCGCTCCAGGACGCCCCGTCCCTCCGCAGCCGGACGTCCGTCCACGACGCCCCGTCGTCGTAGGACACCTCAAGGCGCGCGGAGCGGATCGCGCCCGGGGCGGCGGCGCCCCGGACGTAGGCGGCCGAGAGGCCCACCGGCAGCGTCCGGCCTCCCCGCACGTCCCCGTACAGGTCGGTGTCGACGTCGAAGCCGAGGTTCAGCACGGGCAGGACGGTCCTGCGGTCGGCGGGGGTGCGGGCGGAGCGGACGGTCCACTCGGCGTGGCCCTTGGTGGCCAGGCGCCACCGCTCGGCGGCGAGCGTGGTGTCGGTCACCACCTTGTACGTGCGCTCCTCGGGCGCGGCGTCCCACACGTGGACGCCGGAGCTCTGCCGCCGGTCGACCAGCTCGCCGTCGGCGTAGACGGCGCTGACCTGCGTCATGGAGTCGTCGTTCCACACGTCGCCGAAGCCGGTGTGGTCGGGCCCGGAGTCGCCCCAGCCGGGCACGTTGAAGGCCAGGTCGTCGCCGGTGCGCTCCTGGCCCCAGCCGAGCCCGGAGCCGAGCCACGGGTGCCAGACGGGCCTGAACCAGTTCAGCGCGGTGTGCTTGCCGCCCCGGTAGTCGACGAGCCCGCCGCGCTGCTCCAGGGCGGTGGGCCCGGCGTGGACGGTCTCGTGCCACAGGCGGCCCTTGCCGGAGGCGACGTAGTCGGTGCGCTCGGCGGGGTAGGCGATCTTCTCCAGGAACCCGAGGCCGACGGGGAAGGTGTCGGTGAGGGAGTAGCGGAACTCCCCGCCGGGCGTGGCCTTGCGCGCGGGCGCGTGGAACGCGGCGTCCACGACGGCGAGTTCGCGCTTGCCCGGCGCGTAGGTCA
Organism: Streptomyces sp. JLYT201; assembly: GCF_059448825.1. Classification (NCBI taxonomy): domain Bacteria; kingdom Bacillati; phylum Actinomycetota; class Actinomycetes; order Kitasatosporales; family Streptomycetaceae; genus Streptomyces; species Streptomyces sp. JLYT201. The sequence goes on along the minus strand of NZ_CM182551.1, from coordinate 6,805,254 downwards.
GCGGCCGGTCCGGGACGGCGCCGGTGAAGCCGTCCTCCAGGTCGTAGACGTAGGGCGTGTAGGGGGTGCCGGTCGTCTCCAGGGTGCGGCCCGCGCGGGCGGCGGCGAGCAGCCGCGCTCCGTCGGCGGCGCCGACCGTGGCGATCGTCAGGGGCCGGTCCGCGTTGTCGTCCGTGCCGAACCAGGCGTTGAGGCGGCCGGGCACGCCGTCGGTGACGAACAGCGCCTCGGCGCCCGCGTCCTGGGCGGCCTGAGCGAGCGCGGCGGGCGCGGGCTGCCCGGCCGCGCCGGTGCGGCGCACCACGGCGGCCTTGCCGCGCGCGTCCTTGCCCGCGTACGCGCCCGGGGTGCCGTCCCCGGCGTCGAAGGCCTTCAGCCGGGCCCGGCCCTCGGTGACGGTGCCGCCGGGCTGCGCGACGGCCGCGCCGACGCCCTTGACGTCGAGGACGGGCTTGCCGAGGCGCCAGACGGTGCGGTACTCGAAGGTGCCCTGCCGCACCTTCGGGGTCGGTGCCGCGAAGACGCTGTCGTACGTGACGGGCACCTGCACGGCGCCCTGGTAGGAGGAGCCGTTCGCGGTGCGGGCGGCCTCCATGAGCAGCTGCCGGGTCTCGGTGCGGCGCGGGACCTTCGCGGTGATCTCCCGCAGGTCGCGCGCGTCGAGGGTGACGGCCCGGTCGCGGTCGAGGGTGACCTCGGGCGCGGCGAGGAAGCCGAGGCCGAGGGAGTCCGCGCCGTGGGCACCGCGCACGTCGAGGAAGGAGGTCAGGGAGTACGCGCCGGGCTTGAGCCGCAGCTTCAGCTCGCCGGAGGCGCCGACCGTCGCCGGGGTGGGGTCCGCGCCCTTGGCCAGCGGGTGCACGACGACGTCGGCGCCGGTGGGGGCACCGTCCCGGTCCTTGACCCGCAGCGTGAGCGTGTACCGCTCCTCCTCCTTGACCAGGCCGAACGCGGTGTGCGCGACGCGCTTGCCGCCCGCGCTCGCGACGATGCGGCCGCTGGTGTTGCCGACGGGCGCCCGCGCCCCGTCGCCGGTGACGGTGGTGGTGGCGGTGCCGTGCGCGGGCACGGTGAGCTTCTCGTCGGCGAGCGTGACGACGCCCTCGGCGGCTCCCTCGGCAGCGAGGCTCAACTCCACCGGTTCGTCGGCCGCGTTGGTGTACGTCACCGTCTTGCGCACCGGCCTCTTGTCCTCGTACGGCCACGCGTAGAAGCCGAAGTCGGCGGCGCCGGTCGCGGTGACCTTCGCGCCGATCGCGGACGGCACGTCCACGCGGCCCGCGCCGAGCGTGTACACGGACGCGTCGAGCGCGTGCGAGGTGGACATCAGGGCGTCCTTGAGCCGCTGCCCCGACCAGTCGGGGTGGCGCTCGGCGAGCAGCGCGGCGACGCCGGTGACGTGCGGGGTCGCCATCGACGTACCGCTCATCGTGGTGTAGTCGCCCTGGCCGGGGGTCAGTCGGGAGCGGGCGGCGAGGATGTCCACGCCCGGGGCGGACAGGTCGGGCTTGAGGGCCCGGTCGCCGTGGCGGGGGCCCTGGCTGGTGAAGTACGCGGCCTCGTCGGCGGAGTCGACGGCGCCGACGGTGAGCGCGGAGTCGGCGGCGGCGGGCGAGCCGATGGAGGAGGGCGCGCCGGTGTTGCCGGCGGCGACCACGAAGAGGGCGCCGGTCTCCTCGGTGAGCGCGTCGACGGCGGCGGCCATCGGGTCGGTGCCGTCGCTCGGCTCGCTCGAACCGAGGCTCAGGGACACGATCCTGGCGTCCACCTCCCTGGCGGCCCACTCCATCCCGGCGACGATCTGCGACTCGCTGCCGAAGCCCTCGTCGCTGAGCACCTTGCCGACGGCGAGTTCCGCGCCGGGCGCGACGCCCTTCTCCTTGCCGTGGGACGCGGCGCCGCTGCCGCCGACCGTGGAGGTGACGTGGGTGCCGTGGCCGCCCCGGTCGGCGACCTCCTCGCCGGGGACGAAGCTCTTCGTCGCGCCCACGCGGCCCTTGAGGTCGGGGTGGGTGGCGTCCACTCCGGTGTCGAGGACGGCGACCTTCACGCCCTTGCCGGTGAGCCCGGCCTGCCAGGCCTCGGGGGTGCCGATCTGGGCGTTGCTGGCCGCCATGTCCGCCCGGACCCGGCCGTCGAGCCACACCTTCGCGATGCCGCCGCCGAGGGCGCGCGGGGCCTTCCCGCCGTCGGTGACGCTCCGCCAGAAGGCCGCGCCCGGCGCTGCCTTGAGCGCGGCGCCCCGGATGCTGGGCAGCGAGCGGACCTGGCGCGTGCCGCGCGGCGCCGCGCGGACGGCGGGGGCGTCCTTCTTGTACGTGACGATGAGCGGGAGGCCGCCGTACGCGGCCCCCCGTGCTCCTCGCCGGACACCGGCTCCCTGGCGTATCAGCTCCGACACGTCGAAGAGGCGCTCGTCCAGGACGCCCGCGCGCAGATACGGGCGGGCCTCGTCCGGTACGACGGTGACGCGGCCGTCGACGACGCGCGTGCGCACGGCGCCGCTCGCGCCGCGCGGGCGGTCGACGGCGACGGTCTGCTTGCCGTCGCCGAGCCGGGTGACGGTCACCTCGTCGCCGGTGACGAGGGTGACGGTGGACTGCCGTGCGTGCGCGGCGGGTTGGGGCGTGCGGGGGCCGGGTCCCGGTGCCGCGGCGGCGGGGACGGCGGCCGCGGTCAGGCCCGCGGGCAGCAGGGTGAGGGCGAGTCCGGCGGGCAGGAGTCCGCGGCGGGCCCGGCGGGGGCGGCGGGCTTGACGGGGTCTGGGTCTCAAGGCGACCTCTCTTCGTCGGCACCACGTGCGGGTGGCGCCCGGGGCGCGGGGGCCCGCGGGCGATGCGGCAAGTGTCAGTCCGCTTGTGTTGCGGGAGAGTTGCGCGGGCCTGGCGGGAAGCTGCCAGGGCGGCTTTCCGCCAGCGGGGACGTCGGCCAGAATGTGGGCTCGGAGACCGAGCAGTGGGCCGCGGTGGGCCCGCGTGACGACGGGGGCGGTATGGACGGTGGGTTGGTCGAGTACACGACGAACAGCGGCGCGCGGGTGGTCGTGGCGCTCGACCCCGACGACCTGGACGGCGTCCGGCTGGTCTCGCGCGGCGACGGGCCCGCGCAGGCCGCCCGCACCTTCGAGGCCACCCTGGACAGCGCGCGGGCGGCCGCCGAGTCGGCGCTCCAGGTGTTCCGCGACGGCACGCTCAGGCCGGACACGGTGGAGATCGAGTTCGGGGTGCGGATGACGGCCGAGGCCGGGGCGGTGCTCGTGAAGGGCTCCGCCGAGGGCCATCTCCTGGTGCGGCTCTCCTGGTCGCCGGAGAAGGACCCCGCGCCCTCGGCGGGCCCCGCGTCGGCCCCCGCCCCGCGCCCGGAGTCCGCCGCCACCTCATGAGCAGCGCGTCCTGGCACGCCCGGGTGGAGTGCGGCCGCGAGACGGGCGCGGGCTTCCTCGTCTCCGACCGGCACGTGCTGACCTGCGCACACGTCGTGCGGGACAGCGCGCGGGCACCGGTCGCCGTCGCCTTCCCGCACCGCGGGGACCTCGGCACGGTGGCGGCGGAGGTCGACGCGCACGGCGGCTGGGCGGGGCGCGGCACCGACCCGGGCGACCTCGCCGTCCTGGAGCTGGCGAGGCCGGTGCCGATCGCACCCGCGGGGTTCGCCGGGCCCGACGACGCGTACGCGGAGCCCCGGCCCCGGCTGGTCGCGTACGGCTTTCCCCGCGGGTACGAGGAGGGCACCATCGCCGAGTACCGCGCCACCGCCGCCCAGTTGATCGCCGACGAGTGGATCCAGCTGGAGGCCTGGAGCGCCCACGGGCAGCCGCTCGCGCCCGGCTTCAGCGGGGCCGCCGTGGCCCTCGCGGACAGCGGGCTCGTCGTCGGCATGGTCTCGGCGGCGGCCGGGGCCGCGGGCGTGCGCACGGGCCGGATGCTGCCCGCGCACGTCATGGCCCGCTACTGGCCCCGCCTCGCCGGGCTCGTCCCGGCCCCGCTGCGGCCCGGCGCCGACCCGGCGCGCCTGCGCGACCTGGTGGACCGGGCCGAGCGGGCCGGCACGGCCCTCGCCTGCGCGCCGGAGCGCCTCTACCTGGACGCGGTCGGCCCCCTCGGCCCGCCACCGCCGCCCGGCGGCTTCCCTTCGCTGTGGTCGGCGGCGTGGTACGTGCTCTCGGAGGTGGAGGTGCCGGGCGCCGCGGCCCGCTTCGCGGAGCGCCTGCGGGCCCTCGTGGAGTCGGCCGAGGAGGCGGCGGACCTCCCCGCGCGGCCGGCCGCCGCCGTCCCCCAAGCCGTGGCCGTGGCGGGCGACGCGGTGCCCGTACCGGGCCCGGTGGGCGTGCGGGAAGCGCCGTGCGTCCCGGCCCCGTCGGCCGCGCCCGCCCCGGCGGGCCCCGGGGCGGGCGGCCGGGCCGTCTGGTCGCCCATCCTCGTGGAGCTCGCGCGCAGCGGGGCCGGGGACGACCAGGTCCTGGTGGAGGTGTCGGCGTGCCGGGACGGGCGCAGGCACCCCGTGGGTTCGCGGACGCTCGCGCGCGGCCGGGTGCGCCGCCAGGTGCAGGAGCTGATCGAGGAGGCCTTCGGCAGGCTCCCCCTGGACGCGGCCGAGCTGATCGCCTTCGTCCTGCCCCGCGAGTGGCTGAACGAGCCCGTGGCGCACTGGGCGCGCAGCGCCGACGACCCGACGCCGCTCGGCTGTTCGTACCCGCTGGTGGTCACCGACAGGGCGCGGCGCGCGGGCGGCCTGCGGCACCAGCTCGCCCGCAAGTGGGAGCGGCTCGACGCCAAGGCCACCACGACCGTGCACCGGGTGGACTGCGCCGCCGGGGAGAAGCCGAACAAGCTGCGCTTCCGGCTGCGCCACGACGAGGCCGACCTGGCGGGCTTCGCCGCGCCGCCGAGGTCGCCGCGGCTGCGCCCGCACTTCGAGGCGTCCCTGAACGCGCCCGCGCCGGTGCTGCTCTGGCCGCGCACGGGCTGCGCGCACGACGGCGGCGACTGCACGGGCGCGGCCTTCCTCGACCAGCTCGCCGCCCATCTGTCGCGGCTCCCGCCCGCCGAACTGCCGCGCCACGTCCTGGAGTTCCGGGAGGCCGCCGACGCGGCCGACGAGCCCGACCGGCACTGGGCGCGGGACATACAGCTGCTGTGGGACGACCCGCGCTGCTTCCCCGACGCCGCGCCCGCCCCGCTGCGCTCCCCCGTCGCCTGACCGCCCGCCCCTACGGAGATCCCGGAGTCCGCATGTCCCTGTGGCCCGTCTACACCGGCGGCAGCGAGCCGCACGACGGCATCACGAAGCTGCCGCCGCCGCCCCCGTGGCGCGCCTTCGACGGCGGCCCCGTCCTGCCGGTCCCGGCGCCGGGGGCCCGCGCGACGTCGCCGGACCGCGCGCACCGCGCCCGTACGTACCGCGCGACACAGGAGTGCGTCCAGCTCGTCAACGCCGCCCTGTACCTGCGCCGCCCGCTGCTCGTGACCGGACCGCCCGGCAGCGGCAAGTCGAGCCTCGCCTACGCCGTCGCGCGCGAGCTGGGGCTCGGCCCGGTCCTGCGGTGGAACATCACCAGCCGCAGCGCCCTGCACGACGGGCTCTACCAGTACGACCCGCTGTCGCGCCTGTACGCGGCCGGGCGCGCCCACGAGGGCGGGGCGCCCCAGGACCGCGCGGGCGTCGAGGACCATCTGCGCCTCGGCCCGCTCGGCACCGCCCTGCTGCCCTACGAGCGCCCCCGCGCCCTGCTCGTCGACGAGGTCGACAAGAGCGACCTGGACCTGCCGAACGACCTCCTCAACGTCCTGGAGGAGGGCCAGTACGAGATCCCGGAGCTGGTCCGCGTCGCCCGCCACGCGCCGGATGCGGCCCTGCTCACCGCCGACTCCGGGCCGCCGGTCACGGTCCGGCAGGGGCGGGTGCGCTGCCGGGCCTTCCCGTTCGTGGTGCTCACCAGCAACGGCGAGCGGGAGTTCCCGCCCGCGTTCCTGCGCCGCTGCGTCACGCTGCGCCTCCGGCAGCCGCACGGCGAGCACCTGGAGGAGATCGTCCGCGCCCACCTCGGCGCGCCCGACGCCTACGCCCGCGAGCTGATCACCCGCTTCATGGAGCGCGGCAGCGGCGGCGAACTGGCCACCGACCAGCTCCTCAACGCGATCTACCTCACGGGCGCGGCGGGCCTCGACACCTCGTCGCGCGACGAGCTGGCGCGGCTGCTCATGCCGTATCTGAGCGAGGGCGGGGGCCCGGCCGGTGACGAGGGACCGGATGCCGCCCTCTGACACCCCGCCGCCCCCCGCGGGCCGGTCCGACGGGCCCGCGCACTCCCCCGTCGACCGGCTCTCCGCCGTGCTCGCGGCGGCGCGCTCCACCGGCGCCGGGCCTTCGGCCGAGGAGCTGGCCGAACTCCTGTGGCTCGCCCGGCACATGGCGCCGCCCCCGGGCGCCCCGGACGAGGACGGCGCCTGGGCCGCGCGGCTCCCGCGAGCGGCCCCGGCCACCGCCGACCGCCGCCCCGGGGCCCCGCCCGAGCCGCCGCACCCCGACCCGCCGGAGCCGCCGCCCGAGGACCGCGTCCCGCTGCACCTGCCCGCGGGGCCCGCCCCGCGGCCGCGCCCGGGGCCGCAGGGAACGCCGCGCACGGCGGACCCGGCGCCGGGCTCCGGCGCCGGGTCGCGGCACGGCGCCCTCGGCGCGGGAGGCGGCGGCACCGGCATCCGCGTCCCCGTCCCGCCCATGATCTCCCGCCCCCTCGCCCTCCAGCGCGCCCTGCGCCCCCTGGGCCGCCGCGTGCCCGCGCCCGACCGGCACGTCCTCGACGAGGCGGCGACCGCCCACCGCATCGCCGCGCTCGGGGCGGGCCCGCGCGCCTGGCTGCCGGTGCTCCGCCCGGCCGACGAGCGCTGGCTGCGGCTGTGTCTGGTGTACGACGACGGGCCCACGATGCCGGTCTGGCTGCCGCTGGTCCGCGAACTGCACACCGCGCTCGTCCAGTCGGGCCTGTTCCGCACGGTGGAGCTGCACCGCGCCGCGCCGGACGGCACGGTCCCGGCGCGCGCGGCCGAGGTGCCCGCGACGGGCCGCACGGTCACGCTGGTGGTCAGCGACTGCATGGGCCCGCAGTGGCGCGAGGGCCCGGCGGGCCGCCGCTGGTTCCGGACGCTGCGCCACTGGGCGGACCGGCTGCCGCTCGCGGTAGTCCAGCCCCTGCCCGAGCGCCTGTGGCCCACCACGGTGCTGCCCGCCGCCCCGGGGCTCCTGGGCGCGCCGCACGCGGCGGCCCCGACGGCGGCTCTCGACTTCGCCCCCTACGACGGCTCCGCCCCGCCCGCCGGAGCCGTGCCGGTCCCCGTCGTCGAGGTCGCCCCGGCGTGGCTGCGGCACTGGGCGGCGCTGGTGGCCGACACCGGTGGCCGCCGACTGCCGGGCGCCGCCGCGTGGCTGGGGCCCTCCCCCGCGCCGCCCGACGGCGAGCCGCCGCGCGAGGACGTCGCGCTGCTGTCCGCCGAGGACCTGGTCCTGCGCTTCCGCTCGTCGGCGTCCCCGGAGGCGTTCCGCCTCGCCGGTCATCTGGCGGTGGGCGAACCGCACCTTCCGGTGATGCGGCTCGTCCACGCCGCCGTGTCGCGCCGCCCGCTGCCCCAGCACCTGGCGGAGGTCGTCCTCAGCGGCATGCTGAGCGAGCGGCCGGGCGAAGAGCCCGGGACGTACGCCTTCCGCGAGGGCGTGCGGGAGGTGCTGCTCACGACCCTGCCGCGGTCCGCCAGGGTCCGCACCCGGCAACTCCTGGCCCGGGTGGGCGCGTTGATCGACGAGCGGGCGGGCACGGCGCCGGGAGCTCTGCGGGCCGTGGCCCCCGGGCCGGGCCGGGGCGCCGAGGAGGTGACGGCGGAGCCCTTCGCCGAGGTGAGTCCGGACAGCGTGCGGCGCCTCACCGAGCACGCGCGGCTGTTCGCGGGCCGCTACCGGCTGCTGCGCCGCATGGCGTCGCCGGACGAGTGGCTGGCCGAGGACACCCGCGGCGACGGCGAACAGGTGCTGATCCGGACCTACTCACGCCGGACGTGGGGACGCCTGAACGTGCTCGGGAACGCGATGCGGCTCGTCAAGCTCCGCCACCCGGGCGTGGCCGCCGTCACCGACTACGGCGTGGTGGACACCTCCCCCTACGTGGTGCAGGCGTACATCCACGGCAACGACCTGCGCGTCCTGCTGCGCGACTCCCCGCACGGCCTGCCCGGCCCCCAGCTGATCTCGCTGCTGCCCGGCATCGCCGAGGCCCTGGCCCTCCTGCACGACCACGGCCTGCCCCACGGGGCGCTCTCCCTGCGGACCGTGTTCGTCACGCCGGAGGGCCCCGTCCTGAAGGTCCTGGACTTCGTGCCGCTCGGCACCGCGAGCCGCACCGACGACTTCCGCGCGCTGGGGGAACTCGTCCGCACGCTGTGCCTGGGCCGGGACCCCGGGGGAACGCTCCACCTGCGGCTCACGGGCCTGCCGGAGCGGCTGCGCGTGGTCCTGGAGACCTCCATCACCGACCTCCTGTCCCACCACCCGGACACCCAGGAGGAGGGTTTCACGCGCCTGCGCGACCTGGCGTTCACGGGCCGCCGCTACTGCTTCTTCGGCCGCGTCCGCGTGTTCCAGGACGACCGCCCGCTGCCCACCGGCGCGGGCCCGGAACAGGCGCTGCTCCTCGCACTCGTACGAGCGGAGGGAGAGCCCGTCGACGAGGACGCTCTGGTGGCCGCCCTCTGGGACGAGGAGGACGTGCCGCCCGACGCGGATCGCCTCGTCGGCGCGTACGTCACCCGCCTGTCCGAGACCCTCGGCGTGATGCGGGACGACGACGGCTGCTTCCTGCCGATGGACCCGGTGGACGGGACCGCCGCCGTCGACGTCCTGCGCTTCCGGGACCTGCACGCCGCGGCGGAGCGCGCGTACGCGGCGGAGAGCTCCCGGCCCTTCGCCGAACGCGCCGCGGCCGCGCTCGCGCTGTGGACGGGCGAACCCTTGGAGGGCGTGCCGGGACCCGCCGCCCGCGCGTTCCGCGCGCAGCTGCGCGGCATGCGCCAGTCGCTCCTGGAGCGCGTGTCCGACACCGGTACGACCCTCTCCTTCGCCTTCGCGGCCCGCCCGGGCTGGCAGGCGGACGCCCTGACGAAGCTGAGCCGGGCGGTGATCGAGCTGCTGGTCCAGGGCGGCGTCGGGGCCGAGCAGTTCGAGCTGCTGCCCCGCGAGAACGGCTGGGACGCGGCCCTCGGCCCCGGCGCCCCCCTGCCCGACCTGATGACCGTGCTCCTGGAGGAACTGCCGGACGTCGTCCGGAGGTTCAACGGGCTCGGCCTCGTCGTCACGGTCGACGACCCCCCGGGGCCGGCCCTGCCGCCGAGCACCGACCACGCGCTCGTGGTCGTCCCCTCCGCACTGCGCGAGGCCCTGGACGACCCGCGCTTCGAGCCCGTGCCCGGCGCGGACTCCTGGTTCCGCAGGCTCCCGGCCGACCCCGGCCCGCTCGCGGCGGACCTCGGCCGCGCCGCCGCCGTCGTCCTCGGCTTCGACGGCACCCTCGCCCGCCTCTACGCCCCCGGCAAGGCCCGGGACGCCGCGCTGCGGCTGCTCTCGCTCGTCGCGCGCGAGCGGGAGGGCGACGGGGCCGGGGAGGAGTTCGCGCACCCGGTGGACGTCCTGCGCGCGTTCGCCGGGGACGGCGCCCCGGCGGGCGAGCTGCACGACCAGCTGGACCGGATCGAGCGCCAGGCGGTGTACGGGGCGCGGCCCGTGCCGCACGCCGCCGCGCTGGTGCGGGCGGTGCGGGCCGCCCGCCGGGGCCTGGCCGTCGTCACCGACACCGCGCCGCGCGCCGTCGCGACGTACGTGGCGACGCACGCGCTCGACATCCCGGCCGACGCGATCGCCTGCCGCACGCCCGACCTGACGCGGCTGCTGCCCGACCCGGCCGGGCTGCGCCGGGTCCTCGACCGCCTCCACACCCCCGCGGAGCGCTGCGTGATGATCGGGTCCACCGTGGCGGAGGCCGGGGCGGCGGCGGCCGCCGGGGTGCCGTTCGTCGGGCTCGCCCCGGACGGCCGCGCCCGGGACCGCCTCCACGCCGCCGGGGCCCGGCACACCGTGGGCTCCCTGGCGGAGGTCGTGGACGCCGTGCGCGGCCGCTGACCGGTCGGGCCCGCCCGGGGCGCGGGCGGCGTGGCGTCAGGCCTGCGGGTCGCGGGCGTCGTAGCGGAGGAAGGCGCGCCAGCGCAGCACCAGCAGGCCCACCGCGAGGACGCAGGCCGCGCCGCCGCCGACGATCGCCACCCGGGGCGAGGTCAGGTCGCCGACCGTGCCCGCGAGGAAGTCGCCGAGGCGGGGGCCGCCCGCCACCACCACGATGAACACGCCTTGCAGGCGCCCCCGCATGGCGTCCGGCGTGGCCGCCTGGAGCATGGTGCTGCGGAACACCATGGAGATGGTGTCGGCGGCGCCCGCGAGGGCCAGGAAGACGACGCCCAGCCAGAGGTCGCGGGTGAGGCCGAAGACGGCGACGGCCGTGCCCCAGCCCGCCACCGAGAGCGCGATGGCGAACCCGTGATGGTGGACGCGGCCGAGCCAGCCGGAGAACACGCTGCCGAGCAGCGCGCCCACGGCGGGCGCCGCCGCGAGCAGGCCCGCGGTCTTCGCGTCGCCGCCGTACCAGACGACGGCGATGGCGGGGAACAGCGCGCGCGGGTGCGCGAGCACCATCGCGCACATGTCGGTGAAGAACGTCATGCGCAGGTTGGGGCGGGTGGCGAGGAAGCGGAGGCCGTCGACGACGGAGGCCCGGCGCCGCTTGCCGCCGTCCGCCGCCGCGCCGCCGCCGTCGGCACCGTCGTCTCCGGGGAGCATCGTCGGCAGCCGCCACATCGCGTACAGCGCGGCCGTGAAGGCGACGGCGTCGATGGCGTACGCCGCCTGGTAGCCCCACAGACCGACGATGAGGCCGCCCAGCATGGGGCCGACGGTCGTGCCGGAGGTGGTGGTCAGGGAGGTGAGGGCGTTGGCGGCGGGCAGCTGCTCGGGCGGCAGGAGACGGGGGATCATCGCGGTGCGGGCGGGCGAGTTCAGGGCGCCGCACGTCGCCTGGAGCGCGACCACGGCGTACAGGAACCACACGTGGTGGAAGTCCGCGAACGCCGCCGCCGCGAGGACCACCGACAGGGCGCACAGGCCCATGGCCGAGTACAGGCCGAGCTTGCGGCGGTCCACGGTGTCCGCGATCGCGCCCCCGTACAGGCCGAAGACGACGAGCGGGACGAGCGAGAACAGCCCGACGAGGCCGACCGAGAAGCTGGACCCGGTGATGTCGTACACCTGGAGGGAGACCGCGAGGGCGGTCATCGCCTGGCCGATCCAGGAGACGGTGTTGCCCAACCACAGGCGCCGGTAGTCCGCGGAGATCCGCAGCGGGGTCAGGTCGGCGAGGATACGGCGCTTGGGCGCGGCGGACGCGCCGGAACCGGGCCCCGTGTCCGCTATGGCGGGGCGCTCGTCGTCAGTCGCGTCTTCAGTGGATGCTCGTGTCACACGGGATGCTAACCGGCCGCTCCGGAGGCCACGTACCGATTTACGCGCCGGGGAATCCGGCCCGCGCGGTGTCCGGAACCACCCGCTCGGCCGCACCCCGCCCGGCCCACCCCCGCGTGCAGCCGCCCCCGGCCCCCCGCAGGATGCGAAGGGCAGGGCCCACCGCCCGGTGGGCCCCCGCGTGCTCTCGGGAGGATCCGCCGTGACCGTCAGTCTGGAACAGCTGCGCCGCTGCCATATCGGCGTCGACCTGGGGGCGGCCCGCACGCGCGTGTTCGTGAAGGGGGCCGGGCTCGTCGTGGACGAGCCGAGCGTGGCCGCCGTGAACACGCGCACGGGCGCGCTCATCGCGGTCGGCCAGTTCGCGGAGCAGATGACGGGCCGCACCCCCGCCTACATCCGTGTCGTACGCCCCGTGTCCGGCGGCACGGTCGTCGACATCCAGATGGCCCAGCGCATGCTGCGCAGCCTCCTCGGCGAGAAGCTGCGCCGCACCCTGCGCCGCAAGCCCCGGCTGCGCGCCGCCGCGTGCACCCCGCACGACGCGGACCCGCTCGCGCAGCGCGCCACCGTCGAGACCCTGGTGGGCCTCGGCGCGCGGCGCGTGGAACTGGTGGACACGCTCATCGCGGCGGCGGTGGGCTGTGGGCTCCCGGTGGAGCGCGCGGAAGCGACCATGATCATGGTGTGCGGCGCCGCGACCACACAGGTGGCGGTGCTCTCCCTCGGCTCCATCGTGACGGCCGAGCGGATCCCGGTGGGCGGTGAGGCCATCGACCACGCGATCGTGCAACACCTGCGCCACCAGCACGAACTGATGCTGCCCTCCCAGTCGGTACGCCCCCTGCAACTCGCCCTCAGCGGCAACGGCCTGACCCCGCACGGCCCGGAGTCCACCGAGATCCACGGCAGGGACGTGGCGACGGGCCTGGCCCGCTCTGTCCAGGTCGACACGGCCGCCGTCCGCAACGCCATCCACACCCCGCTCACCGCCGTGCTCGACGGCATCGGCAAGGTGCTGCGCGACTGCCCGCCGGACCTCGTGGCCGACCTCGCCGACCGGGGCATCATGATGGTCGGCGGCAGCGCGCTGCTCCCCGGCCTCGACCAGATGCTGCGCAACGCGACAGGCATGCCCGTGCACATCGCGGAGCGGCCCGACGTGTGCGCGGTGCTCGGCCTCGGTGCCATGCTTGAGGGCAAGATCCAGCCGCTGGTCCTCGCTCCCCTGACAGGCTGACGAGGCCCGGCCCGTCCGTGACGGGAGTACGCCGCCGCCATGACCGACGCCGCCGCCGGCGGAGCCCCGCCGCCCCTGCCGCTGCTCCTGGACGCGGTCATCGGCGTCGGCACGGAGCTGTCCCTGCGCCCCACGCTCCAGCACATCGTGGACAGCGCCGCCGCGTTGACCGGGGCCCGGTACGCCGTGCTGCGGGTCCCGGCGGCGGAGGGCGCGCGGCCGGAGCGGTTCACGGCCGGGGCGGAGCCGGAGCCCGGCGCGACGGACGCCGGGGACGACGGGGACTCCGATGGCTCCGATGGCTCCGCGGACGACGGGGGCTCCGGGGCCGAGGGGGACTCCGTGCTGAGCGTCCCCATCCACGTCCAGGACGAGGCGTTCGGCCTGCTCCGCCTCACCCACGCGCGGGGCGGCGCCTTCACCGCCGAGGACCGGGGGATGCTGCGCGTCCTCGCGAGCCAGGCGGGCATCGCCATCGCCAACGCCCGCCTGTACGAGACCGCCCGCCAGCGGGAGCGCTGGATCGAGGGCGCGGCGGCGGTCACCACGGCCCTCCTCACCGGCGAGGCGGCGCCCGACGCCCTGATGACGGTGGCTCAGCAGGCCCGGCTCCTCGCGGACGCGGCGGCGGGCGTCGTCCTCCAGCCGACGGCCGAGGGCGGCATGCGGATCGTCGCGGCGGCGACCTCGGGGACGGCCGGGCCGGGGTACCGGCGCCACCCCGCGGCGGCTGCGCAGAACGACCTCATGGGGACCACCATCGAGCCCGGCAGCGCGGTCCTCGAACAACTCCTGGGCGGGCAGCCGGTGTTCATCGAGGACTCGGCGACCGACCCCCGGATGACGACCCGTGTGCGGTCCCGTTTCGGGCCGAGCATGATGCTGCCGCTCCAGGCGGGCGGCCGTCTCATCGGGACGCTCGCGCTGCCGCGCCGCCGCGGCGAACGCCCGTACACGGCGGTCGAGCGGCTGCTCGCCACCCAGTTCGCCTCGCAGGCCGCGCTCGCCCTCGTGCTCGCCGACGCGCAGCAGTCCCGGCAGCGGCTCGCCGTGTTCGAGGACCGCGACCGCATCGCCCGTGACCTGCACGACCTCGTCGTCCAGCGGCTCTTCGCGACCGGCATGATGCTGGAGTCGACGCGCCGCAGGGCGGGCTCCGCCCCCGAGCAGTCGGCGCTCGACCAGGCCGTGGACGAGCTGGAGTCCACCATCCAGGAGGTGCGGACGGCGATCTTCGCGCTCCAGCAGCCGCCCGCCGACGCGCCGACGACGTTCCGGGGCAAGGTGCTCAAGGAGACGGCCGGGGCGGGCGCGGTGCTCGGGGTGCAGCCGTCGGTGCACTTCACGGGCGCGGTGGACACCCGGGTCACGGAGCCCGCCGCGGGCCGCCTCCTCGCCGCCCTGCGCCGGGCCCTGGCCGCGGCGTCGCGGCGACCCGGCGTCTCCCGGGTCGAGGTGACGGTCGAGGCGGGGGTCCTGCCGGACGGGCGTGCCGGGGTGCGGCTCGTCGTCCACGACGACGGCGAAGCGGACTCCGCCTCCGACACGGGCACGACCACCACCTGGCAGGCCCCGCTGTAGCCGGGCCCTCCGGGGGCTGCCGCCCCTCGGACCCCCGCCTCACCGGCGCTCCGCGCTTTGTCCTCAAACGCCGGACAGGCTGAATCCTTCGGCCGCGCGCCGTCGCCTTCCGCCGGGATCAGGCCGGAGACCTGCTGAACCCCCGACTGCTCGGCACCAGGGCCGCCGCTGCCGGGGCGGCGAAGCACAGGGCGGCGCAGGCCACGAGGACCGGGCGGGGGCCGAACGCGTCGATGGCCGGGGCGATCAGGGCGAGGCCCGCGGGGGCGAGGCCGTAGGACAGCATGAAGTCCAGGGACGACACCCGCGCCAGCTTGTCGGGCGCGACCTCGCGCTGGGTGGCGGTGAACCACGGCACGTTGAACAGTTCGATGCCGACCCCGGCCACCGCGTACGCCGCCACGACGACCGTCCAGTGCACCGGCAGGACGAGGCTCAGCGGCGCGAAGCCGTAGAGGGCGAGGCCCGCGAGGGCGGCCCGGCCCTGGGCGCGCGGCCGCCAGCGGGCGACGACCAGGGCGCCGCCGAGGGCCCCGAGGGTGTACGCGGTCATGGCGGCGGCGAGCACCACCCCGGTGCCGTACTTGTCGCGGCTGACCAGCGGCAGCGCCACGCCGGTGGCCGAGTAGCCGGTGGCTATGACGGTGGTCAGCGCCCCGAGCCCGGCCAGGAACCAGGGGTGGCGCCGGGCCTCCCGCAGCCCTTCGCCGAATTCCGCGAGGAAGGACGGGCGTTCACCGGGCGCGCCCGTGGCCGTGGCGGCCGTCGCGGCCGCCCGGCCGGGGCCCGGCACCAGCGCAGCCACCAGCCACAGCAGGCCGATCCCGAGCAGCAGCGCCCAGGTGTCGAGGACGACGGCGAGCAGCGCGGTGAGCGCGGGCCCGGTGAGCGTGGTGGCCCGTACGGACAGGGTCATCGCGGCGTTGGCGGCCTGGCGCCGGTCCTCGTCGACGACCTCGGCGGTCAGCGCCTGGAAGGCGGGGCGGCACGCGCCCTGCCCGGCGCCCGCGACCGCGGCGGCCACGAGCGTCAGCGGGAGCGAGCGGCCGAGGCCGAGCGCGAGGAGGGGCGTCGCGGCCGCGGCGGCGAGGCCGGACCAGAGCACGACGCCGCGCCGCGAGTACCGGTCGGCGAGGACGCCGCCGACGGCTACCGCGACGAGGAAGCCCGCGGTGCGGGCGGCGAGCAGCAGGCCGAGGGTGGCCGCGCCGATGGTGCGGTCGAGCACGGCGAGCCCGAGGACGAAGGGCAGCGCCCAGGTGGCGAGCCCGGACGCGGTGGTGCCCGCCCAGAGCCGCAGGAAGGCGGGTTCCCGCAGGACGCTCCGCGCGGGGGCAGCGCCTTCTTCCGTGCCCTTTTCCGCGCCCCCTTCCGCACCCTCGGCGGGTCCGGCCGCTTGCGTTGGCGTGGTCGCCACGTGACGTACTCCTCTGCTGTCGTCCGCGCGGACCGCGCGGTCTTGAAATCGTTATGCGGTCTCGCCGGAGACCCCAAGTCACCGCACTGGCAAGGGACTTGGGGTCCCTTTGCGGGTCGCCACCCTTCGTCGGCGGACACCCCGAGACCCGTTAATGAAAATGATTGCCATTACAGTACAGTGGTCGCGTCCCCACCCACACCGGAGGTCCCATGCGTCCGCGTCACCCCGCCCGCCTCGGCACCGTCGCCCTCGCCCTGTCCCTCACGGCCGTCGGCTGCGCCTCCGGCGGCAGCGACCCGTCGGACGACGGGGCGGCCGCCGCCCGGAAGACGACCGTCACGAGCTGCGGGAAGAAGCTGGACCTCGACGGTCCGCCGAAGCGCGCCGTCGCCCTCGACCAGTCCTCCACCGAGGTGCTCCTCGCGCTCGGGCTCCAGGACCGCATGGCCGGCACGTCCAACCTCAAGACGAAGATCGCGCCGGAGTACGCGGCGGCGTACGACGAGGTGAAGGTGCTCAGCCCGAAGATCCTCACGAGCGAGCAGCTGCGGGCCGCGGCGCCCGACCTCGCCGTCGGCGGCTTCGCGGACTACTTCACCAAGGACCGCGTCGGCACCCGCGAGGAGCTGGCCGGCCTCGGGCTGCCGTCGTACGTGAGCGCCGTGGACTGCCCGCCGCGGGGCACCGACCGCACCCCCTTCGAGCTGCTCTTCAAGGACTACGCCGACCTCGGCAAGGTCTTCGGCGTCGAGAAGCGCGCCGAGAAGCTCGTGAAGGAGCAGCGCGCCACGCTCGCCGGGGCCGCGAGGACGAAGAAGCGGGTCAAGGGCGAGCCGACCGTGGTGTGGCTGTACTCGGTGTACGGCAACACCCCGTACGTGGCGGGCGGCTCCGCGATACCCAGCGAGATGAGCCGCGTGGTCGGCGCGCGGAACGCCTTCGACGACGTCGACGAGGACTGGCCGCAGGTCAGCTGGGAGGAAGTCGCCAAGCGCAAGCCGGACTTCATCGTGCTCGGCGACCTGTCGGAGCGCGGCAAGCCGGGCGACAGCGCCGCGGACAAGCTCGCGGCGGTCCGTGCCGACCCGGTGATGGCGAAGCTGCCCGCCGTGCGGGAGAAGCGCTTCATCGAGATACCCGGCACGGAGATGGACCCCTCGGTCCGCGCGGTCGGCGCCCTGCCGCGGCTCGTCACGGGGATGGAGGACCTCGGATATGTCCGCTAGCCCGGGTCCGGCGGCCGTCGCCGGACCGCCCGCGCCACCGGGTCCCGGCGGCGGCGCAGTGGACCTGCTGCACCCGTCGGCCCGGACGGCGGCACGCTCCCCCGGGGCCGCCGCCCCCTCCCCCGCGACCTCCCGGAGCGTGCTGCGGGGGCCGGGGGCGCGGGCCGGGCTCTTCCTCCTGGCCGCGCTCGCCCTCGTCGCGTCCGCCGCCGTGTCCGTGCGCATCGGCACCACCGACGTCGGCTACGGGGACATCGCCCGCAGCGCGGGCCACCACCTGGGGCTCGGCGCCGAGCCGTCGGCGCCGCTGGTGGACTCGCTGATCTGGGAACTCAGGGTGCCGCGCGTGCTTCTCGCGGCCCTGGTCGGCGCCGCGCTCGCGGTGTGCGGGGCCGCGCTCCAGGCGGTCACGCGCAACGCGCTCGCCGACCCCTATCTCCTGGGCATCTCCTCGGGCGCCTCGACCGGCGCGGTCACCGTCGTGGTGCTCGGCGTCGGGTCCGCCTCGCTCGGCGTGACGGGCGGCGCGTTCGTCGGCGCCATGGTGTCGTTCGCCCTGCTGATGCTGCTGCTGCGGCGCGGCGGTCTCGACTCGGTGCGGATCGTCCTGACGGGCGTCGTGGTGTCGCAGCTGTTCACGGCCCTCACCTCGCTCGTCCTGATGGCGTCCGGCGACGCGGAGATGATCCGGGCGATCACGCAGTGGCTGCTCGGCTCGATGGCGCCCGCGCGCTGGGACGCGGTGGCCGTGACCGCCGCCGTGACGGCGGTGGGCCTGCTCGTGCTCTGGCTCAACTCGGCGGCCCTGGACGGGTTCTCCTTCGGCGCGGACACGGCCTCGTCGCTCGGCGTCGACGTGCGCACCATGCGCTGGGTGCTCCTCGTCGTGACGTCCCTGATGACCTCGGTGGCCGTCGCGTCCGTGGGCGCGATCGGCTTCGTCGGCCTGATCGTGCCGCACGGCGTACGGTTCCTCGTCGGCCCCCGGCACCGGGTGCTGCTTCCGCTGTCGGCCCTGGTCGGCGCGGTGTTCCTGGTGTGGACGGACGCGCTCGCGCGGGTCGCGTTCACACCGCAGGAGGTGCCCGTCGGCGTGTTCACCGCGCTGCTCGGCGTGCCGCTGTTCCTGCTCGTCCTGCGCGGACGGGGCGAGCTGTGAGGATCACCGCGCAGAACGTGAGCTGGACGGTCGCGGGCCGCACCGTCGTCGACGGCGTGTCCCTGGACGTCGCCCCGGGCGAGACCGTCGGCCTGATCGGGCCCAACGGCTCCGGCAAGTCCTCCCTGTTGCGGTGCCTGGCGGGGCTGCGGGCGCCCACCGAGGGCGTCGTCCGCTACGACGGCGAGCCGATCGGGGCCTGGGGCGCGCGGCGCGTCGCCCGGCGCGTCGCCTTCGTGGAGCAGGCCGCCGACACCGACAGCGAGCTGCGGGTCGTGGACGTGGTGAGCCTCGGCCGGACGCCGTTCGGGGACCGGTGGCGCGGGCCCGACGCGCACGACCGGGCCGTCGTCGACGCCGCCCTGGCCCGGCTCGGACTGACCGGGCTGCGCGAGCGCGCCTGGAAGGCCCTGTCCGGCGGCGAGCGCCAGCGCGCCCACATCGCCCGCGCGCTCGCCCAGCAGCCGTACGCGATCCTGCTCGACGAGCCGACCAACCACCTCGACGTCAAGCACCAGTTGGAGCTGCTCGCGCTGCTCGCGGGCACCGACCAGACCGTCCTGGTCGCGCTGCACGACCTGTCGCTCGCCGCCCGCCACTGCGACCGGCTGTTCCTGCTGCACGGCGGGCGCCTCGTCGCCGCCGGGCCGCCCAAGGACGTCCTGACGCCCGAGCTGCTCGCGGAGGTCTTCGAGGTCGACGCCGAGCCGGGCCCCGACGCCCTCGGCCACCTCGCGGTCAGCTACCGCGGCACCCTCCCTCCCCCCGACTCCCCCATGGAAAAGGACAGCTGATGACCACCCGAGCCACCGGACCCGACCTGCTGCGGCAGCTGCCGCCGCCCCTGCCCGCCGAGCGGATCGTCGCGCTCAACCAGCCGAAGGCGGACCTGCACACCACGCGCGCGTACGAGTGGAACGGCTGGAGCTTCGACGTGCCGCCCGGCGTGTTCCTGCCCGGCGAGACCAGCCGGATGGTGCACGAGCGGATCCTCGACGGCCGCATAGAGACCCGCGGGCTGCGCTACGGCGCCATGGGGGCCGGACTCGGCGTGGAGGCCGTGGCCGCCGGGGTGCGCGGGGCGCGCGAGATCTACGCGATGGACGTGCACGCCACCAGCGTCGCCACCGCGGCCCGGCACTACGCCCGGCTGGTCGGCCCCCAGGAGGGCACGGCGTTCCTGCCCGCCGCGGGCGACCTCTTCGACGGGCTCCCGCCGGGCGCGCGGCTCGACGTCGTCACCTTCAACCCGCCCGCCGTCAGCCTGCCGGTGAGCGACGACCCCGACGTCGTGCGCAACACCTGCGTCGGCTCGGCCCTGCTCGCGCGGTTCTTCACCCAGCTCGCCGAGCGGGAGCTGCTCGCGCCGGACGGCGTGGCGTACGTGATCGCGTCGAACACCGCCGACCTGCGCCGCATCGTCCAGGACGCCCAGGACCGGGGCTTCGCGCCCCGGGTCGACTCCGTGCGCGACTGGCACGACGGCGTCCTCACCTTCCTGTTCGCCTTCACCCGTGGAGGCCGGGCATGACGCACCCCGGGAACGTCCAGGAACTCCTCGCCGCCGCCCTCGCGGGCGAACTGGGGCCCGATCCGGCGGACCTCACGGCCACCAGCGTGTTCTGGATCCACCACGGCACTCGGCTCGCCGGGGGCGACGTCACCTACCTCAACCAGTACGTCCTCGTCCGCGTCGGCGGGGCCTTCGGCGGCTGCGCCTTCGAGGCGGGCGAGATCGACCCGGCCATCTGCCGCGAAGCGTCGGGGAGTTCGCTCGGCGCGCTCCTGAAGGACGCGCCGACGCCGCTGCGCACGGCCGCCCTCGACGCCTATCTGGCCTGTGTCGCACCGCACCGGCGGACGCCCGGGGCCGAACCGGTGACGCTGCCCGCAGGACCGCCGGAGGTGCGCGCGGTGGCCCGGGACACGGCCATCGCGGGCCTGCTCGACATCGAGCCGGGCGCCAAGGTCGCGCTGATCGGCGTCGTCAACCCGCTCGTCGCGGCGATCCGCGAGCGCGGCGGCGACCCGCTGCCCTGCGACTTCAACCTGCGGACGACCCAGTGGGGCGACCCGGTGAGCCGCGACATGCACGAGGTCCTCGACGCCGCGGACACCGTCGTCGCCACCGGCATGACCCTGTCCAACGGCAGCTTCGACACGATCCTCGCCCGCTGCCGCGAGCGGGGCGTCCCGCTGGTCGTGTACGCGCAGTCCGGCAGCGCGGTCGCACGGGCCTTCCTGGGCGCGGGGGTCACCGCGCTGTCCGCGGAGCCGTTCCCGTTCTCGCAGTTCAGCGCCGAGCCGACGGTCCTGTACCGGTACCGGGCCGCGCCGGGCGAGGAGGACGGGGCGTGAGGGCCGGGACCGGGCGGGCCGCCTGCCACCACGGCGAGATCCTCCAGGGCGTGTTCCTGGACGGGCGCGGGCGGCACGTCGCGGGCCTGGTGACGCTGCCGCTCGCCGGGCTCGGCACCCGCGCGGAGTTCACCCGCCGCCCGGGCACCGCGGCCGTGACGGTGGTCCCCGCCGACCGCACCAAGGCGCTGCGCGCGGCGACGTACGCCCTCGCCGAGTGCGGCGCGCACGGCGATGAGCCGCTGTGCGGCGGCGAGTTGCGGCTCGTCGGCGACGTCCCGGTGGGGCTCGGCATGGGCTCGTCAAGCAGCGACGTGATCGCGGCCGTGCGCGCGGTCGCCGACGCCTTCGGCGTGCACCTCGCGCCGGAGGCCGTCGCGCGGCTCGCGGTGCGCGCCGAACGCGCCTCGGACCCGCTGATGCTGGACGGCCGCGCGCTGCTGTTCGCCCAGCGCGAGGGCCGCGTCCTGGAGGACCTCGGCGCGGCCCTGCCCCCGGCGGTCGTCGTCGGCTGCGCGCTCGGCGGCGGCCGGTCGGTGGACACCCTCGCGCTGCCCGCCCCGGCGGACGACACCGACGTACCGGCCTACGAGCGGCTGCGGGGACTGCTGCGCCAGGCCGTCGCCGCCGCCGACCCCGCGCTGCTCGGCCACGTCGCCACCGAGAGCGCCCGGCTGCGCCAACGGGTCCTGCCGCACGCGGAGTTCACCGCGCTCACCGGCATCGCGGGCCGCGTCGGCGCGCTCGGTGTCCAGGTCGCGCACAGCGGCAACGTGGCGGGGCTGCTCTTCGACCCCGCCGCGCGGGACCTGCGCGGCCGGGTGCGCGCCTGCCGCCGGGCCCTCGCGGCCACGGGCATCCCCGCCACCCACACCTTCCACACCACCCCCACCCCGCCTGCGACCACGAGCGAGGAGCCCCCGCATGGACGAGCACATCGCGGAAGCGATCGGCCGCCCCGACCTGATACGCGTGGCCGACGGGTTCGTCTGCCTGCGCTTTGAGACCATGAAGACCGTCTCGGCCCTCGCGGCCGTGCGCCACCTCCTGGACACCGGCGCGGTGCGCCGCGGCGACACGCTGCTCGACAGTTCGAGCGGCATCTACGCCTACGCCCTGGCGCTCGCCTGCCACCGCTACGGCATGCGCTGCCACATCGTCGGCTCCACCACCGTCGACCACACCCTGCGCACCCAACTGGCCGTGCTCGGGGCCACCTTGGAGCAGATGCCGCCGAGCGACGACCTGAAGCTCGACCAGCGGCGGCGCGTCGCACGCGTCCACGAGATCCTGCGCGAGCACCCCGAGTACTTCTGGATGCGGCAGTACCACGACGACATCCACTACCTCGGCTACGAGGCGATCGCGGACCGCGTGTGCGCGCAGACCGGCGACACCGGCGGCCTCACGCTCGTCGGCGGCGTGGGCTCCGGCGCCTCGACCGGCGCCCTCGCCCGCTACGCGCGGGCCCGCCGCCCCGACGTGCGCCTGGTCGGCGTGCAGCCCTTCGGCAGCGTCACCTTCGGCAGCGAACACGTCGCCGACCCGGAGATCATCATCGCCGGGATCGGCAGTTCCATCCCGTTCGCCAACGTCCGCCACCCGGCGTACGACACCCTGCACTGGCTGTCCTTCGACACCGCGCTCGCCGGGAGCGTGGACCTGCTGCGGCGGCACGCGGTGTTCGCGGGCCTGTCCACCGGCGCCGCATACGCGGCCGCGCGCTGGGAGCACGCCGCCGACCCCGGCCGCACCACGGTCTTCATCGCCGCCGACACCGGCCACCGCTACGTGGACACGGTCTTCGCCCGGCACGCGGAGGCGGCCCCGCTGGCGTCCTTGGCGCCGCGCACGGTCACGTCCCTGGACGCGCTCGCGCTGCCCTGGTCGCGGATGGAGTGGGCGGGCGCGGCGGCCCCGGCCCCGGCCGCGGCGGGAACAGAGTCCGCGCGGGGGCCGTTGCAGCGCACATAGAGATCATTGCGGCCCGGGGGAGGCGTGGTGGAGCACGGGCGGGGCGAGCAGGGCGACGTCACCGCGTACGCCGTGGACGCGGTGCGGCGGCTCGTCGCCGTGGACGCGGCGCACGGCGCCCGCGCCGCCGTGCCGCTGGTGCGCGCGGCCCTGCGGGGCCTGCCCGGCACGGCGACGGGGCCGCGCGCGCACCCGGCCCGCCGCCGCCCGTCCGGCGCCGCGCGGGGCACGGACAGCGACCGGCTCGCCGCGCTCGCCGAGCTGTACGAGGTCGCCGGGTGGATCCTGTTCGACGCGGGCCACTACCGGCGGGCGCACCAGCTCAACGCCCGTGCGCTCGCCCTCGCGGAGCGGTGCGGCGACCGCTGGACGGCCCGCCTCACGCTCCTGAACGACAGCATGCTCCTGGCCCACACCGGCCGCCCCCGTGCCGCGCTGGCCGCCGCCGCCCGCGCGCGGGGGCCGCGGCCGCTGCCGCCGCGGGTGGCGAGCCTCGTCCTGATCCGCGAGGCGCACGCGACCGCGCTGCTCGGCGCCCGGCGGGAGCCGCGCGCCCTGCTGGCGCGGGCCACAAGCCGGTTCCTCGACGGCGTCTCGCGGCACGACCCGCCGTGGGCGTGGTGGCTCGACGAGTGGGAGCTGCTCGGCCACCGCGGCTGGGTCCTCGCCCGGCTCGGCGACACCGAGGGGGCGGTGCCCGCGCTGCACCGCGCGGCCACCGCTCCCGGCCCGTCCTACCGGCACCTGTTCACCGCCCAGCTGCTCGCGGCCCTCGTCCGCGCGGGGGCCTGGCGGGACGCGGAGCACCTGGTCGCGGACCTCGCCCCGCGCGCCGGGGCCATCGGCTCCGCGCGCACCACGGAGGTCCTCGGGCGGCTCGCCCGCCGCCTGCGGGAGCCCGGCGCCGCGCCCCCGTCCCTGCGGGACGCCGCCGTGTTCCTCCTGGAGTCACTGCCCGCTACCGGCCCGGCTCGTCGTCCATGAGGCCGAGGTCGGGCGGCACCAGCGTGGTGGACTCCACCAGGCCCCTGAGCAGGTTGTGCAGCAGGCTGTTGTCGGACGGGCGGCCCACCGACGTGTCGTGCAGGAGCGGGTACGGGAAGCCGCTGTCGTGCAGCCTGCGCCGCACGACCTCGATCCGGTACTCGATCCTGCGCTCCCCCCAGAGCTCGTCGGGGCGCAGATAGGCGAGCTGCTCGGCCGCCCTGGGATAGGTCAGCGGGCGCGGGCTCTCCTCGTACAGCAGGTACTCCTGGCCGAGGACGACGAGCAGCAGCCGCTCCTCGTCCGACAGCGGCCACCGCTTGGGCGGCACGGTGTCGGCGCGGCGGCGGGAGACCGGGCCCAGGTCGTCGTGGCCCGTGACGTACAGCTCGACCAGGTGCTCGCGGTAGCCGGAGCCGCGTACGAACAGCGGGGTGTAGCCCGGCGCGAGCGGCACCGGGTCGGTGCTGGAGTGCATCATCCGGCCGCGCGGCAGGCGCAGCAGCTGGCGTCCGGTGTTGCGCAGCCACCAGGCGCGGTCGCGGTAGGTGAGTTCGCCGTGGCGGCGGCTCACCATCAGGTCGTGCTCGCCGACGCCGAGGTCGACGCCGGGCTCCTCGCCGCGTCCGAAGCGCACGGTCAGGCCGGGCCTCGGCGGGGCCTGGAGGTCGCCGGTGACGGTGCGGGCGTGCAGGGTGCCCGGCGGCGCGGGCGCGACGCCGCGCGCGAGGCTCGCGGGACCGTTCATGGGCGTCTCCTCCTTCACCGCACGGTGTCCGCCAGTGTGGGCGGCCGGGCCCGGGACCCGTCCCGGAGCGCCCCGGGTCAGCGGAGTTCGGCCACCGCCGCCGTCGCGAAGCGCAGGGCGAGGCGGCGCATCCGCCCCTTGGAGGGATCGCCGCCGACGGTGACGTTCAGGGTCTCGACGGCGCGGCCGCCGTCCGGGCCGCGGTGGACGACGCGGACGCGGCAGGTGTGCGGCCCCTCCGCGCCCGGCTCGACGACGGCCCGGCGGCCGCCGACGCGGGTGAGCGTGCCGTCGCTCGCGTCGGGCGCCGAGCTGCCCTGGTCGAAGCGCAGCTCCAGCCAGAGGCGGCTGGTGGTGCTCGCCCACTTGCATTCCCAGTTGCCGAAGCCGACGTCGGGGTCGCGGGCGTCGACGCCGGGCATGGCTTCGAGGGCCCGCCCGGTCAGGAGCGCGCAGGCGTCCTGGTGGACGAGGGAGTCGGGCCCGGCCTCGGGGCGGCGGGCGAGCGGCCCGGCGTTGAGCCGCCGCACGGCCACGCGGGTGGCGGCGTCCGCCATGGCGCACAGCTGCGCGGCGTCGACGCGCTCGGCCCCCTCGCCGGACCCGGTGTCCTCCACGACGACGACGGCGTGCGCGTCGCGTTCGGTGGCCAGGAACAGCTTGCGGACGCACTCGTCGCTGTCGCCGGGCTCCTTCGCCACGGCCACGGCGCCCTCGGAGCGGCGGGGTGCGGGCCGTCCGGAGTCGCCGCCCGTGCCGAGGTGGAACTGGACGTCCACGGGGGCGTCGCCGCCGGTGTCCACGAGGATGTCGCAGCGGTCGAAGTTGCCGTAGTTCCGGTCGAGTTCGGCCCCGCCGAAGCGCTTGAGGGCGGCCGGGTCCGCGAGGGCGCAGGGGTCGACGGTGCGGTGGTCGCCGAGGGGCGAGGCCGTCGGGGTCCGGTGCGTGCCGCCGGAGCCCTTGTCGTGGCCGTCCGGCCGCAGGGGCGGCAGCCACAGGGCGGCGGCGAGCGTCACCCCGGCCACGGCCGCCACGATCAGGAACTGCCGGGACCTGCCCGGCAGCACCATCCGCCCGGAGCTCTCGCTGTCCTGGCCGACCCCCTCGCCCGCGCCGTCGCCGCCCATGTCCCCGCGCGGCAGCGGCTCCTGCGGGCCCGCGATCCCGGCGAGCAGCCGGCCCGCCTCGGCCGCGCCCGGGCGGTTCTTCGGCGCGGGGTCGAGCATCGCGGGCAGGAGGTCGCCGAGCGGGCCGAGGTCCGCGTCGAGGGCGACCTCGCCGCGCTCGGCCTGCCGCTCGGCGACGAACGGGTCGACGTCGCCGCCGGTGCGCGGGCGCGGCGGGCGGCCGGTGACGAGGGTGTGCAGCAGGGCGGCGAGGGAGAACACGTCGGACGCCGGTTCGGGACGGCCGCGCACGACTTCGGGGGCGGCGTAGTCGGGCGTGAAGCTGAGCGTGCCGGGCGGGCTGAGGGTCTCCTGCCCGCCCACCCGGTAGGCGGCGCCGAAGTCCGCGAGCTTGGCGAGGCCTTCGGGGGTGGCGACGACGTTGCCGGGCTTCACGTCGCCGTGCACGATCCCCTCGGCGTGCAGGGCGGCGAGCGCGGCCGCGACCTGGGTGCCGACGCGCGCGGCCCGCCGGGGCGTGAGCGGCGGCCGGTCCGCGAGGCTGCCTCCGGACACGTACTCCATGACCAGCCAGGACGCGGTCCTGCGGCGTGGCAGGGCGCCCTCGGGCAGCGTGAGCACGTCGTGCAGGGTGACGACGTGGGGGTGGCTGAACCGCGCGAGGGCGCGGGCCTCGGCTTCGAGGCGGTCGGACTCCCTGCGGTCGGTGCCGCGGCGGCCGCGCCGCCGCAGCCGCTTGAGGATGACCTGGCGGGGCAGCCGCTGGTCGCGGGCGATCCACACCTCGCCCATGCCCCCGTGGAGGGGGCCGCGCACCAGCCGGTAGCGCCCGCCGACCGTCGTGCCCCGGCGCACCCCTGCTCCCCTCAGCCGTGGTCAGGACCCCGCGGGCGGCCGTGGGCGGCCACGCGCTCACCGAACCTACTGCGGGTGCGGGGCGCGCCACAGGGCCTTCACGGGATGTCCGCGCACCGCACGCGCTCCGGCGCATCTCCTGCGGGCTCCTCCGCCGGTTGCCGGTGGTCGAAGGCGATCAGGGGGTCGCCGGTCAGCGGGTGGTCCAGGACGGCCGCGCGGACGCCGAACACCTCGGCGAGCAGCGCGGGCGTGAGCACCTCGCGCGGCGGCCCGGACGCGACGACGCGCCCGCCGTGCAGCACGTGCAGGCGGTCGCAGACCGAGGCGGCCGCGTTGAGGTCGTGCAGGGACACGAGCGTGGTGCGCCCCTTGCCGCGCAGCAGGGCGAGCAGCTCCACCTGGTGGCGCACGTCGAGGTGGTTGGTCGGCTCGTCGAGCACGAGGACGTCGGGGTCCTGGGCGAACGCGCGGGCCAGCAGGACGCGTTGGCGTTCGCCGCCGGACAGGGCCGCGAAGCGGCGTCCGGCGGCCGCGCCCATGCCGACCTCGGCGAGGGCGCGCGCGACGGTGTCCCGGTCCGCCGCGTCGTCCCCGGCGAAGGCCCGCTTGTAGGGTGTGCGTCCCATCGCGACGACCTCGCGCACGATCAGCTCGACGTCCGCGCCGCGCTCCTGCGGCAGCGCGGCGACGTGCCGGGCCGACCGCGCGGGGGTCAGCTCGCGCAGGTCGGCCCCGTCCAGGAGCACCCGGCCCGCCACCGGTCGCAGATGGCGGTAGACGGTGCGCAGGAGCGTGGACTTGCCGCTGCCGTTCGGGCCGACGAGCCCGGTGATCTGCCCTTCGGCGGCGACGAGGTGCGCGCCCGCGACGACGGTGCGCCCCGCGTAGGCGACGGACAGGTCCTCGATGTCAACCCGCACCGGCCGCTCCCCTCGCCGTCGTCTCCCGTACGTGCCGCGTCATCTCCCGTACGTACTGGCTCGTGTGGCCGCGGACCACGCTCAACTCCCTTGCTTCAGGCGCCGGTCGAGCAGGAACAGCATCGCCGGGGCGCCGATCAGCGAGGTGACGACCCCGACGGGCAGCTCCTGTGCGTCCATGGCGGTCCGGCACACGATGTCGACCACGACCATGAGGACGGCCCCGCCGAGCGCGGACAGCGGCAGCAGCCTGCGGTGGTCGTCGCCCACCAGGAGGCGCAGGGTGTGGGGCACCATCAGGGCGACGAAGGCGATCGCCCCGGACACCGCCACCAGGGAGCCGGTGAGGACGCTCGTCACCACGAACAGCTCCCGGCGCAGCCGCCCCACGGCGACGCCGAGCCCGGCGGCCGTCTCGTCGCCCATCAGGAGCGCGTTGAGGCCCCGGGCGCGCGCCTGGAGCAGCACCAGGGCGGCCGGGACGGTCACCGCGGGCACGGCGATCAGCTGCCAGGTGGCGCCGCTCAGGCTGCCCATGAGCCAGAAGAGCACGCTGTGCGTCTGCTGCTCGTCCCCGGCCTGGAGCACGAGGTAGCTGGTGAACCCGGACAGGAACTGGCCGATCGCGACCCCGGCGAGCACGAGCCGCAGGGGCGCGAAGCCGCCGCCGCGCCGGGCCACGGCCCACACCAGGGCGAAGGTCACGAGGGCGCCGGCGAAGGCCGCCCCGGAGAGCCCGAGCGCGCTGCCCGCGCCCGCCCCGAGGACGATCGCGGCGACGGCCCCCAGGGAGGCGCCGCTGGAGACCCCCAGCAGATAGGGGTCGGCCAGCGGGTTGCGTACGAGCGCCTGCACGGCGGTGCCGACCAGGCCGAGCCCGGCGCCGACGAGCGCGGCGAGCAGGGCGCGCGGCACCCGCAGCTGCCACACGATCAGGTCGCTGGTCCCTGGCCTGGGCGCGGCGCCGGTCAGTCTGCGCCCGACGACGCCCCACACCTCGCCCGGCGGCAGCGACGTCGAGCCCCAGGACACGGCCGCGGTGAGGGCCGCGAGGAGCAGCACGGCCAGGCCCACGGCGACGGGGCCCGCGGGCAGGACCCGCGCGTCGCCGTCGGCGCGGCCCGCCGTCTTCGCCCCGGTGCGCGGGGACGCCACGGCTAGCGGACCTTGCCCGGGTAGAGGGTCTTGGCGATCCGCACCACGGTGTCGGCGTTGGAGACGCCCGCGATGGTCGTGGCCTCGGAGCCGACGCGCAGGAACTTCCCCTGCTGCACCGCGCGCAGGCCCTTGGTGGCCGGGTTGTTCTCCAGCCACTTCCTGGCCTCGTCGAAGGCCTTCTCGTTGGCCGCGGCGCTGCCGCGGTTGCGGACGCCGAGCTGGATCCAGTCCGGGTCCTCGGCGACCACGTCCTCCCAGCCGACCTGCTTGAACGCGGCGTCGCAGGAGGCGAAGACGTTCCGGGCGCCCGCGAGGGTGATCACCGCGTGGCCGACCTGACGGTTGCAGACGGCCGTGGGCTGCTTGGTCCCCGCGTCGTAGTCGAAGAAGAAGTACGTGGGCCGCTTCCGCTCGGGGACGCCGCGCACCGCCCTGTGCACGGCGGCCAGCTTCGTGCGCATGCCGTCGACGAGTTCCGCCGCCGTGCTCCGGTTGCCGGTGACGGCGCCGAGCGAGGTGATGTCCCGCTCCACGGCGGACAGATCGGTCACGGGGCCCTTCCGGCCCTGTGCGCAGGCGGTGGACTTCAAGTAGATGTGCTTCATCCCGACGGCCTTGAACTCCTCGGGGGTCGGGGCGTCGCCCATCCCGCCGCCCATCCCGCCCATGGAGGCGAAGGTGTCGACGTACAGCCCGGCCCCGGAGCCGAGCAGCTTCTCCTTGGGGATCACGGAGCGGCTGAGCACCTTCACGTCCTCGGCCCGCGCCCCGAGCACGCCCGGCAGCGTGCCCTTGCCGGGCGGGAAGCCGGTGCCGACCACCCGGTCCCCGGCGCCGAGCCTGAGCAGCAGCTCCAGGGCGGCGGCGTTGCTGGTCACGATCTTCTGGGGCGCGGCGGAGAAGGTGGTCGCGTTGCCCGCGCAGTCGGTGACCCGCACCGGGAACCCCGCGGCCCCGCCGTCCGCGGCGGAGCCGCCCGTGCCGCCACCGCCACCGCCGCAGCCCGCCACCAGCAGGCCGCCCACCGCGACCGCCACACCCCACCCCGTACGCGTACGCATCGGACCTCTCCTGGAACCGCTCGTCAGGGCCGGGCCTCGCGCACCGGCAGCCCAGGAGTCGCGCCGGGGCCCCGCCGGGTTCCCGCCGCTTGCGCACGGGGGCGGGCGAACGCGCCGCCGAGCCCGCGAAACCGCCGAACTCCCCTTCCCGCACAGGCGCTTCACCCATCCGCTGGAATTGTTATTCCTGCTACAATCCAGCGAAAATTCGGACCTGAGTCTGGGGAGGACTCCGATGGCCGATGAAATATCCGAATCCGGGAATGCCGAGACCGCGACACTCGGTCCCGGATGCTTTTGGTCCTTCGACGCGGTGATGCGCCGGACCCCCGGTGTGACATCAAGTGTCGCGGGTTTCGCGGGAGACCACGGCCCGCCCCCCAACTACGAGGACTACGAGCGTTACGGACTCAATCCGCAGAAGTTCGTCGAGGCGGTGCAACTGACGTTCCGGCCCGACACCATCTCTTTCGAGGAGATACTCGCCCTCTTCTTCCAGAGCCATGATCCGACCACGCCGAACCAGAGCGGCGCGGACCACGGCACCGTTTACCACTCGACGATCTTCTACGCCGACGAGGACCAGCGGGCGCGTTCCGAGCAGGTCATGAATCGGGTGCGGAAGGAATGGGGGCAGGACATCGTGACCGATCTCCGGCCCTATCAGCAGTTCGTCGTGGCCGACTCCGATCAGCAGGACTTCTACAACAAGAACCGCTTCCAGCCGTACTGCCGGGCGGTCATCGAACCGAAGCTCCGCACGCTGGGCATCGACGTCGACTGACGGCGCGGCCCCGGCCGCGTACGGGAAGGCCCTGACCGCTGCACCGGTCAGGGCCTTCGGCCCCGTGGGGGTCCGTCACGCGAAGGCGGCCGTCCAGTCGACGGCGACCCCGTGCACATACGCCTCCGCCAGCGCGGCGAGGAACCGGGCGGCGCCGCCGTCCTCGTTGCGCAGCGTCGCCATGAGCACCGCCGAGCGGCCGAGCTCCTCCACGATGTCCTGCATGCCGACGGTGAGCACGGGCTGGGCGCTGCACTCGACGAAGACCTCGTGGCCGTCGGCGACCAGGGAGCGCACGGCCTCGTCGAACCGGACCGTCTGGCGCAGGTTCCGGTACCAGTACTCCGCGTCGAGGCCCTCGGTGTCGACGCGCCGCCCGGTCACCGTGGAGTAGAACGGCACCTCGCCCGCCGCCGGTTCGACGCTCGCGGCCAGGTCGATGAGGGTCTCCCGCAGGTCCTCCACGTGCGGCGAGTGCGCGGCGAAGTCCACGCCCGGCACCCGCCAGCGCATCATCCGGGCCGCCCGCAGCGCGGCGCCGAAGTCGGCCATGGCGGCCACGTCGCCCGAGACCGTGATGGTCGCCGGGCCGTTCACCGCGGCCACCGAGAGGGTGCCCTCCCAGTCGGCCAGCATGGTCCGCACCTGGTCGCCCGGGGCGAGCACGGTCAGCATCTCGCCCCGGCCGCGGATCTTCGTCAGGGCCTGGCTGCGCAGCGCGACGATCCGCGCGGCGTCGTCGAGGGACAGCGCGCCCGCGACGTGCGCCGCCGCGATCTCGCCCTGCGAGTGGCCGACCGCCGCGCCCGGCTCGACGCCGAAGCGGCGCCACAGCCGGGCCAGGGACACCATCATCGAGAACAGCACCGGCTGCACGACGTCGACCTGGTCCAGCGGCGGGGTGCCGGGAACGCCGCGCAGCACGTCCTCCAGGGACCAGTTCAGATACGGCGACAGGGCCTTCTCGCAGTCCCGGACCGCCTCGGCGAACACGGGCGAGGCGTCGAGCAGCGCCACCGCCATGCCGGCCCACTGGGTGCCCTGGCCGGGGAAGACGAACACCGGCCGGGTGCCCGCCCCGGCCCGCCGGGGCGCCCGGCCGGTGATCACGTGCGGCGCGGGCCGGTCCTCGGCGAGCGCGCGCACCCCGTCGAGCAGTTCGGCGCGGTCGCGCCCGATGACCACGGCCCGGTACTCGCCCGCGGCCCCGGCCGCCACGAGCGACCGGCCCACCTCGGCGAGCAGCCCGGCCTCGGCCGCGCCCGCCGCCGGGCCGGGGGCGAGCCGGGCGACGAGGCGGCTCGCCTGGGCGCGCAGTCCCGCCGCGCTGCGCCCGGACAGCACCCACGGCACCGTGCCGGTCACTGCGCCGATTCGAAGGTCTTGCGTGGCGGGCTTGGTCACGAGCACTCCTCGTCACTGCCAATCAGGGGGACCGGTCGATGGCGGGGCACGGCGCAGGACCGCTGCCCGTCGGCGGGACCGGGCAGCGCCAAGGCCACTGCCGATCGGTGGACCGCGAGCGCAAGATATCCCCGAAGCCCGGAACTACCGCCCACCGCGCGGTAATTCCGCCGGTCAGGGCCGGTTACCGGGCGGTTACCCGCGGTGGCCGAAAGCGCGTATAGGCTGCCCGCACCCAGTCGCGTCCGCTTTCCGTTAGGGAGGCTACTCGTTGTCAGGCTGCCCGACTTCGCAGGCCACTATTCCTGCGCGTCCACAGATCACGTCCACCAGTTCCCTGCTGCATCTACTGCGCCCCGCTGACGACTCCGTACTCCATTTACCGGCGACGAATCCGCAGCTGGTCGAGGAGGTAGTCGCCCGCGTCGGCACGGGTGCGACCGGCTGGGCGATCGAGAACAGCCGCCTGCTGCTTGCCGAACTCTCCGGGGAGCCCTTCGCCCGTTTCGACCAGAAGTCCCGCAGCGAGACCAGGCTCGTCGAGGCGATAGCGCTCTGGGTGGTCCTGCGGCTCAGCGGCATAAGATCCATCACCGGTGTCCTTTCCGCGGAGCTCACCCACACCATTCGGGAACGCATCTCGGACAACACGACCGTCGACCACCTGCTTCGCTATGTCCGGGCCGCCCACGCGCGTTTCACCCGCGAGCTGTTCGAGTTCCGCGACGCCGTGATCCCCGCCGAGGACCAGGCGACGATGATGCGGTCCATTTCCGCCGACCTCTTCGAGGGAATGGAGACGCTGTCCGCCGCGGTCGCCGAGAAGTTCAGCGCCGAGCGCGACCGCTGGTTCGCCGGTTCGGTGGGCGAGCGCCTGGAGCTGGTCTCCTCGATCCTCAAGGGCAAGCCCGTCGACACCATGCGGGCGCTGCGCCAGCTCGGGTACGACCTGACGCTGCACCACGTCGCGCTCGTCCTGCGGCAGGACGAGATCACCCCCGACAGCAGCCGCGAGCTGGAGGCCACGGCCCTGCGCCTGCTCGACCGGGCCGGCTGCTCCTCGATGCTGATGCTCCCGGCGGGCCCGGGGCGGCTGTGGGCGTGGGGCGGCCGCGCCACCGACCGCCCGGCCGAGCTGCGGCGCTCCGAGAAGCCCGTGGACCTGCCCCCGCACATCCACGTCGCCTCCGGCCTGCCGGGCGACGGCGTGGCGGGCTTCCAGCGCTCCCACGAGCAGGCCGTCACCGCGGAGCGCGTCGGCGGCATCATCGAGCCAGGACCGTACGGGCTCTGTGACTACGGCGACCTGGAGCCGGTGATCCTGCTCGGCAACGACGCCGAGGCCACCGCCGACTTCGTGCGCCGCGAACTCGGTCCGCTCGCCGCCGACAACAGGTCCATGGCCGCGCTCCGCGAGACCGTGCGCTGTCTGCTGGACAACGAGCGCGGCGTCGCCCTCACCGCCAAACACCTGCACATCGCGAAGAACACCGTGGTCTACCGGGTGAAGAAGGCGGAGCAACTCCTCGGGCGGTCCCTGCGCGAGGACCGCCTCCGCTTGCACCTCGCGCTGTACCTGGCGGGACGGCTCGGCTCCACGGTGCTCGCCGACCACGATCCCGCGACAGGCCTTGAGAACTCGATTCGGGCGGTAGCCAAATGAGCGGTCAGCAGATGAACAAGGACGAGAAGCTCCTCGACTACCTCAAGTGGGTCACCGCCGACCTGCACAAGGCCCGGGCCCGGGTCGAGGAGCTGGAGGCGGGCCGCTCCGAGCCCATCGCCATCGTCGGCATGGGCTGCCGCTACCCCGGCGACGTGACGACGCCCGACGACCTGTGGCGCCTGGCCGCCGACGGCGTCGACGCGGTCTCCGGCTTCCCCGCCGACCGCGGCTGGGACGTGGACGCCCTGTACGACCCGGACCCCGACGCCACCGGCAAGGTCTCCGCGCGCGAGGGCGGCTTCCTCAGCGACGTGAAGGGCTTCGACGCGGCCTTCTTCGGGATATCCCCGCGCGAGGCCCTCGCGATGGACCCGCAGCAGCGGCTGCTCCTGGAGACCACGTGGGAGGCCGTCGAGCGGGCGCGCATCGACCCGCGCTCGCTGCGCGGCAGCGACACCGGCGTGTTCGTCGGCGTGATGTACACGGGCTACGCGTCCGACGTCGACGCCTCGGCCGCGGGCACCGAGGGCTACATGATGACCGGGATGCTGACCAGCGTCGCCTCCGGCCGGATCTCCTACCTCCTCGGCCTCGAAGGCCCGACGGTCACCGTGGAGACGGCCTGCTCGTCGTCGCTGGTCTCGATCCACCAGGCCGTGTCGGCGCTGCGCGGCGGCGAGTGCTCGCTGGCCCTGGCGGGCGGGGCGATGGTCCTGCCGGTGCCGGACCCCTTCGTGGAGTTCTCGCGGCAGCGCGGCCTCGCGCCGGACGGCCGCTGCAAGGCGTTCGCCGCCGCCGCGGACGGCACCGGCTTCTCCGAGGGCGTCGGCGTCCTCGCCCTCGCGCGGCTCTCCGAGGCCCGGCGGCGCGGCCTGCCGGTCCTCGCGGTGATCCGGGGCACCGCGGTGAACTCCGACGGCGCCTCCAACGGCCTGACCGCCCCGAGCGGCCCCTCGCAGCAGCGCGTCATCCGCGCGGCCCTGGCCAACGCCGGGCTCTCCCCCGCCGAGGTCGACGTCGTCGACGCGCACGGCACGGGCACGATGCTCGGCGACCCGATCGAGGCCCAGGCGCTCCTCGCGACCTACGGCCAGTCCCGGCCCGACGACCAGCCGTTGCTGCTGGGCTCGTTGAAGTCGAACATCGGGCACACGCAGGCCGCCGCCGGTGTCGCGGGCGTCATCAAGATGGTCATGGCGATGCGGCACGGCGTGGTCCCGAAGACCCTCCACGTCGACGAGCCCACCCCCGCCGTCGACTGGACCGCCGGATCGATCGAGCTGGTCACCGAGGAGCGCCCCTGGCCGGCCACCGGCCGCCCGCGCCGCGCCGCGGTCTCCTCCTTCGGCGTCAGCGGCACCAACGCCCACCTGGTCGTCGAGCAGGCCCCGGCGGCCGAGCCCGGCGAGCCGGTGGAGCCGACGTCCGTGCTGCCGGTGGTGCCGGTGGTGCTCTCGGCCAGGAGCGAGCTGGCGTTGCGGGTGCAGGCGGAGCGGTTGGCTGCCGTGGCCGGGGCGGGTGTGTCGCCGTTGGATGTGGGTGTGTCGGCGGCGGGTTCGCGGTCGGTGTCGTTCGAGCATCGTGCGGTGGTGCTGGCGGCCGACAGCGAAGAGCTGCTGGCGGGGCTGCGGGCGTTGGCGGTGGGTGAGTCGGTGCCGGGTGTGGTGTCGGGGGTGTCGGGTGAGGGGCGTACGGCGTTCTTGTTCACCGGGCAGGGTGCGCAGCAGCCGGGTATGGGGCGGGAGTTGTATGACACGTTCCCGGTGTTCGCGGCGGCTTTCGATGAGGTGTGTGCGGGGTTTGAAGGCCTGGTGCCGGGGTCGTTGAGGGAGGTGGTGTTCGGCGGGGCGGGGCTGGATGAGACGGGGTGGACGCAGCCCGCTCTGTTCGCGTTCGAGGTGGCGTTGTTCCGGCTGGTGGAGTCCTTGGGTGTGGTGCCGGACTGTGTGACCGGGCACTCGGTGGGTGAGTTGGCGGCGGCGCATGTGGCGGGTGTGCTGTCGCTGGGGGACGCGTGCCGGGTGGTGGCGGCGCGGGGTCGTTTGATGCAGGCGCTGCCCGCGGGTGGGGCGATGGTCGCGGTGCAGGCGGGTGAGGCCGAGGTCCTGGAACTGCTGGAAGGCCATGAGGGCGAGGCGGGGATCGCGGCGGTCAACGGGCCCACGTCGATCGTGATCTCGGGGGCCGAGGATGTCGTGACGGGGATCGCGGAGGTGCTGAAGGGGCGGGGTCGTAAGACGAACCGGCTCGCGGTCAGTCATGCCTTCCATTCGCCGTTGATGGATCCGGTGCTTGAGGAGTTCGCCGCCGTGGTGGGCGGGGTGGAGTTGCGTGAGCCGCAGATTGCGATGGCGGCGGGGGCCGAGGAGGTGTGTTCACCCGGGTACTGGGTGGAGCACATCCGGCGGGCGGTGCGTTTCGCCGATCACGTGGTGCGGCTGCGGGAGCTGGGGGTGTCCCGGTTCGTGGAGATCGGGCCGGACGGGGTGCTCACGGCGATGGGGGCGCAGAGTGTGGAGGCGTCGTTCACGGCCGTGCAGCGGCGTGGGCAGCCGCAGGTGCGGACCGTGCTGGCCGGGCTCGCCCGGGTGCACGCGGCCGGGCACGCGGTGGAGTGGGCGCGGCTGTTCGAGGGCACCGGGGCCGTCCTGGTCGACCTGCCGACCTACCCCTTCCAGCACCAGAACTACTGGCTGGACAGCACCTCGGCGGCCTCGCGGAGCACACCCGGGCTCGGGCTCGCCGCGCCGGGGCACCCGTTCCTCGCCACGGCCGTCCGGCTCGCCGGTGGTGACGGCGCGGTGTTCACCGGGCGGCTCTCGCTGCACGCCCACCCCTGGCTCGACGGGCACCGCGTCGGCGGCACCACGACGCTGCCCTCGGCCGCCCTGGTCGAGCTCGCGGTCCGCGCCGGTGACGAGGCGGGCTGCTCCGGCGTCGCCGACCTGACGGTCGACGCCCCGCTGACCGTGCCCGAGAGCGGCGGCGTCCAGGTCCAGGTGGCCATCGGCGCGGCGGGCGAGGACGCGTACCGGCGGATCACCATCAGCTCCCGGCCCGACCGGGACGAGCAGGGCGCGCCCTGGCAGACGCACGCCACCGGCCTGCTCACCGAGGCGCAGCCCGCGCCCCTGGTGTCGCTGGCGGCCTGGCCGCCGCCGGGCGCGACCCCGGTCGGGCTCGACGGCTTCTACCAGCGGCTCGACGAGAAGGGCTTCGCGCACGGGCCGGTGTTCCAGGGGCTGCGGGCGCTGTGGCAGCGGGGCGACGACCTGTTCGCCGAGGTCGCGCTGCCCGACGACGCGGACCTGGAGGCGTTCGGGATCCACCCCGCGCTCCTCGACGCCGCGCTGCACCCGCTGCTCGCCGCCGGGCGCGACACCACCGGGCTGTCCTGGCACGGCTTCAACCTGTACGCCTCCGGGCCGCGCACGCTGCGGGTCTGGCTCAGGTCCAAGGGCGACGACGCGTTCCGGCTGTGGCTGGCCGACGGGGCGGGCGAGCCGGTCGCCGAGGCCCGCGCGCTGCGGCCGACCCCGGTGGCGCCCGCGGAGCGGCTCGCCGGGGCGGCGGGCGACTCGCTGTTCCACGTGGTCTGGTCGCCGGTCGGCCTGCCCGACCCGGAGGACCTCACGCCCTCCCGGCTCGCCGTGCTCGGCGACGCGCCGGACGGCCTCGGACACCGCGTCGAGAGCGTCGCGGAGGCCGCGGGGGACGTCCTCGTGGCCGTACTCGACGTACCGTCCGGGGACGGCACGGTGGAGGCGGCGCACCGGAGCACCCTGCGGGCGCTCGAACTGGTGCAGGCCGGTCTCGCCCTGGAGACGTCCCGGCTCGTCCTGGTCACGCGGAACGCCGTCGCGACCCGTGACGGCGAGGACGTCGACCTCGGCGCGGCCCCGGTGTGGGGCCTGGTCCGGTCCGCCCAGGTCGAGAACCCCGGCCGGATCACCCTGATCGACCTCGACGACGACCCGGCGAGCGCCGGGTGCCTCACCGCCGCGATCGCCTCCGGCCACGAGCAGGTGGCTCTCCGGGCGGGCCGCGCGAGCACCCCGAGGATGGCCAGGGTGCGCCCGGCCACCGCGGCCGTGCCGGAGTTGGCGGCGGAGGGGACGGTGCTGATCACAGGGGGTACCGGTGCCCTGGGGGGTCTGTTCGCCCGGCATCTGGTCGGGGCGTACGGGGTACGGCATCTGGTCCTGACCAGCCGCCGGGGCCAGGACGCGCCCGGGGCACGGGAGTTGGCCGAGGAACTGACCGGCCTGGGCGCCACCGTCACGGTCGCCGCGTGTGACGCCGCCGACCGCGACGCGCTCAAGGCCGTCCTGGACGCCATCCCCGCCCAGCACCCCCTCACCGGCGTGGTGCACACCGCCGGGGTCATCGACGACGGCATCATCACCGCCCTCACCCCCGAACGCCTCACCACCGTCCTGCGGCCCAAGGTCGACGCCGCCTGGCACCTGCACGAACTCACCCACGACCAACCCCTCGCCCTCTTCACCCTCTTCTCGTCGGTCGCCGGTGTCATCGGCTCGCCGGGGCAGGCGAACTACTCGGCGGCCAATCTGTTCCTCGACGCGCTCGCGCAGCACCGCCGCGCCCACGGACTCCCGGCGGACTCGCTGGCCTGGGCGGCGTGGGCGCAGGAGCACGGCATGGCGTCGCGGCTCTCCGAGGTCGACTGGAGCCGGGCGACCCAGTCGGGCCTGAGGCCCATCGCGCCGGAGGAGGGGCCGGAGCTGTTCGACGCGGCGCTCGCCTCCGCGCACCCGGCGACGGTGCCGATGCACCTCGACGTCGGGCTGCTCGAACGGCAGACGGGACCGCTCTTCCCGGTGCTGCGGAGCCTGGTGCGCAGGCCGGACCGGCGCGTGGTCACCGCCGCGGCCGCGCACAGCGGGCAGCTCGCGGAGCGCCTCGCCGAGCTCGACGGGCCCGGCAGGCACGAGCTGCTGCTGGACCTGGTGCGCTCGTCGGTGGCCGCGATCCTCGGCCACGGCAGGACCGACGGCATCACCCCCGCCACCGTCTTCACGGACCTCGGCTTCGACTCGCTCACGGCCGTGGAGCTGCGCAACCACCTGGAGGGCGTGACGGGTCTGCGGCTGCCGCCGACCCTGCTGTTCGACCACAACACCCCCGCGGCGCTCATCGGCCACCTCGGCGCGGAGCTGGCCAGCCGGTCCGAGGCGCCCGCCCGGTCCGCGGTGGACTTCGCGGCCGAGGTGCGGCTCGCCGACGACGTGGTCCCGGCCGCCGAGGTCGTCCGCGTGGTCGCCGACCCCGGCCAGGTGTTCCTCACCGGGGCGACGGGGTTCGTCGGGGGCTTCCTGCTCAGGGACCTCATGCGGTCGACGGGGGCCACCGTGCACTGCCTGGTCAGGGGCGCCGACGAGGCGGCCGCCCTGGACCGGCTGCGGTCCGGTCTGACCTGGTACGGCATCTGGGACGACATCGACCCCGACCGCCTCAGGGTGCTCCCCGGCGACCTCTCCGCACCGCGCTTCGGACTCACCGCCGAGCGGTACGACCGGCTCGCGCGGGAGGTCGACGCGGTGTACCACGCGGGCGCCACCGTCAACTGGCTGCACCCGTACCAGTCGTTGAAGGCGGCCAACGTCACCGGCACCGAGGAGGCGCTGCGGCTCGCCGCGCTGCACCGGACGGTCCCGCTGCACTACGTGTCGAGCACCGGCGTCTTCGCCAAGGCGGCGCCCGGCGGCGCCGGTCTGACCCCCGAGGACCCGACCGGGCCGCCGGAGGAGCTGACCAACGGCTACCGGCAGAGCAAGTACGTCGCCGAGAAGATCATCGGGCTCGCCCAGGAGCGCGGCCTGCCCGTGTCGGTCTACCGCGCCGACGTCATCTCCGGGGCTCGGACCAACGGCGCCTGCCAGACCCGCGACTTCGTCTGGCTGAGCCTCAAGGGCAGCCTCCAGGCGGGGAAGGTGCCGACGGGCGCGAACGCGCTGTTCCCGATGGTGCCGGTCGACTACGTCAGCGCGGCCGTCCTGGAGCTGTCCCGCACGGCGGACAGCCGGACCTTCCACCTGTTCAACCCGGTGGCGGTCAGCTTCGCCGACATGGTGACGCGGCTCCGCACCCTCGGCCACGTCCTGGACGAGGTCTCCTGGGACGAGTTCGAGGCCACGGTCCGCGACGACCGGGAGAACGCGCTCTTCCCGACGATCGACATCTTCCGCGCCTACATGACGGCGGGCGAGGCCCTGTACATGCGGGTGGACGTCAGCGCGACGGAGGCCGCTCTGGCCGGGACGGGCATCACCTGCCCGGAGATCGACGCCGAACTCTTCGCCACGTACGCGGAGTTCTTCACGGAGGCCGGATACTTCCCGGAGCCCGACGGCGCCCCGCAGGGGCGCGGGGAACTGCGCGACCAGCCACAGTCGGCTCGCAGGTGAACGACGGCCCGACGCGGCACTTCCGGTAGAGCACCGGGCCTGGGCACGGAGGGCCGGACGCGTCCCACGGGACGCGTCCGGCCCTCCGGCATGGGGTGGCGCTCAGTCGAGTACGCGCTGGCCCTCCGCCTTCGCGGGCGGCGCGACCGCGACGGCCGCGGCCGGGCGGTGGCGGCCGAAGCGGCGCATCAGGGGCCTCTCCACGCACCAGTACAGGACGGTGGCGGACACCACGGCCGCCGCGAGCAGGACGAGGACCATGAGCGAGCCCGTCGCGAGCGAGAAGGTGCGGGTGGGGCCGAGCCGGTCGGCCACCGTCACGATGATGATCCAGTGGACCATGTAGAAGGCGAAGGAGATCTCGCCGAGGAACACCATCGCGGGCCTGCGGAACACCGACGGGGTCTGCTGCCGGTCGGCGACCGCGGCGGCGGCGATCAGCGGCGCGGTCCACACCGTCGACATCCCGGCCGTGCCCGCCAGGTACGGCAGCTTCAGGGCGAGCACATAGCCGGCGACGGCGATCGCGAAGGCGGGCGCCAGGCCGACGCGCGGCCACCGCCCCGCCGCCACGATCCGGGCCAGGACGATGCCGAGGACGAATTCGAGGGCGCGGACCGGCGGGAAGAAGTACACGAACCACACCTGGTCGAAGGAGACCTCGCCGGTCAGGCCGAAGCCGATGAGGCCGGGCCGGTCGCTCACCGCGTACGTGGCGACGAGGAATGCTCCCACGATCAGCCCGAGCACCACGGCGAGCGCCGGCCACAGCCATTCCTCGCGGATGCGGCGCACCACGGGGAAAAGGACCGGAAAGGCCAGGTAGAAGAAGAATTCACAGGCCAGCGACCAGCTCACCCCGTTGACGGCCGAACTCGTCCGGATGTCCGGGAACCACGCCTGCTGCATGGTCAGGGACGCGAGCCAGTCGACGGTGCGCGTGGGCCGGTCGGTGCTGAGCACGAAGAGCGCCGCGAGGCCGAAGGTGACCCAGTGCATGGGCCCGATCTTCACCAGGCGGCGGCGCCAGAACGAGGCCGTCGTGTCGCTCGCGCGGGCCGTCCAGGCGAGGACGAAGCCGCTCAGGATGAAGAAGAAGCCGACGCCGTACGAGCCGGAGAGGGCGAAGGCGTCCCGGAGCTTCACCCCGGTGTCGCCCGGGATGAGCTGGGTGTACCAGACGACGTGCGTGGCGAAGACCATCAGGGCCGCCACGAAGCGCAGGCCCGTGAGGGACGGCAGCCGCGTCAGCATGCGGTCCGCCCGGAAAAGGAGCGGCCGGAACTCGGCCGAAAACAAACGGAATTGGTCTGTGATTGCGCAGGAATGGCCCGCGCTATCGGGTAGCCTGACATGGGTGGCCTCCGTACCAGAAAACGAATGTGACTGGATGGCGGAAGACTGACACGCTTTTCCCGGCGCGCGGTCATGCCGCGGTAACCGCGCGCCCTGAAGGGAATTACCGCGCGATGGGCGCGGAATTGCCGCCCGGCCGTGAAAGAGCGAAGGGCCCGTTCGGAGCAGCGGCCGATGCCCCGAGCGGACCCTTCGCGGCTTTCGGGCCCGCCGCCCGCGGCGCCTCAGCGCGCGGTCACGGCGGGCCCCGTTCTCAACTGCCGTCCAGGAACTGGAAGAGCTCCTCGTCCGTCGCGTCCGTGACGTCGAGCTTCGGCCCGGACCTGTCGGCGTCCCTGAGCGTGCGCAGCCGAACCAGCAGGCCCTCGATCCGCTGCGCGATCTCGTCCCCGTCGGGCCCCGTCGCCGAGGACGCCGTCAGGGCCGCCTCGACCCGGTCGAGCTCCGTGAGGACCGAACCCGGCGCGGGGCGCGGCGCCCGGTCCGCGAGCTCGCGGACCAGTTCACGGGCCACCGCGACGGCCGTCGGATGGTCGAACACCAGCGTCTGCGGCAGCCGCATGCCGGTCTCCGCGCCGAGGCGGTTGCGGAACTCCACGGCGGCCACCGAGTCGACGCCCAGCTCGGAGAACGCCCGGTCGGGGGCCACCGTCCGGCCTGCCGGATAGTCCAGGACGCGGGCCATCTCCGTGCACACCAGGCCGAGCAGCACCTCGTAGCGGTCGTCCTCCGCGAGACCGGCGAGCCGGTCGAGGAAGGAGCCCGCGCTCACCGGCGCCGGGCGCGCGGGGCGCGGGGCCGTGCCCCGGCCCGCGAGCCGCCGCAGGATCGGCGGCACGTCCGCCTGGGCGCGCATCGACGCCAGGTCGAGCGCCACCGGCACCAGGACCGGCTCGTCGAGGCCGAGCGCGGCGTCGAGGAGCGCCACGCCCTGCTCCGACGAGGACAGGGTCACGCCGAACCGGGCCAGCCTGGCCAGGTCCATGTCGGTGAGGTGCTCGGTCATCGTGCTGCGCTCGGCCCACATGCCCCACGCCAGGGACACGCCGGGCAGGCCCCGGGCCCGCCGGTGCTGCGCGAGGGCGTCCAGATAGGCGTTGCCCGCCGCGTAGTTGGCCTGGCCCGCCGGGCCGATCAGGCCGGACATCGAGGAGAAGAGGACGAACGCCGACAGGTCCAGGTCGCGGGTCAGCTCGTGCAGGTTCCACGCGGCGACCATCTTGGGGCTGAGCACCGCGTCGAGCCGCTCCGGGCTCAGCTCGGTGAGCACCCCGTCGTCGACGACACCGGCCGCGTGCACGACCGCCGTCAGCGGGGCCCCGGCCGGGACGTCCGCGAGGACGCGGGCGAGCGCGGCCCGGTCGGAGGTGTCGCAGGCGGCGAGGACGACCTCGGCCCCCAGCTCCGTCAGTTCGGCCGCAAGCTCCGCGCCGCGCGGCGAGTCCGCGCCCGCGCGGCTGACGAGCACCAGGCGCCGGACGCCGTGCGTGCTCACCAGGTGCCGGGCCACGACCCCGCCGAGCGTGCCGGTGCCGCCGGTGACGAGCACCGTACCGGCGCCGAACGCCCCCGCGGGCGCGGTGGAGCCGCCCGCTTCGGCCCGGGCGAGGCGGGGCACGAGGACCCGGCCCTGCCGGACGGCGAGCTGCGGCTCCTGGTCGAGCAGCGCGGCGAGTTCGCCCCACGCCACGGCCCCGTCCGCCGCCTCGTCCACGTCCACCAGGGCGAACCGGCCCGGGCTCTCCGTCTGCGCCGAGCGCACCAGGCCCCACACGCCCGCCTGGGCGAGCCCGTCGACCGGCTCCCCGGCGGCGGTGGCGACCGCGCCCCCGGTCACCAGGGCGAGCGTGCCGGAGGCCCACCGCGGGTCGGCGAGCCACTCCTGCATGACCGCGAGGACCTCCACGGTGACCTGCCGGGCGTCGGGCCCCTCCGGGCAGCGCAGGAACACCACGCCCGGGTCGTCCGGGACCTCCGCCAACTCCCGTACGAGCGTCCACCGGGCGGCGGCGGCCGCCTCGGCGGGCGCGGCCGACCAGTCGACGCGGAACATCGAGTCCGCGGGCGCGCCCGGCCCGTCGGCGGGCAGCTGCCGCACCCGCAGCGCGTCGACCGACGCCACCGGCACCCCGGCGGTGTCCGCGAGCCGCACCGACACCGCGTCCGTCCCCGCGCCCGCCATCCGCACCCGCAGCGCGGACGCCCCGGTCGCCGAGAGGGACACGCCCGACCAGGCGAACGGCAGGACGGCGCCGTCCGCCCCGTCGAGGAAGGAGCCGCACCAGATGGTGTGCAGGGCCGCGTCGAGCAGCGCCGGGTGCAGCCCGAACCGGTCCGCGTCGGCCGCGGCCTCCGCGGGCAGGGCGACCTCGGCGAACACCTCGTCGCCGCGCCGCCACAGCGCCGAGAGCCCCTGGAACGCCGGGCCGTAGTCGTAGCCGCGCGCGGCGAGGGAGGCGTACAGGTCGCCGAGCGCGACCTCCCGCGCCCCCTCCGGCGGCCACACCGCGGCCTCGAAGCCCGCGGGCTGGGCCCAGTCGGCCAGCGAGCCCTCGGCGTGCCGGACCCACTCGCCGCCCTCCACCTGGGCGTGCACCGACACCGCCCGGTGGCCGGAGCCGTCGGCGTCCTCGACCACGACCTGGACGCGGGCCCCGGTCCGCTCGCCGATGACCAGCGGGGCGTGCAGCGTCAGCTCGTAGAGCAGGCCGCAGCCGACCTCGCGGCCCGCGCGCAGGACCATCTCCACGAACGCCGCGCCGGGCACCACCACCCGGCCGAACACCGCGTGGTCGGCCAGCCACGGCTGGGACTCCAGGGAGAGCCGTCCGGTCAGGACCGTCGCGCCGGACTCCGGCAGCGCCAGGACCGCGCCGAGCAGCGGGTGCTCCCCCGCGGTCAGGCCCGCGGCCCGCAGGTCCCCGGCCGCCGCCGTCACGTCCATCCAGTACCGCTCGCGCTGGAAGGCGTACGTCGGCACCTCCACGGCCCGCGCCCCGGAACCGGCGAACACCTGCTGCCAGTCCGCCTCCACGCCGTGCGCGTACAGCGCGGCGAGCGCGGTCAGCGCCGTGGCCCCCTCCGGCCGTTCGGCGCGCAGGACCGGCACCACGACCGGCGCGGGCTCCCCGTCCCGCTCCGCGAGGCAGCCCTCCGCCATGGTGGTCACCGCGGCGTCGGGGCCCGCGCCCACGAACCGGGTGACCCCGTCGTCCTGGAGGCGGCGCACCGCGGCGGCGAACCGCACCGGCTCGCGGACCTGGCGCACCCAGTACTCCGGCGAGCACACCTCCCGCGCCGTCAGCGGCTCGCCGGTGACGGTCGACACGACGGGCAGGACCGGCTCGTGGAACGCCACCCCGGCGAGCACCTCGCGGTAGGGCTCCAGCATCGGGTCCATCAGGGGCGAGTGGAAGGCGTGGCTCACCCGCAGCCGCTTGGTGCGCCGGCCGAGGGCAGCGAAGTGCCCGGCGACCGCGAGGACCGCCTCCTCCGCCCCCGAGACGACCACGGACCGGGGCCCGTTGACGGCGGCGATGCCCACCCCCTCACCGTCGGCGCCCGCCAGGGCCCGTGCACCGGGGCCGCCCGCCAGGGCCTCGGCGACCTCCTCCTCGGTGGCCTGCACCGACACCATCGCGCCGCCCCCGGGCAGCCGCTCCATCAGCCGGCCGCGCGCCGCCACCA
Source organism: Streptomyces sp. JLYT201 (assembly GCF_059448825.1). Taxonomy (NCBI): domain Bacteria; kingdom Bacillati; phylum Actinomycetota; class Actinomycetes; order Kitasatosporales; family Streptomycetaceae; genus Streptomyces; species Streptomyces sp. JLYT201. Next base: position 6,760,568 of record NZ_CM182551.1, on the reverse strand, counting down.
CGCGGCACGCGTCCTCAAGCGTCCACAGGCCCGCGACGAAGGCCGCCGCGAGCTCGCCGATCGAGTGCCCGGCCAGGACCTCGGGGCGTACGCCCCACGAGCCGAGGAGCCGCGCGAGGGCCACCTCGACCGCGAACAGCGCGGGCTGCGCCCAGCCGGTCCGGTCGAGCAGTTCGGCGCCCTCCTGCGCGAACAGCACCTCGCGCAGCGGCCGGTCGAGCAGTCCCTCGAACCCGGCGCACACCTCGTCGAGCGCGGCCGCGAACACGGGGAACGCCGCGTACAACTCGCGGCCCATGCCGAGGCGCTGGGTGCCCTGCCCGGCGAAGACGAAGGCGGTGCGGCCGCCCCGGGCGGCGCCGCGCACCACGCCGGAGCCCGCGCCGCCGCCCGCGATCGCCCGCAGGCCCGCGAGCAGCCCCTCCTGGTCCTTGGCCACCACGGCGGCCCGCTGCTCGAACGCCGTCCGGGTGGTGGCGAGGGTGAACCCGGCGTCCAGCGGGTCCAGGGAGTCCACCGCGGCGAGCAGCTGCCGGGCCTGGGCGGCGAGCGCCTCGGGGGTCCTGCCGGAGAGCACCAGCGGCACGGCGGGCAGGGGCACCCGCTCCGCCCGCGCGGCCTCCTCCGCCTCGGGCGCCTGCTCCAGGACGAGGTGCGCGTTGGTGCCGCTGATGCCGAACGAGGACACCGCGGCCCGGCGCGGCTCGCCGGTCACGGGCCACTCGCGCCGCTCGGTCAGGAGGTTCACCGCCCCCGTCGACCAGTCGACGTGCGACGACGGGGCGTCCACGTGCAGGGTCCGGGGCAGGACGCCGTGCTGGAGCGCGAGGACCATCTTGATGACGCCGCCGACCCCGGCCGCGGCCTGGGTGTGCCCGATGTTGGACTTGAGCGAGCCGAGCCACAGGGGGCGGTCGCGCTCGGCGCCGTAGGTGTCGAGGAGGGCCTGCGCCTCGATGGGGTCGCCGAGGCTGGTGCCGGTGCCGTGCGCCTCGACGGCGTCGACGTCCGCGGGGGCCAGGCCCGCGTCCTCCAGGGCCTGCCGGATCACCCGCTGCTGCGCCGGGCCGTTGGGCGCGGTCAGGCCGTTGGACGCGCCGTCCTGGTTGACCGCGCTGCCGCGCACCACGGCGAGGACCGGGTGGCCGAGCCGCCGGGCGTCCGCGAGCCGCTCCACCAGGAGCATCCCGGCGCCCTCGGCCCAGCCGGTGCCGTCGGCCGCGTCGGCGAAGGACTTGCAGCGCCCGTCCGGGGACAGGCCGCGCTGCCTGCTGAAGGCGACGAGCATGCCCGGCGTCGACATCACCGTGGCCCCGCCCGCGAGCGCCATCGTGCACTCGCCCCTGCGCAGCGACTGCACCGCCAGGTGCAGCGCCACGAGCGACGAGGAGCAGGCCGTGTCGACGGTGACCGCGGGGCCCTCGAACCCGAAGGTGTACGCGATCCGCCCGGAGGCCACGCTGTTGGTGGTGCCGGTCAGCAGGTGCGCCTCCGCGCCGCCGACGGCCTGGTGCAGCCGGGGCCCGTAGTCCGGGGCCATGGCGCCCGCGAACACCCCGACCCGGGCGCCGCGCAGCGAGGCCGGGCGCACCCCGGCCCGCTCCAGGGCCTCCCAGGAGGTCTCCAGGAGGAGGCGCTGCTGCGGGTCCATCGCCACCGCCTCGCGCGGCGAGATGCCGAAGAACTCCGGGTCGAAGTCCGTGGCCCCGCGCAGGAATCCGCCGCGCCGGGTGTACGTGCGACCGGGCGTGTCGGGGTCCGGGTCGTACAGCGCGTCGGCGTCCCAGCCCCGGTCGGCGGGGAACACGGTGATCGCGTCGCCGCCCGCGTCGAGCAGCCGCCACAGCTCCTCCGGCGAGCCGACGTCGCCGGGGAAGCGGCAGCCCATGCCGACGACGGCGATCGGCTCCCGGCTCGCCTTCTCCGCGTCGGACAACCGCTGCTTGGTCTGCTGCAGTTCGGCCGTGACCCGCTTGAGGTAGTCGACCAGCTTCTCTTCGTTAGTCACAAGACCCCCGCTTCAGGACGTGCCAAGTTCGCCATCGATGAGATCGAAGAGCTCCGCGAGCTCAAGACCGTCGAGCTCGCCGCCCGGCGGTGCGGACTCCGGTGCCGCCGCGGCCTCTTCGGCCGGTTCGGGTACGGCGGGCGCGGCCGGGCCGAGCGCGGCGCCGATGTGCGCGGCGAGCGCCGACGGCGTCGGGTAGTCGAACACCAGGGTCGCCCGCAGCCGCAGGCCGGTCGCCGTGCCCAGGCGGTTGCGCAGTTCCACGGCCGTCAGGGAGTCGAAGCCGAGCTCCTTGAAGGTGCGGCCCGGGTCGATCCCGTCCGGCGCGCCGTGGGCCAGGACGGTAGCGGTGTGCTCGCGCACCAAGGTGAGGAGGGCCTGCGCGCGCTCCTCGGCGGACAGCGCGGCCAGGCGCTCGCCGAGCGGGGCGGGGCCGGCGGGGCCGCCGGTGGCCGCCGCGGCGCGGCGGACCCGCTCGCGGACCACGCCGCGCAGCAGCGCGGGCACCGCCCCCTGGGCCCGTACGGCCGCCGGGTCGAGGCGGGCCGGGACGAGCAGGGGCGCGGCGGAGGACACCGCCGCGTCGAAGAGGGCCAGGCCCTCCGCGGACGTCAGCGGCGCGAGTCCGGCGCGGCGCATCCGGCTCAGGTCGGCGTCCGCGAGGTGGCCGGTCATGCCGCTGGCCTCGGCCCACAGGCCCCAGGCGAGCGACACGCCGGGCAGGCCCCGCGCGGCACGGCGCTGCGCGAGGGCGTCGAGGAAGGCGTTGGCGGCGGCGTAGTTGGCCTGCCCCGGGAGGCCGAGGATCCCGGCGACCGAGGAGAACAGCACGAACATCGACAGGTCGAGCCCGAGGGTCAGTTCGTGCAGGTTGAGGGCGGCGTCGGCCTTGGGCCTGAGGACCCGGCCCAGCTGCTCGGGCCGCATCGCTTCGAGCACGCTGTCGTCGAGCAGCCCGGCGGCGTGCACCACGCCGGTCAGCGGCCGGTCGGCGGGGACCGTCGCGAGGAGCGCGGCCAGGGCGTCCCGGTCGGCGACGTCGCAGGCCGCCACGGTGACGTCCGCGCCCAACTCGGTCAGCTCTGCGGCGAGTTCGGCCGCGCCGGGGGCGTCGGGGCCGCGCCTGCTGGTGAGCAGCAGCCGCGTGGCGCCGTACCGGGTCACCAGGTGCCGGGCGAAGAGGCCGCCGAGGGTGCCGGTGGCGCCGGTGACGAGGACCGTGCCCCGCGCCAGGTCCGGCCGGGCCGTCGGCAGGCCCGTGGCGCGGGCGAGCCTGGGCACGAGCAGCCTCCCCTCGCGCAGCGCGAGCTGGGGTTCGGCCGCGGCCAGGGCGGTGGAGAGGGCCGCGGTGGACGCCGCGTGGGCATCCAGGTCGACGACCGCGAAGCGGTCGGGGTGCTCCCGCTGCGCGGTGCGGACCAGGCCCCACGCCGTGGTGCCCGCCAGCCCGGTGAGCTCCGCCGGATGTGCCGCGTCGGGCCGCCGTTCGTCTGCGGATGCGCCGTGGCCGGTCGCGCAGTTCCCCGCGCCCCTGACGGCCGCTCCCGTCGCGGGCTCGTCCACCGCCATCGCGTCCTGCGTGACGAAGACCAGCTTCGACGACGCGAAACGGTCGTCGGCGAGCCACTCCTGGATCAGGCTGAGCGCGCGGCCCGCGACGGCGTGGGGGTCGGCCTCGGTGACCGGGGCGAGGACGGTCTGCGGCACGGGTCCCGCGGCGGCGAGCGCGTCGAGTCCTGCGTGCAGGGGCGCGCCGGTCGCGAGGTCGTCGGTGCCGACGGCCGCCCACGACGGGGCCGCTTCGGGGGCCTCCGGTGTGCGCGCCTCGGTCCAGTCCACGCGGAACAGCGCGTCCGGGGGCCCCGCGGTCAGCTCGCCCGCGGGCATCGGCCGCAGCGCGAGGGCCTCCACCGAGGCCACCGGCGCCCCGGAGGCGTCGGCGAGGCGCAGCGCGAGGGTGTCCGGGCCGTCAGGGGTGATCCACACCCGCAGCGCGGCCGCGCCGGTGGCCCGCAGCGACACGCCCTGCCAGGAGAACGGCAGGCGGCAGTCCGGGCCGTCCCCGACGGCGGCGTGCAGGGCCGCGTCGAGCAGCGCCGGGTGCAGTCCGAACCGGCCCGCGTCCGCCGCGACCTCCTCGGGCAGGGCGACCTCGGCGAAGGTCTCCGCGCCCCGCCGCCACCAGGAGCGCAGGCCCTGGAACGCCGGGCCGTAGCGGTAGCCGAGCTCGGTCCAGCGGTCGTAGCCGCCGTCCCAGTCCACCGCGACGGCGCCGGGCGGCGGCCACGCGCTCAGGTCGAACTCCTCGGCGGGGCCCGAGGCGAGCAGGCCGCTCGCGTGCCGGGTCCAGCCGCCGGAGCCGTCCGCCGGGCGGGCGTGGACGGCCAGGGGGCGGCGGCCGTACTCGTCCTCGTCGCCGACCGTGACCCGGACGGCGACCGCGCCGTGCGGCGGCAGGACCAGCGGCACCTCGCAGGTCAGGTCCGCCACCTGGTCGCAGCCGACCTCGTCGCCCGCGCGGATCGCCAGTTCGGCGAAGGCCGCGCCGGGCAGGACCACCGTGTCGCCGAGCCCGTGGTCGGCCAGCCACGTCTGGGTCCGCGCGGAGAGCTGTCCGGTCAGGACGACGCCGCCGGAGTCGGGCAGTTCGACCACCGCGCCGAGCAGCGGGTGGTCGGCGGCGGCGAGGCCCGCGGCCGCCACGTCCGCGGCCGCGTCGGTGCGCGCGGGCTCCAGCCAGTAGCGCCGCCGCCGGAACACGGAGGTGGGGACGTCGACGGGCCGGGCGCCGGGGAAGACGGCCCGCCAGTCGGGCCGTACGCCGCGTGCGTACGCCTCGGCGAGCGAGGTGACGAAGCGCTCCTGGCCGCCGTCGTCGCGGCGCAGGGAGCCGACGGCGACCGCGTGGTCCACCAGGTCCTCGACCGCGGTCGTCAGCGCCGGATGCGGGCTGACCTCGACGAACACCGAGTGCCCCCGCTCGGCGAGCACCCTCACGGTCTCGGCGAAGCGGACCTGTTGGCGCAGATTGCGGTACCAGTACGCGCCGTCGAGGGCGGTGGTGTCCAGGACGTCGGCGGTGACCGTCGAGTAGAACGGGATCGCCGCGGGGCGCGGCGCGAGGCCGGTGAGGAGCGCGGCGAGGTCGTCGGCGATCCGCTCGACGGGCGCCGAGTGCGAGGCGTAGTCCACCGGGAGCCGCTTGACGCGCACCCCGTCGGCCTCGCAGGAGGCGACGAGTTCGTCGAGGGCGTCCAGGGCTCCGGCGACGACGACCGCCCCCGGGCCGTTGACGACGGCCACGGAGATCCGGCCCTCCCACGGGCGCAGGCGTTCGGCGGCCGCGTCCTCGGACAGGGCGACCGAGACCATGCCGCCGGTGCCGGACAGGGCCAGGATGGCCTTGCTGCGCAGGGCGACGACCTTCGCCGCGTCCGCGAGGCCGAGGGCCCCGGCGACGCAGGCGGCGGCGATCTCGCCCTGGGAGTGGCCCACCACCGCGGCGGGCTCCACGCCGTAGGAGCGCCACAGCGCGGCGAGGGACACCATCACCGCGAACAGCGCGGGCTGGACGACGTCCACCCGCTCCAGGGCGGCGGCGTCGCGCAGCACCTCGAACAGGTCCCAGTCGACGTGCGGGGCCAGGGCCTCGGCGCACGCCCGCATCGACGCGGCGAACACCGGTGCCGTGTCGAGGAGTTCCACCGCCATCCCGGCCCACTGCGAGCCCTGGCCGGGGAAGACGAACACGATGCCGCCCGGCTCGCGCGCGGTGCCGCGCACCACGCCGGGGGCGTCGCTGCCCTCGGCGAGCGCCGCGAGGCCCCGGCGCCGCGCGGGCAGGTCCGCCGCGACGACGGCGGCCCGGTGCGGCAGCCCGGAACGGGCGGCGGCCAGCGCGAACCCGGCGTCCACCGGGTCGAGTCCGGGGTGCGTGTCCAGGAAGGACAGCAGGGCCGCCGCCTGGTCCGCGAGGGCGTCCTGCGCGCTCGCGGAGAGCACCCAGGGCAGCACGGGGCCGGGCTCCGGGCGCGCCGACGGGGGCCGCGCCTCCTGCTCCTGCTCCTGCGGGGCCTGTTCGATGATGACGTGGGCGTTGGTGCCGCTGATGCCGAACGAGGACACCCCGGCCCGGCGCGGGCGGCCCGTCTCCGGCCACGGGCGCGCCTCGGTCACCAGCTCCAGGCCGCCCGCGGCCCAGTCCACGTGCGGCGTCGGCTCGTCGACGTGCAGGGTCCGCGGGACCGTGCCGTGCCGCAGGGCCTGCACCGTCTTGATCACCCCGGCCACGCCCGCGGCGGCCTGGGCGTGGCCGATGTTGGACTTCAGGGAGCCGAGCAGCAGCGGGCGTTCCGGTGCCCGGCCGCGGCCGTACGTGGCCGCGAGGGCGTCGGCCTCGATCGGGTCGCCGAGCGTCGTGCCGGTGCCGTGCGCCTCGATCACGTCGACGTCGGCGGCGGACATCCCGGCACCGGCGAGCGCCTGCCGGATGACGCGTTCCTGGGCGACGCCGTTCGGCGCGGTGAGGCCGTTCGAGGCGCCGTCCTGGTTGACCGCGCTGCCGCGCACCACGGCGAGGACGCGGTGGCCGTTGCGCCGCGCGTCCGAGAGCCGTTCGAGCACCACGGTGCCCGCGCCCTCGGCCCAGCCGGTGCCGTCGGCCCCGGCGGCGAACGCCTTGCACCGGCCGTCCTCGGAGAGGCCGCGCTGCCTGCTGAACTCCACGAACATGCCGGGCGTGGACATCACCGCGACGCCTCCGGCGAGGGCCAGCGAGCACTCCCCCGCGCGCAGGGCCTGCGCCGCCAGGTGCAGCGCCACCAGCGACGAGGAGCACGCGGTGTCCACGGTGACGGCGGGGCCCTGGAGACCGAGCGTGTAGGCGATGCGGCCGGAGGCCACGCTGATGGTGCTGCCGGTGAGGCGGTAGCCGTCGGACTCGGCGTGGGCGGCGTGCAGCCGGGGCCCGTAGTCCTGCGCCATCGCCCCGACGAACACGCCCACGGACGCGCCGCGCTGCCCCGCGGGGTCGAGCCCGGCCCGCTCCAGGGCCTCCCAGGACGTCTCCAGGAGGAGGCGCTGCTGCGGGTCCATGGCGAGGGCCTCGCGGGGCGAGATGCCGAAGAACTCGGGGTCGAACCGGTCGGCGTCGTGCAGGAATCCGCCGTGCCGGGCGTAGGACGTGCCCGCCCGGTCCGGGTCGGGGTCGTAGAGCCGGTCGGTGTCCCAGCCCCGGTTGGCGGGGAACTCCGAGATCGCGTCGGTCCCCTCCAGGACGAGGCGCCACAGGTCCTCCGGCGAGGCGACGCCGCCGGGGAGGCGGCAGGCCATCCCGACGATCGCGATGGGCTCGTCGGCCGCCGCGGCGGGGGCAGCGGGCGGCGGCGCGTCCGTGGTCCGCTCCCCTCCGGGCGTCAGCGTCCGCAGGTGGTCGGCGAGCCGGGCCGGTGTCGGGTGGCCGAACAGCGTCCCGGCCGGGAGCGCGATTCCGGTCGCCGTGCTGAGCCGGTCCCGGAGCTCCACCAGGGACAGCGAGTCGAAGCCGAGCTCCTTGAAGGTCGTGCCGGGCTCCACCGCGTCGCCGTCCGCGTGCCCGAGCACGACCGCGACCGTCGACCGTACGAGGGCCAGCAGCCCGGGCCCGGCGGGGAGGGCGGGGGCCGCCACCGCGGCGGCGGCCGTCGCGGGCTCGGCGCCCGGGGACTCGGGGACGTCGGGGGCCGCGGGCCCGGCCGTGGCCTCGGCCAGCCAGTACCGCTGGCGCTGGAAGGCGTACGTGGGCAGGCGCAGCGTCCGGGCGCCGCGCAGGGCGAAGACGCGCGGCCAGTCCACCTCGGCGCCGCGCGCGTGGAGTTCGGCGAGCGAGGTGAGGAACCGCTCGGGGCCGCCCTCGCCCCGGCGCAGCGAGCCGGTGACGACGGCGGACGCGACGCCGGCCCGCTCCACCGTCTCCCGCAGCGGCGGCACGAGCACCGGGTGCGGGCTGCACTCGACGAACACGCCGTGCCCGTCGCGGACCAGCGCCTCGGTCGCCCGCTCCAGCTCCACGGTCCGGCGCAGATTGCGGTACCAGTACGCCGCGTCGAGCCCGGCGGTGTCCAGCAGGCCGCCGGTCACCGTGGAGTAGAACGGCACCGCCGACGTCCTCGGGCTGATCCCGTCGAGGAGGGTGCGGAGGCGTTCCTCGATCTGTTCCACGTGGGCGGAGTGGGAGGCGTAGTCGACGGCGATCCTGCGGGTCTCGACGCCTTCCGCGGTCCACTGCTCGACGAGCCGGTCCAGGGCGTCGGCGTCGCCGGAGAGCACCACCGACGACGGGCCGTTGGCCGCGGCGATCGACACCGCGCCGTCCCACTCGGCGATCCGGTCGCGCACCTCGGCGGCGGAGCGCAGGACCGACACCATGCCGCCGCGCCCGGAGAGCGTGAGGATGGCCCGGCTGCGCAGCGTCACCACGCGCGCGGCGTCCTCCAGGGACAGGGCGCCCGCCACGCAGGCGGCGGCGATCTCGCCCTGGCTGTGCCCGACGACCGCCGCGGGCTCGACCCCGCAGGAGCGCCACGCGGCGGCCAGGGACACCATCACGGCGAACAGCGCGGGCTGGACGACGTCGACCCGCTCCAGGGCCGCCGCGTCGCGCAGCACCTCGTCCAGGGACCAGTCGACGTAGGGCGCGAAGGCCTCCTCGCACGCGCGCATCGACGCGGCGAACTCCGGTACGGACTCCAGGAGTCCGACGGCCATGCCCGCCCACTGCGAGCCCTGCCCGGGGAAGACGAAGACCGTCTTGCCGGACGCCGTGGCCTGGCCCTCGACCACTCCGGCGACGGCCGTGCCGGAGGCGAAGGCGGCCAGGCGGGCGCGGAGTTCGTCCCGGTCGCCGCCGGTCACCACGGCGCGGTGCCGGAAGGCGGTCCTGGTGGTGGCGAGGGACAGGCCGATGTCCGCGGCGGGCGCCGCCGCCCGCGCGTCGACGAAGGAGAGGAGCCGGGCGGCCTGGGCGCGCAGCGCCTCGGGGGTGCGGCCGGAGACCGGCCAGGCGAGGGCGGCGGGGGCCGGGCGCGCCTCGACGGCCGGGGCGGTGGTCGCCCCGGCAGCCGAGCCGACGGCCGGGGCGGTCGTGGCACCGGCCACCGGGCCGGTCGTGGCACCCGTCGCCGGGGCGGTCGTGGCGCCGGTCGCGGCGGCCGGGGGCTCGCTGACCACCAGGTGGCAGTTCGTGCCGCCCATGCCGAACGAACTCACCCCGGCCACCAGCGGCTTGTCCGGCTCGGGCCACGGCGTCAGCTCGGTCTGCACCCGCAGGCGCAGGTCGTCGAGGGGGATGTCCGCGGGCGGCGCGGTGAAGTGCAGGCTCGGCGGCAGCTGCCGGTGGTGGATGCTGAGGACCACCTTGAGCAGCCCGGCGATGCCCCCCGCGCCCTCCAGGTGCCCGATGTTGGACTTGACCGAGCCCACCGCGAGCGGGGCGTCCGGCTGCCGGGCGTGCCCCAGGGCGGCGCCGAGCGCGGCGGCCTCGATGGGGTCGCCCACCCGGGTGCCGCTGCCGTGCAGCTCCACGTACTGCACGCCGCGCAGGGCGACACCGGCGCGGCGGTAGGCCTGCCGGACGACTTCCTCCTGCGCGGAAGCGCTGGGCACGGTCAGGCCCGCGTGCTCGCCCTCGCCCGCGCCGTCGTTGTTCATGGCGCCGCCGTTGAGGACGCAGTAGACGTCGTCGCCGTCGGCGAGCGCGTCGGCCAGCGGCTTCAGCACCAGGACGCCGCCGCCCTCGCCGCGGACGAACCCGTCGGCCCGCCGGTCGAAGGTGAAGCAGCGGCCGTCCGGCGACAGGCCGCCGAACCGGGCGGCGCCGAGCGTCGTCTCGGCCAGGATGTTGAGGTTCACGCCGCCCGCGACGGCCACGCCGCACTCGCCGCGGCGCAGGCTCTCGCACGCCATGTGGACGGCCACGAGCGAGGAGGACTGCGCGGTGTCGACGGCGAGGCTCGGCCCGCGCAGGCCGAGGTGGTGCGAGACGCGGTTGGCGATGATGCTGCGGCGGGTGCCGGTCATCGTGTGGCGGCCGATCCCGGCCGCGCCCAGGCGGTCCTGGAGCGCCGCGTAGTCGTCCCACATGACGCCGACGAACACGCCGGTGTCGCCGCCGCCGAGCGTGGCGGGGACGATCCGGGCGTCCTCCAGGGCCTCCCAGGACAGCTCCAGCATCAGGCGCTGCTGCGGGTCCATCGCGGCGGCCTCGCGCGGCGAGACGCCGAAGAAGGAGGCGTCGAACCGGTCGACGCCGTCGACGAACCCGCCGAGCCGGTGCGGCAGTTCGGCGCCGCGCCAGCGGTCGTCGGGGGCCTCGCGGATCGCGTCGGTCCCGGTCCGCAGCAAGCGCCAGAACTCGTGGCCGTCGCTGGCCCCAGGGAACCGACAAGCCAATCCGACCACGGCGATCTGTCTCATGCCAGGCAGTCAACAATGCGTACGGACGCCCCGGCTTGTCGCCCGGTCCCAAAACGCGATCCGGAATCTGGTGGCCGGGAACAGCGAAGGGAAAGAAGGCCCCTACAAAAAGGCGCACCGGCATTACCCAGTGACCGTATTCTTTCGGCCACGGATAATACCGGCGCACAGGCGACGCGGGGGTCCTGCCTCTCTTTTCGGAGGCCGGACCAATGGCGTCAGTAGAGCAGGGTCACCGCCGGGTGCACATCGAGGACGGCACGGCTGTAGTCCTCCAGGATGAGCGGTGCGTTCAGCGCGTTGTGCCGGCTCATCACCGCGATGTCACGCCACAGGCGCTGCAGCGGGTTCGAGAGGGCGAACGCGCTGCCGCCGACCGCGTCGAGGAGCTTCTCCACGCCCGCCCGCGACTTCTCCTGGGCGGACTTCTCGTGCATGCGGATCCGCGCCCGGTCCGCCCACGGCATCTGCTGGGTCTCCGGAATGCCGTCGAGCGCCCTGCCGACCTCCGTCAGATGCAGCTGGGCGGTCTCGATGAGGTGCGCGGCCTCGCCGAACCACATCTGCACCGAGGGCGCGTCCGCGGCCCGCTCGAAGTTGGCGTACGTGATCGGACGGCCCTTGTCCAGGTGCGCCTTGGTGACCTCCAGGGCGCCGTGGGCCGCCCCGACGATCGCGGCGAGCGACTGCGCGCTGCCCTGGATGAGCATGCTGTCCCGGTGGTCCTCGCCCACGAGGTCCGTGAGGCTGAACGGGGTCGCCCGGCGCTCCGGGATGAACACGTCCTCGGCCACGACCGTGTGGGTGCCGGAGCCGGACAGGCCCGCGGAGTGCCAGGTCCGCTCGATCCGCAGGTCGCTCATGGGCACCACGACGCCGACGAGGTCCGTGGTCTGCTCGTCGCCGTCGTAGACGTGCACGACCGGGATGTACGCCCAGTCCGCGATCTCACAGCCCGAGCTCCACGGGAAGGTGCCGGTCACCTTGAACCCGCCCTCGGCGCGCCACGCCTTGGTGGTGGACAGGTGCGCCGTGGAGATCACGTACGCGTCGGGGTTGCCCTCGAACACGTCCTCCAGGGCGGTCTCCGGCAGCGCGTTCAGCGCGAACCGGGTCGACGCGGTGTCGATGGACAGGTTCCAGCCCGCGGAGCCGCAGGCCTTGCCGACCTCGACGATGATCGACAGGAGGTCGGGCATCGGCAGCTCGTAGCCGCCGAACCGGGTCGGCGTCGTGAGCCGGAAGAGACCGGCGTCCCGCAGCGCGACCACGACCTCCTCCGCGAGCCTGCGGTCCTGCTCGGTCTTCACCGCGTGCTCGCGGATCAGCGGAGCGAGCTCGCGGGCCCGGCGCAACAGCTCCGCCGCGTCCACCGCTGCCGCTCCGGTTGTGATGTCAGCCCGCTCACCGGCCACTGCTGTCACGAAGTCCTCCTCGGTAGGTCGCATCACTCCGTGCGGGCTAGTCAATCCAGTGGGGCCTTGCGGCCCCAGGGGCCCCGGATACCAAATGCGGCCGCCCCGCTGGTACTTGGGACCAAGTACCAGCGGGGCGGCCGCATCGCGTCTTGCCACGATGCGCCCGCCTTTCGCCTGCGGGTGCATCGTGGCTCGTCGCGCCCGCGCGGCGGAGCCGCATATCGACGCAGCCCCGCGCCCCTTTGGGGCGCTGGTCTCACACCCCGGGGACGGGGGCCGCCCCTCCCACCTCCGCGTCGGCCTGGGCCGTCACATGGCGGTCGAAGAGGAGGCCGCAGATGACCGCTCCCGCGAGGAAGACCACCGCGCCCCAGAAGAAGGCCGTGGTGTAGCTCTCCACGGACGCCTCCGCGGCGAGCTGCGGCGTGGGCTGCTTGCCCTCGACGAAGTTGTCCGCCGCGGTGATCGCCAGGGTGCTGAGCAGCGCGGTGCCGATCGAACCGCCCACCTGCTGCACGGTGTTGACCAGGGCCGAAGCGGCTCCGGCGTCCTGCGGTTCGACCCCGACCGTGGCGACCGCCGCGCCCAGGGAGACCACCAGGCCGAAGCCGACGCCCGCGATGAAGATGGGCGCGAGGATGCCGGTGGCGTACGAGCTGTCGACGCTGAGCCGGCCGAGCCAGAACGAGCCCACGGCGGCGAGGACGAGGCCGCCGGGGATCAGCACGCGCGAGCCGAGCTTCGGTTCGAGGACCGGCGGGATGGTGGTGGCGCCGATCGCGATGCCGACGATCATCGGCAGGAAGGCGAGACCGCTCTCGATCGCCGAGAAGTCCAGGATCAACTGGAGGTAGTAGGTCAGGAAGAGGAACTGGACGAACAGGCCGATGCCCAGCAGGAACATGCCCAGATACGCGCTGCCGCGGTTGCGGTGCAGCACGATCCGCATGGGCAGGAGCGGGGTGCGCGTACGGAGTTCGAACAGGACGAATGCGACCAGCAGGACGCCGCCCGCGAGGAGCAGGCCCCATACGTCGGTGCCGCCCCACTCGCCGTCGTCGGCGTTGGACAGGCCGTAGGCCAGGCAGAACAGGCCGACGGACGCCGTCACCGTGCCGGGCAGGTCGAGCTTGTCGGGACGGTGCTCCGCCTGCCGGTTGTGCATGGTCAGCATCGCGCCGACGAACACCGCCGCCGTGAAGACGACGTTGACGTACAGGCACCAGCGCCAGTCGAGCCAGTCGGTGAGGGCACCGCCGAGCAGCAGGCCGAGCGCGAGCCCGCCGCTGCCGAGGGCGCCGTAGACGCCGAAGGCCTTGACCCGTTCCTTCGGGTCCTTGAACACGGTCAGCAGGAACGACAGCGCGGCCGGTGCGACCAGGGCGGCGAAGGCGCCCTGCAACGCGCGCGCCGTGACCAGCATGGAGAAGCCGTTGGCCGCGCCGCCGAGCACCGACATGAGGCCGAAGCCGACGATGGAGATCATCAGCGACCGCTTGGCGCCGATCAGGTCGACGATCCTGCCGCCGATCAGCAGGAGGCTGCCGAAGGCGAGGGCGTAGGCGGTGACCACCCACTGCCGGTCGCCGTCGCCGAACCCGAGGTCGGCCTGGGCCGACGGCAGCGCGATGTTGACGACCGTGGTGTCCAGGAAGATCGTGAACTGGGCGACCCCGATGACGGCGAGGATTAACCAGCGCTTGGCGTAGTGCGGATCGGACGAGAGTTCCGCCGCCACCTTTGCTCCGGATTCTGCTGACTCTGACATTCCACTTACCCTTTGTCGATCAGGCCGGACCATCGGCCGATGGTCCGGCGAGCTGAATTCCCGGCAGACGTCAGGTGGAAATCGCCTCGAACCCGTGCTGCTGGGCGAGGTCGATGATTGCGTGCACCCGTTCCTGGGTAATGGCGCCTTCGCTCAACGTTCCGCCAGCGCCGGACAGGGCGAGGACGATTGCTTCCGCAGTCCCCGCCAGCAATTCACCCGTGTTCAATGGACCATTGAAACCACGCGGCAGAATAGTATCCTCCGGTACCGAAAGAACACCACCCCGGATGTAAAGCAAATCGTCCCGCCCGGCGACAATGGCCGATTCCGCACCGGTGCCGAAGAAGGAGAGATCGGCGACGATCGCGCCCTGGGCGAGATGCTTCTCCGCGAGAACCGGAACCGGACTCGAATGCGCCGCTATCACCGCGTGCGCATTCCGCGCCTCGGCCAGGTCGTCGGTCGCGACGACGAACGGGTTGACGTCGTAGGAATCAGCGAGATGCGCGGCGATGGCCTCGGCGCTCGGCTCGTCACCGGAGCGCCCGTCGGCGAGCCACTTGGTGACGAGCGGCTCGGCGGACAGCGCCGCCGCGATGCCGCTCAGCTCGCCCCCGGCCGCGATCCGCGTCCATGCGTCCTGGTAGATCCGGTGCTCGGTGGCGCGCAGCCGCTCGGCCGAACCCTCCCGGCCGCTGCCCACCAGGACGATCCGCGCGACGTACTCGGCGCTGAGCGCGGCGAGGGCGGAACCCACGCGGCCACCGCCGCCGACCACCGCGACGGTCAGCCCGGCCAGGTCGCCGAAGCGGGCGAGCGCGGGCTGTTCGAGCGCGGCCAGGGTGGCGCCGACCGCGAGGGTGCTGCCCGCGGTCACCGTGACGCCGGGCACCCGCAGCGCGCCGCCGTGCTCGCTCACCGTGCCGAGGCCGAAGCCGATGCCGACGGTCTCGTGGCCGTCCGCCTTGGCCGCGCGCACCCGGCGGTCGAGGTCGAGGCCGATCAGGAAGGTCTGCCCGGTGGTCCGGTAGGCGCGCAGCTGGTGCTGGGACACCAGGAGCGGGTAGACGGTGAGGTCGACCGAGGCGCCCTGCGGGGACGTGTAGCGGACCGGGGCCGTGGCGGGCAGGTCCTTGAGCAGCTCGGAGCGCTGGACGTAGGCGAGCAGCGCCGCGTCGTCCAGGTCGGCGAGCGAGGGGTCGAGCTCGCGCAGCGTGTCCGGAGTCAGCGGGTAGCTGACGAGCGCGACCTTGTGGGCGGCCGGCTCGGCGGGCGCGGCCGGCTCCGGCGCGGCGGCCTCCGCCGGTCGCGTACGGAAGTCCCGGATCTCGCGCGGCTGTCCCGCGGCGCCGGTCAGCGGGTGGATCAGCGGCAGCGCGTCCTGGTGGCGCAGGATCTCGCAGACCGCGGTGAGACCGGTGCGCAGCTGCTCGATCTCCGCGTCGGTGAGGTGGATCGAGGGCTCGATCCGCAGCATGTTGGGCACGCTGGCCGTCGGCCCGGTGCGGATGCGGTGGACCAGCTGGAGGTAGCTGCCGATCAGGAAGACCAGCAGGCCCGCGGCCGCCTTCTCGCGGATGACCGGCGATGCGGCCTGGCTCTGGTCGGCGAACTCCAGGCCGATGAGCAGGCCCTTGCCGCGGACGTCGAGCACCACGTCGGGGTATTCCTCGGCCAGCTCGCGCAGCACGCCGAGGACGCGTTCGCCGCGCTCGGCGGCCAGGTCGTAGGCGGCGCCGCCGTCGGCTTCGAGAAGTTCGAGGGTGCGCAGGGCGATGGCCGTGGTGAAGCCGTCCTTGGCGAAGGTCGAGCTGTGCACCAGCTCGAACTCGGGGCGGTAGCGCGACTGCCGGACCAGCATGGCGGAGGTCTTGCCGATGCCGCCGCCGAGGGACTTGCCGAGGAGGTAGTAGTCGCCGAGCAGCCCGATGTGGGAGCTGGCGAAGAACTTCCCGGTGCGGCCCATGCCGGTCTGGATCTCGTCGACGATGACCGGGCACCCGGCCGCGTCGCAGAGCTCCCGGACGCGGGCGGCGTACTCGGGCGTCAGCGCGTGGATCCCGCCCTCGCCCTGGATCGGCTCCACGATCAGCCCGCCGACGACGGGGAAGGGCCGCTCGACGAGGGTGACCCTGCCGTCCACGACCTCGACGTCGAGCGCGGCGAGCCGGTGCTCGGCGAGGGCGCTCTCCAGCGCCGCCGCGTCGTTCGGCGGTACGAAGGTCACGGGCAGGCCGAGCGAGGCGAACGCCGCGCGGAACGTCGGGTTGAAGGTGAACTGGGTGCTGCCGAGGAGCTTTCCGTGGAAGGCGCGCTCCAGGGCGAAGAACACCGGGCTCGTGCCCGCGAGGCCGATGTTGTGCGCGGCCACCGCGCCGAGCAGCGCGCCGAACTCCTCGGCGGTGGTCGGCACCGGCACGTCGCCGGGCAGCAGGGAGGTGTCGTCCGGCAGCTGCGCGGAGCCGTCGCCCACGGCCTTCACGGCCGCGTCGACGTTCCACTCGACCTGCTCGAACAGGCTCTTCAGCCGCAGCACGCGGTCGAACTCGCAGTGCTTGACGGCCGCTTCGACGGCCTCCGCGCCGCTGTTGGCGAAGATCACCGGGTAGGGCTCGGCGCCGGGGAACTCCCGGCCGAGTATGCCGTTCAGGACCGCGCCGACCCGGTCGGCGGTCGGGTGCTCGGAGAACTGCGAGTGCACGGGCACGCCGGTGTCGAGGAGCTGCTTGGCGTGCGCCACGATCTCCGGGTGGTTGTGGCCGAGCATGAGCGAGCCCCAGCCGCCGACCAGGTCGAGCACCGGCACCTCGGTGCCGCTCTCGTCCAGGTAGTACAGGGAGTTCCGCTCCGCCCGGACGTACTCGAGGTTCAGGCCGAAGGTGCCGAGCATGCCGGTCAGTAGGGCTTCGGCGTATCGGGTGGGTGAGTTCACCGTGTCTCCTGGTGGTCAGCGGTTCGGTTGGGCGGAAGCGCGGCCGAGTTCCCGGTCGATGAAGTCGAAGACCTCGTTCTCCGTCGCGGTCTCGATCGCGGCGGCCAGGTCCGTGTCGCCGGTGCCGGGGACCGCGTCGGGCCGCGCGTCGGTCCAGGCCTTGTTCCAGCGGGTGAGGATGGCGTTGAGCCGGGCGGCGATCTCGGTGCGGCCGGACTCCTCGTCGGCCTCCGCGCCGACCGGGACGGCCATCAGGACGGCCTCCAGCTTGTCCAGTTCGGCCAGGGCGGAGCGCCGGCTGACGCCGTCGGTGAGGGCGAGGCGTTCCAGCAGGTGGTCGACGAGCGCCCCGGGCGAGGCGTAGTCGAAGACCAGCGTCGTCGGCAGGGACAGACCGGTCCGCTCGCCGAGCCGGTTGCGGAACTGCACGGCGGACAGCGAGTCGAAGCCGGAGTCCCGGAAGGACACCTCCCACTGGAGGTGGTCCGGTGCCGCGTGGCCGAGCACCGCGGCTGCCTCGGCCCGCACCAGGTCCCGCAGGTACGCCTCGGCCTCGGCCCGGCCCATGTCCGCGAACCGGTCGCCCGGCTTGTCGGCGCCGGCCCGGCGGCGCTCGCCGCGCGGCACGAGCCCGCGCAGCACCGCCGGGACCTGCGCCGGGTCGCGGCGCAGGGCGGCCAGGTCGAGCGGCGCGGGCGCGACCACGGCGAGCCCGGTGGCGAGGGCGGCGTCGAACAGCGCGCACGCCTCCTCCCCGGCGATCACCCGCAGGCCCGGCTGCCCGCCCTCGACCATCCGGCCCCAGGCGAGCGACACCGCGGGCAGCCCGCGGGAGCGGCGGTGTGCGGCAAGGGCGTCCGCGTAGGCGTTGGCCGCGGCGAAGTTGGCCTGCCCGGGGCTGCCGAGCAGGCCGACCACGGAGGAGAACAGCGCGAACAGCGCGGGCGGGGCGTCGGCCGTCAGCTCGTGCAGATGCCGGGCCCCGTCGACCTTGGGCCGCAGCACGGCGGCGACGCGCTCCGGGGTGAGCGCGGTGAACACCCCGTCGTCCAGGACGTTCTCGGTGTGGACGACCCCGGTGAGCGGGTGCTCGGCCGGGATGTCGGCGAGCAGCGCGCGCACGGCCTCGCGGTCGGCCAGGTCGCAGGCCACCACGGTGGCCCTCGCGCCCAGGCCGGTGAGTTCGTCGCGCAGCCCCTCGGCGGGCGAGCCGGGGCCGTGCGGGTCGGCGAGCACCAGGTGCCGCACGCCGTACGCGGTGACCAGGTGCCGGGCGAACAGGGCGCCCAGTTCCCCGTCGGCGCCGGTGACGAGCACGGTGCCGCCGTCCACGAGGGCGGGCGGCGCCGCTTCGGCCGCGGCCGTGGGAACGAGCCTCGGCGCGAACAACTCTCCCGCGCGGACTGCCAGTTGGGGCTCGCCCGCCTGGGCCACCCGGGGCAGCTGGTCGACGGAGGCCGGGTCGTCGTCCAGGTCGACGAGCACGATCCGGTCGGGGTGCTCCGCCTGGGCGGAGCGCAGCAGGCCCCACACGGCGGCCCCGGCCGGGTCGCGCACCTCGTCGTCGGCGCCGCAGGACAGCGCGCCCCTGGTCACCACGGCCAGGCGGTTGTCCGGCAGGTCCTCCTGGGCCAGCCAGCGCTGGGCCACGTCCAGCGCCCGCGCCACGGCCCGGTGCGCGGCGGCCACCGGGTCGCCCGCCGGGTCCGGCCCCGACGGCTCGACGAGGAGGACGTCCCACGGGGTGAAGGACGCGGCCGCCTCGTCGACGCCGTCGAAGCGCAGCGGCGCGATCCCGGCGAGGTCGCCGGTGGCGTCGCCGAGCAGGGCGAGCAGGCTCTCCGGCTCGTCGTCGGACACCGGTGCGACCGGTGTCCACTCGGGCGCGAACAACGGGGCCGTACCGGCGGACACCGGAGCCGCAGCGCCGTCCCTGGGGGTCAGGACCGCCGGGGCGAGCCGCACGGATGCGGCCACGAGGACGGGGAGCCCGGCCTCGTCGACGGCCTCCAGGCGGAACGCGTCCGCACCGGCGGGAGCCAGGCGCACGCGCACGGCCGTCGCCTCGCTGGCGTGCAGGGCGACGCCCTCCCAGGCGAGCGGAAGCAGCGCGGAGCCGTCCGGGCCCGCCCCGGGCCCGCCGATCAGGAGCGGCTGCACGGCGGCTTCCAGGAGGGCCGGGTGGATCCCGTAGCCGCCGACGTCCGCGGCCGGGCCTTCGGGCAGCCGGACCTCGGCGAACAGCTCGTCGCCCCGGCGCAGCACCGAGGTGAGGCCCTGGAACGCCTCGCCGTAGCGGTGTCCGGCGTCGGCGAGGTCCTCGTACGCCCAGTCCACCGCCTTGGCCTCGGTCGGCGGCCAGAGCGCCGGTTCGGTGTCGGCCCGGTCGGCGGCGGGGGCGAGCACGCCGGTGGCGTGGCGGGCCCACTCCGGGGCGGTGCCGTCGGCGTCCCGTCCCGGGTCTTCGGCGGGCCGGGAGTAGATCCCCACGGTCCGCCGCCCGGCCGCGTCGGGCTCTCCGGTCACGACCTGTACGCGTACGGCACCCTGGTCGGGCAGCACGAGGGGCTCGGTGACGGTGAGTTCGGCGAGGTCGGGGCAGCCGGTGGCGTCCCCGGCGCCGATCGCCAGGTCCACCAGGGCGGCCCCGGGCAGCACCGGCACCCCGGCGACGACGTGGTCGGCGAGCCACGGGTGGGTGGTCAGGGACAGCCGGCTCGTGAACACCGTCTCGTCCCGGCCCGCCACGGCGACGGCCGCGCCGAGCAGGGCGTGCCGCCCGGCCTCGACGCTCTCGCCGCCGGGGGTGGCGGACTCGGCGGCCCAGTACCTGCGGCGCTCGAACGGGTAGGTGGGCAGGGCCGTCCGGCCCGCTCCGGTGCCCGCGAACACGGCCGCCCAGTCGACGGCCGCACCGGCGACGAACAGCTCCCCCACGCCGTCGAGGACGGCGTGCACGGAGGGGCGTCCTTCGGCGAGCAGGAGCACCGAGTCCGGGAGCACCCGGCGGGGGCCGGACTCCGCGCACCGGGTCACGCCGTGCTCGGCGAGCCACCGCGCGGCGGCGGCGCCGCCCTCGGTCCCGCCGTCGCGGCCCGGGCGGTCGTCGACGGTGAGCGGCCTGCCGGTGCGCAGCGACACCACGGGGATCCGCGGTGCGTCGTACGTCACCTCCGCCGCGTCCTCCGCCGTCAGGACGCGGCCCGCGTCGGCCAGGGAGAGGGCCCCGGCGACGTGCGCGGCGGCGAGCTCGCCGACACCGGTGCCCGCGACACAGCCGACGGTGACGCCCCAGGCCCTGACCAGGCGGTACAGCGCCACCTCGGCGGCGAACCCGGCCGCGTCCCCGCCCTGTTCGCCGAGCCCCGCCAGGGTCTCGTCGTACGCCTTCGCGTACGCGGGCAGCGTCTCGTACAGCACCTGGTCGGGGCCGTCGGCGGCCCCGGTGAACAGGAACGCGGTCCGGCCGTCCGCGGCGGCGGGCGCGTCGGCCCCGGCGATCGCCCGCAGCCCGGTCAGGGCCGCGGCGCCGCCGCCGGTGACGAGCACCGCGCGGTGGTCGAACGCGGAGCGCTGCGCCAGCGAGAACCCGACGTCGAGCGGGTCCGGCTCGGTGTCGGCCTCCAGGAGGGCGAGCAGCCGCTCGGCCTGGGCGCGCAGGGCCCGCGGCGACTTGGCGGAAAGGACCCACGGCACCACCGGCAGGGACACCTCGGCCCGGGGTCCGGCCGGGGCGTCGGGGGCCTGTTCCAGGATGACGTGGGCGTTGGTGCCGCTGAGCGCGAACGCGGAGACCGCGGCCCGGCGCGGACGGTCGAGCTCCGGCCACGGGCGCGCCTCGGTGAGCAGCTGGACCGCGCCCGACTCCCAGTCCACGGCGGAGGTCGGCTTGTCGATGTGCAGGGTCTTCGGCAGGACGCCGTGGCGCATGGCCATGATCGCCTTGAGCAGGCCGCCGGCGCCCGCGGCGTGCTGGGCGTGCCCGATGTTGGACTTCACCGAGCCGAGCCAAGCCGGGCGGTCGGCGGGCCGCTCCCTGCCGTACGTCGCCATCAGGGCCTCGGCCTCGATGGGGTCGCCGAGCTGGGTGCCGGTGCCGTGCGCCTCGATGAGGTCCACGTCGGCGGGTGCGACACCGGCGTTGGCGAGGGCCTGGCGGATGACGCGCTGCTGGGAGGGGCCGTTGGGCGCGGTCATGCCGTTGGAGGCGCCGTCGGAGTTGACCGCGCTGCCCCGGACCACGGCGAACACCGTGTGTCCGTTGCGCCGGGCGTCGGAGAGCCGCTCCAGGACGAACAGGCCCACGCCCTCGGACCAGCCGGTGCCGTCGGCGGACTCGTCGAACGCCTTGGACCTGCCGTCGGGCGCGAGGGTGCGCTGCCGGGAGAACTCGACGAACCCGATGGGCTGGGCCATCACGGTCGCGCCGCCCGCGAGCGCGAGGCCGCACTCGCCGCTGCGCAGCGCGTTCGAGGCGAGGTGCAGGGACACGAGGACCGAGGAGCAGGCCGTGTCGATGGACATCGTCGGGCCTTCGAGGCCGAGGACGTAGGAGATCCTGCCGGAGCCGAAGGACGTCGTGGACCCCGTCAGGAGGTAGCCCTCGGCGCCCCCTTCGGCGGCGCCCGCGCCCGCGCCGTACTCCTGCGCGGTCAGACCGGTGTAGACGCCGGTGTCGCTGCCGCGCAGCGACTGCGGGTCGATGCCGCCGCTCTCCAGGGCCTCCCACGAGGTCTCCAGGAGGAGGCGCTGCTGCGGGTCCATCGCGAGGGCCTCGCGCGGCGAGATGCCGAAGAAGCCCGCGTCGAACTCGGCGGCGTCGTAGAGGAATCCGCCTTCCCGCGTGTAGAAGGTGCCCGGCTTGTCCGGGTCCGGGTCCCACAGCCGCTCGATGTCCCAGCCGCGGTCGTCCGGCATGTCGCCGATCGCGTCGACGCCGTCGGCGACGAGCCGCCACAGGCCTTCCGGCGTGCTGGCCCCGCCGGGGAAGCGGCAGGCCATGCCGACGATCGCGATGGGCTCGTTCGCGCCGCCGGAGCCCGGGACCGCCGCCGCGACGGCCGCGGCCGGAGCCGCGAGGTCGCCGCTCAGCTCGCCCAGGACGTACGCGGCGAGCGCCGAGGTCGTCGGGTAGTCGAAGACCACGCCGGGCGACAGGCGCAGGCCGGTGACCGCGGTGAGCCGGTTGCGCAGCTCGACCGCCGTCAGGGAGTCGAAGCCGAGGTCCCGGAACGGCACGTTCTCGCTGATCCGCTCGCCCGCGCCGAACTGGAGCACGGCGGCCACCTCGGTCCGCACCAGCTCGGTGACGTGCTCGTGCCGGTCCTGCTCGGGCAGCGCGGCGAGCCGTCCTGCAAGCTCCCGCTGGTCGCCCGCGCCCTGGCGGACGACCCGGCGCGACGGGCGGCCGACGAGGCTCCGCAGCATCGCCGGAACGGGCACGGAGCCGGACCGCAGCGTCCGCAGGTCGAGCCGCGCGGGCAGGGCGACCGGGCTCTCCAGGGCGAGGGCCCGGTCGAACAGGGCCGCACCGGACTGCGGCGTCAGGGGCCGCAGGCCCGTCTGCCGCAGCTGCTCCGCGGCCCCGGCCTGCAGACCGCCCTCGGTGTCCCACAGGCCCCAGCCGAGGGAGACCGCCGGGAGGCCGTGGGCGCGGCGGTGCTGCGCGAGGGCGTCGAGGAAGTGGTTGGCCGCGGTGTATCCGGCCTGCCCCGCGTTGCCCAGCGTGCCCGCGAGGGACGAGAAGAGGGTGAAGAGGGCGAGGGGTTGGTCGTGGGTGAGTTCGTGCAGGTGCCAGGCGGCGTCGACCTTGGGCCGCAGGACGGTGGTGAGGCGTTCGGGGGTGAGGGCGGTGATGATGCCGTCGTCGATGACCCCGGCGGTGTGCACCACGCCGGTGAGGGGGTGCTGGGCGGGGATGGCGTCCAGGACGGCCTTGAGCGCGTCGCGGTCGGCGGCGTCACACGCGGCGACCGTGACGGTGGCGCCCAGGCCGGTCAGTTCCTCGGCCAACTCCCGTGCCCCGGGCGCGTCCTGGCCCCGGCGGCTGGTCAGCACCAGATGCCGCACCCCGTACGCACCCACCAGATGCCGGGCGAACAGACCACCCAGGGCACCGGTACCCCCTGTGATCAGCACCGTCCCCTCCGCCGCCAACTCCGGTCCCGCTGCGTCCGTCGGGGCCTGCGGGGCCAGGCGCGGCGCGGTCACCGCACCGGCGCGCACCGCGACCTGGTCGAGGCCCGCCGCGAGCACCGCGGGCAGGGCCGTGAGCGAGGCCGGGTCGTCGTCGACGTCCACGAGCACGATCCGGTCGGGGTGCTCGGCCTGCGCGGACCGCAGCAGGCCCCACACGGCGGCGCCCGCCAGGTCCGGCGCGGCGCCGTCCTGGCCGGTCGTCACCGCGCCGCGGGTCACCACGACGAGGCGGCCCGACAGGAACGCCTCGCCGGTCAGCCACTCCCGCACCAGGTCGAGCGCCACGGCGACCGTGTCGTGCACGGAGGCCACGACCTCGGCGTCCGCCTGCCCTGCGGGGGCGAACAGGAGCACGTCGGCCCCGGCCGCGTCCGCCAGGGTCGCGCAGGTCTCGACGGGCAGTGCCTCTGCGACCGGTAGGGCGGGGGTGCCGAGCAGGGCCCAGCGACCGGCCGGTTCGGCCGGGGCCGCCTCGACGGGCGCCCAGTCCACGCCGAAGAGCGAACCGGCCGTCTCGTCCCGCCCGGCGGGCTGGTCGGCGGAGACGGGGCGGGCCTCCACGGAGCGCACCTCGGCGACCGGCTGCCCGGTCTCGTCGGCGAGCTGCACCTGGCAGGACGTCTTGCCGTCGGTCTCCGCGTCGATGACCACGCGCACCCGCAGGGCGGTGGCGCCGGTCGCGTAGAGGTGGATCCCGTTCCACACGAAGGGCAGCTGGAGCGTGAAGTCCTCGCCCGCGTCGGCGATCGCGGCGACGACACGGGGGTGGATGGCCGCGTCGAACAGGGCCGGGTGGATGCCGAACCGCGCCGTGTCCGCACCGTCCGGCAGCGCGACCTCGGCGAAGAACTCGGCGCCCGCGTCGCCGTCGCGGCGCCACAGGGCGCGCAGGCCGCGGAAGAGCGGGCCGTAGACGTAGCCGCTCTCCGCGAGCCGGTCGTAGAACCCTTCCGTCGCCACGGTCTCGGCGCCCGCGGGCGGCCACTGGCCCAGCTCGAACGCGGGCTCCGGGGCCTCGGGCGCGAGCACGCCGGTGGCGTGGCAGGTCCACTCCTCCTCGGCGTCCCGGTCGGCCTCCGGGCAGGAGTAGATCGCGAACGGCCGGTGGCCGGAGTCCCGCGCCTCGCTCACCACGAGCTGGACGCGGACGCCGCCCGACTCGGGGACGCGCAGCGGCGCGGTGATCACCATCTCGTCCACACCGGCGCAGCCGACCTCGTCGCCCGCCGACATGGCCATGTCGATCAGCGCGGTGCCCGGCACCAGGGCGCGGCCGCCCAGCTCGTGCTCGGCCACCCAGGCGTGCGTCCGCGCGGAGAGCCGCCCGGTGAACACGACCTCGTCGGCACCGGCGACGCGCACCACCGCGTCCAGCATCGGATGGCCCGCGGACACCTGCCCCGCCGACACGACGTCGCCGGACGCGGGGCCCGCCATCCAGTAGTTCTGGTGCTGGAAGGGGTAGGTCGGCAGGTCGACCAGGACGGCCCCGGTGCCCTCGAACAGCCGCGCCCACTCCACCGCGTGCCCGGCCGCGTGCACCCGGGCGAGCCCGGCCAGCACGGTCCGCACCTGCGGCTGCCCACGCCGCTGCACGGCCGTGAACGACGCCTCCACACTCTGCGCCCCCATCGCCGTGAGCACCCCGTCCGGCCCGATCTCCACGAACCGGGACACCCCCAGCTCCCGCAGCCGCACCACGTGATCGGCGAAACGCACCGCCCGCCGGATGTGCTCCACCCAGTACCCGGGTGAACACACCTCCTCGGCCCCCGCCGCCATCGCAATCTGCGGCTCACGCAACTCCACCCCGCCCACCACGGCGGCGAACTCCTCAAGCACCGGATCCATCAACGGCGAATGGAAGGCATGACTGACCGCGAGCCGGTTCGTCTTACGACCCCGCCCCTTCAGCACCTCCGCGATCCCCGTCACGACATCCTCGGCCCCCGAGATCACGATCGACGTGGGCCCGTTGACCGCCGCGATCCCCGCCTCGCCCTCATGGCCTTCCAGCAGTTCCAGGACCTCGGCCTCACCCGCCTGCACCGCGACCATCGCCCCACCCGCGGGCAGCGCCTGCATCAAACGACCCCGCGCCGCCACCACCCGGCACGCGTCCCCCAGCGACAGCACACCCGCCACATGCGCCGCCGCCAACTCACCCACCGAGTGCCCGGTCACACAGTCCGGCACCACACCCAAGGACTCCACCAGCCGGAACAACGCCACCTCGAACGCGAACAGAGCGGGCTGCGTCCACCCCGTCTCATCCAGCCCCGCCCCGCCGAACACCACCTCCCTCAACGACCCCGGCACCAGGCCTTCAAACCCCGCACACACCTCATCGAAAGCCGCCGCGAACACCGGGAACGTGTCATACAACTCCCGCCCCATACCCGGCTGCTGCGCACCCTGCCCGGTGAACAAGAACGCCGTACGCCCCTCACCCGACACCCCCGACACCACACCCGGAACCGACTCACCCACCGCCAACGCCCGCAGCCCCGCCACCAGCTCTTCGCTGTCGGCCGCCAGCACCACCGCACGATGCTCGAACGACACCGACCGCGAACCCGCCGCCGACACACCCACATCCAACGGCGACACACCCGCCCCGGCCACGGCAGCCAACCGCTCCGCCTGCACCCGCAACGCCAGCTCGCTCCTGGCCGAGAGCACCACCGGCACCACCGGCAAAGAACCGGTCGGCTCCACCGCAGCGGGCTCCTCCGCCGCGGGCTCCTCCGCCGGGGCCTGCTCAAGGATGACGTGGGCGTTCGTGCCGCTGATCCCGAAGGAGGAGACCGCCGCGCGGCGCGGCCGTCCCGTCTCCGGCCAGGGGCGCTCCTCGGTGACCAGCTCGACCGCACCGGCGGTCCAGTCGACGGCGGGCGTGGGCTCGTCGACGTGAAGGGTCTTCGGGACCACGCCGTGCCGCATCGCCATGACCATCTTGATGACGCCCGCGACACCCGCGGCGGCCTGCGTGTGCCCGATGTTCGACTTCAACGAGCCCAGCAGCAACGGCTGGTCGTCCGAGCCGTCCGTACGCGCCTGCCCGTACGTGGCGAGCAGGGCCTGGGCCTCGATCGGGTCGCCCAGCTTCGTGCCGGTGCCGTGCGCCTCCACCACGTCGACCTCGGCGGGCGAGAGGTCGGCGTCGGCGAGGGCCTGGCGGATGACGCGCTGCTGGGAGGGGCCGTTGGGTGCGGTGAGGCCGTTGGAGGCGCCGTCGGAGTTGACCGCGCTGCCCCGGACCAGGGCGAGTACGGGAAGGCCGCGCTCCCGCGCCACCGAGAGGCGGGCGAGGACGAGGACGCCGACGCCCTCGGAGAAGCCGGTGCCGTCCGCGGCGGCGGCGAACGCCTTGCAGCGGCCGTCCGGCGCGAGGCCGCGCTGCCGCGAGAACTCCACGAACACGCTGGGGCCCGACATCACGGTGGCGCCGCCCGCGAGGGCGATGTCGCACTCCCCGTTGCGCAGCGCCTGCTCCGCGAGGTGCATCGACACCAGCGACGACGAGCAGGCCGTGTCGAGGGTCACCGTCGGGCCCAGCAGGCCGAGCACGTAGGAGATGCGGCCCGAGGCGACGCTCGTGGTGCCGCCGGTGAGCACGAAGCCCTCCAGCTCCTCGGGCGTCTCCCCCGCGCGCGGCATGTACTCCTGCGGGATCACGCCGACGAACACGCCGCCCGAGCTGCCGCGCAGCGACGCCGGGTCGATGCGGGCGTTCTCCAGGGCCTCCCAGGACGCTTCGAGCAGGACGCGCTGCTGCGGGTCCATCGCCTGCGCCTCGCGCGGCGAGATCCCGAAGAACTCGGCGTCGAACCCGGCCGCGTCGGCCAGGAACCCGCCCTTGGTGAGGTACGTGGTGCCCGGCGTCTCCGGGTCGGGGTCGGAGAGCCGGTCGAGGTCCCAGCCCCGGTCGTCGGGGAACTCCGTGAGGGCGTCGCCGCCGTCGCGGAGCAGCTCCCACAGCTCCTCGGGGGTGCGGGCGCCGCCCGGGAAGCGGCTGGCCATGCCGACGATCGCGATCGGCTCGCGGGCGGCGGTCTGTACGTCGTGCAGCTCCCGCCGCGCCCGCTGCAGGTCGGTCGTGACCCGCCGCAGATACTCTCGAAGCTTCTGCTCGTTGGAGTTGGACATCCCGGGCAGCCCCCTTTCGTTCGGCACAGGCGAGATCACGCGATGTCGAGTTCGCCGTCGATGAAGTCGAAGATTTCGTCGTCGGAGGCCTCGGTGAAGTCCCGTTCCTCCCCGCCCGCCTCGGCCGGCGCCGCGAGACGGCGCAGCACCTCCTGGAGCCGTTTGGCGAGCAGGCCCCGCTCGTCCTCGTCGAGGTCGGCCACGGCGAGCCGGTCGAGTTCCGTCACGAGCGAGCCGACGGTCGTCTCCTGCGCGGGGACGAGCAGTCCGTCCAGGAACGCGGCGAGCCCGGCCGGGGTCGGATGGTCGAACACGACCGTCGGCGGCAGCCGCAGGGCCGTGGCGGCGCCGAGGCGGTTGCGCAGCTCCACCGCCGTCAGCGAGTCGAACCCGAGGTCCTTGAACGCGCTGTCCTCGTCGACCGACTCGGCCGTGCTGTGGCCGAGGACGACCGCCGCGGACTCCCGTACGAGTTCCAGGAGTTCCTTGCGGCGCTGCCGCTCGGGCAGCTCGACGAGCCGGTCCGCCTGAGTCGTGGCCGCGGCCTGCGCGACGACGCGCCGCCGGACCCGCGCGGCCGGGTCGAGGGCCGAAAGGAGCTCCGGCACCGGCTGTCCGCTCTCCCGCAGCCGGGCCACGTCGACGGGCACCGCCACCGCCAGCGGGCGGTGCAGGCCGAGCGCCGCGTCGAACAGGGCGAGCCCCTGCTCGTCGTCGATCGCGCCGAGGCCCATCCGCGCCAGGCGGTCCTTGTCGCCCTCGCTCAGATGGCCGGTCATGGCGCTCTCCCGCGCCCACAGGCCCCACGCGATGGACGTGCCGGGCAGGCCGAGGCCGCGCCGGTGCTCCACGAGTCCGTCGAGGTAGGCGTTGGCCGCGGCGTACCCGCCCTGGCCCGCGCTGCCGAGGACCCCGGCGACCGAGGAGAACAGCGCGAACAGGGCCAGGTCGTGGTCCTGCGTCAGCTCGTGCAGGTACTGGGCCGAGCGCGCCTTCGTACGCAGCACGGCGTCGAGGTCGTCCCGCGTCAGGGCCTCCAGGACCCCGTCGGACAGCACGCCCGCCGCGTGCACCACGCCGGTGAGCCGGTGCGCGGAGCGGACGAGTTCGGCGACGGACTCCCGGTCGGACACGTCGCACGCCACCACGGACACCTCGGCGCCCGCGGCCCGCAGGTCCGCGACCAGGGCGTCCACGCCGTCGGCTGCCGGGCCGCGCCTGCTGGTCAACAGCAGGCGGCGTACGCCGTGTTCGGCGACGAGGTGCCGGGCGACGAGCCCGCCGAGCACCCCGGTGCCGCCGGTCACGAGGACCGTGCCGTCGGAGTCGAGCGGCGCGGGCAGGGTGAGGACGATCTTGCCGACGTGCCGGGCCTGGCTGAGGTACCGGAAGGCCTCCGGCGCGCGGTGCACGGGGTACGTGGTGAGCGGCATCGGCCGCAGCGCGCCCTCGTCGAACAGGACGCGGATCTCCTCCAGCATCTCCGCGATGCGGTCGAACCCGGCCTCCATCACGTCGAAGGCCCGGTAGCGCACGCCGGGGTGTGCCGCCGCGATCTCGTCGGCGTCGCGGATGTCGGTCTTGCCCATCTCCACGAACCGGCCGCCGCGCGGAAGCAGGGCGAGGGACTCCTCGACGTGCTCGTGCGCGAGGGAGTTGAGCACCACGTCCACGCCGCGCCCGCCGGTGGCCTTCGCGAAGTGCTCGGCGTAGCCGAGGCTGCGGGAGTCGGCGAGGTGGTCGTCGTCGAAGCCCCAGGCGCGCAGCACGTCCCGCTTGCCGGAGCTGGCGGTGCCGAAGACCTCGGCGCCCCAGTGCCGGGCGAGCTGGAGGGAGGCGAAGCCCATGCCGCCGGTCGCCGCGTGCAGGAGCAGCGACTCGCCCGCCGTGAGCCCGGCCAGGTCCGCGAGGCCGTAGTACGCCGTCAGGTACACCACCGGCACCCCGGCGGCCTGGGCGAACGTCAGGCGCTTGGGCATCGGGGCGACCAGCCTGCGGTCGGTGACCGTGACCGTGCCGAGGCCGCCGGTGAACAGGCCCATCACCCGGTCGCCCGCGGTGAGCCCGGTGACGTCGGCGCCGACCTCCAGGACGATGCCCGCGCCCTCGCCGAGGGACGACCACTCGTCGCGGGCCACCATGCCGAGTTCCAGGAGCACGGCCTTGAAGTTCAGGCCGCCCGCGCGCACCGCGACCCGCACCTCGCCCGGCTCCAGCGGGCGCAGCACCTCGGGGCACGGGGTGAGGGACAGGCTGTCGAGGTCGCCGCCGTAGGTCAGACCGAGGCGCCAGGGCCGCTCGGCCGGTTCGGGCAGGGCCGGGGACGCGGCCGCGCGGGTGAGCCGGGGCACGGCGGCGGTCGCGCCGCGCAGGGCCAGCTCCGGGTGGTCCGCGGCCATCGCCGCGGGCAGCGCGGCCCGCGCCAGCGGGTGGCCGTCGACGTCGATGTGGCGCAGGCGGCCGGGGTGTTCGCTGCGCGCGGTGCGGAGCAGCCCGGTCACCGCGCGGTGGGCGAGGTCGTCGGCGCGAGTGAGGACGACGAGCGGGACGTCGGTGAGGTGCGGCTCGGCGAGCCACTCCCGTACGACGTGCAGCGTCCGGTCGACGACGTCCTCGACCTCGCCCTCGGGGCAGGTCCACAGCGCGGCCGTCGCCGACACCGGAGCGGCGGGGCGGTCGCTGCCGTCGGCGCCGAGCTCGATCCAGGTCCGCTCGGCGGGCGGCTCCGGCAGGTCGACCGGCACCAGGTCCAGGGCGAAGAGCGCCGAGGCGTCCGCGCGCCGGTGCCCGAGCGCGGCCACGTCCACCGGCCGCAGGGCAAGCTCGCCCACCGAGGCGACGGCCTGCCCGGCCTCGTCGGTGACGAGCACGGCGACCGCGTCGGGCCCCGCCGGGGTGAGGCGGACCCGGGCGGCCCGCGCGCCGGTGGCGTGCAGCCGCACGTCGCTCCAGCTGAACGGGGCCCGGACGCCGTCGGCCCCGGAGAGGCCCGCCGCGTGCAGCGAGGCGTCGAGCAGCGCGGGGTGCAGGCCGAAGCCGGTGACGTCCTGCTCGTCGGGCAGGGCCACCGCGGCGTAGAGCGCGTCGCCGTCCCGCCAGGCCGCGCGCAGGCCCCGGAAGGCGGGGCCGTAGGCGTAGCCGCGCTCGGCGAGGGTCTCGTAGAACCCGTCGAGGGGCACGGCCGCGGCGCCGGGCGGGGGCCAGGCGGTCAGGGCGTCGGGGGCCGGGCGGCTCTCGTTGGTCAGCCGTCCCGTGGCGTTGCGGGTCCAGTCGTCCGTCCCCGCCGGGGCGGTGTGCACGCTCACGGGGCGTCCGTCATCGCTCTCCGCGCCGATGAGGACCTGGAGGTCCAGGTCGGCGTCCAGGACGACCGGCGCGTGCAGGGTGAGTTCGGCGAGGTGCCCGCAGCCGACCTGGTCCCCGGCGTGCAGGGCCAGTTCGACCAGGGCCGTGCCGGGCAGCAGTACCGACGTGCCGAGCCCGTGGTCGGACAGCCAGGGCTGCGCGCCGCGGGAGAGCCGTCCGGTGAGGACGAGCGTGTCCGCGTCGGCCGTGCGCAGGGCCGCGCCGAGCAGCGGGTGCTCCGCCCTGCGCAGGCCGAGGGCCGAGGTGTCGCCGACCGCCGCGGGCTCCTCCAGCCAGTAGCGCCTGCGCTGGAAGGGGTAGGT
Organism: Streptomyces sp. JLYT201; assembly: GCF_059448825.1. NCBI lineage: Bacteria > Bacillati > Actinomycetota > Actinomycetes > Kitasatosporales > Streptomycetaceae > Streptomyces > Streptomyces sp. JLYT201. Next base: position 6,729,973 of record NZ_CM182551.1, on the reverse strand, counting down.
GGGCAGCTCGTCGGCGGTCGCGGCGCCGGGCGGGATCCGCCAGTCGACCTCGACGCCGTGGACGTACGCCTTGGCGAGCGCGGTGTGGAAGCGGGCCGGGCCGCCGTCGTCGCGGCGCAGCGACTCCAGGACGACCGCGTCGGCCGCCGCCTCCTCGACGGTCTCGCCGATCGCGTTCACGAGGACGGGGTGCGCGCTGACCTCGACGAACACTGTGTGGCCCTGGTCGAGCAGGGCGCGCGTGCCCTGGGCGAAGCCGACGGTCCTGCGCAGATTGCCGTACCAGTACGCGGCGTCGAGCTCGGGTCCCGCCACGACCTCGTTGGTGACGGTGGAGTGGAACGGGACCCGGGACGGGCCCGGGGCGATGCCGGAGAGCGCGCTGAGGATCTCCTCGCGCAGCGCTTCCACGTGGGCCGAGTGCGAGGCGTAGTCCACCGGGACGAGGCGGGCGCGGACGCCGTCGGCCTCGCAGGACGCGACGAGCTCCGCCAGGTCCTCGGGTCGGCCCGAAACGACCGTGCTGCCGGGGCCGTTGACCGCGGCGACCTCCACGGAGCCGCCGAACGCCTCGATGCGCCGCTCCGTCTCGCCCTGCGCCAACTGCACGGAGGCCATGCCTCCGGTGCCCGCGAGCCGGGTGATGGCCTTGCTGCGCAGGGCGACGACGGCCGCGGAGTCCTCCAGGGACAGCGCCCCGGCGACGTACGCGGCGGCGATCTCGCCCTGGGAGTGGCCGAGGACCGCGTCGGGGGTCACGCCGTGGTGCTGCCACAGCGCGGCGACCGAGATCATCACGGCCCACAGGGCGGGCTGGACGACGTCGACGCGGTCCAGGGGCCCGGCGAGCTCGTCGAGGAGGCTCCAGTCGGTGTACGGCTCCAAGGCGGCGGCGCAGGCGTCCAGTTGGGCGCGGAAGACATCCGAGTCGCGGTACAGGGCGAGCGCCATGCCGGACCACTGCGAGCCCTGCCCGGGGAAGACGAACACCGTCTTGCCGCGCGGGCGGGCGACCCCGGTGAGGACGTCCCGCGACGGCCGCCCCTCGGCGAGGGCCAGCAGGCCCGCCGCCGGGTCGTCGCCGGTCACGGCCGCGCGCTGGGGAAGCCGGGGCGCGCGGGTGGCGAGCGCGACGGCCAGGGGTCCGCCCGCGGCTGCCGGGGCGAGGGCGTGCAGCTGCTCGGCCCTGGCCGCGAGCGCGGCCGGGGAGGAGGCGGAGAGGAGCAGGGGCAGGGCGGGGCCGGGAAGCCGCGCGGGCTCCGCCCCGGCCTCCGGTTCCGTCGCGGTCTTTGCCGCTGCCCCGGCCTCCGCCCCGGCCGACGGGCCCGTGCCCGCCTCCGGATCCGGCCCGGCCGAAGGCTCCGGCGCCTGTTCGATGATCAGGTGGGCGTTGGTGCCGCTGATGCCGAAGGCCGACACCGCCGCCCGGCGCGGCCGGTCGCTCTCGGGCCAGTCGCGCGCCTCGGTGAGCAGCTCCACCGCGCCCGACTCCCAGTCCACGGCGGGCGAGGGCTCGTCCGCGTGCAGCGTCCGCGGCAGGTGGCCGTGGCGCAGCGCCTGGGTCATCTTGATCACGCCGCCGACCCCGGCCGCCGCCTGGGTGTGGCCGATGTTGGACTTCAGGGAGCCCAGCCACAGCGGCCGGTCCTCCGGGCGCTCCTGGCCGTAGGTGGCGAGGAGGGCCTGCGCCTCGATCGGGTCGCCGAGGCGGGTGCCGGTGCCGTGCGCGTCCACGACGTCCACGTCGGCCGCGGTGAGGCCCGCGTCGGCGAGGGCCTGGCGGATGACGCGCTGCTGCGCGGGGCCGTTGGGCGCGGTCAGGCCGTTGGAGGCGCCGTCGGAGTTGACCGCGCTGCCCCGGATCACCGCGAGCACCCGGTGCCCGAGCCGCTGGGCGTCGGAGAGCCGCTCCAGGACGACCATGCCTGCGCCCTCGGACCAGCCCGTGCCGTCCGCGGCGGCCGAGAAGGCCTTGCAGCGGCCGTCCTCGGCGAGGCCGCGCTGCCTGCTGAACTCGACGAAGGTGTCCAGGGTCGCCATCACCGCGGCCCCGCCCGCGAGGGCGAGCGAGCACTCGCCGCCGCGCAGTGCGCGGGCGGCCAGGTGCATCGTCACGAGCGACGACGAGCACGCCGTGTCCACGGTGAGCGCGGGCCCCTCCAGACCGAGGAGGTAGGCGATCCGGCCGGAAGCCACGCTGGCCGCGCTGCCGGTCCCGCCGAACCCCTCGCCGCCCTGCCCCGACTCCTCCGCGCCGAGCCCGTAGCGCTGCCCGCCGTGGCCCATGAGGCCCACGAACACGCCGGTGTCGCTGCCCCGCAGCGCCTGCGGGTCGACGCCGGTGCGCTCCAGGGCCTCCCACGAGGTCTCAAGGAGCAGCCGCTGCTGGGGGTCCATGGCGAGGGCTTCCCTGGGGGATATCCCGAAGAACTCGGCGTCGAACTCGGCGGCCTCGTACAGGAATCCGCCCCCGCGGGCGTAGTAGGTGCCCGGCACGCCGGGGTTGGGGTCGTAGCGCCCTTCGACGTCCCAGCCGCGGTCGGCGGGGAACGCCCCGATGGCGTCCCGGCCCTCGGTCACCAGGTCCCACAGGCCGTCCGGCGAGACGACGCCGCCCGGGTAGCGGCAGGCCATGCCGACGATCGCGATCGGCTCGCTGGCCGCCCGCTCCAGCTCCTGCAGGCGCTCGCGCGTGTCCTGCAGCTCGCCGACGGCCTGCTTGAGGTAGTTCCGCAGCCTGCCCTCGTTCTCCATCGTCTCGTCACTCCTCCGGCCGGGTACTCAGCTCGGCCAGTCAACATTGCGGGGGTGGTGGGCAGCCGGGTTCGAGAACACCGGACCGGGCGGCGAATTTGGCCCCCGGAACCAACCGGCGGGCGTGTTCTCAACTGGCGACATGGCAGAGCCTCACCAGGCGGGGCGCCCGGGGTGCCTCGACGCGCGGTTCGACCGCCACCGGTTCGAGGGTCATCCGACTGGCGTGCCGCTGCCCCGCGCCCCACCCCGGGCGCCTGCGGAACAGCTCGGAGCGGGCCGCGGCGACCACGAGCACCGGCAGCGGCTGCGGCGCGTCGAGGAGCTCCTCGACGAAATCGAGGACCGCGGTGTCGGCCCGGTGCAGATCGTCGGCGAACACCACCAGCGGGCCGTGCTCGGCGAGCTTCGCCACGTTCGGCGTGCTCGCCCCCGCGGGGCCGAGCCGCACGGTCGCCGCGTTCTCCACGCGCCGCTCGAACGCCGCGAGCAGGGGTGACTTCCCGATCCCCGGCCCGCCCACGACCAGGACGAGATGCGGCCGCGCGCGGCGCCTGACCCGCTCCAGGAGGCTGTTGAGCACGCCGAGTTCGGGCTCGCGGTCGAAGACCTCCGCCCTGGCGAAGGAGTCGCGGTAGCGGCCCTTGACCGCCCAGCGCGGCCGGGTGCCGCCCTCGCGGCCGTACGCGATCGCCGCTCCGGTGAGCCTCCGGGTGCGGCCGCACACCACGATCTCCGTGTCCTCGGCGGCCTGGAGCAGGGACTCGCTGTCGACGAGCAGCGCGCCGTTGACGGGCAGGGGCTCCCGGTCGGAGCCGCCGGGGCGCGCCCGCATCTCGCCGGTCGCCACCGCGACGCGCAGCACGGGCCGCTCGCCGTCCGGTACGTCGAAGCAGATCCGCTGCCGCAGCGCCATCGCGGCCCGTACCGCGCGCTCGGCGGCCTGTGCGGCGCCCTCGTCGCGCGGCGTCGCGGCCCGGAACAGGGCGAGGGTGACGGAGCCGGTCGACCCGGCGACCACGCCGCCGAGCCGCCCCACCTCCTCGTGCACGATCCGCGCGGTGCGCTCCAGGGCCCGGCCGACGTCCCCGGCCCGGCCGCCGGTGGCGTAGTCGGCGCGGATCAGGACGGTGCTCACCCCGCTCCGGGCGACGGAGCGCTGCGCGGGGACGAGCTGGACCGGGCGGGCGACCGGGCGCTCGCGGGGCGCCGCCTCCGGCCCGGGGCCGGAGAGCACCACCGGTCGTACGGGCGCCGCGGGCGCCGCGATGGACGGGTCGTGCACGAGGATCGCGTGCTGCAAGAGGCGCAGCTCGCGCCCGGGTTCGAGCCCGAACTGCTCGGCGAGCCGCACCCGCACCCGCCGGTAGGCGGCGAGGGCGTCGGCCTGCCGGCCGCCGCGGTAGAGCGCGAGCATCAGCTGGTGGCAGGCCCGCTCCCGCAGCGGCTCGGCCTCGACCAGGGCCTCCAGGTCGCTGAGGACGGCCTGGTGGCGGCCGCCCGCCAGCTCGGCCTCGTAGTAGTCCTCCATGACGTCGAGCCGCGCGTTCTCCAGGGCGGTGAGCTCCGGCCAGGAGTGCCCGGACTCGACGAGGTCGGCGAGGGCCCGCCCGCGCCACAGGGCGAGTGCCTCCCGCAGGGTGGCCGCGGCGGCGCCGGGGCGGGCGGCCGCCAGCTCCGCGCGGCCCACCCGGGCGAGGCGGTGGAAGCGGAACATGTCGACCTGTTCGGGGTCGACTTCGAGCCGGTAGCCGTGTGCGCACGTCAGCAGGGCGGGCGGCCGCGCGTCGCCGTGCGCGTGCTCGGCGAACGTGACGCGCAGGCCCCGCACGGCGTTCTGCAGGACCTTCCGTGCCGTCACGGGCGTCTCGTCGGTGCCCCACAGCCCGTCGAGGAGCTTGCTCGTCGCCACCTCCCGGTTGGCGTTGAGCAGCAGCAGGCCGAGCGTCGCCCGGCGGCGGTCGCCGCCGAGCGCGATCGGCTTCTCGTCGTCCATCAGTTGCAACGGGCCAAGTACCAAGAACTGCAAGACATCCCCCGTAGATCGTGCGTGTTCAGCGTGAGCCGTGCGTGATGTCCCCGCCTACCGCCACTCCGCCTCGGCCCCGCCGACGAGCGGCTCGGGGGCGAGGACGCGCAGGGTGGTCGGCGGGTCCTGACGGACCGGCTCCAGATGCAGGCACTCGGTTCCCTCGGGCGCGGAGAACGCGGCGAGGCAGGCGCACTCGGCGGCGGCGAACCCCGCGAACCGGTAGGCGACCTCCATCATCCGGTTGCGCTCCGTACGCCTGAAGTCGGCGACGAGGTGCACCCCGGCGCGCGCGGCGGCGTCGGTGAGCCACCGAAGCAGCACCGCGCCCGCGCCGAACGACACGACCCGGCACGAGGTGGCGAGCAGCTTGATGCGCCAGGCGCCCGGGGTCTTCTCGATCAGCATGACCCCGACCGCGCCGTGCGGCCCGAAGCGGTCGGCCATGGAGACCACGAGGACCTCGTGGTCCTCGTCGGACAGCAGGGAGCGCAGCGCGGCGTCCGAGTAGTGCACGCCGGTCGCGTTCATCTGGCTGGTCCGCAGGGTCAGTTCCTCGACCCGGGTGATCTCCTCGTCCCTGGCCTTGCCGATCCGCATCACCAGGTCGAGCGAGCGCAGGAACTCCTCGTCGGCGCCCTGGTACTCCTCGCGCTGCTGGTCGCGCTGGAACCCGGCCTGGTACATCTCGCGGCGCCTGCGCGCGTCGACGGTGACCACCGCCGGGCTGAACTCGGGCAGGTCGAGCAGCAGGCCCGCCTGCTCGGCCGGGTAGCACCGCACCTCGGGCAGGTGGTAGGTGACCTCGGCGCGCTCGGTGGGCAGGTCGTCGATGAACGCGATCGTCTTCAGGGAGAAGTTGAGGCGCTCGGCGATGGAGCGCACGGACTCCGACTTGGGGCCCCAGCCGATGTGCGGAAGGACGAAGTACTCGGCGAGGCCGAGCTCCTCCAGCTTCGCCCACGCCTCGTCGTGGTCGTTGCGGCTCGACACGGCCTGCAGGACGCCCCGGGCGTCGAGCTCCGCCACGACCTTGCGGAGGGCGTCGTCGACCTCGACGTGGCCGTCCTCGACGAGTGTGCCCTGCCACAGGGTGTTGTCGAGATCCCAGACCAGGCACTTCACGATGGGTGGTGCTTCTGACATGTTCGCTCCCCCGTTCCGTGGGGCCGTTCAGCACGCCGCCGCGGCGGCGTGCTCGGCGAGTATGAGCTGGCAGATCTCGTTGCTGCCCTCGATGACTTCCATCAACTTGGCGTCCCGGAAGGCCCGTTCCACCACGTGTCCGCCCACGGCTCCCGCGGAGGCGAGCACCTGTACCGCGGCGGCGGCGCCCCGGGCCGCGTTCGTGGCCGCGACGTGCTTGGCGAGGACCGACGCGGGCACCTGCTCCGGCGAACCGCCGTCCCAGGCGGCGCTGGCCCGCTCGCAGGCGAGCGTCGCCGTCCGCTCGGCGGCGTACAGCTCGGCCAGGTGCCGGGCGACGAGCTGGTGCTGGAGCAGGGGCTTGCCGAACTGCTCGCGGGTCTTGGCGTGCCGGGCGACGGCGGCGAGGCAGGCGCGCAGGATGCCGACGCACCCCCAGGCCACCGAGAGCCGGCCGTAGGTGAGCGCGATGGTGGTCAGCATGACCACCGGCTGGCCCGCCACCGCGAGCAGGTGCTCGGCGGGCAGCCGTACCTCGTCGAGCTGGACGGTGGCGTGTCCGGCCGCGCGGCAGCCCAGCGGTTCGGGCACCCGCGTCACCCGGACCCCGGGGGCCGTGGCGGGCACCACGGCGGCGGCTCCGCCGCCCTCGTAGCGGCCGAAGACGATGATCCAGTCCGCGTACCCGGCGACCGTGATCCACGTCTTGGTGCCGCTGACGACGATGTCATCGCCGTCGCGGCGGATCTCGGTGCTCATCGCGGCGAGGTCGCTGCCCGCGCCCGGCTCGCTGAACGCCACCGCGGCGAGCTCACCGCCGGTGAGGCGGCCGATGTACTCGGCGCGCTGGGCCTTGTCACCGAACCGCTGGAGCGTCCACGCGGCCATGCCCTGCGAGGTCATCACCGACCGCAGCGAGCTGCACAGCGCCCCGGTGTGCGCGGTGAGTTCGGCGTTGTCCAGGCCGGTCAGGCCGAGGCCGCCGAACTCCGGCTTCGCCTCGGCGCACAGCACGCCCTTGGCGCCGAGTCCGCGCAGCACCCCGATCGGGATCTCGCCCGTCACGTCCCACTCGCTCGCGGCGTCGCCGACCGTCTCGGTCACCAGCGCCGTCAGGGCGTCAAGCACCGGTGCCCCCGCCGCGCAGCCGGGTCACGAGCGCGCTCATGGTCCGCAGGGTGCGGAAGTTGTCCAGGGCGAGGTCGGGGCCCTCGACCTCGACGTCGAAGGTGCTCTCCACGAACACCACGAGTTCCATGGCGAAGAGCGAGGAGACCGCGCCCGAGGCGAACAGGTCCACCTCCGGCTCCCAGGTCAGCTTGGTCTTGGCCTCAAGGAACGCGCCGATCTGCTGCTCGATGGCGGCGACGGGCAGTTCCGTTGTCGAGTCCGTCATGGGAAGTCCCTTTCTCACTGCGCCTTGTTCTTGCGTGCCAATGTGATGCCGTCGGCCATGGGGAGCAGCGAGAGCTCCACCCGGCTGTCGGCGTGGAGTGCGGCGTTGAGCTCGCGGATGGCCTCGGTGTCGGCGTCGTGCGCCTCGGGGTCCGCGACCCGGCCGAAGTAGAGGGTGTTGTCGAGCACGACGAGGCCGCCGGGCCGCAGATGGGTCAGCGCCTCTTCGTAGTAGCGGGCGTAGCCGGTCTTGTCGGCGTCGATGAAGACCAGGTCGAAGGTCTCGGGGCCGTGCTCGGCGAGCAGGGCCGCCATGGACTCGGCGCCGTCGCCGAGGCGCAGTTCGATGCGGTCGGCGACCCCGGCGCGCTCCCAGTACCGCCGGGCGATCTTCGTCCAGCGGGCGCTGATGTCGCAGGTGACGAGGGATCCGCCGACGGGCAGCGCCCGCGCCATGCACAGCGTGCTGTAGCCGGTGAACGTGCCGACCTCGAGGACCCGGGAGGCGCCGGTCAGACCGACGAGGAGGGCGAGCAGCTGCCCTTCCTCGGGCATGGTCACCATGGCGTTCAGGGACGGCATGAACGCCGTCTCGTTGACGAGGTCGCGCAGGATCTCGTCGTCGCGCAGGGACACCGAGCGCACGTAGTCGAGGACGCCCTCGTCCAGCTCCACCTGACCGGCCATCAGCGGACCTCGTACTCGTAGAAGCCGCGCCCGGTCTTGCGGCCGTGGTGGCCTTCGGCGACCTTGCGCAGGAGCAGTTCGCTGGGGCGGCAGCCCTCGTCGCCGGTGCGTTCGTGCAGCACCCACAGGGAGTCGACGAGGTTGTCGATGCCGATCAGGTCGGCGGTCCGCAGCGGGCCCGTCGGGTGTCCGAGGCAGCCCTCCATCAGGGCGTCGACGTCCTCGGCCGTGGCCCGGCCCTCCTCGACGACGTTCGCCGCGTCGTTGATCATGCGGTGCAGGACCCGGCTGGTGACGAAGCCGGGGCCGTCGCCGACCACGATGCCCTTGCGGCCCAGGAGGGCCAGGAGTTCCTGAACGGCCGTCATCGTCCGCTCCGACGTGCGCGGGCCGCGCACGACCTCAAGGGTCCCGATCAGGTACGGCGGGTTCATGAAGTGGATGCCGGCCAGGTCCTCGGGGGCCGGGACCTGGCCGGCGAGCTCGTCGACCGGGATGGACGAGGTGTTGGTGACCCGCAGCGTGCCGGGCGCGACCGCGGCGGCGATCTCCCGGTGCACCTTGGTCTTCAGCTCGGCGACCTCGGTGATCGCCTCGATCACCCAGGTCGCGTCCGCCGCGGCGGCCACGGAGTCGGCGAGCTCCAGCTCGCCGGCGGGGCCGCTCCTCGGCAGGGCGCCCATCATCTGCGCGAGCCGTAGCTCGTCGCGGAGCCGGCGCCGTGCCGTGCCCAGGCGCTCCTGGTCCACGTCCACGAGCGTCACCGGTACGCCGCGGCCGACGGCCAGCGTGGCGATGCCGATGCCCATCACGCCCGCGCCGAAGACCGCGAGCCGCTGCTCTCCCCCGTTGCCGGTCATCGTCCGACCACACCCGTCCGTTCCCGAGCGGCCGGGGGGTTTCCCGGCCCCCGACCGGCGCCACACACGACAGACCCGCTCATTGAGCACACCTCAGCTTTACGTCCGACAAGGATTTTCCGGAAGAAAATAGCCGAATTCAGAGAATCGCGCTTGATGTATGCGAACACGAAAATGGATCGGCAGGCCGGCCAAGCCGCATGTGCGGCGCCGACGACAAAGACCTCACTACCGAGGACTTTACGACACTCGACCCAAAGGAAGTAACCAAGAAATATTAAACATTCGCATGGGTCGCGCGCCACGAAACTCGCGTGCACCGCCCTATACGCAGATTACCCCGCCGCGATGACGTCGGAGGCACCACATGTACTGCCCCGACCGGTCTGCGAAACGAGGAATGAATGGATGGACGCGGCCCCCTTGGTGTTCAGCGAACAACTCCGCGGTTGCACTGTTGCAACGGCCCACAGTGTCTGACAGAACACACGGCGGCTCCACCCCGCAGCCCGCTCATCAAGCTGCACTTCCACTTGAGGAACCTCCCCCACCCCCCGTCCGACCTGGGCACACCTCGGCCCCGGGGCAGGGCGGCCCGCCGGTGCGGCGGGCGCGGACCAGGGCCCCGGGGCAGCGCGCGGCCGCCCGGCGTCCGGCCGTGTTGCGTAAGGCAGGACGCCGTGCGGCCTTCTCGGGTCGCGCGTTACACGTCCTCTTCGAGGTTCGCCTCCTTCACGAGGTAGCCGAACTGGAAGCGGCTTGTCGCGCCGAACATCTGCATGACCTGACCGATGTGTTTGCGGCAGGTGCGCACGGATACGCCGAGGCGCCGGGCGATGGCTTCGTCCTTGGCGCCGGAGATCAACATCTTGACGATCTCCTTCTTCATGTCACCGCCGATGACATCGATTTCCGCCCGCCGGGTGTCGAACTCCTTCGCGGTCGCCCAGACGTGCTCGAAACAGGAGTGGAGGAAGTCGATGAGCGAGCGTTCCTGGATGACGACGGCACCGCCGTCCTCGCCGCTCGCCGGGATGTACGCCGCGGTGCGGTCGAAGATGACTATCTTGCCGAACAGCGCGCCGGCCGTCCGGATCTCGGCGCCGGACTCGATCAGCTTCCCCGCGTGCTCGCGGGTCGGTGTGTCGAACCTGGCGGCATGCTGGTAGAGGACTCGCAGACGCACCCCCCGCTTGAGCGCCTGAAAATCGTTGTTCTGCGACTCGACCAGGTCGTCGGCGGGCCAGCCGCTGCCGGGCTGCATGCAGACGACTTCCTGGGAACTGTTCGCGGCCGCCTCCGAGAGCAGCAGTCGGACCGTCTCGGGGACTTTCACAATATCGAACGAGTTTGTATATTGACTACCGAACTTGCTCGACCGGAAAAGCAGCGAGAGCCGCGCGAGGTCGTTTCTGAGCTGGCCCACCGCCAGCTTGCGTTCGAGTAGGTCGAGCTCGCCCTGGTTCAGGAGCTGCGAAGAGGCGATACCCGGGTCCGTGGGAATGAACCAGGCGTCCCGGTCCCGGGACGGCTGAATGAGCTGGAGCTCCAGGAGCTTGGCGACGATCTCCTCGCTCTCGGCAGGACGGAAACCCAGCTCATGGGCGACGTCGTCGACGGCGAAGCCGTCCCTGTCTAAACTCCATTCATAAACTTCAAAAACTCCAGCAACCGGCTTGGGAAACAAAGGCGCTCCAAGTTCACTAAGTATCCCCTCCAATTCCCCCAGGATGGGATAATCTGCCCGAGCGGTGTTCGATGTTTCTACCAATACGCCAATGTATAGGACTCACCCCCGATGAGCCAGGTGCCATTAGCCGTGGTTGCTGGCGTAAGTCTGGTTTATTCGCTTCTCCGCCCCGATGGGCGACATGCGAGAAGAGGAATCGTTTCTGCGGAGCTCGCCGCAGCGCCGCCCCGATGACCGGAGAGGCGAGGAAGTGCGCGCCCAAGAGCGCCGAACGCAAGATTCCGCTATTCCGTCCGAAACCGCTGACCTGCGGAAAGGCGCGGCAATCGCGCGTCACACGAGGTCATACCAGGGCGGTGGATCCGGAAGCGCCGACCGCTGACGGCCGCGCCTGCCTCCACCATGGCACAGTTATCCGGACCAATGAATTCCGGGGGCTCGCTTTGGGGACAGTCCAGAATCTGGACAGCACATACCCCCGCCCGGCTCCGCGGCCGAAGCCGCGGTACGGGACGCGAGCGGGCTGCGCCCCTTATCCGTGCGCGTATCCGTACGCGTATCCCCGCGCGTGTCCGTAGGCGCCCGGCGCCACCGGTGGTACGCGACGGCTGCCGCCGATCGTCTGCCGGGGCAGCGCGGCCGCCACGGAAAGCGGTTCCACGTTCTCGTAGAACGATCCGAACTTTCCGCGGTGGAACACCAGCGGCGCGGGCTCGTCCGGGTTCACGCGCAACGCGGTCACCCTGGCGATGATGATGACGTGGTCCCCGGCAGCGTGCTCGACCTCGGTGACACAGGACAGCCAGGCGGCGGCACCGCCCAATTCAGGGCCGACGGGCGAATCGGTCCACGGCACACCGGAAAACCGGTCGATGTCCTTGATCGAGAACTTCCGGCACAGTTCTCCCTGGTCGCTGCCCAGGATATTGACGCAGAATCTGCCGCTCCGCCGGAGGTCTACCAGAGTCGCCGACGCTTTTCCCGCGCAGAACATGACCAGCGGAGGATTCAGCGAAACCGAGACGAAGGAGTTGCAGGCCATGCCCACCGGCTCACCGAACTCCCCGGTGCTGGTGATGACCGTAACCCCGGTCGGCAGATGGCCGAGGGCCCGCCGAAACTCCGTCGCGTCGAACGGGGCAACCATAACCGACTCCTCGACTAGCCGACTCCTCGATATATCGAAAGTATATGGAGCCCCGAGATCCCCATGTTGGGACGAGTCACCAAGACCCTGGACCGGATTTGGCCTTCGAACGCAGTCGGCCCGGGCCGGGGGCGCGGTACCTCGAACGCGGTCGCCCCCCCCCCCGGTCCCGGGGCTGGCACGGCAGGCGCGCCCCCGCCCGCTACGCCGGGTCCATGGAGGCAAGGACGCCGCAGATGTGGTCGACGTCCCGCGTCATGTCCAGGCTGGTGTAGGCGGCGAGGGCGGAGTGGAGGTGGGGCCGGGCTGCCGCTTCCCGGCCTACTCCGGCGAGGGCTTTGCCCATGGCCTGGTGGGCGCGGGCCGTCATCACGTCGTCGCCGCACAACGAGGCGCCGTCCACGGCCGCTTCGGCGTGGTCGAGCGCGCGCCGCAGAGTCGCGTCGCGAGGGCCCGAGGCCGCGGCGACGTACGCCTCGGCGGCCCGGTAGTGGCACAGCGTCTCGATCATGGTGCGGTCGAACGTACGGGCAAGGGCCGCTGTCCGTTCGTAGACGTCCGCCGCCTCCACGGGCCGCTCCCCGTGGAGGTGCGCGAGTCCGGCGAGGACCAGGGCGGCGATCTGCTTGTCGCGGTTCCCGGCCCGCTCGAACCAGTCCGCCGCTTCCAGTGACCGTGCCGCGATGACGCCGAGGTCCGTCTCCCGGTCGGGGTCGAACGCCTCGATCTGGAGCGCGGTGATGTGCTGCTGGTGCACGAGGGCCTCGTGGCCGGTCCGGCGTGCCGCCTCGATGCTCAGCCGGGCGTGGTGGCGTGCGGCGCGGTAGTCCCTGAGGCGGATCAGGATGTCCGACACCCCCTCGTGGCTGTGGCTGAGGAGATGGTGCGTCCGCGGGTCGTCCGCCGGACCGCCGTCGGCGTAGCGGACCGCTTCCTGGAACGCCGCGAGGGAGGTGTCGTGCCGCGGCCCGCCGAAGCGGAGAGAACCCAGGGCGCAGCAGGCCGCGCCGTGGACGAGGTCGTCGGAGTAGGCCCGGCCGCCGGGTGCCGTCGCGACGGCCAGCGGCTCGGCGGCTTCGAGCAGGGCCGCCATGGGCACGGCGTCCGTCCAGCAGCTGAGCAGGCTCAGCAGGGCCACGGTGTGGGCGGCGGCGTGCCGGTCACCCTCGGCCGCCACCTGGACGGACAGGGTCACCAGGGCGGGCAGGTGCGCGCGTATCCAGGCCACCGCGGTCGCGTTGTCGACGATGTCGGGGGCCCCGGGACTCGCGGTGGGGACGTCACCGTCGGGACCGAGGTACGGGACGACGCCCGAGGCCGCGAGCCTGAGGGCGGTCCGGACGCTCGCGTGGCAGAAGTCCGCGGTGCGGGTGAGGGCGGCGATGCGCTCCCCCTCGGCGAGCCGGTGGACCGCCTTGGTGCGGGCGTAGGCGACGACCAGGTCGTGGAAGGCGTACTGGCCGGGCTCCGGCGAGGTCAGCAGCGCGGTGTCGACCAGTTCCTCCAGAACCGTCTCGGCCCGCTCCTCCGGGAGGCCGAGCACCGTGGCCGCGGCGGCCAGGCTCCAGTCGTGCACCTTCGGGACCGCCAGCGTGACGAAGGCGGCGGCCTGCTCCGCGGTGAGCTGGCCGAAGGACAGCTCGAAGGCCCGGTCGACGCTCAGGTCCCCGGTGCGCAGCTCGCCGAGGAGCCGGTCCTCGCTGGACAGCCGCTCGACCATGGACCGCACGCTCCAGCGGGGGCGCTGGGCGAGCCGGGTCGCCATGATGCGCAGGGCCAGCGGCAGGTGCCCGCAGGCCGCCGCGAGGGCGGCCACGTCGGCCGGTTCGGCCCGGGCCCGCCGCTCGCCGATGATCGCCGTGATAAACCCCTGGGCCTCGCTCTGCTCCATCCCGTCCAGGACGACCGCCGTGCTCACCGCGGTGGTCACACGGGTGCGGGAGGTGATGAGGGCCGCGCTGCCGGGGGCGGGCGGGAGCAGCGGGGTGAGCTGGGTGGCGTCGGCGGCGTCGTCAAGGACGACGAGGATCCTCTTGTCGGCCGTGACGCTCCGGTACAGCGCGGCCCGCTCCCGCGTGCCCTCGGGCAGCCGTTCCGGAGTGACGCCGAGCGCGAGCAGGAAGTCGGCGAGGATGTCGCCGGGCTTGGCGGGCGCGTCGGAGGCGCCGTGCAGGGAGGCCCAGAGCCGCCCGTCGGGGAAGTCCTCCGCGACGGCGTGCGCGACCAGCGTGGCCAACGTGCTCTTCCCCTCGCCGCCCATGCCGGTGATGAGCCCCACCGCGTGGTCGGTCGTGCGGAGCGTCGCGGTCAGGTGCGTGACGTGTTCGTGGCGTCCGGTGGCGTCCGCCGGGGGCGCGGGAAGCTGGTGCGGCACGATCTTCGGCGCCGTGAGCGGGGCGGGGGGTGCGGGCGCGGGCGGTGGGGCGGGCGCGGAGGCGGCGGGCCGGGGTGCCGCGTACGCCGGGCCCGGGTCGTCGCCGCGCAGGATGGCGTCGTGGACGCGGGTCAGTTCCTGGCCGGGGTCGATGCCGAGTTCCTGGGTGAGCGTGTGGCGCACCTGGCGGTAGGCCTGGAGCGCCTCGGCCTGGCGCCCGCAGCGCAGCAGCGCGCGCATGTGGGTGGCGTGCAGGTGCTCCGCGTAGGGGTGTTCGGCGCAGGCGTCGGCGAGGTCCGAGAGGATCTCGGCGTGCTGCCCCAGGGCCAGTCGCCGGTCGAACCAGCGCTGGCGGACGGCCTCGCGCAGCACGGTCAGGGACTCGCGCTGCCGGGCGCACCAGGGACCGGGCAGCCCGGCCAGCGCGATCCGCCCGGACCACAGGCCGAGGGCCGCGGACAGCCGTGCCGCTTCCGCTCGCGGGTCGTCCAGGGCCGGTGCGCCCGCCGCCCGGAGGAACGCGGTCGCGTCCACGTCGGTGGGGTCGGCGTCCAGCAGATAGCCCGCCGGGGTGCGGACGATCAACGACGGTGCCAGCGCCTTGCGGAGCCTCAGCACGTAATTGGCGATCACGTTGGTGGCGCTGGCGGGCGGCGACGCGTCGTACAGGCCGTCGATGATCTCTGCCACGCCGACCGGTGTGCCGGCCCGCAGGGCCAGGGCGGCGAGTATCGCCATCTGCTGCGGTGACATCGTCAGGGCCTGACCGCCGTCGCGCGCCACGGCAGGTGGCCCGAGCAGCACAAACCGGTATGCGTCCATGGTTCCCCCTGAAACGACCGCGCGTCCGACCCCCGCCGGTTGGCGCATCCTAAGTCACCGCAAGACGGGCAGCAGCGTGGCCTCGGGGCGTGGCGGGACGGGAAATTCCGCTGGGGCGCCGCCGTGGGGGACCGGCCGGGACGAGCGAGTCGGCGCCGAGCCCGGCGCCGAGAACCGAGCACCAAGCCTCGGGCACCGGGCACCGGGCACCGGGCACCGGGCACGGATCACCCATCGCTGACAAGGGAAGTCCAACGCTGGTTGACGGCGACTCAACCGCCGGGCTGAAGACAGGACTCGTACGCGGGCCTACCATCCCCCGATGCAGGTGAGATCAGTGCGGTCCGCGCCCGTTCAGCGGATGGTCTACGCCGCGCTCGCCGCCGGGCTCGCGGTGAGCGGAAGCGTCGCGGGGCACGAGTACCACCCCGAGGGGTGGGAGCCGTTCGACGCGTGGGCGTATCTGCTCACCTGCCTGGTCGCGCTGCCCCTCGCGTGCTGCCGCTCGGCGCCCGTGGTGGCCCTCGCCGTGTCCTGCGCGGCGTACACCGGCTATCTCGCGCTCGGCTACCAGCCCTCGCTGAACTGGTGGGCCCCGATGATCGCCCTGGTGAGCGTGGCCGCGACGCGCGCGCCACGCGTGTCGCTCGCCTCGGCCGCGCTGACCGGCGCCGTGCTCCTGTACAACGGGGTGTGCGGGCGCCTTCCCGCGATCCTCGTCCTCGCCCAGGGGATCCTCATCCCGGCGATCGCCCTGGCCTTCGGGCACGCGATGCGCCTGATCACCCAGCGCAACCTCGAACTGCGGCGGCTGAGTGCGCAGTTGGCGAACGAGCAGGCGGCGCACGCGCGCACCGCCGTCCTCGGCGAGCGGGTCCGCATCGCCCGCGAACTGCACGACGTCGTCGCCCACCACCTGTCGGCCATCTCCGTACAGGCGGGCCTGGCCGCGTACGTCTTCCACTCCGACGGCGCGACGGCGCGGTCGGCCCTGTCCGCCGTGGCGGACTCCAGCCGGGAGGCACTGGACGAGCTGCGGCGCCTGTTGTCGATGCTGCGCGTGGACGACGTCGGTGACGAGCAGGGGGACGGCGCGCCGCGGCACGCTCCGCCCGGACTCAGCCGGGTCGGCGAGCTGGCCGACCGGCTCGGGGCGGCCGACGTCAGCGTCACCGTCCGCACCCGCGGCACTCCCCGGAAGCTGGCTCTGGGCCCGGACCTGTGCGCGTACCGCGTGGTCCAGGAGGCCTTGACCAACGTGGTCAAGCACGCGGCGCCCACCAGCGCGTACGTGCACATCACCTATGAACCGGACCAGGTGACGGTCGTCGTGCGCGACGATGGCAGGGCGCCCGGCGACAGCCACGGACCGGCCGTCTCGGCGCCGGAGAGCGGATACGGCTTGATCGGGATGCGGGAACGGGCAAACCTCTGCGGGGGTTCGCTGTCCGCCGGGCCGCGGCGTGACGGGGGGTACGAGGTCCGGCTCACCCTTCCGGCCGGCGCCGCGACGCCGGTGCCCGACGCGCCGGACGGCAGCGAAACTTAAGGGGGAGCTCGTACATGACCAGTGTTCTCGTCGTCGACGACCAAGACCTGATCCGGGCGGGGGTGGCCGCGCTGGTGCGCGCCACGCCCGGCTTCACGTCCGTCACGGAGGCCGCGGACGGCGAAGCAGCCGTGTCCCTGGCCGAGCGGCACCGGCCCGACGTCGTGCTCATGGACGTCCGCCTGCCCGGCATCAGCGGCCTCACCGCGGCGGAGCGCATCCTCGCCCTGGACCTCGCTCCCCCGCCGCGCGTCGTCGTCCTCACCACGTTCGACGTGGACGAGTACGTGTACGACGCGCTGCGCATCGGCGCCTGCGGCTACCTCCTCAAGGACACCCCGCCGGAGCGGCTGCTCGGCGCGATCGCCACCATCGCCGGTGGTGACGCGCTGTTCGCGCCGACGGTCATGCGCCGCCTCATCGAGGCGTACACGCCCCGCCCGGGTGCCGTGCTGCGCCGGCCCGAGCAGCTGGCCGAGCTGACCGCGCGCGAGCTCGACGTCCTCACCCTGGTGGCGCGCGGGCTCACCAATGACGCGATCGCCGCCGAGCTCTTCCTCAGCGAAGGCACGGTGAAGACGCATCTGCACCGCATCATGTCCAAGCTGGACCTCAAGAGCCGCGCCCAGGCCGTGGTCGTCGCCTACGAGAGCGGGCTCGTGGTGCCGGGGTCCGCGACGGGAGCCTGAGCCGGTCGGCTGCCGCTCAGGTTTACCCCGGTTACGTGCTCGGTTGACGAGCAAGGTCTAACGAGCGCCGGACGCGAACCCCGAGGCCCTCCCCCTAGGTTCTCGTGTCGAGCACACCACCGGAGAACAACCGGACAACAAGGGGGAATCACCATGCGCACAGCACACGCGTTGACGGGCCTCGCCCTGGGCGCCACGCTCGCCCTGGGCGGTACGGCCGTGGCGGCCCAGGCCGCGACGGGCGCCGAGAGCCGCGGCGCGGCCCTGGCCGTGTCGGACCCCGGAACGACCTACCAGAGCGGCGGATGGTGCCACTACCGCAACTGGGGCGGCAGCTTCTACTGCGACAGCCAGCTCAAGCACAAGCTGCCCAACGGGCAGTGGCAGGTCTTCGTCATCGGCACGAACAAGCAGGCGTACACGAAGTGGGGCTCCGGAAGCGGAACGAGCGCCTGGACCTCCCTCGGAGGCCAGTGCACCCAGCCCGGCAACCACTCCATCGACATGGCCTGGGCCAACGGCTGGAACTTCGCGATCACTTGTAAGGGGACCGACGGAAGGGCCTGGTACAAGGAGCGGTTCAACGGCGGCAACACCGGCGGCGCCCCCGGGCACTGGAGCAACTGGCGCCTGAACAAGTACTGAGACATCCAGCGCGGTTCCCGACGGCGCGGGGCACGCCCTGCCGACGCCTCGTCCGGTTCCGCGGTGCGCGGGCCCCGCGCGAGCGCGAGGGGCCTGCGCACCAACGGGGAAGGCGAGCCCGGCCGCACCGAGCGACCGGGCTCGCGCCATGAGCGGCGCGCGGCCGCCGTGCGGCGCGCGACTCGCGCCTTCGCCACAACCTTTGTCGACAGCGGGGTCGCCGCCGGGCAGCGGCCCAGGCGGCCATGCGGCCGCCGGAGCCGCCTCCGGCGGCTCGCCGGGCAGTCGGCGGGTCAGTCGTCGTAGAAGCCCTCCCGCGTCACGATTCCGTACGTCCAGTCGTCCGTGTCCTCTTGGAGGGTGAGGGACAGGGTGCCCTTCACGCCCTTGAAGCGGATCTTGACGTCCACGTACTTCTGCGGGCTGACGAGGAAGTTCGCGACCATGGGCCGCTGTGCCGCGTCACCCCACTTCGCCACCCAGTCACCCGCCGTCTCCGTGGCGTGCTTGCCGTCGTACGACAGTTCCGCGAGGCCGTCGGCGTCGTGCCGCTGGATGCGGACGAGCGCCTTCTCGACGAGAGCCAGGGTCTTGGGGACCGGCTGCCCCGTCACGGACAGGTCGAGGTCGGCCGTGCCGTCCTTGACGTACGGCGGGGTGCGGTCCTCCGCGGTGCAGGCGCTCAGGAGCAGCGCCGCCGCCGCCACGGAGCCTGCGATGCGTACTCTCCTCAACTGCGCCTCCCCGGCCTGATGACGCTGATGGCGGTGATCTTCTTGGGCTTGAGCCACTGGTTGAGCGTGGTGTGGTTCTTGCTGCCGTGCTGGGTGATGTTCAGGTTGCCGCGCTTGCCGCCGGTGACGACGCCGGCGTGGTTCCACTGCCGGTCCTTCCGGTAGAACGCGAAGATCACGTCACCCGGCCGGGCGTCGTAGCGGGAGATCTCGCGGCCGCCCCGGTACTTCTTCAGGTGCTGGCGGAGGTTGGCCGCGGCGGCCCACGTGAAGCTGTCGACCCGCTTCCAGAAGATCTTCCCGCGGTACCAGCTCGACAGGTTCCTGCGCGGACCCTTGCGGATCTTCATCTTGCCGCCGTGGTGCAGGGCCTTGGACACGAAGTTGGCGCAGTCGTTGCCGTGGTCCCACCCGATGCCGACGTGGCGCTTGGCCCAGGAGGCGGTGCCGCTGTGGTTCGGCGCGGCGTAGGCGAGGGGCGGCCCGGACGCGGCCGGGTCGTCGCGCAGCATGCCGTCCTCGTCCAGCTCGGTGGGAAGCGCCTCGTCCTCGGGGGGCGCGACCTCCGACAGGCTGTCCTCGACGGGTGGCGCGACCGTGGCGGCCTGGACCGCGGCCTGGTCGGTGGGCATCGTGACCTCGACGGCGGCGTCGTTGGCCTCCATGCGCAGGACGCCGTCCGCGAAGACGAACCGGCCGGGGGCCTCGCCCTCCTCGGGCTCCTGCGTGCCGTCTTCGTGGGTGAGGACGGTCCGCTCGGTGACCCGGCCGCGCACCACGACCGTGCGGTCCGGGCCCGGGCCGGTGAGCAGGTCCTCGAAGGTGGCCTTGACCTCCGAGAAGTGGCGGGCGCGGCGGGCGTGGGCGGCACGGGTCCGGATCAGCTCGGGCTCCTGCTCGGCGAGCAGGTCCCGGAACATCGCCCCGTGCGGGGACGCGGCCGCGGCCTTCTCCGCGGTGGAGTGCGTGCCCTTGAGGAGCGCGGCGCGGGCCGCGAAGTAGTCCCGTACGGCTTGGGCGTAGCGGTCCTGAGCGGCGACCGCCACCGGCTTCGCGGTCTGCGAGGCGGCCGTCTTCGACGTGCCGAACTCCGTGGTCGCTGTGACCGTGACCGTGTGGGCGGCGCCGTTGTCGAGGCCGGTGAAGACCGCGCGGGTGTCCTCCACCGTCTGGCGGGCGACCTCGTCCGTTCCTTCGCGAAGGACCACGGTGTACTTCAGGGCATCGGCCGCCGAGCCCGGGTCCTGCGGGGCGTTCCAGGTGGCGAGCAGCCCGCCGTCGGCCGGAACGGCCTTGACGTCCTGGGGGACGCCGGGCTCGGCCGCGGGAATGTAGGAGATGACGAGCTTCGGGCGCTTCGCCGGGTCGGCGGCGCGCGAGGAGTGATAGACCACGCCGGGGGCGGCGTCCTTCTCATCACCGAGCTGGAGGCTCAGCCCGTGGTTCTCGCCGGTCTCCAGCCAGTCCTCGACCAGCGGACCGATGTTCAGGTCACCGAGGGGAAGGGGCAGTCCCTCCTCCGTCTCGTACGCCTCGTCGCGCGCGGCGGCGGCCAGGGCCTGGCCGCTCTGCTCCGGGCCCCACGCCTCGGCGAGATCCTTCAGGGTCGCGGCGGGCTCGGTGCAGTCGTCGTCGGCGGAGCAGTCCGCGCGGTGCAGCTTCAGACGGGCGTCGGTGACCCGTGCTCCGGCGGGGACGGCGGCGAGGTCGGCCTTGAGCCAGGAGCGCCAGGAAACGCCGCCGGGCGTGCCCACGCGCAGCGTCTCGTCACGGACGGCGGCACAGTCCTTTCCGGCGCAGTCCTCGGCGCCGACCGGGGCGGTGACGTCCGTCAGCGCCGCGACCTCCACCGTACGGGTGTCCGGGACCGGGTCGGCCTTCGGGGCCTTCGCGGTGAACGTGCGCTTGGGGGTCCAGGGGGAGCACGCGGCCTCACCGCAGGCGCGCATGGCCCACTGGTACGTGGTGCCCGGGGCGAGCGTGTCCTCGGGGATCACGGTGGCCACACGGCTGCCGCTCTCCTCGGTGGACGGCGGCAGGGCGACGCCGGACAGTGCCTTGCCGGAGGCGTCGTAGAGCGCGAACTCGCCGCTCACCCGGGCCTGGTCGGCAGAGGTGACGACGCCGGAGAGCAGCGGGGCCGGGGTGTCGGTCGCGCCTTCCTGGAGCGTGGTGGGCACGTCCGGGACGAGCAGTGCGGCGGGCTTGGGGCCGACGCCGAACTGGAGCGTGCTCGTGCCCGAGAGCAGTCCGGCCGAGTCGACGGTGCGGGCGTGCAGGGTGTGCCGGCCCTTGGCGGCCTTGAGCTTCACGGTCTGCGGCTTGCCGCCGGTGCCCGCCGGGTCATTGACCTGCTGCGGAGTGTTCGGGTCGTCCAGGCCGTACAGGAAACCCCGGCCGTCGCTGGAGGTGGTGGTGAAGGTGCAGCTCAGCTCGCCGTTCTTGTCGGTCCACTCGTCCTGCGGGTACCCGTCGCAACTGATGGCGGGCCGCACGGGCTTGGCCGTGTTCACCCTGAAGGGCACGTACTCGCTCCACGGGCCGTGGGCGGAGCCGTCGTGGGCGCGGGCCCGGACGCGGTAGGCGAACGAGCCGAGCTTCTTGTCGGCGGGAAGCGTCACCTTGGCGACGGCGCCCGACGCGACGCCCGTACTGGTGCCGGTCCAGGAGTAGGAGCCCGCGTCACCGGGGCCCGGGTCGGCGGTCACCTCGAACTGTGCCTTGACGGTGCCGCCGTCCGGGTCGGAGACCTTCGCGGAGAAGGTGGGCGTGCTGGACGTGGCGTACGTGCGTTTGTTGAAGGTGTTGGACGCCGAGGGGTCGAGTTTCACGGCGCTCGGCGCGGCGGGCAGGCGGTTGTAGGTCACCGAGATGACCGGCACGTCGCCGGCGGCGTTGCGGGAGTTGAAGCGCTTCCAGGCGTGCGGGTCCTTCTCGTCCGCGGCCCGGATGCCCAGGATGTTCTCGTTGTACGGGTTGGTGGCCCACGCCTGCGCCAGCTTGGCGATGTCGGCGCTGACCCACCCGTCGGCGCAGCCGCTGCCGAAGCCCTTGGTCTGGGTGGAGGTCGCCCACTTGCGGTTCCACTTGGGCTGGCTGTCCCAGCGGGTCGCAGTGCCGGCCGAGTTGGTGTCCCACACCTCCCAGGCGCGTGCCTGGCAGGACCACGAGTGGTGGTTCCAGAGCTTGAGCGTCGCCGACTTGATCTCGGCGTTCTTCACCGGCCGGTTGTCGAACTTCAGGAAGGAGCGGGCGACCTGCCCCGACCCGTTGTTGCCCAGCTTCAGCTCCTTGGCGGTGGACTGGTCGGTGGTCCAGCCCTCCTGTACGAACGTGGTGAAGGTGGACAGCAGGTTCACGGACGGGTCGACGGTGACCGGGAACCGGGTCTCGGAGTCGGCGAGGAACTTCGCGTCCGGAGTGAGCGTCAGGTCGACCGTGTCGCCGCGCTGAGCGAAGGCCATCTCGACCGGCGCGCGGTGCGGGTGCTCTCCGGAGCGCGCGTCGACGCGGGCGTCCCACATGACGGGGGCGGGCAGCGTCCCCGCCGCCTTCCCCGTCCCGGTGTCGACGAAGGTCACGCCGCCGTCCGGGGACGCCTTGGCGGTCAGCCCCTTCGCGGTGAGGGTCATGCGCAGGGTGCCCGCCTCGTCCACGGCCGCGCGGGACTTGAGGGACAGGAACTGTTCGAAACCGGTACGGGTGGCGTCCACGACGAGGTCGGCGTGGGGCAGGGCTTCGTGATAGGTCGCCTTGGTGCCGTCGATCCGGGGCGCGGGCAGGGCGCCGCGCCAGCCGAGTTCGACGCGCTGCCCTTCCGGAGACTTCAGGGACACCAAGGGAGTGGCTGCGGGCACCGGCTCATCAGCTCGAAGCCGACGGGTGGCCGCCGCGTCAGCGCGCTCGGGGGCGGGGCCCGCGAGCGTGAGGCCCAGCGGATGGGCCTTGGCAGCGACACTGCCGTCCGCCCGCTCGGCGAGGTTGATGTCGACGCTCCGCCAGGAGCCGTCCTCCGCGCGGAAGCGCACGGGACCGGCCGACTGATCCTCCGTCAGGGTCCCGTCCGGATTCGCCCACACGGTACGGGTCTCGGTGCGCCTGCTGACGACCTCGACGCGCTTGCCGTCGAGGCGCGCCTTCAGCACGGCGCCCGAGGCATCGGTCGCAGCCTTCGGCACACCGGCGGGCACGCCATCGTCGGACTTGCCGGACCGGGGCTCGGCGGTGACGGCCACAGCGGTGGCTCCGGATACGACGGCCTCAAAGGTGAGCAGTCCGGACAGCGCGAGACAGGTGCTCAACACCGCCGCTCTCCGGAATGACCGCCTCGGCGGGCTCTCTGACACGGGTCCCCTCCCAGTTAAAGAAAGCGTCAAGAAGGGGCAAAGGTATCGGCGCGTTCGGGGATGACAGGGGGCCATTGGTCCCAAAACGGGTGGGGCGAAAGTCCGCAATGTCGCCGATGGGCGCCGCGCTCGACTGCGTTCGCTCGCCGGATACGCGGCGACGCCCACACGCGCGACCGCCGGCCGCGGGCCCGGCCCGCCTGACTCGCCCCTGCCGAGCCCTGCCCGGCCCCGCCCGGAACGGCGGAGACACCCGCTGGCGCACGCATGGCCGCACCCTGGGGCCCAACCGCAACAGCCTCTGGACTCAGCCCACTTAGGGCCACGAAGCGTAGCCACCCAGCAGCAACTGCGGGGCACACTCGGCCTTGCCGCCCGTGGTCCCCGCGCGTGCGGGGGTGGCCGTGGCCCGGCTCAGCGCCTCGTCGAACGCGGGCCGTGGTCCCCGCGCGTGCGGGGGTGGCCCTCGCGGACGCAGCAGCTCGCCGACGCCTGCACCCTGGCCCCGCGTGCGGGAGTGGCCCTCCGCCATTGGGCCCAGCAGGTCCGCAGGCGGAGCGGTCCGTCCCCGCCCGGGGGATGCCCCCACCGCAGCCACCCCCCGCGATCGCCACACCGCCCTACACCAATCGGCCCCGCGACCCGAGCGAACGACAGGCACCCCCGTCACCCCGCTGCCGCTCGCCCGGCCTCCCTCCGTTCCACTACGTAAGTTGAGGCACAGCACCGGTCCGCGCAGCCGACCCGAGGGAACGGAATGAACCCCGCCGCCAAAGGCATAGCGATCGGCTCCGCCCGCCTCTCCATCCTCATCGCGGCCATCGCCGTCATCCGCACCCCATGGATCGCCGGATGCCCCCCCTTCACGTCCGCCATCTGGGACGCGTCCCTCGTCGTCCTTGTTTACGCCGTAAAACTCTCGCTGTTACGCACCGTCGCCCGATGGGACATCCGGGAGAAAGTGCGCCAAGGCGAACAGGTGAGACTGGTGGTGGCGGTGCGCCGGAAGGTTGGACGCCTGCCCTTCTCCCTGCTCGGCGATGAGTTCTCCGTAGCGCTGACCGACCAGCGTCTGCTCATCCAGTCACGGTCCACGTTCACCGGACGCCCGAGAGGGGCGCTGCACCTGGGCAAGCACGTCACCTTCCACCAGGGAAAGGTCCTCTCCGTCGAGACGAATTCCGGCGTCAGGATCGACGCGCTGGTGCAGGTAGCACATCGAGGCGAGGTCGCCCATTGGATACGACGGCGACAGGAGCGCTCACCGTGACCTGCCCTTCGGGGCCGGGAACGACCTGGCGGCCTGCCGCACATAGCCGCACCCCCCGGCGCGACCGCAACAGCTGCTGAACTCGGCCCACTTGCGACTACGAAGAGTAGCCGCCCGGCAGGAACGTCGTGGTCTGCTTCACGCGACAGCGCCCAGTACGGCGCGGCGCGACAGAAACGCCCCGAGGGGGAACCATCCACGATACGGGGGCACACCCAGCCCCCCCCCGATGACGCCCAACCAAGGCTCACGCCTACGCGTCTCTACAGACGTGGCTCCAACACGAGTCCGTCGCCGGGACGCTGTGGCTAGGGAGACTTTTGCGGCACGTAGCAGGGACTTGTCCGCATCCAGATGATATGCCGGTATCTCAAGAAGTAAGGGAAAATCCACTGCCGACGGCATAGAGCCGCAGGTCGCGGCCTGTGGTCCCCGCGCGTGCGGGGGTGGTCCCCCGGCCATGGCCGACGCCTTCACGCCGTCCTTGCGGTCCCCGCGCGTGCGGGGGTGGTCCCCCGTACTTCTCCGCGACCTCGCTGTCGTCGTCGCGGTCCCCGCGCGTGCGGGGGTGGTCCCTGCTCCCGGAGCCGCGCTCGCCGCCACGTCTGGTGGTCCCCGCGCGTGCGGGGGTGGTCCCGACGCGGCCCGCAGCCGGGTGACGGCCCGCCAGTGGTCCCCGCGCGTGCGGGGGTGGTCCCTTGTCTTCCATGACCGACCCCAGCAGCATGGCGTGGTCCCCGCGCGTGCGGGGGTGGTCCCTCGCCGTCCGGCAGGAATTCTTGCGTTCTACAGGTGGTCCCCGCGCGTGCGGGGGTGGTCCCTCATGAGCGACTTCTACGAGAACCAGCTGGACGTGGTCCCCGCGCGTGCGGGGGTGGTCCCACCACGGCCTCATCTGGCATGAGCCATGCGGGGTGGTCCCCGCGCGTGCGGGGGTGGTCCCAGTCAGGGGTGGTAGCCAGAAAGGCCCCACCCGTGGTCCCCGCGCGTGCGGGGGTGGCCCCGAGCGGCTGCTGCTCCTCGCGGACGCGTCAATGTGGTCCCCGCGCATGCGGGGGTGGTCCCCAGGCACCGAACCCGCCGTAGCCGAGGGCAAGGTGATCCCAGCGCGTGCGGAGGTGGTCCCGACGTCGCCGTGCAGCTCGATGTCGTGCCACTGTGGTCCCCGCGCGCGGGGATGGTCCCCCGTAGGTGACGGCCGTGCCGACGCCCTGGCCGGTGGCCTCCGCGCGTGCAGGGGTGGCCTCGGCAGCTAACTGCTGACGTCCCGCCAGGTGAAGTGGTCCCCGCGCATGCGGGGGGGACCCATCAACCGCCAGTACCGCGCCCTGCTGCGCGCCACCTCCGGCCTCACCGCCGAGTAGAACCCGCAAGTCCCGCCACTGTCTTGGCTTCACGGACCCTCGGTCAAGCACTCGTAGCGCACAAGTCCCACGACTCGCACACACGCACGACTGCCTGGAACGGTCTGAGCGATCGTGTGGCTGCGGCACACGACCCGGAATCACGCGACAGCCCTCACAGTGGGCAGCCGCGAGCCAGGCGAGCGCGAGCATCTGCGGCGAGGCGTGAGCCTTCCACCGCTCCCACGCCACCTTCTCCTCAGCGGATCAGCGTTCCACCGTCGCTTCGCCGCTCCTGCGGCAGCTCCACAGGGGGTCAGCGCGCCGGTTCGCGTCAATCATGGCGCGCTGCGGCATTCCTCCGCAGCGGCTGGGACGTACAAGGGCTGCACCCAGCTGGCTCCACGGTGCTCCGCCCCACCACCAAGTCCCTCAAGGCCCCAGGGGGCGGCCGTGGCGCTTCTGGCCAGCGAAGCGCTGTATCGCGCCGCCTTGGGCACTCCGCACCACATCTCGGTCACCAGTTCGGTAAATCTTGCGCCTCCGTGCCGGACGAGCCCGGCACGAACCGAACAGGAGAACGCCCCATGGCAAGACCGTGGTTCGGCATATCGTGCCGCACGACCCTGGCCGTCGCCTTAGCCCTCACCGCCCTGCCTGCCGTCGCACCCGCGCTCGCCGACGACGGCCCGGACACAGCCGTGCTCACCTACGCGCTGCCACTGGGCACGCCCCTTCCTTCACTCGCGCAGCTTCAAGCCGACGGCGGCCTGGAACGACTGCACGCGATGGCCCGGACCAGCAGAGCACAGAAGCCTCTCACCGCAGCCGAGACAGTTGGGCCTGCCGCCACCCATGGGACAGTCGCCAAGGAGTCGTCCTTCGCACCCTCGCCGCCCGCCTCGCCCTCTGGGACTCAGCCCTCGGTCCCGGCCCCCCGGGACGCCATCTACCCCGAGCCCTCGCGGAAGATGACCCTGGACGAATGCAGGAAGGGTCTGGGAAGCGACAAGAAGTTCTTCGTCAAGTCCCGCTTCGCGGTGTGCACCGGCACGTCCTTCCTCCAGACCTGGCTGAAGAACGGACGCGTCAAGGGACAGAGCTGGTTCAACCTGCGCGTGGTGGGCACGGTCGCCAAGAACAGCCGGAAGACCGACTACACATTCCACTTCAGCGAGATGGGCAAGAACGGCAGCGTCCCCGCCGACGCCCTCAAGATCTCGGTGAAGCCGAAGATCACCCAGAGCTGGCCGTCCGGCGCCCGCTACACCTACGGCGGCACCATGCCCGGCACCAAGACCTTCGCCGAGGCCAAGCGGCAGAAGTCGTTCACGCACACCGTCCATGCCAAACCGGGCCAGGGCAGCGGTCGGCTCGACACGATCTTCGCGGTCTACCAGCCGACCGTCACCGTCACACCTCCCGCCCCATGGACCGTGAAGCCCCCTTCCAGCACCAGGCTGTTCCTGCTCGCTCCCCGGTGGGAAGCCGCCGGCTATCTGGCCAACTCCACCGGCAGCGGCAACCCCGCCCGGCGCGGTGCAGCGACCTTCAGCTACGCCGTCCCGCTCGTGTACAGCGCCAAGAACGGAGCGGTGGAGCAAGAAGTCGCCAAGCACATCCGGCTCGCCTTCCTCAGCCCGGACGACACCAAGCCCTATATGTCCGCCAAGAAGGTTCCCGGACAGAATCCCAGTGCCCCCTTGCACCGCACACGGGACAGCGGGCGCAACGAGGACAACGGCAAGGCCGCCATCGCTCAGTGCCGGAGGCACTGGGGCCCGAACTACACAGAGGGCGGCAAGAAGCAGTGCGACGAGTACCCCTTCCGCTCCACACTGGAAGGAGCCGCTGAACATCAATACAACCCGGACGCCCGGAAGTTCAACTTCTCAGCCAAGCCCGTTCTGGCAGAGCACAACCGCGACGCCGGGCTGCTGCTGAAAGGTTTCTACGCCAAGAACAGGATGCTCGCCGACACCAAGGACGACGCCTTCCTCGTAAAGATCACAACGTGACGAACCGGGGGGGCCGGCGCCCACCAGCCGCCCCCGCACCAGTCAGCAGACCGGGAAGAACTGCACCAGATAGCGCTCGACACCCACAACGGACTCTTCCGAACCCCTCAACGCGGCCACCTCGTCACGGCCCGCACAGTGCACCCGCACCCGCCACGAGCCCTTTCTGCCGAGCTCGATCAGATCGTCAGTGCGCCCCAAGGTCGGGGTCCACACGGCGACATCGCCGCTCACCGACTCGAACCCGACCTCGTCTCTCACATCCCACGCAGAGGCGTCTTCAGCAGGCGGCGCCCCGTCCCACACCTGCACCTTCACTGCGGCAGTATGAATGTGACCGGCACTGGACACGTCCACCCGGCCCGGAAACGCGTTCACGAACACATCGGCGTTCAAGCCGTCAGGAAACTCAACGGGCAGCTCGGCATCCCACGACTCCTGAAGAGCGAACACGTAGTCGTCCACGAACACCTCAAGCAGCTGCTCCTGAACCAACTTGGCCACGAGACCTCTCCCCTGTCCGTCAACCCCAGACGACCCTCAGAATCGTATCCCCGCACCACACGTCCGCCGTGATATCCCACCAATCCACCGATGCGCGGCCCTCAAGGCAGCATGGGTACACCAGCAGGCCAACACCTCTCCCACGTAAGGGCGTCCCAATGACCCACATCATCGGACCTTGGCGGCACATGCTGGCGATTGCGCATATCGGGATGGAATGTCGGTATCTCAAGGAGTAAGGGGAAATCCACTGCTGACGACATAGAGCCGCAGGTCGCGGCCTGTGGTCCCCGCGCGTGCGGGGGTGGTCCCATCACCCGCCACGCCGGACACCTCGGCGTCACGTGGTCCCCGCGCGTGCGGGGGTGGTCCCTGGGACTCCGCCTGCAGGACGGTCTGGGTGCCGTGGTCCCCGCGCGTGCGGGGATGGCCCCCTCGACCACATGATCCCCTGCCGGGACTCCACGCAGAGCGCATCGCAGCTCGGGAGGTGCTCTGCGCGGCCGCCGCCTTCACTCCTCGCCCGTGAGGGCGACGGCCAGGGCGAGCGCCAGGTGTCAGGTGGCGGTCAGCCCCGCGGCCGCGGCCAGTTCGCGTACGCCCGGTGTCCGTGGGTGTTTGGCGCGCAGGTCGGAGATGATCGTCCGGATCGCCGGGCGGTCGCGTACCTCGCCCGGTGAGACCCGGGCGGCCGAGAGCAGTTCCGTCGCCGTCTGTTCGGGCTTGCCCCACTGCCACCACGCGCGGCCGAGGTCGGTGTGCAGCCTGGCCTTGCGCTCGGGTGTCCTGAAGTGGCAGGGGTGCAGGCCGCGGCTCACGTCGAGGGCTGTTCCCGCGTCGCCAAGCGCCCAGTGCACGCCGACCGCGTACAGGTCGACGGCGGCTGGGGTGAGGGGGAACAGTCGCCCCTCGGGAGCCTGGCTGGGAAGGCCGCGGGCGGCGCGGCGAGCCTCTCCGATCATGGCAAGGGCCTGGTCGCGGTCATCGGCGCGGGCCGCGGTGTACGCGGTGGTGCAGAGCATCTGGGCGTACGCCGAGGCCTGGGCGTCGGTCCTGAGACCGGTCTGCTCAACGCCCCGGAGGGCCTGGTGGACCAGGCGCTGCGCGGCCTGGGACTGGTCCTGGTGGCGCAAGACGATGCTCAGCTCGCGGGCGGCTGACGCGGCAGCCAGCGGAGATCCGGACAGCTCGGCGTGGGTAGTGGCGCGGTCGGCGGTCAGGCGGGCCTGCGGGTAGCGGCCGATCTTGATCAGGGCGGCGGTGGCCAGGCCGTAGCAGACGGACAGACGAGCGTGGGCGTGGTCGGTGCCGTGCGTACGAACGTCGTGGTGCAGGTCTCCGAGGAGGCCGGGCAGGTCCTGGAGGAATGCCGTGTGGCGGCCGGCGTCAAAGGTGGCACGGGCCGCGGCCAACCGGGTGTCGAGAGGGACCGGCGACCCGGTCGGGTCGGGCGTGACGGCCAGCGCATCGTCCAGCGAGCTCAGCAGCGCGGCAGGGCCCGCAAGCCCTGCGGCGGCGAGAAGCGTACGACGGCGCATGGGATCGGCCTCCTCGGCGCAGCGTGGCCTGTCGCGGGCCACCCTAGTGGCTGGAGAGGCGCTGAGCCCGAGCGACGCAGCCAGCACGTGTGTCGGTACGCCCACCTCGCGGGCGGCACGCCGCAGGAGAGTGAGGTCGGTGCGTCTGCCGCGCTGTTCGATTCGGGAGACAGTGGAGGCCGAGCAGCCGATGCGCTCGGCGAGGTCGCTCTGGCGCCAGCCACGGTGCTCGCGGCCGAGCCGGATCAGCCCGCCCGGGTCGCAGCGGGCGACGAGGGCGCGGACGAGTGCACTGTTCCACAGCGGGTCGGTACCGGTGGCAGGCATGCCCACCTCCGCTCGCGGGGGCAGGAACGTCCACGGTAGAGGCCCGGGCCCGCACCGTCGACCGCATGTGCACGGCCTGCAAACGACGCGCACGGTACGGGAGTTGGCTGCCGCTGCGCTCTCACCGGCGCTTTCGTGGAGGCATGTCGACCCCGACGGGCGGTCGGCGGGCACCGGGCACCAGCACACCGGGAGGTCAGCATGGCCACAGCAGTCGAGACCCTCGTACGCGATCCGCGTACGTACGTGAAGCCGGAGGTGTGGGAGCGCGAGGTGCTGCTCCTGATGCGGGACCACCCCTTCGACGAGGTGATGGCCACCCGCCTCTTCCACGCGGCCGTCAGCTATCTGATCACCGCGATGGAGAAGTGGGGCCAGGGCCTGGAGCTGTGCTGCGGCGCATCGTGGACATCGCGGTGCACGTGTTCATCCTGGACACGCGGAACTACCGCGAGTTCTGCGCCGAGCACTTCAACGGCCGGTTCCTGGAGCACATCCCGGAGATCGCCTTCAAGTACGACGGCTCGGTCGAGCGCACCGCGCGCATCATCGCCGACAACGGCTTCGAGGTGGACTGGAAGTTATGGGAGGCCGACTTCGCCAAGTGCGGCCCCTGCCGTCCGGGGTCGAACTGCCACTGAGAAACGGCCTCACCCGAACGGGCCCGGAAGCGCACCGCGCGCTTCCGGGCCCGTTCCCGTCGCTCCTTGAACCGATTGCGCCCTCACCCCGCGCGGGGGCGGACGGATCGGTACGGTGGCCCACTCCACCGGCCCCGCCGCCTCCTCGAGGAGCCTCATGCCCCGTGCGCCGCAGACCCCGGCCGAGTACTGGGACACCTACAAACCCCACCGCGGCGAGGGCCCAGCGCCGCGGCCGGACGCGGCGGTCTTCGAGTGGACGCAGTACCCCGGCCACGGGCCCGGCGCCGAATTCCTGGGCACTCCCCTGCCCCGACGCGCCCTCGACCTGGGCCCCGCGCAAGGCGTGGAAGCCGCACACCTCGCCCGGCAGGGCGTCGATGTGACCGCCGTGGACCTGTCCGCCGTCCAGGTCGCGCGCGCCCGCGCCTGGTGGCAGGACACCCCGCGGCTGGAGTTCGTGCACGCCGACGCCGTGGAGTACCTCGCCACCACCTCAATGACGTTCGACGCGGTCTACAGCGCGTGGG
This sequence comes from Streptomyces sp. JLYT201, assembly GCF_059448825.1. NCBI lineage: Bacteria > Bacillati > Actinomycetota > Actinomycetes > Kitasatosporales > Streptomycetaceae > Streptomyces > Streptomyces sp. JLYT201. The sequence goes on along the minus strand of NZ_CM182551.1, from coordinate 6,698,935 downwards.
GAGCCGTCTGGTTCACCGACCCCGACCGGCTCCTGCCCCTCATCGCCCGCCGCCTCACCCCCGGCGGCGTCCTGGCCTTCGCCCACGCCGCACCGACCGGCGAGACGTACGGGCCCCAGCGCATGCGCGGCAAGTGGCTGGAGGGCCGCGAGCACGAACTCACCGTGCTGCGCTGGCAGTACGGCCCTGAAGCCTGGACGGACCTGCTCAAACGGTACGGCTTCACCGACGTGGACGCCACGGTCCTACTGGCCCCCGCCGATGAGCCGGTCGGCACCCTCCTGGTCCGTGCCCACGCTGCCGCCTGACAGCCACGCCCGCCTCACGGCCAGCGAGGACAAGGGCCTGCGCTTCTGCGGGAGCAGGTCGAGTACGAGTTGGCCACGGGGCTGCGTCCACAGCGGGCATAGGGTTACGCCGTCGGCCTGGCCTTCGGATGCTGCCACTGAGTGGGGCTTTGTGATGGCTAGTAGTGCTTGGTGGCTAATGGGGCGGAATGGCGGTTTCTTTGAAAGTAAGGGGAAACCCAGTGTCCGCCGCGTAGAGCTGCAGGTCGCGGCCTGTGGTCCCTGCGCGTGCGGGGATGGCCCCCGACCGCAGCCACCCCCGCCATCGCCGCACCACGACAATCACCCCCTGCAAGCCAAGCAAACGACGGGCCGGCACCGTCACCACACCGCCACTCCGCCCTCGACGCCCAAGGCCCGCCAGTAGCCAGACAGCGGACCGAACAGGGCGTGCATTTCGAGCCGATGCTTCCCATACGCAACCACTGCTGGTCCGGTAGCGACCAGACCCCCAGGCACGCCGGACGACGAGCGACTTGTCGCTTTCGCGGCGGGAAATCAGGGCTGGAATGTCACGCAATCAAGGCAGGGGTCTGTACGAGTTCCGTGAAGTGCTGCAAACGTGCAAAGACCCCGTGGCCGTGAGGGTCACCGGGCTCTGTCTTCCTGAGGAGAAGCATGTCTTCACGCACCACAGGAACACCGAAGAGACGTAGGCGGATTCGCGCGAGACACACGGTCGTGGCGGCTTCGGCCGCCGTGGCGTTGCTGGCCGGAGCCGTGCCCGCGGCCTTCGCCCAGGGCGAGCCGGACGGCCCGTCCTCGGCCTGGGGCAAGCGCAGCGCCAAGGCCGAGATGCCGCCGGTGAAGGTCGGCGAGACGAAGGCTCCGGACTCGGTCCGTGAGCGTGAGCCGTCGCCTGAGGTGGCGGCGTGGCGGGCCGCGCAGAAGGAGCGCGCCGGGGCCGCGACGGGGAAGCGGAAGCGCCCCGCGAAGGCGGTGGCCGCGGTGGTGCCCAAGGGGCAGGGGGACGTGCCCTGGCACCAGATCTCCGACGTCCGGGTCACCGACTCCCTGGTGGCCCGCATCAACTACTCCACCGGCAACCTGATGCTCGCCGGGACCGACTTCCAGGTCGCCGGGGTCGGGAAGTCCCTCCAGCTGACCCGCACCTACAACTCCCTGGACGCCCCGTGGGGCAAGGTGTCGCAGCGCTGGTGGCAGAACTACGAGCGCTACCTGCAGATCGAGGACAGCCAAGTGGTGCTGTACGACGCCACCGGCGGGGCCGTCACCTTCACCAAGAAGACGGACGGCACCTACAGCACCCCCAAGGGCTACCGCCTGGACCTCAAGCAGTCCTCGAACGGCGAGTACACGGTGACCGAGCGCGGCTCCGGCAGCAAGGACACCTACAGCGCCTCCGGCACGCTGGTGAAGGTCACCGACCGCAACGGCGGCCACATCCTCGTCGAGCAGCACGACCAGGGCAGTGAGCACAAGGGCTTCAAGCTCACCGAGTCCCGCTCGGGCCGCTTCGTCGACCTGGTCAAGACCGACGCCTCACAGTGGCAGGCCAAGGACAACACGGGCCGCACCGCCGTGTTCGACCTCAACCCCGCAGGTGACCTGGCCAAGACCACCGACACCGAGGGCAAGGCCACACAGTTCGGCTACGACTCGAGCCGCCGTCTGACGAAGATCACCACCCCGGAGGGGAGGGTGACGGTCTTCACCTACGACGGCGACAACCGCGTCACCTCCATGAAGCGGGCCACCCACTTCGACGGCTCCGGCGAGACCGGACCGACGTACACCTACACCTACACCACCGGGGAAGGCAGGGCGGGAACCACCAAGGTCACCGACCCGGCCGGAAACACCACGACCTACGCGCACGCCGCCGACGGGGAGATCACGAAGGTCACCGACGCGCTGGGCCGCAACCGCGAGCGCACCTATGACGCCAACCTCAACGTCGAGACGGCCGTGGACGCGATGGGCGTGGGCGGCACCCCGGGCAACGTCACCGCCTACGGCTGGGACACCCGGTCCAACCCGACGTCCGCCAAGCTGCCCACCGGCGCCACCTCGACGCTCACCGGCTACAAGACCATCGCCGGCTCGGACGTCCCCGGAAAGATCACGTCCGCCGACGGTGTGGCCGTCTCGTACGACTACGACGACGCGGGCAACACCACCAAGGAGACCGTCGCCGGGGCCCAGGGCGGCACCCGCACCTTCACCTACAACCCCGCCGACCCCACCTGCGGCGGCTTCAAGGGTCAGCGCTGCGAGGTGACGGACGCCAACGGCAAGACCACCAAGGTCACTTACGACGCCAAGGGAAACCTGTCCAAGGTCACCCCGCCGAACCCTCTGGGTGCGAGCACCTACACGTACGACAGTCTGGGCCGTGCCGAGACCAGCGTGGACGGCCGCGGCATCAAGACCGTCTACGTGTACGACAACCGCGACCGGATCAAGAAGGTCTCCAGCACCAACATGACCGTCACCTACGACTACGACGGGGACGGCAACCTCAAGCAGCGCTCCGACGCCACCGGGATCACCAAGTACGACTTCGACCCGCTGAGCCGGGAGACGATCCGCACCCTGCAGGACGGCTCACAGACCGTCCTCACCTACTACGCCGAGGGCAACGTCGAGTCGTACACGGACCCGTCGGGCACGGTGAAGTACACGTACAGCAAGGTCAACAATCTCGAATCCCTCACCGACGCGCAGGGCAAGAAGACCGGCTACGAGTACAACGCCAACGACTTCCGCACCAAGACCAGCTTCCCCGGCGGCACGGTCGAGACCGTCACCCCGGACAAGGCCAACCGCACACAGCGCATCAAGGCGGCCTCACCGTCCGGCACGCTGGTCGACCTCGACTACGACTACGCGTACACCAGCGGCGGCACCACCAAGGACGGCACGCAGATCCGCACGGAGACGGACGCCGTCGCCGGGCTCAAGCGCACCTACACCTACGACTCCGCCGGGCGCCTCACCTTCACCAACGAGACCAAGGGGACCACGGTCAACGACAGTTGGCTGTACTGCTACGACAAGGCGGGCAACCTCACCTCCCAGGGCACCAAGGCGGGCCGCCCCGGTGGCACCACCTACACCTACAACGACGCCTCCCAGATCACCGGCAAGAACGGCGACACCAGGGGCTGGTCCTACGACAAGGCCGGGAACGAGACCGCGGCCACCCCGACCCCTGAGTCGGCCCGCACCGGCGGCCAGTGGAACGACTTCTCCCAGCTCACCTCCCTCACCCAGGGCGGACAGGACTTCAAGGGGCGCTACGCCTCCACCGACCAGTCCGAACGCACCCAGTTCGGCGACACCACCTTCCACCACGGCCCCGTCGGTCTGTCCTCCAAGACCACGGCCGGGGTGGACATGAACTTCACCCGTGAGCCGGGCAGGAACCTCAACTCCTTCCGCACGGAGGGCGCGTCGAGGACACAGAGCACGTACTACTACCTCACCGACGCCCTCGGCTCCACCAGGGTCGTCGTCAACGACCAAGGCGCGAAGGTCAACACGTACGACTACAGCCCGCGCGGTGTCACCCGGAACATCAGTGAGAAGGTCCCCCAGCCGTACCGCTTCGCCGGTGGCTACCAGGACCCCACCGGGCTCTACCACAACGAGGCGCGCTACATGGACCCGCGCCTCGGCCGCTTCACCCAGCCCGACCCCTCGGGCCTGGAAGCCAACCCCTACCTGTACGCCTCTGGTGACCCCACCAACGTGATCGATCCCAACGGCCTCTGGGGCATACCCGGGTGGGGGAAGGTGAAGAAGGTCTGGAAGAAGCACAGTGGAGCCATCCTCGGAATCGGAGTCGCCGCCGGGTGCAGCTTCGTCTCCGGCGGGACCGCGACTGCCGCCTGCGTCATCGTCGGAGCGGGCGTCGCCGGCGCGGGCGCCCACGCCGCCTCTGGGGAGAACCAGACCCTCGGCGGGTACTGGTCGGCGACCTGGCAGCCCATGGCTTGGGGGATCGCTGGTAGCTTCGCGGGGAAGCTCGGCCCCGCGGTCAACCGGTGGAGGGCCGACCGGAACCTCCCCAACTGAGGGTGGAACGCTCTGATGGGATCTCCGAACCCAAGGGGCCTGATGGCTCGCCTTGCTGACACCTACTGGCGCTTCGAGAAGCGTTTTGGCGGCCGTCCGCCCACAAGAAGCCAGAAATTCTCCGCGAGGCACCCCGTGCTGATCGGGTCGCTCGCAGGCGTGGTCATGTTTGTGATTTTCCTCCTTGTGTCCCTGACCGCAGGGAACGGAGTCGCCTCCAGCGTTCTGATCCCCCTCCTAGGGGGCACCCTCATAGGCGCGGTCTTCACCGGCACCTGCTTCCTGGAAAGAAAACGCCAGCAGAAGCTGTTCGGAGACCGCTGACCTCGCTCGGGTGTGAGGGCCTGTGCCTCCCCGAAATATCGGGGAGGCACAGGCACACTGGCCCGCACGGTCTACCTGAGTGAACGAAACCTAATCCGGTGCCGCATCTCACCTGAGGCTTCGCCGGGGAACCGGACATGTCCGCCCGATTCGACCCCACCAAGCTCCCCTCGGTCCCACCCAAGCCGGGGCGGGGAGGCAATTGCCTCCCCGACTCCACGGTCCCGGGCGAGACACGGTGAGCTGCCGCCCGGAACAGCGGAGGCATCTACTGGTGCACACCCAGCCCTCCCCATGACGCCCAACCAAGGCTCACGCCTACGCGTCTCTACAGACGTGGCTCCAACACGAGTCCGTCGCCGGGACGCTGCGGCTAGGGAGACCTTTGCGGCACATAGCAGGGACTTGTCCGCATCCAATTGAAATGCCGGCATCTCAAGAAGTAGGAGAAAATCCACTGCCGACGACGTAGCGCCGCAGGTCACGCGCTGTGGACCCGCGCGTGCGGGGATGATCCCACTGTGCCGTTCACCATGGTCATGGCCACCGCGTCCAGTCCGCAGTAGCACTACAGGGCAGGGCGGCAAGAGACCGAGCAACAGCTTGCGCGTAGGCGATGGCGTGCTCTCGGCTCAGCAGATTCCCGCTGAAGAGCTACGCCTGAGCCTCCGTCCACATTCCAATACGACGGAAACCTGCCTCAGCGAACTGGCTACTTCGTGTTCATCGTGTCAGGAGCAGTCCACAACTGTAGGCGCGGGCGTGACCGATGCCGTCGGAGAGTGCAGTGACAAACGCTCCAGGGTTAGTGACGGTCAGCGATCCGCGCAGCTCGGCCCGGGCGATCTTCAGTCTCTTGTAGGGGGCCGGGCTGGAGACCGGGGGCAGCATGCGCACCGCGACGTCGTCGGGGTCCGCGGTGACGCCGACGCGGCCGGGCTCCCGACCGTCGCCGAAGTGGCGCCTGACCCACTTCCTGACCCCGTCGGGCTTGGTGTGGGCCACCCGCTTCCCCCGGACCATCCGGCCGTCCGGGCCGTCCTGCGGCTTGCTGTAGGTGGGGTTGACGACGGTGCGGAACACGACGGTGTCGCCCACCCGGAAGGTGCGGTCGACGGTGATGAGGTGCGGCTGGTCCCGCAGTGCCGCCCTCGGCACGTGTCCCCAGTCCGGGGGTACCCGGGACTGCACGACCAGGACGAGAGCGGCCTCCTTGAGGTCGAGGGTCCAGGTCGAGAGGACGCCCATCTGGGCGCGGGCGTCACGGCTGCCCTCCGCCACCTCCCACCCCTGGAAGCCGCTCATCACCGTGCGGTGCATGTCCTGGGCGTCGACGAGGGACTTCGCGACGTAGGGGTGCCGGGCGTCCAGGGTCAGGACGGAGTGGCTGGCGACGAACCGGCCCGGGGCGGGGGTGGCGCGCGTGGGGTCGTTCACGGAATGACGTCCCATCCGGTGGCGTTCGGGTCGATCGTGACGCGTCGGCGGATCTCCCAGCGGGTGGTGTGCTCCGGCCGTGCCGCGTCGAAGCTGACCGGCTGGTCCTGTACGGGGGTGGCGCCCCGGGTGGCGGCGGGGACCTGGAACCACGCCCAGGGCCGCCGCGCCGGGTCGGCGGTGCCGTCGGGCCCGGGCAGCAACCGCTTGGTACGGAAGGCCTCCTCCAGGTCCCCGGCCTCGATCCCGGCGGCGAGGGTCCCCGACGGAGGACAGGACTTGCGGCCCAGCCACAGCAGCCGTCGCGGCCGCTCCAACGCCTCGGCCACGGTCTCCAGAAGGTCCGGGTCCGCGTGCTGGAGCCCCACGAGGAAGGTGGCGTCGGCGAGGTACCACCGCTCCGTGATGAGCGCCGAACGGGCCGGTTCACCGGAGACGAGGACGCCGGAGACGGGGTCCGAGGCGATCTTCTTGGGCGCGCCGTACCAGTCGGCAAGCCGGTGGTGGCTGAAGCGGTCGCCGGTGGCCGCGTCGAGGCTCGCGGAGGCCGCGGCGGCGCGCCGGTGGTCGGTGATCAGGTCGCGTGGGCGCAGCGGGTACCGGCCCGCGCCGACGGTGTGGTAGTCGCGGACGGGAGTTCCGGGATGGTCGGCGCGCACCCCGAAGACGGTCCGCGCCAGCTCCCCGAGGTCCTCGTCCCGCGGCAGCCCCAGGGCCGCGGCGCACAGTCCGATCACGGCCGACTTGGTGGGGCGGCTGTGCGAGTCGCGACGCGAGGCGAAGCGGGAGATAGTGCCCCAGGACTGCAGGGGCGCGGCCAGCCTGATGAGCAGGACGTGCGTCATGGCGTCAGCCCGTCGATGGTCTCCACGCGGACTCCGCCCACGGCGTGCCGCGCTTCGAGCTCGTCGAGGAGAGCGTCGATCTGCGGGTCGTAGGTGAGCAGTCGGGCCGTACGCAGATCGGGGCGGCGCTCGCTGACGAAGACGTGGTGGCGCAGCAGCCGCCGCACACCGGCGAGCCCGGCCGGGCCGCCCTCCTCCTTGTCCACCGCGTTCTCGTCGACGGGCCGTTGGAAGGCCGCCGCGTAGTTGTAGGGGCGTTCCCCTTCGAAGGCGAGGACCAGGGCGGGCAGCGAACCGGTAGAGGCGGTGGAGTTCTTCTTCGCCTCGGGGAACGCCTCGACGAAGGCGGTGACGAACTCCCGCTCGGCGCCCACGGCGGCGTCCGCCGCTTCCTCCTCGGTCATGCCCGCGGCCTGGAGGTTGGCCCTCAGCTGGCGGCGGTCGAGCACGGAGTGCCGGTAGAACGTGCCGGAGATCAGGGACTGGTAGCCCGTCATGCCCGCGCCCGCGTCGTCCGCCGCGTCCAGGAAGTCGAGGGCGTTCTTCTTCCGCTCCAGCTTGGCGTCGTCTGCGGCGGCGTAGAAGTCGTCGACCTGCTCGGCCTCGTGGATGGTGAAGGCGTGCGCGCTCTGCACGGCGCCGTCCACGTTGGGCGACTCGGCGATCTCCGCGAGGAACCGGCCGTACAGGGCGATGTCGATGGCGTCACGGGGAGCGAGGGCGGTGAGCACCGCGTCGCGCGACGCCTTGGGCAGCGGCGGGACCTTGCCGTCGGCGGCGCTGCCGGCGGCCGTGCCGTCATCCCCCTCGGGTTCCTCCGCCGCCTTGCGCCCGCCGCGCTTCGGCTTCGCCGCGGCCGCCTGCGCGCCGAGGTATGCGTCCCGCCACCCGCGAAGCTCCCCGGCGTGGGCAGCGATGTGCGCGGCGATCCGGTCACCGGTGTCGGCCGGGGCGAACACCAGCACCTTGGTGAGGTTGGCAACGGTCTTCTTGGCGGGGTCCCCGAACTTCAGCCCGGTCGCCTCCAGCACGGACCGCGCCATGGCGACGGCCTCGTCCCTGTCCCAGCCGTGGGCGGACTCCAGCGCCCGCGCGGTGATGAGGGCCCACTCGCGGGTACGGAGGCCGGTGGTGCGCCCGGCCAGCGGGCCGACCCCGTCGTTGGCGCGGTTGCGGGCGTGGACGCGTTCGGCCCGGCGCCGGGCCTGGCTGGTGATCAGGTGGCGTTCGGCACCGCCGTACACCAGGGTCTTGGGCGAGCCGTTCTCGTCGCGAACCGGCAGGACCGCGACGAGGGTCTCCAACAGGTGGAGCGAGAGGAACTGGCCGCGAGGCGCGGAGGCATCAGTCACGTGCTGGGGCCCTTCTGGGTCGTGTTCCTACCGGTGTCGTGCGGCTCGGGCTCGTGGAAGTCGACCGCCCAGCCGTAGGCGACGCGGGCCTTCCGGTCGTGCCACCGCTGGAGGTCGTCGACGAGTCGGGACCAGGACGGCGGCGGCTGCTCGCAGGCCCGCAGCCGGGCGATCGCGTGCTGGAGGTGCCGCCAGGGGACGCGGCGGCTGGTCACGATGCGGTCGACGAGGCGAGCGGCCCCGGGGTCGTTCGGCCCGCGCCCGGCGGGCCCGCCGATCCGGCGTACGGCCGTGCCGAGGCTACCGACGCCGGGGGCGGGCTTGCTCACGCCCCGGTGGTACACCGCGAACAGGAAGGCGACCTGTTCATAGATCTCCCTGCGCTCCGGGTCGTACCATCCCGCCCTGATATGGGCGTTGGTCCGGACGCGACCGCGCCGGAGCTGGGCGAGCTCGCCGTATTCACGGTTGCGCACCAGCGCGGTGAGCCAGGCCGTGAGCTGGGCGCCGCCAGACTGATCCGTGCCCGCCGCCGCGGCATCACGCTCGATCCCGCTGCTCACCCTTCCCCTCCCTTGAGTCCGTCGAGGCCTTTGAGCCCCTTGAGGTCGTCCGGTGCGCGGAAGCCGGTGACTTCGGCGTCGAAGCGCCGCAAGGCGGCGGCGCGGGCGCGCATACCCCGCGTATTGCCGGGCAGCGAGTCGAGGCGCTTCTCCAGGGCGCGGCGCGCCATCGGGACGAGCCATTCCACGTACTCGGCCATGCAGTCCGTCACCAACTCCCCGTCGGCGACGTCCTGGAGCAGGGTGTGGAAGGGTTCCTCCGTCGCCTTCCAGTGCTCGCCGCGCGCGTCGAAGCGGGCGAGCTGCGCCTTCTTGTCGGTCGGCTTGGGGTTGGGATAGGCGATCTCCCAGGCCGAGTACGCCGCCTTGTCGAGGCTCCTGGCTATATGTTCCGCCACCTGGGAACCACGCGACGACGCCTGATGCAGCACGGGTGCGAGGCCCGGGGCGAAGGGGAAGACGCTGGTGACCCAGGTGACGGGCGTGGACTTGTTCGAGACGAGCCCGACGGCCAACAGGTCGAAGGGGTGACGCCCGTGCGGTGCGAAGGGGTGGCCGCCGAGCTGCCGCGCCTTGGGTAGCTTGCCGAGGCGCGTGTAGAGCCCACCGGCCTCCTCCTCCACGGCGGCGTACAGCGCGTGGGCCTCGCGCCACAGGTCGCGGGTCGCGGACGGCCACAGCGGCTTCCTCTCGCCGGTGCGCGTGACGGACATGACGGCGTCCTGGAGGTGCAGCTCCGGGTCCAGCTCCAGAAGCTCACCGGCCCCGACCAACACCCGGTCGACAGCGGCGCTTTCGCCGTACGCTCCCGGCACCGGCCGCATCAAGACGGACCGCCCCAGATAACTGTGCAGATCCGCGAACCCCGTGACGGCACGACCCCGCGGCTTGGCCGTGAACCCCCGCCGCTCGATTGGCCCTTCGGTCCAGGTCAGGTTGAGCGCCCCCGGGCCGTCGGCGGTCGGGGCGAGGTTGAGGCGCAGGGTGTCGCCGAGCGTGGGGCCGAGCGCGAGGACCCGGATCCGGCCGCTGAGCCGTCCGGCGGCCAGGTTGGTGAGGGCGGGGCCCAGCGTCCCCTTGCCGGACACGCGGGCACGCCCGGCGAGCCCGAAGGTGTGCTGCGTCAGCATGGCCCTGAACGCGTCGGCCGCGGGCAGCGCCTCGGGATCCTCCAGATGGTGGTGGTCGGCGAACTGCGCGTAGTCCCCGGCGCGTTCGATGACGAGCTGGGCGGGCCCGGTCCCGTACCGCGCCATGAAGTCCGCGAGCCGAGCGTTCTGCCCGAGGGGCCGAGCGGGATGGAACAGGTCCCAGTCCTCATCGGGCCGCGCCCCCAGCCACGCCGCCGCCGTCCCCAGCGACCGGGCCTCCAGAACCCACCGCGTCCAGTCCTCCGTCGAGGACGGATACGTACCCGAGGCGTAGCAGATGGCGAGCAGGTACTCGATGAGGGCGACCTTCTCCCCGGGGGCCAGACCCCCGACGTCCTTCAACTCCTCGGCACGGGAGAGGAGTTGAATTAAATTCTGCTCGACGACATCGCCGTCCAACGACAGGGCGCGCACGCAGGGGTGGTGGCGGGGGTCCCAACGGGGGCGGGGCCACTCGCCGTTGGGCTGGGGTAAGTCAGGCAGGCGCATGGGGGGCGACCTCGGTGTCTCGGATAGTCCACATGGAGGGGTCCCCGCTCACGCGGGGAAAACCAAGCGTCAAACGCCGTAACGGGAACGTCTCACGATGCATCCCTGCTAGCGCAGGGTTCACCAGTCCGTAGCCAGTTGACGTCAGGTATCGTCACCAGCATTGACTCACGGACTGCCGTGCCCTTGCCGTCTCACCCCCGACGTCGGAGGCAAGACTCTGGGCATGGCTCAGGTGGTCGCTCCCGACAATTGGAGTGCCGGGAGCGGCCTCCCTAAAGGAACGTCACAACATGGGACACCATTGCCGAGGCGACGACTTCGATCACCAGCCGTGCCGCATCGCCTCTGTGTCCCCATAACCACCTCCTCGCATCAGCAAGGTGACTTCTCAACCAGCTCCACGGACCTTCATCCATGGGTTGCCCTCCTCCTGCGCTCCGCGCCCTGCCGAGTGGCATTCAGGGCACGGAGCGGCGGGAGGTGAACTGGCCTCTGGCGAGAGGCAGTTTGGCACGGGAAGGGATGCGCCGTCTCGCGTTCGAGCGAACCCTTATAAGGGGAACTTCTCAGTTGCCCGCCCGTCTCGCCGCCCTTTGATTCAACGAGACGGCCGACGCCTCACGAGGATGGCGAGGGTGGCGCGGGCGTCGCGGCGGCGGACCGGGTTGCGGGAGACGACCGAGACGAGCGCGACGGTCAGCAGAGTCGTGGTGTAAGTGAGGCCTACGGTGGCGGCCAGCGTGGGGGCGTCGGCCAGCAGGGCGGGCAGTGCGGACATGAGGGGGCTCCTCCCGTACGTGCCGCCCCATGGTCTGGTTGCCGGGCGGCGAGTGCGGTAGTTGTCCCGTGTCCGGCGGGTTTCCGGCGAGGTCGGATCGTCGGGGAACGCGGTGTTTGCCCTGCTCAGAAGCTCCGCGATAGGTGTCCGGGGACTTTCCGGCGAGGAGGCCGATGAACGACTGGAGCGCGAGGGATCAGCTCGCCGCCCTCCTGCGGAAGCTGTACGGGGACGCCAAGGCGGCGCACGACGAGATCTCGTACAACCGCATCAGGATCGACCTGGGCATCTCCACGTCAACGCTCAGCGAGTGGCTGAAAGTTGAGGGGGCGACGGCGCCGATGGACGCGAACGTGGACAAGTACCGGCGCCTGATCACCTACTTGGAAGCGAGGACCGGGAAGCCCCCTCGCCAGTCCCGGTTCTGGGAGCAGGTGATCGGGGACGCCATGGCGGAGAGCCGCAGAAACAGAGGCGGACGACCGTCACACACCTCCCGCTCCGCCCCTGCCCCCCTCTTCCGCTCGGTCCACACAGCGCCGGGGCACCTGGCCCGCGAGCTCGTCGGACGGCAGGCGGATCTCGACGCGCTCGCCGAGTCGAGCCGGAGCGGACCCGCGTACTCCCAGCTGCTCGCACCGCCCTGGTCCGGCAAGACCGCGCTGCTCGCCGCCTTCGTCACCGGCCACGTGCCGCACGACGTGGACCTCATCGCCTACTTCGTACGGCGCGCCACCCCGGCGAACAACGCGCGGAACTTCCTCGACGAGATGACGGCCCAGCTCAGCCTCCTCGTCGGGAGCAAGAAGCCGAGCCGTTTCGACGAGGCCGCCTTGTTCTCGCTGTACGAGCAGGGCGCACGGACAAGTCTGCGGCACGGCCGGGAACTCCTTCTGGTCGTCGACGGGCTCGACGAGGACGCCGAGGCGCGCCTCGACCGGCAGAGCATCGCCTCTCTGCTGCCCAAGGACCCGCCCCCAGGGCTGCGGGTCCTCGTCAGCAGCCGCTGGCACCCGCCCGTACCGGCCGACGTGGAAGGGGACCACGCGTTACGGAGCGCCGTGGTCATCCCGGGCTTCCGGCCCTCCCCCGTCGCGCACGGGCTGCGCGACGCCGCCCTCCGGGACCTGACGGTGCTGCTCAGGGAGCCCGAGGGCGAGGAGGTCATCGGCCTGCTCGCCCTGGCCCGCGGCGGTCTCGGCCACCAGGACCTGGCCGACCTGATGGAGCTGGGCGGACGCGCCACAGCGCCGTCCCCCTTCCGCCTGGAGTACCTACTGCGCAACGTGGCAGGGCGGGGACTGGCACCGGAGGACCTGGAACCGGACACGTACGTCCTGGCGCACGACACGCTGTACGACACGGCCACGCACCTCCTGCCCCGCCGCGCGGTCACCGACCTGACGCGACGGCTGCACCACTGGGCCGACGCCTACCGCGCCGAACGGTGGCCGCCAACAACCCCCCTCTACCTGCTCAACGGCTACCCGGAACTCCTCCGCAGCACCGGCGACACCACCCGATTCACCGCCTTCGCACTCGACCACCGCCGCCTGCTGCGCCTGGCCGACCACGCGCGCACCGACCTCTCGCTGGCCTCACTCGACCACGTCACGTGCATGAGCCACGGGCTGGACGCCTTGGCCTCGGCGGCCGCCTCCCGGTTCTTCCTGGAGCGGGAGCGTCGTGCTGTGCCCCGTGACGTCCTCCGGGCCTTGGCCCGGGCCGGGGACACCGCGTGGGCCCGGTCCCTCGCCCGGTCCCCCCAGGACCCCGCGTCCAAGGCGATACGGCTCATCACGGTGGCACAGGCCCTCGTGGAGACGGGGCGCCCGGGCGCGGGGGAGATCGCCCGGGAAGCCGCCGACTGGGCGGAACGGGCCCGGTACCAGAACGCCCTGCTGGCCCCGGCGGAGGAACCCGACACGGAGGGAATCGTGGCGCAGGTCACCGTCGTGCTCGCCTCGGCGGGGGAACCGGACGAGGCGATCCGACTCCTCGACACGATCGACGTCTGCCACCCCCTTGCCTTCGCGGCGGCGGCCGACACCGCCTCCCTGCTCCACGACTCCCACCCCGCCTTCGCCACCCGACTCCTCGACGAACTGTGCGACGAGGCAGACCACTTGGCCTACGAGGCGGACGAAGGCAGCGCCGTCGCGGTGGAGATGTGGGCCGCCGTAGCCGCCGCCGACCCCCGGCGGACCGACCCGGTCCACCACAGGATGGCGGAGTTCGGCCGCTGGCTGGACGTGACGTCGGCAGGGCTCGCCGCCGTCGACTGCCCCGCCCTGGCCGCCTCCGTACTCGCGAGGGCCCGACCGGACGACGCCCGCGCCCTGGCAGACGCCGCGCTCCACAGGATGGACGGACTCCTGAACGCCCCGGCGGGAGACAGGGTCCGCGAGACGCTGGCCCGGCTGGTCCGGGCCCTGCTCGACGTCGACGGCACGCCAGACCGGGCACGGGCCTTGCTGGACAGCGCTCCCCCGGAGGCCACGGCCAGGGCCCGTATGACGCTCGCCGACGAGCCCGACGAACCGGACGAGTTGCCGGCGAGGATGCGGCACCTGGCGGACATCGGCGACGGCCCCCGCGCGCGGCTCGCCCTGACCCAGGCCACGCGACAGGCCGGAGGCACAGCCGCCGGCGCGAACCCAATTCCCTGGCTGCCGCTCCTCGCCGGGGCGCTCGCGCACCACGACGCCTCCTGGCTCGCTGAGGCCCACATGCTCCTGGCCCGAGCCTCGGACCCCTGCCCCTCCCTTCCCGTCCGGATCCTGACGTCGGCGTCCCTGGCTCACTCCGGCGCGGGACGTTCCGGTCAGGCGTTGCGGTACGCGGAAGAGGCGGAGGACGTTGTACGGAACGTGGACGTCACGGACTCGACGGCGCCCCTCGTACGGGGACTGGTCGCGCAGGCCTTCGCCCACGCCGGTCAGGCCCAGCGAGCGGCGCGGTGGTCCGCGCCGGACGCGCGCGGGCGCTCCGGTCGGGCGCGACGTCACGACCGGCGCGTGGCCCTCGCCGTCGAGGTGGGCCTCGCCCCGGAGGCCATCGTTCCCGGCGTCGAACGCCCCGGCCTGATGAGCGGCTACGGCACGCGGCTCGCTCACGCCGTACTCCGGATCGCGGCCGGAAAGCGAGTGGAGGCCGACCTCGTCGCGCTGGAGGACGAGGCACGCGCACGCGGCGCCACGGAGCCGCTGCTCAGCACGGGCCTCGCGCTGCTCCACACCGTGCTCGGCGCCCCGGACCGCGCGCTACGCGCGGCGGCGCGCCTGACGGATCCGGTGGAGCGGGCCACGGCTCTGACCACCGTGGCCGCGCACTTGGCGGGCGTCCCAGCTCACCTGGACGTGGCCACCGTGACCGGCGACGCCTGGGCAATCTCGTTGCTGCGCGTTCTCGCACGCCAAGCGATGCCGGGCCACGCGGGCGACGACACCACGGTGAGGGACGTGCTCCGCGATGTCCTCAGCACCAGCGGCTGGTACGAGGCCCTGCCGGTCCTCGCCCGGACCGCGCCCGAGGCCGTATCGGCGGTCGCCGACGTCCTCGACCAGCATCGACAGGCGCGGCAAGAGGGGCCATGAGCGATGCTCCCGGTCGGGAATGTCCATCAGGGGCGGTCAGACGGCCACATACGACGGTGGCCCCACCGGACCGAGTCCGCCGGGGCCACCGTGCGATCGCCTACCGCCAGGCCAGGTGTCACGTTTCTGCACCTGCGCCGCGCAGTGGGGCGGGTGGGACTCGAACCCACGGCCGACGGATTATGAGTCCTTCGAGGATCTTGGCGGCTCTTGCCGATCAACGCCGAATCTCTACGTTTCACCAGGTCAGACGGCATGTTCTGTTCCTGACCTCGTCGGCCCTTGTCGACCTGTTCCTCTCCTTGCGTCCGGAACGTGTCCCGAACACGTCCCGGCGGGACGCCCCCACAGGAAGGCCGCAGGCATCGCTCCAGATGAGCCGCGGGCAGTGAACCTCCGCGCAGCGGATTCCCCTTCCAACGCGCAGAGGCCCCGCCCCTGTACCCGGGGCGGGGCCTCAAGCCTGTCTTCTTGCAGGCTACGTCGCTTCCCAGCCTATGCCTCTCGTCGCCCCTGCTTCAAGGCTGCGCAGCCATATCCATAGGGCGCTAGAGTGCCGCACGTGTCGACGGAGACAGGCGGCTTCTACACCCCGGCTTCGCTGCAGATGGCAGCAGTCGAACTCATGCTCGTCGATGAGGTTCATCTCGGGAGTGTGCGCCTTTCCAACCCTCGCCTCAGCTCAGGCATCGCCCTGCACTACGTCGGCTCCGGGAAGACCCACACTTTCCTCACCCTCCTCCACCACGCGCGCCTGCAGAAGGAGGCGGAACGCCGCGCGAGGCTGTTTGACCTTGACGTGGTCGCCTTGGCGCGCCGAATCGCGGGTTCAGCAGAGGAGGCAATGGGATTGGCCTCTTGCGTGTCGCCGCTCGCCCATCGTGGTGCGTGGACTCTCGTCGGACACTCCGAGCAGATCGACGAAGCCGCCTTCCACCAGCACCAGGCGAAGTTCCATGCAGCAGTAGTGGCATGGCTGACGGAGAGCTTGCTGCATGCTGCGGTGTCCCTCGCCGCCACGGTGGCTCGTGATGTGCGTCGGGATACTTCGCCGTGTGGAGTACTGGGCCTTTCCGCGTGCCGCGTCCCGCGGGCCCCTGGTTCGCCAGAGTGCGCTGCTTCGTTCGCCATCGCCGCCTGACGCCTCTTGCGTATGGGCGGCTCTCGCCCGTATTTCGAGAGGTAGATCTGTGGACGGTCCCACTCTGTGGGTGCTCGCGGTCTTCGGTCTCATCAGCGTCGTGTGCGTGATGGGAACCCGTCTGGCTAGTGAGGTGGAGGAGCTTGTCGCCGCTTGGAGCGGCGTTGTCGAGCGGCTGCGTCGTCGCCGAGATGAGGGCCAGGACGACGAGGAGGGCCAGGGTGGTGGGGAGGGCCCGTGACTTGAGCGCGAGGTCGGAGCACTGCGCGGTGCACCGCCGCCTTCGCGTTCGCCGAGGGGCACGCCTGTGGCGCGCCCCTCGGTCTCACGCACTACACAGTGCTGGCCTTAGGACGGCGCTTGGGCGGGCGCTTACGGTCACGTCGCTGCGTAACGGCCGACTCTCGTTTGCCTGGCTGCTCTGGAGTTGCAGGCTCCGGAGTTGAGGCAGGCGCGACGGCCTCGCGTTGATGACCTGCCGTGGCTTCTGGCCTCTCGTGGCGTGCGGCGCTGGCGAGCGGGTCCTGCGTACTCCCGTCGCCCTGAGGTTGTGCACCTTCCTCTATCACCGGGTCGGCTTGAGGATCGGGCACGAGCTCTCCGACGGCGGATGGGGCGCCCCTCTCGTCGACCACGTCGACGAGAGCGTGGTTGAAGAGGTCGATCCATGGGCGGTGGCCGACGTAGCCCGGCTTGTAGTCGAAGGCGGGGAGGAGGTGGTCTTCGAGGGTGCGGAGGATGATGTGGGTGGGGTCTTCGTCTTCCTCGCTGAGGAGGGTGGCCGCCTTGTTGTAGCGGTGCCCTTCGGGGAGGCGGGCGGCTATGTGGGCTTCGTGGGTGGCTCGTTCGGTTGGGGTGGTGGCGTCTGGCGGTACGGGCGCGGCGTTTCCGGTGATCCACAGTTGGACGGCTGCTCCGCCGAAGACGGGGCGGAAGCTGATGGCTCGGCCGTCGCTGCAGATGAGGTGGGCTGCCCCGTCGTTGGGGGCGTTGGGGTTGAGCGTCCAGTCACCGCCCAGCAGTTGGGCAAGTGTGGTCGCCGCGTCCTGGACGGCGGCGTCGGTGATGAGCATGCGTGTTTCTCCAAGAGGTGTGGTGCTGGTGGTGCGTTGGGCCCGCCCGCGCGGGGGCGGGCCCGGTGTCGCTATGCAGGGCGGACTTCGTCGCCGTCGTTGAGGAGCATCGAGAGGCTGGAGCCGCTGTCCCAGGCGATGTAGAGCTGGGCGAGGTTGGCGTCGTATCGCTTGACGGTGCCCTTATCTCCTTCAGTGAGGTCGGTGTGCGGGTCTGTGGTGTGGACGAGCGCGATGCGGTCGCCTCGCTGGTAGGTCACGTGAACTCCGGTGGTGTCGTATGCCGAGGCAGTAGCGAGGGGCCGGCCGCCCCCCTCTTGATGCTTCTATTCTATATGCATTCAAGGGAGGGGCAAGATCACCCGTGCCTAAATTTTGGAGTTCTCGCAGGTCAGGCAGCTATGGCCTGCACTAGCGCATCGGCCTGCTTGAGGGCCGCGAGGAAGGCGGCCTGCGACTGAAGCCGATCACGGCGCGCCCAAGACTCGCGCGCCTCCTTCGCCGCCCTGGCCTGAGGGTTACCTTCGACCAAGGTGTCGGCGCACGCGATCAGCACGTGCGGGCCGAGATCCCAGATGATCGCGTTGACCGCGGCACCGGCGGCGGCGACCGGGTCGATGTCCGTGAGGGACCAGCCGACGTTGTGCGGATCAAGGCCTCTGTCGCGAAGGACCTGTGCGGCAGCTCGGTACATGCCGCCCGTTCCCCCCGCGGGCTCGTCGAAGGACACGCCGGGCCGGAGTTCGACGTCGTCGAGCACCATGCGGGCCATCAGTTCGGCGAGACAGGGCGGCGTGTGGACCTCGGCCAGCGAATCCCTAGCGCCGGGCGAGCGCATGATGGTGAGCAGCGCGCCCATGACGTCGGTGGTGGAGCGGGCGTCGGCTTTGTCGCTGCTGGTCAGGTGCAGGAGGCCTCGGGTGAGGGCGGCTTCAACGACCGCCCGTACGGCACAGGCTCGCCTGGGGTGCGGGTCCTCGTCGTCGACCCACTTGTGCAGGGGGGTGGCCCTGTCGATGAGGTCGGGGCGGATGATCCACCAGCGGGCCCAGCACTCGCGGAAGGCCTTCAGGAGCTGCGTGTCGTTCAGGCTGAGCCACCAGTCGGCGGCGAGGTATGCGTCCGGGCCCCGTAGTGGCCACAAGGCGAGGGCGGCGACGACGCCCAGGGGGACTTCGATGCCGTCCCCGCCCTGGTTGTGGTGCCACGCATAGCTGACGGCTTCGGCGATATCGAAGGCGGTCTCGTGCGGGTCACGGCTGATGGGCCGGTAGTGGTGCAGCTTCGGCTTGTCCGGGATAGGGGTGCTGCGAGCGCGGGTGAACAGGGTTGTCGGGGCGGGTGCTGGCGGTAGGTCGGTGAGGATCCGGGGAGCCGGGGCGATGGGGGCGGTCGGGGCCGGCGGCTCGTCGGGGGCCGTGGCGAACAGGTCGAGTTGGCTCATCTAGATCTTCCGTCGCGAGGGGTATCTGGGCCTGTGCGGGCCGGTCTTGAGGTGCCAGTCCGGCCCGCACGGGAGTGTTACTGATCGCGCCGGGAGTAGCCCTGGGCGTCGTCGTTCTCGGCTTGCCTGGCAGCGAGCTGAAGCATTGCGGCGAGTTGATCGGCAGGGATTTCAGCGAGGAGCTCGGGGAAGGTGAGGTGCCGCAGGGATGCCGGGCGGTAGGGGTATCCGGAGCGCACGGTGACGGCGATGTTGAGGACGAGTTGGTCGGTCTGCTCGTCATCGAGGCCGAGCTGGCGGCCCATGCACCTGAGGGCGTCTGGGTTGCCGAGGACTGCGGTACGGGGTACGGCCCGGAGGGCGCGCTTGGCGGCGGAGGCTTGCCGTTGCAGGTAGGCCTCCCAGAGCAGTCGGGCATCAATGTCTCGGCCGTCGAGGGTCAGGGCGCGCCAGGACGCGGAGGCACGGAAGTGCGGGGTGCGGATGGCTGCGCTGAGGCACTGGGCCGGGGTGAGCCCGCTACGCGCGATGGCGGGGTGGGATGCTCTGGCACGGTACTCGTCGACGGTCGTCTTCAGCGCGGTGTTGACGCTGTGAGGATGTATGCCGAGGCGGTCGATGAGGCGGGCGCGCAGGCCCTGTAGTGCGTTGTACATGCGGGTCTCCAGGAGGGTTATCGGGTGGGTCGGGTGCGGTCGAGGTGGGCGTTGGCGGCGGCCCGGCGGTGGGGGTTGGTGACGAGCTCTTGCGCCCAGATGCGGGCGGCGATGTCGCTGGCCGCGTCCTCGTCGGACGCGTTGATGACGTAGGCGCGGTGTCCGGCCTGTTCCAGCTCGGCACACCGCTGGTCGTGGGCGTCGGCGTCGCTGGGCGGGGGCTCGACGGCGACGGTCTCCATCTGAGTGGGGCTCGGCTCGTGGAAGATGACCCACCACGTCCGTATTGGCGTGTGCACGGTTCTCCTTGGGTTGGGACTGGCGGGGGTCGGCCGCGGGCACTTGACGAGGGCCGACCCCGGCTCCGGGTCAGCTCTGCTTGGTCGGTGAGGGGTAGTGGGCGAGGAGGTCGGTCATGGCGCGGGTGATGTGGTCGATGAGCGTGCGGATGCGTCGCCTGTCTCCGCGCAGGTACAGGGCCATGTCGAGGAGTTGGGGCGCGCCGGTGTAGTTGAGGAGTTGCCGGTACTGCTCGGCGGTGAGCGTCGCGAGGTCGTCTGGGCGCAGGGCCCATGCGGCGGTCGTGGCGTGATCGGCGAGGCGGACTGCGTCGCGGAGGAGGTCGTTGTCGGGGTTGCGGGTGAGGAGGAGCAGGCACATGGCCCCGAAGTGGTGGTCGGGCGTTTCGAGCGGCGGGGTCGCGGGTTGCTGGGACATGGGTTCTCCAGGTGTGTGTGGGGCAGACACCCCAGTGGATTCTTTTCTATGTGCATTCCGGTCATAGGGGGCCGCCCCCGGCCAGGCGGGGCCGGTCAGGCAACCTCGCCAGAAGGGGGCAGTCCGGTGAGCGGACCCACGGCGCGCGGGGGCAGGCCTCGCGGGTTTACGGGGAGCGGTATCGCGAGGTCACGCGGGTCGGGCATGGGGTGCACGTAGTAGTAGCCGGGCGGGTGAACTCGGAGGTCGGCCAGCGCGGCAAGGAAGGCCGCGTCGGCCGCGAGGCCATCCCATGCGGCGCCGGGGGCCCGCAGAAGGTCGAACTGGAGCAGGAGTCGCCCGTCATCACCGTGCAGGCGCCACAGCACATGACGCGAGGGCGCATCAGCCCTGGTGACGATGATCGTCCTGATGCGCGGCTCGACCCTGGCCGCGGTATGACCGAGGCGCCGCAGGATGGCGCGGGCGAGCCCGCGGGTGGCCTGGCAGACCTGGCGGTCGGCAAGAGGGCACGGGTCCAGCAGAGACATGCACACCTCCTTGGTGTGGGTTCCCCGGCGGCCGGGAGCGACCGCCCCCGGCCGCCAGGCTTGACTGGCGGTGTCAGGAGGCCGGGACGATGAGGCCTTTCATGCAGAGGTCCTCAAGGACGCGGCTGGCCGCCCCGGCAGGCAGGTGGTCAGCGGCGATCAGGCCGTCGTCGGTCCAGGCGAGGACCTCGACGATGAGGTCGAGGAGCGATTCGGGGAGCATCTGGCACCAGAGCTCATAGTCGGAGCCCGGGAACGAGGTGGCGCATGTTTCCCGGAGCGAGGCCGCGATGACGTCGGCCAGCCGGTCCGCCTGTTCGGAGCTGATATGTGCGGCACTCAGGCGCTGACGAATGCCCGCGAGGCTGAAGGGGTCGGTCACGATCACTCCCTGGGTAGCGGAAGGGCTCCCCCCTTCCTTCTACTTCTATTCTATATGCATTAAGGGTGAGGGTAAGATTTCCGGTGAGATTTTTCGATCACCGGTGGTGCTATTTCTGCAGGTCGCGGCGTGCACCTACCGGCGGTAGCTCACGGATGTGGAGGACGAGACGCGCGCCTTCAACCACGTGTCCGAGGCGCATGTCCGGTCCGACGACCCGGGTGTGGTCGTCATCCTCCAAGACCCCTTGGTCCACGAGCCCGTCGACGCACGCCTTGAAGCTGGGGTACCAGTTAGCCGGGTCTCGCCGCTGCCGGTTCTGCGGGTGGAGCACGCCGATGATGTGCGCGCGCTCCAGCTGTGGGATGCCGCGCGCGGCCGCCCAGGACGCGCGGCGCAGCACCTTGGTGAGTTCCGCGCGCCTGAAGGGACTCAACCGCTGGTTCGCGTTGAGCAGCAGCAACCGCGGGGGCAGGGCCACCCGGAACCTTCGGCCGGGCAGGCCTTCGAACCACTCCTCGGCATGGACCTCTTCGGAGCCAGGGCCACTGCTCGTGCCTCTCCGGGGCATGGTCACCCCTTCTGGTCCGGCTGGACGGGAACGACCGTCAGCACTCCGGCTCGGGCCAGCCGCATCGCCAGGGACGCTTCGCGCCCGCGGGGGTGCGTGGCGAAGCCGGAGCAGATCGCCGGGGTGTCGGTGCCGAGGGTTGCGTGGCAGACGATGTGCCCCTCCTCGGCGAGCGCCGCCTTGAGCATGCCCGCGACGCGTCCGGGCTCCAGGCCCATGGGGTTGCCCGGCCGGAAGATGCAGGTGCGGCATCGGTCAGAGCAAACCCGTACCGTCCAGGTCTGAGGGTCAGCGACGTCGTGCCGGAGCCCATCGCCTGTGTAGGTCGCTGTGCTATTCAACGGCGGCCGCCTCGTGTGAGCTCGCCGACCGCTTCCCCGGTCGCGGCGAGCATGGTGCCCAGGCAGGCCGGCAGCAGCGCCGGGTCCGGGGAGGTGTAGGCGGAGACGAACAGGGCCATGGTCGTGTCGGTGTCGCTGTTGAGGAAGGCAGCGATGAAGCGCGCGGTGAACAGCTGCTCGGCCGTCAGGACATCCTCCGGGCTGGCTCCGTGGGGGGTTCGTACGCCCCAGAAGGCTGCGCCGGGTTGGAGTCCGTGCATCTGGGTGAGAGCGGCTTGGGCCACGACGGCGAGGCCGCAGGCGACGCCGTACATCTCGGGGAGGGTCTGTGCTTCGGTGAGGTCGGCGAGTTCCCTCATGGCCTCGCCGCGGCGGCCGTCAGCCCAGAGGCCGACGGTTTCCCACACGCGCGCGGCTGTGGCGTCCTGGTTCACCGGCCTGCTCCCTTCGACGGCTCGGTGGGCCGTTGGTCCGTAGGTCCACGGCGGCTGACGGAGGGGGTGGTGTAGGCCATGGCTTCAACCGGGATGTCCGCGTAGGAGCCGTAGGTGCGGCGGCACACGGTGCCGCAGCGGGTCAGGCTCGTGGTGTGCGAGTCGGGGTCGTTGCTGCCGATCAAGTGCGCCCACCGCTCGTACACGCCGCGGGCGGGCTGGTGCAGGTGCAGTCGTACGCCGATGCCGCGGTCCTCACCGTCGTGGATGATGGTGACGAACTCGATGCCTGGCGCGGACAGGTCGGGGTTGGCCTGGGCGATGAGGGCCACGGCCGCGACAGGGCCAAGGAGTTCACGCATCGCGCGATGGTGTGTCATGGGGTCTCTTCCGTGCTGGTCAAGGTGGTGGGGAGTTCGAGCTGGTCTGGCATGTCGCGGAAGCGCAGGCATCTGGGGCACTGCTGCTCGACGGCGCGCCGGTGAGCGCGGACTCCGGCTGCGGTGCCGCACGACTTGCGGATCACGGGCGGCGGCAGTTCGCCGTGGTCCGCCTCCGGCAGGGCCTCGATGACCTCCCCGTTGAGCCAGATCCGGCCGCCGCACACGCCGGTGAACTCGCTCTTCGCGGGAATGACTTGTCGGATGCAGGGGGCCCGGTAGGGGCAGTGTCCGCAGACGTAGAGGACGGGTTCGCAGATGGCGACCAGGTCCTCGCTCGTGTTCCAGCGGTCCTCGGCCACGGCGAAGTCGGGGTCGCCCCAGCAGGGGGCGTGGCCGGTGACGTGGGTGCCGGGCAGGGCGCTGCGGAATCCGGTCACAGGACGGGTTCCAATCGCTTGCCGATCCACCTGGCGACGTTGACGCTGACCGCGTTGCCTGCCTGCATGGTCTGTTCGGCCTGGTTGCCGTAGACGACGTACCTCTCCGGGAACCGCTGTCCCAGGAGCTGTTCGCGGGGCTTGAGCATCCGGAAGTAGCAGTCGTCGACCCGCGGGGCGCTGCGCACGAGGGCGGCCGAGTCGCGTGTGGACAGGGTGTGGACGGGCTCGGCGGCTGTCTTGACGGCGGCCTTGCGGTAGGGGACGACGAGGGTGGTGTTCGCCTGGTCGGGCACGCGGCCGTTGTGGGTCACCAGGCCGTGGTGGTTGCCCTGGGCGGTGACGCTGGCCAGCGGGTTGCTGGCGGGGCTGGCGGTGGAGTGGTTGCGGAACTCGACGATGAACGGGTCCACGGTGACGAGGGCTTCGCTCTCGCGGGTGGTGCGGGTGCGCAGCGGCACGTCGAGCGGGGCGGCGTCGGTGTTCCAGGAGCCGCCGGTCGGCACCAGGAGGGCGTCGCCCTGCTTGGCTGTACGTGTGGGGAGCGGGCGGTCCTCGACGGCGTATGCCCTGTCTCCGCCGTCCTTGCCGTGGGTGAGGGTGATGGAGCTGGGCCGGTAGGGGAACTTCAGCAGTCCCGCGTGGATGCGGTCCATCGTGGTGTCCGCCAGCGGCTTCTTGCGGTCACCGATGCGCGTGCCGAGGTCGTTCCAGTTGATGATGTCGCTGGCCGGTCGCACGTACGGTTCGACGACGGCATGGCGGCAGCGTGTGTTGGGGCAGCGGTAGAGGTAGTCACGCCGGTACTTCCCGATGCGGACGCCCTCAACGTTCCAGGACTGGACGGCAGGCACGTCCTCGCCGCAGTCGGCGCAGGGGGCGAGCGGTCTGGGCTCCAGGTCCGGCTTGCGCATGGTCTTGAGGGTGAAGACGACGTACATGCGGTCGCGCCACTGCGGGGCGCGCACGTTGGTGTCGTCGCCGACGTGCGCGCTGCTGACGCACACGATCTGGTACTGGTAGCCGAGCAGTTCCATTGCTTCGAGCCACTTGGGGAACAAGATCCATTCGAGGCCGAACTCGACGACGTTCTCCACGACGATGGCCTTGAACCGCTTGGCTTCGGCGGCGCGTACGACGCACCAGCCGGTGACGCGGGTTCGTTCGAAGGCGTCCTTGGTCAGGGTCTCCCACTCGTCGCGCTCCTCCTGGAGCAGGTCGAGAAGGTCAAGCTGATGGGTTTCCCTGCGTCGTCCGCCCGCGGGGCTGATCTCCGTGCAGATGACTGATGCCCAGAGCACGTCGGCGTTGGGCAGGTAGCGCATCGGGAAGCCGGAGATGTCGATGGTCGCGTGCTCGGCGTTGGGGTGGTTGGCGGAATGCGTGTCGATCGCGAGTTGCCAGTGGTTGATCCCGAGGATCAGTTCGTATCCAGCTTCGACGAGGCCGGTACTGCTGCCGCCGGCGCCGCACAGCAGGTCGATGACTGTGGCCATGGTGGTGGTCGTTCTCCAAGAGTTCGCGCGCAGGCTCGGCCCCGCGTCGGCGGGGCCGAGCGAGGGACGGGTCAGTAGGTGCGCAGGCCGCCGAGCGTCTTGGCACGGCGCAGGAAGGCCATCCAGGACGGCCACGTCAGGTCGCCTACGGGCATCTCGGCGATGTCCGCGTTCGCCTGGGCCTCGTAGCTGGCCAGTGCGGCGGTGATCTCGGCGACGGTGACCAGGAAGCCGTCGTTGTACTCGAGCTTGTAGGCGGGGATGCCCTTCGGGTCGGGCTCCGAGGCGTCCTTGGCCGCTAGGTAGGCGGTCCGGTACGCGGCAACGCGGTCGGTGGTGGTCGTGTCGGGCTCCGCCCCGGGCAGGAAGTCCTCACGCGTCAGCGCGTACTCGGACAGCTTCGGGAACGTGGGGGTGGGCAGGTCGACGAGCATCCCGAAGTTGTTCATCGCGTCGAGCGTGCGCGGCATGGCCGTCCAAGCGAAGCGGAAGTAGTTCTCGTCGCCTTCGGCGTCCTTGCCGTCGGGGGTCTGGATGTAGATGTCGTATCCCATGAGGTGTTCTCCAAGAGGTCGGACTGTCCGGCCCGGCGCTGTTTGCGGCCGGGCCGGACAGGGTTCAGCAGCGGTTGGTGCGGTGGTGCTGGCCGCAGGTCGTACACCGCGGGCGCCGGTTGCGGGCCTGCCAGCGCAGTTCGTCGACGACGAGCACGAGCAGGCCGGAGGCGGTGGCGACGGCGAGCACGAGCAGCGCGTGCACGGCGTTCATCGCGTCACCTGCTCACCGCGGGCTGGGCAGGGGGCCAGGAGCTGAAGGCAGGCGACGAGGACGGCGTGGGCGTCGTTCGTGCGGAGCGCGTTGTCCAGAGCGGTCTGGACTTCGGTGCGGTCCTTGTTGTTCTGCACGTGCGCGACCAAGCAGTAGCAGCGCCCGCTGCTCGCTTGTGCCGTCGCCTCTGGCTTGCCTGCGGCACTCATCTGCAGATGGCCTGGCCGTCGCGGACGATGGACACGGTGACGACCTCGCCTGCGAGCACCCACACGGACACGGGCCATTCAGTGCCGCCCTGCTTGTGGATGCAGCGCCAGCCCTTGCCCCTCAGTTGCCTGTCGATGAAGCCCTCGTAGCAGGCCAGCGTCGTCTGGCGGGCGTCGGCGGGTCCGCAGAGCTTCCGGTTCAGGGGTTCGTGCTTGACCGTCGCTGCCTGGATGTAGACGGAGTACACGTCGGCGATCTTCGGCGCCAGATGGCGGTCAGCGACGAAGGCGGCGACGGCCTTCACGAGAGGGACGATGTTGTTGCGGTGCTCGGACTGTGTCCCGTCCTCCGTGGAGTCGTAGATCAGCTCGTCGACGGTCGGGTTGTCGAAGTGCATGCGCTTGACCTGGAACCCCTGGGCTTCGGCCGGGTCGACGGGCAGGTCTGCGACCGAGGAGATCCACAGATGCGAGCCGTCGTTGAGCTCGGCGGTGATGCCGAACATGCCGCCGCTGATCTCCACGTTGGTGAGGAGCGGCATGCAGCGCAGGGAGGTGATGAGCGGCTCGTAGGCGGTCCACAGCTTCTGCCACAGCGGGTCGCTTGTGTGGCCGTGCACCGGCAGGGGGGCCATCAGGATCTTGCTCACGGGTTCTCCAAGAGGTCGTGTGCCACGAACAGTACAGAGTTGGGATCTATCTTGGAACAGTCGGAAGCCTGATCAGCCGACCAGGCGAGGACCCGGCGGCAGCGCGGACCGCTCCCGCTCCCGCTCCCCCCGGGCGATGGCGGTCAGCGTCGCCAGTTCGTCGGCGCGACGCCGGGCGACGTCGACGATGAGCTGCGCCCGATAGGCGAGGCCGCGCGCCTGCGCGAGCGCATGATGGTTCTCGCGGGGGTCGAGGCGGAACTCGGCGCCACCGATGTCGTCAAGGAGTTCCTGGACGATTGTGTCGCGCATGAGCTCGGCCTGGCCGAGCCCGTTGAGGCAGCGTTCGCGCTCAACCTGCTCCTTGAGGTCACCGATGTCGATGAGCAGGTCGCCGACACCCTCGGGGTCTTCGCGGTACAGGTCGGCGAGGAGGCCGATCTGCTCGCGGGCGGCGGCGCCGCCATCGAGCACGAGCGCACCCTTGCGGTCGCGCCGGAGCGTAGGCAGGTAGGTCATGTCGTCCTTTCGGTAAAGAGAGGGCCCCTCCCTCTCTTTCTGATTCTATTCTATATGCATATCGGGGAATGTCCAGATTCCAGGACGAAAGATCACTCAGGGGGCAAAGTTTCTTTGCGCCTGCGGCCCTTGGCCTGGAGCAGGGCCTGCCTCGCCTCGCGGCGCGCCGCCTCCGCTGCCTCCGCACGCTCCCCGGCCTGCTGACGGCGGCTGCTCGCGCCCTGGTGCCACTCGTCCCAGAAGCGAGAGGCCTGCTCCCGCTCCACTGCCTTCAGCGCCTCCTGCTGCCTCTGACGTCCGGCGCGTGGATTCGTGCCGCACCCACGGCACGAGGCTGCGGGCCGCCCGCGATGCCGCTCACACCCCGCCGTCGACTCCTCGGTACCGGTGACTCCGGAGCTCGTGCCCACGGGAGCGGACTCCCTCACGGCGCCAGCCGTGGGGGGAGGGGGGACAGGAAGAGCAGAGGAAGGACCAGGAAAGGAAGGGGTTCCACCCGAGGAACCCAGTGGGTTCCCCCCGTGGAACCTCTCGGGTTCCCCTGGTGGAACCCTGCCGCTCTCGGCCCCCGGGTTCCCCCCGTGGAACCCTTCTTCGTCCGGGTTCCTCTCGTGGAACCCTCGCCCGCTCCCAGGGTTCTCCGCGTGGAACCCTGCATGGGCCTGCGGCTCCTCGATGGTGTGCGCGCGGGCCGCTTGCCTGGCTTCGACATCCTGGTAGGTCATGGCGGGCTTGGCCGGTGATGATCGCTTCACACCAGGGCGGGCCTTGCGGGGATTCTTCGGGGCCGCCTTGCGCGCCTCCGCGGCCGACTTCAGCTCTGCGGTAGTGGGGGTGGGCGGCACGCCGAGCGGGAAGACCCGGTACACCGCAGCGCGCCCCGCCTTTCCGGTCTCGACGCGTTCGACGAGCCCCTTGGCGATCAGTTCCGTGACGATGGTGATGGCGCGCTTGTCCGTCACACCGACCCACGCGGCGAGGCGAGTCAGGCCGGGCCGCGCAAGACGCGTCTCATCGTCGGCGCTGTCGGCGATCTTCATGAGGGCAAGCTTTTGGCTCTGGCTGAGCACGTCGGGCGGCAAGTACGCGGCCGCGATCATCAGTTGGATGGACACGAGTCCCCTTGGGCGGTGCGGGCATGGCGGCAGAACGGGGTGCCCCGCCCGGTCATGCCGGGCGGGGCTGGAGCAAGAACCGAGGTCAGGCCGGCGTGACGCTGATGACCGCGGGTGTCTTCCTGCCGGTCTTCCGTCGCGGAATGGGCAGACCTGCCGCCTTCAGGTTCTTCACCATGCGGTCGGCGTCC
Organism: Streptomyces sp. JLYT201; assembly: GCF_059448825.1. Lineage (NCBI taxonomy): Bacteria > Bacillati > Actinomycetota > Actinomycetes > Kitasatosporales > Streptomycetaceae > Streptomyces > Streptomyces sp. JLYT201. Next base: position 6,670,952 of record NZ_CM182551.1, on the reverse strand, counting down.
GGCTTCATCGGCACGGGGATGTCGGCGACCTCGTGGAGATCGACCATCGCCTCCACGTCGTCCCGCTCCTCGTCGTTGCCACCGCGCCACGAGAGCTTGTTGGCGCCGTAGATCCCTGCCGGGGACTGGTCGAGCTTCTTCCGGGCGAACTTCTTGATCCGCTCGCCCTCACTGGCCAGTTCGTGTCCCTTCACGTAGTCGGCGAGGGCCTGCTCACGATCTGCCTCGTTGCGGATGAGCGCGGCCTGTTCAGGCACTCCGGGCGCTGTGCCGGGCCAGCACTTTGAGCGAAAGGGGCAGTAGTCGCAGATGGCATCCAGGCCCGGTCCGTTGAAATCGCGGGGCATCTCCTCGGGGTCGCTGATCTCCCGTACGCGCTCCACCCACCACTGGGCCTCCGCCGCGCGCTGCGGGTCGAAGTCGATCTCCTGGATGTACTCTTCGCCGCTGTCGCGGTTGATGAACCGGAAGCGCAGCCGCTGGATGTCGAGAGGGCCCAGGCGCGACAGGTACCGCTGGCCCGGTACGTCCTCGAAACCGACCTCGCTCAACGCCCCCGCGTACAGGTGGACTTGACGCAGCTCGGCGACGGTGGCTCCATAGCGGCGGACGCGGTCCCACATGTACGTGGACTTGGTCTTCACGTCCTCCACGGTGAGCACATCGGCGGGCACGGCCGGTCTGTGGCGGGCGGGAAGACCGGCAGCGGTCGCCTTGTCGAGCTGGACGACGTCGACGTGGCCCCGGATCAGGGCGTCCTGGACACTGCGCTCCACCAGCCACCCGTACTCGGTACGCGCTGATTCCAGGAGGCCCTGGTGGATGAAGGTGCCGAGGATCGCGGCCCGCTTGTCGGGGTGATCGGTCGGCGTGACGCCGTGCAGGATGTACGCCGCGCGCCGACCGCACACGGTGTCGGACGCTCCGAGCTGGGTCTGCCGTGACCGGGGGCGGCGGGCGTCGACGTCATGTGCCGCGCTCCAGATGGAGGGGGCGCCGCCGTCAGCGACGGTGACTACAGACATGGGAGTTCTCCAAGAGATGAGGGCGGGCTGGTCACTGCTCGGCGTCGGCGTCCTGCTCTGCGGCCTTGCGTTTGGCTGCCGCTCGGAGCTTGTCGGCGTCACTCAGGGCCCCGTCGCCCATCTCCGGGCGGGGGTTGTCCAGTTCGGCGGCCCTCTGCTCTGCGGCGGCCCGGACGGTGGCGATCTCATCGCGGCTGAGGCGGTTGACCGGGTCAGGGACCGAGCGCCACAGGGCACCGAGGGCTGCCTTGTCGTCCAGGCCAGCGATGCGGGTGAGCCAGGGCTGCACCAGGTCACCGGCGAGCGCGGGCATGATGCGCGGCTGGGAGTCCACGGAGCAGCCGAGCTTGTCGAAGACGAGGTCCTCGATGCTGAAGTCGCGCAGAGCCAGCGGCCTTCCTTGCTCCACGCGTATCCGCAAGGAGCGGGCCTTGATGAGCTGGGGCTCGGAGTCGCGCTTCATCCGGACCCAGCACGTGGAGTCGAAGCCCAAGTCCTTCTGGGCTGCCACCTTCCACTCGGCGCGGCCTTGGATCGGCTGGCCGTTGTCGTCCGTCGCGCTGACTTGCTTGCCGCGTGCGAGCACGATGGCGATGCCGGGCAGAGTGCGGAGCAGGTAGATGACCCGGTTCCACCGCTCCAAGGCGTCGTTCCAGAGGTTTCGTCCGATGTCGTAGGCGGCATCCGGGTCCTGCGCGAGCAGGGCACGGTTCTTCCGCGTCCGGCGGCCGCGCTCGTAGGTCCAGTTGGTGAGCATGCGCCACAGCGCCGATCCCGAGTCGATGACCAGCACGACCGGAGGCTCCTGGGCGGCAGCGACACGACGCGCCTCGGCGTGCACCGCCTCCACCTGTTCGAGGATGTCTCGGTACGTGCCGTCGTGCACGATGATCAGGTAGTTGGCGCCCTCGATGGCGGCGTACTCGTCGGCCGATCCCTCGTCGAGGTCGATCCAGTACATCTGCCCGATGCGCTCACTGCGGGAGAACTCGGCGGCCGCGTACGTCTTGCCCGCGCCTTCCTCGCCCTCGATGAGCAGGAGAGGCCACGGGACGATGCCGGTCGGCTTGCGTGACTTGATCTTGATTGCGGGCTGTACTGCGGCGCCCGCTGGTGCGTTCACGATCTGGCTCCAAGAGGTCGTGGTCAGTCCGCGCGCAGGGCGCGGACCTCGAAAAGCGGTGCCCACTCCGGGTGTTCGGCCAGCAGCAAGCGGACGTACCTGGAGCGGAAGTTGTTGTTCAGGGCGAACTCGTCGCCGCGGGTCGCCGCGCCGTACTGGTAGCGCAGGAGCTCGAAGAGCATCCCGATGCTGATGCGGCTGAAGCCCTTGTCGGCGCAGTCGCCCGTCAGCCGGGCCAGCGCCCTGAGCACCCAGGGGTTCAGCGCATGGAAGGCCTCGAACCTCTGCTGGATCCCGACGTCGGCGGGATGGCGAACGGACTGAATCGTGCTGAACAACGGAGGCTGGTCAATCACGGCTCCCCCTCAGAGATAGTACGCACTCCGTGGAGTGTTGGAATCTATCTTTGATGAGGCGGAATGTCGATCGACGGCCTCGTCGAACCAACCTCTGGCGGACCCCTGCAGCGCAGCACGACACCCCTCCACATGGGCGGACACACCCCGTTCGGGGTAGTTTTATTCTATATGCATAGAGGGTAAAGATCAAGAATGCATGGCCCTGACCTGCGATTACTCGGTCGCGCGGCTCGCCGCGCGACCGCGCGGAATGATCTTCGAGCCGGGGCCGTCGTAGGTTCCCTCCCGCAGGACCTCAAGGACCTTCTCGTCCATGGTCCAGTCCACCGCTCGCGCCCCCGCCTGGAGAGCTGGCACATCGTCGACGATGGGCTCCAGAAGCCAGATCGGCGATCCTGAAAGCGTGTAGTCGGCAGGCCGGAACCGGCCCGACTTCACGGCGTTCCGCAGCAGTGCGCTGGACGGCAGGCGGAACAGCTCCACCAGCTCGGCCTGGCCGACGAGCGGGGGAAGCTCACTGACCTCTCGGACCCAGCGCCCCGGCGACTGCTCCGCCTCCAGGCGCGCGAGCTCCGTAGCGTTGAGCTGCCGCGGGCGCGGGGTCGTCTCACCAAACCGGCGGGCGAAGTCGAGAAGCCAGTAGGGGGAACCGCTGATGATCTTCGCGTACCGGTAGTCGAGGGTGCCGTCACGGCTGATCCACTGGCTGACCTGGAGCCGCTTCACACCGTAGAGGGCCGCGAACTCGGCCCCCCCAGCCAAGTAGGGCTTCCTCACCACTGGCCTCTCCTGGTCCGCCACCCCTGCGCCTCCCTCGATACCGACCTGTTTGCATATAGATTGTAACCAGGCGCGAGGCGGGGCTCCCCCTCCCCCATCGTTGGTAGGGTGGGTTTCTCCAAGAGGTCGAAGGCCCCCGCCGTGAGGCGGGGGCCTTCTTCCTGTCGCTCTTAAGTCAGTGACGTACCGTCCCACCGAAGAGCGGTCCCTCTGCGCGGTCAGCGATCATCGTCGCCATTTCAGCGGCGGTCTGAGAATCGAGCGGTAGCACCCTCCGCTTGCCGGGCTCGGCTGCGGACAGTTCCGCCGGGCAGCTCGCGGTAGCCTCGCGAACGCTCGTGTGGAGAAGCCCTCCGACACGCGCGTTGCGCTCAGTCAGCAGCCGGGCCAGCAGCTGCTCCTGCGGCTGGTCATCGAGCTCCGCCAGCAGCTTGCGCACCTCATCGAGAGTCATGTGCTGCTGATCAACTTGCATGTCCCGCCCCTCCGTTCGTCCAACCTTGGAGCCCACGATAGGACAGGCGCGGAACACCCGGAGTCCGCTTAGCGGCTCCCTCTACGCCATGGCCTGCTCGCCCTTCTCGTACTTGGGAGGCCGCGCGTACCCAAGCAGCCAGCCGAACCTGGGCGAAAGATGTTCTTCCGCGAGACGGAAGATGCCGTAGTAGACGAAAGTGACGATCGGTGTCAGGACCCCGGTGACGGCGGTCGCGTCGAGTTCCAGGCCGTGCCTCAGAGCGACAGCCACGAGCCAGCCGACCGCAGCCGGCACACCGGTCCTGAGCAGGGACGTGTAGAGGTTCATCAGGTTCCACTCCTTGAAGCAGGGCAGTCAGGCGAACAGCCGTCGCCATGTCTCTGGGCCGGGGTAGCCGTCGGCATCAGCACCGCTCCAGCCCTGTGCCCGCTGGAAGTCGGCGACGTTCAGCCGGTCCGCCTCGCCCCATTCCCGTGACGGACCGACGCTGTAGTGCTTGCCGAAGCCCCGACGGACAAGCTGCTGGCCCAGAAGAAGGACCGAGGCGTTCGCCTTGCCGGGGCCGAAGGAGCCCCGGCCAGGGAACGGGGGCGTCCCGGGCTTCGGCTGTGGCCCCTTCGTGGGCCACTTCGGCATGGGACCGGGGTCGGTGTGGCGGTTCTCCGGCACATGGGCGTGCGCGTAGTGACCACCCTGACGCCGCCAGGTGCCTTCACTTCGGTTCGCGCTCCAGGTCGGCGTGCCCATGGGCCACACGTCAGGAACGCCCCAACTGCGGGCCCACGTCAAGATCTTGTCGAGTCCCTTGGCCGGGGTTTCCTGGACGGTCCGGTAGGTCTTGCCGCCCACGCGGCAGTAGGGGAAGAACAGGGTCTCCACCTGGAGGCACACGCGCCCGGTTCGGTTGGTGCGTGTGCCGCCGGCCGTGTCGACCACGGACTTCGAGCGACTGATGGCGGGGTAAAACTGTGCGGTGCGTCCTGTGAAGGGGTCCCACAGCAGATGCGGCGCGGCACTTTTGCCCGCGCCGGTGAAGTACCGGACGAGGTTGTCGAACGGCACGCGCTCCAGCGGCTTGGAGGGGGTGCCGTTCTTGTCCCAGGTGATGTGCCAGATCACGCGGGGCGCGTACTGGGTATCGGTCGGTGCGGTGTCGCCGAGCGGGTGCCGCTCGGCGCCGGGGAGCCAGAGCTCCGGCATGGCGCGTCCTGCTTCTCCCCCGCGCCGCGGTGTGGACTTACAGTTCGAGCACGCTCACGAGGATCGCGACGACGACGCCGACGACGATCGGGGCGGCGAGGGCGGTGAGCGCCAGGCGGCGAGCACCGCGGGCGGCCTCGCGCTCCGCCTCCCAGGCACGTTCCAGGTCCGCGACGCCGTCTTCGAGGTTCTTGATCCGAATCTCGTCGGTACGGCGGTCCGCGTCGTACTGGATCTTTGTGACCATCTCTGCGAGCCGAGCCCCAAGTTCAGCGAAGTCGGCACGCAGGTCATCGCGCATCTGCTGCATGGCACGCAGCAGTTCCCAAGGGGTGGGGTCCTGGTTTGGCGCGGTCACGTGGATCCTCCATCGCAGCCCCGCGCCTCGGCTCAGTCTAAGCTCTCGCCCGAGCATCGAGATCTGCCGAGTCTCAGGCCAGGATCCCAACACTGGTGAGCACAAGGAGCAGAAGAGTCAAGGACACACTGAAAGCAGCAGCTCCGCACTTCACGCAGGCGGGAAGTGAGCTTCCGTCCAGCCGTGACAGCAGACCAGCCGCCAGGCCAACACTGAGTGCTGTTAGCCCCGCCGCTAAGACCAGGATCAACTTCACGCTGTGCGCGATCCCCACTTCAACCTCCGTTGCAGGCCCTAGAGATGGACAACATCAGCATCGACACGAGCGAGCGGGCTAGGCTACGGCCTCGGACTACCTCGCGACTTCTCAGGACTACGCGGGACTACAGGGGGACAACGTGGGTAGACGAGCCAATCGACTTGACCCGGAGCAACCCCTCCACGCCTTCGCTATCGAGCTGAGAGCTTTGAGAGACAGTGCTGGCCACGCAGGCGGCGTGAAGGCAACATGCGAGGTTACTGGCATCTCCCGGACCACGTACTACTCATGGCTAAGTGGTACACACCTGCCAGAGCGCGATGTACTCGACTTGGTGGTGAATGCTTGGGGCGGAGACCCTTCCTACTGGCAGGACCGACGCCGACTCGCAGAAGATGGCGTACGAGGAAATACTCCTCGAAGTGTCAGCCTCACTATTCGCCCTTATGTATCGTCAGTACTCTACCCCCATTACGAGGAAAGAGAGAGATTTCGCCACCTCTTCGAATGTGAAGTGCGAAACTACCATTTGGCCGCCGGTAGCCCGAGCGAAAAGGAAATCGCAAAACAGACACAGTCACTAAGCGCGCCCGACGTACTGTGGGTTATGGCAGCGGCAGGGAGCGAAAGGGAACCCGACTGGGCACTCAAAGCCCGCCAGGCCGTTATCGGTGCCCTCTGGAGAATCTGCAACAAAGAAGGCGAGGGAAGGTACATCCCACCAACTCGATGCCGCGAACGGGCCATGTGGAACTGGGCTCACGCGCGGGCAATCCATGACCTCCAGCACCTGCGCGACATCGACGAAACAGACTTCCTAGGAGCCAATAAACGTGTCGCCGAGTACGCAAGCAGGCTCGCCACAAGTTGCCTGGCGGAGATCCGTACCAGCCTCCTCAACTCTCCAACTGCACTAGACATCGCGAACACCCCTGGAGCGCACGCCACACCCGCAGCCATTCTGAACGCCTGGAACGGGGAGTCCGTCACCCCCTCCTCCGACTTCAAGAATCGGGACACTACCTTCAAGAGCATGCGCCACTGGCCCTTTAGAGATGAGAGCATTTGGACAAGGGAATTAGACGAATTGACAACTGCGGCCCTCCATTTCGCACGAGGAGCCGGTGAAGCGGTAATCATGCCCGGAGGCCCATTCGACTTCTACTAAGTCACCAAATGCATCTCGCAGCGGAAAGGCAAAGATCGCACCCGAGGCACCCTTCCGCGCTTGAGTACGAGCTAGGCGCCCCCGTCTCGGTGAAATTCCTTGACAGATTGGCCACATTGGCCACACTGGCCACGATAGACCGGAGGCTCAAGGTTTTCGTAGTAAAGCCCAGGGTATGGAATGTTCTCCGCTGGGCAACCCAGCGTGCGACAAACAGCCACAAGGACGACTGCAGGCCATTCAACGGATTCACCAGCAGATGACATGAGCGTCAACTCCCTATGACAAGGTAGGAGATGTTCGTAGCCGTGTTGTTGCTCCGTTTCACCCACACAGTCAGTCCCCTTTCGCTCACATTGGTGACCGTGCACTCCTCGATGGCACCGGGAACGGAGGAGGCTGCGGTCACGAACCCGCGATGATCTTTACCCGCAACGTCGAGGCCACTCACGGTCACAGATGTCGGTGCATTCGGCGTCGGCGTGATCGTTACGGCACCCGTCGCGATGCTGGGCACGCTCAACACCCCATCCACATAGCGCATTTGTCGAGTGCCGCCGTGAACGGTGACGCCGCTGCCCTTGACGATCACGGAGTGGTAGCCGCGGCCCGCTCTGCTGCCTCGTGAGCCGTACAGCGTGACCGTCGAGTCAGCGCCCGGCCCGCCGTTCTCCACTGTGATGTGTGCATGTCCGTCGGTCTGGTCGGAGGGTTGGATCCTCACACGCCCTTGCCCGTCCACCTCCGGTGATCTGAGGGTGATGCCAGCGCGTGATCCGCCGACGAGAGGAGACTCGACCGAGATCTCCGGCTGAAGCCAGGAGCCCATGTCGAGGACCTCTGACCGCACACGTCCCGGCGCGACCTCGGCCCGGGATCCGGAGTACATCTCCAAGGCGGGCTGGCCATCGCGGGCCGCAGGGTTCATGACCAGGCGCCGCCCGCCGGTCGCTGTCTGGACCACGGCGCCGGTGACGGTCTTGCCGTTGATCGCGTCCGCGTCGAGGTGTTCGGCGCGCACGGAGCCAGCAGCAAGGTTGTCGACGGTGACGAGCCCGGTCTGCACTGCGGTCACGGACACCCAGTCGACCTGCATCGTGCCGGGGCTGTTGCCGTAGTTGAGGCGGACGTACGGGCTGATGTAGCGGACGTAGTCGTGCATGTTGCCCGGGTTCCGCAGGTCCCGGTTCGGGCCGCTCGTGCCGGGGACGGCTCTCCCCCTCACGTATCCGGTATACGTGCTCCAGCCGGACGTCGCGGCGACGCTCGCGCCGGCGGCGGCGCAGTAGTTCTGCGACAGCAGGGAGGACTCGCCGTTGCGGTTGACGAGGGTGGTGCCGTCAGCGGCGTATCCCAGCAGGCCCAGGTAGACGGTGTCTGGTGCGGCTGGATCGGCTTGGGCGGTGGTGCGCACGCGTACGGAGACGCGGTAGAGCGTGGTCGGCTCGTAGGGGATGCGGACGCGTCCTCCCAGGGAGACTGCTCCGGTGGCCTGCCCGACGGTTCCGCCGCTCTGCGCGTCAGGGGACCCGACGACTGTCCATGAGGCGCCCGTGCCGAGGCCGACGACCGCCCAGGTGGAGGATTTGAACGTGGCGTCGGCGAAGCCTTGGGCGACGGAGTCGGCCAGTGCCCCCGACAGATGGGTCAGTTCCACGGCACCGGTCGCGAGGTCGTCTCGGTTGGCGCGGCGGGGCGCGGCGGGCGAGGCGGGCGAGGCGCCGCCGGGGCGGCCGGAGGTGTTGAGGGCGACGAGCCGAACCCATACGGTCTGGTAGCTCGCGACCCCGATCGTGACGGTGGCCCCGGAGGCGGCCTCGATCGTCGCTGCCGGGTTGCGCGGGTCGGGCTCGGATGCGGGGTCGGTCAGCACGTGCACTTGTACTCGCGCGAGGTCGAGCGGTGCTGCCAGGGTGTCGGTGAACGTTCCGTCCCAGGTGACCTTGACGACGGCCACGCCCGCTTCGACGAGGGGTGCGCTCGGTGTGGGGGGCGGTGCCCCGTTCACCGCGGTGATGCCGGTGGTGCCGTCCGGCTGCACTCCGACGATCCCCGTCAGGGTGCCGTCGTGGTTGTGGACTTCGATGGCTCCGGCCTCGATGGAGGAGTAGGCCAGCCTCGCCGAGCGGGTGGTCCGGTCGAGCCTCTTCTCCAAGGCAGCGACCCTGGCGGCGAGGTTGGCGATTTCCCTGCTCATGACTCGCCCCCGTAGGTGAACCGGTCGGCGCGCTGGAGTTGGATCACGGCCCGTTCGCTGTCTTCCGCTCCGGGGCGGATCTGGTAGGAGACGATGCGCGACCACATGTCGTAGTCGGCCCAGTCGTCGTGCACTCGCACACGCACGTCGTCGCCGATCTGCCAGGAGCCGATCGGTGCGGCCGGGTGGTCGCGAACGGTGATCTCGGTGACCTCGCCTGTCACCTGGCGTGCGATGCGCTCGGTACGTGCTCGCGCGGCGAGACGGTCCTTGCCCTTCTCGGAGGGCAACTCGAGGACGTTCTCCAGGCGCAGGCGTCCGTTACGAATCGCGTTGATCTCCCGTCGTCGGTTACGGCCCTCGCCCGCTCCGAGGCCGATCACGACTTGGGCGGTCTCGTCGGCGTCGTACTCGACGGAGACGGACTCGATGATGTTCACGCCGGTGGTGAACGCGAGGTCCGTACGGCGGGTGCCCAGGCGGGGCCAGCCGAGGCGGATGCGGTGCCGGGGCTTCTCCCCCGCCCAGGACACGGTCTCGGTCCATTCCGGTCCGCCCTCGACCTGGACCATGTCCTCGATGACGTCGCCGAGCACCGGTGCTTCCCACCAGTCGATGCTGTACCGGTCGCCAGGAGTGCCGACCTTGGCCTTGGATGTGGTGTTGTCGACGACCACTCCCAGGTCGCCGTCGGGCTGGTCCTGGAGGTACGTCCACACGTCCCGGATGACGCGGCATGGATCTGCGTACACGTACGGTCCTCGGCCGCCGAGGTTGCCGTGAAGGTCATGGCGGCGGTGCGGGTAGGACCCGGGCCCGGCGGCCTCCACCTGGAGTTCGGAGCCTTCTGGGGTGGCCCGCCACACGAGACCGCCCCACATCAGGCGTCCGTCACGCTCGACGTACAGCCAGGTGTCTCCGGCGTCGACCTGGGTGCGTACGAGGGTGGCCAGGCGCGGGGCGACGGCCCCCGAGAAGCTGCCCGCGGCGGAGAGGGCGGGGCCGAACTCCACGTTGCTCATGGGCAGGTCCCAGGCGAGCACGTCGCCGGTGAGCGCGCGGGTGGTGATGTACCGGTAGGCCATCAGCGCAGGCCTTCGCTGAACTCGATGTCCAGGATGATCGACGTGCCGGCGTCGACGGACAGGTTCCCAGTCTCCTGCTTGTACATGTACGTCTGCAGGACCAGAGGCTGCGTGGTCCCCCGCTGGCCGGACGAGATGCTGATGTTGTCCGCGATGACGACGGTCTGCCGCCGGACGGGCGTGCCCTGGTTGTCGTCGATGATCGTGTCCTGGCCAAGGTCACCGCCAAGGGCGATCTGCATCTTGGCCCAGATGTCGTTGTCGTACATGCGCAGTCCGGCGATCGTGACGATCGCCTTGGCTGACGTGGCCCACGGAGGGATCGCGATCTGCCAGGAGGCGGCCGTGGGCCACTTGTGCCACTTGCCGTCCTGGTACGTCAGCTTGGACAGCGACGAGGGAAAGGACGTATGAAGCCGCCGGTCCCGCCGCGGGTTCGCGATGCGCCGCAGGTCGGTGATCATGCTGTCGGTGATGGTGGCGGTGTTCGAGGGGATGTTGACGCGCGCCAAGGGGATGGCCGTATACCCCGAGGGTGCTGTGGTCTGGGTGGCGGAGACGCCGGAGATCACCTCGTAGTGGCCGATGGCGTCCACGGTCGGGTCAAGGGTGCCCTCGTACTCGGGGTCCTCTACCCGCAGGATGACCAGGTCGTTTCGCGGTGTGCTGCCGGTGGCCGCGATGGGAACTGCGGTGTCTCCGACGTTGAACAGGGTGTAGGAGCCCTGGGAGCGGGAGGTGGCCCCGGTGATGATCGCCGCGCCGTCGCCGACGCGGACGCCGTCTCCGGGTGTGACCAGTTGCCGGACTCGTAGGTCGTCGCCTTCGACGACACCTTGGGAGGCTCGGGCCAGGTTGCGAGCCATCATGCGCATCACGCGTGCCGAGTGGGTGGCCCCGTTCACCATGAGAGGCGGCTGGATGAGAGCCATTGCGTGCTTCTCCTAAAGGGCGGTGTAGGCGTCGCGCCAGGCGACGGTCAGGCGGGTGGCGTTGGTGTAGTCGCTGCCAGTCCACGAGATGTGGGACCAGCCGTCGGGGAGCGTGAAGCGGTCAAGGCGTGAGGTGCGGGTGAGGGCGAAGCTCGCGTTCGCTCCGTCGTGCAGGACCCATCGGGTGCCTGGCCGGGTCTCGATACGCAAGGTCTCCTCCCGCTTGATCGAGTAGTCCAGGGCGATGGTGCGGCCGGTGGCCTGACAGTCGATGCGCGGGTTGCTGACGGGTCCTTGGATCGTCAGGGAGGGCCATGCGGGAAGGTCGCCGTCGTTGACGGCCCAGCCGTTGCGCCGCTCGGGCTCGACGACCCCGGTGGTGATGGGGGCTTCGAGCGGTGCCTTGAAGCCGACGCGGCTGGTCGAGATCGTCAGCGGCAGGGAGAGGGTCTTCTCCGGCTCTCCGTGCCAGCGCGGATCGGTGGCAACGAACTCGCAGGTGACCGGTATCCAACCAAAGTTGACCTTGCTCATGGTGGCGGTCTCGACCCGGCGCACGCGGCCGTACAAGCGGCGGGTGCTGTCCCGTCCTGGCCAGCGCACGCGGAGCACGGCCAGGTCTCCGGCGTCGCGGCGGATCGACGGGGTGGATGCGGCCCGGTGCAGGTCGGCCAGGGCGTCGGTCGCCGCAGCCGGGTCTCCGGGTGTTCTGATGCCCGCCTCGATCGTGACCACGCGCGGCTGGTAGTAGTCGGCGCCGGGGAAGGCCCCGTCGTCGGCGGCCAGTTCGACGTCCTGGGTGCGCAGCTCCGGTGTCCCCAGGCCGCTGATCTCCGAGATGAGGTAGGGGGTGCCGGGGCCCATAGCGACGCCGGCGAGGTTGAGGGTGATCGCGGTCATCAGACGCGGCCTCCTCTCTGAGCGTTGCGGAGGCGTCGCATCACTTCCAGGCCGACGCGGTCGGCCGCGGTGGGGTCGGCGCTTCCGTGGACGGTGACGGGCATGGAGCCGACGAGTGCGGCGGGCTGCTCCCGCACGACGACGACCTGCGTAGCGCCGCGCGGCCGGGCGTCGACGAGGCGCATCGGCCCGCTGACCCCGGAACGGGTCAGCTCGTAGCCAAAGCGTGTGGCGACATCCCTGAGCACGGCGGTCGCCGAGTTCCGCTGCGCTCCCCCGAGCGGGATGAATGCCTCGCCCTGGGTCTGGGGTTCGGCGAAGCGGACCAGGCCGTTGCTGGTGGCGTAGATGCCGGGCGTGAGGATGCCGCCGTTGAGGTAGGACAGGCCCTTCGTTGCCCTGCCGAGGTCCTTGAGGAATCGTTTCGCCTTGGAGCCGAGCACGCCCTTGATGCGCGACCGGCCGAGGGTTGCGACTTCGATGATGCGATCTTCGTCCAGCTCGGTGGACTCGGCCACGGCGTGGAGTCCGGTCTTGCTGCTCTTGATCGCACGGATGATGGCGACCAGGTCGGGGAGGTCGTCGTCAGGGATGACCTTCTTCGCGGCCTTCGCCGCCTTGTTGGCTTTCCTCGCCTTCGACTTGGACTTCACGGCCTGGGCCGCGATGTCCTCGGCGTCTTCGTCGGCCTGGTCGGCGAGCATCCCCGCCAGATCCCCGAAGCCCATGGCGGTGAGCTTCGAGAGGTTCTTCTCGAAGGCAGTCTGGTCCTTGACGGCCGAGCGGAGCTGACGGGTGTAGTCGCCGATGCTGGCCTTCGCGATCACTCCGAGCTTTTCCAGGTCCTTGGCCATCTCGCGGATGTACTTGCTCGACCCCGTGGCCATCTTCCGGGTGAGCTGCACTCCGTCTTCTCCCATGGCCTCCAGGGCATCGGCGACGTCCTGGCCCGCACGCCGGGCAACGGTGGCCAGGTCCCTGCGCCAGCGCGCCGCCCGGCTTGCGGCGCGGTCGAGATTCTTCTCGAAGAGCCGGAGGTCGAAGATCTCGACCTCCTTCCGCTTCTTCCCCTTGCCTCGCTTCACCTTCCTCATGGAGTCCGAATGGATCGAGGACACATCGGACAGCTCGGCGCGGCCGGAGGGCGAGTACGACCACCCGGACAAGCCGCCGTCGGCGTACCACTGAACCCCCTTTCCGCCCAGGCGCCGGACGGTCTCCTCGGTGATGGCACGGGAGCGAGGACGCTTGCTGTGGGCCAACGGGATGTACGCTTCGCCGCCGGTGGATTCCTCCGCCCACACCCTCCACGTCCCTGCGCGGGCGATTTGCGCGACGTGGTTCTCGCGGCGGCGGACCCCGCCGTTGGCGTAGTAGTCGACCACGGCGCCGTTGGCGTGCTTTCGGGCCTGGATGGAGTCGGGTACGAAGTTGGCGTCCCGGTCCCACGACGTGGGCGTGGCCCTGCCGATGATCGGGATGTGGATGGCGGCGGGCCGGTTGACGCTGATCGTGATGGTCTTCGAGCCGGGGATCCGCTCCACGGAAGCGCCGATGCCGTTGAGCTGGGTCTGCACAGCGGCCATGTCGCCCGACAGCAGGGCGCTCGTCAGGGCGGCGGCCGCGGCGCTGCCCTTCTTCTGCGCGACGGCGACGATGAGGCTGAGCATGCCGGACCACTCGGCGTGGGACGTGGAGCCTGCTGTCTTGAAGGCGGCCACCACCGCGGACAGGTCAGGGGCGCTGATGGGCATGTCCGCCCCGTACAGGTATCCGAGCTGGGAGCGGATCTCTTCGATGTCGCCCTTCAGGAAGGACTGGGCGAGCGAGGTGGATGCTTCCTTGCCGTAGCGGGCAGACACGTCGGACAGGAGCTTCATGCCCTTTTCGAGCTGGGCGGAGGCGGCCTTGGGGAGCCGTCGGGCCGCCTTGGACAAGTCCGCGACGGCGATGTCCCGCATGACGCGGGACAGCTTGCCCGGGTCGTTGGTCGCTGCGGCGTCAGCCCAGGCCTTCGCCACCTTCTTCCCGTACCTCGCGGAGATCGCCGGGAGCTGCTCCAGCCCGGCGCGGAACGCCGGAGTGGATCGTGCCGCAGACTCCAGGATGATCGACTCAAGCTCGTCAGCGACCCTCCCTTTGCCCTTCTGGAGTTGCTTGACGAGCTCGCCGAGGATCGGCGCCGAGTCGGGGCCGAGCTTGGAGAAGTGATCCGCCAGGTCCAGGCGACCCTCGGAAGCCAGCAGGCCCAGGTTCTTCTGGAAGTCCCGCTGCGCCTTGAGCTGCTTGCGCAGCTCCCTCACGTAGTCGGCGAGCGATGCCTTGGAGGCGTCAGCAGACCGTCCCGCCTTGCGGTTGGCCGCGGCGACGTTGTCCTGGGCGGCCTTCCAGGCCTTCGCCGGGTCGACGATGGATTCGAGGGTCTTGGCCATCGCCTCCATCTGCTCGGTGTACTGGGGGGCGCCGTTCTTGTCCGTCGGCAGGCCCTGGGTGATGTCCCAGGATCCGGCTGCCTCCCTGCGGTTGGCCTTGATCTTGTTGTTGACGATGGCCATGTTGGCCGCGAGCTCGTTCTCCTTCTTGACCGCGTCCGACCAGATCTTGTGCTGCTTGTTCAGCACCTTCTTGGCTTTGTCGAAGTCGACGTCGTACGTCCCGAGGCCGCCCGGAACCTTCTCCCACGACTCGGCCTTCTTCAGATCCAGCTCATCCCGAAGGCGCTGGAGCTTCTTGCCGCCCGAGGTGATCGCGTCGATGGCGCGGTTGACGTCGACACCAGCCTCCTTGAGCTGGTCGACGTCGTCGCTGTTGGTCAGCTGCTCCGTGAAGGTGCGCAGGCCCGCTCCCTGCTCGCCCTCCTCACGTTCCTTGCGCAGCGCGCTGACCAGTTCCTCGGTGGCGGCCTTCGCCTTCTGCTTGCTGGCCGAGTACATGGCGTAGGCGCCCACGCCGATGGCCAGCAGAGCAGTGAGGCCTGCCACGGCGATTCCCGTACCGCTGAGCACAGCGGGCAGCATCGATCCGCCCGCACGTGCCGCCGCAACCTGCGTACGGAACGCGGCCAGCTGAACCGAGAACCGCAGGAACGCGGCCTTGCCCAGGAGCGCGACCGCGGCCAGGACGGTCAGGACCCCTATGAGGGACTTCACCGGGCCGGGCAGGTCGTTGATCGCGCCCGCCAGGACGTTCGCGTACTCTCCGACGGCCTGAAGGGCCGGAAGCAGAACGCGGGCCATGTCGATACCGAGGGCTGCCGCCTGGTTGCGGAAGAGGCTCCACTGCCCGGCAGTGGTGTCCATCTGGATCGCGTAGGCCCGTTGCGTGGCCCCCGCCCGCTCGACTTCGACGCTGATGCCCTTGTAGGTGTCGGCGTAGTTCTGTCCGTCGGCCGCCGAAAGCGCCAGGGCCGCCCGGACGGCACGGATGTCCTTCAGCAGGGGCACGAGCTGGTCGGCGCTGCCACCGGTGGCGTTGCGGACCTTCTGCATGACGACGTACAGGCCGTCCTGTTCAAGGGCGGCTGCTGCGGACTCGTATCCGAAGCCCTTGATCATGTCCTGGAGTTCGCGGGTCGGCTTCATCATCCGCGTCATCAGCATGTTGAGCGCCGTCACCGCTTCGGCCGCGGGGATGCCGGTCAGGGTGACGGCGGCGAGGGCAGAGCTGATGTCGTCGAACTCGACACCGGCGGCCGACGCCATGGGGATGACGTCGCCGAGCTGCTGGGCCAGCTCGTCGAACGAAACGACGCCGTAGTTGACAGTCTGGAACATGACGTCCATGACGTCGCTGGCCTGCGAGGCGTCCATGCCGTACGCCTTGAGCACGCCCAGCAGGGCGCGCGCGGACGTCTCGGTCGTGGTCAGGCCGGCGGCGGCACCGCGCGCTGCGACCTTCAGGATGGTCATGGCGTCCGAGCCGTCGAAGCCGGTCGACACGACCTGGTACAGGCCCTCGGCGAGCTGATCAGCTGTCTGCGGGAGCTGGGTGCTCAGCTCGATGATCTGGTCAGTGAACCCCTGGATGTTGGTGTTGTTGATCTCCTTGGAGATCGTCATGACGTTCGCCATCCGCTTTTCGAGCTCGATGGCGTTGTGTACCCCGATGAGGAACGCGCCGCCGAGGGCGGCTCCCGCCACGGTGAAGCCGGTGACCATGGCGCGGCGGGTCTGGTCCGAGCGGGCGGCGAGCTGGTTGAGGTCGCCGTCGAGTCGGCGTATCTGTCCGCCGAACGCGTTGACCTGGCCCGCGGCCGTGCGCAGGCCGCCGACCAGGCCAGCGACTCCGGCCTGGATCTGAACGTAGAGGGTGTAGGCCCCGGCCACCGGCTACGCCTTCCTGGGCCGAAGCCCGACCTTCACCCCGCGGCCTTCCGGACCGTCCGGAACCTGGTCCTGCTCCATCGCGATCAGCTCGCAGCCCACGCACCGGTGGGTGTCGGTGACGTACGCGAACCGATCACCTCCTGCCGTTTCGTCCCACTCCTGCGCGCGCGTTCCGCACGCCTCGCACACCGACCTCGCGTAGGCGAGGTACGCGACGGCCTTGGCACGGTCGAGCGCCGTCCACCGGCCGTCCCCCGCACCGGTGAACTGCGAGTGGGGGATGCCGTAGGTGGAGCAGACCTCCATCTCCGCGCGAAATCCGGCATCGGAGATCAGCCTTTTCCCAGGTCGGCCCTGAGGGTCTGGTTGACCACCAGCGCGCTGGTGAACAGGGCCTTCGCCTCCGAGTCCGGCCAGGCGTCGAGGAGTTCCTGAGCATCCTGCTCGGTCATACCGGCGACTTCGGCGCCTGTGTCGTCCCGCTCGATGTGGCAGGCGGCGATCAGCGCGGCCGGGTAGGTCTCGATGTTGTACTCCATGCCCTGGTCGGCCTGGGCCTCTGTGGGCGGATGGTCACGCAGCAACTGCTCCCAGGCCGGCCTCGGCAGAGCCCGGAAGGTCAGGACGACGGTGACGTCCTCCAGGGCCTGCTCGGCAGCATCCAGCCGCAGCTGTGCGGCGACGACCGCGGGCTGGCCGGCGATCCACGGCTCGCGGTCAGCCTCGGCAACGCCCTGCTCGATGGACTCCGCGCGGGCCGCGGTGCGGGCCTTGGCCACCTCAAGCGCGGCGTCGGTGGCGTGCTTCTTCGCCTCGTCGTCGTCGCACACGCGCAAGGTGCGCTCGGGGAGCTTGCGTGCCTTGAGCCGGGCCATCTTCGCCGACCAGTGGGCATCCCGGGCGACAGCGGCCGTGGGCGGTTCAGGAGTCGTTGTCATGCGGCGCCCCCGGTCAGGCGCTCTTGGCCGGGACAGGGGCGTCCAGGGTCGGTTCCTCGGTGATGCCGAAGGTGACCTTGAACTTCGCGGGCTCGGACCCCGTACTGTACGAGGCGCTGCGGCTGCCGACCCGGATGGGGAACACGTCGAGCGACTTGGAGCCGGGGACGTCACCCTTGCGGAGGATGACGATGAAGCCGACGGTGCCCTTGGACAGCAGCGTCTCGACGGTGTCGCTGACCTTGTCCTCGTAGAACGTGAGGCTGCTGTTGTCCGCCTTGTCCTCGCCGGGGATCGTCGTGGCGAACGTCGAGCCCATGTCGGGAGTGTCGATCGGGGTGTTCTCCAGCGACCAGCCCTCGACGTCGGAGATGGTGCTCGACAGATCGGTGGCGTTGGCGGCCGCCAGTTCCGCCCGGGTGGGCACGTTGTTGGCGGCCTCGATCTTCTGGAGGAAGTAGAAGAGGGTGGTCCCTCGGCGCATGAAGCGTTGCTGCGTGGTGGACACGCGACTCTCACTCTCCGGAGACGCAGTCCACCGGGTGCGCGGCAGGCCCGTCCCCAACGATCAAGCTGGGAGTCGGCCCGTGCCGAGTGGCCGGGCGTCCGCGAGAAGCCTCCGCGGTGAGGTGAAGCGGTCAGGCGACGAGCGTGGTGACCTCGATCGCGAACCGCTGGATGTAACTGTATACGCCGCTCGCAGCGGTCACGCCTTCCTCCTTGTCCAGCTCCCGGGACATCACCACGTAGCCGGGCGCCGTGATCGCATGGGCGTAGCCGCGCGGGGTCTGGGCGAGCATCCCGGTGCGCACCTTGTCCGCCATCCACTCCACCTGCTCGGCCGTGGTGGCCACCGACGTCACCTGGTACACGATCCGAGCGTCGGCGCTGGCGTCTCCGAACGGGGGTCCGTCACTGGTCGAACCGACGGGGTACAGGACGCTGTACGGCACGGCCGCCCCGGTCGGGGTGCTACTGGCCGTGGGCGCCGACCCGTACCCGCAGGAGCGGCCCGTCGCGCTGCTGAGCATCGCCTGAACGGCGAGGCTGATGATCCGACCCGATACGGCCATCAGTCGCCCACCGCCGCTTGGAGGGCCGCTAGGAAGGCCGGGCGGATCTCTTCAACAGCGGGTCCCACGTGTGGGAATGGGGGCTGGTTGTAGATCCGGCCCAGGCTGTCTGCGCCGACGAACCCGTACTCCAGTCGCCGTCCCTGCGGCTTGTTCGTGCCGACGACCGCTTGGACGGTCGCGCCGTTGCTGCTGATCTCGTGGGTCCAGGAGCGCCGGTAGTCGCCCGTCGGCGCGTTCGGGCCGGGCCGGCCGCTGGCATTGGCCTTGATCCTGGTCTCCAGCAGCATGGCGTGGTGCTGGACCACACCGGCGACCGCGGGCAGGGCCGCTGCGGCACGGGCGTTGAGCCGGGCGGCGATCTGCGGGGCGTTCGAGGAGGCGCCCACCCGACGGCGCGAACCTCCGGCCATCAGCTCGTCTCCTCTTCGGCGAACTCTCCTCGCGCCCACTGCTTCAGTTGCGCCAGGACCGCCTTGGTGAACCCGTGCTGTCCGCCGTCGAGATCGGCCCGCGCCAGGGCCGCCTTCTCCAGCAGCCCCGCGTCGATGGCGTTCAGGAAGTGGGCTGCGGCTTCACCTGGCTCGTGGGGGACGCCGACGGCAACGCGCGCGTACCCGTCGAAGGCGGGGACCGTTCGCCCCGAGGCGCACTGGATCACCAACTCGGCCGGGCTTCCGGCCTGTTGATGGAGCGTGTAGGCGGCGACCACCCGCGAATAGTCGATGCCGTCGATCTCGAAGGTCTTCCTGCCGTTCATGGCTATGCGGACCTGATGGGCTTCATCGGCCACACCATCAGTGATCTTCATGCATCGAGCGTAGGGCGCTTCCCGAGAGCCCCGACTCGCCTCACGAAGGCGGTGTGATCTCGTCCAGGCGGGTCACGCGCACCAGCTCCACGGTCGAGGCTTCCGCCGGGTCGAGGACCTGCCATGTGCGGCCGCCGGTGGCGGCGCTGCCCGAGTGGGCGACTGTCACCTCCACCCGGTCGTACCGTGCCGGAACCGGCGCGCCGAGTGGCGTCAGAAGGCGGTACCAGGAGACTGTGTCGTCGAGCCACTGCTTGCCGACGATGCCCTCGGCAGTGACCTGGCCGTGGCCCGACAACAGAGCGCCTGGTCCTTCGTAGATCGTTTCCGCAGGAGTGTCGCCCAGCAGTCCGGTGGCCGGGTCGAGTTTTGGTGTGCCGATCGGCCGGGTGATGCGCACCGTGTCCAGGAGGAGCTTGGCCTCCAGTTGTTTCCGGATCTCCTCCGGGTCGATCACTGTGGTCACTTTGGGTTCCCGCTGGTCGTTTGAGTGTTCTGGTCCACCCACGTGGTGCGGACGACGGGGAGGGTGGAGGTTTCCCCGATGTCGAGCACGCGCCATGTCCGCCCTGCCGCAGGCGCGTCCCTTGAGGCAAGGACGGTGACCTTGTCCTCGCGCGAGGCCACGGGCGCCGATAGCGGTGTGAGGAGCCGGTACCGGGACGGGGTGTCGTTCACGTACGGCTGCCCCGCCAGGTGGAGCACCACGGACGGTCCGCCGGCCGGGAAGATCGCTCCGGGACCCTCGTAGACAGTGACTGGCGGCCCCGGTTCGTATTGACCGGTGTCCGGGTTGAAGACGGGTTCCCCCGCCCTGAAGATCTTGACCGTGTCGGTGAGGATCTTCTTCTCGACGATCGCGCCGACGGCCTTCAGCGTCAGCCCCACGGCATTGTCGCTCACGCACTCGAAGGTATCGGTGACGCCTTCAACTCCCCCGCGCATCTACCTGATCACTCAGTGCTATGGGGTGTCCGGTGGGTCGCTGATGATGGCCACCAGACCAGCCTCAATGGCGAACAGCCGCGGTTCCCTACAGCTGATGGGGATTGAGGGCCTTGAGCCGTGCGGGGAAGGCGACATCCGCCTCGGGCGACACGTGACGGCCCGTGCCAAGGTCGAGGTAGCCCCAGGCGCCGCGTTCACCGGGGCCGCAGGCCATGATGGTCATCGTGCTCCCCGGGGGCGCGTGGAGAGCGGTCACCTCGTGATACAGCCTTCGGTCGACTGTGCTGGTCGCGCCCTGCACGTGCTCCATCTCCGTCACGTCCACGTGGCCGCCATCGACGGAGTATCGGGTTTCGCTGTATCCGCCGGCGAGGATCTGCGACGAGAAAGTCCAGGGGTGGGAGTGCGGGAAAGGACGGGCACTGCGCAGGTCGGGCAGGAACCACAGATTGATCTTGATGGTGCGGTCACGGTTCTCCCGGAGCGTGAGTTCGGCCTTGCTGAGCTCACCGTCCTTGTCTGGCACCAGCCACCAGCCCAGCGGGCGGACGAACGCCTCCCAGGTGAGGGGGGCCAGGGCGGGGGCGTGGGCGGCGACACCGGCCGCCGCGGTGACGTACTGCGCCTCGCCGAGGACGAGACCAGGGGCTACTCGAATGGATTCCATGGCACGCCATGATGCCCACGCTGACGGCGCTGACCAGGTGTTTCTCAGGATTGGAAACATTATGCGGAAGGAAACAGGCATGAGCTGCGGTGCTTCCCGCCGAGAGGCTTCGGCCGGAAACACCGGAGATCGCCGCGTTGCATCAAAAATCGAACATGCGATCTACTTCTGGCCATGGACAGCACCCTCTTCCCCTCGGACCTCTTGGAGGCCCAGACGGACTGGCACGCCACTTACAGGCGCCTCGCGGCCTCGCCACCCGACGGTGGCGCCGCGTACCGCCGACGGCTCCTCCATCTGTCCCGGCTGATCGCCAACCATCCCTACTGGCGGACGCCAGCTGGCACACCGGCGGCTCGCGTGGCGCTCAAGGAGACGGCACGACGCAGGGCTCGGTCATGACCCTCACCGATCGCCAGCAGCGCATCATGCGCGGCGCACGGGAGTGGATCGCCGAGCATGGCGAGGCGCCCTCGCTGCGTGAGCTTGCCGCTGCCGCCGGGCTGACTTCCGCCTCCTCGGCCCACTATCAGGTGCAACGGCTGCGGGAGCAGGGCGTCATCGTGGAGACAAGGGGGCGTCCCAGCGGTCGCTGTCCGCACTGCGGACGCTGACACAAGAACGCCTCCCAAGGATCATCCGCCGGCTGGCTACTCGTAGGCGAGGACGATTCGGCTGTCCTGCTTGTTGATGGTGTGGCCCCCGGTGCGGGCGGGTTCCGGCGTCGTGGCGGGGCGCACGCTGAGGTGTGGCACTGCGGTGCGGTCCGCGCTCCAGGCCGTGATGTGGGCGTTGAGCCTGGCGGCGAGTTCGGGGCCCTCGGCGCCGTATCCGGCAGCCCCGAGCCGCACCGGGCGCTCGGGGTCCAGGTCGTCGCGCTCGGCGATGAGGTAGGCGAGGGAGCCGCCTGCGACGAGGGCGGGGCTGCGTACCGGGATCACCGGGCGGCGTACGCCTTGGTCCAGGGCTTGCCGGGTGACTTCGATGCGGCACACGGTGTCGTCGCAGGCGGTGGCCCGGAGCCAGATTCCGTCGAAGGGTTCCTGCCTGCCGACCCTGGTGTCGGTCCATACCTCCGCGGCGGATGTCGAGAACACATCGCTCAAGCGGTCGGCGGCGACCTGCTGGTCCTGGTCGTGGTGCAGCCGGATGGTGCCGTCGGCGAGTTCCGCGGTGCGCTCGCCGGTCTGGCCGATGACGGGCACGAAGCCGCACAGCTCCATCCCGTCGGAGATGAGGGTGTCACCGTGGCGGGTCAGGGCCACGGAGCGGGTCTGTCCGCGCCAGCGGAAGGGGAGCACGAGGCGGCCGCCGTCGGCGAGTTGCTGCCACCAGGGGGCGGGGATGTCCCACATGCCGACGGTGGCGATCAGCCGGTCGTAGGGGGCGTGTTCGGGGGCGCCTTTCAGCCCGTCGCGCTGCATGACCTGTACGTGCGGGTAGCCGGAGCGGTCCAGGGCGGTACGGGCGTGCACGGTCACGTCGGAGTCGATGTCGATGGTGGTGACCTGACCGCCCGGTCCGGTCAGTTCGGCCAGGAGCGCGGCGTTGTAGCCGGTGCCCGCGCCGATTTCCAGGACGCGGTTGCCGGGGCGCACGTCGAGCTGGGCGAGCATCATCGCGACGACGGAGGGCACGGAGGCGCAGGAGAGAGCAAGCGGTCCTCCTGCGGGGTTTTCCTTGATCACTACGGCCTTGTCGGCGTAGGCCTCAGCGGGGTCCAGGCCCGGCAGGTGCTGTTCCCGGCGGACAGTGCGAAGGGCGCGTTCTACCGCGGGCGGCAGTTTCGACTGGGCGGCGATGTCGTCCACGAGCCGGTTGCGGAGTTCGTCGGTGGTCGGTGCGTTCACTGCGCGGTTCTCTTTCAGTTGAGGAGGAGGCAGGTCTCCCACCCTGATGCAACGGAGCGCGCGGGGTGGAGGGTGTGGCGTGTGAGGAGGATGCCGTCCGCGCCGGTGAGGAGTCCGGCCGCATCAGGGCCCGGATGCTGTGCGGCGGCGGAATCGAGGCGGGCCTGAAGGGACGGCAACAGGTGCGGCAGGCCGCTGGCCGGGGCGTCGGCGGCGGTGGCCGCGACCGCCAGGCACAGGCCAGCCCAGCCGTGGCAGACCGTCGCGTCGTGGAGGTGCGCGAGTTGTCCGGCGGCCGTGGCGCACGAGGTGAGGATGTGCTCGGCGCGCAGCCGGGTGTGCTCCCGGTGGCAGGTGCGGGCGGCCAGGTGCAGGCTGCGGGCGATCCCGGGAGCGCCGTAGCACCATGAGGGCCGGGCGGGCTGGGCGTGAAGCGGCGCTCCGCTGGTCCATGCTTGCGCGGTGAGGGTCTGCGGCCAGGCGGCGCCGCCTGTGGGCAGGGGGCGCGCCCATGTGTCCAGCAGGTCGCAGGCGGCGTTCAGTGCCTGGTGCTGTCCGGGCACGTTGTGCCCGGCGCGGGCGCTCAGGGCCAGCAGCGCGGTGGGTCCAGCGATGCCGTGGGCCATGCCGAAGTTGCCGTGCCCCAGGGGCCAGTTGACCTCGCTCTTGCCCGCTGGGCTGTCCGAGGTCCACCACCCCGGCAGGTGGCGGCCGTCTGCGAGGACGGGCTGCTGGAGGAGCCTGATCAGGTAGCGCAGGACCTCGTGCAGCAGGTCGGGGCGGGTGTCGCGGTGCAGGAGGTAGGCGCCCAGGCCGGTGAGGCCGCTGATGAGGTCGTACTCCCGCATGCGCGGCCGCTGGCCGGTGCCCATGCGGCGGTGCGCCGACCCCAGCCGGGTCTTCACCAGGGTGGCGATCTCGTCATCCAGTCTGGCCAGCGCGGGCCGGTAGGCGCGGTGGTCGGCGGTGTGCAGGGCGTAGGCCACCGCGGGAGCGCCGCGGAAGAGGCTGGCCGTGTCCGGGTGCACGTCGGCGGGGTGCTGGGCGATGAGCTTCGCGGTGCGGTGGGCCTGCTCCCATCTGCCGTCCTGGCGGGCGAGGGCGGCCTGGCGGATGAGCGTAGCGGGCAGCCCGCGGCCGAGGTCGTGCACGTGGACGCTCACTGCGTGGCCGCTCGCGCGAGCAGGCTGCGGCAGGCCTGGCGGGCCGCGTGGCGGCATGCCGCCTCCGCCTCCCGGTCCGGGCCCATGACCCGGTTGTGGTGCATGTGGAGCAGCGACTCCAGTACGCCGTCCACCTGTTCGTCTGCCAGGTGCGACCGGTAGGCGGACAGGGCGGTGCGGCGCCGGTGCCACGCGTCGTCCAGGCGGGGCGTCCAGCCGGGATGCTGGGCCAGGGCTTCGGGGGCGGCGTACGCGATGGTCTGGCGGGTCACGGTGGGCACTCCCGTGCGGCGGGCGGCGGTGGTCGCCATCCACTGGGTGCCCTCGGTGCCGCCGAGGAGGCCCCGCGCGATGTCGATCATGCCGAGCGCGCACAGCACGGCCTTGTCCAGGCTGGCGAGATCGGTCAGGGCATGGCGGACGGTGTCACTGTCGCTGGTGAACACCCGCTCGGCGGCGTGGAGTGCGGGCCCGGTGCCGTAGCGGCCGGGCTCGGGCCGGTAGCCGTCGAAGACGAGCCGTGAGGCGAGTGCATCCCCTTGGAGGCGGGCGGCCCAGCGCGTGAGGGCGCGGGTGGTCTTCGTGTGCTCGTCGGCGCCCGCGGCGGCGATGCGGAACCGCAGGTGGTCTTCTTCCTGGGCGGTGCGGTAGCGCACGAACCAGCAGTGCGGGCCGTCGAGTTCCTCCAGGAGGACGGACAGCTGGCGGGTGAGGATCTGGTCCATGGCGGACGGGTGCGTGAAGATCTTGGCCTGCACCCATGGCTGTCGCGGGTCGCCGGGGCCAGGCAGTGCTTGGTTGGTGACCACGGGGGCGTTGGCGACGTGGGGGTGTGGCAGGGGCGGCTGGGTGGAGGTCAGCGAGAGGGCGATTTCGTGCGCGTGCCCGATCCATCCGAGCCCCTGCTCGTCGGGGGCCTCGGCGAGCTCGGCGTGGCCGTGCCGCTGGAGGTGCGCATGCAGCAGGCGGGCGTGCAGTGGTTCGTTCCAGTCCAGGCGCAGGGTGCGGTCATCGTCGCGCAGATCGAGGTACTGCGGGCACCTCCAGGTGCTGGCCCAGGCGGACAGGGCTTGGTGCCAGGAGTGCTGGAAGGGGCCGGTGGGCAGCTCGGCCGCGGTCAGGTGCCAGCGTGCCGGGGCCAGGATGGCCTTGCGGTAGCGCACCCGCGGCAGGTACGGCACGGCGGTGGCGAGCGGTCCCCAGTCGAACTGCGTCCACGCCGTGGCGAATCCGCGCCCGAGCAGCGCGATGAAGCGGGCCAGCGGCGGCGCCTGCTTCTCCAGGGCGAGCGGGTGCAGCACGACCGGTTCGATGACGCGGCGCCGCGAGAGGCTGATCAAGTGCAGGCGCTTGCTGGTGGACAGCACGGCGAGGTCATCGACGGGTATCAGATGGGCGGCCGGGGTGCGGTGCTCGCCGATCGGGATGACGTGGGGCAGGAAGGCCGGGGTACGTGCCACGTTTTCGGCATGGGCATGGGCCGGTGCGAAGGAGAGCTGGGCGGGCAGCGCGCCCTCGACGAGCGTCGGGAGCTTGGCGTACGCGCCGCCGAGGCCGCTGCCCGTGAGGGTGGCCGCGAAGCGGCCGGTGAGGGTTCCGGTGCTCCAGGCCGGCCGCACGGCCACGGTGAACTCCCCCCGGTCCAGGGCCACTCTGCTGGGCGCGTGAACCCGGATGCCCATCTCCACATGCGGCGCCATCACCGCGTCTTCCTGGCTCGTGCACAGCGCGTCGAGGTCCTCGTCCGTGATGCGGACCTCCCGCTCGCCACGCACAGCCGCGTGCCACGCCTTGGCCATGAGCATGCGATCGCGTGGCAGAACGGCGGCGACCGGCTCCGGCCACAGGGATCCCGGGAAGTCGGCGGGAAACCCCGCGCCCGCGGCGAGGTCGACGGCGTCGCGGATCGGGACCAGGCTCCCGGCACCGTAACGCTCCCAGAACTGAGCGTGGTACGCCGCCCACACCGGCTTCTCCCCAGCATGCCGGGTCAGGCGCAGGAGCGCGTCGGCCGCGCGCTCCGCCTCCTCCAAGACCGCGGCGGGAATCTGGACCATGGCGTCGAGACACAGGTCAACGCTCAGCCGGGCCCGGCCCTGATCAGCAATGGCGCTCATGCGCTGCTCGGCGGTATGGCGCAGCCCGGCCGATTCGGCCAGGCGCCGGACATGGGCGTGATCGGCCAGAAGGCTGCGGACCCTGCCCAGGTCATCGAGCAGCGTGACGGTCTCCGACTCCAGGAGCGGGGCTAAGGGCTGCAAGGTGTCCAGGATGTGCCCCAGCGGGTCGGGGTCGGTCATGGGGGCGGAGAGCTGGCTGGTGAGGAATCCCGCCTCCAGCGCCTCACGGAGCAGGCGCAGGGCCTGCTGCGGGGTGCCGCCCAGCGTGACGAGATGGTCGATCAGGTCTCGGCACGGGAACGGGTGTGCGGCCTTGTCCAGGACTGCGCAAAGGGGCCGGGTGAGGCGGGCACATGCCCGACGGCCGCCGGGCAGGGGGCGTTCCAGTGACGCCCCGCGCCGCACCGTCAGGTCGTTGACCTGAAGGGTCAGGTGCGGCAGGACGTCACCGCGCTGCTGGAGGTCTCGGCGGACGTGATCGAACCAGAGGGTGTCGACGCGGGCCACCGACCGGTGGCCGGAGCCGATACGTGCCGTCGCGGGACCGCACCGCGCGGCAGCCACGCCAGCGAACAGCCCGAAGGGCGTCGGGCGGCCAGTGGCCCGCAGCCAGTAGCGCGCCGTCGCCACCACCGACTTGCGCATCCGCCGGGGCGGCACCTCATCGTCTGAGAGAACCCGCTCCACTGCGCGGGCCAGTCGTGGCGAGGCAGCGCGAAGACCGTCCGCGAAGGCGGGGTGGTCCATGACCAGCTTCAGCCAGCGGCGGCAGTCGTCGGGAGCCTCCAACGACGGCCACCAGGTGGGCTCGCTCCCGAACGGCAGCACGGCGGCACGCAGGAGCAGGGTGTCGCCTCGCTGAAGGAGTCGAGCTCGCGTCATCGTCGTTCCCCATTCCGCTCGGCCTGCGCGGGGCCGGAGGACTTCCGGCCCCGCGCAGGACTACCAGGTGGGCTCAGCTCGCACAGGCGGAGTCGCAGGTCGACTTGCAGCCGTCGTTGGTGTCGCACTCTTCGCTGGCCACCACACGAGGAGCGTCCGTCACCGTGATGTCGAGCGCCCATTCGTCCTCGGTGAGCGGCAAGGCCGCTATGACCGTGGCATCCATCCCAGCACCTCCGAACTATCAGTCGGAACCGCCCACGCGTTACGCGGACGAGGGAACCCAGGGCCCCCGCAGAAGGCTGCCGACCGGGCGCAACCAACTGCGCAAGCACTGCGTGGCCCGTGCACCGGCCCGAGTTGAGGCCAGCATCAGTGCCGAACACCACCCAGTGGATCACCACCTTCTGTGGCCTGACGGGGCGTTGAAGACGCAATGAGACCGGAGGCTAGTCAGCGCCCCCTTCATCCTCGACCCTGAGCATCGCCCTTGTCCGAAAGGCGATCACCATCGAATTCGAGGCCGGTATCGCCTTGGCGACTGGGCACGGTGGCCATGGACCGTCGGAGCGTCGCTGAAGAGGGGGCCCGCGCCGAGGCGGGGCGCGCAGTCCGGGCACGCGAACAGGGTGTGGGCGAAGCCGCTGTTGCTGACGATGTCGCGAAGGGCGACGGGCGCGGCGGTGAGGCGTCGGCAGTCGCAGCAGGTCGTCATATGGCGACCAGCCGCACGGTGGGGTGGTCGTCCACGGCGAGGGCGGCCCGGTAGCCATGCTGGCGAGCCCGCTGTTCGTGGTGGGCTTCGTGGGCGAGCAGGTAGGGCCGGACGAGAGCGATGTCCTCGCCGACAAGCGGGCGGGCGCGGGCCTGCACATGCTGAGGGAGCACGCGCGGCGGATGGGGCGGGCAGTTGGGGTGGGCGGCGGTGTGGCGGCCGGGCGCGAGCGGGGCGAGTCGGGCCTTCAAACGGCGGGCGAGGCGGCGGAGAGGGTGACGCATTGCGCTGTCAGCTCCTGCTGGCTGGTGGAATGGTGTGACCCCCGGCGGCCGGGTCCGACCCGGCCGCCGGGGCCTTTCCGTGAGGGCCCGGGAGGGCTGGTCAGGCTGCGGGGGGCGCCTCACGCAAGAGGCGTCGCAGCCGTCCGCGGTTGAGCCGGAAGATCCCGAGGGAGTGGTCCCCGACCTCGCGGGTCTCCTTGGTGTCGATGAACTCGACGCTTTCGAGGGCGGCGGCTAGTCCGCCGCAGGCGTACGCGCGGTCGATGCGCTGCGGCCCGCCCTGGTGGGGCTTGCACTGCCCCGCGGTGGGGGCAAGGGCATGGGGCTGGCCGAGGTGGTCGGCGGCGTAGCGGGCCGCGTCCTCGAAGCGGGCGTCGGTCAGGACGATGTCCGGGCGGATGTCGCTGTGGCGCTCGCCGGTGCTGCTGAGGTAGGTGCGGTGGACCATGTGGGCGCGGTCGGTGACCTTGTCCCAGTCGGGCAGCGGAATACCGGGTTCGGGGTTGCTGGGGTAGCTGTTGCAGTCACCCGCGATCAGGCTGACCATGCCGGGCCTGGCCAGAGTGGTCATACGGCGGGCCTCGGTCAGGCGGGTGTCGGCGTCGTGACTGCACAGGTGGAAGGAGCCGAGGGAGAGCGGGCGCGGGCAGTCCTGGAAGTAGGCCACCACGTTGCTCATGGGGTGCCACCACAGGGTGTGGTGGGGGTAGACGGCGTCAACCTGGAAGAGCTTGGGGTTCACGAACAGGGCGGTCGAGTTGGGGCTTTCGGGGGTGGGCGGGGCCAGAAAGCCCCGTAAGCCCAGGATGTGCTCGGTGGCGTGCAGGCGCTGCTGACCGCGCTGGTGGCTGTAGGTCATCTCCTGGCGCATGACGATGTCGGGCTGGTAGGCCCGCAGGATCTCGTGAGCCTGTTCCCACCGCGCGCCGTCCGGGCCGCCATCGTGTTCGAGGTTCCATTGCGCGACGGTGATGGTCATCGGGTCCTTTCTCGATTTCTCTGGTGACGGTGGCGGCAGGAATGACTCCCGCGTGCGCATCCCGGACCCGGGAAGACCATGGCGGGCACGGGCCGGGGCGCGGGGTGCTGGTGTGGCGGTCAGGGCGTGGCTGGCGGCCGGCGTGGCCGCGGGGCGGGCCGGTAGCGGGGTCATGCCGCCGTGCGCAACTGTCGCTCCAGGGCGCGGGCCAGGCGCCGGGCGGTCACCACGGGGATCGAGCCACACGCGAGCACAGCGTCGGAGTGGCAGCGCAGGCAGTCCGGATAGAACTGCGGGTCCAGGAACCCGCCGCGGGTGGCCTGTTTGAAGGCCTGGCAGAGCCGCTTGATGAGCAGCTGCGCCTCGGGCCAGTAGGACAGCTCCACGTCCGGGTCCGGCTGCGGCCCACCCAGCAGGCCCACCAGGCGGTCGGCGGTGGTCAGGGGGATCTCCCCGAGCACGATCTGACCGCGGTGCACGTACGGCTCGGGCATGTCGAGCTCGTGGGCGCAGATGGCCGCGCGCAGCCGCTCGCTGACCCGCAGGGCCTCCCTGATGGTGCGGCGGATCATCCGGGTCAGCGCGACGGCCGTCTCCGGGCTGACCGAGCCGATGTCAACCTGGCCGGGCTGCTCCACGCCCGGCAGCGCCGAAAGGTTCAGGCCCGCAGCCGCGCAGGCCTGGTGCAGATCGAGGGAAGCCGTCGCCGCGGCCAGGTGGTCCTCAGGCAGCGCACGGGAGCCTAAGCGGTCGGTGAGCGAGGTGATGGTGGTGGCGTTCACGCGTTCTCCAGAGCAGTGATGCATGGTTGAAGTGGCGGTGTGGTCAGGGGCGTTGGGTCCAGAAGACGATGGGAGGCAGCCCGGCCGGGCGGGCGACCTGGGGGCTGTTGGCGAGGAGCGGAAGCCGCAGGACGGGGTGGATGGTCCAGGTCCAGGCCGTAGTAGTGGTGTGCAGCTCGAAGCGCAGCGGGCGGCGCCGAAGCAGGTCGCTCCGGACGGCCTCGGCACGCGAGAGGTCCTCCAGCCGGGCCAGAGCCTCCTCCTGCTCTGCGGCGCCCAGGCCAGCGGCGATGTCGCTGACCCCGGCGCGCATCCAGATCATCGCCACTTCCGGGTAAGGCGCGGTGATCCCGTAGAGCAGAGGATCGCTGGGCGCACGCGGTGGCCCCTGCCGGGGACGCTTGGGCGGGACGACATCGAGGTGGCACCAGTAGGCGCGCGACAGCGCCAAGCTCATGTCGGCCTCCCGCTAGCACCGGTCCCGGCAGGGCTCGGGACTTCGCCCCGGGTAGCGCGGCGATCGAGGAGATGCAGCACGAGCACGGCCAGACGGCGCACGAACCCGGTATCGGGAGTGCGCCCGCCAGCGGCGCGCTCGAAGTGGAGGTTGGAGGCGAAGCGGATCTGTGAAACCAGGTCGTCGTCCGGATGCCGGGCCGCGTGCTGGAGTTCATCACTCACCAGGCCCCACGCGCACTGGCGGAGCAGGCGCACCGCGAGCTCGGCCTCCTGCGGCATCAGCGGAGCGGCATCCTGATCGAGGATCCGGTCAAGGAACTCGGGGACATCCTCGGTGAGCTGGGACGCCCACAGTGCCGACCTAGCTCTCTGGATGAGCTCGGCCGGGACGCGTTGGGCAGTTTCAACATGCCTGTGGAACAGAGCTGTTCGGGAGTGTGCGGGTGGTTCGGGCACGGGCATCACGTGGATGTCCCCTTGAGTAACGGGCGCAGCCGAAGTTCGACCCAGACGCTCTTGCCGGTGACCGTCGGAATCACCCCCCAGCCATCGGCGGTCGCGGCGATCAGGAGCATCCCGCGGCCACTCTCGGCGAGCGGGTCCGCCTCCCGCACGACGGGCATGCCTTTGCAGTCATCGCTCACCACGATCCGTACGGCCAGCGGCGAAGACTCCAGCATCAGGTTGCACTCACGCGAGCACGTATGCCGGTGGACGTTCGCCAGCAGCTCCGTCATGCACAGCAGTGCCGGATCTATGACCTCGCCCCAGCCCCAGTAGCGGAGCAGCGCCGCGACAATGCGGCGCGCCCGCCCGATCTGCTCTGGATCGGCGGTCAGTTGCTGCTGATAGCGCGTTCCTGCCCTCGTCATGACGGCCATGGCTCCTCCAGCACACGAGCGGGTCGGCGGCGCACAGCAGCACCGACCAAGATCACAGAGGGTTGCCGCCCGGACAGATGCGTTCGGGCCCGAGCCAGCATGCCAGTAGAACGGCTACGGTGAAAGCCGTCTCACAGAATTCTGTGAGACGACTTGCTTGACGAACTCACGTTCCACGCAAGCGAGTTGACGAAAGCCTGCGAACGTTGCGCGTCATGGCGCAAGATGCGTTGCGGAGGGCGAACGTTCGCCGTCACACTGTCATCGATGCATGGGAGGGGCACCGGGATGAGCGAAGCATCGGAGTCGGCCACACCGACGTTCGAGGCGGCGACACCAGCACTGTGTCGGCTTCAACTGGGCAGCGAGCTGCGCCAACTGCGCACCGCCGCGGACATGAAGGCCGCTGAAGTGTGCCGCATACTCTCCTGGTCCGGCTCGAAGCTGACGCGGCTGGAGACAGCCGACAACGGGGTCGTCGAACCTGCGGACGTGATCGCGCTCTGCCAGATCTACTGTGCGACACCCGAGATGCAGCACGTCCTCACTGGCTACGCGACCGTCACCAAGACCAAGAAGGACTGGTGGCAGTCACCCGACATTCGCGATGTGATCTCCCCTGGCTTCAGGGCGTACCTGGGGCTCGAAGCCACTGCGGAGAAGGTGGAGAACTACGCCAGCGAGTACGTGCCCGGCCTGCTGCAGACGGAGGCGTACGTGCGCTCTATCCACGAGCGCCGCGGTCATCCCTCCGAACTGGTCGAGCGCAGCGTCGAAGTACGCATGACACGGCAGGAAGCACTTCGCCGCGAGGCCAGCCCACTGGAGTTCACCGCCATCATCAACGAGGCCGTGCTCCGGCGGAAGATCGGCAGCGCGAAGCTGATGAGAGAGCAGCTTCGGCACATGGCGGACCTCGCGGCCTCCAGCCCGCACGTCAAGATCCAGGTCGTTCCGTTCGAGCTCGGCGCCCACCCCGGTATGAACGGGCCCTTCACCGTCTTGAAGTTCGGTCAGCGGCTCGGGATCAAGCCGATCGTCTACCTGGAGAACCTTGTCGGCGCTGGCGTCTCGCGTCGCGAGGACGACGTGAAGCGGTACGACGCAGCCTTCAGCGACCTCCAAGCACTTGCTCCGGGCTATGAGGAGTCCCTGAGCATGATTCACACCGCAAGCAAGGAGTTCTGATGCATTTCCGAGCCGATGACCTGTGCGTCGACTGGTTCACATCGAGCTACAGCAACGATCAGGGCGGCGAGTGCGTCGAAGCGGGCAGGACGCGCGACGGCTCCATAGCCGTCCGCGACTCCAAGAACCCCTGCGGGCCCGCTTTCGTCGCCACCGCCACCCCTTGGACCACGTTCGTCGACGCGCTCAAGCACAACCGTCTCCACAGCTGACCCACTGCGTACGAGTGCCCCTTCGCCGTGCAGCGGCGAAGGGGCACTCGCGTGTCAGCCGGACAGTTGGCGACAGCTACGCATCTGGCCGAGGACCGAAGGATCGTCGGCAGCGTGGATGGCTGATCGGCCACTCGGCGGCTTCCTCGACGCTGCGCAGGGTGCCGGTCGCCTTGTCGGGGTCCTGGTGTGAGGTCCAGCCACAGTCGCCGCCGTCGAAGACCTCGACCTGGCGCACGCCGGCCTGGCGCGCGCGGTTGAGGGTTCCGGCGTTGTAGGCGACGGCGGACTTCGTCAGCGTCGCGGCCTCCGCCCACACCCGGACCGGGACGCGGGCGCCGTTGCGGTAGACGACGTGGGTCAGGGCGTACTGCTCGGGGAGCTTGTCCGCGAGGTTCTTCGCGGCCTGCTTGCCGGTCATGTTGCCCGCGGCGAGCAGCGGCACTTCCTCCCGGGCGGCCTTGCGGACGGCCCGGTAGACCTGGAGGGTCATGCGCTCGGCTTCCTGGGAGCGGCGCAGGAAGTCGGCGTAGGAGTCGGCAGCGAGCGACTGAAGCGCATCGCGATGGAAGGTGGTCCACGCGAACGTGACTCCCAGAGTTTCGGCGGCCGTGCGGGCGCCTTCCTCATACAGGTGCGGGAGCTGGCGGCGTACGAACTGGCGTGCCTCGTCGTCCACCCGGCGCCGGAACACGTGGATCGCCTGCTTGAACTCCTCCAGGGTCGCGGCGACATGGGCTCGGCGGGGGTTGCGGGCGAGCTGGTGGAGGACGGCGCGCTGCTGGGCGTCGAGCCGTGCCCAGGCGTCGTCGAGGACGGCGGCGACCCGCCGCGCGACCTCGTCGGGGTCTCCGGGGACCAGGGGCGGCCACTCGTGCGGCATCGCGCGGCTACCGGGTGCGGCGCACGGGCTGGAGCGGGGCGGTGACCAGGTCCGGCCCGGCTTCGCCGGGGGCGGGGTCGTCGGGGGCGATCAGGTCGTCCAGGGCGGCGATCTGGCGTTCCAGTCCGGCGAGGTTGTTGGTCTGGTCGATGGTGACCACGCCGTCCACGTTCATCCGCAGCGGCTCAGCGAGGAGCGTGGCACGGCGTTCGGACAGGACCTCTGCGACGACCGCGCGGGCGCGGCCGAGCCGGGCGTAGCGCGTGGTGAGGTCCTGCTCGTCGGTGGCGGGCCCGAGCTGGGCGCGCAGCCAGGCCAGCAGTGCGGTGTTCATCAGGCTCCCAGGGGGCATGTGCCCCGTCCGCCCCGCGCGAGGTTGGCGGGGCGGACGGGATGGCGGGGCTAGTCGTTGGTACGGGGCGTCTTCGCACGGCGCTTCGTCGGCGTCGGCTCCGGCTCCGGCTCCGGCTCCGGCTCCGGCTCCGGCTCCGGCTCCGGCTCCGGCTCCGGCTCCGGCTCCGGCTCCGGGGCAGTGTCAGGTCCGGTGAAGCCGAACGGCGGCGGCCCCTGCTCCGGCCCCGGCGAGCTGTCGGGCACCTTGCCGTCCTCCCAGGCGTGCGGGTTGGTGATCTCCGCCGCGAGCGCGGGGTCGGGCTCATCGCCAGGGGCGAGGACGATCCACTCCATGGTGGCGGGGTGCTGGACGTGCACCGCGGCGGTGAGGCGGGCCATCAGATCACCTTCGCCACGATGTGGGCGTCCGGGGTGTGCAGCACGGGCATGCCGACGGCGGCGCCCTTGGTCCAGATCTGCACCGGGTCGTCCTGGACCCCGCGGGTGATGATGACGCCGGGCCGGTCCTCCTTGGTGATCTCCGGGTTCGTGCCGCGCGACAGCGCCAGGCCCTCGGCCGTGACGCCGAAGATGGTCTGCCCCCACTTCGTGCGGTCCGGGGGCAGCATGATCCACCGGTCCTCGGGCAGCACCTTCGTCTGCACGCCGTCCACGCGCACCTGCCCCTTGTAGAAGGTGACCGGCGGCAGCCCGTAGTTGCCGCGCACCACGTTGATCTGCTGCGGCGTGAGCGAGGCCGTGGGCGTGTTGGAGGGGTTGACGCTGCCGTAGTAGGCAGCCCGGTAGGCGTTGTTCGCCGAGAGGAAGGAGAACGCCTTGCGGCTGGTGAGGACCATGTCCGGGAACGGGGCGCCCCGGTCGTCGAGGTACTGGATCCACGCCAGCTCGTCCTTGATCGGGTCCGACGTCGGATCGGACCACAGCTTCGCCGCGGTGGGCAGGTTGCCCGCGGGCACACCCCAGTCGACCTCGACGGTCAGGCCGTTCTCCGCGCTCAGGGAGAACTTCCCGTCCACCAGCACGTCACCCCAGGCCAGCTCGATACGCGAGCGGATCGCCTCGACGTGCCGTTCGGTGTCGTCGTAGAGCAGCTCGATGAGCCGGTCCTCGTCCGCGCCACGGGAGGTCTCCAGCAGGATCTGCTCCTGCTCCCCGACCAGGAGCTTCTGGCCGAGCGGAGGCAGCATGCCCTCGCGGGTGGTCTGCCACGCCTCACGGGTCGCGAACGGCACCGACGCGTCGAAGGCCCGGTACTTGGCGACGTTGACGTACCGGCCGTTGTCCTTGATCCGCCACTTCACCTCGTCCATCTCCAGGGACGGGATGATCCCGCCGTTCTGGGTGAGCAGGTGGTCCTTCTGCGATGGGATGGCGCGCGCGAATGCCGTGAGGTCGTGGGCGGAGACGTTCTTGATCAGGTCCTGGATGGTCATGGGCTGCCCCTCTTCACACGAACCGGATCTGCGGGCCGGTCACCGACACGGTGACCTTGCTGGGATCGATGCCGCCGGGCACCTTCGCCGCGGCGACCACGCCGTGCCACAGCAGCGCGGCGGGCACCTTCGCCGCGCCCGGGGCGAACAGCGTCTCGGCGAACACGAACCCGGCCAGCGCCTGACGGCCATCGGTCGCCGCCGGGTCGAACGCGCCATACAGACCCGAGGCGGTGATCTTGCCGACAGGCACCCCGGACAGGACCCGGCTGTAGGGCTGGGTGGTGTCCGTCGAGGCGACGTGGTGGGTTCCGGCGGTCAGCTTGGAGATGTCGAGCGTGATGGTCTCGGTGGAGTCGGTGCCGTGCAGCGACGCGAGCCAGGCCCGGTCAGCGGTGTACGACGTCGACGTGGTGATGGGCTGGAGTGTCACAGCCGTCCTCCCGTGGACGTGAAGCGAACGGAGTCCGCGCACTCACCGGTGGTGGTGGCGTCCACGGGAGGAAGCAGAGGCGTGGTCCCCTTCGGTCCGGCCTGCCCGCCGGTGGGTGTGGATCAGGTGGTGAGGAAGCCGCGTCGCCGGGCCATCTCCAGGCCCGCGGACCCCGGCTTGACCGGGGTACCGGTGCGCGACGGCGGCCCGCCGGCAGGAGAGCCGCCCGGCGCGGGCGGCGCAGTCTCACGGACGCTGCCGAACAGCTCGGGCCGCCGCTCCTTCAACTGCTCGGCGGCCGCGGCCACCGTCTCCTCGTCGACGTCGGCCTGCTCGACCAGGGCCCGGTCGATCAGGAGAGCGGCATCGTCCAAGTCCTCGCCACTAGCGCCAAGCCCCGCGAGCACCGCCCGCCGGGCAGCCGCCCGCTCCCTGACGATCGCCTGCGCCTCACGGGCCTGGGCGGCCTTCAGCTTCTCCTCGGCCTCCTGCTCCCGGCGCTCAATGTCCGACAGGGCGGCACGGTCCGCGTCCCGCTTCTGCGTGACGAACTCCGACAGCGCCTCGGAGTTCTCGAACCCGAGGTCGCCGAGCAGCTTCTTCACCGCCGCCCGGCCACCCTGGGTCTTCTCCCGGGCCAGGAGCCGCGACAGGTCGTCCTGCGTGAACGTGCCACTGCCCGCCGACGGGTCATCGTCCCCGCTGGGCTTGTTGGAGTCGTCGTCGGGTGCGGCACCGAGGATCGGGTAGATCGGCCGACCGTCACGGCGGGACCCAACCGGCGCAAGTGGGGAGGGAAGCGAGGGGCGCGTCATGCGTGAACCATCCACAAGTCTCCAGCGCCCCCGCGCCGTTGATCAGTCTACCGACTGGCGGAACGGTGCCTGACAGCAGCACACGCAGGAGGAAGGTCACTCTTCAGCAACCAGCCTCGCGTAGTAACTCTTTACCTCATGGTCGTCGTCCTGCCCCAAGCACTCATCACAAATTTCCTCCCCTCGATTATTCGGATGAAAAAGCTTGGGGCAACGTCGACACTCGACAAGAAACTCGAACGCTTCATTACAGTTGAAGCAAAGGTCAACAGGGGAAGCCGGGTCGTAGGCGGTCCGGACGTCACGCAGGAGGGCTTCATATTCACACCCAGGACAAGTACGAGCCTTAGAGAAACCGCCCATAACAGAGGCGATCTTCTCAACAGCATCCTCGAACCAGTCGATTCCGCAGAAGTGGCACCTGTTCACATTTCCATCCACGAGCAATGCGAACTGCCAACAGCTAGGGCACTCAATCACCCTGGGCGAATCCTTTTCGAGCTCGCTGCGCAGCCGCTTCATGCGCTTCGCGACGAAGGAGTTGACCTCAGCAAGGCCAGCTCGAATGCGCCTCATGTACTGCGTCTCAACTCGGGCCAACTCATCTTCGCTAAAAGTGCGCAGCAGCTGTTCATCGAGGAACACCTTCAAGAAGTCGAGCACCGCCGCAGCCCGCGCCTCAGTTGCGGGCCCACTAGCCGTCAAGCCATAGTGCTGCAGAGCATTACGGGCCTTAGCGAGGCTATTGAGCGCCTTAACATCCTTGTCACTCAGCTGAACCCCCACGATATCCCGCAACCGGTCTATCGCTTCGGAAGTACCGCAGCTTTCAAAGTCGCCGGACTCGAACCTACTTCGCACTGCGGTGCCAGGATTCTTGAAAACCAGACTCCAATGCTCCTGCTGCAGACGCGCCTTGAGTAAAACCTCAACTGCCGCCTGAAGATGCAGAACTGTGTACTTGAGGTCCTTCGCACTGACCTTCTCGCCAGTGTCCTTCACGAGGTGATCGACCACGCTGTGCAGGTAGTCAAGCCCGTTCTCGACAGGAGGGAAGCGCACATCGCTTCCTGGCAGTTCGACGTCAGGACCGATCCATACCCCGTAAGAGCTCATACCTCATGGTCGCTCCTTGCGGCCCCGCCAGAAAGTACTTTTCGAACGTCGGGCACCTCTGGATCCGCCGCAGGCAGCCCAAGATAGGTGCGAACTGCGACGTTGTCGCCGGTGGCGTCAGCAAGGCGTGCGGCTGCATCGAAGGCGCGGGACTGGATGCGCTCGATCTCATGCTGTGCATCGTCGATCGGGTACCCGGCATCCATGAGCATGCGCACGCCTGTCTCCACGGACAGGACCCCCGCGCCTACGCCCTTCACAACTTCATCAAGGACAGCAGCTCGGTCGGTCGGGGTGTGCGGCCCCCACACCAGGCGTGCGGGCAGCGACTCCCCCGCGGGCCAGCCGTCAGCCTGCCCTGCTTGGTGGAGGCGCTGCACCATGCGCAGCAGCACGACGTACTTATGGGTGCGGGCCAGCCGCATCGCGGCCACGAGGGAGTCGAGCGGCCCGAGGGCGAGTTGCAGGGCGTAGCCGGAGGGCAGGGCGGTGGGGTCGAGGGTGCCGAGGCCGGCGGCGGTGAGGCGTGAGTTCGCGGCGATGCGGTCGAGGACGTGGTCGACGCGGGCGCGAAGCTCGGCAAGCTGGGCGGAGGTGTCGAGGACGTCCATGCGGCCGTTGTCGTTGAGCTGCCACACGGTTCCGGCGCGGACCTTCACGGGCAGGGGCTGGCCGGTGGTGCGGTCGATGGGGAGGCGGGCTCCGGCGAGGCCGATGATCGGGGTGCCGGTGGTGGCCGAGGCTCCGGAGCTGTCGGTGTCGGTGGCGGACAGCTCGTCGAGGGCCTGGAGGACGGTGGCCACGGTGGGCTTGCCCCAGTGCTCGCCGCTCGCGGGGATCGAGTTGGTGACGTGGACGAGGGGGATGAAGTCGACCATGAGGTCGAGGCGGTCGAGGACTTCGCCGTCAGAGCGCACCCGGTAGCGGGCCTTGTGCATCGGCAGGTCGTACAGCACGTCGGAGTGCTTGAGGTCGTCCAGGTCCCATTCGGCGTCGGTGAGGAAGCACGTCCACGGCGATGGCCGGTTCGGCGCCCACGGGTAGGTGCGGGTGATCGCCCCGGTGTCTGGGGTGAGGGTGTCGCCCGCGATCAGGGCGGGTCCGCCGTCCTCTGCGGTCAGGTACTCGCGTACCGGGCTGCCGTCCTTCGTAGTACCGCGGCGGCTGGCTGGGGCGATGGGTGCCAGCTCGTAGGTGATCCGGCGCAGCCGCGCCTTCAGGCCGCGCCGCTCCTCCTCCGGCAGCTCCCACGCGAGGTGCACGCGGGCGGGGAACTCGGCACCGTCGTGTTCTCCGTCTTCCGGCCACTCAGGGAAGTACAGGCCTGGGTCCCAAGTGCGCAGCAGCACGCGCTGCTTGCCCGGGTCCCAGGCCAGGGAGTACACGGCGTCGCCGAGAAGGATCGCGGTGCGCTCGGCCTGCTGCACTCGGAGCGGCAGCAGTTCCTTCTCCGCCCAGTCCCGGAGCCGGTCCTGCACGGCGAGCGCCGCGGCGGCCTCGGCGCTCGGTTCGTCGTCGGCGCGCTCTGCCCCGGCGACGCCGATGGTCTGCTCAGAGCCGAGGAGGTAGCCGAGAGCGGTGTCGACAAGCTTGGAGGCGTCCCCGAGTTCACGGCGTTCCAGGCCCGTCTCGTCGTCACCCGCGACGGCGGCCAGTTGCCCAGCCTGGTTGGAGTCGTAGGCGGCCAGCATCCGGTACGCGGCAAGACGGCGCAGGTCCTCGTCCGGTACCCACGAGCCGGTCAGCTTCGCCCACTCGTTGCGGCGACCGGCACGGCGTGGGTCGGCCATGGCTGGCTTGTAGTCGAGCCAGCTCCACACGTCGGTGATCAGGTCGCGCAGGCGCACGGTGCCCCTCCAGGCATTCGGCCCCGCGCCGCATGATCAGGTTACGGCGCCTTCAACCTATTGCTTTCACTTCAACACAGGGCACCGGATCGCTTCCGCTGGGTAACATCGCTTGACCGGGTCAGCACCGTCGCTGACCGCTGATGTCCAGGGCGGGGGCAACGTGACGTCGATGCGAGCGCAACGGATTCACTTGGCGGCCTACGCCGCCCTACACGAGGCCCTGGCCCGGATCTACTGGTACAAGAAGGACCTCATCAAGTTCCTCAGGACCCGCGCGTCAGAGCACCCCGAACTCATCGCGGGCCTGGACTTCGACGACTACAAGATTGTGTTCGCCGAGACGTTTGTCGACCGACTCATGGCAAACGAAGATCGGTACCAGGATCTGACTCTCTCCGTCATGCTGGAGATTTCACAGATGGACTCGGGATCCTTCGCGAGCCTCAAGCGCCAACCGGATGCAGAGAAGCTACTGGCACAGGCCAACGCTGCTGTTGCCGAGCTGAAGAAATGGACTGAACACCACCGAGGGCTTCTACAGGAACGAGCGCACGTCCAGGCGCAAGTCGCTGAGCAGCAAGAACGGGAGAAGTGCCGCCGTGGAATCTCGCAACGACTCGCGGAACTGAAGGAGCAGTTCCTCCAACTACAGGTGGAGAGCAATCGGCAGCGTGCAGGAAGGGAGTTCGAGCCCTTCCTGAACTCCCTCTTCAACCTCTTCGACATGCAGCCTCGCCTTGGCTACGTGCTTGAGTATCAACAGATCGACGGCTCAATAACCTTCGATACCGACGACTACGTACTTGAGGCGAAGTGGCTGGCGGACGCGGTGGAAGCCGGTCCGCTCATGCTCTTCAACGATAAGGTACGCCGCAAGGGTAAGAACGCACTCGGGCTCTTCATTAGTGTCAACGGGTTCAGTGCTGGTGCGCGGGCCGCCTTTCGAGAGGGCACGTCCTTCCTGACCATGGACGGCACTGACCTGTTCTGCGTTCTCGACGACCGCGTGCGGCTCGACGACCTTCTAGCGCACAAGAAGAGGCACGCGAACGAGACAGGTGACTGCTACTTCCCTGCCCACTTGATGCTCAACGGCTAACGCCCAGCCTGGCCAGCCTCAGCCACAGCCTCGTCATAGCCAGGCGCACCCGGCACCGGGACGGACGAGCAGGCCGCAACGAACCCCGCTCGGTCCCCCGCAGTCCGCTCCCGCCCCCCCAGCCTCTTCCACTGCGCCTCGCACTCGCGCTCACTCGGGCTCGCCTTGGACGGCGCCACACCGCTACTGATCTTCTGCTGCTGCATCGCCAGGCCCTCGCTGCGCCCCAGCTTGTACGTCTCGCGCACTCGCTCCAGATGCGCGGCCCGCCGCTCTTCCTCGTTCGGCTCATCGGCCTTGTCCGCGCAGCCTGCGATAGAGGCAACCACGACCACGGCACAGCACAGAACGCTGGCCCAACTCCCCCTGCTCCCCATGATCGGGAGGCTAGCAGCAGGCCTGGCGGGCTGTTTCCTGATCGGGCCGTTTCGACCGGGTCATCCACAGGCCTCTGGATATCCACAACTACCACGCAGGGATCAGGCTTCTCTCATAGTGTGAGTCGCACGTCATCGAACTCGCCTGCTCGGTCGGCATGTTCAGCAGCCTGGCGCAACATGTCGCGCCAACACACCTGGGTGCCAGGCGAGTAGGGAGAGATCGATGTCGCACGGATCGGACAAGTGTCGTTGTTCCGAACCGGCCCGAGATGGGCGAAACGGCCGGTTGGTGTTAACGGTGCTGATCCAGCTTCTACTCGGGCTGATCAACCGCTAGCCAACCGACCGTTCCCCTCAGAAGCGCAGGACTGGGCCTAGGAATCCATGGTCCTGTGCGCTCACTGCGGCGGGCTGCTGCTCAAGCAGCGGCCCGCCGTCTGCGTCAGGTGACGCTTATGACTCTTAAGACCCTAGGGCAGGAAGGCAAGTTATTTGCGTCGTTCGGAACAGGAGCACAACTACAAGTTGGCCTACAACTCTGAACCGGGTCAGCGCCGTCCGTCGAAGCGCCCGTCGTGTGTGCTTCCCGGTAGCGTGTCGAGCTGGTCAGGGTCGGCCAGTTCGGTCAGACCGTGTACGGCAGCGTCCATCCGG
This sequence comes from Streptomyces sp. JLYT201, assembly GCF_059448825.1. Classification (NCBI taxonomy): domain Bacteria; kingdom Bacillati; phylum Actinomycetota; class Actinomycetes; order Kitasatosporales; family Streptomycetaceae; genus Streptomyces; species Streptomyces sp. JLYT201. Next base: position 6,629,794 of record NZ_CM182551.1, on the reverse strand, counting down.
TCGGGGCTGTCCATGCCCTCGACCCAGGTGACCATCTGGTCTTCGAGGTCGGTGTACTCACCCACGTGGTGCACGAGCTGCTGTTCGTAGAGCTGGGCCACCGGCGCCGCGCGGAGGCGTTTGCCGACCTTGGCGGTGACTTCGAGGATCATCGGCATGAGCAAGCCCTTGGTGGCGCCTTCGCGGCGGAGCTGCTCCCATGCTTGGGTGACGATCTGTCGCGCCATGTCGCCGCCGTAGTTCTTCTCGACCACGATCGCGTCTGCCTTGAGTTCCAGGGCCAGGCGGCAGGCGGCGAGGCCCCAGTCGTTGGCGCCCATCGAGCCGGAGCGGTCAGCCAGGAGGTAGAGGTGGCGGTCGAAGTCGCGGCCGACGCCGATGACGCCGGTCTCGTCTCCGACGGTGGACTCTCCGCCGGCGGGGTCGACGGCGACGACGATGCGGGCCATATCGAGGCCGGAGAACTGGACGGCGTTGAGGCGGGCGGTGTCGATCCACTCGCGCTTCCACACGCCTCCCTCGGGCGGGCGGGGCTTTTGCATGTAGAGGGCGCCCCAGACGCGTTCCCCGACGCGCTTGCGGGTTTTGGCGTGGTGGGCGGCGTCGAAGCGGTCGGGCCATAGCGGTTCGCCGGGCTTGCGGCCCAAGGGGTCGTGGGGGTTGTCGGCGAGGGCGGGGAGGTCGATGACGCGCCAGGCGTCGCGTTCGGTGGCGAGGATGCGTCCGGCGAGGTCGTCTTCGTGCCATCGGGTTTGGATGAGGCAGATGGCGCCGGTGGGTTCGAGTCGGGTCTGGAGTACGGAGGTCCACCAGTCCCAGGCACGCTTGCGCATGGTGGGGCTGTCGGCGTCGGCCATGTCCTTGACGGGGTCGTCGACGATGGCGATGTGGGCGCCGCGGCCGGTGAGGCCGCCGCCGATGCCTGCGGCGAGGAGGCCGCCTTCGCCGCCGACGATGTCGAACCGGTTGGCGGCCTTGCTGCCGGGCGCGAGCTGGATGCCGAGGTCGTCGCCCCAGGTGTAGATGGCGTCCCTGATCCACCGGCCGTGGTCGTCGGCGAGGTCGGCGGAGTAGCTGGCGATCATCATGCGGTGCCCGGGGTTGCGCCGCAGGTACCAGAGCGGTGCCCAGCGTGAGGCGCGTCGGCTCTTGCCGTGCCGCGGGGGCATGGTGAGCATGACGCGGTCGCAGCGCCCTTCGGCCATGTCGATGAAGGCTCGGTCGATCAGGTCCAGGTGTGGGGCCTGCATCTCCCGGCCGCCGGTGAGGACGGCAGCCAGGGCGCCTGGGGAGCGATCCATGGCGAGTTGGCGCTCGGCACGAGCGAGGTCGGCCCGTAGCGCGGGCGTTGCCTGCCGCACGATGGCACGTCTACGGGCTGGGGGCAGGGTCCTGTACCGGGCGACGACGCTCGCGTGATTGCGTGGGGTCATGCGGTGTCGGGGTCGGTGAGGTCGATCAGCGCGTCGAGTTCGTCCGTGGTGACGTCCTCTACCTGAACAGGGCCGCCCTGAGGGCCGGAGACCTCGGTCTTGGTCGGCATGTCGAGTCCGAGGAGGCGGGCGCGGCGCTCCATGATGCGCAGCGTCCGGTCGACCGCGGCGAGGTCCTGGTCGCGGACGGCCCTCTTGTACGCGACGAAGAACAGGCGGTCGAGCCGGTCGGCTTCGAGGGCCCGGAGTTCGTCAACGTCGTCGTTCAGCTCAGCGCGGCGGTCGGCCAGTGCGGTGCGGACGTCTCGGCAGGCGGCGTGGATGAGGGCTTCGTCGGACGGCGGGTCCTGCTTCTTGCGGTACCGCTCGATGCCGTAGCCCTGCGGGTAAGCGAGGTTGGCGGAGTTGGCGGCCGGGTCGGCGGCCAACTTGCGGGCGATCGTCAGCCAGTCCACGCCCGCCAGGCGCAGGTCGATGGCATCCGAGCGGCGGCGCGCGATAGCCGCACGCGCGGCTTTGTCCGGGCGTCCCACGTCGGGGTCCTCCACAGCTGGGGGGGGGCGCCCCCGCGCCGACTCCATGATCGCATCCAGTGCAACTCCTGTCCTCTCACCGAACTTCACAAAGTCCCTGTGGGATCCGGCCGTGAGGATTACGCTGCCACTCGAAGACGGATCGTCTTGATGACGGGAATCATCAGGGCATCATGGTCCGGCGACGACGTACATAGACCGAGCGGATCCGGCGATCTGCTCGGCCCGCCAGCGATGTCGCATGGTCGTAGCGACCTGCTTCGCCACATACCGAAGAGCCTCAACGCACCGCCTGATCCGCACCACCTGAGTTTCAACCGCCGGCACGAAATTCAGTTCAGCCACCCGCTGTGGCCGAACTGGCGTGCCCGCGACTGTTCGGCCCTATCACGAAGGGATCGAGCAGTGGACTCGACCGTCATCCTCTGGGTTCTCGCCTGGGCGGGGGTGGCCTCGATTGCCGTTGACCAACTCTGCGGTCTTCTCCGGAGTTTGCGGCGCTTGATCACGGCTTGGCATGCACTCCGCCGCACAGCGCGCGGCGAGGAAGAACCCGAGGAGAGCGAAGCCTGCCAACCAGCCGAAGAAGAGAGAACGGAGCCGAACGGCGATCGCCCGGCTCCGCCAGCCCCACAGCAATAACATCTGCTCGCCCTCGCTGCGCCTCTCGGGCCAGAGCAGTTTCTGCCAGAGCGCCCCACAGGCGGGTCCCCCACAGCTCGGGGGCGCCCCCACCCACGCCCACCACCACGACCGCACTCGCCTCGGTAGTGCTCGTACACGCACGCAGCCGTCAACAACGTGGGACTTCCCAGGGTTGGCCCACACGATGCCTCCGTGTCCGATACGGTGCCCTCGGAGTGGCGCCGATGCAGGGCAACGCGTGGGCGTCAGCTGCTTCTTGCTCCTGGGCAATCCGACGACTGCCTGCGGTAGCAGCTGCAGCCGGGATGGCAGCCCGCTCTAACTCGAAACCTTCAACGACCAGGTGACCACCCCACTGAGGGGTAACGCAGTTTCAGCGTCGGATGGAACTCGGACTGACCACACACGTGGTCGGACCGAGTGTGCCATCGATGCGCTCGGTCCGGCCCCTGGCGTAAGGAATTCGAACAGTGGACTCGACCGTCATCCTCTGGGTTCTCGCCTGGGCCGGGGCGACCTCCATTGCTGTTGACCAACTCAGAGTCCTATTGGGCAAGTTGCGGCACCTGGTCATGGCTTGGCACGCACTCCGCCGCACTGCGCGCGGCGAGGAAGAACCCGAGGAGAGCGAAGCCTGCCAACCAGCCGAAGAGGAAGGAACGGAGCCGAACGGCGATCGCCCGGCTCCGCCAGCCTCACAGCAGTGATATCTGCTCGCCCTGATCCTTTCGCTTACACAGCCCGGGATTGGGCGGCGCATCAGGTGCGTTGCGGTGAACCCGGAGCCACCATGCGAATTGATAATTGCGGCATGTCCGATAGCGGACTGAGCGCCGGAGCGGTTCTCCCCGGGGGATACTGTGCTCGCCCCATCCGGCGATGGGGCGAGCGTTATTGAGCCGCACGAAGAGGCCAGGGACGAGCGCGGGTCCGTCCCACTGCTCTCCGGGGGCGCCTTCGAAGGCCAGGTGGGCGTTCTTGGACCAGTCCCATGGGTGAGGCAGAGCGCAGAGGTACCAGGCGAGCGGAGCGTTTTGGGTGGGGAGTTCGAGGAGTTGGTGTCGGCGGGCTGGGTTGATGCGCGGCCTGTCGGGCTGGCCGAAGCTGCGGAGGCAGTGCTGGTCGAGGGCCACGTGCCGGATGCCCGCTAGCCACATGATCTGATAGCGGTCTCGTGAGTCGATGTAGATCTGTATTCGCTGTGACACGCACTCCCCATTTCCTGCAAATCAGCCGAGAGATTCATTCCTTTTCATTGTCAATTTTATCAAATTTCCCACCAATTCCAGATGCCTGTCATGCCGGAAGCCATTCGGGTAAGGCATGTTGAATTCCTCATCCAGCGCCCTTTCGTATTCCTCCCTGGGGAGAGCTACGGGTCGGCGGCAGGTGGCTTTGAGGTTGGACCCGCTAAGGTCGCTGACCTCGACTTCTTTGAAGTACCTGCGGAGTAGGGGTTCCAGGGTTTCCGGGGTGTGGAATCGGAGCTTTTGCCACTTTCCCTTGACGAAGTTCATCTCCACGTTGTCTTCGTCGAGGAAGCTCATCTTCGTGGTGGCGGTCGATGATGTGACGCGCTTGGCCTGCTCGTCGCGGAGCTCGCGGGCGAGGTTGCGAGTGCCGAGGCATACGACTCCGTCGGCTGCACAGAGGGCGTTGACGGTGGTCATCACCCAGTGCTGGTAGTCGAGGGATGTGGTGGCGTTGATGACGGAGTCGAGGACGACGACGTCGAACAGACCGTGAGTCTGGATGTCCTTGTCGATGTCGCGGATCATGCCGACAACGGCGCGGACGTCGACCGCGTACGAGCCGTCGCGGCAGCGGTAGGGCTCGTAGTCGTGGATGTTGAAGCCCTTGGCGCGTAGGTGTTTGGCGTAGTCGCCATATCCGGCTCCGAAGTCCACGACGCGGTGGCTGGGCTTGAGCCAGGGGGTGACGAGTTGGTCCCAGGTTTCGGAGCCGTAGGCGAGCTTTCCGGCCTTGGCCTTGGAGGAGAACTTCCGGAGCCGTTTGGGCTGGACGATGTGCTGGTTCCACACGGGTGCCTTGTTCTCGATGGCAGTCCAGTCGTAGACGCCGTACTCACCGGTGAGATCGGCGTGGAGCTGGGCGGCCTCAGAGGAGGGCACGGTCCAGGCGAGGACGTCGAAGCGGGAGAGGGAAGCGACGACGGCGTACTCGGCGTTGAGGACGACGCGGCCCTGGTCGTCGATGACGATGCTCCCCCACGGGCCGTGGCCGGCGGTCATGTGGGCGATGGCGTTGACGAAGGAGAGGTTTCGCTGCTCGGCGACGCGGATGGTCTGCCAGGGGATCCACGACCAGGAGCCGATCTCGCCGGGTTCAGCGTAGACGACGCTGGCTTCGGTCTCGACGCGGTTGTGCAGGAGGTTGAACTGGATCTCGTCCTGCAGCCGGACCTTGGTGCCGAGCATGACCGCGGGAGTATGGGTGAGGCCGATGGCCTTGAGCCCTTTGGTGCGCTGGTGGCCTGCAACGAGGGTGCCGTCGGCGTTAAGGATGACCGGCTTGACGACGCCGTGACGGCGGAGGGATGCCTGGAGTCGAGTGAAGGCGTGCTCGCTGAGGCGGCGCGGGTTGTAGTCGGCGGGGCGGAGCTGATCGAGCGGGTAGGACTCGTGGAAGGTCGTGGTGGGGGCGCTCATGCGGGCTGGCCTTCCTCGTGGGCCTGCTGAAGGACGTGCCAGCCGAAGCCGAGGTCGCTGTTCGTGTCGTCGACGAACCGGGTGTAGATCGCGTTGAGGGCCTCGACCTCTTCGGAGGTGATCCGGACGCGCTTGGACTCCCACTGGAGGTAGCCCCACTGGAGGTAGTCGACGGTCGCGGCGGCGCCAGTTCCCGCTCCGTCACTGGTGAGTTCGAGGGTTTCAGGGAGGGATGTGTCGTCGAGGAGCTGGTCGACGCTCTCGCGGTCGTAGCCGGTTCCGGCGAGGTCGGGGATCTCGGAGAGGACTTCGGCCAGGAGCTGGGTGTCGTATCCGGCGAGGTCGTTGGTGCGGTTGTCGACGATGACGATGCGGGCTGCTGCGTCGTCGTCAACGTCGATCCAGGTGACGGCGATCTGCTGCCAGCCGAGCTGCTGGGCGGCGGCGAAGGTGTGGTTGCCCGCCAGGATTTCGTTGGCGCGGCCGGTGTGGCTGCCCTTGTTGACGACGATGGGCCGGTACTGGCCGTTGACGGTCAGGGATTCGGTGATCGAGTCGATGTCGCCGTTGCGCGGGTTGCGGTGGTACGGCGTGAGGTCCGCGGTGGGTACGGCGAGTGGCTGGAGCTGCTCGGGGATGTTGGCGTGCGTCGCGGTCACGGGGAGTCCCTTGTGTAGGCCGTTCCCCGCGCCCTACGCACGCCAACACTAGACGATCACTGGGGTCTGTCCGCGGTGGTGGGGTGCTCCGCGGGCTGAGGCTGTACGGATCCCGTCGCCCGCTGCGGTGGAGCGATCGCGCCGTGCGTAGCGTCCGGGGGCGCGGTGGGCTCCGTGTTCCGGTAGCGGTGCAGTTCCGCACGTATGGCGTCGAGGTGGTCGTCGGTGATGGTGCTGGCGGTGAGCCGGTCGATGTCGACCCGCTCACGGCTGGGGCGCGAGGTGGTCATGCCTTGGACGCTAGCGGTTGTTGCACCGGCAGAGGCCAGAGGGTAGGCACCAGGAGTCGCAGGCCTTGCACCACATGGCTCCCGGCACGGGCGGATCTTGCTGTTCCTGAGGCGAGTTCACCTGGAAGTGCGTCATGCTGCGGCTCTCTTCGGGGACTTGGGGGCGGTGGTGTTGTGCAGTTCCGCGTGAAGTCGGCCTGCCTTCTGCCGCCGGCCTGGCTGGGTCTTGGTTCCGGGGTCTCGTTCGGCGAGGGCCTTCAGTGCTGGGCCGTCCCGTTCGGCGAGGAGCCGCAGGTAGAGCTCGCGGTCTTCCGGGCGCCCTTTGAAGTCGTCTGCGCTCATGGCTCTCCTGAGTGCACGGGGACCCGCCCCAAGTGGTGGGGCGGGTCCGGTCGCGGTCGTGGCCCTGGTGGACACCCGGTGGTTCCGCTTCCTGCGCGGAGCCGGTGCCTGGCGGGTAGGGCGCGGGGGATTGGCCACCCGCCAGGCACCGTTGGGAGTGCCGATGCCACGGCGTGTTGGCGGGCCGGTTCCTCGGCTGTGGCCGTCCCCGCCAACAAGATAGACCGTACCACTGTTGAGTGTTGGGATCTATCTTTCTGTCTGGGTCACCTGTAGTCCGTGCAGTCGGCGGCGAGAGGGTGGTCCTTGTGGTCTTCGCAGACGGCTGACCCGGTGGCGGGATCGGTGCCGCCGTCGTGGAGTTCACAGATCCAGTAGCCGCACACGACGCAGATTGCGGAAGCGAGCTGGTTCTGCGGGTCGTCGAGGCTGGCGTCGCACACGCGGCAGATGCGCGGGGGCAGGGTTCCATCGTCGGGCCAGGTCCTCATGCCGTTGATGCGTCGGGGGCGCTTCACGGGGTCGGTTCCTGTTCGGCTGCGGGAGCGGCTGGGGCGTCGAGCTCCAGCAGGGCGGCTTCGAGTTCGACCAGGCGGGCGGTCAGCATGAGGGGAAACCTCACCTGGACGGACCGTCCGGCGCCGATGAGGAGTTCCCCCGCGGCCTGCCGTGAGAGCGAATCGGCTCGCTCCAGCATCTCCCGATCACCGGTGCTGCGCGCCTTGTTGAGGTTCCGGGCTGCCAGCCGGATGGGGCGGGCGGCGTCGCTATCGTATTCGTCGAGGGCGTCAGCTTCGGGGGCAACGGCGAAGAGGTTCTGGTTGCAGTTCCGCATGGTGCGGTAGTCGTTGATCATGCGTGCCTTCGAGTTGGGGCGGGCGGGCGCGCTAGCCGCCCGCCGTCTGCGAACGGGTCAGCTGGCGAGCGCGGGGCCGCTGTCAGCGGGGTCCCCCTCGGCCGCGCCGCTGGCTTCGCCTTCATCCACTGTCGTGTGCGACTGGCTCGCTTCGCCGTCAGCGTCGCCACTGCCGACGGCAGAGGCGGCCTCGCCCTCCTCCTTGGCTGCGGATGCGGGCTGCGCGGTCTCGGGCTCGTCCTCGCCACTGCCGTTGACGAGCGCGGCCAGCTGCGCCTGTGCCGCCTCCGCTTCGGCGGCCAGGTCGGGTGCGGTCATGTCGGGGTTGACCATGATCGCGGTGGCGTCTGCGTGCGCCTTGGCCTGACGGAGCTGGAAGCGGGCCTTCTGGAGGAGGTCGGAGACCCGGTCCATCTGCTCCAGCCGCTTGCCCACCTCTCCCTCCAGGTGGCGGGCGAGTTCCATCGGGTCAGCCTTGCGGATGCCGTCGAGCAAGCCGCAGATGCGCTCGATCTCATCGAGGTCGCTGCGGGTCTTGGCCTGCTCGCGCACGCGCTTGGCCTTCTCCTCGTCCGTCATCTCCTCGACCTGGACCATGGAGTCCTGCGCAGGCGCTTTCTCCTGCTTGCGCATGGCGTAGGCGATGTGGACGAGCTGGTTGTCGGTGGTCTGGCCCTTCTTCCAGGTCTCGAACACGGCCTTCTGGTTGCCCGGGGTCAGGGCTGCGATCTGCACGGCGGCCTGGGTGCCGATGTGGCCGAGGTCGACCGCCTTGGCGATCTCGGGGCGCAGGGCGAGCAGCGCGAGGCGCTGAGTGACGTACGGGACCGTCTTGGAGAACGTCGCAGCGACGGTGGCGGGGGTGGCGTCTTCTTCGGCATCGAGGACCTTCTTGAAGCCGCGGGCTTCCTCGAGCGGGAGCATGTCCTCGCGGTTCAGGTTCTCAGCCATGGCCTTCTTGAAGGAGGTGAGGTCGTCGATGCCCTCCGCCCCGTCCCCCAGGAGGATCTTCGCCTCGATGGTGATGTTGCCTGCCGCGTCGTTGGCCCGGAAGCGGCGTTCTCCGGCGACGAGCTCGTACCCCTTGTCGGCCTTGCGGACGACGACCGGCTGCAGCAGGCCGTGCTGCCGGATGGAGTCGGTGAGTTCCTTCAGCGCCTCCTCGCCGAAGGTCTCGCGGGGCTGGCCGGGGTTGCGGTGGATCTGGGCCATCTTCAAGGTCGCGTACTTGTGCGGCATTTCGGGCTCCAAGAGGTCGAGGGGAGGCTTTTCCTCCCCCTCTTCACGCTTCTATTCTATATGCATTGGGTGCAGGAGTCCACATCGATTTTGAGATTTCCGCAGGTCAAACGGCTGAGTGCGAGCCCTCCCCCGATGGGCCCGCACTCACAGCGCAACGCATGTTCAGTTCACGCGGTCACGCCAGCCGCGCTCGGCACCCCCTGCCGCGGCTCGACCTTCTTCGGGTCGACCACAGCCAGGGCCCCAAGCAGCTCCACCACCTCCCCGTCCGCCAGGCGAACGTTCGGCACGCCACCGGACTCCTCCAATCGAGCCAGTACGCGCCCGAGTTCGATGTGCACCCGTCGCCTCCATGTCGCGGCGGTCCGCCCCGCCGACTGGGACGGCCATCAATTTAGATCCCCACACAGAAGAGCTCGCGGCACACATCAAGGGGTCATGGGGTGCCGTTCTCACCTTCGCGGTTCGGAGGGCGGAAACGAGGGGGGAGACCCGCATGCTGGGCGCAGCGACCTACTTCTACCGTTACAGATCTTGCTGTGCATGTCACCCATTGTCAACTAGCCTAGACATTAGACTTCGCGAAGCCATGTCCCGCCCACTGACCTGCACTTCGCTCTTCGCCAGAAGTCCACACGCCGCGCCGAATCCGCCGAAGGAGTAGCCCCCGATGCCGCTCGGCCTGGATATCCCGCTATCCAGCAAGCTCGCCCTCCTCCTGCGGCGCAAGCTCGGCAAAAGCGGCAGAACGCCCAGTACGCGGGCACTTGCCGCAGCAACCGCGCAAACGGCGGGCGGCAAACCGGCGATGACTCATCAAGTTGTCAACGATCTACTCAACGGCGTCAAGGACAACCCGACAACGTCACAACTCGTTGGCCTCGCAAAGGCTTTCGATTGTCCGATAGCGTACCTACTGCCGGGTTACAACGGTTTGACCTCGCTGTCGGTCTATGAAGGCCAACAAGACGCCCGCGAAGCACTGCGACTCATCCACGACCTGGGTGAGGCTGGAGCTGCTGAACTCTTGGAGGCCGCACGTGAGATCCGACTGCGCCATGGCCGCAGCGACCTCAGCGTCCCCGAGGTTCCCGAGCCGCCGCCCCCTGCCGCCGAACCTCCGCGGCCAGGCCGGCGGAGGCGACTCAGCTTCAGCGAAGCAGCCGAGCGGGCCGTCTCCGATCTGGAAGGAACCTGAAAATGGACGGCATCGTCTTCGGCCTGTGCGCTCTGGTCTGCATAGCAGGCACCGCGCTCTCAGGCCGCGAGGCTTGGCGTCAGCGCGCCCGCGCGGAGTACCGCATAGCCCGCTTCGCACGCACGGTGGCCTTCGGTGTCTGCGGCGTGGGGGTCCTGTTCGCGGTGCCTCCCGTGGAGTCGTTCTTCGAATCCGTGACCGGGATGAACAACGCCGCCAAGCTGGGCGCACACATCTGCGCGGTGCTGTGGTGCGGCAGCCTCCAGCTCATGCTCGTCGACTGGTCATACAACCGCGACGTGCTCAAGGCGAGCCTCTACGCGCGTATCGCCTTCGGCGTGTGCGTGCTGGCCGCGATGCTCCCCCTGTTCATCGGCGCTACCGACGAGAGCGTCGAATTCACCACTGAGTTCGCCAAGGTGCCCGGTGTCACCGTCTACCTCATGGTCTACCTCTGCTACGTGGCGGTGACGTGCGGAGAGATAGCCTTCCTGTGCTTCGGAATGGCCCTGTCTACCCGCCAGGGCGGCCACGCGTGGATCGCCCGCGGCCTGACCCTGTCCGCGACGGCCGCCATCCTCGGCGTCGCCTACGCCGCCAGCAAGGGCTCGTACCTCGTCACGCACTATCTCGGGCACCCTTGGCCCCTGCGGTACGAGGAAGTCGTCTCGCCGCTCCTGGCGGGCCTGGCCGTGATCGCACTGATCACGGGCCTGACCATGGCCATGGTCGGCAAGCGGCTCGCCTCCCGGAAGACAGCGGTGTCAGTGGGTACCTGACAGCTCCGGCGGCAGTTTCCTCCAGTGCAGCACGACGCGGCCTGGCTCGATGGTGCGCACCCCGCGGGCCCTCGCGGGGAACACCTCCACCTTCTCCAGGAGGAGCCTGAGGATTGCTCTCCGGGAGGCGTGCGGCGCGTTGTTCCACCACCTGACAAGGTCCTTCGCGCCGCCTAGCTTGAAGTTGGCCATCTGTTCGGCGAAGCGGATCCGCGCGGCGATCTCCTTGACGCGGGCGGTGATCTCACGGTCGGCGGCAACGAACGCTTCGCTGCTGATCTCGCGCTTGCCGTACAGGGCGCCAGCCTCGGCGCGACGCGCCGTCAGGTCCTCGACCTCCGCCTTCATGTGCTCGACCTGTTCGCGCACAGCCTGCTGGGCCTTGAGGATCTGCTCCCGCACGCCCGGCTTGAGCAGCTCGGCCACGGCGTACTCGGCAACGTGGGTCTCCAGCAGCTCAGCGTCGATGCGGACTTCGCCGCAGCCCCCGCCATGCCCCTGCTTGTCCTTGGGGCGACACCGGTAGCCAGGCGTTCCGGCGTTCGTGCGCGCTCCCTGGAGAGGGAACGCGCACATGCCACATTCACTCCCGCCGTCAACGAGAAGGTAGGGGTACACAGGGGCTGCCGAGGCAGGCTTCCGGCGCGCGTCCCGCTCCTGGAGAGCTTCGAACTCCTCGCGGGTGATCACGCCAGGGTGGTTGGCGTCGACGAGCTTCCCCTCGTCGTCGTAGCGCAGTCCGGCGATGGCCGGATTGCGGAAGAGCCTGCCGACGGAGGCATCCTTCCACTCTCCGCCCATCGTGCCTCGGTAGCCCTCGCCGTTCGCCCACGTGGCGACGTCGCCGTTCGACTGCTCCTCGTCGGCCAGCGCACGGCTGACCATCTGCCGAAGAGGGTCCACTTCGTCATCCCGTAGCCGCTGACGCGACTGGTCGTCGAACCCGTAGAGCCGTGGCATGGTCGTCCGTTCTTCTCGTGCCCCGTTAGCCGCCCGATCTTAGGCCACAACCCCCCGAAGCGGGCCATGCCCCAGACAGGCCGGAACACAGGTCACAACTGATCGCTGCGCCTACGGGCTCACGCCGAGGACCTTCCAGAGCGCAGCCGTGGGGATCTTCACTGTGCGCCCCAGCACGAGTGGCTGCACAGGGAATGAGCCTTCCTTGATCAAGTCGTAAGCCTTGTGCGTCCCGATGCCCAGTGCCCGCGCCGCCGTGACGACGTTCACCGTCGGCGGCAGCGCCAGCAGCTCCTGCAAGGTCATGTCGGTGACCTTGGAGTTTGTGACTGTCGAGGCGTTCTTGTTTGTCATCGCTGTCGCGTCCTCCCCCGCGCCAACGTGAGTTTTAGGATACGACAACACTGGAGTGTTGGGGCAAGATGAGGGCACGGCCCGCCAAGGACCGGCACAGAACGTCCACAAGTCACGGCTACGGAGAGGGACCCGTGTTCGACCCCAGCTACTCGCGGCAATGCGCCTGCCAGGAACCCGTCCTCAACGAGGACGGCTCGCCGGTACTCCTGGCGAACGGAAGACCCAAGAAGCGCAAGATCGGCGCCACCTGCCCCAAGCTCGAACAGAAGGGCCACGGCACCTGGTACTTCTACTTCGAGCTCGAAGCCGGCGAGGGCGGAACACGGCAGCGTGTGCGCCGTGGCGGCTTCGCCAAGAAGGACGATGCGAAGAGGAAGGCCGAGGAGATCTACCTCCAGGCCACCGGCGGCGCCGACGTCATGAGCAAGACGACGGTCGGCGAGGATCTGCACGCCTGGCTCAAGCGCAAGAAGAGCCTGGCCCGCACCACCCGGCACGGCTACGAGGAGCACATCAGGCTCTACCTCGAACCGCACCTGGGCCACGTCAAGCGACGCGACCTCAAGCTCCGGCACGTCGAGGCGATGTACGACGCCATCGAGCGGGAGAACGCCGAGCGGCTGCTCCACCACGCCAGGGTGGTCGAGCTGGAGCAGAAGCGCGACGCCGCCCACACAGCCTGGGTTCGAGCCGCTGGAAAGCAGCAGGAACGCCGCGAGGCGCGTCAGGCGTACCTGAAGGCCAACGCGGCCCTCCGTGAAGGCCGCATGGGCAAGCGGAAGATCACCAGTGCGGCGACGATGCACCGCATCAACGCAACGCTCAGCTCGTTCCTCAACAGCGGGATCAAGCGGCAGGAGTACGCAACCAACCTGGCCTCGCTCATCGAGCTGCCGCCGATCAAGCGGCCCAAGCCCCTCGTGTGGACGCCCGAGCGCGTCGAGGAGTGGAAGCGCACGGGCGTGAAGCCGGGGCCGGTCATGGTCTGGACGGCGGAGCAGACCGGAGCCTTCCTGGACTTCGTCCGAGACGACCGCCTGTACGCGATGTGGCACACCTTCACGTTTATCGGGCCGCGGCGCGGAGAAGTGGCCGCCCTGCCGTGGACAGAGGTCAGCGTCACCGCTCTCACCCTGCGGATCTCCGCGCAGATCGTCGAAGTGGCCTACCGGCTGTACGGCGAAGCCCCCAAGGCCGACAGCGTCCGCACGAACACCCTGACCGAGGAATCCGGCAGAGTCCTCACCGCTTGGCGCATCCAGCAGGACAAGGAACGCGAGCAGTGGTCCGGGGTGGAGGCCTGGGAAGAGTCCGGCTGCGTCTTCACCCAGGAGAACGGAGCACCGCTTCACCCGGACTGGATCAGCCGACGCTTTCAGCGCCTCGTGGAGCTGTCCGGGCTCCCCCCTGTGCGCCTGCACGACCTCCGCCACATCTCTGCCACCCTCTCGCTGCTCGCCAAGAACGACATCAAGACGGTCCAGGAGAGGCTGGGGCACTCCTCGCGCCAGATCACCTCGGACACGTACACCAGCGTCCTGCCCGAGCTGATGCGTGCCGAGGCAGAAGCGACCGTCGCGGTCGTTCCTCGGGATGTGCCCTTCGAAGTGCACCGCCCGCTTGAGATACCCGGCAGAGCCTTCCGGAACGACGTCGTCGCGCTCTTCGTGCACGCTGCCCGGTACGGCGGGGGGCTCTGGGTGGTGGGCGCTCAGCTACGGCATGACGGCAACGCCCTGGGAGAGATCCGAGCCATCAGCAAGGGGCCGGACCAGACCTGCGACGCCGCTATCAAGTGGATCAGCGAGCACTGCGCCAGCAACGGTTACGAACTGCTGCGCATGGAGAACCACTCGGATCGCTACTCGGAGGACCAGCGCCCCTACTTCGCACTGATGCGGTTCTTCATCGCCCGCCCCGCGGGCCAGACCGTGAACAGCTTCCTGAAGCTCCGGCCTTCGGGCTCGGACGGAAGCCTCCAGGCTCCCCCCTCTCCGGCAGGTCAAGTCACCTGCGATGGGGGACCGGACGAGGTGCTGCGTCCCGCAGCCTGACCTGCGTCCCGAATTTGTCCTGCCGATCATGAACCCTTGATCAGGCAAGAGCCGCCAGGACCCCTTGACCATCGCCCCGACCAGCAAAGTTGCTGGTCAGAACGATTCTTCGCGGGTGACGCGAGGTGGGGCGGGTGGGACTCGAACCCACGGCCGACGGATTATGAGTCCGCTGCTCTAACCGGCTGAGCTACCGCCCCTAACGGCGCGTCGCGCACATTTGTGCGCGCCGTCTGCCGCAGCATAGCCGCTCATACGATCTCCTGCTTCGGCTGGTCGGCATCGCACGACCATGAGGATGCCGCTGCGGCCCGCGCGGTTCCACCAGGGGCGGAACGAGTTCGGGTGCGCGGGTCTCGAGGGGCCGGGCGAGGGGGCGTTGGGGGCGGGGTCCGGGGGGCGGCTCCGGCACGCGCGAGGACCCCTGGGCGCCGTGGTGGTGCCTCAGGGGTCCTCGTCGTACAGCTCTCCCGACTGGACTCGAACCAGTAACCTGCCGGTTAACAGCCGGCTGCTCTGCCAATTGAGCTACAGGAGACCGAGCTCCCCCGACTGGACTCGAACCAGTAACCTGCCGGTTAACAGCCGGCTGCTCTGCCAATTGAGCTACAGGGGAATGACTCTTGGTGACGGAGTCACTGCAACAATGTCACTTGCCTGGGGATTCCCGGGCGGCGTGCGCTCGCTGCGACACATACATTAGCGCAAGCAGGGGGGTGCTCCGCCAATCGGTATCCCCAGGCGACCGACGTCGGCAGTCGAGGCAAGGGAAAGGGTGGCCGTCATGCGCTACCGGCTCACGTTCGTGGCAGGTCTGGCTCTGGGGTACGTGCTCGGCACGCGCGCCGGGCGCGAGCGTTACGAGCAGCTGAAGAAATCCCTCCGCGAGGTCTCCCAGAACCCCGCCGTGCGCAACACCGTCGAGTCCGCCGCCCTCCAGGGACGCGAGGTCGCGGGCAAGGCCTTCCACACGGTCTCGGAGAAGGTGGGCGACCGCATGCCCGAGTCCGTGGCCGAGCGGGTGCGGTCGCTGCGCGAGCGCGGGCAGGGCGAGGCCGAGGACGACTGGGGGACCAGCAACACCTAGAGGGTCAGGCAGCACCTGGGCAGACAGGTAACACCTGGGCCGTCGGATGACACCTGGGCCGTCAGGTGACACCTGGGCCGTCAGGCGGGGCGGGGGTGACGTGGTCGTCGCCCCCGCCCCGTTCCGTCTCGTCCCGTCCCGCAGCCACCGCCTTACCGGACGTCTGTGCGGGGCATCCCCCCGGGTGCGGCAGAATCCTCGGCATGGGGATAGTCGCGGGGTTGGACAGCTCGCCCGATTTCACACGCATCGTGGTCTGTGACACCGACACGGGCGCCGTACTCAGGCAGGGGTACGCCCCTCATCCGCTGGAGGGCCCCGAAGGCGCGCGGCCCAGCGACGTCGATCCACAGGCCTGGCTGCTCTCCCTCGGCGAGGCCGCGGGCGGCGGGCTCCTCGAAGGCGTCCAGGCGATCGGCGTCTGCGCGCAGGAGCACGCCCTCGTCCCCCTCGACGCGCAGGGCGCGACCGTGCGGCCCGCGCTCGTCGGCAACAACCCGCGCGCCCAGGTCGCCGCCGCCGACCTCGTCGACGGGCTCGGCAGCCGCCAGGCCTGGGCGCAGGCCGTGGGCTGCGTCCCGCAGGCCGCACAGCCGGTCGCGAAGCTGCGCTGGCTGGCCCGGCACGAGCCGGAGGCGGCGCTGCGCACGAGCCTGCTCATGCAGGCCCCCGACTGGCTGGTGTGGCAGCTCCTGGGGCGGCCCGCGCGGCGCACGACGGACCGGGGCGGCGCGTCCGGCACCGGCTACTGGTCGGCGGCGACCGGCGGGTACCGGCCGGATCTGGTCGAGCTCGCGCTCGGCCACCAGGCGATGCTGCCCGAGGTCATCGGCCCCGCGGACGCCGCCGGGACGACGCCGGAGGGCCTGCTGATATCGGCGGGCACGGGCGCGACCATGGCCGCGGCGTTCGGCCTCGGCGTGATGCAGGGCGACGCGGTGGTGTCGCTCGGCGCCTCCGGTTCCGTGATGGCCGTCCACCACGAGGCCCTGGTCGACCCGAGCGGCACGATCACCTCGCTCGCCGACGCCACCGGCATGCACCTGCCCGTCGTGCACACGGCGAACGCGGTGCGCGCGCTGCGCGGCACCGCCGAGATGCTGGGCGTCCCGGATCTGGAGACGCTCTCCGACCTGGCCCTGAAGTCGACCCCCGGCGCCCACGGGCTCGTCCTGCTGCCCTATCTGGAGGGCGAGAAGACGCCGAGCCTGCCGCACGCGGCGGGCACCCTGACCGGACTGCGGCGCGAGTCCATGAAGCCGGAGCACCTGGCGCGGGCGGCCTTCGAGGGCATGCTCTGCGGGCTCGGCGACGCGCTCGACGTGCTGCGCGGGCGCGGGGTGGAGGTGCGGCGGGTGTTCCTGCTCGGGTCGGCCGCCGAGCTGCCCGCCGTGCGGGCCGCCGCGCCGATGCTCTTCGGTACGCAGGTCGTGGTGGTCCAGCCCGCCGACTACGCCGCGATCGGCGCCGCGCGCCAGGCGACGTGGGCGCTGACCGGGCAGCTGCCGCAGTGGCGGGGCGCGGTCACGCAGGTCTTCGAGCCGGGCGAGGAGCTCGCGGTGGGGCAGGCGGTGCGCCAGCAGTACGTGACGGTGCGCGAGCAGGCGCACCCGGGCGCGTTCGCGCCCTGAGCCGCCCCCACAACCCCGCGCCCCACGCCCCACCCCGGCCCGTCACCCAGCACCCCGCGCCCCCGCCTCCACCCGTCACCCGTCACCCGTCACCCGTCACCCGTCACCCGTCACCCGTCACCCAGCATCCCGCGCTCCGGGCCCAGCCCTCGCGCCTCGGGAAGCCCGCGCCCCGCGCCCCGCGCCCCGTGCCCCGCACCCCGCGCCGCCCTAAGCCCCGGGGCACCGGAACCAGGGCCGCGACCAAGACGGCCCCGTGCGCCCCACGCCTCTCCCACGCCCCGGACACCTCGGACGCCCCGGGCGTCCGCACGCCCCGGCGCACCTCCGCATGCCCCGGCACGCCCCCACCCGCCCCTCAGACCGGAATATGGCATTCCGCCACGTTCCGTGAGGGAAATGAAGCGTTCAGTGTGCCCAGAACTTGACCAGGGCTGATTTTTGACCCGGTCATGGGTTAATCGGTTGCACACGCCCGGGGTCGGTGGCGCAGGATGGTGGGCGGCCCTTCGCCCGCCGCCCCGACTCCGTCCCAACTCCGAGACTCTGCCGAGAGACGAGCGTGCTCATACGACTTCTGCGGACCCACCTGGGACCGTACAAAAAGCCCATCGCCCTGCTGGTGCTCCTGCAGTTCCTGCAGACCTGCGCCTCTCTCTACCTGCCCACCCTGAACGCCGACATCATCGACAACGGCGTCGTGAAGGGGGACACCGGCTACATCCTGACGTTCGGTGCCGTCATGCTGGCCGTCACCGTGGTCCAGATGGTGTGCAACGTCGGCGCGGTCCTGTACGGCGCGCGCACCTCCGCCGAGCTCGGCCGCGACGTACGGGCCGCCGTCTTCGACCGCGTGCAGTCCTTCTCCGCGCGCGAGATGGGCCAGTTCGGCGCGCCCACCCTGATCACGCGGACCACCAACGACGTGCAGCAGGTGCAGACGCTGGTCCTGATGGCGTTCACCCTGATGGTGTCGGCGCCGATCATGTGCGTCGGCGGCATCGTCATGGCGCTCGGCCAGGACGTGCCGCTGTCCGGCGTGCTGCTCGCCGTCGTGCCGGTGCTCGGCATCAGCGTGAGCGTGATCGTGCGCCGCCTGCGGCCGCTGTTCCGCACCATGCAGGTGCGGCTCGACACAGTGAACCGCGTGCTGCGCGAGCAGATCACCGGCAACCGCGTGATCCGCGCCTTCGTGCGCGACCCCTACGAGAAGGACCGCTTCCGGGGCGCCAACAGCGACCTGACCGACGTCTCGCTCGCCAGCGGCAAGCTGCTCGCGCTGATGTTCCCGGTCGTCATGACGGTGGTGAACCTGTCGTCGATCGCCGTCGTCTGGTTCGGCGCGCACCGCATCGACAGCGGTGCCATGGAGATCGGCGCGCTCACCGCGTTCCTCGCGTATCTGCTCCAGATCGTCATGGCCGTGATGATGGCCACGTTCATGTTCATGATGATCCCGCGGGCCGAGGTGTGCGCCGAGCGCATCCAGGAGGTCCTGGACACCGAGACCAGCGTCGTGCCGCCCGCCGAGCCCGTCCGCGAGCTGCGCGGCCACGGCCACCTGGAGCTGCGCGGCGCCGGGTTCCGCTACCCGGGCGCGGAGGAGCCGGTGCTCAAGGGCATCGAGCTGACCGCGCGGCCCGGCGAGACGACCGCCGTGATCGGCTCCACGGGCAGCGGCAAGTCGACGCTCCTGAGCCTCGTACCGCGCCTGATGGACGTCACCGAGGGCGAGGTCCTCGTCAACGGCGTCGCGGTGAGCGCCCTGGAGCCCGCGCTGCTCGCGCGGACCGTGGGGCTCGTCCCGCAGAAGCCGTATCTGTTCGCCGGGACCGTGGCCGGCAATCTGCGGTACGGCAATCCGGACGCCACCGACGAGGAGTTGTGGCACGCCCTGGAGGTGGCGCAGGCCAAGAGCTTCGTGGAGTCCCTGGAGGAGGGGCTCGACGCCCCCATCGCCCAGGGCGGCACGAACGTGTCCGGCGGGCAGCGGCAGCGGCTCTCCATCGCGCGCACGCTCGTGCAGCGCCCGGAGATCTATCTGTTCGACGACTCGTTCTCCGCGCTCGACTACGCCACCGACGCGGCGCTGCGGGCCGCGCTCACGCACGAGACCCGCGAGGCGACGGTCGTGATCGTCGCGCAGCGCGTGTCGACGATCCGCGACGCCGACCGGATCGTCGTCCTGGACGAGGGCCGGGTCGTCGGCACCGGCCGCCACCACGAGCTGATGGCTGACAACGAGACGTACCGGGAGATCGTCCTCTCCCAGCTGACGGAAGCGGAGGCCGCGTAATGCCCCCTGGTGGCATGGGTGGACCCATGATGGGACCCGACTCCCGGTCCATGGACTTCAAGGGCTCGGGGAAGCGGCTGCTCGGGCAGTTCCGGCCGGAGCGGGCCACGATGTACGGGATGCTCACCGCGGTGGTCCTGAGCGTCGCGATGTCCGTGCTCGGGCCGAAGATCCTCGGACACGCCACGGACCTGGTGTTCGCGGGCATCGTCGGGCGGACCATGCCCGAGGGCGAGTCCAAGGGCGAGGCGATCGAGCGGCTGCGCGAGCACGGCGAGGGCGGCATGGCCGACATGCTCACCGGCCTCGACTTCACGCCGGGCCAGGGCATCGACTTCGGCGCGGTCGGCGAGGTGCTGCTGCTCGCCACGGCCGTGTTCGCGGTGGCGGGCCTGATGATGACCGTGGGCACCCGCCTGGGGAACCGCGCCATCAACCGCACCGTGTTCCGGCTGCGGGGCGACGTCCAGGCGAAGATGTCGCGCCTGCCGCTGTCGTACTTCGACAAGCGCCAGCGCGGCGAGGTGCTCAGCCGGGCCACGAACGACATCGACAACATCAACCAGACGCTCCAGCAGACGCTGGGGCAGCTCATCAGCTCGCTGCTCACGATCGTCGGCGTCCTGATCATGATGTTCTGGATCTCGCCGCTGCTCGCGCTCGTCGCCCTGGTGACGGTGCCGCTGTCGTTCGTCGTGGCGACGAAGGTCGGCAAGCGGTCGCAGCCGCAGTTCGTGCAGCAGTGGAAGTCCACCGGACAGCTGAACGCGCACGTGGAGGAGATGTACACCGGGCACACCCTGGTGAAGGTGTTCGGCCGCCAGGAGGAGTCGGCGAAGGCGTTCGCCACGCACAACGACGCGCTGTACGAGGCGTCGTACAAGGCGCAGTTCAACAGCGGGCTGATGCAGCCGCTGCTGTTCTTCATGTCGAACGTGAACTACGTCCTGGTGGCCGTGGTCGGCGGTCTGCGGGTCGCCTCCGGCGCCCTGTCGATCGGTGACGTCCAGGCCTTCATCCAGTACTCGCGGCAGTTCTCGATGCCGCTCACGCAGGTCGCGTCGATGGCGAACCTCGTGCAGTCCGGCGTCGCGTCCGCCGAGCGGATCTTCGAGCTCCTCGACGCCGAGGAGCAGGGGCCCGACCCCGTCCCCGGCGAGCGCCCCGCCGAGCTGCGCGGCCGCGTGGAGATGGAGCACGTGTCGTTCCGCTACGCCGAGGACAAGCCGCTGATCGAGGACCTGTCGCTCGTCGTGAAGCCGGGCCACACCGTCGCCATCGTCGGCCCCACCGGCGCGGGCAAGACCACGCTCGTGAACCTGCTCATGCGGTTCTACGAGGTCACGGGCGGCCGCATCGCGCTGGACGGCACGGACATCACGAAGATGACGCGGGACGAGCTGCGCGGCGCCATCGGCATGGTCCTCCAGGACACCTGGCTGTTCGGCGGCAGCATCGCGGACAACATCGCGTACGGGGCCGCCGGCGAGGTCACCCGCGAGCAGATCGAGGAGGCCGCGCGGGCCGCGCACGCCGACCGGTTCATCCGCACCCTGCCGGACGGCTACGACACGGTCATCGACGACGAGGGCACGGGCGTCAGCGCGGGCGAGAAGCAGCTCATCACCATCGCGCGGGCGTTCCTGTCCGACCCGGTGATCCTGGTCCTCGACGAGGCGACCAGCTCGGTCGACACCCGCACCGAGGTGCTCATCCAGAAGGCCATGGCGCGGCTCGCGCACGGGCGCACGTCGTTCGTGATCGCGCACCGCCTGTCCACCATCCGCGACGCCGACACCATCCTCGTGATGGAGGACGGGGCGATCGTGGAGCAGGGCACGCACGACGCGCTGCTCGCCGCGGGCGGGACGTACTCCCGCCTGTACGCCGCTCAGTTCGCCCAGGCCGTGGCGGAGGTCGGCTGACCTCAGTCCAGATAGCCGCGCAGCTGGTCCGCGAAGGCGTGGTCCCGCAGCTTGTTGAGGGTCTTGGACTCGATCTGGCGGATGCGTTCGCGCGTCACGCCGAAGATCCGGCCTATCTCCTCCAGGGTGCGGGGCCTGCCGTCCGCGAGGCCGTAGCGCAGCTGGACGACCTTGCGCTCGCGCTCGCCGAGCGTGGAAAGGACGGCCTCCAGGTGCTCGCGCAGGAGCAGGAAGGCGGCCGACTCCACGGGGCTCGCCGCGTCGCCGTCCTCGATGAGGTCGCCGAGCGCCACGTCGTCCTCCTCGCCCACGGGCGCGTGCAGCGACACCGGCTCCTGCGCGAGCCGGAGCACCTCGCTGACGCGCTCGTGCGGCAGGTCGAGGTGGGCGGCGACCTCCTCGGGCGTCGGCTCGTACCCGCGCTCCTGGAGCATGCGGCGCTGCACCCGCACCACCCGGTTGATCAGCTCGACGACGTGCACCGGCACGCGGATGGTGCGGGCCTGGTCGGCGAGCGCCCGGGACATGGCCTGGCGGATCCACCAGGTCGCGTACGTGGAGAACTTGTAGCCGCGCGCGTAGTCGAACTTCTCGACCGCCCGGATGAGGCCCAGGTTGCCCTCCTGGACGAGGTCGAGCATCGTCAGGCCGCGCCCCACGTACCGCTTCGCCACGGACACCACGAGGCGGAGGTTCGCCTCGATGAGGCGGCGCTTGGCCATGCGGCCCGCGACGACCAGCTTGTCCAGGTCGAGGGCCAGCTGGGAGTCCAGGTCGGGGGTGCCGGCCAGCTTCTCCTCGGCGAAGAGCCCGGCCTCGACGGCGCGGGCGAGCTCGACCTCCTCGGCGGCGGTGAGCAGGGGGATGCGGCCGATCTCGCGCAGGTACTGGCGGAACAGGTCGGAGGAGGGGCCGCCGGTATCGGCCCGGCCGCGCGGGCTCGGCAGCTCGATCGTCTCGACGATGGTCTCGGCGGGCTCGGCGGCCTCGGGGGCCTCGGGGGCTTCCGCCCCGGGCGCGGGCGGGTCGGCCAGGCGTTCGTCCGGCGTGAGCTCCGGGTGCCGGGTGCCACGGCTCTGCGGCGGCACGGTCGTGATGACGTCGGCTTCCGCCTCCACGTCCGCGCTCGGCGCGGTGTCGGTGTCGGTGAGGGTCTGGGTCTGCACGGGGGCGACCTCCAGGGTGATCGCTGCTGAGGCGGGTGGCAGCGGTACAACGGGACCGGCGTCGACGGCCTCGCCGCTGTCCGTCCCGAACACGATGTGTGGAACCGCGGAATCGTCGGACCCACAGGCACTGTCTGCGGTCCGGCCGCGCTCCGAGGACTCAGGCACCGCCCCCCAGTGTGGAGTACGACACACGGCCGCCACGAGGGGCGTGCGGTGACTTTTTGAGTCCGGTCCGTAACCAGTCGGTTACCCCGTGCGGGGCGCCCCAGACCCACCCCTTCCCGATCCGGGGGCCGCCGCCCCGGGGCCCCCGCCCCCGTCGGCGCGAGGCGCCCGTCAGAGGGCCGCCGCGCCCCGTTCGCGCAGGGCGCGGGCGTACTGCTGGAGGACCCACAACTCGTTCTGGACGTTGGTGAGTTGCTGGGGGTCGCCGTGGCCGCCGCTGAGGCGGGTGAAGGTGCCCTGGACGTCGCGGATGCGCCGGTCGACGGCCCGCAGCCGCACGGTGACCAGCTGCTCCCCCGCGTACGCCTCGTCGACCGTGCGGCGCATGATCGCCTCCACGGCCAGCTCCGTGACCATGGCGCGGACCGCGTCGTCGGGGGCGGCGTCGCGCACGCGCACGAGGTACTCCTGCGGGTCCTGGGCGCCGAACTCGGCGCCCCCCGCCTCCATGACGGCCTGGCGCACGGCCGCGTACGGGGCGGCCGTGAACTCGTCCACGCCGTACGCGTCGAAGGCCGGGGAGACCAGGTCCGGGCGCTGGAGGGCGAGCTTGAGGAGCTCGCGCTCGGTGGCGTAGACGGGGTTGCGCAGGTTCAGGGCGGGCCCCGACGGGGCCGCGGGCGCGGCCTGGGCGACCGCCGCCGGGCCGCGGCCCGGCGCCGGGCCCTTGCCGCCGCGGTCCCGCGCCCAGCGGGCGAGCTGTGCGACGCGCTTGACGACGAACTGCGTGTCGAGGATGCCGAGCATGCCCGCGAGCTGCACGGCGACCTCGTGCTGCGCGCCGCTGTTCTTGATGCGGGCGACGACGGGCGCGGCCTCGTCCAGGGCGGCGGCGCGGCCCGCGGGGGTCTCCAGGTCGTAGCGCGCGACGATCTGGCGGAGCGCGAACTCGAAGAGGGGCGTGCGGGGTTCGACCAGGTCGGTGACCGCGGAGTCGCCCTTGGCCAGGCGCAGGTCGCAGGGGTCCATGCCGTCGGGCGCGATGGCGATGTACGTCTCGGCGGCGAACTTCTGGTCGTCCTCGAAGGCGCGCAGGGCCGCCTTCTGCCCGGCCGCGTCGCCGTCGAACGTGAAGATCACGCGGGCCGAGCCGTTGTCCATGAGCAGCCTGCGGAGGATCTTGATGTGGTCGCCGCCGAAGGCGGTGCCGCAGGTCGCGATGGCCGTGGTCACCCCGGCGAGGTGGCAGGCCATGACGTCCGTGTAGCCCTCGACCACGACGGCCCTGCTGGACTTGGCGATCTCCTTCTTGGCGAGGTCGATGCCGTACAGGACCTGGGACTTCTTGTAGATCGGGGTCTCGGGCGTGTTCAGGTACTTCGGGCCGTTGTCGTCGTCGCGGAGCTTGCGGGCGCCGAAGCCGACGACCTCGCCGCCGATGTCGCGGATCGGCCACATCAGCCGGCCCCGGAAGCGGTCGATGGGGCCGCGCCTGCCTTCCTGGGAGAGGCCGGAGAGGGTCAGCTCCTTGTCGGTGAAGCCCTTGCCGCGCAGGAAGCGGGTGAGGTGGTCCCAGCCCGCCGGGCTGTAGCCCACGCCGAAGTGCGCGGCGGCGGCCTGGTCGAAGCCGCGCTCGGCGAGGAACTTGCGGCCGATCTCCGCCTCGGGGGACTCCAGCTGGGCCGTGTAGAACTCGGCGGCCGCCTTGTGCGCCTCGACCAGGCGGATGCGCTCGCCGCGCTGGTGGGAGGGGTTGTACCCGCCCTCCTCGTAGCGCAGGGTGATGCCCGCCTTGGCCGCGAGGCGCTCCACCGCCTCGGAGAAGGTGAGGTGGTCGACCTTCATCACGAAGGTGAGGGTGTCGCCGCCCTCCTGGCAGCCGAAGCAGTGGAAGAGGCCCTTGCTGGGGCTGACCTGGAACGACGGGGACTTCTCGTCGTGGAAGGGGCACAGGCCCTTGAGGTTTCCGCCGCCCGCGTTGCGCAGCTGGAGGTACTCGGACACCACGGCGTCGATCGGGACCGCGTCCCGAACCGCCTTCACATCCTCGTCATTGATCCGCCCAGCCACGCCGAAATTCTACGGCCCGGCGGCGACACTCCTGCCCTCGCGGTGCGCCCCGGACCCACCCCTTCCCGATTCCGGGGCTCCCGCTCCTCGAACGCCGGAGGGGCTGGAAGATCCAGTCCCTCCGGCGTCCGGCCGTCAGTCGAGCAGGGCCGTCAAGGGGCGGGACGGGTCCGCCAGGGCGTCGGGGTCCGGGCGGGTGCCGGACCTGATGAGCTTCTGGATGGTCTCCGTGACGTCCCACACATTGACGTTCATCCCGGCGAGGACCTGCCCCTCGCTCAGCCAGAAGGCGATGAACTCGCGCTTGCCCGCGTCACCGCGGACCACCACCTGGTCGTACGTGCCCGGGGGCGCCCAGCCCGAGTACTCCAGGCCGACGTCGTACTGGTCGGAGAAGAAGTACGGCACGCGGTCGTAGGTGACCTCCTTGCCGAGCATGGCGCGGGCGGCGGCCGGGCCGCCGTTGAGGGCGTTGGCCCAGTGCTCGACGCGCAGGCGGGTGCCGAAGAGCGGGTGGCGGACGGCGGCCACGTCCCCGGCGGCGTAGACGTCCGGGTCGGAGGTGCGCAGGCTGAGGTCCACGGCGATGCCGCCGCCGTCCGCGCGGTCGACGAGGGCGAGGCCCGCGGACTCCGCGAGGGCGGTGCGCGGGGCGGCGCCGATCGCGGCGAGCACGTCGTGCGCCGGGTGCTCCTCGCCGTCGTCCGTGCGGGCGGCGAGGACCATGCCGTCCTGCCCGGTGATCTCGGTGAGGCGGGCCCCGAAGTGGAAGCGGACGCCGTGCTCGGCGTGCAGGTCGGCGAACATCTGGCCGACCTCGGGGCCGAGGACGGAGTGCAGCGGGGTCGGCTCGGGCTCGACGACGGTGACCTCCGCGCCGTACTCCCGTGCCGCCGCGGCGACTTCGAGGCCGATCCAGCCCGCGCCCGCGATCACCAGGTGGCCGTTGTCGCGGCCGAGGGCGGCCAGGACGTGGCGGAGCCGGTCGGCGTGGGCGAGGCGGCGCAGGTGGTGCACGCCCGCGAGCCCGGTGCCCGGCACGTCGAGACGGCGGGGCTCGGCCCCAGTGGCCAGAAGCAGCTTGTCGTAACGGATGACGGTGCCGTCGCCGAGCCGGACGGTGTGCGCGGCACGGTCTATGGCGACGACGGTCTGGCCGAGGTGCAGCTCGACGTCCGCCTGCGCGTACCACGCGGGCTCGTGGACGAACACGCTGTCGCGGTCCTCCTTGCCGAGGAGGTACCCCTTCGAGAGCGGTGGGCGTTCGTACGGGTGGTCGCGCTCGTCCCCGATGAGGATCACCCGGCCGGTGAAGCCCTCGGAGCGCAGCGTCTCCGCCGCTTTCGCACCCGCGAGACCTCCTCCGACGATGACGAACGTCTGATCCGCGTCGACCACTTGATGCCTCCTCGAAACCTTTAAGTCCACTGGGAGAGTCCCGCACGCAGCGTGAGGGCGGAAGGGGCTGTACCCCAATCCGGCCACTTTCCGTCACATCCTGTGGTCACCTCCCCGGTCACTCACCACTGTGCGCGTTCCGGAACGATCCGGTGAGCCGCGCGTGCAGGGAACGGGCGGCGGCGTCCGTGAGCGACGCGATCTGGTCGATGACCACGCGCTTGGCGGCGCGGTCGTCGGGCGCGGCGTCGTACAGGGCGCGGAACTGGGGGTCGAGGCCCTCGGGGGCGCGCGCGGCGAGCGCCTCGGCGAGCTCGGCGACGCAGACGCGCTGGTCGGCGCGGAGCCGGGTCTGGGCGGGGCGCTGCATCACATAGCGGTCCGCGACGGCCTTGAGGACGGCGCACTCCAGGCGCGCCTCGCGCGGGACGACCAGCTCGGCGGCGTAGCGCGTGAGGGGGCCCGTGCCGTACCGCGCGCGGGTCGCGGTCTCGGCGGCGAGGCAGAAGCGGCCGATGAGCTGGCTGGTGGCGTCCTTGAGACGGGCCTGGGCGACGGCGGAGCCGTCGTAGCCGTGCGGCCACCACTCCTGGTCCTGGAGGCGGTCGAGGGCCGCGGCGAGCTCTTCGGGGTCGGTGTCCGCGGGGACGTAGCGGCCGATGGCGACGGCGTACACGTCCCGGCGCTCGGGCTCGGCGCGCAGCGCCTTCGGATCGATGTGGCCCGCGTGCAGGCCGTCCTCCACGTCGTGCACCGAGTACGCGACGTCGTCCGACCAGTCCATGATCTGCGCCTCGAAGCAGGTGCGGTGGCCGGGGGCGTCCGCGCGGACCCAGTCGAAGACGGGCCGGTCGTCCTCGTAGACGCCGAACTTCACGGAGTCCGGCTCGGTGGGGTGGGCGCCGCGCGGCCAGGGGTACTTGGTGGCGGCGTCGAGGGCGGCACGGGTCAGGTTGAGCCCGACGCTGACCAGGTCGCCGGTGTCCGCGCTGAGCACGAAGCGCTTGGGCTCGATGCGGGTGAGCAGGCGCAGGGACTGGGCGTTGCCCTCGAAGCCGCCGCAGTCCTGGGCCAGGTCGTTCAGGGCCTGTTCGCCGTTGTGCCCGAAGGGCGGGTGGCCGAGGTCGTGGGAGAGGCAGGCGGTCTCCACCAGGTCCGGGTCGCAGCCGAGGGCGGCGCCCAGCTCGCGGCCGACCTGGGCGCACTCCAGGGAGTGGGTCAGGCGGGTGCGGGCGCTGGCGTCCCAGGCCTGGGACGGGGTCTCCCCCGTGCGGGCGAGGCCGCGGACCTGGGGAAGGGTGCCGGGCGTGACGACCTGGGTCTTGCCGGCGAGGCGGCGCAGCGCCGCGGAGTGCAGGACGCGCGCGCGGTCCCGCTGGAAGGCGGTGCGCCCCGGCCGTTTGTCGGGCTCGGGGGCCCAGCGCTCGGCGGCGGCTTCGTCGTAGGCGGAGGGGTCCGCCGTGTGCTCGGTCCGGGCGTGCGGTGCGGTGCCTGCCATGCCCCGACAGTAGACGCAGGCGCCGACGGGGCGCGCCGCGGCCCCGTCAGGCGGGCGCCGGGCACAGCGGCGGCGCCGGGGCGCGGTCGGCGGAACGCGCCTGGTCGTAGCGGTGCAGCAGGAGCGCGGCGAGGGCCGGGTGCGCGCCGAGCGGGGCGGCGGCGAGCCACGGCGTGGCGGCGGCGGCCTCGGTGGCGAAGCGGCCGGGCGCGGTGAAGTACGAGGCGACGGCGACGCGGCCGGCCCCGGCGGCGGTGAGGGCGCGCACGGCGGCGGGCACGCCGGTGGGGGTCGCGGAGGTGGGCGCGGCGTAGCCGGGGACGACGGGCACGCCGAGGCGGCGGGCGAGCAGGGCGGCGGCGCGGCGCGTGTCGGCGGCGTACGCGGGGTCGCGGGAGCCCGCGGCGGCGAGGACGACGCCGTGACCCTCGGTGGCCGCGGTGGCCGCGGTGGCCGGGGGCCAGCCCGCCTCCAGGAGCCGGGCGTGCAGGACCGCCGTGAGCAGCGGGTGCGGGCCCAGCGGGGCGGCCACGCGCGAGCGCGGGTGCGCGGCGGCCGCGGCGGGGAGGTCGTGCCGGGCGTGGTGGCCGTTACTGAGGAGGAGCGGTACGAGGACGGCGGGCCCGGCCCCCGGGGAGCGGAGGGTGTCGCTCAGCAGGGGGCGGGTGAGCTCGATGTGGGCGAGGCGGACGTCCAGGCCGGGGCGGTGGGCGCGGACCGCCGCGAGCAGCGCGGTGGCGGTCGCCAGGGCGCGGGGGTCGCGGCTGCCGTGCGCCACGGCTATCAGGGCCGGGGCCTGGCTCTCGGTGGGGCGGGGCGGTGTCATGGGGTGAGGGTGGCGGGGGCGGGTTGCCTTGCTGTTGCGGAACGGTTTCTGGCGGGGGCGCCCTGGGCGAGGGCGCCCTGGGCGGGGCCTTCCCACCCGCCCACCCGTGGCTCCCCGGCTTCGGTCGCCCGGCCCCGGCGCTCCGCGCTGCCGCTGGTGCCCCGCCGTGCCCGCCGCTGCCGCGACGGGAATCTCCCCACCCGCCCACCCGTCACGCCCCAGCTTCGCCCGCCCGGCCCCGACGCTCCGCGCTGCCGCTGGTGCCCCGCCGTGCCCGCCCACCCCCAGCCTCGCCCGCCCGGCCCCGGCGCTCCGCGCTTTCCCTCCGCGTTCCTCACAAACGCCCCAGCGTCTCGTGGAGGTCCCCGTACCGGAGGCGTAACCCGCCGTGGGCGGGCGGGAAACACGGGCGGGGGAAGGTGGCGGGCATGCAGCCCTCCCCTCCCGTTCAGGGCGCCGTGTCCGGTGTCGTCACGCCCACCCACTGTCCGTACTGCGCGCTCCAGTGCGGCATGGGGCTCGCGCGGGACGGCGGAGGCGGTGGCGTGCAGGTGGTGGAGCGGCCCGCGTTCCCCGTCAACGGGGGTGCGCTGTGCGGCAAGGGCCGTACGGCGCCCGAGGTGCTCTCCTCCCGGGTGCGTCTGACCGAGCCCCTCGTCCGGTCCCGCGTCACGGGCGGGCTCGTACCGGCCACCTGGGAGGAGGCCCTGGGCCGCGTGGCCGAGGGGCTCGCCCGGGCGCGCGCGGCGCACGGCGCGGACGCGTGCGGGGTGTTCGGCGGGGGCGGGCTCACCAACGAGAAGGCGTACGCGCTCGGCAAGTTCGCGCGGGTGGTGCTCGGGACCTCGCAGATCGACTACAACGGGCGGTTCTGCATGTCGTCCGCCGCGGCGGCGGGGCAGCGGGCGTTCGGCCTCGACCGGGGGCTGCCGTTCCCGCTGGCGGACGTGGCCCGCACCGGGTGCGTGCTGCTCGTCGGCTCGAACCTGGCGGAGACGATGCCGCCCGCGCTGCGCCACCTGACGGAGATGAGGAACAACGGCGGCACGCTGGTCGTCGTCGATCCGCGCCGCACCCGCACCGCCGAGCAGGCCGATCTGCATCTGGCGCCGCGCCCCGGCACGGATCTGGCGCTCGCCCTCGGTCTGCTGCACCTGGTGGTGACCGAGGGGCACGTCGACGAGGAGTACGTGGCCGCGCGCACCAGCGGCTGGGCCGGGGCGCGGGCGGCGGCGATGGCGCACTGGCCGGAGCACGTGGAGCGGATCACGGGGGTGCCGGTGCCCCGGCTGCGTGAGGTCGTACGGCGGTTCTGCGGGGCCGAGCACGCCATGGTGCTCACCGCGCGCGGCCCCGAACAGCAGGCGAAGGGCACGGACACGGTGTCCGCGTGGATCAATCTGTGCCTGGCGACGGGCAGGCCCGGGCGGCCGCTGTCCGGGTACGGCTGTCTGACCGGGCAGGGCAACGGGCAGGGCGGCCGTGAGCACGGTCAGAAGGCCGACCAGCTGCCGGGCTACCGCAAGCTGACGGACCCCGCGGCGCGGGCGCACGTGGCGGCGGTGTGGGGCGTGGACCCGGACTCCCTGCCGGGGCCCGGACGTTCGGCGTACGAACTGCTCGACGCGCTCGGCGGGGACGTGCGGGCGCTGCTGCTCATGGGCTCCAACCCGGTGGTGTCGGCGCCCCGGGCCGCGCACGTGGAGGAGCGGATCAGGTCGCTCGACTTCCTGGCGGTCGCGGACGTGGTGCTCTCGGAGACCGCCGCGCTCGCCGACGTCGTGCTGCCGGTGACGCAGTGGGCCGAGGAGACGGGCACGGTGACGAACCTGGAGGGCCGGGTGCTGCTGCGCCGCAAGGCGGTGGACCCCCCGCCCGGGGTGCGGACGGACCTCGACGTCCTGCACGGACTCGCTGCCCTGCTCGGCCACGGGAAGGGGTTCCCCACCGATCCGGAGGAGGTCTTCGACGAGCTGCGGCGAGCCGGCGCGGGCGGCGTCGCGGACTACGCGGGCATCACGTACGCACGCCTCGCGGAGGGCGACGGCGAGGGGGTGTTCTGGCCCTGCCCGGAGACCGCGGACGCGGGGGCCGCGCACCCCGGGACGCCCCGGCTGTTCCTGGAGCGGTTCGCCACCGCGGACGGGCGGGCCCGGTTCGTGGCGGTGTCGCACCGGGAGGCCGCCGAGGAGCCGGACGCGGAGTACCCCGTGGTCCTCACCACGGGCCGGGTGCTCGCCCAGTACCAGTCGGGGGCGCAGACGCGGCGCGTGGCCGAGCTGAACGCCGCCGCGCCGGGGCCCTTCGTGGAGCTCCATCCGCGGCTCGCGGCGCGGGTCGGGGTGGCCGACGGGGAGCCGGTCGCCGTGGTGTCGCGGCGCGGCCGGGCCACCGCGCCCGCGCGGGTCACGCCGGGCATCCGGCCCGACACGGTGTTCATGCCGTTCCACTGGCCCGGCGAGGGGCGGGCCAACGTCCTGACCCACCCCGCGCTCGACCCGGTGTCGCGGATGCCGGAGTTCAAGGTGTGCGCGGTCCGCCTGGAGGCGGTGGAGGCGCCGGCGGGGCCGGGGTGACCCAGGTGCCGCCGCGCAGCGGCTCCGCCGTGGCCCGCAGGCGTGCGGCCAGGGGCGGGGCCGCCACGTACACCCAGGCCCGCGCCGTGCTGCCGTCCTCACGGACGACGGCGAGCGCCTCGCGGAGGTAGAGGCTGCGGGGGTCGCCGGGGACGTACTCCTCCAGGTGGTCGAGGTCGGCGAGCAGCCGCCCGTACGTCTCGGGGCGCGCGGTCACGAGGTCGCCGTGGACGGGGCCCGCGCCGGGGGTCCGGACCGCGTACGGGTAGCCGGGTCCGGCGTAGAGGACGGCGTCGGGGAGCAGGGCGGGCGCGCGGGTCAGGACGCGTCCGGAGAGGAAGGCGTGGTTGCGCTCGCCCGGGCGCAGCGTCCCGTACACGAAGAACGGCAGGCGCTCGGTCACTCGGCGGTCTCCTCCGCGACCCAGCCCAGATAGGCCGCGCTGCCCCGGGTCACGGGGGTGGCGATGATCTCCGGCGTCTCGTAGTCGTGGGCCTGGAGCAGCCAGGACTCCAGGGCGGCGTACCGCTCCTGCGTCGTCTTCAGGAACACCTGCCACTCGCGGGCCGTCTCCACGGCGCCGTCCCAGCGGTAGACGGAGGTGACGGGGCCGTTGATCTGGGCGCAGGCGGCGAGGCGGGCCTCGACCGCGGCGCGCGCCAGGGTGTCCGCCTTGTCGGCGGTGTCCGTGGTGGTCAGGACCAGCAGGAAGGCGGGCGTGCTCGGTTCCGTCACGGCGTGTGCTCCTTTCGTACGGGAAGGCCCCGCGCGTCGTACGGGAAGGCCCCGGGCGCGGGCGAAGGCCTGTGCGCTGGGGAGGCTACCGGCCTGGCCGAAGGTCCCGAGCTGGGGTTTTTCCCAGCTTTGGCGATGGCTGTTACACAACCTCCCGGTTTCTGTGATGCGTCCTTCCTAGCGTCGACCCCGGGTGGCCGGTCCCGTGCCGCACTCCCGGTGCTTCCCCGGGCCGGCCGCCGCCCAGCCTCCCTCGTCCATCGGTCCCGTCATGACTCTGCGTCTCCGCCTCCTCCTGGGCGTGCCCCTGGCCGTCCTGGCCGTCGTCGTGCTCTGCGCCTGCGGGTCGACGGGCGGCCTCGACGCGTCCGAGCCCGCGCCGCCGGTGTCGGTGCAGCCGAGCCCGAAGCCGCTGTGGCCCGGCTGGTCCGGTGCGACGCCGTCGGCGCCGGGCGCCGAGACCGCGACGAAGCTGCCCCCGCCCGAGCCGCTCGACGGCCTCGGCGAGCTCGGGCCCGGCGGGCTCGCCAAGCTCGACGTGCACGAGCTGCTGCGCGCGGACCCGCGCCTCAGGCCGCTCGCGGACCGGCCGATGATCGACAAGCCGGGGCGCTCCGGGATCCGGCCGCCGGTGCTCGTCGACCTGTCGGGGGACGGCAGGCCCGAGCTGCTGCTCGCGATCGACCTGGAGAGCGGGCGCAGCGCGGTCGTCGTCTACGCCGAGCGCGGCGGCAAGGTCTACCCGGTGCTGTTCACCGCGGGCAAGCGGATCGCCGTGGAGGTGCTCGGCACCGATCTGCTGGTGCGCAGCCCGTGCGCCGACGGCGGCGAGCAGGCCGTGCGCTACCACTGGGACGGCAAGCGGATGTCGACGGTCAGCGACACCAAGAGCTACCGGAAGCCGGACCGCTCCCCCGGCCGCGGCGGGGACGACTCCCCGTCGACCAGGCCGTCGTCCGAGCCGTCGTCCACGCCGTCGTCCACGCCCTCCGCCCGCCCGGGAACCCGCCCGTGACGCCCGGACAGGTCGACGGCATGGACGGTCGCGCCTTCGACAAGGGCGGCGCCGCTGCCGAGAGCCGCGCCGCCGAGCAGGGCGGCGTCCCCGAGCAGGGGGGCGCCCCCGCGAAGGGCCGTGCTCGCGCGCGGTGGCTCGTGCGGGCCCCGCGGCGCGTGCTCGCTCCGCTCAACACGCTCGGCCTGCGGTGGAAGATCGCCGCGCTGCTCGCCGCGGGCTGCGCGGTCGTGGCCGTGGCGATCGGGCTCCTCATCCACCAGGCGCGGCTCGACCAGGTCGGCGCGAGCGCGCGCTCCGGGGCGACCGCGCAGCTGGTGCGGGTGCGGCAGCTGTACGAGCTGACGGGCCAGGTCGACCAGGACGGCACCCGGGACGGCACGCGCGCCGCCCTCGACGCGCCGGGCCTGCCGGAGCCGCTGCGCGCGGCGGCGCTCGCCGGGCGGCGCGGCACGTACCTCGACATGGAGTCGGGCGACCCGGCGGTGTGGGCGGCGCGCCCGGTCGGCGACCGGGTCCTGTCCGTGCGGCTGCCGCTGCGCGAACAGGCGGACGAGATGGCCGAGTTCGACCAGCAGCTCCTGGTGTCCGGCGCGGTGGTCGTCGCGCTCGCCGCGCTCGGGGGCGCCGCGCTCGCCAGCAGGCTCAGCCGTGATCTGCGGGCCGCGGCCGCCATCGCCCGCCGCATCAGCCAGGGCGACCTGGACGCCCGCATCGGCCATCCGCTGCCGCCCGGCTTCCGGCACGGCAGGAACGAGGTCGCCGACCTGGCGACGGCCGTCGACACCATGGCCGCGACGCTCCAGCGGCGCCTGGAGGCCGAGCAGCGGTTCACCGCGGACGTGGCGCACGAGCTGCGCACCCCGCTGACCGGGCTGCACACCGCCGCCGAGCTGCTTCCGCCGAGCCGCCCCACGGAGCTGGTGCGCGACCGGGTGTGCGCGCTGCGCGCGCTGACGGAGGACCTCCTGGAGGTGGCGCGGCTCGACGCGGACGTGGAGCGGCCCGACCTGGACGTGCACCCGCTCGGCACGCTCGTCGAGGGCATGGCCCAACGGGGGCTCTTCGCGGGGCAGTCCACGGACCGCGGCGTACGGTTCGCCAGCACCGGGGAGCAGCTGGTGCGGACCGACGCGCGCCGCCTGGAGCGGATCCTGGCGAACCTCGTCGGCAACGCACGGCGGCACGGCGGCGACCCCGTCGACCTCAGCGTCGACGGGGCCGTGGTGACCGTGCGCGACCACGGGCCCGGCTTCCCCGAGCACCTGCTGCGCGAGGGCCCGCAGCGGTTCGAGACCGGCGCCCGCGAGCGCGGCCAGGGCACCGGGCTCGGCCTGACCATCGCGCTCGGCCAGGCCGCGGTCGTCGGCGCCACGGTGGAGCTGGCCAACGCGCCGGACGGCGGCGCGGTCGCGGTCGTCCGGCTGCCTCAGGCGTGAGCGGCGCACGGGGTCAGCTCCCGTACGGCCGGACCTCCTTGGCCGCGCGCAGCGCCCACGCCCACCACGCGAGCTGGTCCAGCATCGCCTTCGCGGCGGCGTCGGCGGCCGCGGGCTCCTTGTGGTTGCCCTCGTCGTCGAAGAGGGCGCCCGCGTTGTGGAAGGAGACGGTGTCGCGGATGGTGACGGCGTGCAGCTCGGCGAAGACCGGGCGCAGGTGCTCGACCGAGCGCAGGCCGCCGGAGAGCCCGCCGTAGGAGACGAACGCGATGGGCTTGGCCTGCCACTCGGGGTGGTGCCAGTCGATCAGGCTCTTCAGGGACGCGGGGTAGGAGTGGTTGTACTCGGGGGTGAGGACGACGAAGGCGTCGGCGGCGGCCAGCTTCGGGGAGACCTTGGCGAGTTCGGCGCGGGTCGCGGCGTCCGGCCGGTGCGAGAGGGAGGTCGGCAGGTCGACCTCGGCGAGGTCGACGACGTCGACCTCGAAGCCCTGGTGCGCGCGCACGTGGCGCAGCAGCCACTCGGCGACGACGGGGCCGAAGCGGCCCTCGCGGTTGCTGCCGACGACGACGGCGACCTTCACGGGCTTCGCGGCCGTGGCGGACAGGGCGGCGGCGGGGGACGGGGAGACGTCGGTGGTGGTGTTCATGCGGCAAGCCTCTTAGTTAAACCTTGGTTCAGGTCAAGCGGCTTCCGTGGCTAATCTGTCGGCATGACCTCGCACCTCGCACCGGACGCCAAGGAAGCCACCGTCGGCGAGCTCGCCGAGCGCAGCGGAGTGGCGCCTTCCGCCTTGCGCTTCTACGAGCGGGAGGGGCTCATCACCAGCCGCCGCACCCCCGGCAACCAGCGCCGCTACAGCCGGGACACGCTGCGCCGCGTCGCCTTCATCCGCACCTCGCAGCGGCTCGGCATCCCGCTGGCCACGATCCGCGAGGTGCTCGCCCTGCTGCCGGAGGACCGCACGCCGACCCGCGAGGACTGGGCCCGGATATCCGAGTGCTGGCGGGACGACCTCGACCGGCGCATCCGCACCCTGCGGCGGCTGCGCGACAACCTCACGGACTGCATCGGCTGCGGCTGTCTCTCGCTCGACAAGTGCGCCCTGTCGAACCCGTGGGACGAGCTGGCCGCGCACGGGCCGGGGCCGCGCCGTCTGCTCGAGGACTGACCGGGGGCCGCGCCGGGCGCGGGGGCCGGGGCGCCGTCCGCCCCTCCACACCGGGGCGCCGCCCGCCCGTCCGCGCCGGTGCTCGCGTCCGTACGGTGGTCCCCATGACGACATCGAACCCCGCCGCCCCCGACCGCCTGGAGATCGACGGGGCCCCGGCCACCGCCGAGCAGCTGCGCGCCCGTGCCCTCGACGGCTTCGGGCACTTCACCGCGATGCAGGTCAGGGGCGGCACGGTGCGCGGCCTCTCCCTCCACCTCGAGCGGCTCGACGCGGCGAGCCGCGAGCTCTTCGGCCAGGGCCTGGACGGCGACCGGGTCCGCGCGGCGATCCGGCACGCGCTCGCCGGGGACGGCTCCGCGAACGGCGGAGCGGGCGGCGGGACGGGCACCGGGGTGCTCCAGAACGCGGCCGTGCGCGTCTACGTGCACGCCCCGGACGGCGAGCCCTCCCTGATGGTCACCGTCCGCCCGCCCGTCGAGCTGCCCGCGACCATGGCCGAGCGGGCGCAGTCCCTGAAGTCCGTCCCGTACGTACGGCCCGCCGCGCACCTCAAGCATCTGGGCGGCTTCGGGCAGACGTACCACCGGCGCGAGGCGGAGCGGCTCGGCTACGACGAGGCGCTGCTCACCGGCCCGGACGGCGCGGTCAGCGAGGGCGCGGTGACGAACGTGGCCTTCTTCGACGGGCGCGAGGTCGTCTGGCCCGAGGCACCCCACCTGCGCGGCATCACCATGGGGCTGCTCGAACCCCGGCTCGCGGACGCCGGGCTGCCCACCCGGCGGGGTCCGGTGTTCCTGCAGGACCTGCCGTCCTACCGGGCCGCCTTCGTCACCAACTCCTGGGGCGTCTCCCCCGTCCGGCGCGTCGACGACCAGGACTTCCCCGTCGACGAGAAGCTCATGGCGACGGTCGCCGACCTGTACGAGGGCGTGCCCGGGGACGTGATCTGAGGCCGGGTCACCCATTCACAGGTGCCGCGCCGCGCCTTCGGAGTCTTTCCGTCCATACGCCGGTGACCTGCTGGAACGCGGCCGCACAAGCGCCGCGGCGCGGACCGGCGCGGCATTTCTGATGGGGCTTCAGCAGGCGTGCGGGGCGGAGGGCACGTTACCTCGGAGGTGTGTCCCGTACGCGGCCCGACAGGAGCACGCCCCATGCGCACCGCCCGCCACCTGACGACCACCGCCGCGCTCGCCGTCGCCTCGGCGGGCCTGCTGGCAGGCCCCGCGTCGGCGGCGGGCACGGGCGGTCTCGGCATCGCGCCGTCACCGGTGACGCCCGGCACCACCGTCACCGTGCGCACGGCGGCGTGCGGCGCGGACGGCACCGCCGCGGGGGACGCGAGCGCGGTGGGGGCGGGCACCTTCGCCCTGGCCTCCGCCACGGGCGCGGCCGAGGCGACCGGGCGGTTCCGGGTGCCGCCGTCCGCGCAGCCCGGCACGTACGAGATCGTGGCCCGCTGCTCCGGGTCCGCCGCCCGCGGCCGGACGGTCACCGGCGATCTGACGGTGACGCTCACCTCCACGGCGGCCGCGCGCGAGCAGGCGCCCGCGCAGCCCAGGGGGCACGTGAGGACGGGGGTCGGCGGCGCGCTCGGTCCCGACCCCGCGCAGACCGCGGCGGGCGTGGCTGCTCTCGCCGTCGCCGCCGCGGGCGGTACCTGGCTCCTGCATCGCCGGGCGAGAGGCGACAGGATCTGACGGACACCCTCCGCAGTCCGCAGGTACCACCGTCCCCTCCCCCCGCCGGGCCGCCGAGTCCCTCGCGGCCGCGGCGGCGGGGAGGGGCCCCGACCCCCGAGGGGACGCCATGGCAGACCGCTCGCGCGCGGGCCGCGGCAGGGCCGGGACCGCGCTCATAGGGACCGTCACCGCGCTCGCCCTGTGCTCCGGCGCGTGGCTGCTGCACAGCGGTACGGCCGGGCATCCGCCGCCGCAGCCCTCGGCCGCGCAGGCCGCGTCGCCGGAGGTGCGCGCCGTGCCCGCCGCCGCGCCGCTGCCGCCCTCGCCGCCCGACCGCGTCCGCGTCCCCGCCATCGGCGTGGACGCGCCGCTGATGGGGCTCGGCCTGACCCGCCAGGGCAGCCTCGACGTGCCGCCGCCGCGGCACACGAACCTCGCCGGGTGGTACGAGGCGGGCACCACGCCCGGCGAACGCGGCACGGCGATCGTCGCCGGGCACGTCGACAACGCCGACGGGCCCGCGGTCTTCTACCGCCTCGGGGCCCTCAAGAAGGGGCAGGCGATCGAGGTGGAGCGGCGCGACGGCACGGTCGCGCTCTTCGCGGTGGACGCGGTGGAGGTGTACGACGCGAAGTCCTTCCCGGACGAGAAGGTGTACGGGGCCGCCGCGCGGGCCGAGCTGCGGGTGATCACCTGCGGCGGGGCGTACTCCAAGCGCACGGGCTACCAGGGCAACGTGGTGGTCTTCGCCCACCTGACGGGCTCCCGCCAGTAGCGGGCGCCCTGAGCCGCGCGGACCCTCCCGCCCTGAGCCGCGCGGCCCTCCCCCGCCGCCCGGCGGCCCTCCCCCGCCGCTCCGCGGCGGTTCCTCCCACCCGCCCACCCGTGACTCCCGGCTTCGCCCCGGCCGGCCCCGACGCAGAGCGCCTCCCCGCCGTCCGCTGCCGCTGCCGCTGCCGCTCCGCGGCGGTTCCTCCCGCCCGCCCGGAACTGCCCGGCTTCGCGGGCCCGGGTGGGGGCGGGTGGGTGGGACCGCCCCGCGGTTCACGGCCGTCGGCCCCTGCCCTCCCCCGACCCCTCCCGCTGTGGGCAGCTGGTCCGCCCAGGGGCGGAACGGGTGGGCACAGCCGACCGCCGCCCCGCACCTCACAGCTCCCCGGGCCGGGGCCTGAGGTCACCGTTCCCCCGGGGAAACACCGTGGTGGCCGTCGGGTAACACCCGCCCCGCAGGCTGCGGGGCATGACCAGTGACCGCGCGCGGACCGTCGTGGTGGGGGCCGGGCTCGCCGGAGCCCGGCTCGCCGCGCGGCTGGGCCCGGACGCCCTGCTGATCGGGGAGGAACCGTACGCCCCGTACAACCGCGTCCTGCTCACGGACGTGCTCGCGGGACGCCTCGCCCCCGAGGTGATCGCGCTGCCCGCCCCGGCCCGGCACCTGCGCGCCCGGGCGGTGCGGATCGACCGCGCGGAGCGGGTGGTCCGGTGCGCGGACGGCTCCCGGGTGCCGTACGAGACCCTCGTGCTCGCCACCGGCGCGAACCCGGTCCTGCCCCCGCTGCGCGGCCTGTTCCCGCCGGGCGCCACGGACCTGCCCGGCGGAGTGCACGCGTTCCGCACCCTCGACGACTGCCTGGCGCTCTCGGCCGCCGTGACGCCCGGCTGCCGCGCCGTGGTCATCGGCGGCGGCCTCCTCGGCGTCTGCGCGGCCCGCGCACTCGCCGGCCGGGGCGCCCGGGTCGTCCTCGCCCAGCAGGGCGACCGGCTGCTGGAGCGCCAGCTCGACCCGGCCGCCTCGGACCTGGTGCGCGAGCACCTGACGCGGCTCGGCGTGGAGGTGCACACACAGTGCCGGGTGCGGGGCGTGCGCCGCGACGGGGACGCCGTGACGGCCGTCGAGCTCGCGGACGGGTTCGTGCTCGACACCGAGCTGACCGTCCTCGCCTGCGGCGTCCGCCCCCGCGTCGGGCTGGCCCGCGCCGCGGGCCTCGCCGTGCGCCGGGGCGTAGTCGTCGACGACGCGCTGCGCACCGACGACCCCCGCGTCCGCGCCATCGGCGACTGCGCCGAGCACGCGGGCCGCGTCCCCTGCCTGGCCGCGCCCGCGCTCGACCAGGCCGACGCGGTCGCCGCGGCCCTGACCGCGCCGGAGTCGGCGCGGCCGTACGCGGGCACCCGCTCGCTGACCCGCCTCACGCTCCCGCACGCCGAACGTCCCCTGGACGTCGCCGCGTTCGGGGAGCCCGAGGCCCGCCCCGACGACGACGTCCTGCGCCTCGCGGACGCCACCCGCGGCACGTACCGCAAGGTCGTGGTGCGCGGCGACCGGCTCGTCGGCGGCGTCCTGCTCGGCGATCTCGCGGCGGTCGGCGCGCTCGCCCGCGCCTGGGAGGCGGACGAGCCCCTGCCGGACGACGGCGTCCCGCCGCTGCATCTGCTCACCCACGACGGAGGTCACTGACATGCCGCCCACCCTTGTCCTCGTCGGCCACGGCATGGTCGGCCAGCGCTTCCTGGAGGAGCTGGCCGAGCGCGGGGTCACCGCCACGCACCGCGTGGTCGTCCTGTGCGAGGAGCCGCGCCCCGCCTACGACCGCGTCCGGCTCACCTCGTACTTCGAGGGCCGCACGCCGGACGAACTCTCCCTCACCGACCCGGAGTTCCTCGCCCGGCACCGCGTGGAGCTGCGCGTGGCCGATCCGGCGGAGCGCATCGACCGGCAGGCGCGCACGGTCACCGCGCGCTCCGGGTTCACGGTCGCGTACGACACGCTCGTGCTGGCCACCGGCTCGTACCCGTTCGTGCCGCCGGTGCCGGGAAGGGACGCCACGGGCTGTTTTGTCTACCGCACCGTCGAGGACGTCCTCGCCATCGAGGAGTACGCGACGAAGCACGCCACGACGGGCGCGGTGGTCGGCGGCGGCCTGCTCGGCCTGGAGGCGGCGGGCGCGCTCCAGGGCCTCGGACTCGCCACGCACATCGTGGAGTTCGCGCCCCGCCTCATGCCCGCCCAGGTGGACGAGGGCGGCGGCGCCGCGCTCCTGCGCACCCTGACCGGGCGCGGCCTGAGCGTGCACACGGGCGTCGGCACGCAGGAGATCGTCGCGTCGGACGAGGGCGCCGTGACGGCGATGCGCCTGTCCGACGGCTCGGAGCTGGCCACCGAGATGGTGGTGTTCTCCGCCGGCGTCCGCCCCCGCGACCGGCTGGCCCGCGACTGCGGCCTGCCGGTGGGCGAGCGCGGCGGGATCACCGTCGACGGCCAGTGCCGCACCGGCGACCCGGCGGTGTACGCGATCGGCGAGTGCGCGCAGGCCGCGGACGGGCGCGTGTACGGCCTGGTCGCGCCCGGCTACGAGATGGCGCGCACGGCCGCGCAGGCCATCGCCTGCGGTACGGGGCAGGCGTTCACCGGCGCCGACCTGTCCACGAAGCTGAAGCTGCTCGGCGTGGACGTCGCGTCGTTCGGCGACGCGCACGGCAGCGCCGACGGCTGCCTCGACGTCGTCTACTCCGACTCGCGCTCGGGCACGTACAAGAAGCTGGTCGTCGGCGCGGGCGGGGAGCTGCTCGGCGGCGTCCTCGTCGGCGACGCGGCGGCGTACGGCACGCTGCGGGCGCTGACCGGGCAGGTGCCGCCGGTCCCCGCCGAGCAGCTGGTGCTCCCCGCGGGCGCGGGCGTGGCGAAGGCGCTCGGCCCCGAGGCGCTGCCCGGCGACGCGGTGATCTGCACCTGCCACAACGTCACGAAGGCCGCGATCCAGGCCTGCGCGACGCTGCCCGAGGTGAAGAGGTGCACCAAGGCCGGTACGGGCTGCGGCAGTTGCGTGAAGATCGTCGGGCAGCTCCTGCCGGAGCCTGGCGACGCGGGACTGTGCGGCTGCTTCCCGCACACCCGCGCCGAGCTGTACGAGATCGTCCGGGTCCGCCGCGTGACCTCGTACGCGGAGCTGCTCGACACTCACGGCCGGGACGGGGCGCGCGGTGGCGAGGGCTGCGAGACGTGCAAGCCCGCCGTCGGCTCGATCATCGCCTCGCTCGCGCCCGCGATCGGCGCGGACGGCTACGTCCTGGACGGCGAGCAGGCGGCGCTCCAGGACACCAATGACCACTTCCTCGCCAACCTCCAGAAGAACGGCTCCTACTCGGTCGTGCCGCGCGTGCCCGGCGGCGAGATCAGCCCGGAGAAGCTCATCGTGATCGGCGAGGTGGCCCGGGACTTCGGCCTCTACACGAAGATCACGGGCGGGCAGCGCATCGACCTGTTCGGGGCGCGCGTCGAGCAGCTCCCGCTGATCTGGGCGCGGCTCGTGGACGCGGGCTTCGAGTCCGGGCACGCGTACGGCAAGGCGCTGCGCACGGTGAAGTCCTGCGTCGGCCGGACCTGGTGCCGCTACGGCGTGCAGGACTCGGTGCGCATGGCCGTCGACCTGGAGCTGCGCTACCGGGGCCTGCGCGCGCCGCACAAGCTGAAGTCGGCCGTGTCGGGCTGTGCGCGCGAGTGCGCGGAGGCCCGCTCGAAGGACTTCGGCGTGATCGCCACCTCGGGCGGCTGGAACCTGTACGTCGGCGGGAACGGCGGCGCGACCCCGCGCCACGGCGATCTGCTCGCCCAGGACCTGGACGACGGTGAACTGGTGCGCCTGATCGACCGGTTCCTGATGTTCTACATCCGTACGGCGGACCGTCTGGAGCGCACCTCGACGTGGCTGGAGCGGATCGAGGGCGGCGTCGAGCACGTACGGGACGTCGTCGTGCACGACTCGCTGGGCCTCGGCGCGGACCTGGAGGCGCTGATGGCCGGGCACGTGCGCCACTACCGCGACGAGTGGGCGGCGACCCTCGACGACCCCGAACGCCTCGCGCGCTTCGTGTCGTTCGTGAACGCGCCCGGGACCCCCGACCCGACGGTGGCCTTCGTCCCGGAGCGCGAGCAGCTCAAGCCGGACCTGCCCCTGCTGGCCATCGGCCCCCGCCGGGCCGCCGACCTGGAAGGAACCTCCGCGTGACGACGACCGGTGCGAGCGTGCAGCTGCGGCTCGACGGCGGCTGGCTGACCCTGTGCGCCGCGTCCCGGCTCACGCCGGGGCGCGGGGTGGCCGTCCTGCTGCCCGACGGGCGGCGGCAGGCGGCGGTGTTCCTCGACCGGTCCCGGCGCGTGTACGCCATCGACAACCGCGACCCGTTCTCCGGCGCGGCCGTGCTCTCGCGCGGCCTGCTCGGCTCGGCGGACGGCCGCGTGTTCGTGGCCTCGCCCCTGCTGAAGCAGCGCTTCGACCTGGCGACGGGGCAGTGCCTGGACGACGACGACGTCCGGGTGGGGGTGTACGCGGCGCGGCTCGGGACCTAGTATTGGATCGCTCGGTCCAGAATTGGGCCGGGCCCGTCCGCGTCCCGCCGTAGGAGTCCGCCATGACCGTCTCCCCCCGCAACCGCTTCACCGGCCGCACCGCCCTCGTCACCGGCGGCGGCTCCGGCCTCGGCCGCGCCGTCGCCCTCGCCCTCGCCGCCGAGGGCGCGAACGTCGTCGTCGCCGGGCGCTCCTCGGCCCCGCTCAAGGAGACGGTCGCGCTGATCGAGGAGGCGGGCGGCACGGGGCTCGCGCACGTCGCCGACGTCACGCGCGCCGCCGAGGTCCAGGCCCTGGTGCGGGCCGCCGTCGACCGCTTCGGCTCGCTCGACGTGGCGGTGAACAACGCGGGCGTCTTCAAGGGCGGCGCGCCCGTCGCCGAGCTCTCCGAGGACGACTGGCGCACGCTGCTCGACGTCAACGTCAGCGGCGTGCTGTTCGCCCTCCAGGCCCAGGTGCGCCAGATGCGCTCCCAGGCGGGCGGCGGAGCCATCGTGAACATCGCCTCCAACCTGGGCGCCCACAAGCGCCGCCCGGGCATCGCCGGGTACGTCGCCTCCAAGGCCGCGGTGTCCGCGCTGACGCGCGCGGCCGCCCTGGACCACATCCAGGACGGCGTGCGCATCAACGCCGTGTCCCCCGGCGCGTCCGCCACCACGATGTCGCTGCGGCCCGGCGAGACCGAGGCGGGGCGCGCTGCGCGCATGCTGAACGAGTCGCCGCTCGGGCGCGTCGTGGACACCGCGGAGATCGCTGCCGCCGTGCTGTACCTCGCGTCGGACGACGCGGCGTCGGTGGTGGGCACGGATCTCGTCGTGGACGGCGGGGCCTCTTCCTGACGTGGGCCTCTTCCTGACGTGGGCGTCCTGCGCGGGTTATCGGCCTTCGGCCTCGTCCTCAAACGCCGGACGGGCTTGAAATCGCTCGTCCGTTCACACCTGCCGCTCGTCCGGCCTTCCGTTCCGGCGTACGCTCGCCCGCATGGGATGGACCGCCGCCGACATGCCCGATCTGAGCGGACGCGACGCCGTGGTCACCGGGGCCAACAGCGGACTCGGCTACTGCACGGCGCGGGAGCTGGCGCGGCGCGGCGCCCGGGTGGTGCTCGCCTGCCGCAGCGAGGCGCGCGGCGCCGCCGCGCTTGACCGGCTCGCCGCCGAGGTGCCGTCCGCCGACGCGCGGGTGTGGCGGCTCGACCTCGGAGACCTCGGCTCCGTACGGGAGTTCGCGCGGCGCCACGAACGCGAGCGCGGCGGGCGGCTCGACCTGCTCGTCAACAACGCGGGCGTGATGGCCCTGCCCCACCGCCGCACCGCCGACGGCTTCGAGACCCAGTTCGGCGTCAACCACCTGGGGCACTTCGCGCTGACCGGGCTGCTCATGCCGGCGCTGCTGCGCACCCCGGGCGCCCGGGTCGTCACCGTGTCCAGCATGCTCCACCTGCTGACGAACGTGGACCTGCGCGACCTCAACAGCGAGCGCCGCTACCACCGCTGGCTCGCGTACGGGCGCTCCAAGACCGCGAACCTGCTGTTCACGCACGAGCTGGCGCGCCGCATCGCGGCCACGGGCGCGGACGTCGTCGCGGCCGCCGCCCACCCCGGCTACGCCTCGACGAACCTCCAGACGGCCGCGCCGAGGATGGAGGGCCGCAAGGCCGCGGAGGCCGTCCAGACGCTCGGCAACCGCCTGGTCGCCCAGTCCGCGGAGGCGGGCGCGCTCCCCGTCCTGTACGCGGCCACCGCGCCCGGCGTGCGCCCCGACTCCTTCACCGGGCCGCGCCTGCTCGCCTGGCGCGGCGCCCCCGCGCCGTCGCCGCGCGCGAGCTGGACCCGCGACGACCGGGCCGCCGCACGGCTGTGGGCGGCCTCGCAGGAGCTGACGGGCGTGCGGTACGAGGCGCTCAAGGCCTGACCGCGCCGCCGCGTCAGCGCAGGCCCGACGCCTCGAAGACGGCCTTCGCGCGGGTGCCGTCCAGGCGTGCCGTGAGCCGGGCGAGGTCGGTCACCCCGCAGCGCAGCAGGCCCGAGGCCCGGGCGGCGCGGGCCCCCGCGTCCAGGCGGTGCAGCAGCAGCGGGTTCTCGGCCAGGACCCTCGGGTCGAACTCGACCCGGTGGCCGAGCGAGTCGCACAGGACGAGCCGCGCGGCGACGGTCCGGCTGACGTGCACGCTGGTCAGCAGGTTCGTGCACACGTGCCGCTGCCGCAGCGGGCCGCGCACCGCGAGCCAGCCGGGGCCCGCCGTGACCCGCGCCGGGTGCAGGATCACGTACAGGAGCACCGCGAGCACCGCCCACAGGGCGACGCGGAGCGCGCTCAGCGTGCCCGCGCCCAGGTCGACGAGGACGATCAGGACGAGCAGGGCCAGCGAACAGAAGACGGCGGCCCGCAGGTCGGCCCCCCAGCGCCGGTCGGTCACCACCTCGTCCCGCGTCGGCATCCGGTGCTCGCGCGTCCCCCCGCGGACGGCGCCGCGGTGCGCAGCGGCCCGCGTCCTCCAGTCACGTCCCATGAGCCGCACCGTAGAGCGGCCCCACGGGCCCGGACGCGCTGTTGACGGACCGCATACACATTCATGCCACACCTTGACGCGAAGCTGACAGCCCTCCTCAACAAGCCGTCAAGAAGCCGCTCACCCCCGCCAAGGAGCCGCCAAGAAGAGGCGCCGGGCCCGCTCCGCGCGCTGACGCTGAGGTCAGCCGCGTTTTTGGCCATCCCGTTCGAAAGGCACCCACCATGACGACCGTCTCCGAGCGCCCCGGCGCCCCGGCCAT
The DNA here is from genome assembly GCF_059448825.1 of Streptomyces sp. JLYT201. Taxonomy (NCBI): domain Bacteria; kingdom Bacillati; phylum Actinomycetota; class Actinomycetes; order Kitasatosporales; family Streptomycetaceae; genus Streptomyces; species Streptomyces sp. JLYT201. Next base: position 6,584,970 of record NZ_CM182551.1, on the reverse strand, counting down.
CGAGGAGCCCCCCGATACCGGTTCCGGCGTCCCGGACCCGGGCGACCGTCACCGCCTCACCGCGCTGCAGGGCCTCGCCGCCCTCTCCCTGGACGCCATGGCATCCGTGGCCTACGGGCCCGAGGCCATCGTGCTCGTCCTCGCCGCCGCCGGCGGCTACGGCCTCGGCTTCACGCTGCCCGTGACGCTCGCGATCGCCGCTCTGCTCGCCGTCCTCGTCGCCTCCTACCGGCAGGTCATCGCCGCCTTCCCCGACGGCGGCGGCTCCTACGCGGCCGCGAAGACGCATCTGGGCCGCCGCGCGGGCCTGGTCGCCGCCGCGTCCCTCGTCCTCGACTACGTGCTGAACGTGGCCGTGGCCGTGACCGCCGGTGTGGCCGCCCTGACCTCCGCCTTCCCCGAGCTGTACGGCGAACGGCTGTGGCTGTGCCTGGGCGTCCTCGTCCTGATCACCGCGGTGAACCTGCGCGGCATCGTCGACTCGGCGCGGGTGTTCATCGTGCCGACCGCCGTGTTCGTGGGCGCGATCCTCACCATGGTCGCCGTCGGCCTGTTCCGTGACGGACCGGTCTCCACCGAGGCCGCCGCAGGCCACGCCTCCGCCCTCGCCGACAACGCCACCACGGTCGGCGCGCTGCTCCTCCTCAAGGCCTTCGCGTCCGGCTGCTCCGCCCTCACCGGCGTCGAGGCGATAGCCAACGCGGTGCCGTCCTTCCGCTCCCCGCGCGTCAAGCGGGCCCAGCACGCGGAGGTCGCACTCGGCGCGCTCCTCGGCGTGATGCTGATCGGCCTGTCCGTCCTCATCTCCCGCTTCGGGCTCCAGCCCGTCGAGGGCGTCACCGTGCTCGCGCAGCTCACGGACGCGTCCCTCGGGCACAACTGGGCCTTCTACGTGGTGCAGTTCGCCACCATGATCCTGCTCGCCCTGTCCGCGAACACCTCCTTCGGCGGTCTGCCCGTCCTGATGAGCCTGCTGGCCCGGGACAACTACCTGCCGCACGTGTTCGCCCTCAAGGCCGACCGGCAGGTCCACCGCCACGGCGTGCTCGCGCTCGCCGTCGCGGGCGCGGCCCTCCTGGTCTTCTCCGGCGGCGACACCAACACCCTCGTGCCGCTCTTCGCCATCGGCGTCTTCGTCGGCTTCACGCTCTGCCAGACCGGCATGGTGCTCCACTGGCGCGCGGCGGGCCGGCCCGCGAAGGCGTTCCTGAACGGCTTCGGCGCGGTCCTCACCGGCGTCTCCGCGGTCGTCGTGACCGCCACCAAGTTCACCGAGGGCGCCTGGCTGATCGTGCTCGCGCTGCCCGCGATCGTGTGCGGCTTCGAGGTCGTGCACCGGGCGTACGGGCGCATCGGCGAGGACCTCGGCCTCGGCCGCGTCCCCGAGCCGCCGCACCGCGACCACTCCCTGGTGATCGTGCCGGTGTCCGGCCTGTCCCGGCTCACCTGCGAGGCGCTCAACGCCGCCGTGTCCCTGGGCGACGAGGTCCGCGCCGTCACCGTCACGCACGACGACCCCGAGGACCGCGCGGCCACGGCGGCGCTGCGGCGCGACTGGGAGCTGTGGAACCCCGGCGTCGACCTGGTCGAACTCCCCTCGGCCGCGCGCACGGTCGGGCGGCCCGTCGCCGCGTACGTCCGCCGGGTGTACCAGTACCACCCCGGCACCCGGGTCACCGTCCTCATCCCCGAGGTCGAGCCCGCGCACCTGTGGCAGCGGCTGCTGCAGAACCAGCGCGGCGCCGTCCTCGCCCACGCGGTGCGCCGCGACACGGACGCGGTCATCTGCCGCCTCCGCTTCCGGCTGGCGGCCCGCAAGTAGCCCATGCGCGAAGGGGACGGCACCCTGTGCGGGTGCCGTCCCCTGGCTGCCCGGGACTGGGGGGTGTCCGGGCAGGTCTCAGAAGCCGTACGGCTTGGTGGTGTTCCAGTTGGTGACGTCCGCGCTGGACCAGGTGAACTTCGACGGCGCGCCCTTGGCGTCGAAGGCCTCCTGGTCGGTGCCGGGGCCGGTGTCACCGGTGCGGTCGCGCAGCGCCAGGGACAGGCTCGACGAGGTGTGCGACCGCGGGCCGTCGGCGAAGAGGCTCACGGCGGAGTAGACCTTGCCGCCGGGCTTGACCGTGATGCGGGCGGTGCCGCCGGGGGCGTCCTTGGCGGAGTGGCCGAGGACGTTCACGGTGTTCCCGAGCATCACCGACGGGTACGAGGTGACCCAGCACGGCTTGCTGTCGGCGTTCACCGCGGTGATCAGCAGGTGCTCGCCGCGCTGCTTCGCGAAGCGGTGGAGGACGGAGTACGACATCTCGGTGCCGTCGCACTGGCGCACGGAGGCGGAGCGCGCGGCGTCGACGGCGGCGCCGGAGCCCTTGGCGACCGAGGCCGACGCGGAGCGGGACGGCCCGGCCTGCCCGCCGCCCGCCGCGGCCGCGCCGCCGGTCTTCGCGGCCGTGTCCGCCGTGCCCGCCGAGCCCGCCGCGTCCGTGCCCTCGGACTTGCCGGACGACTCCGTGGTCTTGCCGACCGTGCTCACCCGGGTCTTCGCGGCGCCGTTGTCGTCCGAGCTGCCGCAGGCGGTCAGGGACAGGGCCAGGGCGGCGGTGGCCGCGGCGGCGAGAGCGGTGGCGTGGATACGCGACGTACGCATGGAAGGTCCCCCTGTGCGGTGGTGCTGGTCGGTGCGGTCCGCGGGGTCGCCCCCGCTGTGAGCACTACTTTCGTCGCCCCCGCTGGCGTTCCGCTTACGCCCGGCTGATGTCCCGCTGACGTGCCGCCCCGCCCCCGTGGGCGGCTCTCAGGGCTGTGCCCTGAGCCGCATCACCGCCGTGTCGTAGCGGGCCCGCAGGCCCACGTCCGCCGAGACGCGCAGCAGCGCGCCGAGCGCCCCGACGGCTCCTTCGTCGAAACCGGACGCTTCCGCTTCGTGGGCCGCCGTCTCCAGGCGGCGCACGCCCTCGGCCTCGTCGCCGAGGCCGATCAGGGCCTCCCCGGCCGTGGTGAGGAGCAGCACCCGGGACGCCGCCGACGTCTGCGGGGGAAGGGCGACGGCGAGCGCGGCGGTGGCCGTGTCGAGGGCCGCCCGCCACTCCTGGAGGACGAGGCGGTGCCGGGCCAGGTGGTGCAGGGCGAGCCGCTCGGTGTGCCGGTCGCCCGCCTCGCGCGCGAGGGCGGCGGCCCGCAGACAGCCCTCCGCGGCCTCCTCGGGGTCGCCGAGGGCGGCCTGGACGAGCGACAGGTTGATCAGCGCCGTCGCCTCCCCGGGCACGTCACCGGCGCGCGCGGCGAGCCCCGTCGCGGCCTCCAGATGGGCCAGGGCCTCGCCGGTGCGGCCCTCCTCGGCGAGGACCCAGCCGAGCAGGGCCCGCACCCGCGCCTCGGCCCGCACGTCCGCGTCGGCCCGGGCGGCGTCCAGCGCGGTCTGAAGCAGCGGGGCCCAGCCGTCCCGGTGCCGCCACACGATGTGCGGCCACAGCGCGAGCACGAGCCGCCAGGTCCTGCCGTGCAGGGCGGCGGCGCGGGCCGCGCCGACCGCCAGGGTCAGATCGTCGCGCTCGGCCGCGTACCAGGCCATGGCCTCCTCGCGGCCGCCGAACTCCCGTACGGCGGGCGGCCGGTGGAAGTCCTCCGGCAGGTCGAAGCAGGCCTCCTCGCCCGGCTCGGCCGCGGCGATCGCGGCGAGGGCGGTGGCGATCTGGTGGTCGAGCACCCGGGGCACGGCCTCGGGCCCGGCGTCCAGGCCGCGCGCGTAGAGGCGTACGAGGTCGTGCAGCGACCAGCGCCCCGGCGCGGAGCGGGTGACGAGGTGGGCCGCGGCGAGCCGCTCCAGGGCGGCCTCGGCCGCCGCCGGGTCGGTGCCCGCGAGGGCGGCGGCCGTGAACCGGTCGACGTGCGTGCCCGGGTGGCGGCCCAGATGGGCGAAGTGGTGCGCGACGTCCGCGGGCAGGCGGCGCACGGTGAGCCGCAGCGCCGCCCGTACGCCCGTGTCCTCCACGTCGAGCAGGCCCAGCCGGCGCGACTCGTCGGACAGTTCGGCGCTCATCGCGCCGAGGGACCAGTCCGGCTGGTCCGCGAGCCGCGCCGCGGCCACCCGCAGCGCGAGCGGGAGCCCGCCGCACAGCTCGGCGAGGCGCCGGGCGGCCACCGCCTCCGCGCGCACCCGCTCCTCGCCGAGGACCGCGCAGAGCAGGGCCGTGCCGTCGTCCGGTTCGAGGACGTCCACCGGCACGGGCCGGGCCGCGTCCGAGGCGATCAGGCCGCGCAGGCGGTACCGGCTCGTGACCACCGTGACGCACCGGGCGCCGCCCGGAAGCAACTCCCTGACCTGCGCGGAGTCGCGCGCGTTGTCGAGGACGACGAGGAGCTGCCGGTCGGCGGCGAGCGAGCGGTACAGGGCGGAGGCGCCGCCCGCCGACTCCGGTATCCGGCGCGGCCCGACCCCGAGCGCGAGCAGGAACTCACGCAGCACTTCGAGGTGGTCCGGCTCGCCCGTGTCGCTGAAGCCGCGCAGATCGGCGTAGAGCAGGCCGCCGGGGAAGGCGGCGCGCTCGCGGTGCGCCCAGTGCACGGCGAGCGCCGTCTTGCCCACGCCCGCGGGCCCGGTCACCAGGCACACGGGCGCCTCGCCCGCGGCGGCGCGGGACAGCGCGGTGAGCTCGGCGGCGCGCCCGTGGAAGCCGCGGGGCATCCGGGGCAGCAGGTCGACGGTGGCGGGGGGCCGGGGCGGCGGGGGCGCGAGCGGGGAGGGAAGCGGGGCGGCGGGCGGGGAGGGAAGCGGGGCGGCGGGCGGGGCCGGGGCGGGCACCGCCGGAGCGGCCGGGGCCGGTGCCGGGGCGTCCGCTTCGTCGTCGGCGCCGCGCAGCGCCGCCGCGTAGGCGTCCGCGAGCTCCCGGCCCGGGTCCACGCCCAGCTCGTCCGCGAGCAGCCGCCGGGTGCGGTGGAACCAGTCGAGCGCCTCCGAGCGGCGCCCCGCGCGCTGGAGCGCCCGCATCAGCGCGGCCGCGAGGGACTCGCGCAGCGGGTGGGCCTCGGCCTCCGCGCGAAGGACGGCCGCCGCCCGGTGGTGTTCGCCCTGGCGCGCGTAGGCCGCGGCGAGCAGTTCCACGGAGGCGAGCCGCAGCTCCTCCAGGGCGTGCGCGGCGGCGAGCAGCGGCGGGCTCGGATAGGCGCCGGTCAGCGCTGGCCCCTGCCACAGGGACAGGGCCTCCTCGTACATGGCCACGGCGTCGCCGGGCGCGCGCTGCTCGCGGGCCAGCGTCACCAGCTCCTCGAAGCGGTGGGCGTCGAGCAGCGACTCGGGCATCCGCAGGAGGTACGCCGTGCCCCGCGTGACCAGCTCGACCCCGAACACCTCGGCGCCCGCGTCGGCCAGCAGGCTCCGCAGCCGCGACACATGGCCCTGGATGACGCTGCGGGCGCGCGGCGGCGGCTCGTCCTCCCACAGGGTGGCGGTGAGCTGCTCCACCGGAACGGGGCGGTTGGGCCGCAGCAGCAGGGCGGCGAGGAGGCTGCGCCGCTTGGCGGGGCCGAGGTGCAGCTCACCGGCCTCGGTGCCGACGGACACCGCTCCGAGCAGCCGGAACTCCACGTGCGCAACCTTCCAGGGGGAAAGCGGTCAGTTTATCGGAGGGCCCGCCGCCGCTTTTCTGCGTCGGTTGGCCGCCTTTCCGCACCGGCTGGCCGCCCTTCTGCACCGGTTGGCCGCGTTCACGCCACCTTTGGCTCGTTCCGGGCGCGATGGGCGGAGGTGAGGCGCCCGCGTTCGCGTCCCCCAGTGCGGTACGTCCATACCAACCGAAGGGAGCTCCACGTGGCCCACTCCGCAGCGAGACGCCTCGTCGTGCCACTGCTCGCGCTCGGCCTGACGGCGACCCTCGCGCCTTCCCTGGCCGCGGGCCCGGCGGCGGCCGCGCCCGACGACGCCGGGGCGCGCGACCTCACGCGGTACACCCAGCAGCAGCTCACCTGGAAGCGGTGCGCGGCCGACATGCCCGCGAAGTTCCAGTGCGCGACGCTCAAGGTGCCGCTCGACTACAGCGCGCCGCGGGGCAGGACCCTCAAGGTCGAGATCTCCCGGGTGAGGACCAGCAAGTCCGGCAAGCGCCACGGCATCCTGACCTTCAACCCGGGCGGGCCCGGCGCGTCCGGGCTCGACCTGCCCCTGGCCGCGTCCCGGGGCCTGCCCAAGGCCGTCCTCGAACGGTACGACCTGATCGGCTTCGACCCGCGCGGCATCGGCAGGAGCTCGCCGCTGAGCTGCGGGCTCACGGAGGCCGACCAGTACTTCCCGCGGCCGACCCGGTCCCGGGCCGAGTTCGACCGGAACGCGAAGTGGTCCAAGTCCGTCGCGGACAGGTGCCGCACGAAGAACCCCGGCGTGCTGCCGTACATCAACACCCGCAACACCGCGCGCGACATGGACGTCATGCGGGCGGCCCTCGGCGAGAAGAAGCTGTCGTACTACGGCGTCTCCTACGGCACCGCGCTCGGCTCGGTGTACACGCAGCTGTTCCCGAAGCGCGCGGACCGGGTCGTCCTCGACAGTGCCGTTGACCCCGGGCTGATGTGGCGGGGCATGTTCCGCATCTGGGCGCAGGAGGTCGGCCCGGCCTTCGAGCGCTGGTCGAAGTGGACCGCCGAGCGCGACGCGACCTACCACCTCGGCACCTCCCCGGCGAAGGTCCAGCGGACCTTCTGGAAGCTCGTTCAGCGGGCCGACCGCGAGCCCATCGTGGTCGACGGCGAGAAGCTCGACGGCGCCGCGGTGCGCGACCTCGTCCGGCCCGAGTTCTTCACCGTCCGCAGCGGGGCCGAGCTGGTGCGCAAGCTGAAGCGCGCCGCGGCGGGCGCCACGGTGTCCGGGCCTTCGGCGGCGCCGGTCGAGGACAACGAACTCGCCGCCCAGTTCGCCGTGGTCTGCGCCGACGCGGCCTGGCCCCGCGACCCGGAGACGTACTACCGCGACGTGGTGCGCGACACCGTGCGCTACCCGCTGTACGGGGACTTCACGTCCGGCATCACGCCGTGCGCGTACTGGCCCGAGGGCGCCGAGCCGGTCACCGCGGTGGACAACGGCGTCCCGCTGCTCCTCGTGCAGAACGAGTGGGACTCGCAGACCCCGCTCCCGGGCGCGCGGAACATGCACCGCGCCCTCAAGGGCTCGCGGATGATCACCGTCGAGGGGGGTGAGGGCCACGGCGTCCTCTTCAACGGCGAGCACCGCTACCCGTGCGTGGAGGACCCGTCCATGCGCTACCTGGCCACCGGCAAGCTCCCCGCCAAGGACGTGACGTGTCGCGTCACGCCCGGCCAGCGCCGCGCCCAAGCCGCGCCGAACGCCTTCTAGCGGCCCCGCGGGGGTGGGACGGTCAGTCGTCTATGCCCGACCGCTCCACCCCCGCCACGATCCACCGCTGGAAGAACAGGAACACCACGAGCAGCGGCAGGATGGACACCGCCGCCGCGACGAACAGCTCGTGCAGCCGGATCACCTGCGAGGTCGTGAACGAGGCGAGCGCCACCTGGACCGTCCACGCCTCCCGGTCCTGGCCGATCACCAGCGGCCACAGGAAGGAGTTCCAGGCGCCGATGAACACGATGGTCCCGACGGCCGCGAAGACCGGCCGCGTGTTCGGCACGACCACGCGCCAGTACGTGCGCCAGTAGCCGAGCCCGTCCACGCGCGCCGCGTCCTCCAGCTCCCGGGGAAAGCCCAGGAAGTACTGGCGGAAGACGAAGCAGGCGAAGGCCGAGAACAGCGTCGGCACGATCAGGCCGCGCAGGGTGGAGACCCAGCCGAGCGAGGACACGAGCACGAAGCTCGGCACGAAGGTGACGGCGGCCGGGACCATCAGCGTGGCGAGGATCGCGTAGAAGACGTGGTTGGCGTAGCGGTAGGGGATGCGGGCCAGGCCGTAGCCCGCGAGCGAGGCGAGCAGCAGCGTGCCGAGGGTCGTCAGGACCGCGATGAGCGCCGAGTTGAGCAGGGAGCGGGCCATGGGCACCGTCGAGTCCCGGAACAGCTCGGTGACGTTCGAGAAGTGCAGCGTGGACGGGAAGAACGTCCAGTCGGGCGAGGTGATGTCCTCCTCCGAGGCGAGCCCGTTGCGCACCAGGAGGTAGAACGGGACCAGGAAGAGCAGGGCAAGGGCGATCAGCAGGGCGAGCCGCAGCGCCCGGCCCACGCGCACCCACGCGTCGTGCATGGCTCAGGCTCCCTTCTCGTCGCTCCGGCCGAGCCCGAACCAGCGCGCCTGCCCGACCGTCACCACCGCGATGATCAGGGCGAGGAGCACCGCGCCCGCGCTGCCGAGGCCGAGGTTCTGCCCCTGGCCGAGCGCCGTGTAGTAGAGGTAGACCAGCGGCGGCCGGGCGTACGGCGGGTAGCCGCGGGCGTCGGAGAGCAGGTTGTAGAACTCGTCGAAGGCCTGGAAGGCGTTGATGACCAGGAGCAGCGCCACGGCGACGGACGTGGCGCGCAGCTGCGGCAGCGTGATGTGGCGAAGGACCTGCCAGCCGGGCCGGGCGCCGTCCACGGCGGCCGCCTCGTACAGGGTGGGTGGGATCCGCTGGAGCCCCGCGAGGAAGAGGACCATGTAGAAGCCGGCCTGGAGCCACAGGCGTACGGTGACGATCACCAGCCAGTACCAGGGCGGGTCCGTGGTCGAAAGCCAGGCGGTCTGGTCGGCGCCGAACCAGCCGAGCACGGTGTTCGCGAGCCCGAACCGCACCCCGTTGAAGATCGACATCTTCCAGATCAGGGCGGCCACGACATAGCTGCACGCCGCCGGAAGGAAGAACACCGACCGGAAGAACGCCTGCGCGCGGCGCAGCCGGTTCACCATCAGGGCGAGCGACAGGGACAGCACGAACGTCGTCGGCACGATGAAGGCCGTGAACACGGCGAACGTCCACAGGCTGTCGGTGAACGCGTCGTTCCTCAGCATCGCCGTGTAGTTGTCGAGGCCGACGAACTCCGTGGGCGAGACGGTGTTGTGGGCGTCGAAGAAGCTGAGGTAGACGCTCCAGCCGAGCGGGACGTACGTGAAGACGAACAGGCCGAGCACGAAGGGGCCGACGAACACCCAGAACCACAGGTTGCGGTTCTGCGGCCCGGCGAGCCGCCGCGCGAGGCCGGGGCGGCCGCCGCTCACGCGGACTTCTTCCGCACGCGGGTGAGCTCCGCCGACACCTTGCGCACCACAGACCTCAGTTCGCTCTCCGGATTCGCGCCGGACTTGATGACGCGGCTGAGCGCGTCCTGGTAGGCGACGCGGCTCGCGGGTGTCCACAGGAGCGGCTCGGCGTGGCCGTTCTCGGTGGAGAAGCGCACGGCGTCGGCCGCGGGGCCCTTGGCGAGCGCGTCGGCCTTCTTCGCGAGGGAGAGCCGGGCGGGGATGTGGAAGCCGTAGCTGAGCGCGAAGTCCCGCTGGTAGGCGGTCTTGTCGACCCACAGCCACTTCAGATAGTCCTTGGCCGCGTCCTTGTGCCGCGTACGGGCGCTGACGGCCGCACCGTACGCCCCGACCGGCACGGCGGGTTTGCCGTCGGGGCCGTCCGCGGGGAACGCGAGCACCCCGAAGTCGTCCCCGAGCGCCTTCTGCACGGCGGGCAGCGCCCACAGGCCCGACCACTGCATGGCGGTGAGGCCCTGCACGAACGCCGACGGGTCCGACCAGTCGGAGGGCGCGCCGAGCAGCAGCGCCTTCGCCCGGTACAGTTCGCGCACCTTGGCGAGCGCGCGGGCGGCGGCCGGGTCGTCGAAGCCGACCTTGCCGTCGTCGGTGACGAGGGTGAGGCCCGCCGCGTACAGGGGGGTGCCGCCGAGGACGCCCGCGCCGCCGTCGTTGCCGAGGAAGAGCCCCTTGGTCTTCTTGGTGGTCAGCTTCCTCGCCGCGTCGACGAGCGCGTCGAGGGTGCGCGGCGGCTCGACGCCCGCGTCGGCCAGGAGGCTCTTGCGGTAGTACAGCAGCTGCATGTCGACGACCTGCGGGATCGCCCAGATCCGGCCGTCGTACGTCTTGGGCGCGAGCACCACCGGGTTGAAGTCGTCCTTCACCCCGTCGAGCAGGTCGGTGACGTCCACGACCTGGCCGCCCCTGATCTGGTCCAGGCTGGGGCCGTTGACCTCGAAGACGTCGGGGCCGGACTTCGTGAGCAGGGCCGCGGCGGTCTGCTCGTCGTAGTTGCCGGGACGCCACTGGACCGCGACGTCCGCCTCGCGGTACGCGGCCGCGTACCGTTTGACGGCCTGCTCGGTGCCCGCCTCGCCGTACTGGTGGTACCAGTGCGAGAGCCGCGGCCCCTTGCCGCCCGAACCGCCGCCGTCGCGGCCGGTGTTGGATCCGCACGCGGTGAGCAGCCCGAGCGCGGCGGCCGAGCCGAGCAGTGTCCTGCGGTTGATCGTCATGACGTGTCCCCCTGTGTGGATCGACGGGTACGTGTCGGGCCCAACGATCAACCATGCAGGGGGATTACGACAGGCGTATTGCGGCCGTGTGTTTGCCCCGGGCGCGGCGGGGCCGTCACGCGCCGAGGACGTCCATCAGGTGGTCGTCGAGTTCGGCCACCCAGCCTTCCCGACGCCACGGTCGCAGTTCCCGGCGGGCCTGTCTCAGGCGAAGCGCCGGTACCCGGCCTCCCGTGGCCGACACCGCGGCAACACAGCGGTGCAGCAGCCGTACGGCGTCCCGCGGTTCACCGAGCCGGATCCGGGCGAGTGCCTGGTCCGTCGTCACGATGGCCCTTTGCACCTGCTCCCGTGGGGCCGACAGCGTCTCCGCGGACCGGGCGAACCGGTCGTGCGCCGCAGCCGGATCACCGACGTACAGCTCGCACACGCCCTCGAAGCCGCGCAGATGGCCGCCCAAGACCAGGGCGGTGACCACGACGTCTCGCAGGTGAGGCACGAGCGGGGCGGGCACCGGGCCCGCGAGAAGGAGCCTCGCGGCCTCGACGGCGGGGGCGAGGAGGAGCTGAAGCCGCACCATGGGCAGCGAGCCCACTTCGGCGTTCACGTCGGCCACGACAGCGGCCAGCCCCGCCACGGTCGCCTCGTCCACCCGCGACGGGTCGACCAGGGCGGCGTTCAGCCCGGCCTGTGTGCCCGGCGCGAGCAGGGCGAGCAGCCCGCCCCCGGAATCGGTGACTGCGTGCAGGACCAGCCTGCGGAGTTCGGTTGTGCGGCGCTCGCTCTCTCCGAACAGGCCGAGCACATCCATGAACTCGGCGAAGTCGGACCCCCTTCCGAGCGAGGCCTCGCCCGCAGGAGTGCGGGCGTAGAGGTGGGCGAGCAGGAGTTGGTACCGCTCGTCGGGCATGGTCGGCCGGGGGGCCTCCCAGCGGGCGACGGATCGCTGCACGCTGGCCACGGAGGGCAGAGCCGGCTGATGCAGCTCCCCGGCGAGGGCGGCAAGCGCCCGGGCGACATCGGCGAGGGACAGGCCACGGCGGTACCGGAGCGCTTTCAGTCGTGCCGCCCCGGCGGCTCGGTCCTCCATGTCCTCATGGTGGCGCGGGTGGGGCCTACACGGGCACGATCAGGTGTGGTTTCCCCTGATCGCGTGTGTAGTTGAGGGTCTGCCACGTGCCCGAGGACTCTTCGGCGTGGTGGGGGTAGCCGATCGTCATGCTCGCGCGGTCGACCATCCACCGGTTGCGTGCGTGATAGGCGGGCGCCTTCAGTTCCGATGCCCGCAGTTCGACGATCTCTTCGATCCGGTCGCGGGTGCGGGCGATGGCCTGTTGGGCCTCAACGGGCTGCTGGTCGACGCGGCCGGGAACGACGATGGTGATCGTCGCCGACGTGTTGCCCGCCAGCCAGGTCAAGGACATGGAGTCAATGCCCTTGGCGCCTCCGATGTAGAAGCGCGAGCCGGGGGAGGCGAACGGTCCGAGGTAGTCGCGGAACAGGTCGGCGTACTCGGCGAGGCCGCGGTGGTCAGTGTTCCTGGTGCCGGTCACGGCCACTCCGCGCGTGATCAACTCCGTGTCGCAGCTTGTCATATCCCGCCCCTGCCCTGCTCGTTGGGATCGTCTGAGTGTGGACACCAACAATCTGAAGCAGCTCTCCGGCCACCTGGAGAATCTCGGCCTGCTGACCACCGTGGACGAATCCGCGATGCGGCTCACCGTGACCAATCCCCTGAACAGCCGCCTGTCCGAAGAGATTCTCGTCATCGGGGACCGGTACGTCACCGGCTTCGATCACGAGGTGGGCGCGCAGGGGGCGGAGCGGACGTGTGCCGATCGCATCTCGCGTATCCTCGCCGTCGACCGGGCCCCCGGTGCGGCACGATGACCGGGCAGCGCCGGTACAGCACGACCGCCCCCGGTTTCGACGGCCACGCGTCCCCGGACCGTTGTGCCGCCTACCGCGAACATCTCGACAGCTGCCCGCGCCGACACCTCGGTCTCCTGGCCGACTGCCCCGACGGCGCCCGGCTCCGGCACTCGTGGACCAGTGAGGAACGGGGCTACGAACCCGCCCTCCGGGGGAAGGGCAGCGCCCGTGCCTGATGCGACCGAGGCACTGCGCCTGTTCGCCGTGCCCGTCGGCGGCGACCTCACCGAGCAGCGGTGGTCCGGAGCCGTGTGCGTGTGGTGCGAGTACGAGCTCTACCCGGGCGAGGGGATTGACCTCGGCGGGCCCGGCCCCGGGCGCCCGCACGGCTGCGCCCCGTGCTGCGCGGACCAGAACCGGGCGCTGGCGACGTACCTCGACTGGTACGACCACGGCATCGGATGCCTGCGGTGTCCGCTCGGCCCCTGCGAGCAGGCGAGCGCGCTGGCCACCGCGCATCGATCCGCGCAGGCGCGGGCAGGGAAGCCGGAGCTGCCGTGTGTGAACTGCCGGTCCGCCATCACGCCCGGCGCACCTGCGCGTCCGCACCTCTGGCAGGGCCTGAACGGTCTCGTGTTCAGCTATCTTCACGCCCGCACCTGCCCGGCGCCGGGCACGCGCTAGCCCCCGCTCGCACTTCCACCCCACGTGGAAGCGAAGGGGCGGCACCCCGCACAAGGTGCCGCCCCTTCCTCGTGGACCGGGACCGTCGCCGCATCGGTTGAGGGTCGGGGACACGGCGACGGACCCGGGGTCTCTTCGGGCGGTGGCCGCCGCCCGCGTCTCTACCGGTGGTCGCTGCCCTGGGCCTGGGAGGCGGCGCGCCCCGCTTCGAGGCGGGCGACCGGGATGCGGAAGGGCGAACAGGACACGTAGTCGAGGCCCACCTCGTGGAAGAAGTGCACCGACTCCGGGTCTCCGCCGTGCTCGCCGCAGACGCCGAGCTTGATGTCGGGGCGCGTGGCGCGGCCCGCCTCGACGGCGCTGCGCACCAGGGAGCCGACGCCGTCCTTGTCGATGGTCTCGAAGGGGCTGACGCCGAAGATGCCCTTCTCCAGGTACGCCGTGAAGAACGAGGCCTCCACGTCGTCGCGGCTGAAGCCCCACACCGTCTGGGTGAGGTCGTTCGTGCCGAAGGAGAAGAACTCGGCGGCCTCGGCGATCTGACCGGCCGTCACGGCGGCGCGGGGCAGCTCGATCATGGTGCCGATGGAGAGCTTCAGATCGGTTCCGGTGGCGGCCTGGACCTCGGCGATGACCCGGTCGGCCTCCTCGCGGACGATCTCCAGCTCCTGGACGGTGCCGACCAGTGGGATCATGATCTCGGCGCGCGGGTCGCCCTTGGCGTTCTTGCGCTCGGCGGCGGCCTCCGCGATCGCGCGGACCTGCATGGTGAACAGGCCGGGGATGACCAGGCCGAGGCGGACGCCGCGCAGGCCCAGCATCGGGTTCTGCTCGTGCAGCCGGTGCACGGCCTGGAGCAGGCGGAGGTCGTTCTCGTTGGCGTCCTTGCGGGACTCGGCGAGCGCGACGCGGACCGACAGCTCGGTGATGTCGGGCAGGAACTCGTGCAGCGGCGGGTCGAGCAGGCGGACGGTGACCGGCAGCCCGTCCATCGCCTCGAAGAGCTCGACGAAGTCCTGCTTCTGCTGCGGGAGCAGGGCCTTCAGGGCCTCCTCGCGCTCCCCGTCGGTGTCGGCGAGGATCAGCTTCTCGACCATCTCGCGGCGCTCGCCGAGGAACATGTGCTCGGTGCGGCACAGGCCGATGCCCTGCGCGCCGAAGCGGCGGGCGCGCAGCGCGTCCTCGGCGTTGTCGGCGTTGGCGCGCACCCGCAGCCGGCGCTTGCCGTCGGCGAAGGCCATGATGCGGTGCACGGCCTGGACGAGCTCGTCGGCGTCGTCGGCGCCGGCGTGCATGCGGCCCTCGAAGTACTCGACGACCGGGGACGGCACGACCGGGACCTCGCCCAGGTAGACCTTGCCCGTGGAGCCGTCGATGGAGACGACGTCGCCCTCCTCGACGACGGTGTCGCCGACCGTGAGGCGGCGGCGCTTGGTGTCGACCTCCAGCTCCTCGGCGCCGCAGACACAGGTCTTGCCCATGCCGCGCGCGACGACGGCGGCGTGCGAGGTCTTGCCGCCGCGCGAGGTCAGGATGCCCTCGGCGGCGATCATGCCGTCCAGGTCGTCGGGGTTGGTCTCGCGGCGGATCAGGATGACCTTCTCGCCGGAGCGCGACCACTTGATGGCGGTGTAGGAGTCGAAGACGGCCTTGCCGACGGCGGCGCCGGGCGAGGCGGCGATGCCCCGGCCGAGCTGCTCGACCTTGGCCTCGTCGTCGAAGCGCGGGAACATCAGCTGCGCGAGCTGGGCGCCGGTGACGCGCTGGAGCGCCTCGGCCTCGCTGATCAGGCCCTGGTCGACGAGCTGGGTCGCGATGCGGAAGGCCGCGCCCGCGGTGCGCTTGCCGACGCGGGTCTGGAGCATCCACAGCTGCCCGCGCTCGATGGTGAACTCGATGTCGCAGAGGTCCTTGTAGTGGGTCTCCAAGGTCTCCATGATCTGCATGAGCTGGTCGTACGACTTCTTGTCGATCTGCTCCAGATCGGCGAGCGGGACGGTGTTGCGGATGCCCGCGACGACGTCCTCGCCCTGCGCGTTCTGGAGGTAGTCGCCGTAGACGCCCTGGTGGCCGCTCGCGGGGTCGCGGGTGAACGCCACACCCGTGCCCGAGTCGGGGCCGAGGTTGCCGAAGACCATCGAGCAGACGTTGACGGCGGTGCCCAGGTCGTGCGGGATGCGCTCCTGGCGGCGGTAGAGCTTGGCCCGGTCGCCGTTCCAGGAGTCGAAGACCGCCTTGATGGCGAGGTCCATCTGCTCGCGCGGGTCCTGCGGGAAGTCGCGGCCCGCCTCGGCCTTGACGATCTTCTTGAACTTGGTGACGAGCTTCTTGAGGTCGGCCGCCTCCAGGTCGGTGTCGACCGAGACCTTCTTGGCGTCCTTGGCCGCCTCCAGGGCGTCCTCGAAGAGGTCGCCCTCGACGCCGAGGACGGTCTTGCCGAACATCTGGATGAGCCGCCGGTAGGAGTCCCAGGCGAACCGCTCGTCGCCCGCCTGCTTGGCGAGGCCCTGGACGGACTTGTCGGAGAGTCCGATGTTCAGGACGGTGTCCATCATGCCGGGCATGGAGAACTTGGCGCCCGAGCGGACCGAGACGAGCAGCGGGTCGTCGGCCTGGCCGAGCTTCTTGCCCATCTTCTGTTCGAGGGCGTCGAGGTGCGCGCTCACCTCGTCGCGCAGCGCCACGGGCTCCTCGCCGCTGTCGAGGTAGACCTTGCAGGCCTCGGTGGTGATGGTGAAGCCCGGAGGGACGGGAAGGCCCAGGTTGGTCATCTCGGCGAGGTTCGCACCCTTGCCACCGAGGAGGTCCTTGAGGTCCTTGTTGCCCTCGGTGAAGTCGTAAACGAACTTCACGCCCTGAGCTACGTGGGGATCTTTGTTTTCCGACACGGGTCTCGACTCCTCGAGGACGCGGCTGCCCTGACGGCGAGGAACATACCCAGATCGAAGGCTTCTGGGTACGTCCACTTGTGGGTCATGCGGTCGCAACCACCCGTGTGCCAGCAGATCGAAAGTAACGCGCGAGTAATGATCTTGACGAGAGTGAGTTCACCTCTTGAAGACATGGATGCGCACCGTGACCTGATACCTGCGGGCAGCCACAGAACGTGGCCATGTGATCGATCATTTGAAGTGTCAACGCGTGGCACTCAGTGCCACCCCTTGGAAAGGTGCAGCGGGGCAAGATCCGCTCATCTGAGCGTGTGGGCTATCAGGGGTGGCGAGAATCACGCCCCGACTTGCCAAAGTTTTGGCATCTGAGCGCCCCTCGGCTCACCCGAGAGGCGGCCGAGGGGAGGGAGCGAAGCCGGGGGCACCCGGTGCCCGGCTCAGAAGCCGAGGGCGGCGAGCCGTTCCTCCGCACGCTGCGGCGCGTACAGATGCTCGACCACCAGGGCCCCCGCCCCGGCCACGGCCGCCCGCTCGCCGAGCCGCGAGGTGACGATCTCCAGATGAGCGGTGGAGCGCGGCAGCGCCCGCTGGTAGAGCAGCTCCCGCACCCCTGTCAGGAAGGGCGTTCCGGC
The DNA here is from genome assembly GCF_059448825.1 of Streptomyces sp. JLYT201. Lineage (NCBI taxonomy): Bacteria > Bacillati > Actinomycetota > Actinomycetes > Kitasatosporales > Streptomycetaceae > Streptomyces > Streptomyces sp. JLYT201. Next base: position 6,568,486 of record NZ_CM182551.1, on the reverse strand, counting down.
CAGATCTCCCGCGATCATCAGAACGCCCGGGTTGAGGAGCGTCACGACCGTGGCGAGCACCTCGCCGACCCGCTGCCCCGCCTCGCGCGCGAGGCGCACCGCCTGCGGGTGCCCGGCCGCGAGCAGCTCCGCCACGTCGGAGCCGGAGGTCACCTCCGCGCCGGAGGGCGCGGGCACGCCCGCCGCCGCGAGCCGCCCGGCGAGCGCCCGCCCGCTGGCCACCGCCGCCAGACAGCCGTACGAGCCGCAGCGGCACAGGGCGGACTCGCTCCCCGGCACCCACGGCACCCGTATGTGCCCGATGTCGCCCGCGCCGCCGTCCGCGCCCCGGTACACGGAGCCGTCCACGACGACGCCCGCGCCGATGCCGGTGGAGACCTTGACCAGGGCGAAGGCCGAGCAGTCGGGATAGGCGGCGCGCTGTTCGCCGTACGCCATGAGGTTGGCGTCGTTGTCGACGAGGACCGGCACCCGGGCGGAGCCGCCCGCCCGCGCGGCGAAGGAGCGGCGCAGCCGTGCTCTTATGTCGTAGCCGTCCCAGCCCGGCATGATCGGCGGCTGCACCACGCGGCCCGTCTCGCTGTCGACCGGGCCCGGCACGGCGAGCCCGATGCCACACACCGCGCGCGCGGTCCTGCCGCCCTCGCGCAGCAGCGCGGCGAACCGGACCCCCAGCTCGTCCAGGGCCCGCTCCGGGCCCTCGTCCACCCGCAGGGGCCCGGTGTGCTCGGCGAGGACGTCCCCGGTGAGGGTGAGCAGAGCCGTGCGGGCGTGCCGGGTCTCCAGGCCCGCGGCGAGGACCACGGCGTGCCCGTCGTCGAACTCCAGACGCGCCGCGGGGCGCCCGCCGAGCGGGGAACCCGCCACCGTTCCGGAGCCCTCGCGCAGCCAGCCCGCGCGGAAGAGGCGGTCGAGGCGCTGGCCGACGGTGGCCCTGGAGAGGCCCGTGACCTGCTGGAGGGCGCCGCGCGTGGTGGCGCGGCCGCTGCGCACGAGGTGCAGCAGGTCGCCCGCGCTCGCCTGGGCGGTCCCGCGCACCGAGGTCCCGTTCCTCATGGCCACTCCTCGTCCCCTGCTTCCTTGCCTACCCACGTCTCCCCTTGCGCGCGTCAACTCGACGTTACATATTGGGTTTTGCGTGTTAAGTAGACGTAACCCTAGGGTGGAACCAGCCGAACTGACAGCCTGTCGGCACGGGAAGCGCGCTGCCGGGCTGAGGGAGAGACGCGTGGACCGCACCACCACGGGCGCCGCGGTGACGGCGCCGTCCTCCCCGGCGGCCGCAGGGCGGGCCGCCGGGGCGACGAGCGGCGCGAGCGCGCCGAAGAGCACGGCCGAGGCGGGCGCGCGGGGCGACCCCGACCCCTTACGGGCGGCCGCCGCCCGGGTGCTGCACGGCAACTGGACCGGCGCCTCCACCGTCCCGTCCCGCGAGCTGTACCCCCACCAGTGGTCCTGGGACTCCGCGTTCATCGCGATCGGTCTGCGCCATCTGTCGCCGCTGCGCGCCCAGCTGGAGCTGGAGACGCTGCTTGGCGCGCAGTGGGGCGACGGCCGCGTCCCGCACATCGTGTTCAACCCCGCCGTGCCGCTGGACGCGTACTTCCCCAGCCCCGACTTCTGGCGCTCCGCCACCGCGGGGCGCGCGGCGGGCGCGCCGGGCGGCGTGCAGACCTCCGGCATCGTGCAGCCGCCGGTGCACGCCCTCGCCGCCTGGCTGGTGCACCTCGCGGACCCCGGTCTGTCCCGGGCCCGCTCCTTCCTCGCGCGCCTCCACCCCCGCCTCGCGGCCTGGCACCGCTTCCTGCTGCACCGGCGCGACCTCGGCGGCGCGGGGCTCGCCGCCGTCGTCCACCCCTGGGAGCAGGGCATGGACAACAGCCCCTGCTGGGACGGCCCGCTGAGCCGCGTGTCCCCCGCCCGGCCGCGCACCTTCCGCCGCGCCGACCTGGACCACGGCTGCCCGCGCGACCGGCCGACGGACCTCGACTACGGGCGGTACGTACGGCTCGCGGCGGACTACCGCGACCGCGGGTACGGCGCCGCCGACCCCCGGCCCGCCGAGCGGCAGGGCGACTTCGCCGTCGAGGACCCGGCCTTCAACGCCCTTCTGATCGCCTCCGAGCACGCCCTCGCCCGCATCACCGGCGAGCTCGGCGTCGCCGCGACGGCCCGGCACGAGCGCGCGGAGCGGCTCACCCGGGTCCTGGTGGAGCGTCTGTGGGACCCGGCCTCCGGGATCTTCCGGTGCCGCGACCTGCGCGCCGGGCCCGGCGGGGGCGCGCTGGTGGCGGAGCGGGGGGTCACCGGGCTCGTCCCGCTGCTGCTGCCGGGTCTGCCGGGCGAGGTCGTCACCGCCCTGGTGGACACGGTGTGCGGCCCGCACTTCAGCCTCGGCGGCCGGGCCCGGCTCGTCCCCAGCCACGACCTGCTGAGCCCGGCCTTCGACGCCCGCAGGTACTGGCGCGGGCCCGCCTGGATCAACACCAACTGGCTGGTCGAGCGCGGCCTCAGGCTGCACGGCGAGCGGGCGCGGGCCGACGCCCTGCGCGCGGCGCTGCTCGACGTGGCCGTGGCCTCCGGCTTCTCCGAGTACGTCGATCCGTACACGGGGCGCGGCTGCGGCACCCGCGGCTTCAGCTGGAGCGCGGCACTGGCACTGGATCTGCATCTGGACGCGGACCACGCGTCCGCACACCACACAGCGGGGGCTGGCAGGAGCGAGAGGGCCCGACATGACTGACCGGCACCACCATCACCTGCTCGTACGCGGTACGACGTTCGCGGCCGTCGGCCCGGGCGGCGACATCCGCGGCGTTCCGGGCGGCGGCTCCCCCGACGGCCTCTTCGTGCGCGACGCGCGGCACCTGAGCCGCTGGCAGCTGACCGTGGACGGCGCCGTCCCCGAGGTCCTGAGCCCCGCCGGGGACACCCGCGCCAGGACCGGCGGGCCCGCCCCCGGGCCCGGCGGCGGGGGCGTGGGCGCGGACGTGGCGCGCTGCGTGCTCGTGCCGCGCGGCGGCCGTCAGGAGCCGCCCGCCTACACGCTCTTCCGCGAGCAGGCCGTCACCGACGGCACGCTGGTCGAGGCCGTGCGGATCACCAGCAACCGCCCGGTGCCGACGACGCTGCGGCTCGCGCTGACCGCCGACGCCGACTTCACCGACCAGTTCGAGCTGCGCGCGGACCACCGTACGTACGCGAAGCCGGGCGCGGTCCGGTCCCGGCGGGTCCTCGAAGCCCCGGGCGACGCGGACGAGCGGGGGCCCGGCGGCATCGAGTTCGCCTACCGCCGCGGGGACTGGCTGGCCCGCACCACGGTCACCGCCGAGCCCGCGCCGGACGCCGTCGAGGAGACGGGCACCGGGGCCCGGCGGCTCGTCTGGGCGCTCGAACTGGCCGCGCACGCCTCCGCCGAGCTCGCCCTGACCGTCGCCGCGGCGCCGCACGGCGCGCCGCCGCTGCCGCCCGCGCCCGCGTCGCCGGGCGCCGCCATCTCCCAACTTGCCTCCGTCCAGCGGGAGTTCACCGCCGACGTGCCGCTGCCCGCGGCCTGGCCCGAGCTGGCCACGGCGTGTACGCGCGGGCTCCTCGACCTCGCCGCGCTCCAGGTGCCCGCGCGCGGGCCCGACGGCGAGGAGCTGCGGGTGCCCGGGGCCGGGGTCCCCTGGTTCCTCACCCTGCTCGGCCGTGACGCGCTGTTGACCTCGCTCTTCGCGCTGCCGTATCTGCCGCGCCTGGCCGCGGCGACGCTGCCCGCGCTCGCCGCGACCCAGGCCACCGAGGCCACCCGGGGGCGGGCCGCGCAGCCCGGCAAGATCGTGCACGAGGTGCGGCACGGCGAGCTCGCCCACTTCGACCAGGTCCCGTACGGGCGCTACTACGGCTCCGTGGACGCCACCCCGCTCTTCCTAGTCCTGCTCGGCGCGTACACCGAGCAGACCGGTGACACGGCGCTCGCCCGCCGGTTGCAGGCGCACGCGCGCGCCGCCGTCGGCTGGATGCTCGACCACGGCGGGCTCACCGCGCGCGGCTACCTCGTCTACCGCGCCGACGAGGGCGGGCTCGCCAACCAGAACTGGAAGGACTCCCCCGGCGCGATCTGCGGCGCCGACGGGGACCGGCCGACCGGCCCCGTCATGGCCGCGGGCGCCCAGGGCTACGCGTACGACGCGCTGCGGCGCACGGCCTGGCTCGCCCGGGCCGTCTGGGACGACCCCGTCTACGCGGACCTGCTCACCCAGGCCGCCGCCGACCTGCGGGACCGCTTCCAGCGGGACTTCTGGATGGCCGGTCGCGGCTTTCCCGCGCTGGCCCTCGACGGGGAGGGGCGGCAGGTCGACGCGCTCGCCTCCGACGCGGGGCACCTGCTGTGGTCCGGGCTCCTCGACAAGGAGTACGGCGAGGCGGTGGGGCGCCGCCTCCTCGAACCCGACTTCTTCTCCGGCTGGGGCGTGCGCACGCTGGCCGCCGGGCAGGGGGCGTACCACCCGCTGTCCTACCACCGCGGCTCGGTGTGGCCCCACGACAACGCGCTCATCGCGCTGGGGCTCTCGCGGTACGGGCTGCACGACGAGGCCCGGGTGGTGGCCCATGCCCTGGTGGACGCCGCGGCCACGGCCTGCGGCCGGCTCCCCGAAGTCCTGGCGGGCTACGAACGCACCGCCTACCCCGAGCCGGTCCCCTACCCCCACGCCTGCACCCAGGACTCCCGCTCGGCAGCGGCCCCCTTGGCCCTGCTCACCGCGGTGACGGGCGGCTGACCCGTACCAACCGCCTCCGCTGTGGGCAGTCGTCCCGCTGGGCGGGACGGGTGGGCACAGCGCCGAGGCGCCCCGGGCCGTCCCGCTTGGGCTGGTGTTCAGACGAGGCACGCAACCCGGCGGCGCGGGGTCCGCCCTGTGCCCGCCCGTTCCGCCCCCTGGGCGGACCAGCCGCCCACAGGGGGGGCTGAAAGGCGGTCAGCCGCCCGAGGTGTCGAGTTCCGCGTCCTCGGAGACGCCCGCGCAGTCGTAGGGGTCGCGGAGCCACCCGTCCGGCAGGACCACCCGGTTGTTGCCGGAGGTCCGCCCGCGCGGCCCGTCCGCCCCGTCGGGCCACGCCTGGTCCAGGTCCAGCTCGTCGAGCCCGCCCCGGAGCTCCGCGAGGGACGACGTGATGGCCAGGCGCTTGCGCATCTCGGAGCCGACCGAGAACCCCTTCAGGTACCAGGCCACGTGCTTGCGGAAGTCGATGACGCCCCGCGCCTCGTCCCCGATCCACTCGCCGAGGAGCCCGGCGTGCCGGACCATGACGTCGGCGACGGTCCGCAGCGTGGGCCGCGCCAGGTCCTGCGTACGACCTTCGAAGGCGGCCACCAGGTCGCCGAACAGCCACGGCCGCCCCAGGCAGCCGCGCCCGACGACCACGCCGTCGCACCCGGTCTCGCGCATCATGCGCACGGCGTCCGCCGCCGACCAGATGTCGCCGTTGCCGAGGACGGGGATCTCCGGGACGTGCTCCTTGAGGCGGGCGATCGCGGACCAGTCCGCGGTGCCGCCGTAGTGCTGCGCGGCCGTGCGCCCGTGCAGGGCGATCGCGGTGACGCCCTCCTCCACGGCGATGCGCCCGGCGTCCAGATACGTGATGTGGTCGTCGTCGATGCCCTTGCGCATCTTCATCGTGACCGGCAGGTCGCCCGCCCCGCTCACGGCCTCCTTCAGGATCGCGCGCAGCAGGTGGCGCTTGTACGGCAGCGCGGAGCCGCCGCCCTTGCGCGTGACCTTGGGGACCGGGCAGCCGAAGTTCAGGTCGATGTGGTCGGCGAGGTCCTCTTCCGCGATCATGCGGACGGCCTTGCCGACGGTGGCCGGGTCGACGCCGTACAGCTGGATCGAGCGCGGCTTCTCGCTCGCGTCGAAGTGGATCAGCTGCATGGTCTTCTCGTTGCGCTCGACGAGCGCACGCGTCGTGATCATCTCGCTGACGAAGAGGCCCTTGCCGCCGCTGAACTCCCGGCACAGGGTCCGGAACGGCGCGTTCGTGATCCCCGCCATGGGCGCGAGCACGACGGGCGGCTGCACCAGGTGGGGACCGATCGACAGCGTCGACGGTGCGGTCTGCTGCTGGGACATCGGGCGGCTCTCCGGAAACGTACGGGACTCACGATGAGGAGCGGGCAAGCATCCATTGTCCCTCAGCCCGCGACCGGCCCGTCCCCCGAGCCCGCCGAGCCCCCGCCTCAGGCCCCGGCGGGCTCGGCGGACGGGCCGCCCGCCAGCTCCGCGAGCCGCTCCAGGCGCTCCTCGGTGGCGTCGTCGGCGGGCACGTACGCGACGAGGCGGTAGGCCTGCGACTCCGGCGCGAGCCACATGGTGCGGTGCTCCAGGCTGAGCAGCCCCACCTCGGGGTGCTCATAGCGTTTGACGTGCGGCGACATCGCGCCCAGCTCGTGCCGCCGCCACAGCTCGCGGAACTCCGCCGACTCCTGGAGCAGCCCGTCGAGCCGCTCCTTCCAGGCGGGCTCGGCCACGTGCTCGGCCATGCCCGCGCGGAACTTCGCGATCAGGTCGCGCAGCATCTCGTCCCGGTCGAGGAAGGTCTCGCGCCAGCGCCTGCTGGTGACGAGCAGCCACAGGCAGTTGCGCTCCCGGGGCGGCAGCTCAGTCAGCTCGCCGAAGACCTGCGCGAAGGGGCCGTTGTGGGCGAGGACGTCGTAGCGGGCGTTCTGCAGGGTCGCCGGGTAGGGCGCCATGCGGTGCATCAGGCGCAGGGCGGTGCCGGTCACGAGGGGGCACTCGGTCTCGGGGCGCGGGTCGACCACGCCGGCGAGCGCGAAGAGGTGGCCGCGCTCGGTCTGGTCCATGAGCAGCGCGCGGGCGATGGCGTCGAGGACCTGCGCGGAGACCCGGATGGGCCGCCCCTGCTCCAGCCACGTGTACCAGGTGACGCCCACCGCGGAGAGCTGCGCGACCTCCTCGCGGCGCAGACCGGGCGTGCGCCGCCGGGGGCCGCGTGGCAGGCCCGCCTGCTCGGGCGTGATCCGCTCGCGGCGGCTGCGCAGGAAGGCGGCGAGCTCCCGCCTGCGGGTGGCGTCGTCCGCGACGGGCCCCGTGGGCGCCGACGGCTCTGCGGTCATGGCCATGCTCACGCTCCCAGCCTCGCGCAGCCCGCGCCCCGTTTCCAGGTGCGTCTACTACCAGGATAAAGACACTCTGGTACCCGTCTTGGCGGCCGCGCATCGTCGTACCCGTGACTCGCACATCGACTCCTACGACGACTCAGGCGACGACTCCCGCAGCGCCCCCGACGACGGCTGCCCCCGCGACCGGCACCGCCGCCGCGGCCGCGGCTCCCGCGCTCGGCGCCCTGGGCCTGTTCGCCCTCCTGCTCGGCACCTCCCTGCCGAGCACCGACTTCTTCGTCGTCAACGTGGCCCTGCCCGACATCGAGCGCGACCTGGGCGCCTCCCCCTCCGCCCTGGAGATGGTCGCCGCCGGATACGCCGTCGCGTACGCCGCGCTGCTGGTCCTCGGCGGCAGGCTCGGGGACGCGTACGGGCGGCGCAGGCTGTTCCTGTGGGGTGTCGCCGGGTTCGGGATCACCTCGCTGGCCTGCGGTGTCGCCCCCGACGCCTGGTCGCTCGTGGCGTTCAGGGCCGCGCAGGGCGCCGCGTCCGCGCTGTTGCTTCCGCAGGTGCTCGCCACCCTCCACGCGACGACGCGCGGCGAGCGGCGCGCGCGGGCCGTCGCCCTGTACGGGGCGGTGAGCGGGCTCGCGATGGTGCTCGGGCAGGTGCTCGGCGGGGTCCTGGTGTCGGCCGACCTCGCGGGGACCGGCTGGCGCATGGCGTTCCTGATCAACGTGCCGGTCGTCGCGCTCGCGTGGCCGCTCGCGCTGCGTGCGGTGCCGGACAGCCGGGCCGGGCGGCCGGGGCGCAGTGACGTCGGCGGCACCGTGCTCCTTGCCGCCGCGCTGCTCGCGCTGCTGCTGCCGCTGACCGAGGGCCGCGCGGCGGGCTGGCCGCTGTGGTCGGTGCTCACGCTCCTTGCCGCACCCCTGCTGATCCGGGCGTTCGCCATCGTGGAGCGGCGCGCGGAGCGCACCGGTGGCAGCCCGCTCCTGCCGCCGTCGCTGCTGCGCGAGCCCGGGGTCGTCCGGGGGCTGCTGATCGGCGCCCCGATCTTCATCGGCTTCAGCGGCTTCATGTTCGTCAGCGCCGTGACGCTCCAGAAGGGGCTGGGCTACGGCGCCCTCAAGGCGGGCCTGACGCTGATCCCCATGGGGCTCGCGCAGTTCGGCGCGTCCCTGCTGCTGCCGCGCGTGGTGGACCGGTTCGGCAGCCGCACCCTGCCGCTGTGCGCCCTGGTGCACGGCGCGGGCCTCGCCGTGCTCGCCGCCACCTTCCTGTGGGCCCCGTGGTCCGCGCTCGGCCCGCTGACGCTCGCCCCCGGCCTGCTCCTGTGCGGCCTCGGCCAGGGCATCCAGCTGCCGCTGTACTACCGCGTGCTGCTGGCCGCCGTGCCCGCGGCGCGGGCGGGCGCGGGCAGCGGCCTCGCGGCGACCGCCCAGCAGTCGGGCCTGGCCGTCGGCGTCGCCACGCTGGGCTCGCTGTTCCTGGCCCTGGAGCCGGGCCTCGGCCTGCGCGCCGCGTTCGCGATCGTGCTCGGCGCCCAGCTCGCGGGCCTGCTCGGCCTGGCCGCGCTGAGCCTCGGGCTGCCGCGCGACCGGGGCTGAGCCCCGGGCCGCCCGGGGCGCGGCACCCGCCCCGGGGATACCGTCGGCTGTATGCCCGAGTCCGAGCTGAGCCCCCGGCGGCGCCACCTGGTGCTCGCGATCTGCTGCATGAGCCTGCTGATCGTGAGCCTGGACAACACCATCCTGAACGTCGCCCTGCCCACCATGGCCAGGGAGTTCGACACCAGCATCTCGGGCATGCAGTGGACGGTCGACGCGTACACCCTCGTCCTCGCCTCGCTCCTGATGCTGGCGGGCTCGACGGGGGACCGCGTCGGGCGCCGCCGGGTGTTCCAGGCGGGCCTCGCCGTCTTCACCCTCGGCTCGGTCCTGTGCTCCCTCGCCCCGAACCTGGAGTCGCTCGTCGCCTTCCGCATGATCCAGGCGGTGGGCGGCTCCATGCTCAACCCCGTGGCCATGTCGATCATCACGAACACCTTCACCGAGCCGCGCGAGCGGGCCCGCGCCATCGGGGTGTGGGGCGGGGTGGTCGGCATCTCCATGGCGGCGGGCCCGCTGGTGGGCGGCCTGCTCGTGGACGCGGTGGGCTGGCGCGCGATCTTCTGGGTGAACCTGCCGGTGGGCCTCGTCGCGCTGTTCCTGACCAGCCGGTACGTCCCGGAGTCCCGCGCGCCGAAGCCGCGCCGCGCCGACCCGGTCGGGCAGGTCCTGGTGATGCTGCTGCTCGGCGCCCTCACGTACGCGATCATCGAGGCGCCCACGGCGGGCTGGACCTCGCCGCTGATCATGCTGTGCGCGGGCACCGCGGCGGCGGCGCTCGCGGGGCTGCTCCTGTACGAGCCGCGCCGCGCGGAGCCCCTCATCGACCTGCGGTTCTTCCGCTCGGCGCCGTTCAGCGGGGCCACGGTCATCGCGATCAGCGCGTTCGCCGCCCTGGGCGGCTTCCTGTTCCTGTCCACCCTCTACCTCCAGGACGTACGCGGCCTGGACGCGCTGCACGCGGGCCTGTGGATGCTGCCCATGGCGGCGATGACCTTGGTGTGCGCCCCGCTCTCCGGCCGCCTGGTCGGCAGCCGGGGCCCACGGCTCTCCCTGCTGATCGCGGGGGTGGCGATGACGGCCTCCGGTGTCCTCTTCGCCGCCTTCGACGCGGCGGCCGAGCCCGCCACCCGCCTGGTCGCCTACGTCCTCTTCGGCATCGGCTTCGGCGTCGTGAACGCGCCCATCACCAACACCGCCGTGGCCGGGATGCCCCGCGCCCAGGCCGGTGTGGCCGCCGCCGTGGCCTCCACCAGCCGCCAGATCGGCCAGACCCTCGGCGTCGCGGTGATCGGCGCGGTCCTGGCCTCCGGCGTCACGTCGTCGTACGCCCGGGACTTCACGGCGGCGAGCCGCCCGGCCTGGTGGATCATCACGGCCTGCGGCGCCGCGGTGCTCGTCGTGGGCGCCCTGACCAGCGGCCCCTGGGCCCGCACCACGGCCCGCCGCACGGCGGCCCGCCTGACACCGGAGCCGGACGGGGTGCCCGAGGTGTCCAGGCCCACCTGACGGGGTCAGCCGAGGTCCTCCTCGAAGTAGCTGTCGTGGCGCACGCGGAACTCCTTGAGTTCCTCGCGCTCGCGCTGGGACACCTCCGCGACCCTTTCGAAGAACTCCTCGCGCGGGGCGCCCGGGGTGAAGAGCATCAGCATCGACATGGGCTCGTCGGTCGCGTTCTTGAAGGCGTGCAGGCCGCCGGGCGGCACGTACAGGAAGTCGCCGCTGCGGCCGGTCACCCACTTGTCGCCGTTGAAGAGCTCCAGCTCACCGGAGAGGACGTAGAAGGCCTCCGACATCGCCCGGTGGAAGTGGGTCTTGGCACCGGCGGCACCGGCCGCGAGATCCACCTGGTAGAGGCCGTACTCGCCGCCGGTGGACTCCTGCGTGGCGAGGTAGCGGTAGGCGTCGCCGCGCGGCGAGACGAACTCCGGCGGGGTGTCGGCGGTGCGGAAGGAGGCGTTCACTTCGCCCTTGTCGCCGTGGTAGCGGGGTGCGGGGTAGGACATGGCGGTGCCTTTCGTCAGGTTTCGTGCGGTCGTGCGGTCGTGTGGTCGGGCGGGCGGCGGCGAACACCTCCTTCGACGCCGAATGTTTCGATGTCGAAATAAAACCATGCCGTATCCTTCGATGGCAAGCCTCTTAAGGTTGAAACAAATGACACGGCAAGGAGCCCGGCATGGCCGACGCGGTGGACCTGATCACCGAGCAGTGGCGCACGGAGCGCCCCGAACTGGCCGACGCCCTGGGCACGGTGGAGGTCTTCGGGCGCATCCAGCGGATGCAGCGCGTCTACGACCTGCACTTCAAGAAGCTGACCGACGCGTTCGGCCTGAACCTGGGCGAACTGGACATGATCTTCACGCTGCGCCGCTCCGGACCGCCCTACACCCTCACCGCCGGAGCCTTCGCCAAGGCCGCCCTGGTGAGCCCCGGCGCCGTCACCAACCGCATCGACCGCCTGGAGGACAAGGGCCTGGTCGAACGCGTCCGCGAAAGCAGCGACCGCCGCTCGGTGCAGATCCGCCTCACCGGGCGCGGCGCCGCCCTCGCCGTCGAGGCCCTCACCGCCCACCTGCGCGACTACGAGGAGATCCTCGCCCCCCTCACCCCCCAGGAGCGCGACCAGATCTCTTCCGGCCTGCGCAAGGTCCTGACCGCCCAGGGCGACACCGCGCTCGACTGACGCCGGGCGGCCCGGCCGAGCCGAAGTTACAAATTACAGAACTTGAAATCTGTAACCGCGAGGTGCATGCTGGAGGCACGGCGCTCGTCCGGGCCTCCCCGGGGGCCGGGGCGCCGTCCCCTACCCAGCACACCCCCAGGAGCCCTCATGCGCACCCTGAAGCTCGGCAGCACCGGTCCCGTCTCCTCCGCTCTCGGCCTCGGCTGCATGGGGATGTCCGCGCTGTACGGCGAGGCGGACCGGGGCGAGTCGATCGCCACCCTGCACGCCGCGCTCGACGCGGGCGTCACCCTGCTGGACACCGGCGACTTCTACGCCATGGGCCACAACGAGCTGCTCATCGGCGAAGCCCTGCGCACCGCGCCCGCCGCGCACCGCGAGAGGGCGCTCACCAGCGTGAAGTTCGGCGCCCTCCGCGACCCGGACGGCGGCTGGGCCGGCTACGACGGGCGCCCGGCCGCGGTGAAGAACTTCGCCGCGTACTCGCTCCAGCGCCTCGGCGTCGACCACATCGACGTGTACCGCATCGCCCGCGTCGACGAGACCGTGCCGATCGAGGAGACCGTCGGCGCCATCGCCGAGCTGGTCGAGAAGGGCCACGTACGGCACATCGGCCTTTCCGAGGTGGGCGCGGACACGCTGCGCCGGGCCGCCGCCGTCGCGCCGATCTCGGACCTCCAGATCGAGTACTCCCTGATCTCGCGCGGCATCGAGGACGAGATCCTGCCCACCGCCGCCGAGCTCGGCATCGGCGTCACCGCGTACGGCGTGCTCTCGCGCGGCCTGATCTCCGGGCACTTCACGCGCGACCGCAAGCTCGCCGCGAACGACTTCCGCGGGGTCAGCCCCCGCTTCCAGGGCGAGAACCTCCAGCGCAACCTCGACCTGGTCGACGCCCTGCGGAAGATCGCGGAGGCGAAGGGCGTGAGCGTCGCGCAGACCGCGATCGCCTGGGTGCTCGCCCAGGGCCCGCGGTTCGGCGCGAGCATCGTGCCGCTGGTCGGTGCCCGCCGCAGGGACCGCCTCGCCGAGGCCCTCGGCGCCCTGGACGTCCAGTTCGACGCCGCCGACCTCGCCGCCGTCGAGGAGGCCGTGCCCGCGGGCGCGGCGGCGGGCGAGCGCTACCCCGAGGCGCAGATGGCACACCTCGACAGCGAGCGCTGACGGGGGCGCCGACGGCGCCGGGTACCGTCTTGACCATGGCTACGACCGAGACCCTGACCGCCGAGCGCATCCTCGCCACGACCGAGGACGTGCTGCGCCGCCACGGGGCCGCCAAGGCCACGGTGGTGGACGTGGCCCGCGCGCTCGGCGTCAGCCACGCCGCCGTGTACCGCCACTTCCGCACGAAGGCGGCGCTGCGGGAGGCGGTCACCGAGCGCTGGCTGGACCGGACGACGGCCGAGCTCCAGCGCGTGGTGGAGGACCGCTCGGTGGGCGCGGACGAGCGGCTGCGCCGCTGGTTCACGGTGCTGTTCGCGGCCAAGCGCAAGAAGGCGGGCGGCGACCCGGAGCTGTTCGCGACCTACGAGGTCCTGCTCGGCGAGAACAGCGGCGTGGTGGAGGCGCACATCGCCGACCTGGTCTCCCAGCTGCGCCTGATCGTCGAGGAGGGCGTCGCCCGGGGCGAGCTGGCCTCCCCCGTCGCGGACGCGGGGCTCACGGCCCGCGCGGTCTTCGACGCCACCGGCCGGTTCCACGACCCGGGCTACTCCCGCGAGTGGTTCACGCCCGGCATCGACGAGGCCTTCGCGGCGGTCGTCGAGCTGACCCTCGCCGCCCTCCGCCCCTGAGTTCCCCGCGGTTTCGGCGTTTCGCTGCGCCCCGGCCGCCCCTCCTGATTGCCTGGCCCCACCCATCACCCAGGCAGACAGGAGAGGCCAAGTGGCTTTAGGGGCAAGGGAGTTGGCGGCGGAGTACGACTACGTCGTCGTGGGGGCCGGGTCCGCCGGATGTGTCGTCGCGGCCCGGCTCAGCGAGCAGCGGGACCGCACCGTACTGCTCCTCGAAGCGGGCCCCGAGCGCCCCAAGGCGGACCTCGCGACGCCGTACGCGTGGCCGTCGCTGATGGGCGGCGACGCCGACCACGGCTACCGGACGGTGCCGCAGCCGGGCGTCGGCGGGATCTCGCTGCCGTGCCCGAGGGGCCGGACGCTCGGCGGGTCGAGCGCCATCAACGGCCTGGTGTTCCTGCGCGGGCACCGCGCGGACTACGACCGCTGGGCGGCGGCGGGCTGCGCGGGCTGGGGCTTCGACGACCTGCTCCCCCACTTCAAGCGGATCGAGTCGGTGCCCGGCGGCGACCGGGCATACCGCGGGGACGCGGGCCCGCTGCGGGTCGCGCCCGTGCGGCCCGAGGACGCCAACCCGCTGTCCGCGGCCTTCGTCGAGGCCGCCGTCGCGGCGGGCCACGCGCGCACCGACGACTTCAACGGCGCGGACCAGGAGGGCGTCGGCTGGCCCGACCTGACGATCGCCGACGGGGCGCGGCAGAGCGCCGCCGACGCGTATCTGCGCCCCCTCGACGGCGCCCGGCCGAACCTGACGGTGTCCGCCGACTCCCGCGCGCGCAGGCTCCTCCTCGACGGCGACCGGTGCACGGGGGTGGAGTTCGTCCGCGGCGGCGCCCCGGTCACGGCGCACGCGCGCGCCGAGGTGATCGTGTGCGCGGGGGCCGTCGACTCGCCCCGGCTGCTGCTGCTCTCGGGCGTCGGCCCCGCCGACGAGCTGCGCGCGGCGGGCGTCGACCCGCGCCACGAGCTGCCGGGCGTGGGCCGCGCGCTCCAGGACCATCCGCTGTGCGGGGTGGTCTTCGAGGCGGACCCGCCGATCCCCGCGGGCCGGGCGAACCTGTCGGAGGCGTCGTTGCACTGGCGCAGCGAGGCGTCCCTTCCGGGGCCCGACATGCAGCTGCTGTGCGTCCACGTCCCGTACCACCCGCCGACGCTCGCGGCGCCGGAGAACTGCTTCACGCTCGGCGTGGCCACGGTGCCGCGCTCCCGGGGCGCGGTGCGGATCGCCGACGCGGACCCGGACACGCCGCCGCTGATCGACCCGGGCTATCTGACCGACGAGGACGACGTGCGGCGCATGCTGCACGGCATCGAGGTGGCGCGGGAGATCGCGGCCGCCGGGCCGCTCGCCCGCTGGGGAGCGCGGGAGGTGCTGCCCGGCCAGGCGCGTGCCCGCGCGTTCCTGACGGCGGCGACGGGGCCGTACTTCCATCTGGCGGGCAGCTGCGCGATGGGCACGGGGGCGGAGGCCGTGGTCGACCCACAGCTGCGGGTGCGGGGCCTGCGCGGCCTGCGCGTGGCGGACGCGTCGGTGATGCCGTCGATCGTGTCCGTGAACACGCACGCGGCGGCGCTGGTGATCGGCGAGAAGGCGGCGGACCTGGTGCGGTCCGGGGTCTGAGGCCCGGCCCGGAGGCGGGCCCCTAGGGCCGGGCCGCCGGATTCACCGTCGCCTGGTGGATGCGCTCCAGATGCTCCTCGGCCTGGAGCCACGGCAGGAACCGCGCCCTCGCGCGCCAGCCGCACGTGTCACAGACCAGCTGCCGCCGCAGGCCCGCGCGGTGCAGGCGCACGACGTGTCCGCGCCCGTGCTGGTCCCATCTGCTGACCTTGCTCGTGGCCGTCGTCCGCATGGCCCTCAGTGTGCACCGGAGCCCCCGGTTCCGTTCCGGGAACCGGGGGCTCGGTGGCGCAGTGGTGCGGTCGCGTCAGCAGCCGACCAGGCGCGTGGCGAGATAGCCCTCGATCTGGTCGAGGGAGACCCGCTCCTGCTTCATGGTGTCGCGCTCGCGCACGGTCACCGCGTTGTCCTCAAGGGTGTCGAAGTCGACGGTGACGCAGTACGGCGTGCCGATCTCGTCCTGGCGGCGGTAGCGGCGGCCGATGGCGCCCGCGTCGTCGAACTCGATGTTCCAGTTCTGCCGGAGCGCGGCGGCCAGGCCCTTGGCCTTCGGCGACAGCTCCGGGTTGCGGGACAGCGGCAGGACCGCGGCCTTCACCGGGGCGATGCGGTGGTCGAAGCGCATGACCGTGCGCTTCTCCAGCTTGCCCTTGGCGTTGGGCGCCTCGTCCTCGAAGTACGAGTCGAGCAGGAAGGCGAGCATGGTGCGGCCGACGCCGGCCGCGGGCTCGATGACGTACGGCGTGTAGCGCTCGCCGGCTTCCTGGTCGAAGTACGACAGGTCCTGGCCGGAGGCCTTGGCGTGGGCGGACAGGTCGTAGTCGGTGCGGTTGGCGACGCCTTCCAGCTCGCCCCACTCGTTGCCGCCGAACTGGAAGCGGTACTCGATGTCAGCGGTGCGCTTGGAGTAGTGGGAGAGCTTCTCCTTCGGGTGCTCGTACCACCGCATGTTCTCCTCGCTCAGGCCGAGACCGGTGTACCAGTTCCAGCGCTGCTCCATCCAGTACTCCTGCCACTTCTCGTCCTCGCCCGGCTTGACGAAGAACTCCATCTCCATCTGCTCGAACTCGCGGGTGCGGAAGATGAAGTTGCCGGGCGTGATCTCGTTGCGGAAGGACTTGCCCATCTGGGCGATGCCGAACGGCGGCTTGCGCCGCGACGTCGTCTGCACCTGGGAGAAGTTGGTGAAGATGCCCTGCGCGGTCTCGGGGCGCAGATAGGCGACCGAGCCGGAGTCCTGGGTCGGGCCGAGGTGCGTGGAGAGCAGGCCCGAGAACTGCTTGGGCTCGGTGAACTGGCCCTTGGTGCCGCAGTTGGGGCAGTTGATGTCCGCGAGGCCGTTCTCGGGGGCGCGGCCCTTCTTCTCCTCGTACGCCTCCTCCAGGTGGTCGGCGCGGTAGCGCTTGTGGCAGGAGGTGCACTCGGTCAGCGGGTCCGTGAAGGTGGCGACGTGGCCGGAGGCCTGCCAGACCTCGGTGGCCAGGATCACGGACGAGTCGATGCCGACGACGTCTTCCCGCGAGGTGACCATGTAGCGCCACCACTGGCGCTTGAGGTTCTCCTTCAGCTCGACGCCCAGCGGTCCGTAGTCCCAGGCGGCGCGCTGGCCGCCGTAGATCTCGCTGCAGGGGAAGACGAAGCCTCGGCGCTTGCTCAGGCTGACGATGGTGTCGATCTTGTCGGCGGCCACGGTGCTCTCTTCATTACGACGACGACGAAGCGGCCGCCCTGCGGGGCGGCGGCTCCAGGAGCGAATGCTTCAGGTTACCGGCGCCCGCACCCCCCGGATCAAATCGGTTCTCCCCCCGGCCGATTCCCTCCCGCCCGCCCGCCCTTCTCCTCCGCCTTCGCCCCATTCCCCGCGGCCGCCCGGCCGGGCCCGGCGGCGGCACGGGTACCGGGGCGCGGGGCGTGAGCCCGCGCACAGGCGCCGCCCCTTTGTTGACAATCGTTTCCATAATTGTTGAAAATGACTGTCATGAACGTACGACGCCACCTCATACCCCGCACCGCCCTCGCCGCCGCCGCGGCCCTCGGCCTCGCCACGCTCTCGGCGTGCGCCTCCGACGACGCCGCGGCCACGAACAACAAGGGCAAGCTCGACGTGGTGGCGTCGTTCTACCCCATGCAGTACCTCGCGGAGCAGATCGGCGGGAAGCACGTCGAGGTCACCACCCTCACCGAGCCCGGCCAGGAGCCGCACGACCTGGAGATCAGCGCCAAGCAGCGCGCCCAGCTGGAGGAGTCCGACGCGGCCCTCTATCTGAAGGGCCTCCAGCCGAACGTGGACGAGGCGATCAGCCAGTCCGGCATCAAGACGAAGATCGACGCGACGACCCTCACCAGCCTGGAGGAGCACGGCACCGAGGTGGGCGGCCACGCCGAGGAACACGCCGACGAAGGCGCGGAAGGCGAAGACGGCCACGAGGGTCACGACCACGGCCACGACCACGGCGGCAAGGACCCCCACATCTGGCTGGATCCGGTCAGGTTCGGCGAGGTCGCCGAGGGCGTCGGCAAGGCCTTCGCGAAGGCCGACCCCAAGCACAGGGCCACGTACGAGAAGAACACCGAGGCCCTGGTGAAGAAGCTCAAGGGCCTCGACACGGAGTTCAGGAACGGCCTGAAGGACACCAAGTCCAAGGTCTTCATCACCACGCACGCGGCCTTCGGCTACCTCGCCGAGCGCTACGGCCTCACCGAGGAGGCCATCTCGGGCCTCGACCCCGAGGGCGAGCCGAGCGCGAACCGCGTGCGGGAGCTCCAGAAGATGGCGAAGGCCGACGGCGTGACGACGGTCTTCTACGAGACGCTCGTCAGCGACAAGACCGCGCGGACCCTCGCGGACGACACCGAGCTCAAGACGGACGTACTCGACCCGATCGAGGGCATCACGGAGAAGTCCCGGGGTGACGACTACGTCCAGGTGATGCGGTCGAACCTGAAGTCCCTGCGCACGGCGCTGGGCGCCGAGTGACCACCGGCCGAGGGCCGACCCCCTCCGGAAAGGGGCCCGACATGGGCGACGCGACACGTGCCACGAGCGGCGCGGGTGAGCCCGTCATATCCCTGCGCCGGGTGACCGCCGAGCTCGGCGCGCGCCCGGTCCTGCGCGGCATCGACCTGACGGTCGGCGCGGGCGAGGTCGTCGCGCTGCTCGGCGCGAACGGCTCGGGCAAGTCCACCGCGGTGCGCGCGGTCATCGGCCAGGTGCCGGTGACGGGCGGCACGATCGAGCTCTTCGGCACGCCGCGCCGCCGCTTCCGCGCCTGGTCGCGCGTGGGCTACGTCCCGCAGCGCACCACGGCCGCGGGCGGCGTGCCCGCGACCGTCACGGAGGTCGTGGCCTCCGGCCGCCTCTCGCGCACCCGCTTCGGCGTGCTGCGCAAGGCCGACCGGGAGGCCGTGCGGGACGCCCTGGAGCAGGTCGGCATGGCGGACCGGGCCAAGGACTCCGTGAACGCCCTGTCGGGCGGGCAGCACCAGCGGGTGCTCATCGCCCGCGCCCTGGTCTCCGAGCCCGACCTGCTGATCATGGACGAGCCGATGGCGGGCGTGGACCTCGCCAGCCAGGAGGTCCTCGCGGCCACCCTGCGCCGCCAGGTGGAGCGCGGCACCTCGGTCCTGCTCGTGCTGCACGAGCTGGGCCCCCTGGAGCCGCTGATCGACCGCGCGGTGGTGCTGCGCGACGGCTGCGTGCTGCACGACGGGCCGCCCCCGAAGGCCGTGGGCCAGCACGCGCTGCCCGGCCACGACCACGTACATCCGCACGAAGCCGACGCGGCCCCCGTCCGCACCGGCCTGTTGACCTGAGGACCCGGCGATGGAAATCCTGAACTACGCGTTCATGCAGCGGGCGCTGCTCGCGGCCGTCCTCGTCGGCATCACGGCCCCGGCCGTCGGCATCTATCTGGTGCAGCGCCGCCAGGCCCTGATGGGGGACGGAATCGGCCATGTGGCGATGACGGGCGTCGGCCTGGGCTTCCTGCTCTCCACGTCTCCCGTGTGGATGGCGACGGCCGTCGCCGTCGTCGGCGCCGTGATCATGGAGCTGATCCGCTGGTACGGCCGCACGCGCGGCGACATCGCCCTCGCGATGCTGTTCTACGGCGGCATGGCGGGCGGCGTGATGTTCATCAACCTCGCGCCGGGCGGTTCGAACGCGAACCTCAGCTCGTATCTGTTCGGCTCGCTCTCCACCGTCTCGCAGGACGACGTGACGGCGATCTGTCTGCTCGCCGCGTTCGTGGTCCTGGTGACCGTCGGGCTGCGCCGCCAGCTGTTCGCGGTGAGCCAGGACGAGGAGTTCGCGCGGGTCACGGGCCTGCCGGTGCGCGCGCTCAACCTCCTCACCGCGGTCACCGCGGCGGTCACCGTCACCGTCGCCATGCGCGTGGTGGGCCTGCTGCTCGTGTCGGCCCTGATGGTGGTCCCGGTGGCGGCGGCGCAGCAGCTCACCCGCAGTTTCGCGGCGACGTTCGCGATCGCGGTGGCGATCGGCGTCACCGTGACGATCGGCGGCACGGTCACCTCGTACTACCAGGACGTGCCGCCCGGCGCGACGATCGTGCTCCTGACGATCGGGGTGTTCATCGCCCTGACGGTCCTGGCCGCGCCGCTCGCCCGCCGCAGGGCGCGGTCCCTGGCCAGGGGGGACGCGGCGTGCACGGCGGACGTGCCGGGCGCGCGAGGCACGGCGGACGGGGTCAAGGTCTGAGGAGGCTTCCGTCGGGGCAGTGATCGAAGAGGCATGGTCCAGACCGCGCCGGATCACTGACCGAGAGCACTCTGGTCACGGTGGAGTACCGACCTGGCACAATGGCGGGGCGGGAATCGACTTGTGACAGCTGTGCGGACGAGGCTTGAGGAGGCATCTGTGACGACGGCGGGACCCCCCGTGCGAGGCCGGGCCACACGGCAAAGAGCCGCGGTGGCGGCGGCTCTCGACGAGGTGGACGAGTTCCGCAGCGCGCAGGACCTCCACGACATGCTCAAGCACCGCGGCGACTCGGTCGGCCTGACCACGGTCTACCGCACGCTCCAGTCCCTCGCCGACGCCGGCGAGGTCGACGTCCTGCGGACCAACGACGGCGAGGCGGTCTACCGCCGCTGTTCGACCGGCGAGCACCACCACCACCTGGTGTGCCGCGTCTGCGGCAAGGCCGTGGAGGTCGAGGGCCCGGCGGTGGAGAAGTGGGCGGAGGCCATCGCCGCGGAGCACGGATATGTGAACGTGGCGCACACGGTCGAGATCTTCGGCACGTGTGCCGACTGCTCGGCGCGGGACTGACGCGCCCTTCGCGGGCCGGTGGCCCGCCCACCCACCTTTGAGGGTGTGGGGTACTCCGTACCCCACACCCCTTTTCTCAGCCCTTCTTGAGCTGGTCCTCGTTCGGGATCGCGCCACCGAAGCGGCGGTCGCGCGAGGCGTACTCCAGGCACGCCCGCCACAGGTCGCGACGGTCGAAGTCCGGCCACAGGACGTCCTGGAAGACCATCTCGGCGTACGCGCTCTGCCAGATCAGATAGTTCGAGGTGCGCTGCTCGCCGCTCGGGCGCAGGAACAGGTCCACGTCCGGCATGTCGGGGTAGTACAGGTACTTCGCGAGGGTCTTCTCGGAGACCTTGGACGGGTCGAGCCGCCCGGCGCGCACGTCCTCGGCGAGGGCCTTCGCGGCGTCGGCGATCTCGGCGCGGCCGCCGTAGTTCATGCAGAAGTACAGCGTCAGCTTGTCGTTGTCCTTGGTCTGCTCCTGCGCGACCAGGAGTTCGTTGGCCACGGACTTCCACAGCTTGGGCATGCGGCCCACCCAGCGCACGCGCACGCCGAGCTGGTCGAGCTGGTCGCGGGACTTGCGGATGAAGTCCCGGTTGAAGTTCATCAGGAAGCGGACCTCGTCGGGCGAGCGCTTCCAGTTCTCGGTGGAGAAGGCGTACAGGGAGATGCTCCCCACGCCCATCTCGATCGCGCCCTGGAGGACGTCGAGGACGCGCTCGGCGCCCACCTTGTGCCCTTCGGTGCGCGGCAGGCCCCGCTCCTTGGCCCACCGGCCGTTGCCGTCCATGACGACGGCGACGTGCTGCGGGACGAGCTCGCCGGGGATCTTCGGCGGCCGCGCGCCCGAGGGGTGGGGCTCGGGCGAGGTGTACTCACGGCGGGACCGTCCGAGGATTCCGCGTCGTGCCATGGGGAGCTACTCCAGTTCTTAGCGATCTTCGCGGGCCGCGCGCCGCTCCGGCACGCGGCTACTTCTCCACGTACCGAAGCGAGCGCAGCCCGCGCTCCAAGTGCCAGTGCAGATAAGCCGATACGAGCCCGCTGCCCTCGCGCGCGTGCCGGGACTCGCAGGCGTCCGCCGTCCGCCAGTCCCCCGTCAGGAGCGCCGCGAGGTGCGTCAGGGTCTCCGCCGACGGTACGACGCTGCCCGGCACCCGGCAGTCCACGCAAATCGAGCCGCCCGCGGCGACCGAGAAGAAGCGGTTGGGGCCCGGCATGCCGCATTTGGCACAGTCGGTGAAGCTCGGCGCGTAGCCGTTCACGGCGAGCGAGCGCAGCAGGAACGCGTCGAGGACGAGGTGCGGCTCGTGCTCGCCGCGCGCGAGCGTCCGGAGGCCGCCGACGAGCAGCAGGTACTGCTGCACCGCGGGCTCGCCCTCGTGGTCGGTGAACCGCTCCGCCGTCTCCAGCATCGCCGTGCCCGCCGTGTACCGCGCGTAGTCGGTGACGATGCCGCCACCGTACGGAGCGATGATCTCGCTCTGCGTGCACAGCGGGAGGCCGCGCCCGATCAGCTCGCTGCCCCGCGCGAAGAACTGCACGTCCACGTGCGAGAACGGCTCCAGGCGCGCCCCGAACTTCGACTTCGTCCTGCGCACCCCGCGGGCCACGGCCCGCACCCGCCCGTGCCCGCGCGTGAGCAGCGTGATGATGCGGTCCGCCTCACCCAGCTTCTGGGTGCGCAGCACGACACCGTCGTCACGGAACAGGCTCATGGGCCCATTGTCCCGTACGCCCCGGGGGCGGCGGGCCGGGGCCCGTCGGCCCGTCGTTCGCCGCGTACGCCCGTCCACGAACCGGTAGCGTACGAGAACCAGTCCCGCAGACCGGAGGCCTCATGAGCGCACAGACCGGCGACGGCCCCTACGGCCCGCTGATCCCGATGCCCGAGCTGACCCCCGACGCGCTGCGGGCAGCCGTGTCCAAGATCGCCCCCAGTCGGGTTCCCGAGCTGACCCGGCACCTTTTCGAAGCCACGACGAACGCACAACAGACCCAGAGCATCGCCCCTCTGCGCACGTTCATCCACTCCTGGGCCGTTTTTGTGGCCATCGAACGGCATCCGCTGCGTGCCGCTCGATTGCGAGAGCTGGAGCGCTTCGTCAGTACCGGCGAAGGCGACCCCATGAACGCCGTGACGGAGATCCGCCAGATCTGGGAAGCCGCAGAAGCCGAGGCCGGACTCCGGTGAGCGACTGGACCTGGGACTGGAATCCGAGCCAGGAATATCTCACCGAAGGACTGCCGCCCGGCGTGGTCGCCGAAGTCGAACGCCTGGCCACCGAGCTCGCCGCCCTTGGCCCGGGCAGCGAGCGCGTCGGCAGGCCGATCGACCGCGAAGGCGGCCTGCGCGAGTTCGACTTCCTCGCCGGGCGCGGCTTCATCAGCTTTCTCGCCATCCCCCGACATGAGTGCGTCTACCTCTGCAACATCACCTGGTCCGGCTGACGGCGGGACCCCACGTCAAGGCACCTCCCCCCGGCTGCGTGCGTTGGCGTACGCCGTTGCCGCGCGCAGGCGCTCCGCCGACGTCGCCGTCCGGAGCTTCTCCGGGGCGCAGTCCCACTCCCGCCCGCCTCCGTACGGGCGCAGCTGTACGTACGGCCCCTCGTGGCCCATCACCCTGCCGACCCTCCCGGTCCGGGTGTCCACCGCGTACGTCCCGATGGGAAGCCTCATGGGCGCACCCCCTTGCCCGGCAGCAGGGCCGCGAGGCGCGCCGCGGCCTCCACCGAGCAGCGCCCCAGGTCCACCAGCGGGCACGGCGCCTGCCGCGCGACGGTCGCCGGGTCCACCCGCAGCGACGGCAACGACATTCCCGCCCTCTCCAGGGCAGCGCGCAATTCTTTCACCGTGTCCTCCGCCTCTTCCACACACGCCCGCGAGTGCGACTCGCCGGTGGCTCCATTCGCCGTCACGTGGCTCCCCTCAGCCGTTGAATTTCACGCTTCGTGTCTCCACCGTGACGCAGTGCGTCTACTGTTGGCAGGAGTCTGTGCTCTACAACGTCGGCGCAGAGGAGGGGAGTTATCCATGGCCAAAGGTGCCCATGGGTCACGCCAGGCGGCCTGGGAGTTCTTCGGGGCGGAGTTAAAGCGACGGCGCGAGAACGCGGGCCTCACCCAAGTGGAGTTGGGGGCCCGCGTTTTTGTGTCCGGCGGCTACATCGGCCAATTCGAACAGGCCATCCGGAAACCGCAGTTGGATGTGGCCCAACGGATCGATGCCGTTCTGCAAACCGATGGCTTTTTCGAACGACTGTGGCGCAAGCTCATCCAGGATCAACCGTACGAGGAGTACTTCGCCCACGTCGCGGAGCTGGAGCGACTGGCGACAAAGATCTGCGAGTTCGAGCCAGCGCTGGTTCCTGGGCTGCTCCAGACCCCCGAATACGCCCGAGCGCTCTACCTGGCAAGCACCCCCCTTGCCGCGGAGGAGTACATCGAGGAACAGATCAGGGCACGCATGGACCGCGGCCTGATCCTGAGCGACATCACACGCCCCGTGTACTGGGTGATCCTGCACGAGACCGCGCTACGAGTGCCTGTTGGCGACGCCGCCATCATGGCTGCGCAACTGGACCACCTCACAGCGATGGTGCGAGAGCGCAAGGTGCTGGCACAGGTCCTGCCGTTCGCAGCCGGAGCTCATCCAAGGATGGGCAAGATGATGAAGCTGATGGAGTTCGAGGATGCGCCGCCAACTGTCTATACGGAAGGTGTGCATTCGGGGAATCTCCTGGACGAACCAGCGGTGGTGAAGCGTGTACAGGACTCCTACGATCTGCTCAGGGCCGTCGCGTTGTCGCCGGAGGCGTCCCTGGCCCTGATCCGGACGGCGGCGGAGGATCACAGACGATGCGCGAGGTCGACCTGAGCACCGCCCAGTGGCACAAGAGCAGCTACAGCAGCGGCGACGGCGGTGAGAACTGCGTCGAAGTCGCTCACGGCGTCGGCGGCGTCGTCCCGGTTCGGGACAGCAAGGTCCCAGGCGGCCCCGCCCTGGTGATAGGCGGGGCCGCCTGGGAGGCCTTCATCCGCGAGGTGGCCCGGTGAGGGGCGCCCCGGAAGGGGCGCGGGGAACTGCGCGATCAGCCCCAGCGAACCCGCAGGTTACGACGTCGCGGCCTCACTGAAGCGGCGCAGCCGGGGCGCGGAGTCCGCGGGGGCCGAGGCCACCGTCCGCGCGAGGTCCGCGATGCTGTTGGCCTCGAACACCGCCCGGATCGGCACCCGCACCCCCATGGCCTTGCTGATCCGGCTCGCGAGCTGGGTCGCGTACACGGAGTCCCCGCCGAGGCGGAAGAAGTCGTCGTCCATGCCGACCCGCTCGACGGAAAGCACCTGCCCGACCAGCTCGCAGAGCTGTCGCTCCTGGTCGGTGGACGGCGCGACGTACGTGCTCGCGTCCAGCT
The DNA here is from genome assembly GCF_059448825.1 of Streptomyces sp. JLYT201. Taxonomy (NCBI): domain Bacteria; kingdom Bacillati; phylum Actinomycetota; class Actinomycetes; order Kitasatosporales; family Streptomycetaceae; genus Streptomyces; species Streptomyces sp. JLYT201. The sequence continues at coordinate 6,543,982 of NZ_CM182551.1, read as the reverse complement.
CGGGCGCGGGCAGCGCCCCCTTGTCGACCTTGCCGTTGGTGGTCAGCGGCAGCGCGTCGAGGACCATGACGACGGCCGGGACCATGTGCTCGGGCAGGGACTCCGAGGCGAAGGTGCGCAGCTCCTCCACCGACAGCGGGGCGGCACCCGCGGCCTGCTCAGGGACGACGTACGCCACGAGGTGCTTGCCCTGCCCGGTCGCGTCCTCGCGCGGCACGACCACCGCCTGGGCCACGTCGTCGTGCTGCTCAAGGGCGGCCTGCACCTCGCCCGGCTCGATGCGGAAGCCGCGGATCTTGACCTGGGCGTCGGCGCGGGCCCGGAAGTCGAGGCGGCCCTCGGGCGTCCAGGCGACCACGTCGCCGGTGCGGTACATGCGCCCCCCGGCGACGCCGAACGGATCGGCGGGGAACCGCTCGGCGGTCAGCGCGGACCGGCCCCGGTAGCCCCGGGCCAGGTGGTCGCCCGCGATGTACAGCTCGCCGGGCGTCCCGGGCGGCACCGGCCGCAGCGCCCCGTCGAGGACGTAGAGGCGGGTGTTGTCCAGGGGGCGGCCGATGGGCACCACCGCGCCGATGTCGTCGGGGCCCGCCATGCGGTGGGTCGTGACGCCCACGGTGGTCTCGGTGGGTCCGTAGAGGTTGACGACCTCGGTGCCGGGGCAGGCCGCGAGGACCCGCTCCGCCGTGGCCGGGGGCAGCACGTCGCCGCCCGACCACACCTCGCGGAAGCCCGCGAAGACCTCGGGCTGCTCGTCGGCGACCACCCGGAACAGGCCCGTGGCGAGGAGGGCCCCGGTCGGCCGGTGCTCCTCGGCGATCCGGGCGAGGGTGGCGACGTCGAGGCGTCCGGGCGGGGCGACGACGATGGCCCCGCCGTTGAGCAGCGGCACCCACAGTTCGTAGGTGGAGGCGTCGAAGGCCTGCGCCGAGTGCATCAGGACCCGCTCGTGCGCGCCGCCCTCGTAGACGCGGTCCGCGGCGAGCGCGGTCACGGCGCGATGGGGGACGCCGACGCCCTTGGGCGTGCCGGTCGAGCCGGAGGTGTAGATGACGTAGGCGAGGCGGTCCGGGTGCCCGTGCCAGGACGGCGGCAGGGCCCCGTCGCCGACGGCCGCGAGCTCGGCCTCCGTGCCGGGGTCGTCCAGGACCAGGCGCGGGCAGTCGGCCGCGGGCAGCGCGGCGGCCGACCGCCCGACGGTCACCAGGGCGGCGGGCGCCGCGTCGCGGAGCATGAACTCCAGGCGCGCGGCCGGGTAGTCCGGGTCGAGCGGCAGATAGGCACCGCCCGCCTTGAGGGCCGCGAGGACGGAGACGACGTACTCGGCGGAGCGGGGCACGGACACGGCGACGACCGCGTCCTGGCGCACGCCGCGCTCGCGCAGCAGCCGGGCGAGACGATTGGCCCGGCCGTCGAGCTGCCGGTACGTCAGGGTGGTGCCGTCGGCCTCCGTGAGCGCGGGCGCGTCGGGGGTCTCGGCGACGTGCCGCGCGAAGGCCTCGGTGACGGTCTCCTCGGGGCGCTCGCGGGCGGTGTCGTTGAACGTCTGGAGCACGCGTGCGCGTTCCGTGGCGCCGAGCGCCCCGATCTCGCTCACCCGGACGTGGGGGTCCCCCGCGAACCGGCCGAGGACGTAGGCGAACCGGGCGGCGAGCTTGTCGGCCGCGGCCTGGTCCAGGACGTGCCGCTGGTAGTGCACGACCAGGCGCAGGTGCGGGCCGTCCGGGTAGACGAACACCGTCACCGGGTAGTGGCTGGCGGTGAACGAGCGCAGACCGGTGACGGTGAACCCGGCCGCCGCGCTCGCCTCGGCCACCGCCGCGCGGTCCAGGGGGAACGACTCGAAGCCCATGGCCGTGTCGAACAGCTTCGGCAGCCCGGTGCCGCGCTGGATGTCGGCGAGGCTGTGGTGATGGTGGTCCAGGAGCGCGGCCTGCCGCCGCTGGAGGTTCCTGAGGACCTGGGCGACGGTGTCGCCCGGGGAGTACCGCACCCGCACCGGCGGCGCGTTGAGGAACATCCCGACGATCGACTCCACCCCCGCGAGCGCGGGCGGCCGTCCCGACGAGGGCGCCGCGAACACCACGTCCTGGCGGCCCGTCAGGCACCCGACGAGGACGCCCCAGGCGCCCTGCACCAGCGTGTTGAGGGTGATGCCCAGCTCGGTGGCGCGCCGGGTCAGCTCCCGCGCCCGCGCCGCCGGCAGGGGCACGTCGGCCAGGCCGATGCCGGTGCTGTCGGCGTCGGACTCGGCCTCGGGGAAGAGCAGCGTGGGCTCCTCGACCCCCGCGAGCTCCTCCTGCCACACCCGGGCCGGGTCCCGGGTGTCCTGCCGGGCCAGCCAGGCCAGGTAGTCGCGGTAGCCGCGGGCCCTCGGCAGCGCGGACCCGTCGCCGTCGGCGGCGTACAGGCGCAGCAGGTCCTGCGTGAGCAGCGGCAGGGACCAGCCGTCGAGCAGCACGTGGTGCGCCGTCAGGACCAGCTCGTGCCGGTCGGGGGCCAGCGTGAGCAGGGCCATGCGCAGCATGGGCGGGGCGGCCGGGTCGAAAAGGACGGTGAGGTCGTGCGCCAGGAACTCCTCCAGGGCGTCCCGCTGCGCCGCCTCGTCGAGCGCGCCGAGGTCCCGCCGCGTCCAGGGCAGGGCGACGCCGTCCACGAGCAGCTGGACGAGCTCGCCGGTGGGCCCCGGCACGAACGCGGTGTGCAGGGCGGGGTGGCGGTCGAGGAGGGCCTGCGCGGCGGTGCGCAGCCGCCCGGCGTCCACCGGCCCCGACAGGTGCAGCGTGTACTGGCACAGATAGGCGTCGAAGCCCGCCCCGGACTCGCGCGCCATCGTCGAGTGGAACAGCAGGCCCTTCTGGAGCGACGACAGGGGCCAGATGTCGGTGAGGCCCGGGTAGCGCTCCCGCCAGCCGTCGATGTCGGCCTGGCTCACCCGCACCAGGGGCATGTCGGACGGGGTCGGGCCGCCCGCGCCGGGCCGCTCGGCGTGCCGGGCCAGGCCTTCGAGCGCGCGGCACCACAGCTCCGCGAGCTCCTGGACGTCGGCCTCGGACAGGACGCCCTCCGGCGCCGTGAACAGGGCGCCGAGGCAGGGGCCCGCTGCGGTGTCGGACACGTGCGCGTTGATGTCCAGCTCGGCGGGGGCCCGCATCGCCGGGTCCTGCCCGGCGTCCAGCTCGGCCAGCTCGGCCACTCCGGGCGCCTGGGTGAAGCCGAGGCCGCGCAGCTCGGCGGGCATGTCGGCGTCGGCGGAGAACCGGCCCAGGTAGTTGAAGCCGATCTGCCCCATCGAGTGCGGTGCGAGCTCGGCGGCCGTCTCGGGGTTGAGGTAGCGGAGCAGGCCGTAGCCGATGCCCTTGTCGGGCAGGGCGAGGAGCTGCTCCTTGACCGCCTTGACGAGGGTGCCCGCGGCGGGGCCGCCCGCGAAGGCCTCCTCCAGGTCGGCGCCCGACACGTCCAGGCGTACCGGGAAGAAGCTGGTGAACCAGCCGACGGTGCGGGACAGGTCGGCGCCGGGAGCGGCCGCCTCCTCGCGCCCGTGGCCCTCCAGGCGGATCAGCGCCGACGGCTCGGCCACGCCGCGCGCCGCGCGCCAGCGGGCCACGGCCATCGCGAGGCCGGTCAGGAGCCCGTCGTTGACGCCGCCGCGGAAGGCGGCGGGCAGCGTCGTCAGAAGGGTCTCGGTGACGTGGGCCGGGAGCTGGACGCGGACCTTGGACAGGGTGGCGACGGTGTCCACCGCCGGGTCGAGGCGCCGCGCGCCCAGGACCGGGTCGGGGCCGGTCACGATGGACCGCCACAGGCCGAGCTCGGCGGCGCGCTCCGGGCGCCGGGCCTCCGTCACCAGGGCGTGGGCCCAGCGGCGCACCGAGGTGCCGACCGGGGCGAGTTCGGGGGCCTCGCCCCGGCCGACCGCCCGCCAGGCCCTGGCCAGGTCCGGCATCAGGATCCGCCACGAGACGCCGTCCACGACGACGTGGTGCAGCACGACGAGCAGCCGCCCGGCGCGCCCCTGGCCCGCGTCGAACCACACGAACTGCGCCATCACGCCGCCGTCCGGGTCCAACCGCCCGGCCGCCGCGTCCAGTTCGGCAACCAGCAGGCCGCGCCAGGCCTCGGCGGGAGCGCCCTCCCTGCCCGCGTCCCAGGGGCCGTCGTGGGCGACGCGGCGGATCAGGGCGTCCGCGTCCACCGCGCCGACGGGCGCGACCACCAGGCCGGGGCCTTCGTCGGAGCCCTCCTCGGTCAGGCGGGCGCGCAGCAGGTCGTGGCGGTCGACGACCGCGCCGAGCGTCGCCGCGAGACCCGCGCGGTCGATGCCCTCGGGCAGTTCGAGGACCATGGCCTGCGAGAACCGGCCGAAGCCCGGACCCCACTCCCGTACCCACTGGGTGACGGGCAGGTGCGGCAGGAAGCCGACGCCGCCGCCGTCCAGCTCGTCGAGCACGAGCGCCGCGGTGTCGGCCGTGGTCACGGCCTCGGCGAGGGCCGCCACCGTGCGGTGCTCGAAGAGGTCGCGGGCGCTGACGGCGAGGCCCTGGCCGCGGGCGCGCGTCGCGACCTGGATGGACTGGATGCTGTCGCCGCCGACGGCGAAGAAGTCGTCGTCGACGCCCACCCGTTCCACGCCGAGGACCTCGGCGAACAGCGCGGCCAGGCACTCCTCGCGGGCGTCGCCCGGAGCCCGGTACTCCGCGCCGTGGAACTCGGGGTCGGGCAGGCCCGCCCGGTCCACCTTGCCGCTGGCCGTCAGGGGCAGCTCGTCGAGCACCACGAACGCGGCCGGGATCATGTACGAGGGCAGCCGCTGCGCGAGGTACGCCCGCAGCTCCCCCGGCCCGGCCCCGGAGTCCAGGGAGAAGTGGCCGGTGCCGCCGCCGCGCCCGGCCTCGAAGGTCTCCTCACCGGCGCGCACGGTGTACGCCACCAGCTGCTTGCCCCGGCCGCCGGCCAGTTCGCGCGGGACGACCACCGCGTGGGCCACCTGGCGGTGGGTCTCCAGGGCGGCCTCGATCTCGCCGGGCTCGATGCGGAAGCCGCGGATCTTCACCTGGGCGTCGGCGCGCTCCCGGAACTCCAGCTCGCCCTCGTCCGCCCAGGCCACGAGGTCGCCGGTGCGGTACATGCGCTCGCCGGACCCGTCGAAGGGGCAGGCCACGAACCGCTCGGAGGTCAGGCCCGGGCGGCCCAGATAGCCGCGGGTCAGGCCCTCGCCCGCGAGGTACAGCTCGCCGGGGACGCCCGGCGCCACCGGGCGCAGTGCGGCGTCGAGGACGTACGCGCGCGTCCCCTCCAGCGGCGAGCCGATCGGCACGGGCTCGCTCACGGCGTCCGCCGAGGTGACGGGGCGGCAGGTGGCGTAGACGGTGGACTCGGTGGGCCCGTAGGCGTGGTGGACCGTCAGGCCGGGGCAGGCGCGCAGCACCCGGCGCACCGCCTCCGGCGGCACGACGTCGCCCCCGGTCCACACCTCGTCGAGCCCGGCGAAGGCGTCCGGCTGCTCGTCGGCCACCACCCGGAACAGGCCCGCGGACACGAAGGTCCCGGTGACGCCGTGCCGGGTGACGAGCGTGGCCATGCCCTCGCCGTCGAGGACGCCGGGCGGGGCCACCACGACGGTGCCGCCGTGCAGCAGGGGCATCCAGATCTCGTAGGTCGAGGCGTCGAAGGCCAGGGGGGCCTGCTGGAGCGTGGTGGTGTGCGGGCCGCCCGCCACCCGGGGGTCGGCGACCATCGTCAGGACGCCCCGGTGGGTGACGCCCACGCCCTTGGGGGTGCCGGTGGAGCCGGAGGTGTAGATCACGTTGGCGAGCCCGCCGGACCTGTCACCGGCCCGCGGCGGGGGCCCGGCCGGGGCGGACGCCAGCGCGGCGGCCGTGTCCGGGGTGTCGAGGAGGAGGAGCTCGCGGTCGTGGTCCGGCAGCTTCGCGGCCGTGGCCGTGTCGCTCACCACGACGACGGGCGCGGCGTCCGCCAGCATGAACGCGAGCCGCCGCGCCGGGTATTCGGGGTCCAGCGGCAGATAGGCGCCCCCCGCCTTGAGCACCGCGAGGACCGTCACGAGGTACTCCGCGGACCGGTCGAGCGCCACCGCGACCAGCGTCTCTTCGGCCACCCCCCGCGCCCGCAGCAGGCGGGCGAGGCGGTCGGCCCGCTCGTCGAGCCCGCCGTACGTCATCGACGCGCCGTCGGCGCCGACCACGGCGACGGCGTCCGGGGATGCGGCCGCCCGCCCCTCGAAGACCGCGGCGATGGTGGCGCCGGAGGCCTGCGCGGCCCCGGCGCCCGTCCCCTGAAGATGGGTCACAAGAAACTCCTACTGATTCCGGAATAGGCCGAACGTGAGGTCAACCCGGACCCAGAACCGGGGCACACGGCAGGAGCGAACCGGCGCGCACGGAGTCCTTTCCCGCGCGCACGGCTCTGCCGCGTGCAAGGAGCGCGGCAGCCGACGCGGGCGGGGGGACGCGCACGTCAGCAGCCGCTCGGCGACGGCCGTCACGGGCGGGGGGCGCGCGTGTCGGCAGCCGCGTACAGCTGTTGTGGATGGTGAAAGCAGGAGCGCCGCGCGTGCGGCGCCACGACCGGGGCGGAAATCGGCTCAGCGAAGCGCCGGAATCCGCCCGGTCCCTTTGCCGGACCTTAACTCGCCCTCTCGTACGAGGAAAAGACCGCAGCGCATTGCTGCCGCACGGCGCGGGACCGGATTGAGGGGATGGAAGCCGTCCGTATTTCCGGAACACCCGGGCGGGCTGTCTGGTCGACGAGACAGCGGACGGAAGGGAATTCCCGCGCCTTCCGACTCCGCTCGATAACCACGTACGCCCCGGATTCCCTTGGCCGAGGACGCCCGCAGAGGGCGCCCTCAGAGGACGCTCTCAAGCGAGCACGTTCGCCACGTACGCGGCGAGCCGCTCCCGCTGCCGGCGTGCCGTCAGGCCCTCCACCGCAGCCAGGTGTTCCACGAGGTCCGCCCGCACGGCCGCGAGCAGCGCGTGTGCCGCGTACCCCGGGTCGGGCACGCCTCCGGCCGCCGCGAGGGCGTCCCGCAGGACGCCGTGCCACCAGGCGTAGTGCTCGGACCGGTAGGGGCTGTTGCCGCCGGGCTCCTCCAGGGCGAGCGCGAGGGGGCGGTTGTCGAGCTTGAAGCCGAGGAGCGCGTCCAGGAGCGCGGGGACGCGCTCGCGCGCGGGGGTGTCCGGGCCGAGCGGCGCGGGCCCCGACTCCACCGCCGCGCGCAGCGCCGCGCTGCGCGCGTCGAAGACGGCGCGGATCAGGCCGTCCCGGTCCCCGAACCGCCGGAACAGCGTGCCCTTGCCGACCCCGGCCGCCGCCGCGATCTGGTCCATGGACACGCCGCGCGGGCTCTCGCTGCGGGCGAAGAGGGCGTCGGCGGCGGCGAGGACGGCCTCGCGGTTGCGGGCCGCGTCGGCGCGGGCCTTGCGCACGGGCGTCCCGGGGCTCGAAGGGCTCTCGCGGCTCTCAGGACTCTCGGGGCTCTTGGGCATCAGCTCACCTTTACAAAGCGGACCGCTGGTCCGTATCGTCAAAGCGGACCAGCAGTCCGAATCGTAAGGGACGGTACTCGCCCATGCCCACCACCCCACCCCCGGCCTCCGGCCCCGCCGAGCTGTTCCGGCACGGCCTCGGCCTCCTGATCCGCGGCGACATGGAGGGCTGGATCGCCCTCTTCGCCGAGGACGCCGTCGCCGAGTTCCCCTTCGCGCCCGACGGCTACCCCCGGCGGCTCGACGGCCGCGCCGCCCTCGGCCCGTATCTGCGCGGCCTCGCCGACCACATCGCTTACGACGCGTTCCCGTACGTGGAGGTCCACGAGACCGGCGACCCGGGCACGATCGTCGCGGAGCTGCGCTCCGAGGGCCGCGTGCTCGCCACCGGCGGCCCCTTCGCCATGGCCTACGTCGCCGTCGTCACGGTCCGGGACGGCCTGATCGTGCGCTACCGCGACTACTGGAACCCGCTCGCCGTCCCCGCGTCCCTGACGGCGGCCGTCCATGGCTGAGGCACCGCGGACCACCGAGCCGCCGCAGCCGGCCGAGCCGCTGACCGTCCTGGTCACGGGCGCGACCGGGACCACGGGCAGCCGCGTCGCCGCCCGGCTCGCCGCCCTCGGCCACACCGTGCGCGCCGCGAGCCGCCGGGGCGGGACGGGCCACGGCGCCGTCGCACCCGCCGCGCCCGCCGCACCCGTCAGGCCCGTCCGGTTCGACTGGTACGACCCGGACACGCACGCCGACGCCCTGCGCGGAGCCGACCGCGCCTATCTGGTCCCGCCCGTCGCCGAGCCCGAACCGGTCGCCGTCATGGGGCCCTTCCTGGAGCGGGCCCGCGCGGCGGGCGTGACGCGCGTGGTGCTCCTCAGCTCCTCGGCCATCGAGGCGGGCGGGCCCGGGGTCGGACAGGTGCACCAACTCCTCACCGACAGCGGCCTGTTCGAGGAGTGGTCCGTGCTGCGCCCGTCGTGGTTCATGCAGAACTTCACCGGCGACCACCTGCACGCCGACAGCATCCGCCGCGACGGCGTGCTCACCACCGCGACCGGCACCGGACGCGTCGGCTTCGTCGACGCCGACGACATCGCCGCCGTGGCCGCCCGCGCCCTCACCGACCCGCTCCCGCCGGGGCCCGACCTCGTCGTCACCGGCCCCGAGGCGCTGTCGTACGCCGACGTGGCGGCGGTCGTCGGCCGCGTCACGGGCCGCGCCGTGCGCCACCGGGCCGTGCCGCCCGACGCGCTCGCCGCGCGGCTGACCGGGGGCGGCATGCCCGCCGCGTTCGCGGAGCTCCTGGCCGCGCTCGACGACGGGATAGGCCGGGGCGCCGAGGACCGGGTCACCGACACCGTCGAGCGCGTCACGGGCGTGAGGCCGCGCAGCTTCGCCCGGATGTACCGGGAGGCCTACGCGTCGTCCCGCTCGACGGCCACGGCACCGTCGCGGTAGTCGAGCCGCACCCGCAGCCGCTCCCCCGCCGCCGTGACCCGGGTCCGCACCTGCACGCCCGCGGGGAGCCCCGCCGCCACCGGGCGCACCCCGCACTCCGCGCGCACCCGGTCGAGCAGGGCGCGCAGAGCCTCGGGGCCGGGGTCGCACGCCACGTACCAGGCGGTGCCCCGCCCGTACGCGTGCCGGGTCACGGCGGGGCCTTCACCGCCATCACCGCCGTCACCGCCGCCCGTGCCGTCGAAGCCCGGCACGGCCTCCGCTCCCTCCAGGCGGAGCACCTCCGCCCAGCCGCCGTCCGCGCGCGGCGCGAACTCCTCCACCGTCAGGCCGAGCACCTCCCGGAACGGCCCCGGATAGCCGCCCAGGTACACCCGGTCGTGCTCGTCGGTGATCCCGGAGAAGTACGACATCACGAGGGTGCCGCCGCCCTCCACATACGCCGCCAGGCGCGCGGCCGCCGCCCGCGACACGGAGTACAGGTGCGGCACGAGCAGCAGCCGATAGCCCGTCAGATCCCCGTCGACCGGCACCACGTCGCACGCTACAGACGCGTCGTAGAGAGGCCGGTGGTACGCGAGCGCGCCCTGAAGGTAGTCCACCTCGCTCGGGTGGGCGCCCGTGCCCAGGGCCCACCAGGCGCCCCAGTCGAACAGGAGCGCCGCGTCGGCCCGCTCGGGCACCGCGCCGAGCAGCTCGGGCCGCCCGGCGAGCTCCGCGCCGAGCGCGCTCACCTCGCGGAAGATCCGGGTGTCGGGGCCCGCGTGCGGCACCATCGCCGAGTGGAACTTCTCGGCGCCGCCGCGCGACTGGCGCCACTGGAAGAACAGGACCGCGTCGGCGCCGTGCGCCACCGCCTGCCAGCTGTCCAGGCGCATCCGGCCGGGCGGCTTGCGGCCGTTGTGGGGCCGCCAGTTGACCGCCGACGGCGCCTGTTCGAGGAGCAGCCAGGGGCGCCCGCCCTTCAGGCCGCGCATCACGTCGTACGAGAAGGCCGCGCGCCGGGCGGCGTCCGGGTCGTGCGGGTCCGGATAGGAGTCGTACGAGACGACGTCGAGGTGCGGCGCCCAGCGGAAGAGGTCCAGGGTCCTGGCGACGGGGACGAAGTTGGTGGTGACGGGCACGCCGGGGGTGAGCCGGGCGAGCACGGCCTTCTCCGCCCGATAGCAGTCGAGCAATTCATCGGATGAGAAGCGCCAGTAGTCGGCGAGCTGGGCGGGGTTGCGGAAGGACGGCGCGGCGCGCGGGGTGTGGATCTCGTCCCAGGCGGCGTAGTGCTGCGACCAGAAGTCCGTGGACCAGGCCTCGTTGAGGGCGTCCAGGGTGGTGTAGCGGGCGCGCAGCCAGGTACGGAAGGCGGCCGCGGACACCTCGCAGTGGCAGTGCCGCGAGACGTGGCAGCCGTATTCGTTGCCGATGTGCCACAGGGCGAGCGCGGGGTGGTCCGCGTACCGCGCGGCGAGGCGCTCCACCAGGCGCACCGCGTACCGCCGGAAGACGGGGCTCGACGGGCACCAGTGCTGGCGCGAGCCCGGGTAGAGCCGGGTGCCGTCCGCCAGGACGGGCAGCGTCCCGGGGTGCAGCCGGGCCAGCCACGGCGGCGGTGACGCCGTCATCGTCGCCAGGCACACCCGCACGCCCGCGGCGGCGAGCCGGTCCATGTGGTCGTCCAGCCAGGTGAAGTCGTGGCCGCCGGGCGTGGGTTCGGTCCGCGCCCATGCGAAGATCCCCAGCGTGACGAGGCCGACGCCCGCCTCCCGCATCAGCTCGACGTCCTCGGCGTGCACGTCCGGGCCCCACTGCTCGGGGTTGTAGTCCCCGCCGAAGCCCACGGATCCCAGCGGTCCGCGCCACCACCGGAGCCGCCCGCTCTCCTCGTTCACGTCCCGAAACACCCCCGTCCGACACCTTGACCAGGCCCTGGCCCGCTCCTATGGTCGCTGCGCCAGCACGACGTAGGACGTCGGACCTTTGAGCCGCAGCGTACTCCCGCGGGGCCCGCCCGGGCCCGCGTCCGCACCGCGCATCTCCCCACCGTCCCCCCACCCGATCCGCACCGGTACGTGGGGAGCACCCTCTCCCCACTCCTTCAGGGAGGCACTCGTGAGCGACCCCATCCCCGTGACACGTGACGGCGACGGCCCCGGTCGGCGGTCCTTCCTGCGGTACACCGGCGCCCTGGGTGCGGCCGCGGGCCTCGGCGGCGGCCTCGTGGCCTGCGGCGGGCCCGAGTCCACCAACGACACCGGGGGCAGCGGGGGCGGGACCCTCACCGCCGTCATCGGCTACGGCAACGACGGCAGTTGGGACCCCACGCAGACGGCGTCCGCGTTCGCCATGGCGGGCAACGAACACATCTACGAGGCGCTCCTCGGCACCGACCCGATCAGCCGCGAGCCGTACCCGCAGCTCGCCACCGCCGTGCCGAGCGACCTGAAGGCCACGACCTGGAAGTTCGAGCTGCGGGCCGGGGCCACGTGGCACGACGGGAAGCCGGTCACCGCCGACGACGTGGTGTTCGTCTTCGACCGCATCCTGGACCCCGGCACCCAGACCCTGGCCAAGGGCTTCTTCGCGGCCTGGCTCAAGGAGGTCCGCAAGGTCGACGCGCGCAACGTCGAGCTCGTACTCAAGTTCCCCTTCCCCGACGGCGCGGCGCGGCTCACCCTCGCCAAGATCATGCCGAAGCACGTGTACTCCGCGCCGGGCGCCTGGGACGAGGCCACCAAGGGCAAGGCGATCGGCTCGGGCCCGTACCGGCAGGCCTCGCACCACCCGAAGTCCAACACGACCTTCGAGGCGTACGACGACTACAACGGGCCCCGCAAGGCCGCCTTCAAGAAGATGAACTGGCTGACGATCGTGGAGGCCGCCCCGCGCGTCGCCAAGATCTCCGGCGGCAGCGCGGACGCGCAGATCTCCGACAACATCCCGTACGCCAACATCGAGCAGCTCAAGAGCGGCGGCATGACCGTCGAGGGCGGCGCCGGGATGAACAACCTCTTCCTGATGTTCAACACCGCCCACAAGCCCTTCGACGACGTGCGGGTGCGCCAGGCCCTGCACTACGCCATCGACCGCGCGAAGATGATCGACGTCGCCCTGAAGGGCCACGGCAAGGCGGCCACGTCCTTCCTGAACGAGGGCAACCCCAGCTACCGCCCGGCCAAGACCGTGTACGGCTACGACCCCAAGAAGGCCAAGGCCCTCCTGAAGGAGGCCGGGGTCTCGGGCCTGAAGGTCAACCTGATGGCCGTCAACGTCAGCTGGATCAGCGACTGCCTGCCCACCATCAAGGCCTCCTGGGACGCGATCGGCGTCAAGACCACCCTGGACCCGCAGGAGACCACGGCCGTCTTCACCAAGCTGGACCAGAAGAAGGACTTCCAGGTCGTCGCGGCCGCCTCGAACCCCAACCAGTTCGGCATCGAGGCCGACCTGATCATGCACTACAACTACGGCCCCGAGAACATCTGGATGGGCTACGCCCGCTGGGCGGGCAACGCCCGCGCCAAGGAGCTGTTCCGGCTCATGGACAAGGCGACCCGCGAGTCCGACGCCACCCGCAAGAAGTCGATGGTCCAGGACTACATCGACCTCGTCGCCGAGGAGGCCGTGCTCTACCCCGTCGTCCACAACGAGCTGATGACGGCGTGGAACCCCAAGCGGCTCAGCGGCATAAGGCCCCAGCCCTACCCCGGCGTCAACCTCCTCCAGGCCCGGTGGGTCTGACGGGCGCGCCCCGCGCCCCGAGGAGCCGCACCCCTCCGGAATGAGGAGCCGTCCCACGTGACCGCGATCCTGCGCATCCTGCTCCGCCGCCTCGCCCTGCTCGTCCCGCTGCTGCTCGGCATCGTCCTGTTCGTCTTCCTCGTCATGCGCTTCTCGGACGTCGACCCGGCCTCCGCGTTCTTCCAGGGCGCCAACCCCACCCCCGAGCAACTGCACCGGTTCCGCGAGGAGAACGGCCTGCTCGACCCGCTGCCCGTGCGCTATGCCGACTTCGTCGGCGACCTGCTCCACGGCGACATGGGCATCAGCGTCCTGACCCGCTCCGCGGTCGTCGACCAGGTCACCACGGCGCTGCCCCTGACGATGCAGCTCACCTTCCTCGGGCTCGGCATCGCCGTCGTCGTCTCGCTGCTGCTCGGCGTGACCGCCGCGATCTACCGCGACCGGCTGCCCGACCAGATCGTCCGCGTCGTCTCCCTGACCGGAGTCGCCGCGCCCGGCTTCTGGCTGGCCCTGCTCATGATCCAGTACCTGGCCGTGGACCTGGGCTGGTTCCCGACCGGCGGCTACATCAACCCCAACGACTCCTTCACCGGCTGGCTCAGGACGATGACGCTGCCCGCGCTCGCCCTGTCCCTGCCGGTGGCCGCGCAGATGACCCGCATCATCCGCACCGCCGTCGTCGAGGAGCTCGACAAGGACTACGTCCGCACCGCCGTGGGCAGCGGCCTGCCGCCCGTCGTGGTCGTCGGCCGCAACGTCCTGCGCAACGCCCTCATCAACCCGCTCACCGTGCTCGGCCTGCGCGTCGGCTATCTGCTCGGCGGCGCCGTCGTCATCGAGACGATCTTCTCCCTGCCCGGCATGGGCAAGCTGATGATCGACGCGGTGAAGAACGGCGACCCCGCCGTCGTGCAGGGCGTCGTCATCACCACCGCCGTCGGCTTCGTCGTGGTGAACCTCGTCATCGACATCCTCTACCTCCTGGTCAACCCGCGCCTGAGGGGAACCTCCTGATGCCGTTCGCCTCGCGCAAGGCGCTGACCGACAGGCTCGCCCGGCCGGGCCTGCGGCTGCGGTCGCTGCGCAAGCTGCCCGTCCTGTCGCGGATCGCGGTCGGCGTGCTCGCCGTCGTCGTCCTCGTCGCCCTGTTCGCGCCGCTGCTCGCCCCGCACGACCCGCTCGAACAGCAGTCCCTGGTGGACGGCACCGGGCACCCCTCCGCCGACCACTGGATGGGCCAGGACAGCCTCGGCCGGGACATCCTCAGCCGGCTCATGTACGGCGCCCGCTGGTCGCTCGCCATCGGGCTCGGCGCGACCCTCCTTGCCCTCACCGTCGGCGCGGTCGTCGGCGCGGTCGCCGCGACCTCGCGCAAGGCCGTGGACGAGTCCCTCATGCGGGTCCTGGACATCGTCATGGCGTTCCCCGGCATCGCGCTGGCCGCCGTCCTCGTCGCCGTGTTCGGCGGCGGCATCACCGTCCTGATCTGCGCGATCGCGTTCCTGTTCACCCCGCCCATCGCCCGTGTCGTGCGCGCCAACGTCCTCGACCAGTACAGCGAGGACTACGTCACCGCCGAACGCATCGTCGGCGCCCGCACCCCGCACATCCTGATCAAGCACGTCGCCATCAACTGCGCCGCGCCCGTCCTCGTCTTCTGCACCGTGCAGGTCGCCGAGGCCATCGTCTTCGAGGCCTCGCTGTCCTTCATCGGCGCGGGCGTGCGGCCCCCCGACCCGTCCTGGGGCAGCGTCATCGCCGACGGCAAGAACATGGTGCTCACCGGCGGCTGGTGGGCCACCGTCTTCCCCGGCCTCCTGATGCTCCTGACCGTCCTGTCCCTGAACGTCCTGTCCGAAGGCGTGTCCGACGCCTGGGCCGCGCCCTCGGGCCGCGAGGTCGAGCAGGACCGCGCCGCGGACGAGGTCGAGGCGCCCGAGCCCGGCAGCGGCGAGGTCCTCGAACTGCCCGGCCTCGCCGACGCCGCCGCCCGCCTGCGCGCCCGCGCCCGGCCGCTGCCCGAGGGCGCGCCCGTCCTGGACGTACGGGACCTGGCCATCGGCTTCGACGCCCGGCACGGCGGGGTCGACATCGTCGACGGCATCAGCTTCCAGGTCCGGCCCGGCGAAGTCCTCGGCCTGGTGGGCGAGTCCGGCTGCGGCAAGTCCCTGACCGCCCTGACCGTCATGGGGCTCCAGCCCAAGGGCGCCCGCGTCCGCGGCCACGTCACCTTCGCCGGGCAGGAGCTCATCGGCCTGCCCCCGCGGGCCCGGCGCCGGCTGCTCGGCCACGACATGGCGATGATCTACCAGGACGCCCTGTCGTCCCTCAACCCGGCGATGACCGTACGCGCCCAGCTCAAGCAGGTCGTCCGGCGCGGCGGCCACCGCTCCCCCGCCGAACTGCTCTCCCTGGTGGGCCTCGACCCGGACCGCACCCTGCGCAGCTATCCGCACGAGCTGTCCGGCGGCCAGCGCCAGCGCGTGCTCATCGCGATGGCCCTGTCCCGCGACCCGAAGCTGATCGTCGCGGACGAGCCCACCACCGCCCTGGACGTCACCGTGCAGGCACAGGTCATCCAGCTCCTCCTGCGGCTGCGCGCGGAGCTCGGCTTCGCGCTGGTCCTGGTCTCCCACGACCTGGCGCTCGTCGCGGACGTCACCGACCGCGTCGCGGTGATGTACGGCGGCCAGATCGTCGAGACCGGGGTCACCGCGGAGCTCGTGGAGTACCCCACCCACCACTACACGCGCGGCCTGCTCGGCTCCGTCCTCTCCCTGGAGTCCGCCGCCCAGCGCCTCACCCAGATCAAGGGCGTCGTGCCGTCGCCCGCCGACTTCCCCGCCGGGTGCCGCTTCGCCGACCGCTGCCCGCTCGCGAGCGAGCTGTGCCGCACGACGACGCCGGAACTGCTCGGCGAGCCCGCGCACCGGACGGCCTGCCACCACCCGGCGCTCGCGCCCCACGAACCCTCGGCACGGGAGCGCCCCGCACCGGAGCGCCCCGAAGGGGCGCGGGACGGTGTCGACAGCGGCTCCGCCGCGCGGGCGCGACCAGCCACGAACGACCCGCAGCCGCCAGAATCACGGGAGGGAATCGCCCATGACGCCCGCTGAAGAGCCCGCTGAAGAGCTCATCGCGCTGCGCGACGCCCACGTCGTGCACAGGGCCCGCACCGGCGGCGTCTTCTCCCGCGACAAGGTGTACGCGCTCACCGGCGCCGACCTGACCATCGCCCCCGGCGAGACCGTCGGCGTCGTAGGCGAGTCCGGGTGCGGCAAGTCCACCCTCGCCAAGGTGCTCGTGGGCATCCAGCGCCCCACCGCGGGCACGGTCGCGTACCGCGGCCGCGACCTGTGGCGGATGAAGCCCCCGGAGCGGCGCACCACCATCGGCAGCGACACCGCCATGATCTTCCAGGACCCCTCGACCGCCCTGAACCGGCGGCTTCCCGTCCGCCAGATCCTGCGCGACCCGCTCGACGTCCACCGGCGCGGGAGACCGGCCCAACGGGACGAGCGTGTACGGGAGTTGATGAGCCTGGTCGGCCTGCCCACGGCGCTCGCGGACGGGCTGCCCGGCCAGCTCTCGGGCGGCCAGCGCCAGCGCGTCGCGATCGCCAGGGCGCTGGCCCTGGAGCCCGAACTCGTCGTGGCCGACGAGCCCACCAGCGCCCTGGACGTCTCGGTCCGCGCCCAGATCCTCAACCTCCTCCTCGATCTGAAGGAACGTCTCGGCCTCGCCCTGGTGTTCGTCTCGCACGACATCCAGACGGTCCGCAGGATGAGCGACCGGGTGATCACCATGTATCTGGGCCGGATCGTCGAGGAGGCGCCCGCCGCCGACATCCTCGACCAGGCCCGGCACCCCTACACCCGCGCCCTGTTCTCCGCCACGCCCGGCCTCCTGGACCCCATCGACCCCATCCCGCTCGTCGGCCCCGTCCCCTCGGCCACCCGGCCGCCCAGCGGGTGCCCCTTCCGGACACGCTGCTGGAAGGCGGACGACGCCTGCGCGGCGGCCATGCCGGACACTACGGAGGAGGGGTCCGCGCACCGCTTCCGGTGCCACCACCCCGTACCGGCGGGCGAGACCACGCGCGACCTCGTCAGCCAGTCGGCACAGGCGTCACAGCCGGCATCCACCGCGACGGCCGCCGCCACGGCCACGTCCAAGGAGGCTCCATGACCGCACTCCCCACCCTGTTGACCGGTGTCGTCCCGCCCGTCTGCACCCCCCTGACGCCGGACAACGAGGTGGACGTCGCCTCGCTGGAGCGCCTCGTCGACCACCTGGTCGGCGCGGGCGTGGACGCGCTGTTCGTCCTCGGCTCCTCGTCGGAGGCGGCGTACCTGCCCGACGCCCACCGCAGGACCGTCGTGTCCGCGGTCGTCCACCACGTCGGCGGCCAGCTCCCCGTCCTCGCGGGGGCCATCGACATGACGACCCTGCGCGTCCTCGACCACGTGCGGGCCGCGGCCGCCGCCGGGGCCGACGGCGTCGTCGTGACCGCGCCCTTCTACACCCGCACCCACCCCGCCGAGATCGCCCGCCACTACCGGCTCGTCGCCGAGCGCGGCGGCCTGCCCGTCTTCGCGTACGACCTGCCCGTCTCGGTGCACACCAAGCTCGACGCCGACCTCGTCCTCGACCTGGCGGTCGAGGGCACCCTGGCCGGGCTCAAGGACTCCAGCGGCGACGACGGCGGCCTGCGCCGCGTCCTGCTCGGCGCGCCCCCCGCCTTCAGCGTCCTCACCGGCTCGGAGCTGACGGTCGACTCGGCCCTCGCGATGGGCGCGCACGGCGTGGTCCCCGGCCTCGGCAACGTCGACCCCGACGGCTACGTCCGCCTCTACCGCGCGGCCCGCGCCGGAGACCTCGACGGCGCCCGCGCCGAGCAGGAACGCCTCTGCGCCCTGTTCCGCATGACCGAGACGGGCTCCCCCGCCCGGATGGGCCGCAGCTCCTCCAGCCTCGGCGCCTTCAAGGCCGCCCTCCATCTGCGCGGCGTCATCGCCCACCCCACCACGGCCGTTCCCCAGATCCCGCTCTCCCCGGAGGACGTGGAGCGCGTGGGCAAGCACCTGGCGGCGGCGGGGCTGTTGTAGCGGCCCGGGGCAGCGGCCCTCACCCGCCCGGTCTGACCAGGCCCGCCTCGTACGCGGTGATGACCAGCTGGGCGCGGTCGCGGGCGGTCAGCTTGCCCATGATGCGGCTGACGTGGGTCTTGGCCGTGAGGGGGCTGAGGCCCAGGGCCTCCGCCACCTCCGTGTTGTTCAGGCCCCGGGCGACCAGGGTGAGCACCTGGCGTTCGCGGTCGGAGAGCGCGGCCAGGGAGCGGGGGGCGTCGGCCGCGGCGCCGGGGGCCTCCGGCTGGCGCAGGACGCGGGCGATGAGACGGGCCGTCGGGCCGGGGGACAGCAGGGAGTCGCCCGCCGCCACCGTGCGGATCGCGTCCAGGAGCTCCGCCGGCCTGGTGTCCTTGACGAGGAAGCCGGACGCCCCGGCCCGCAGCGCCTCGACGACGTGCTCGTCGGTGTCGTACGTGGTGAGCATGAGGACCTTCACCCCGGCGAGGTCCTCGTCGGCGGCGATGAGGCGAGTCGCCTCGATCCCGTCGAGGTCGGGCATGCGCACGTCCATGACGACGAGGTCGGCGCGCCGGGCGCGGGCCAGCTCCACCGCCTCGCGCCCGGTGCCCGCCTGGGCCACCACGTCCATGTCGGGCGCCGACTCCACGAGCATCGCGAACGCGGCCCGCACCAGGGCCTGGTCGTCGGCGAGGAGCACGCGGATCTTCACCGCGCCACCTCCTCGGCCCGCGCGGACTCCCGCGCCCCCAGCGGCAGTTCCGCCACCACTTCGAACCCCCGTCCCTCGCGCGGCCCGGCCTGCAGCGTCCCGCCGACGCTGCGGGCCCGCTCCCGCATGCCGATGATGCCGAACCCGGGCGCGGACCGCGCGGCGGGGGGTGCGGCGGGCCCGCTGCCGTCGTCGGTCACGGACAGGCACAGGGCGCCGTCGCGCTCCCCCATCGCCACGCGCACCGCGAGGCCGGGGCCGCCGTGCCGCACGGCGTTGGTCAGGGCCTCCTGCACGATGCGGTAGGCCGCGGCCCCGACCACGGGCGGCACCGCGGTCACCTCCGCCATCGCGAGCTCGACCTTCGCCCCGGCCGTGCGGGCCGCGCCCGCGAGGTCGCCGATGCCGTCGATGCCGGGCAGCGGGCCGCGGTACTCGTCGGCCGCCGCGCCCGACTCGGGCCCGGAGCGCAGCACTTCGAGGGTCGCCCGGAGTTCGCCGCGCGCGGCCCGGCAGGTGTCGGCGATGTCGTCGAGGGCACCGGCGACGGCCGCCCGGTCCAGGCGCTCGGGGTCGGCGGAGAGCACGTGCGCGGCCACCGACGTCTGCACGCCGACCAGCGTGATGCTGTGCGCGAGCAGGTCGTGCAGATCGCGGGCGACCCGCAGCCGCTCCTCGGCGACGCGGCGCCGCGCCTCCTCCTCGCGGGTGCGCTCGGCCCGCTCGGCGCGCTCGACGACCGAGGCGACGTACTGCCGGTGCACGCGGACGTACGTACCGAAGAGCAGCACGGCGACGATCCAGCCGGTGATCCGCACGACCTCCGTGACCGGGTCCCCGCCGACGCCCGTGTTGACGACGAAGATGAGCGCGATGATGTGCACGCCGGTCAGGAGGGTGCGGCGGGGGCGCCCGGAGACGGCGACGGTGTAGAGGGCGACCATGCCCACGTGGGTCGCGGCGGCGTGGTCGTAGTCGAGGGCGTGGTACGGGCCGACGAAGGCCATGGTGGCCAGGAGCACCGTCATCGGCCTGCGGCGGCGCCAGACGATCGGGACGTGGCCGCACAGCAGGAGGGCCCAGCCGAGGGCGTCCGGCGACCGGCCGTCCTTGATCACGACGGCGAGCAGCGCGGCGCAGGCGGCGAGGACCACCGCGAACAGCGCGTCCTCGCGCAGGGCGCGGCGCGAGCCCGGCGCCGCTCCGGAGAACGGCCACCAGGGGCGGGTGGCGGGCGGCGGGTACGGCACGTCGTCGGGTCCCCCTTCCCGCGGACACGGGTCGAGTGCGGCTGTGTCCATGGCGCGGCCCCATCATCCAGGAAGGCGGCGCCCCTCCGGCAGGGAGGGGCGCCGCGGGTGTGTGCGTCGGGGTCAGCGGACCGCGGTCAGTTCGGGCTCCCCCCGCCGCGGCGGGGCGGGGGCGGCGGGCCGCCGCGACAGCGGCCCCGGCCACCACACCTTCCGGCCGAGCGCGAGGCTCGCGGACGTCACCAGGTACGTACGGACCAGGAAGGTGTCGAGGAGCACGCCGACGGCGATGACGAAGCCCAGCTCGACGAGTTGGACGAGCGGCATGTTGACGAGCACCGAGAACGTCGCGGCGAGCACCAGACCGGCGGAGGCGATCACGCCGCCGGTGGTGCGCAGCGCGGTGAGCGCGGCGGCGCCGGTCTCCGCTCCCGCGAGGCACTCCTCGCGCATGCGGTGCATGAGGAAGATGCCGTAGTCGACGCCGAGGGCGACGAGGAAGACGAAGGAGAGCAGACCGAGCCCCGGGTCGGTGCCCTCGAAGCCGAAGAGCGGCTCGAGGACGAGGCCCGCGATGCCGAGCGAGGCGCCCCACACCGCGACGACCGCGAGGAGCAGCAGGAGCGGCGCGAGGAGGCTGCGCAACAGCGCGACCAGGATGAGGAGCACGGCGGCGAGGACGATCGGCACGACGACCAGGCGGTCGCGGGCGTTGGTGTCCTTCAGGTCGAGCTGTTCGGCGCTCGGCCCGCCGACGTACGCCCCTCGCGGGTCGAGCTCGTCGCGCAGGGCCTCGATGGTCGCGGTCTCGGCGGCCGTCTGCGGCGGGGCCTTCGCGACCACGGACAGCTCGGTCCACTTCTCGGCGGTGCGGCCGCGCGTGACGCTGTCGACTCCGGCCACGGACCGGGCCCGGCCGAGGAGTTCACCGGCCTCGTCGGTCGGCACGATGACGTTGATGGGCTGGGTGCCGCGTTCCGGATAGGCGGCGGCGAGGGTCTCCATGGCGGCGATGGAGTCGGGCTTGCTGGTGAAGGTGTCCTCCTGCTTGAGGTTGCCGGGCAGGTTGAACGCGCCGAGGGCGAGCGCGCCGAGCAGCACGGCCCCGGAGGCGAGGACGACCAGCGGCCTGCGCCCGGCGGAGGAGCCCATGGAGGCGAACAGCGAGCGGCGCTTCCGCGGCTCGCTGCCGAAGACGGGCACCAGCGGCCAGAACACCCGCCGCCCGAGCACCACGAGCAGCGCGGGCAGCAGCGTCAGCATCGCCACGAGCGCGCACAGCACGCCCACCGCGCCCAGCGGGCCCATGCCCCGGCTGGAGTTGAGGTCGGCGGCGAGCAGACAGAGCAGGCCGACGGCGACGGTGCCGGAGGAGGCGAGCACGGCGGGGCCGCAGCCGCGCAGGGCGGTGACCATGGCGTCGTACGGCCGCTGGACGCGGCGCAGCTCCTCGCGGTAGCGGGAGACGATGAGCAGGGCGTAGTCGGTGCCCGCGCCGAAGACGAGGATCGTCATGATGCCGGAGCTCTGGCCGCTGACGCTGGTGCCGAAGGCCTGGTTGAGGCCGTAGGCGACGCCCATGGAGAGGACGTTGGCCACGCCCGCGACGACGAGCGGCACGAGCCACAGGAACGGGCTGCGGTAGATGAGGACGAGCAGGACCGCGACCACGGCGACGGTCGTGTAGAGCAACGGCCCGTCGAGCGACTGGTAGACCTCGCCGGCGTCGGTGGCGAGCGCGCCGGGCCCGCCGACGTCGACGCTCAGGCCGTCGCCGCCCTTGACGACGTCCCGCACGTCGTTGACGAAGGCGTCCCGCTTCTCCTCGTCCGTGCCGGGTGCGGTGCTCGCGACCGGGTACATCAGGGTCGTCCCGTCCTTCGACGCCACCCCCGTGGGCGTCGCGACGAGGTCGAGCTCCCGGTCGATCTCCCCCACCTGGCGGTCCGCGAGCGCGCGGTCGGCGGGCTCGAGGCCGTCGTCGCGGTGGTAGACGAGCACCAGCTCGGTGCTCTCGCCGCCGGGCAGCCGCTCCTGGATCCTGGCGACCTGGGTGGAGTCGGCGCTCGACGGCAGATAGTCCACGGCCCGGTCGTGCTGGACGTCGCCGAGCTTCCCGGCGAACGGCCCCGCGAGCGCCATGACGGCGACCCAGATGCCGAGCAGCACCCAGGGCACCGCACGTGTTCGCCGGCGCTTGGTGGTTGTCGCGGCCCCCATCGGTGGGCCTCCCTCCCGTGACGGTGTCTGACGGCTTCCAGAGTTCCGTCACGAGAGGGCCGACGCGTCGGACGCGGGGGCGAGGTGGGCGTTACGCCCACGGGTGGCACGGGCCGGGGACTACTCCCCGGGGAGTATCCGCGGGGAGTACGGGGGGTGCCCGCGCGGCACCGGGTGCGCGGTCGCGGTCAGGACGGGGTGCGCTGGGCGGCCGCCATCAGGCGGGCCACGTCGTCCGTGCCGATGGTGAGCGCGCAGCCGGCCGTGGCGAGCACGTCGCGCTCCGCGGGCGTGTACGGCCCGTCGGCGAGCGCGATGCGGGCGCCCTTGAGCAGCAGCGCCTCGCGGCCCGCGGGGGCCAGGTGCGGGGCGAGGGGGCCGAGCGCCTCGTGCAGCTCGATGGCGAGGCCGGGCGCGCAGTCGGGGGCGCCGGGGCGGCCGGCGTCGGCGGCCAGGGCGTTGACGAGGGCGACGACGCGCTCCTCGGTGCAGTCGTCGAACCCGGCGCCGCGCAGGGTGGCGACGGCCGCGTCCAGCGTGCTGCGGGAGGCCGCGCCGCCGGTGGTGAGCACGGCGATGACGACGGTGTGCACGGCCTCGCGGAGCATGGCGGCGAGCCGGATGGTGGTGGGGTGGTCGAGCGCGTCGAGCCCGAAGTGGTCCTGGCAGGCGGCGCATTCGACGACGGGCCCGGTCCGGCCGCGGGAGAGCAGCGGCACGCCGAGCAGGACGAACCTGCGGTGTCCGCTGCGCCGCTGGTAGTTGCGGTCGCCGCCGCAGCCGGGGCAGAAGAACTCGCCGTCGCAGACGGTGGTCCAGGCGGTGCGGGTGCCGATCAGGCGGCGCACCCGGGCCAGGCCCGCGAGGCGGCCGTGGCGTCGGCCGCGGTCCGGCGGGGCGCCCGGGGCGCGGAAGTCGGGGACGTTCCGGCCGTCTCGTTCCCGGTCTGGCAGCACCACGCACCTCCACGACTCCGCGGCCGCCCTGCCGCGTTGGCGTGATGTTAGCCACATCGATGATGCCGCGTCAGTACCCCGGACGGGAGATGGCCGGTAGCCGGTCCGTGACCAGGTGCCCCGCGCGCCGTGGCCCCGCCCGCCGAGGGGGCGGGCGGGGCCACGAAAACACCGGTCGAACTGGGGGTCGAACAGCCTCAGCGGGCCGCGCGGTTGACGGCCGAGACGACCGCCTTCAGCGAGGCGCGTGTCGTATTCGCGTCGATGCCCACGCCCCACAGGACCTTGTCGCCGACGACGCACTCGATGTACGAGGCCGCCTGCGCGGAGGCCTCGGCGCTCATCGTGTGCTCCTGGTAGTCCAGCAGCCGGGCGTCGATGCCGATGGACTGCAGGGCCGCGAAGAACGCGGAGATCGGGCCGTTGCCGGTGCCGGTGAGGACTGTGGAGTCGCCGTCCACGATCGCCCCGACGGTCAGGGTGTCGGCGCCGTCCTCGCCCATGGTGGTCTGGCTGGCGCGCAGCTGGATGCGGCCCCAGGGGTTCTCCGCGTTGGGCAGGTACTCGTCCTGGAAGACGCTCCAGATGGCGCCGGGCGAGACCTCGCCGCCCTCGGCGTCGGTCTTCGCCTGGATGATCTTCGAGAACTCGATCTGCATCCGGCGCGGCAGGTCCAGCTTGTGGTCGTTCTTCAGGACGTAGGCGATGCCGCCCTTGCCGGACTGCGAGTTCACGCGGATCACGGCCTCGTACGAGCGGCCGACGTCCTTGGGGTCGATGGGCAGGTACGGCACGGCCCACTCGATGTCGTCGACCGTCTTGCCCGCGGCGGCCGCGCGGGCCTCCATGGCGTCGAAGCCCTTCTTGATGGCGTCCTGGTGGGAGCCGGAGAAGGCGGTGTAGACGAGGTCGCCCGCGTACGGGTGGCGGGGGTGGACCTCCATCTGCGTGCAGTACTCGTACACCCGGCGGATCTCGTCGATGTCCGAGAAGTCGATCTGCGGGTCGATGCCCTGGCTGAACAGGTTCATGCCCAGGGCGACCAGGTCCACGTTGCCGGTGCGCTCGCCCTGGCCGAACAGGCAGCCCTCGACGCGGTCGCCACCGGCCATCACGGCCAGCTCGGCGGCGGCGATGGCGGTGCCGCGGTCGTTGTGCGGGTGGATGGACAGGCACACGTACTGTCGGCGGGACAGGTTGCGGCTCATCCACTCGAAGCGGTCCGCGTGCGTGGAGGGCGTCGAGCGCTCCACGGTCGCGGGCAGGTTCAGGATGATCTCGCGGTCGGCGCCGGGCTGCCAGACGTCCATGACGCCCTCGCAGACCTCCAGGGCGAAGTCCAGCTCGGTGTCGGTGAAGATCTCCGGGCTGTACTGGTAGCCGAAGACCGTCTCCGGGCCCAGGATCTTCTCCGCGTACTCCATGACCAGGCGCGTGCCGTCGACGGCGATCTGCTTGACCTGGTCGCGCGAGCCCCGGAAGACGACCTCGCGCCACACCGGCGCGGTCGCGTTGTACAGGTGCACCGTGGCGCGCTTGGCGCCCTTCAGGGACTGGACGGTGCGCTCGATCAGCTCCTCGCGGGCCTGGGTGAGCACCGAGATCGTCACGTCGTCGGGGATGGCGTCCTCGTCCTCGACGATCGACCGTACGAAGTCGAAGTCGGTCTGCCCGGAGGAGGGGAACCCGACCTCGATCTCCTTGTAGCCCATCTTGACCAGCAGGTCGAACATCGCCCGCTTGCGGGCCGGGGACATCGGGTCGATCAGCGCCTGGTTGCCGTCGCGCAGGTCCGTGGACAGCCACCGGGGGGCCACGGTGATGCGCTGGTCGGGCCAGGTGCGGTCGGGCAGGTCCACCTGCTCGTACTGGCCGTACTTGTGGATCGGCAGGGCGGAGGGACGTTGGAAGTTCGGCATGGTGTGCGGGGCTCCTCGGTGAGTCCTTCTGGACGGCCGACGGTCTTGCGCAGCACCGAACTCCGCGGGGAGGGGGTCGGCCTCGACTACAGGCCCTCGCCGCGGCAGCTAAGAAGAAGCAGCCCGTAACGCATGACGCTCAGCAGCCTAACCGAGCCTCCGCCGATACGGCGTCCCGTATCACTATGCGGGACCTGTATCGGTGCTCCGCGGCTATTCCAGCCGGTCCAAAGGCTGAGGGCGAGGGGGCAAGGCGTTAAAGGGGGGCCGCACAGGGGGGCGCCCCGCAGGGGCGCGGGGAACGGCGCGACCAGCCACACACGACCCGCAGAGGAAAGAGCACCACACCTCCAGCGAAGCCATAGCAGTCCAGGCCGCCGCCCAGGCCCCGTATCCCGGTATTTCACCAATCATGGTGGCAGCTAGTGACAGCGGCATGACCCAGTGCCACATTGCCACGCATGAACGCCAACCCAACGGGGAACCCGGAGAGGTTCGAGCCCGTTTTCTGCACCATCGTGCCGCCGTTCGTCCTGGACACCCTCGCCCAGAACCAGGACCCCGCCCTCGCCGGACCGGCCCGCCGCACCCTCCAGCGGGACGCCTTCGAGCGCACCCAGCGCCGCCTGACCACCGTCATCGGCGCCCCGTCCGTCGCCGCGCCCAAGGGCGCGGAGGAGGGCAAGCCGCACCGCACCGTCCACGACGCCAAACACCGCACCGAGCTGCCCGGCCGCAAGGTGCGCGGCGAGGGCGACAAGCCCGGCAAGGACGCGACCGTCAACCGCGCCTACGACGGCCTCGGCGCGACCTTCGAGGTCTTCTTCAAGCACTTCGAGCGCGACTCGATCGACGGCGGCGGCCTGCCCCTGAACGCCACCGTCCACTACGGCGAGGACTACGGGAACGCCTTCTGGAACGGCGAGCAGATGGTGTTCGGCGACGGGGACAGGGAGATCTTCCTCGACTTCACCATCCCCGTGGACGTGATCGGCCACGAGCTGACGCACGGCGTCGTCCAGTACACGGCGAACCTCACGTACTTCGGCCAGCCGGGCGCGCTCAACGAGTCCATGGCGGACGTCTTCGGCTCGCTGATCAAGCAGTACACCCTCGGCCAGACCGCCGCCGAGGCCGACTGGCTGATCGGCGCGGGCCTGCTCGCCGAGCGCGTCACCGGCACCGCCCTTCGCTCCATGAAGGCCCCGGGCACCGCGTACGACGACGACGTCCTCGGCAAGGACCCGCAGCCCGCCACCATGGACGGCTTCGTCCGCACCGGCCGCGACAACGGCGGCGTGCACATCAACTCCGGCATCCCGAACCACGCCTTCTACCTGCTCGCCCAGGCCCTCGGCGGGCACGCCTGGGAGCGGGCGGGACAGATCTGGTACGCCGTCCTGACCGGCGGCGAACTGGCCCAGGACGCGTCCTTCGCGGACTTCGCCAAACTGACGGTCGCCGCGGCCCGCGCCAAGTACGGCGACGGCGAGGAGCTCAAGGCCGTCCTGGACGCGTGGGCACAGGTGAAGGTGCCCGCCACCTGATCCGGCCGGAAGCCGTCGGGCCCGCCCGGGGCCGCCTGGCGGGGCACCGGAGCCTGGAGTAGACAGGGACCCATGCTTATCCAGGTGAAGCGCACCGGAGGTTTCGGGGGCATCGAGCGGCACGCGGAGGTGGACACCACCACGCGCGTGGACGCCCAGGAGTGGCACGCCCTGGCCGAGCGGGCCCTGGCCGACGGCCGGGGCGAGCCACCGATCGGCGTGCCCGACGGCTTCAGCTACCAGATCACCGTCGACGGACGCACCGTGTACTGCGCGGACCCGCGTCTGACCGAGGACCAGCGCCAGCTGATCACCCGGGTCCTGAAGGAGGGCGCGTAGGCGGCTGAGGGCCGCCTGCGCGCCCTTTGCCCGCACGGGCGTTGACTTCCGTTCCGGCCGGTGCGGATGATCCCGCGCATGGCGACCATCCCCCCGGGCCCCCGCGCCCCGCTGCCCCCGTTCCCGCGCGACTTCCTGTGGGGGGTGGCCACCTCGGCCCACCAGATCGAGGGCGCCGCCGACGAGCGCGGCCCCTCGGTGTGGGACGCCTTCACGGCCCTGCCGGGGAACGTGAAGGACGGCACCACGGCCGCCGTGGCCTGCGACCACGTGCGCCGCTACCGCGAGGACGTGGCGCTCGTGCGCGACCTGGGCGTCGGCGCGTACCGCTTCTCGGTGTCCTGGCCACGCGTGCTGCCCACCGGCACGGGCGCCGTCAGCGAGCGGGGCCTGGACTTCTACGACCGGCTCGTCGACGAGCTGTGCGCGGCGGGCGTGCGGCCCGTGCCGACGCTCTTCCACTGGGACACGCCGCTGGCCGTGGAGGAGGCGGGCGGCTGGCTCGCCCGCGCGACGGCCGAGCGCTTCGCGGAGTACGCGGCCGTGGTCGCGGCCCGCATCGGCGACCGCGTCCGCAAGTGGATCACCCTGAACGAGCCCGCCGAGCACACCCTGCTCGGCCACGCCCTCGGCCAGCACGCCCCCGGCAAGCGGCTGCTCTTCGACGCCCTGCCCGCGGCCCACCACCAGCTCCTCGGCCACGGCCTCGCCGTGCGGGCGCTGCGCGCGGCGGGCGCCCGGGACGTGGGCATCGCGAACTCGCACGGGCCGACCTGGCCCGCCTCCGAGAGCCCCGACGACCGCGAGGCCGCCGACTTCTACGACGTCCTGCTCAACCGGCTCTTCTCCGACCCGCTGCTCCTGGGCCGCTACCCCGAGGTCGTCATGGAGCTGCTCGCCGCCGACGTACCGGACCTCGCGGCGGACCTGGAGGTGATCGCCGAGCCGCTCGACTGGTACGGCGTGAACTTCTACCAGCCCACGAAGGTGGGCGCCCCCGCCGAGCACGCCACGCGGTTCTCCGGCGTGACGCTGCCGCCCCAGCTGCCCTTCGCGCCCCGCGAGATCACCGGGCGCCCCCTGACCGGCTTCGGCTGGCCGGTGGTCCCCGAGGCCCTCACCGAGCTGCTCCTGACCCTGCGCGAGCGGTACGGCGACCGGCTCCCGCCCCTGGTCATCACCGAGAACGGCTGCTCCTACGAGGGCCTGGACGACCAGGACCGCATCGCGTACCTGGACGGCCACCTGCGGGCCCTGCACCGGGCGATGACGGCCGGGGTCGACGTCCGGGGCTACTTCGTCTGGTCGCTCCTGGACAACTTCGAGTGGGCGGAGGGCTACGGCCAGCGGTTCGGCCTGGTCCACGTCGACTACGCCACGCAGCAGCGCACCCCGAAGGCGTCCTACCACTGGCTCAGGTCGGCCCTCGCCGGGTCGGAGGACCGGGCGGGCTAGAAGCCCAGGCGGCGGAGCTGCTTGGGGTCGCGCTGCCAGTCCTTGGCCACCTTCACGTGCAGGTCGAGGAAGACCGGCGTGCCGAGCAGCGCCTCGATCTGCTTGCGGGACTTGATG
Source organism: Streptomyces sp. JLYT201 (assembly GCF_059448825.1). Lineage (NCBI taxonomy): Bacteria > Bacillati > Actinomycetota > Actinomycetes > Kitasatosporales > Streptomycetaceae > Streptomyces > Streptomyces sp. JLYT201. The sequence continues at coordinate 6,515,676 of NZ_CM182551.1, read as the reverse complement.
CCCACGTCCTTGAGGCGCTTGCCCTTGGGGCCGATGATGATGCCCTTCTGGCTGGACCGCTCGATGAACACGTTGGCGTGGATGTCCAGCAGGGGCTTGTCGGCCGGGCGGCCCTCGCGGGGCAGCATCTCCTCGACCACCACGGCGATGGAGTGCGGCAGCTCGTCCCGCACGCCCTCCAGGGCCGCCTCGCGGATCAGCTCGGCCACCATGACCTGCTCGGGCTCGTCCGTGAGGTCGCCCTCGGGGTAGAGCGCGGGGCCCTCGGGCAGCAGCGGCACCAGGAGGTCGGCGAGCAGGTCCACCTGCTTCTCGCCGACGGCGGAGACCGGCACGATCTCCTGCCACTGGAAGCCGAGCTCCTTGGCGAGCTGGTCGATCGCGATGAGCTGCTCGGCGAGCGCCTTGCTGTCGACCAGGTCGGTCTTGGTGACGATGGCGACCTTCGGCGCCTTCTTGATCGACGCCAGCTCCTTGGCGATGAACCGGTCGCCGGGCCCGATCTTCTGGTCCGCGGGCAGGCAGAAGCCGATCACGTCGACCTCGGCCCAGGTGGTGCGGACCACGTCGTTGAGCCGCTCGCCGAGGAGCGTGCGCGGCTTGTGCAGGCCGGGGGTGTCGACGAGGATCAGCTGCGCGTCGGGGCGGTGCACGATGCCGCGCACGGTGTGCCGGGTGGTCTGCGGCCGGTTCGAGGTGATGGCCACCTTCTTGCCGACCAGAGCGTTCGTCAGGGTCGACTTGCCCGCGTTCGGGCGGCCGACGAAGCAGGCGAAACCCGCACGGTGGTCGCTCCGCTGGGTCGGCTGGGGTGTCTGGGTTCGCACGCTCATGCCGCCCATTCTCCCTGATCTTTTCCACCCGGGTCGCCTCGGGCACGGCCTCCTCCCACCCGCCCGCCCTTTCCATCGCGCTGACGCGCTCGTCCTCAAACGCCGGACGGGCTGAATAGTGCCGCTGCGCGCCGCATCTCGCCTGCGGGCCGGGACTGGTCCGCGGTCCGCGGACGGGACGCGGCCCGCACCGGAGACTTTCAGCCCGTCGAGGGGGTACCCCCTGCTCCTTAAGAGCTTGGGGGAGTTTGAGGACGAGGCGCGGAGCGCCGAAAGAGCGGGGGTACGGGGGCGGCAGCCCCCGGAGCGGGAAGGGGCGGGCCTGGGGCGCCCCTCGAGGGTCAGGCCTGCGTGGTCAGGCGGGGTGTGCCGTCCGGTCCCGCCAGGAACACCGGGGTGCCGGGGCCGCCCAGGTCCCGGACGGCGGCCAGATCGGCGTCCGCGAGGGCCTCCGCGCCGGAGACCACGGCCGCCGCCTCCAGGGACTCCGCCCCGGACGCCACGGCCATCGCCACGGCCGTACGCAGCGCGGACAGCTCCAGGGACGCCAGAGCGACCGTCCCGGCGACGTACGTGCGCCCGGTCTCGTCCCGTACGGCCGCGCCTTCCGGCACGCCGTTGCGGGCCCGCGCCGAACGCGCGAGGGTGACGATCTTCTGGTCCTCGGGGCCGAGGTCGGTGCGCTCAGTCATGGCACGAGCATAAGGAGGCGGGCGGCTCAGCCGGCCACCCGGTACATGGCCCCGCGCCGCCCCTGGGGCGTGGCCAGCCACTCCAGCTTCGCCGCCGTGTCCGCGAGCGGCAGCGGCGTGTGCAGGACGATCGTCAGGTCGGGCCGCGCGGGCACCTTCAGGGCGGTCGACTCCACGTGCAGGAGGCCCGCGAGGGGGTGGTCGATCTCCTTGTGGACGAGGCCGGCGGGCCGGATGTCCTGCCGCTCCCACAGCGCCGTGAACTCCTCGCCGACGGCGTGCAGCCGGGCGAGGAGCTCCTGGAAGCCCTCGTCGTCAGGGTTCTCGGAGCAGGCGGCGCGGAACTGCGCGACGAGCGTGGCCGCGTTCTCCTCCCAGCTGACGCTGCGCGAGCGGTACATGGGGTCCGTGAAGAAGTCGAGGATGCAGTTCTGCGTGGTCTCGGGGCGCATGCCGAGGACCATGGCGGCCGCGTCGTTGTAGACGACGCAGTTGTAGTAGCGGTCCATGATGTGCGCCGGGTTCGGCATCCAGGTGTCGATGAGCCGCCGCAGGCCCTCGCTCATGTGCTCGGCGTCCCGCTCGGCCCGCGGCGCGGGCGGATTGAGGCCCGCGAGCACGTACAGATGGCGGCGCTCGGTGCCGGACAGCTTCAGGACGCGCGCCACGGAGTCCAGGACCTGCGGCGACACGGAGATGTCGCGGCCCTGCTCCAGCCACTGGTACCAGGACGCGCCGACTCCGGCGAGCACGGCGACCTCCTCGCGTCTGAGCCCCGGCGTGCGCCGCCGTCCGCCCTCGGGGAGTCCGGCCTCCGCCGGGCTCACCCGGGCGCGCCTGCTCATCAGGAAGTCGCGCAGCTCCACTCGGCGACGGGACTTCGCCCCGTCGGTCCGCTCCCCGGTCCCCCTGGCCACCGTTCCCCCCGTCATCCGCCCGCCGATCCGCCTGGTGGTCGTACCACCAGCATAAGTTCCGGCTCCCCACGGCTATTCCGGCCGCCGCAAGCTCGTGACCATGGCGATAGACACCTCCGCTCCGTCCCCCACCGCCCCCGCCGGGCCCGCGCCCGCCGCGGCGCCCCCGAGGCTCTCCCCCCGCGACAAGCTCATCCTGTTCGTGCTGTGCGCCGCGCAGTTCATGGTGGCGCTGGACTTCTCCGTCCTGAACGTGGCGCTGCCCGTGCTCGGCGCGGACCTCGGCATGAGCCACACCGCGCTCCAGTGGGCCGTCACCGCCTTCGCGCTGCCGTCCGGCGGCTTCCTGCTGCTCTTCGGCCGCGTCGGCGACCTGTTCGGGCGGCGCAGGCTGTTCCTCGGCGGGCTCGCGCTGTTCGGCGCGGCCTCGCTGCTCGCCACCTTCGCCTGGGACCCGGCGTCGTTCCTGGCCGGGCGCGCGCTCCAGGGCGTGGGCGCCGCCGCGATCGTGCCGACCGGCATGTCGCTGCTCACCACGACGTTCCCGGAGGGCCCGCAGCGCGACCGGGCGCTCGGCATCTCCGGCACGCTCCTGTCCCTCGGCTTCACCGTCGGCATGGTGCTCGGCGGCGTCCTCACCGACACCCTCGGCTGGCGCTCCACGATGGGGCTGCTCACCGTCTTCGCGCTGGTCGTGCTGCCGCTGGCGCCCGGCCTGCTTCCGGAGTCCCGCACGCCGGAGCGCCCGCGTCTGGACGTCCCCGGCGCGGTGACGGTCACCGGCGGTCTGCTCGCCCTGATCTACGCCCTGTCCACGGCCGCCGAGCGCGGCTTCGGCGGCACCGACGTGCTGGTCGGCCTGGTCGCGGGCGTCGCCCTGCTGGCCGCCTTCGGGTACGTCGAGACGCGCGCGGCGGCGCCGCTGGTGTCCCTGCCGATGCTGCGCCGCCGCACCGTGGCGTGGGGCAACGTCGGCGGTCTCGTCACCTTCTCGATGATGTCGACGGTCGTCTTCGTCCTGACCCTCTACTTCCAGGACGTCCTGGACCTGTCCGCCTTCGAGACCGGCCTGGTGTTCGGCGTCCAGGGCGTGGTGTCGGTCTTCGCGGGCATGCGCGCGCCGAAGGTCATCGGCCGTTTCGGGCCGCGCCGCACGCTCGTCGGCTCGCTGCTCGGCCAGGGCGTGTTCGTGGCGGCGCTCCTCGCGATCGGCGAGGGCGCGTGGTCGGTGTGGCTCGCGACCGTGGCCGTGGCGGTGGCCAGCATGTTCCACCTCGGCGCGATCGTCAGCTACGGCGTCACGGTCACCTCGGGCGTGCCCGACGAGGAGCAGGGCCTGGCCACCGGCCTGGTCACCTCCACCCAGCAGGTCGGCATCACCATCGGCATCCCACTGCTCGGCGTCCTCGCGACGACGGGCGACGACACCCTGGCGGGCACGCGGACGGTCCTGGCCATCGACGCCGCGATCGTCCTCGTCACGGCGGCCCTGCTGTCCCGGGCCCTGCTCCGGCGCCGCTGAGCCGCCCGGGGACGGCGAAGCGCCCCCGCCCGGTGCGGGCGGGGGCGCTTCGGTGTCCGGCGCTCAGGGGCGGTCGAGCCGCAGCCGCTCGGCGCGCGGCAGGCCCGCCACCACCAGGTCGTAGGAGTCCTCGATGAGCTCGCGGACCAGCTGGTCGGGCAGGTCGGCGTCGGCCGTGACCGTGTTCCAGTGCCGCTTGTTCATGTGCCAGCCGGGCACGATGTCGGGGTACTGGGCCCGCAGCTGCGGGGCGATCTCGGGGTCGCACTTCAGATTCACCGTCAGTGGCCGCCGGTCCAGGGCGCTCAGGGCGAACAGCTTGCCCGCCACCTTGAACACCGACGTCTCGGGGCCGAAGGGAAAGTCCTCGACCGCGTCGTTGAACGACAGGCAGAACGTCCGCAGCTCCTGCGGGGTCATCGTCCGGCCTCCTCCCCGGAGCCGGCTCCCACCGGCTCCACGAGCACCGTCACGATCTTGTTGCGCCGCCCCGCCGCGGCCTCGGCGGTCAGCCGCAGCGCCCGCTCGTCCGGCAGCGTCACCACGGCCTTGGCGCCGGCGATCGGCACCCGCCCGAGCTGCTTGGCGAGCAGCCCGCCGACGGTCTCCACGTCCTCGTCGTCGTACGCCTCCAGGCCGTACAGCTCGCCGAGGTCGCCGATGTCGAGCCGGGCGGTGACGCGGTAGGCGCCGCCGCCCAGGTCCTCGACGGGCGGCAGCTCCCGGTCGTACTCGTCGGTGATCTCGCCGACGATCTCCTCCAGGATGTCCTCGATGGTGACGATCCCGGCGGTGCCGCCGTACTCGTCGATGACGACGGCGACGTGGTTGCGCTCCTGCTGCATCTCGCGCAGCAGGTCGCCCGCGTTCTTCGTGTCGGGCACGAAGGTGGCGGGGCGCATGGCGGTCGACACCAGGTCGTTCTCGGCGTCGCGGTTGATGTGCGTCTTGCGGGCCAGGTCCTTCAGATAGACGATGCCGACCACGTCGTCCTCGCTCTCGCCGGTGACCGGGATGCGCGAGAAGCCGGAGCGCAGCGCGAGCGTCAGCGCCTGCCGGATGGTCTTGTAGCGCTCGATGGAGATCAAGTCGGTGCGCGGGACCATGACTTCGCGCACGAGCGTGTCGCCCAGCTCGAAGACGGAGTGCACCATGCGGCGCTCCTCGTCCTCGATCAGGGACTCCTTCTCGGCCAGGTCGACCATGGCCCGCAGTTCGGCCTCGGAGGCGAACGGGCCGCGCCTGAAGCCCTTGCCCGGCGTGAGCGCGTTGCCGATGAGGATGAGCAGGGGCGGGACGGGTCCCATGACGCGGGCCAGCGGGAGCAGGACGTACGCGGCGGCCGTGGCCGTGTTCAGCGGGTGCTGGCGGCCGATGGTGCGCGGGGACACGCCGACGGCCACGTACGAGACGAGGACCATGACGCCGATGGCGACGGCGAGGGCTTCCCAGGTCGCGTCGAACTCCTGGAGGCAGGCGTACGTCACGAGGGCCGCGGCCGCCATCTCGCAGGCGACGCGGACGAGCAGCGCCACGTTCAGATAGCGGGTCGGGTCGGCGGCCACCTGGGCGAGCTTCGCGCTGCCGCGCCGCCCGGAGCGGACGGCCTCCTCGGCGCGGAAGCTGGAGACGCGGGCGATGCCCGCCTCGGCGCAGGCGGCGAGCCAGGCCACCACGACCAGGGCGACGGCGCCCGCGATGAGCTGGAGGGACATGCGCTTACGAGACGGTCGGCGCCGGAGAGGGCCCGGTGAGGCCCTGCTCGGCCCGCCAGCCGTCGACGATGGCGGCCTGGAGGCCGAACATCTCGGCCTTCTCGTCGGGCTCCTCGTGGTCGTACCCGAGCAGGTGCAGGACGCCGTGGACGGTCAGGAGCTGGAGCTCCTCGTCCATGGAGTGGGCCGTGGGGGCCTCCTCGCCCTGCTTGAGGGCGACCTCGGGGCACAGCACGATGTCGCCGAGGAGCCCCTGCGGGGGCTCCTCGTCGTCCTTCATCGGCGGGCGCAGCTCGTCCATCGGGAAGGACATCACGTCCGTGGGGCCGGGCAGGTCCATCCACTGGATGTGCAGCTGCTCCATGGCGTCGGCGTCCACGACGATCACCGAGAGTTCGGAGAGCGGGTGGATCCGCATTCGCGCCAGCGCGTAGCGGGCGATGTCGAGGATCGCCTGCTCGTCGACCTCGGTGCCGGATTCGTTGTTGACGTCGATCGACATGGCGCTGTGTCTTCTACTTTCCTCTGGACCGGCCCTTGTGGGAGCCGTTCTCCGTGCCGTTCTCGCTGTCGTACTTCTCGTACGCGTCGACGATACGGCCGACCAGCTTGTGCCGGACGACATCGTGCGAGGTGAGCCGCGAGAAGTGCACGTCGTCGACGCCCTCCAGGATGTCCTGGACCTGGCGCAGGCCGGACTTCGTGCCGTTCGGCAGGTCGACCTGGGTGACGTCGCCCGTGATCACGATCTTGGATTCGAAGCCGAGCCGGGTGAGGAACATCTTCATCTGCTCGGGGCTCGTGTTCTGCGCCTCGTCCAGGATGATGAACGCGTCGTTCAGCGTCCGGCCGCGCATGTACGCCAGCGGGGCGACCTCGATGGTCCCGGCCGCCATCAGGCGCGGGATCGAGTCCGGGTCCAGCATGTCGTGCAGCGCGTCGTACAGCGGGCGGAGGTAGGGGTCGATCTTCTCGTAGAGCGTGCCGGGCAGGAAGCCGAGGCGCTCGCCCGCCTCCACGGCGGGGCGGGTCAGGATGATGCGGTTGACCTGCTTGGACTGGAGGGCCTGGACGGCCTTGGCCATGGCCAGATAGGTCTTGCCGGTGCCCGCGGGGCCGATGCCGAAGACGATCGTGTGCTTGTCGATCGCGTCGACGTACCGCTTCTGGTTGAGCGTCTTGGGGCGGATGGTGCGGCCGCGCGAGGAGAGGATGTTCTGGGTGAGCACCTCGGCCGGGGTCTCGTCCGGTCCTTCGCCGGTCTCGCCCGCTCTGAGCATGGCGATCGAGCGTTCCACTGCGTCCTCCGTCATCGGCTGTCCGGTGCGGAGCACCAGCATCATCTCGTCGAACAGGCGCTGCACGAGGGCGACTTCACGGGCGTCCCCCACGGCGCTGATCTCATTGCCCCGGACGTGGATGTCGGCCGCCGGGAAGGCCTGCTCGATCACGCGCAGCAGGGCGTCTCCGGAGCCAAGGACGGTCACCATCGGGTGCTTGGCCGGGACCGTGAAGTGGGCTCGCGCCTGTGCCTGCGCAGGGGTCTGAGCTGTCGGTGTCTGAGTCATGGGCCGGCGCTTAAGGCCTGCACGTCCTCCTCGTCGCGGGGGCTCCCCCGCTCGGCGTCCTTCGTACTGCCAAGAGTACGACTCACCACGGACAACGCCGTAGGGCTTTTCCACGGCCGTTGGATCCCGGGGGCCTCAGGCGGAACGCCGGAAGCCGATGGTGGGCACGGCGCGCCGCAGCGGCCAGGGGCGCGCTGCGTCCGGGAGCAGCGCCTCCAGGAAGCCGTAGCGCTCCAGGGCCACGGGGTCCTGCCGGTCGAGCTCGCGCACCCGCCGCCACCAGGCGCCGATCTCCTCCCAGCCGGGCGCCGACAGGGAGCCCCCGAACTCCTGCACGGACAGCGCGGCCGTCAGCCCGGCGAAGGCGAGCCGGTCGGCGAGCGGCCAGTCGGCGAGGGTGCCGGTCACGAAGCCCGCGACGAACACGTCGCCCGCGCCGGTGGGGTCGAGCGCCGCCACCTCGATGGCGGGCACGGACGCGGTCTCGCCGGTGCGCCCGTCCACCGCGTACGCGCCCTCGGCGCCGAGGGTGACCACGGCGACCGGCACGTGCTCGGTCAGGGCGTGGGCGGCGGCGCGCGGGCAGGTGGTGCGGGTGTACCGCATCGCCTCCTCCGCGTTCGGCAGGAAGGCCTCACAGTGCCGCAGGTCGGGCAGTCGCGCCAGGTCCCAGCGGCCGGTGTCGTCCCAGCCGACGTCGGCGAAGATCGTCGTGCCGCGCCGGGCGGCGGACTCGATCCAGGGGGCGCGCGTGCCCGGGGTGAGGGAGGCGATGGCGGCCCGCGCGCGGGGCGGGCACGCGGGCGCGCCGCCGTCCGGCGCGTGGGCGTCCGGCGGCGGCTCGTGGCCGTGGCTGACCATGGTCCGCTCGCCCTCGTACGCCATGGAGACCGTCACCGGCGAGTGCCAGCCCGGCACGGTCCGTGAGGAGGTCAGGTCGATGCCCTCGCCCTGCTCCAGGGCGTCCCAGCAGTACTCCCCGTAGTGGTCGTCGCCGAAGGCGGCGGCGAGCGAGGTGCGCAGGCCGAGCCGGGCGAGCGCGGTCGCCATGTTGGCGACGCCGCCGGGGCTCGACCCCATGCCCCGGGCCCAGGACTCCGTGCCGCGCACGGGCGCGGAGTCGAGGCCCGTGAAGATGATGTCCAGGAACACGGTGCCGGTCAGATACACGTCGCAGGGCGGATCGCCCGCGCGCCGGGCCGACTTGAGCGGGTCCACGGCGGTGCCGCCGGGCGCGGCACGCGTGCTTCCCGGCGCCGCGGGCGTTCCGGCGGGTACGACAGGTGGTACGGCAGGTGGTACGGCCATGGAGGCAACGTAACCGACGGGTCCGACAGACAGGTCCCACTACCAGCGCGGCACGGACGGAGTCACCCACTCCGGTTTCACGCGCCGCATCGCCGCGTCGTCGTCACGGTCCCGCAGCGCGGCGAAGTCCTCGTCCAGCCACCGCCGGTGCAGCGCGTCGAGCCGGTCGCGGTCGATCTCGACCCCGAGCCCCGGGGCGTCGCCGACGGCGACGCTCCCCCGCTCGAACCGCGGCCGCTCGGTGAGCACGTCCTCGCTCTGCCACGGGTAGTGCGTGTCGCAGGCGTGCCGCAGGCCGGGCACGGTGGCCGCGACGTGCGTCATGGCGGCGAGGCTGATCCCCAGGTGCGTGTTGGAGTGCATGGAGACGTCCACGCCGAACGTCCGGCACACGGCGGCCAGTTCCCGCGTCCGCCGCAGCCCGCCCCAGTAGTGGTGGTCGCTGAGCACCACGCCCACGGCCCGCCGCGCGAAGGCCTCGGGTATCTCCTCGAAGGTCGTCACGCACATGTTGGTGGCGAGCGGCACGGAGGTCCGCGCGGCGACCTCGGCCATGGCGGCGGTGCCGAGGGCCGGGTCCTCCAGGTACTCAAGGACGTCTGCGAGTTCCTCGGCGACCTCGACGGAAGTCTCCACGGACCAGGCCCCGTTGGGGTCGAGCCGCAGCGGCGCCTGCGGGAAGGCGGCGGCGAGCGCCCGGACGGCGGCGGTTTCCTCCGCCGGCGGGAACACACCGCCCTTGAGCTTGAACGACCGGAACCCGTACCGCTCGGCGAACGCCCGCGCCTGCGCGACGATGCCCTCCGGGTCGAGCGCGGGCCCCCAGTCGTCCTTCTCGGCGGCCACGCCCTGCGGGTGCGCGGCGTACTTGTAGAACAGATAGCCGCTGTACTCCACGGAGTCCCGCACCTTGCCGCCGAGCAGCGCGTGCACGGGCAGCCCGAGCGCCTTGCCGAGGGCGTCCAGGCACGCCACCTCGAACCCCGACACCACGGAGAGGCGCAGCTTGTCCGCGGTCTGTGCGCCGCGCAGGCCGCCGACGTCGACGGCGGTGTCCACGCGGTGGGCGTCCACGCCGATGCCGTCCGCCAGTGTGAACAGCCCGTTGAGGTCCCCCACCCGCCGCCCCACCAACTTCGCGGCCAGCGGCCGGGCCAGCTCCAGATACCTCCCGTCGCCGTACGTCTCCCCCGCGCCGACGGTGCCGTCCTCCGTCTCCACCTCGATGATCAGGCGTGGCGTGTACGGCTGGTGCAGTCCCTGGGTGTTCAGGAGCGGGGGGTCGGCGACGAGCACGGGGGTGAGCCGCACATCGGTGACAGTGAGCATGGCGCCTCCGGCAGGGTGAACGCTGTCCACATATAAGAACGCACCCTAGGGAGGCCCACCGCCGCCGTCAATGCCCTCACTGCCAGTGCAAGGTCCCCGCCACGGCGTCGAAGAGCTCGACCATCCGGGGCGCGAGGGCCTCCATGGGCGTGGAGAAGGTGAGCGTGAGCCAGGCCGTGCTCGCCGGCACCGGCACGTTGTAGACCACCGTGGTCGTGCTGAGGGTGCCGCCCATGAGGCGCTCCGGGTCCGGCGCCTCGGTGCGCCGCTCCCGCACGGCCTCCCCCGCGCCCGCCAGCTCCACCACCTCGGCGGCCAAGCGCCGGGCCAGGTCGCCGGCCGTCCGGCAGCCGGGCCAGCCGTCCGGGGTGAGGCTCACCAGCAGCGAGGAGGCCAGGGGCACGCCGCCCAGCGTCAGCAGCGACAGATACAGCTCCACCCCACCCACCCGCCCCGCCCCCTTGGCCCCCTTCCGCAACTCCCCCACCAGCCGCTCCCTGAGCAACGGCCCACCATCACCCCCGGCGAACTGCCGCCCCACCAGAGCGACGATGGCCCGGTCGCGCTCCTTCGGGGGGTCGAGGGGGATCTGGAACCATCCCTCAGGCACGAGAATCCCGTATTCGGCGGGCGGGGTTTCCCAATGAGCTTGAGTGAGCATGTCAGGCCTCACTCCGCGCCGCGGCATTCCGCTCGTCGAAGTCCGAGGGGACGGGCACGAGGCGGATGGTGGACATGAGCTTGTCGGCCAGGTGTGTGACTTCGTCAGATCGTTCGAAGTGGAGCCAGTCGACGTCAAGCACGTAGATCTCCGCCTGGCCGGTCGGCCAGACCGCGTAGCGCAGTGTCTCGGAAAGACGGCGACCGAAGCCGAGGCGACGCTTCTCTTCCAGCACCGCGGAAATACGTAGCGCGGGACCGATAGGGACCGTGATTTCGGTCACCACAGGCGCGCTCTTCGGTTTGGCGTCACCCCAGTCGAGGAGCCGGGGGCGCCATTCCGCGGGTGACGGCCTCGGGACGCCATCCTCCCCGTAGGTGTTGCCCACCAGTTCTGCCAGCAATTCACCCCCGACGGAGTACATGGCACATGCGAGCACAGGGCTCTCCTCGTTCAGATCAAGGGCCCGCTGTGTCAGCTCGCGCTGCAAGGCAGCCTTCCCAACCTTCAACTCCAAAGGGTTGAACTGCTCCGCCAGCGACAGTGCGACCCGCTGGGCCTCCTCACGGGACCCTTCATGGAGCGTCAGGCCCAGCCAGTCGCCGTCGAAATCGAAGTCGATGATGTAGTCGTCTTCCACCCCGGACGTCCCGTCGAGTGGCGTCGGCATCGTTCTTCCTCCTCAGTGGATCTCGTCAATGAACAAGCCGCCAACCGTGATACCTGACCCGGCAATGGTCATGCCCGCCGCCCTTCTCGACAGCTTGTTCACAACTTCGTATTGCCCCAGCGCTTTACCCAAGTGCTTCACTTCCTTCAGGTCGGAGGCCACGGAGGCGTCAGCGAGCGAAACAGACCTCAAAGAGCCCATGAGTCCATTACCGCCTCCGCGCTCCTTCAGCTCGCGCCAGGCCTGACGGTATCCACCCTGAAATCCCCCTTTCCAAGTCGAGTATTTGAACACCTCGGTGACGGGCTCGCGAAGCGACGCCGAGATGTCCCCCTTCTCGATGCGTCGGCCTCTCGTGAGCTGGCGATTGAGCGCCTTTCGGTTTCGCCTGGACCGACGCGGAGTCTCCCGGCCCCCCTTCGCCAACCGCATCCTCCGCAAAGTCCCCGAAACATACCGCCCAGCCACCTTCGAAAAGGCCTTCCCCGCTCCCATGGCCAGGAGGCCCGCGGCCGACCAGGCGAGTTCTGTCCACTCCTTGTCGCCCATGGCGACCTGCGTGGCCGTGCAGGCGATGCCCGTCAGGGTGGCGGCCATGGAGACCGCGCCCAGGAGGCCGGCCAGGCCCTGGCCGATGGCGGGGATCCAGCCGACGGCCAGGGCGGCGAGGCCGGCCCACTTGGCGATGACCTCGGTGACGGCCGCGACGCGGGCGACGAAGGCGGCGAAGCGGTCCCGCAGGCCGTCCTTGAGGGAGTCGTCGGGGACGGCGTCGTCGAGGGCGTCGCGGGCCCGCCGCGCGGCGGCGTCGCGGATCCGCCGCGCCTCGCGGAGCTTCGCGCGGGCCGCGTCGAGGGCGTCCCCGGCCTCCTGTTCCTGCTGCTCGAGCTCCGCCTTCCGGCGCCGGCCCACGTCACCGTCGAGGCCCTGCCGCGCGGCGCCGCCCCGCTCCTGCGCGTCCCGGGCCTCGCGCCGGGCGATGTCGGCGATCTTCTGGGCCCGGTGGAGTTCGGTGACGTACGTGCCGGCGGGCGCGGTGGCGTTCGACTCGTAGTCGCCGCCGTGGTCGACGATCCGGTCGCCGATGGCATCGGCGGCCGCCCGGTAGCGGCGGTGCGCGGCTTCCAGACGGCCCCGGCACTTCTTGGCCCGGCCGCGGAACTCGCTGCCCGCTTCGCTGTCCCAGGAGGTCACCTCGGCGGCGGCCTTGAGGTGGCGGACCTGCCGTTCCAGTTCGTCGGCGGTGCGCCGGAGCTTGCGGCCGAGCTCCTCGACGCGGTCCGGGTCGCCGGGGACGGGGTCGCTGTCCGCGAGGGGCTGCCAGTCCCGGGGCCGGGCGGCGCCCATCAGGGCCTCTTCGGCTTGTCACAGGCGCGCAGGGCGCGGGCCAGCTCGCCGTCCACGCCGTCGTACGCCCTCGCGGCGGCCTTCGCGATGCCGGAGAGGCGTGCGACCTCGTCGGCGAGTTCCTCGCGGTGGCTCTCCCAGTCGCCCGCGAACGCACCGAAGCGCTCCGCCAGACCGCCGTCGCCGAAGTCGTCCCCGTACCGGCCTGTGAGCTTGTCGAGTCCGTCGAACGCGTCCTTGATCCGGCCGAGGCCCACGCCCATCTCGTGGATCAGGCGCAGATCGTCGATCTTCGTGTACTCGCCCACGCCCGCCGCCCCTCCCGGCCCGGTCGGCATCAAGGAGGGGCGAGCGTATCGAGCCCGAGATCAACTCCGGCGCGGCTGCGCCGGGTTGACCACTCGAAAGGGGGCCTCTAGTCGAACTGGTACGCCTCGACCTCCGCCAAGTACCGCGCGCGCAGCGCCTCTTCCTCCGGGGAGCCGTCGAGGAAGGACGCCTCGAAGGAGTTGCGGGCCAGTTCGCGGAGCTGGTCCTCGTCGAGGCCGAGGGCCTCGTGCACCGCGTGGAAGGTGTCGCCGACGTAGCCGCCGAAGTACGCGGGGTCGTCGGAGTTGACCGTGCACAGCAGGCCCGCGGCCATCATCTGCGGCAGGGGGTGGTCCTCCAGGACGTCGACGGCGCGCAGGCGGACGTTGGAGAGCGGGCAGAGGGTCAGCGGGACGCGGTCGCGGACCAGGCGGCGGACCAGCTCCGGGTCCTCGACGCAGCGCAGGCCGTGGTCGATGCGCTCGACGCCGAGGACGTCCAAGGCCTCGGTCACGTACGCGGCGGGGCCCTCCTCGCCCGCGTGGGCGACCCGGCGCAGGCCGAGCGCGGCCGCCGCCTCGTACACGGCGGCGAACTTGCGCGGCGGGTGGCCCACCTCGGCCGAGTCCAGGCCGACCCCGGTGATGCGGTGGAGGTGGGGCTTCGCGGCCTCCAGGGTCTCCATGGCCGACTCGGCGGACTCGTCGCGCAGGAAGCACATGATGAGGCGGGTGGTGATGCCGTGGCGCTCGCGGCTGCGGTCGAGCGCGCGGCCCAGGCCCTCGACGACCGTGCCGATCTCCACGCCGCGCGCGGTGTGGGCCTGGGGGTCGAAGAAGATCTCGGCGTGGCGCACGCCCTGGGCGGCGGCGCGGGCGAGGTAGGCGTCGGCGAGCTCCTCGAAGTCGGCCTCCGTGCGGAGCACGGCCATGAGGCCGTAGTAGAGGTCGAGGAAGGACTGGAGGTCCTGGAAGAGGTAGGCCTTGCGGAGGGCCTCGGTGTCGGCGTACGGCAGGGTGACGCCGTTGCGCTCGGCGAGGGCGAAGGCGAGCTCGGGCTCCAGGGTGCCTTCGATGTGCAGGTGGAGTTCGGCCTTGGGGAGGGGCATGAGGTGCTTCTTCGTTCTTGGGGGCTGGGGAGTGTGGGGCTGGGGAGTGTGGGGCGGTGGGGAAAGCCCGGCGGCCCAGGGTCCCGGGCGATGGGGGAAAGCCCGGCGGCCCAGGGTCCCGAGCGGTGGCCCGGGGGGGCTCGGCGGCTCAGGGGGCCCGAGCGGTGCTGGCGGCCCCCCGCGCCCTCAGGGGCTGCGCTTCGGCAGCGGCACCCGCATCAGGTCCCGCGCCACCGTCAGCTCCCCCTCGAAACCGGCGGCCCGCGCCTGCCGCTCGAAGACGGACGGGTCCGGGTAGCGCTGGCTGAAGTGGGTGAGGACGAGGTGCCTGACCCCCGCGTCCCGGGCCACCGCGGCGGCCTGGCCCGCCGTCAGATGACCGTGGTCGGAGGCGAGTCGATGGTCCTCGTCGAGGAACGTGGACTCGATGACGAGCATGTCGCAGCCGTCGGCGAGCGCGTACACGCCGTCGCACAGCCGGGTGTCCATCACGAAGGCGAACCGCTGTCCGCGCCGCACCTCGCTCACCTCGTCGACGCTGATCCCGCGCAGGCTGCCCTCGCGCTGGAGGACACCGACGTCGGGCCCGGTGACGCCGCGCTCGGCGAGGAGCCCGGGCAGCATGCGCCGCCCGTCGGGCTCGACGACGCGGTAGCCGTACGACTCGACGGGGTGGGAGAGCTTCGCCGCCTCCAGGCGGTACGACGGCGCGGTGGCGAGGAGGCCGTCGGCGGCGACGGGCTCCTGGGCGATGCGGACGGTCTCGCGGTACGCGGTCGCGTACCGCAGGCGGTCGAAGAAGTGCTCCCCGGAGGCCGGGTAGTGGGCGGTGACGGGGTGCGGCACGCGGTCCAGGTTGATGCGCTGGATGACGCCGGCGAGGCCCAGGGAGTGGTCCCCGTGGAAGTGCGTGACGCAGATGCGGTTGAGGTCGTGCGCGGCCACGGAGGCACGCAGCATCTGCCGCTGCGTGCCCTCGCCGGGGTCGAACATGATGCCTTCGCCGTCCCACAGCAGCACGTACCCGTTGTGGTTGCGGTGCCGGGTCGGGACCTGGCTCGCGGTGCCGAGCACCACCAGTTCACGTACGGACACGAGGTGCTATCCGGGGGGCCACTGGAGGCCGCGGCCGCCGAGGACGTGGGCGTGCGCGTGGAAGACGGTCTGCCCGGCGCCGGCCCCGGTGTTGAAGACGATGCGGTAGCTGTCCGCCTGCTCCTGGGCGGCCACCTCGCCCGCCTCGCGCAGCACGTCGGCCGCGGCCGAGGGCTCGGCGGCGGCGAGGGACGCGGCGTCCGGGTAGTGCACCTTGGGGATCACCAGGACGTGCGTCGGCGCCTGGGGGTTGATGTCGCGGAAGGCGAGGGTGGTCTCCGTCTCGCGGACGACGGTCGCGGGCACCTCCTTCGCCACGATCTTGCAGAACAAGCAGTCGTCCTGTGGTTCGCCCGCCATGGTCCAACCTCCTGATCATGTTTGCGTACGTCGGCATGCTATCCGCCCGTGTGTGCGGGCCCGCCGGGGACCGGTCCGCCCGCGCACGGGCGGACCGGTCCCGGTCAGGGCAGCGGCGGCGGCGTCTTGGCCGGGTTCTCGGCCAGCGCGGCCAGGGCGATGCGGACGGCCTCGTCGAGCTGCGGGTCGCGTCCGGCCGCGTGGTCGTCGGGGGTCACCACGACCTCGACGTCGGGGTCGACGCCGTGGTTCTCCACGCCCCAGCCGTGGCCCTCCATCCAGAAGGCGTACTTGGGCTGGGTGACGAGGGTGCCGTCGACGAGGTGGTAGCGGCTGTCGATGCCGACGACGCCGCCCCAGGTGCGCGTGCCCACGACGGGGCCGATGCCGAGGGCCTTGATCGCCGCGTTCACGATGTCCCCGTCGGAGCCGGAGAACTCGTTGGCCACGGCGACGACGGGGCCGCGCGGGGCGTCACCGGGGTAGCTGAGCGGCCCGGAGCCGCGCGGCAGGTCCCAGCCGACGATGCGCCGGGCCAGCTTCTCCACGACGAGCTGCGAGGTGTGCCCGCCGCGGTTCTCGCGGACGTCCACGACCAGGCCCTCGCGGGCCACCTCGACGCGCAGGTCGCGGTGGATCTGCGCCCAGCCGGGGGCCTGCATGTCGGGGACGTGGAGGTAGCCGAGGCGGCCGCCGGAGAGCTCGTGGACGTAGGCCCTGCGGTCGGCGACCCACGCGTGGTAGCGCAGCGGCTCCTCGTCGTCCACGGGGATCACGACGGCGTGCCGCGGGTCGCCGCCCCCGGCCGGGGACACGGTCAGCTCGACGGGCTTGCCCGCGGTGCCGACGAGCAGCGGCCCGGGGCCGGTGACGGGGTCGACGGGCCGCCCGCCGACGGCGAGGACCGCGTCGCCCGCGCGCACGGCGACGCCGGGCGCGGCCAACGGGGAGAGCCCGGCCGGGTCGGAGGTCTCCGACGGCAGGACCCGGTCGACGCGCCACAGGCCGTCATCGCCGCGCGAGAGGTCCGCGCCGAGCAGGCCCTGCCGGCTGCCGTAGCCGCCGCGGGGCACCACGTAGGCGTGGGAGGTGCCCAGTTCGCCCTGGACCTCCCACAGCAGGTCGACGAGGTCGTCGTGGGTGGCGACGCGGTCCAGGACGGGGCGGTAGCGCTCCAGGACGCCGTCCCAGTTGACGCCGCCCATGTCGGGCCGCCAGAAGTTGTCGCGCATGAGGCGGCCCGCCTCGGCGTACATCTGCCGCCACTCCGCGGCCGGGTCGACCTCCTGGCGGACCCGGCCGAGGTCGACGGTGATGTTGGTGTCGCTGTCCTCGTCGGCGGAGGCCCGCCGGTCGCTCGGCACCACCTTGAGCTTGCCGTCGGCCCACAGCAGGATCCGCTTGCCGTCGCCGGTGACGGCGAAGTGGTCGGCGTCGCCCGCCAGTTCCTCGACGCGGCGCTGGGCGAAGTCGTAGCGCTCCAGGGCGGAGCAGGGCTCGGGCCCCGACGGGGTGGCGCGCGACGCGCCGAGCACGCCGCGCACCGGGTGGCGCAGCCACAGCAGTCCGTCCTTGGCCGCGCGCAGCGTGCTGTAGCGGGCGGCCTCGACGGGGAAGGGCACCACGCGGTCGACGAGGCCTTCGAGGTCTATCCGGGTCACCGGCGAGCCCTCGCTGTCGGGGGTCTCGGCGTGCGGCCCCTCGGCGGAGTCGAAGGCGCGGCCGTGCCGCTGCGGCCCGAACGGCGACGGCGTCGTGGCCGCGAGGGTGAGCAGGTGCGGCCGGGAGCCGCCGACGAAGGCGAGGTCGAAGACGTGGTCGTCGTAGACCGGGTCGAAGGCCCGCGCGGACAGGAACGCCAGGTGCTTGCCGTCGAGCGTGAACGCCGGGCTGTAGTCGCGGAAGCGCAGCTGGGTGGCCTCCGAGACCGACAGGTCCGCGGTGTTGGCGAGCTTGAGCTGGCGCAGCGGGCGCGGCCCGGGGTGGGACCAGGCGAGCCAGGCGCAGTCCGGCGAGAAGACGAGGCCGGTGGCCTCGCCGTGTTCGGCGCGGTCGACCTCGCGCACCTCGCCGCTCTCGCGCTCCACCAGCAGGATCCGGCCGTCGTGCGAGGCGACGGCCGCGCGGCTGCCGTCGGGCGCCACGGCGAGCGCGAGCACCCGCCCGAGCTGCCCGGCGGCCAGGCGGCGCGGGGTCGCGCCGGGGGCGAGGCCGGTGGCGGGCGCGAACTCCAGGGCGTCGTCGCCCTCCGCGTCCGTCACCCACACCACGTGCTCCTCGCCGTCCACGCGGAAGGTGCGCGGAAGGCGGGCCCGGACGCCGGGCGCGGCGGCGAGCGCGCGGGCGGGGCCCTCGCGGTGCGTCACCCAGTGCACGGCGCCGCGCACCGAGACGGCGCTGCCGCGCCCGCCGTGGTCGGGCGCCGCGGCCCCGAACCAGCGGGCCGCGCTGACCGGATGCGGCTGGAGGTCGACGCGCTGCCCGCCGAGCCGGACGTCCAGTCTGCGCGGCGCGGCGTCCGACAGGTCGTCCAGGAGCCAGAGTTCACCGGCGCTCGCATAGGCGACGCGGGTGCCGTCGGTGGCGGCGTGCCGGGCGTAGAAGCCGTCGACGGGCGTGTGGCGGCGCAGGTCGGTGCCGTCGGGCAGTGAGGAGTACAGGGCGCCGACGCCCTCGTGGTCGGAGAGGAAGGCGATGCGGCCGCCCACCCACAGGGGGTGCTCGATGTTGCCGTCGAGGCCTTCGTGGACGCGCGCGAAGCGGGGGCCCGAAGAGGCGGCGGAGGCGTCGGCGGAGGTCTCGGGCCGTCGCGTCCGGATCCACAGCTTGCCCGCCGTGCCGCCCCGGTACCGCTTCCACCAGGCGGCCTCGCGGCCCATCGGCGCGGACAGGAGCAGGACTTCGCCGTCGGGGCCGTGCGCCACGTCGCCGACGAGTCCGTACGGCAGCTTCTCGGCGGGCCCGCCGTCGAGCGGCACGGCGTGCGCCCAGGTGCGGCGGAAGGAGGCCTGGCCGTGCGCGCCGACCGCGAGGACCCGTCCGTCGGGCGTCCAGCCGCGCACGGACGTCTTCGCGTTCCCCCAGTACGTGAGGCGCTTGGACGGGCCGCCGTCGACGGGTGCGACGTGCACCTCGGGCGCACCGTCACGCGTCGACGTCCACGCGACGGTGGTGCCGTCCGGGGAGATCCGCGGGTGGCTGACGGGCGTGTTGTCGGCGCTGACCCGCCAGGCGCGGCCGCCGTCGAGCGGCGCGATCCAGACGTCGTCCTCGGCGGTGAAGGCGGTCAACTCGCCGTGCGGATGCGGAAACCGGAGGTAGGCAGGCTGTGTCACACCGTCACCCTAAGCAGGCGACGCCGCGCGGGACACCGTTTTGGATCACTTGCCCGGATAGCAGTTGCAGGTGGGGTCCGGCCGCTCGGTCACCGTGACGGTGGCGGTGGGCCCTGGCTCGTCCCGGCCGGGGTCGTGGCGCGCGGGCGGGGTGTGGCGGCCGCCGCCGTGGTCGCCGTCGCCCTTGTCGCCGTCGTCGTCATTCCCCTTGCCGCCCTGACAGTTGCCGAGCACGTCGACGCGGAACCACTCCTTGCCCTCGACCCGCGCGGTCAGATTGCCTCGGACGCACTTGCCGTTGCGCACGTCGGTGACCCTGCCCTTGAGGACGATGGCTTTCCCTCCGTCGGCACCCTCGGACTTGCCCTGGCAGTCCACCTCGGCCTCGCGCGGCTCGTCGGTGGCCTTCCGCTTGCCGTCGCCGTCCTTCTTCACGAACGAGGCCGTGCAGTTGAACCAGGCCACGTCCAGGTGCTGGCGCTCCAGCTCGGCGGTGCCCATCTTGTCGGTGGTCAGCGCGATGGCGGAGGTGCTCATGTCGCCCTCGACGGGGTCGCAGGCGGCCAGCGCGAAGCCGGTGGCCGCCACGGCCACGAGGGCCACGAGGACCCGCCGCCCTCTCGCCGTGCCCGGGCCCGGGATCCGCCTACGCCGGACAGGTCGCGGTAGTCGCCTCACAGCCCCCATGGATGGCAGCGTGCCACCGCGCGGGCCCGGGCGGTAGACCGGTTGCGGCCATCTGTCCAGTCGTCCGTCCGGTCAGGACCAGCGGCCCGTGCGGCCGAGGAGCAGTGCCGTCGCCGCGGTGCCCGCGGTCGAGGTGCGCAGCACGCTGCGCCCGAGCCGGTACGGCTTGGCGCCCGCCTCGGCGAACGCCGCGAGCTCCTCCGGCGAGATGCCGCCCTCGGGCCCGACGACGAGCACGATGCGGCCGGACGCCGGGAGCGGGGCGGTGGCCAGCGGCTCGCTGCCCTCCTCGTGCAGGACCCCCGCGAAGTCGGCGTCCGCGAGGAGCCGCGCGACCTGCTTGGTCGTGGCGGCCTCCGCGACCTCGGGGAAGCGGACCCGCCGGGACTGCTTGCCCGCCTCGCGCGCCGTCGCCCGCCACTTGCCGAGCGCCTTCAGGCCGCGCTCGCCCTTCCACTGCGTGATGCAGCGGGAGGCGGCCCAGGGCACGACGGCGTCCACCCCGGTCTCCGTCATGGTCTCCACGGCGAGTTCACCGCGGTCGCCCTTGGGCAGCGCCTGTACGACGGTGATCAGGGGGCTCTCCGCGTCCTGTTCGCGCACGCCGTCGTCGTCGAGGGCGACCAGGAGCCGGTCCTTGCCCTCGGCGGCGGCCACGGTGCCGTGCGCCCAGCGCCCCGCGCCGTCGGTGAGCACCACGTCCTCACCGGCGCGCAGCCGCTTCACGGACACGGCGTGCCGTCCCTCGGGGCCTTCGAGCACGTACGTCCGTCCGGGCGCGGCACCCGTGAAGTCGTCGACGACGAACACCGGCGCGGTCATGCGGCACCGCCCGCGTCCCGGCCCGCGGCCGCGGCCAGCGCCTCGTCGAGTTCGGCCACGAGCACCTCCACGAGTTCCCCGGCGGGCAGCTGCCGCGCGAGGCGGTGGCCCTGGCCCGCCCACAGGGCCATGGCCTGCGGGTCGCCGGTCTTGGCCGCGGCCTTGCGCAGGCCGGACGTCAGATAGTGGATCTGCGGGTAGGCGGCGGGCGCGTACGGGCCGTGCTCGCGCATGAAGCGGTTGACGAGGCCGCGCGCGGGGCGCCCGGAGAACGCCCGGGTCAGCTCGGTCCGCACGAACCGGGGGTCGGTCATGGCCTGCTTGTGCAGCGGCTGCGCGCCGGACTCCGGGGTGACGAGGAACGCGGTGCCGAGCTGCGCCAGGTCGGCGCCCGCCGCGAGCACCGCGGCGATCTGCGCGCCCCGCATCAGTCCGCCCGCGGCGATCACGGGCAGCTCTACGGCCTCCCTGACCTGCGTGATGAGGCTCAGCAGGCCGATCCCGGCGCCGTCGGTCTCCGGGTTGTCGCGGTGCGTGCCCTGGTGGCCGCCCGCCTCGACGCCCTGGACGCACACGGCGTCGGCGCCCGCGGCCTGCGCGGCCAGGGCCTCCTCGGGCGTGGTGACGGTGACGACGGTGGTGGTGCCGACCCGCTCCAGGGCCTGGAGGTCCTTGCGGGAGGGGCAGCCGAAGGTGAACGACACCAGCGGCACGGGGTCGTCGCGGAGGATCGCCAGCTTCGCCTCGTAGCCGTCGTCGAGCTTGACGTCGGTGTCGCCGAGCTCCGTCTCGTACCAGGTGGCCTCTCCGGCGAGCTGGTTGCGGTACACCTCGACGGCCGCCGGGTCCGCGCAGGCGGGCTGCGGCATGAAGAGGTTCACCCCGAACGGGCGCGCCGTCAGGCCCCTGACCTGCTTTATCTCCTGGTACATGCCGTCGGCGGTCTTGTACCCGGCCGCGAGCGAGCCGAGCCCCCCGGCCTCGGACACGGCCGCCACGAGCTGCGGAGTCGAGCCCCCGCCCGCCATCGGGGCCTGCACGATCGGATGACGACAGAGAGCGTGGAGAGGGGAGACCATACGCGCATCGTGCCACGTCTGGCGGGGGCGCCTCGTGCGGGGTGCGTCCCCACCGCTACCGCTGCGGGATTTCTCCCACCCGCCCGCCCACACCGCGCGGCTGCGCCCGCCACGGCCCCGGGGAGGGGTGGGCACAGCACCCGGGTGCCGAGCAACCGGGAGCCGGGCCCACCGTCCAGGCGCTAACGCCCGTTGAACGCGTCCTTCAGGCGCGAGAACAGCCCCTGCTGCCCCGGCTGGAACTGCCCCGTGGGCCGCTCCTCGCCCCGCAGCTTCGCCAGCTCCCGCAGCAGCCGCTCCTGCTCGGCGTCGAGCTTCGTGGGCGTGAGCACCTCCACGTGCACGATCAGATCGCCGCGGCCGCCGCCCCGCAGGTGCGTGACGCCGCGCCCGTGCAGCGGGATCGACTGCCCGGACTGCGTGCCGGGCCGGATGTCGACCTCCTCGACGCCGTCGAGCGTCTCCAGCGGGACCTTCGTGCCGAGCGCCGCCGCCGTCATCGGGATGGTGACGGTGCAGTGCAGGTCGTCGCCGCGCCGCTGGAAGACCGCGTGGGGCAGCTCGTGGATCTCCACGTAGAGGTCGCCCGCCGGGCCACCGCCCGGGCCGACCTCGCCCTCGCCCGCGAGCTGGATCCGCGTGCCGTTGTCGACACCCGCGGGGATCTTGACCGTGAGGGTGCGCCGCGAGCGGATCCGGCCGTCGCCCGCGCACTCGGGGCACGGCGTGGGCACCACGGTGCCGAAGCCCTGGCACTGGGGGCAGGGCCGCGAGGTCATGACCTGGCCGAGGAAGGACCGCGTGACCTGGGACACCTCGCCGCGGCCGCGGCACATGTCACAGGTCTGCGCGGAGGTGCCGGGCGCGGCGCCCTCGCCGGAGCACGTCGTACAGACGACGGCCGTGTCGACCTGGATGTCCTTGGTCGTGCCGAAGGCCGCCTCGTCGAGGTCGATCTCCAGACGGATCATGGCGTCCTGGCCGCGTCGGGTGCGCGAGCGCGGCCCGCGCTGCGACGCCGTACCGAAGAACGCGTCCATGATGTCCGAGAAGTTGCCGAAGCCACCGGCTCCGAAACCGCCCGCGCCCGCGCCGCCCGACTGGGACAGCGGGTCGCCGCCGAGGTCGTAGACCTGCTTCTTCTGCGGGTCCGAGAGGACCTCGTAGGCGGCGTTGATCTCTTTGAAGCGCTCTTGCGTCTTGGGATCGGGATTGACGTCCGGGTGCAGCTCGCGCGCGAGCCGCCGGAAGGCCTTCTTGATCTCGTCCTGGGACGCGTCGCGGCGCACGCCGAGCACGGCGTAGTAGTCCGTGGCCACTTACGACTCCGCCAGGATCTGTCCGACGTAACGTGCCACTGCGCGTACTGCTCCCATCGTTCCCGGATAGTCCATGCGGGTCGGTCCGACCACGCCTAGCTTGGCCACTGCCTCGCCTCCCGAACCGTAGCCGACGGAGACCACGGACGTGGAGCTGAGTCCCTCGTGGGCGTTCTCGTGACCGATCTTCACGGTCATGCCCGAATCCGTAGCCTCACCAAGCAACTTGAGGAGGACGACCTGTTCCTCCAGGGCCTCGAGGACCGGCCGGATCGTGAGAGGGAAGTCATGTCCGAAGCGGGTCAGATTGGCGGTGCCGCCGATCATCATCCGCTCCTCGTTCTCCTCGACCAGGGTTTCGAGGAGGGTGGACAGGACCGTCGCCACCGTGGCCTGGTCCTCCTTGTCGAAGGACTCGGACAGGTCCTGGACGAGCTGCGGCACGTCCGAGAACCGGCGGCCCGCGACCCGGCTGTTGAGCCGCGCCCGCAGGTCCGCGAGTGACGTTTCACCGAACGGCGCCGGGCAGTCGATCAGGCGCTGCTCGACCCGCCCCGTGTCCGTGATCAGGACGAGCATGAGCCGGGCCGGGGCGAGCGAGAGCAGTTCCACGTGGCGCACCGTCGACCGCGTCAGGGACGGGTACTGCACCACGGCGACCTGCCGGGTCAGCTGCGCGAGCAGCCGCACCGTACGGCCCACGACGTCGTCCAGGTCGACGGCGCCGTCCAGGAAGTGCTGGATCGCGCGGCGCTCGGGGGAGCTCAGCGGCTTGACGCCCGCCAGCTTGTCCACGAACAGCCGGTAGCCCTTGTCGGTGGGGATGCGCCCGGCGCTGGTGTGCGGCTGGGCGATGAACCCCTCCTCCTCCAGCGCCGCCATGTCGTTACGGACCGTGGCCGGGGAGACGCCCAGGTGATGACGCTCGGTGAGCGCCTTGGAGCCGACCGGCTCCTGGGTGCCCACGTAGTCATGGACGATGGCGCGCAGCACCTCAAGCCTGCGTTCACTGAGCATCGCGCACACCTCCACCTGTCGTCCCTCGTCCGTGGCCCCCGCGGCGGCCCCACCCTGGCACTCACCACGCGCGAGTGCCAACCTTCATCGAGTCAGTGTACGGCCGCCGGGTACAGCCCCGGCAAGGGCCGACTCCTTTAGTCATGCCCACGTGTGGCCCGTGCCACCGGCCCGCTCGCGCCCCGTGCGGCGGCCCCGGCGGCACGGGGGCACCGGCTGCCGGGGCACGGCGGTGGCGCTAGCGTCACCGTATGGACGTAAGCGTGACACCGGCCCCTGACTGGCGGGAGGCGGGCTGGGAGCGACTCGCCGCACGGGTGGGGCGGTACCGGCTCCCCGTGTGGGACTGCACGGTCGGCCTGGTCGTCGGCGACGAGGCCGCCCTGATGATCGAGGCCGGGTCCAGCCTGCGGGAGGGCGCGTGGCTGCGCGCCGAGGCCCGGCGGCTGCTCGGCGGCGGCCGCCGTGTGACCCATCTCGCGCTGACGCACCCGCACTTCGACCACGTGCTCGGCGCCGCGGCGTTCGCCGGGGTCGAGGTGTTCGGCGCGGTCGGCGTCGACGCGGTGCTCGACCGGGACCGCGAGGGCCTGCGCACGGACGCCGTCTCCCAGGGCCTGGACGCCCGCGCCGCCGCCGAGGCCACCGACCTGCTGGTCCTTCCGCGCCACCTGGTGAGCGGCGAGTGGACCCTCGACCTGGGCGGCGTCCAGGTCCTCCTCGCGAACGTCGGCCCCGGCCACACCGGCCACGACCTGGCCGTCCTGGTGCCCGGCGCGCCCGGAGAGCCCGAGGTCGTCTTCTGCGGCGACCTCGTGGAGGAGTCGGGCGAGCCCCAGGCCGGTCCCGACGCGGTCCCCGGGCGGTGGCCCGCCGCGCTCGACCGGCTGCTCGACCTGGGCGGCCCGGACGCGCGGTACGTGCCGGGGCACGGGGCGGTCGTCGACGCGGCCTTCGTACGGGCCCAACGCAAGGAGCTGGCGGCGCGGTTCGGGGTGCGCTGAGCGGCGCGGGCACGTCCCCGTGACGGGACGTCACGCGATGTCATAACGTCTGTCGAATGCGCAGCTACAACCCGGACCTCACCCCGCCGTGGAAGAGGTCGGCCCCCGTTCCCGAAGTCCCCGCCGACGTCGACCTGGTGGTGGAGGAGGTCCGGACCGGCTTCTGCGGCGCGGTGATCCGCTGCGAGAAGACCGCCGAGGGCCCGACGGTGACCCTTGAGGACCGCTTCGGCAAGCACCGGGTGTTCCCGATGGTGCCGCGCGGCTTCCTCCTGGAGGGCAAGACCGTCACGCTCGTCCGCCCGAAGGCCGCGGCGGCGGCCGCCCGGCCCGCGCGCACGGCGTCCGGCTCGATCGCCGTTCCCGGGGCGCGGGCCCGGGTGGCGCGCGCCGGGCGCATCTATGTGGAGGGGCGTCACGACGCGGAGCTCGTCGAGAAGGTGTGGGGCGACGACCTGCGCATCGAGGGCGTCGTCGTCGAGTACCTGGAGGGCATCGACGACCTTCCGGCGATCGTCGCGGAATTCGCGCCGGGCCCCGACGCGCGCCTCGGCGTCCTCGTGGACCACCTCGTGCCCGGCTCCAAGGAGTCCCGGATCGCGGCCGGGGTCTCCAGCCCGCACGCGCTGGTGGTCGGCCACCCGTACATCGACGTCTGGGAGGCGGTGAAGCCCTCGTCCCTGGGCATCGCGTCCTGGCCCCGCGTGCCGCGCGGCCAGGACTGGAAGACCGGGGTGTGCCGGGCCCTCGGCTGGCCGGAGAACACCGGGGCCGCGTGGCAGCGGATCCTGGGCTCGGTGCGCAGCTACAAGGACCTGGAGCCCCAGCTCCTGGGCCGCGTCGAGGAGCTGATCGATTTCGTGACGGCCCCGTAGCCCCGGGGCGGCCTCAGGCAACCCGGGGACGGCCTCAGTCGACCAGGTCCCGCACCACCGCGTCGGCCAGGAGGCGGCCGCGCAGGGTCAGCACCGCCCGCCCCCGCTCGTAGGGCTCGGGGGCCAGGAGGCCGTCCGTCAGGGCGCGGCGCGAGGCGGCCAGGCCCGCTTCCTTCAGGAGCGACAGCGGGCAGCCGTCCCGGAGCCGCAGTTCGAGGAGGATCCGCTCCACCCGGCGGTCCTCGTCCGCGAGGAGCTCACGCCCGGCCCCCGGCGAACGCCCTTCCGCGAGGGCCGCCGCGTACGCTCCGGGGTGCTTCACGTTCCACCAGCGCACGCCCCCGACGTGGCTGTGCGCGCCGGGGCCCGCGCCCCACCAGTCGGCGCCCCGCCAGTACAGCTCGTTGTGCAGACAGCGGCCCGCCTCCGAGGTGGCCCAGTTGGACACCTCGTACCACTGGAACCCGGCGGCCGACAGGGCCTCCTCGGCGATCAGATAGCGGTCGGCGTGCACGTCGTCGTCCGTCATGGGGACCTCGCCGCGCCGGATGCGGCGGGCCAGCTGCGTGCCCTCCTCCACGATCAGCGCGTACGCGGACACGTGGTCGGGCCCGGCGCCGATCGCGGCGTCGAGGGAGGCCCGCCAGTCGTCGTCGCTCTCGCCGGGGGTGCCGTAGATCAGGTCGAGGTTGACGTGCTCGAAGCCCGCCGCGCGCGCCTCGGCGACGCAGGCCTCGGGCCGCCCGGGGGTGTGCGTGCGGTCGAGGATCTTCAGGACGTGCTGCTTGGCGCTCTGCATGCCGAAGGAGACGCGGTTGAAGCCGCCCTCGCGCAGGGTGCTCAGATACGCGGGGTCGACCGACTCCGGGTTCGCCTCGGTGGTGATCTCCGCGTCGTCGGCGATGCCGAACTCGTCGCGGATCGCGCTCAGCATCGTGACGAGGTCGTCGGCGGCGAGGAGCGTGGGCGTGCCGCCGCCGACGAAGACCGTGCGGACCGGGCGCGGGTCGTCGCCGAGGACCTTGCGGGCCAGGCGGACCTCGTCGACGAGGGTCTCGGCGTAGTTGTCCCGGGAGGCGAGGACGCCGCCGGTGCCGCGCAGCTCGGGGGCGGTGTAGGTGTTGAAGTCGCAGTAGCCGCAGCGCGTGGCGCAGTACGGAACGTGCAGGTAGAAGCCGAGTGGGGCCGTTCCGCCCAGGGCGGACGGGGGGAGCGTCCCGTCCTGGGGCACGGGTTCTCCATCGGGCAGGGCGGAAGGCATACCTTCCATTATGGGCCCGGTCCGCGGGTCCCCTCCGTCCCCACCGGCCCGGGGTCAGCGGGCCTGGAGCACCAGGAGCGCCAGGTCGTCGTCGGGCGGCCGCGTCGAGAACTCGTGGACGAGGCGGCGGATCCGCTCCGCCACCAGCTCCGCGTCGAGCCCCGCGCAGTCGGCGAGGGCCGTGGCGAGCCCGTCGCCGTCGTCGAAGAGGCGCCCGCCGCCGCGGCGCTCGGTGACGCCGTCCGTGACGCACAGCAGCGTGTCGCCGGGGAGCAGGTCGAAGGTCTCGCTCGTGTACGTCTCGTCGTCGACCACCCCGAGGAGCATCTGCGGCCCGGTGGCGGGCCGCACCCGGCCGTCGGCGCCCAGGAGCAGCGGCAGCGGGTGCCCGGCGCACGCCACCGTGCAGCGCACCCCGCCGTCGTACGGCACGAGCTCGCCGTACAGGAGGGACAGGAAGCGCGCGGTGGCGCCCTCGGGCGACACGCCCTGGCCGCCCGCGACGGCCACGACGGCGGCCGCCGCGTCCGCGGCCTCGGTGGCGTCGTCGAGGAGGAGCTGGTTGAGGCGGTCGAGGACCTCGGCGACCTGGTAGCCCTCGCGGGCGAGCAGCCGCAGCCAGGGGCGGGCCAGGCCGATGACGACGGCGGCCTCGGGGCCCTTGCCCTGGACGTCGCCGAGGGCGAAGCACCAGCGGCCGTCGCCCGCGGGGAACACGTCGTAGAAGTCGCCGCCGGGCCCGCCCTGCTCGCGCGGCTCGTACACGACGCCGCTCTGCACGCCGGGGATCTCCGCGACGGTGCTCGGCAGCAGTCCGCGCTGGAGGACCCGGCTGATGGTGGCCTGGCGCTGGTAGCGGCGGGCGGCGCTGATGGCGAGGGCCACGCGGCGGCTGAAGTCCTCGACGAGGCCGGTGACCTCGTCGGGGAAGCGCGGCAGGCCGGCCCGGCCGATGACCAGGGCGCCGAGGCTCCGGCCGCCCGCCACCAGGCGGTAGGCGACGGCGGCGCCGGTGGAGTCGCTGCCGAAGGCGTCGCCCGGCCAGGACACGGGCACCGCGCCGGGGCCCGCCGTGCCGGCGAGGCTCGGCGGCTCCTTCTCCAGGACGCGGCGCAGCTCTTCTATCCGCTGTTCACTGGTGTGCCAGACGCGCACGAGGTGGGTGCCGGGGGCGCGGGCGCCCGCCGCGCGCCCGGCGCTGTCGGCCTCGTCGTCGAGCCAGACCGCGCACCAGTCCGCGAGCCGGGGCACGAGGAGCTGTCCGGCGAGGGCCGCGACCAGGTTCTCGTCGAACTGGCCCGCGAGCATGTCGGAGGCCTCGGCGAGGAACGTGAGCGCGCCCCGGTTGATCCACTCCGTGTCGTGCGCGACCCGCTTGGGCGCCGGGGCGAGGATCTCGGCGGAGCGGAGCCCGCGCTGGAGCGCCGTCTCACCGGCGTACGCCTCGAAGTCGGGGAGGTCGGCGAGCATCCGCTCGTGGTCCACGGGGAGGCGCGCCCAGACCGTCTTGGTGCCCGAGCGGTAGGTGATGCCCCAGGACTCGGCGAGGGTGGCGACGAGTTGCAGGCCGCGGCCGTACTCGGGCGTGCCGGGGTGGGGGGAGCGCGGCTCGCTGCGCACGGCGCGCGCCGGGTGGTGGTCGGAGACCTCCACGACCAGGGCGTCGAGGCCGTCGTAGTCGAGGCCGTCGTAGGGGCCTTCGCCGGGCGTCACCTCGTCCAGGCGGCACAGCAGTTCGACGGACGTGCCCGCGTGCACCACCGCGTTCGTCACCAACTCGCTGACCAGGAGCACCGCGTCGTCCACGAGCCGGTCGCTGATCCGGGCGGCGGCGGGCACCGCGAGCTCCACCCAGTCGGCGAGCGCCGCGCGGACGAACCGGCGCGCGGCGGAGGGCGCAAGCGGGTTTCCAGGCAGGGACGTGCGCACTACCGTCGATGGCCCTGGGCGTGCAGCGGGCTCGACGGAGGCGCGGACAGCGGTCTCCCGTGGCATCGGAATGGCCCCCACAGTGCGGCTCCTGAGCAGTTCGGACGTTACGCCTCAGGCGACACGGACAGAGTGACAGACTGACTGGGCCCATAAGCACCGAGTTACCGAAGTGGGCCATCATGAGTGAGAACAGTGCTAAGCCCGCGCCCGGACACGGTCAGATTTCGGCATCGGCAGACACGCCGGCATCCGCCCGGACCCCGGCACCCGCCTCCGCCTCCGCCTCCGCAGAGGCACCCGGCCCCCTTCCGCTCCCCCACTCCACAGTGACCTCGGACTTTCCCATGGCATCGCCTGGCCAGACGCCGCCCCCAGCCGCCGGTACTCCCCCGCCGACTCCGCCCACCCGACCACCTGCCGCCCCCGGGAGCAAGGAACCGGGGAAGGTGTCGCGCGCCTCCGCCGCCCGCCGCTCCCCCACCGCGCGCGCCAAGCTGCCCGCGCCCGCCGAGCCCCCGGGCGCGGAGGCACTGCCCGCCATCGGCGCCCCGTCCCCGGGGATGTCCGAGGCCGAGACCGCGAGTCTGCGGGCCCTGCTCGCCGCCATGCGGGCCGCCCGCGACGGGAACTTCACCAAGGCGCCGCTGAGCGGCTCGGGCCTGACGTCCGAGCTGATCACGGTCTTCAACGAACTCGTGGACCGCTCCACGCACTTCGACGGCGAGCTCATCCGGGTGCGCAGGGAGATGGTGCGCCACGGGCGGCTCGACGAGCGGTTCACGGCCAGCCCGGGCCAGGGCAGCTGGGCCACCCGGATCATCGAGGTGAACTCCCTCCTGGAGTCCCTGGTCGCGCCCGCCACGAACGCCACCCGGGTCCTGAACGCCGTCGCGGGCGGCGACCTCACCCAGCGCGTCGACCTGCACGACGGCTCGCGCGAGCTGCGCGGCGATCTGCGCCGGCTGGGGCGCGCCGTCAACACGATGGTCGACCAGCTGTCCCTCTTCACGGGGGAAGTCACGCGCGTCGCCCGGGAGGTGGGCACCGAGGGCAGGCTCGGCGGCCGCGCCAAGGTCCGGGGCCTTTCGGGCAGCTGGCGCGACGTGACGGAGGCCGTGAACACGATGGCCTCGCGTCTGACCGCGCAGGTCCGCGACATCGCGCTCGTCACCACGGCCGTGGCGCAGGGCGACCTCACCCGCACGGTCACGGTCGAGGCCACCGGTGAGCTCCTCGAACTGAAGCTCACCGTGAACACCATGGTGGAGCAGTTGTCGGCGTTCGCCGCCGAGGTCACGCGCGTGGCCCGCGAGGTCGGCACCGAGGGCAGGCTCGGCGGCCGCGCCCAGGCGCGCGGCGTGTCGGGGGTGTGGAAGGACCTCACCGACAACGTCAACTTCATGGCGTCGAACCTCACCTCACAGGTCCGCAACATCGCCCAGGTCACCACGGCCGTCGCCAACGGCGACCTGAGCCAGAAGATCACCGTGGACGCGCGCGGCGAGATCCTGGAGCTCAAGGACACCGTCAACACGATGGTCGACCAGCTCTCCGCCTTCGCCGACGAGGTCACCCGGGTCGCCCGCGAGGTCGGCACCGAGGGCAACCTCGGCGGCCGCGCCCACGTACGCGGCGTGTCGGGCGTGTGGAAGGACCTCACCGACAACGTCAACTTCATGGCGGACAACCTCACTTCGCAGGTGCGCAACATCGCCCTGGTGTCGACCGCCGTCGCCCAGGGCGACCTGTCGAAGAAGATCACCGTCGAGGCCAAGGGCGAGATCCTGGAGCTGAAGTCGACGATCAACACGATGGTCGACCAGCTGTCCGCCTTCGCCGACGAGGTCACGCGCGTGGCCCGCGAGGTCGGCACCGAGGGCAACCTCGGCGGTCAGGCGCAGGTGCGCGGCGTCAGCGGCGTCTGGGAGGAACTGACCGACAACGTCAACTTCATGGCGTCGAACCTCACCTCCCAGGTCCGCAACATCGCCCAGGTCACCACGGCCGTCGCCAACGGCGACCTGTCCAAGATGATCACGGTGACGGCGCGCGGCGAGATCCTGGAGCTCAAGGACACCGTCAACACGATGGTGGAGCAGCTGCGCGCCTTCGCCGCCGAGGTGACACGCGTGGCCCGCGAGGTCGGCACCGACGGCCGCCTCGGCGGCCGCGCCCAGGTCCTCGGCGTGTCCGGCGTGTGGAAGGACCTCACCGACAACGTCAACTACATGGCGGACAACCTGACGGGCCAGGTGCGCAACATCGCCCAGGTCGCGACCGCCGTCGCCCAGGGTGACCTGTCGAAGAAGATCGACGTGGACGCGCGCGGCGAGATCCTGGAGCTGAAGACCACCATCAACACGATGGTGGACACCCTGTCGTCCTTCTCGTCCGAGGTGACACGCGTCGCCCGCGAGGTCGGCTCCGAGGGCCAGCTCGGCGGCCAGGCCCGCGTCGAGGGCGTCTACGGCACCTGGAAGCGCCTGACCACGAACGTGAACGAGCTGGCGCTCAACCTGACCACGCAGGTCCGCGCCATCGCCGAGGTCGCGTCCGCGGTGGCGCAGGGCGACATGTCCCGCTCCATCACCGTCGAGCCCAGGGGCGAGGTCGCCGAGCTGAAGGACAACATCAATCTGATGGTGTCCAACCTGCGTGAGACCACCCGCGCCAAGGACTGGCTGGAGTCCAACCTCGCCCGCCTCGCGGGCCTGATGCAGGGCCACCGCGACCTGATGGAGGTCGCCGACCTGATCCTGCGCGAGCTGACCCCGCTGGTGAACGCCCAGTACGGCGCGTTCTTCCTGGCCAACCCGGACGCCGACGGCACCGCGCCGCTGCAGGCCTCGCCCGCGAAGGGGCTCGCCTTCATCGCCGGGTACGGCTCGGCCCAGGACACCGGCATGGAGGAGCAGGGCTTCCTCGTCGACACCACCGGCATGCCCGCGCACGGCCTGGTGCGCCAGGCGGCCCTGGAGAAGAAGCGCATCCTCCTCGACGAGGTGCCGCCCGACTACATCAAGATCCATTCGGGTCTCGGTGACGCCTCGCCCGCGAGTGTCGTGATCATCCCGATCCTCTTCGAGGACAAGCTGCTCGGTGTGATCGAACTGGCCACGTTCTCCCGCTTCTCCGACGTCCACCTGGCGTTCTTCGACCAGTTCGTGAACACCATCGGCGTCGCGATCAACACGATCATCGCCAACTCCCGTACGGAGTCCCTCCTCAGCGAGTCGCAGCGGCTCGCGACCCAGCTCCAGGAGCGCTCCGACGAGCTCCAGCGCCAGCAGGCGGAGCTGCGCCGGTCGAACGCCGAACTGGAGGAGAAGGCGGCGCTGCTCGCCACCTCGTCGCAGTACAAGTCGGAGTTCCTCGCGAACATGTCGCACGAGCTGCGCACCCCGCTGAACTCGCTGCTCATCCTCGCCCGGCTGCTCTCCGACAACCCCGACGGCCATCTGTCCGACCAGGAGGTGCAGTTCGCCACCACCATCCACCGCTCGGGCTCGGACCTGCTCCAGCTGATCAACGACATCCTCGACCTGTCGAAGATCGAGGCGGGCCGCATGGACGTACGCCCGAAGAAGCTGCCGCTGATCAAGGTCCTGGACTATGTGCACGCCACGTTCCGCCCGCTCACGCTCGACCGCGGCCTCGCCTTCGACGTGACGGTCGGCCACGACGTGCCGCGCGAGATGTTCTCCGACGAGCAGCGCCTCCAGCAGATCCTGCGCAACCTCCTGTCGAACGCGGTCAAGTTCACCGCGAACGGCCGCGTCGAGCTGAGCGTGCAGCACGTCAAGCAGTCCCCCGACCCGCTGCTCAGCGACCGCGGCGACCTGATCAGCTTCACCGTCAAGGACACCGGCATCGGCATCCCGCCCGAGCAACTCCCGGTGATCTTCGAGGCGTTCCAGCAGGTCGACGGCACCACCAACCGCAAGTACGGCGGCACCGGACTCGGCCTGTCCATCAGCCGCGAGATCGCGGGCCTGCTCGGCGGCCGCATCACCGCCGAGTCCCACCCCGGCGAGGGCTCCACCTTCACCCTGTACGTGCCCGTGGTGCACCCCGGCCACGGCGCGGCGGCGGTGGCGTACGCGTCCTCGCGCACGGTGCCCGCGCCCGAGCCCCGGGAGCAGATGGCCCTGTCGGCGCACACCGTGCCCGAGGCCGACGACAACTGGCCCGCGCCGACCAAGCTGGAGGCCTGGAAGGAGGGGCACGCGGGCCGGGTCCTGCCGGGCCGCCGGGTGCTCATCGTCGACGACGACATCCGCAACGTCTTCGCGCTCACCCACGTGCTCAGCCGCGTCGGCCTGGTGGTCCTCTACGCGGAGAACGGCCGCGAGGGCATCGAGACCCTGGAGCGCAACCCCGACACCGACCTGATCCTGATGGACATCATGATGCCGGAGATGGACGGCTACGAGACCATCGCCGCCATCCGCCGCTCCCCGCGCTGGACGGGTCTGCCCATCGTGGCCCTGACCGCCAAGGCCATGCCCGGCGACCGCGAGAAGGCCATCTCGCAGGGCGCCACCGACTACGTCCCGAAGCCGGTGGACGTGGATCAGCTGCTCACCGTCGTCTGTGCCCTCCTGGACCCCGAGGGCGAACCGGCGGATCCCAAGGCGCCCGCGTCCCCGGAGACCGCCAGGTCCGTGGAGACCGACGGGCCCCCGGAGGCGAGCGAGCGCGGGGAAGCCGCCGGCGCGGCACCCGCAGAAACCGCCGATACGGAACCGCGCGGCACTCAAGGGGATACCGCGATTCCGACGACGACCGAGTGAGGCACTGTCACCATGAGCACTGAGGCCACCACAGCGGACCGCGCGAGCATCCTCCTCGTCGACGACATGGAGGACAATCTCGTGGCCCTGGAGGCCGTCCTGGGGTCCCTGAACGAACCGCTGGTACGCGCCCGTTCAGGGGAGGAGGCGATGAAGGCCCTGCTGCGGCAGCGGTTCGCCGTGGTCCTCCTCGACGTACGGATGCCGGGCATGGACGGCTTCGAGACCGCGTCCAACATCAAGCGCCTCGACCAGACGAAGGACGTGCCGATCATCTTCCTGACGGGCACCGACAACGACGCGGGCTATGCCTTCCGCGGCTATGCGACGGGCGCGGCGGACTACCTCACCAAGCCCTTCGACCCGTGGGTGCTGCGCGCGAAGGTCACCGTGTTCCTGGAGCTGCACCGCAAGAACCAGCAGCTGGAGCACATGCTGGCGCGCGAGCAGGAGCACTTCGACGAGCTGTCGCTGCGCCTCGCGGCGGTCGAGCGGCAGCTGGCGGACCGGGGCTTCGACGACATCGCGGACATCAGCCGCCAGATCGCGCGCATGGAGGAGATCCTGCGGGAGATGCGGCGCAGACGGAGCGCGTGACCGCCCCGCCGCACCCCGCCGCGCCGCGGGCGTGGGCTCAGGCCTCGCGTGCGCCCGCGTACATCTCCTCGATCAGGTCCTTGTACTCCCGCTCCACGACCGGGCGCTTGAGCTTCAGGCTCGGCGTCAGCTCGCCGTGCTCGACGTCGAGGTCGCGCGGGAGCAGCTTGAACTTCTTGAGGGTCTGCCAGCGCTGGAGGCCCTCGTTGAGCTGCTGTACGTAGCCCTCGATGAGGGCGACGGTGGCGGGGGCCGCGACGACCTCGGCGTAACTCTTGCCCGCCAGGCCGTTCTCCCCGGCCCAGCCCATGATGGCGGCCTCGTCCAGGGCGATGAGGGCGGAGCAGAAGTTCCGGTCGGCGCCGAGCACCAGGATGTTGGAGACGTACGGACACACGCCCTTGAACTGGCCCTCGACCTCCGTGGGCGCGACGTACTTGCCGCCGGAGGTCTTGAACAGGTCCTTCTTGCGGTCGGTGATCCGCAGATAGCCGTCGGGGGACAGCTCCCCGATGTCGCCGGTGTGGAACCAGCCGTCGGGCTCCAGGACCTCGGCGGTCTTCTCGGGCAGCTTGTGATAGCCCTCCATGATGCCGGGGCCGCGCAGCAGGATCTCGCCGTCGTCCGCGATCCGCACCTCGGTGCCGGGCAGCGGCTTGCCGACGGTCCCGGTGCGGTAGGCCTCGCCGGGGTTGACGAAGGAGGCCGCGGAGGACTCGGTGAGGCCGTAGCCCTCCAGGACGTGGATCCCGGCGCCCGCGAAGAAGTAGCCGATCTCCGGGGCGAGCGCCACCGAGCCGGACACCGCGGCCCGCAGCCGCCCGCCGAAGGCCTCGCGCAGCTTGGCGTACACCAGCTTGTCGGCGACCTTGTGCTTGGCGCCGAGGCCGAAGGGCACCGAGGCCACACCGGTCCTGCGGAAGTTGTCCTGGCTGGTCCTGGCGTACTCGCGGGCGACCTCCGCCGACCACTGGAAGATCTTGTACTTGGCGTTGCCGCCGGCCCGGGCCTTGGCCACGACGCCGTTGTAGACCTTCTCGAAGATGCGCGGCACGGCCGCCATGTAGGTCGGCTGGACCACCGGCAGATTCTCGATGATCTTGTCCACGCGGCCGTCGACGGCGGTGACGTGCCCCAGCTCGATCTGCCCGCTGGTGAGCACCTTGCCGAAGACGTGCGCGAGCGGCAGCCACAGGTACTGCACGTCCTCGGCCGAGAGCAGGCCGGTCGCCGCGATGGCCTTGGCCATGTACGACCAGTTGTCGTGCGGCAGGCGCACGCCCTTGGGGCGGCCCGTGGTGCCCGAGGTGTAGATGATCGTCGCGAGGTGGTCGGCCCTGATCGCCTCGATGCGCTGCCTGACCGCGTCCGGGTTCTTCTCCAGGTGGGCGGCGCCGCGCGCCTCCAGGTCCGCGAGGGTGAGCACCCACCCCTCGGGGTCGTCGTCGGCGGGCTCGACGCCCGCCGGGTCGAAGACGACGACGTGCTTCAGGTCGGGCAGGTTCGCCCGCTGCGCACGCGCCTTGACCAGCTGCTCCGCGTTGTCGGCGAGCAGGACCCGGCTGCCGGAGTCGGCGAGGATGAACGCGGACTCCTCGGCGTTGGTCTGCGGGTAGACCGTCGTCGTGGCGGCGCCCGCGCACATGATGCCGAGGTCGGCGAGGATCCACTCGATGCGGGTGGCCGAGGCGAGGGCGACCCGGTCCTCGGGCGCGAGGCCCAGATCGATGAGGCCCGCCGCCACGGCGTCGACGCGCTCGGCGGCCTGCGCCCAGCTCAGCGACTTCCAGTCGTCCGGGCCCTCGCCCGAGGCCGCGGGGACGGGATAGCGGTAGGCCTCGGCCTCCGGCGTGGCCGCGACGCGCTCCAGCAGGAGGTGCGCCACCGAAGGCGGTCGGTTCTCGATCAAGGTCTGTGTGTCGCTCACGACATCCTCCGGGCCCGCGACGGTGCGTCCTACTGGCTGGCTGCGTGTGGCTACTGGCCGGCTGCGGGGGCTACTGCGCTCCGCTGCCACTCCAGGCGCGTTGTTTAACTTGCGAGTAACCTCCGAGCAGTGATCAGGGTAGAGGCCGGACGCCCGCCACGTAAGGGGCTGCTGCCTGTCACTTTCTACAGAACGGGGCGGTAGCTTCACCGCCGCCGGACGACGGGACGGCCGCCGCGCGGCACTCGCCGACAGCAGGAAGCACGGCTCGCCGCCGGCCGGGCGCGGCGCCGGCCGACAGCCGAAAAGCGCTCGTCCGGGCGACGGACGAGCGCTTTCCACACAGCGGGGAACCCGGCGGCGGCCGGGTGGACGGCTACTTCTTCTTGGGGCCCTCGTCACTGGAGAGCACCGCGATGAAGGCCTCCTGCGGGACCTCCACGGAGCCGACCATCTTCATCCGCTTCTTGCCTTCCTTCTGCTTCTCGAGCAGCTTCCGCTTGCGCGAGATGTCACCGCCGTAGCACTTGGCGAGGACGTCCTTGCGGATGGCACGGATGGTCTCGCGGGCGATGACCCGCGAACCGATGGCGGCCTGCACCGGCACCTCGAACGCCTGCCGCGGGATCAGCTCGCGCAGCTTGGCGACGAGCCGTACGCCGTACGCGTACGCCGCGTCCTTGTGCGTGATCGCCGAGAACGCGTCGACCTTGTCGCCGTGCAGCAGGATGTCGACCTTGACGAGCTGCGCGGACTGCTCGCCCGTGGGCTCGTAGTCCAGCGAGGCGTAGCCGCGGGTCTTCGACTTCAGCTGGTCGAAGAAGTCGAAGACGATCTCCGCGAGGGGCAGCGTGTAGCGGATCTCGACGCGGTCCTCGGAGAGGTAGTCCATGCCGAGCAGGACGCCGCGCCGGTTCTGGCACAGCTCCATGATCGAGCCGATGAACTCCGACGGCGCGAGGATGGTCGCCCGCACCACGGGCTCGAAGACCTGGTCGATCTTCCCCTCGGGGAACTCACTCGGATTGGTGACGACGTGCTCGGCGCCGTCCTCCATGATCACGCGGTAGACCACGTTCGGCGCGGTGGCGATCAGGTCGAGCCCGAACTCCCGCTCCAGGCGCTCACGGATCACGTCCAGGTGCAGCAGGCCGAGGAAGCCCACGCGGAAGCCGAAGCCGAGCGCGGCGGACGTCTCCGGCTCGTACACCAGCGCGGCGTCGTTGAGCTGGAGCTTGTCCAGCGCGTCGCGCAGCTCCGGGTAGTCCGAGCCGTCCAGCGGGTACAGGCCCGAGAAGACCATCGGCTTGGGGTCCTTGTACCCGCCGAGGGCCTCGGTGGCGCCCTTGTGCAGGGAGGTGATCGTGTCACCGACCTTGGACTGGCGCACGTCCTTCACACCGGTGATGAGGTAGCCCACCTCACCCACGCCGAGGCCGTCGGCGGCGAGCATCTCGGGCGAGTTCGTCCCGATCTCCAGGAGCTCGTGCGTCGCGCCCGTCGACATCATGCGGATCCGCTCACGCTTGTTGAGCTGGCCGTCGACGACACGGACGTACGTCACGACGCCCCGGTACGAGTCGTACACCGAGTCGAAGATCATCGCGCGGGCGGGTGCGTCCGCGACGCCGACGGGCGCCGGGACCTCGGCCACGACCCGGTCGAGCAGCGCCTCGACGCCGAGCCCGGTCTTCGCGGAGACCTTGAGGACGTCCTCCGGGTCACAGCCGATGAGGTTCGCGAGCTCCTCGGAGAACTTCTCGGGCTGGGCGGCCGGGAGGTCGATCTTGTTGAGCACCGGGACGATCTTGAGGTCGTTCTCCATCGCCAGGTACAGGTTGGCGAGGGTCTGCGCCTCGATGCCCTGGGCGGCGTCGACGAGCAGGATCGTCCCCTCGCACGCGGCGAGCGACCGCGAGACCTCGTACGTGAAGTCCACGTGTCCCGGGGTGTCGATCATGTTGAGGATGTGCGTCCTGCCCTGGTCCGGGCCCTCGGTGGGGGCCCAGGGCAGACGCACCGCCTGGGACTTGATCGTGATGCCGCGCTCACGCTCGATGTCCATGCGGTCGAGGTACTGGGCGCGCATCTGGCGCTGCTCGACCACACCGGTCAGCTGGAGCATGCGGTCGGCGAGCGTGGACTTGCCGTGGTCGATGTGCGCGATGATGCAGAAATTGCGGATCAGAGCCGGGTCGGTACGGCTCGGTTCGGGCACATTCTTAGGGGTCGCGGGCACGCAGGGTCCTGTCTCTTGAGGCGCCTTATGCCTCGGGTCGGATCGATACGTAGCCTCCATGGTCCCACGGGTGGGCCGTGCCCATCGGTTTGGGCCGCCCCGAAGGGGGCTGGTACCGTGGTCAGCTGTGTCTCGTAGCCCTCTCAGCGCGAGGCGCATGTCAGAGAAACCAGCGGTACCTGAACCTGAAAAGGCTCTTTCGTGGCGAACATCAAGTCCCAGATCAAGCGGAACAAGACCAACGAGAAGGCGCGCCTGCGCAACAAGTCGGTCAAGTCCGCCCTCAAGACGTCGATCCGCAAGACCCGTGAGGCCATCGTCGCGGGCGACGTCGAGAAGGCCACCGTCGCCCTGCGCGACGCCAACCGCAAGCTGGACAAGGCCGTCTCCAAGGGCGTCATCCACAAGAACCAGGCCGCCAACAAGAAGTCGGCGCTTGCTTCGAAGGTCGCGTCCCTCCAGGGCTGAGTCCTTCTGGACCACACCTGATGTAACCGTCGGCCGGACCCAGAGCGGGCCCTCTCTCATCCGCTCCCGACCGACACCTCGAGCTCGCACGCGGCCTGCGTTCGCCACGCGGGTGCGAGCTCAACACATTGCGTAACCAAAGGCCCCACATCCGCCCCTTCCCCGGGGCGGGGGTGGGGCTTTTGGCGTTCGGGGTGGTTCCGAATTCCGGTGTTCCGGCGGAGCCGGGGCTTGGGGGCTGGGAGGCCTGGCTGGTCTCTGAGCCTTGGGATCGGGGACTGGGGGCCGGGACTGGGGCCGGAGCTGCGGCCGGGGCTTGGGGCGGAGCCCCCGGATTCGGGAAGGGGCGGGATTGGGGAAGAAGAATCCCGCCGCGACGGCGAGCAACCAGGCCGAATGGGACCGGCGGTGCCGAACAGCCCGCACGGGGGCCTACGGGAGGGGGCACGTGCCCGGACGTGGGCCGGGCCCTGAGCGGGCGTGGCCAGGGGGCGCAAGGGCTCTGCGGGCTGGGGCGGCCGGGGCCTGCGTGGGCCGGCTCAGGACTGGGTCAGGCCCGGCCCGGGAGGAGCCGGTGCGCGGGGCCCCGAGGCCGGGGCAGGCCCGGGAGGGGCCAGTGCCGGGGCTCGGGGCCGGGTCAGGCCCAAGGTGGGGCCAGTGCCGGGGGCTCGGGACCGGGTCAGGCCCAAGGTGGGGCCAGTGCCGGGGGCTCGGAACCGGGTCAGGCCCAAGGTGGGGCCAGTGTCGAGGGCTCGGGGCCGGGGCCGGGTCAGGCGCGGCGGGGGCGGGCTGCGCGGGCTACGGCGACGACCGCCTTCTCCAGGGCGTACTCGGGATCATCCCCCCCGCCCTTCACCCCCGCATCGGCCTCCGCGACAGCGGCAAGCGCCACCGCCACCCCGTCGGGAGACCACCCCCGCATCTGCTGCCGCACCCGGTCGATCTTCCAGGGCGGCATCCCCAGCTCCCGCGCCAGGTCGGCGGGCCGCCCGCCCCGGGCGGAGGACAGCTTCCCGATGGCCCGCACGCCCTGCGCGAGCGCGCTCGTGATCAGCACGGGCGCGACCCCGGTGGCGAGCGACCACCGCAACGCCTCCAGCGCCTCGGCGGCCCGCCCCTCCACGGCCCGGTCGGCCACGGTGAAGCTGGAGGCCTCGGCCCGCCCGGTGTAGTACCGCCCGACGACCGCCTCGTCGATGGTCCCCTCGACGTCCGCGACCAGCTGCGCCGCGGCAGAGGCGAGCTCCCGCAGATCACTGCCGATCGCGTCCACCAGGGCCTGGCAGGCCTCCGGCGTCGCCGAGCGCCCGAGCGTACGGAATTCTCCCCGCACGAACGCGAGCCGGTCCGCGGGCTTGGTCATCTTGGGGCAGGCGACCTCCCGCGCCCCGGCCTTGCGGGCCGCGTCGAGCAACCCCTTGCCCTTGGCACCGCCCGCGTGCAGGAGCACGAGGGTGATCTCCTCCACGGGCGCGCCGAAGTACCCCTTCACATCCTTGATCGTGTCCGCCGACAGGTCCTGCGCGCTGCGCACGACCACGACCTTGCGCTCGGCGAACAGCGACGGGCTGGTCAGCTCCGCGAGCGTCCCCGGCGCCAGCTGGTCGGGGGTGAGGTCCCGCACATCGGTGTCGGCGTCCGCGGCGCGGGCCGCGGCGACGACCTCCTGCACGGCACGGTCGAGCAGCAGGTCCTCCTGCCCCACGGCTACCGTGACGGGGGCGAGCGGGTCGTCTTGTGCGTTCTTCCTGGCCATCGCCGTCAAGCATCCCACGCGCCACCGACAGCCGGGGGCGCCGCCGGGACCACGTCCGGGCCCCGGCCGCCCGTGGGCGAGAATGGCCAGGTGACCGACGTACGACATGTCCTGGTGCTGCCCGACCGCGACGCGGCGGAAGAAGTCGCCGAAGAGCTCCCCGACCGCTTCGGCGTGGCCGAGGAGCCCCAGCTCGTACGCGACGCGCTGGCGGGCGAGGACGACGCCGAGGACGCCCAGTGGCTGGTCGTCGTCGAGGACCCCGAGCGGCGCCTTGACCCGACGGCGCTCGACGGCCTCGCCGCGGAGTACGAGGGCTGGCTGGAAGCCCCCTGAGGCCTACGCCGCGGCCGCGGCGGCGACGCTCTTCGGCACGACCTGGATGTCCAGCTCGATGGTGATGCTGGCGCCGACCGCGGCGATGCCCCGGGCGAGCATGGTCTGCCAGGTGATCGTGAAGTCGTCGCGGTGCAGCTCGGTCGTCGCGCGGCAGGCCGCCCGGGTCTCGCCCTGGATGCCCTGGCCGACGCCCAGGTACTCGGCGTCGAGCGTCACCGTCCGCGTCACGCCGTGCAGCGACAGCGCGCCGGTGATCGCCCAGCGGTTGCCGCCCTTGTGCACGAAGCGGTCGCTGTAGAACTCCATCGTCGGGTACCGCTCGACGTCCAGGAAGTCACCGGACCGCAGGTGGTCGTCGCGCATCTTGACGGCCGTGTCGATGGACGCGGCGTCGATCACCACGTGCATCGCGGACTCCTCCATCCGCTCGGCGAGACGGATCGCCCCCGCGAACGTGTTGAACCGCCCGTGGATGCGCGCGAGCCCGATGTGCCGCGCCGTGAACCCGATGGTGGAGTGCATCGGGTCGATGTCCCAGTCCCCCGAGTCCGGGAGCGTCGGCAGCTGCGCCACCTGGAGCGTCACGTCGCCCATCGACGCGTGCGCGCCCTCGGCGACCGTGACGTTCGCCCGGTACGGCGTGAACCCTTCCGCCGACACCGCGAGCCGGTACTCCCCCGCGGGAACCGCCGTCACGAACGACCCGAACGGGTCCGTCCCACCGCTGACGACCTTGCGCCCCATGGTGTCGGTGACGGACAGCTCCGCGTGCTGCACCGACTCGTTCACGGGGTCGAGCACCCGGCAGCTGAGCACCCCGGCACCTGGCGGGACCGCCACCGCCGACAGCGGGCCGGAACGCCCTCCTCGGCTCCAACGATTTCCCAGCCAACGGCCGAACACTGCGACGCACCTCCGCGGGCCTTGACAACACTTATAACGAAGAGGCATTCGATCACCGTTGCGGCTTTCGATGCAAACGCGCCCACTTCAGCAAGAACATTGCAGAAACAGAAGAACTGCTCCGACTGTCCGGCTGACCCGAATTGATCTCTCCCCCTCGGCACCCCTTCGACACCGCCTCAGGACCGGCCCTCGACACCGCCTCAGGACCGGCGCGTGACCACCCCCAGCTCCGCCTCCTCTCCCCCGCCCGCGACCCCGGCGGCCCCTCCGCCCCTCTCCCCGGGCCCGCCGCCCGCCCGCCCCCCGACCACCGCGATGGCACCGTCCACGTCGGTCCGCACCACCATCGCCCCCATCCCGCGCAGCGCGGCCACCGTGCGGGGCGAGGGGTGTCCGTAGGAGTTGTCCGCCCCGCAGGAGATCAGCGCCAGCCGCGGCCCAGCCCGCCGCAGGAGCTCCGGATCCTGATACGCCGACCCGTGGTGAGCGACCTTCAGGACGTCCACACGCGGCAGCGCCGCCCCCTCCGGGGTGCGCAACAGGGCTCGCTGTGCGGGCGGTTCGAGGTCGCCGAGCAGGAGCAGGGTGAGGCCCCGGGTGCGCACCAGGATCGTGACGCTGGCGTCATTCGCCCCCTCCGGGTCCGGCGCCGGGCGCGGCGCGGGCCAGAGCACCCGCCAGTCGAGCTCCCCCGTGCGCCGCCGCTCCCCGGCCTCGGCCCGCGTCACCGGCACCCCTCGCGCGGCCGCCTGTGCCCGCACGAACGCCACCTGCCCCGGCGGCTCCCCGAACCCCGTCGTCTGGATCGCCCCCACCGAACGCCCCCTCAGCACCCCGGGCAGCCCCGCCACATGGTCCGCGTGGAAGTGCGTGAGCAGCACCAGGGGCACCCGTGTGATGCCGAGCGACCGCAGGCAGCGGTCCACGAGCATCGGGTCGGGCCCCGTGTCGACGACCACCCCGGCGCCGGGCCCCGCCGCGAGGACGGTCGCGTCCCCCTGCCCCACATCGCACATCACCAGGCGCCACCGGGGCGGCGGCCAACCCGCGATGACCCGGGTGAGCGGCGGCGGCTGGACGACCACGGCGAGCAGCAGCAGCGCGCACGCCGCGCACGCCCACGGGTGCCGCACGAGCCGCCTGCCGACCAGGACGAGCACCCCAGTGACGGCGGCGAGCAGCAGCGCGCCGCGCCAACTGCCCGGCCAGTCCACCCCGTTCCCGGGCAGTGCCGCCCCCGCCCGCGCGATGCCCGCGATCCACTCGGTCGGCCAACTCGCGCCCCACGCAAGAGCCTTGGCCACCGGCATCGCCACCGGCGCCACCGCGAGCGCGGCGAACCCGAGCACCGTGGCGGGCGCCACCGCGAACTCCGCAAGCAGATTGCACGGCACCGCCACCAGGCTCACCCGCGCCGCGAGGACCGCCACCACCGGCGCGCACACCGCCTGCGCCGCCGCGGCGGCCGCCAGCGCCTCGGCGAGCCGCCCCGGCACCCCGTGCCGCCGAAGCCCGGCGCTCCACCTCGGCGCGAGCGTCAGCAACGCCCCCGTGGCGAGCACGGACAGCAGGAAGCCATAGCTCCGCGACAACCACGGGTCGTAGAGGACGAGCACCAGGACCACGGCGGCGAGCGCCGGGATCAGCGATCTGCGCCGCCCCGTGCCGAGGGCGAGCAGCACCACCAGACCGCACGCCGCCGCCCGCACCACACTCGGCTCAGGCCTGCACACCAGCACGAAGCCGAGCGTCAGCACGCCCCCGAGCAGCGCCGTCGCCCGCAACGGAAGGCCCAACCGTGGTGCCAGGCCGCGCCGTTCGGCCCGGTGGGCCGTCCCCGGCGGGCCGATGAGCAGCGCCAGGACGATCGTGAGGT
This sequence comes from Streptomyces sp. JLYT201, assembly GCF_059448825.1. NCBI lineage: Bacteria > Bacillati > Actinomycetota > Actinomycetes > Kitasatosporales > Streptomycetaceae > Streptomyces > Streptomyces sp. JLYT201. Next base: position 6,472,010 of record NZ_CM182551.1, on the reverse strand, counting down.
TGGCCCCACTCAACCTATGCAAGACAGATGAGTAGGACTACCGTCCTGCCATGCCGCTCGCACCCGAGTACCTCCACCTCGTGCACAAGGGCCCTTTCCCCGCCCTCCTCTACGGGCGCGCCAGCCGCGACCCCAAGAAGAAGGGGACGAGTGTCGCCGCGCAGATCGAGTCCGGACGCGACCTCTGCGACACCCACGGCTGGCCGGTCGTCGAGGTGTTCGACCAAGACGTCGACCGCTCCGCTTCCCGGCACGCTCGCAAGCAGCGCAAGGACTTCGAGGCCCTCCTCGCCGCGATCGAGGCCGGGAGAGGCCGCATCGTCGTCGCCTGGGAGGCATCCAGGTACTACCGCGACATCGAGGCCTACATCCGCCTCCGCAACGCCTGCATGAACGCGGGGGTCTTCCTCTGCTACAACGGCCAGGTCTACGACCTGTCCAAGCGCGAGGACCGCAAAGCCACCGCCCAAGACGCCATCGCGGCCGAGGACGAGGCTGAAGGAATCCGTGACCGCGTCCTGCGGACGACCCGCTCTCAGGCGAAGAAGGGCGCCCCTCACGGTCGCATCCCGTGGGGGTACGCCCGTCGGTACGACCCCGACACTGGTGATCTCATCGAGCAGTACGTCCACAAGGAGCGCGGGCCAATCGTCGTCGACATCTTCAACCGCGTGGCTGCCGGCGACAGCGCGTATTCGATCCTCAAGGACTTGCGGGCTTCGGGAGATCGCACGCCTGGGTACCGGTGGGAGTACTACCACCTCTCGGGGATACTCCGGAACCCGGCGTACGCAGGTCTGCGGGTGCACCAGGGCGAGGTTCTTGGCGAAGCGACGTGGGCGCCGATCTCGAACGGGGACGACGATGAGGAGTTCATCAAGGTGTATCACGCCGTACAGGCGATCCTTGGGGCCCCCGAGCGGGCGCGGACTCATGATTCCAGGGTCAAGCACGTGTTGTCGTTCCTGGGTACGTGCGGCGAGTGCAGCGAGGCTCCGTACCTGAAGGTTCTCAAGGCCCGGGGGCACCTGTGGTACCAGTGCGGCGAGCGCTACGACACGGTGATGCGGAAGGCGAAACTGGAGGCCTACGTCGAGGAGGCGGTACTCACGTGGCTCGGTTCGAAGGCAGCTCGCGCGTTCTTCCAGTCCGTCGACCACGAGAAAGCGGCGGAGCGGGCGCGCGCTCGGAAGGCTGCGCTGGAGCTACAACTCCAGGAGGCCCGGGAGAACGCCTCCTCTTTCAAGGAGGACGGCGTGACGCCGGTGCTGTCGGTCGCCTCCTTGGCCGCACTGGAGAGCCGTCTGCTCCCCTTGATCGACGAAGCCGAGAGCGAGGCGGATGTTCCCACTGGGGCTCCGCCTGTAGTTCAGGCTTTGCTGAGCCGGGAGGATCGCGCTGAGGCATGGTCCGAGGAGATGACCATTGAGCAGAGGCGGACCGTCCTGCGGGCCGTGGTGAACATCCAGTTGTTCAAAGCGCGGGCCCGCGGTGTGCGGGCGATCGAGCCCGGTCGTATCCGGTTGACGTTTGTTAACGAGCCCGGCTTCAAGGCACGACGGTCTGGCCGGGGCGCTGGTGCTCGGGAAGACGATTCTGCGGCTGCCTCGGGAAGCGAATGAGGTTGTTCTGAGCTTGAGGTTCGGCCAGTTCGCCACTGCGAGCCGCGCGGAACCCCTGCTCAAAGCTCTGGCAAATCAGAGTGGATCGGTTCTCTTCGAACTCGTCTGCGAGCGAGCGTCGTTCGGTATCGAGCCGTGCGACCATCTGCTGACGCTCGGCTGCGGCGTCGCGGTTCAACCTCGCCTGTTCCGCTTCGAGTGCCGCCTGGGCTGCGATGTAGCGGGTGCATTCGTCTTGCGCCCGTCTGGTGGCGTCCGCGAGGCTTCGCCGCTCATCTCTGGTGTCGGTGACCCAGCGGTGAAGAAAGACCAACGCGATCGCCATCAGCGAGGTCAAGCTGAGGCACGTGCCACCGAGTGTGTGTGCCAGGTCGCCGCGCAGGGCGCCGTAGATGGCCACCGACAGGCCGACCGACAGGGTTACAGCAGTGCCTGCCGTAGCCATGGCCAGTGCTCCGTGCATTTGCCCCATGTGCACCCCCGCATCACATCTGTGCTGCTGCACCCCCGCTGTCACTCTCGGGGGCGTCATCTTCAAGACGCTTGAGGCGCTCGATGGTTGCGTAGAGCATTTGGCGCCCCACTTCGTCACGGATTCCGAGCCGATCGGCCGCTTCCTCCGGAGTGAAGGTAGAGCGTACCTGCGATCGATCTGTTTCGGACAGTGACTGGAGCGATTCGGGTGACAGAACGCCTCCTTGCACGAGGAGGTCACCCAGGTCTACGCCTACCAGTTCGGCGATCTTGGCGTAGAAGCGCGGCTCGGGAAGGGTCTTTCCAAGCCAAAGTCGACTGACGCTGCTCTCGGCCATGCCGGTGTCTCGGGCGAAACGGGCCTTGGCGCCGAAGCCTTGGTATCCGGCGCGCTCGGCGGCCGGCACTACGACGGCGGCGAACTGCTGCGCGCGTGTGGGGGTGCGGGCGTTCGTCATGTTCCGGAACTCTACCTCCCTACCTAGGGAGTAAGCCAGACTCGCCCTCCCTAGCAAGGGTCACTCGTCGGCCAGGAATCTGCATATGCGCAGGTGGAAGCGCTTCAATCGGCAGAGCCTTGCCGAAATTCACCCTCCCTACCCTGCAAGCACCCTTGCGCGGGAGGGAGACTCGTGCCAGAGTCTTGCTCGTGAGCAAGGAATCCCCTGCTACCAGCAACGGGAGGAGTGAGCACGTGTTCCGCCTGGACGTCAGCAAGCTGCTGGAGATCGCCTCGAAGGCCAAGGACACCACCGGCTACGCCATCTCCCGCCGCACCGGTATCTCCGAGTCATCCGTCTACCGAATTCTCAGCGGCGAGGCACAGCCCGACCTGAACTCCGCGATGCGCATCTCCGAGACGTACGGCATTGATCTGCGCAGCGTCATGAAGCGCGTCCCGATCGAGGCCGCGGCGTGACCCCGGGAGAGCGCCTCGCGCTACTCGGCCCCGACGTCATCGCTCAGATCCATGAGCGCGTCGCCGCCGCCCCTGACCCGGATCCCGAGGTCATCGACTGGCTCCGCCCCATCCTGGCGGGCCCGACAGCCCGGGTCCTGGCAAGGAAGGCCCGGAAGGCGGCCAGCGCCGCCGACACCGACGCCGCCTGAATTTCACCCCGCGCGCCGCAGGGGCCGCCCGACTTCCCGGCCCGGCGACCCCCACGACTACGGCGCCTCCAACCCACAGAAAGCAAGAGGTCACCGTGACCACACACCTTAGCGATCGACCGCCCACCAGCGGACTCGCTGCCGACCCTCAGACCTTCCGCGCCGCTGCGCGCATCCTCGCCACGAACACGCTGCACCAAGGCGACTTCGTCGAGGACCCCTTCGACCGGCGCCTGACGACGCCGCACGCGATGCGGCCGATGTCGATCGTGGCGTCGCTGAACTACGTGACGACCGCGGACCCGCACCGGCCGTCGGATGAGTCCCGCCGGGCGGTCGCGTTCCTCGCGCACCGGCTGCTCGTGCGCGGTGAGGAGCCGTACGCCACGGACGAGATGGCGCTCGCGTTCCACGTGGACGAGTGGGGCGACGCCGAGGGCCGTACGACGGAGTCGGCGGTGGCGGTGCTGGAGTCGGCCGCGGATGCCTGCGAGGTGGCGGCATGAGCGCCCCGTCGTCGCATGACCCGGTCGCGGTGACGACCCGGGATCACGTGTCGTGGCTGCGTCATGCGGTCACGGTGGACGGCCGCGCTCTGTACGCGGTGGCTGGTGCGGTGCCGGGTGTTCCGGAGTGCGTGCTGGCGTCGCTGGCGGATCTGGCTGAGCTCGGGATCATCGGGTCGGCGGATGTGCTGCCGGTGCCGGTGGGCCCGGGTTCGGAGGTCGCGGCGGTCGAGTACGGCATCCGCATGCCGGACGGTGACGTGCTGTGCGACGGCACGCTGACCGACCGAGCCGAGCAGGAGGCCCGTCTCCGCCGGTATCGGGACTGCTGGCCTGAGGCCGTGCTCGTGCAGAGGGCCGTGGCGTACGGGGCCTGGGAGAGCGTGGCGGGCTCGTCGGTGGAAGAGGCGGCTGCCCGGCGTTCCGTGGACGCCATGTTCCCGGTGGTCGCCGCGTTCCTCGCGGAGGGCGCGCCGACGCAGGCCGTCAGCGAGGACGAGCCCGCCGAAGCGCCGCCGTTGACGGTGTTCCGGGCGTCGCACGAGTCGATCGTGATGGGCCTGTACACCACCCGTGAGGCCGCACAGGCCCACTGCGAGGCCAAGGTCCGGCAGGAGGAGCCCGCCGGTTCTATCCGGCACCTGAGCTGGTGGACCGACGATGTCCGCGATCAGGCCGAATACGAGTTGGAAGTCACCCCAGCCGAGATCGGTGCGCTGATCCGCGGCACCGGCTACGTCGTGACGCCGCTGGAGGTCGCCTCCGCGTACGACGAGGAGGCCGACGAATGATCGCCGAGTCCCCGTCCGAGATCGCTGGCGCAATCTGCCTGGCCACCAGCGTGTTCGCCGCGTCGATCGCGCCGTGGCTGCTGCTCGTCGACGCCGAGCACCTGACGCCCGCCTGGCTGCGCGCGGCCGTGCTGGTCGCGTACGTGCACCTCGTGCTGACGGCCGCCGCGGTGCTGTTCCTCCTCTCCCTCTCCGCTCCGAAGGGAGCCACCCGATGAACCGCATCCGCCTCATCTGGCACCGCCTCTTCCGCCGCCCGGCCGTCACCGGCCCGTTCCGGCTGTACGTCCGCCGCCTCCCGTCGGGCGCGACGCTGGACGTCGAGCACTACCTCACGTCCGTGATCACCACGATCGTGGACAACCCGGACCTGATGGATCTCCTGGTGGAGATCGAGGAGGACCGCCGCAACGCCGACGCCCACCGGCATGACGGGTGGGAGCCGGAGGACCTCCTCGTCGAGAAGCTGACGACCGCGATCGGCTTCGAACTGCCGCTGTACGGGCCCGCGGTGGCGCAGCTGGCGGACCGGCTGCAGGCGGTGGCCCCGGCCCCGGCCGTGGTGGTCCCGGCGCCGCGCGAGGGTGGTGCTGCCGCATGAGCGAGTCCGTCATGACGCCGGACGTCGCCATCGCGCGACTGCGGCAGTACCAGGAGCGCACGGCGCCGACGTGGTCGACCGCCTCGTACGGCGGCTCGTCGTCGGAGGCCACGCTCGCGGAGATCGGGCGGGTGCTGGCCGCCGAGGTCGAGCGGCTGCGCGAGCGGAGCGCTATTCCGGAGATGCTGCCCACCGCGGACGTCGTCGCCTGGCTGGTCAAGAAGGCACGCGAGGAGCGCGCGGGCAGCACTCACGAGGACAAGGTCCGGGCCGACGCGATCAGTGTGCTGGCGTCGAAGGCCAAGCGCGGCGCCATTCGGCCGGACAACCTGCTGATGCTGCCCGAGACGGCCCTGCCCGAGCCGCTGATCGTGTCCCGCTTCGACGTGGCCATCGAGCCCGCGCCCGAAGAGGAGCCCGTGCTCACCATCGGCGCGGTCGCCGAGGACGGGCGCCCCGTCGCCCTGTTGCTGGACGTCGAGACCCGCACGAAGGTCGCCCGCTGGCTTGCCCCCGGCGACACGGGCTCGTCTCGCGAGCGGCGCCTGGAGCAGCTCCTCGACACGATCCGCACCCACGGCGGCCGGTGGACCACTGCCCGCGTGCAGGACGTGCGACGCCGCCTCGGTACCGACCCGAAGCGCAGCACCTGCGCTCACGACCTGGCCGAGCTCGCCCGCCGGGGTCACCTCACCGTGCATGGGCCGGAGTCCGGCCGCTTCTACCTCCTCGCCACCAGGAAGGACGGCCGCTCATGACCGGGCCCGAGCACTATCGCGAGGCCGAACGTCGCCTGCTCAGGGGGTGGGAGGACGACAGCACCCCCGAGCGATCCGCGCGCCTCGTCGCCGAGGCGCAGGTTCACGCGACGCTCGCTCTCGCCGCCGCCACCGCCATGGGCGCCCCCATCGACGGCGAGGAGACCAGCGGCCTCCCACACCGCGACGCCGAGGCTTGGTTCGACGTGGCGGGCGTGCAGTCCCCGAAGGAGGACCGCCGATGAGCCGCCTCGTTCATCGGCCGCGCGTGAACCACGCCGCCGTCGCCGCCCGCGCCCGCCAGGCCCCCGGCCACTGGCAGCTGGTCGGCGAGTACCGGTCCCGGCAGTCCGCCGAGGGCACCGCCCACGACATCCGGATCGGCGGCCGGGCCAAGCTGCGCACGTCGCTGCCCTACCTGCCGGTCGGTGCGTTCGAGACCAATCTGCGGCTCACGGAGTACGGGTGCCTGGTCCTCGTGCGGTACCTGGGAGGTGGCGCGCGATGACGCCACGCGATGACGCCGAGCGGGTGCTCGGGCAGATCGAGCGCGGTGAGGTTCTCGCCGGTGCGGCTGGGGCCCGGGCGATCGCCGCCCGCCACGAGGCCGCGTACGGCCGCGCGGTGTGGCCGACCACCATGCTCCGCCCGCCCGCGCCCGTGGCGCTACGGCATCAGGAGCACTGCGACCCGCGGGTGTCGACCGGCTGCTCGTGCCAGCCGCTGCGAGGTGCCGCATGACGACGACCGTGCGCGCCGGGGCCACCGCGGCCTCGGCGCCCGGCCGGAAGGTCACCCCGACCGGCCGCCTCATCCTCCCCGCCGACGCCGACCGCGCCGACTGGCTCACCGCCCGCCGCTCCGGCATCGGCTCCTCCGACGTCCCCGCCATCCTCGGCGTTGTCAAGGAACGCACCCCCCTGCACGTCTACCACGACAAGCACGACCAACTCCCCGATGACGCAGGCGAGGCCGCCTACTGGGGCACCGTCCACGAAGAGCCCGTCGCCCGTCACTGGGCGATGCGCAACCGCTCCGTGATCCGCCGCGTCGGCCTCGTCGCGCACGAGGCCAACCCGTGGATGCTCACCACGCTGGACCGGCGCGTCACCGAGTGCCCGCTCACCGAGGACCGCACCCCGTGCGCCCTCGAAGTGAAGACCCGCTCGGCGTTCAAGTCCGCGCAGTGGCACGCCGGGCCACCGGACGACGTTCTCGCACAGATGCTGTGGCAGATCGCGGTCAACGGCTACGAGCACATGCACTACGCCGTCCTCATCGGCGGCAACGAGTACCACCAGGGCACCGTGCGCGCCGACCAGCACACCGACGTGACGGCGGACGTCGTCACCGCGTGCGAGCGCTTCTGGTTCGGCCAGGTCCGGGCCGCGCAGCCGCCCGAGCCGGTCGGTGACGGCGAGGTCCTCGTCGACCTGTACCGGCGCATGCACCCCGACCGCGCCGGAACCGTCGACATCGACCGGCACATCGACGCCATCGACGCGCTCACGGACTACGAGCACGCGCGGCTCGCCGAGCGCGACGCGAAGAAGCACAAGGACGCCGCGAAGGCCCGGCTCCTGGCCGCCCTCGGCGGGGCCCGCGAGGCCCACGTCAACGGCGAGCGCGCCTTCTCGATGGAGCCGACCAACGGCCGCCCGGCCATCGACCTCGAACTCCTCGCCGAGCGCTGGCCGGACGCCTACGCGGCCTGCGTGACGGCCAAGCCGGGCGAGCGCCTGGCCATCGCCAAGAACTTCAAGGGGGACTCCTGATGGGACTGCGCGAGAACGCAGCCGCAGCCGCGGGCCGCACTTCGGCCACCGACGAACAGCCGGACACCACCTATGATCCCGGCCCGTACGAGGAGCCGGACGTCAGCGACGCCGACCTCACCGGCGACCCGGACAAGGTCGACGCCATCACCGCCTGGCTGCGCGTCATGGGCGACGTCCGGGTCGTGCGCAAGGCGCAGCGCTTCGAGGGCGGCAGTGCCGGGCGTTTCAACTTCCGTGGCGTGGACGCCGTCTACAACGCCTTCGGGCCGATCTGCCGTAAGCACGGGGTCGCCGTCTTCCCCGTGAAGACCACGGCGGAGTACCGGGACATCACCACCGCCAAGGGCGGCAAGATGCGCGAGTGCACCGCCTCGGTGACCTACCGCGTGTACGGCCCCAGCGGCGACTTCATCGAGACCCAGACCATGGGCGAGGCCACCGACACCGGCAGCCGCTCCACGCCGAAGGCGCAGTCGGTCGCGCTGCGGACGCTGATGCTGACCGGCGGCATGGTCCCGACCGAGGACCGTGACCCGGACGCCGACGCCACGGTGCGCGGCAACGAGGCACCGGCCCGGTCTGCGGAGTCGTACCGCGACGAGATCCTCGACAAGAAGACGTCGCCCGGCCGTCTCCAGCAGATCGGCTACGAGCTGGGGAACCTGCGGATGCTCGGCCGAAAGGTGCAGAACGAGACCGGCGACTGGGAGACCCTCGACGATCTCGGGCGCCGGATCTATGGCGAGCGGACCGGGGGTGGCGCGTGAGCCCCTGGTACACCGGCCGTCTGTGCGGCTTCGACCTGGAGACCACCGGCGTCGACGTCGAGACCGACCGCATCGTCACCGCCTGCGTCGTCCAGTGCGGCGCCGGACACCCCACCCAGTCCGCAACCTGGATCGCCGACCCCGGCGTCGAGATCCCCGAGGAAGCCGCGAAGGTCCACGGGATCACCACCGAGCAGGCCCGCGCCGAGGGGCGCCCCGCGGCCGAGGTCGTCGAGCAGGTCGTCGCCGCGCTCGCCGAGGTCGTCCTCGCCGGGACCCCGGTCGTCGCGATGAACGCGAGCTTCGATCTGACGATGCTCGACCGTGAGGCGCGCCGCCACGGCGTGCAGCCGCTCGTCGACACTGTCGGCGACGACCTGCGCGTCATCGATCCCCGCGTTCTGGACAAGAAGATCGATCGGTACCGGCGCGGCGGTCGGAAGCTCGAAGATCTCTGCCGCACCTACCAGGTCCGGCTCGACGGCGCGCACTCGGCGGACGCCGACGCGATCGCCGCGTGCCGGGTCGCCTGGCGCATCGGGCAGAAAGAGCCGTCGATCGGCTCGGCGTCGCTCGACTTCCTGCACGAGAAGCAGATCGAGTGGGCGCGCGAGCAGGCCGAGGGCCTCGCGGACTACTTCCGGCGCACGCCCGGCAAGGAGCACCAGGCCGACACCGTGCGCACCGAGTGGCCGCTCATCCCGGCCCCGCGCCAGGCAGGTGAGAACTCATGACCAGCCCTCTAAGAGTCCTACGCCAGGTCTTCCGCCCGAACGGCCGGCACCGGCCACACGTAGTCCTGCTCCCCGACGACCCGGTCATCGCGGCCGACGGCCCGATCACGTACGGCCTGCTCGACGAGGCCGAGCTGGAGCTGCTCCTCGACCAGGACGAAGTCGTCGCCAACGAGTCCGCGCCCTGCCCGGCCGAGCAGCGCATCACGTTCCACGCCATGCGCCGTGACGGGTCCCGCCGCTGCTGGACGTGCCAGGCCGAGACACCGCCTCCTGGGGGTGCGTCATGATGCTGCCTCTGGCCAGCTCTGAGGCTCCGGCCGCCCCCGCGGCGGCCGGGCCCCGGCCCACCACCAGCGTCCCCAAGGTGATCGGCCTCGACGTCGCGATGGGCATCACCGGCATCGCGGGCGAGGGCTGGACCGACTACGTCCGCGCGCGCGGCCAGTCCCAGCACTCCCGCTTCGAGCAGCAACTCGCCGGTATCGCCGACCACACCCGCCACGCCGCACTCGTCGTCATCGAAGGCGCCGCCTACGGCCACAACAACCAGGGCGCCGACGCCCTCGCCGCGATGCGGTGGATGGTCCGCCACGCCCTGTGGAAGCGCCGCATCCCCTACGCCGTCGTCACCCCGGGCCAGCGCATGATCTACGCGGTCGGCACCGCGGCGCCCACCGACCCGGAGACCGGGAAGCGGCTGAAAGGCACGGGCCTCAAGGCGATCCTGCGGCAGGCCGTGGCCGACACGTACGGCATCACCACCGAAGGGCCCGCGCGGTACGACGAGGCCGACGCCTACGTCCTGATGGCGATGGGCCTGCACTGGCTCGGCTACCCGCTCGCTGTCGTCGCCGACGACCGGCGCCGCGCCCTCGACTCGGTGCGGTGGCCCGACCGCGAGGCGGTGACCACGCGATGAGCTACACCAACTCCGTCCCTGACACGGAATCCGCCCACGAGTGGCCGACCAAGGCAGCTTGCCGCGCCAAGAACATCGACCCCGACTGGATGTTCCCGGACAAGAACGCCGCCGCCATCGCCCGCGCCAAATCAGTCTGCCGCCCCTGCCCTGTCTGGCGCGAATGCCTCATCGACGCCTTCAACACCGACGACAACCAATGGGGCGTCCGCGGCGGGCTCACCGACACAGAACGCCGCGCCCTGGCCAAGCAGCACGGCCACCAGCCCAGCGCCATCAAGCCTCCAAAGCCGAAGCCCCAGAGGCAGCCGCCGCCACGAACCCTGGCAGAGGCGTTCGCCCGCCGCACCGCCCGCACCAAGGACGGCCACGTCCTGTGGTACGGCGCCAAGCAGCTGAAGTTCCAGGGCGCCAAGTACACCTCCCTGCGCGCCGCGTTCCTCCTCGGCCATGGCCGTGAGCCGGTGGGGCCCGTACGCCGTACCTGCGGCAAGGAGTGCCATCGCGCCGACCACCTCACAGACGGGATGCTCCGCGACGAGGGTGCACTGTGCGGAACCCGGGCGGGCTACCAGCGGCACAAGAAGCACGGTGAGGTGGCCTGTGCCGCGTGCCGCCGGGCGAACACGGACGCGGACAACCGGCTGCGCCGCACGGGCACTTCGAAGGCCGCGGCATGAGGGGCTCCAGGCAGGTTCGCACCTGCGGCCACTGGATCGGGCCCGAGCGCCGCCGGTGCCAGGCTGCGGACGGCGTCCGCCGGTACCTCACCGGCTGGCGCTGCCCCGCCCACACCCCTGCCGCCCTTGCCCGGCGCCCCGAACCACAGCCCGGGCCCGGGCGCCTCGCCAGCACGACAGCGGACGCGTGATGGCCGCCCGTGCGAGGGGCGGCGGCCCCCACACCTGCCCCTCGTGCGGCGTCCCCGTCCTCCGCCAGCTCGTCGGCGACCGCGCCGCCCTCACCGTCACCGCCGACCTCACCCCCCTCACCCCGGCCGAGCAGCAGGCCTTACGCGGCCCCAACCGGCTCATCTGGTGCCTACGCACCACCAGCCTCGGCGCCCGCCAACTCACCTGGCTCGGCTCCACCCACCCGCCCAACTGCCCCCACCCACACGTCACAGAACACCGCTGCACGGCCCCACCCGTCCGGCCCGCACCCGAGCCCGACACCCTGTTCTGAGGAGCCCCACGTGGACAACGTCCGCCACATCCCGCGCGACACGGCGGACGAAGACGGCCTCCGGCGCCTGCCCCCGCAGGACCTCAACGCCGAACAGTCCGTCCTCGGTGGCATGCTCCTGTCCGAACGCGCCATCGCGGAGGTCAAGGAGGTCCTCGAAGGCCCCGACTTCTACCGGCCCGCCCACGAAACGATCTACGACACCATCACCGTGATGGCCGTCCGCGGCGAACAGGTCGACCCCGTCACCGTCGCTGCCGAACTCACCAAGCGCGGCGAACTTCAGCGCGTCGGCGGCGCCGCTTACCTCCACAACCTCGTCCAGCAGGTCCCCACCGCGGCCAACGCCGAGTACTACGCCGAGATCGTCCACGAGACCGCCGTACGCCGCCGCGCCGTCGAGGAACTCGACCGCGCCGCAGGCCTCGTCCGCTCCGGTGAGGGGGACCTCGCTGACGTCCTCGACCTCGTCCGCGAACGCGTCACCCGCGCCACCCAAGCCACCGGGCCCCGCAGCACCGACGACACCGGCTGGTCGTTCACCGACCTCGCCCCTGTCCTCGACGGCTCCCACAAGCCCGTCCAGCCCACCGCCGGCGCCCGCGACGACGGCATCGGCCTGTTCTACCCCGGCCGCGTCAACGGCATCCAGGGCGAGTCCGAAGCCGGGAAGTCCTGGGTCGCCCTCGTCTCCTGCCTCACCGAGATCAACCGCGGCAACCACGTCGTCTACATGGACTTCGAGGACTCCGAAGAAGGCGTCGTCTCCCGCCTCCTCCTCATCGGCGCCAACCCGAACGACCTCATCCAGAAGTTCCACTACGTCCGCCCCGGCACCACCCCAACCCCGGCCGCCCTCAAGGCGTTCATCGCCCGCATCGGCGACCTCGGCCCCTCCCTGATCATCGTCGACGGCGTCACCGAGGCCATGGTCATGCTCGGCCTAGAGCTCAAAGAGAACACCGAGATCGCCAAGTTCGGCCGCATGCTCCTGCGCCCCCTCGCCGACACCGGCGCCGCCGTCGTCCCCCTCGACCACGTCGTCAAGAACAACGAGAGCAGAGGCCGCTACGCCCTCGGCGGCGTCCACAAGCTCAACGCCGTCGACGGCGTCCAGTACATGCTCGAAGCCGTCCGCCCCTTCGGCATCAACACCGAAGGCCGCTCCCGGCTCCGCATCGCCAAGGACCGGCCCGCCCAAGTCCGCCGCCACGCCCTGCCCGGCGGCCGCAACCCCATGCACTGGTTCGCCGACCTCGTCATCCGCTCCAACGGCGAGGACTTCGCCGAGGCGCACCTCTACCCGCCCATCCAGCACGCCCCGGACCCGGCCGAGCAGACCGCCGAGGAGAAGAAGGCCGCGCAGGAAGAGGAGGAGATCCGCGAGCGCGAGGAGCAGGTGCTGAAGATCGTCGCCAAGGCCAAGGAGCCGATGAGCAAGAAGGCCGTGGAGGAGCTCATCTCCGGCCGGGCATCCGTGACACGCCGGGCCCTGACCCGCCTGGTCCACGCCGGTCGCGTGGTGGCCGAGCCCGGGCCCCGCAGCGCGACCCTGCACCGGCTTCCGGCCGAGGACGGAGGCGAGTCGTGACCGCCGCGCGCAACGACCTCGTCCCGGCTCACGCCGCGACCTCGTCCCGATCTTCGGACGGCCCGCTGCGCACGCCAGGTTTCCGCTGGTCAGCGAGGCGCCGACCTCGTCCCGACCTCGTCCCAGAGATCGGGACGAGGTGGACCCCGGCGGCCGCCCGGCGAGAGGCGACCTGGGGGTTCTCCAAAAGCACCGAAGTTACCAGCGAGTCACGTCGTCCCGACCTCGTCCCGATCATGGTCCGCGCGGGACGAGGTCACCGCAAAACCGCAGGCCACAGCCGTAACGACCTCGTCCCGATCTTGAAACGCACCTCGTCCCGATCTGACACACCATCACGGGACGAGGTCGCACCCCACCCCACCAGCACAAACACACCCCCCACGACCTCGTCCCGACCTCGTCCCGGACGAGGTGGGGACGACGTCAGCGACCTCGTCCCGTCCCTCGTCCCCCTAAAGGGACGAGGACGAGCGTCGCGAGCCCCACCCGAAAACCACTGCCCCAGCCACCCCACCGCCTGACCGCTCCAACCAGCCACCCCACCAACCAGCACACACCAACCCCAGGAGCAGCACATGACCGACCGCCTCACCCCCAACCCCCACAGCCCCTACGCCGACGCCGACCCGCAGTACCGGCACGTCCTCCCCGCCCCGGTCTTCTTCCCCGCCCCCGAACCCGGCGCCCTCGCCCTCACCGGCTGCGCCGCCCTCGCCGTCGTCCCCGCGGAGCAGCTCGTCGAGACCCAGCCCGACGCCGAGCTGCCCGAGGGCCTGTGTGCGGCCTGCGTGGCCGTCATGCGCGGCGGCGAGCCCCCGGCCCGGCCGACGTCGACGTGCCGCGGGTGCGAGACCCGGACCCGGCACGACGGGCTGTGCGCGCTGTGCCGGCAGGACGCCCACGAGAAGTGGTGGCCGACACGCGACACCGCGCAGCAGTGAGCGCCACGAACACCGACCCGACACCACGAAGGAGCACCATGACCGACCGCCCGTACACCGACGCCGACCTCCGCCACGAAGCCGCCCGCCAACACGCCGAGCTCCTCCAAGACCCTGACCTCATGGGCGTCGGCGAGTCCATGGAGAACGAGTTCGTCGAGCGCACCAAGGGGACCCGCACCGTCGACGGCCGGACCGAGAACGTCGGCATGCGGTGGGCCGGACTCCTGCCCCACTCGGCCGACGACGGCGCGGCGTACAGCGAGGCGCAGCGGAAGATCCACGACCTGATCACCGGCGCGGCCGACGTGTCCGCGTGGGCGATCAACCTCGGCGCCGACGGCCTGACGCCGTCCACCGAGCACGCGATCACCATCAACGGTGACCACCGGCCCCTGGCCCGGGTGCACTTCGCGTTCTCCCCGGACGTGCCCGAGGAGGTAAGGACCGCGCTCGTCGAGGACTTCGGCCGGGCGCTCCACGACGCCGGTGTGGAGCCCGACGAGGCCGCCGCGGAGTAGTGAGCAGCAGGACGGCCGCCCCGCGGGTATCGGGGCGGCCGCACCACCAAGTCCATCACGATCACCTGAGGAAGACCATGACCGAGAAGCCTGGCCGCCACGTCCGGCCGATCGACGTCGAGCACGACGAGCTGATGGCCAAGGCCGAAGCCGACCACCACAAGCGGACCGACCCCCGCGCCGCACTGGCTCGGGTCCGCGCGGTGGCCGATGCGATCGACGGGGAGACGCGCACCGAGCCCGACACGCAGCGGGCCGCGATGCAGCAGGAGGCGGTGGTGCGGATCCGGGCCGCGCTCGACGGGCACCCGCTGCACGGCGGGCAGCAGGCCGCCGCGCCGTCTGCGCCCGCCGACCGGGCCGCGATCCGGGCCGAGGCGTTCCGCGACGCCGCGAACGGGGCGTACCTGAACGTCCACTCCGCTGCGGCCGAGGGCGTGCGCCGCTGGCTCCTCGCTCTTGCCGACGCCGAGCTGCGCCGCATGGCCGACAAGGCGCAGCAGGCAGGTGAAGTCCGGTGACCACCGACCTCCCTGCACCGCTGCTGGCCTACTTCGAGCAGCGGGAGAACGCCCGCGCCGAAGCCGTCGCCGCGTTCCTCGACTCGCTCACCGAGCGCGAGCGGGCGCTGTTCCACGATGCCGCCGTCATGGGCTACGTCCAGGGCCTCATGCGCGACCGGTCAGAGGGCTGTCTGAAGGACTCGCAGACGATGGCCTTGGTGGTCGACGCCTGCTTCGCCTTCCCGGATCTCTACCCGGCCATCAACGCCCGCTTCGAGGACCGGCGAACGACCGTCGAGTACTTCGTGCAGGCCGCGCAGCCCGACGGCTCCTGGGAGCAGTGCAGCAGCACGTCGACCGACCTGGACTTCGTGCTGGCCAGGCTCACCGCCCGCCGCCGCATGCGGCCGGAGTTCGAGTACCGCATCGCCCGCCGTACCACCACGGTCGTCATCGAGGCCGAGCACACCCCGGAGCCGACGTGATCGGCGACGCGATCGCCACGGCCTTCGTCCTGCTCCGCGCCCTCGCGGTGTGGATCGTCATCTTCGCTGCGGCCTTCGCGCTCGCCGTCGCCAGCCTCACCGCCGCCGTCGCGTGGGCCTGGAACACCCTCAGAAACGGCCACAGGCGCCCCTCCTGGGCTCGCGGACGCCTCCAGGCCCGAATCCACGCCCGCCGCCACGCACGAGCCCCAGGCGGGCGCTCAGGCCCTCGCCGCCCCACTCGCACCAGGAGCCAACCGTGACCAAGAAGAAGCGCACTCCCGCGCAGAAGCTCGCCCGCCAGATCCAAGCCGAGACCGGCAAGCCGTACCGCGAGTGCCTCACCGAAGCACAGCAGCGCCTCGCCGCACAGGATGAGCTACGGCGCCGAACGGGCGAGCAGCGATGACCACGCCCTGCCCCAACCCCACCTGCCACAGCACCCGCCGCCCCCACCAGTACCTGTGCTGGACCTGCTGGAACCAACTCCCACCGCTCGCCCGCCGCGCCCTCTCACGCCGCGACCCAGGCGCCACAGCCCGGGTCCGCCAGCTCCACCGCCAGCTCGAACGCCGCGTCCCGCTCTCAGAGATCGAGGTCAGCCCATGACCAACCCCACCGACGAACTCCGCACCGCCGCCGCGAACATGCGCAAAATCGCCACCGACGCCACCCCCGGCCCGTGGAAGCGCCCGCTCAACACCCGCTACAAGTCCACCGTCACCGCGCCCCTGCCCGAGGGAGAACGCGGCTCGTGGATCGACGGCACCGACCCGACCACGGGCAAACGCGAGCAGTGCACCGTGGCCATGGTGCCGACGTGGTCCAACGGCCGGCACTCACGAGACCGCGGCGGCCGCGACCTGGAGTACATCGCCGCCATGCACCCCGGCGTCGGGCTCGCTCTCGCCGACTGGCTGGACCTGCAAGCCGACGTGATCGCCGGACGTATCGCGCAGGACGGCACCGACGAATACGCCGTCGCCATCGACGGCGACCACGCCCTCGCCGTCGCCCAAGCGATCCTCGGGAGCCAGCCATGACCCCACACCACCGCGCCCTCGCCTGCCGCGCCGGCGCCTGGACTCTCCTCGCCGCCACCGCGGCCACCGCCACCACCGACTACTGGCCCGCCGCCTTCGCCACCGTCTACGGCGCGGCGGTCCTCGCCTGGTGCGGGCGCCGCGAGGCCGTACTCGACCGCCGGGCCCGCTTCCACGCCCGCCGCGCCGAGCTCGCCGCCCGGCCCGCGCCCGACTGCCCACGTCCGGCCGCCGCCCGCACGCACCGGGACGGGGCCCCGCTCGACGCCCACGAGCGCGCCGTCATCGCCTCCCTGGAGGCCGACTTCGACCACGGGACCGCCGCATGATCCAGACCGGCCAGACCTACCGCTCCTGCAACCCCCACGAGACCACCCGACTCCTCATCGAGTCCTACCGGCCCGGCGACGCACGCGCCCACGTCGTCGACGCCGCCACCGGCAAACGGCCCCGGTGGATCCTCGTCGGCCAGCTGCACGACAGCCCGATCACCCGCAGCGGCGCGCCCCGCCGGACCGGCTACGCCCTGGAGCCGCAGTGACCGGCCCGTCGTCCGCGCCCCGGGGCGAGCACACCCGCGCCCCGGGGCCACCTGGGAGCAGCGCCTCGTCCGCTTCGAGCAACTCGTCGACGACACCGCACCCGCCCCCCGACCGAACCGCGCGACCCGGCGAGCCCTCGCGCGCGCAGCACGGAGGAACAAGTGACCGAACAGACCACCGACGAGGACCAAGCAGCACGCACCGCACGCCGCGTCAGCCTCCGCGTCCTCATCGACCGCGCCCACAACGGCCTCACCGCCGCCGAGCAAACCGCTCTACGGCAGCATGTGAACGAGGAGCAGCACGACGCCGACATGCAGAGCGCCGTCGCCTCGGACTGCCGAGTGGAATCGCAGGCACTGCGTCAGCATCTGGAGCAGGCGAAGGCCGCCGTCGCCCGCGTACGCGTAGCCGTGCACCTCGCCGACAAGGACGACGTGACCGACTGGCAGCGCGGCTACCGGGCCTGCGCCGAACGCGCACTCGCCGCCCTCAACGAGCCCGACCCGGCAGCGACCCAAGCGACCAGAACCACCGAAGAGGACGAAGACCGCGACGGCCGCGCTACGCCCGGCGCCCCTTGCTGCACCGCCACCTGGAAAACCTCGCACCACGGCATCGCGCGCTGCTGGCGCTCCGCCACCCACAACACCACGCCCGACCACGAGATCCATGTAGGCGAGACCGACACCGGACTCCGGCTCCAGTGGACCGACACCGCACCTGGCGCGATACCGCACAAGGCCCACAACGAGGGTCCGAGCGTCCGCGAATGCGCCGACGCCGACCGCAACTGGGACATCGAAAAGGCAGGGGAGCGATGACCACCTGCCCACACTGCACCCACAACGACCTCACGACCGGCGGGTTCCTCTGCGCCCCCTGCGTACGCGCCACCAGCCGCCGCCTCCACCAACTCCCCGCCCTGTGGGCCGTCTTGGCCGCATGGCTCCCGCCCGGCCGCGGCGCGCCGTTCGTCAGCGGGCGCACCCCCCGCGCCGAAGCCCCCCTCCCACTCCGCGAAGAGCCCCTCGACCTGCGCGCCGAGGGCGGCATCGTCGGCGTCCTCGAAGACTGGCGCACCGCAGTCCACGACGCCCGCGGCATGGCCCCGCCCCCGCGCGCCGTCTCCCTCGAACACCGCGTCACCATCGCCGCCACGGCACTCGACAGGCACCTCGACTGGATCGCCCGCTGGTACGCCGCCCCCGACCTCGCCACCGACATCCGCACCCTCGTCGGCCGCGCCTACGCCGTCATCCAGCCCGGCCGCGACCCCGACGAACCTCAGTACCTCGGCCGCTGCATCGCCACCGACACGACCGGCGCCGTGTGCGGGCGGCCGCTGCACGCGTACCCGGACCGGGCCGTGCAGTGCGACTGGTGCCTGTGCGTCTACACCCCGGACACCTGGCTCGCCCTTCGGCACTACCAGCCCGGACGCGGCCAAGGCATCGCAGCATAGAAACCAGGCTCCGGCGTATTGACCTGCACCGCCCGCGGACCCACGCTGAACGCCCTGTCTCGAATAGGGGGCGTCATGGCTGAAAAGGCATACAAGTGCCGCGTGATCGAGTACTGGCCCACCAAGGACGAGCGTGTGATCGTCGCCTTCGAAGAGACCGAGCGCACCGCGCGGATGACCGACGATGAACTCATTGCCCGGCACGAGGAAGCGGTGAGGCGCCACGACCGAGCCGCGCCCGGGGCCCTGCGCAGCACGCGGCCCGCAGATCCGGACAGGACCAGCGGGCCGGGCTCTCCCAAGTAGCGGCCGACGCTACGCCCGCCCGGTCAGCGCGTCCAGACCTCGGGCCCGCCCCCGCGCCACTCGATCAGCGAGGACCGCACCACGTCCATCTCGTCGAAGTCCTGGAGCCCGGCCTCCTGCATGAACGCCGCGACATCGCGGACGCTGTACACCCGGCCGAGGATCGTGCCGTCGATCCGGACACGCCGACCGCCCTCCTCGTCAGGCGGGTAGATCACTACGGGCGTGGCGGAGACCATGCCTCCAGCGTGCGGCAGCCCGAGCAGTCCAGCACGCCGAGCGGGGCGGGGCGCCCTACTCGGCCGGGTCCTCCTCGGCATGCCGCACGGCCCGCTTCACCGCCTGCTCCAGCTGGTTGCGCGGCATGGTCATGTCCTCGCGCGCGGCGTGCTCGGTGACCGCGGCCTGGAACTTCTCGGCGGCTGCACGCCAGGCGCGCCACTGCTCCTCGAACGCCTCACCATCGAGCCCGGCCAGCCGCGCGCGAGCCTCCTCGGAGGAACGTTCCAGCATGATCAGGTCATCGGGGATATCTGCCACGAGCAGCGATTTTAAGCCGCCTCGCGCCATGGCTCTCGACGGCGCGCGCCGAGCGGCGGCACACGAAAGCCCCGGCCGTTCAGGCCGGGGCCCCGCCGCGCGCGGCTACTCCTCAGACTTCACCTTCTTGCCGCGTTCGCCAGCTTCGATCTGCTGCACGCGCGCCAGCGAGATCCCCAACGTCTTCGCGATCTGTCGATAGCTGATCTTCTCCGCGCGCATGGCCACGACCGCCTCCTGCCGGATCTCCCGCAGGCGCGAACCCTGGACCGGCCACTCGGCGAGCAGCCTGCCCGCGCGCTTCGCCCGCTCGGCTGGATCTTCCAGCGCTTCCAGCGAGTCGACGACGTCCGTCACGATCCGCACCTCCTCTTCGCCATCCGGCTGATCGGCCACGGCCGCTCCCTTCCCGTCTGGGAGCACCAACGCTGGACACCGTACAGCGCCCGCTGTACGGTGACAATCGTCCGCTGTACGGCGGACTGAGCGCGTGCCCCGTGCTCATCAACAAGTTGGCCCCGGCCGGAGCTCTCACCCTGCCGGTCGGGGCCGGGACCAACTCCCAGCGACAGGAGCAGGCCCACATGCCTGAGCGTATCGATCCACCACCTGACCAGCCCACCCCCACGTACGCCCGCCAGGTCCTCACGACTGCGGCCGACGTGCTGGAGGGTATGGGCGCCGCCCGCCCGGTCACCGAGGCCGCCCTCCGCCGCGCCGTCACCGTCGCGGTCGCCGCCCGCCTCCACACCCTGCCCACCACCGTCGCCGATACGGCCGCACGCCGCGCCTGGGCCGCGATCCCCGCCGGAGTCGACGGCAACACCCACCACGTCCAGGCTCAGGTGCTGCGCGGCGTGGCGAGGAGGCTGCGATGAGCGAGCCGACCGCACCCCTGCACAAGCCCGGCAGCACCCTCGGCTACGTCCCCTCCCTGGCCATCACCCTCGACCAGGCGCGCCGCATCCTCGCCGCAGGCGACCAGGTCGACATCAACGACCACCGGGCCCTGATCCGCCACAGCGTCGCGCTGGACCACCGGATGCGCCAGCTG
The DNA here is from genome assembly GCF_059448825.1 of Streptomyces sp. JLYT201. Lineage (NCBI taxonomy): Bacteria > Bacillati > Actinomycetota > Actinomycetes > Kitasatosporales > Streptomycetaceae > Streptomyces > Streptomyces sp. JLYT201. The sequence continues at coordinate 6,451,768 of NZ_CM182551.1, read as the reverse complement.
CTCGCCGCCCTCGCCGCCGAGGGGGTCCAACCGCGATGACCGAGCAGCCCACCGAGGCCGAGCGCATCGCCGCCCTCCAGGCCGCCGCAGCCCGCGACTACGCCCACGCGCACGACCCCGCCACCCAGGCCGCCGCCCGCGACCAACTCGCCATCGCCCGCGCACACGGCAACGAGCACGGAGGCACCCGGTGACCCGCAAGGACCTCGCCACCTGGCAGATCGCCATCCTGTCCGCCGCCGCCCTGCCCATGCTCGGCGTCGGCATCGCAGGCGGCATCGGCACCTACAGCAACACCCTCGCCGAATTCGGACGCGCCGCAACCGCCATCGGCGTCGTGGCCGCCGGCGAGGGCCTCACCCTCGTCCTCGCCCTGACGATGCTCGCGCTGACGATGCTCGGCCAGGCCACTCCGCTCGTCGTCCGCACCGGCCTGTGGCTGGCCCCCGCGGGCGCCTCCGTCACCGGCGGCTTCGTCGCCGACGACCCGACGGAGGCCGTCGTGTACGCGGTCACCCCGCTCGCCATGTGCGGCGCCGCCGAAGGCCTCGGCCTGATCGCCCGCCGCATCGTCATCTACACCACCGGCGTCGACATCGAGGCGCAGCAGCGCACCGCCCGCCTGGTGCAGAAGCTCGCCTACGAACAGGCCGTCGCCAACGGGCACCCCGACACCGGCAGGCGCGCCAGCGCCACGAGCAAGTCGTGGAAGCTCGTCGGGAAGCTCGGCCGCGGCGACCACGAGCTGGCCACCGGCCTCGTCGAAGTACAGCGTGGGCGTCTCCGCGACGGCGCGGACGCCGCGCTCGCGGTCATGCTCACCGCCGCGCCTACGCAGGACGTACCTGCCAGCACGGACTCGGCCAAGGACGTGCTGCGGCACAAGCTGAGCACCATGCATCGGGCGGATGCGATCCGCGTCGTGCACGATGCGCACCCGGATATGGCCCCGGCCGAGCTCGCTGATCTCCTCCGCACGTACGGCGTCGTCGTCGACGCGGTCGAGGTCGCGCTCGTCCTGCACGGCCCGCCCGACCAGCACACGGCGTATCGACCGGATGCGGTTGATGCGCCGCTGGTCAGCGGCCTGCCGCCCGTCACCGTGGAGGCGGCTGTCGTTGAGGCCGCATCTGTCCTTGGGCCGGATGCGCGGGCCCGTGAGATCGCCGAGCGGATCCTGCGGGAGCGGCGGCTCGTCGTCACCGAGCAGTACGTCCGCACGGCCCTGTCGCGGGCCGCGAAGAGGCAGGACGGGGACGAGGTCATCGGCAGGGGCGGGGAGGGCTACGCATGATCTACGTCCTGCTCGCCGCCGGTCTCCTCAGCGGCACCGTCGCCACCAGCACCCGCGCACAGCCCGGACCCCGCCTCGCCGCCTGGATCCTCACCGCCTACGTCGCCCTGCGCGCGCTCGCCGAGCTGGGGGCCTGGTGACCTTCGAACTCTGCCTCGTCGCCGTCGCGGCCCTCGGCCTCACCCTGTCCAGCACCGCCGCGACGTGGGGCGAACGCCACCCCCACCCGCTCTTCACCTTCGCCCGCGCCCTCGGCCTCACCATCGCCGCCCTCACCCTGCTGACCGCCTTCCTCCTCCCCGCCCTGCGATGACCCAGACCAGCCTCCTCAAGGACGTGACCGACGGCTGGCACCTGTGTGTCGCCGTCGGGCTCACCAGCCCCGCCAGCGCCGTACTCACCGAGGCCCTCGCGCTGCTCCTCGCGGTCACAGCGGCCGCGTACGGACACCGCCGCCCGGCCGCCACCCTCACCGCGGCCACCGCCGCCAGCGCGCTCGCCGCCCACCTCATCCACTAGGACCCCGACATGCTGCTCATAGCCGCATTCATCGCCGCCGGGCTCACCCCCGGCGCCCTCACTGCCTGGCAGGTCTACCGGGAGCACGGCTGGTACAGAGCCGTCCTCGCCGGGGCCGCGGTCACCGCCGGGCTCGTGGCCCTCGTGCTCCTCTCCCTCATCCTGTTCCCGCCCCTGGCCATGGCCGCAGCCGCCGTCAGCGCCTTCGCCGCACTCGCCGCCTACGGCGACGGCCGCGTCTGGGTGGGGACCACGTGGACGTGCGCGCTCACGGTGTGCCTGTGGTGCGCGGGGTGGGCGGCATGACCCAGGACCCGGGCAAGCCGATCATCCCGACGCGCGTCATCCCCGGCCCGGCGGGCCCCGCGCCCGCCCCGTGGCCGCCGCTGCAGCCGCCCCCGTCTCCGCCGCCCCGGCTCGCCGTGCCGGAGCCGCCGCTGCCTCCCGCCGCGCCCCCGCGAGCCGAGCCCGTCCCGCACCCGGACCCCATCCCGGTGGACGTCCACGTCCACGTCACCATCGGCACCCCCATCCCGGATCCGGAGCCGGACCAGCGGTGGTGGGAGCGGATCCGGATCGGCTACAACGCCGGACTCGCCGCCCTCAGCCTGCCGTTCACCGGCCCGTGGGCCTGGGTCCTGCAGTCCGTACGCGACGACGAATCCCTCGCCGGGGCCTGGGTCATGGCCGGGGTCCCAATCGCCGTCCTCGCACTGCTGGACAACGCCCGCCGCGCCGAGGCCGCGGGCGCCGACCCGGATCTGTGGGGGCCGAAGATCCGCGCCGCGGGCGCCCGCCTCCTGCTGTGGGCCGTCGTCCTCGCCACCGCCCTCACGCTGCCCGTCACCACGCTCGTCTACGCCCTGACCGGAGTCCGCCCCGCATGAGCACCATGACCCTGGCCGCAGGCCAGTACACGACCACCACCATCTCCACCGCGGGCTTCGCCTTCGGCCTGGCCCTGCTCGGCACCGAGCTGTGGCGCTGGCACAAGGGCGGCGGGGGCGCGGGCCCGGCCGGGACGGGCGGCGGCCGGGATCCCAAGGCGCTGCTCCCGCTCGGCTTCGGCGTCGTCTGCGGCATCCTCATGATCGCCTGCCCCGCCGGACTCCTCGGATCTCTCGCGGAGTTCCTTCGCTGGGGCGGCAACTCGATCGGCGACGTGACCATGAAGTGGCTGACGGGCACGCCCAGCCGGAGGCTGGGGACCGCCGCCACGCCGCGCATCGACCAGTACGGCGCCATCGTCGTCTCCGCCCTGGCCGTCGCGCTGTGGCTGCTGCGAAAGCAGATCCCCAAGACGGCCCGGGGCAAGTGGTGGCGCGGCGTCCTGGTCGGCGTGCTGCTGTGCGTGAGCACCGGCACCGCCGCCCTGGTCGCGCAGCAGGTGGTCGACGGCGCCAACGGGGTCGGCCTCTGGGCCATCGGCGGATTGGCCAAGGGGACGCTGGCATGAGCGAGCCCTCCAGCACGCCCACGACCGTGCAGTGGCTGCGCACCGCCGGAGTCCGCGTCTACACCGGCAGCGGCCGCCTGACCGTCTACCTCGGCAGCCGCGCGGCCACCCGGGCCCGCGCCCTGTACACGAGCCTGCGCGGTTGGCTCGGCCGCTCCTCGGGCTTGAAGTGGTGCATCAAGATCGGCCTGGTGGTCGGGACCGCTGCCCTCGCCCGCAAGGTCGGCGCAGCCGTCCTCGGCGGGATCTACCTACGCGTCGAGTCCGGCGCCTGGTCCTGGCTGCTGTGGACTGCCGCCCTCGCCTGGACCATCGCCGCCTACCGGACGGGCCGCCCCGGCTGGCAGCCGAAGAAGCCCGCAGCCGCAGCCCCCGAGGAGCCAGAGGACACACCGGCCGCGGCCGACGAGACGCCGACCGAGGCCGCAGCCGAGCAGCCCCCGGCCGGGCCCCCGCCCGTCTCGCCCGCCGAACTGGTCGCCGCGGTGCGTGACATCGGCACCCCGCACGCGCAGCTACGGCCGCTCGCCGAGCACCTCCGCACGACCACCGACGCGGTGCGCGCCGCAGCGGCCGCGCAGGGGTGGCCGGTCAAGGACGTGCGGATGACCGGCCGTTCGGCATCGGCCGGGCTGCGCTGGGACGAGGTCCCGCCCCCCGAGCGTGCCTACCCCTCTCGGGGCGTCGTCGGTGCAGGTGAGCGCCCCGACGACAACGACGACGACACCCCGGAAGGGGCCACCGGAGAGGGGTTGCGTGTAGAGGACATCGGCCACGGCGGGCGCCTCGTCACCGACCCCACCGAGACCATCCGCCACCACCACGTCAAGAAGTGAGACAGCCCGCCCACGGCCACGCCAACGACTCCTTGCCGACCGACACCTGGAGCCCACATGCCGAAGACCACGTACACCGACCCCGACCCCGCCGGACAAATCTGCGGCGAGCAGATCCGTTACGGCTACCTCTCCACCCAGTACTGCGGCGAGCCCAAAGGCCGCAGTCTGCACTTCTGCCCTCAGCACCACGACGAGAACCTCGCCGAACACGGCCAGCTCAGCGCGCCCCCCGGCAGCGCCATCGGCACCGGCCAGAGCTGACACCAGCCCGACCCGAGACGACGACCCAAGGAGACCTCATGAGCGACTTCTACGAGAACCAGCTGGACGCAGCCAAGGCCGCCGTCGACGCCGGAGACCCCGAGCGAGCCGCCGACATCACCGTCCACGCCCTCCTCGAAGGTGCTGGCACGTGGGACGAGAACCTCACCGAGCTGAACAAGATCGCGCAGGAGCGCCTCAACGGCTCCTGACCCACAAGCCCCAGGGCGGCCGCCCGCCGGCCAGCAGACCGGCCGCCCCGGACCACCCATCCCGCGACACGAGACAGGAGACCGCCATCGTGGCACCGCTCCCGCAAGACATGCCCATCCGCCCACCCCACGACGCCGAGCCCGACCCGGCCCACGCCACCGACTACCAGGCCAGCCGCGGCGGCTACTACCCCACCGAGCCCAAGCCCGTACCCGGCACCCCGAAAGACGGCCAGTGAAGGCGATCTCGATGAAGACCCACGGTGGCCGAAAGTATGGCGAGAGGATGTCCGGATGAGCGATAAGAGCGACGACCATGTGGCGGTTCTGCGCGAAGCCCATGAGGCGGTTCTGCGCGAGATGCTCCGCAACAACCCGGGCCTCGATGAGGAGCATGCTGACGGCCTGATCGAGGCCCTGTTGGACGCGTTCGCGCACGACCTGGCCGAGGAGCAGCGCGCCATGGCCAAGCACCACGGCGTGCCACTGGACACCGGCGAGGAGGGGTCGCCGGGCGCTCTGATCGCCTGGATTGATCCGCGCGTGCCTGAGTCCGAGGGAGGGCGGCCTCGCCAGGAAGGGTGGGACGTCTAGGCCGCCTCAGCACACGCCGGGCCGCGCCCGCAACGGCCCCGCTGCGCGATGACGCAGCGGGGCCTTCGCAATTCCGTACGCCCTGCCCCACTCACTCAGAGAGGACCATCACCCCATGGAAGACCACCCGAGCATCGACCCGCACTGGCCCGACTGCCCCAACCGGGACGCGGACCCTGACAGGAGCCGCCCCTGCGCCCACTGCGCCGACCTCGACCGTGAGGAGGCCGCCGAGGAGGCGTTCCGTACCGAGCCCGCCGACGCCCCGTTCCACGCTGGCCCGCATTCCGACATGTGACCGGCGCCCCGGCCCTGCCGCGCGCTCCTCGCGCGGTGGGGTCTTCGCCGTTACTGCACGATCACGGCCTGCGCGCCGCTACGCTCCGGGGCCACACCATCCCCGGGGGACCCCATGCGCCGCACCTGCATCGCCGTACTCGCTGTCGCCTCGCTCGTGCTCGCGGGCTGTTCCAGCTCCAACACCGAGCCCGAGAAGCCGAAGTCGTCCAAGACGGCCGTCGACGCGGCCGAGCAGCGGCGCGCCTGCATCAAGGCCTGGATGGACACCATCGAAGCGCGTCCGGCCGACTTCGATCCGGAGGTCGACGAGGACCCGGAGCCCGAGGCGTGCGCGAAGGTGCCGGAGGCGAGTCGGGAGGACATGTACATGGACGCGGTGGAGAAGGTGAACGAGACGAGCGGGGACGCACTCGGCGACTGCCTGGACGATCCGGGCTGCACGAGCTTCCCGGTGCGGCCGTAGGCGGTGGGTGAGCGGCCCCGCTCCGGTCGTCCGGGCGGGGCCGCCTTCACGCGGTGGGGTTCTCGCGGGACGCCAGGTCAACGCGCAGTTGGAACAGGCGGTCCTGCTGCTCCTTCATCGTCCGGTACATGTCGAACATTTCTTCCGCGACCCTCGCCTTACAGGGATCGCAGTGCCAGTGAGTACGCGCGTTCTGCAATAGCCACGGCTTTCCGGTGCTGTTGCCGCAGCGGTCACACGGCGGGTCGTTGCGAGAGTCGCCGTGGTCAGGCGTGGCGCTGCTGCGCGAGCGGAGCAGCGCCTGAAGGCGCGTGGCCAGACTCATAGCGTGGGCTCCTCGTCCGGGCGCACCGGGCCCGCGCCATCGTCTGCGACGGGATCGAGTTCAAGCACGACGGCCGACTCATTCCGAGACAGGGTCCAGTCGACGTTCACGACACGATAGAAGCGGAGACGCGGCTCTCCGGCCCCCGAGGCGTCACCCTCCAACGTGATCGTTTCGCCAACCCGAGGCACAGCGGGCACCTCGAAGGTGACCGCCTCAGCGGTATCCACAGGCAGCAGTGTCACTGTCACGGCAGACCCGCTGGGTGGCTGACTGGCCTGGTCAGCCTCACGGTGGTGTTGCTCGATCACCTCACGCGCATAGTCCTTCACCAGGGTGGTCGCTTCGCTCTTGCTGGCTCCCAGTTCGACCAGCCGACGCCACAACACATCGACGGGGTAAGGGCCGGAAGTGTCGCTCATGCGCTCTTCCCCTCGCTGCTCTTCATCAGCCTACGCACGTACTCGCGTGTCCACCCGGTGACTCTCACGACGGCGGCCTGTGCGCCGCGCTCGTCCGTCTGCCGGAGGAAGGTGACGGCCTCGGCTTGGAGGTCGGCGCGCGCGGAGTCGAGTGCGGCTTCGGCTTCGCGGTAGCGCTGGGCTGCGAGTTCGAGCTTGGCGGTGTCCATGCCCCGACTCTCCCACAAGATTGGCCAACCAGAAAGGCCAACCCTGTTGACTTAGGCATACCAAGTAGGCCAACATGGGTGGCACAAGGAAGCCGCGCCAAGGGGGCACCGATGAGGCACACCGCACGCGAGACCCAGCACCAGACCCTCACCCGCCTCATCAAAGCCCTCGACCGCCGCCACCCGGTCACCATCACCTACACGAAGGCCGACGGCTCGGAGACGATCCGCACCATCGAGATCGCCGACCTGATCGTCACCACCGCCGGGGACATCGTCCTCCGCGCCATGGACCGCGACACGGCGGAGATGCGCTCCTTCCGGCTCGACCGCATCCAGGCCTACACCGTCCACCGCACCGCGTACGCCATCGAGCGCCCGGCCACCGACGAGCCCCGCCCCGCCCGCGGCCTCGCCACCATCACCGTCCTCTACCCCGTCGACCTCCCCGCCCTCGCCCGCGTCGACCTCCTCGCCGACGCCCTCGCCGCCTAGGAGAACCCCATGCAACTCCAGACCTGCCGCCGCCACCCCACCTCCCCCTTCATGCGCACCTGCCCCGGCTGCGCCCAGGAGCTGCACGACATCGAGCAGGCCAACCGCGCCCAGGCTGACGCCACCCTGGCCGCCCGCGTGCGGACCGCCCTCGGCCTGCCCGGCTACCCGCCCCCGGAAGGCGACGGCGAGACCGCCCGCCGGGTCGGCATGTGGGACCAGCACGAGCTGGACGCCGTGTACCAGCGCGTCGGCGGCGCCGTCACCACCCGGACCGTGCAGCGCACCGGCAGCACCACAACCTGGACCGCCACCGAGATCACGGTCACCGTCGACCTGCCGGGCATCGGCCCGGTCGAGGCCTTCACCGACTGGGACGAGGAGGGCGGAGGGCGGGAGCTGCCCGTCATGCGGGCGATCCCGGGCGCCGCTCTCGTGCACTGAAGCCGCTCCGCCCCCGCCGATGCTGATCGTCGCGCCGCGCGCCAGAGGCCCGCTCCCACCGCCCGGGAGCGGGCCTCGCCGCTGCGCACCATCCACCAGTTGCGCGCATCGCTACCATCAAAAACCACCAGACCACAACACCGGCGAGAGGGCGGGCACCGTGGCCAACCCCAACCAAGACGCCCGGAACCAGACCACCGGCCGCTACGAACGCAGCCTCGACACCGCCCAACGCGACGCCCGCGCCGCCGAACTCCGAGCCGAAGGCCACAGCTACCCGAAGATCGCCGACGAGCTCGGCCTGAGCAAGGCATCCGCCCGCGAGGCCGTCCGCCGCGCCGTCCGCGAAGCCGTCGAAGGCTCCGCCAAGAACCTCATCAACCTCGAACTCACACGCCTGGAGGCGATGTACGACGAGGTCCTCGACGTCCTGCAGCGCGATCACTACGTCGTCTCCTACGGCCAAATCGTCCGCGACGACACAGGCGCCCCGCTCGTCGACGACGAGATGAAACTGAAGGCCGTCGACCGCGCACTGCGCACCCGCGAGAGCTTCCGCAAGCTCCTCGGCCTCGACGCCCCATCCCGCGTCAGCGTCGAAGCCGAGCAACTCGGCCGCGAGATCACTCGACTCCTCGACGCCACGCTCGGCCCGGACGGCGCTGGTGACGACGCCCACGCGTGACGGAGTCCGCCAGCAGATCGAGCAGCTGGTGCGCGCCGGAGACACCAAGGCCCTGCGGGAGATACGCGACCAGCTCCGCCGCCAGGTCGACCACCGCAACCTCCGCGAGCGCACCCGCCTGTACGCGCACGACCCCGTCGGCTGGGTCACCGAGCGTCTCGATCAGATCGTCTGGTCGAAGCAGCGCGAGATCATGCTCAGCGTCCGAGACCACCGCCGCACCGCCGTACGGTCCTGCCACGGCGCCGGCAAGTCCCACACCGCCTCGCTGGTCGCCTCCTGGTGGCTGGACACGCACCCGCCCGGCGAGGCCTTCGTCGTCACGAGCGCGCCGACCTTCGCGCAGGTCCGCGCGATCCTGTGGCGCTACATCCGCCGCACCCACCGCCGCGGCAAGCTCGCCGGCCGTGTCAACCAGACTGAGTGGCACATCGACGACGAACTCGTCGCGTTCGGCCGGAAGCCCGCTGATCACGACGAGTCCGCGTTCCAGGGCATCCACGCCCGCTACGTGCTGGTCATCCTCGACGAGGCGTGCGGGATCCCGGAGCAGCTGTGGGTGGCGGCCGACGCGCTGACGACGAACGCGGACTGCCGGATCCTGGCGATCGGCAACCCGGACTCGCCCTCGTCGCACTTCCGGAAGGTCTGCGTACCGGGGGGCGGCTGGCACGTGATCGGCATCTCGGCGTTCGACACCCCCAACTTGACCGGCGAGGAAGTCCCGGATCCGGTGGCGCAGGCCCTCGTAGGCAGGGAGTGGGTGGAGGAGAAAGCGAAGGAGTGGGGCGAGGACAACCCCCTCTACCGCAGCAAGGTCTTGGGCGAGTTCAGCGAGGACGCCCCCAACCGTGTAGTCCGCGCCTCCGACATTGCGGCCTGCCGCATCGACCCCGAGACCAGGCTCAAGGCCGCCGACCTGGAGCCCGTCGAGCTCGGCGTCGACGTCGGCGGCGGCGGGGACGAGACCGTCATCCGCGAGCGCCGCGGTCACCGCGCCGGGCGGGAGTGGCGGGCCCACACGGACCGCCCGGAGAAGATCGCCCCACTCGTGCTCCAGGCGCTCACGGAGAGCGGCGCGACCGCGGTGAAGGTCGACTCGATCGGCGTGGGGTTCGGTGTGATCGGCGAGCTACGGAACCTCGCGAGCCAGGGCAAGCACAGCGCGCGGATAGTCGCCGTGAACGTCTCCGAGAAGGCCAGCCAGCCCGACAAGTACAAGAACCTGCGGGCCGAGATCTGGTGGGAGATCGGGCGTGGCCTGTCCGAACGCAAGGGCTGGGACCTGTCCGCCATGGCCAACGACGACACGACGGTCGCGCAGCTGCTCGCGCCGCTGTGGGACGTCGACGCGCAGGGGCGGATCCAGGTGGAGCCGAAGGACGAGATCAGGAGGCGGCTGGGGCGGTCACCGGACAACGCCGACGCTCTTTTGTTGGCCTTCTACAGTGGAAGCCGGACGAGGGTGAGGTGGCTGTGAACTCGAAGCAGAGCCTAATGAGCAGGTCAGTGCGTAGATTGAATGCAGCGATGCCTGCTCTGCTTGACACGTCTGGCATCATCCTGTTGTCGGGTTCCGCCATGTTGATCCATGTGGCGGCAGGGGTCGCCGCTGCGGGTATCGGCTGCCTCGTCCTGAGCTGGCGGATCTACGGCAGGTAGCACGAAGGGAGGGGCCGGTGGCCAGAACCCTCCTCGGCGCCCTCCTCAACCGCACCGCCGCGGACCTCCCCGTCCCCCTCGTCGGCCGCTCCGCCACGTACGGCGCCTTCATGCAGCGCCGCGACGCCGAGAGCCAGATGCGCTCCATGTCTGCGGTCGGCACGCTCTTCGCGATCGTCGACCGGACCAGCAACGCGACGGCCCTCGTCGATTGGAAGCTCTACCGCAAGGCCAAGTCCGGCCGCACCGAGGACCGCGACGAGGTCACCTCCCACGCCGCACTGGACCTGTGGAACAAGCCCAACGCCTTCATGCCGCGGCAGGAGTTCGTCGAGTCGTTCCAGCAGCACTTCGACCTCACCGGCGAGGCCTGGTGGGTCATCGCCCGGGCGCCGGGCATCAGACTCCCGCTGGAGATGTGGCCCGTCCGGCCCGACCGCATCGTCCCGGTCCCGGACCGCGACCGCTTCCTGAAGCGCTACGTGTACACGTCGCCCGACGGCGAGCAGATACCCCTGGAGCTCGACGAGGTCATCCAGCTCCGCAGGCCGAACCCCCTCGACCCGTACCGCGGACTCTCCCCGGTGCTGTCGATCCTGCCCGACCTCGACACCAGCCGATACGCGGCGGAGTGGTCGCGGGCCTTCTTCGTCAACAGCGCGCAGCCGGGCGGGATCATCGAGGTCCCGCAGGCCCTGAGCGACACCGAGTTCGACGATCTTCGCACCCGGTGGAACGAGCAGCACCGCGGCGTCGGCAACGCCCACCGCGTGGCGATCCTGGAGCACGGCAAGTGGGTCGACCGCACCATCAGCCAACGGGACATGCAGTTCGTCGAGCTCCGTGGCGCCACCGCCGACCGGGTCCGCGAGGCGTACGGGATCTCGAAGACCGCGATCGGGGACTTCGAGGACATCAACCGAGCCTCCGCACTGGCGGCGAAGGCGTGGTTCGCCGAGCAGATGACGATCCCTCGCCTGGAGCGGATCAAGGCCGCGCTCAACCACGAGCTGCTGCCGATGTTCGGCCGGACCGCCGAGGGCCTGGAGTTCGACTACGAGAACCCCGTCCCGCCGGACGCCGAGACCGAGGCGACCACGCTCACCGCGAAGGTCGGCGCCGCCGCGGCGCTGATCGAAGCGGGCGCGTACGGCCCGGCGGTCCTCGAAGCGTTCGACCTGCCGGAGATCCAGTTCGGCGCCCCGGGCGCGGACCCCGACCGGGAGCTCCTCATCAAGCTCGTCACCCGGGCCCCGCTGCTCGCGCCGACGATCCTGCCGATGCTCGGCTTCGACATTCCGGAGAAGCCCGCCCCGGAGGGGCCCGTGCCGCCCGGCCCGGCGCCGCAGGAGGGCGTGCCGGTGGAGGAGCCGACGGACGCGTGGCAGACCGCGGTCGCCGGGCTCGTCGGCGGCGCGGGCGGGGACGTCGAGGCCGCGATGCGGTGGGAGGCCGTCGCGGTCATCGACGACGACACCTGCCAGCCCTGCGCGGACAACGACGGCACCGTCTACCGCAACCGCGCGCAGGCCTACCGGGACTACCCGGGCGGCCAGGGCTACGTGAAGTGCGTGGGCGCGGAGTACGGCAACGAGTGCCGCTGCAAGGTCGTCAAGCGGAAGAAGACGAGGGACGACGAATGATCACTCTGCCCGCCAACGTCGCCCGCTTCGTCGCCCGCCAGCGTGAGCAGACGGAGAAGCAGCGCGCGCAGCTCGGCATCGAGGCCCGGTCCTGGTACCGCATCACCAACGCCGCGGACCCGGACGAGGCCGAGGTGATGCTGTACGACGAGATCGGCGGCTTCTGGGGAGCGACGGCCGACGACTTCATCGCCGACCTGAAGCAGATCACCGCCCCTCGCATGCGGGTCCGGGTGAACTCGCCGGGCGGCTCCGTCTTCGAAGGCGTAGCCATCGCCAACGCGATCCGCTCTCACCCCGCGAACGTCACGATCCAGGTCGACGGCATCGCCGCGAGCATCGCGTCCGTCATCGCGATGGCCGGGGACCGCGTCGTCATGGCCCCGCAGACGATGGTCATGATCCACGATGCGAGTGGCGTGTGCCTCGGCAACGCCAGCGACATGGAGGAGATGGCCGAGCTCCTCGACCTGATGTCGGACAACATCGCCGACGCGTACGCCGCGAAGGCGGGCGGCACCCGCGAGCAGTGGCGCGAGCGGATGCGCGCCGAGACCTGGTACCTGCCCGAGGACGCGATCGACGCAGGTCTGGCGGACGAGGTCCTGCCCCTGCCGAAGAAGCCCGGCGCCGACGAGCCGGAGCCCGAAGAGCCTGGCGCCGAGCCGGAGATGCAGCGCCGCTACGACCTGACCGCGTACGGCTACACGGGCCCCCAGCGGCCGGAGACGCCGACGCCCGCCTCGCCGCGCGCACAGGCAGTGCCCGACGACCCTTCGCCGCAGCTCGTGGTCAGCCTCGCTGACCTCCTCGGCGAGGAGGCGGTGGCCAAGCTCCGGGCCGCCGTGACGGCGCCGGCCGATCCCACAGCATCGGTCGGCGCCGAGCCCTCCGGCGAGGTGCCCGGGGAGGCCCCGCCCGAGACGGCGGTGGCCGCCCCGGCACCCGTCCCCGCTCCCGCGGAGCCAGCTGACGACTGGGCGGACATGGTCGCCCACCTCACCGACGACGCGGACGACTGGTCGGCGCTCGTCTCGAATCTGACCAAGCCTGAAGCGTCGCCCGCGGCGGCGGAAGCCTGAAGGAGGCACAGTGGCCACACCGACCAAGACGCCCGTCCCGCGCAACGCTGAAGAGCTCGCGGAGATCCTCGCCGATCCGAGCAGGGTCAAGGAGATCGCAGCGTCGCGGGACTCCCTTACGGAGTTCATCACCGCGTACGGCGAGCAGCAGCAGGGCGACAACACCGAGCTGAAGCGCCTCGTCGACGAGGAGGTGCAGCGCGTCACCGCCGAGATGCTCCGCGAGAGCGGAGGCAAGGGCGACAAGGGCGAGGTCAAGCGCCTCAACCTCGATCCGCAGGCCAAGCGCGGCAACGGGAACATGCTCACGAGCCACCGACAGGGCACCGCCCACAACCCGGAGGCCCCCGGCGCCGTCCTCGACTCGACGTTCGTCAACAACATCGACTACGTCCGCACCATCTGGCACAAGAGCCCGGAAGCCTCCGTCGCGGAGAAGCTGACGGTGCTGCGCAACGCGGCTGGCAGCGTTTCCCCGTCCGACGGCGGGTTCCTCGTACCGGAGGCGCTGCGGTCGCAACTGCTCCAGATCGCGCTGGAGATGTCCGTCGTCCGGCCGCTCGCCACCGTCGTCCCCATGGACAGTGCCCGCGTCCCCTTCCCGATGATCGACAGCACGTCGAACCAGTCGTCGGTGTTCGGCGGCATGGTCGCCTACTGGGGTGAGGAGGGCGCAGCGCTCGTCGACTCCAACCCGAAGTTCGGCCGGGCCGAGCTCGACGCGAAGAAGCTCACGGGCCTCTCCGCCGTGCCGAACGAACTGCTCCAGGACTCCATCGTGTCCTTCAGTGCTCTGATCGAGTCGCTGTGGCCGAAGGCCCTGGCGTTCGAGGAGGACGCCAAGTTCATGGCCGGGTCGGGCGTGGGCGAGCCCCTGGGGTTCATGGGCTCGGGCAACACCGCCTCGATCGCCGTGGCTGCCGAGTCCGGGCAGGCGGCGGACACGATCGTCTACGAGAACATCGTCAAGATGTACGCGCGGATGCTGCCGTCGTCGCTGCCCAGCGCGGTGTGGATCTGCTCCCCGGACGCGATTCCCGAGCTCCTCACGATGGCCCTGTCGGTCGGCACCGGCGGCAACGCGGTATTCGTCGTCAACGCGACCGGCCCCGCCCCGATGTCCATCTTCGGACGTCCCCTGATCATCTCGGAGAAGGCCGGTGCGCTCGGCGACCGCGGCGACATCAGCTTCGTCGACCTGTCGTACTACCTCGTCGGCGACCGCCAGACCATGACCGCCGACTCGTCCACCGACTTCAACTTCGGCTCCGACAAGACCACGTTCAGGATCATTCAGCGCGTCGACGGCCGCCCGTGGCTGAAGTCCGCGATCACCCCCAAGAACGGCGGTAACACGCTCAGCCCGTTCGTCGAGCTGGCAGCCCGCTAAGCCCCGGCTGCCGCTGGCATTCACACCCCGGCGGCGGCTTCCATCCGGGTCGGCAGTGTCGCCCCGACAGGACACCCAAGACAGGAGGCCCTCATGGGCCAGAAGGCACTCGGGCGGCTGGCCAACACCACGCCCGCAGCGGACGGCGTGTGGATCAACCTGCGTGAAGCGTCCGGGATCATGTTCATCTGCTACCTCGGTGGCGCTGCGGGCGACACGTACACCCTCCAGGAGGCGAAGGACGCCTCCGGCACCGGCGCGCAGAACCTCGCGGTGATCACTGAGTACCACACGAACACCGGCAACGGCACGGACGCCTGGACTCGGCGCACGCAGGCCGCAGCGGCGACCGTCGTCACCGCAGCAGCTGCGACGCAGAACGCCATGGTCGTCGAGGTCGAGGGCACCAGCCTCAGCGACACGTACAAGTACGTGAAGCTGACCTCCACCGGCGCGGGCACGGTCAACGCGGTCACCCGGGACCTGATGACCCAGCGCACCCCGGCGAACTTCCCGGCGATGGGGGTCTGAGCGATGACGACTCTCATCCAGGGCGACCAGCTGCGCTCGCTGCTGTGCGGCGTGAAGGTCCAGCGGGCCACGGCGGCGCTGCCGCAGACCACCACGTCCACGCTGTTCACGATCTCCGGCGGCAAGGTCCTCATCACGTCGCTGATCGGCGAGGTGACCACGGTCATCCAGACCCAGGCCGACAACACGAAGCTGACCTTCGACCCGACCGACGCGGGCGCCACGCAGGACCTGTGTGCGGTCCTGGACATCACGGCGGACGCGGTCGGGACGATGTACTCGATCACCGGGACCCCGGCGACTGCGATGCAGGACGCGCTGAACTTCCTGCCGTCGAACAAGGTCCCGGCGCAGCCGATCGTGCTGAAGCCCGGGTCGATCCTGCTGGACTGCGCGGCCTCGAACACCGGCAGCGTGAAGTGGGACCTCACCTATATCCCGCTCGACAACGGCGCGTCCGTGGCGGCGGCCTGACATGGCGCTGTGGCGATGCCGGGAGTGCACGGCCCTGTATGCGGTGGGACTCCCGGCATGCCCCAACTGCCGCTCGACGGACCACGAAGAGGACGGAGCCATGGCGAAGATCCGCGTGCACGGCGGGGCCACGAACGCCGCCGCCGAACCCGATGCCGAGCCGGTCGACGAGACCGCCGAGCAGGGAGGTGAGGAGTCATCTCCTGGGAGCAGCTCCTCAGCATCGTCCGAGAAGGACGAGACCTCGCCCGAGCAGAGCGAGACGCCCCGCCCGTCGCGTGCCCGCACGACGGCGAGCCGCTCAAGGAAGGCCCGGACGGAGAGCCCTTCTGCGAGTGGGACGGATGGCGGCCCGGAGGCCGATACGTCGGCGCCGGACTCCGCTGACGCCTAGCCCCTGACCAGCAACGACACGACGAGAGGAGGTGACAGAGATGGGTGTTTGGTACGCGACGCGTGAGGACGTGATGCGCGCCCTCGACTCCAAGCTGACCGCCAGGAACAGCGCGCAGATCGACCGGGCGCTGGAGTCCGCATCGCGCGACGTCGAGGCGCTGTGCCACCGCCGCTTCGCCCCGGAGCTGGGCACCCGGTACTTCGACTGGCCGAACGCCCAGGGTGCGCGCCCGTGGCGGCTGTGGCTGGACGACTCCGAGCTCATCTCCGTCATCGCCCTCTCCTCCGGCGGCACGGTCATCCCCGGCACGGACTACTTCCTGGAGCCCAACCGGACGGGGCCGCCGTACGGCCGCCTGGAGCTCGACCTCGACAGCGACGCTGCCTACGGCGGCGGGAACACCCACCAGCGCGACATCAGCATCAGCGGCCTGTGGGGGTACCGAGACGACGAGACCGCGGCCGGCACTCTCACTGCCGCCGTCTCGTCGACCAACGCCACCACGATCAGCGTGGACGGGGCCGCGGCTGCCCGGCTCGGGGTGGGCTCGGTGCTGCGGATCGACTCCGAGCGGCTGCTTGTCACCGGCCGGGCGATGGCCGACAGCGGGCAGAACCTCGGCGGGGCGGGCCTGACGGCGCAGGCCAACGGCGTCACGCTGGCTGTCAGCGACGGCACGGCGTACGCCGTCGACGAGGTGCTGCTCGTCGAGTCGGAGCGGATGCTCATCGTCGACATCGCGGGCAACACCCTGACCGTGCGCCGGGCCTGGGACGGTAGCGTCCTGGCCGCGCACGCTGCTGGTGTCGACATCTACGCCTCGCGGACGCTGGCCGTCACGCGCGGCGCGCTCGGCACGACCGCGGCCACGCACTCCCTGAGCGCGGCCGTGCAGCGGTGGGATCCGCCGGGCCCGGTCCGGGACCTGACGATCGCCGAGGCGGTCACGCAGGTCACCAACGAGTCGGCCGGGTACGCGCGGACGCGGAAGTCGGGCGAGGGCGGCACCAGCGAGCGCTCGATGGACGCCACGGCGCTCTCGGGCCTGCGCCAGCGCGTGTACGACTCGCACGGCCGGAAGGGCCGGGTGAGAGCGGTATGAGCATCAGCTTCGAGGGGCCGCTGTTCGACGGGCGGGCTGAGCGGGCCATACAGGACGCCTGCGACGACGCCCGCGAGGACATCGCCGAGTTCGCCGAGACGTACGCGCTCACGCTGATGGGCGGCGCATTCCGGCACCCCACGGGCTACTACGAGTCCCGGGTGACCACGACGCGCGTCACGGCGGACACGTCGCTGGTGCACGACCAAGGCGTGGTGTACGGGCCGTGGCTGGAGGGCGTGGGGAGCCGCAACTCGCCGGTGACGCGCTTCCCCGGCTACAGGCACTGGCGCCGCACCAAGGGCCTTGTGGCCGCGCGCGGCCCGCAGATCGCCGAGCGTGCCGTGCAGCGCCGCCTGCCTGAGATGGGGGGCTGACCTGTGGCCCTCGACATCATCGGTCTCCTCGACGCGGTCGTCTCACACGCGCTGGCCTCGGGGCACTTCGAGATGGTCAACCAGCACGAGCCGAAGAGCGCTCCGGCGACGGGCGGTCTGGCCGCAGCTGTCTGGGTGGACGACACGATGGCGATCCGCAGCTCCGGTCTCGACTCGGTGTCCACGCTGCTCGTCTTCAACGTGCGCGTGTACACCTCAGCGCAGCAGGAGCCAGCGGACGCCATCGACCCGGCCGTCGTCACGGCCGTCGACGCCCTGTGCCGCGCCTACGCAGGGGACTTCACCCTCGGCGGTCTGCTCCGGCACGTCGACCTGCTCGGCGTTCACGGGCAGCCGCTGCGGGCCCGCGCTGGCTACCTCGCCCAGGACGGCGTCCAGTTCCGCGTCATGACCATCTGGCTGCCCTGCGTGGTCAACGATCTTTGGGAAGAGGTGGCATAGGTGGCCAAGCAGTCGGGACTCGGTGACAACTTCTACGTGCACGGCTACGACGTCTCCGGCGACATCGGCAGCGTCACCGTCTCCGGTGGCCCCGCGCCGATCGAGGTCACGGGCATCGACAAGAGCGCGCCCGAGCGGATCGGGGGCCTGCGCACCGGAACCATGGGCTGGCAGGCGTTTTTCAACCCGAGCACGGACCGCGCGCACGATCGGCTGTCCACGCTGCCGACCACCGACGTGATCACCACGTACTTCCGTGGCACGACGCTGGGCAATCCGGCCGCGGCGATGGTCGCCAAGCAGATCAACTACGACGGGAACCGGGGCGACAGCGGCGAGTTCACCTTCCAGGTCGAGGCGCAGTGCAACGCGTTCGGCGTGGAGTGGGGCCGCTCCCTGACCGCGGGGGTCCGCACCGACACCGCCGCGACGAACGGCAGCAGCATCGACACCGGGGCCTCGGCCGCCTTCGGCGCGCAGGCCTACCTCCAGGCGATGGCGATGACGGGCACCGACGTGACCGTGAAGATCCAGGACTCGGCGGACAACGTCAGCTTCGCCGACGTCGCCGGACTGTCTTTCACCCAGCTCACCGCCGGGCACACCGCCGAGCGCATCGCCATTTCGAACGTGTCCACGGTCCGCCGCTACCTGCGCGCGGTCACCGTCACGACCGGAGGGTTCAGCTCGCTGGCCTTCGCCGTCGTGGTCGTCAAGAACGAGATCGCAGGGGTGGTCTTCTGATGCTGCACGTCGTGAACCGTATCGAGCCGAAGATGCCGCCCGAGGCCTACCGCACGTTCGCGATCCTCGCGCCCGTCTCCTCGCACTGGCGCAAGGCCACGTGTGCGGAAGTCGACTGCGCCGATCACCGCCTGGGCTGGCGTGTGCGCGTCGAGGGCCTGGACGAGCAGCTGCTCCACGCCGCCCGTACCTCCGGCCGCCGCTACCACGAGCTGCGTGTCGCCGAGGGCGAGACGTGGCTCGTGTTCGAGGCCGGGCAGGCCTGCTTCCGCGCCGGGCAGCACCGCACGCGCCTGGACCGGCCGGAGCTGTACGTGGTCCGTGACGGCGACTGGCGGGGCAATCCCCGCGGCACCCCGGCCCGGCAGCACGCGCGCCCGGAGCACTGGGTGGAGAACTTCGCGGAGCACCAGCAGGGGCTCGCAGACGCACACCGGAAGGGATGAACCATGGCCAAGGAGAGCGGGCTCGGCTGGACGACGGCATCGGTGGACGATGCATCGGGCACGGCGAGGGCGATCAAGAACGACATCACCAACCTCCAGCTCGCCACCCCGCGCGGCGTGCAGGACATCACCGGCATCGACCGCTCGGCGTACGAGCGGCTGCTGCTGCTCGCGGACATGTCGGTGACGCTGAACGGGGTCTTCAACGACGCGGCGAACCAGTCCCACGACGTCTTCAAGACGGTCACCAGCACCTCCGTGGCTCGCACGACGACGCTCACCGTGTCCGGGCAGACCCTGGCGGGCGAGCTGCTGTACACCGACTACCCGCTGACCAGGGCCGACTCCGGCGAGCTGACGTGGGCGGTGCCCGGCGTCCTGGCCGACGGCACCGTCCCGACCTGGGCGTAAGGGGCAACCGCGATGGGATATCGCCCGAAGCAGAAGATCTACACCCTGGAGTTCGAGGGCGAGGAGTACGCGGGCCTTGAGGTCCGCATCCGCGGTCTGAACACCGGCCAGATGATCGACCTCGACACGGCGCGAGCCGATGGGAGCGAGGAGGCCATCCGCTCGATGCTTGAGCTGATGGCCGACCGGCTCGTGGAGTGGAACGTCGAGGACCCCGAGACCGGCGTGCCCGTCGCGACGACGTTCGAGGGGATCTGCGGCCTGGACCTCGACTTCAACTTGGCGATCGTCGACGCCTGGCAGAACGCCGTCGCTGGGGTCCCGGCCCCTTTGGACAAGCCCTCGACCGATGGCGAGCCATCCCTGGTGGTCTCGATTCCGACGGAAACCCTGTCACTGCCCCCGGAGAGTACCGCCGTGCCCGCCTGATCCTCGGGCTCCTCGCACGCTTCCCCGGCTACACCCTGTCCACCCTGCTCGCAGAGGACCCCGAACTCCTGCGGCTCCTAGAGATCGAACGACGCGGCACCCCGCAGGAGGAGGTGGTTGGCGGTGGGGAATGACATCGAGATCCGTGTCCGTGTCGCCAACCAGACGCGGTCCGGTGTCACCGCCGTCCGCCAGACCATCGTCAACGGGCTGCGCGGCGCCGCCACTTCCATCCCGGTCACGGTCGATGACCGAACCGATGTGGGCATCGCCCGCGTACGGGCAGCGCTCAGGGCGCTGCGCTCTGAGCCGCCTGTACGGCTTTCGATCACCACGACGGGTGACACCGGCCAGATCGCTGCCGCTGGCCAGGCCATGCGGGACCTACGCTCCGGCGCCCGGGACACCGGGCAGGCCATCGATCGGTTGGCGCTCCGGTGCCTCGCCGCGGCCACCGCCCTGAACCGCCTCCAGCAGGAGGCCCAAGACGCCTCTCGCGCGCTGCGCACGCTGCGAGGGCGGGCAGCAGCGGCGGCTGCCTCCATGGATGACCTCCACGGGCGCACGGCAGCGGCTGGCGGCGCGCTGCGCACGTTCAACACCCGTGCGCAGACCGCCACGACGCGGCTCGGGGACCTCGGCGACCGCTCGCGCACGTTGCGGTCCGATACGGATGATCTCGACGCGAGCATGCGGCGCCTGACGGGCACGCTCGGCGGACTGCGGGGGAACCTCGGCACCATCCGCACGTCCAGCGGCGGCGCCGACAGCGGCATGAACGGGCTGCGGAAGGCCGCGCTGCTGCTGTCTCCTGCGCTGATACCGATCGCTGCTGCGGCGGCGCCCATCGCGGGGAACTTGGCGGCCGCGGGCGTGGCGGTGGCGGCGTTCGGGCTCGCGGTCGGCGGCCAGGTCATGGCGATGATGAAGGCAGGGGAGGCGGAGAAGAAGTACCGCGATGCCGTCGCGGAGCACGGGAAGGCCTCCGAGCAGGCAGCGAAGGCCGAGGCCGCGTACCTGCGGTCGGTGAAGGACATGGATCCGGCGACGCGGCGGGCGGCGGCCGCGCTGAGCGTGTTCAAGGACCAGTACAAGTCGTGGTCCAACTCGCTGGCCGGGGACTCCATGCCGGTGGTCACGAAGGGTTTCGCGACGTTCGGGGGGCTGCTGCCCCGGTTGACGCCGCTGGTGCGGTCGACGAGCAGCGAGCTCGACCGGCTGATGACCGTGCTCGCGGGCGGCGTCAACTCCAGCGGGTTCGACCGGCTGATGGACACGTTCGCGCAGTTCGCAGGCGGGGTGTTGTCCCGGGCCACGGACGGCCTGGTGCACTTCATGCGGGTGATGTCCGGCGGCGCGGGCAGCTCGCAGCTCGGCGAGTTCATGTCGTACGTCCGCGAGGTCGGCCCGCAGGTCGCCGAGACCCTCGGCAACCTCAGCCGCGCGCTCGTGCACGTCGTCGCGGCAGCATCGGACGTCGGCGTCGGCATCCTGAGCTTCGTCAACGCCTTCGCGCAGCTCGTCAACGCGATCCCCACCGACGTCCTCTCGACGCTGCTCCAGTTCGTCGTCGTGTTCAAGGCCGTCCGAATCGCTGCCATGGGGCTGGGCGGTGCGGCAGGCGGGATCGCGGCGTTCGGCGGGTCCCTGGCTGCGATGCGGGCTGCTGCGGCGGGCGCCGGCGGGGGCCTGGCCGGGCTGGCGGCGGCGTTCGGGACGCTGTCGCGGGCGGCGAAGGCCAGCGTGATCGCGGCCGGGATCGGGTTGCTCGTCGTGGCGGTCTCGAAGCTCGGCTCCCTGGGCAGGGAGGCGCCTCCGAATGTCGACCGGCTGACGACGTCGCTGGGCAGGCTGAGCACGTCGGGGAAGGCCGGGGGCGAGGCCGCGCGGCTGTTCGGCAAGGACTTGGGCGGGTTGTACGACAAGATCCGGTCGGTGTCTGACCCGTCGACCGTCGACAAGGTCCAGCAGGGGCTGGTCAAGATCTTCTCTCTGGGGACTTCTGACAGCACCCCGGTGAAGGAGGCCACGGAGAACCTCAACGCGATCGACGACGCGCTCGCGAACTTGGTGAAGGGCGGCAAGGCCGAGCAGGCGGCCCAGGCGTTCGAGGCGTTGAAGAGGGCGTATCGCGAGGGTGGCGGTGACGTCGGCGACCTGAAGGGGAAGCTGGACGACTACAAGAGCGCGCTGGCAGATCAGGCGTTCGAGGCGCAGCTGGCGGCTCAGTCGATGGGTCTGTTCGGCGCGCAGGCGATCTCGGTGCAGGAGAAGCTCAACGCGCAGAAGCAGAGCGCTGATGGGCTGCGGCAGAGCATCGAGGCCCTCAACGACGTTCACCGTGCGGCGCTCGGCGGGATGATCGGTTTCGAGGCGAGCATCGACGCGGCGGCGAAGGCAGCGCAGGAGAACGCGGGCAGCCTGCGCATGGTCAACGGGCAGTTGGACGTCAACTCTCCGAAAGCTCAGGCAGCAGCGACGGCGCTCAGCGACCTGGCGACGAAGACCAAGGATGCCGCTGCCAGTGCCCGTGAGTCGGGCAGCAGTTGGGAGCAGGTCAACGGGATCTACGCGCGCGGGCGGCGCGAGTTCATCCGGCACGCGCAGGCGATGGGGCTGTCGGCGTCGGAGGCGAAGCAGCTCGCGAGTCAGATCATGCGGATCCCGAACACCAAGAAGACGAAGATCCGGATGGAGCGCGAGGACGCGATCGCGGGTCTGAACGCGGTGATCCGCAAGATCAAGTCGACTCCGGGCTCGAAGTCCGTCACGGTCAAGGCCCTGTCCGGCTCCGCGATCAAGGCTCTGGAGGCAGTCGGGTTCAAGGTCAAGCGGCTGCCTGATGGGCGCTTGTCTGTGACGGCGCGTACGGGTTCGGCGTTGGCCAACATCCGAGCTGTGCAGGGTGCCAGGGACAGGTTGTCCTCGAAGTCGATCACGATCACGACGCGGCGGCTGACGATCTCCGAGCACGTGCGCCGTGAGATCCGTACGACGGCGGACGCGGTGAAGCGGCAGGCCGACTCCTTCCGGGCCCAAGGCGGGCCCGTGCGTCGCCTCGCAGCGGGCGGAGATGTGCAGCACTTCCCGAACGGAGGGCCGGTGCGAGGGCCCGGCACTCCAACCTCGGACTCGATCTTCGCCACGTTCGCATCAGGTGCGAGCGCCGCGGTGTCTGCCACCGAGTTCGTCATGCAGTCCAAAGCAGTGCAGAAGTACGGCATCCCCTTCATGGAGGCCTTGAACGAAGGCCGGTTGAAGATCGCGGGTCTGAAGCGGGGCGGCCTGACGAAAGCGCAGCGGGCCGAGCGGGCGCGCGAGGCGGCACGGGTGCAGCGCGAGGCCCGCAATCAGCTCTGGGATCAGTTCGGCATCAGCCACTTCGGGCGGCGCGCGGGGTATCAGCGCGACCCGTTCGAGAAGGCCCTCGGCGCGCCCTCGGACCTGGGGTCGCTGGTCTCGGCGCTGAACGCCGCGCGCGGGAACATCAAGAGGGCGACGACCGGGGGCACGGAGCGGCGCCTGCTGCGGGCTCTGGACTCGGCGGCTAAGGGGCTGATCCGACACGAGAAGGCCTTGGCCAAGGTGAACGGGGCGCTCGACAAGGCGAAGGACAAGCTCAGCGACCTGCGGTCCAGTGCCTCGCAGCTGCGGGAGTCGGTGCGGTCCGGGGTGCTGTCGTCGGCGGGCATCGTCCGCGGTGGTGGGCAGGACGGCGCGCCGGTCACGACGGCGTCGATCATGGGTGGGCTCGTCGCGTCGCGGGACAAGGCGACTGCCTTCGCCGGGGCCCTGTCGGCCCTGAAGAAGCGCGGCCTGGACAAGGGGCTGTTGCGGCAGATCGCTGAGGCCGGGATCGAGGGCGGCGGCCTGGACACGGCCGGGGCGCTGCTGCGGGCGTCGCCCTCGGAGATCAAGTCCATGAACGCCTTGCAAGCTCAGATCGCGAAGGCGGCGCTCGCCTCCGGGAAGACCGCGGCGGGCGCGTTCTACGGCGCGGCGATCAAGGCTCAGGAACGGCTGGTCAAGGGCCTCCAGAAGCAGCAGGACAAGCTGGAGAAGGCCATGGCCCGTCTCGCGAAGGCCCTGGAGAAGAGCATCGCGCGCGGGCTGCGGGGCCGGAAAGCCAGCGGCGGGATCGTCGGCGCGGCCGCGTCGGGCGGTGTGCGTGGCGGCCTGACGTGGGTGGGTGAGCAGGGGCCCGAGCTTCTCGACCTGCCGGTGGGGTCCCACGTCCGCTCGAATCCGGACTCCCGTCGCATGGCTGCCTCCTCGGCCCCGTTGAGCAGCCAGCCACTCGTGATCAACCTCAGCATCGCTGGCCGGGACTTCGGCCAGTTGTGGATCGACACCGGGCTCCGCGAGGTACGTACGCGCGGCGGCCTGAAGGCAGCCTTCGCAACCACGTTCTAGGGAGTCGAATTGCCGTACAAGGTATGGAACGGGCCAGCACCGACGACAGCTGCCCAGCAGCAGGTGACCACCGGCACCGCGATCAAGACGATGCTCCAGGTGGCGACACCCAGCACCAGGCAGATCCAGCTTCTCAGCTGGGGCTTCAGTATCGACGACACCTCCGGCGCGGACGGCGTGGTCGAGCTCATCCAGACAGACGTGGCCGCTACCGTCACCGCCCATGTCACCTCGGGCATCCAGCCTCTGGACCCGAACGGCACTGCGTCGCTGTGCGTGGGTGGTACGGCTCTCACCGGGTACACCGCGACGGCCGAGGGCACGACGACGGCGTCCCGCACCTTCGACGTGGTCTCCCTGAGTTCGACGACCTCGGAGTCGCCGTACACGTACGCCTACCAGTGGATGCCGGACGAGCGTCCGATCATGGCCGCCAGCAGGTTCCTTCGCGTGCGCGCGACGACCCCGACGACAGCGGTGGATATGCGCTGCTGGGTCGTCTACACCGAGGTGGGCTGACCAGTGCCGGGAGGTGTCGCAGCACGGGTGATGGGCTGGCAGCGCCGTATGGCGAACCTGCCTGGTCCTTCGCGTCCGTCTGGGGAGGCCTCCAACGGCGAACCGGTAACGGTCGAGGTGTGGATCGACGGCGAGTGGGTCGACATCACCGCGTACACGATGGTCCGGGACGACAGCGGGGGCATCCGGATCACGCGCGGGATCCGGGATGAGGGCTCGCAGACCGAGCACGGCACCGCCGCGTTGCAGCTGCGCAACACCGACGGCCGGTTCAGCCCTCGGAACCCGAGCGGGCCGTACTACGGGCTGCTCGGCCGCAACCAGCCGATCCGGATCAGCGTGCCGGACGGGCTCGGCGGTAAGAGCTACCGGCTCTGGGGGGAGGTCGCCAATTGGGCGCAGGGCTGGGACACGACCGGCAACGACGTGTGGACGGACGTCGAGGTGAGCGGCATCATCCGGCGCCTGGCGCAGGGTCCGGCGCCGGAGCGGTCGGTGATCTACACCGCGGTCACGGACCCGCTGAGCTCCAGCGTGGTGGCGTACTGGCCGTGCGAGGACCCGGCGGAGTCGACGCAGCTCGCGTCGGCGCTCGTCTCGGGTTCGCCGATGCGGTGGACAGGGACGCCGGCGCCCGCAGCGTACGACGGTGTCAAGGCCAGCGATCCGCTGCCGTCCCTGAGCGCGGGCTCGGTGTCGGGTGGCGTGGCCCGCTACGACGAGCCGACGGCCACGCAGGTGCGCTTCCTGGTGGCCATCCCCGCGGGTGGCCTCTCCGACGGCAAGGTCATCTGCACCATCGACCAGCTCAACTACAGCCCCGGGGCGGCGCAGGCGTGGGAGCTGGCATACATCGCGAGCACGCGCAGCGTAGAGCTGACGCAGCTGGACGCGGACGGTCTGGTGCTCGGGGTGTCGCTGCCGCACACGCTCGACGTGCGGGGGCGGCAGCTGTACGTGTCGATCGAGCTGGCGGAGTCGGGTGCGGATGTGCTGCGGGCGCTGCGGCTGACGGACGTGAATAGCTCGGTGACGTACTCGGTCACGGATACGGCGTTCGCGACGCAGGTGTCGCGGGTGACGAAGGTCAGCTTCGGGCTGGCGAGTCGGTGGAACCTCGCGGCGACCGCGACCCTGCCGGGTGTGGCGATCGGGCACGTGACGCTGGAGAACGCGATCACCGCGGCGACCGCGCTCGGCGTGCGCCTCAACCCGATCGGTGAGGCGGCCGGGCGCCGGATCCAGCGGCTGTGCGGCGAGGAGGGCATCCCGGTCGACTGGGTCGGTGATCTCGACGACACGGTGGACATGGGCGCGCAGGGCCGCTCGAACCCGCTGTCGTTGATGCGGGAGTGCGTCGAGGCGGACGGCGGGATGCTCTACGAGTCCCAGGCCGTGCTTGGGCTGGGGTATCGGACGCGGGCGTCGCTGTACAACCAGGACCCGGCTCTCACGCTCGACTACTCGAGCTACCACCTGGCGCAGGTGCCGGTGCCGGTGGAGGACGACCAGCGAACGCAGAACAAGGTCACGGTCACCGTCAACGGCGTGAGCGCCACGTACGAGGAGACCGAGGGAGCCCTGTCGACGGCGCTGCCGCCCGCGGGCGTGGGCGTGTACGGCACGGACGTGACGCTGAACCTGAGCAGCACGGACACGGCGACACTGCGGGACCAGGCGGCGTGGCGAGTGCACCTCGGCACGGTCGACGAGGCCCGACACCCGCAGATCTCCGTGCACTTGGCGCACCCCTCGTTCGTCGCGAACCCCGCGCTGAAGCGGGCCGTGCTCGGCCTGCGGCAGGGCGACCGCGTCCAGATCCAGAACCCGCCGAGCTGGCTGCCGCCGGACACGATCGACCAGCTCATCCTCGGCGTCGAGGAGACCATCAGCCACTTCGAGCACAAGCTGACCCTCACCTGCGCCCCGGCCAGCCCGTACACCGTGGGCTACCTCGACAGCAGCGCATCCCGCATCGACACCGACGGCTCGGAGCTGCTCAGTGCGGTGTCGTCGGGGGCGACGTCGCTGACGGTGGTGCCGTCGGCGGGCGAGGACACGCTGTGGACGACCGATGCGGCCGAGGCGCCGTGGGATATCCGTGTGGGCGGCGAGGTCATGCGGGTGACCGCGGTGAGCAACTGGCTGACGGACACGTTCAACCGCACCGTCGCCTCCGGCTGGGGCAGCGCGGACACCGGGCAGGCGTGGTCAACGGGCGGCGGGACCGCAGCGGACTACGCGGTCGGGAGCAATGTGGGGTCGCACACGTTGGCCTCGGTGAACGCCTCGCGTCGCACCTTCACGGAGGTCGTGTTCACGGACTTCGACTACTACGTCGACGTCGCATCGAGCGCGTTGGCGACAGGCGGCTTCCTGTCCGGCGGGCCGACCGGCCGCTACCTCGACTCGGACAACTTGTACATGGCCCGCATCGAGTTCACCACGTCGAACACTCTGATCTTGACGATCCGGAAGCGGGTCAACGCGACGGAGACCTCGCTCGGCAGCTACACCCTGCCGGACACGTACGTCGCGGGCACGTACTACCGGATCCGTTTCCAGGTCCGTGGCGCCGCGTTGAAGGCGAAAGCGTGGCTCGCGTCGGACCCGGTGGAGATGCCGAACTGGCAGGTCTCCGTGACGGACGGTTCGATCACGACGACTACGTACGTCGGGGTCCGGTCGATCTCGTCGTCCTCGAACACGAACGTGAACCCGGTGATCCGCTACCAGAACTTGCGGGTCGTGAACCCGCAGACGTTCACCGTGACCCGCGCGGTCAACGGGGTCACGAAGTCTCATGCCGCGGGCGCGGATGTGCGCCTGGCCACCCCGACGATCCTCGCCCTGTAAGGAGGCTGCGCCGTGCCTGAGTCGTATCCACCACTGGCTGCCGGTCAGCGGGTTCAGGCTTCGCTGCTGCGCGCGATGCAGCCGCAGACGCTGAGGAAGACGGCCGACGAGAGCAGGTCGGCGACGACGACCTTCGCCGACGATACGCACCTCGTCTTCGCGGCCGAGGCCAACGCGGTCTACACCATGGTCGGTTGGATCAAGTACTTCACGGACCCCACCCCGGACATCAAACTCCAGTTCGCGGTGCCGTCCGGCTGCCTCGGCGAGTGGGCGTGGCTCATGCCCGGCTCGGGGACCGGCGCCTCGGGAACGGCTGGCTACTCGATTCGCACGGAGACCAACGACGTCGCGTCGTTCCGCACGGGCTACGGCACCAGCGACAGCATCCACTTCACCCCGGTCAGCGGCTTGTTCCGGATGAGTTCGACTGCCGGAAACATTTCGCTGCAATGGGCACAAAACACATCTAACGCGACCGCGACCGTCCTCTACACCGACAGCTGGTTGACGTACCAGCGGATTGCGTGAGGCTCTCATGCCCATCGTGACCGAGCGCCGTGAGAGCGCGCAGTACGACGGCTCCAACGGCGCAGTCCTCGCCTCGGAGTTCCTCGACGGCACGTACACCGTGCTCTCCGCCGACGGGGCGCCGCTGATCCTCCGGGACGGCGAGGGCTCCCGCAAGACGATCGCTGTGGGCGGGTGGCTCGTGCGTGACGAGAACCGTTCGCTGATCTGGCACGGGAGCGCCACGGCGTACGCGGCGCGCTGGGTGGTGGTCTCGCCATGACCCGGCCGCTCTTCCCCATCAGCACGACCAAGGAGGCCGGACCATGGCCCGACCGATGACCCCTGCCCAGTTCGCCGACGTCCTCAGAGACGAGGGCGTGACCGTCGTCGAGGTCGGCGACTGGGAGCACCACAACCGCAACCACAAGGGCCCCTGGGGGCCGGTGCACGGCGTGATGATCCACCACACCGTCACGTCCGGCTCGGCCCGCACCGTCGCCATCTGCCGCGACGGCTACGAGGGCCTGCCGGGCCCGCTGTGCCACGGCGTCATCACCAAGGACGGCCGCGTCCACCTCGTCGGCTACGGCCGCGCCAACCACGCGGGCCTCGGCGACGACGACGTGCTGCGCGCCGTCATCGCCGAGAAGGCCCTGCCTCCCGACAACGAGGCCAACACGGACGGCAACCGCCACTTCTACGGCTTCGAGTGCGAGAACCTCGGCGACGGCGACGACCCCTGGCCGAGCGTGCAGGTGGAGGCGATCGTGCGCGCGGCCGCCGCGATCTGCCGCGCGCACGGCTGGGGCAAGGACGGGGCCACCTCCGTGATCGGCCACGCCGATTGGCAGCCCGGCAAGACCGACCCCCGCGGCCCCGGCATCACCATGCCCGCCGTCCGGGCCCGCGTCGCCGAGCGGCTCCGCCACCCGGCCTCGTGGTCGCCCGGCACAACCACCCCCACCCCGAAACCGCGCACCGTCGAGGAGCGACTGGCCGCCCTCGAAGCCCGAGTCACGAAGCTGGAAAGGACCTGACCATGGGAACCACCGCATTCTGGAGGGCGACCGCCGAGCGCGCCGCCCGCACCTTCGCACAGTCCGTGCTCGCGCTGATCACCGGCGACGGCCTCGGCGTCCTCGACGTCGACTGGGGCCAGGCCGCCAGCGTCGGCGGCCTGGCCGCGATCGCCGCGGTGCTCACCGGGATGGTCACCAGCGGCGGGCCGGTCGGGCCCGGGCTGACGGAGACCGTGGCCATGGCGGACAGCCCGCGCAGGCCGACCTCGGTCTGACCGCGGGGTGAGCGGTGGCTGACGAGCCGACTCTCGGCGAGGTGGTCCGCAGGTTCGAGGACCGCCTCGCCGACGTCCGCGACGACATCCAGCAGCTCGGCCGCCGCATCGACACCAAGGTCAGCCAAGAGGTGTACGACCTGCGGCACGAGGCACTGGCCGCGCGGGTCACGACGTTGGAGACGCTGAGGGAGAAGGACGCGGAGCGGATCGTCGCCACCAGGAGATGGCTGATCGGTGCGGTGGTCGTGCCGCTGGTCGGGATCCTCCTGCCGGTGATCATCCTGCTGACGCGAGGGGCGGGCTGATGACGCGGGGGCAGATCCGGGCTGAGGAGCGGCGGTGGCGCCGCGGCGACCTCCTCGCGGTACTCGCGGCGGTCGTACTCGGGGTGGCGATCGCGTGGATCGTGCTCAGCGTGCAGGCCTTGAGCGATGACCTGCGCACGGCCAACAAGGCGAGAGACGCGCTCGCGCGCCAGGTGCAGGGCCTCGGTGCGAAACCCGTCGCGGGCCCGCCCGGCAGCCGCGGTGAGCCGGGGCGCAGCGTGACCGGGCCGCGGGGCCCGAGCGGTCCGGCGGGCGAGCTCGGCGACACCGGGCCGTCCGGGCGGCCGGGCCGGGACGGGGACGACGGGAAGGCAGGCGCCGCGGGCAAGGACGGCACGGACGGGTCGGCTGGGTCGCCGGGCCCGAGCGGCGCCGCGGGCGCGCCGGGAGCGGACGGGGCCGACGGCGCGAACGGCAAGGACGGGGCCGCGGGCCCGCCCGGGCCGCAGGGCGAGCCGGGGCCGGCGGGCGCGCGGGGCGAGCAGGGCCCGCCGGGAGAGCCCGGTGAGCCCGGCCGGGACGGGCAGACGTGTCCGGACGGGTACTCCCTTCAGCCGCCGCCGGATGATCCGGATGCGCTGGTGTGCCGCCGGGACAGTGCGCCGCCGGAGGAGCCGGAGCGGAAGCGCGGGCCGCAGGCTGCGGCGTTGGATCCGCAGCGTCGGCAGTACGGGTGAGGGTCAGGCTGCGGTGACGATGTCTGCGTGGATGGCGGCGGCCCACTCGGCGAGCAGGCGTTCGTACAGGGCCCGTTGGGGGGCGGTGAGTCGGACGCGGGGGTCGCGCCAGAGGGCGCGGATGTCCTCGTTCACGGCCGCAGCAGGGCGCGCGGCGGCCCGGGGGCTGGGGTTGGGGGACATGCCTGCCAGCGTAGGCGGTCGCGCCGACAGCGGCCACGGCACAGGAGCAGTACCGGTCAGTTCGTGGCGGCGCAACGCCCTAGGCTCGTAGAGGTGATTGAGACCATCGTCTTCGACGTCGGCGAGACCATCACCCGAGACGATCGCTACTGGGGATCGTGGGCGGACTGGCTCGGCATCCCCCGCCATACCCTGTCCGCGCTCGTCGGCGCCGTCGTCGCCCAGGGGCGCGACAATGCGGACGCTGTGCGTCTGGCCCGGCCCGGCATCGACATCGCCGCCGAGTACGCGGCACGCGAAGCTGCCGGGCATGGCGAGTTCCTCGACGAGAGCGATCTCTACGACGACGTCAGACCAGCGCTCTCCGGGCTCCGCAAGCTCGGCGTACGCGTCATCATCGCGGGGAACCAGACCGGCCGCATGGGGGAGCTCATGCGCGGCCTGGACCTGCCCGCCGATGTGATCGTGACCTCGGGCGACTGGGGAGTGGCCAAGCCGGACCCGGAGTTCTTCGCCCGGGTGCTGGAGATCGCCCAAGCGGTGCCTCACGAGACCGTGTACGTGGGCGACCACCCGGCCAACGACCTGTACCCGGCCAAGCGCGCTGGGCTGCGGGCCGCACACATCCGTCGCGGTCCCTGGGGCCACCTGTGGGCGGACGACCCGGACGTCGCGGCGGCCGCGGACTGGAGCATCGGCACCCTCACCGAACTGACATCCATGATCGCCGACTGACCACCACTGAAACGGCCCCACCTGCCCAGACAGGAGGGGCCGTTCACGTATCCGGCACGTAGTCGCGCGGGTACGGTTCGGAGTGGACGCCCCGAACTGGAGCCAGTATGCCCGCCGACAGCAAGCGCGAGGTAGGTCGCCGTATCGCGGCCATCCGCCACGCGCGCCGGATGAACCAAACAGACCTCGCCCGCACCGCGTACCTCTCGCTCGCCATGATCAAGGCCATTGAGCGGGGCGCCCGGGCCCCTAGCGACGACTCCCTCGAATCCATCGCGGCAGCGCTCGGCGTGGATCCCGGCCGCCTCGTCACCGGCGACACGATCGCCCTCAGCCGCATTCGGACTGCCCTCCCCGCTATCTCCGCATCCATCGCGGGATACGACATCCCCCTGGGCCCGCCCCGCCGTACGCTCGCCGAGCTGCACGCCGCAGCCGACGAGGCCGTCAACTGGCGCCTCGCCGCGCAGTACACCCGCATCGCCAAGCACGCCCCCACGCTGCTCGACGACGCGCTCCGCTCGCTGCACTACACGACGGGCCCCGACCAGCAGCACGCCGCCCGCTTACTCGTCGGCATCGCCCGCGCCGCCGACGCCGTCGCCTACAAGTACGGCCACCACGACCTCTCTGCGCGCCTCATCGAGCTGATGCGCTGGGCAGCAGGCCACTCCGAGGACCCGCTCCTGGGCAGCGCGGTCGCGTACGTACGCACCGAGACGTTCTTCGCCGCTCGCGCCCATGGCCCGGGCCTGCTTGCCCTGGAGCAGGCCATCGACGCCAGCCCATCACCGTCGAGCGCGGAGGAACAGGCCGTTCTGGGTGCACTGCACATGCGTGCCGCGGTCATCGCCGGGCGCGCCGCCAACGCTGATGCTGCCGACACCCACCTCGCGGAGGCCCGTCGACTCGGCGACGCCGTGCCCGAAGACGAGTACCAGGGAACCGCGTTCGGCCCCGACTCGGTACGCATCCACGAGGTTTCCGTGGCCGTCAGCCTCGGCAGCGGCCACGTCGGCCGCGCCCTCGACGTGGCTAGCGAGTGGACCCCACCCGACGACCTGCCGGCCGAGCGGCAGTCCAGCTTCTGGATCGAGCTCTCGCGCGCGCAGCTGTGGGCTGGACTGACCGATGACGCGTGGGAGAGCTTGCAGGTCGCCCGCCTCGTTGCCCCTCAGCACACCCGCGGGCACCCGTGGGCCCGCGAGACCGCGGCCACGCTGCGGCGTCTCCGTCGCGCGGACGCCGAGGACTTGACGGCCTTCGCGGAGTGGATCGGCGCCGTGTAGAGCTCCGGACGGGGGACTGGAGGGGATACACCTTGTAGTCCTTGTGGCCCTTGTAGACGCCCATCATCTGTCTGTCCACGAAGTCCAGGCAGATGGGAGCAGGGATGGCCAGGGCTACAGCCGCCGCGCCGATCCGCGTCGAGGGGCGCGTGAGTATCGCTCGCCAGCACGGCCGGGCGTGCTGGTACTGCGGCACCGTCAGCAGGCTCCTTGTACCGGCCGGGCACGTCGTGCTCCGCAGCCGGATATGGCCCATCGTGCGGTGCGGCTGGTGCCTCGCGGGAGGTGCCGCGTGAGAGCCGCTGTGAGAGCCCAACTGCCCTGGCTCCCGCCAACGGGCATGGTCTGGCACGTCGAGGCAGGCGTCGACTTCGACGCCGTCCGTACCCCTCGAACGCTGGGACTGCGGATCATCGCCACTCTGGGAGACGGGTGCGGAGCCGTGATCTGCGACCCGTGGACGAGGATCCACTACTTCCTCGTGGCCCCAGGGGCGACTGAGGGCTGGAGGTTGCCTCAGACCGTGGCATGCGGTCGCGCCACGTACATCGTCGTGCCGCCGCTGGGTGCCTCGGAGCCGTCCTTGCACTGGACCGTAGAGCCGTCAGCCACCCGGCTGCTCACCAACGTAGACCGGCTCCGACGCGCTGTGCAGCACAGCCTGAACACCCGCTGACGAGAGGAGCGCGATCGCAATGCCGAGTAAGCGACCGATCACTGGCAGGCTCGCACTGATCGACATGCCGCAGGTGGTGGGCTGGTGATGGCCGCCGACCTGTCGTCGCTGGAGGAACTGGTGGCCCGGGGCTTCGGTGCGCTCGGAGACCCGCCCGCGCCCGAGGAAACCGCCGCCCTGCACCGGCGCATCGTCGCGGAGATCCTCCTGCGCCTGCCGCAGGCGGAGCAGGCCGCGGCGGCCGAGCGCGTGCGCAGCGACGCCTGGTACACGCACCAGCGTGTGATCGACGCGACGCACGACGCCCTGGCGATGGAGGGCGAGGAGCCGAC
Organism: Streptomyces sp. JLYT201; assembly: GCF_059448825.1. Classification (NCBI taxonomy): domain Bacteria; kingdom Bacillati; phylum Actinomycetota; class Actinomycetes; order Kitasatosporales; family Streptomycetaceae; genus Streptomyces; species Streptomyces sp. JLYT201. The sequence goes on along the minus strand of NZ_CM182551.1, from coordinate 6,418,284 downwards.
CCCGGGCGACGGTCCGACCGGCGCGGCGCTGCGCGTCGCCGAGCTGGCCCGCAGACTGCGGGCCCTGGCGGTGTACCCGCCCGTCGACCACACCTGCCCGCCGGGGCCCCGGTGAGCGCGCCCGGCGTCGCCGAGACCCTGCTGCTGGCCATCGTCGAGCGCGGCCCCGCCCTCACCGTGCAGCAGCGGCAGGGCGCCGTCTGCGTCTGGTGCCCGACGGTCCTGCGCCCTGGCGACGGCGTCGACATCCGCGGCGGGCGTACCGCCGAGCGGGACTGGTGGCCGCACGCCTGCAAGGCCTGCTACGCGGCTCATCTCCGGTCCGTGGCAACGGCCGTCGACTGGCACGACCACCTGCTCGGCTGTGCTGCCTGCCTCCAGCACGCGCCGTGCTCCACCGTGGGGACCCTGCGGGCCGCGCACATAGAAGCCCGGCGCCGCATCAGGCGGCCGGCGGTCTGGTGCATGGAGTGCCTGAGCATCATGCGGCCCGAGGAGCTGTGGCAGCCGCACCTGTGGCAGGGCCCGCGCGGGACGGAGCTCAGCTACCGGCACACCGGGACCTGTCCGCAGCCTTGAGTCAGCGGACGAGGTCGGCGAGCGGGACGCCGATGGCGTCGGAGATCCGGAAGAGAGTGTCGAGCGTGGGGGTCTGCTGCCCCTGCTCGATGCGCACGACAGAGGGCCGGTCGAGGCCGGTCTCCAGGGCGACGCGTTCCTGAGTCAGGTCAGCGTTCAGTCGGGCTGCCCGGATGCGCTCGCCGACGGCGCGGCGCCGGGCGAGCACCGAGTCGGATGGGCGGGCGGGCTGCACCCGTCAACGCTCGGCTGATCATGCTGGATTGTCTGTAGGTTGAAACCTACATTGTGTGATCATGCGTGACCGGATAGTTCTGGCCACTGGCCTAGACCTAAGAAATGCGACTCACGTTCGAGCGACATACCGGGCACCCCCTTGCCTCGCCGTCGAATCCCTGTCAACGATTGCCTGCACAGCGCACACATCCGCCCGGCGGCCGGGCACCAACCACCAGGTAGGAGACATGACAGAGCAGCCCACCCCCTCCGCCAGGCCCCTCACGAACGCTCAGCTGGCCCGCGTGGACTACGCGCGTCGAGACCTGGAAACGGCGCGGGCAGCAGACCTTGCGGACATGGGCGCGGCTGGCTTGATCCTGCTCGTCGAGCGCCTCCGGTACCGCCTCGATGACACCCTCACGCTCATCAACGAGATCGCGCAGGACGGCGGCCCGCCCGAGGACCAGTAACCCTGGATACGCATTCAGCAGTACTTATCTCTGTCCGTAACCCATCTGTCTGGCCGATGTTGTCACCGCTCACGGCCAACAAGTGCGTCAGGTCGGTCGCCCGGAACGCCTGCTCCAGCTCCGGGGGCACCCGGGAGGTGTCCCCGATCACCAGCCCCGGCAGCAGCGCCCGAGCGTCGGCGGGCAGCCCGTCCGTCGCCTCCCGCAGCCCTCCGCGCAGCCCTCCCGCGAACCGCTGCGCCCGCGAGGGCTCCCCGATCACCTGTGGCCCCCGGTCCCCCGGCACGCGCAGCACTGCCGCGATGCCTCCGCTGTCCGGCAGCGGTGGCACGAGGTCCGCCCGCACCCGCAGCCGCGTGGACGGCAGCAGCCCGAGCCACGGAGAGTCCCGCCGCTTCCCGGTCCCGCGTGCTTCCGCTCGCGCTTCCGACGCTCCTTGCGGACCTTCGGTGCCGGTGCTGGTGCCGGTGCCGGTGTCGCTTTCCGCCTCCTTCTCCTCCTGTCGCACGATGACCAGCACCGGTGTCCGCGTCGCGGTCGTCGTGCCGTCCGTCTCCGTGACCCGCACGACGTCCGCGTTCAGCATCACGGCCGGTGGCATCGGCCGGTCGCCCGTGACCCGGGGTCTGGTGCGGCGCGGGTCCGACGTCACCTCCAGCTCCGCCGTCACCGTGGCGTACTCCCGGGTGAGCCCGGGGACCGGGCCCCGGTGCAGATCCGCCCCGTGCAGCCCCGCCGAGGCCGCCGCCGCCCCGGCGCACAACAGGACGGCCGCCACACTGACCCGCCCCCAGGCTCCGCCCCGCCACCGCCCCAGACGGCCGCGCGTCCCGGCCGACGGGCGCCCGCACGCCGTCCACGTCACCAGCAGGGCTCCGGCGACCACCACACAGACCACCACCGCGCCCACCACCAGGCGGGGCGGGGCGTCCAGCGCCAGGGCCGCGGCCGCCCAGGCCGCCAGGGCGGGCGGCACGAGACGCAGGTCCGCCGGGCCTTCCTGGCGGGGGTGGGCCGAGCCCAGGCGGTGGGCCCCAGCGGCACGGGCGTCCGCGCGCCCCGCCCCCACCTGCCCCTCGGCCACCGGCCGCACGCCTGGCCGCGCACCCGGCCGCCTCATGGCCGCACGAGATTCCGCAGGTCGGCGAAGCGTCGGTCGCCGATGCCATTGACCTCGCGGAGCTCGTCCACCGAGCGGAAGCCGCCGTGCTCCGCGCGGTAGTCGATGATGTGCTGCGCGAGGACCGGGCCGACGCCTGGCAGGGTGTCCAGTTGCTCAGCCGTGGCGGTGTTCAGCGCGACGGGGCCCGTGGTCGCTCCGGGGGCACCGGGCGGTCCGACCGCCGCTCCCCCTGCGGGCACCCCGGGGGCCGGGGGCGCGGGCCCGCCCACGACCAGCTGCTCCCCGTCCACGAGCAGTCGGGCGCGGTTGAGGGCGTCGGTCTTCGTGCCGGGGCGCACCCCGCCCGCGGCCCGCAGCGCGTCGGCGACGCGGGAGCCGGCGGGCAGGCGGAGGACACCAGGGCTGCGGACCTTGCCGCTGACGTCCACGACGAGCCCGCCGCTCGCCGCACCGGCCACGCCCGTGGCCCCGGCGCCGCCGTCCTGTCCCGCACCGGCCCCCTGGCCGCTCTCAGCCCCTTCAGCCCCCGAGGGCGGCCCCGCGTCCGGCAGCGCTCCCGGTGACGGGGAGGGGCCTCCCTCAGGGCCGGGCGCCGCCGCCTCACCCACCACGTCCGGCGCCCGGACCGGCTGCGCCCGGCCGCTCCAGAAATGCTGGGCCGCGAACACCGCCGCCACGACGAGGACCACCCCGAGCGCGAGCACGCTCCGCCGCTCCAGGCCGCATCTGCGCTGCACCCAGACCGGAAGCCGCTCCCGCACGGCGAGCCCGACCCTCACCCGCCACGAGGGGGCCGCCCGCGAGGGCCCGTCGTACGCGTCCTCCGCCTCCGGAACGGCCCCAGCGCGCTCCTGCTCGACCGAGGTCGGCGGCAGCGCGGGCGCACCACGCTCCGCCGCCCCAACTCCCGCTCGGCGAAGCCCCACAGGACCGGGCCCGGCCCCGGCGGCCCCGGCGAAGAGCGTCTCCGCCCGCAGCCGCATCGCCTCCGCCGCGGCCCGCCTGCGCCGGGCGCGCCGTCGGGCGTGGCGATGCGTCTCCCGGACGGGGGAGGCCGGGCTCGGCTCTCCGCTCGCCGCGCCTGCCGCTGTCCGTGAAGGTGATCGAAGTTCCATGCCAACGACGCTAGACAGCCTGCGGAAAGCGCGTTGATCTTGGTCAATTCCCGGGGACTACCAGGGAGTTGTGGATAACTCGGTCACCCATACGAGGCCCGGCCGATATCCACGTCACCTCATCGAGGCGACACGACGGCTCCGAGCAGGCCCGGCCCGGTGTGCGCCCCGATCACCGCGCCCACCTCGCTGACGTGCAGCTCCGCCAGTGACGGCACGCGCTCCCTGAGCCGCTCCGCGAGCGCTTCGGCGCGCTCGGGCGCCGCCAGGTGATGGACCGCGATGTCGACTTCGTGCGCACCGGCCCGCTCGACCGCGATCTCCTCGAGCCGGGCGATCGCCTTCGACGCGGTGCGCACCTTCTCCAGGAGCTCGATGCGCCCGCCGTCCAGTTCGAGCAGCGGCTTCACGGCGAGCGCGGAGCCGAGGAGCGCCTGGGCCGCGCCGATCCGCCCGCCGCGGCGGAGGTAGTCGAGGGTGTCCACGTAGAAGTACGCGGACGTGCTCGCGGCGCGCTTCTCGGCGGCGGACACCGCCTCGTCCACGGAGCCGCCCGACTCGGCGGCCTCGGCGGCCGCGAGGGCGCAGAAGCCGAGGGCCATCGCGACCATGCCGGTGTCGACGACGCGCACCGGCACCGGTGCCTCGCGCGCGGCGAGGACGGCCGCGTCGTACGTCCCGGAGAACTCCGCCGACAGGTGCAGCGAGACGATGCCCGTGGCGCCCGCCTCGGCGACCTCGCGGTAGGTGCGGGCGAAGACCTCGGGGCTCGGCCGGGACGTGGTCACGGGCCGACGCTTCTGCAGGGCGAGCGCGAGGGAACGGGCCGAGATCTCGGTGCCCTCTTCGAGGGCCTGATTGCCGAGTACCACGGTCAGCGGCACCGCGGTGATGCCGTGCCGCTCCATCGTCCGCTGCGGCAGGTAGGCCGTTGAATCGGTGACGATCGCGACATGGCGGGACATGAGCTGGAGATTACCCGCAGGAACCCTGACGCGGCAGTCCGACCCCGTCACCCGGGCGACGGCCCCCATGACGGGCCGGGCGGCGCCGGGCAGACTCCGGGCGGACCGATGCCTCGCGACGGCGCCGACAGCGGATCACACGGGCTCAGGTGGTGCTCTCCGGCTTGGTCTGCTTCTCCCAGGGATACGTCGGCTGCGGGCTCGGCGGCGTGATCGCGGGTCTCGTCGGCTCCTGGGCGGTGCGGTCGGAGCGCTCCGTGGGGGCCGTCGCGCCGGGCTGGGGCGACGACTCCGCCGGGGCCGGGTCGGGCCACGGCGACGTGGAGGACGGCGAGGCCGAGGGCGCGGAGGACGCGGTGGGCTGGGGGTCGGACGGCTCCGTCGTCCAGTGCCGCAGGGCGCCCGCCTCCATGTCGATCTGGGTGCGCAGCAGGTCCAGATCGTCGTCCGCGAACTTGTGAGCGCGGTCGCGGGCCGCCCAGCGCAGGGAGTCCGCCGCCTTCGTGATCTGCTGTGTGCGCTCCTTCAGGGAGGGCAGGCGCTGGCTCAGGGTGATCCGGTCCGGCTCGCTCTCCAGGCGCTTCAGCTCGTCGTCCAGCTCGTGGCCGTGGACGCTCAGGCGCTCGAAGAGCGCGAGGGACTCGTGCAGCGAGGGGTCCTCGGCGACGCCCGCGTGCAGCGCGTCCTGGGTGGCCCGCATCGATGTGCGCAGGGTGAGCCGGAGCTGGGCCAGCTCACCGACGGCGCCGGGCTGCGCGAACGTCTTCGCGCGCAGCGTCGTGTCCTCGACCGTCCGGCGGGCCTGCGAGAGGGTGCGGTCCACGCCGCGCTTGGCGGCGCCCACGGCTTTGACCACCGCATACGCCCCGACTGCCAGGAACAGCACGAAGAGCAGCGCGACCACTGCGATCACGGCTTCCACGATGCTTCTCCTTCGGCCGGGCGGGGCGGTCGGTGAGGTCGTCGGCGGACGGGCCCGTCTGCCTCTCCACGGTAAACGCAGCAGGCCGGTCGAGGGTTCCAGCGGAACCCGGAACCTGCCCGTAGGGGACTACCCGGAGACGTCGGCCCGACGCCGCGGCGTGCTCGGGGCAACGTACCCCGCCCGACGAACAGTTGACCGGCCGGACCCCGTGCGGGGTCCGGCCGGTCACTCATCGCCTCACCGACCGTCCGGAGCGCGGCGAGCGTCCGGGCGGGCGCCTGGGAAGGGTCAGGCGGGAACGATGTTCACCAGCTTCGGCGCCCGCACGATGACCTTGCGGATGCCCGCGCCGCCCAGCGCGGCCACGACCCGCTCGTCGGCCAGGGCGACCTTCTCCAGCTCGTCGTCGGAGATGGCCGGGGAGACCTCCAAGCGCGCCTTGACCTTGCCCTTGATCTGCACGACGCAGGTCACGGTCTCGTCCACGACGTACGCGGGGTCGGCGACCGGGAAGTCCTGGTGGACGACCGAGTCGGTGTGGCCCAGACGGCGCCACAGCTCCTCGGCGATGTGCGGGGCCAGCGGCGCCACCAGCAGCACCAGACGCTCGGCCACGGAGCGCGGCACCGCGCTGCCGGCCTTGGTCAGGTGGTTGTTCAGCTCGGTGATCTTCGCGATGGCGGTGTTGAACCGCATGCCCTCCAGGTCCTGGCGGACGCCGTCGATCGCCTTGTGCAGGGCGCGCAGCGCGTCCTCGCCGGGCTCCGCGTCCACGACGGTCGCCTCACCGGTGGCCTCGTCGACGATCAGGCGCCACAGGCGCTGCAGCAGCCGGTACTGGCCGACGACCGCGCGCGTGTCCCACGGGCGGGACACGTCCAGCGGGCCCATCGCCATCTCGTACAGGCGCAGGGTGTCCGCGCCGTACTCCTCGCAGATCTCGTCCGGGGTGACCGCGTTCTTCAGGGACTTGCCCATCTTGCCCAGCTCGCGCTTGACCGGCTCGCCCTCGAAGAAGTACTGCCCGTCGCGCTCCTCGACCTCGGTGGCCGGGACCGGGAAGCCACGGCTGTCGCGGTAGACGTACGCCTGGATCATGCCCTGGTTGAACAGCTTGTGGAACGGCTCGGCCGACGAGATGTGGCCCAGGTCGAACAGGACCTTCGACCAGAAGCGCGCGTACAGCAGGTGCAGCACGGCGTGCTCGGCGCCGCCGACGTACAGGTCGGCGCCGCCGGTGGGCTGGCCCGCGCGCGGGCCCATCCAGTAGCGCTCGATGTCGGGGGCGACCAGCTGCTGGTCGTTGTGCGGGTCCAGGTAGCGCAGCTCGTACCAGCAGGAGCCCGCCCAGTTGGGCATGGTGTTGGTCTCGCGGCGGTACTTCTTGGGGCCGTCGCCCAGGTCCAGCGTGACGTTGACCCAGTCCTCGTTGCGGGACAGCGGGGTCTCCGGCCGGGTGTCGGCGTCGTCCGGGTCGAAGGTGCGCGGCGAGTAGTCGTCGACCTCCGGCAGCGGCAGGGGCAGCATGGACTCGGGCAGCGGGTGGGCGACGCCGTCCTCGTCGTAGACGATCGGGAAGGGCTCGCCCCAGTAGCGCTGGCGGCTGAACAGCCAGTCGCGGAGCCGGAAGTTGACGGTGCCGCGGCCAATGCCCTCGCGCTCCAGCCACTCGGTGACGCGGGCCTTGGCCTCGACGACGGACAGGCCGTCCAGGGAGACGTTGTCACCGGAGGAGTTGACGATCTTCGCTTCGTACGAGGCGAAGGCCTCGTCCCACGTCGACGGGTCCGTACCGCGGTCGTCGGAGGGCTCGACCACACAGCGCATCGGCAGCTCGAAGGCGCGCGCGAAGGCGAAGTCGCGGGTGTCGTGCGCCGGGACGGCCATGATCGCGCCGGTGCCGTAGCCCATCAGGACGTAGTCGGCGATGAAGACCGGGACGCGCTCGCCGCTGACCGGGTTCGTGGCGTACACGCCGGTGAAGACGCCGGTCTTCTCCTTGGCGTCGGCCTGGCGCTCGACGTCGGACTTGGCGGCGGCGACGGCACGGTACTTGGCGACGGCCTCGGCGGGCGTCGCGTGGCCGCCGGTCCACACCTCGTGGGTGCCCTCGGGCCAGGCGGCCGGGACCAGCGAGTCGACCAGCTCGTGCTCGGGCGCCAGGACCATGTACGTGGCGCCGAACAGGGTGTCCTGGCGGGTGGTGAAGACCGTGATCGCCGCGTCGCCGGAGCCGACGGGGAAGTCGACGCGGGCGCCTTCGGAGCGGCCGATCCAGTTGCGCTGCTGCAGCTTGATGGCCTCGGGCCAGTCCAGCGCGTCCAGGTCCTCCAGCAGGCGGTCGGCGTACGCCGTGATGCGCATGTTCCACTGGCGCAGCTTGGACTTGAAGACCGGGAAGTTGCCGCGCTCGGAGCGGCCGTCGGCGGTGACCTCCTCGTTCGCCAGGACGGTGCCCAGGCCCGGGCACCAGTTGACGGGGGCCTCGGAGGCGTAGGCCAGGCGGAAGCCGCTCAGGACGTCGGCGCGCTCCGTGGCGGACAGCTCGCTCCACGCGCGCGTGGAGTCCGGTACGACGCGCTCACCGGTCTCGAACTGGGCGACCAGGTCGGCGATCGGACGGGCCTTGCGCAGCTCGTCGTCGTACCAGGAGTTGAAGATCTGAAGGAAGATCCACTGGGTCCACTTGTAGTACTCCGGCTCGATCGTCGCGAACGAGCGGCGCTTGTCGTGGCCCAGGCCCAGACGGCGCAGCTGCGCCTTCATGTTGGCGATGTTGGCCTCGGTGGACACGCGCGGGTGCGTGCCGGTCTGCACCGCGTACTGCTCGGCGGGCAGGCCGAAGGCGTCGAAGCCCAGGGAGTGCAGGACGTTGTGGCCCGTCATGCGCTGGAAGCGCGCGAACACGTCCGTGGCGATGTACCCCAGGGGGTGACCCACGTGCAGGCCCGCACCCGAGGGGTACGGGAACATGTCCATGATGAACTTCTTGGGGCGGGCCGCCAGCTCCGGGTCGCCGGCCAGGTCACCGCTCGGGTTGGGTGTTTCGTACGTGCCGTCGGCGTCCCAGACGTCCTGCCAGCGCGCCTCGATCTCGGCCGCCAGGGCGGCCGTGTAGCGGTGCGGCGCGGCCGCCTCGGCGGCCGAAGGGGCGCCCCCCGCGCCTTCGGCGGTGGCGGAGGAATTCGTCTCGCTCATGGTCCTCAAAGCTCCATCGATCGTCTCTGCCTGCGGAAACGGCCGTGCGGCCAAATAAAAATGCCCCTCGCACAGGAGGGGACGCCGCGCCGATTCCGACCACGCTCACTGGGCGGTCGGGACTGATCAGCGCGGCCCGCTAAGCAGAAGGCGTACGGCACGCATGGCGTCAGAGTACCGCAGGGCCCCGAGCCCGGGCGACGCAGTTCGTCCCGCTCCGGCCGGATCCGGACCGCGGTACCGCACGGAAAGCGGAGGCTCACCCTTGGCCAAGGATTACCCCGCGTACCGCCCACTATCGGGGCAACACCAAGATCGAGTCGCACTTTGATAACAACGCAATAACTCAAACCACGTACCCGCCGGTATGGGGCGACTTAGCATGCGGCGACCGGACCATTTCGGAGTCGCCCCCATGAACCCTCTGCACCCGCACCGCAAGCGTCCCCGGAGCCCCGTGTTATCCGGCTCCCCCTCGCTCCGCTCGTCGGCCGGGCCGTTCACCGGCTCGTTCGCCGGGCCGGGCAGAGCGGCCCGCGGCCTGCTGACCACGGCCGCGCTGCTCCTGATACCCCTGCTGGTGTTCGCGGGAGGCGACGACTTCCGTGCCGCCCTCGACTACACCACCGGCGTCCTGTCCCTGGTCTCCCTGACCGCGTCCGTCGCCTGGGGCCTGGTCGCCTCGGACCGCCTCTTCCTGGGCTCCCGCCAGCGCCTGCTCGCCCAGGCCGTGCACCGGGCCACCGCGGTCGGCGCCGTCGGCTTCCTGCTCCTGCACGGCACCGTCAAACTCGCGCTCGACCACGTGTCCCTGGTGGGCGCGGTCATCCCCTTCGGCCTCGGACTCACCGGCGGCGACGGCCTCATCGGCCTGGGGTCGCTCGCCGGCCTCCTGATGGTCACCACCGCCGTCACCGGCGCCCTGCGCAGCGCCTTCGCCTCACCGGTCCAGGTCGCCTCGCGCTGGCGGGCCCTGCACATGCTCGCCTACCCGGCCTGGTGCGCCGCCCTGATCCACGGCCTGTACGCGGGCCGTCCGCCGAAGCCGTGGGTGGTCGCCCTGTACTGCCTGTGCCTCGTCGCGGTGGCCGGAGCCATGGCGCTGCGGGCGGCACCGCCCCCGGTCAAGCGCAAGGCGGCCGCCCGGATCCTCGCCGTCCTGGAACCCGACGGCCGCGGGGCGCCCGGCCGGTCGCGCCGCCGCGCCCGGGCGGCCGTCCGGGACCCCGGGACCGCCCCGCTCCCCGGCACGGCCCCCGGGGACCGCGGCATCCCTGCCGAGCAGGCCCCCGTCACCGGCATCGCCGCCGCCTACCGCGCGCTCGCCACACCCCCCGACCAGGACGAGGCCGACCTCCCACCGGACCTCAGGACCACCGAGGTCCTGCCCACCGTCGCGCCCCGCTGGCCCGCGCCCTCGCCCCCGCCTCCCGCCGAGGCGCCCGGCCCCCCGTTTTCGTATGACTCCGTAGACACCCGGTACGACTCCGTAGACAGCCGATACGAATCCCCGGGCGTGCGATACGACTCCGTAGGCCCTCAGGACACGCAACACGACTACGGAGACACCCGGTTCGGCCCCGACGGACCGGGCCCGCACTCCGAGGGGTGCTACGACACCGGGTCCCGGCCCGTCTACCACCCGCCCGCGGACGACCCGCCCTACGAGCCCGCGCGCGAAGGCGACGGGGCCGCCGCGCAACCCCTACTAGGCCCGTTCCAGGCACCCAGCACCGGTGAGCCCTGGAACGCGCCCGCCGGAGGCAGCAAGTGAACGCGTCCCTGCCCGACGTCCCCGAAGTCCGCGTCGTCGGGCTTCCGCTGCTGACCTCGGGCTTCGATCTGGTCGAGCGGCTCGACCTCGCCATGCACCTGAAGGTGCACGGACCGCTCAGGCCCGTGGCGGGCGAGCAGCTGGCCGGGCTCGCGGAGGCGATCGGGCTGCGCGGCCGCGGCGGCGCGGGCTTTCCGTTCGCCACGAAGCTGCGGGCCGTCGCCGAGTCCGCGATCCGCCGCGGCGTACGCCCCGTGGTCGTCGTCAACGGCAGCGAGGACGAGCCCGCCTGCCGCAAGGACACCGTCCTGATCAACCGCGCGCCGCACCTCATCCTGGACGGCGCCCTGCTCGCGGCCGAGGCCCTCGGCGCACGCACCCTGATCGTCGGTGTGACCCGTGACTCCACGGAGGCGTCGGTGCGTGCCGCGCTCGCCGAGCGGGGCCTGAGCGACCGGCGCGGCTCGCGCCTTCGCGCGCGCGTGCAGCGCAACCCCGTGCGCATGGTGACCGGCGAGTCCTCCGCGCTCGTACGCTCTGCGGACGGCGGTCCCGCGCTACCTCCGGGACGCAAGGTCCGCACCGCGGACTCCGGGGTGGGCGGCGCGCCCACGCTCCTGTCGAACGCGGAGACCTTCGCGCAGCTCGCGGTCGCCGCCCGGACCGGCGCGGACCGCTACCGCCGCACAGGGCTGCGCGACGAGCCCGGCACCGTCCTGCTGACCGTCTCCGGGGCCGTCGCGCGCCCCATGGTGGTGGAGGTCCCAACGGGCGTCCCGCTGCGGTACGTTCTGCAGCTCGCGGGCGCTCCCCCGCTGCCGCAGGGCGTCCTGACGGGCGGCTACCACGGCAAGTGGCTGGACCCGGTCACCGCGCACGACGCCGTCGTCTCCCGTGCCGCCCTGGAGGCCTGCGGGGGCGCGCTGGGCGCGGGCGCCGTGCTGCCGATCGGCCCCGGCACCTGCCCGCTCGGCGAGTCCCTGCGCGTGGCCCACTGGCTGGCGGCCGAGAGCGCGGGCCAGTGCGGACCCTGCTACCTGGGCCTGCCCGCTGCCGCGCGCGGCCTCGCGGACGTCCTGGACGGCGGCGGACCGACCGCCCTTGAGGCGCTGCGCGAGGTGACGCGGGCGGTGAAGCGGCGCGGCGCCTGCAAGCATCCCGACGGCTCGGCGGCCTTCCTGGAGTCCACGATCGCGGCCTTCACCGACGACCTGGCGGCACACGTCCTGGGGGACGGCTGCGGGCGCCCGGTGGAGGGCGTGCTGCCCCTCCAGGACGACGCGCCGCAGGGCGAGGCGCCCAGCGGCCGCAAGCTCGCCGTCGACTGGACGCTGTGCCAGGGACACGGCCTGTGCGCCGACATCGTCCCGGAGCTGATCCAGCTGGGCCCCGACGGCTTCCCGTCGGTCGCGGAGGCGGCGGTGCCGCGCTACGCGGAAGCCCGCGCCCAGCGCGCCGTGCGACGCTGCCCCGCGCTCGCCCTGCGCGTCGAGGAGGACCCGGCGGCGCCCGGCGCACCCCGGACCCTGCCGATGCTCTCGCGCGGGCGCGGACGCCGCGCCCTGGGCAGCGGACGGGCGTAGGACACGAGGAGGACACACGAGAGCGGGCCACCCGATCCGGGTGGCCCGCTCTTCATTCACTGTGGAGCTAAGGAGAATTGAACTCCTGACCTCTTGCATGCCATGCAAGCGCTCTACCAACTGAGCTATAGCCCCTTGCTGTGTTCCGCCCGGTTTCCCCGGCGGCTCCGCCAACATTACACGGTGGACCCCCCGCACCACCAAATCGTTTCCGTTCCGGACGCACGGCGGGGCTACCGTCCCGCGTCGTGACCGTGATCGTGTCCGTCGCCGCCCGCCGCCGCGTACCGCTCGCCGCCGGGGCCTGCGTGCTCTCCTTCGTGACGTTCTGGGCGGCTCAGCGCGCTGCCGACGTCTCGATGATCGACTTGATGGTCTACCGCGCGGAGGGCGCGACCGCGCGTGCGGGCGGCGACCTGTACGCGCTGCGCGCGACCGAGGCGCACCTGCCCATGACGTACCCGCCGTTCGCCGCGCTGCTCTTCACGCCGCTGACCGTGCCGGACGTCGCGGACCTACGGATGCTCGCGACGGCCGGGAACCTGCTCCTGCTGGTCGTCTTCGTCCGGCTGTGCCTGCGGCTGATCGACGGGCGGGGGCACGCGCCCGGAAGGGGGCAGCCCGGGCACGCGCGCGTGGAGACCGCTCTGTGGGTGTCGGCGATCGCCGTCTGGTCGGAGCCGGTGTGGACGACACTGCGCTACGGGCAGATCAATCTGCTCCTCGCGGTCCTGGTGCTGTGGGACCTGACCCGGCGCCCGGACCACCGGTGGGCGGGAGTGGGCATCGGGGTGGCCGCGGCGATCAAGCTCACCCCGGCGCTGTTCGCGGTGTTCCTGCTGCTCGTCGGTGTCGTGGAGGCGGTACGGCGGGGCGGGTGGCCGCCCGCCCTGCGGCACGCGTGCGTGGCCACCGGGGCGTTCCTGACGACGACGGCGGCCGGTGCCGTGGTGCTGCCGGACGACTCCCGGCGCTTCTGGACCCGCGTGGTCTTCGAGACGGGCCGGGCCGGACACACGGAGCAGACGGCTAACCAGTCGCTGCGCGGGGTGCTCGCCCGGCTGCTGCACACCGGGGAGCCCGGACCGTGGTGGACGGCGGGCGCCGTGCTGGTGTGCGCGGGCGGCCTCGGGGTCGCGGTGACCGCCGCGGTGCGCGGGGAGCGGGCCTGGGGCGCGGCCGCCTGCGCGGCGACGGCGCTGCTCGTCAGCCCCGTGTCGTGGTCGCACCACTGGGTGTGGTGGGTGCCGATGGCGCTGCTCCTGTGGACGCGGGCCGCGCGCCGGGGCGGGCCGGTGCGCGGGGTGGCCGCGGGCGGGCTGGTCGTGGTGTTCTGCTCGTACGCCCTGTGGTGGGTTCCGCACCGTCCGGGGCGGCCCGAACTCGGCCAGAGCGTCGGCCAGATGGGTCTGTCGGCGGTGTACCCGCTGGCGGCCTTCGGCTTCCTCGCGGCGGCGGCGGCCGCCGTGCGGCGCGGGCCCCGCGGGCGCGCGGAGTGTCTGGAGAGGCCCCTTCGGGTCCGCGCTCAGGCGGTGGCGAAGGAGTAGAAGCGTTTGAGCGTGCAGTGCTCGTCGAGCAGACGGCCGTAGATCGGCTCGCCTTCGAGTTCCCGGTACGTCTCGATGGGGTCGCCTTTTATGATCAGCGCCCGCGCGCACTCCTCGCACCAGTACTGGTAGTCCGGGTTCACCGGCTCCATGTCGCGGACGATCGGCGTACCGCTGCCGCACCAGTCGCACTTACGCCTGTGTGCACCCATCGATCAGCTCCAGCTGTGGCCGCAGGCCGTGCACACGTAACTGACTCCGCCGTTGTCACCGAGGACTTGGGCGACGTGGGACGAGCCGCAGGAAGGGCAGTTGAGGAGCGTGGCGTCACCGGACCGTATCTTCGCCACTTCGGGGAGGCCGCCGGCCTCCTCGAGGATGCTCGCAGGCATCGCGCTCTCCCTCCCGTCGGGTCACCGTCGGCGCACTGGTGCAGACCCCTTCCGGCCCCCCGAATTCTGCCACGACCACGGCGAGCCGGTCAGCGACGCATACGTACCAGTCCGGACACGGCCCCGAGGGCAGCCGCCGCGGCGAGCGCGTAGAAGCACACCAGGAGCGCGTCCGCCGACGCATACGCTCCCGGAGCCCCCGGTGACTCGAGCCGGCCGAGGAAGAGGGCGCCGAAGACCGCGACACCCGTCACCTGGCCGAGCTGGGTGACGGTCGCGAGGAGGCCGCTGGCGTCCGCCGCGTCCTCGGGCCTGACCGTCGCCAACGCGCGCGTGAGGACCGGGCTGAAGCCGAGCGACATCCCGACGCCCACGGCGACGAACGCCACGTACAGCCAGCCGCCGACGTCGCGGCCGTCGCGCAGCAGCAGCCCCACGGCGAGGCTCGCCACCGCGGTGAGCGCGAATCCGCAGGGGACGAGCGCCGGTTGGACGGCCCGGGGCCACTTCCGCCAGGTCAGGCCGACCGCGCCGAAGAGCATGGCGGTCGGGGCGAACGTCAGCCCCGCGCGCAGCGCGCTGTAGTGGAGCCCACCCTGCAAGTGCAGCGTGAGCACGAACAGGAAGCCCGCGTTGACCGCCATGATGACGGCGAGGCGGAGGACGGCGACGCCCATGCCCGGGGCGCGCAGCAGCCTCGGCGAGATCAGCGGCGCCCCGCCGCGCCGGGCCAGGCGGGACTCGTAGCCGCAGAACAGGGCGAAGAACACCGCGCAGGCGGCCAGGGACAGCCAGGTCCACAGCGGCCAGCCCTTCTGCTCGCCGAGGACCAGGGGCACGGTGAAGAGCGAGACGGTGGCGCCGAGCAGGACGAGGCCCGGCAGGTCGAGGCCGCGGGCGCGCCCGGCCGGCGGGGCGCTGTCGGCGGGCAGGACGCGGGCGGCGAGCGCCAGCAGGACCACGCCGACCGGCACGTTCACGAGGAACACCGGGCGCCAGCCGGTGCCGAACAGATCGGCGCTGACCAGGACGCCGCCGACCACCTGCCCGGCCGCGGCCCCCGTGGCGAGCACCGCCGAGTAGGCGCCGAGGGCCCGCACCCGGGCTTCCCCGGTGAAGGTGCGCTGGATGAGGCTCAGGACCTGCGGAATGAGCAGCGCGGAGCCCGCGCCCTGGACCAGGCGGAACGCGATCAGCTGGCCGGTGCTCTGGCTCAGGCCGCAGGCCAGCGACGCGGCGGTGAACAGGGCGAGCCCGGTGAGGTAGACGCGCCGGTGCCCGAGCAGCTCGCCGAGCCGGGCGCCGGTGATCAGCAGGACGGCGTACGTGATGGTGTAGCCCGCGATCACGAGTTGCAGCCCGGCGCCGGACGCGTGCAGGTCGGTACGGATCGTGGGCGCCGCGACGTTCACGATGAACACGTCGAGCAGCGCCATGAACTGGGCCGCGAGCACGGCCGCGAGCACGCGTCCCGGGCGATTGTCAGTGCCAGGGGCTTTACTGGATGCGGGAGTTGAGACCGGACTCGGGGCCGATGGTCTTGTGGTCGTCATGCACATGAGCGTGCCGACGGTTCGGTACAGGTAGTGAGAGCCCGCGGATGCTGGTACTGACAGCACCTGGCACGGGGCGGGCCGGACGTTGACGATGGGGGGACGTGACGGTGGGGGACGTGACGGTGGGGGACGTGACGGTGGGGGACGTGACGGTGGGGGACGTGACGACGATGGACACGACGAGCAGGGCACGCCCGCGCTCCGCACCGGGCCGCGCCGCACCGGGACCCGCGCCCGGCGCGGCGGCGCCGGCGCCCGGCGCCGTGCCTCCAGGCCCCCTGCCCGGCCGAGCGGCCCCGGCCTCCGCACCGGGCCCCACGTCCGACCAGCGGGCCCCCGCCTCCACACCGGGCCCCACGTCCGGTGAAGCCGCTCCCGGCCGCGCGGCCCCGCGCACCCCGCCGGGCCCGTCGAACCCGCAGGCGCTCCCCGGCGTCCACGGTGCAGGGCGTCCGGCCGGTGCCGCACGGGGGTCGGCCACTGGTCGGGCGCCCCGCACGGCCGACGCCGGGGCCGCCTCCACGGCCGCCCGCACCCCCACGGCCGCGACCTCCGCGACCCGGCGGCGCCCCGAGCTGGCCGCCTTCCTGCGCGGCCGCAGGGCCCGGGTGACCCCGGCCGACGTGGGCATGCCGCCGGGCCCGCGCCGCCGCACTCCGGGGCTCCGCCGCGAGGAGGTCGCCCAGCTCTCCGGCGTCGGTGTGACCTGGTACACATGGCTGGAGCAGGGCCGCCCCATCAACGCCTCCGCGCAGGTCCTGGACGCCGTCGCCCGCACCCTGCGCCTGGACCGGGCGGAGCGCGAGCACCTGTACCACCTGGCCGAGGTGCCGTACGCCGTCCGGCACGAGGCGGTGGCCGAGACGGTCGGCCCCGAGATCCAGGGCATCATCGACGCCCTGGACCCGCACCCGGCCGTGGTCTACAACACGCGGTACGACATCCTCGCCACCAACCCCGCCTACCGGGACCTGTTCATGGTCCCGGAGACGGAGGCCATAGGCGTGTCGAACGTCCTGTGGACGCTCTTCGTGATCCGCAAGTGCGACTGTCCGCTGGTCTTCCGGGACGCGGAGCTGCCGGTGATGGTGGCCACGCTGCGCGGCGCGTACGGGCGGCACGTGGGCGAACCCGCCTGGGAGGAGTTCATCCGCGGGCTGTCCCTGGCCAGCCCGGAGTTCGCGGAGCTCTGGGCGAGCGGGAACGTCATACCCCCGGGGCCGCGGGTGAAGACGTTCCGCCACGCGGCGGTCGGCGAGCTGCGGATGACGTCGGTCTCGCTGTCCATCAACGGCATGCCGGAGTGCCGGATCGTGGCCTACACCCCGGACGACGAGGAGACCCGCAGGGGAACGGCCCGGCTCCGGGAGCTGCGGCACGCGAAGACCGGCCGCTGAGCGACGGAACACCGAGCGCGAGATCGCCAGACGCGAGAACGCCGAGCTCGCGATCGCCCAGCACGAGAACGCCGAGCTCGCGACCGCCCGTCACAAGAACGCCGAGCGCGAGAAACGCTGGACAGGAAAACCACGGACAACAAAAAGTCCCGCCCCCTGACGGGGACGGGACCGGGACTGTGGAGCTAAGGAGAATCGAACTCCTGACCTCTTGCATGCCATGCAAGCGCTCTACCAACTGAGCTATAGCCCCTTGTGTTCTTCCCGCTCTGCGGGGCGAACAAGAAGAACTTTAGCCTGCCACCTGCCCAAACGCGAAATCCGCGTCGGGACCGGCCACGAGGGGCGTGACCTGCGGGCTAGTCGTCGTCGCCGAGCACCGGCTCGGGCAGCGTGCCCGCGTTGTGCTCGAGGAGGCGCCAGCCGCGGGCGCCCTTGCCGAGGACGGACCAGCAGCAGTTGGAGAGCCCGCCCAGGCTTTCCCAGTGGTGCGACTCCAGGCCGAGGAGGCGGCCGATGGTCGTACGGATGGTGCCGCCGTGGCTGGCCACGACGAGTGTGCCGTCCTCCGGCAGCTTCTCCGCGTGCCGCAGCACGATGGGAGCGGCCCGGTCGGCGACCTCGGTCTCCAGCTCACCGCCGCCGCGCCGCACCGGCTCGCCGCGCTTCCAGGCGGCGTACTGCTCGCCGAAGCGGTCGATGATCTCCTCGTGGGTGAGGCCCTGCCACTCCCCCGCGTACGTCTCGCGCAGGCCCTCGTCGTGCGTGACGTCGAGGCCTGTGACGGCGGCGAGCTCGGCGGCTGTCGCGGCGGCGCGCTTGAGGTCGGAGGCGATGATCGCGTCCGGCTTCAGCGAGGCGAGCAGCCGGGCGGCGCGCCGCGCCTGGGCGACACCGGCCTCGGTCAGCTCGATGTCCGTGGAGCCCTGGAAGCGGCGCTCCAGGTTCCAGGACGTCTGGCCGTGCCGCCACAGGATGATGCGGCAGCCGCGGGCAGTCACCGCAGCTCACCACCGAGGTGACGCATCTCCTCGGCCTCCTCGGCGGCCTGCTGGAGCTTGGCGTGCTCCGCGGCCTTGCCGCGCGTGGCCTTGGCGTCGGCGGGCAGCTCGATTTCGGGGCAGTCCTTCCACAGCCGCTCGAGGGCGTAGAAGACGCGCTCCTCGCTGTGCTGGACGTGGACGACGATGTCGACGTAGTCGAGGAGGATCCAGCGGGCGTCGCGGTCGCCCTCGCGGCGCACCGGCTTGGCGCCGAGCTCCTTGTTCAGGCGCTCCTCGATCTCGTCGACGATCGACTTGACCTGGCGGTCGTTCGGCGCCGAGGCGAGCAGGAAGGCGTCCGTGATCGACAGCACGTCGCTGACGTCGTACGCGATGATGTCGTGCGCGAGCTTGTCGGCGGCCGCCTGGGCGGCGACGGTGATGAGCTCGGTGGAGCGGTCCGTGGCGGTCACTAGAGAGCTTTCCTTCAGATGGGCAATACCCGTCAAGGGTCTCACGGACTACGGACGGCTCCCCAGACGATTATTCGATCACCGGGGAGCCGGGCGGAACGGACGCCACCGCGCGGCCCCTGGAGGCAGCCCTGCCGACGGCCCCGGCGGGACCCGGCGAAGACCTAGACAGCCCTGCCGCCGGGCCCGGCGGCTCAGCGGGCCCAGCGGCTCAGCGGGCCCGGCGGCTCAGCGGCGTCAGCGGCCCTTGTAGTCCCGGCCGAGCACCACGGACACGTCCGCGTTCGACGCCGGGTCGCCCTTGCGGACGGCGCTCGCGGGCAGGCCCAGGGTCTTGGCGACCTCCGCCGCCTCCTTCTTCTTGTCCGCGTCACCGTAGGTGACCTGCGAGGACGTGGCGGGCGCGGAGCCGGTGCCGCCGTCGACGAAGGTGTAGCCGCCGTTGACGAGGGCGATGCGGGCGTTCTCGGTGGCGGTCTTGGCGCCGGTGGCGTTGCGCACCCCGACGCGCACCGACGCGCCCTGCTCCGGGCTCTTCACGACGCCGCCGAGCACGTCCTTGACCACACCGGCGGCCGCCTTGTCCGTCAGCGTGCCGTCCTGGCGCACCGGAAGGAGCGCGGTGGTGTAGTCGCCGCCCTTGGCGCGGTCGGCGAGCTTGGCGAGGAAGGTGCCGAGGTCCTTCTCCTTCAGGGACGGGTCGAGGATCTGCGCGAGCGACTGCACGGTGACCGTGGCGGCCTGCGGGTCGGACGACAGCTTGCGCAGCACACCCTGCATGACCTGGCCGAACCGGGCGAGCTGCGCGTTCTCGCCCTCGCCCGCCGCGCGGTAGGTGGCGTAGGCGACGGCCATCGGCCCGCTCAGGGTCTGCTGCTCGCCCTTCTTGACGAGCGGCGCCTCGCCCTTGCGCTTGGCCTTGGGGTCGGGCACGTCGGCGTTGGTGTCGATGTCGATGTTGCCGACGAGTTCGACGAGGTTGTTGAGGTAGGGGGTGTCGAGGCGCCAGGTGCCCTCGACCTTGGTGCCGAGCAGCGTGTCCAGTTCCTCGCGCGTACCGGTCGAGCCGTCGTCGTCGACGGACTTGCCGAGCGTGGTCGTGGTGCCGTCGTCGCCGGTCAGGGCGAGGGAGTTGGGCAGCAGGACGGCGGAGCCGCGCTTGGTGGTGGTGTTGTTCACCAGGAGCACGGTGGAGGTGCCGCCGCCCTTGGTGTTGTGCAGGTGCACGACGACGACGTCGCGCTTCTGCGGCCCGGCGGCAGCCGCGCCGCCGGACTTCTCGTCCGACTGGCCGGGCAGGTCGCCCGCGGCCCACAGATAGCCGACGCCGCCGACCAGGGCGAGCGCGAGTACGACGACCAGCGCGACGATCCGTGAGCGGCCCCGCCGCTTGGCCTCCTCGCGCCGCTCGGTACGGCTCTCCGTGAACTTCAGCCAGTCGATGACGTCTTCGGAGTCCTCGTCGGGCTCCTCGATGAAGGAGAACTGCTCGGTGCGGTACTCGCGGGGCTCGTCGGTGCCCTGGGCCCCGGCGCCGCCCTGCCCGCCGCGCCCGTCCTCCGCCGCCGCCTCCGGCGCGGGGTAGGCCTGCTGCCCCTGAGCCTGCTGCGGTACCTGAGCCTGCTGCTGCTCCTGTTGCTGCTGCTGCGGAATCCAGCCGGTCTGCTCCGCCGTGCCGTACGCGGTCCCGCCGTCGTGGGACGTCCCGCCGTCGTGAGAGGTACCGGTGTCGTGAGAGGTACCGGTGTCGTGAGAGGTACCGGTGTCGTGAGAGGTACCGGTGCCGTACGAAGTTCCGGTGTCGTATGAAGCTCCGGTGGCGTACGCGTCGTACGCCTGCGGGTACCCGGTCGCGGCGGGCTGCTGCCCCGTCCCCTGGGCGTACGGGTCGTACCCGTACGCCTGCTGGGGCTGCGGCTGGTGCTGGGGCTGCGCGGCGTACGTGTCGTACGCGGGGGCCGCCGCCTGGCGGGGCACCAGTTGGTAGACCGGCCGCCCGTACTCGTCGTACCCGACGATCTCGTACTGAGCCGCCGCGTCACCCTCGTACTCGCCGCCGTACGGGTCGTACTGTCGGTCGTTCACCGGTGCCCCTCTCGGCTCAGTCGCCGCGGTACAGCTCGCGCTTGTCGATATAACGCACCACGCCGTCCGGCACCAGGTACCAGACGGGCTCCCCCTTGGCGACCCGGCAGCGGCAGTCCGTGGAGGAGATCGCGAGGGCCGGGACCTCCACGAGGGAGACGCCGCCCTCGGGCAGGCCGGGGTCGGCCAGGGTGTGGCCGGGGCGGGTGACGCCGATGAAGTGGGCCAGCGAGAACAGCTCTTCGGTGTCCCGCCAGGTGAGGATCTGACCGAGCGCGTCGGCGCCCGTGATGAAGAACAGGTCCGTGTCGGGGTTGAGGCGGCGCAGATCGCGCAGGGTGTCCGTGGTGTACGTGGGGCCGCCGCGGTCGATGTCGATGCGGCTGACCGAGAACTGCGGGTTCTCGGCGGTCGCGATGACCGTCATCAGATAGCGGTCCTCGGCGGGCGAGACCAGCTTGTGGCTCTTCTGCCACGGCTGCCCGGTCGGTACGAACACGACCTCGTCGAGGTGGAACTGGGCGGCGACCTCACTGGCCGCCACCAGGTGTCCGTGGTGGATCGGATCGAACGTTCCACCCATGACGCCCAGGCGGCGCTTGGCGGCGCTCGCCGGGCCTGTGCCAGGTCCGCCCTGCGGGCCGGTCGGCATGTCCTGCTCTCCCATGCGTGCAGACACTACCGGCCCCGCCGGGCGACCCGGATTCCAGCCGTACGGCCCCGGAGCGCGGGGCTCAGCGGTCGCGGTTGAAGCGCGTGGTGATCCACAGCAGCAGGAGCAGGACGACGAAGGCGCCGCCGCCGGTCACGTAGGGGCTCAGGCTCGCGTGTTGGTCGGTGTGCTCGCCGCCCTCGGAGGACGCGAGGGTGACCAGCTGGGCGGCGGTGCTGTGGAGGCTCATCGTCAGCAGGACCTATCCGGTGTGGGATCGGGGTAAAGACTTGGGCACATCGTATGCGGGGTGTGCCGGTGCGGCGACGGCGCCCTGCCGGGGCTCCCCGGGCCCGTCACTTCCGGTATCCCCGCAGCAACAGCCAGCCCACGAGGACGCAGCCGACGACCATCACGATCAGTACGACGCGGAGCAGGTTGCCCGGGCCCTGCTTGTCGGCCGCGTGGGCGGCCAGGGTGAGGGCGTCGGCGGAAGAGATGTACTCCATGGCGGATGGCTCCTTCTGTGCGCTGCCCCGTCACGGTATCTCCGCCTAGGCTGGGCCCCGTCTCGGGGGCACGATTGCGGACGCGACGGACGGACACGACATGGGGGATGCGGCATGACCAACGGCAACCACGACGGCCAGGACGGCCACACCGGCCACGACGGCACGGGCAGCGGCCACGACGGCACAGGCAGCGGCGGCGACGGC
Organism: Streptomyces sp. JLYT201; assembly: GCF_059448825.1. Classification (NCBI taxonomy): domain Bacteria; kingdom Bacillati; phylum Actinomycetota; class Actinomycetes; order Kitasatosporales; family Streptomycetaceae; genus Streptomyces; species Streptomyces sp. JLYT201. The sequence goes on along the minus strand of NZ_CM182551.1, from coordinate 6,396,532 downwards.
ACGGGCACCGGCCAGGAGAGCGTGCCGAGCAGGCAGCGCAGGCGCTTCCCCGGCATCTCGTCCCGGGCGTACGAGCACCCGGCGGACCGCTCGGCCCTGGTGGCCCTGCGCAAGCTCAGCGGGTTCGACACGGTCTTCAAGGCGCTCAGCGGACTGCTGCCCGAGCGCAGCCTCAGGCTGCTGTTCCTCTCGGACTCCGTGCGCGTGTCCGACGCCCAGTTCGCGCACCTCAACGTCATGCTGCGGGACGCCTGTTACATCCTGGACCTGGAGAAGGTCCCGCCGATGTACGTCACGCAGGACCCGAAGCCCAACGCGATGTGCATCGGCCTCGACGAGCCGATCATCGTGGTCACCACCGGCCTGGTCGAACTGCTCGACGAGGAGGAGATGCGCGCGGTCGTCGGCCACGAGGTGGGCCACGCCCTGTCCGGCCACGCGGTCTACCGCACGATCCTGCTGTTCCTGACGAACCTCGCCCTGAAGGTGGCGTGGATCCCCCTCGGCAATGTGGCGATCATGGCGATCGTGACCGCGCTGCGCGAGTGGTTCCGCAAGTCGGAGCTGTCCGCCGACCGCGCGGGCCTGCTCGTCGGCCAGGACCTGCAGGCGTCCATGCGCGGCCTGATGAAGATCGCGGGCGGCAACCACCTGCACGAGATGAACGTGGACGCCTTCCTGGAGCAGGCCGAGGAGTACGAGGCGGGCGGCGACCTGCGCGACTCCGTCCTGAAGATCCTGAACGTGCTGCCGCGCTCCCACCCCTTCACCACCGTGCGCGCCGCCGAGCTGAAGAAGTGGGCCGCGACCCGCGACTACCAGCGCCTCATGGACGGCCACTACCCGCGCCGCCAGGACGACAAGGACACCTCCGTCTCCGACTCGTTCCGGCAGTCGGCGTCGTCGTACGCGGACACCGTGCGCAACAGCAAGGATCCGCTGATGAAGCTGGTCACGGACATCGCGGGCGGCGCGGGCGACCTCGGCGGGAAGCTGCGCGGCCGGTTCACGGGCCAGGGCGGCGGAGGCTCCTCCGAGCGCCCCGGCGGCACCGGGCCCGCGGAAGGCCCCGGCGAGAAGTAGCCCCGGGCCGGGGCCACGCCCCCCCGGCGGTCGGCCACGCCCCGGCCGGTCGGGCACGCCCCGCCGACCGCCCGCCCGCTACGTCCCGGCCCTGCCCGCCCCCGCCAGCGACCCGCACAGCGCCGTCGCCCGGCCCGTCGCGTACGGGTCGGTGCCCGCGGGGCCGCCGGGGCCCGCCGCCTGGCCCGCGAGCAGCGGCCGCAGCAGCCGCGTGCTGTCGGCGGCGCAGCTCAGCGGCCCGGCCTGGACGTAGCTCACGAGCAGCTCGGCCTGGTGCATGCGCAGGTCGTCGCGGTCGAAGCGGAAGTGCAGCTCGCGGCGGACGGTGAACAGCGAGGCGCGGGCGTGGCTGTCCGCGCCCGCGGGCCGCAGCGCGTAGACGAAGGTGTGGTCGGAGGCCACTTCGAGGGTCTCCTTGTCGGTCTCGTCGGCGCGCAGCGTGCCGTTCACCCGCACCCCCGGGTCGGCGAGCGCGGTCCGCGCCGGGTCGAACCGCACCAGCCAGCCGGTGGGCGCGTGCCGCCCGTCGGCGGCGGGGCGGCTGAAGCTGCGGTCGAACTGGTCGAGCTGGGCGGGGTCGAGCAGCACCCGCGGGGAGCGCACGGAGCGGCCGCTGAGCACGTCCGGGTCGAGCGAGGACTCGACGAGGTAGTCCTTGGCGGTGGCGAGCGCGGCGACGACCTGGTCCTCGGTGAAGTGCGCGGTGCGGCGGGCGGCGGGCAGCGCGATGCCGCTGGCGCCGACGCCGAACTGCGCGGCCGGGCTCCTCGCGAACAGGTCGGCGGCCTTCTCGGCGCCGGGCACGCGGCCCTGCGGGGCGAGCGGGATGACGGTCATGCGCAGCGGCTCGGGGCGGCGGGCCACGGGGGTCTCGTACGGGTGGCGCACGCCCATGTAGATGGCGGTGCCGAAGGCGACGGTGATCAGGACGACGAGGATCACCACCTGCCGGGAGAGCCTGCGGTGCGGGCCGGGCCTGCGGCGGACGGCGCGCGCGTGGTCGCCCATCCGCTCGCGCGCGGAGAGCTCCTGTAATCGCGCAGCGCGTACGAACGACTCGTCGAAGACGACGGATCGGTACTCGTCCTCACCTCCGGGAGCGCCCTCGGGTGTCCCCGCAGGTGGTTCTCCTGGCCCGCCCATACCTTCAGGGTAGGTCTCCGGGACGCGCGGTAAACGCCCTGGTACACGACAAGTTCTGACAACTCCTCACGTGCAGCGTCAGCACGTTCGCCGAGCTCGCGCGGGGGTTCGCGGGAGGGTGTCAGGGCGTGCGCGGCTCGGCCGGCACGGCGGGCTGGCCGAACTCCGCCGACGCGGAGGGGCCGCCGGCCTCGCCCGCGCCCCTGGTCTGCTCGACCTCGGTGGTCGCGGGCGGGGGTATGCGGTCCTGGCGGCCGGACGACGCCCCCCGGTACACCGCGGCGAAGGCGAAGGCCACCATGCCTATGCCCATCAGGAGGGCGAGCATCCAGGCGACGGGGCGGTGCCAGCGGACCTTGCCGCCGCGCCGGCCGTAGCGCCCGCGGCCGTCCTCCATCAGCTCCGCGTCGTCGAGGTCGTCGAGTTCGTCGAAGTCACGGCCGGGGCCGAAGACGCCGTCGTCCGGACCGTATCCGTCGTAGGCGTAGTCGTCGAAGTCGTCGTCCGCCGCGTCCCGGGCGTCGGAGCCGGAGCGGCGGGCTCGGCCGCGGCGGGCCTCGGCCTCGGCGCGGGCCTGGGCGGCAGCCAGGAGGCGCTCCACGGCGGTGGGTTCGTGGATTTCCGCGGCCCGCACGAAGTCCTCGTCGAAGACCACGGAGGCGAACTCGTCGTCCGCACCCCCGTGGTCGCGGTCGTCGTCGGGCTCCCCGCCGCCTGCGAACGGCGTGCCCCCCACGTCCTCCGGCACGCGTCCAGCGTAGACCTGGAGTGGTGGATTTGGGCAGACGGAAAGGGAATTCAGCGGTTGTGACCCCGAACGCCCCCGCCCGACGGGCGGGGGCCGGAAGGGCTCAGCGCACGTGTCCGTCGCCGGTCACGATGTACTTCGTCGAGGTCAGCTCCGGCAGGCCCATCGGCCCGCGCGCGTGCAGCTTCTGCGTGGAGATGCCGATCTCGGCGCCGAAGCCGAACTGGCCGCCGTCGGTGAACCGCGTGGAGGCGTTCACGGCGACCGTCGTGGAGTCCACGAGCTGGGTGAACCGGCGGGCCGCCTGCTGCGAGGTGGTGACGATGGCCTCGGTGTGCCCGGAGGTCCACAGCCGGATGTGCTCGACGGCCTGCTCCAGGGAGTCGACGACGGCGGCCGCGATGTCGTACGAGAGGTACTCGGTCTCCCAGTCCTCGGCGGTCGCCGGGACGACGGTGGCCTTCGAGGCGGGGGCGTACGCCTGGACGCGCTCGTCGGCGTGCACGGTCACGCCCGCCTCGGCGAGCGCGTCCAGGGCGCGCGGCACGAAGGCGTCGGCGACGTCGGCGTGCACCAGGAGGGTCTCGGCGGCGTTGCAGACGCTGACGCGGTGCGCCTTGGAGTTGATGAGGACCTCGACGGCCATGTCGAGGTCGGCGTCCTTGTCGACGTACACGTGGCAGTTGCCGGTGCCGGTCTCGATGACGGGGACGGTGGACTCCTCGACGACCGTCCTGATCAGCGAGGCGCCGCCGCGCGGGATCAGGACGTCGACGAGGCCGCGGGCGCGCATCAGCTCGCGCACGGACTCGCGGCTCTCGCCGGGCACGAGCTGGACGGCGTCGGCCGGGAGCCCGGCGCCGCCGACGGCGTCGCGCAGGACGCGCACCAGCGCCGTGTTGGAGGCGTACGCGGACGACGAACCGCGCAGCAGGACCGCGTTGCCGGACTTCAGGCACAGGGCCGCGGCGTCCACGGTGACGTTCGGGCGGGCCTCGTAGATGATGCCGACGACGCCGAGGGGGACGCGGACCTGGCGCAGGTCGATGCCGTTGGGCAGCGTGGAGCCGCGCACGACCTCGCCGACGGGGTCGGGCAGGGCGACGACGTCCCGCACGTCGGCGGCGATGGCGCGCACGCGCTCGGGCGTGAGCGTGAGCCGGTCGACGATCGCCTCGCTGGTCCCGGCCGCGCGGGCGCGCTCGACGTCCTCGGCGTTGGCCCCGACGATCTCCGCCGTGCGCACCTCCAGGGCGTCGGCGACGGCGAGCAGCGCGTCGTCCTTCGCGGCCCGTGGCAGCGGCGCGAGCTGCGCGGCGGCGGCGCGGGCACGGTAGGCGGCCTGGGCGACCGGGGTCATGTTGTCGTACGGAGAGAGCGGCGCGGTCATGGGGGCAGGGTAACCGCGTGCCCGGGGCAGTCCAGCCGGTTTCCCAGTCCGCGAGACATGGCCGGTAATGACCAGTGGTGCGTAACCCCGCCGGTGGGGGCGCTTTCAGGGCGGGCCGCACCAGGGTGTCGGGCGTGCGCGGGGGCGTCGTGGCCGGGTCGCGCGGTTCCCCGCGCCCCTACGGGCGCTCCCCCTGCTCAGAAGGGGTGGACGCCGACCGGGGTCGCGGGCAGCGGTCCGTACCCCTCCGCGATGCGCTGGTGATACGTGTCGCGGTCGATCACTTCGAGGCCGACGATCTCCCAGGGCGGCAGCTGCGCGGTCTGCCGGTGCTCGCCCCACAGGCGCAGCGCGACCGCCGCGGCGTCGTGCAGGTCGCGGGCCTCTTCCCAGTAGCGGATCTCCGCGTGGTCCTGGGCGTACCGGCTGGTCAGCAGAAAGGGGTGGTCATGGGCGAGCTGTTCGAGTCCGCGCCTGACCTCCTGCAACGGGGTCCTGGTGCCGGAGACGCTGAGTGTCACGTGCCACAGGCGCGGGGCCTCGGCGCGCTCGCCGCCCGTCTCCCGGGGGCTCTCGTCCGGCTGCCGCGCGCCTGTCTCCCGGTCGTGGTCACCGCCCGCGTCCCCGGTGTACGCCGCCCCCGCGGCGACGCTCGTCAGGGCGCGCTCAGCCGGCCCGCGGGACGCCGCCCCTGGGCGCACTCGTCTCACGACGGCCTCCTTCAACCAGTCCTCATGCGGATGCGCAACGGTCGTTACGCAACGGTCGTGCGGAACTGCCTTGCCACAAAGTTGAGCAGGACAAGCGGTCTCTCGGGGCGATTTTCCGGAGTTTCCCCTCGGGCGAGCCGGTCCATGAACGGCGTTCGTGCCTGTTTTCGGCCTGATTTCCGCTGGTGTCGATGGGGTGGGCGGGGATACCGGGGCGGGCCGCACAGGGGTTCACGGGAGCGCGTGTTCAGGGGCGCGGGAGCGGCGGGGCGCGGCCCGGCGGCCGGGCGCCTCAGGGGTGCAGGACCACCAGGCCGTCGCGGTGGATCACTTCGCGCTCGTACGCGGGACCGAGCTCGCGGGCGAGCTCGCGCGTGGAGCGGCCGAGGAGCCGGGGCAGCTCCTTGGCGTCGAAGTTGACCAGGCCGCGGGCGACGGCCCGCCCCGCGGGGTTTCGCAGCTCGACCGGGTCGCCCGCGACGAAGTCGCCCTCGACGGCCGCGATGCCCGCGGGCAGGAGCGACTTGCGGCCCTCCACGACCGCGCGGACGGCCCCCTCGTCGAGCGTGAGGGCGCCCCGGGGCGCGGAGGCGTGCTGGAGCCACAGCAGGCGGTCCGCCGAGCGGCGCCCGGTGGCGTGGAAGTACGTACCCGTGTCCCGGCCCGCGAGGGCGTCCGCCGCGTGGCTCGCGGAGGTCAGCACGACGGGGATGCCCGCGGCCGCGGCGATCCGGGCGGCCTCGACCTTGGTGACCATGCCGCCGGTGCCGACGCCCGCCTTGCCCGCGCTGCCGATCTTGACGTGCGCGATGTCGGCGGGGCCGCGCACCTCGCCGATGCGGGCGGTGCCCTCGGCCGCGGGGTCGCCGTCGTACAGGCCGTCGACGTCCGAGAGCAGCACGAGCAGGTCGGCGCGGACGAGGTGGGCGACGAGGGCGGCGAGCCGGTCGTTGTCGCCGAAGCGGATCTCGTCGGTCGCGACGGTGTCATTCTCGTTGACGACCGGCAGGGCGCCCATGGCGAGGAGCTCGTCGAGGGTGCGCGAGGCGTTGCGGTGGTGGGCGCGGCGGCTGGTGTCGTCGGTGGTGAGCAGGATCTGCCCGACGCGGAGGCCGTAGCGCGCGAAGGAGGCCGTGTAGCGGGCCATGAGCAGGCCCTGGCCGACGCTGGCCGCGGCCTGCTGGCGGGCCAGGTCCTTGGGGCGGCGGGGCAGGCCGAGCGGCGCGAGCCCGGCGGCGATGGCACCGGAGGACACGAGCACGATCTCGCGCTCCCCTCCGCTGCGGTGCTTGGCCAGCACGTCGACGAGCGCGTCAACGCGATCCGCGTCGAGGCCCCCCGAAGCGGTGGTCAGCGAGGAGGACCCCACCTTGACGACGACCCGGTGCGCCTCTGCCACGCCCTGCCTAGTCACGCGCTTCCCCAAATGATCCCGATGCTGCTGGTCCTGCGAATCTACGCGAAGACCGGGGCCGGGTGCCCCGGCGTTCCGGCCGGTGGACCGTACGAGGACGCCCCGCGGACTCCCCGGGGACGTCAAGCAGCCACGCGGCGGGATTTCGGCCCATCCAGCCTGTGACCTTTGCCCCTGTATGCGGTGATTAGCATCACGGAAGATTGCTAGGGAGGCACCCGGCGTCATACGGTCAGGGGTCTTCTACTTATCCGAGTGCGCGATGACCTCGTCCGCTCACCCGGATTCCCGCACCGCCCCCGCCCTGTCCGACCGCCCCCCGCCAGGAGCTCAAGCCCGTGCCCTCCGCCGGACTCGCCAACCGCCGCATCGTGCAGCTCACCGCGCTGCTGACGATGTTCGCACTCTTCGCGGCACAGCTCGCCACCGCGCTGATCCCGTACGTCCCGGTGTTCATCGCCGCCTCCGCGGCGAACCTCGCGCTCGACATCTACCTGCAGTACAAGCAGCCGGGGCTGCTCTCCCTGCTCGGCAAGGTCCGCTTCGACGTCATCGTCCGGCAGCTGCTGCGCGACATGCTGATCCTCGTCGGCCTGCTGCGCATCGACGGCATCGACCCGCTCGCCGAGCAGTCGCCGCTGACCGTCTCGCTGCTCGTCTTCTTCGCCCTGCACTTCACCTGCACGGCGACCGCCGTCATGGTCCGCCGCAGCCGTCAGCTGCCGGTGCTCACGCGGAACATCGACACGTCCGCGCTGCACCTCACCGCCGCGCCGCCGCGCCTGCTGGCCCGCCAGCACGCGCGCCGCCTGCTCCTGTTCTCGGTGCCGACGACCCTGGGCCTGCTGCTCACGGCGGCCACCACCGACGCGTACTGGGGCGGCATCGGCCTCGGCATCTCCCTGGCGCTCCTGGGCGGCAGCGTCGTCCACCTCATGACCTGGCTGCTTCCCAGGAAGCGCGCCAAGAACGCCGAAGCGGTCATGGAGTGGCTCGACCAGTGGCTGGCCGACTACCAGCCGACCGTCGGCATGTACTTCTCCGGCGGCACCACCTCCGCGTACCAGGCCAACATGTGGCTCTCCACGCTCTCGCAGCTCGACGGCAACCCGCTGATCGTGCTCCGTGAGCGCTTCATGGTCCAGAAGATCGACTCCACGGACGTGCCGATCATCTGCTTCCCGAAGGTCGCCACGATGTTCTCCCTGGAGCAGTCGACGCTGAAGATGCTCCTGCACCCGGCGAACGCCGCGAAGACCTCGCAGGTGCTGCGCATCCCGTCGATCAAGCACGCCTTCATCAACCACGGCGAGAGCGACAAGCTGTCCTCCTGCAACCCGTACGCGAAGGCGTACGACGAGGTGTGGGTCGCCGGTCCCGCCGCGCGCGAGCGCTACCAGCTCGCCGACATCGGCGTGGCCGACCAGGACGTCGTCGAGGTCGGCCGTCCGCAGCTGTCCCCGATCCGCCCGTACGCGGGCCCGCCCACCGGTGCGTACACGACCGTCCTGTACGCGCCCACCTGGGAGGGCTGGGACGGCAACCCCGGCAACACCTCGGTCATCCTCGCGGGCGAGAACATCGTCCGGAACCTGCTCGCCGACCCCGGTGTGCGCCTGATCTACAAGCCGCACCCGATGACCGGCTCCCAGATCCCGGCCGCGGGCGCCGCCAACGAGCGCATCAAGGCCATGATCCGCGAGGCCAACGGCCGGCGCTCCGGCGCCCGGCCCGGCCCCGAGGCCGAGGCCGAGCTGGTCCGGCGCACCGAGGAGCTGAACCTCCTCACGGCGAAGAAGTTCCGCAAGGGCGCGGACGAACAGGAGCGCATGATGCTCCAGGGCAAGCCCGACGGCGACATCCGCGCCGCGATCATCGAGGCGACGCTCGCCTGGGAGACCGCCTACTGGGCGGCCCTGCCGGAGTGGGAGCACCAGATCATCACCGAGTCGCGACCGGCGATCTTCTCCTGCTTCAACCAGGCCGACGTGCTCATCAGCGACGTCTCCTCGGTCGTGTCCGACTGGCTGAGCAGCGAGAAGCCGTACGCGGTGGCCAACACCTCGGGTCTGAGCGAGGCGGACTTCCGCGCCGGCTTCCCGACGGTGCGGGCCGCGGCCATCCTGTCGCCCGAGGCCGAGGGCGTGCCCGCGCTCCTGGCCGCCGTGCGCGACCCCGCCCTCGACGTGTACGCCGAGGCGCGCGCCGAGCTCAAGGAGCACCTCCTCGGTCCTTCCGACCCGCCCTCCCTGGTCCGCTTCAACGCGGCGGCGATGGCGCTGTGCGCCAAGTCCGACGCGCGGCGCGCACGCGCCGCCGCGCGGGTCGCCGCGGAGATCCCCGCGCAGCGGGAGGAGGCCGCGGAGGAGGCTGCCGCCGAGGCGGCCGAGGCCGCCGCGGAGGAGCTGGAGTCCGCGTAGCTCTTCGTACGCCGAAGGGGCCCGGAGCGAGTGATTCGCTCCGGGCCCCTTCGCTGTGCGGGCCGTGGGGTGACGGCGGCCACGTACCGCTAGAACGGGTTGAAGTCCTTGAACTCCCGCTCCGACTCGTCGCGCTCCGCGTCGCGGTCGCGGCGGCGCTGCGCGGCGGGGCGCGGCGCCTCGAAGCGGTGGTCCTCGCCGCGGCGGCCGAGCATCTCCGCGCCGGCGGACATCGACGGCTCCCAGTCGAAGACGACGGCGTCGTCCTCGGGGCCGATGGCGACGCCGTCGCCCGCGCGGGCGCCCGCCTTCATCAGCTGGTCCTCGACGCCGAGGCGGTTGAGCCGGTCGGCGAGGTAGCCGACGGCCTCGTCGTTGTTGAAGTCGGTCTGGCGGACCCAGCGCTCCGGCTTCTCACCGCGGACGCGGTACAGCGGCGCCCCCTCGTCGTCCTCGCGCGTCACGGTGAAGCCCGCGTCGTCGACGGCCTTGGGCCGGATGACGATGCGCGTGGCCTCCTCCTGGGGCTTGGCGGCCCGCGCCCCGGCGACGAACTCGGCGAGCGCGAACGACAGCTCCTTGAGGCCCTTGTGGGCCACGGCGGAGACCTCGAAGACGCGGTAGCCGCGCGCCTCCAGGTCGGGCCGGACCATGTCGGCGAGGTCCTGGCCGTCGGGGATGTCGACCTTGTTGAGGACGACGAGCCGGGGGCGGTTCTCCAGGCCCGCGCCGTACTGCCGCAGCTCGGCCTCGATCACGTCGAGGTCCGAGACCGGGTCGCGGTCGGACTCCAGGGTCGCGGTGTCCAGGACGTGCACGAGCACGCTGCACCGCTCGACGTGGCGCAGGAACTCCAGGCCGAGGCCCTTGCCCTGGCTCGCGCCCGGGATGAGGCCGGGCACGTCGGCGATGGTGTAGACGGTGGAGCCCGCGGTGACGACGCCGAGGTTCGGCACGAGCGTCGTGAACGGGTAGTCGGCGATCTTCGGCTTGGCGGCGGACAGGACCGAGATCAGCGAGGACTTGCCCGCGCTCGGGTAGCCCACGAGCGCCACGTCCGCGACGGTCTTGAGCTCCAGGACCACGTCGCCCGCGTCACCGGGCTCGCCGAGCAGCGCGAAGCCGGGGGCCTTGCGCCGGGCGGAGGCGAGCGCCGCGTTGCCGAGGCCGCCGCGGCCGCCCTGGGCGGCGACGTAGGAGGTGCCGTGGCCGACGAGGTCGGCGAGGACGTTGCCCTGCTTGTCCAGGACGACCGTGCCGTCCGGCACCGGCAGGACCAGGTCCTGGCCGTCCTTGCCGGAGCGGTTGCCGCCCTCGCCGGGCTTGCCGTTGGTGGCCTTGCGGTGCGGGCTGTGGTGGTAGTCGAGCAGGGTGGTGACCGACTGGTCGACGACCAGGATCACATCGCCGCCACGGCCGCCGTTGCCGCCGTCCGGGCCGCCGAGCGGCTTGAACTTCTCACGGTGGACGGAGGCACAGCCGTGGCCCCCGTTACCCGCGGCGACGTGCAGCTCGACGCGGTCCACGAAGGTGGTCATGGTTCAGTGCCTCCTGGAAGGGTCCCCCCGGCCGCGGGGCCGGAGGAGTACGAAAGTGTCTAGCTGTGCTGTGTCTATTCAAAACACGCGAAAGGCGGACCCGCTTCCCGACAGGGAAGTGAGGTCCGCCTCGCGAAAGTTCCGGTCAGAGTGCCGTTCAGGCGACCGGGACGATGTTCACGACCTTGCGGCCGCGGTGGGTACCGAACTCCACCGCGCCGGCGTCCAGGGCGAACAGGGTGTCGTCCTTGCCGCGGCCGACGCCCGAGCCCGGGTGGAAGTGGGTGCCGCGCTGGCGGACCAGGATCTCACCGGCGTTGACGACCTGACCGCCGAAGCGCTTCACGCCGAGCCGCTGAGCATTGGAGTCGCGACCGTTCCGGGTGGACGATGCGCCCTTCTTGTGTGCCATCTTGTCTCAGTCCCTTACTTCGCAGCCGTGGGGATGCCGGTGACCTTGATCGCCGTGTACTGCTGACGGTGACCCTGGCGACGGCGGTAGCCGGTCTTGTTCTTGTAGCGCAGAATGTCGATCTTCTGGCCCTTGTGGTGGTCCACGACCTCGGCCGTGACCTTGATGCCGGCCAGGACCCACGGGTCGCTGGTCACGGACTCGCCGTCGACAACGAGCAGGGTCGAGAGCTCGACCGTGTCGCCAACCTTGGCGGTGGAAATCTTGTCAACCTCAACGATGTCGCCGACAGCAACCTTGTGCTGGCGACCACCGCTGCGCACGATGGCGTACACGCGGATCTCTCTCTCGCTCGGAACGGAATCCCCGCAGTCCAGCCGCCCGGCGCGACAGCGCGGTCGGCCTCTCCCGAAGATCCGTAGGAATTCCGGGAGGGAAGAAGGTTTACGAGGATGGGCGCACGTATGGACACGCCGACGGTCAAGATTACGGGGCCCACCCGTACGGGTCAAACCGGGCTCCGCCCCCTGTGACCCGCGCCCTAGTGCGTGGGCTTCTCACCGTCCGGCGGCAGCGGCTTCACGCCGCGGCACAGGTCCGTCTTGTCCTTGGTGCCGGGCCACGCCACCTTCTTCACGCGGTTGAAGTGCTTGAGGTACGTGTTGTGCACGGCGTCGTCGTCGACCTTGACGATCAGCTCGTCGTTCTCGCGCAGCGCGGGCGCGGTGTAGTTCTGCGAGCCGGTGAAGGACACCTTCTTGATCTTGCCGTCGTACTTGCCGTCGATCAGCACGTACTTGCTGTGGATGATGTACGGCGTGACGAGCTTCTGGCCGGGCCTGAGCGGGTCCCGGTCGTCGTTGAAGCAGCGCAGCGCCGGGCCGCCGGGCTTGTGCAGCCCCTCCCAGGTGCCGGGCCTGCCGTTCTGGCTCCTGGCGCTGTCCGTCTCGGCGTACACCAGGTCGACGGAGCAGCCCGCCTTCTGCAGGGAGACCAGCTTGTCGGCGATCTGCTTGCGCGTGATCTTGAAGATGGAGGCGCGGACCTTGGTGCTGCGCTTGACGCCGCGCGCGTCCTTGTAGGTGCACGAGATGTTGTTCAGGACCGAGTACATGGTGTCGGTCTCGTTGACCGTGCCGACGCGCGGGAAGAAGTACGCCTTGTAGCGGCCGCTGCTGACCGTGCGGTAGTCCCAGGCCTCCCAGTTCCTGCCGACCATGTCGGTGAAGTACTCGGAGAACGCGTCGTACATGGCCGGGTTGTCGGGCAGCAGCAGCGCGTCGTTGAAGAACTTGGTGTGCGCCGACGGGGTCGAGTTCGACGTGGTCTGGACGACGACGTCCCGGGCCCCCTTGACCTCGGAGAACAGCCAGAACTTGTTGTGCATGATCGATTTGCCGTACTGCGGGTCGCCGAGACACGACTTGTTCGGCGGGCACAGCGTCACGAAGGAGGACTTGGTCCGGTTGGCACCGAGCTCGTTGACGAGCGTGGCGTACGCGGTGTTGTCCGGGCGGTCCGTCTTGCTGGTCGAGTCGAGCAGGATCTGTACGTTGACCCCGCGCTTGTGGGCGCCGACGAGCGCCTCGACTATGGGCGCCTCCCAGACGTGGTAGACGGCGACCTTGATGGTCGAGCCCTCCACGGCCGCGTCGGTCAGCTCGATGAGCCGGGTCTGGATCGCGTGCTGCTGGTCGACGGTGCCCAGCGGGTCGTTGAAGACGGGGCCCTCGGGCCAGGCGGGCGTCCCGGCGGGCGCGGCGGTGGCGGTGGCCGCGCCCGGCAGGGTGGCGGCCGACAGGACCGTGGCCAGCGCGGCTGCCTGGCGCCCTCCCCTGGCGGGGCGTACCGCCCGGTGGCGCCCCGTGCCCCTCAGGCGTATCCCGTGTGGACGTGCTCCCGCCATGTCCATCCCTCCCCTTGCTCAACGGACCCCGTGAGTCTTACAGGTATCCCGCCCCGGCACCAAGTACGGGCCTCAAGCGGACATCCCCAACGGATAGGTGATGGTGGAGCGCGGGAACGCCGGAGCCCCCGCCCGGCGCGTACGCCGGGCGGGGGCTCCGAGCTGCTGACCTCCGCGGTCGCTGAACCCTCGCGGGTCAGCTCGCGTCGGCCGCGACAGCGGACGGCGACGACTGCTCGGCCGCCGCGGCCTTCTTGGCGGTGGTCTTCTTCGCCGCCTTCTTGGCCGTCGTCTTCTTCGCGGTCGTCTTCTTGGCGGCGGTCTTCTTGGCCGCCGCCGTCTTGGCCACCGTCTTCTTGGCCGCCGTCTTCTTCGTGGCGGCCTTCTTGGCAGTGGCCTTCTTGACCGTCTTGCGGGCCGTCTTCTTGGCGGCCTTGGCCTCGGCCTCGGGGGCCTCGTCCGTGGCCGCCTCGGCGGCGGTCGCGGACGGGGCCTCGGGGGCCTGCTCCGGCTCGGCGACGGGGGCGGCCTGCTCGGCCTCGTCCGTCCGCTCCACCGTGCCGGGCTGCTCCGCGGGCTTGTCCGCCGCGGGCAGGACCACCACGGCCGCGTCCTCCGACGCGGTCGGCGCGGTCGCCTTGCGGACGGCGCGGCGACGCGGCCGGGCCGGGGCCTCGGCGACGGGCTCCGCGACGGCCGGTGCGACCGGCTCCGCGACGGGCTCGGCGGCAGCGGCCACCGGCTCCGGCTCGGCCGGGGCCGTCGGCTCCGGCTTGGCGGCCTCCGTGACGATCACCTCGGCGTCGCCCGCGGCCTTCGGCGAACCGGCCGGAGCCGACGCCTTACGGGTCGCGCGGCGGCGCGTACGCCCCTTGGGAGCGGCGTCGTCCTCGACGGCGGGCGCCGGGGCCTCGGCCACCGGGGCGGCCTCGACGGGCTCCACCGCATCGGCCTCGGCCGTCACGGGCTCGCTCCGCACGGGCTCGGCCTGCGCGGCCTCGGCCTTCGCGGACCGTGCCTTCGCCGTGCCGGACTTGGCCTTCTTGGCCTTCCTTCCGGACTCCGGGCGCTCGGCCTCGGGCGACTGCTCGGGCTGCTCGGCCCGCGCGGTCGCGGAGGGAGCATCGGCGGCCTGCTCCTGCTGGGGCGCGCCCGCCGGAGCCGACGCGCGGCGCGTGGCCCGGCGCCGCGAACGGCCCCGGGACGCCGCGGCCGCCTCGGCCTCCGCGGCGCTGCTGTACAGCTCCTCGTCCGCCGCGAAGTCCGGCTCGGGCAGGGCCACCGGCGCGGCGGTCTCCGCCTCGACCTCGGCCGCCGTCTCCGTGGCGGTGTCCTCGGCCTCGACGGCGGCGGGGGCCTCGTGCGTGTGCTCGGCACCGCCGCGGCCGCGCTTCTTGCGCTTGCCGCCGCCACCGGCCGACGTCGCCTGGTCCATGTGCACGATCACACCGCGGCCGTTGCAGTGGACACAGGTCTCGGAGAAGGACTCCAGCAGGCCCTGGCCCACGCGCTTGCGGGTCATCTGGACGAGACCCAGCGAGGTCACCTCGGCGACCTGGTGCTTCGTACGGTCCCGGCCCAGGCACTCCAGCATCCGCCTCAGGACCAGGTCGCGGTTGGACTCCAGGACCATGTCGATGAAGTCGACGACGACGATGCCGCCCAGGTCGCGCAGGCGCAGCTGGCGCACGATCTCCTCGGCCGCCTCCAGGTTGTTCCTGGTGACGGTCTCTTCGAGGTTGCCGCCCTGACCGGTGAACTTGCCGGTGTTGACGTCGATCACGACCATGGCTTCGGTCTTGTCGATCACCAGCGAACCGCCGCTGGGCAGCCAGACCTTGCGGTCGAGCGCCTTCGCGAGCTGCTCGTCGATCCGGTACGTCGCGAAGACGTCGACCTCGGAGGTCCAGCGCTGGAGCCGGTCCGCCAGGTCGGGCGCGACGTGCGAGACGTAGCCGTGGATGGTCTGCCAGGCGTCGTCACCGCTGATGATGACCTTGGAGAAGTCCTCGTTGAAGATGTCGCGGACCACGCGGACGGTCATGTCCGGCTCGCCGTACAGCAGGCTCGGCGAGCTGGTGGTGGTCATCTTCGACTTCTTGAGGATGTCCTCCCACTGCGCCTGGAGCCGCTCGACGTCGCGGCGCAGCTCGTCCTCGCTCGCGCCCTCGGCGGCGGTGCGCACGATCACGCCCGCGTCCTCGGGGACGATCTTCTTGAGGATGGTCTTCAGGCGCGCCCGCTCGGTGTCGGGCAGCTTGCGGCTGATGCCGGTCATCGAGCCCTCGGGCACGTAGACCAGGTAACGGCCGGGCAGCGAGACCTGGCTGGTCAGGCGGGCGCCCTTGTGGCCGATCGGGTCCTTGGTGACCTGCACGAGCACGGACTGGCCGGACTTCAGGGCGGACTCGATGCGGCGCGGCCCGTTGGCCATGCCGAGCGCCTCGAAGTTGACCTCACCGGCGTACAGGACGGCGTTGCGGCCCTTGCCGATGTCGATGAAGGCGGCCTCCATCGACGGCAGGACGTTCTGCACCTTGCCCAGGTAGACGTTGCCGACGTAGCTCGTCGACTGCTCCTTGTTGACGTAGTGCTCGACGAGCACGTTGTCCTCGAGGACGCCGATCTGGGTGCGGTCGCCGTTCTGGCGGACGATCATCTCGCGGTTGACCGCCTCGCGGCGGGCCAGGAACTCGGCCTCGGTGATGATCGGCACCCGGCGGCGGCCCTGCTCGCGGCCCTCGCGGCGGCGCTGCTTCTTCGCCTCCAGACGGGTCGAGCCCTTGATGGACTGCACCTCGTCGCTCGGCGTGCCGTCGTCCGCGGACTTCTTGCGCGGCTCGCGGACCTTCACGACCGTGCGCTCCGGGTCGCCCTCGCCCGGCTCGCTCTCGGCGGCGTCACCGGCGCGGCGACGACGGCGGCGACGGCGACGGCTGCTGCTGGAGCCCGCCGGTCCCTCGGCGGCCTCGTCGGCCTCCTCGGCGTCCTCCGCGGCCTGCTCGGCGGTGTCCTCGGCGTCCTGCTCCGCCTGCTCGGCGGCGACGTCCTCGTCCGAGCCGTCGATGCCGTCGGCGTCGGCGGACTCACCGCGACGGCGGCGACGGCCACCACGACGGCGACGGCGGCCCTGGCGCTCGCCGGCCTCCTCGCCCTCGGCGGCGTCACCGGTCTCGGCCTCGGCGTCGGCGTCCTGCGGCTCCTCGGCCTCGGCGGGCTCCACGGCCTCGACGGGCTGCGGGGCCTCGACGGGCTGCTCGTCGGCGGCGCGGCGGCGACGGCGGCGGCGCGGGCCCGTCTCCTCCTCGGCGGCGGGCGCGGCGGGGGCCGCGGGGGCGGGCTCGGGCGCGGTCTCCGCCTCGGCCGCCTCGGCGGCGGCAGCGGCGGCGGCGCGCTCCGGGGTCTGGAACATCGGTTCGGTGAACACCGGCGCCTGGAACATGGCGACGGCGGGGCGCGCGGGGCGCCGACCGCCCTCGTCCTCGCCCCGGGTACGCGACTCGGCGGGCGGCGCGGTGAACCCGGCGGCGGCCTTGCGGGTGGCGCGACGACGGCTCCGGGCGCGCGGCGAGGCGTCGGCCTCGTCGGCGGCCTGCGGGGCCTGCGGCGCCTCGGCGGCCTTCGGGGCCTGCGCGGTCTCCGCCTCGGCGGCGGGCGCGGCCGCGGCGCGCGTGGCCCGGCGGCGGGCGCGGCGGGGCGCCTCGGACTCGGCGGCGGGGGCCTCGGCGGCGGGGGTCTCCGGCACGTCGGGGGTCTCCTCGGCCTGCGGCTCGGCGGCGGGGGCGGAGACGGCACGCGTGGCACGGCGGCGCGAACGGCGCGGCGCGGCGGACTCGGCCTCCTCCGCGGCCTGGGGGGCCTGGGAGGCCTGCGGGGCCTCGACGGCGGGCTCCTCGGCCCGCGCGGCCTCGGCCTGCGGCTCGGCGGTGGGCGCGGTCACGCCACGGGTGGCACGGCGGCGCGCACGCCGCAGCGCGGCCTCGGCCTCCGGCTCGACGGCGACCGGCTCGACGGCGACGGTCTCGGCGGCCACCGGCTCGGCGGCAGCGGCAGCGGCCTCCTGCGGGGCCTCCTCAGCGACCTTGGGCGCACCGGCCGGGGCAGACGCCTTGCGCGTCGCACGCCGACGCGTACGCGCCACAGGAGCCGCCTCAACGGTCTCGGCGGCGTCGGCGGCCACCGGCTCGGCGGCAGCGGGAGCGGCCTCCTGCGGGGCCTCCTCGGCAGCCTTGGGCGCACCGGCCGGAGCGGACGCCTTGCGCGTCGCACGCCGACGCGTACGCGCCACAGGAGCCGCCTCAACGGTCTCGGCGGCCTCGGCGACCGACGGCTGGGCGGCCTCGGCCTCGGCCTGCTCGGCGGCGAGGGCCTCGGCGGCCGTCTCGTCCGTCTCCTCGGCGTCCGGGTCCACGGTGGCGGGGGCGGCCGGTATGGCCGGCGCGGCGTCCGTGGCGGTGCCCGCGGGCGGTCCCGCGGGGCGCGACGCGGCGCGGCGCCGACGGCGCGGCGGCAGCGTGTCGCTGGGGGTGCTGCTGTTCTGCGAGCCCTCAGTGGGGTCGTTCGGCTCAAGCATGCGGGCGGTTCTCCCGTCACGCTCCCGGGCGCCGCGCCGTAAACCGGACGTACCCGCGGCCCTCGCGTGTCGCGCGGGGCCGCCATCCGAGGGCGTGGGCGCCGCACGGGAGCTGTCTATGTCTTGTCTCGCCGGTTCCGTACGCTCCTGGCGGACGGCCTGGCGAAAGTCTTCTGGTCAGTGCGCCGCCCGGCCCAGGTGGCTCCCGAGTACCAAGGGCGGCGCTGCGGTGTGCTCGGCGAGCGCCCCTACGCGGGACCTTCCGGCACCGGCGCCTTCGCGGCGGCAGCTGCGGCGGCCCCCGCATCGGGATGCCGATCGGCCGGGGCGGCCGTGACTGCCTCGCGGTCGGGCGCGAGCGGGTCGGTCACCGTGCCGGTCTCTTCATCGAAAAGCCCCTGCGCCAGCCTGGTCACCGCTGCGGGGACCGGCGGCGCCAGGTCGGCCACAGCTCGGAGACCGGACAGGACGTCGTCGGGTCGGACGGCAGGTGTCACGTGCCGTACAACCAGCCGCAGTATCGCACAGGGCTTGTCGGTCGGCCTATCAGCGACGGAGGCGAGCTCCTCCGGGCCGAGGGCGCCCAGGCTCACGACGGCGGCGCGGGCGTCGAACGTGCGCATCCCGTTCTTCGTACGCCGCTGGACCTCGACGGTCTCGGCGGCGCGGAAGGCGGCGGCGGCCCGCTCGGCGTCGGCGGTCTCCACGCCGTCGAGGCGCAGCTCCCACACGGAGGCGGTGAGGCGGTCGGCGAGCCCGGAGGTGCGGGCCTCGACGGCGTCCGTGATGTCGAGCCCGGCGGGCAGCGATTCGTTGAGCAGCTCCCGCAGCTTCTGCGGGTCGCGGGGCTCGGTGAGCGCGATCTCCAGATACTCGGCCTCGCTGCCCGTGCCGGTGGGTGCGGCATTGGCGTACGACACCTTCGGGTGCGGGGTGAAACCCGCCGAGTACGCCATGGGCACCTCGGCGCGGCGCAGCGCCCGCTCGAAGGCGCGCTGGAAGTCGCGGTGGCTGGTGAACCGGAGGCGGCCGCGCTTGGTGTAACGCAGACGGATGCGCTGCGCCACGGGCGCGGGCGGCGGGCCTTCGGGCTGTCGCTTGCCCAGTGGTCTAGTCCTTCGTGAGTGGGGTCGTACCACTGCCTAGGGTACGTCCCCGGACAGTGTCCGGTTCCCGCCGGGCCTCGGCAGCGCCGGTGACGGGCACCTTCTCGCGGGACGTGCCGAACAGCAGCCGCCGGAAGTCCGCCCGGGCCTCCCGCGCGCTCTCGCGCACGGAGCCGAGTGCCGCACGGGCGACGTGGCCCACGGCCCGGGCCGCCCGGCCCGCCGGGCGCCAGAGCGCGTCGCGCAGGACGTGCCCGACCGGCGTGAAGAGGTGCCGGTACACCCAGCGCACCGGCTCCACGCACAGCAGCTTGAAGAGGCGGCAGAGGAAGTGCCACACGGCCCGCGAGACGTGCCCGGCGATCCGCCATGCGTGTCCGAACGCGTCCCCGATCTCCCCCGCGACGAACGCGACGGCCCGGCCGACCGGCGCGAGCGCCCACCGCCACAGGGCGACGGCGGGCACCACGAAGATCCACCGCAAGAGCGTGCCGACGACGATCCCGATGCCCCGCAGCACCCACCAGAACCCGAGGCCGATGCCCCGCACCACCCACCAGACGCCCCGCGCGAGCCACGCGAGACCGTGCCCGAGCGGTGTCAGGAAACGCGCGTACAGCCATCGCGCGGGCACCACCACGAGCATCCGCCCCAGCCACACGAGCCCGTGCCCGACCGGTGTGAGCACCCGCCGGTACGCCCACACGGCGGGGACGACGACCAGCAGGCGGACCAGCCAGAGGAGCCCGAGCCCGAGCGGCCTGACCACATAGCGCCACAGGGCCACCCAGGGCCAGACGAAGAGGACCTTGCCGATGAAGGCGAGGACGGCGGCGATCCCCCGCCAGACCCACCCGAGCGCCCGCCCGACCGGCCGCAGCGCCCGGTCGTACACGAACCGCGCGCACACCACCAGGGCGTCCCACACGATCCGCACCGGCACCACGAGCACCAGGACCACGATCCGCACCGGCAGCCGCAGCGCCACCACGAGACACCCCTCGGCCCGCGGGGCGGGCTCGGGGACGTCCTTCGCCAGCGACACGGGCGAGCCGGCCACCGCCTCGGCAGCCGCCTCCGGCACCCGCTCGGGCCACGGCTCCCACTGCGGCTGCGGCCGCGGCTCCGGCGGGAGCCCCTTCTCAAGGTCCATACCTAGTGAGACGCCGTCACCGGCCCCCCGTTCCCCCCGTTTCCGAACTGCGACGACCTGGATTGCCTACTTGACGACCGTCAGCGGCAGCAGCTTCTTGCCGGTCGGGCCGACCTGGATGTGGGTGTCCATCTGCGGGCACACGCCGCAGTCGAAGCACGGGGTCCAGCGGCAGTCCTCGACCTCGGTCTCGTCGAGGGCGTCCTGCCAGTCCTCCCAGAGCCAGTCCTTGTCGAGGCCGGAGTCGAGGTGGTCCCAGGGCAGGACCTCCTCGTAGGTGCGCTCGCGGGTGGTGTACCAGTCGACGTCCACGCCGAAGGCGGGCAGGGTCTTGTCGGCGCAGTCCATCCAGCGGTCGTAGGAGAAGTGCTCGCGCCAGCCGTCGAAGCGGCCGCCGTCCTCGTAGACGGCGCGGATGACGGCGCCGATGCGGCGGTCGCCGCGGGAGAGGAGGCCCTCGACGATGCCGGGCTTGCCGTCGTGGTAGCGGAAGCCGATGGAGCGGCCGTACTTCTTGTCTCCGCGGATCTTGTCGCGCAGCTTGGCCAGGCGCTCGTCCGTCTGCTCGGCGCTGAGCTGCGGCGCCCACTGGAAGGGGGTGTGGGGCTTCGGCACGAAGCCGCCGATGGACACCGTGCAGCGGATGTCGTTCGAGCCGGAGACCTCGCGGCCCTTCTGGATGACGTTCATCGCCATGTCGGCGATCTGCAGGACGTCGTCGTCGGTCTCGGTGGGCAGGCCGCACATGAAGTACAGCTTCACCTGGCGCCAGCCGTTGCCGTACGCGGTGGCGACGGTCCGGATGAGGTCCTCTTCCGAGACCATCTTGTTGATGACCTTGCGCATGCGCTCGCTGCCGCCCTCGGGGGCGAACGTGAGGCCGGAGCGGCGGCCGTTGCGCGTCAGCTCGTTGGCCAGGTCGACGTTGAAGGCGTCCACGCGGGTGGAGGGGAGGGACAGGCCGATCTTGTCCTCGGTGTAGCGGTCCGCGAGGCCCTTGGCGATGTCGCCGATCTCGGAGTGGTCGGCGGACGAGAGGGAGAGCAGGCCCACCTCCTCGAAGCCCGTGGCCTTCAGGCCTCGGTCGACCATCTCGCCGATGCCCGTGATCGAGCGCTCGCGCACCGGGCGCGTGATCATGCCCGCCTGGCAGAAGCGGCAGCCGCGCGTGCAGCCGCGGAAGATCTCCACGGACATGCGCTCGTGGACGGTCTCCGCGAGCGGGACCAGGGGCTGCTTCGGGTAGGGCCACTCGTCGAGGTCCATGACGGTGTGCTTGGACACGCGCCACGGCACGCCGGACTTGTTCGGCACGACGCGGCCGATGCGGCCGTCCGGGAGGTACTCGACGTCGTAGAAGGCCGGGATGTAGACGCTGCCGGTCTTCGCGAGGCGGAAGAGGACCTCCTCGCGGCCGCCGGGGCGGCCCTCGGCCTTCCAGGCGCGGATGATCTCCGTCATGTCGAGCACGGCCTGCTCGCCGTCGCCGATGATCGCCGCGTCGATGAAGTCCGCGATCGGCTCGGGGTTGAAGGCCGCGTGGCCGCCGGCGAGGACGATCGGGTCGTCGAGGGTGCGGTCCTTGGACTCCAGCGGGATGCCCGCGAGGTCCAGGGCCGTCAGCATGTTCGTGTAGCCGAGCTCCGTGGAGAAGCTCAGGCCGAACACGTCGAAGGCCTTGACGGGCCGGTGGCTGTCCACCGTGAACTGCGGGACCTTGTGCTCCCGCATCAGCTCCTCCAGGTCCGGCCACACGCTGTACGTGCGCTCGGCGAGGACGCCCTCGCGCTCGTTCAGGACCTCGTAGAGGATCATGACGCCCTGGTTGGGCAGACCGACCTCGTACGCGTCCGGGTACATGAGCGCCCAGCGGACGTCGCAGGCGTCCCACTCCTTGACCGTGGAGTTGAGCTCGCCGCCTACGTACTGGATCGGCTTCTGCACATGCGGGAGCAGGGCTTCGAGCTGCGGGAAAACCGACTCGACAGACATCGCTGGACCTTCGTGAGCTGACAGGGGTGACCCTCAAGCCTAACGTGATCGGGGCCGCGCCCCGTACCTCGATCGGCCCACCCCGCCGCGGGCTCAGCCGCCGAGCGCGCCCCGCACCTTCGGTGCCGCCGCCCTGGCCCACACCTCGGGCAGTTCCCGCTCCCGGTCCGCCGCGGCCGCCTCCTCGCGGCCGTACAGCAGGCCCCAGGTGTACGCGGACTCGCCCGCCGCGTGCGCCTGGATCGCCAGGTTCCGCAGGGCCTCGCGGGCGACGACGCTGTCCTGGTGCTCACCGAGGACGCTCTGCACGGCCTTCATCCGCTTGGCGAAGCGCTTCGCGGGCCTGCCCAAGGCGGGTTTGGCGGCCTCGCCCGCGTACCGGGCGCGCTTGGCGGCCTTGCGGGCCTCGTGCATCGCCAGGTCGCGCTCCTCGCCGGGGGCCAGGGCGAGGGCCTGGTCCACGCGGGCCGCGAGCCGGTCGAAGTCCTTGAGCACCGCCTTGGGCAGGGCGTCCCCGGCGGGGGCCGCGGCGGCCTCGCGCAGCGGCGGGTCGGCGAGCAGCGCGTCGACGGCGTCGAGGAGGGCCAGATAGCGCGCCGAGTCGAGGACGGCGACCGTCTTGCGGCGCGATCCGGTGCGGCCCGCGACCGACCAGATCCGCAGGCGGGCGCGGACCGGGCCGAGGCGCAGCGTGCGGGGGACGTCCGCGAGGGCGGCCGTCAGGCGCTCGGTGAGGACCTCGCGGTCGCGGTCCACGCCCAGTTCGCCGGCCAGCCACTTCAGCTCCTCGCCGAGCGGGTCGGTGACGGTCCGGTCGAGGATCTTGCGGTACGTCTTGAAGGCGCTGCGGAGGCGGCGGGTCGCCACGCGCATCTGGTGGACGGAGTCGGGCAGGTCCCGGCGGACGGCGGGGTCCATCGCCACGAGGGCGTCGCGCTGCGCGTGGAGGTACGCCAGGACGTGGGTGCCGGCCGAGTCGTCCGTGCCGGGCGCCGGGGGCCGCGCCGGACGCTCGCTCCCGGCGGGGCCCGCCGTCTCCGCCAGGGCCCTGGCCAGCTTCGACGTCGACTTCGCGCGGCTCACCCCCGCCTTGTTCAGCCTCTTCTCGACCTTGTTCAGGAGGGCCAGGGCCGTCTCCTCCGCCAGTTCGACCTCGATCTCCGTCCAGGCGGCCGTGGCGGAGCCGTCGTGCAGGCGCTGCGCCCGTACGTCGTCGACGCTGACTTCCGCGAGGAGGGTGCCGGAGGCGTCGACGAGGTGGCGTACGGCGCGCGCCGAGCGGAGGCGCACGACCGGCACCAGGGGGGTGTCGCGCACCCGGGCGCGGACGAGCCCCGTGAGCGCGGGCGGCACGTCGTCCGACAGGGGGGCCTGGATCTCGTCGCGCACGTCGTCCGCGAGGGAGACGGGGAGCTTCAGGTGCCAGCCCGCGTCGGAGCCCCCGGTGCGGCGGCGCAGGGTGATGGCGGCGGCGGCCAGGCGTTGGTCGGGGGTGTCGTAGTAGACGGCGTCGAGGTCGGCGACGCCTTTGTCGATGACGTCGGCCACTCCGGCGACGCCGCGTAGGTCGGGGAGGCCCTGCCCGGCCCCGGCGTCGTACTTCCGCTCGATCTCGCGCTTCGTCTCCGCCATGAGCCGAATCTAGACGCGTTCCGGGGCGCCCGGCAGTCCCTGGGCGCCCCGGCGACGGGATCAGGCCGACAGCGGCCGCTGGACCTTGATCGACTGGAGGAGGCCGACGGCCACCCAGACGGCGAACATGGAGGTTCCGCCGTAGGAGACGAAGGGCAGCGGCAGGCCCGCCACGGGCATGATGCCGAGGGTCATGCCGATGTTCTCGAAGGCCTGGAAGGCGAACCAGGCGATGATTCCGGCGGCGACGATCGTGCCGTACAGCTCGGTCGTCTCGCGGGCGATGCGGCAGGCGCGCCACAGGACGACGCCCAGGAGGAGCAGGATCGCGCCCGCGCCGACGAAGCCCAGTTCCTCGCCCGCGACGGTGAAGACGAAGTCGGTCTGCTGCTCGGGCACGAACTGGCCGGTGGTCTGGGAGCCGTGGGTGAGCCCGGTGCCGGTGAGGCCGCCGGAGCCGATGGCGATGCGGGCCTGGTTGGTGTTGTAGCCGACGCCCGCCGGGTCGAGCGCGGGGTTGGCGAAGGCGGCGAAGCGGGCGATCTGGTAGTCGTCGAGGACGCCGAGCTGCCATATGGCGACGCCGCCGAGCGCGCCCGCGCCGAGCAGTCCGAAGACCCACCGGTTGGAGGCGCCGGAGGCGAGCAGCACGCCGAGGACGATCATCACTATCACCATGACCGAGCCGAGGTCGGGCATCAGCATGATGATCATGATCGGTACGGCGGCGAGGCCGAGGGCCTGGACGACGGTGCGGTGGTCGGGGTGCTCCCGGTCGCCCGCGTCGACGCGGGCCGCGAGCATCATCGCCATGCCCAGGATGATGGTGATCTTGCAGAACTCGGAGGGCTGGAGCGACTGGCCGCCGATGACGATCCACGCGTGGGCGCCGTTGACGGTCGCGCCGAGCGGGGTCAGGACGAGCAGGATCAGGAAGACCGAGATGCCGTAGAGGATCGGCACGGCGGTGCGCAGCATGGTGTGGCCGAGCCAGATCGTGCCCGCCATCAGCGCCAGGCCGATGCCGATGTTGATCACGTGCTTGGTCACGAAGGCGTACGGGTCGTCGCCGACCAGCTCGGTGCGGTTGCGGGTCGCCGAGTAGACGAGCGCCGAGCCGATCACGGAGAGGGCGAGGGCGGCGAGCAGTATCCACCAGTCCAGCCTGCGCAGCAGCGAGTCGCGGGCGAACAGGCGGGCCATGGTGGAGCGCTCGGGGCCGTAGCCCGAGACGGAGAAACCGCTGGTGCCGGCCATCAGTCGCGCCTCCAGCCCGCGGGCGCGCCCGCGAGTTCCTGCTGGTCCTGGTCCTGCTGATCCTGTTGCTGCTGGTCCTGGTCCTGTTGCTGGTCCTGTTGCTGCTGGTCCTGCTGCTGGTCGGTCAGCTCCTGGGGCGGCTTGGGCTTGCCGGGCTTGTACGGCTTGATCTTCGGGGCGTCGATGGAGCCGTCGGCCTCGATCTTCGGCAGGGACTTCTGCGGGTGGGGCAGCAGGGCCTTCTTGAGGTCCTGGTTGCCGCTGTCGTCCAGGCCGTACAGCGCGTTGTAGATCTGGCGCACGGCGGGCCCGGACGCGCCGGAGCCCGTACCGCCCTGGGAGATCGTCATCACGATCGAGTAGTCCTTGGTGTACGTCGCGAACCACGACGTCGTCTGCTTGCCGTAGACCTCGGCGGTGCCCGTCTTGGCGTGCATCGGGATCTTGTCCTGCGGCCAGCCGCCGAACCGCCAGGCGGCGGTTCCCTTGGTGGCGACGTCGGCGAGGGCACCGTCTATGTCCTTGCGCAGGGCCGCGTCCATGGGCAGCTTGCCGTGCGCCTGGGGCTTGATCTCCTCCACGTGCTTGCCGTCGGGGCTGATGATCGCCTTGCCGACGGTGGGGTTGTAGAGGGTGCCGCCGTTGGCGATGGCGGAGTAGATCGTGGCCATCTGGATGGGCGTGACGAGCGTGTCGCCCTGGCCGATGGAGTAGTTGACGGAGTCACCGGCGCGCATCTTCATGCCTTCGAGGCAGTTCTCGTAGGCGATGCGCTCGGCGTAGTCGCCGCTCTTCTTGCCCTGCTTGCACCAGGCGTCCTTGTTGGCCTTCCAGTAGTCCTTCTTCCACTGGCGGTCGGGGACGCGGCCGCTGACCTCGTTCGGCAGGTCGATGCCGGTCTCCTTGCCGAGGCCGAACTGGTGGGCGGTCCTGTAGAACCAGTCCTTGGGGTCCTTCGCGGGCTTGTTGCCGCCGTCCTTGCGCCACTCGTCGTGCGACAGCTTGTAGTACACGGTGTCGCAGGAGACTTCGAGGGCCTGGCCGAGGGTGATGCTGCCGTGGCCCTGGGACTCGAAGTTCTTGAAGACCTGGCCGCCGATGGAGTACGAGCTGGGGCAGGGATAGCGGCCGTTGAACTCGTAGCCCGCGTTGACCGCGGCGGTCGTCGGGATGACCTTGAAGATCGAGCCGGGGGCGGCCTGGCCCTGGATGGCGCGGTTCAGGAGCGGGTAGTTGGACTTCTTGCCGGTGAGCTTGGCGTAGTCCTTGCCGGAGATGCCGCCGACCCAGGCGTTCGGGTCGTACGTCGGGTTGGAGGCCATGGCGACGACGCGCCCGGTCTTGTTCTCCATGACGACGACGGCGCCCGCGTCGGCCTTGTAGTTCTCGCCCGTGTTCTTGTCGAACTCGTCACGGGCCTTCTTCATGGCGTTGTTCAGCCAGTACTCGGACACCGCCTGGACGCGGGCGTCGATGCTGGTCACGACGTTCGAGCCGGGCTCGGCCTTGTCGGACTTGGCCTTCCCTATGACACGCCCGAGGTTGTCGACCTCGTAGCGGGTGACGCCCGCCTTGCCGCGCAGCTGCTTGTCGTACGTCCGCTCCAGGCCGGAGCGGCCCACCTGGTCGGAGCGCAGGAACGGCGAGTCGGTGTCCTTGGCCTTGTTGATCTCCTCGTCGGTGACCGGCGAGAGGTAGCCGAGGACCTGGGCGGTGTTGGACTTGCCGGGGGCGGCGTAGCGGCGCACGGCGGTGGGCTCGGCGGTGATGCCGGGGAAGTCCTCGGAGCGCTCGCGGATCTGCAGGGCCTGCTTGGGCGTGGCCTCGTCGGTGATGGGGATGGGCTGGTAGGGCGAGCCGTTCCAGCAGGGCTGCGGGGTCTTGGAGTCGCAGAGCCGGACCTTGTCGGAGACGTCCTTGGCGCTCATGCCGAGGACGTCGGCGAGCTTGGCGAGGACGCCCTTGCCGTCGTCCTTCATCTTCATCAGCTCGGTGCGGGACGCGGAGACCACGAGGCGGGTCTGGTTGTCGGCGATGGGCACGCCGCGGGCGTCGAGGATCTCGCCGCGCACGGCGGGCTGGACGACCTGCTGGACGTGGTTCCCTGAGGCCTCCTCGGCGTACTCGGCGCCGTTGCGGACCTGGAGGTACCACAGGCGGCCGCCGAGGGTGAGGAGCAGCGAGACGACGAGGATCTGGATGACGACGAGGCGGATCTGGACGCGTGGTGTGCGGCCCGTCTCAGGAATGTTGGTCATGGGCGCGGCCCATTCTTCGGAAGGGCGGTGGCGGGCGACGGGTGGGCGTTGGTCACTGCTGCGCTCCTCCCCTGGTTCCGTACGCCGACGGGTGCGCGGCCTCGGCGTGCGTCGACTGCGGTGCGCTCACAGGCGCTTGACCCCCTTGATGCGTCCGGCGCGGGCGGCGCGGACCTTGGCCGCCTTGGTGCGCAGGCCGCCGCCGCGCTGGCTGCCGATGCTCAGGCCGGTGCCGGAGGACAGGAAGCCCGAGGAGACGTCGGCGGCCTTGGCGCCCGAGGCGGTCTCGCCCAGCGGGTCGTTCTCGGCGCGGCGGGCGAGCGCGATGATCAGCGGAATGGTGAACGGCGCGAGCAGCAGGTCGTACAGGGCGGCCGTGAACAGGAGTCCGCCGAGGCCGACGTGGCGGGCCGCGTCGTCGCCGACGAGGGCGCCCACGCCCGCGTACAGGAGCGTCGAGCCGACGGCGGCGCCGACCACGACGAAGAGCGGGCCGCTGGCGGAGCGCAGTCGTCCGGTCTCGGGCTTGGCGAGGCCCGCGAGGTAGCCGATGACGCACAGCACCAGGGCGTAGCGCCCCGCGGCGTGGTCGGCGGGCGGCGCCAGGTCGGTGAGCAGGCCCGCGCCGAAGCCGATCAGGGCGCCGCCGACGTGGCCGTACACGAAGGCGAGGCCGAGGACGGTGAGCAGGACCAGGTCGGGTACGGCGCCCGGGAGTTGGAGCCGGGCGAGCACGCTGACCTGGACGACGAGGGCGACCACGACGAGGGCGCCGGAGAGCAGGATCCGGTTGAAGCGCATGGTGTCAGTGCTCCTACTGCTCGTTCTGCGCGGTGCCGTCGGCTCCGTCGGCGGGGGCCTGCCCGGACGGCGTCGCGGTGACCGTCACGGTCGGGGCGGGCTTGGGCTTGGCGGGCTTGTCGGGCAGGACCGTGTCGCGGGGGTCCTTGCGGGGGGCCTCGACGACGACGCCGACGACGTCCAGCTTGGTGAAGCCGACGTACGGCCGGACGTATACGTTGCGGGTCAGGTCGCCGCCGGAGGGGTCGACGCGGACGACCTGGCCGACGGGGACGCCCGGCACGAACGGCTTGTCGGCCTGGGAGCCGAAGGTGACCAGCCGGTCACCCTTCTTGATCTTCGCCTTGCCGTTGAGCATCTGGACGCGCAGCGGGCGGTCGCCCTGGCCGGAGGCGAAGCCGAGTTCGTCGGTCTTCTCCATGCGGGTGCCGACGGTGAAGTCGGGGTCGTTGGCGAGCAGGACCGTCGCGGTGGACGGGCCGACGGTGGTGACGCGGCCGACCAGGCCGTCGCCGTTGAGGACCGTCATGTCGCGCTTGAGGCCGTCGTTCGCGCCCGCGTCGATGGTGACCGTCCAGGAGAAGCCCTGGGCTGCTCCTATGCCGATGACCTCCGCGCCCTTGATGCCGTACTGGCCCGCGCCCGCCGTCTTGAGCAGGGAGTCGAGCTGTTTGACCCGGCTGCGGTTGCGGTCGTCGCTGCCGAGCTTGGCCTTGAGCGCGGCGTTCTCCCGCTCCAGCTGGGCGATGCGGTCGTGGCGGCCACCGGAGTCGCGGACCGCGCCGATGGCGTTGCCGATCGGGTCCACTGCGCCCGCCATGCCGTCCTCGACCGGGCCGAAGACCGTGGCGGCGGCCTGTCGGGCACCGTCGACCGGTGAGTCCTCGCCACCACGGATGTCCACCGTGATCAGTGCGAACGCGATGGCGATCAGCAGCACCAGGAGCAGCCGGCTCTCTCGTGTGTCCCTCACGTGCGGCGGCCGTGCCTTCCTCAAGTAGGAATCTGCGGAATGTGAGCCCGCGGGGGCCCCGGAGCCCCGAAGTCCGCGGAATTCTTATGCCTTGCCTATATATCAACGATCCGCCGCACGAGGCGGCAGGCACTCGTACGGCGGACCTTTTCACGTCAGGTCGTGTGCGGGTCGTGACGTCCGGTCAGCGGACGCGGCCGCCCGGCCACTGTAGTGACCGGGCGCCTGGTGTCACACGGCGGGCCGCCGCCTTCTCGGCGCGTCCCGCAGGGGTCAGCGACGCGGCTGGGCGTCGAGCACCTGCTGCAGCGCCTCGAACTCCTCGACGCACTTGCCGGAGCCGAGCGCCACGCTGTCCAGCGGGTCCTCGGCGATGTGGATCGGCATGCCCGTCTCGCGGCGCAGCCGCTCGTCCAGGCCGCGCAGGAGCGCGCCGCCGCCGGTCAGGACGATGCCGCGGTCCATGACGTCGCCGGACAGCTCGGGCGGGCACTTGTCGAGCGTGGTCTTGACCGCGTCGACGATGGCGTTGACGGGCTCCTCGATCGCCTTGCGGACCTCGGCCGCGGAGATCACCACGGTCTTGGGCAGGCCGGAGACCAGGTCGCGGCCGCGGATCTCGGTGTGCTCGTCGGCGTCCATGTCGTACGCGGAACCGATGGTGATCTTGATCTGTTCGGCCGTGCGCTCACCGAGGAGGAGGGAGTACTCCTTCTTGATGTGCTGGATGATCGCGTTGTCCAGCTCGTCGCCCGCGACGCGGATGGACTGTGCCGTGACGATTCCGCCGAGGGAGATGACGGCGACCTCGGTGGTGCCGCCGCCGATGTCCACCACCATGTTGCCGGTGGCCTCGTGGACCGGGAGGCCGGAGCCGATGGCCGCGGCCATGGGCTCCTCGATGATGTGCACCTGGCGGGCACCCGCCTGCGAGGAGGCCTCGATGACGGCGCGGCGCTCGACCCCGGTGATGCCGGAGGGCACACAGACGACGACGCGCGGACGGGCCAGATAGCGACGCTTGTGGATCTTCAGAATGAAGTAGCGGAGCATCCGCTCGGTGATCTCGAAGTCGGCGATGACGCCGTCCTTCAGCGGACGCACCGCGACGATGTTGCCGGGCGTGCGCCCGATCATCTTCTTCGCTTCTGCGCCGACCGCGAGGATGCCGCCGGTGTTGGTGTTGATCGCGACGACGGACGGCTCGTTGAGTACGATCCCCCGACCCCTGACGTACACCAGCGTGTTGGCGGTCCCGAGGTCGACAGCCATGTCACGGCCGATGAACGACATGTTGTTCCCCATGAGGATGCGTCTGGCCTTCCCTAGTGGAGCGTGTGATGGCTTGTTAGGTAGGCGAGGTGGGTGCTGTGTGGCGTGGAGGCTTCCATCGTAGTCTCGCCCGCACGCACACGGCGCGAGGGTCTCCGCCATTGTCAGCAGATGATGTGGTGCCCCGCTCTTGGAGACGTGCCATCCGAGGCACGGGTTCCCCCAATCGGGGCGCATATGCCAAAAGACGGCCGAATTTCTTCGGCCGTCCCTGGTCGGTGGAGCGATCGCACTGACTAATCGCACTGACTACATGTCAGAACCCGGAGCCTCAGACGAGACCCGGAAAGAAGATCTTGAGCTCGCGCTCGGCGGACTCCTCGGAGTCGGAGGCGTGCACGAGGTTCTCCCGGACGATGCTGCCGAAGTCGCCGCGGATGGAGCCGGGCGCGGCGGCGATCGGGTCGGTGGGGCCCGCGAGCTGGCGCATTCCCTCGATCACGCGCTCACCCTCGACGACGAGGGCGACCACCGGGCCGGAGGCCATGAACGCGACCAGCGGCTCGTAGAACGGCTTGCCCTTGTGCTCGCCGTAGTGCGCCTCCAGCGTGTCCTGGTCCAGGGTGCGCAGCTCCAGCGCGGAGATGGTCCAGCCGGCCTTGCGCTCGATTCGGCCGAGGACCTCCCCGATCAGTCCCCGGCGGACGGTGTCGGGCTTGAGAAGAACGAGCGTGCGCTGGCTCATGGTGTGCGGCTCCAAGAGGTGTTTTCACGATCACATGGGATGGATTCCGCACGATACCGGGGGCACTACGGAGGGTGGCCATCGGGTGAGCGCGATATCGGGCCACTCCGGCAGTTCGGGGAAATAGCCCGTCCGGCGTTTGAGGACGAGGCCGGAGGCCGAAGAAAGCCCGTCCGGCGGTTGAGGCGAGCGCGCAGCGCGACGCACGGCCCTGGGGCCCCGGGGGGGAGGCCGGGTCAGCCCCCGGAGGCCTCCCCCTGCTCGGCCATGGCCGCGAAGCGCGCCTTCGCCTCGTCGATCTTCTGGCCGAAGTGCACGGACGCCCACCACAGCGCGGCGAACATCGCCCCCATGAAGAACATGATCGGCACCACGAAGCCGCTGGCGATCAGCGCGACCTGGAGGGCCCAGCCGAGCTGGACCCCACCCGGCCGGGTGACCACGCCGCACAGCAGGACGGACAGGGCCATCGCGACGCCGCACACCGTCCAGACCGTGCTCGTCTCCAGGTCCGGGTCCTTCATGGCGACCAGACCGGCGAAGCCGATGACGAGGAACTCGCCGATGAGGGTCGAAGAGCAGAGCGTACGCACAGCGGTCAGCCCCTCCCCAGGAGCAGTCGGGCCTCGCCCACGGTGATGACGGAGCCGGTGACCAGGACGCCGCCGCCCGCGAACTCGCCCTCTTCCTCGGCGAGGGTGATCGCCGCCTCCAGGGCGTCGTCCAGGCGCGGCTCGACCTGGACCCGGTCGTCGCCGAAGACCTCGACGGCGATGGCCGCGAGCTCGTCGGCGCCGAGCGCGCGGTCGCTGGAGTTCTGCGTGACGACGACCTCGGCGAAGATCGGCTCGAAGGCCTCCAGCATGCCGCGCGCGTTCTTCCCGTCGCTCACGCCGAGGACGCCGATCAGCCGGCTGAAGTCGAAGACCTCGCTGATGGACGCGGCGGCGGCACGGGCCCCCGCCGGGTTGTGCGCGGCGTCGAGGACGACCGTGGGCGAGCGGCGGACGACTTCGAGGCGGCCCGGGGACGCCACCGAGGCGAAGGCCTTGCGGACCGTCTCGATGTCCAGGGGCTCCACGCGCTGGGCGCCGACGCCGAAGAACGCCTCGACGGCGGCGAGCGCCACCGCCGCGTTGTGCGCCTGGTGCTCGCCGTGCAGCGGCAGGAACACCTCCTCGTACTCCCCGCCGAGGCCGCGCAGCGTGAGCAGCTGTCCGCCGACGGCGACCTGGCGGCCGAGGAGCCCGAACTCCAGGCCCTCGCGGGCGACCGTCGCGTCCACCTCGACGGCCTTCTTCAGGAGCACCTGCGCGGCGTCCACCGGCTGCTGGGCCAGGATGACCGTCGCGTCCTGCTTGACGATCCCGGACTTCTCGACGGCGATCTCGGCGGGCGTGCTGCCGAGGCGGTCGGTGTGGTCCAGGTCGATGGGGGTGACGACGGCGACCGCGCCGTCGATCACGTTCGTCGCGTCCCAGGTGCCGCCCATGCCGACCTCGACGACGGCGACGTCGACCGGGGCGTCCGCGAAGGCGGCGTACGCCATGCCCGTGAGCACCTCGAAGAAGGAGAGGCGGTGCTCCTCCTTGGCGTCGACGAGGTCCACGTACGGCTTGATGTCCTGATACGCCTCGATGAACCGCTCGGGGTCGATGGGGGCGCCGTCCAGGCTGATGCGCTCCGTGATCGACTGGACGTGCGGGGACGTGTACCGCCCGGTGCGCAGCTCGAAGGCGCCGAGGAGGGCCTCGATCATGCGGGCCGTGGACGTCTTGCCGTTCGTCCCCGTGATGTGGATCGACGGGTACGCGCGCTGGGGCTCGCCCAGGACGTCCATCAGCAGGGCGATGCGCCGCAGCGACGGGTCCAGCTTGGTCTCGGGCCAGCGGGCCGCGAGCTCCCTCTCGACCTCGCGCAGCGCCCTGTCCACCTCGGGGTCGGCGGGGCGGGCCGGGACGTCGCCCTGCGGCGGGCCGCCCTGGGTGCGCAGGGTGCGGCTGCCCGCCTCGATCACGGCGAGGTCCGGGTCGCGTTCGGTCTCGGCGGCGACGATGTCGTCGAACTGGTCGAAGGAGTCGGCCGGGCCGGTCTCGTCGTCGCGCGGGCTGTCGTTCGGAGGGAGGTCACTCACGCACGCCAGTCTACGGAGACCCACCGACAGCGGCCGGGCGGGCGGGGCCCCGCCCGCCCCGGGCCCCGCTCCCCCGGGCCCGACCGGCCCCCGGCTGCTGCCCGCGGAGGCCGCGCGGACCGTCTCCGCCACGGGTCGGGACTTCAGACCTGTCCGATTCGGGACTTTGGTCCCTCCGTCACCCGAACGGACCCGGCAAACTTGGCGATCATGGACATAGGGATCGACCTCGGCACCGCCAACACGCTTCTGTACGTCCGCGGTCAGGGCATCGTGCTCAACGAACCGTCCGTGGTCGCCGTCAAGGACGGGGCGCGCGCCGCGCTCGCCGTCGGGACGGAGGCCAAGGAGACCATCGGCCGCACGCCCGGCTCCATCAGGGCCATCCGCCCCCTCAAGGACGGCGTGATCAGCGACTTCGAGGCGGCCGAGGAGATGATCCGGCACTTCGTGCGCAAGGCCGTCCCGGGGCGCCGCCCGCGCACGCGCATGGTGGTGTGCGTCCCCAGCGGCGTCACGCCCGTCGAGCGGCGCGCCATCGTGCACGCCGCGCAGCGGGCCGGGGCGCGGGCCGTGCACCTCGTCGAGGAGCCGATGGCGGCGGCGATCGGCGCGGGGCTCCCCGTGGCGGAGCCGCGCGGCTCCATGGTCGTCGACATCGGCGGCGGCACCACCGAGGTCGCCGTGATCTCCCTGGGCGGCATCGTCACCGCCCAGTCCCTGCGCGTCGGCGGCGACCGCCTCGACACCGCGATCACCGACTACGTCCGCAAGGAGCACGCCCTCCTCGTCGGCGAGCGCACCGCCGAGGACATCAAGGTCGGCATCGGCTCGGCGTGGCCGGTGCCCGGCGAGGACTCCTTCGAGGACCGCACCTTCACCGTGCGGGGCCGCGAGAAGGTGGGCGGCCTGCCGAAGACGGTGGAGCTGACCGTGCGGGAGGTGCGGGCCGCCCTCGACGAGCCCGTGGAGGCGATCATCGCGGCGGTGCGGGCCACCCTGGAGGAGTGTCCGCCGGAGCTGTCCGGGGACGTCATGGAGCACGGCATCGTCCTCACCGGGGGCGGGGCGCTGCTGCCCGGGCTCGATCTGCGGCTCGCCTCCGCCACCGGGATTCCCGTCTTCGCGGCCGACGATCCGCTGGACAGCGTGGCGCTGGGGTGCGGCAAGTGCGTGGAGGACTTCGACGGCCTGGAGCGGGTGATGTCGGCGGCGTGAGCCCTCGCGGGCAGCGCCCCGGACCCGCCCCTTCCCGATCCGGGGGCTGCCGCCCTCGTGCCCCCGCTCCTTACGGCGCTCCGCGCCTCGTCCTCAAACGCCGGACGGGCTGAAAGGTCAGGCCGGTTCGTCGGCGGGCAGGTCGGCGTCGACCTCGTACGAGCCGTCGCGCGGGCCCGCGAAGAACGTGCCGCCCAGGGTCCAGACCCGCTCGCCCATCCCGGCCGTCCCGGTCCCCGCGGACACGGGCGCCGCGGGCCCCTCGGGCTCCCCGGCACCCCACGGGGCGGGCAGCGGATTGCTGACGCGGACGCGCAGGCGGCCCTCCCGGACGGTGACGCGGACCGTGATGACCTCCCCGGGCGCGTACTTCGCCGCGTTCGTGAGGCACTCCTGCACCACCCGGTGCACGGCCGCCTGGCGCAGGGGCGACAGGCGGTGCGCCGCGGCGTCGACGTGGAGGTCGACGGGGCTGCCCGCGAGGGCGCTGCGCCGGACCAGCTCGGGGAGGGCCTCGACACCCGGCGTGGGGCGGCCGTCGACGCCGCGCTGGACGATGATCTCGTTCAGCATGCGGTGCGCGGAGCGCGCGGTCTCCGAGAGCTCCTCGAAGCCGTCGGCGTGCGGGCCGCCCGCCGCGCGCCGCGCGAGCACCTGGGAGCGGACGCTGAGCAGCGTGAGCTCGCGGCCGACGAAGTCGTGCACGTCGCGCGCGATGCGCGCCCGCTCCCGCTGCACCGCCTGGAGCGCCTCCGTCTCGGCCCGCTGGGCCTGGAGCGCGCGGACGAGGTCCTGCCGGTTGGCGGCGACGCCGACGCCCGCGGCGAGCGCCCCGATCGGCACGACGAGGCTGAGGAACTCGCTGAGCGTGTCGCCCCTGTGCACCGGCCAGCCGGGCAGATTGAACATCACGTACGCGAAGGACACATAGCCGATCACGCCCACGGCCCCGGCCAGGCGGCCGCGGTAGCGGGCCAGCGAGTACAGGGCGAACTGCGCGAGCGTCAGCTCGTGCAGCCAGCCGAGCAGCACCAGCGCCACCAGGTACGGCACCCACGGCGCGACCCGCCGCAGCAGCAGCGTCGCCGCGCCCGCCGTCAGGACGAGCGCGGCCGTGACCCCGGTCAGCGAGTTGTCGGCCGCGGCCAGGCCCGGCACGTCGAGGGCCATCAGGGCGAGGCAGGAGCCCGCCGTGAGGAGATCCAGTACACGAGGTTCCCGCGTGCAACGCCGAGCGAGGCGACGGCCCGCGGCCGCCGCCTGGCTGAGCGCCGTGACAGCGGCGGGCCACTCGTGCATGTCCCCTCCATCATCGCTGAGGCTTTTGACCCGACACATCAGACTTTCGTCCCTCGCGCCCGCCCGACGGCGTGACGTGCCGCACCGCGGGGCGTGACGTGCCGCACCGCGGGGGCCGGGGCCGGGCGCCGTCCTCGTACGACAACGGGTGTACTCCCCGGCGCGGCGGCCCCGTCCCCGCGCGGACCGGCGTTCCAATCGGACCATGTGGTATGCCCAGAATCCGGGTCGCAGGGCCCGTCAGCTCGCCGGGGACGCGGCCGTCCTGGCGTGGACCGCGCTGTGGACCGCCGCCGCCCTCGTCGCCTACCGGCTCGCCGTGCTGCTCGGCCACCCCGGCCCCGACTCGGGCGTCGCCTCGTCGCGGTCCCCCGCCGCGCGCCTGCCCCTGGTCGGCGACGACGTGGGCGCCGCGCTGCGCTCGGTGGTCGGCTTCGTCGACGACGTCGACCCGGTGACGCTGCGCGCCGCGCTCGCCGTGGCCGCCGCGGGCCTGTTCCTGCTGCCCGTCGGCCTCGTCCTCGCGCTCTGGCTGCCGCGCCGGGTGCGCTGGGTGCGGCAGGCCGCCGCCGCCCGGGAACTGGGCGCCTTCGCCAACGGGCGCGAGCTGCTCGCCCTGCGCGCCCTGCTCCGCCCCCTCGACGAGGTGGCCGAGACCGCCGCCGCCCTGCCGGGCGCGACCCCCGGCAGCCTCGCCGAGGGCTGGCGCACCGCCGACCCGCGCACCCTGGACGCCCTCGCGGACGCCGAGCTGGAGCGGCTCGGCCTCGCCCCGGCGCCGGGCCCCGAACCGCTGGGCCCGCCCGCGGCCGAGCCCGCCGGTTAGGCCCGGCGCATGACGACGGAGCCCCGGGGCCTGCACGCCCCGTTCTCCGCGGCCGTGCTGCGGGCCATCCCGATGGGCGCGCTGCTCGTCGGCGACGACGGCCGCGTCGTGGCGGCCAACCCCCAGTTCACGGAGATCTGCGGCCTGCACGGCGTCGACACCTCGACGGGCGCCCCCGCCGACCCCATCGCCGACGCCGTGACGCGGCTGCTCCCGGAGCGCGACACCGCCGCGCTGCGCTCGCTGCGCGGCCAGTTCGTCCGCAAGGCCGAGCTCCGCCTGCGCGACGGGCGCACGCTGCGCCGCAGCCGCCAGCCCATCGACGCGGGCGAGCGGCACCTGGGCGTCCTGTGGCTCGTCGAGGACGTCACCGAGCAGCGCCGCTACGAGGCCGACCTGCACCGGCACATCGACACGCTCGGCGACCTCGCCCGCGAGCGCGCCGAGTTCGCCGCCCGCACCTCGCACGAGCTGCGCACCCCGCTGGCCACCGTGCTCACCTTCTGCGAACTCCTCAGCGACCCCGCGGGCGGTGCCCTCGACGAGGCCCAGCGCGCGTACCTGGACACGATCCGGCGGGCCGCAACCCGCATGCAGGACATGGCCGACGGGCTCCTGCACCGGTACGCGGAGGCCGCGAGCGGCGCCCCGCCGTCCTTCGCCCCGCTCGACCCGGGCCGCCTGCTGACCCGCCTGGTGCACGACATCACCCCGTGGGCCACCCGCGACGGCGTCTTCGTGGCCCTCGACCTGCCCGGCGGCGAGCCGCCCCCGCTGACCGGCGACGCCGACCAGCTGGAGCGGGCACTGACCTCGCTGCTCGACAACGCCGTGAAGTTCACCCCCGCCGGCGGCACCGTCACCGTCACCGCCCGGCCGTGCGAGGGCCCCGGCACCGACGAGCCGCCCGCGCCGCCCGGCTGGCGCATCACCGTCGCCGACAGCGGCATCGGCATCCCCAAGGAGTTCCAGGAGGAGGTCTTCACCGAGTTCGTCCGCGCCCCGAACGCCCGGCGCGGCGGCTACCCGGGCACCGGCCTCGGCCTGAGCGTCGTCCGCGACGCCGTACGGCTGCACTCCGGCACCGTCGCCGTCCACAGCGACGAGGGGCACGGCACCAGCGTGGAGGTGTGGCTGCCGCTCGGCGGTCCGCCCGGGACCGGCCCGGCATGACCCGGCTGCTGCTCGTCGAGGACGACCCCGACCTGGGACTCGCCCTGCGCGTCCTGTTCACCCGCGCCGGGTACGACGTCGTCACCGCCGACGACGGGCAGGCCGCGCTCAAGCTCCTCTTCGCCCGGCGGCCCGCGCTCATGGTGCTCGACCTGGTCCTGCCCGGCCTCGACGGCTGGGAGGTCCTCGACCGCACCCGCGACCTCACCGACCTGCCCGTCCTCATCCTGTCCGGCCGCACGAGCCCCGCCGAGCGCGTCCGCGGCCTCCGCTCCGGCGCCGACGACTACCTGTGCAAGCCCTTCGACCACGTCGAGCTGCTCGCCCGCGTGGAGGCGCTGCTCCGGCGCTCCAACCCCGAGCAGTGGCGGGGCGACTACGTCGAGGCGGGCCTGCGGCTCGTGCCCGAGCGGCGGTCGGCGGTGTGGCAGGGCCACGAGACGCGGCTGAGCGCGATCGAGTACCGGCTCCTGGAGGTCCTCGTCCGCAACCGGGGGCGGGTCGTCACCATCGAGCAGCTCCTCGACCTCGTCTGGGACGATCCGGGCGGGTCCGGGCGGGAGCGGGTGAAGTTCGCGGTGCTCCGGCTGCGCCGCAAGCTCGCGGTCGGTGAGGGGGACGACCCCTTGGAGTCGGTACGGGGCCTCGGCTACCGCTACCGGGGCGAGGGCTGATCCCGCGTGGGACGCCCCAGACCCGCCCCTTCCCGCTTCCTGGGGGCTCCGCCCCCAGACCCCCGCTCCTCAAACGCCGGAGAGGCTGAAACACAGCCGCAACCGGCGACAGATCCAGCCCGTCCGGCGTTTGAGGACGAGGCGCGAAGCGCCGAAAAGCGGGGGCACGGGGGCGGCAGCCCCCGGATCGGGAAGGGGCGGGCCAGGGGCGCCCCGCGCGGGACCTAGGTCCCACGCCGGCAGGACCAGTGGGCCAGGGCCTTGGACCTGAACACGCGCGGCCGCAGGCTCCGCAACCGTTGGGCAACCGAAGGCGAGCCACCCCCGCAACCCACGCCCCACAAGCTCCTGCGTATCCCCAAGCCCCACCCGCCAGGAGCCCCGTTGCACGCCCCCGCCCTCCCGCCCCGCTCGGTCGCGATCGTCATCGGCACCCGCCCCGAACTGGTGAAGATCGCCCACCTGGTCCGCGTGCTCGGCCCGGCCGCACACCTCGTGCACACCGGCCAGCACTACGACGCCGCGCTCTCCGGCCGCTTCCTCACCGAGCTTGGCCTGCCCGAGCCCACCCTGCTCGACGGCATCGGCGGCAAGCCCCGCGCCGTGCAGATCTCCGCGGCCCTGGCCCAGCTCGACGCCCTCTTCGCCGAGGAGCCGCCGCTGGCCGTCGTGGTGCAGGGCGACACCAACGCCGCCCTGGCCGGAGCGCTCGCCGCGAACGCCCGCTCGCTGCCGCTCGTCCACGTCGAGGCGGGCCTGCGCAGCCACGACCGGGCGATGCCCGAGGAGCACAACCGCGTCGTCATCGACCAGCTCGCGGACGTGCTCTGCGCCGCCACGGAGGACAACCGCGACCTGCTGCGCGCCGAGGGGGTCCCGGCCGGGCGGATCACCGTCACCGGCAACACCGTCGTCGAGGCGGTCCAGGAGCACCTGCCCGCCGCCGACGAGCGCGCCGCGCTGCTCGCCGCGCACGGCGTGAGCGCCGACCGCTACGTCCTCGCCACCGCGCACCGCCCGGAGAACACCGACGACCCCGCCGCGCTCGCCGCCGTCCTGCGCGAGCTCGCCTCCCTCGCCGAGGAGCTGCCGGTCCTGTTCGCCGTCCACCCGCGCACCCGCGCCCGGATCGAGGCGGCCGGGCTCACGCACCTGCTCGAACCGCTCACCGAGCTGGCGCCGCTCGGCTACGGCGAGTTCCTCGGCCTCGCCCGGCACGCCGCCGTCATCGTGTCCGACTCGGGCGGCATCCAGGAGGAGACCACCGTCCTGGGCCGGCCCCTGGTCGTCGTACGCCGGTCCACGGAGCGGCCCGAGGCCATGGACGCCGGGTTCGCCGAGCTCGTCCCGCCGGGCCGGGAGATCGGCCGCGCGGCGCGCCGCCGCCTCGCGGAGGGCCAGGAGGGCCTGCGGCACCTCGCCGGGCTGCCGTCCCCGTTCGGCGACGGGCTCGCCTCTCAGCGGATCGCCGTCCTCCTCGGCGCCCTCGCCGCGGGCCGCACCGAACGCGAGCTCCCCGCCGCCGCCTGACCGGCCCCTCCCCCGTCCCCCACCCGCCCGAGGACTCCATGATCACCCCCCACGTCCTGCTCTACGCCCTGCCGTTCCTGCTGCTCGCCTGCTTCCTGCTGTACTGGGCCGGATCGCGCCACGCCTACGTGCGCCGCCCCGAGGCCGCGGAAGGCGATTCCGCCCCCTTCACCTGGCACTTCTTCGTGCCGTGCCGCGACGAGGAGACCGTCATCGGCACGACCGTCGCCCAGTTGCGGGCCGACTTCCCGGCCGCGCACGTCTGGGTCGTCGACGACGACAGCGAGGACACCACCGCGGCCGTCGTCACCGCACTCGCGGCGGACGACGCCCGGGTGCACCTGGTCTCGCGGCGCCGCCCCGACGCCCGCATCGGCAAGGGCGCGGCCCTCAACTCCGCGTACGCGGCGCTGAACGCCTTCCTGCCCGCGGACACCGACCGGTCCCTGGTCGTCGTGTGCGTCGTGGACGCCGACGGGCGGCTCGCCCCGGACGCCCTCGCCCGGGTCAGCGGCCCGGCCGGGTTCGCCGACCCCGAGGTGGGCGGCGTCCAGGTCAGCGTGCGGATGCGCAACGTCGACGAGGAGCGGCCGCCGCTGCCCGAGCGCGGGCGCCTCGCCAACGCCGTGGCGCGGCTCCTGGTGCGCATGCAGGACATGGAGTTCGCCGTGTCCAACGCGGGCATGCAGCTGCTGCGCGGCCGCACCGGCTCCGTGGGCCTGGGCGGCAACGGCCAGTTCACCCGGCTCACCGCCCTGGACCACATCGCCGCCACCGAGCGCCGCCCCTGGCAGCGCGACGCGCTCCTGGAGGACTACGAGCTGGGCCTGCACATGATCCTGGGCGGCTACCGGATCGCGCACATCGCCGACACCTACGTCTCGCAGGAGGGCCTACCGCGCCTGCGCCGCTTCCTCACCCAGCGCACCCGCTGGGCGCAGGGCAACCTCCAGTGCGTGCGGTACGCGCCGCGCATCGTCGCGTCGCGCCACTACTCGGGCCGCGGCGTCCTGGAGACCCTGTACACGTTCATGCAGCCCCTCGCGCACGTCGCGACGCTCGTCCTCAGCGTGCTGCTGCTCGGCAGCGTCGTCGTGGGCGGCTCGATGCGCGACGCGTTCCTCGGCGCGTGGCCGCTGATCCTGGGCCTGTGCGCCCTGTCGGTGCTGCCGTTCGTGGCCTGGGGTCCGCTCTACCGCCGTGACTACGCGCCCGACCGCTCCCGGCTCACGGGCCTGTTGTGGGGTCTCGCCCTGTGGGTGTACGCGTACCACGTGTTCATCGTGGCGGCGCGCGGCTTCCTGCGCCTGCTGCGCGGCCGCAACGGCTGGGCGAAGACGCGCCGCAACGCGGAGGCGGTGGGCACGGGGCCGGTCGCCACGGAGGCCTGACCGGCCGGGAGTACGCGCGGGGGCATGACGAAGGCGCCCGGAACTCAGGTGAGT
Source organism: Streptomyces sp. JLYT201 (assembly GCF_059448825.1). Lineage (NCBI taxonomy): Bacteria > Bacillati > Actinomycetota > Actinomycetes > Kitasatosporales > Streptomycetaceae > Streptomyces > Streptomyces sp. JLYT201. The sequence goes on along the minus strand of NZ_CM182551.1, from coordinate 6,355,707 downwards.
TCCGGGCGCCTTCGCGTGCCTGCGGGCGGACTGCCTTACGCCGCCGGGAGGTTGTCCAGCTGGGCCTGGAGGCGCGCGATGTCCTCGTCGGCCTTGGCGAGGCGGCCGCGGATCTTGTCGACCACCTGGTCGGGGGCCTTCGCCAGGAAGGCTTCGTTGCCGAGCTTGGCGGTGGCCTGGGCCTTCTCCTTCTCGGCGGCGGCCAGGTCCTTGGCGAGCCGCTTGCGCTCCGCCGCCACGTCGATCGTGCCGGACAGGTCGAGCGCGACCGTGGCGCCCGCGACCGGGAGGGTCGCCGTGGCCGCGAAGCCCTCGCCCTCCGGCTGGAGGCGCAGGAGCTGGCGGACGGCGGCCTCGTGCGCGGCGAACGGCGTGCCGTCGAGCGTGAGGCGGGCCGGGACCTTCTGGCCGGGCTGGAGGCCCTGGTCGGCGCGGAACCGGCGGACCTCGGTGACCAGGTCCTGGACGGAGGCGATCTCCTTCTCGGCGCCCGCGTCACGGAAGCCGGAGTCGGTCGGCCACTCCGCGATGACCACGGACTCGCCGCCGGTGAGCGTGGTCCACAGGGTCTCCGTCACGAACGGCACGACCGGGTGGAGCAGGCGCAGCGTGACGTCGAGGACCTCGCCGAGGACGCGCTTGCTGACCTCGGCGGCCGGGCCGCCCGCCATGAACGTGGTCTTGGACAGCTCCACGTACCAGTCGAAGACCTCGTCCCACGCGAAGTGGAAGAGGGCGTCGGAGAGCTTCGCGAACTGGTAGTCCTCGTAGTACGCGTCGACCTCGGCGACCACGGTGTTGAGGCGCGAGAGGATCCAGCGGTCGGTGGCCGACATCTCGGCGGCGTCCGGCAGCGGGCCCTCGACCGTGGCGCCGTTCATCAGCGCGAAGCGGGTCGCGTTCCAGATCTTGTTGGCGAAGTTGCGGGAGCCCTGGACCCAGTCCTCGCCGATCGGCACGTCGACGCCGGGGTTGGCGCCGCGCGCCAGGGTGAAGCGCAGGGCGTCGGAGCCGTACTTGTCCATCCAGTCCAGCGGGTTGACCGCGTTCCCGAAGGACTTCGACATCTTCTTGCCGAACTGGTCGCGGACCATGCCGTGCAGGGCGATGGTGTGGAACGGCGGGGTGCCGTCCATCGCGTACAGGCCGAACATCATCATCCGGGCGACCCAGAAGAAGAGGATGTCGTAGCCGGTGACCAGGACGGAGTTCGGGTAGAACTTCGCGAGGCTCTCCGTCCGCTCCGGCCAGCCGAGCGTGGAGAACGGCCACAGACCGGAGGAGAACCAGGTGTCGAGGACGTCGGTGTCCTGCGTCCAGCCCTCGCCGGTGGGCGCCTGCTCGTCGGGGCCGACGCAGACGATCTCGCCGTTCGGGCCGTACCAGACCGGGATGCGGTGGCCCCACCACAGCTGGCGCGAGATGCACCAGTCGTGGAGGTTGTCGACCCAGTCGAAGTAGCGCTTCTCCATCTCCTGCGGGTGGATCTTGACCTTGCCGTCGCGGACCGCGTCACCGGCGGCCTTGGCGAGCGGGCCGACCTTGACCCACCACTGCATGGAGAGCCGCGGCTCGATGGTGGTCTTGCAGCGCGAGCAGTGGCCCACGGAGTGGGAGTACGGGCGCTTCTCGGCGACGATGCGGCCCTCGGCGCGCAGCGCGCCGACGATGGCGGAGCGGGCCTCCAGGCGGTCCAGGCCCTGGAAGGGGCCGGGGACCGTGATGACCGCGTGCTCGTCCATGACCGTGATGTTCGGCAGGTCGTGGCGCTGGCCGATCTCGAAGTCGTTCGGGTCGTGCGCCGGGGTCACCTTGACGGCGCCGGTGCCGAACTCCGGGTCGACGTGCGTGTCGGCGACGACGGGGATGGAGCGGTCGGTCAGCGGCAGCTTGATCTGCTTGCCGACCAGGTGCTTGTACCGCTCGTCGTCGGGGTGCACGGCGACGGCGGTGTCACCCAGCATGGTCTCGGCGCGGGTGGTGGCGACGACGATCGTCTCGTCGCCCTCGCCGTACGTCATGGAGACGAGCTCGCCGTCGTCGTCCTGGTACTCCACCTCGATGTCGGAGATGGCGGTCAGACAGCGGGGGCACCAGTTGATGATGCGCTCGGCGCGGTAGATCAGCTCGTCGTCGTAGAGCCGCTTGAAGATCGTCTGGACGGCCTGGGAGAGGCCCTCGTCCATGGTGAAGCGCTCACGGGACCAGGCGACGCCGTCGCCGAGGCGGCGCATCTGGCCGGAGATCTGGCCGCCGGACTCGCCCTTCCACTGCCAGACGCGCTCGACGAAGGCCTCGCGGCCGAGGTCGTGGCGGGACTTGCCCTCCTTGCCGAGCTCGCGCTCCACCACGTTCTGCGTGGCGATGCCGGCGTGGTCCATGCCGGGCTGCCACAGCACCTCGTAGCCCTGCATGCGCTTGCGGCGGGTGAGGGCGTCGATGAGGGTGTGCTCGAAGGCGTGGCCCAGGTGCAGGCTGCCGGTGACGTTCGGCGGGGGGATGACGACGGTGAAGGGCTCCTTGTCGCTCTTCGCGTCCGCGTCGAAGTAACCGCGCTCTACCCAGCGCTCGTACAGCGTCCCCTCTACCTCGGCCGGTGCGTACTGCGTCGGGAGCTCGGGAGTGGTCGCTGGAGGCTGCTGCTGAGCGTTCTCGGTCACGGGCCCAGTTTAGGGGTGTCACAGTGTGGTCCCGAAACCGGAATCTTCAGTAACGGTTGACTCCCCGGGCCCCACGGTGCTCCAGGCGTCGGTCAGGATGTCGGGAACACATAAACGTGCGGGAGAACGTAGGCGCACACACGCGTTCGAGGGGGAGCTTCAGCATGAGCTACAACCAGCCGGGCCCGTACGACGGCCAGCAGCCGCAGCAGCCGGGGCCGTATGGCGGCGGGCAGCCCCAGCAGCCCGGCCCCTACGGCGGCCAGCCCCCGCAGCCCCCGTACGGCCAGCCGCCGCAGGCCCCGCCGCCCGGCTACGGCTACCCCCAGCAGCCCCCGCAGGCGCCCCCCTACGGCCAGCCGCAGGCCCCGTACGGGCAGCCGCCCCAGGCTCCCTACGGGCAGCCGCCGCAGGCTCCCTACGGACAGGTCCCGCCGCCCCCGCCGCCGAGCGGAGGCGGCGGCAAGAAGGCGGGCCTGATCATCGGCGCGGTCGCGGTGGTCGCGGCGATCGGCGTCGGCGCGTACTTCGTCGTCGGGAGCGACGACGGCGGCTCCGGCTCGGTCAGCGACGACGGGCCGCACAAGCTGGTGTCCCCGGCCTCGGTCGGCGAGTACCAGAAGGACACCTCGTCGGACTCCTCCGGCGGCCCGCTGGACAGCGCGGGCAAGGACGACGCCGCCGAGATCGGCATCAAGGACGCCGTGCAGGAGAAGGCGAACTACAAGTCCGGCTCCGGGCTCAAGACGAAGGGCCTGAATGTCGTCGGCATGTCAGGTGAGATCAGCGACCCGGAGAAGACCATCGACAAGGCGTTCGAGAAGATACACGAGCAGACGGAGAAGGACAGCGACGGCGGCAAGGAAGAGGTCACCTGGCAGGGCAGCCCGGAGTCGGTCTCGCCGGACGCCCTGGACAACGCGCTGATGAAGTGCCAGCGGGCCAAGGTCTCCGAGGGCGGCAAGAGCCTGGAGATCCCGATCTGCGCCTGGTCCGACCGGAGCACCGCCGGCATCGTGACCGCCACCGACGCCGCCGCCTTCATCTCCGGCGGGGACGGCATGGCGACGGACGACGTCGCCGACCTCGCCGCCAAGTACCGCGACGCGGCCCGCGTGAAGAAGTGACGCGCGCACGCGCTCGCAGCAGCAGTTAACGGAGGGAACCCCAGCAATGAGCTTCAACCAGCCGGGCCCGTACGGCGGCCAGCAGCCTGGTCCGTACGGGGGCCAGCAGCCCGGTCCGTACGGCGGCGGCCAGCCGCAGCAACCGGGCCCCTACGGGCAGCCGCCCCAGGCCCCGCCGCCCGGCTACGGCTACCCGCCCCAGGCCCCGCAGCAGCCCGGCTACGGCTACCCGCAGCAGGCGCCCCAGGGCGTCCCGCCGCAGCAGGCCCCCTACGGCCAGCCCCAGGCCCCCTACGGGCAGCCGCCGCAGGCTCCCTACGGGCAGGTGCCCCCGCCCCCGCCGCCGAGCGGAGGCGGCGGCAAGAAGACGGGCGCCGTCATCGGCGCGGTCGCGGTGGTCGTGGCGGTCGCGGTCGGCGGCTACTTCCTGTTCGCGGGCGACGACAACGGTGGCAGCGGCTCGGTCAAGGACGACGGCCCGCACAAGCTGACGGCGCCCGCGACCGTGCTCGGCGACTACACGAAGAAGGAGTCCAAGGAGGACTCCATGACCTCCGAGAGCCGCGCGAAGGCCGAGAAGAACGGTGTGAAGAACGCCAAGGACCTGACCGTGCAGTACGAGTCGGGCAGCAAGGACAACCCGCTGGCACAGAAGCTGCTCCAGCTCAACGGCCTCTACGGGGACATCGACAACCCGGAGAAGGTCGTCGACTACATGTTCACCAGGGCGCAGGACGGCTTCTCCGAGGAGTCGGACTCGTCCTCCGGCGCCGGATCGAGCAGCCAGAAGCTCACCCCGATCGGCGAGCCCAAGTCGTACAACCCCTCCGAACTCGACGGCGCGATCATGAAGTGCCAGGAGATGAAGGTGGACCTGGGCTCCGGCTCGTCCTCGTCGGCCGGGTCCCAGGCCCCGAAGGAGATGAAGATGCCCGTGTGCATCTGGGGCGACAACAGCACGATCGGCGTCGTCATCACCACGGACGTGGCGGGCGCGCTCGGCGGCAAGAGCCCCGACCTGGGAGAGGCCTCCACCACCGCGGCCAAGTTCCGCAAGGAAGTCCGCGTCAAGGCCTGACCCGCAGGGTCAGTCAGCACCAGCGATAGGGTCCGGCCGGGTGCTCCGGCCGGGCCCTTCGCGCAGCACCAGCACAGAGGAACCTCGATGACCCAGTACCAGCCGGGCCCGTACGGCCAGCAGCCGCCCCAGCCACCCCAGGCCCCGCCGCCCGGCTACGGACAGCCTCCGCAGGCGCCCTACGGGCAGATGCCGTACGGGCAGGTGCCGCCGCCCCCGCCCCCGCAGAGCGGCAGCGGCAGCGGCAGCGGCAAGAAGGCGGGCCTGATCATCGGCGCGGTCGCGGTGGTCGCGGCGATCGGCGTCGGCGCGTACTTCGTGCTCGGTGGCGGCGACAGCGCCTCCGTGGCCGTCAAGGACGACGGGCCGCACAAGCTGATCGCGCCCGAGACCGTGCTCGGCGAGTACAAGAAGGGCAGCGGCACCATGTCGGGCGGCTTCGACGACCTCGACGACGCCGAGAAGCACGGGGTGAAGGACCCCACCTCCGTGCACGCGGGTTACGAGGTGCGCGACCGGGCCAATCCGCTGGGCGGCAAGCTGATCCAGTTCGGCGGGGTCTACGGAGAGATCGAGGACCCTGAGAAGACCGTCGACGCCCTGTTCGCCGGTGCCAAGGCCGACGCGAAGAAGGACAGCGCGAACGGCGGCAGCTCCGGCGAAATGGTCGGCAGCCCCCGGGACTTCAGCGCCGACGGCTTCGTCCTCAAGTGCCAGGAGGCCCGCGTCGAGAAGGGCTCCGGCACGAGCGGCGGTTCGGGCTCCGGCCCCAAGGAGGCGCGGATGGCCGTGTGCATCTGGGGCGACCACAGCACGGTCGGCCTCTCCATGCCGATGGCGATCGCGGACGTCGTGGCGGGCAAGAACCCGTCCCTTGACGACGCCGCGGAGACGGCGAGGAAGCTGCGCTCCGAGGTCCGGGTGAAGCGGTGAGCCGCCCGCACGGCCGCGGCTGAGCGGCACATGCGACAGGGGCGCCCGGCGAGGTCAACTCGCTGGGCGCCCCTGGTCGTTCGGACGGGGTCGGGCTAGGCCGACTTCTGCTCGCCCGCGCCCGGGCCCCGCACCTCGCGCGGGACCAGCGTCGGGTTCACGTTGGAGTGGACGACGTCCGCCGTGATGACGACGCGGGCCACGTCCTTGCGGGACGGCACCTCGTACATCACCGACTGGAGGACCTCCTCCATGATGGCGCGCAGGCCGCGCGCGCCGGTCTGGCGCAGGATCGCCTGGTCCGCGATGGCCTCCAGGGCCTCGCGCTCGAAGTCCAGCTCCACACCGTCGAGTTCGAAGAGTCGCTGGTACTGCTTCACCAGCGCGTTACGCGGCTCGACGAGGATCTGGAGCAGGGCCTCGCGGTCGAGGTTGTGGACCGAGGTGATGACGGGCAGGCGGCCGATGAACTCGGGGATCATCCCGAACTTCACCAGGTCCTCCGGCATGATGTCCTCGAACTGGTCCTTCTCCTCCAGCTCCCGCTTGGAGCGGATGGTGGCGCCGAAGCCGATGCCCTTCGCGCCCGCCCGGGCCTCGATGATCTTCTCCAGGCCCGCGAAGGCACCGCCCACGATGAACAGCACGTTCGTCGTGTCGATCTGGATGAACTCCTGGTGCGGGTGCTTGCGGCCGCCCTGCGGCGGGACCGAGGCCGTCGTGCCCTCCAGGATCTTGAGGAGGGCCTGCTGGACGCCTTCACCCGAAACGTCACGCGTGATCGACGGGTTCTCGCTCTTCCGGGCGACCTTGTCGATCTCGTCGATGTAGATGATGCCCGTCTCGGCCTTCTTGACGTCGTAGTCGGCGGCCTGGATGAGCTTGAGGAGGATGTTCTCCACGTCCTCGCCCACGTACCCCGCCTCGGTGAGCGCGGTGGCGTCCGCGATGGCGAAGGGGACGTTCAGCATGCGGGCCAGGGTCTGGGCGAGCAGCGTCTTGCCGGAGCCGGTGGGGCCGAGCAGCAGGATGTTGGACTTCGCCAGCTCGATGGCGTCCTCGCGGCCCTGCGCGCCGCCGTTCTCCCCGGCCTGGACGCGCTTGTAGTGGTTGTAGACGGCGACGGAGAGGGCCTTCTTGGCGGGCTCCTGGCCGACTACGTACCCCTCGAGGAACTCGTAGATCTCGCGGGGCTTGGGCAGCTCTTCCCAGCGGACCTCGCTCGTCTCGGCGAGCTCCTCCTCGATGATCTCGTTGCAGAGGTCGATGCACTCATCGCAGATGTACACGCCCGGGCCTGCGATGAGCTTCTTGACCTGCTTCTGACTCTTTCCGCAGAACGAGCACTTGAGCAGATCGCCGCCGTCACCGATGCGTGCCACGGTGTGCTTCCCCTTCGCCTGGGAGACGCCGTTGGTCCAGCGGCTCCTGGTGCCTTGTATCCGACGGTACCTTGCCTGGCCCCCCGTTCGGGCCCCCCTTGGCGCGGTTCGCTGCTACGCGGAACCGTGAAGAACTACGAAATGTCGCAGATCGCCACGGACCGACGCGACCGCGCCAAGGAGCGGGCAGTTGGTGCTGCGGTTTCCCCGGACGAGTATCAGGCGACCGCGGAGTTGTTCATCTTGCGGGTGGAGATGATCTGGTCGATCAGGCCGTACTCGAGCGCGTCCTCGGCGGTGAGGATCTTGTCGCGCTCGATGTCCTCGCGGATCTTCTCGATCGGCGTCGAGGAGTGCTTGGCCAGCATGTCCTCGAGCTGCGTGCGCATCCGGAGGATTTCGTTGGCCGCGATCTCCAGGTCGGAGAGCTGCTCGCGGCCGGTGCCACCGGACGGCTGGTGGATCAGCACGCGCGCGTTCGGCAGGGCCATCCGCTTGCCGGGGGTGCCGGCGGCCAGGAGCACGGCCGCGGCGGAGGACGCCTGGCCCATGCAGACCGTCTGGATGTCCGGCTTCACGAACTGCATCGTGTCGTAGATGGCCGTCAGGGCGGTGAAGGAGCCGCCCGGGCTGTTGATGTAGACCGAGATGTCCCGGTCGGGGTCCATCGACTCCAGGCACAGGAGCTGCGCCATGACGTCGTTGGCGGAGGCATCGTCGATCTGGACGCCGAGGAAGATCACGCGCTCCTCGAAGAGCTTCGCGTACGGGTCGTACTCGCGCACGCCCTGCGACGTGCGCTCGACGAAGCGCGGGATCACGTAACGGTTGTCCACCTGGGGGCCGGTGTGCAGGCCCGCGGGCTGGCCGCTGAGGGGGAAGCTGTTCATCTGAGGTGTTCCGTCCTGGTGATGAGCGTGGGCTTGGTCGGCTGGGGCCGGCCGGCTGCGGGCCGCCCCGGGCGGGGGCCTCCACGGGCCCCCTGGGCGCCTTCTCAGGCGCCCGTGCCGCCGCCGCCCGGAACACCGGAAGCGGCGCTGATGATCTCGTCGATGAGGCCGTACTCCTTGGCCTCCTCGGTGGTGAACCAGCGGTCGCGGTCACCGTCGCGGATGATCGCCTCGACCGTCTGGCCGGAGTGGCGGGCGGTGATCTCGGCCATCCGCTGCTTGGTGCGCAGCAGGTACTCGGCCTGGATCTTGACGTCCGAGGCCGTGCCGCCGATGCCCGCGGAGCCCTGGTGCATCAGGATGTCCGTGTGCGGCAGGGCGAAGCGCTTGCCCGCGGTGCCGCCGGTCAGCAGGAACTGGCCCATGGAGGCGGCCATGCCCATGCCGATCGTCACCACGTCGTTCGGGATGTACTGCATGGTGTCGTAGATCGCCATGCCGGCGGTCACCGAGCCGCCGGGGCTGTTGATGTAGAGGTAGATGTCCTTCGAGGGGTCGGCCGCGAGGAGGAGCATCTGCGCCGTGATCTTGTTCGCGATGTCGTCGTCGACCTGCTGGCCGAGGAAGACGATGCGCTCGCCGAGCAGCCGGTTGTAGACATGGTCGCCGAGGCCACCACCGATGGACGGCTCACCGGCTGCGTAGGGCATCAGATTCGTCACGTATCCACCTGCTCGTCTCTGACGGCACCGGCCGTCTCAGCATCTTCGTTCTGAGGGCAACGACTCCACTGCCCCCGTATTCATGGACCCTAACGCGCGGCCCCCTTCGGGGAATCCCGCAAGGGCAACTGTTCGCTGTGAGCGCAGGTAGCGCGCCCTGCGCACAGCGCCCGCAGGGGCGCGGGGAACTGCCCGTCCGGCCCGCCGCGGAGCAGCGCCCGCGGACGCTCCGGAAGAGGCGGACGCGTAGCCCCCGCGGGGCGTGAAGGGCCCCCGGGACGGGTGTCCCGGGGGCCCTTCACGTACTACTGGGGGGATCAGGCCTCGGCCTTCTCCTCACCGGCCTTGTCCGCCTCGGCGGCGGCCTCGGCGGCCTCGCCCTCGGCGGCCTCGTCCTCGTCCTCGTCGTCGAGGTCGACGACCTGGCCGTTGGTGTCCTTGACCGTGGCGGCCTCGACGACCACCGCGAGCGCCTTGCCGCGGGCGACCTCGCCGACGAGCATCGGGACCTGACCGCCCTCGACGACGGCCTGGGCGAACTGGTCGGGGCTCATGCCGGAGGACTGGGCGCGACGCATGAGGTGCTCGGTGAGCTCCTCCTGGTTCACGTTCAGCTTCTCCTTGTTGACCAGCTCGTCGAGGATGAACTGGGTCTTGATGCCCTTGACCGCCTGCTCGCGGGTCTCGGCGTCGAACTCCTCCTCGGTCTTGCCCTGGATCTCCAGGTACTTGCCGAGGTCGAGGCCCATCTGGCCGAGCTGGTGGTGCTCCAGGTTGTGCTTGCGGGTGCGGATCTCGTCCTCGAGGAGCTTCTCGGGGACCGGCACCTCGACGAGCTCCAGGAGCTTGTCCAGGACGCGCTCCTGGGCCTGGGTGGCCTGGTCGAACTGGCGGGCCGTCTCCAGGCGCTTGCGGCTGTCGCCCTTCAGCTCGTCCAGGGTGTCGAACTCGGACGCCAGCTGCGCGAAGTCGTCGTCCAGCTCCGGCAGTTCGCGCTTGGCGACCTGGGTGACCTTGACGGTGACCTCGGCCTCCTTGCCCGCCGCGGAGCCGCCCTTCAGCTCGGAGGTGAAGGTGGCCTCGCCGTCGGCCGCCAGGCCCTTCACGGCGTCGTCGATGCCCTCGAGGAGCTCGCCGGAGCCGATGGTGTACGAGACGCCGCTGGCGACGCCGTCCTCCAGGACCTCGCCGTCGACCTTGGCCTCCAGGTCGATCGTCACGACGTCGCCGTCCTCGGCGGCGCGCTCGACCGGCGCGGTGGACGCGAAGCGGCCCCGCAGGTCCTCGACGGCCTTGTCGACGTCCTCGTCGCTGACCTCGACCGCGTCGACCTCGACCTCGATGCCGGAGTAGTCCGGGATCTCGATGGTCGGGCGGACGTCGACCTCGGCGGTGAAGCTGAGGGTCTCGTTGTCCTTCAGCTCGGTGATGTCGACCTCGGGCTGGCCCAGGACGTTGAGCTCGGCCTCGTTGACCGCCTCCGTGTAGAACTTCGGGAGGGCGTCGTTGACGGCCTCCTCCAGCACAGCACCGCGGCCGAACCGCTGGTCGATGACCCGGGCCGGGATCTTGCCCTTACGGAAGCCCTTCACCGTGACCTGCTGGTTGATCTTCTTGTACGCCGCGTCGAGGCTGTCCTTGAGCTCCTCGAAGGGCACCTCGACAGTGAGCCGAACCCGGGTCGGGTTCAGGGTCTCCACGGCGCTCTTCACGGTTCGGTCTCCTTGTGGGCTGACTGCTTGGGTTTCTGCCCGGTCGAGAGACACACGGGCACACAGCTTGCATAGTAACGGCACGCGGGAGCCGACCCACAATGCGATCTTGAAAGACGGGCCGAAGACAGGCCGCGAATCCGGCCGGAGCGCCCACATCCGGATCTTCGGCCCGGGAAACCGGCCACTGAGCTGGAAAGATCCTGCTGGTCGGGGTGGCGGGATTTGAACCCACGGCCTTCCGCTCCCAAAGCGGACGCGCTACCAAGCTGCGCCACACCCCGTCGGTGCGACACGTAGGGTACATGCCCGCGGGGGGTGCGGCGCCCGCTTGCGGGAGCGCGCGAGGAGCGCGGGGACGGGGGTGTGCGGCGGACCGCCGTGACCCGCTACGATGCATGCCGTGCCGCGCTCGCCGATCTGCGAGCCGCTGCACCAGCTGTGCGGGCGTAGCTCAATGGTAGAGCCCTAGTCTTCCAAACTAGCTACGCGGGTTCGATTCCCGTCGCCCGCTCCACGGCCTCCGGCCCGGCGTCCAGGTTCATCCCCGGACACCAGGCCGGAGGCTTTTTCACGCCCGCGCGCACCCGTGTTCGCACCCGTGCGCAGGCGTCACGGGTTGCGGATGTCGACGCTGTAGACGGAGCGGACGCCGTAGGGGACGTAGAGGGCGTCGCCGACGAGGGTCAGCGGGGCGCCGGGAGTGTCCGAGGAGGACAGCACGTCGGTGCTGCGCGCGGGGCGCGACCAGTCCACCTTGCCCGTGCGCCGGTCGAGGGCGCCGAGGCGGCCACTGGGGGACGTCAGGAAGACGTGGTGCTCCCCCGCGAGGGGCGGGCCCGGGTTCTCCACCTCGGAGTCGCTGCTCCAGAGCTGACGGCCCGAGCGGGGGTCGACGGCGCTCACACGGCCGCTCCAGAGCGTGTAGTAGACGGTGCCGCCGCTGAGGGTGGCGGTCGCCGCCGAGGGCTGGCGGTGGGAGAGGCGCACGGAGCGGACCGCGTGCCCGCCGGACGTCACGTCGACGGTCACCAGGGTGCGGTGCGCCGCGCCCTCCTCCTTCCGGGAGAAGACCAGGTTCCCGCCCAGCCGCCCCACGCCGCTCTGCCCGAAGACCAGCCGCCCGTCCGCCTGCCCGAGGAGCCGCAGCACGCCGGGGAACCGGACGGTCCAGGTCGGCTTGCCCGTTGTCAGGTCGAGGCGCGAGACCCGGGTCTCCTTCTCGGACAGGCAGACGAGATAGCCCTGCCCTGCGGCGGCGTTGACGCCGCAGCTGTCCGGGACGGGCAGGGGGCGCTGCCAGCGGGGCTTCCCCTGCGCGCGGTCGGCGAGCAGCGCGTACCGGTCCGCCGCGACGCCGTAGCGGGCGAGGAGGCCGCCGTTCACGACGGCCGCGTCGCCGAGCTCCGGATCGGAGTTGGGCGGGGCAGGACCGCGCTGCTTCCACAGGGGCGCCCGGCTCCACAGCACCGCGCCGGTCCGGCTGTCGAGGGCCTGGAGCTCGTAGGCGGGATCGGGGGGATCGCCCCCAGCGGGCTCGACCGACTTGTCCGTGTATACGTACACGCGCTCACGGTCGCCCGACGTGCCGAAGACGGTGCCTTCGCCGGGAACTCCGCCCGCGCCCGCGGCGGCTTCGCCGCCCCAGGCGAGCTTCCCGGTGGCGAGGGAGAAGCGCACCGCCTTCGCACCGCCGCCCGCGCAGACCAACCCGGCGTGGGCGACGACGCAGCGGCTGAACGGGCTGTCGTCCCCGTCCTCGGTGCGGGTGTCCCGCGCCTGCCACGCCCGCCAGCCGGACGGCAGGTCCCGGGCCGCGGCACCGTCGGGCTTGAGCCACTGGACCGCGCCCAGGGTCAGCGCGGCGGCGAGCACCCCGCCCACCGCCCCGGCGATCAGCAGCCTGCGGCGGCGCGGGCGCGGTGCGGGCTCGCCGTCGGCGGGCGGTGCGGGTCGCGGCGGCACGGGGTCGCCCCGCAGCAGGGCCAGGAGTTCGTCCGGGGTCGGGCGCTCCTTGGGGTGCTTGGCCAGGCAGAGGGTGACCAGGGCGCGCAGGTCGGGGGGTACGGCGTCGAGCCGGGCGTCGCCCTCGACGACGCGGGTCGCCGTCTCGTACGGGGAGACGTCGTCGAAGGGACCCCGGCCCGTGGCGGCGTGGACCAGGACGGAGCCGAGGGAGAAGACATCGGACGCGGGGCCCACGTCACGGGGCGAGGTGAGCTGCTCCGGGGACATGTAGGGCGGGGTGCCCATGACGCGGCCGGTCTGGGTGAGGGGGTCCCCGGCGAGGGCCTCGGCGGCGCGGGAGACGCCGAAGTCGATGACGCGGGGGCCGTCGTCGGCCAGCATCACGTTGGCCGGTTTCAGATCGCGGTGGACGACGCCCACGCGGTGGATGTCGCGCAGCGCCTCGGCGAGGCCCGCCGCGAGCTCCGGGAGGCGCTCCGCGGGCAGCGGGCCGTGGCGGCGCACGTACTCGCCCAGGTTCTCGCCCGGGATGTAGAGCGTGGCCATCCACGGGCTCGGCGCGTCCGCGTCGGCGTCCACCACGGGGGCGGTGAAGGCGCCGCTGACCTGCCGCGCGGCCTCGACCTCGCGGCGGAACCGGGCGCGGAATTCCGGATCATCGGCGTACTGGGCGTGCACGACCTTGACCGCGAGGCGCCGTCCGGACGCGGAGCGCGCGAGATAGACGACGCCCATCCCGCCCGAGCCCAGGCGGTCCTCGACCGGATAGCCGCCGACGTCCTCAGGGTCCGTTTCCCGCAGCGCCACCGCTCCCAGACCCCCCAGTGTCGCCGCGGCCGGCCTTCAGCCGTCAGAACTGTATGTCGCCGATGGTCTCCGCCAAGGAGTTGAGAAGCTCCTGGATGTCGTCCGCCATTCCCGTCGAGGCGAGCGTGAAGCCGAAAGTCGCCGCGACGATGGCAGGCCATACCTTGATGTTCCCTTGACGAATCATCAAGACGAGGACGATCGCCAACAGCAGTACCACTGACAGCGAAATGGCCACACTCATCACACCCTAGGTCGGTCGCTCTCCCGCCCGGGGGGTACGGCCCCGCACACCCCCGCCAGGAACCATCGTGCCACCAACACGACCGCCCTATGCGGCCGGTGACACATCGTCGGCCACGCGTTGACCAGTGACGCACCCGTCCCACCCGCGTTCCGGAGGGTCGCGGGGCGCGCGCCGCACGGATGCCGCCCGCATCCGTACGGCAATTCGACGGTTCCACTGGAGGGCGAATTCGACGTGATCGTTTCCATGGCCAGCCATCGCCGTACGACCCCGCGCCCCGGTTCCCGCACCGGCAGTTCACCGGGAATTCGAATGGTGGCCGAGAACACATCGCACGGGTTCCCATAACCCATCACGGACCGATCAACCAGGACATTTCACCAGAGTCGCCCGCAGGCGTTATGCACGATTTAAGCGGTACGAGTGGTGACGTATCGGACAGCGATCAGTGAGTTTTCGGTCTTTCGCCGCGGGTACCCGGGGCCTAATTGCGGGAACCCGGCCGAGCGGCGGACAGACGGACCGGCCGGGGTTGTCGACGTCGTTACGAGCGTATTGGCGAGGCATTGCACGAATGAATGAGCCGAGAGTTTTACGGGAACAGCGGGGCGGCGCTAGGGTGCCCCAGATGTTCCACGCTGCCATGACCCCCGTAAGCGCAGTGCGGTCCCGGATCGTCCCACCGAGCTCTGGGTGGGAGGGCCCGTGACGAACTCCGTGCAGCCGCACGGCCGGCACCGGGCACCGCTGCCCCCCGTACAGGAGACGGCCCCGCACTCCTTTGGACCCGCTTCCCGCCCCTCCCCCCAGCCCGCCGCTCCCGCCCCGCGCTCCGCCACCGGCCCCGCCGGACGCCCCGCCAAGCAGCGCGACGCGTTCTTCGACAACGCCAAGTACCTGGCGATCGTGCTCGTCGCGATGGCCCACGCATGGGAGCCGCTGACCGACCACAGCCGCACCGCCGAGGCGCTGTACATGACCGTGTACACGTTTCACATGCCGGCCTTCATCCTGATCTCCGGCTATTTCTCCCGCAGTTTCGACATGCGGCCCGACCGGCTCAAGCGCCTGGTGACGGGCGTCGCCGTGCCGTACGTCGTCTTCGAGGTCGCCTACACCTTCTTCAAGCGGTGGGCGGACGACGACCCGACGCAGCCGATCAGCCTGCTTGACCCCTGGTACCTGACCTGGTTCCTGATCGCCCTGTTCGTGTGGCGCCTCACGGTCCCGCTGTGGAAGGTCGTGCGCTGGCCGGTGCCGCTGTCCCTGTGCGTGGCCCTGCTCGCCGTCATCTCCCCCGACATCGGCGACGACCTGGACCTCCAACGGGTCCTGCAGTTCATGCCGTTCTTCGTCCTCGGCCTGTTCCTGAAGCCCGAGCACTTCCAGCTGGTGCGGCGGCGCGAGGTCCGGATCCTGTCGGTGCCCGTCTTCGCCTGCGCGGTCGCGCTCGCCTACTGGGCGGCGCCGCGGATGACGTCGGTGTGGTTCTACCGGCGCGAGAGCGCCCAGGAGCTGGGCGTGCCGTGGTGGGTCGGCGTCGTGATGACGCTGGCGCTCTTCGGCTGCTCCGTGGTGCTCACCGCGTGCTTCTTCGCATGGGTGCCGCGGCGGAAGATGTGGTTCACCGTCCTGGGCGCGGGCACCCTGTACGGGTATCTGCTGCACGGGTTCCTCGCGAAGGGCTCCCGGTTCTGGGGCTGGTTCGAGGACTACCCGTGGCTGCACCGGCCGCTGGGCGAGGTGTTCGTCTCGGTGGTGGCCGCGGCGGTGGTCACGGCGCTGTGCACGCCGGTGGTGCGGCGGGTGTTCCGCTTCGCGATGGAACCCCGGATGGAGTGGGCGTTCCGCCGCGACGCCACCGAGGTCGCGCGGGAGCGGACGGGAGCGTCCGCCCGCTAGGCCCCCCCGAACGCACAGCCCCAGGCCGTCAGTTGCTCGGAGCCTGGGGCTGTGCTCGCGGCCGGGGCCGGCCCGTCGGCCGGGCCCTAGGAGTGCCGCAGGGCCGCGCGGGCCGGGAGCGCGGTGGCCAGCAGGCCCAGGAGGATGGCCGAGCCCGCGAAGGACGCGTAGAGCAGGGGCGGGACGTACGGGGACTCCCCGGTGAGGCCGCGCACCATCGGCACCAGCGTGGCGAGCGCGATGGCCGTACCGATGAGCACGCCCGCGCAGGTCACGAGCAGGGCCTCCCAGCGGACCATCCGCATGACCTGGCGGCGGGTCGAGCCGATCAGGCGCAGCATGCCGAGCTCGCGGCGCCGGTCGAGGACCGTCATCACCAGCGTGTTGACGGCGGCGACGGCCGCGAAGCCGCCGAGGACGGCCGCCATGACGGTGTTGGCCCAGGCGTTGAGCTTCCGGTCGAGGGACTGGGCGGTGGTGTAGCCGTCCCGGTCGCTGACCGTGCCGAGGGACTTCAGCCCGGCCGCCGTGCCGCCCTTCGTCCAGATCTCCGTGTCGAGCGCGGCCGTGACGTGCTGGCGCACCGCGGCCGCGGGCAGCGTGACCTGGGAGAGGCCGAGGCCCCGCTCGTACGTCGCCGTGAGCGTCGGCCGGATCTTCGTGCCGTCGGGCAGGCGCAGCTCGACGCGGTCGCCGGTCTTCAGGTGCGCGGAGGTCGCGAGGTTCGCGTCGAGGCCGATCTCGCCCTCGCGCAGGGTCAGTCGGCCGGTCTCCACGTTCAGGTCCTGCACCTCTGCGAGGTCCGCGGCGGAGCCGGTGACGCCCTGGGCGGACGCGGACTGCAGCCAGCGGTCGCCGCCGGAGCCCATGGGGATGAGCACGGACGTCTTCAACAGGCCGACCGCCGAGGTCACTTCGGGGGCCTTCGCCGCCTCGCGCACGGCGCCGGGGCCGAAGCCCGCGCCGGACGTGACGATGTGGTCGGCGGTGATGCCCTCCCGCTGCTGGTCGGCCGTCACCTTGTCCTCGCTGGTGTGCATGAAGACGAGCGTGGA
Source organism: Streptomyces sp. JLYT201 (assembly GCF_059448825.1). Classification (NCBI taxonomy): domain Bacteria; kingdom Bacillati; phylum Actinomycetota; class Actinomycetes; order Kitasatosporales; family Streptomycetaceae; genus Streptomyces; species Streptomyces sp. JLYT201. The sequence continues at coordinate 6,339,224 of NZ_CM182551.1, read as the reverse complement.
GGCGAACGCCATGGCGAGGACGATCGGGGTGATGGCGGAGGCCAGCCTGCGGGCGTTCGTACGGGAGTTGGCGGCCGCGAGGGACGCGGAGGCGCCCGCGCCGCGCAGCGGCAGGCCGAAGAGGGCCGCGCAGCCGCGGGCCACCAGCGGGCCGAGCAGCGCCACCGCCAGCATGAACAGCATGACGACGCCGAGGGCCGCGTTCGCCGCGTCGTCGCCGGTCGAGGTGGCGGCGACCCGGGACAGGACGATGCCGCCCACGGTCGCGGCGATGCCGAGCGGCGTACGGATCCAGCCGGGCCGCAGCCGCTCCACCGAGGCCTCGCTGAGGGCCTGCCCCGGCTTGATGCGGGAGGGGCGGCGCGCGGCCGCGTACCCGGCGAGCAGGGCGGTGAGGACGGCCGTGCCCGCCGCCGCGACGAGCGGGATCCAGGACACGGCGAGGTCCACCGCGTCCGGGACGGCGCCGCGGTCCTTGAGCTGCCCGAACCACCAGCTCGCCAGGGCGATGCCGGGCAGACAGCCGAGGGCGCCCGCGAGCGGGGCGACGAGCAGCGTCTCGGTGGCGATGGTGCGGCGCACCTGGCGCGGGGTCGTGCCGATGGCGCGCAGCAGGGCGAACTCCCGGGCCCGCTGGCCGACGGAGAGCGCGACGGTGCCCGCCGCGGTGAAGACCGCGACCACCGCGGCGATGCCGCCGAAGGAGCCGCCGAGGCCGGTGAGCAGTTCCTCGGCGCCGACGAGCGAGGGGTCCTCGACGCCGCCGCGGTCCTCGCCCGTGTGGACCTTCGCCTTGCCGTCGAGGGCCTTGGCGACCTGGGCCTTCAGGGCCGCCTCGGTGACGCCGTCCTCGGGCAGGACCGCGATCGCGTCGACGCGGCCCGGGTGCCCGGAGAGGCGGAGCGCGTCGGCGTCGGGGAACCAGACGGTGGGCTCGGCGGCGCCGGAGACCGTGCCGGAGACCCGGACCTCGCGCGGGCCCGCGGCCGTGGTCAGCGTCACGCGGTCGCCGACGCGGGCCCCGGCCCGGGCCAGGACCGCCTCGCCCGCGGCGGGCGCGCGGCCCGCCGTGAGCTTCTCGCCGGTGAAGGCGGTGGCTCCCCAGCCGTGCGCGGTCAGGGCCTTGCCGCCGCCCCCGCCCGCGAGCGCCACCGGGAAGGTGACGTCCCCGACGGCCGTGCGCGCCCCGGGCACCGCCGCGGCCTTCGCGACCAGGGAGCCGTCGAGGCGGGCCCGGTCCGGGACCGGCTCGGTGGAGGCGCTGTCGCCGCTGCCGAAGTGGACGCGCTGGTCGGCGGCGGCCACGACGGGCGCGTCCGCGTAGCGGGTGGGCGGCACGGAGGCGCGCAGGCCCGTCTCCAGGAGGATGCCGCAGGCCGACACGATCAGGGACGCCATCATCAGCGCGACGAACGTGCCGACGAACGCGGCGGGCTTGAAGCGGACGGCCGCGCGGGCCAGGCCGTTCGGGACGAAGCTCATGCCGCCGCCACTCCCGCGTACGGGGGCGCGGGCGTGGCCGCGGGCGCCGTCAGGGCACGCATCCGGTCCGCGATCCGCGCGGCCGACGCGCCTTCCAGGCGGTCCACGATCTCGCCGTCGGCCAGGAACAGCGTGCGGTCCGCGTACGCGGCGGCGGCCGGGTCGTGGGTGACCATCACCACGGTGGCGCCCATGCCGTCGACGGCCGAGCGCAGCAGGCCGAGGATCTCGGCGGCCGTGGTCGTGTCCAGGGCGCCCGTCGGCTCGTCGGCGAACACCACGTCCGGCTCGGTCACCAGGGCGCGGGCGATCGCGACGCGCTGCTGCTGGCCGCCGGAGAGCTGGCCCGGGCGGCGCCTGCCCTTGTCGCCGAGGCCCACGCGGGCCAGGACGTCGGCGGCCTTGCGGTGGTCGGGCCGGTGGCCCGCGAGGCGCATCGGCAGCAGGACGTTCTGCTCGACGGTGAGCGAGGGCAGCAGGTTGAAGGCCTGGAACACGAAGCCCAGGCGGGTGCGGCGCAGGGCCGTCAGCTTGTTCTCGCTCATGCCGGTGATCTCGGTGCCGCCGAGGTGGACCGTGCCGGCCGTGGGGCGGTCCAGGCCCGCCGCGCACTGCAGGAACGTGGACTTGCCGGAGCCGGAGGGGCCCATCACGGCGGTGAAGCTGCCGCGGGGCAGGGCGAGGTCGATGCCGCGCAGGGCGTGCACGGCCCGGTCGCCGCGGCCGTACTGGCGGCGGACGCCGCGCAGCTCCACCGCCCGGTCGGACGGGGCGCCGTACGGTGCCCTCTCCGCGGGGGCGGGGGTCGTGGTCCGCTCGCCCCGCTGCCTCTTCTTGCGCAGCCCCATGGCTTGCCCAGCCCTTCCGTCGTCCGGTGCGTGCTCGATGCATCGAACCTACGGATCAGGGCCCTGCCCGGGCCATGAGGTGCACCGGCGAATGAGGGGTGGGGTTTCCCCCACCTGCCCCCGGGGGGCGCCAGGCCGGGCCCTCGCGGCGCGCCCCAGACCCACCCCTTCCCGATCCTGGGGGCTCCGCCCCCAGACCCCCGCTCCTCAAACGCCGGAGAGGCTGAAAGATCTGCCGCGACCGGCGACAGATCCAGCCCGTCCGGCGTTTGAGGACGAGGCGCGAAGCACCGAAAAGGCGGGGGCACGGGTGGGCGGGTGGGAGGAAACCCCGCCGCGGTAGCGGTGGGGGCGGTTCAAGGCCCAGGGGCCAGGTCAGGCGTCGCGGCAGAGGAGCAGGAGGGCCCTGTCGTCGTTGACGTCCTTGGCCACGGCTTCGATGAGGTGCCAGGCGGCTCCGTGGAAGCCGCCGGCGACGTAGCGGTCGGCCTCGCCGGTGAGGCGGTCGATGCCCTCGCCGATGTCGCGGTCGGCGGTCTCGACGATGCCGTCGGTGAACAGCATGAGGACGTCACCGGGGCGCAGGGAGCCCTTGACGGGGTCGAACTGGGCGCCGTCGTACACCCCGAGGAGGGGGCCCTCCCCGGCCTTCTCCTCCCAGCGGCCCGTGCCCGCGCTCAGCTGGAGCGCGGGGAGGTGCCCGGCGGAGAGGAGTTCGTAGTCGCCGGTCTCCAGGTCGAGGACGAGGTGGATGGACGTGGCGAAGCCCTCGTCCCAGTCCTGGCGGAGCAGATAGCCGTTGGCGGCGGGCAGGAAGGCGTGCGGCGGCAGCGACCCGAGCAGGCCGCCGAACGCGCCGGACAGGAGCAGCGCCCTCGACCCGGCGTCCATGCCCTTGCCGGAGACGTCCGTGAGGACGACCTCCAGGGTCCGGCCGCCGTTGGTGCGGGCGGCGACGACGAAGTCGCCGGAGAAGGACTGGCCGCCCGCCGGGCGCAGCGCCATCTCGCGGTGCCAGCCGCGCGGCAGCTTCGGCAGCTTGCTCTGTACGCGGATGCGCTCGCGCAGGTCGAACAGCATCGTTCCGCCGCCGCGCCACGGCACGCCGACCCGGCTGCGGAACTGGGCGATGAGCAGCCCGAAGAAGCCGCACGCGGCGACGGTCAGGACGGTGCCGGGAGTGACCCGTGCCGGGCCCTCGGTGTAGGGCCCGAGCCGGGCGGACTCCACGATGAGGGCGGCCGCGGACGCCGCGTACAGGCCGAGGAGGCTGGAGGGCCTGAGCAGCAGTCCGCCCGCGACGATCGGCAGGACGAGGACGGAGGGCGAGAACCACACCGGGTTGACGATCGTGCACACGGTGATCACCGGCACGGTCAGGAGCAGCGCGGCGAGCGCCACCCAGTCCGAGCCGTCGCCCCGGAAGTAGTCCACTCCGGATTTGCGCAGCCCTATGCGGGCCCGGTGGAGCCGCTTCTTCATCCGGGCCGGGAACGTCTCGGCTGCGGCGCGCCGCTCACGCGGTGCGCGCCGCTCGCGCTTGTTTCGTCGTACCGCCATTGCTCGTGGACCCTATCCACCGGGCCAGGCGCTTCGCACGGGAGGTACCTCTTGTCCCCCTTCAGGGGCACCTCGCCCGTATCTCCGCGCCCAGCGTCCACACGCGCGTTCCGGTACGCGGAAAACATGTCGCCGCGTCCCAGGAGCCCTGGTAGGCATGGCATATGACAGCAGACTTGCGGGAGTTGGGCCAGAGCGATTGGGACCGCTGGTACGGAACGCTGGAGCGGGCCTTCGGCGGGCTCCACGAGGCGCCGGAGGAGCGCGAGCTGTGGGACGCGCTGACGGAACTCGACCGCTGCCTCGGTCTCTGGGACGGCGAGGAGTGCGTCGGTACGGCCGGGGCCTTCAGCTTCCGCATGACGGTGCCCGGCGGGGCCCTGGTGGACACGGCGGGCGTCACGATGGTGAGCGTGGCGGCCACGCACCGCCGCCGCGGCCTGCTCACCTCGATGATGCGGCGGCAGCTCGACGACCTGCGGGAGCGCGGGGAGGCGCTGGCCGCCCTGACGGTCTCCGAACCCGCGATCTACGGCCGGTTCGGGTACGGCGTGGCGACGTGGTTGTTCAACGTGTCGATCGACACGCCGCGGGTGCGTCTCACCGTGCCCGAGGGCACGGACGAGGTGCGTCTGCGGTACGCGGTCCCGGCCGAGGCCGCGGCGGCCTGCGAGGCGGTGTACGCGCGCGTGGTGCCCGGCCGTCCCGGGATGCTGGCGCGGCAGCCGGGCTGGGAGCGCCTGCCGCTCCTGGACCCGGAGCGGGACCGCGACGGCGCCTCGCCGTTGCAGTGCGTGCTCGCGGAGCGCGCCGGTGAGGTCGTCGGGTACGCGCACTTCGCGGTCAAGTCCGACTGGGAGGTCCAGGGCCCGAAGGGCGTGGTCCGGGTGCGCGCCGTGGAGGCGCTGGACCCGGCAGCGCACGCCGCGCTGTGGCGCTTCCTCTGCGACATCGACCTGACCTCTCGGGTCGAGTCGCTCAACCTCCCGGTGGACGACCCGCTGTTCCACCTCGTCTCGGACGTGCGGCGCTGCGGACTCGTGATGCGCGACTCGCTGCACGTACGTCTGGTGGAGGTCGGCGCGGCCCTGGAGGCGCGCACGTACCAGGCGCCCGTGGACGTGGTCCTGGACGTCGCGGACGCGTTCTGTCCCTGGAACGAGGGGCGCTGGCGGCTCACGGGCGATCCCAAGGGCGCTTCCTGCAAGCGCGTCGACGACGACGCGCCCGCCGACCTCGCCCTGTCCGTACGGGAGCTGGGCTCGGCGTACCTGGGCGGTGTGTCCCTCGCGGAGCTCGCCCGGGCGGGCCGGGTGCGGGAGCTGCGCCCCGGGGCGCTTGCGGAGGCGGGCCTGGCCTTCGGGTCGCAGGTCGCGCCCTGGCTGCCGCACGGGTTCTAGCCGGGGGCTCCGCGCGGGTCGTCGCGCCGCGCGCTCGTCCTCAGGCGCCGGACGGGCCGCGCTGGCACTCCGGGCACCAGAACAGATTGCGGGCGGCGAGATCGGCGGTGCGGATCTCGCCGCCACAGATGTGGCAGGCCATCCGGGCTCTGCGGTACACGTACACCTCGCCGCCGTGGTCGTCCACGCGCGGCGGGCGGCCCATGGCCTCGGGGGTGTGCTCGGGCCGCACGGTGTCGATGCGGTTGTTGCGCACGCCCTCGCGCATCAGCTCCACCAGGTCCGCCCAGATCGCGGTCCACTGGCGGTGCGTGAGGTCCTTGCCGGGCGTGTACGGGTCGATGCCGTGGCGGAAGAGGACCTCGGCCCGGTAGACGTTGCCGACGCCCGCGATGACCTTCTGGTCCATGAGGAGGGCGGCGATGGTGGTGCGGCTGCGGGAGACGCGGCGCCAGGCCCGGTCCGGGTCGTTCTCGCCGTCCTGCGGGCGCAGCGGGTCCGGGCCGAGGCGGGCGTGTATCTCCTGCTTCTCGCCGTCCGTGATCAGCGCGCAGGTGGTGGGGCCGCGCAGGTCGCTGTAGTGGTGGGGGTTCGCCAGGCGCAGGCGGACGGTGTCCGTGGGCGGCGGGGCGGGGGCGTCGCCGAAGGTGTACTTGCCGAAGAGGCCCAGGTGGATGTGGACCCAGCCGGACGCGGCGAAGCCGAGGAAGAGGTGCTTGCCGTGCGCTTCCGCGGTGTCCAGGGGCTGGCCGTGCACGAGGGCCGCGCCGTCGGAGAACTTGCCCTGGGGGCTGGTGGCGTGCACGGGGTGCCCCTGGAACCGGCTCCGGTGATCGGCCGCGAGCCGGTGGATGGTGTGCCCTTCCGGCACGGTTTCGCCTCCTGTCGGGGTCCCTCGCGGGGGCGCCCCGCCGTGTCCATTAGCGCGCTCCGCGCGCGGGCGCCCCTTCCCGAACTGGGGGCTCCGCCCCCAGACCCCCGCTCCTCAAACGCCGGAGAGGCTGGCACTTCAGCGGCGGGTCCGGGGCGAAGCCCTTGTGGGGTCAGGCCTGCGGGTGGTGGGGCGGGACGGGGGGCAGCTCGCCCGAGGTCTCGTAGCGCGACAGCATCTTGATGCGGCGGGTGTGCCGCTCCTCACCGGAGTACGGCGTCGCGAGGAAGATCTCGACGAACTTGGTCGCCTCGGCCTCGGTGTGCATGCGCCCGCCGATGGAGATCACGTTCGCGTCGTTGTGCTCGCGCCCGAGCGCCGCCGTCTGCTCGCTCCAGGCGAGAGCCGCCCGTACGCCCTTCACCTTGTTCGCGGCGATCTGCTCGCCGTTGCCGGAACCGCCGATGACGATGCCGAGGGAGTCGGGGTCCGCGGCCGTCTTCTCCGCGGCGCGGAGGCAGAAGGGCGGGTAGTCGTCCTGGGCGTCGTAGATGTGGGGCCCGCAGTCGACGGGCTCGTGGCCGTGGGCCTTGAGCCATTCGACGAGGTGGTTCTTGAGTTCGTAACCGGCATGATCGGAGCCGAGGTACACGCGCATGGCTCCGAGTGTGGCACGAGCGGCGGCGGGAAGCCGTCGTGGGTCCGGTCTTCGGCCGCTCTTCGGCAGTTCCCCGGCGGTGCTTCGAGGGGGCTCCGGGAGGTCTTCGGCGACTCTTCGGGCGCCGATTGGTTCAGGCCAATCCGGTGTCCGGTCATCGTCAGTGACCGATCGTTCACTCTGCATTCCGCTGAATACAACGATCCGGAGACGGGTCTTTCGTCCCGTACGCCCATGAGCTTTTAATGCGGAAGCTCTTGCCCGTGAACCAAAGGATCTGCCTATGACCTCGCAACCGTCCCTTGCGAAGGAAGACAGCACCCCCGGCGGGCCTGTGAAATCCCAGCCGGGGAGCGGGAACGGCGACGGTGACGGCCTCAAGGCCGGTCTCAAGAACCGCCATCTGTCGATGATCGCCATCGGTGGCGTGATCGGAGCGGGTCTCTTCGTCGGGTCCGCCTCGGGCATCAAGGCCGCGGGCCCCGCGATCCTGGTGTCGTACGCGCTCGTGGGCACCATGGTCGTGCTCGTGATGCGGATGCTCGGCGAGATGGCCGCGGCGCGGCCGTCCTCCGGTTCCTTCTCGGCCTACGCCGACCAGGCCCTCGGGCGCTGGGCGGGCTTCACCATCGGCTGGCTGTACTGGTTCTTCTGGGTCGTGGTGCTCGCCGTCGAGGCGACCGCCGGTGCCGTGATCCTCAACGAGTGGGTGCCCGCGGTCCCGCAGTGGGGCTGGGCGCTCATCGTCATGGTGGTGCTCACGGCCACCAACCTCGTCTCGGTCGGCTCCTACGGCGAGTTCGAGTTCTGGTTCGCGGGCATCAAGGTCGTCGCGATCGGCGGCTTCGTCCTCATCGGCCTGCTCGCCGTGTTCGGCGTCCTGCCCGGCTCGGACAACCCGGGCGACGGCTTCAAGCACCTCACCGACGCGGGCGGCTTCATGCCCAACGGCGCGGGCGCGATCCTCACCGGCGTCCTGATGGTGGTCTTCTCCTTCATGGGCTCGGAGATCGTCACGCTGGCCGCCGGCGAGTCGGAGGACCCGCAGCGCGCCGTCACCAAGGCCACGAACAGCGTCATCTGGCGCATCGGCGTCTTCTACCTCGGCTCGATCTTCGTGGTCATCACGCTCCTGCCGTGGAACGACAAGACGATCGTCAAGGACGGCTCCTATGTCGCCGCGCTGAACTCGATCGGCATCCCGCACGCCGGTCAGGTCATGAACGTGATCGTCCTGACGGCCGTGCTCTCCTGCCTCAACTCCGGTCTGTACACGGCCTCGCGCATGGCCTTCTCGCTCGGCGAGCGCGGCGACGCCCCCAAGGCGTTCGCCCGCACCACCGCCTCGGGCGTGCCGCGCACCGCGATCCTCGGCTCGGTCGTCTTCGGCTTCGCCGCCGTGTGGTTCAACTACCAGTGGCCCGAGACCGTCTTCGACTTCCTGCTGAACTCGTCCGGCGCGGTCGCCCTGTTCGTGTGGCTCGTCATCTGCTTCACGCAGCTGAAGATGCGCGGCATCATCCTGCGCGAGCAGCCGGAGAAGCTCGTCGTGAAGATGTGGCTGTTCCCGTATCTGACCTGGGTCACCATCGGCATGATCTCGTTCGTGATCGTCTACATGCTGTACGACGACGCCGGGCGCAAGCAGATGGTGCTCTCGCTGCTCGTCGGCGCCCTGGTCCTCGGCATCGCCCTGGTCCGCGAGAAGGTGGCGCCCCGGGGGCGGGTCTCCTCGTAACACGAGGGAGCACGCAGGAGTACTCATCGGTTCACGGCGGCGGGGTGCCGTCCGGGCTCAGGTCCGGGCGGCACCCCGCCGCCGTGTGCGGGCGGACCGGCCGAGGTGCGGGGAAACCTGACGGCACCTGTCAGGTTTCGGCGGCAGGGTGACCTCCGTCAGCGCGATCGCCGCGCACCACGCACGACGGAGGAACCCGTGGAACTCAGCGACCCCACCGCCAAGCGACTCACCTTCCGCCCCGGTCAGGAGGGGTACGAGGAGGAGATCGCGGGCTTCCAGACCGGCTTCGCCCAGCGGCCGGACGTGGTCTTCGCCGCGTCGGACGCCGAGGACGTCGTGGCCGCCGTGCGGTACGCGGCCGCCGCGGGCCTGCCCGTGGGCGTCCAGGCCACCGGGCACGGCCTGCCGGACGCCGCGCGGGGCGGCGTCCTGATCAGCACGCGCCGCATGGACTCCGTGACCGTCGACGCCGGGGCGCGCACCGCGCGGGTCGGCGCGGGGGCGCGCTCGGGCCAGGTCGTGGCGGCCGCGGCGGAGCACGGCCTCGCCCCGCTGAACGGCTCGGCGCCGGGCGTGGGTGTCGTCTCGTACACGCTCGGCGGCGGGATCGGCATCCTGGCGCGGGAGTTCGGCTACGCGGCCGACCACGTGCGCGCGGTGGACGTCGTGACGGCGGACGGCACGCTGCGGCACGTGACGGCGGCGGACGAGCCCGAGCTGTTCTGGGGCCTGCTCGGCGGCGGCGCGAACCTGGGCGTGGTGACCGCCCTGGAGATCGGCCTGGTGCCGGTGGCGCGCCTGTACGGCGGGGCCCTCACCTTCGACGGCCGCGCGGTCGACCCGGCGGCGGTCCTGCGCGGCTACGCCGCCTGGGCCGAGACCCTGCCCGACGAGCTGACCTCGTCGCTCGCCGCCCTGGTCTACCCGGACCTCGACCAGCTCCCGCCGCACCTGCGGGGCCGCTATCTGGTGACGGTGCGCATCGCTTACACCGGCACGGCCGAGGACGGGGAGCGGCTCGTGGCGCCGCTGCGCGCGCTCGGGCCGACCGTCTCGGACACCCTGCGCGAGCTGCCGTACGCCCAGAGCCACACGATCCACAACGACCCGGACTTCCCGCACTCCTACTACGGCGACAACCTGATGCTCACCGAGCTGGACCTGCCGGGCGCCGAGCGGCTGCTCGCGCTCACCGGGCCCGCCGCGGACCACATGCACGTCGTCCAGCTCAACCACCTGGGCGGCGCGCTCGCCCGGCCCGTCCGCCACGACAACGCCGTGCCGCACCGGAGCGCGGCCTGGGCGGTGCGGATCCTGTCGCCCCTGGAGGGCACGGACCGCGAGGCGCTGCGGGAGCTGTACGCGCGGGCGTTCGCCCCGCTGGCCCGGCACGCGGTGGGGCGGGCGGTGAACTTCGCGCTGGCGGGCGGCGACCGCCCCGAGGGCGTGTACGACGCGGACACGCGAAAGAGGCTCGCCGGGCTGAAGGCCACGTACGACCCGGCGAACCTCTTCAGGCGGAACTACAACGTCGGCTGAGCCGCCGGGCGGCGGCCCGGGCCGCCCGGCCCCCGTCGCCGGGTCGGCCCTTGTCGCCGGGTCAGCCCTTGTCGCCGAGCAGCTTCCACGACAGCGGCAGCGCGCCCATGGCGAGGGCCGCCTTGAGGGCGTCGCCGATCAGGAACGGCGTGAGGCCCGCGGCGACCGCCTCGGTCAGGGACATGCCGGTGGACGCGGCCAGGTAGGGCACGCCGACGGCGTAGATGATCGCGGAGCCGAGGACCATCGTCCCGGCCGTGTGCAGCACGTTCCGGTCGGCGCCGCGCCGGGCCAGGGAACCCACCGCGGCGGCGGCGAGCATCATGCCGAGGACGTAGCCGAGCGAGGGCATGCCGTAGCCGGACTTGGCCTCGGCGAACCACGGCACGCCCGCCATGCCCACCAGGGCGTACAGCGCGAGCGACAGGAAGCCTCGGCGCGCGCCGAGCGCGGTGCCGACCAGGAGCGCGGCGAAGGTCTGCCCCGTCACCGGCACCGGCGAGCCCGGCACGGGCACGGAGAGCTGGGCGGCCAGGCCGGTGAGCGCGGCGCCGCCGAGCACGAGGGTCGCGTCGCGCAGACGGGAGGCGGGGATCAGGTCGGCCAGGACCTGGCCCGGGCGGGTGGTGGCGGCGGCTGTGCTCATCGGGACTCCGCGGTTCTGGGACGTCTGGGGGCAGGTGGTGCGTGGGACGACCTGACCCTAACCCCGGGGCGGGCACCCCATCAGGGGGCGCGGATGACAAAGGGAGCGGCTCCGGCTTGGTGGGCTCCGTACAAAGGGCACGGCCCACACCCGGCCGGGCGTGATGCTGGTCACGGAGGTCAGGAATGCCGGGGCCGGGTTTTGCGTTCAGGGGCACGCGCCGGTGAGACTGTGGAGTCTCACCAACTCGCCTCTGAGCACCACGCGCACCCCGAGCACCACGAGCACCCTGAGAGTCAGCTGAGCCCGATGCACGATCACCAGCGGCCCGACTCGGGGGTGTCCTCGACGGCTCCCGCGGACCCCTTCGGCCCCGCCGAGCCCCTCGGCGGCGGCCTCAAGCAGCGCCACCTGACCATGCTGGGCCTCGGCGGCGTCATCGGGGCCGGCCTGTTCGTCGGTTCGGGCGCCGGGATCGCGGTCGCCGGGCCCGGCATCGTCCTGTCGTATCTGATCGCGGGCGCGCTCGCGATGTGCGTGATGCGGATGCTCGGCGAGATGTCGGCGGCGATGCCCTCCTCGGGCGCGTTCTCCGTGCACGCCGAGCGGGCCCTGGGCCGCTGGGCCGGGTTCTCGGTCGGCTGGATGTACTGGTTCCTGCTCGTCGTCGTGCTCGCCGTGGAGGCGACGGGGGCGGCGCGGATCGCGCACGCGTGGGTGCCGGGCGTGCCGCAGTGGGCGTGGGTGCTCCTCTTCATGGTGTTCTTCACCGGCGCCAACCTCGCGGCGGTGAAGAACTTCGGCGAGTTCGAGTTCTGGTTCGCCGCCCTGAAGGTCTTCGCGATCGTCGCGTTCCTGGTGCTCGGGCTCCTCGCGGTCTTCGGGCTGCTCCCGGACACCGACCCGGTCGGGTTCACCCACCTCACCGGCGAGGGCGGCTTCCTGCCGCTCGGCTGGGACGGGGTGGTCTCCGGCGTGGTCGTGGTCCTCTTCGCCTTCGGCGGCCTGGAGATCGTCACGATCGCGGCCGCCGAGTCCGACGACCCGGTGCGCGCCGTGGCCCGCGCGGTGCGCAGCGCCGTGTACCGCATCCTCTTCTTCTACGTCGGCTCGATGCTCGTCATCGTGACGGTGCTGCCGTGGACGGCGCAGCAGGCCGGGTTCAGCCCGTATGTGAAGGTGCTCGACTCCATCGGCGTCCCCGCGGCCGGGACCCTGATGAACATCGTGGTGTTCGTGGCGCTCCTGTCGTCCCTGAACGCCAATCTGTACGGCGCCTCGCGCATGGTCTTCTCGCTCGCCGAGCGCGGCGAGGCGCCGCGGGGCCTGCTGAAGGTGTCGCGGGGCGGGGTGCCGCGGCGCGCGGTGCTCGCCTCGGTGGCCTTCGGCTTCGTCTCGGTGCTGCTCAATCTGAAGTGGCCCGACTCCGTCTTCCTCTACATGCTCAACTCGGTCGGCGCGGCCCTCCTCTTCGTCTGGGCGCTGATCGCCGTCTCGCAGCTGCGCCTTCGCCGCCGCATCGAGCGCGAGGCACCGGAGCGGCTGACCCTGCGGATGTGGTTCTTCCCCTGGCTGACGTGGGCGGCGCTCGCCGGGATGGGCGTGGTGATCGCGCTGATGCTGCGCGACGACGGCGCGCGCCCGCAGCTGCTGTGGTCGGCGGGCGCCACGGCGGCGGTGATCGCCGTGGCGCTGCTGCGGGAGTGGGCGACGCGTCGTACGCGCCGTACGTAACTCTTCTACGAACGGCGTATGACACCGGCGCGACATCACGGCCGGAACACCCCGCCGGATCACGCGAGTATGACGAAATCGTGAAGACGTCTTCACCTTGTGTGAGCGTCGTGTCCGTATACCGGTCAACTGTTCCCTGTGAGCGGTGCCAGTGCTCAGACTGTGCCCCACTTCCCCCTGTGGTTCCCGCGCGGTTCCTTCCTTCCGTCTCCCCGCTAGCGAACAGGGACGCCCATGTCTCAGACGTCCGTGAAAGACGCACCACCCCAGGCCGACGCACCTCTCGGGCACGGCCTCAAGCAGCGTCATCTGTCGATGATCGCCCTCGGCGGCGTCATCGGCGCCGGGCTCTTCGTGGGCTCCGGGAAGGCCATCGCCGCCGCGGGGCCCTCGATCATCCTGGCCTACTCGCTGTCCGGCGCCCTGGTCATGCTCGTCATGCGCATGCTGGGCGAGATGGCGGCGGCCAACCCCGCGTCCGGCTCCTTCTCCGTGCACGCCGAGCGGGCCCTCGGCCCCTGGGCCGGGTTCACGGCGGGCTGGTCCTTCTGGTTCCTGCTCTGCGTGGCCGTCGGCCTCGAAGGCATCGGCGCCGCGCAGATCGTGCACGGCTGGGTGCCCGGCGTGCCCGAGTGGGCCTGGGTCGCCCTCTTCATGCTGATGTTCTGCGCCACGAACCTCGCGGCCGTGAAGAACTTCGGCGAGTTCGAGTTCTGGTTCGCCGCCCTGAAGATCACCGCGATCGTCCTCTTCCTCGCCATCGGCGTGCTCGCGATCCTCGGCTGGCTCCCCGACACCGAGGCGCCGGGCAGCACCAACCTCACCGGGCACGGCGGCTTCATGCCCAACGGCGTGGACGGCCTCATCGTGGGCCTGCTCGCCTCCGTCTTCGCCTACGGCGGCCTGGAGACGGTCACCATCGCGGCCGCCGAGTCCGAGCACCCCGTCCAGGGCGTGGCCAAGGCCGTGCGCACCGCGATGTGGCGCATCGCCATCTTCTACATCGGCTCCATGGCCGTCGTCGTGACGCTGCTCCCCTGGACCTCCGAGGAGGTCGCCACCAAGGGCCCGTACGTCGCCACGCTCGACCACCTCGGCATCGACGGCGCGGGCCAGATCATGAACGTCGTCATCCTGATCGCCCTGCTCTCCGCGATGAACGCCAACATCTACGGCGCCTCCCGCATGGCCAACTCGCTCGTCCAGCGCGGCCAGGGCCCGAAGGCCCTGGGGCGGCTCTTCAACGGCGTGCCGCGGATCGCGGTCCTCACCTCGTCGGCCTTCGGCTTCCTGTGCGTGCTGCTCAGCTACTGGCGGCCCGACGACATCTTCCAGTGGCTGCTCAACACCATCGGCGCGATCATCCTCGTCGTCTGGTTCTTCATCGCCGCCGCCCAGCTGCGGCTGCGCAAGAAGCTGGAGCGCGAGGCCCCCGAGACGCTCGTCGTGAAGATGTGGCTCTTCCCCTGGCTGACGTACGTGGCGCTCGCCGGGATGGCCACCGTGTTCGTCCTGATGGCCCGCGAGGAGGAGACCCGTACGCAGCTGTACTACACGGGCGGTCTGACGCTGCTCCTGATGGTCGTGGGCTACGTACGGCAGAAGATGGCGGAGGGCCGCGAGACGGCGCCGAGCGCCTGATCCGACGCGCCCCGCCGACGGCCGGAGGCCCGGTCCACACGTGTGGACCGGGCCTCCGGCCGTTCCCGCTCCCGGGCGCGCCGGGGCTCGCGACCTAGGGCCAAGGGCTGATCAACTTCCGGCACCTCCTGCTGCTAGCCTGCACTTGCACATAGGTCGCAATAAGAGGTGCACCGCGGCACCGGGCGATACGGCACGGTCCCCCGCGGAGCACGGTCGGAGGGCTCACTGATGGCCATTTACACGCTCCCTGAACTTCCGTACGACTACGCGGCGCTGGAGCCGGTGATCAACCCGCAGATCATCGAGCTGCACCACGACAAGCACCACGCCGCATACGTGAAGGGCGCGAACGACACCCTGGAGCAGCTGGCGGAGGCCCGCGACAAGGACGCGTGGGGCGCCATCAACGGCCTGGAGAAGAACCTGGCCTTCCACCTCTCCGGGCACATCCTGCACAGCATCTACTGGCACAACATGAACAGCCCCAAGGACGGCGGCGGTGGCGAGCCCACCCACGCCGACGGTGTGGGCGAGCTCGCGGACGCCATCACCGAGTCCTTCGGCTCGTTCGCCAAGTTCAAGGCGCAGCTGACGAAGGCCTCGGCGACGACGCAGGGTTCGGGCTGGGGCGTGCTCGCCTACGAGCCGCTCAGCAACCGCCTGATCGTCGAGCAGATCTACGACCACCAGGGCAACGTCGGCCAGGGCTCCACGCCGATCCTGGTCTTCGACGCCTGGGAGCACGCCTTCTACCTGCAGTACAAGAACCAGAAGGTGGACTTCATCGAGGCCATGTGGCAGGTCGTCAACTGGCAGGACGTGGCCAAGCGCTACGAGGCCGCCAAGCAGCGCGTGAACAGCCTGCTGCTGGCCCCCTGACGCCGCCTCCTCCTGATGCGTCCTGCCTCGTGATCGTCTTCTCAACCTTCGCGTCGGCAGGCGGATAGAGGAAGGGCCCCCGCGAGGACGTGACTCGCGGGGGCCTTTCGGTATGCCTCGTTCCGGCACACAGTGGCCGCATGTCGCAACCACAGCCGTTGTCCTGCTGGACGTGTGGCACCACCGAACCGCATCGCCCGCTGAGCGAGGCCCAGAAGGCCTGGCTGCGCGGAGCGATCGGCGAGGACTACGTGGAGCACTACTGGATGTGCGCCAAGCCCTCGTGCAGGAACGTGCGCACCTTCATGACCGAGCGGCGCTTCCGGCAGAAGCCCGTGCGGATACCGCGGGGCATCGACTGAGGGCCGGTCGACGCCGGGTCGGCCGAGGACGGGTCAGTCGAAAATGGGGCCCTGGGTGCGCGTGCGCTTGATCTCGTAGAAGCCCGGGGTCGAGGCCACGAGCAGGGTGCCGTCCCAGAGCCTGGCCGCGGCCTCGCCCTTGGGGGCGGGCGTGACGACCGGGCCGAAGAAGGCGATCTGCTCGCCGTCGGCGCCGGGGACGGCGATGACGGGCGTGCCGACCTCCTGGCCCACCTTCTCGATGCCCTCGTTGTGGGAGGCGCGCAGCTCGGCCTCGTACGGGGTCTCGTCCCAGTGGTCGAGGAGGGACTCGGGCAGGCCGACGTCCTTCAGGGCGCCGGCGACGGCCTCCTTGGTGGGGCCCTCGCCCTGGTTGTGGATGCGGGTGCCGAGCGCGGTGTAGAGGTCGCCGAGCACCTGCGCGCCGTGCTCCTGCTGGGCGGCGATGACCACGCGGACCGGGCCCCAGGCCTTGGTCGCCAGCATCTCGCGGTACTCCTCGGGCAGCTCGTCGAGCTTGTTCTCGTTGAGCACGGCGAGGCTCATCACGTGCCAGCTGACCTCGATGTCGCGGACCTTCTCGACCTCAAGGACCCAGCGGGAGGTCATCCAGGCCCAGGGGCAGAGCGGGTCGAACCAGAAGTCGACGGGGGTCTTGCCGTTCTCGGTGGTCGCAGAGGACGCGGACATGTCTCTCCCTAGGGAATGTGTGCGAAGCCTGGCCAGGGCAACGTCGGGGGTGTGGCAGGGCATTCCCGGATGTCCGCCGACCGGGGCACGTGCGAGGATCAGAGGCATTCGAACGAGAGTCATGCGAGCCACGAGGGAGTGCCGCCCGTGCCCGGTGAGAATCTGTCCCGCGACGAGGCCCAGGAGCGGGCCGCGCTGTTGTCCGTCGACGGGTACGAGGTCTTCCTCGACCTGCGGTCGGCGGTCGGCGACAGCCAGGAAGGCGACACCACGCCGCGCACCTTCCGCTCCGTCACGACGATCCGCTTCCGCTGTGCCGAGGCGGGCGCGGCGAGCTTCGCGGACCTGATCGCCCCGAGCGTCACGGCCGTCTCGCTGAACGGCAAGGACCTGGACCCGTCCGAGGTCTTCGACGGCAGCCGCATCGCGCTGGAGGACCTGCGCGAGGAGAACGAGCTGGTGGTGGACGCCCAGTGCGCCTACAGCCGCACCGGCGAGGGCATGCACCGCTTCGTCGACCCGGAGGACGGCGAGGTCTACCTCTACACGCAGTACGAGCCCGCGGACTCCCGCCGCGTCTTCGCGAACTTCGAGCAGCCCGACCTGAAGGCCCCCTTCCGCTTCTCCGCACGGGCCCCCGAGGGGTGGACGGTGTGGAGCAACGGCGCGGGAGAGCAGGTCGACGGGGTCTGGCAGTTCGCCGAGACCAAGCCCATCTCGACGTACATCACGGCGGTCGTCGCGGGCCCGTACCACTACGTGACCGACTCCTACGAGCGCGTCTTCGAGGACGGCACCCGGCTGGAGATCCCCCTCGGCGCGATGTGCCGCAAGGGCCTGGCCAAGCACTTCGACGCGGACGACGTCTTCCTGGTCACCAAGCAGGGCCTGGACTTCTTCCACGACCACTTCGACTTCCCCTACCCCTTCGGGAAGTACGACCAGGCCTTCGTGCCGGAGTACAACCTGGGCGCGATGGAGAACCCGGGCTGTGTGACCTTCCGCGAGGAGTTCATCTTCCGCGGCAAGGTGACCCAGGCGTCGTACGAGCGCCGGGCGAACGTCATCCTGCACGAGATGGCGCACATGTGGTTCGGCGACCTGGTCACCATGCGCTGGTGGGACGACCTGTGGCTGAAGGAGTCCTTCGCCGACTTCATGGGCTCCTTCTCGATGGTCGAGGCGACCCGGTTCACCAACGGCTGGATCACCTTCGCCAACAACCGCAAGGCGTGGGCGTACCGCGCCGACCAGCTGCCCTCCACCCACCCGGTCACGGCCGACATCCGCGACCTGGAGGACGCCAAGCTGAACTTCGACGGGATCACGTACGCCAAGGGCGCCTCCGTCCTCAAGCAGCTCGTGGCGTACGCGGGCCGCGACGCCTTCCTGGAGGGCGCCCGGCGCTACTTCAAGCGCCACGCGTACGGCAACACCCGCCTCGGTGACCTGCTCTCGGTCCTGGAGGAGACCAGCGGGCGCGACATGGCGGCCTGGTCGCGGGCCTGGCTGGAGACGGCGGGGGTCAACTCCCTCACCCCGCAGGTCACCCTGAGCGCGGAGGGCCGCGTCACGGAGCTCGCCGTCGTCCAGGAGGCGGCCGAGAGCCACCCGACCCTGCGCCCGCACCGCGTGGCCGTGGGCCTGTACCGCCGCTCGGAGGCGGGCGACCTCGTGCGGTACGCCCGCGCGGAGGTGGACGTCGAGGGCCCCCGCACCACGGTCGCGGAGCTCGTCGGCGCCGAGGCCCCCGAGCTCGTCCTGGTCAACGACGACGACCTGACGTACTGCAAGATCCGCTTCGACGAGACCTCGCTCGCCACCCTGCGCGAGCGCCTCGGTGACCTCACCGACCCCCTCGCCCGCGCCCTGTGCTGGTCGGCGCTGTGGAACCTCACGCGGGACGGGCTCATGCCCGCGCGGGACTTCGTCGGCCTCGTGCTGCGGTTCGCCGGGCGCGAGACGGACATCGGCGTGCTCCAGATGCTGCACGCCTGGACGGGCACGGCCCACACGCACTACGCCGCGCCCGGCTGGCGCGAGGAGGGCGGGCGGCTGCTCGCCGAGGGCGCGCTGCGGGAGCTCAGGATCGCCGAGCCGGGCAGCCAGCACCAGCTGACGTGGGCGCGGTTCTTCGCCGCCGTGGCCTCCTCGGACGCCGACCTCCAGCTCCTCCAGGGCCTGTTGGACGGCACCGCGAAGATCGACGGCCTCGACGTGGACCAGGAGCTGCGCTGGGCGTTCCAGCTGCCGCTCGCGGTGCACGGGGTGGCGGACGAGCGGGCGCTCGCGGCCGAGCTCTCCCGCGACGACACGGCGTCCGGCAAGCGCCACCAGGTCCGCTGCCTGGCCGCGCGGCCGTCGGCGGCGGTCAAGGCGCAGGCCTGGGCCTCCGTGGTGGAGTCGGACGCGCTGTCCAACGCCCTGGTGGAGGCGACGATCTCGGGCTTCGCCCAGCCCTCGCAGCGGGCGCTCGTCGCCGAGTACGCCCCGAAGTACTTCGCCGCCATCGAGCGGGTCTGGGCGGAGCGGTCCATCCAGATCGGCATGGACGTGGTGCGGGGCCTGTTCCCGCACCTCCAGGACAGTCCGGAGACGGTGGCCGCGGCCGACGCGTGGCTCTCCGCGCACGAGTCGGCCCCGCCGGCCCTGCGCCGCCTGGTCCTGGAGTCCCGCGACGACCTGTCCCGGGCCCTGCGCGCGCAGGCCTGCGACACCGGCGCCACCGAGGGGTAGCGGTCCCGCCCGGAATGTCCCGGGCCGGGACCGCGGCAGCGCGGTCCCGGCCCGGGGTCCCGGAGACCGGGTGTCAGCCGATCTGTGCTCCGTAGCGCGAGAGCGCGTCCACGACGGGCGCGAAGTAGGTCCGGCCGCCGCTGGAGCAGTTGCCGCTGCCACCGGAGGTGAGACCGAGCGCGCTGGTGCCCGCGAACATCGAGCCCCCGCTGTCGCCGGGCTCGGCACAGACGTTGGTCTGGATCAGACCGTTGACCGTGCCCTGGGGGTAGGAGACGGACGCGTTGAGACGCTGCACGCTGCCGCCGTGCACCTGTGTGGTGGAGCCGCTGCGCTGTACCTGCTCGCCGACCACGGCCTGGCGGGCCCCGGTGATCTGCTGGGAGCCGCCGTTGTAGAGGTTGACCTCGCTCGGGTGGGCGACGTTCGCGGTGTACTTCACGATGGCGTCGTCGCGCCCGGGGAAGCCGTAGTCCTCGACCTGGGCGATCACGGGCCCGCCCCGGGTCTCGGACCAGCTGGTGCCCGCGAGGGAGGCGCAGTGGCCCGCGGTGAGGAAGTAGGGCTGGCCGCCCTTGACGACGTTGAAGCCCAGCGAACAGCGGCCGCTGGAGCTCCAGATGGCGTCGCCGCCGCGGATGAGGGGCTGGAACTTCCCCGCGGCGCGCTCCAGGACCGCCTTGCCGTCCTGGGCCGCCACGCGCTGCTTCAGCCGGTCGAGGGCGGCGCCCCTGACCGTGGAGTCGGCGGTGACGACCACCTTGTTGAGGACCGGGTCCGTGGCGCGTGCCGTGCCGGGGACCGCGCGCTCGCCCAGGGCCCGCTGGACGGCGTCCAGTTGGGCCTGGGAGTGGGTGACCGTCCGCGGCTCGGCTCCGGCGGCGCGGACCCGGTCGGCCGCGGCCTCGTCGAGGACGTTGACGACGAGCTTCTTGGCGGGGGCGTCGTAGTAGGCGCCCGCGGTGCCGGTGGGGAAGCCGTCGGTCAGGGAGTCGGCGAGCCTGCCCGCCGCGGCGGCGCCGACGGCCTTCGGAGTGGGGTCCGGGGCAGCCGAGCTGGTGGTCGCCGCGGTGAGGGTGCCCGCGACCAGGGCGGCGACGCCGATGCCGGTGAGGACGAGGCGCCGTGTGGTTGCTCGTGGGGGTGTCACTCAGTACCTCCATGGGGGGATGGAGCCGTCCAAGTCGGGTGCGGCCTCGGGGAGTTACCGGTTCCTGGCACGGACCGCCGACGGATTACGTCGCGTTCATGCCAAGCATCGCGCCGAGTATGACGACGGGGCCGACCGCCCACAAGGGGGTGGCACGGAAAAGCGGACGCACTCCGTCCCCGCCGACCGCCCCCCGAACCGCACCTTTTCGGTCCTCGAACTCCCGTACTTTAGGACGGGCTTGTCCGGTTTTGTCGACGGGACTGTAACAGCGGTTAGGGGGCGGACCGGCACCGGGAATGGCCACGGCATGAACCACAACACCCCGCTCTCCCCCCGCCCCCTGCGCCACCTCGCCGACGCCCAGCGCCGCGTCCTGAGCGCGGCCCAGCTGCGCGCGCACGGCGTCGGCCCCGCCGAGATCAGCGCGCACTGCCGCCCCGGCGGCCCCTGGCAGCAGCTCCTCCCAGGTGTCCATCTGCTCCACCCGGGCCCGCCCACCAGCGAGGAGCGGCTGCACGGCGTGCTGCTCTACGCCGGGCGGCCCCCGGCCAAGGAGTCCCGGGCGATCCCCGCGCAGCCGCGGCCCGGCGAGCCGCACGCGGGCTACGCCGACGCGATGATCACCGGGCTCGCCGCCCTCACCCTGCACCGCTTCTCCTCCACGCCGCCGCTGCTCTCCCTGGACCGGATCGACGTCCTGGTCCCGCGCACCCGGCGGCTGCGCTCGACCGGCTGCGCCCGCCTCGTCCGCGCGCACACGCTGCCCACACCGCTGCAGATCACCGGCGTGCCGGTGGCGCCGGTGGCGCGGGCGCTCGCCGACGCCGTCGCCCACCTGGCCGAGGCGCGCGCGGTGCGGCGACTGCTCACCGAGGCGGTGCGCGGCGGCCACTGCGAACCGACCGCCCTGGTGGCCGAGTTGAACCGGGCGCGGCTGCTCGGCCGCCCGCACGTGGTGGACGCCGTGGACTCGCTGCTCGCCGAGGGCCGCGCGATCGCCGAGGACCGGCTGCACGCCCTGGTCCACGACCACGGGCTCCCCGATCCGCTGTGGAACGTGGATCTGCGCCTTCCGGGCGGGCCGCACCTGGGCGGCGTCGACGCGTACTGGCCCGAGCAGGCCGTGGCCGTGGAGCTGGACACGCGGGCGCCGCGGCACGGCCGCACGGGACGCACGGAGCTGGAGGACGACGAGCAGTGGTCCGAATACGCCCGCAAGCGCGAGCACTTGGAGCGGCTCGGCGTCACCGTCGTCCACATCACCCCGAAGAAGCTGCGGGACGCGCCCGAGCAGCAGGCGGCGGTCGTCCTGACGGCGCTGATGGCCTCCTGTGACCGGGATCCGGCGGCGTACATCGTGGTCCTGCCCAGATAGCCCGGCCGTCCGTGCCCGCGAGGCACGGGGCGTGCCCGCGAAGGGGGGTGCGGGGGCGGAGCTCCGGACGGCGGGGCTCCGCCCCCGCGCGGGTGCGCGCGGCGGCGGTCAGGCGCCGCAGAACTCCGCGGCCAGGATCCGGTCCTGGCCGCCCGCCCAGTCGCCGTTGAAGTTGAACGTCAGGGCGTGCCCGCCGTCGGCCGTGGTCAGGGCCAGGGACAGCGAGCCGTGGATGCCGCCGCCGTGGCCCCAGACGACCGTGCCGCAGGGCAGTTCGAGCCGCAGCAGGCCGAGGCCGTAGCGGCCGCCCGCGCCCTCCTTCCCCCGAGTGGGGACCGTCCTCTTCATCGCGGCGAGCTGCCGGGGCGGCAGCAGCTCGCCGCGCAGCAGGGCCGCGTAGAAGCGGTTCAGGTCCGCCGCGTCCGAGACCAGCTCGCCCGCGGCGCCCGCGAGGGAAGGGTTCAGCTCGGTCACGTCGTACGTCCTGCTCCCGACGGCGCCGGAGAGCTTGGAGTACGCGCGCGAGCCGGGCCGGGGCAGGGTGGGCCTCGTGCCGGGCACGGAGGTGGCGCGCAGGTGCAGGGGGGTGACGATGCGGTCGCGGATCTCGTCCCCGTAGGGCCGCCCGGTGACCTTCTCGATGACCATTCCGGCGACGACGTAGTTGGTGTTGGAGTAGGCCCAGCCGCGGCCGGGGGCGAAGTCCGGCGCGTGGCGCAGCGCGAGCGCGACCAGGGCCGCCGGCCGCCAGGTGCGGTGGCGGTGCGCGAGGAACTCCGGGGTGGTGAGCCGTCGGTGGAAGTCCGGGTCCTCGCTGTAGTCGTGGATGCCGCTGGTGTGGTTGAGGACCTGTCGGACGGTGATCCGGTCGCCGTCGTGGCCGTTGCCCTCGATCACGCCGGGCAGCCACGCGCCCACCGCGTCGTCGAGGTCGAGCCTGCCCTCCGCCTCCAGCTGGAGCAGCACGGTCGCCACGAACGTCTTGGTGATGCTGCCCGCGCGGAACCGGTCGTGCGCGCCGCGCGGGGTGCCCGTCCGCAGGTCGCCGACGCCCGCGGCGCCGCTCCACGGGCCGTGCCGGTCCCGTGCCTGGGCCGTCGCGCCGGGGACGCCGCCGCGTACGGCGGCCGCCAGGGCGGCCCGGGTCCCGCGGTGGTCCCGGTCCGCGCCGGGCGTCGCGGCCGCGGGGGCGGTCAGGGCCCCCGCCACCGTGGCGACCAGGGCTGCCGCCGCCGCGCACCCCTTGCGCACCGGCGTGAGCCGTCTCCGCACCGCCATGGGTCGCCGTCCCTTCGTCCGCTTCGTCCGCCCGTTACGCAGGGCAGAACTCCGCCCCGGCCGGGAAGTCACGGGCGGGGCGGTCGGGCGGGGCGGTCGGGCGGGGCGGGGTCAGCGCTTGCGGAGGACGAGTTCCGTGTTGCGGTCGCCCGGTTCGCCGCCGAGGGCGGGCTTGGCGCCCGGGGCGTTGAAGGCCAGTTCGCGGTAGAGCGCGGCGAGTCCGGTCTGGGAGAGGTCGGCGAAGTCCGTGCGGTGCGGGGCCGCCGACTCGATCAGGGTGGTGAACAGGGACAGCGTGCCGTCGTGGTTGTCGACCAGCTCGATCACGCGCGCGAGCTGCGGGAAGTCCACGTGCGAGGCGGTGGAGACCTCCCAGAGCGAGCCGTGCGGGGTGATGGCGTTCTTGTGGCTGTGGCCGTTCACCCAGGCCAGGACGGAGCGGTGGCGGCGCAGCAGCGCGAGCACCTCGTCGCCGCCGTGCCGGGCCTCGCGCGGGTGGTGCGGATCGGCGACCAGATTGCGCATGGTGCGGCTGGTGTGGTGGCTGAAGACGATGACGTACGAGGCGTCGCCGCTGCGCTCGACGGCCTTCAGGGTCCGCTCCAGCCAGCGCAGTTGGGCGGTGCCGAGCGAGCCCTCGTAGTGGCCGCCCAGGTCGGTGGTGTCCAGGCTGATGCCGAGGACGTCGTCGGTGATGCGGAAGGCGTAGTACTGCGTGCGGTTCGCCAGGTTCTCCTGGGTGTAGCCGTGGCCGACGGGGCCGCGGCCCGCGTGCGCCGGGTCGAGGTGGGCCCGGACGTACTCGGCGGGGGTGAAGGGGGCGCGCGCCGCGTCCGGGGTCACGGACCGCATGCGCCGCTTCTCGGCCCGCAGCACCTCCTTGAAGTGGGCGCCCTTGGGGTCCTGCCCCTTCTTGACGGCCTTCCACAGGGCAGCGCCGCGCGCCGCGTCCAGGGACATCAGCTTCCGGCCGCCGACGGCGAGGTCGGCGAAGTACGAGTCGCCGGGGGCGTAACAGCCGCCGGGCAGGGCGTCGTGGTTGCCGACGGTGGAGTACCAGGGCAGGTTCAGGCCCGGGCTGTTGACCTGCCGGATCGCGGCGTCGAGGAAGCCGTGCAGCTGCGGGAAGCCGACGCGCTTGTCGGCGTCGCGCAGCGCGGCGTCGGGGTGCCAGTACAGCTTCAGACCGCTGTTCTGCACGCCTTCGTAGTGGCGCGGGTCGCCGGAGTTGGGGGTGACGCGGCCGCCGCTCATCACCTTGAGGAACCAGTCGAGTTCGGTGCGCGAGTTGTTGTCCGTGTTGTCGCCGGTCGTCATCACGAAGTGCAGGGGCGCGCCGGTGGCGGGCGCGCCGCGCAGCGCGTTGACCCGCTCGACGAGCGAGACCGCGCCCGCCACGGACAGGGCCTCCTGCGGCCGCCAGGCGCTCGCCGTCTGGGCGCGCAGGTACTCGTACCGCAGCGGATGCTGTACGTCGACCAGGTGCAGGTCCGTGAACTGCACGAACGCGGCGAGCGCGGTGCGGCGCGCCTCCCGGCCCCGGTGGGCGGGGGCGAGGTCGGCGCGGACCACGCGCGGCCAGGCCGGTCCTTCGCCCAGGCGCCGGTAGCCGGCGGTTCCCCGGGGCGCGGCCGCCGAGTGGAGGGTGGTGCCCTTGCGGTAGGGGGCGAGCGGGGCGGCAGGCGCGGGACGGGACACCGCGACCGGGCCGCGCGGGGCGGCGGCCGCCTTCCCGTGGCCTCCCGGCCCCACGGCGTACCCGACGCCCGCGGACAGGGACACCGCGCCCGTCGCGGCGAGGAACGCCCGGCGGTTGACGGCGGCGGTCGTGACGGCGGTGGCGACAGAGCGTATGCGCGACATGGCGCGTCTCCCCGAGTGCGAACGCGTCGGCAGTGGTCGCGGGGAGGTCCGGACCGTGGCTGTCCGGTGCGCTCCCCGCTCGTACTGGATCGTTGGCAGCGGGAGTGACCTGCGCGTTAACGTCGCCACAACGGGTGACGCCGATCACCGTAAGTGGATCTGAGGGACACCCTGCGTGTGCATGCGCATCTCTCCGGGCGGAGGCGCGCCGGTCACGCGCCGTTCACTTCCCGGGGTAGGGGGGCGCCGCGGGGGCAGGTTCAGGGGCGGGTGCGGGCGTAGTGGCGTGAGGCCTTCGCGCGGTTGCCGCAGACGGCCATGCTGCACCAGCGCCGCGTGCCGTTGCGCGAGGTGTCGAAGAAGTGCAGGACGCACGCCTCGTGGGCGCAGCGGCGGATCCGGTCGGGCGCGGCGGACAGCAGGTCCAGGTAGTCGCGCGCGGCGAGCCAGGCGGGCCCCCAGGCCGGGTCGGCGAACTCCGGTTCCTCGGCGGGGCCTTCGGGGGTGAGCCGGGCCCGGATCCGGCCGTGGGCGAGCACCGCGTCGAGGCGGGCGACCGCGGTCGCGTCGCCGCCCGGCTTGCCCGGCAGGTCGACGAGTCCGGCGAGGGCGTCGCGGGCGGCGAGGACGTTCCGCAGCGTCCGCGCGTCGGCGGCGAAGCGCGTGTCGAGGCCGTTCGCGGCGAGCCAGACGGCGAGTCCCTCGGGGTCGGTGAGCAGGTCCTCGCGGGCGCCGTCGTGCATCCAGCGGGTGTTGAGCAGGTCCAGGGAGAGGGGCTCGCCGGTGAGCGGGCGGGGGTCGTGGGCGGCGGGCATGGGCTCTCCCTTCAGAGCTAACCAGTCAAGAGTACGTGAGCGGTTGACGCTCTCGATCTCTAACCACTAATCTAACTTTCAACGGTTAGCCGATCCGGCGCGGAGGACCGACGACTCCCCCGCGCCGCCGGACAGAAGCACGCACAGGGGAGAGTCATGACCACGATCACCGCACCGCCCACCGGTCACATCGGCCTGAACGTCACCGATCTGGACCGCTCGCTCGCCTTCTACCGGGACGTCATCGGCTTCGAGGTGACCGGCGAGGGCGCCGACGACGGCCGCCGCTACGCCTTCCTCGGCCGCGAGGGCACCCTCGCGCTCACGCTGTGGCAGCAGGCGAGCGGCGCGTACGACTCCGGGCGCGCGGGCCTGCACCACCTCTCGTTCGAGGTGGAGTCCGTCGACGTCGTCCGCGACTACGAGCGCGATCTGCGGGCCCACGGCGTGGAGTTCGCGTACGACGGCGTCGTGCCGCACGGCGAGGGCGCGGCGTCCGGCGGAATCTTCTTCCACGACCCGGACGGCACCCGTCTTGAGATCTACACCCGGTCCGGCGCCGACACCGGCACGGCTCCGTCGGGCTCGGCCCCGACCTGCGGCTTCTTCTAGGAGCCCCGCTCCCGCTCCCCCGCTTCCCGCTTTCCCGAGCCCCGAAGGAGGGCACCGCCGTGACCGAGCACGATCCCTACCACCCCGGCTCGCGCGCCGTGCAGGACCGCGTGGGCGTGCGCGCGCTCGCCGACCACGTCGGCCGGTCCATCGGCCCGGGCATCCGCCCCGTCGCCGCCGCGTTCCTCGCGCTCCAGCCGATGCTGGTCGTCGGCGGGCGGGACCCGGACGGCGGGCGGGTGTGGGCGTCGCCGCTCACCGGCGACCCCGGTTTCGTCCGCGCTACGGGGGCGCACCAGGTGTCCGTGGCGGGCGGGGCCGGGGCGGGCGATCCGCTCGCCGCCGCGCTCGGCCGCCCCGGCACGCCCGTCGGCACGATCGCCCTCGACCCGCGCACCCGGCGCCGCATGCGGCTCAACGGGCGGGCCCGGCCGACGCCGGGCGGCCTCGCGATCGAGGCGGACCAGGTGTTCTCCAACTGCCCCAAGCACCTCCAGCGGCGGCAGCTGGTCGGCGGGCGGCGCGACGGGGCCCCGGAGGCGCCGCGCGTCACCTCCGGACTGAGCGCCGACCAGCGGCGGTTCGTCGCCTCCGCCGACACCTTCTTCATCGCCACCGTGCGTGACGGCGGCGCGGACGCCAGCCACCGGGGCGGCAACCCCGGCTTCGTCCGGGTCCTCTCCCCGACCGAGCTGAGCTGGCCCGACTACGCGGGCAACGCCATGTTCCTCACCCTGGGCAACCTCACCGCCGACCCCGGCGCCGGGCTGCTCTTCCTCGACTGGACCAGCGGCACCGCGCTCCAGCTCACCGGCACCGCCGCCACCGCGTACGGGCCCGACAGCGAGCGCACCGTCCGCTTCAGCGTCGACGAGGCCGTCGAGACCGCCGGGGCCAGCCCGTGGACGTGGTCCGCACCGGAGTACTCCCCCGCCAACCCGTGATCGGCAGTTGGGTAACAGACCGTGCCTTGCCGGTGTACGCGGTCTAACGTCAGCGAATGCACAAGGAGCTCCGGGTGGCGGCCTACGCCGTATGCGTGCGGGACGGATCGGTGCTGCTCGCCCGCTGGGTCGCGGGGGACGGCAGCAAGCGCTGGACGCTGCCCGGAGGCGGCATGGACCACGGCGAGGACCCCTACGACACGGTGATCCGCGAGGTCGACGAGGAGACGGGGTACGCCGTGGAGCCCGTCGTGCTGCTCGGCGTCGACTCGCTGCGGCGGCGGTATCCGCGGCGGCTCGGGGCGGTCGCCGACTTCCACGGGGTGCGGATCGTGTACGAGGGGCGGGTGGTCGGGGGGTCGCTGCGCCACGAGACGTCGGGGTCGACGGACCTGGCGGCGTGGCACGCGCTGGACTCCGTCCCGGGGCTGGACCGGGTGAGCCTGGTGGACGTCGGGCTCGACCTGTGGCGGGGCCGCCCGCCCAGCGGACACCTGGCCTGACCCCTGGGTCCTGAACCGGTCCCCGTTCCCGCCGCTACCGCGGCGGGGTCTTCTCCCACCGCCCCCACCCGTTCCGCCCCAGTCACCAGGCCCGGCCCCGACCTCACGGCCTTCCCGCCGTGCTCGGCCGCCCGCCGCTACCGCGGCGGGATTTCCCCCGCCCACCCACCCGTGACCACCCCGGCGACCCTGCCCGGCCCCGACCTCGCGGCTTTCCCGTCGTCGTTCAGTGGGTCTCAGGGGGCGGGTGGGTGGGAAAGCACCGGTCCGTTCAGCCCGTCCGGCGTTTGAGGACGAGCGCGGTAGCGCGGTGTTGTGAGGTGGGGCGGGGAGTGCGGTGGAGGCGGGGCCCCAGGGGCGGCGGCCCATGGTTCGGGAAGGGGCGGGTCCGGGGCGCCCCGTGAGGAGGCGGTGGGGGCAAGTCCCGTTATGGGGCGTGTTGTTCCGTGTGGCGTATGGCGGGAGTACGCCACCGCGCAACCCCGGGGCAGGCAGGGCTCCCCAAGAAGGCACCCCTTACGTAAAGCTGAGCGGTCATCCGGCCCCGATTTCCGGACCGCTTTGGCCACTTCGAAACTGACCACTTCGAATTCACGTACAGGGATGTAGATGACCCGCGAAACACAGCACTCCACCGAGGACGGACCGGGCGCGAGACGCACCGCCCGCCTCGCCACCGCGATAGCCGTGGCCGCCGCCCTGACCGCGGCGGCCCCGCTCCCCCTGGCCTTCGCCGACGACACGCCCGCCCCGGCTCCCAAGTCCGCCGCCGCCAAGCTGGGCGCCGCCGACGCGGAGCTGCTCGCGGACGCGAAGGCGGACGGGGACAAGACCGTCACGATGATGGTCGCGACCCAGCCCGGCGCGACCGAGCAGGTCGCGCAGCAGCTGGACGCCGTCGAGGGCGGCTCGGTGGGCCGCACGTACGACAAGCTCGGCTACGTCCGCGCCTCCGTGCCGACCGCGCGGGCCGACGCCGCGATCAAGGCGGCGAGCAAGCTCACCACGGTGCACGGCATCGACCTGCGCCAGGAGATCGAGCTGGACGACCCGAAGCCGCAGAGCGCGAAGGGGGCCGGGCCCGCCGCGGGCGCCGCCGCCCACCCCGCGCCCGGCAAGGACACGCCCGCCAAGAACCCGTACAACCCGTCCTTCGAGACGGGCGCCGTGGACTTCGTGAAGAAGAACCCGAAGGCCGACGGACGCGGGATCACCATCGGCGTCCTCGACTCGGGCGTCGACCTCGGGCACCCGGCGCTGCAGAAGACCACCACCGGCGAGCGCAAGATCACCGACTGGGTGACGGCCACCGACCCGATCGTGGACGGCGACGGCACCTGGCGGCGGATGACGAACCCGGTCAGCGGTCCGGCCTTCACGTGGGACGGGGACACGTGGAAGGCGCCCTCGGGGTCCTTCCAGATCAGCCGGTTCCGCGAGGCCGCCACCGCGGGCGGCGACGCCAAGGGCGACCTCAACCGGGACGGCGACACGACCGACACCTGGGGCGTGCTGTACGACCCCGCCGCCGGCACCGTCCGCGTCGACCTGAACGACAACAAGGACTTCACCGACGACAAGCCGATGAAGCCCTACGGCGACAAGCACCAGGTCGCCTACTTCGGCAAGGACGACCCGGCCACCGACGTGGCCGAGCGCGTGCCGTTCGTCGTGGAGATCCGCAAGGACGTCCCGACGGACCCCTACGGCGGCGACTGGGTCGGCAAGAAGGCCGACTTCGTGAACATCGGCCTCATCGAGTCCGAGCACGGCACGCACGTCGCGGGCATCACGGCCGCCAACAAGCTGTTCGGCGGCAAGATGAGCGGCGCCGCGCCCGGCGCCAAGATCGTCTCCTCGCGCGCCTGCACCTGGTCCGGCGGCTGCACCAACGTGGCCCTGACCGAGGGCATGATCGACCTCGTCACCAAGCGCGGCGTCGACATCGTCAACATGTCCATCGGCGGTCTGCCCGCGCTGAACGACGGCAACAACGCCCGTGCCGAGCTGTACAAGCGCCTGATCGACACGTACGGCGTGCAGCTGGTCATCTCCGCGGGCAACGAGGGCCCCGGCGCCAACACCATCGGCGACCCCGGGCTCGCCGACCACGTCATCTCCGTGGGCGCGGCCATCTCCAAGGAGACCTGGGCCGCCAACTACGGCTCCGAGGTGACGAAGAAGTACGGCATGTTCAACTTCTCCTCGCGCGGGCCGCGTGAGGACGGCGGCTTCCAGCCGCTGATCACCGCGCCGGGCTCGGCCATCAACACCACGCAGACCTGGCTGCCCGGCGGCCCGGTCGCCGAGGCGGGCTACAAGCTCCCGGCGGGCTACTCGATGCTGAACGGCACGTCGATGTCGTCGCCGCAGGCGGCGGGCTCCGCCGCGCTGCTGCTCAGCGCCGCCAAGCAGCAGCGGATCGACCTCACCCCGGCGAAGCTGCGCACCGCGCTCACCTCGACCGCCGACCGCATCCCCGGCGTCCAGGCCTATGAGCAGGGCACCGGCCGGATGGACGTCGTGGGTGCCTGGGACGCCATCAAGAGCGGCGCCAAGGCGCACGAGTACACCGTGAAGGCGCCCGTCGACACGGCCCTGGACCAGGAGCTGAAGAAGCCCGGCACCGGTCTGTACGACCGTGAGGGCGGCCTGAAGGCGGGCGAGAAGAAGACCTACAAGGTCACCCTCACCCGGACCACCGGGCCGCGCGGGCCCGTGCGGCACGAGCTGAAGTTCGCGAACAACCACGAGAAGACGTTCCGGCTCGTCGGCCCCTCCGAGATCCTGCTGACCCGCGACAAGCCGGTCACCGTCAAGGTGGAGGCCGCGCCGCGGTCGGCGGGCGTCTCCAGCGCCCGGCTGACCGTGAACGACAAGCGCACGCCCGGCATCGACCACCAGATCATGACGACCGTGGTGGTCTCCAAGGAGCTGGCCGCGCCGAAGTTCACGTACACGGCGAAGGGCTCGGTGCAGCGCAACAGCACCAAGTCGCACTTCGTGACGGTCCCCAAGGGCACCAAGACCCTTGAGGTCGCCCTCGGCGGGCTCGCGGACAAGAGCCAGACGCGCTTCATCTCCGTGCACCCCTACGGCCTGCCGTCGGAGGAGACGTCCTCGCTCGTCTGCTACCCGAACTTCCCGAACCCGGACAACACCTGCCGTCCCGACCTGCGGTCGTACAAGAACCCGACGCCGGGCGTCTGGGAGATCGAGGTCGAGTCGCGGCGCACGTCGCCGGTGCTCGACAACCCCTACCGCCTCGACGTGTCCGCGCTCGGCGTGTCCTTCGCCCCGGCGCCGCAGCAGGTCGACGACGCCAAGGTCGGGCAGCCGACCCCGGTCACCTGGAAGGCGACGAACGACTACGCCGCGGTGGACGGCAAGCTGAAGGGCGGCTCGCTGGGCTCGGCCGCCACCGCGCGGCCCACCATCAAGCAGGGCCAGAAGCAGACCACCACGGTCGTCGTGCCCGAGGGCGCCGAGCGTCTGGACGCCGCGATCGGCTCCACCGCGGACGCCCGCGCCGACCTCGACCTCGCGGTCCTCAAGGACGGCCGGGTCGTCGCGCAGTCGGCGGACGGCGACTCGGACGAGTCGGTGAGCATCGCCAAGCCCGCGCCGGGGACGTACACGATCGAGGTCGCGGGCTACTCCATCCCGACCGGCCAGACCGCGTACGACTACCGTGACGTGTTCTTCTCCGCGTCGCTCGGCCAGGTCAAGGTCGACGAGGCCAAGCCGGTGAAGCTCGCCAACGGCGAGTCCGCCACCGTCGCGGCCGAGCTCGTCGCGGGCGCGCCCGCCGCCTCCGGGCGGGTGCTGTTCGGCGAGGTCAACCTCCTGAACGCGCGCGGCACCGTCGCGGGCGCCGGCACCGTGACGGTCGCGAAGGTCACCGAGTAACCGGTACTCACCGAGCAACCGCTACGGAGACCGTCCGCGGCACGGCATGCGGAAGGGGCGGGCACCTGGTCCAGGTGCCCGCCCCGTTCTCGTGCGTGCGGCGGTGCCGCGCGGGGGATCAGCGCTTGAGCGAGCCGAGGTCCTGCGCGTAGGTGCCGACGGCGTTCGCGATGACGTCGACGTTCACGTCGAAGACCTTGCGGTCGATGTTCTTCAGGGTGTCGCCCTTGCCGTGGTAGTTCGGGTCGTAGGGCTGGCCGGCCTTGCCGCCCGCCTTCGTCGCCTGCTCCTCGGTCTTGAGGCCCTCGGCGCCGGTGAAGGTGCCGCCCGCGGGGATGCCCTCGGCGATGAAGGGGCCGTAGTCGGAGCGGCCGTCGAAGTCGGTGCCCCAGTGCGGGACCTTCTTCTTGTCGAGGAAGCCGTTGATCAGCTTCTCGATCTGGGCGGAGCCCTTCGGGCCCGGGCCGGAGCCGACACCGTCGGAGTTGTCGCCGTCGTAGACGAGTTCGGCCGCGTTCGGCGAGCCGATCATGTCGAAGTTCAGGTACAGCTTGATGTTCTTCTTCTGCTTGGCCGTCAGCGACTTGACGTAGTGGTCGGAGCCGAGCAGGCCGAGCTCCTCGGCGGACCACCAGGAGAAGCGGACCTTGTTGTTGAGCTTCGTGCCGCCCTTGGTCGCCTTGGCGAGCTTCTCGGCGACCTCGATCAGACCGGCGGAGCCGGAGCCGTTGTCGTTGATGCCGGGGCCCTCGGGCACGGAGTCCAGGTGGGCGCCGAGGCCGACGACGCGGTCGGCGCGGCCGCCGCGGGTCTCCGCGATGACGTTGCGGGTCTTGTGCGGGACGGCCTTGGTGGCGACGTCCAGGGAGACCTTCACCTCGCCCTGGGCGATCTGCTTGGCGAGCGCCTCGCCCTCGGCCAGGGTGATGCCCGCGGCCGGGATGTGCGCGTTGTCCGGGGTCTCCAGGTTGCCGTGGACGGGCTTGTCGCCGGAGTGGTTGTACAGGATGAGGCCGATGGCGCCCGCCTTGGCCGCGGCGGCCTCCTTCTCGGCGAAGGTGCAGGAGCCGCGCTTCACCAGGGCGATCTTGCCGGTGAAGGTGTCCGAGGTGTAGTCGTCGGCCTCGCAGCCGGGGGTGTCGTCGACGCGGGCGGCCGCGAGCGGCGCCTGGATGCCGCCCTCGGGCGTCGCCTTGCTGAAGTCGAAGGCGACCGCGTTGAGCTTGCGGGCCTCGGGCGACAGGACGGCCGCGCCCTCGCGCAGCGTCTCCGACTCGTAGAACGTGAAGTCCTGGTACGAGACCTTGTACCCGGCCTTCTTCAGGCGGTCGTGCACGTAGGTGGTGGACGCCTTGTGGCCCTTGGTGCCCGCGGCGCGGTTGCCGCCGTTCTTGTCCGCTATCTCCTGGAACTTCTCCAGGTGGCGGTAGGCGCCCTTGCCGGAGGACTTCTCGACGAGCTTCTTGGCGAGCTTCTTCGCCTGCCGCTCCTGCGTGGTGGGGTGCGGCTTGTGGTCGGCCTGCGCGCCCGCCTGGGGTGCGGCGGCGAAGAGGACGGGGACGGCGACGGCCGCGGAGACGAGAGCGGCCGTCGCCCGGCTGCGGGGTGCGCGCACGGGGGTCCTTCCATGGGGGGCTCGGTGATCGGTGACGACCACTGCTGATCATCAGTGATCGCGGTGGAAGGAAGTTAGCCCGGAAAAACCGCAGTTCAAAGGGTTTATCGCGGGGCGCAACAGCGCCTTCACCCAACTGTCACCGGAACTCAGCACTCCAGTCCGTGCCCCTCAGCACTTCGGTCCGTACCCTTCAGCCCTTCGGTCCGTGCCCCTTCAGCACTCGATTCCGTGCCCTTTCAGCACTCCAGTCCGCGTGCCTTCGGCAGTGCGGCGACGATCCGGCGGCGCTCCTCCGCGATGCGCTTGCCCGTCGTCCAGAGGTCCGGCGAGGCCTCCCCCTCGGGGATGCCGATCAGGGCGTGGTCGCCCGCGCGCAGGGGCGGATCCGCGTTCACGTCCATCACGAACGTCACCTCCTCCGGCGCCTCGGCGGGCTTGTAGGCGCGGGACACGTCCAGGGTGACCCGGTCCTGGCCGCCGCCCGGCAGCGTCTCCACGCTCTGTACGGTGCCCTCGACGATGAGGCGGGCGCAGGCGACGTAGCCCGCGGGCGACCGCTTGCCGCCCGCGTCCTGCTGGGGGCCGTCATCGCCCGGCTCCTGGCGCTCGACCCCCGATTCGGCGCCCGCGCCCGCCGACTTGCTGGCTCCGTCCTCCCCGGCGCCGAGGTCGGCCCGCGCGCCCAGCCACACCACGCCGCCGAGCAGGCCCGCCGCGGCCGTGGCGGCGAGGGCGAGCAGCGCGCGCCGCCGCACGGGCGCGCCCCGGCGCGGGCCCCGCGTCGGCACCGGCCGCGGCGGCGCCTCCCGCGGGCCCCGCGCCAGGGCGTCCCCCACGGCCCGCAGCTGCTCCCGCAGCGCCGCCACGTCCGCGACCGCCGCCGCGTGCTCGGCCAGGAACCGCTCGTCGGCGCGCGCGGCCTCGGGCACGGGCTCGTCCGTGACCGCGAGCATCAGCGCGTCGGGGCCGTCGTACCGCTCCCCGGGCGTCCCGCCCCGCGCGGCGCGGCCCTCGTGCTCGTCGTGCTCGTCGTACGCGCCGTGCACCACGGTCACACCACCTCTTCCTTCTGCAGCCGCGTGCGCAGCATCCGTACGGCCGCGTGCAGCCTGCTCTTGACCGTGCCCTCCGGGATGCCGAGCTCGGCGGCGATGTCCCGCACCGGCAGGTCCGCGTAGAAGCGCAGGACGACGACTTGCCGCTGGCCGTCCGGCAGTTCGTCCAGGCCCTGCGCCACGGCCAGCGACAGGACGCGCGACTCGGCGCCGTCGTCCTCGGGCCGCTCCGGGCGCAGCGCGGCGAGCCGTTCGCCGAGCCGCTCCTGGCGGTGCCGGGCCCGGTGCCAGTCCACGGCCCAGTTCGAGGCGACGACCGCGGCCCAGGCGGACACGTTGCGCGGGGCCTGCTCCCCCTTCGCCGCCCGTTCCAGGAGCCGCAGCCTGACCTGCTGCACCCCGTCCTGGAGTTCGCCGTAGGGCACTCCGCCGAGCGACAGGACGGCCCGGACCCGGGCCTCCTGGGCCGGGTCGAGCGGGTCCGCCGCCGGTGTGCGGCGGTCGGCCGCCTCGCGCGCCTGACGGCGTGGTTTTCCGCGCAGCAATGCCCCTCCCCCTCCTCCGTTTCCCCTACGACGCGGCAGCGGGGCGAATCGTTCGACGGGCGGGGAGATGTCTCCGGTGGGCCGGGAAGTCGTCTCCGGCGGGCCGGGGGCTCCCGGGGCGGGGCGCGTCATCGCAGGTCAAGGGCGTGGCGGGGGTGACGCATCCGGAACCCTCTCCGCCACTTCTCCTCATCGACTTCACACTGTCTCCACTGACACGATGAGCCCCATGACGCACATCTCCAAGGGGGCCAACACCCCTGTCCCGGTGGCTCCGTTGCGGGTCGCGGTCTGCCGCTCGCAGGTGCCCGGGGCGCCCGTCGTCGACGCCTCCGCGCTGCTCCTCGACGCGCGCGGCACGGTCCGGGGCGACGCCGACCTCGTCTTCTACAACCAGCCCGCGCACCCGTCCGGCGCGGTGCGGCACGCGGGCACGGCCGAGGGCGGCGGGCAGCTCGCCGAGTGGCTGGAGGTCGACCTGCCGCGGATCGAGCCGGACGTCCAGCGCGTGCTGATAGCCGGGTCCTGCGACGGCGGCACCTTCGGCGCGGTGCCCGGCCTGTACCTCCAGGCCATGACCGGTGACGGCGGCGTCGTCGCGCACTACGCCGTCACCGACGCGACCACCGAGACGGCGTTCGTGCTCGGCGAGTTCTACCGGCGCGACGGGGGCTGGAAGTTCCGCGCGGTCGGGCAGGGCTACGCGTCCGGCCTCGCGGGCCTGGCGACGGACTTCGGCATCGCGGTGGAGCAGCCGGGTCCCGCGCCCGCACCGCAGCCTGTACAGCAGCCGCAGCCCCCGCAGCCGGTACGGCAGCCGCAGCCGCCGGTGCCGGTGCCGCAGCCGTCGTACGCGCCGTCCGTGCCCGCTCCCGGGCCCGCTCCCGCCGCGCCCCTGGGCCCCGAGTTCCACCCCTTCGCCCAGCAGGGCCACGGCAACGGCGTCGTCAGCGTCGACGCGCCGCTGCCGCCCGGCGCCGCGGTGCTCGTCGAGGCGTGGCAGCGCGGCGACGGCTACTTCGGCGTGACCACGCTCAACCGCCGCAACAAGGACGACGACTACCTCTTCAACAGCACCCTGGACGACTTCCGGGGCCGCGTGCTCGTCAAGGTCCCGCAGGGCCGCCCGCTGCGCCTGCGCGTGGAGGCCGACAACGAGTGGGGCGTACGCGTCCTGCCGCTCTCGGCGGCCCGCCCGCTCGGCCCCGGCGCGCTCCAGGGCTACGGCCCCGACGTGCTCGCGTACCACGGCACGGCCGCCGACCTCGACGTGGACTTCGCGGGCGACGAGGACGGCGGCGGCTACATCGGCCTGAAGAGCCACGACGCCACCAGGCTGCGCGACCTCGACGACTACGACCTGCTCGTCAACGACACCGACCGGCTGCGCCAGACCGTGCCGCTCACCGACGGACCGCTGCTGCTCGCCCTGGAGGCCGACGGCCCCTGGCAGCTCAGCGCCCGCCCGCTGCCGGTCGTCGACCAGGCCGTCGCCCAGGCGACCGGCGCCTACTCCGGGCGCGGCCGGGCCACGGTCACGCTGGTCAACCCGGCCCCCGGCCGCCCCGCCCTGCTCGACTACGCGATCGCGGGCGAGGACTCCTTCCTCGGGTACGAGGCGAAGCTGCTCGACGAGTACGACGACGAGGAGCAGTTCCTCAGTGGGCAGAACAACGGCGAGCGCGGCCGGACCCTGATCTTCCGCGACGGCGCCGCGCAGGTGCGCCTCAAGCTGGAGGGCGCGGGCGACTGGAGCCTCCGGCTGCTGCCCGTCGAGCAGGCGCCGCCCCTGACCGGTCCCGCCGAGGGCGCGGGCAGCGCGGTGTTCCGCTACGACGGGCCGCCCGCGCTGCTCGGCCTCGCCCGCACCGGTTCCGGCGACGAGCCCCTGAGCACCCGCACCGTCCAGGCGCACGGCCGCACGGTGATCTCCGCCGACACCTCGGGGCGCCGCCGCCCCGTCACCGGACCGCTGTGGGTCTCCCCCGCGGGCTACGCGTACGTCCTGGTCAGCGCGGGCGACCACACCGCCTGGCGGATCGAGCCCGCCCCGGCCGCGAGCGCGCCCGCCCTCGGCAAGGGCCTGCGCGTCGAGGGCCAGGGCTATGGAGTCGTACGTCACACCGGTACGGAAACCGAGATGATGCTCACCCACGAGGGCCGGGGCCTGATCGACCTCCTGGTCCTCTGGGAGCTCGACGAGCGGCTCGAACCGGTGCGGCGGATCAGCACCGCGGCGGGCCTGCAGCTGCTGCCCGGCGGCTACTTGCAGATCAGGACCAGCGGCCGCTGGGGCATCGAGCACCGGGGCTGAGCGCCGCCCGGGGCCGGGGGCGGCGTCTCACCTGCTGGTCAGCGCCGCCCCGCGGGACGATTGAGACCTCAATGAATTGGACAGGCGCCCTGGGGTCCCCCGCATGATGGGAAGGCTGAAAGCCAGCCGAGGCACGTGCCAGAACTTTAGGGAGTAGCCGTGAAGGTCGGAATCGTCGGAGCCACCGGTCAGGTCGGCACGGTCATGCGCAAGATCCTGATCGAGCGGAAGTTCCCGGTCGACGAGCTGCGCCTGTTCGCCTCGGCCCGCTCGGCCGGGACCGTCGTCGACGGCGTGACCGTCGAGGACGCCTCGACCGCCGACTACACCGGCCTCGACATCGTGCTGTTCTCGGCCGGCGGCGCCACGTCCAAGGCCCTCGCCGAGAAGGTCGCCGCACAGGGCGCCGTCGTGATCGACAACTCCTCGGCCTGGCGCCGCCACCCCGAGGTGCCGCTGGTCGTCTCCGAGGTGAACCCGCACGCGATCGCCGACCGCCCCAAGGGCATCATCGCCAACCCGAACTGCACGACCATGGCCGCGATGCCCGTCCTCAAGCCGCTGCACCTGGAGGCCGGGCTCACCTCGCTGGTCGTCGCCACCTACCAGGCCGTCTCCGGCTCCGGCCTCGCGGGCGTCGAGGAGCTGTACGGGCAGATCGAGAAGGTCGGCGCCGACGCCCCGAAGCTGGCGCACGACGGCTCGGCCGTGGACTTCCCCGCGCCCGACAAGTACGTCGCCCCGATCGCGTACAACGTCCTGCCGATGGCGGGCTCCGTCGTCGACGACGGCCTGAACGAGACCGACGAGGAGCAGAAGCTCCGCCACGAGTCCCGCAAGATCCTGGAGATCCCCGGCCTCAAGGTCTCCGGCACGTGCGTGCGCGTGCCCGTCTTCACCGGCCACTCCCTCCAGGTCAACGCCCGCTTCGAGCGGCCGATCAGCCCCGAGCGCGCCGTCGAGATCCTCTCCGGCGCGGAGGGCGTCGTCGTCACGGACGTCCCCACCCCGCTGGTCGCCGCGGGCCGCGACGAGGCCTTCGTCGGCCGCGTCCGCCGCGACGAGACCGTCGAGCACGGGCTCGCGTTCTTCATCTCCGACGACAACCTCCGCAAGGGCGCTGCGCTCAACGCCGTGCAGATCGCTGAGCTGGTCGCGAAGTCCTGACCGGACAGCTGAACCGGGCCCGTCGGCGCTGCGCGCCTCGTCCTCACGCGCCGGACGGGCTCGGTCTGTCGCGCTCCGCGCTCGTCCTCAAACGCCGGACGGGCTGAATGACCTCGGCCAGGCGCTGTCGCCAGCCGCCGGTCTGGTTTTCCCGCCCACCCGCCCCCTCCTTAGGGAGCGGGGCCCGGGCGCTGGGGCAGGTACGGGAAACCGCCGCGGTAGCGGTGGAATGGTGGACGACGGCGTGCAAGCCGCTAGGTCGGGGCCGGGCGTGGTCGCTGGGGCAGGTACGGGTGGGCGGGTGGGGAAACCGCCGGGTAGCGGTGGAGCGGCCTAGGTGTCCGGAAAGCGCCAGCGTGGGCGCGGGGCACGGCGGAGGGTGGGGGCATGAGCACCCTGTACACACCTCAGCCCATCCCGCCGGAGGCGTTGGCGCAGCTGCGTGAGCGGGACGACGCGGGCCGCGCCTGCGTGCCGTACGTCGACGAGGAGGGCGGCAGCCCCCTGCGCTGCTGCCTGCGCCCGATCGCCCCGGGCGACCGCGTCGCCCTGGTCGCGTACGCCCCGCTCCGCCGCTGGGCGGCACGGACCGGCGCCCGGCCGGGCGCGTACGACGAGCAGGGCCCGGTCTTCATCCACGCGGACCCCTGCGAGGGCCCCGCGCGGGAGGCGGCCACCGGCTACCCGTTCGCGCGCGCCGGGGCGCTGCGCGCCTTCCGCCGCTACGACGACCGGGGCCACATCGTCGGCGGACGTCTCCTGGAGCTTCCCGAGGACACGACGGCGGGCTACGACGAGGCCTTCGAGGAGGCGTTCGCCGCGCCGGAGGTCACCCAGGTGCACGTGCGGGCCGTGGAGTACGGCTGCCTGCACTTCGTGGTGCACCGCCCCGAAGCCGCGTAGCGGCCATCACGCCGCCGCGGCCACGGCGGTCGCCTCGGTCACCGCCCGCGCGAACGCCCGCACCCGCTCCGTCTCCCCGTCCCGGTGCCAGACCACGCCGAGCACCGAGTCCGGCACCCCGTCCACCGGTACGAAGACGACGTCCTCGCGGCCGTGGTACGCGGCCGTGGGACGGCACAGGAGCATCGCGCCCTGCTCCGCGGCGACCAGGGTGAGGCCCTCCTGGAGGGTCCGGACGGCGGGCGCGGGCAGGGCCGAGGGGGCGTGGGCCTCGCGCCAGTAGGCGGGGGCGGGCGGCGCCGCCGCGATCAGGGGCGTGCCGCGCAGCTCGGCCGCGGCGAGCCGCTCCCGCCCCGCGAAGGGATGCCGTACCGACACGGCGACGGTCTGCTGCTGCCGGGAGAAGAGCGGGCCGAGGACGAGGTCCGGCTCGGCCACCGGCAGGAGCACGATCGCCACGTCCACCTCGCCCTGGCGCACCGCCCCGAACGGATCGGCGAAGGGCACCTCCGCGATCTGGGTCACACAGCCCGGGTGCCGCCGCTGGAAGGTGGTGATGGCCTCCATGAGCCGGGCGTCGGCCGTGCCCTGGAAGCCGATGCGCAGGCGCCCCTCCACCCCGCGCGCGGCCTCCTTGGCCCGGTCGACGACGGCGGTCAACTCCGCGTAGGCAGGCCGCAGTTCCGCACGGAACCGCTCGCCGAGCGGGGTCAGCCGCACCCGGCGGCTAGTACGCTCCACGAGCCGGGCCCCGACCCGCTGCTCCAGCGCGGCGAGCAGCTGGCTGACCCGGCTCTGCGAGACGTACAGCCGTTCCCCCGCCCGTCCGAAGTGCAGCTCTTCGGCCAGCACGAGGAAGCACTCCAGCTCCCGTATCTCCACTCCGCCCACAGCCGGCAGCTCCCGCCCACGCTCGATCGTTCCGGGATCGATGAGTCCCGCTCATTCAAGGATGAGATCTTCGGCGTTGTTCCCGGTCACCGGGCGGGCGTTGTCTGGTGCCCATGGAAACGCCCATGGAAACACTGACCCAGACCCCCCACGTGGGCACGCGGCAACGCGCCCTGCCGCTGTCCGTCGTCGCCGTCGCCGCCGCCACCTTCTCCGTCGTGACGACGGAGATGCTGCCCGTCGGCCTGCTCACCTCGCTCGCCTCGGGCCTCGGCGTGTCCGACGGCACCGCGGGCCTGACCGTCACCCTGCCCGGCGTGGTCGCGGCGCTCGCCGCCCTGCTCCTGCCGGTCGCGGTGCACGGCGCGGACCGCCGGGCCGTCCTGTGCGGCCTGATGCTCCTGCTGGGCGCCGCGAACCTCCTGTCGGCCCTGGCGCCGTCCTTCGAGGTCCTGCTCGTCGCGCGGATCGTGGTCGGCCTCTGCATCGGCGGCGTGTGGGCCGTCGCGGCCTCGCTCGCGGTGCGCCTGGTGCGGGCCGAGTCCGTCGGCCGGGCCACCTCCGTGATCTTCAGCGGCATAGCCGTGGCGTCGGTCCTCGGCGTGCCCGCGGGCACCTTCCTCGGCGAACTCGCCAGCTGGCGCTGGGCGTTCGGCGCGGTGGCCGTGCTCGGCCTCGGCGTGGCCGCACTGCTCGCCGTGGTGCTCCCGGCGCTGCCGCCGAGCGAGCCGGTGCGCCTCGGCGTCTTCCCGGGCCTGCTGCGCCTGCCCCGGCTCCGCGTCGGCCTGATCGCGGTGGCGCTCCTGGTCGTCGGCCACTTCGCCGCGTACACATACGTCCGTCCGGTCCTGGAGCGGGTGCCGGACGTGGGCGCGGGCCTGATCAGCGGCCTCCTCCTGTGCTACGGGGTCGCGGGCATCGCGGGCAACTTCCTGGGCGGCACCTTCGCGGCCCGCGACCCGCGCCGCACCCTCCTGCTGATCTCCGCGGCCCTGGCGGGCGTGGTGCTGCTCCTGGTCCCCGCGGGCTCGTCCCTGCCCGCGTCCGTCGCCCTGCTCGTCGCCTGGGGCCTCGCCTACGGCGGCGTCTCCGTCTCCTCCCAGAACTGGGTCATGGCCGCCGCCCCCCAGGCCCGCGAGGCCGCGTCCGCGCTCTTCGCCGGGATCTTCAACACGGCGATCGCCCTGGGCGCGCTGCTCGGCGGCCGGGTCGCCGACGGCCTGGGCGCGACGGACGTCCTGTGGCTGGGCGGCGGCCTCGCGGTGCTCGCCCTGGGGGTGGTGGCGACGGCGGGCAGGAGCGCGCGCTAGGCGGCGGCGCCGAGCTCGCACCAGACGTATTTGCCTGCGTCGCCCTCCTTCGGCAGCGGGTGCCAGCCCCAGGTGTCGGAGCAGCAGCGGATCAGGTCGAGGCCCCGGCCGTCCTCGACGTCGAGGGGGGCCGGGCGCGGGGTCGGGGCGGGCGGCGTGGGGTCGGCGTCCCAGGCGCCGATGCGCAGGACCCCGTCGGCCCACAGGAGGCGGAAGGAGACGGGGCCCTTGGTGTGGCGCACGGCGTTGGAGACCAGCTCGGTCGCCAGGAGTTCGGCCACGTCGACGACGCCGCCGAGGCCGTGCACGGAGAGGATCACCCGGAGGGTATGGCGACACACAGTGACCGCGCAGAGCTCGCGCGGGATCTGGAGGGTGTACTCCCAGGGCTCCGCCCCGGGAAAGGGTTCAGGTTTGCTGCCGTCCTCGGTCATACGCGAACTCCCTTTGAGGTCTGAGGAGTTGCACCACGCAGCGCATCCCGGGCGGCTGCGGATCACCCCGTCGTGGCGTGAGGGGACGACCCGCTTCCGGAACTCCCGATGTCTCGCAGCGTGAGCGACACATCACTGACGGTAGGCCTGAAAATTATGACCTCGCAAGGCGTACACGTAATCTGACACCCGAACGAGGAGACCCCCAGGGCGAGTTGGACCAAGGAGCCGATGATGGCGACCAGGCGGAACCCCACCGCGCGGCAGGTGCGCCTGGGGGTCGAGCTGCGCAGGATGCGGGACGCGGCCGGGCTCAAGGCGACCGAGGCCGCGGCGCTCCTCGGGGCGAGTTCCGTCCAGATGAGCCAGATCGAGGCCGGTGTCGCGGGGGTGAGCGAGGAGCGGGTCCGCCGCCTCGCGGCCCACTACGCCTGCACGGACGAGGCGTTGGTCGACGCCTTAGTGGCCATGGCCACCGACCGGACCCGCGGCTGGTGGCAGGAGTACCGGGGCGTGCTGCCGCAGGCGTTCCTCGACCTCGCCGAGCTGGAGCACCACGCGGCGTTCCTGCGGGAGGCGGTCATCACGCACGTGCCGGGGCTGTTCCAGACGCCGGACTACGCCCGGGCGGTCTACGCGTACGTGAACCCCTGGCTGCCGCCGGGTGAGCTGGAGCCCCGGGTGGAGCACCGCATGCGGCGCCGCACCGTCATCGAGGGCGACGACCCCACGCCGTACGAGGCGATCGTCCACGAATTCGCCCTGCGGATCCGCGTGGCCGACCGTCAGGTCGCCCGTGCCCAGCTCCGGCAGGTCCTCGACCTGAGCGAACAGGACCACATCCGGGTGCGCGTCATCCCCGTCGACCTGGACGGCTTCGCCGGTGCCGGGGCCTCGATGATGTACCTCGGCGGGCCCGTGCGCAGGCTGGACACCGGACTTCGGGACGCGCCCGTCAACAAGGGGCCCGTCGACGCCGAGGCTCCACTGCGACGACTGCGGGCCCTGCTCCGTAAGGTGGAGGAGGCGGCACTCGACCCCGCACGGTCGCGCGACTTGATCCGGCGTGTGAAGAAGGAGCTGTGAGACGACCGATGATCCCGGTGACGGCCTGGCAGAAGTCCAGCTTCTCCGACGGCGGGGACGGCGACCACTGCGTCGAGGTCGCCTCGGCGCACCGCGCCGTCCACCTGCGCGAGAGCGACGCCCCGGGCACCGTGCTGACCACCACCCCCGCCGCGCTCGCCCGGCTCCTGGACCGGCTCAGGGAAGCCCCCACGACCCCCTCCCGTTGAGCTCCGCCACGTCCGTGCCCGTCGTCCAGCGGTACGCGGCCTCCAGTTCGCCGAGCTCCGCGGGCGTCAGCACGTCCTCCACCCGCTCGAAGCCGTCCGGGGCGCGCTCGGCGACCGCCGCGAGGAAGCGGTCGGCGGGCATCCGGCGGTTGGCGAGGACCAGGGCGGCCGTGGCCTCGCGGCGGATCTCCTCGTAGGCGCGGAGCCCCGCGGCCCGGTCGGGGTCCGTCAGGGCCAGACAGCGGGCCAGGACGCGGGCGTCCAGGATGGCCTGGGAGCCGCCGTTGGAGCCCACGGGGTACATGGGGTGCGCGGCGTCCCCGAGGAGGGTCACGGGCCCCTTGCCCCACCACGGCAGCGGCTCCCGGTCGACCATGGGGTACTCCAGGATGCGGCGGGTCGCGGCGAAGAGGGCGGGCACGTCGAGGTCGCCGATGCGCCAGCCCGCGTAGTGCGGCAGGACGTCGGAGAGGCGGCCGCCCCGGTTCCAGTCGGCGGAGCCCGGCCCGGCGCCCGGCTCCGGCGGGAAGCGGACCTCCGCCACCCAGTTGAGCAGGGCCCGGCCGCGCAGCTCGGCCTCCCGCGAGATGGGGTAGACGACCAGCTTCGCGTGGGCGTTGCTGCCCGCGACGGCGACCGTGCGGCCGCCGAGGACCGGGTGCCACTCCGTGACGCCGCGCCACATCCGGATGCCGTTCCAGCGCGGCGGGCCCTCGCCGGGGTGCAGCCGGGCGCGGACCGTCGAGTAGAGGCCGTCGGCGCCGACGAGGGCCCGCACGCGCACCGCGTGCTCCCGCCCGCGGGCCACGTCCCGCAGCACGACCCGCAGCGCGTTGCCGTCCTCCAGGAAGCGGACGAAGGCCGTGCCGGTGACCACGGCCCGCTCGCCGAGCCGCTGGCGCACCGCGTCGAGCAGGAGCATCTGGAGGGCGCCCCGGTGGATGGAGTACTGCGGCCAGTGGTAGCCGAGCGCGAGGCCGCGCGGCTCGCCCCAGATGCGGTTGCCGTGCCGGTCGTAGTGGACCATGTCGGCCGTCTGCACGCCGGTCGCGGCGAGCAGGTCGCCGAGGCCCAGTTCGGTCAGCTCCCGCACGGCGTGCGGGAGGAGGTTGATGCCGACGCCGACGGGCCGCAGCACGTCGACCGGTTCGACGACGCGCACGTCGATGCCCACCGCGTGCAGGCTCAGCGCGGTGGTGAGGCCCCCGATGCCCGCGCCCGCGATCAGTACGTCCACGGTCATGGCCGGCGCACCGCCCGTCCGACCTCGGCCCGCAGCTCCACGAACGCGGGCAGGCCGCGGGTGGCGATCTGGTCGCGCGGTGCGGGCAGTTCGACCCGCAGCTCGCGGTGGACGCGGCCCGGGGCGCCGCTGAGGACGACGACGCGGTCGCCGACGTACACGCTCTCGTCGATGTCGTGGGTGACCAGGAGGATGGTCATGCCTCCCGGTGCCGCGCCCCCGCCGCCCGCCGCGCCCCCGGCGTCCCGGGCGTTCTCGGCATCCTCGGCGTCCTCCGGGAATCCGCCCCGTACGGCCAGGAGCAGGTCCTCCAGGTCCTCGCGGGTCTGGGCGTCCACCGAGCCGAAGGGCTCGTCCATGAGCAGCAGCGCGGGCCGGTACGCCAGGGCCCGGGCGATGGCCACGCGCTGCTGCATGCCGCCGGAGAGCTGCCAGGGGTACTTGGCCGCCGCGTCCGCGAGGCCGACCTGGGCGAGCGCGTCCCGGGCGCGGGCGCGGCGCCCGGCGCGGCCGAGGCCACGGCGGCGCAGCGGCAGGGCCACGTTGTCGCGGACGGTCAGCCAGGGGAAGAGCGAGCGCGTGTAGTCCTGGAAGACGACCGCGAGGCCGTCCGGCACGGCGCCCTCGACGGCCCGGCCGCCGACCGTGATCCGGCCCGCGCTCGGCCGCTGGAGGCCCGCCACGCACCGCAGCAGCGTGGACTTGCCGCACCCCGAGGGGCCGACGATGCTCACCAGTTCGCCCCGGTCCACGAAGAGTTCGACGTCCTCGACCGCCTGATGGCCGTCGTCGTAGCGATGACTGAGCCCCGCGATGTCCAGCATCCCGTGTTCCCCCTGTGCGCCTGCTGCCAACTGCCTCGTGGTCTATGTGAATTGAGTGCTCACGTGCTTCGGT
Organism: Streptomyces sp. JLYT201; assembly: GCF_059448825.1. Taxonomy (NCBI): domain Bacteria; kingdom Bacillati; phylum Actinomycetota; class Actinomycetes; order Kitasatosporales; family Streptomycetaceae; genus Streptomyces; species Streptomyces sp. JLYT201. The sequence continues at coordinate 6,294,310 of NZ_CM182551.1, read as the reverse complement.
CGTTCCCTCCGCGCCGGGTGAACCGGTTGCGCGGGAACGGCGGGCGCCCCCACGCCCTAGGTGTTTCCGCGCCGTGCGCCCCGGTGCCAGGCGAGTGCCTTCCGCTCGACCAGCAGGAAGAGTCCGTTGAGTACGCAGCCGACGGCGCCGAGCTGGAGGATCACCACCCACATCCGGTCGGGGCGGAACTCCCGCTCGGCCGCGTTGAGCCGGGCGCCGACCCCGTCGCCCGCCCCCATCAGCTCGGCGACGACCATGAGGATCAGCGCGAAGCCGAGCGCGACGCGCAGCCCCGCGAAGACCTTCGGCGCGGCGGCGGGCAGCACCACGTACCGCAGCCGCGCGGCCGGGCCGAGGCCGAAGACCCGGGCCGAGTCCAGCTGCACCGGCTCGACGGAGCGCACCCCGTCGACGGTGTTGAGCAGCACCGGCCACACGACCCCGAACACGACGGTCGCAAGGCGCATGGACGTGCCGAGCCCGAAGACGACCATGAAGAACGGGATGAGCGTGGGCGGCGGCACGGCCCGCGCGAACTGCAGCACCGGTTCGAGCACGTACCGCGCCACCCGCGAGAGCCCGACCCCCACCCCGACGGCGACCCCCGCGGCCCCGGCGATCGCCCACCCGAGGAGCAGCTGCCCGAGGCTCTGCCGGAGCGCGTCAAGGCCGGGTTCGCGCACCATGAGCCGCACGACGCGGCTGGGCGGCGGGAAGTACACGTCCCCGGCCCGCCGGGCGGCCACTTCCCAGGCGAGGACGAGCAGAGCGAGCAGCCACCCCCGCAGCAGCAGAAAGCGCACAACGGTCATCATTCAGCCCGTCCGGCGTTTGAGGACGAGCGCGAAGCGCGATATCCGGGGGTCGAGGGGGCAGAGCCCCTTCGTCTCGGGAAGGGGCGGGCTTGGGGAAAAGCCACCCGCCCCACGGCCACGAGCGCCCCGTTCGCCACCACCCCCAGGGCCCCCGCCCACACCGCCCCCGCCACCATCAGGTCCGGTCGCCCGCCCCCGGACTGCGTCTGGAGCAGATACACGCCGAGCCCCGAGTCGCCCCCGGCCCGCAGCTCCGCGCTGACCGCCACGACGAGCCCCACGGAGGCGGCGATCCGCACCCCGGTGAGCACGAACGGGCCCGCGCTCGGCAGGGACACCCGCAGGAGGACGGACAGCGGCCCGAAGCCGAAGGACCGCAGGGTCTCCTTGGCGACGGGGTCGACGTCGCGCAGCCCGTACAGGGTGTTGAGGAGGATCGGCCACAGCGCGGCGTAGCACACGAGGGACCGCTCGACCCGGACCGGCTCGGCGAACACGAGGATCGCGAGGGGGATGAGCGCGACGGACGGCACGGGCCGGGCCAGCTCGACCACGGCGAGGCTCGCGGCGCCGAGCCGGGGCAGCGAGCCGAGCAGGAGCCCGGCGGGCACGGCGAGGGCGACGGCGAGGGCGAGCCCGCCGAGCCAGGCGGAGACGGTGGTGCCCAGCTGGCCGAGGAAGCCGTCGTCGACGGCCATTCCGGCGGCGCGGGCGAGCACGGAGGTGGCGGGCGGCAGCTCCCCGGCGCCGAAGGCGCCGGTACGGGAGAGGAGTTCGAGGACGAGCACGGCCCCGCCCGCGCCGAGCGCGCCGAGCAGGGCCCGTCCCCACCGCCGGGAGGCGAGCGCCCCGGCGCGCGGAAGGGCGCCCGGGCGCACGCGGCGACGGGCGCGCGCCCCTGTCTCCGGGCCGGACCCGGAACCGAAGCGCGCCGCCTCCTTCACCGCATCGCCCTCACGGCCCCGTGCGCACGAGGAGCGGCGCGACGTCGAGCGGCCGCCGCAGGTAGCCGAACTCCCGCATCAGGTCCACCACCCGGCGAAGCCGCGCCGGGTCCAGGGCCACCGGATAGCCACCGAGGTGGAGCTGGGCGGCCTGGTCGGGGGTGATCCTGGTGTAGTCGGGGAGCGTGCGCACGACCGTGGTGCGGTTGGCGGCCTGCTTCTGGGCGCGGGCCATGGCCCGCTGGAAGGCCTCGACGGTCTTCTTGTTCTTCTCGGCGAACCGCGCCGTGGTCGCGTACCCCGCGATCGGGAAGCCCGCGGTCGGCGGCCTGCCGAGGTCGGCGACGACGCGGCCGGTGCCGGACTCCTCGATCGCGCTGACGAACGGCTCCGCGGCCTGCACGGCGTCGACGCTGCCCGTCTTCAGGGCGGTCTCCATGTTCGGCATGTCGACCTCGGCGAAGTCCTCGTCCTCGTCGAACGTGACGCCCTCGGCCTTGGCGGCCTTCCGGACGAGCAGGGAGCTGATGTTCCGCTTCGTGTTGACGCCGATCCTCTTGCCTTCGAGGTCCTTCAGGGTCTTGGCCGGCGAGTCCTTGCGCACCAGGACCGCGTGCGTCTTGGGCGCCAGGGCGAAGGCGTCGGCGACGATCCGCACGTCCAGGGCCTTGTTGGCGTGCGCGAGGAAGTACGAGACGTAGTTGCCGAAGGAGATGTCGAGGGCGCCCGCGCGCAGCCTGCCGACGGACTCGGCGCCGCCCTGGAGCGTCGTCGTGCGGACGGTGAGCCCCTCGGCCTTGAAGAAGCCCTTGCTGATCGCGAGCTGGAGCGGGGCGGTGTCCGCCACGGGCATCGTGCCGACGGTGATCGTGGTCTTCTCCAGGCCCTTGCCGTCCGCCGTGCCGCCCCCGTCGCCGCCGGAGTCGCCGCAGCCCGCCGTGGCGAGCAGCAGGGCCAGGGCCGCCGTCGGGGCCAGGACCGCGCGCGGACTTCTCCCGCGTAACCGGCCCCGTACTCCCCGTGCCATATACACCTGCTTCCGCGCGTGACCGCCACCGTCGGGCCCGCTCAGGGCCGTGGGGCCTGAGCCGACGCGCGGATGCTAACCGCAGGGCGGGCCGAGAACAATGGGCCGGGGCACCCCGGCGCCCCGCATGGAAGGATGGCCGGAAACATCACAGAAACTTCGCAAGTCGCACTGAGGAGATGACCGCGTGCCCGGCACCAATCTGACCCGCGAAGAGGCGCAGCAGCGGGCGAAGCTGCTCACCGTTGACTCGTACGAGATCGATCTCGACCTCTCCGGAGCGCAGGAGGGCGGCACCTACCGGTCGGTGACCACCGTGCGCTTCGACAGCGCCGAGGCGAACGCCGAGACGTTCATCGACCTGATCGCCCCGGCCGTCCACGAGGTGGTCCTCAACGACCACGCCCTGGACGTCGCCGCGGTCTTCCGCGACTCCCGGATCGCCCTGAAGCACCTGCGCGAGGGGCGCAACGAGCTGCGCGTCGTCGCCGACTGCGCGTACACGAACACCGGCGAGGGCCTGCACCGCTTCGTCGACCCGGTGGACCAGCAGGCCTATCTGTACACGCAGTTCGAGGTGCCGGACGCGCGCCGCGTGTTCGCCTCCTTCGAGCAGCCGGACCTGAAGGCCACGTTCCAGTTCACCGTGAAGGCGCCGAGCGGCTGGACGGTGATCTCCAACTCGCCGACGCCCGAGCCGAAGGACGACCTCTGGTCCTTCGAGCCCACGCCGCGCATCTCCACGTACATCACGGCCCTGATCGTCGGCCCGTACCACGCGGTGCACTCCTCGTACGAGAAGGACGGGCAGAGCGTTCCGCTCGGCATCTACTGCCGGCCCTCGCTCGCCGAGTTCCTCGACGCCGACGCGATCTTCGAGGTGACGCGGCAGGGCTTCGACTGGTTCCAGGAGAAGTTCGACTACGCGTACCCCTTCAAGAAGTACGACCAGCTCTTCGTGCCGGAGTTCAACGCGGGCGCGATGGAGAACGCGGGCGCGGTGACGATCCGCGACCAGTACGTGTTCCGCTCCAAGGTGACGGACGCCGCGTACGAGGTGCGCGCCGAGACCATCCTGCACGAGCTGGCCCACATGTGGTTCGGCGACCTCGTGACCATGGAGTGGTGGAACGACCTGTGGCTGAACGAGTCGTTCGCCACCTACACCTCCATCGCCTGCCAGGCGTACGCGCCGGGCTCGCGCTGGCCGCACTCGTGGACGACGTTCGCGAACTCCATGAAGACCTGGGCGTACCGGCAGGACCAGCTGCCGTCCACGCACCCGATCATGGCGGACATCCGCGACCTCGACGACGTGCTCGTCAACTTCGACGGGATCACCTACGCGAAGGGGGCCTCGGTCCTCAAGCAGCTGGTGGCCTACGTCGGCATGGACGAGTTCTTCCAGGGCGTGCAGGCGTACTTCAAGCGCCACGCGTTCGGCAACACCCGCCTCAGCGACCTGCTCGGCGCCCTGGAGGAGACCAGCGGCCGCGATCTGAAGACCTGGTCGCAGAAGTGGCTCCAGACCGCGGGCATCAACGTCCTGCGCCCGGTCGTGGACGTCGACTCCGCCGGTGTCATCACCTCCTTCGCGGTCAAGCAGGAGGCCCCGGCGCTCCCCGCGGGCGCCACGGGCGAGCCCACCCTGCGGCCGCACCGCATCGCCATCGGCCTCTACGACCTCGACGACAGCTCGGGCAAGCTGGTGCGCACCGACCGCGTGGAGCTGGACGTCGACGGCGAGCTGACGGCCGTGGAGGCCCTGGTCGGCCGGGCCCGCCCGGCGGTCGTCCTGCTCAACGACGACGACCTGTCGTACGCGAAGGTCCGCCTGGACAGCGAGTCCCTCGCCTTCGTCACCGAGCACCTCGGCGACTTCGAGGCCTCGCTGCCGCGCGCCCTGTGCTGGGCGTCCGCCTGGGACATGACGCGCGACGCGGAGCTGCCCACGCGCGACTACCTGGCGCTCGTCCTCTCCGGCATCGCCAAGGAGTCCGACATCGGCGTGGTGCAGTCCCTGCACCGCCAGGTGAAGCTCGCCCTCGACCTGTACGCCGACCCGGCCGGGCGCGACGCGCTGCTCGCGCGGTGGACGGAGGCGACCCTGGAGCACCTGCGCGCGGCCGAGCCCGGCGGCGACCACCAGCTCGCCTGGGCGCGGGCGTTCGCGGCCACCGCCCGCACGGAGTCCGACCTCGCGCTGCTCGAAGGGCTGCTCGACGGCTCCGAGACCATCGAGGGCCTCGCCGTGGACACGGAGCTGCGCTGGGCGTTCGTGGGACGGCTCGCGGCCGTGGGCCGCCTCGACGAGGCGGGCATCGACGCCGAGTACGAGCGGGACAGGACCGCCGCGGGCGAGCGGCACGCCGCCGCCGCGCGGGCCGCACGGCCGACCCCCGAGGCCAAGGCGGCCGCGTGGGCGTCCGTCGTGGAGTCCGACGCGCTGCCCAACGCCGTGCAGGAGGCCGTGATCTCCGGCTTCGTGCAGACCGAGCAGCGGGAACTGCTCGCGCCGTACGCGGAGAAGTACTTCGGCGCCGTCAAGGCGGTGTGGGAGTCCCGGTCGCACGAGATGGCGCAGCAGGTCGCCGTGGGGCTCTACCCGTCGGTCCAGGTGTCCGCGGCGACGCTCGAAGCGACCGACGCGTGGCTCGCCTCGGCGGAGCCCTCGGCGGCCCTTCGCCGCCTGATCACGGAGTCTCGGGCCGGGGTGGAGCGGGCCCTGCGGGCGCGGGCCGCCGACAAGGCCTGACCCCGGCTGCCCCGGGGGGCTCTTTCCTCCCACCCGCCCACCCGTAGCTCCCCGGCTTCGCCGGCCCGGCCCCGACGCGGAGCGCCCGCGGGTGGGTGGGCGGGTGCCCGCCGCTACCGCGGCGGGTCTTTCCCACCCGCCCACCCGTAACGCCCGAGCTTCGCCGGCCCGGCCCCGACGCAGAGCGCTGCGGCTGGGTGGGTCCCCGTCCCCTGCTGTGGGCAATCGTCCCGCAGGGCGGGACGGGTGGGCACAGCGCCTAGGTGCCGCCCCGCCGTTGGCACAGGGGCCCGGGGCTCAGGCCGGGGCCGCCGCGCGGAGGGCGGTGAGGACGTGGGTCACGGCGGGGCCCGCGCCCCGCCGGGTCGCCGCCACGACGTGGCGGTACGGCCGCTCCGCCCCGAGCCCCCGCGTCACCACACCCCCACACCCGGCGGCCCCCGCCATCCGCGGCACCAGCGCCACCCCCATCCCCGCCCCCACCATCGCCAGGATCGCCGCCCACCCCGCGGCACTGTGCGCCTGCTCCGGCACGAACCCCGCCGCCTCGCACGCGGCCCGCGTGATGTCCGACCAGGGCCCGGAGCCGCCGAAGATCCACGGCTCGTCGGCGAGGTCGGCGAGCCGCAGCCCCCGCTTGCGGGCGAGCGGATGCCCCTCGGGCAGGGCGACGTCCAGCGGGTCGGCGAAGAGGGTGACCCCGGTGAAGCGGGGGTCGCTCCGCGCCGGGGCCTGCGCGGCGAGCGACAGGGCCAGATCCACCTCGCCCGCCGCGAGCAGCTCGTACGCCTGCGCCGCCTCGGCCTCCCTGACCCGTACGAAGACGCCGGGCCTGGCCTCCCGCAGGGCCCGTACGGCGGGCACCACGAGCGCGGGCACCGCCGTGGAGAAGGCCCCGACCCGCACCTCCCCCGCGTCGCCCCGCGCATGCGCGGCCAACTCCGCTTCGGCCCGCTCCAATTGGGCGAAGACCGCCTCGGCGTGCCGCAGCACGAGTTGCGCGGCGTCGGTGAGCCGCACCCGCCGCCCCTGCGCTTCGAGGAGGGGGACGTCCAGCTGTCGGGCGAGGTTGGACAGCTGCTGGGACACGGCGGACGGCGTCATGCTGAGCGCCGCGGCGGCCGCCGTCACCGTGCCGTGGTCCCGCAGCGCGCGCAGGATCCGCAGCTTCTTGATGTCCCACTCACTCATGCGGCCAACGTACCCGCGGCCCCGCCGGTCTCCCCCGCGCGGCGGAGGCGGTACCGCCCGGGGGCCGACGCCCCGGCCCCGGCCGCCCGGCAGGATCGGAGCACGCCGGCCGGGCGAGCCCCGTCCCGCCGGCCGGGCGCGCCCGTACAGTCAGGCGGGCGCGCCCTCCCCGCCCGCGGCCCGCCGTCGAGCCGAGCACCACCCCGCCGAGGATCAGGCCCATGCACGCCGCCCTCGGCAGGCTCATCCCCTCGCCGAGCAGGGCGAAGGACAGCAGGGCCACACAGGCGGGCTGGAGGTAGTAGACGACTCCGGCGCGGGCCGCGCCGATCAGGGCGATGGCCTTGTTCCAGGCGAAGAAGGCGACGGCCGAGGAGACGACGCCCACGTAGAGCAGCGGCGTCACCGTGTCCGGTGTCGGGGTGAAGCCGCCCTGGACCGTGAGGCTGACGGCGTACGCGGGCAGCAGCATCAGCGCGCCGAGCACGAACGTCGCGAAGAGGAAGGGCAGGCCGCCGAGCTCCGGGGGCCTGCGCCGCAGCAGCGCGCTGTAAGAGCCGAAGGCGAGGGCGCCGCCGATCACCCACAGGTCGCCGGGGGCGAGGTCGAGGGCGAGGGAGCCCTTGCTGACCAGGAGCAGCACCCCGGCGCAGGCGATCAGCATGCCGGTGGTGCGGCGGGCGCCGAGCCGGGCCCCGCCGAGGCGTTCGTAGCAGGCCATCAGCACCGGCGACGCGGCCATGATCATGCCCATGTTGCCCGCGGTGGTGGTGACGCCCGCCTGGTTGACCAGGGTGTTGTAGAGGGCGACGCCGAGGAAGGAGGCGGCGAGGAGGTAGCCGAAGTGGCGGCGCAGGACGGCCCGTCGGCGCCAGGTCCGGCGGAGCGCGAAGGGCGCGACCGCCGCGACGGCGATCAGCCAGCGCCAGAAGGCGTGCTGGACGGGCGGCACGCTGTCGGCGAGGGCGCGGGACGTGACGAAGCTGCCCGACCAGACCACGGTCGCGAGCAGCGCGAGCCCGAGCCCGGCGCCGAGGCCCCCGACAACGGCCGACCGGGCCGACCAGTCGCCCTGGTCGGCCCGGTCGGCCCGCGCGCTTCCCGTGTCCCTCGCAGCCCCTGCATCCTCCGCGTCCTCCACGTCCTCCGCGTCCCCCACGTCCTCCGCGTCCTCCGCGTCCCTCGCGTCCTTCGCAGCCCCTGCGTCCTCCGCACCCTTCGCGTCCTCCGCGTCCTCCGCGTCCTTCGCGCTCGGCTCGACGGTCCGGTCCAGGGTCGTCGCCACTGGTATCCCTCGCCTCTCTCCCCGGGTCCGGGGCGGTGGGTGCGTTCGCTTGCCGGGCTACCGTCGCACCGCCGAACCGCTCAGGTCCATCGAATCTTTCCGACCGTTCTTTGAAGCCGGGCTGAACGATCCGGCGACGGCGGGCGTCCCCGCCACCGTGCGCGCCCCGGCCGACTGCGCCTTCTCGCGGGGCTTGAGCTGACCGAACAGCGTCGCCGCGAACGCGAGCGCCATGCCCGCCACCTGCACCGCCGTCAGCGACTGGCCGAGCGCCGCCCAGCCGATGACCGCCGCCGTCAGGGGCGAGAGCGGTCCGAGCAGGCTGACCTGCGTCGCGCTGAGGCGGCTGAAGCCGCGGAACCACAGCCAGTAGGCGACGGCCGTACCGGCGATGGACAGGTACACGTAGCCCGCGATGTTCCGGCCGTCGAGCGCGGGCGGCGCGCCCTCGACGAAGAAGGCGAGCGGCGCGATGAGCAGGCCGCCCATGGTCAGCTGCCAGCTCGTCAGGGCCAGCGGGCCCACGCCCTCGGGGCGGCCCCAGCGCTTGGTCAGCACGGTGCCCGTGGACATCGACGCCGTGGACGCCACCGCCGCGAGCAGACCGATCGCGTCCAGGCTCCCGGCGGCCTTGAGGACGACGAGACTGACGCCGAACGCGGCCGCGATCCCGGTGAGCAGCGTGCGGACGGTCGGGCGCTCGCTGAGGACGAGCGCCGAGAGCCCGGCGACGAACAGCGGCCCGACGGAGCCGACGACGGCGGCCATGCCACCGGGCAGGCGGTAGGCGGAGAGGAACAGGAGGGGGAAGAAGGCCCCGATGTTCAGCGCACCGAGGACCGCCGCCTTCCCCCACCACACCCCCTTCGGCAGCCGTCTGGCCAGCAGGAGCAGCAGGAGTCCGGCGGGCAGCGCCCGCATCATGGCCGTGAACAGGGGCCGGTCCGCCGGCAGGAACTCCGTGGTGACGGCGTAGGTGGAGCCCCAGGTGATGGGGGCGTAGGCGGTGAGCAGGATCGTGGCGGCGCGGTTCATGGCACACCTCTCTCGGCGGCCCGACAGGCCGGAGTGGAAGCTTGGTGGTGATTAGCTTAGCCGCAAGCTACTTAACGTCAACCCACTTAGCGAAAATTCACTTAGCTTGAATCTGCTTACTTGCAAGCTTCTGGAGCGGGGGCCGATACTTCCCCCATGCACTCCCCGGACACTGCGCACGTCGACGCCGACGCCGTCGACGCGATCATCGATCAGTGGGCCTCGGTCAGGCCCGAACTGGAGACGACCCCCATGGAGATCTACGGCCGCGTGTACCGCGTGGCGCAGGCGGTCGGCGACCGCGTCGAGAAGGCCTACCGCGAAGTCGGCACCACCCGGGGCGAGTTCGACGTCATCGCCACGCTGCGCCGGCACGGCGAGCCGTACACGCTCTCGCCCCGGCAGCTCTCCGCCACGCTGATGCTGACCACCGGCGGCATGACGGGGCGCCTCGACAAGCTGGAGCGGGCGGGCCTGCTGCGCCGCTCGCCCGATCCGAACGACCGGCGCGGACTCCAGGTCACGCTGACCGACGCGGGGCGCGAGCTCGTCGACCGGGCCGTCGTGGCCGGTCTGGAGGCGCAGCGCGCGGCGCTCGGCGCCGCCGGGCTCGACGAGGAGGAGACGGCCCGGCTCGCCGACCTGCTCAGGAAGCTGCTCGCGGGCGCCGCACCCGCCTGAACACGCACGAGGGCGCCCTCCGGCGGCGTACACGCGGTACGTGCACGCCGCCGAGGGGCGCCCTCGACGTCAGAAAAGGGGGCGGATCAGCCCTGCTTCTGCTGCTTGCGGGACTTGTCACCCACCATGACCAGGCCCGCGATCACCAGGAAGAGGACGATCGGTGCCGCCACGTACAGCCCGAGCGTCTCCGCCACGCTCAGCTTGGGAGCCGGGTCGTCGCCGTCGTCGCGGGTGAGCGCGAGCGCGGGGGACGACATGAGCAGCATCATCAGCGTCGTACCGGTGGCAACGGCACCGGCGCGCAGGGCGTTCTTCTTGTCCACGATGCCAAACTAGCGAACGGCTCCGCGGGCCGCGCGCCCGGGGTGCCATCAGGGGACCGCGCCCGGGCCCCGGCAGGCCCCGCCGGCGCGGGCACCCCGGAACTCCCGGAAGACGTCGAGCAGCGCGTGCAGCCGGGGCGACTTCGTCAGGTCCTCCAGGGACACCGGCCGCCCGGCGGCGTCGGCGATGGGCAGCCGCCAGTTCGGATACGCGTCCAGGGTGCCCGGCAGGTTCTGCGGGCGGCGGTCCCCGACCCCGTCCGGCAGCCAGACCCCGATCAGCCGGGCCGGGGTCGCGAGCAGCAGCCGGTGCACCGCGCGCACCTCGTCCTCCTCGTGCCCGGCGCCGCCGCGCAGCAACCCGAGCCGGGCGGCGAGCGCCAGCCATTCGCGCACCTCGGCCGCGGCCTCGGCGCGCTCGGCGGCCAGCGGCCGGGTCAGCAGGCCCAGGTCGTGGCGGAGCGTGACGTGCTCGCCGGTGACGCGGGCCGCCGTGGGCGGCAGGTCGTGGGTGGTGGCGGTGGCGAGGCAGTCCGCGCGCCACTCCCCGGGCGGCAGCGCCTTGCCCGACCCCCCGGGCCCTTCGGTGGCCCAGTCCCGCTCGAACCAGAGCACCGACGTGCCGAGCACCCCGCGCTCGCGCAGCGCCTCGCGCACGCCCGGCTCGACGGTGCCGAGGTCCTCGCCGATGACGAGCGCGTCCGCGCGGTGCGCCTCCAGGACGAGGGCGGCGAGCATCGCCTCGGCGTCGTAGCGCACGTACGTGCCCTCCGTGGGCGGGCGGCCCGCGGGCACCCACCACAGCCGGAACAGGCCCATCACATGGTCGATGCGCACCGCGCCCGCGTGCCGCAGCGCCGCGCGCAGGAGCTCGCGGAACGGCGCGTATCCGGATTCCGCGAGCCGGTCGGGCCGCCACGGGGGCAGGTTCCAGTCCTGGCCGCGGGCGTTGAAGGCGTCCGGGGGCGCGCCCGTCGACATGCCCGCCGCGAAGCAGCGCCGCTGCGCCCAGGCGTCGGCGCCGTCCGGGTGCACGCCGACCGCCAGGTCGTGGACGAGGCCGATGCCCATGCCCGCGTCCCGCGCGGCCCGCTGCGCCGCGGCCAGTTGCTCGTCGACGTACCAGGCGAGGCGCTCGTGGAAGTCGACGCGGTCCATCAACTCGGCGCGGGCGCGGGCGGTTTCGCGACTGTCCGGGTCGCGCAGGGGCGCGGGCCAGGCGTGCCAGTCGGGTCCGTGCCGCTCGGCGAGCGCGCACCAGGTGGCGTGCGCCTCCAGGGCCTCGCCGCGCTCGGCGAGGAAGTCGCTGTACGCGGCGCAGCGGCCGGGGCCGAGCGGCACCCGCGCGGCCAGTTCGAGCGCCTCGGCCTTGGCCGCCCACACCGCGTCGCGGTCGATGAGGCACCCGTCCCGCAGCACCGCGCGCCGCAGCCCGTCGCCGCGTTCGAGCAGGGCGCTCGCCCGCTGCCGCGCGGCGCCGCGCAGCCGGGCGAACTCCGGGACGTCCTCCACCCGTACGTGCACGGGGTCGGGGAAGCGGCGCGAGGACGGCCGGTACGGCGAGGGGTCGCCGGCGCCGCCGGGCGGCGCGGGCACCGCCGCGTGCAACGGGTTCACCTGGACGAAGCCCGCGCCCACCGAGCGGCCCGCCCAGGCGGCGAGCTCCGCCAGGTCCCCCAGGTCGCCCATGCCCCAGGAGCGGCGGCTCAGCAGCGAGTACAGCTGGACGAGGAAGCCGTACGCCCGCGCGCGCGGCTCGGGCGCGCGGCTCGGGGCGACGAGGAGGTGCGCCTCGGCGACGGCGCCGTCCGGGGTGGTGGCGCGCAGCCGGTGGGCGCCCAGCGGCAGGGGCGGGGGCGGCGACGGGGCGTCCCAGGTGAGGGTGTCGCCCTGTTCGGTGCGGAGGTGGAGGCGGGTGCGGGCGGGCAGCGCGCGCAGGGGCTCCGGGGCGGGCCCTTCCTCCGGTATCTCCTCCGCCGTGCGCCAGAGGACCACGGTCGGGGGCAACAGCCTTTCCCGCAGGGCCCGTTCGCGCTCCGCGAGGGCTGCGCCCACCGCGTCCGGCGTGCTCGCGTCGACGTCGAGTGCGGCGAGCGCGGCGACGAGCGCCGCGTCGGAGGCCTGGACCGTGCGGCCCGGGGACGGGGAGTACGAGGCGGCCACGCCGTACAGGGCGGCGAGCCGGGCCAGGGTCACCCCGCGCCCTAGATCCCGGCCGGGTCCAGGCCCGCGGCCGTGCCCGTGGAGGTCGGCTCGCTGGTGAGGGGCGCGGCGTCGGTGAGCGGTGGCTCACTGGTCAGCGGCGCGGCGTCGGCGAGCGGGGGCTCGCTGGTCAGGGGCGGCTCCAGGCAGCCGCAGGAGCAGGAGCCGTCGAGTCCTGAGTCCGGGTGCGAGACCTCCAGGGGGAGGCCGGACGGGAGAAGATTCGCCGAAGGGGGCACGGGACGCTCCTTGTTTCGCGGGTGGGCGTGGATGCGCGAGGGATTTCGCGGGCTTCGGTTCCCGGGGGCATACCCACTGCGCCGCACCACAGACGCAAACGACCCGCGAAGGTGACGCTGGTCACAGCGACCCCGCCGGGGGCTTCCCCGAACCCGCCCCTTCGCGATCCAGGGGCTCCCCCGCGCCCCCGTTCCATCGGCGCCCCGCGCCTCGTCCTCGAACGCCGGACGGGCTGGATCCTCCCCCGCGTTGACACCCGCCCCGCGGCAATGGTGGGCTCAGTGCTCTACGTGACCGTTCGTGCGACGACAGTGACGAGGAGGGGGCCGTGCGACTGCGGGGCAGGAAGGGCGCGGCCGCCATCGCCGCAGCCGTCATCGCGAGCACCCTGGGCACCACCACCGCCCTCACGGAACCGGCCCTCGCCACCCCACCGCCCCCGGGCGGCCCCCGTACGGACGCGGAGCGGACCTCCGCCGAGCCCCCACAGGTGTGGCCCCGCCCCCACGACCTGGAGCCCACGGCCACCGCCCCGGTCCCCGTCGGCGACGCGGTCGTCCTGGTCACCGACGGGGACGCCGACCCGCACGCCCTGGACGTCCTGCGCGGCCTGCTGCGGGACGCGGGCGCACGGCGGTTCACGGAGGTGCGCGACGGCACCCCGCCACCGCCCGGCACGCACCTGGTGGTCCGCGCGGGCGGCACCGGCGCGGCCGAGGCACTGCGCGCGCTCGGCGCCCGGCCCCGCGCCGGCCTGCCCCCGGGCGGCTACCGCCTCGCCGTGGGCGAGGTCGCGGGCCAGGGCACGGTGGCCCTGGACGGCGTCGGCCCGGACGGCCTCTTCCACGCGGCGCAGACGCTGCGGCAACTGACGGACGTCCAGGCCCGGCTGATCCCCGGCGTCCGCGTCCGCGACTGGCCCGCGGCCCCGGTGCGCGGCCTGACGGAGGGCTTCTACGGCACGCCGTGGACGCGCGAACAGCGCCTGGCCCAGCTGGACTTCATGGGCCGGACGAAGCAGAACCGGTATCTGTACGCGCCGGGCGACGACCTGTACCGCCAGGCCCGCTGGCGCGAGCCGTACCCGGCGGCACAGCGCGCCGCGTTCCGCGCGCTCGCCGAGCGGGCCGCCCGCAACCACGTGACGCTCGCCTGGGCGGTCGCCCCCGGCCAGGGCATGTGCCTGTCGTCGGACCGGGACGTGCGGGACCTCGCCCGCAAGGTGGACGCCATGTGGGCGCTGGGCTTCCGCGCCTTCCAGCTCCAGTTCCAGGACGTGAGCTACAGCGAGTGGCACTGCGCCGAGGACGCGGAGGCCTTCGGTGCGGGCCCCCGCGCCGCGGCCCGGGCGCAGGCGCGGGTCGCCAACGCCCTGTCGCGCCACCTCGCCGCCCGGCACCCCGGGGCGCGGCCGCTGTCCCTGATGCCGACCGAGTACTTCCAGGACGGCTCGACCGCGTACCGCGATGCCCTGGCGCGGCACCTGGACGGCGGGGTGGAGGTGGCGTGGACGGGCGTGGGCGTCGTGCCGCGCACCATCACGGGTCGTGAACTGGCGGACGCGCGCGCGGCGTTCGGCGCGCATCCGCTCGTCACGATGGACAACTACCCGGTGAACGACTTCGCCCGGGACCGCGTCTTCCTCGGCCCCTACACGGGCCGCGAGCCCGCCGTGGCGCAGGGCTCGGCGGGCCTGCTCGGCAACGCCATGGAGCAGCCCGTCGCGTCCCGCATCCCGCTGTTCACGGCCGCCGACTACGCCTGGAACCCGCGCGGCTACCGGCCCCACGCGTCCTGGCTCGCGGCGATCGACGACCTGGCGGGCGGCGACGTGCGGGCGCGCGGCGCGCTGCGGGCCCTCGCGGGCAACGACGCCTCGTCCGTCCTCGGTGCCGAGGAGTCGGCGTATCTGCGGCCCCTGCTGCGGGCGTTCTGGGCGGCTCGCGCGACGCCCGAGCAGGGCCGCGCCGAGGCCGCGGCACAGGAGCTGCGGTCCGCCTTCGCCGTCATGCGCGCGGCGCCCGGGCACCTCGCGGGGACGGAGGTGGGGCGCGACGTGGCGCCCTGGGCCGCGCAGCTGGCGCGCTACGGCGCGGCGGGCGAGACGGCCGTCGCCCTGCTGTCGGCGACCGCCCGCGACGACGGCGCCACGGCCTGGCGCGCGGCCCGGGCCCTGCACGGGCTCCGCGCGGAGCTGCGGACCGGCGGCGTGACGGTCGGCGCGGGCGTCCTTGACCCGTTCCTGGACCGCGTCGAGCGGGCGTACCGGCGGTGGGCGGGGCTCGACGGGGCGCACGCGGCGGACGGGCCCGAGTCCCGCTGGGGCCGGGCCCGGGCACTGGCCGCCGTGACGGCCCTGACGGACCCCGGCACCCGGGGCGCGCTGGAGGCCCACGTGCCGGGCGCGGGCTGGCGCCGCCTCGCCGGGCTCTCCGCCTCCGGGTTCACCGAGGCCCGCCCGGAGCCGGGCCTGAGCGCCGACGCCGTGCGGGTCACCGCGTCCGGCGGAACGGTCTTGCACCTGGCGCCCTGGTTCGCCGACGGCCCCGCGGCCCGGCTGACGCTGGCCCGCGCCGAGGCCGACGCGGAGATCGGCGGTGCCCCCGCGCGGGTGACGGCGCGGCTGCTCCCGCGCCGGCCCGGCCCCGTGTACGGGCGCCTTGAGGCGCGGGCGCCCGGGGGCATCCGGGTGCGCGTCCCGGAGGCGACGGCGCTGCCGCGCGGCACCCGGGTGGAGGTGCCGCTCGACGTGAGCGTCCCGGCGGGCACGCGCGCGGGGACGTACGAGATCCCGGTGTCCTTCGCGGGCGGGACGCGGACGGTGGCGGTGCGGGCCTATCCCCGCACCGGCGGCCCGGACCTGGCGCGCGGGGCGCGGGCGTCGTCGTCGGGCGACGAGACGGCGCGCTTCCCGGCCTCGGCCGCCCTCGACGGCGACGCCGCCACCCGCTGGTCCTCCCCGCCCGAGGACGGCGCCTGGTGGCAGCTGGAGCTGGCCGGTCCGGTGCGGCTCGGCCAGGTGGTGCTGCGCTGGCAGGACGCGTACGCCGCCGCGTACCGGATCCAGACGTCGGCCGACGGCAGGACCTGGCGCACGGCCGCCACCGTGCGGGACGGGCGCGGCGGGCGCGAGTCGGTGCGCATGGACGCGCCGGGCACCCGCTTCGTCCGGGTGCAGGGCGACCGGCGGGCGACGCGCTTCGGCTACTCGCTGTGGTCGGTGGAGGCCTACGCCGTGGCCGAGCGGGGGGTGGCGGACTGAGCCCGGGGGCCCGGCCCGTGCTCATGCTCCGTGCAGGTGGCCGTGGCCGTGGCCGCGATGCTGTCGTAGCCGCGACGCCGCACATCCTGGCCGTGCGTCGTCGCGGCTACGACAAAGGCCCGAACCGATCCGATCCCCTAGGCGGAGATGCCGTCGATCCGGGCCATCGCGTCGTCCGCGCCGAACGGCTGCAGGTACGGCAGCCAGCGCGGGTCCCTATGCCCGGTGCCGATGATGCGCCAGGCGAGACCTGTGGGCGGGGCTGGCTTGTGGCGCAGGCGCCAGCCGAGCTCCATCAGGTGCCGGTCGGCCTTCACGTGGTTGCAGCGGCGGCAGGACGCCACCACGTTGTCCCAGGCGTGCTGGCCGCCGCGGCTGCGCGGAATGACGTGGTCGACGCTGGTTGCGACGCCACCGCAGTACATGCACCGGCCGCCGTCACGGGCGAACAGCGCACGTCGCGTCAGAGGAACGGGCCCCCGGTAAGGGACCCGCACGAACCGCTTGAGCCGGACCACGCTGGGTGCGGGGATGGTGCGGGTCGCGCTGTGCATGAAGGCGCCGGACTCCTCGAGGCAGAGTGCCTTGTTCTCCAGGACGAGGATGAGCGCGCGGCGGAGCGGTACGACGCCAAGGGGCTCGTACGACGCGTTGAGGACCAGGACATGCGGCACGGAGGCCTCCTTGTACGCCGGCGGCGCGTGGCTCGCGCCGGGACGATCTGTGCACCAGTTTCCCCTCATGCCTGGTCGTAGCGCCACCATGTCCCGGTAACGGCCTTGAAGTGTTTTCAACCACATCCCTCCGGCACCGCTGATGACACGTGTTCCCACGGCTGAGCTGCCGCTGGTCACCGGGTGATCACCCGGCCGCCTTCGAACATGACAACGATCCCCACACAATGCCCCGTTAGTGTGGTGGGTCTGCCCGGCGCATCTCCTGGGCAGACCGCTATGCCTGGAGGTACCCGCCGTGTTCCTGTCCGTGCTCTCGGCCGCCGGGACGGACCCGGACCCGACGAAGACGCCGAAGCCCGTCACGCTCGACGACGCGCACGAGAGCGCTCAGAACGCCGCGAGCTGGGTCGAGGAGAACTGGTCGACGTGGCTCGCCATCGGGCTCCGCATCCTGCTGATCGTCGTGATCGCGATGGTCCTCAGAGTGCTCGTACGGCGCACCATCACCAAGTTCATAGACCGGATGAACCGCACGGCGCAGGCCGTGGACGGCACCGCGCTCGGCGGGCTCCTGGTCAATGTGGAGCGGCGGCGGCAGCGGTCGCAGGCCATCGGGTCCGTGCTGCGCTCGGTGGCGTCGTTCCTGATCCTGGGCACGGCCGCGCTGATGGTGCTCAGCGCCTTCGAGATCAACCTCGCGCCGCTGCTCGCCTCGGCCGGTGTGGCGGGTGTCGCCATCGGCTTCGGCGCGCGCAACCTGGTCACCGACTTCCTCTCCGGCGTCTTCATGATCCTGGAGGACCAGTACGGCGTGGGCGACTCCATCGACGCCGGGGTGGCCTCCGGCGAGGTCGTCGAGGTGGGCCTGCGCGTCACCAAGCTGCGCGGCGACGCCGGTGAGATCTGGTACGTGCGCAACGGCGAGGTCAAGCGCATCGGCAACCTCTCCCAGGGCTGGTCGACCGCCGGGGTCGACGTGACCGTGCGCTCGGACGAGGACCTGGACAAGGTCAAGCGGGTGCTCGGCGAGGTCGGCGAGCGGATCGGCAAGGACGAGCCCTGGAACGAGCAGCTGTGGGGCCCGGTCGAGGTGCTCGGCCTGGACAGCGTGCTGCTCGACCAGATGGTGGTGCGGGTCTCGGCGAAGACGATGCCCGGCAAGTCGCTCGGCGTGGAGCGCGAGCTGCGCTGGCGCATCAAGCGGGCCTTCGACGAGGAGGGCATCCGCATCGTGGGCGGCCTGCCGCTGCCGCTGGAGGAGGGGCCCGCCGCCGACCCGACGGCGGGCGTGGCGGCGCCGTCCGCGTACGCCTCGACGACGTCCCCGCAGTCGATGACGGCCTCGCCGATACCGCCCCCGCCGAACCTGTCGAAGTAGCCGTCGGGCTCCACCGCGGGAGCCCCTCGGGCTGTTTTCGGACACCTTTCTCATCCGCCCTTGGGGGCGCCCGGCACCACCCGGGCGCCCCCTTCGGCGTCCGCGGCCGGTGCGTGCGCCCCGGTGGATCTTCCGCAGGTAACGACTTGGTTGCCCCCGCGCCGCCCACTCTTGACGGGCCCTTCACGGCGGCTTACGTTCCTCGCAACCAATAGGAAGCCTTCCTAACAGTGACGTAGGGGGGCGGGCAGCCGAAGGGCAGGTGTCGTCAGCGATGGCCGGAACCACCCCCTCCAACGGGTCGCCCGGCGTTCCGGGCACGCCCCGCGTGCTCCGCGCCATGAACGACCGCGCCGCGCTCGACCTGCTCGCCGCCCACGGGCCGCTCACCCGCACCCGCATCGGCGAGCTCACCGGCCTGTCCAAGCCCACCACCTCGCAGCTGCTCAGCCGCCTGGAGAGCGCGGGCCTGGTCCGCACCACCGGCCGCCAGAGCGGCCGCCCCGGCCCCAACGCCGTCCTGTACGAGATCGACCCGGGCGTCGGCAGCGTCGCCGCCCTGTCCGCCGACCCCACCGGGCTGACCGCCCTGGTCGCCGACATCACCGGGCATGAGGTGGGCCGCTTCCGCATCGAGGCCGACGCCATCGCCGAGGACGTGCGCCACCGCACCGCCCAGCTCGTCGTCGAGGCCGTGGACGGGGCGCTCGCCCAGGCCGGGCTCGACCACGACGACCTGTGCGCCACCGTCATCGGCACGCCCGGCGCCATCGACCCGCACGACGGCCGGCTCCGCTACGCCCCGCACCTGCCCGGCTGGCACTCGCGCACCCTGCGCGCCGAGCTCGCCGAGGTGCTCGGCACCCCGGTCACCATCGAGAACGACGTGAACCTCGCCGCCATCGCCGAGCAGTACGAGGGCGCGGCCCAGGACCACGACGACTTCGTGCTCGCCTGGCTCGACGAGGGCGTGGGCGCCGCGATCGTCCTCGGCGGCACCCTGCTGCGCGGCGCGACCGGCGGCGCGGGCGAGATCGGCTACATGCCGGTGCCGGGCGCCCCGCTGCTGCGCGGCCCCGAGTCGACGCCCGGCTCCTACCGGGGCGGCTTCGAGAGCCTCGTCTCCGGCTCCGTGGTCCGCAGGCGGGCGGGGGGCAAGCCGCTCGCCGACGCCCTCGCCGACCCCGCCGTGCGCGACGAGCTGGCCGGTCACATCGCCACCGCCCTCGCCGCGGTCGTGGCGGTGGTCGACCCCGAGCTGGTCGTCCTGTCCGGGCAGGTGCCGCAGGCGGGCGGCGAGGAGCTGCGCCTGCGCGTCGAGGCCGAGCTGACCGGCCTCGCGCTGCCCCGCCCCCTGCTGCGCATCAGCGAGCTCGACGGCGACCCGATCCTCACCGGCGCCCTGCGCACGGCCCTCACCCAGGCCCGCGACACCCTCTTCGACACGGCCTGAGCCGCGCCGGACCCGCATTCCCCCGTCCGCCCCCGCCCCCTCCCCCTCCCGCAAAGGAAGTCCGCCATGCCGCGATGGCGCATACGCGCACGCGTGCCGGTCGTGCTCGCCGCCGCCGGACTGCTCCTGTCCGGCTGCGCCAACCCGAGCACCGGCAGCGACGACGACGATCCGACCAAGCCCGTGACGCTCAAGTTCTGGCACGGCTGGTCGGCGCCCGGCGAGGTCAAGGCGATCAACGAGAGCATCGAGCGGTTCGAGAAGCTGCACCCGAACATCGATGTGAAGGCGACCGGCAACGTCACCGACGCCACCATCAACCAGGCCCTCAGGGCGGGCGGCGGCGAGGCCCCCGACGTGGTGGTCTCCTTCACCACCAACAACGTCGGCCAGTACTGCGACTCCGGCATGTGGGTCGACCTCGACCCCTTCATGAAGAAGACCGGCCTCGACAAGAAGAAGACGTTCCCCAAGACCCTCCTCGACTACACGAGCTACGAGGGCACCCAGTGCGCGCTGCCGCTCCTCGCGGACGCGTTCGGCATGTACTACAACAAGGACCTCTTCGAGAAGGCGGGCATCGAGCACCCGCCGCGCACCATGTCCGAGCTGAAGGCCGTGGCGAAGAAGCTGACCGTGCGCAGCGGCAAGGACTCGTACGAGCGGGTCGGCTACATGCCCAACTTCCGCCTGTACCAGGGCAGCCCGGACCGCCTCTTCGCGCAGTGGGGCCCGCGCTACTTCGACGCCCACGGCAAGTCGCGGCTGGCGAAGGAGCCTGCCTCCTACGACTACTTCAAGACGACGAACGCCTTGATCGACGCGCAGGGCGGCTTCGAAGCCCTGGAGAAGTTCCGTCTGACCTTCGGCGACGAGATGTCCAGCCAGAACGCCTTCCTCACCCAGAAGCTCGCCATGCTCCTGGACGGCGAGTGGCGCGGCCTGATGCTGAAGGACGCCAAGGCGAAGTTCACCTGGGACGTCGCGCCCCTCCCGGTGCCCGACGACCAGGCCGACACCTACGGCCGCGGCTTCATCACGGGCACCGTCGCGGGCATCGCGCACAGCAGCAAGCACCAGAACGCGGCCTGGGAGCTGGTGCGCTTCCTGACCGCCGACACCGGCCAGGTCGTGAACCTCGCCAACGCCATCCACAACGTGCCCTCGACGTTCGCGGCCCTCAAGTCGCCGAAGCTGGACGCCGATCCGACGTTCCGCACCTTCTTCAAGATCCTGCAGAGCGAGCACAGCCAGGCCCTGCCCCCGACCACCAACGGCAACTCCTACGTCAACTCGTTCGGGGACTTCTCGTACGGGGTCGAGGCGGGCCGCGAGAAGAACCTGCGCGGGGGCCTGAAGAAACTCGACGACCAGATCGACGCCGACAACCTCCAGTCAGAGAACTGAGGAGGGCCCCGCCATGGCAACACTCTCACCCCCGACGCGCCGCAGACTGCGCGTGCTCGGCTTCCTCTCCCCCTGGCTGATCGGCTTCAGCGTCTTCTTCGCGTACCCGCTGATCGCCACCGTCTACTTCTCGTTCATGCACTACAACCAGATCAAGGAGCCCACGTTCGTGGGCCTGCGGAACTGGCGGTACGTGTTCGAGCAGATGCCGCTCTTCGGGCCCGCCCTGTGGAACACGCTGTGGCTGGTCGTCGTGATGGTGGCCCTGCGCGTGCTCTTCGGGCTCTCGCTCGGGCTGCTCGTGACGAAGATCAAGAGCGGGGTCGGGTTCTTCCGCACCGCGTTCTACATCCCCTATCTGGCCCCGCCGGTGGCGGCCACGGTCGCCTTCGTCTTCCTGCTCAATCCGGGCACGGGACCGGTCAACGAGATCCTGTCCAGGGCCGGCATCGACGCGCCCACCTGGTTCAACGACCCGAACTGGGCCAAGCCGTCGCTCGTGATGCTCTCCCTGTGGGGCATCGGCGACCTCATGGTGATCTTCATGGCGGCGCTGCTCGACGTCCCCAAGGAGCAGTACGAGGCCGCGGAGCTCGACGGCGCGGGCTCCTGGGCGAAGTTCCGCTACGTCACCTGGCCGTCGATCACGCCGATCGTGATGTTCGCCGTGGTCACCGGGGTCGTGCAGACCATGCAGTACTACACGCAGGCCCTGGTCGCCGGGAAGATCGCCTCCGGCGTCAACATCGGGCCCGGCTCGGTGATCCAGCCCGGCTACCCCGACCACTCCACGCTCACGGTCCCGCAGCTCGTCTACTCGATGGGCTTCCAGAACTTCAACACCGGCGCCGCGTGCGTGCTCTCGCTCGTGCTCTTCGCCATCGCCATGGCCGCGACCCTGCTGCTCATGCGCAAGCGCTCGGGCCTGCTCTCGGCGGAGGACTGATCCCCATGACTTCCACGACACTCAGCGCGCCCGCGCCCTCGAAGGCCGCCGCCCCCGCGGGGCGGCGCGACCCGGCGGCCGCCCGCGCCCGCCGCAAGCGGATCCTGCACTGGATAGCCGTGCACAGCGTGGCGATCGCCGTCGCGCTGCTCTTCCTCCTGCCGTTCGTCTTCGTCTTCCTGACGTCCGTGATGAGCGACTCCCAGGCGATGAGCGGCGACCTGTGGCCGTCCTCCTGGCACTGGGAGAACTACAAGGCCGTCTTCGAGACCGACGGCTTCCTCACCTGGTGGCGCAACTCCCTGCTGTACGCGGGCCTCGGCACGCTCTTCACCGTGTGCTCGGCGATCCCCGTCGCGTACGCGCTCGCCAAGTTCCGCTTCCGCGGCCGCCGCACCGCGATGCTGCTCGTCATCTCCACGATGATGCTGCCGCCGCAGGTCATCGTGATCCCGATGTACCTGGTGTGGGCCCAGCAGTTCCATCTGTCCGGCACGCTGTGGCCGCTGATCATCCCGATGGCGTTCGGCGACGCGTACTCGATCTTCCTGCTCCGCCAGTTCCTCCTGACCATCCCCAAGGAGTACATCGAGTCGGCGCGCGTCGACGGCTGCGGCGAGTTCAGGACGCTCCTCACGATCATCGTGCCGATGGCCAAGCCGGGCATCGCGGCCATCGCGCTCTTCCAGTTCTTCTACTGCTGGAACGACTACTTCGGCCCGCAGATCTACGCGGCGCAGGACCCGGGCTCGTGGACGCTGAGCTACGGCCTGGAGTCCTTCAAGAGCGCCCACATGGTGAACTGGAACATGACCATGGCAGCGACCCTGCTGGTCATGGCTCCGGTCATTGTCATCTTCTTCTTCGCACAAAAGGCCTTCGTGGAAGGCGTCACCCTCACCGGAGTAAAGGGCTGATTCAGCAATGAAGCTCGCAGTGGTCGGCGGAGGCTCGACCTACACACCCGAACTCATCGACGGCTTCGCGCGGTTGAGGGACACCCTGCCGATCGAGGAGCTCGTCCTCGTCGACCCGGCGGCGGAGCGCCTCGAACTCGTCGGCGGCCTCGCCCGGCGCATCTTCGCCAAGCAGGGCCACCCGGGCCGGATCGTCACCACGTCCGACGTGGACGCGGGCGTCGCCGACGCCGACGCGGTCCTGCTCCAGCTGCGCGTCGGCGGCCAGGCCGCCCGCCAGCAGGACGAGACCTGGCCCCTGGAGTGCGGCTGCGTCGGCCAGGAGACGACCGGAGCGGGCGGCCTGGCCAAGGCGCTGCGCACCGTCCCGGTGGTCCTGGACATCGCCGAGCGCGTGCGCCGCACCAACCCGAACGCCTGGATCATCGACTTCACCAACCCGGTCGGCATCGTCACCCGCGCGCTGCTCCAGGCCGGGCACAAGGCCGTCGGCCTGTGCAACGTGGCGATCGGCTTCCAGCGGAAGTTCGCCGCGCACCTGGGCGTGGACCCGGCGCGGGTGCACCTGGACCACGTGGGCCTGAACCATCTGACCTGGGAGCTCGGCGTCCGGCTCGGCGGCCCCGAGGGCGAGAACGTCCTGCCGGGCCTCCTCGCCGAGCACGGCGAGGCCGTCGCAGCCGACCTGCGCATGCCGCAGACCCTGGTGGACCGCCTCGGCGTCGTCCCCTCCTACTACCTGCGCTACTACTACCAGCACGACGAGGTCGTGCGGGAGCTGGCCACCAAGCCCTCCCGGGCGGCCGAAGTCGCCGAGATGGAACGGCAGTTGCTGGCGATGTACGGCGACCCGGCCCTGGACGAGAAGCCGGAGCTGCTCGCCAAGCGCGGCGGCGCCTTCTACTCGGAGGCGGCCGTGGACCTCGCGGCGTCCCTCCTCGGCGAGACCAGCAGCGGGCCCGAAGGGCCCTCCGTTGAGGGTGGCGGCGGGAGACGGGCGGGCGGCAGCCCGTACCAGGTGGTCAACACCTACAACAACGGCACGCTCCCCTTCCTCCCCGACGACGCGGTCATCGAGGTCCAGGCCTCCGTCGGCAAGGACGGCGCCACGCCGCTGGCCGTCCCGTCGCTCGACCCGCTCTTCTCCGGCCTGGTCGCGAGCGTCACGGCGTACGAGGACCTGGCGCTGCACGCGGCCCTGCACGGCGGCCGCGACCGCGTCTTCAAGGCGCTGCTCGCCCACCCGCTGGTCGGCCAGTACGCGTACGCGGAGCAGCTCACCGACAAGCTCGTCGCGCACAACCGGGAGCACCTGGCGTGGGCCTGAGTCCCGTGCTCGCCATCGACGCGGGCAACAGCAAGACCGACGTCGCGGTGGTCGCGGCCGACGGCAGCGTCGTCGGCACGGCCCGCGGCGGCGGATTCCGGCCCCCGCAGGACGGCGTCGAGACGGCCGTGGACGTCCTCGCGGACGCCGTGGGCCGGGCCCTGCGGGAAGCGGGCCTGACGTCCGTCGGCCACGTCTCGGCCTGCCTGGCCAACGCCGACCTCCCGGTCGAGGAGCGGGAGCTCGCCGACGCGCTGCGCCGCCGCGGCTGGGGCGGGACCGTCGACGTGCGCAACGACACCTTCGCGGTGCTGCGCGCGGGCCTCCTGGAGGACGCGGAGCCGCGCGGCGTCGCCGTGGTGTGCGGCGCGGGCGTCAACTGCGTGGGCATGCTGCCCGACGGGCGCACCGCCCGCTTCCCCGCCATCGGCAAGATCTCCGGTGACTGGGGCGGGGGCGGCGGGCTCGCCCAGGAGGCCCTGTGGCACGCCGCCCGCGCCGAGGACGGGCGCGGCGGGCCCACCGCGCTGATGCGGGACCTGCCCGCGCACTTCGGGCTCGACTCCATGTACGCGCTCATCGAGGCGCTGCACCTGGGCCACGTCGAGGCGGTGCGCCAGCACGAGCTGACGCCCGTGCTCTTCGCCACGGCCGCCGCGGGTGACGCGGTCGCGCGGGCGCTGGTGGAGCGGATGGCGGAGGAGATCGTCGCCATGGCCGCGGTGGCGCTCGCCCGCCTCGGCCTCCTGGAGGAGGAGGCGCCCGTGCTCCTGGGCGGCAGCGTGCTGGCCGCGCGCCACCGTCTCCTGGACGACGGCGTACGCTCCCTGCTCGCCGAGCGCGCGCCCAAGGCCGTGCCCCGCGTGGTCACCGAACCCCCCGTCCTGGGCGCAGCCCTCCTCGCCCTGGACACCACGGCCGCCCCGCCCTCCGCCTACGCCCGCCTCCGCGACCACTACGCCTTCTGACCCCGGCTCAAAGCACCGCGCTACCGCGCTTGTCCTCAAACGCCGGACGGGCTGGTTGGCCCCGCCGCACGCCGTCGTTCGACTGACCGCCGAACGACGGCGCGCAGGCCGCCAGGTCGGGGCCCGACCGGCTCGTCGGGTGTCACGGGTGGGGGCGGTGGGAGAGATCCCGCCGCGGCGGCGGTGCGGAAGGGAACCGGAGCGCGGTCGAGCGCGTGTTCCAAAGTGCGCGGCCCACCGCAATCCGCACAAGATCGAGGCAAGCCCCGTGCGGATCCCCGCCCCGACGGCGATACTTGCGGCCGAGCACCACTTCCCGCCCGAGGCCCGGGGCCCAGGAAGAGACGGCGGTGCCACGTCCGATGACCAAGGGGGAGGTCGAGGCCCAGGTGACACACCCGCCAGCAGCACCCGAGGCACCGCCCGCGGCGCAGCCCGCCGCGCAGCCCGCGGCTCTGCCGAAGCCGCCGCCCAAGGCCCCCGCGCGGGAGCCCGCCTGGGCGGAGGGCGTCAAGCGCCTGCGCAAGGCGGCCACCACGGAGCCGGGCAGGCTCCGCGTCATCGGCGCGGTCCTCGCCGCCCTGGTCCTGGCGTTCGGCGCGGTCACCACCTGGGAGACGACGTCGCGCGCGGACGCCGCGGACCGCGTGCTGCACCGCAGCCAGCCGCTGAGCGCGGACGCCGCCGCGATCTACCGCTCCCTCGCGGACGCCAACACGGCCGCGTCGACCGGCTTCCTGGGCGGCGGCCAGGAGCCCGCGAACATAAGGGAGCGCTACCAGCGGGACATCGAGCGGGCCAGCGAGAAGCTGGCCACGGCCGCGGCGAACGCGGGCACCGGCGGCAACGGCTCGTCGGCCGCGGCGATCAGCGCGCTCAACAAGCTGCTGCCCCGGTACACGTCCCTGATCGAGCGGGCCCGCGCCAACAACCGCCAGGGCCTGCCCCTCGGCGGCGCCTATCTGCGGTACGCCAACGACACCATGCAGACCCGCATGCTCCCCGCCGCGGAGAAGCTCTACAAGGCCGAGAACCAGCGCCTGGACGACGACTACGCCGACGCCGAGCCCTACCCGTGGGCCTCGCTGGCCCTCGGCGCCCTCGCCCTGGCCGCGCTCGTGTGGGCCCAGCGCCGCAACTACCGGCGCACGAACCGGGTGTTCAACGCGGGCCTCCTCGCCGCCAGCACGGCCGCCGCCGTCGTCCTGCTGTGGCTCGTCGTCGGCCACACCGTGGCCCGCTCCGGCCTCAGCACCTCGTACGACGACGGCGTACGGTCCCTGACCGTCCTCAACGACGCCCGGATCAGCTCCCTCAAGGCGCGGGGCAACGAGAACCTGACCCTGGTCAGCAGGGGCGCGGAGACGACCGAGGACGGCAAGGACAAGTTCGACACCGCCTACCAGGAGCAGATGCGGCGGCTCGCGGGCGGGTCCGGGCTGCTCGCGCAGGCGGCCCGGCTGGCCGACGACGGCGCGGGGCAGCGCCCGGTCGCGGCCGCGGCGGACAACGTGACCGAGTGGAAGGCCCGGCACAAGTCGGCCCGCGCCAGCGACGACGCGGGCTCCTACGAGGCCGCGCTCGACAAGGTCATCGGCTCCGAGAGCACCAAGGGCACGTCGACGGGCGAGTCCTTCGACAATGTGGACAGCGCCCTGGACACGGCGCTCGCGCACGAGCAGCGCGAGTTCCAGCAGGCCGCGCAGGACGGCAAGGGCGCGATGACGGGCCTGCCCGTCGGCGCCGCCGTGCTCGCGGTCCTCGGCGCGGCGGGCGCGGTGCTCGGCATCGGCCGCAGGCTGTCGGAGTACCGGTGAGCGGGGCAGGGGTGACGGGGTGAAGGGAGGCACGCGGACGATGCGTACGCGACGTGACGGGACTCGGTGGCACGGCGGGGGCGTGGCGCGGCTGCGCGGCTGGGGAGGCGTGGCCACGATGGCGCTCGCCTGCCTCCTGGCGACCGCCCTGGTCCTGGTCCTGCCCCGGCTCAGCGACGGCGGCGGCAACAGCGCGGCGCGGAAGGCCGGTTCGCGGGGCGCCGAGAAGCTCACGCAGGCCGCGCCCGCGCGCGCCGACGAGGAGTGCGAGGAGCCGGAGCGCAGCCTGCGGCCCTCGCCCAAGGACGGCCCGGTGCTCGAAGCGATCAAGAAGCGCAAGGTCAGGAAGCTCGTCGTGGGCGTCGACCAGAACAGCTTCCGCTGGGGTTACCGCGACCCGAACAAGGAGAAGGGCGAGCTGGAGGGGTTCGACATCGACCTCGCCCGTGAGATCGCCGAACGCCTGCTCGGCGACCGGAAGGCGGTGGTGTTCCGGGCGATCCCCACCAACCAGCGCATCCCCGCCCTCCAGAGCGGCCAGGTCGACATGGTGGTCCGCACCATGACCATCAACTGCGCCCGCGTCGAGCAGGTCGACTTCTCGACGGCCTACTTCGAGACCGGCCAGCAGGTGCTCGCCCCCAGGACGTCCACCATCACCGGCTACAACGACACCCTCAAGGGCAAGCGCGTGTGCTCGGCGGCGGGCTCCACGGCGGAGGCCGCCCTCAAGGAGAAGAGCTTCGGTGCCGACATCAAGACCACGGTGCCGAACCAACTCGACTGCCTGGTACGGCTCCAGCTGGGCCAGGTGGACGCGGTCCTCACCGACGGCGCGCTCGCCGCGGGCCAGGCCGCCCAGGACCCGACGGTCGCGCTGAAGGGCAAGGCGTTCACCACCGAGTACTACGGCGTGGCGATGAAGAAGGGCGCCGACGACCTGGTCCGCCGGGTGAACGACGTCCTGGAGGACTACCGCAAGGACGGCTGGAAGAAGTCGTACGACGCCTGGCTCGCCGACGACCTGGGCTCATCGGCCCGCCCGCCGAAGCCGAAGTACAAGGACTGACCCGACGAGACCCGGCGAGACCCGACAACTGGACCGACGGCACACAAGAGTTGGCAACGCAGAGCGGAGAGGTGATCGATGAGCGTCGCGGGACCCCCCGGCCCCGTCATGGACCGGGACGAGGTGGACCGTGCCCTTGCCCGCCTCGACGCCGAACACGAGGCGATCGAGACCTCGCTCCTCGCCCTCCAGGACCACGCCGGCCGCCGTCTGCTCGAAGGCGCCCGGCTCACCGGCACCACCCAGGAGCGGTGGCTCGGCGCCGAGCGCCAGATCACGCTCCTGTGGACGTACTTCGACGCGTACGCGGGCGCCCTGCGCACCGCCCGCGAGGTGCGCGAGCGCAGGCGCTGGCCCAGCCGTGACGACCTGACGGAGCTGACGCTGCTCCTTCGCGGCGAGAGCGTCACGCTCGCGGGCGGGTCCGCGGCGGGCGCCGCCCCCTCGATCACCGGTCCCGCCAGGCTCACCGAGCGGTTCACCCTCGAAGAGCTGGTCGCGCGGATGAACGACCTGTACGCGCACTCCCTGGACACGGTCGTCGCCGCGGACGCCGTCTGGTCGGCGCTGCCCGCCCGCATCGACCTGCTCGCCGCCGAACTCCAGCGCACCCGGCAGCTCGCGCACTCCGTGGGCGTGCGCCCCGGCGAGCACCCCTCGGGCGACGACCTGGAGGACATCACGCGGGAGCTGGCCCTGCTGCGCGAGCAGGTGGTGTCCGACCCCCTCGCGTTCTGGCAGCCCGCGCCGGGCAGTTCGGCCCCCG
Organism: Streptomyces sp. JLYT201; assembly: GCF_059448825.1. NCBI lineage: Bacteria > Bacillati > Actinomycetota > Actinomycetes > Kitasatosporales > Streptomycetaceae > Streptomyces > Streptomyces sp. JLYT201. The sequence continues at coordinate 6,265,822 of NZ_CM182551.1, read as the reverse complement.
GCGGCGGCCGCCCGCACACCGACCGCTACGACACGGCGGCCCGCGCCCTGGAGGACGTGCGCCGCGAGATCGACGCCGTGCTCACCGTGCGCCAGGACGCCGAGGCCCGGCTCGGCAAGCTGCGCGACCTCCTGTCGCGCGCGGACCGCACCCTCGCCGAGGCCCGCTCCGCGCGCGGCGAGGTCCTCGCGAAGATCGCCGCGTCCGAGGTGCCCGCCGTCTCCGGACCGCCGACGGCCCTCCAGGAGCAGCTGGCCATGGCCGCCGACTACCGCCGCAACGCGCAGTGGCACCGGCTCTCGCCGCTCCTCGAGTCCCTGGAGCGGAAGGCCGAGGACGAACTCCTGCGCGCCCGCGACTCGCTGACCGCCGTCACCGCGCCGCTCGCGGTCCGCGCGGAGCTGCGCGGCCGCCTCGACGCGTACAAGGCGAAGGTCGCCCGGCACGGCCTCGCCGAGGACCCGTTCCTCATCGAGCGGTACGACACCGCGCGGCGGATGCTCTGGAGCGCGCCGTGCGACCTGCGCGTCGCCGAGCAGGCGGTGCTGCGCTTCCAGCAGGCCGCCGCCGAGGCCCTGGCACCGCGGGTCCCGCAACCGGGCGGGCCCGCCGACCGGAGGGGGGACGCATGAGCGAGCACACGGCCGGAGGGCCCGCGGGGCCGCGGCCCTGCCAGCGGCCCGGCTGCACCGGCGCGTACGAGGACGTGGGCGGCGGCGAGCTGTACTGCGACACCTGCGGGCTCGCCCCGGTCGTCTCGCCGCACGGCATGGTGGGCTCGCCCGCGACCGGCATCACCGGCGGCGCCAAGGGCTCCGGCGCCTCGGGCCGGTCCGCCTCCGCCCGCTCCACGCGGGGCAGTTCGCGCTCCTCGCGCTCCCAGTCGTCGCGCCGCTCGGTCTCCGGCCGCCTGTCGCGCTCCCTGTCGGGACGCACGTCGTCGCGGTCGGTCTCCGTGCGCAGCTCGGGCACGTCCAGCGGCTCCTCGGCCCGCGCCCGCCTCGGCATGGGCCTGGTCGCCGTGCCGGGGGTGCCGCGCCCCGACCCGCGCGGCGCGGTGCAGCGCGACCCCGAGGTGCCCGAGCGCAAGCGGTTCTGCTCGCGCTCCGACTGCGGCGCCCCGGTGGGCCGCGCGCGCGGCGACCGGCCGGGGCGCACGGAGGGCTTCTGCACCAAGTGCGGCCACCCGTACTCCTTCGTGCCCAAGCTGCACCCGGGCGACGTCGTGCACGGCCAGTACGAGGTCGTGGGCTGCCTCGCGCACGGCGGCCTCGGCTGGGTGTACCTGGCGGTGGACCGCGCGGTGTCCGACCGCTGGGTGGTCCTCAAGGGCCTGCTCGACACGGGCGACCAGGACGCCATGGCCGCCGCGATCGCCGAGCGCCGCTTCCTCGCCGAGATCGAGCACGCCAACATCGTGCGGATCTACAACTTCGTCGAGCACCTGGACCAGCGCACGGGCTCCATGGACGGCTACATCGTCATGGAGTACGTGGGCGGCAAGTCCCTCAAGGAGATCGCCAACGGCCGCCGCACCCCGGGCGGCAAGCGGGACCCGCTGCCGGTCGAGCAGGCCTGCGCGTACGGCATCGAGGCCCTGGAGGCCCTCGGCCATCTGCACAGCCGCAACCTGCTGTACTGCGACTTCAAGGTCGACAACGCCATCCAGACCGAGGACCAGCTCAAGCTGATCGACATGGGCGCGGTCCGCCGCATGGACGACACCGAGTCCGCGATCTACGGCACGGTGGGCTACCAGGCGCCGGAGGTCGCGGAGGTCGGCCCTTCCGTGGCGTCCGACCTGTACACGGTGGCGCGCACCCTCGCGGTCCTCACCTTCGACTTCCAGGGCTACACCAGCGTCTTCGTGGACCTGCTGCCCGACCCCGACCACATCGAGGTCTTCCGCCGCTACGAGTCCTTCTACCGGCTGCTCGTCCGGGCCACCGACCCCGACCCGGCCCGCCGCTTCGCCTCGGCACAGGAGATGGCCGAGCAGCTGACGGGCGTCCTCCGCGAGGTGGTGGCCCTCCAGAGCGGCCGCCCGCGCCCCGCCCTCTCCACCTTGTTCGGCCCGGAACTGAAGGTCACGGACACGGAACTGTTCGGCGAGGTGGAGGGCGACGTATCGCTCCTCGGCCCGCGCACCGCCGCCGCTGGCGCCGCGGGCCCGGCGCCCACTGCCGTTCCCGCTGTGCCCCACGCCCGTTCGGCCGGGGTCCCCGCCGAGGAGAACGGCGCCCCGGCAGCGGCGCCCGTCCCCGTGAAGCCCCTGGACGCTCCCGCCGCGGCCCTGGCCCTGCCCGTCCCCAGAGTCGACCCCGCCGACCCCAACGCCGGCTTCCTCGCGGGCCTCGTGGACTCCGCGGGCGGCGGCGAACTCCTGGCCGCCCTCCAGGCGGCCCCCGCCCGCTCCGCCGAACTCCGTCTGCGCGAGCTCCGCGTCCGCCTCACTCTGGGCGAACACACCCTGGCCGGGCACGCCCTGGAGGACCTGGAGCGGGACTACCCGGACGACTGGCGGGTCGTCTGGTACCGGGGCGTCGCCGCCCTGGCCACCGGCGACCACGAGAACGCGGCCCTGTCCTTCGACGCGATCTACGACGCGTTCCCCGGCGAGCCCGCGCCGAAGCTGGCCCTCGGCCTGTGCGCCGAGGTCCTCGGCCAGCTCGACAACGCCGCCGAGTACTACCGCCTCGTGTGGACCACCGACCCGAGCTACGTCAGCGCCGCCTTCGGCCTGGCCCGCGTCCAGCTGGCCACCGGCGACCGCGCGGGCGCCGTGCGGACCCTGGAGTCCGTGCCGGAGTCGTCGATCCACTACACGGCGGCCCGGGTCGCCGCGGTGCGGGCGCGGCTGCGACGGCGTATGACGTTCGACACGGCCCAGGGGCCGGGGGCGGGCTTCCTGGACGACCTGACGGCCGCAGCCGGGCAGGTGGAGGCCCTCGCGGGCTTCGGGCTCGACGCGGTGCGCAGGGAGCACCTGTCGACCGAGGTGCTCGGCACCGCGCTCGACTGGGTACTCTCCGGTAGGCACTCTGGTCACGCTTCCGCCCCGTCGACGGCCTCCGGCGACCGGCACGCGCGGACCGTACTGCTCGGCAGCGATCTGGACGAGCGCGGCCTCCGGTTCGGTCTGGAGCGCGCGTACCGGACGCTCGCCCGGCTCGCCCAGGGTGGCGAGGAGAGGATCGAACTGGTGGAGCGGGCAAACCGTTTCCGCCCCCGGACGTGGGTGTGAGGATGTCGGAAATGCACCAACCGGCGGCCCTGTCGACGTGTCCCAGCTGCGAGTGGCCCCTGGATACGGGCGACTTGTACTGCGGCGCGTGCGGCTACCACCTCTCGGCGGCTCCGGTGCCACCGGACGACCGCCCCACGCTGGTGATCAACGGCTTGCCCCGCACCGCCCCCGAGCCCCCGGCGGCGCCCCCCGCGGCTCCCCCGGACGGGCCCGACGCGTGGCCCGCCGCCCCCGACGCCGCGCGCGGCGCCCGGGGCGACATCGCCGCGAGCGAGACCCAGGACGCCGACGACGTACGCGTACGGGAGAGCGCCGACGCGCGGGACGGGCACGCGGGCCGGGACGAGGCGGCCGAGCCCGACGACTATCCGCTGCCCGCACCCGACCCGCGCGCCGGGGCCCCGGCGCCCCCCGCGGCGGAGCCCGCCGCGGGGACCAAGGTCTGTGTCGCCTGCCGCGCGGGCAGCGTCGCACCGGACGGCTACTGCGAGAACTGCGGGCACGCCCAGCCGCGCGAGCGCGACCACATGGAGCGGGAGCTCGACGCGGTCGCCGCCGTCAGCGACCGCGGTCTGCGCCACCACCGCAACGAGGACGCCTTCGCGATCTCCACGGCCGCCCTGCCCGACGGCTCCCCCGCCGTCGTCGCGATCGTCTGCGACGGCGTCTCCTCGGCGACCCGCCCCGACGAGGCCTCCGCGGCCGCGGCCCGCGCCGCCGACGCCTCCCTGCGGGCGGCCCTGCCGCGCGGCACCCATCCGCAGCAGGCCATGCACGACGCGATCGTCGCCGCCGCCGACGCCGTCAACGCCCTCGCGGACGAGCCCGCCGCGGCCCGCGAGCACCACCCGCACCAGAACGCGCCCGCCTGCACCCTGGTCGGCGCCGTCGTCACCGGCGGCCTCCTCGTCGTCGGCTGGGTCGGCGACAGCCGCGTCTACTGGGTCCCCGTCGACCGCACGGGCCCCGCCGTCCGCCTCACCGAGGACGACTCCTGGGCCGCCCAGATGGTCGCCGCGGGCCTGATGAACGAGGCCGAGGCGTACGCCGACGAGCGCGCCCACGCCATCACGGGCTGGCTCGGCGCCGACGCGTACGAACTGGAGCCGCACACCGCTTCCTTCAAACCGGACCGTGCGGGTGTAGTGGTGGTGTGCACCGACGGCCTGTGGAACTACGCGGAGGCGGCCGAGGAGATGGCCGCGGCCGTGCCCGCGGACGCCGCCGAACGGCCGCTGCACAGCGCCCAGGTGCTCGTCGGCCACGCCCTCGACGGCGGCGGCCACGACAACGTAACAGTGGCGGTCCTGCCGTTCCCGGCCGCGTCGCGAGGGGCAGGATCGGCCTAGCGGTCCGGGCGCGACGCCGTCGCCCGCGCCGGGACCTTCGTGCGGTACGAGCCCCGACGGGCTGCCGTGCACCCGTACTTCATGCGCGCGCCCACACCGTGGGACCGCCGTGGGAACCGTCTCAGGGGGGAACAGCAACCATGGCCAATTTCTTCAAGTCGAGCGTCCCGCAGTTCACCGTCGACGTCTATCAGAACGAGTACCTCCCGGAGGGCGGCCGCGAGGTCAACGCGATCGCCACGGTGACCTCCACCGGCGGCGGCACCATCGGCTCCGCCGTCAGCGCGCCCCATCTGTACGCGGCGGGCCAGGGCCCGGACGCCGCCGTCGCCATCATGGTCGACTGCTCGGGCTCCATGGACTACCCGCCGACGAAGATGCGCGGCGCCCGCGACGCCACGGCCGCCGCCGTGGACGCCCTGCGCGACGGCGTGCACTTCGCCGTCATCGGCGGCACCCACGTCGCCAAGGAGGTCTACCCCGGTGGCGGCCGCCTCGCCGTCGCGGGCCCGCAGACCCGCGCCCAGGCCAAGGAGGCCCTGCGCAAGCTCAGCGCGGGCGGCGGCACCGCCATCGGCACCTGGCTGCGCCTTGCCGACCGGCTGCTCGCCTCCGCCGAGGTGTCGATACGGCACGGCATCCTGCTCACCGACGGGCGCAACGAACACGAGTCGCCGGACGCCCTGCGCGCCTCCCTCGACGCCTGCGCGGGCCGCTTCACCTGCGACGCCCGCGGCGTCGGCACCGACTGGGAGGTGAAAGAGGTCACAGGGATCGCCTCCGCGCTGCTCGGCACCGCCGACATCGTCGCCGACCCCGCGGGCCTCGCCGACGACTTCACGCGCATGATGGAGACGGCCATGGGCAAGGAGGTCGCCGACGTCAGCCTGCGGCTGTGGACCCCGATGGGCGTCGAGATCGTCTTCGTCAAGCAAGTGGCGCCCACCGTCGAGGAGTTGACCGACCGGCGCACCGAGGCCGGGCCGCGCGCGGGCGACTACCCGACCGGGTCCTGGGGCGACGAGTCCCGCGACTACCACGTCTGCGTCCGCGTCCCGGGCGCCGAGCTCGGCCAGGAGATGCTCGCCGCCCGCGTCTCCCTGGTGGTGCCGCAGCACGACGGCACCGTACAGACGCTGTCCCAGGGCCTGGTGCGGGCGGTGTGGACCGACGATCTGGCGGCGTCCACCTCCATCAATCCGCAGGTCGCGCACTACACCGGCCAGGCCGAGCTGGCCCAGGTGATCCAGCAGGGCCTGGACGCCCGCAAGCTGGGCGACCTCGACGGCGCAACGGCCAAGCTGGGCCGGGCCGTTCAGCTCGCGAGCGCCTCCGGCAACGAGGACACCGCGAAGCTGCTTTCGAAGGTGGTGGACGTCGTGGACGCCACGACAGGTACTGTTCGATTGAAGGCGCGCGTCGCCGAGGCCGACGAGATGACGCTCGAGACGCGCTCGACGAAGACCGTGCGCGTGAAGAAGTAGCACGAGCCGGCGAACGTGTCCCTCGTCATACGACGGCACGGAGCGTCGTGATACGACGGCGCAGTACAGCTACGTCTGCCCGTACCGGACAAGCACCGCACACGGCCCTCGGGCCGGAGAAGGAGAGGGGGAAGCGCCGACATGCCGACCTGCCCGAACGGACACCAGTCGGGTTCCGACGACTGGTGCGAGGTCTGCGGTCACCGCATGGCCGGTGCCGTACCGCCGCCGCCCTCTCCGCCGCCCCCGGCCGCCGGGTACGGCTATCCGCCGCCGGGGCCCGGTGGCCGGCCCGGCCCCGGGCAGCCCGGCCCGCCGCCCGCGCCCGGCGGCCGCCCGCACCTGTCCGCGGTGCCGGACCGCGAGCCCCAGCTGTGCCCCCAGTGCCGCACCCCCCGCGAGGCGAACGCGCCGTTCTGCGAGGAGTGCCGCTGGAACTTCCTGACGAACACGGCGACGTCGTACACGCCCGCCGCGCCGAACCCGCCGCTGCCCACGTCCGCGGGCATGCCCGGCCCCGGCGGGGCGCCCGGCGGCCCGCCGCGGCCCGGCTTCGACGGGTCCGCCGGGCCTGGTGGGCCCGGTCCGCACGGTGGGCCCGGCGGTCCGGCTGGACCTGGTGGGCCTGGCGGTCCCGGTGGACGCGGTCCGTTCGGTGGGCCCGAGGGGCCCGGCGGTCCCGGGCGTGCGCCGGGTGGTCCCGGTGGGCCCGGCGGTCCTGGTGGTACTGGTCCGTTCGGTGGGCCCGGGGGTCCCGGTGCGGCCGGGGGTCCCGGTGGAACGGGCGGCCCCGGGGGCCCTGGCGTGCCTGGCGGCCGTGGGCCGTTCGGTGGGGCTGACGGTCCTGGTGGGCCTGGCGGTCCCGGTGGACCTGGCGGCCCGGGTCCGGGTGGGCAGGGCGGTCCTGGCGGTCCCGGCGGTCCCGGCGCGTTCGGTGGCCCGGAGGGTCCCGGCAGGCCTGGCGGTCCCGGTGGCCCCGGCCCGGGTGGTCCCGGCCCCGCGGGCAGCCCTGGTCCGTTCGGTGGCCCGGAAGGTCCCGGCGGCGCCCGTCCCTTCGGCGAGGGCCCCGGTGGATCCGGTGCGCCCCGCCCCTTCGGCGAGGGCCCTGGTGGGCCTGGCGGCCCTGGCAGCGGTCCCGGCGGACCCGGTGGGCCCCGCCCGTTCGGCGGCCCGGAAGGCCCCGGCGGGCCCGGTGGCCCCCGTCCCTTCGGCGGCCCCGGCGCGCCCGAAGGCCCCGGCGGGCCGGGCAGCGGGCCTGGGGGACCTGGCGGGCCTGGCGGGCCTGGCGGGCCTGGTGGTCCCGGAGGCTCCGGCGACCCGAACCCCGGTTCCCAGTTCCCCCCGTCCGCGGGCTCCGGCTCCGGCTCCGGCCACGACTCCTTCGACTACCAGGGCTCCCGCCCCTCGCAGGTGAACCGTCCCGCCGAGCCGATCCCGCCCTTCGGCGGCGGCCCGTCCACGACGCCGCCCGGCGGACCGGGGAGCGGCGCGCCGCAGGGGTTCCAGCAGGGTCCCCCCGCGCCGCCCGCGTTCCCGCGCGAGACCGGTGCTCCGCAGGGGCCCCCGCCGCCGGGCCCCGGCCCGTCGGGTCCGCTGACCGGTGGCGGGGACGACTGGGTCATCTCGCCGCCCTCGGCCGAGGCCCCCGCGCAGGGCTTCCCGCCCCAGGGGCAGCCGCAGGGCCCGGGGACCTGGACCGCGACCGTCGGCCCCGACCGCGAGTACTTCATGGCGATGATGCAGCGCAGCGGCCCCGAGGCCGCGGGCCTGAACCTGCCCGCGTACTCGCCCGAGCAGCACCGCCCGCTGGTCGGCAACCAGGTCACGATCGGCCGCCGCCGGCACTCCACCGGTGACACCCCCGACATCGACCTGTCGGTGCCGCCGGAGGACCCGGGCGTATCGCACCAGCACGCGATCCTGGTCCAGCAGCCCGACGGCGGCTGGGCGGTCGTCGACCAGAACTCGACCAACGGCACCACGGTCAACGGCGGCGAGGAGCCCATCCAGCCGTTCGTCCCCGTCCCGCTCCAGGACGGCGACAAGGTGCACGTGGGCGCCTGGACGACGATCACCGTCCGCCGCGACTGACCCCAGCGCGCACAGCACGACCCCGAAGGGCCGTACGCCCGCCGTCACAGCGGCCAGGCGTACGGCCCTTCGGGGTCGTCCAGCCACGCCCACGCGTACTCCCCGCTGACCGTCACCCCGAACCGCTCCCGCACCGGCCGCCGCTCCCGCTGCCACAGCGCGAGCGCCTCGTACGGATCCAGGGTCCCGGCTGTCAGCTCCAGGAGGAAGCGGAACAGCTCGCTCTGCAACGCCCGGCGCGGCAGCCCCCCGAGCTGCGGCTCCTGCGCCGTCCGGCCGCTGCCGCCGCGCAGCGGCACGAAGTACGCGGGCGTGTGCAGGAACCGCCCCTCCGCGTGCGTGGCGTCCCGCACCCGCAGCGCGATGAGCCCCGTCGCCAGGGGCGCGAGCACGAGGGCCCCGGGACGGCACTGCGCCAGCCACGGCCTCGGCACCGCGTTCAGCGTGCAGGTCGCGACGATCCGGTCGTACGGCGCCCGGCGCGCGCACCCCGCGGCCCCGTCCCCGGTGACCACGGTGGGCCGGTACCCGGCCACGGCCAGGTGCCGCCGCGCGGACTCGGTGATCTCCGGGTCCAGGTCGACGGTCGTGACGCGGCCGTCCCCGAGCCGGTGCGCGAGCAGCGCCGCGTTGTAGCCGGTGCCCGCGCCGATCTCCAGGACGTCGTACGGCCCGCCGTCACCGACCCGCAGCTCCACCAGCATCTTGGCCATGAGCGAGGGCTGGCTGCTGGAGGAGAGCAGCTCCCCGTCCCGGACGCGGGTGGCGAGCGGCGCGTCCGCGTACGCCCCGCGCAGCCACCTGGCCCGCCGCACCGGGTCGGGGTCCTCGCCCCACAGCCGCTCGTAGCCCCCGGCCTGGCTCACGTAGTAGTAGGGCACGAACACGTGCCGCGGCACCGCCTCGAACGCCTCCCGCCAGCCGGGATCGCCGTCGAAGGCACCGCCCGCCTCGATGTCCCGCACCAGGGCGGCCCGCGCCTCGGCGGCGACGACGGGGTCGGGTTCGTCCCTGAGCGGAGCTTGCGCACCCATACCCCCACTGTGCTGCCCCCGGCCGCCCGATGCGAGCGGTCCTAAGCCTTCCGTCCTCGGCCACGGCGTCTGAGACCATGGAGAGGTGAATGAGATCCCGCGCGGCACGCTTCAGGAGCAGACCTTCTACGAACAGGTCGGCGGCGAGGAGACCTTCAGGCGCCTGGTGCGCCGGTTCTACGAGGGCGTCGCCGAGGACCCGCTCCTGCGGCCCATGTACCCGGAGGAGGACCTGGGCCCGGCCGAGGAGCGCCTCGTGCTGTTCCTGATGCAGTACTGGGGCGGCCCCCGCACCTACAGCGACAACCGCGGCCACCCGCGGCTGCGCATGCGCCACGCCCCCTTCGCGGTCGACCGCGCGGCCCACGACGCCTGGCTCCGGCACATGCGCGCGGCGGTCGACTCCCTGGACCTCGCCGAGGAGCACGAGCACACGCTGTGGAACTACCTGACCTACGCGGCCGCCTCCATGGTGAACACCCCGGGCTGAGCGGCCCCGCCGTACGCCTCAGGCGGGCGTGACGGACAGCGCTCCGGCGCCCGCCCGCCGCAGCGCGACGGAGCCGTAGGGCGTGCGCAGCCGCAGCCAGACCCCGGCCGACAGCAGGTCGAGGGAGTCCCCCCGCAGGAACCCGAGCGACTGCGCCGCGTGCGCGGCCCGCACGGGCAGCCCCGTGCCCGGCACGACGCGGGACCAGATCTCCCGCCCCACCCGGTCCAGCTCCGCCCTGACCTTCCGCTCCGGCGCCAACTCCTCCACCCGGGCCCGGAATTCGGTGACGGCACTCCGCACCAGGGCCCGCACCTCGGGCGCGGCCGGAAGGCCGGGGACGCGCTCCCAGCCGCCCCGCGGCGGCAGCACACCGGCCCACGGCGGCCCGGTCACGGCGGCGGGCACGGCGGCCGTGCCCGCCGTCCCCGCCGATTCCGCCGAATCTCCCACGGACTCCAGGAACTCGCCCGCGGACACCGTCACGTCGAGCGAGGTGTCCAGCCCGTCCTCGTACGGCTTGGCGAGCCGCGCCGTCCGGATCGCGAGGACCTCGAACGACGGCGGCCGCCCGAACACGGCGAGCGTCTCCCCCGCCGCCTGCAGCCGCACCGCGGCCGCCTTGTCGTAGTGGACCAGGCGGGCCAGGAAGGCGGCCAGGTCCGCCGCCTCCCCCGGGTCCACGAAGTGCAGCCGCACGGTCATGCGACCAGCGCCTCCGCACCGCCCGCGCTGTCGTCCTGGTACTCCTCCAGGACGGCGCGCTCCTCGGCGGTGATCCGCCGGGGGCGCTGCGCCTGCAGGTCGAACGGCACGACGACCGTCGTCGCCCGCACGTACACCTGCTCCGGGTCCTTGATCTCGTACGAGACCGTCAGGGACGCGGCGCCTATCTTCGTCACCCACGACTCGATGGTGACCGGCTCGTGCCGGTGCACCAGCGGCCGCAGATAGTCGATCTCGTGCCGTGCCACCACGGACCCGCCGGAGAACGACGGGCCGTCCTCCGACGAGAGCCGGAACATGAAGTCGATGCGCGCCTCTTCCAAGTACCGCAGGAAGACCGCGTTGTTGACGTGCCCGAAGGCGTCCATGTCCGACCACCGCAGCGGGCAGCTGTACAGATGACGGGCCATGTCAGCCCCGGGTGAGCTTCTTGTACGTGGCGCGGTGCGGACGGGCCGCGTCCGGGCCGAGGCGCTCGATCTTGTTCTTCTCGTACGACTCGAAGTTGCCCTCGAACCAGAACCACTTGGACTCGCCCTCGTACGCCAGGATGTGCGTGGCGACGCGGTCCAGGAACCAGCGGTCGTGGGAGACGACCACGGCGCAGCCCGGGAACTCCAGGAGCGCGTTCTCCAGGGACGACAGGGTCTCGACGTCCAGGTCGTTGGTCGGCTCGTCGAGGAGCAGCAGGTTGCCGCCCTGCTTGAGGGTCAGCGCCAGGTTGAGGCGGTTGCGCTCACCACCGGAGAGCACGCCCGCGGGCTTCTGCTGGTCCGGGCCCTTGAAGCCGAACGCGGACACGTAGGCGCGCGAGGGCATCTCGACCTGGCCGACGTTGATGTAGTCCAGCTCGTCGGAGACGACGGCCCACAGCGTCTTCTTCGGGTCGATGTTCGCGCGGCCCTGGTCGACGTAGGAGATCTTGACGGTGTCGCCGACCTTGATGCTGCCGGCGTCCGGGGTCTCCAGGCCCTGGATCATCTTGAACAGCGTGGTCTTGCCCGCGCCGTTCGGACCGATGACGCCCACGATGCCGTTGCGCGGCAGGGTGAAGCTGAGGTCGTCGATGAGGACCTTCTCACCGAAGGCCTTGGAGAGGTTGTTGACCTCGACGACGATGTTGCCCAGGCGGGGGCCCGGCGGGATCTGGATCTCCTCGAAGTCCAGCTTCCGCATCTTGTCGGCCTCGGCGGCCATCTCCTCGTAGCGGGAGAGCCGCGCCTTGGACTTGGCCTGCCGCCCCTTGGCGTTGGAGCGGACCCACTCCAGCTCTTCCTTGAGGCGCTTGGCGCGCTTGGCGTCCTTCTGGCCCTCGACCTTGAGGCGGGTGGCCTTCTTGTCGAGGTACGTCGAGTAGTTGCCCTCGTAGGGGTGGGCGCGGCCGCGGTCGAGCTCCAGGATCCACTCGGCGACGTTGTCCAGGAAGTACCGGTCGTGGGTGACGGCTACGACGGTGCCCGGGTACTGCGCGAGGTGCTGCTCGAGCCACTGCACGGACTCGGCGTCCAGGTGGTTGGTGGGCTCGTCGAGGAGCAGCAGGTCGGGCGCCTCCAGGAGCAGCTTGCACAGCGCGACACGGCGGCGCTCACCACCGGAGAGGTTGGTGACCGGCCAGTCGCCGGGCGGGCAGCCCAGGGCGTCCATGGCCTGCTCGAGCTGGGTGTCCAGGTCCCACGCGTTCGCGTGGTCGAGGTCCTCCTGGAGCTTGCCCATCTCTTCCATGAGCGCGTCGGAGTAGTCGGTCGCCATCAGCTCGGCGACCTCGTTGAACCGCTTGAGCTTGTCCATGACCTCGCGGGCCCCGTCCTGGACGTTCTCCAGGACGGTCTTGGACTCGTCCAGCGGCGGCTCCTGGAGGAGCATGCCGACGGTGAAGCCGGGGGACAGGAACGCGTCGCCGTTCGACGGCTGCTCCAGACCCGCCATGATCTTCAGCACCGTGGACTTACCGGCGCCGTTCGGACCCACGACACCGATCTTCGCGCCAGGCAGGAAGTTCAAGGTGACGTCGTCGAGGATCACCTTGTCGCCGTGCGCCTTGCGCGTCTTGCGCATGGTGTAGATGTACTCAGCCAAGAGAAACCGTCCGGCAATCAGTGTGTGGGCAGATACACCCCATCTTGCCGTACGGCTAGCCCTCGGAGAAAACCGGATAGCCGTGCGGCCCGCCCGACCCGTGGGGGCCGCCCGCCAGGAGTGCGGGTGGCGGGTCCGGGGCCGGTGGCACACACCGTGGCGGGGCGGTCACGGTGTACTCACTTCTCGGTCGGCGTCGCCTTGTCGGTCCCGGCCGGGTCGTTCTTCTTGCGGAGCAGGAACACCGCGCCGCCGCCGACCACGACCAGGGCGATCGCGAGCCCGGCTATCAGGGGCGTGGCGTTCGACCCGCCGGTCGCCGCGAGGTCGCCGCCCCCGGACGTGCCGCCCGCCGACGCGGGGCTCGGCTGGGGCGCGGGCTGCGCCTTGCCGCCGACGCCGACGACCGCACCGGCTTCGATCCTGCAGTCGAGCACTCCGCTGAAGCGCTTCTCGAAGCCGCCGGGCCCGGTGATCGTGAAGTCGTAGGCCTGGTCCTCCTGGAGCGGGATCGTCACCGTGCGTGACTCACCGGCCTTGATGGTGTGCTTGGCGCCCATCAGGCTGAAGGTGAACGGCGCGTCCCCCTTGTTGCTCGCCGTGATGTCCACGCCGGACTCCGCGCAGTTCTTCTCCGCCGACAGCGCCGGTATCGGGCCCTTGCGCGCCCAGTGCGCGGTCGCCGTCGCGGCCACCGTCGACTCGCTGGAGCCCGCGAGGATCTGCGTCTGGCTCCTGGTCTCGGCGGTGAAGGCCCGCCCGACCGGCACGGTCGTGGACGCCTGCACCTCCAGCGAGGCCATGCCGTCCGGCGTGCCCTTGGGGACGGCGAAGTACAGCTTGCCGCCGTCGGACACCGACTTCACCGGCTTGCCGCTCCTGCCGACGACCCGCACTCCGCTCGCCGGGTCGGCGGGGGGTATGACGGTCACGCTGTCCGCGCCCGTCCGCACGGTCACCGGGCCGAGCCGCTCCCCCGCGCGGCCGGACACGGCGGGCGGCTCCAGGGTCAGCGACGCCTTCGGCTCGGGGCTGGTGCGCGCGCTGCGCTCCAGATAGTCCGCGAGCTTCTCGGCCCGCGGGTCCACCGCCTCCACCTCGACCCCGGCGGTCCGGCCCGCCCCGTCCGACTTGCCCGTCCGCTCAGCCCTCTGCGCCTTCCCGGCCTTTCCGGCCTTCTCCGTCTGCTCCGTCTTCTCCCCAGCCTTGGCCTTCTGGGCCCTCTCCGAGTAGCGCCAGATCGCCACCTGGGTGCCCGCCGCGGCCGTCTCCTCGGTGAGCGAGCCCGCACCCGCCTTGCGGGCCAGCTCCGCCAGGTCGTTCACCTGCGGGTAGGAGTGCTGGAGGATCCAGCGGATCTTGCCCGCGTCGCGGTTGGCGTGCAGGGACGTGCCGCGCCAAGGGGTCTCCTTGTACCGCGCGTCCTTCTGCGTGGGGTTGTGGAGGTCGACGCAGTACGTCTGGAGGGTGCCGCCGTTGTCCACGGACATCTCGAAGAGGCCCGCGGGGACTCGCTGGCTTTCGCCGTCCTCGCGGATGACGGCCTGGCTGTAGGTCGTCAGGCCGTCCAGCGTGGCGGTGGCCCCGCCCCGGTACGGCGGGGCGTCCGTCGCCACGGCCGCCGCCGCGGTGGCTGTCGCGCCCGCGGAGACGAGCCCGGAGGCGACCAGCGCGGCGGCGAGGCGCGCGGCACCCCGGCCCCGTATGGACAACGCAGCAAACACAGAATTCCCCTCCGGGCAGGACCGATTCACATGAGGGGACGGGTCCCGCCAGCAGACTCAAAGCGAGCAGAGTCACCTGCCGAGCACTCCACTCGGGCATCAACTGACCCACGGAGCCACGCCCGGCATCCTAAAGACGCGACGCATCGCCGTTCCCAGTACGACCGTCCGACAACCGATCCGAATCGGAATCGTTATCGGCAACGCCCCCGTTGAGCTGGGCTTATCGATAAATCCATGGTTCCGTTCCCCTCATTTCACAGGGGGACGGCGGGCGTTGGGCGCGGGGGCCGGGTCTGCGGGCGCCTCAGCCGACCGCGGCCGGTTCCGGGTGGGCGTCGGCTGTGGCTTCGGGCTGCGCTCGCAGCGTGGCCGTGGCATCCGCCGCCGCGCCGCTCGCCTTCTCGGCGCCCGGGTCGGTCCCTTCCGCGGGTGACTCCCAGGCGGGCTCGCGCTCCATCGGCGCCTGGGCCGACGCCCTGCCGCGGCGGAACGCGGAGGTCCCCCGCGCCAGGTCGTGACCGATCGCGTGCGCGTCGATGTCCACCGACAGCCAGTGCTGGCCGCCGCGCTCCTCGTCCTTGATCTTCAACCTGCCCTGCACGATGACCTGTTCGCCGAGCGACAGCGAGCTCTGCACATTCAGGCCGAGGGCCCTTCGGGCCCAGACCGTGAAGAAGTTGGTGTGGCCGTCCGCCCACTCGTTGCGCTCACGGTCGAAGTGACGGGGTGTCACCGCGATCCGGAAGCGGGTCACCGGGCCGGACGGCAGCTCCCGGAACACCGGTGTCGTGGCCACCCGCCCCACCACCGTGATCATCGTGTCGTTCATCGTCGGGCCCCTCCCTCGCGCACCGCGTGCGGGCCTCTCCCGCGTCGGCGGCGGTCGCGACGACCGCAGATCCAGACTGCGCCGGTCCGGCCGGGCCCGCTGAGCGCTGTGCCGTACCCACGGGTTGTGGACAACTCCGTCACCCGACGGGGGCCCTCCGCTTCCCGCCCGGGCCCCGGCCGGCCCTCGGTCGGCCCGCGCCCCCCGGCCCCCTCACCCCCGCTGAGCCACCCGCACGTACTGCTCCCGCACCTCCCGGTACCGCAGCAGCTCCGCCGCCACCGGGTCGAGCACCCGTGCCCGGCCGCACCCCGAGGCCGCCTCCCGCAGCCTGCGTTCCGCCTCGAAGCCGTACCGGCGCGCGGGTCCGCGTGCCGCCATCCGGCTCAGCCACTCCACCCCGGGGCCGCCCAGGATGCCCGCGAGCATCAGCAGCACGGGCACGCCCAGGTTCGGCGTCGCGACCCCCACGATCTGCGCCACCAGCCAGAGCCCGCCGACGACTTGGAGCAGCGTCATCACCGCCTGCGCGAACACCGCGACCGGCCACCAGCCGGGCCTGGGCGGGCGCCCCCGCGGCAGCCCGGCCCGCACGGCCAGCTCGTCCAGCGCCTCGGGCAGCCCCTCGGCGCCGCGTGCCGCCGCCTCCCGCACGGCCTGCCCCCAGGGCGTGGGCAGTCCCGTCGCCGCCTCGTCGGCGACCGTGCGCACGGCGTGCTCCACGCGCGCGCGTGCCGTGGCCTCCTCGTCGACGGGGGCGCGGGTCACGGGCGCGACGATCGACCCGAACGGCGAGCGGCGCGCCTCGTACCAGCGCCACAGCCGCAGCCAGGGCGTGCCGCACGCCTTGTTGGCGTGCCGGCGCCAGGCGCGCTCGGCGGCCTGGCCCACGGCGGTGGCGCCCACCGCCTCCGCGAGCCGGTCGGCGAACTCCTCGCGGGCCTCCTCGCTGAGCCCGACCCGCCCCCGGCCGACGGCGGGCCCCGCGTCGGCGGCGTAGACCGGGCGCAGGCGCGCGGCCGCCGCGTCCAGGTCGGCCTCCACGCGGCGCGCGGCGGCACGCCGCTCGCGCGTGAACTGCCCGAGCGCCTCGCGCAGATCTCCGACGCCGTCGCCGGTCAGCGCGGACAGGGCGAGCACCGCGGCGCCCGGTTCCCCGTGCTCGCCCAGGGCGATGCCGTCCTCGTCGAGCAGCCTGCGCAGATCGTCGAGCACCTGGTCGGCGGCGTCCCCGGGGAGCCGGTCCGTCTGGTTGAGCACGACGAACATGACCTCGGCGTGGCCCGCCATGGGCCGCAGATACCGCTCGTGCAGGACCGCGTCGGCGTACTTCTCCGGGTCGACGACCCAGATGACGGCGTCCACGAGCCGCAGGATGCGGTCCACGTGCCGCCGGTGGTCCTCGGCCGCCGAGTCGTGGTCGGGCAGGTCGACGAGGACGAGCCCCTCCAGGGCCTGGGCATCGGTCCCCGGGAGGGGCCTCCTGCGCAGCCGCCCCGGGATGCCGAGCCGGTCGAACAGGCCCGCGGCGCCGTCCGTCCAGCTGCACCCGATGGGCGCGGCCGTGGTCGGCCTGCGGACGCCGGTCTCGGAGATCATCACGCCCGCGAGCGCGTTGAACAGCGTCGACTTGCCGCTGCCGGTGGCCCCGGCGATGGCCACGACGGTGTGCCGGTCGGACAGCCGCCGCCGGGCCGCCGCCTCGTCGAGGACGCGCCCCGCCTCGGCGAGCGTGGCGCTGTCGAGCCGCGTCCTGGAGAGGCCGATCAGCTCCCGCAGCGCGTCGAGCCGGGCGCGCAGCGGCCCTTCGTAGAGGGCGGTCGCCTCGGCGGCGGCCTCATAGGGGCCGTCGTGGTCGTAGGCCTTCTCGTAGCCGGAGGAGTGCGCGTGCGGGGAGGACGTCCCGTAGGCGGAGGAGCCTTCGCCTCCTGTCACGCCCCGGTCCCCCGTCCCCGTAGAGCCCGTGCCCGCCGAATCGTCGCCCCCGGGGGAGCCATTGCCACCGGCTCCGGCCCGCCGTGCGATGAGGCCGTCGTCCCAGATGCCGTCGGCCTCCCGCGCGCGGGAGGCCGGGTCTTCGGGCCGGTCGGCGTGGTCGGTGTGATCCGTGACGGCGGTCACCGCGGTCACCTCTCCTTCTGCAGTACGGACAGCGCGGCGATGAGTTCGGCCTGGGGTTCGGGGTGGACGCCGAGCGCGTCGAGGGGGGCGAGGCGCCGCTCCCGTTCGGCGCCGAGGACGGTGTCCAGGTAGTCGGTGAGCAGTCGGCCGCCCCGGTCGCGCAGGCGCAGCGCGCCGTGGGCGCCGACCCGTTCGGCGAGGGTCTCCCCCGCGGAGCGCGCCCGGCGCCCGCCGAGCAGGGCCGTGGCGAGCAGCGCGGTGAGCGCGTCGGGGTCGGGCGGGGCGCCCTTGTCGATGCGGTCGAGGGCGCGGACCTCGTCCTCCACGTACTCCTCCAGGACGCGCCGCCAGCGGCGCACGGCCATCCCGACGCGGTGCTCCGCGCCGTCCTCGCGGCGCGGGACGAGGCTGGGGAGCCCGGCGGCGGGTTCGCGGCGCCAGGCCTCGTCCACGCGCTCGTCGGCGGCGGTGACGGCGCACACCAGGAGCGTCTCCAGACCGGCCGAGACGGCGTCCAGGAGCTCTCCCGGGCCGCAGTCCAGCGGATAGGCCCGCCAGCGCTTCAGCGCGTCCCCGGCGAGCACGGCGCCCGTCTGGAGCCGTTCCCGTACGCGCGCGTGCTCGCCCTCGTACGCCTCGTCGACGGCGGCGGTGAGCCGCAGGGCGGCCGCGTGCTGGGCCGCGACGGCACCGGCGAGTTCGGGCATGCGGGAGTTCAGCGAACCGAGCACTCCGTGGGCGGTGCGCGCGATCGCCTCCTCCCGGGCCGCGGTGTCCTGCACGCGGTCGGCGAGCCAGGCCAGGAGCGGCGCCACGGCGGTCGCGGGCAGCAGTCCGCCGCCGCCCGCGGACTCGGGCAGCTCCGGCACGGTGAAGCGGGGCACGTCGCCGAGGCCCGCCTTGGCGAGCAGCGCCTCGTACTGCCGGGACACCTCCGTGACGACCTGGTGCGGTACGCGGTCGAGGACGGTGACGAGGGTGGCGTCGTGCTCCTTGGCGGTGCGCAGCAGGTGCCAGGGCACGGCGTCGGCGTAGCGGGCGGCCGTGGTCACGGTGACCCACACGTCGGCGGCACAGATGAGTTCGGCGGCCAGGACGCGGTTGTCGGCGACGAGGGAGTCGATGTCGGGCGCGTCCAGGAGGGCGAGCCCTCTGGGCAGCGTGTCGGCGGTCTCCACCCGCAACACGCGGCTGCCGTCGCCGTCCCTGGCGCCGTCCTCGCCGTCCTGAAGGGGCACCCACACGCGCGTGAGGTCCGGCAGCACCCTCATCCCCGCGAACCAGTGGTGGTCCTCCGGATGGCAGACGAGTACCGGCGTACGCGTCGTGGGCCGCAGCACACCCGCCTCGCTGACCTGACGGCCCACCAGGGAGTTCACGAGCGTCGACTTCCCGGCCCCCGTGGACCCGCCGATGACGGCGAGCAACGGTGCTTCGGGGGCCCTGAGCCGGGGCACCAGATAGTCGTCGAGCTGGGCGAGAAGCTCGTCCCGGTTGGCACGCGCGCGTGGCGCCCCCGCCAGGGGGAGCGGAAAGCGTGCGGCGGCGACACGCTCACGCAGGGTGGAAAGCGCGTCAAGCAGTTGAGGCCGTACGTCCAAGGTCACCACATACGAAGAATGCCCAATTTTGATGGCTTTCTGAAGCATATGGGCACGCCTGCGCGCCGATCGGACACACGTGACGGAAGGGACGAGTGGGACACAGGCATAACGAGTGCACAACACCCGGGGCGCCAGGCGCCAAAAGCGCTGCGAGATTCGCACCTGCCTGCGATTATCAGGACCGCTTCACCGAACCTCCACATCACGGTGCGGAGGTGAAGCACCAGGGACAAGGACCCGGGAGCCCTATCCTTGTCCCCGGCAAGGTCACGGACCGGCCCCACACCGGGCTCCAGGCCACCGGCCACCACCCGGCCCCCGTAGCTCAGTGGATAGAGCAGGTGCCTTCTAAGCACTTGGCCGCAGGTTCGAGTCCTGCCGGGGGCGCACCTCATCGGCCTTCCTTCGGGAAGGCCTTTTCGCTGCGGGCCGCACCGCGGGCCTGCGCGCGGGCCTGCACCCTGGGCGCGCCCACGGCCCGGCTGCCGCACGGCCGGTCCCCGTACCGGTCGACCCCGCACCCGGCTGGACCCGCACGGCCAGCCCCCTCAGGCCCCGCCCAGCCCCCGCAAAGCCCCCGTCACGCCGGGCGCGGCCCCCGCGCCCCTCGTCCGTGCGCCAGCCTGCCGAGCAGCGCCGCGTTGCAGAGCCCCGCCACCGCCGTACCGACGGCGAAGATCGACGGGGCGAGCCAGGTGAGTGAGGACTGCTCGGCGGGCAGCGACGCCAGCAGGGCGAGGACGCCGAGCGGTGCCGTGGCGAGGAACGGGTAGAACCCGGCGAGCCCGGGGTCAGGGCCGACGTACCAGGCCCCCAGGAAGAACGTCAGCGCCGCCGCGACCACCAGGAGGTAGGCCCGCGCGAGCCAGGTGTCCGTGGCGAGCGCGAGCAGGCGGCGCAGGCGGCGGCGAGGGCGGGAGGCAGGCGGCATCGCGGGTCCTTGGGCTCGGTCCGGTTCGGCGAGCACCACTGTGGCCCGGCGGCCCGCCCCCGGCATGAGTACGCGTACTCACCCGCGCGGCCACCGGGCCGGGGCCCCGCGGCACGAACGCGCGCTCACCGGCGCGGCCACCGGGCCGGACCCCCCGTCACGCGACCGGGGTCGCCACCTCGTCCTCGCTCTCCCGCCGGGAGGGCGCCACCGCCGCGCCAGGAGCCACGCCCCGGCGGCCCGCCAGACGGCAGCCTACGCAGCCCGGGTGGCCCGCGCGCGCCGTGCTGTCGCGCAGCCTCATGGGCCGCTGGGACGCCGGCCTCGGGCCCGGCCCCTTGCCCCAGCCCGCCAGGTGCAGGAACCAGGTGACGAACACCGCGAGGGCCATCACGCCGAGCCCCAGCCAGATGCCGGGGCGCCAGCCGGTGATGCCCACTCCCGCGATCAGCGCCCCCACCGTGCCGACCGCGCAGCCGGTCCAGCCGGCGATCGTGTGGCCGTCGTCGTGCGTACTCACGTGTCGCGCCCTCCCCGTGCCCGCCGGGGCACGGCCTGGCCGCGCCCCGGCACCGGACGTATGATGCCTTAGCGAGTAAGCAATTTATCTTACGTACTAAGGGATTTCAATGGAGGGCAAGCGCCACCCCAGCGCGTCCGCGCAGGACGTGGTCGCCGCGGTGGACGACCTCGTCGCGACGAGCGTCATCGGGCAGCAGGAGTTCGCACGCAACCTCGGCCTGTCCGTCACGGACCTGATCTGCTTCGCGTACGTCCTCCAGGCCGGGGACGACGCGGTCACCGCGGGTGAACTGGCCACCCGCGCGCACGTCACGACGGGCGCGGTGACGGGCATCCTCAACCGCCTGGAGCGCGGCGGGTTCGTGACCCGGCGCCCCGACCCCGCCGACCGGCGCCGGGTGCGCGTCGTCGCCGTACCGGCCGCGTCCGCGCGCGTGCGGGAGATCTACGAGCCGTACTACGCGCGCCTGATGGCGCTGTTCGACGACTTCACGCCGGAGGAGATCGACGTGATCGCCGCCTGGTCCGCGCGCGCGAGCGCCGTCGCGCGCACCTATCTGGAGGAGTCGTGCGAGGAGCCGGACGCGCCCTGACGCTCGGCCCCGGCAGGGCGCTCAGCTCCAGTAGGACACTCAGCCCCGGCAGGGCGCTCAGCCACGGTAGAGCGCCTCGATCTGCTGCGCGTACGCCTGCTCCACGGCCCGTCGCTTGATCTTCAGGGACGGGGTGAGCAGGCCGTTCTCCTCGCTGAACTCCCCCTCCACGACCGCGAAGCGGCGGATGGACTCTGCGCGCGACACCGCCTCGTTGGCGTGGTCCACGGCCTTCTGGAGGTCCGCGAGGAGCTTCGGGTCGCGGCGCAGCTCGGCCAAGGGCGTGTCCGCGGGGCGCTTGCGGACGGCCAGCCAGTGCGCCACGGCCTCCGGGTCGAGGGTGATGAGCGCGCCCACGTAGGAGCGGTTGTCGCCGACGACGAGGCACTGGCCGACGAGGGCCCGGCCGCGCAGCCGGTCCTCCAGGACGGCGGGCGAGACGTTCTTGCCGCCGCTGGTGACGATGATGTCCTTCTTGCGGCCGGTGATGGTGAGGTAACCGTCCTCGTCGAGGGCGCCCAGGTCGCCGGTGGCGAACCAGTCGCCGGTGAGGACGGCGTCGGTGGCGTCCCGGTCGTTCCAGTACGAGGTGAAGACGATGCCGCCCTTGATGAGCACCTCGCCGTCGTCCGCGATGCGCACGGCGGTGCCGGGCACCGGCAGGCCGACGGTTCCGGGGCGCGGGCGCAGCGGCGGGATGATCGTGGCGGCCGCGGTGGTCTCGGTGAGACCGTAGCCTTCGTAGATGACGATTCCGGCGGCGTAGAAGAACAGGTTGAGCTGTCGGTCGAGCGGGGAGCCGCCGCTGATGGCGTAGCGCAGACGGCCGCCGACCTCCTTGCGGATGCGCCGGTAGACGAGCAGGTCGTACAGCGCCCAGGCGGCGCGGAGTCCGACGGACGGGCCGGGTCCGGTGCCGAGGAACCCGTTCAGATAGGCCTCGGCGAAACGCACGCCGACCCGCTCCGCGCGGTCGAAGGAGGCGCCCCGGCCGATGCGTTCGGCGGTCGCGCGCCCGGTGTCGTGGATCTTCTCGAAGAGGTACGGCACCCCGACCACGAACGTCGGCCTGAACGCGCGCAGTTCGGGCCGCAGCTCGTCCGGCTTGATGCTCGGACAGTGGCCGAGTTCGATGCGGGCGAGCATGCAGGCGATCTGGATGCTGCGGCCCAGGATGTGGGCGAGCGGCAGGAAGAGCAGCGTGGCGGCCCGCTGGCCGGTGATCGCCTTGAAGACCGGGTGGAGCAGGTCGACGGTGTTGGCCGCCTCGGCGTGCAGATTGCCGTGGGTGAGGACGCAGCCCTTGGGACGCCCCGTGGTGCCGGAGGTGTAGCAGAGAGTGGCGATGGTGTCGGGCGTGAGCGCCGCGCGCCGCTTGGTGACCTCCTCGTCGCTCACCGTCTGCCCCCGCTCGGCGAGTTCGAGGACCGCGCCGTCGTCGATCGTCCGGACGGTCGGGGGCGCGTCCAGGCCCGCGACGGCGTCCCGTGCCGTCGCGGCGTTCGCCGGGGACTCGGCGAAGAGCAGGCTCGCGCCGGAGTCCCGTACGATCCACTCGATCTGCGCGGCCGACGACGTCGGGTAGACGGGCACGGACTGGCCGCCCGCCGCCCAGACGGCGAAGTCAAGCACCGCCCACTCGTAGCGCGTACGGGACATCAGGGCGACCCTGCCGCCCGGTAGGAGCCCCGCCGCGATCAGGCCCTTCGCGGCCGCGGTGACCTCGCGGGCGAAGGCGGCGGCCGTCACGGGCCGCCACCGGCCCGCCTCCTTGCGGCGCAGCACGACGGCGTCGGGGGCCTCGGCGGCGTTGGTGAAGGGGATGTCGGCCGTGCTGCCGTGCGTGGCCGCCGGGACGAGGGCGGGGGCGCGGGCCTCGCACACCACGCCGCGCTCGTCCCGGACGAGGTCGACCTCGGCACGCCCGGCGAGCCCGGGGTGACGCCGCGCCTTCTTCAAGTCCTTGCGTACGCCCATGACGGCTCCCGGTACGTGTCCGTGGTGCGGATTCGGGTGCGTGCGGTACGAGTGCGGGTTGTTGCGCGACGTGCGCGGTACGAGTGCGGTTGTTGCGCGGCGTGCGTGCGCCGCGTACTTACTTTTCAGTCAACTTACCGATGCGTAGCGGAATTTCAATGGGCCGTGCGGAACTCCGGGGAGCGGACGGGAGGGGTGGCGTTCCAGGCGGCGCGGGCGTCAGTCGCGGGCCGGGATCCAGACCTCCCCCTCCAGGACCCGCCCCATCCCGACCCAGACCATGTTCATCAGGCGCAGGGTGACGCCCTCCGGCGACTGGTCCGGGTTGCGGACCATCCAGTCGGTGAGCGAGTCGGCGGCGCCCACCAGGGCGTGGGCCACGAAATCGGCGTCCCTTTCGGAGAGTTGCGAGGGGGTCGCGCTCTCCTCGATGCCGGCCCGGACGAGCTCCGCGACCTGTGCCATCACCGCGCGGCGCGCGTCGGCGACGGCGGCCGCGATGGTCTCGCTCAGCTCCGACGCCTGCCGGTGGAGCACCACCCAGCTGTCGCGGTGTTCGGCGACGAAGGAGAAGAAGGCCAGGAGCCCGGCGTGCAGGCGCACTTCGGGGGCGCCCTGGGGCTTCGCCGCGCCCGACCGCGCGCCCCGGTCCTGGGTGCCGCCGGGGCCGCTCGCGGTCGCCTCCCGAGCCGCTCCCTGGAACGCCGCGACCAGCCGGTCGGCCTCCCGCCGCAGACAGGCCAGGAACAGGCCTTCCTTGGATTCGAGGTAGAGGTACACCATCGGCTTGGAGATCCCGGCCAGTTCGGCGATCTCGTCGACCGACGCGGCGTGGTAGCCCCGCTTGGCGAAGACCTGGACCGCCACGTCGATCATCTGCTGCTCGCGCTCCTTGCGCGGAACGCGCCGCCTGCGCTCCTGTGGCGTGCCACCCACTCTTGTCAGCCTCCTCGCCCCGGCTCTACCTTACCTTTCAGTAAGTTTACTTCGTGGTAAGGAGCTTGCGATGGGGACGGACAAGGCCGGGGGAATCGCGGGGCTCGACTTCGCCAGTGTGACGCCCGCTGAGTTCGCGCGGATCGTCAAGGGCCTCTCCGGCAAGGAGCTCACCGAGATCGCCACGGACGCCCCGCTGCGCGCCCGCGTCCTGCGGGAGGTGTTCACGCGCATGGAGCAGCAGTTCAGGCCGGAGTCCGCGGGCTCCCTGAAGGCGCTGATCCGCTGGCAGGTCACCGGGAGCGGGGGCGTCGGGGACGCGGTGTACGAGACGGACATCGCGGAGGGCGCCTGCGTGGTGCGCGAGGGGGGCTCGGCCGCGGAGCCGCGGGTCACGCTGGTGATGGGCGACGCGGAGTTCCTGAAGCTGGTGTCCGGCAACGCGCATCCCGTCACGCTCTTCATGACCCGCAAGCTCAAGGTCGTGGGGGACGTGGCGCTGGCAGCGGGGCTCACCCGGTACTTCGACATCCCCAAGGCGTGACAGGACTGCCCGCACGGGTCCTGACTCTCGCCGGGTGCCCCGGGCCCGCCCCTTAAGGCCTCGCTGACCTGCGCCGAAGTACCGTGCATGACATCCATGCACCCTCCCCTCCGGTCCCGGCAGCCCTTCCGGGTCGTCATGTGTCTGCTGCCCGCGCTCGCCGTCGTCTGGGCCGGGTACCAGCGGCGCTGGATGTCCGACGACGGGCACATCTACGTCCGGACGGTCCGGCAGGTGCTCGCGGGGCACGGGCCGGTGTTCAACGTGGGCGAGCGCGCCGAGTCCTCGACGGGCACGCTGTGGCAGTGGCTGCTCGTGCTCGCGGGGCTGCCGGGCGCCGACGTGGTGACGGCCGCGGTGTACGGCGGGCTGCTGCTCACGGCGGCCGGGTTCGCGCTCGCCGCGTGGGGCGCGGCGCGCCTGCACACGGGGGTGTCCGGCGGCCCCCTCCTGCCGCTCGGCGCCCTGGTGCCGCTCGCACTGCCGCCCGTGTGGGACTTCGCCACCTCCGGCCTGGAGACGGGCCTCGCCACGTGCTGGATCGCGGGCGCCTGGCTGCTGCTCGTGACCCGTCCGCGCGCGCTGGCCACCGCGTTCGTCCTCGGGCTCGGTCCGCTGGTGCGGCCCGATCTCGCCCTGGTGTCCGCCGTGTTCCTCGGCGCGCAGTGGCTGAGCGCGCGCCCCTCGCGCCGCGCCGCGCTCGCCGGGGCGGCCGCCGCGGGCGCCCTGCCCGTCGCCTACGAGGTCTTCCGGATGGGCTACTACGGACACCTCATGCCGTTGCCCGGCGTCACCAAGGAGGCCTCGTCCAGCCTGTGGGGGCGCGGGGCCGCCTACCTCGCGGACTTCGCCGGGCCGTACCTGCTGTGGCTGCCCGCCCTGTTCGTGCTGGCCGCCGTGGTGCCCGCGCGGCGCGGCGGCCGGCCGGTGCCGCCGCTGACGCCGGTGCGCGCGGTGCCCTTGGTGCCCGCGCTCGCGCCCGTCGTCGCGGGGGTCCTGTGCTGGGCGTACGTCATCAAGGTCGGCGGGGACTTCATGCACGCCCGGATGTTCCTGCCGGGGCTCCTCCTGCTGGTCCTGCCGGTGTTCGTGGTGCCCGCCACGCGCGCGTGGGCCCTCACGGCGGCCGGCGTCGGGGCGTGGGCGCTGGTCTGCGCGGCGTCGCTGCGCGTTCCGTACGAGGGCCTGATCGGGCCGCGCGGCATCGCGGACGAGCGCGGCGTGTACGTGCGGCAGAACGCGGCCGCGCACCCCCTGCGGCACACCTTCGCCGGGTTCCGGGGCAACGCCGCATACGCGCGTGAGGTGCGGGACGCCGCGCACGCCGGGGCGCCCACGCTGTTCCTGGCCCGCACCCGGGTCGAGGGCGCGGCGCCCTCCGTGGCCGGCGCCTACGCGACGCTCGGCCTCAACGGCACCGTCGTCCCCCTCGACGGCGCGGCGCTCGACCCCATCGGGCTCGCCTACCCGCTGGCCGCCCACTCCGAGCGCATCGCCCACGCGCGCGTGGGCCACGACAAGCGGCTCCCCGACGAGTGGATCGTCGCCGACCGGGGCACCGGCGACCTGCCGCCCGGCATGGACCCGGCGCGGGTGGCCGCCGCCCGCCGCGCCCTGGCCTGCGGCCCGCTGGCCGAACTCCGCGCGGCCACCCGGGAGCCGCTCACCGCGGGGCGCTTCCTGCGCAACGTCGGCGGCGCCCTGGAGCGCACGGCGTTCCGCTTCCCGAACGATCCGGTGCGGGCGGAACGCGAACTGTGCGGTGCGGGCGGGCGCTAGGGCCTGCCCGACGGGTCCGCGACGCCGTGCCGGACCATCGGGGAGGCGCTAGGACACCACGTCCTTGTGCGCGAACCCGCGGAACGCGAGGGCGAAGAGCACCAGCGCGTACGTCACCGAGACGGCGGTGCCCTGGAGCATGCCCGACCACTCCGGGGTCGGCTGGAAGACGTCCGCCCAGGCGAACTGCCAGTGGGCGGGCAGGAAGTCGCGCCAGCCGCCGAGCGCGGTCACCGCGTCCAGGACGTTGCCCGCGATCGTCAGGCCGACCGCGCCGCCGACCGCGCCGAGCGGCGCGTCCGTCTTCGTGGAGAGCCAGAACGCGAGGCCCGCGGTGACCAGCTGGGACGCGAAGACGTAGGCGACGACGACGGCGAGGCGCCGCGCGGCCGTACCGGGTTCGAGGACGCCGCCGGTCGGGATCTCCAGCGGCCCCCAGCCGTACGCCATCGTGCCGACGGCGAGCGCCACCACCGGGAGCAGCGCGATCGCGGCGGCGCTCAGGCCGAGCCCCACCGCCAGCTTGGACCACAGCAGCCGGGCCCGGGGCACGGGCGCGGCGAGCAGATAGCGCAGGCTCGACCAGCCCGCCTCGGAGGCCACGGTGTCCCCGCAGAACAGCGCGACGGGGATGACGAGCAGGAACCCGGCCGACACGAACAGGCACGTCGCCGCGAAGTTGACGCCCGAGGCCGTGGCCGTGTCCATCAGCGTCACCCGGTCGTTGCGGCCGCCCGGCGAACCGGCGATCGCGAACGCGAGGAGCAGCACGAGGGGCAGCAGGGCGAGGACGCCGCCCATGACGAGCGTGCGCCGCCGCTTGAGCTGGCGGACGGCCTCGACGCGCAGCGGCAGCGTGCGGCCCGGGCGGTAGCCGGGCGCGGTGGCCGTACCGGCGTCCCGAAGCCCTTCAGTCGCCGCCGAGCCGGTCTCCCCGGGGCCCTCGGCCGCCGCCGTGCCGGTCTCCCGGGGTCCCCCGGTCGCCGCCGCCCGGGGCCCGTCCGGGGCCGCCGTCGTGTCCTGTGGGGCCGTCACGCCGCACCTCCTCCGATCAGTGTCAAGAACGCGTCTTCCAGGCGCCGGTGCGGGCCGAGCGCCTCCACGGGCACCTCCAGGCGGACCAGTTCGGGCAGGAGTGCCGCCCCCGTGGCCGCCGGGCCGCCGTCGAGCCGCACCAGGAGCCCGCCTTCGGTGCGGGCCGCCGACGCCACGCCCGGAAGCGAGGCCACCTTCTCGACGAGCGGGTCGGGGATGTCCGCCGCGAGGCCCACCAGGAGCGTGTCCCCGGAGCCGACGATCTCGTCGACCGGGCCCGCCTGCACGAGGCGGCCCCGGTCCATGACGACCAGGTGCGTGCAGGACTGCTCGACCTCGGCGAGCAGGTGGCTGGAGACGATGACCGTGCGGCCGCCCGCCGCGTACCGGATCATCACCTCGCGCATCTCGCGGATCTGGGGCGGGTCGAGGCCGTTCGTCGGCTCGTCCAGGATCAGCAGGTCCGGCAGGCCCAGCATGGCCTGGGCGATGGCGAGGCGCTGGCGCATGCCCTGGGAGTACGTCCGCACGGCGCGGGCGAGGGCGTCGCCGAGCCCGGCGATCTCCAGGGCCTCGTCCAGGTGCGCGTCCCCGGCGGGGCGGCCGGTGGCGCGCCAGTACAGCTCCAGGTTCTCCCGGCCGGACAGGTGCGGCAGGAAGCCGGCGCCCTCGACGAAGGCGCCGACCCGGGACAGGACGGGCGCGCCGGGCCGGATGGCCTGCCCGAAGACGCGGATCTCGCCCGCGTCGGGGCGGATGAGGCCCATCAGCATGCGCAGGGTGGTGGTCTTGCCCGCGCCGTTCGGCCCGAGGAGGCCGAGGACCTGGCCCTTCTCGACGCGGAAGGACAGCTCGCGGACCGCGTACCGCTCGGTGGACTTCGCGTACCGCTTGCTGAGGCCGGTGATCTGGAGCGGCACGTCGGCGAGGCCCGGGTCGGGCGCGGGCGCCGTGACGCGTCGGCGGCCGACCAGGAGCAGGGCGGCCGCCACGGCCGCGCCGGCCGGCGGCCGCCACCACACCCAGGCGGGCAGCGGGGCCGCGGCCGTGTCCACGCCGGGGGCGGTCGGGACCTTCAGGCCGCTCTTCAACGCCACCGTGTACGCGGCCGGTTCGGCCGGTGAGGCGTAGCCCAGGTCGGTGGCGGCGAACACCAGGCGCAGCCGGTGGCCCTTCTTCAGCTCGTGGTCGACGGCGGGCAGCCTCAGGTCGAGGGTCCTGCCGTCCACGGCGCCGCCGATCCGCACCGGGGCGACGAGCTGCGCGGGCAGCACCTGCTGGCGGCCGCCGCCGGGCCCCACGTCGTAGACCTTGCCGAAGAGCACCGTGTCCGCGCTGTCGGACTTCACCCGCACCCGCACGGCGGGGGCGCCGGTGATCCGCAGGTCCTCGGTGAGCGGCTTCGACTCGAACGCGGCGTACTGCCCGGGGAAGTCCAGGGAGACGCCGACGCCCAGCGAGGACAGGCGGCTCAGGCCGTCGCCCCCGCCGCCGAGGCCCGGCAGCCCCGAGACGGCGGGCGGCGCGGCGCCCGCGGGGTTGTCGAAGGTCTGCGGGCGCCCGGTGAGCGGGACCTCGCGCACACCGCCGCCGAGCCCCGGGTAGCGGTCGGCGCTCGCGCCGCGCAGCGTCGCCGCGCCGTCCGTGGAGTCGATGCCTCCGGTGCGGGTGACGCGGAAGGCGGGGCCCGTGTCGGCGCCCTTGTCGTCCTTGAGATAGCGGTCGAACCACCGCGTGACCCGGCCCGCTACCCGGTCGGTCTCCTGGTCGCCGCCGTCGTGGCCGCCCGCCGTCCAGTCGACCGCCACGGGCGCGTGGTTGCCGCGGATCGCCCTGGCCATCGCGTCGGCCTGGTCGAGCGGGAACAGCGAGTCCCGCTGGCCCTGCACGATCAGGGCGGGCACCTTGATGCGGTCGCCGACGGCGGCCGGGCTGCGCCCCGCGAGCAGCTCGCGCGCCCGCGCGTCGGGCTTGCCCGCGACCGCCACGCGCTCGTACATCGCGCACAGCTTCGGCTCGAACTTGTCGCAGCCGCCGCCCGCGCTCAGGAACATCCCGGCCCACTGCTTCTTGAAGACGTCCTTCGGGAACAGGGCGTCCGCCAGGTTCCAGTACGTCATCAGCGGGGCGACGGCGTCGATCCGGTCGTCGTGCCCGGCCGCGAGGAGCGATACCGCGCCCCCGTACGAGGCGCCCGTGACGCCCACGCGCGGGTCGCCGGCCTTGTCGAGGCGGACCTCGGGGCGCTTGGCCAGCCAGTCGACGAGCCGCGACACGTCGGCGACCTCGCCCTTCGGGTCGTTGAGCCCGATGCGTCCGGTGGACCTGCCGAAGCCGCGCGCGGACCACGTCAGGACCGCGTACCCGTCGCGGGCCAGGCGCTCGGCCTGCTCGCGCACGTCGTCCTTGCTGCCGCCGAAGCCGTGCCCGACGAGCACGGCGGGGCGCTTGGCGCCGGGGTCGCCCGCGGTGAAGTACGAGGTGTCGATCCGCACCTCCTGCCCCTGGCCACGGTCCATGGCGAGCGTCTGGTCCGTGCGGCGGACCGCGGGTGCCTCGTCGGACGCGAGCGCCGTCCACGTGCCCGCGCCCGCGAGCACCACAACCGCCGCCGCGGCGGCGGCCGTCCGCCGCGGCGCGCGCAGCGCCGCCTTCCAGGCTCCGGCCCGGGGCAGTCGTAGATCCATGCGTCAACGGTACGGGCGGTCACCGACAACCGATGCAGCCGCCGGGCGGAACCCCGCTGTCTCCCCGGGGAGTACGGCCCCCGGCCCGCGTACGTCCACCGTGGTACGCGGCCGCGTGTCAGGGGTGCCTACGCTGCTGACCCATGACATCCCTTGCCGTCGGCCAGCGTTCGCTGGGTGACCCTTCCGTCCGCTTCCCGCTCTGGCCGCCGCTCACGGCGGGCTGCCCGGTCACGAGCACCGCCGACGTCGCGTACCCCGTAGAGGTCGACTACGCCTACGACCAGGTCCCCGACGGCTTCTTCACGCCCGGGGCGGCCGCCGCAAGGCCGCGCGGGCACGAGCGCTGGGCGCCGCTCCTTCCGCCGCTGCGCGCCCCCTCCCTCGCCGAGGGCGGCACGCCGCTGCTCCCCCTGGAGGACGGCGTGTGGGTCAAGGACGAGTCCCGCAATCCGACCTGGAGCCACAAGGACCGGCTCAACCGGATCACGGTGAGCGCGGCCGTCGGCGTCGGTGCCCCCGGTGTCGTCGTCGCCTCCTCCGGCAACCACGGCGCGTCGGCGGCCGCGTACGCCGCCCGGGCCGGTCTTCCGTGCACGGTCCTCACCTCGCCGGACGCGCCGCCCGCCGTCGACGCGTTCCTGCGCGCGTACGGCGCCACCGTGCTGCACGTGCCCGCCGACGAGCGGTGGCCGCTGCTGCGCCGCATCGTCGAGCGGACCGGCTACCACCCCGTCAGCAACCTCACGTCCGCCGCGCACACCGGACACGGGTTCGGGCCCGAGGGCTACAAGACGATCGCCTACGAGATCCACGACGAACTCGGCACCCTCCCGGGCGCGGTGTTCGTGCCGACCGGGTACGGGGAGATGCTGTTCGGCGTCTGGAAGGGGTTCGCCGAGCTGGTGCGGCTCGGGTACGGGGAGCGGGTGCCGCGCCTGTACTCCTGCGAGCCCGCCGCGGGCGGGCCCCTGGCGGCCGCCGTGCGCGAGGGGGCGCCCGCGGCACACGTCCCCGTCGGGGAGACCGCCGCGTACGCCATCGACTGCCCGGTGGGCGGCTACCGGGGCGTGCTCGCGCTGCGCGGGAGCGGGGGCGCGGCGCTGCTCGTGACCGACGAGGAGCTGGTGGCCGCGCGGGCGGAGCTGGCGCGGGGCGGGGTCTGGGCGGAGGTGTCCGCGGCGGCGGGGCTCGCGGGCCTGCGACAGCTCGGCCGCTCCGGGGCCGAGGCCGTGGAGGGGCCCGTGGTGTGCGTCTCCACGTCCAGCGGCTTCAAGGACCGGGACCTGTTGGCAGGCCCGTAGCCCTCGCGGGGCGCCCCGCTGTGTTCATTAGCGCGCTCCGCGCGCGGGCGCCCCTTCCCGCTTCCTGGGGGCTCCGCCCCCAGACCCCCGCTCCTCAAACGCCGGAGAGGCTGAAAACCCTGCCGCAACCGGCGACAGATCCAGCCCGTCCGGCGTTTGAGGACGAGGCGCGGAGCGCCGAAAGGGCCGGGTGCCGCCCGCCAGGGCTACTCCGGCACTGTCACCAGCCAGCGCGTGGCCGCCCGCGGCCGCAGGTAGCAGGCCCAGTACACCGTCGCGACGGCCACGATGCCGCCGGTCCACAGGAGGTACCGCGCCTCCTGCTGGCTGAGCACGTACGCGAGGACCGCGATGAGCACCACCGGGATGCCGGGCCACAGCGGCATCCGCCACGCGGGAGCGGCCCCGTGGCTGCCCCTGCGGGCGAGCAGGGCCGCCACCGCGACGAGCAGGTACATGCCGGTCACGGACACACCGGTGACGCCGTACAGGGTGTCGAGGTTCACGAAGCAGAGCGCGGCGCCGGGCACGCCGACCAGGAGCGTGGCGACCCACGGGGAGCCGAAGCGGCCGCCGAGCCGGGACAGGACCGCGTTGACGGGCTCGGGCCAGGCCTTGTCGCGCGCGGAGGCGAACAGGACGCGGGAGTTCTGGATGACCATGACGATGCCGGCGTTGATGATGGCGAGGGCCACGCAGAGGCTGATGAAGGTGCCGACGCCGGAGCTGGACCAGGCGGTGACCATCGCGCCGATGTCGCCGCCGGTGAGGGCGGCCAGGTCCGGTGCCCCCAGGGTGATCGCGGCGACGGGCACCAGCAGGACGACCGCCGAGATGCCGAGGGTGAGCAGCACGGTGCGGGCCACGTTGCGGCGCGGGTTCTCCATCTCCTCGGAGAGGTAGACGGCCGTGGAGAAGCCCTGGGTGACGAAGAGCGCGATGGCGAGCCCGGAGACGATCAGCATCGCGGTGACGGTCTCGGTGCCGTCTCCGGAGCCGCTCGCCACGGTGAGGTCGACGAGGCTGCCCGCGCCGCGCTCGGCGTGGGCGAAGCCGAGGACGGCCACGACGGCGGCCGCGACCACTTCGAGGACCAGGAAGATCCCGGTGATCCAGGCGTTGGCCCGCAGGTCGAGCAGGCCCGCGAGGGTGGCGAGGAGCATGACGCCCGCGCCCGCGTGGGCGGGTTCGATCCTGACCAGGGGCGCGAGGTAGTCGGCCGTGCCCATGGCGATCACGGGCGGCACGATCATCACGACGAGCAGCGAGAGCACGAACACGAGCCAGCCCGCGAGCCGTCCGGCCATCGTGGAGACCATCGCGTACTCGCCGCCCGCGCTGGGGATCAGCGTGCCGAGCTCGGAGTAGCAGAAGGCGACGCCCACGCAGAGCAGCGCGCCGATCGCGATGGTGAGGGTGGTGGCGGTGCCGAGCGAGGAGAACAGGTCGGGCACGACCACGAACAGGGTGGACGCGGGCGTCACGCAGGACAGCGTGAGCAGGGTGCCGCCGACGACGCCGATGGACCGCTTCAGCTTGCGGGGAGCAGCCGGGTTCTCGGGGGCTCCCGCCGCCGCGGGGGCGGCCGCGGACTGCGGCGGCGTGTGCAGCGTTTCGGTCATGCGGCGATTCCGATCGGCTCGTACCAAGGGGGGCGGCAGAGCGTCATGGAATCCCCGCGTCAGGAAAACGTCAATGGCCGGATACCTACGGAATCCGCAGCCCTGACGATCTTCAACTGGCCAATGAATCGCAGACGTTGGCGACTATAGATGGCAATTAGCCAGATGTTCGCCTTGCTGACCTTTGATAGCAAGGTCGAATTGCACGCAAGCCTTTCTCACCCCTTTCATCCCCTCCGTGCGGGAACCGCAGCTGATCGGCGAAAAAAGGAACGAAGCCGTCCGCAGGGCGGACGGCTTCGTTCGGTGGGGTGGAGCTGTCAGTGATTGCGCGGGAACCCCAGGTCCACGCCCGCCGGGGCGTCCGAGGGGTCCGGCCAGCGGGTGGTGACGACCTTGCCGCGGGTGTAGAAGTGCGTGCCGTCGTTGCCGTAGATGTGGTGGTCGCCGAAGAGGGAGTCCTTCCAGCCACCGAAGGAGTGGTAGCCCACCGGCACCGGGATCGGCACGTTCACGCCGACCATGCCCGCCTCGACCTCCAGCTGGAAGCGGCGCGCGGCGCCGCCGTCCCGGGTGAAGATCGCCGTGCCGTTGCCGAACGGCGAGGCGTTGATGAGCGCCAGGCCCTCCTCGTAGGTGTCGACGCGCAGCACGCACAGGACGGGGCCGAAGATCTCGTCCTTGTACGCGTCCGCCGTGACGGGCACCCGGTCGAGCAGGGACAGGCCGATCCAGTGGCCGTCCTCGTGGCCCGCCACGGTGTAGCCGGTGCCGTCCAGGACGACCTCGCAGCCCTGCGCGGCGGCGCCCGTCACGTACGACGCCACCTTGTCGCGGTGCGCGGCCGTGATGAGCGGGCCCATCTCCGAGGCCGGGTCGTTGCCGGGCCCGATCTTGATCTTCTCGGCGCGCTCCTTGATCTTCGCGACGAGCTCGTCGCCGACCGAACCGACCGCGACGACGGCCGAGATGGCCATGCAGCGCTCGCCCGCGGAGCCGTACGCGGCCGAGACGGCGGCGTCGGCCGCCGCGTCCAGGTCGGCGTCCGGAAGGACCAGCATGTGGTTCTTGGCACCGCCGAGGGCCTGGACGCGCTTGCCGTTCGCGGAGGCCGTGGTGTGGATGTAGCGGGCGATCGGGGTCGAGCCCACGAAGGACACCGCGGCCACGTCCGGGTGCTCCAGGAGCCGGTCCACGGCCACCTTGTCGCCGTGCACCACGTTGAACACGCCGTCCGGCAGGCCCGCCTCGGCGAGCAGCTCCGCCACCCGCATCGCGGCCGACGGGTCCTTCTCGCTGGGCTTCAGGACGAAGGTGTTGCCGCACGCGATGGCGAGCGGGAACATCCACATCGGCACCATCGCCGGGAAGTTGAAGGGCGTGATGCCCGCGACGACGCCCAGCGGCTGGCGGATCGAGGAGACGTCCACGCGGCTGGCGACCTGCGTGGACAGCTCGCCCTTGAGCTGCACGTTGATGCCGCACGCCAGGTCGACGACCTCCAGGCCGCGCGCGACCTCGCCGAGCGCGTCCGCGTGCACCTTGCCGTGCTCGGCGGTGATCAGCTCGGCGATCTCGTCGCGGTGCGCGTCGAGCAGCGCGCGGAACTTGAAGAGGACGGACGTGCGCTGCGCCAGCGAGGACTGGCCCCAGGTCGCGTACGCGGCCTTGGCGGCGGCCACCGCCGCGTCCACCTCGTCCACGCCGGCGAAGGCGACGCGGGTGGTCACGGCGCCGGTCGCCGGATCGGTGACCGGGCCGTACGTGCCGGAGGTCCCCTCGACGCTCTTGCCACCGATCCAATGGTCGACGGTCTTCGTCATGCTGGTCATGCCGGGATTCCCTTCACAGGTGGCGGCGCCGGGCGGACACGTGCCGGTCGTACTCCTCGCGGGCCTTGACCGCCGACGGGCGGGTCGCGGTCTCGGCCACGGGCACATCCCACCACGCCTGCGCCGGGGGCGGGCCCGACACTGTGTCTGCCGTTTCCGTCTCCACGTAGACACATGTGGGGCCGTCCGCTTCGCGTGCTTCGCGCAGGGCCGCGCGCAGCTCGGCCACGGTCCTCGCCCGCGTCACGGGCAGCCCCAGCGAGGCCGCGTTGGCGGCGAGGTCCACGGGCAGCGGGCCGCCCGTGTACGTGCCGTCGGGCGCCCGGTAGCGGTAGTCCGTGCCGAAGCGCTCGCCGCCGACGGACTCCGAGAGGCCCCCGATGGAGGCGTAGCCGTGGTTCTGCAGGATGACGACCTTGATGGGGATGTCCTCCTGCACCGCCGTGACGATCTCGGTGGGCATCATCAGATACGTGCCGTCGCCGACCAGCGCCCACACGGGCCGCTCGGGCGCGGCCAGGGACACGCCGATCGCCGCCGGGATCTCGTAGCCCATGCAGGAGTAGCCGTACTCGACGTGGTACTGGCGCGGCGAGCGGGCCCGCCACAGCTTGTGCAGGTCGCCGGGGAGCGAGCCCGCCGCGTTGATGACGACGTCCTCGTCGGTGACCAGCGCGTCGAGCAGGCCGAGGACCTGCGTCTGGGTGGGGCGCGCGGCGGGCTCGTCGGCCGCGTACGCGGCGTCGACGCGCCGCTCCCAGCGCTCCTTGTCGTCCGTGTACGCGGACACGTACGCCGGGTCGGCGCGGTGGCCCGCGAGCGCCCGGGTCAGCGCCTCCAGGGCCGCGCGGGCGTCGGCGACCACGGTCGCGCCCGCCATCTTGTGGGCGTCGAACGGCGCCACGTTGAGGTTCACGAAGCGCACGCCGTCCGCGGCGAAGAGCGTGCCGGACGCGGTGGTGAAGTCCGTGTAGCGGGTGCCGACGCCGATCACCAGGTCGGCGCCGCGGGCGAGTGCGTCGGCCGTGGCGGTGCCGGTGTGGCCGATGCCGCCGACGTCCGCCGGGTGGTCGTGGCGCAGGGAGCCCTTGCCCGCCTGCGTGGACGCCACCGGGATGCCGGTGGCGTCGGCGAAGGCGCGCAGGGCGTCCTCGGCGGCGCTGTGGTGCACTCCCCCGCCCGCGACGACCAGGGGCCGCGCGGCGGCGCGCACGGCCCGCGCCGCGGCCTCCACCTCCGCGGGGTCGGGGGCCTGGCGGCGCACCGGCCAGACGCGCTCGGCGAAGAACTCCGCCGGCCAGTCGAAGGCCTCCGCCTGCACGTCCTGGGGCAGCGCGAGCGTCACCGCGCCCGTGGCGACCGGGTCGGTGAGCACCCGCATCGCCTGGAGCGCGGCGGGGACCAGCGCCTCGGGCCGGGTGACGCGGTCGAAGTACGCCGACACCGGGCGCAGACAGTCGTTCACGGACACGTCGCCCGCGTACGGCACTTCGAGCTGCTGGAGCACCGGGTCGGCCGGGCGGCTCGCGAAGACGTCGCCGGGCAGCAGCAGGACGGGCAGGTGGTTGATGGTCGCGAGGGCGGCGCCCGTGACGAGGTTGGTGGCGCCGGGGCCGATGGAGGTGGTGACGGCGTGGGTCGTCAGGCGCCCCGACTGCCGGGCGTGGCCGACGGCCGCGTGCACCATGGCCTGCTCGTTGCGCCCCTGGTGGAAGGGCATCTCGTCGGCGTGCTCCACCAGGGCCTGGCCGAGCCCGGCGACGTTGCCGTGGCCGAAGATGCCCCAGGTCGCGCCGATGAGGCGCTGTCGGACGCCGTCCCGCTCGGTGAACTGCCGGGCCAGGAAGCGCACCAGGGCCTGGGCGGTGGTGAGCCGGACCGTGCCGCTCATCGGTATCCCTCCGTGTGGTCAGGGTGGAAGCAGATCTTCCATTCCCGCTCGTCGCCGGGGCCCGCCATGACGTTCAGGTAGTACATGGCGTGGCCCGGCTGGGCGATGGACGGGCCGTGCCAGCCGTCGGGCACGAGGACCGCATCGCCCGAGCGCACTTCGGCGAGCACGTCGGTGCCGCCCTCGCGGGAGGGGAAGACCCGCTGGTAGCCGAAGCCGGAGCCGCCCTCGATCTCGAAGTAGTAGATCTCCTCCAGCTCGGCCTCGACGCCGGGCCGGTGCTCGTCGTGCTTGTGCGGCGGGTACGAGGACCAGTTGCCGCCGGGCGTGATGACCTCCACGGCGATCAGCCGGTCGCACGCGAACGTGTCCGCGGCGGCGAAGTTGCGCACCTGGCGGGCGCAGGTGCCGCTGCCGCGGTGCTCGACGGGGACCTCCGGCGCGGGGCCGTAGCGGGCGGGGAGTCGGCGCTCGCACTTCGCTCCTGCCAGGGCGAAGCGGCCTCCCACGCCGGAGGCGATCTGGATGTGGGTATCGCGGGGAACGTAAGCGAAGTCACTCGCTCCGCTGAACACGCTCTCCCGGCCCAGGAGTTCGATGATCTCGCCCTCCGCGTGCACCGTACAGCCGCCGGTCAGCGGGAGCACGATCCATTCACTCTCCCCGGTGGCGAAGGAGTGCAACCCGCCGGGCGGCAGTTCGACGACGCGCAGACTGGAGTAGGTCCAGCCCGCGCGCGCGGGATCGACGGCGAGGGCGTACGGGCCCTCGGCCGCGCTGCCCTTCGGTACGTACGTCATGCGGGTCTCCTGTCGGGTGCGTACGTCACGGCTACAGCAGCCCGACGGCGGTGTCGACCGCGCCCGCCACGTCCCCGTCCGGCGGGTACAGCAGCGTCCGCCCGGCCACCAGGCCGTACACGGTGGGCAACTGGAGCGCTCCGCGCCACTTCTCGAACGCGGTGTCCGTGTCCCCGCCGATGTCTCCCCCGAGCAGCACGGCGGGCAGCGTCGAGGTCTCCATGACGCGCGCCATGTCGTCCGGGTTCTCGGTCACGGGGACCTTCAGCCAGGTGTACGCGGAGGTGCCGCCGAGGCCCGACGCGATGGCGATGGACCGGGTGACCGCTTCGGCGCTCAGGTCGTTGCGCAGGCCGCCGGGCGACCTGCGGCACAGGAACGGCTCGACGAACACCGGAAGCTGACGCTCCGCCATCGCGTCGACCGCGCGCGCGGTGGAGTACAGCGTGGCGAGCGACCCGGGGTCCTCGTAGTCCACGCGCAGCAGCAGCTTGCCCGCGTCGAAGCCGAGCCGCTCCAGGTCCTCGGCGCGGTGGCCGGTGAACCGGTCGTCCAGCTCGAAGGCGGCGCCCGCGAGCCCGCCCCGGTTCATGGAGCCCATCACGACCTTGCCGTCGAGCGCGCCGAGCAGCAGCAGGTCGTCGAGGATGTCGGCGGTCGCGAGCACGCCGTCGACGCCGGGCCGCGACAGCGCCAGGCACAGCCGCTCCAGGAGCTCGGCCCGGTCGGCCATGGCCAGCGGGTCCTTGCCCACGCCGAGCGCGCCCCGCGCCGGGTGGTCCGCCGCGATGATCATCAGTCGCCCGGAGGCCCCGACCAGCGGCCGCCGTACCCGCCGCGCGGCGGCTTCGGCGATGGCTTCGGGGTGGTGGGCCCGGGTCCGCACGAGCGCGGAGACGTCGACGGAAGTGCCGGAGCGGCTCACCGCACGGCCCCCGCTTCCAGCGCGGCCTCGACCTCGGCCGCGTACGGCATCGCGGAGGAGCACTCAAGGCGCGAAGCGACGATGGCCCCGGCCGCGTTGGCGTACCGGATCACCCGTGAGAGCTCCCACCCGGCGAGCAGCCCGTGGCACAGCGCCCCGCCGAACGCGTCGCCCGCCCCGAGCCCGTTCACCACCGACACCGGCAGCGGCGGCACCTCCGCCACCGCCCCCGCCCGGTCCATCGCGAGCACGCCCTTCGGGCCCTGTTTGACCACGGCCAGCTCGACCCCCGCCGCGAGCAGCGCCTCGGCGGCGGCGCGCGGCTCGCGCACGCCGGTGGCGATCTCCACCTCGTCCACGTTGCCGACGGCGACGGTCGCGTGCCGCAGCGCGGCGGCGTAGTGGGGGCGCGCCGCCTCGGGGTCGCGCCAGAACATGGGCCGCCAGTCGAGGTCGAAGACGGTGGTCCCGCCGGTGCGGGCGGCGAGCGCGGCCAGGGTCGCCGCCCGGCTCGGCTCCTCGCTGAGGCCGGTGCCGGTGACCCAGAAGATCCGCGCCGCGGCGATCGCGCCGAGGTCGAGCTCGTCCGCGCGGATCTCCAGGTCGGGGGCCTTGGGAAGGCGGTAGAAGTACAGCGGGAAGTCGTCGGGCGGGAACACCTCGCAGAAGGTGACCGGCGTCGGCAGGTCCGGCACCTCGGTGACCCACCGCTCGTCGACTCCGAACGCGCGCAGCTGGCCGCGCAGATACTCGCCGAACGGGTCCTGTCCCGTCCGCGTGACGACGCCGACGCGCCGCCCGAGCCGGGCCGCCGCGACCGCCACGTTCGACGCCGAGCCGCCGAGGAACTTCCCGAACGTCGTGACCTGCGACAACGGCACCCCGGTCTGAAGGGGGTACAGGTCGACGCCGATCCGGCCCATCGTGATGACGTCGTACGGATCGGCGCCGGCGTCGGCGTGCGGATCCGGGTGCGGATCGGTCACCCTGCACATCCCTTCGTGGTGGCTTCCCTCAGGTCTAATCCCGCCCCAGGAACCCTGTCAACATTTTGTCCTTACATTCGGACTACTCCTTGACACTGTTCTCGGCGGGCGGCGAGGCTTGCGGCCATGGCGCAGCAGACAGAGTTGTCGCGTGGTTCCCGGTTGACCCGCATCCGGATCGGTTCGGCCCCCGACTCCTGGGGCGTGTGGTTCCCCGACGATCCCCAGCAGGTGCCGTGGAGCCGCTTCCTCGACGAGGTCGCCGCGTCGGGGTACGAGTGGATCGAGCTCGGCCCGTACGGCTATCTGCCGACCGACCCGTCCCGGCTCGCCGACGAGACGCGGCGCCGGGGCCTGAAGGTCTCGGCGGGCACCGTGTTCACCGGCCTGCACCACGGCCCGGACGTGTGGGACAAGACGTGGGAGCACGTGTCCGCCATCGCCGGCCTCACGCAGGCGATGGGCGCGCGGCACCTCGTGGTCATCCCGTCCTTCTGGCGCGACGACAAGACCGGCGAGGTCCTGGAGAACGCGACGCTGACGCCGGAGCAGTGGCGCCAGTTGGCCTCGCAGACCGAGCGGCTCGGCCACGAGGTGCGCGAGCGCTACGGCCTGGACATCGTCGTCCACCCGCACGCGGACACCCACATCGACACCGAGGAGAACGTCGCCCGTTTCCTCGACGCCACGGACCCCGCCCTCGTCTCGCTGTGCCTGGACACCGGCCACTACGCGTACTGCGGCGGCGACAGCGTCAAGCTCATCGAGACGTACGGCGAGCGCGTCGGGTACCTCCACCTCAAGCAGGTGGACCCGGCGGTCCTGGCCGAAGTGCGGGCGCAGGACGTGCCGTTCGGGCCCGCCGTCGCGCGCGGCGTGATGTGCGAGCCGCCCGCCGGGGTGCCCGCGCTCGAACCGGTCCTCGCGGCGGCCGAGAAGCTGGGCGTGGACCTGTTCGCCATCGTCGAGCAGGACATGTACCCGTGCGCGCCGGACAAGCCGCTGCCCATCGCCCGCCGCACCCGCGCCTTCCTGCGCTCCTGCGGGGCGTGAGGCCCCCGCGCTCCTGACGCCCGAGGGGAGGCCGCGACCGCGCGGCCTCCCCTCGGGTGTGTCCGGGCGCCCTTCGGCCACGGCCGCCCCCTTACTCCTTCGACGGGTGAACGCGCCCCCAACACGCCGGGCGCCCGCGCCAGTCAAGCGCGTCACGTAGGTGACAAACACTGCGCTCCCGTCACACATGTGACACGTACGCGGGTTTCCCGTCACAGCCAGTCGACAAGCACTCCCCCACAGTCACTCTCCGTCGTTCACGGGGCACAGGCTGAGTGACACCAGTGCCGCGCCCAGCTCCCCCGTCGGCCGTTCCGGTCGCCCTGGGTGCGCACAGGGAGGAGCCACTGATGACCGACCGCAGGCTCTGGTCGTACAAAGACATCGCCGCGCACATCCGCGTCCAGCCGGACACCGTGCGCTCCTACCGCAAGCACGGACTGCTGCCGGAGCCCGACCACGTGGAGGGCGGCAAGCCCTTCTGGTACGCCGACACCATCCGCGCCTGGGTCGCGTCGCGGCCCGGCAACCGCGCGCGCAAGGGCGAGTGACCCCCGTCCCGCCCCGTCACCCCAGCCCCTCTTGGAAAATACCCCCTAGGGGTATAGTGTGAAGCACGTCGGGAGGTTCCCTGGAGCTACCGGAGCCCCTCGCGACGTCGACGTTCCGACAACCCGCACGTCACACACGTTTCACTGAGGAGAACGACATGACCGCCAACGCCCAGACCTCGCAGCCCGGCGCCGTCACCACCGTGTACGACGTGAAGGGAATGACCTGCGGCCACTGCGAGTCCGCGGTCAACAGCGAGATCTCCGAGATCGCGGGCGTCAGCTCGGTCCAGGCGGTCGCCGCCACCGGCAAGGTGACCGTGGTCTCCGCGGCCCCCCTCGACGAGGAGGCCGTCCGCGCCGCGGTCGACGAGGCCGGTTACGAGCTGACCGGCGCGACCGCCTGATCCCCCCTCCCCCGGCCCCGGGCCCCGCGCCACCACGGCGCGGGGCCCTGAGCCCTTTTCGCACCGCACACCCCCACGCCGCGAAAGAGCCGTCATGAACACCTCCGAGGTCGAACTCGCCGTCGGCGGCATGACCTGCGCCTCGTGCTCGGCACGCATCGAGAAGAAGCTGAACCGCATGGAGGGCGTGACCGCCTCGGTCAACCTCGCCACGGAGAAGGCCAAGGTCAGCTACGCCGACGGGGTCGAGGTCGCCGACCTCCTCGCCACCGTCGAGAAGCTCGGCTACTCGGCGCGCGAGATCGTGCCGCCGGAGCCCCACGGCCCTGACGCGCCGGTGGACCCCGCCGGGCGCCCCACCACCGCCGACCTCACGGAGGCCGACCAGCTGCTGCGGCGGCTGCTG
Source organism: Streptomyces sp. JLYT201 (assembly GCF_059448825.1). Taxonomy (NCBI): domain Bacteria; kingdom Bacillati; phylum Actinomycetota; class Actinomycetes; order Kitasatosporales; family Streptomycetaceae; genus Streptomyces; species Streptomyces sp. JLYT201. The sequence goes on along the minus strand of NZ_CM182551.1, from coordinate 6,224,263 downwards.
GTCTCCGCCGCCCTCGCGCTGCCGGTCGTCGTGCTCGCGATGGTCCCCGCGCTCCAGTTCACGTACTGGCAGTGGCTGTCCCTCACGCTCGCGGCGCCGGTCGTGGTGTGGGGCGGGCTGCCCTTCCACCGGGCCGCGCTCCTGAACGCCCGGCACGGCGCGGCCACCATGGACACGCTCGTGTCCCTCGGCACGCTCGCCGCCTTCGGCTGGTCGCTGTGGGCCCTGTTCCTCGGCTCGGCCGGGGAGCCCGGCATGCGGCACGGCTTCGACCTGACGGTGACGCGCAGCGACGGGTCCTCGGCGATCTACCTCGAAGTCGCCGCGGGCGTCGTCACGTTCATCCTGCTCGGCCGCTATCTGGAGGCGCGCTCCAAGCGCAAGGCGGGCGCGGCGCTGCGCGCGCTGATGGAGCTCGGCGCCAAGGACGTGACCGTCCTTCGCAACGGGACTGAAAAGAACGTTCTAGTCAGCGAGTTGAAGGTCGGGGACCGGTTCCTGGTGCGGCCCGGCGAGAAGATCGCCACCGACGGGCGCGTCGTCGAGGGCGTCTCCGCCGTGGACGCCTCCATGCTCACCGGCGAGTCCGTGCCCGTGGACGTCACCACCGGGGACGCGGTGACCGGGGCCACCGTGAACGTCGGCGGCCGGCTGGTCGTCGAGGCGAGCCGCGTCGGCGCGGACACCCAGCTGGCCCGGATGGCCAAGCTCGTCGAGGACGCGCAGAACGGCAAGGCCGCCGCGCAGCGCCTGGCCGACCGCATCTCCGGGGTCTTCGTACCCGTCGTCATCGCCCTCGCCGTCGCCACCCTGGGCTTCTGGCTCGGCAACGGCGTGGGTCTGACCGCCGCGTTCACGGCCGCCGTTGCCGTACTGATCATCGCCTGCCCGTGCGCCCTCGGCCTCGCCACTCCCACGGCTCTCATGGTCGGCACCGGGCGCGGCGCCCAGCTCGGCATCCTCATCAAGGGCCCCGAAGTCCTGGAGTCCACCCGCCGCGTCGACACCATCGTCCTCGACAAGACCGGCACCGTCACCACCGGCAAGATGACCCTTCAGGAGGTGTACGCGGCCGAGGGCACCGACGAGAAGGAGCTGCTGCGGCTCGCGGGCGCCCTGGAGCACGCATCCGAGCACCCCGTGGCCCGGGCCGTGGCGGCGGGCGCCGCACGGCGGTCGGGGCTCGACACGGCAGACCTGCCGGTGCCCGAGCGGTTCGAGAACGCGCCCGGGGCCGGGGTGCGCGGCACCGTGGACGGGCACGCGGTCCTCGTCGGCAGCGCGCGGCTGCTCGCCGGGGCCGGGGTCACGGGCCTGGACGCGCTGGCCGACGCCCGGGCGCGGGCCGAGGCGGCGGGCCGCACCGTCGTGCTCGTCGCCTGGGACGGCGTCGCGCGCGGGCTGCTCGCGGTCGCCGACACCGTCAAGGACACCAGCGCCGAAGCGGTGCGCGAGCTGCGGCAACTCGGACTCACCCCGGTCCTGTTGACCGGTGACCACCAGGACGTGGCGGACTCGGTCGCGCGGGCCGTGGACATCGGGACGGTGTACGCGGACGTGCTGCCCGAGGACAAGGCGGACGTGGTGCGGCGGCTGCGCGCCGAGGGGCGGGTCGTCGCCATGGTCGGCGACGGCGTGAACGACGCCGCCGCGCTCGCCACGGCGGACCTGGGCCTGGCCATGGGCACCGGCACGGACGCCGCGATCGAGGCGAGTGATCTCACTCTCGTCCGCGGCGACTTGAGAGCCGCCGCGGACGCCATCCGGCTGTCCCGCAGGACCCTCGCCACCATCAAGTCCAACCTCTTCTGGGCCTTCGGCTACAACGTCGCCGCGCTGCCGCTCGCCGCCGCCGGGCTGCTCAATCCGATGATCGCCGGAGCGGCCATGGCCTGTTCCTCGGTCTTCGTAGTGACGAACAGCCTCCGCTTGCGGTCTTTCACATAGACTCGCGATCCTTCACACTGTCTTCGCGGGACCCTCACGTGGGCAGGGGAATCCACATATGGGTCCTCTTGTGTGCACACAGGACATATGCAAGAGACGCAGATCACAACGATCCGAACGTAACCATCGAGGGGGCTCGTGAGTCTAAGAGGGCGACACCAGAGGGATCTTGGGGGATCCCTCCGGTGTTCGGGGACATCTTGGGGGATGTCGCCGAAGGGGGTACCCCCGGCTCCTTGAGAGCCAGGGGAGCGTTGGCCGGGGCACGTGCACCGGGGAGCTTTGAGCGGCCCTCCCGAATCCGTACGCGTCCCGGCAGATCGCAGTACCGCACCCAGACTCGGGCAGCACCTCAGACTCCCGGCCGGATCCCGTGGGGGGAATCCGCACCGGGGCAAGGAAAGCGCCCCGTCCGTCGACCCGTGGGGGGATCGACGGCGGGGCGTTTTTCGCCTTTCGCTGGCGTGGGCGCCTTTTGCTGGCGTGGGCGCCTTGAACCGGTTCAACAGCCCGCGCTGGCGCGCTTGTCCTCAAACGCCGGACGGGCTCCATCGGTCCCGCTCCCCCGGCCCCCGGCCCGGCTCAAAGCACCGCGCTGACGCGCTCGTCCTCAAACGCCGGACGGGCTGGGCGGTCCCGGCAAGGTCGCCGGGGTGGAACGGGTGGGCGGGTGGGAGGAATCGCCGCAGCAGAGGGACATGCGAGGACATGCGACAGCCCGCCGCGACAGGGCGGCGGGCTGTGGACGGGGTGGAGCAGCCGGTGCTACCGGGACTCCACCGGGACGAAGTCGCGGATGACCTCGCCGGTGTAGATCTGGCGGGGACGCCCGATGCGCGACCCGGGCTCCTTGATCATCTCGTGCCACTGCGCGATCCAGCCCGGAAGGCGGCCGAGCGCGAACAGGACCGTGAACATCTCGGTCGGGAAGCCCATGGCCCGGTAGATCAGACCGGTGTAGAAGTCCACGTTCGGGTAGAGGTTGCGCGAGACGAAGTAGTCGTCGGAGAGCGCGTGCTCCTCCAGCTTGAGCGCGATGTCGAGCAGCTCGTCGGACTTGCCGAGGGCCGAGAGGACATCGTGCGCCGCCGCCTTGATGATCTTGGCGCGCGGGTCGAAGGACTTGTACACCCGGTGGCCGAAGCCCATCAGGCGGACGCCGTCCTCCTTGTTCTTCACCTTGCTGATGAAGGAGTCGACGTCGCCGCCGTTGGCCTGGATGCCCTCCAGCATCTCCAGGACCGACTGGTTGGCGCCGCCGTGCAGCGGGCCCCACAGCGCGGAGATGCCCGCGGAGATCGAGGCGAACATGTTCGCCTGCGACGAGCCGACCAGGCGGACCGTCGACGTCGAACAGTTCTGCTCGTGGTCCGCGTGCAGGATGAGCAGCTTGTCGAGGGCCGAGACGACGACCGGGTCGAGCTCGTACTCCTGGGCGGGGACCGAGAAGGTCATGCGCAGGAAGTTCTCGACGTACCCGAGGTCGTTGCGCGGGTAGACGAAGGGGTGGCCGATCGACTTCTTGTACGCGTACGCCGCGATCGTCGGCAGCTTGGCGAGCAGCCGGATCGTGGAGAGGTGACGCTGCTTCTCGTCGAACGGGTTGTGGCTGTCCTGGTAGAACGTGGACAGGGCGCTGACCACGGAGGACAGCATCGCCATCGGGTGGGCGTCGCGCGGGAAGCCGTCGAAGAAGCGCTTGACGTCCTCGTGCAGCAGGGTGTGCTGGGTGATCTCGTTCTTGAACGTGGCCAGCTCGTCGACCTTCGGCAGCTCGCCGTTGATCAGCAGGTACGCCACCTCGAGGAAGGTGGAGCGCTCGGCCAGCTGCTCGATCGGGTAGCCGCGGTACCGCAGGATGCCCTGCTCGCCGTCGAGGTAGGTGATGGCGGACTTATAGGCGGCGGTGTTGCCGTAGCCGCTGTCCAGGGTCACCAGACCGGTCTGGGCGCGGAGCTTGCCGATGTCGAAGCCCTTGTCGCCGACGGTGGACTCGATCACCGGGTAGGTGTACTCGCCATCGCCGTACCGCAGTACTACAGCCTTGTTAGCGTTCTCGCTCACGTCATCCCTCACCGACGTTGTGCCTCTTCTTCGAGGTGCCCTGACTGTCTCTACCATCCCCCATTTGGCCCTGGAGAGTGCACTCGGGGTCGACCATTGGGCCTACTAGCGGCACTCAGTGCCGCCAACCTGGTCATCCTGCCCCCTTCGTCCCCGTTCCGAAAGTGGTGTGTGACCTTTACGACTCAAATGATCGATCAACCGCGTGGGGGCGTTGACGTCAAGCCGTGTGGCGGCCCGCGAGCCGGTGGTCCAGGGCCGTGCAGCGCCTGCCCGCGGAGACCGTGCGTACGGCCTGCCCCAGAGCCTTGCGCGAACCGACGAGTACGACCAGCTTCTTGGCGCGTGTCACGGCCGTATAGAGCAGATTCCGCTGAAGCATCATCCAGGCGCCGGTGGTGACCGGGATCACCACCGCTGGGTACTCACTCCCCTGGGAGCGGTGGATCGTCACCGCGTACGCGTGGGCGAGTTCGTCGAGTTCGTCGAAGTCGTAGGAGATCTCCTCGTCCTCGTCGGTCAGGACCGTCAGGTGCTGCTCGTCCTGGTCCAGGGCGGTGACGACGCCCACCGTGCCGTTGAAGACGCCGTTGCTCCCCTTTTCGTAGTTGTTCCTGATCTGGGTGACCTTGTCCCCCACGCGGAAGACGCGGCCGCCGAAGCGCTTCTCGGCCAGGCCGGGGCGGCCGGGGGTGATGGCCTGCTGGAGCAGGCCGTTCAGCGTGCCGGCGCCCGCGGGGCCGCGGTGCATGGGGGCCAGGACCTGGACGTCCCTGCGCGGGTCGAGCCCGAACTTCGCCGGGACGCGGCGGGCCGCGACGTCGACGGTGAGGCGCCCGGCCTCCTCCGTGTCCTCCTCCACGAAGAGGAAGAAGTCCGCGAGGCCCTGGGTCAGCGGCGGCTGCCCGGAGTTGATCCGGTGGGCGTTGGTGACCACGCCCGACTCCTGGGCCTGCCGGAAGATGCGGGTCAGGCGCACGGCGGGGATCGGGCTGCCCTCGCTCAGGAGGTCCCGCAGGACCTCGCCCGCGCCGACGCTCGGCAGCTGGTCGACGTCGCCGACGAACAGCAGGTGCGCGCCGGGCGGGACGGCCTTCACCAGCTTGTTGGCGAGGAGCAGGTCCAGCATGGACGCCTCGTCCACCACCACCAGGTCGGCGTCCAGGGGCCGGTCCCGGTCGTACGCGGCGTCGCCGCCCGGCTTCAGTTCGAGCAGGCGGTGGACCGTGGAGGCCTCGGCGCCGGTGAGCTCGGCCAGGCGCTTGGCGGCGCGGCCCGTGGGCGCGGCGAGCAGCACCTTGGCCTTCTTGGCGCGGGCCAGCTCCACGACGGAGCGCACGGTGAAGGACTTGCCGCAGCCGGGCCCGCCGGTGAGCACGGCGACCTTCCGGGTGAGGGCGAGCCGGACGGCCGCCTCCTGCTCGGGCGCGAGCTCGGCGCCGGTGCGCCCCGCCAGCCAGCCGAGCGCCTTGTCCCAGGCCACGTCCTGGAAGCCGGGCATCCGGTCGCCGTCCGCGCGCAGGAGGCGCAACAGCTGGGCGGACAGGGACAGTTCGGCGCGGTGGAAGGGCACCAGATAGACGGCCGTGACGTCAGGGCCGCCGTCGGGGCCCGGCACGGACTCGCGCACCACGCCCTCCTCCTCGCCCGCGAGCTCGGCGAGGCAGTCGATGACCAGGCCCGTGTCGACCTGGAGGAGCTTGACCGCGTCGGCGATGAGGCGCTCCTCGGGCAGGAAGCAGTTCCCCTGGTCGGTGGATTGCGACAGGGCGTACTGGAGGCCGGCCTTGACGCGGTCGGGGCTGTCGTGCGGGATGCCGACGGACTGGGCGATGCGGTCGGCGGTGAGGAAGCCGATGCCCCAGACGTCGGCGGCCAGGCGGTACGGCTGGTTCTTGACCACGGAGATGGAGGCGTCGCCGTACTTCTTGTAGATCCGTACGGCGATGGAGTTGGAGACGCCGACGCCCTGGAGGAAGACCATCACCTCCTTGATGGCCTTCTGCTCCTCCCAGGCCTCGGCGATCTTCTTGGTGCGCTTGGGGCCGAGGCCCGGCACCTCGACGAGCCGCCCGGGCTCGTGCTCGATGACGTCCAGGGTGTCCACGCCGAAGTGGGTCGTGATCCGGTCGGCCATGACGGGGCCGATGCCCTTGATGAGGCCGGAGCCGAGATAGCGGCGGATGCCCTGGATCGTGGCGGGCAGCACCGTCGTGTAGTTCTCCACGGTGAACTGCTTGCCGTACTGCGGGTGGGAGCCCCAGCGGCCCTCCATCCGCAGCGACTCGCCGACCTGCGCGCCGAGCAGCGACCCGACGACCGTGAGCAGGTCCCCGGCGCCGCGGCCGGTGTCCACGCGCGCGACCGTGTACCCCGTCTCCTCGCTGGCGAACGTGATCCGCTCCAGGACGCCCTCCAGGACGGCCGTGCGGGGTGCGGGGACACCGGGCGAACCCTGCCGGGCAGCAGTCGACATGATCCGACGCTACCGCCGGGCACCGACAACGCGTCCGGCGATCCCCGCCCACGGGGCCCGCGTGGCCTGGGTCACGATCTGGTTTCGGCCAGCCGTCAAGGGGTTGTCAGCCATCGTGTAATCGTTTTCACTCCCTCGTGTAATCGATTCTACGAGGAGGTGGCATCGGCAGTGGCAAGCGTCGGCATCAAAGACGTCGCGGCCCGGGCGGGAGTCTCCGTGGCAACGGTGTCCCGGGTCCTGAACGGGCACGCGTCCGTCAGCCCGGCCGCCCGCGCCCGCGTGCTCGACGCCGTGGCGGCACTCGGCTACCGGCCCAACACCCTGGCCCGGTCGCTTCGCACCGACCAGACGCGCACGCTCGGGCTCGTCATCAGCGACGTCCTGAACCCGTACTTCACCGAGCTGGCCCGCTCCGTCGAGGAGGAGGCCCGCGCGCTCGGCTACAGCATCATCTTCGGCAACGCCGACGAGCGGCCCGAGGTCCAGGACCACCACATCCGCACCCTCCTGGACCGCCGCATCGACGGCCTCCTCGTCTCCCCCGCCGACGGCGGCTCCCCGCTGGTCCTGGACGCCGCGCGCGCGGGCACCCCGATGGTGTTCGTGGACCGGTGGATCGCGGGCGCGGACGTGCCCGTCGTCCGCTCCGACGGGCGCGCCGCGGTGCGCGACCTGGTGGCCCATCTGTACGCGCTCGGCCACCGCAGGCTCGCCATCATCGCGGGCCCCGCCGCCACGACCACCGGCAGCGAGCGCGTCGAGGCCTTCCGCGAGGCGCTCGCGGAGTACGGCCTCGACCTGCCCGCCGCGTACGTCGGCCAGGGCGACTTCCAGGCGGCGAGCGGGCGCCGCGCCACCGAGCGGTTCCTGGACCTGCCGACACCGCCCGACGTGGTCTTCGCCGCGGACAACCTGATGGCGCTCGGCGCGCTCGACGCCATCCGCGCCCGGGGCCTGCGCGTGCCGCACGACATCGCGCTCGCCGCGTTCGACGACATCCCGTGGTTCGTGCACACCGACCCGCCGATCACGGCGATCGCGCAGCCGACGGGCGAGCTCGGCCGGGCCGCCGTACGGGCGCTCGCCGATCGCATCGAGGGGCGCGTGCCGCGGTCCGTGACGCTGCCCGCGCGCCTGGTCGTCCGGCGCTCGTGCGGCGAGCCCGCCGCGCCCGAAGCCCCCGGAGCCCCCGGAGCCCCCACTGAGGAATCCCCTGCTGGAAGGAGCACCCCGTGAGCCACGACGGTGAGCTGCTGCGCGTCGAGGGCATCCGCAAGGCCTTCCCCGGCGTCGTGGCGCTCGACGGCGTCGACTTCGACCTGCGCGCGGGCGAGGTGCACGTGCTGCTCGGCGAGAACGGCGCGGGCAAGAGCACGCTGATCAAGATGCTGTCGGGCGCCCACCAGCCCGATGCCGGGCGCATCCTGGTGGGCGGCGATGAGGTCCGCGTGCACGGCGCGCAGGACGCCGAGCGGCTCGGGATCGCCACCATCTACCAGGAGTTCAACCTCGTCCCCGATCTGACGGTCGCCGAGAACATCTTCCTGGGCCGCCAGCCGCGCCGCTTCGGCCTGATCGACCGCAAGAGGATGGAGGCCGACGCGGCCGGGCTCCTCGCGCGCGTGGGCGTCGACGTGTCCCCGCGCGCCCGCTGCCGCGAACTGGGCATCGCCCGGCTGCAGATGGTGGAGATCGCCAAGGCGCTCAGCCTGAACGCGCGCGTGCTCATCATGGACGAGCCGACCGCCGTGCTCACCTCCGGGGAGGTCGAGACGCTCTTCTCCCTCGTACGGGCGCTGCGCGCGGACGGCGTCGGCGTCGTCTTCATCACGCACCACCTGGAGGAGATCGCCGCGCTCGGGGACCGCGTGAGCGTCATCCGCGACGGCCGCAGCGTCGGCCAGGTGCCCGCGAGCACCCCCGAGGACGAGCTGGTGCGCCTGATGGTGGGCCGCTCCATCGAGCAGCAGTACCCCAGGGAGCGCCCCGACGTCGCCGAGGAGGACGCGCCGTTGCTGCGGGTGCGCGGTCTGACCCGCGGCGGCGTCTTCCACGGCGTGGACTTCGAGGTGCGCGCGGGCGAGGTCGTGGGCGTCGCGGGCCTGGTCGGCGCGGGCCGCACGGAGGTCGCGCGGGCCGTCTTCGGCGCCGATCCGTACGACGCGGGCTCGGTGGAGGTCGCGGGCCGCCCGGTCCCCCGGCACGACGTGTACGCGGCGATGACCGCGGGCATCGGCCTCGTGCCCGAGGACCGCAAGGGCCAGGGCCTGGTCCTCGACGCCTCCGTGGCGGACAACCTCGGCCTGGTGACGCTGCGTTCGGCGACCAGGGCCGGGCTCGTGGACCGCGCCGGGCAGCGCGCGGCGGCCGAGCGGATCGCCGGGCAGCTCGGCGTGCGCATGGCGGGCCTGCACCAGCACGTGCGCACCCTGTCCGGCGGCAACCAGCAGAAGGTCGTCATCGGCAAGTGGCTGCTCGCGAAGGCGCGGGTGCTGATCCTCGACGAGCCGACGCGCGGCATCGACGTCGGCGCGAAGGTCGAGATCTACCAGCTGATCAACGAGCTCACGGCGGCCGGGCACGCCGTCCTGATGATCTCCAGCGACCTGCCCGAGGTGCTCGGCATGAGCGACCGGGTCCTGGTGATGGCCCAGGGCCGCCTGGCGGGCGAACTCGCCGCCGGGGAAGCCACGCAGGACGCCGTGATGGCCCTGGCCGTCAGCACCGCCACCGCCCTTGACCGGGCCGCCGCCGAGCGGCACGACAGCGCCCCCGCGGGGGACGACAACGACGAGAAGGGAGCCTCCCGTGGCGACCACTGACCTGCGTCCGGACAAGCCCGGCGCGACCGGCGCGGGCGGCGGCCTCGACCTGCGCCGCGTGCTGCTCGACAACGGCGCGCTGAGCGCCCTGGTGGTCCTGGTGGTGGCGATGTCGCTGCTCTCCGGCGACTTCCTCACCACGCAGAACCTGCTCAACGTCGGCGTGCAGGCGGCCGTGACGGCGATCCTCGCGTTCGGCGTCACGTTCGTCATCGTCGCGGCGGGCATCGACCTGTCGGTCGGCTCGGTGGCGGCGCTCTCGGCGACCGTCCTCGCCTGGGCGGCGACGAAGGAGGGCGTGCCCGTCTGGATCGCCCTGGTCCTGGCGGTCGCCACGGGCCTGGCCTGCGGTGTCGTCAACGGCCTGCTCGTCTCGTACGGGAAGCTGCCGCCGTTCATCGCGACGCTCGCGATGCTGTCGATCGGCCGCGGCCTGTCCCTGGTGATCTCGCAGGGCAGCCCGATCGCGTTCCCGGAGTCCGTGTCCAAGGTCGGTGACACGCTCGGCGGCTGGCTGCCGGTGCCGGTGCTCGTGATGGTCGCGATGGGCCTGGTCACCGCGCTGATCCTGGCGCGTACGTATCTGGGCCGCTCCATGTACGCGATCGGCGGCAACGAGGAGGCGGCGCGCCTGTCGGGCCTGCGGGTCAAGCGGCAGAAGATCGCGATCTACGCGCTGTCCGGTCTGTTCGCGGCGGTCGCGGGCATCGTGCTCGCCTCCCGGCTGGTGTCCGCGCAGCCGCAGGCCGCGCAGGGCTACGAGCTGGACGCGATCGCCGCGGTCGTCATCGGCGGGGCGAGCCTCGCGGGCGGCGTCGGCAAGGCCTCGGGCACGCTGATCGGCGCCCTGATCCTGGCGGTGCTCCGCAACGGCCTCAACCTCCTTTCGGTGTCGGCGTTCTGGCAGCAGGTCGTCATCGGCGTGGTGATCGCGCTCGCCGTGCTCCTGGACTCGCTGCGCAGGCGTACGTCGACGGCGGCGGGCACGCCTGCGGGCAGTACGTCCTCGGGGGCCGGGCGCAAGGGTCCGCAGGCGGTGAAGTACACGCTGGCGGCGGTGGTCGCGGCGGCCGTCATCGCGGCGGTGTCCCTGTGGAACCACGGCTCTTCGGGTACGTCCACGAAGGTCGGCCTGTCCCTGTCGACCCTGAACAACCCCTTCTTCGTCCAGATGAAGGAGGGCGCGCAGGCCGAGGCGGCGAAGGCGGGTGTGGACCTGACGGTCACGGACGCGCAGAACGACGCCTCCCAGCAGGCCAACCAGCTGCAGAACTTCACCAGCGGCAGCATGAAGGCCGTCATCGTGAACCCGGTCGACTCCGACGCGGTGGGCCCGGCGGCGCGCGCCGCGAACAAGGCCGGGATCCCGGTGGTGGCCGCGGACCGGGGCGTGAACAAGGCGGACGTCGCCACGCTCGTCGCCTCCGACAACGTGGCGGGCGGCAGGCAGGCCGCGAAGGCCCTCGCCGACAAGCTGGGCGGCAAGGGCGAGGTGGTGGTCCTCCAGGGCACGGCGGGCACGTCCGCGAGCCGTGAGCGGGGCCAGGGCTTCGCCGAGGGCATCAAGGCCTTCCCCGGCATCAAGGTGGTGGCGAAGCAGCCCGCGGACTTCGACCGCACCAAGGGCCTGGACGTGATGACGAACCTGCTCCAGTCGCACGCGGGCGTCGACGGCGTGTTCGCCGAGAACGACGAGATGGCGCTCGGCGCGGTGAAGGCGCTCGGTGGCAAGGCGGGGAAGTCGGTGTCGGTGGTCGGCTTCGACGGCACGCCGGACGGTCTGACGGCGGTCGCGGACGGCACCCTGTACGCGTCGGTGGCGCAGCAGCCCAAGGAGCTGGGCCGGATCGCGGTGCGCAACGCGGTGGCCGTGGCCGACGACAAGAAGGTGCCGTCCCTGGTGAAGGTGCCGGTGAAGGTCGTCACGGCGAAGAACGTGAAGGCCTTCCAGTGACCGTACGGTGGCAGGGCGGCCACTTCAGGCGGCGTGAACAGCGCGAAAGGCAGTACGGGAATGGATGAGTACGACCTGTTGGTCGTGGGGTCGGCCAACGCCGACCTGGTGACGGCCGTGGCGCGGCGGCCGGGCGCGGGCGAGACGGTCCTCGGCTCCGACCTGGCCGTCCACCCGGGCGGCAAGGGCGCCAACCAGGCGGTGGCGGCGGCCCGGCTCGGGGCGCGCACGGCGCTGCTCGCGCGGGTCGGCGACGACGCGTACGGGCGGCTGCTCCTGGACGCGCAGGAGTCGGCGGGCGTCGAGGTGGCGGGCGTCCTCGTGGGCGGCGCGCCGACCGGGGTCGCGCTGATCACGGTGGACCCGTCGGGCGACAACAGCATCGTGGTGGCGCCGGGCGCGAACGCACGGCTGACGCCCGCCGACGTACGGGCGGCGCGGGGCCTGTTCGCGGCGGCCCGGGTGGTCTCGCTCCAGTTGGAGATCCCGCTGGAGACGGTCGCGGAGGCGGCCGGGGCGCTGGCGCCCGGGGCCCGGCTCGTCCTCAATCCTTCGCCGCCGGCCCCGCTGCCCCCGGAGGTCCTCGGGGCCTGCGATCCGCTGATCGTGAACGAGCACGAGGCGCGGGTGATCCTTGAGGGCGCGGGTGCCGAGGTGCCGGACTCCCCGGAGGAGTGGGCGGGGCGGCTGCTCGCGCTCGGCCCGCGCTCGGTGGTGGTGACGCTGGGCGCCGAGGGCGCGCTCGTGGCCACGGCCGAGGGGTGTGAGCGGGTGCCGTCGGTGAAGGTCGACGCGGTGGACACCACGGGTGCCGGGGACGCGTTCACGGCGGCGCTCGCGTGGCGGCTCGGTGTGGGCGAGGACCTGGTGACGGCGGCGCGGTACGCGGTGCGGGTGGGGGCCCTCGCGGTGACGCGGGCGGGGGCGCAGGCCTCGTACCCGACGGCCGCCGAGGTGGCGGAGCTCGGCGGGGCGGGCGCGGCGCGGTGAAGCGGGCGGGCATACTCAACCGCCATCTCGCGGGCGCGCTCGCGGAGCTCGGCCACGGGGACCGGGTGCTCGTGTGCGACGCGGGCATGCCGATTCCGGTGGGGCCCCGGGTGGTGGACCTGGCGTTCACGGCCGGGGTGCCGTCGTTCGCGCAGGTCCTCGACGGGCTGCTCGCCGAGCTTGTGGTGGAGGGCGCCGTGGCGGCCGCCGAGGTGCGGGCGGCGAATCCGGCGGCGGCCGGGCTCCTGGCGGAGCGCTTTCCGGGGGCCGCGCTGGATCTCGTACCGCACGACGAGGTGAAGGAGCGGTCGGCGGGCGCGCGTCTCGTCGTGCGCACCGGGGAGGCTCGGCCTTATGCGAATGTGCTGCTGACCTGCGGGGTCTTTTTCTGAGGCGGCCCGAGCTCGGCGGCGGCCCGCGCGCCGGGGGCTGTGGGCCCGGCGTTCCGCATCCGGCGTTTTCGAAGGGGCCCGGTCCGTCGACCGGGCCCCTTCGGTTTCCCCTCCCTTGTCAGCGCCCTTCCGGATCCCCCCAGATCCCCCCTCCAGAGCGCATGACACCCACTACGACCCGTGACGCCCGGGAACGGTTGCACCGCTTCGGAAAGTTCCTCCGGAAGATTTCAGGGTGCCGACAAACCCGCCCGGACGTAGCTTTCCGTACATGAGTGACACCTCATTCGAAAACGACGTACTCGACGAGCTCGGTGACGACAAGCTCCAGGAGATCGCCACCCTGCTCGGCACGGACGCGGAGGGGGCGCGCAGTGTGGTGGGCACCACGGCCTCCACCCTGTCCGCGCCCCTTCAGGAGGAGGCGGCCGCGCAGGCCCCCGCCCCCGCGGCCGACCCGCCGCTGCAAGGTGTCGCCACGCTGGGCGGCGGCCTCGGCGGGCTGCTCGGCGGCGGCATGATGGCGGGCGCCCTGGCCAAGGTCGCCAAGCCCGTGGCGACGGCGGTCTCGAAGAAGACGGGCCTGCCCGTGGCCACGGTGACCCGGGTGATCGAACTGCTGATCCCGGTGGTCCTCGCGGTGCTCAGCAAGCGCGCGGGCCGCACACCTCCGCGTACCTCCTGACGGTCTCCGCGAGGACCTCGCGGCCGTCGCGCGCCCACAGCTCCTCGTTGAACAGCTCCACCTCGACCGGCCCCGCGTAGCCCGCCCCGGCCATCAGGCGGCGCCAGTGGCCGAAGTCGACCGCGCCGTCGCCGAGCGGGCCCCGGCCGGTGAGCGCGCCGTGCGGCAGCGGCGTCGTCCAGTCGGCCAGCTGGAACGCGTGCAGACGGCCCGCCGCGCCCGCCCGGACGACGAGGTCGGGCACGGTGTCGTCCCACCAGAGGTGGTACGTGTCCACACACACGCCCACCCGATCGGCCGGGAACGGCTCCGCGAGAGCCAGCGCCTGCGCGAGCGTGGACACGACACTGCGGTCGGCCGCGTACATGGGGTGCAGCGGTTCGACGGCCAGGCGGACCCCGCGGGCGGCCGCGTAGGGGGCGAGTTCCACCAGGGCCGCGGCCACGCGGGCGCGCGCCGCGGGCAGGTCGCGGTCGCCGGGCGGGAGGCCGCCGGGGACCAGGACCAGCGTGTCGGTGCCGAGGGCCGCCGCCTCGTCCACGGCCGCGCGGTTGTCGGCCAGGGCCCGGTCGCGCGCCGCAGGCTCCGCCGCGGTGAGGAAGCCGCCCCGGCACAGCGTGGTGACGGTCAGGCCCGCGTCCCGCACGAGCTTCGCCGCCGCCTCCACCCCGTACGCCCGGACCGGCTCCCGCCACAGGCCGACGCCCCGGATGCCGAAGTCGACGCAGGCCGCGACCAGTTCGGGCAGCAAGAGCTGCTTGACCGTCATCTGGTTGACGCTGAACTCCGCGGGCGCCGCCGCCGTGCCCGTCATCGCCTCACCCCGTGGACCTCTCGGAGCAGGCCCATGCGGTGCTCCGCCAGGCCCGGATCGGGGAACAGGCCCAGCTCCGCGGCCCGTTCGTACGCCGTCACGAAGTGCGGCAGCGAGCGCGCCGACTGGAGCCCGCCGACCATCGTGAAGTGCTCCTGGTGGCCCGCCAGCCAGGCGAGGAACACCACACCCGTCTTGTAGTAGCGCGTGGGCGGCTCGAAGAGGTGGCGGGCGAGCGCCACCGTCGGATCGAGGACCGCGCGGAACGCGGCGGGGCCCTCCGCGTCGAGCGCGCGCGTCGCCTTCGCCACCAGGGGCGCCAGCGGGTCGAAGACCCCGAGGAGCGCGTCGCTGAAGCCGTGCTCGTCGCCCGCGATCAGCTCCGGGTAGTGGAAGTCGTCACCCGTGTAGCAGCGGACGCCGGGCGGCAGGCGGCGGCGCAGCGCCTTCTCCCTGTCCGCGTCCAGGAGCGAGATCTTCACCCCGTCCACCTTCTCCGGGCGGGCGGCGACGACCTGGAGGAACGTCTCCGTGGCCGCGTCCAGGTCGCGCGTCCCCCAGTAGCCCTCCAGGGCCGGGTCGAACATCGGGCCCAGCCAGTGCAGGATCACCGGCTCGGTGACCTGGTCCAGCAGTCCGCCGTACAGGGAGAGGTAGTCGTCGGGGCCCCTCGCCGTCGCCGCCAGGGCCCTGGACGCCATGAGGATCGCCTGCGCGCCCGCCCCCTCGACCAGGGCCAGCTGCTCCTCGTAGGCGTCGCGCACCTCGGCCGGGGTGGCCGCGCCCCCGGTGAGCTGGTCGGTTCCCGCCCCGCACGCGACGCGGCCGCCCACCGCCTTCGCCTCCGCCGCCGAGCGCCGGATCAGCTCCGCCGCGCCCGGCCAGTCCAGGCCCATGCCGCGCTGCGCGGTGTCCATCGCCTCGGCCACGCCCAGGCCGTGCGCCCACAGGTGGCGGCGGAAGGCCAGGGTGGCGTCCCAGTCGACTGCGGCGGGGCCCTCCGGAGGGACGTCCGCGTGCGGGTCCGCGACGATGTGGGCCGCGGCGAAGACGGTGCGGGGTCCGGCTTGCGCGGGGGCGCTTCGTTCTTGCTCGGGCTGCGGTGTTCTGGTGGCTGCCGGCGCTTTGTGGGGTGCCGTTCGGTGGGGTGCCGTTCGGTGGGCTGGCGTTTTGTCGGCTGGCGCGTTGTGAGCTGGCGCGTTGTCCGCTGGCGCGTTGTCCCTCACAGTGCGATCTCCGGTACGTCGATCCTTCGGCCCTCCGCCGCCGACCTGAGGCCCAGCTCCGCGAGTTGCACCCCCCGGGCCCCCGCCAGCAGGTCCCAGTGGTACGGCGCGTCCGCGTACACGTGCCTGAGGAACAGCTCCCACTGCGCCTTGAAGCCGTTGTCGAACTCCCCGTTGTCCGGCACCTCCTGCCACTGCTCGCGGAACGCGTGCGGCGACGGCAGGTCCGGGTTCCACACCGGCTTCGGCGTCGCCGCGCGGTGCTGCACGCGGCAGCCGCGCAGGCCCGCCACCGCCGAGCCCTCGGTGCCGTCGACCTGGAACTCGACCAGCTCGTCCCGGTGCACCCGCACCGCCCAGGACGAGTTGATCTGCGCGATCACTCCGCCCTCCAGCTCGAAGATCCCGTACGCCGCGTCGTCCGCCGTCGCGTCGTACGGCTTCCCCCGCTCGTCCCAGCGCTGCGGCACGTGCGTCGCCGTCAGCGCCTGGACGGACCGGACCCGGCCGAACAGCTCGTGCAGCACGTACTCCCAGTGCGGGAACATGTCCACGACGATGCCCCCGCCGTCCTCCGCCCGGTAGTTCCACGACGGGCGCTGCGCGGGCTGCCAGTCCCCCTCGAACACCCAGTAGCCGAACTCCCCCCGCACGGACAGGACCCGGCCGAAGAACCCGCCGTCCAGCAGGCGCTTGAGCTTCCGCAGGCCCGGCAGGAACAGCTTGTCCTGGACAACCCCGTGCTTGACCCCCGCCGCGTGCGCCCGCCGGGCCAGGTCCAGGGCCCCCTCCAGGGTGGTCGCCGTCGGCTTCTCCGTGTAGACGTGCTTGCCCGCCGCGATCGCCTGCCGCAGCGCCGCCTCCCGCGCCGCCGTCACCTGCGCGTCGAAGTAGACCTCCACGGCCGGGTCCGCCAGGACCTCCGCCAGGTCCGTCGACCAGTGCGTCAGGCCGTAGCGCTCCGCGAGCTCGCGCAGCGCGCCCTCCCTGCGGCCCACCAGGACCGGCTCCGGCCACAGCCGCGTGCCGTCGCCCAGGTCGAGGCCGCCCTCCTCGCGCAGCGCGAGCAAGGAGCGGACCAGGTGCTGGTGGTGACCCATCCGTCCGCTCACGCCGTTCATGGCGATACGGACCGTCCTGCTTGTCACGTGAGTTCCTCCCTGGGGCCCGGAATGGCTCTAGGGGCAGGTTCGCGTCGATCCACCTGCCCTTCGAGGCGTAGCAAGCGCTTTCTACGGGGGAGAAGCTAGCCTGCGGACAACGTTCGTACAAGACCGGAGGACCGGAGGACCACTAGATGACCGTGACCCTGGCGGACGTGGCGGCCCGCGCCCAGGTGTCCCCCGCCACCGTCTCCCGCGTACTGAACGGCAACTACCCCGTCGCCGCCGCCACCCGCGAGCGCGTGCTGCGCGCCGTGGACGAACTCGACTACGTCCTCAACGGGCCCGCCAGTTCGCTCGCCGCCGCGACGTCCGACCTCGTCGGCATCCTCGTCAACGACATAGCCGACCCCTTCTTCGGCATCATCGCGAGCGCCGTGCAGTCCGAGATCGGCGGGCCCGGCGGGCGCGCCGGGGGTGAGCGCATGGCCGTCGTCTGCAACACCGGCGGCTCCCCCGAGCGCGAGCTGACCTATCTGACGCTGCTCCAGCGGCAGCGCGCCGCCGCCGTCGTGCTCACCGGGGGCACCAGCGAGGACCCCGAGCACGCGGCCGCCATCGGGGCGAAGCTGCGGCGGCTCGGGGACGCGGGGTCGCGGGTGGTGCTGTGCGGGCGGCCTCCGGCCGAGGGCGCGCCGGACTCCGTCGCCCTCACCTTCGACAACCGTGGTGGCGGGCGACGGCTCACCGAGCACGTGCTGGGGCTCGGGCACCGGCTCGTGGGGTACGTCGCGGGGCCGGTGGAGCGGACCACCACGCGCCACCGGCTCGAAGGGCACCAGGAAGCCCTCGCGGCGGCCGGGCTTCCCGACGATCCCCGGCTGACGCTGCACGGGCCCTACGACCGGCGCTCCGGGTACGACGCCACCGTCGAACTCCTGCGGCGCGAGCCCCGGTTGACCGCCGTCGTCGCCGCGAACGACACCGTGGCCCTGGGGGCGTGCGCCGCCCTGCGGGACCGGGGGCTCTCCATTCCCGGGGACGTGTCCGTGGCCGGGTTCGACGACCTGCCGTTCAGCGTGGACGCGGTGCCCGCGCTCACCACCGTGCGGTTGCCGCTGTACGAGGCCGGGGCGCGGGCCGGGCGGATCGCGATGGGGCGGGAGGAGGAGCCGCCCGGGGGGATCGCCACGGTGCACGGGGAGTTGATGGTGCGGGGGTCCACGGGGGTCCCCGGCGGGGCCGGGTAGCGCTGGGCGCCGCTTCGTCGTGGTGCCGGTTCGCTGTGGTGCCGCTTCGCCGTGGCGCCGCTTCGCCGTGGCGCCGCTTCGCCGTGGCGCCGCTTCGCCGTGGCGCCGCTTCGCCGTGGCGCCGCTTCGCCGTGGCGCCGCTTCGCCGTGGCGCCGCTTCGCCGTGGCGCCGCTTCGCCGTGGCGCCGCTTCGCCGTGGCGCCGGTTCGTCTTCCTCTTTCCCGCCGCTTTTTGCGCCTGCCGTCCAGGAGGGGCGGGGCCCCGGCGGTATGTCCGTCCTCGCCGTCTTGTGCGCGGGGTGGATTCCCGCGCGGGGCAGTGCCGTTGCTGTGCTCCGGGCGGACATACCGCCGCGTCCCCTTCTGTTTCGTCGGCGACTGACCGCGCTCAGTGGCCGATCGTCCAGCTGCCCACTTCGTTGTACTCGGAGTCGTAGATCTTCTGTGTCGTGCCGGGGGTCAGTTCGCAGTGGCGGAGGCCGCCCGCCCAGTAGCGCAGGATCCGGGACAGTTCGTGGTGCGTCGCCTCGGGTGCCGCCGTCTCGTCCCATTCGACTTCCAGGTGGAATCTCATGGCTTCCATCGTTTCATTGAAGTTGCACTGGGGACTTCTGCGGCTTGGGAGCTGGAGTCGCTGGTGAAAGCCTCAAGTCGGGTGGGCCTGGGGGTGGTGCGGGCGTACGCTCTTATCTCTGACTGAGTCAACTGTCTGGGGTGCTCATGAGCGTTCAGGAGATCCGTTCGTTCAACCGCTTCTATACGAACCTCATCGGCGCCCTGGACTGCAGCCGCCACCTGTACGCCCCGTACACGTTGACCGAATCGCGCGTTCTGTACGAGCTCGCGCATTCGGCGCGGACCGACGCGGTGGACCTGCGGACCGAACTCTCCTTGGACGCGGGGTACTTGAGTCGCATCCTGGCTCGGTTCGAGGAGGACGGGCTCGTGGAGCGGGCGCCGTCGGAACGGGATCCCCGACGGCGGCGGGTTTCGTTGACGGCTCGGGGGCGGCAGGCGGCCGATCTGCTGGACGAGCGGTCGCGGGCGGCCGTGGAGGCGTTGCTGGGGGGTGTCAGCGCCGGTGAGCGGAAGCGGCTCGTGGCTGCCATGGGAGTGGTGCGGGAGGTTCTGGGAAAGCGGCGCACCCCCGAGGGCGCGGACGTGCTGCTGCGGGAGCCGGGCGCCGGGGATCTCGGATGGATCGTGCAGCGCAACGGGGCCGTCTACGCCTCGGAGTTCGGGTGGAACGCGGACTATGAAGGCCTCGTAGCGCGGATCGTCGCCGACTTCGCCCAGGACCACGATCCGCACGTGGAGCGGGTGTGGATCGCCGAGCTCGACGGGCGACCCGTGGGGTGCGTGATGTGCGTACGCGACGAGGTGCCGGGCGTCGCGCGGCTGCGGCTCCTGCTCGTGGAGCCCGACGCGCGCGGGCTGGGCGTCGGGGACCGTCTCGTACGGGCCGTCATCGCGTTCGCGCGCGGCGTGGGCTACCGGGAAGTCGTCCTGTGGACCAACGACGTCCTCGCCTCCGCTCGGGGCATCTACGAACGGCACGGGTTCGTCCTGGTCGCGGAGAAGGCCCACCGGTCCTTCGGCGTCGACCTCGTCGGGCAGGACTGGCGGCTTCCGCTCGGGGACGAATGACGCGGGGCGTTCTGGATAGATTCCCGGCCATGAAACTCGCCTTCTCCACGCTCGGCGTGCCCGGCCTGCCCGTCGCCGACGTGCTCCGCCTCGCCACCACGCACGGCTACCACGGCGTCGAGCTGCGCGCCCACCCCGAAGAGCCCGTCCACCCGGGGCTCGGTGCCGCCGCACGGGCCGATGTGGCCGCCGCCTTCAAGGACGCCGGGGTTTCCGTGCTGGGGGTCGCCGGGTATGCGCGGCTCGCCTCGGACGAACCCGACGAGGCCGTCCTCGACGAGGTGCGGGAGCTGGTCGGGCTCGCCCGGGACCTGGGGGCTCCGTTCGTCCGTGTCTTCCCCGGGGGCGGGGACAGCGCCGACGCCGACGCCGTCGCCGCCCGGCGGCTCGGGGTCGCCGCCGAGTTCGCCGCCGACGCCGGGGTGCGCGTGCTGATGGAGACCCACGACTCCCATCGCACCGGAGCCGACGCCGCCCGCGTCCTCGGCGCCGTCGGACATCTGCACGCCGGTGCCCTGTGGGACCTCATGCACACCTGGCTGGGCGGGGAGGACGTCACCGAGACCTTCGCCGCGCTCGGGCCCTATCTCGGGTACGTACAGGTCAAGGACATCGCCGGCGCCGATGACACCACCCCCGTCGCCCTGGGCGCCGGAGTGCTCCCGGTGGCCGAGTGCGTACAGCTCCTCGGCCGGCGGGGCTGGGACGGCTGGCTGTGCTGGGAGTACGAGAAGCGGTGGCATGAGGATGCCGCTCCCCTTGCCGAATTGCTCGGCGGCGGGCGGGAGTTGCTCGCCCGGCTGGTGAGCGACAGCGCCTAGGAGCTCGCCGCCCGTTCTGCGTTCTCCGGTCTCCACTCCAGCCTGTCCGCCGGTGCCCGCTTCTTGTCGCCTGTCCGCCGGTGACCGTCTCTTGTCGGCCGTCCGCCGGTGGCCCTCTCTTGTCGGCCGTCCGCCGACCCCGCGTTCCTTCCTACGTCTCGGCGTCCGTCACGTACGCGTGCAGGCGGCTCGTTCCCTCCAGGGCCGCCCTGGAGGTTTGGGTGAGGTCCCGCTTCCTGCGGTCCAGGGCCGTGCGCAGGGCCTCGCTGCCGCCCGTCCCGCGCAGGTCCTCCAGGACCGGGCGGATCTGGGCCAGGGGGTAGCCCGCCTGGCGCAGCAGGCTGATCATGCGGGCGTCGCGGAGGTCCGCCGCGCCGTAGCGGCGGTGGTCGGTGCCGCGCTCCCGGGCGGGTGCGAGCAGGCCCGCAGACTCCCACACGCGCAGCGCCGAGGGGCGTACGCCCACCCGGGCCGCCGCCTCCGAAACGGTGAGCGGGACGCGGGGGCGGAGCCCGGGCTCGTCCGCCGAGGTCTCGCCCGCGACCGCCTGGAGCGCCTCGGCGGTCGCCCGCAACGCCTCGCGCCGGGCGTGCAGTTCCGCGTGCGCGGCGTCCACCAGGGCCAGCGCCCCGGGGACGTCGTCCGCGTGCACCGCGCGCATGATCTCCCTCGCCGTCTCCGGGCCGAAGCCCCTCGCCAGCGCGCGGTACGTCAGGAGCGCCCGGGCGTGCACCGGACGGAAGCGGCGGTAGCCGGACGGGCTGCGCTCGACGGGCGGCAGGACCCCCGCGTCGGCGTAGTCGCGGACCAGTTGGGTGGACACGCCCGCGAGCCGGGCCAGGTCGACGGGGCGCAGGGCTCGCTCGGCGGTCATACCGGTGTCGCGGTTTCCTTCGGGGCTGCGGGGGACATGGGCGCAGCGTACGCCGGAGGCTTCGGCGTACGGGCGAAGGAGGTCAGCGCCACCCCGCCGACCAGGAGGGCCGCCGCGCACCACTGGAGGCCGCTCACCGACTCGTCGAGGAACAGCGCCGACGACGACATGCCGAACACCGGGACCAGGAGCGTGAAGGGCGCCACCGACGACGCGGGGTGGCGGCGCAGCAGCCACCCCCAGGCCCCGAAGCCGAAGACCGTCGCGACCCAGGCCACCCAGACGACGACACCCGCTCCCTGCCAGTCGAGCGAGCGCAGCGCGTCCAGGTCGCGCGACGGGCCCTCGAACAGCAGCGAGAGCGCGAGCAGGGGCAGGATCGGGACCGTGCTCACCCACACCATGAAGTTCAGGGCGTCGGGAGGTGCCGCCTTGCGGGTGAGGACGTTGGACACGCCCCAGCAGGCGGCGGCCGCGATCGTCAGGCCGAAGGCGGTCAGCGGCCCTGACGCGCCCTCGTCGACCGCCGCCACGCCGATGCCCGCGAGCGCCACGGCCATGCCCGCCACGCGCAGGCGCGTGGGCACCTCGCCGAGGACCGCGAAGGCGATGAGCGCCGTGAACACCGACTGGACCTGGAGGACCAGGGAGGACAGGCCCGCGGGCATGCCCGCGTCCATGCCGATGAACAGCAGGCCGAACTTCGCCACGCCCAGGGCCAGGCCCACGCCGATCAGCCACTTCCACGCGACCTTGGGGCGGCCGACGAGGAACACGGCGGGCAGCGCCGCGACGAGGAAGCGCAGGGCCGAGAAGAGCAGCGGCGGGAAGTGGTCGAGGCCGATCTCGATCACGACGAAGTTGACGCCCCAGATGGCGGTGACGAGCACGGCCAGGGCGATGTGGGAGGGACGCATGCGTCGAGGATCACTCGCCGGGAGTGTGTAGCACCAGCACGGATTTCTTCATGATTGGATTTAGCTGCGCTTAGCTATCGGGTGCCGGTTGTGGTGGGCGGAGGCGGTTCGCCGCCCCGCTGGTCCGGTGGCGCCCGCGCGTGTCCGTCGTGACCCCAAGGAGGTCGCCTTGCTCGATCTGGCTCGGCTCAAGGCGCTGCACGCCGTGTCCGTGCACGGGACCGTCGGCGCGGCCGCCGCCGCGCTCGGCTACACGCCGTCCGCCGTCTCCCAGCAGATCGCCAAACTGGAGCGGGAGACCCGCACCACCCTGCTCGAACGCCGGGGGCGCGGCGTCGCGCTCACCGAGGAGGCGCTGCATCTCGCCGCTGCCACGCGGGAGTTGCTGGCCATCATGGAGCGTGCCGAGACGGAGCTGGAGGAGCGGCGCGGCGTGCCCGCGGGGCGGCTGACGATCATGGCGTTCGCCTCCGCGGCGCGCGGGCTGCTGCCCGGTGTCCTCGCCGAGCTCGCGCGGCGCCATCCGGCCCTGGACGCCCGGCTCTCCGAGGTCGAGCCGCATCTGTCGGTGGACCTCGTCGCCAAGGGCGTGGTGGACCTCGCGGTCGTGCACGACTGGGACATCACTCCGCTGGCCACGCCGCCCGGCGTCGACCAGGCCGTGATCGGCGACGACCTGTGCGACCTGCTCGTACCGGAGGGACATCCGCTCGCCGGGCGGGACGCCGTGCGGCGCACCGATCTGAAGGGCGAGCGCTGGGTCTCGCAGCCGCCGGGGCAGATCTGTCACGACTGGCTGGTGCGGACGATGCGGGCCGCCGGGTGCGAGATGGACATCGTCCACCAGGCCGAGGAGAACCCCACGCTGATCGCGCTCGTCGCCGCCGGGCTCGGCATCGCGCTGCTCCCCCGCCTCGGGCGCGGCCCGCTGCCGCCCGGTGTGGTCGCGGTGCGCCTCGACCCGCTGCCGATGCGCCGCCTGTACGCGGTGTGGCGGACCGGCGCCGCCCGGCGGCCCGCGATCGCCGAGACCGTACGGGTGTTGCAGGAGGCCTGGCCCGCATAGGCGCGGGCCCGCAGGGCGGCACCTGGGTCCCATCGGCACCGCGCGCACCGACTTCGCGCGTTCCGCGCCCCTCGGGGAACCCGGAGGGCGGCCCGCTCGTCCAACGGACACGCTGCCGGAGAGTCTCGCGAGCGGTGTCGGCATCGCTGCTGGCTGCGACCGCTGACCTCCCTCTCCGCCGCCCGCGGCCGGCAGCGAGCCGCCACCGGTGCGCCCCCTCCATTGCGCCGGTGGCGGCACCGTCCCCGGCTTCCTGAGCCTTGACCCGCCGCACGGCACGGGATATCCGTGGCAGGTGCCTCACGACTCTCTTGACGCTGCCCCTGTCACCGTGGACGACCCGCGTGCCCTCCTGGCCCGCATGACGCTCGAAGAGAAGGTCGGCCAGCTCTTCGTCCTGCACGTGTACGGACACCACGCCACCGAACCCGACCCCGCCGACATGGAGGTCAACGAGCGGGAGCTCGGCGTCCGCACCGCCGCCGAGGCCGTCGCCAAGTTCCGGCCCGGCGGGCTCATCTACTTCGGCTGGGCCCACAACACCCGTGATCCGCGCCAGCTCGCCACCCTCTCCAACGACGTGCAGCGCGTCGCCCTCGGGCAGTCGCCCGGGGTGCCGCTGCTGCTCACCATCGACCAGGAGCACGGCGTCGTCGCCCGCGTCGGCGCGCCCGCCACGCTCCTGCCGGGCGCGATGGCGCTCGGCGCGGGCGGCTCCCCCGACGACGTGCGCGAGGCGGCCCGCATCGCCGGCGTGGAACTGCGCGCGCTCGGCGTCTTCCAGAACTACGCGCCCTCCGCCGACGTGAACGTGAACCCGGCCAACCCCGTCATCGGCGTACGCTCCTTCGGCGCGGACCCCGACGCCGTCTCCCGCTTCGTGACCGCCCAGATCGAGGGCTATCAGAGTGCCGGGATCGCCACCGCCGCCAAGCACTTCCCCGGCCACGGCGACACCGAGACCGACAGCCACACCGCGCTTCCGCACATCCACCACAGCCGCGCGGAGTGGGAGGAGCTCGACGCCCCGCCGTTCCGCGCCGCGCTGGCCGCCGGGGTCGACGCCGTGATGACCGCGCACCTCGTCGTGCCCGCCCTCGACCCGGCGCTCGACCCGGCCACCCTCTCGTACCCGATCGTCACCGGCGTGCTGCGCGAACAGCTCGGCCACCAGGGCCTGGTGGTGACCGACTCGCTGTCCATGCGGGGCGTCCGCACCAAGTACGGCGACGACCGCGTGGCCGTGCTGGCCCTGAAGGCGGGCGTCGACCAGCTCCTGGACCCGCCGCAGCCGGAGCTCGCCTGGAACGCGGTCGTGCGCGCCGTGCGCGAGGGCGAGCTGAGCGAGGAGCGCATCGACGCCTCCGTGCTGCGCGTCCTCGAACTCAAGGCGAAACTGGGCCTCTTCGACGATCCGTACGTCTGCCTCGACGGCGTCGACGAGACCGTCGGCAGCAGCGCCCACCGCGCGACCGCCGACCGCATCGCCGACCGTACGACCACGCTCCTGCGCAACGACGACGGCCTGCTCCCGCTGTCCCCCGACACCCATCGCGACCTGCTCGTCGTCGGCGCCGACCCGGTGTCCCCGTCCGGCACGACCGGCCCGCCGACCGCCGTCCTCGCCGCCGCGCTCACCGACCTCGGTTTCGACGTCGCCGTGCTGAGCACGGGGGGTGCGCCTGCCAAGGAAGCCGTCGACGACGCCGTGGCCGCCGCGGCGGGGCGTGCCGCCGTGCTCGTCACGGCCTACGACGTCGCGGCGGGCGACGCGCAGCACGGCCTCATCACCGCGCTGACCGCCACCGGCGTGCCCGTCGTCACCCTCGCGGTCCGCACCCCGCAGGACCTGCCGGGCGCCGCCGCCCTCGCCACCTACTCCTGGACCGACGTCGAACTGCGCGCCGCCGCCCGCGTCATCGCGGGGCGCACCCGGCCCGCGGGCCGCCTGCCGGTGCCCGTGCCGCGCCCGGACGACCCCGGGCAGGTGCTGTACCCCATCGGCCACGGCCTTTCGTACGAGCCGTACGCCGCGTCCGACTGACGGGCGTACCGGCCGTACGCAGCGCGCGTCCCGCCCCGTCGCCAACGAGCGCAAAGCCTCCCGAGCGCCTGGCGTGCCCGCGCGTGGCGGGGTCACGCTGGGTACACATGGTCATGGGGCGGGGGGCTGCCATGTGGACGACCAGGGCGGAAGCGGCGTGCGGGGGCGCGCTGCTGGCCGCCGCCCTGGTCCTGGCGGGATGTCAGAAGTCCGGGGGCCCCGACGCCGCCTCGCAGCGGCCCGCGCTCACCGCGTCGCCCGGCGGGCACGGGGCCGTCTTCCTCGGCGTCGATGACTGCGCGTCGCGGGGGCGCGAGCGCGTCACGGAGGTGCCCTGCGGCAGCGAGCGGGCGGCCGCGCGCGTCATCGCCCGCCACGACGGGCCCGTCGGCGACGGGCCCCCGTGTCCCGCGCGTGCCGACTACGTCCTGCACATCAGCGAGCGCCGGCCCGCCGTCGACGAGGATGGCGACGGGGAGGTGTCGCGCGGGTACGCCTGCATGCGGAACCTGGAGCCGCCGCATCCCGGGGACCCCGGGGGCGGGGGCGGGCCCCGGACCGTCGTGGGCGACTGTGTGTACGGGGCCGGGCGGGGCGAGGTCCGTGAGACCCCGTGCGACGGCTCGGGCCGCCGGGCCCCGGAGTACCGCGTCGTGGCGGCCGTGGCCGCGCGACCTGCCTGCGCCCCCGGCACCGCCCTGTACGTGTCCTTGGGCGGCGCCCGCCCGGTCGGCTGCGCGGTCCGGGTGTGACCCTGCCGGGGGCTCCCCGATCCCGCCCCTTCCCGCTTCCTGGGGGCTCCGCCCCCAGACCCCCGCTCCTCAAACGCCGGAGGGGCTGAGATGTTGCCGCAACCGGCGACAGATCCAGCCCGTCCGGCGTTCGAGGACGAGGCGCGGAGCGCCGACTACGGCCGCAGCGTCATCTGGTCCTTGCGCTCACGGTCGAGCTTCGCGTCGTACGGGGCGGGCTTCGCCGCGGGGACTCCGGCCCAGGCGAGGATGCGCTCCGTGGCCTTGGCCCTGTCGGCGGACGTGAGCCCGGCGACGTTCGCCCCGTGGTTGCCGCCCGGCGCCGTGAAGACGTGGGAGTCGTGCTTGACCCCGCGCGCGGGGCGGAACGGCTCCGCGCCCCACGGGTCGTTCTCCCCGTACACGAACATCATCCGGTGCGAGTGGTGGCGCACCCAGCGGTCGACGTCCTTCATGGCGTGCTTCTGGAAGGTCATCGGGATGTCGCGCGGCACGAAGTTCCGCGGCGGCTGGTAGCCGTAGCGGCTCAGGTCGGCGAGCCAGGGCTGCTTGATGTCGGGCGAGCCGAGCTGGGTACCGGCCTGGTAGTAGTACGGGGTGTAGTACTCAAGGCCCTGGTCGGCGTAGGAGGACCAGCCGCCGACGTCCTCGATCCAGTCGAACAGGCCCTGGTCGGAGGCCGTCGCGGCGGTCGGCACCTTCCCGCAGGCGGTCGCCGACTGCTGGTACTGCCAGAAGCCCCAGTTCACGTCGAGGACGACGGCTTCGAAGGCCTTGTCGAGGTTGCCGATGGTCTTGAAGGTGTAGCCGTTGGCAGCCGCGTAGGAGGCGTACAGCTTCTCCAGGGGCTCCCGGCGCACCAGGGCCTCGCGCTGTACGGCCTCGATCTTCGTGCGGCACTCCTTGGTGCCGACGGTCTCGAGGAAGCGGTCGTAGGCGGAGTCTTCCTTGTTGTTCACGTCGTTGGGCGCGACGTAGGCGACGACGCCGTCCATGTCGCGCGGGTAGAAGCGCTCGAAGTAGGTGGCGGTCATGCCGCCCTTGGAGGCGCCGGTGGACAGCCACTTCTTCGGGTAGACCGGCTTGAGGGCCTCGAAGATGCGGTGCTGGTCGCTGGCGGCCTGCCAGATGTCGAGCTTCTTCCAGTCGGCCGGGGCCGGGCGGGACGGCGTGAAGAAGCGGTACTCCATGGAGACCTGGTTGCCGTCGATGATGCGGGTGGGCTCGGAGCGGCCCGGGTTCACGTTCAGGCCGTAGCCCGAGGTGTGGAAGACGGTGGGCCGGGCGGTGTCCTTGTGCAGCACGGTGATGCGCTGCTGGAAGGTGCCCTTGCCGGGGTGCCGGTGGTCCACCGGCTGGCGGTAGTTCAGGACGAAGAAGCGGTACCCGTCGTACGGCTTCTCCTCGATGAGGCTCATGCCCTTGATGGCGAGGAGCCGGTCCTTGATGTCGGTCGTGGCTGCGGGTGCCCCGGGCGTGGCGGCGGTGGCCGCCGTGGCTCCGGTGAAGCCTATGGTGCCTATCAGCACCACGAGTGACAGCACCCATCTGAGCGCCTTGCGCATGCGTCCTCCCCTGTCGGCGCGGCAATTCCCCGGAACCTAACGGAGCAACTGGTCGTACACCAGGCCGCATTGGCGACATAGGGGCGCTACACCGCCATCTCGGGCGGGGGAAAATTCACTGAGGGGACGGTCGTGTCCGCCCAGCGGACGCGTGTCCGGCTCCGGCCCGGCGCCGGGCGGTCAGCAGAGGATCCAGCCGGAGCTGACCCCGCGGCCGCTCACATCGCCCTTGACCCACACGCAGCGGTGGCCCGCGTGCACCTTCACCGGGCCCGCGAGGCGCAGGAAGCGGCCGTGGTCCCGCACCGGGCGGCTGCCGCGCGCCTGCACGCTGACGGACATGGGCTTGCGGTTGCGGGAGCTCTTGGCGTACGTCACGGCGCAGACGAAGCCGCGCTTCTTGTAGAGGACGACCTTGCCGGTGCTGAAGGTGAGGGTGCGGATCTTCTGGCCGGGACAGATCGGGGCGGCCTGGGCCGCGCCCGCGCCGGGTCCCACCAGCGTGAACAAGAGGGCAGCGGTGACCGCGGCGGCACCCCCCGCCACGCGGCGCCGTATCCGACCACTCTCCACGATGACCCCTCCCGCCACCCCGGCATCAGCGTACGGACGTACGGACGCCGGACAGGCATCCGACGGTTGCGGAATGGTGCCTGCCATTTTCCAGGTTTGACACAACTTCCCGAAGCCACCCGTGGTCGAACGGAGCAGAACGTGAAAGGCAGGACATCCCATGACTTCGATACGTCCGTTACGCCGCGGCTCCGGCCTTCGCCGGGCCCGTCCGATCCTCGCCGCCGTCCTCCTCGCCGCCGTGGCCGCCGTGCCGTCCGCGGCCTCCGCCGAGCCGGGCCAGGCACCCGCCCGCAGCGGCAGCCCGGGACCCGCCTACGAGCGGGTCGCCCACTTCTACGGCGCGTACGTCGACATGGCGAGCACCTCCGGCTCCGCCAAGGCCACCGCCGCCCTGCGCACCTTCTATCTGACGCCCGACCTGCGCGAGCGGCTGCTGGACTGGGAGCGCCGCCACGACGCCGACGGCGTGCTGCGCGCCCAGAACGCGCCGACCGCCTGGCGCGTGACCGCGGGCGACAGCGGCATGGGCAAGACGACCTCCACGGTGCGCCTGACCTGGGGCACCGGCCAGAGGCACACGTACACCTATCTGACGGTCCAGTCCGACCTGGCGACCCGCAGGATCACGGACATCAGGTCGGCGTACTGAGCCCGGCCGGGCTCAGGCCTCCACCGGGTCCCCCACGAACGTGCGCCACAGGCGCGCGTACCGGCCGTCGCGGGCCAGGAGTTCGTCGTGGGTGCCGTCCTCCGCGACCCGGCCGTGGTCCATCACGATCACGCGGTCCGCGCGGGCTGCCGTGGTCAGGCGGTGGGCGACCACCAGCGTGGTGCGCTTGCCCGCGATGCGGTCGGTGGCGAGGTTGACCTGGGCCTCGGTGGCCAGGTCCAGGGCCGCCGTCGCCTCGTCCAGGAGCAGGATGTCGGGGTCGACGAGCTCCGCGCGGGCCAGGGCGATCAGCTGGCGCTGCCCCGCCGAGAGGTTGCGGCCGCGCTCGGCCACCTCGTGCAGATAGCCGCCGTCGAGCGTGGCGATCATGTCGTGCGCGCCGACCGCGCGGGCCGCCGCCTCGACCTGCGCGTCGGTGGCGTCGGGGCGGCCGTAGGCGATGGCGTCGCGCACGGTGCCCGCGAACAGGTACGCCTCCTGCGGCACGACGCCGAGCCGGTGCCGGTAGGAGGTCAGGTCGAGGGACCGCAGGTCGGTGCCGTCGACGGTGACGCGGCCGTCCGTCGGGTCGTAGAACCGGGCGACGAGCTTGACCAGCGTGGACTTGCCCGCGCCGGTCTCGCCGACGAAGGCGACGGTCTGGCCCGCGGGGATGCGCAGGTCGATGCCGCTGAGCGCGGTCTCCCCCGCGGCGGATGCGACGGCGGGGCTTTCGACGGCGGCCGCGGGCGCCTCCCCCGCGTCGCCCCCGTACGCGAACTCCACGCCCTCGAAGGCGATCTCGCCGCGCAGGGAGAGCACCTCGAGCGGCTCGTCCGGGGCCTTCGTCGAGGTCGGCTCGCGCAGCAGCTCCTGGATGCGGCCGAGCGACACGGTGGCCTGCTGGTAGCCGTCGAAGACCTGGGAGAGCTGCTGCACGGGGGCGAAGAACAGGTCGATGTAGAGGAGGTAGGCGACCAGGGCGCCGGTCGTCAGGGTGCCCGCGTCCACGCGGTGCGCGCCCACGATCAGGACGGCGACCACCGCGGCCGAGGACAGCAGCTGCACGAACGGGAAGTACACCGAGATCAGCCACTGGCCGCGCACCCGCGCCAGGCGGTAGTCCTGGCTGCGGGCCGCGAACCGCGCGCCGCCCGTCCGCTCGCGCCGGAACGCCTGCACGATCCGCAGCCCGGACACCGTCTCCTGGAGGTCGGCGTTGACCACGGACACGCGCTCACGGGCTAGTTCGTACGCCTTCACGCTCGACCTGCGGAAGAAGTACGTGCCGACGACGAGCGGCGGGAGCGTCGCGAAGACGACGAGGGCGAGCTGGAGGTCGATCACGAGCAGGGCGGCCATGATGCCGAAGAAGGTGACGACGGAGACGAACGCGGTGACCAGGCCCGTCTGGAGGAACGTGGACAGGGCGTCCACGTCCGTCGTCATCCGGGTCATGATGCGGCCGGTCAGCTCCCGCTCGTAGTAGTCGAGTCCGAGGCGCTGGAGCTGCGCGAAGATCTTCAGGCGCAGCGAGTACAGGACCCGCTCGCCGGTGCGGCCCGTCATTCGGGTCTCGCCGGTCTGCGCCGCCCACTGCACGGCGACGGCGACGAGCGCGAGGCCCGAGGCCGCCCACACCGCGCCGAGGGCGGCCTGCGAGACGCCCTCGTCGATGCCGTGCCGGATGAGGACGGGCAGGAGCAGCCCCATCCCCGCGTCCACGGCGACGAGCAGCAGGCTCAGGAGCAGCGGGAGGCCGAAGCCCCGCAGCAGTCTGCGCAGGCCGTACGACTCCTCGGGGGCGACGGCCCGCGCCTCGTCGATGTCCGGTGTGTCGGTGGCGGGCGGCAGCGCGTCGACCTGCGCGAGCAGCTCGGGCGTGGCCGGGGCCCCGGCGAGCGCGGCGTCCTTCGGCTCGCGGTCGCCCGTCCACAGGCGCGGGGTGATGCCGCGCTCGGCGTCGAACTCGGCGTCCAGCTCGTCGCGTACGGAGGTGTCCTCGACGGCGCCGGCCGCGCGGGGCGGGGCGGTGTGGCCGGGCGAGACGCCGCCCAGTTCGTCGGGGTCGGTGAGCAGGCGCCGGTACAGCGGCGAGGTGCGTTCGAGCTCGGCGTGCGTGCCGATGGCGGCGAGCCGGCCGCCGTCCAGGACGGCGATGCGGTCGGCGAGGCCCAGGGTGGAGCGGCGGTGCGCGATGAGCAGGGTGGTGCGGCCCTCCATGACCTGCTTGAGCGCCTCGTGGATCTCGTGCTCCACCCGGGCGTCCACCGCGGAGGTGGCGTCGTCGAGCACCAGCAGGCGCGGGTCGGTGAGGATGGCGCGGGCGAGCGCGACGCGCTGGCGCTGGCCGCCGGAGAGGGTGAGCCCGTGCTCGCCGACCTTGGTGGCGTAGCCGTCGGGCAGCTCGCTGATGAAACGGTCCGCCTGGGCGGCGCGGGCGGCCCGCTCGACGTCCTCGTCCGTCGCGTCCGGGTGTCCGTACGCGATGTTGGCGCGCACGGTGTCGGAGAAGAGGAAGGAGTCCTCGGGCACGAGGCCGATCGCGGCGCGCAGGGACTCCTGCGTCAGCTCGCGCACGTCGTGGCCGCCGATGAGGACGGCGCCGCGCGACACGTCGTAGAAGCGGGGAAGGAGCAGCGAGACGGTGGACTTGCCGCTGCCGGAGGAGCCGACCACGGCGAGGGTCTCGCCGGAGCGGATCTCGAAGCTGAGCCCGTCGAGGACGGGGCGCCCCTCGTCGTCGTAGGAGAACGCCACGTCGTCGAACTCGACGGTCGCCGGGGCGTCGGCGGGCAGCTCCTTGGTGCCGTCCGCGATGGCGGGCCGGGTGTCGATGAGCTCCAGGACGCGCTCGGCGCCCGCGCGGGCCTGCTGGCCGACGGTCAGGACCATGGCGAGCATCCGCACCGGACCGACGAGCTGCGCGAGGTAGGTCGAGAACGCCACGAAGGTGCCGAGGGTGATCTCCCCCTCGACCGCGAGCCAGCCGCCGAGCGCCAGCATCGCGACCTGCCCGAGGGTGGGCACGGCCTGGAGGGCGGGCGTGTAGCGGGAGTTGAGCCGGATGGTGCGCAGGCGGCCCGCGAACAGCCTGCGGCCGACCTCGCGCAGCTTCCCGGTCTCCTGCTCCTCCTGCCCGAAGCCCTTGACCACGCGCACGCCGCTGACGGCCCCGTCGACGACGCCCGCGACGGCGGCGGCCTGCGCCTGCGCGTACCAGGTCGCCGGGTGCAGCCTGCTGCGGCTGCGGCGGGCGATCCACCACAGGGCGGGCGCGACGGCCAGGGCGACGAGGGTGAGCGGCAGCGAGAGCCAGGCCATGATCGCGAGGGACATCGCGAACAGCAGGACGTTCCCGATGGTCATGGGCAGCATGAACAGCAGGCCCTGGATCAGCTGGAGGTCGCTGGTGGCCCGGCCCACGACCTGCCCGGTGGACAGCTCGTCCTGCCGCCGCCCGTCGAGCGCGGTGATGGTGTCGTACATCTCCGTGCGCAGGTCGTGCTGCACGTCGAGGGCGAGGCGGCCGCCGTAGTAGCGGCGGACGTACGTCATGACGTAGACGAGGACGGCGGCGCCCAGCAGGGCGCCCGCCCAGGGGGCCATGGCGCGGCTGTGGTCGCCGATCACGTCGTCGATGACGACCTTGGTGAGCAGCGGGACGACGGCCATGACGGCCATGCCCCCGAGGGACGAGCCGAGGGCGAGCACCACGTCCTTGGGGTAGCGCCAGGCGTACCCCCACAGCCGTCTCGCCCAGCCCTGCCGCTCCGGCCGCTCCGTCACCGCGTTCCTCTCGCCGTCCTGACCTGCCGAGAGGCCCAACACGGCGGGGAGCCGATTTCATCCCGCCGCAACAAACGCGGCGGGATGAAGGGGCTCTTCGTCAGGACTGCGGGACCGGGACCGACGCCTCCTTCGGGGTGTCCGTCGGGGCGTAGCGCTGCGGGGCCTGGGTCAGCGGGGTCAGGTCCTTGTGGATGGCCCTGGAGACGCGCTGGATGGTGTCGACGCCGTAGTTCATGGAGCCGTTGCCGTGGGTGAGCACGGAGATCGTGTAGTCGTGGCCGCGGCCCTTGAAGGCGCCGATGCTGTGCACGCGCCAGCCGTGCGTGGCCCGGGGCAGCCAGCCGTTCTTGACGTGGGTCTTGACGCCGGTGGGGGCGCCCGCCGGGGTGCCCCAGCGCTGGTCGCGGACGACCTGGTTCATCAGCTTCAGGATGTAGGCGCGCGCGTTGTCGCTGAGCACGGAGTTCGGCGCGGTGACGAGGGCGAGCAGCTTCTGCTCGTCCTGGACGTTGATCCGGGTCAGGCCCCAGTAGCCGCCCGAGCCGGGCACGGTCTTGGTCATCTTCGCGGCGGCGAGGAACTTCTTGACCTTGCCCGCGCCGAGCTGGCGCCACAGCGCGCTGGTGGCGTTGTTGTCCGACTTGGTGATCATGGCCTTGGCGAGGCTGGACTCGCGGTCCGTCAGATACCGGTCGTTCTTCTTCGCGTCCCACAGCAGCGTGGCGAGCACGGTCACCTTGACGACGCTCGCCGAGTCGAACGCGGTGGTGCCGCGCAGGGTGCACGTCGTCTTGGTGGCCTTGTCGTGGAAGCCGACGGCGATGGTGCCCTTGCGGTTCTTCAGCGCGGCGTTGATGTCCTTGGCGAGCTTCTTCGCCAGGTCCGGCTGGGCCGAGGTGCACGTGACCTGGGGCGTCGCGGCGGCGGCCGGGGTGGCGACGGCCGTCCCCGCGACCGGCACGAGGACGGCGGCGACGACGCCTGCGCTCAGCACGCGGGCACGCCGGGATATGCGGTGAGTCATGGAGGTTCCCCCCGTAGTTCGGTACACGCGTGCGCCCCCGGCGCACGCGCATCCCATGACTCACCTACAAGGGTGAATGGTTGTACGACTGTGGGGCATCTGTCGCTGCCGTCTTCGTCACACAGGGGTCAGGCCGGGCCTTCACGCCTCGAAGGCGTACTCCAAGACGTACGCGGACGCGTCGAGGACCATCTCGTTGACTTCGACGGCACGCCCCTGCTCGTCGTACGCGGTGCGGCCGATGAGCATGACCGGCATGCCGGGCGACATGTCAAGGCGAGCGGACTCGTCGCCCTTGGGCATGCGTGAGCGGACCTCCTCGCGGAACCGGACCGGCCGGTGCCCGAGTTCTCCGAGCCTCGCGTACGTTCCGCCCGGACCGGTGTCCGGCTGGGCGATCGGCGTCCCGCTGACCAGTTCCGCCGACAGGTAGGAGACGGAGAGCAGCACCGGCTTGCCGTCGAGGACGAACCGACGTCGCCGTACGCAGACGCGGTCCCCCTCACCGAGTTCCAGAATTCCGGCCACCGCCGCCGGGGCGGCCTCCTCTGCCACCTCGACGGAGTCGACCACCAAGTCGCGCCCACCGACGTCGGCGGCCCAGATCGAGCGCCCCGAGCCCCACTGGGTGTGCGCGAGGCGCTCGACGCCGTGCCTGCGGATCGGCTTGAAGTCCCGGACGAACACCCCGGCACCTTTACGCGCTTCGACGAGCCCCTCCGCCTGCAGAAGCGCGAGCGCCTGCCGAGCCGTCATACGCGCGACGCCGTGGGCCGCCATGAGGTCGTTCTCACCGGGCAGCCGCTCCCCCGGCCCGTACTCCCCAGCCTCGATCCCCGCCCTCAGCTCCGCGGCGATGCGCTGGTACTTGGGCTGGCGTTCGCTACCCCGGCCGCTCATCCGGACCTCCTCCGATCATCTCTAGACACCTTAAGCACCGCGCGTCGCGGAACGCAGTCGGGCATCGAGCCTTCGCAGCCGATCCCATGCATCTCTAGAGATGTGTTGACACATCGAAAGGGACTCCGCTTCACTTTCACTAGCAACATCTCTAGAGATGTCCCATCAGGTCCGGAGCCCCACATGGAGGTACCTGTGTCAGCCCACACCGCGTCCGGGCAACCGGCAAGCTCCGGGGACTTCGAAGCCAAGTGGCAGCTGCCCCGCGTCCCCCGAAGCGCAGGCCATGCCCGTACTCTGCTGCGCGAGCAGCTCTCCGCGTGGAAGATCGACGGCGAAGTGGCGGACACTGCCGAGCTGTTGCTCTCGGAGCTGGTCACCGACTCCATCCAGCACGCGCGCGTTCCCGCAGGCCGCGAGATCGGCGTCCGGATCACCCATCGCGGACGGCGGTTGCGGATCGAGGTCGCCGACGCGAACGCCGCGCAGCCCGCGCCGTGCGAGGCGCGGGCTGATGACGAGCGAGGCCGGGGGCTCGCCCTGGTGGTCGCCTTGTCCGAACGGTGGGGCTGCTGTCAGCGCGCGTACGGGATCGGCAAGGCGGTGTGGGCGGAACTCAGGCTGCCGCCACCCCAGTGGTGATCAGCTCCCGCCGAGGTGCGTCGGTGCGAACATCCGCAGGAGCGCGGGCAGCACGACGACGCTCGGTCCCGGCGCGGCCAGGGCCTTCGCCAGGTCGTCCCGCAGCCGCTCCGGCGACGTCCGCACGCCCGGCACCCCGAACGACTCGGCGAGCGCGACGAAGTCGGGCCGGGCCAGCTCCGTGGCGGTCGCCTCGCCGAAGGCGTCCGCCATGTACTCGCGCAGGATGCCGTAGCCGCCGTCGTCGACGATCAGCCAGGTCACGTTCAGGCCGTACTGCCGGGCGGTGGCCAGCTCGGCGATCGAGTACATCGCGCCGCCGTCGCCGGAGACCGCGAGCACGGGCCGCGTCGGGTCGGCGGCGGCCGCCCCGAGCGCGGCCGGGAAGCCGTAGCCGAGGCCGCCCGCGCCCTGCGCCGAGTGCATGGTGTTGGGGCGCCGCGCGTCGAAGGCGGACCACGCCCAGTAGGCGA
The DNA here is from genome assembly GCF_059448825.1 of Streptomyces sp. JLYT201. Classification (NCBI taxonomy): domain Bacteria; kingdom Bacillati; phylum Actinomycetota; class Actinomycetes; order Kitasatosporales; family Streptomycetaceae; genus Streptomyces; species Streptomyces sp. JLYT201. The sequence goes on along the minus strand of NZ_CM182551.1, from coordinate 6,188,796 downwards.
GGATCGTCATGTCCCAGAAGGACGGCGAACCGTCCGGCAGGGCGGCCCGCACCGCGGCGAGCACGTCCTGCTCCAGGGTCAGCTCCTGCCCGTCGATCCGCTCGCGGACCTTCGCGAGGACGGCCGCGACCCGCTCGGGCGCGGCCGGGTCGGGCCGCTCGCCCACCGTCTCCAGGAGCGCGGTCAGGGCGAGCCGGGCGTCGGCGTGGATGCCGAGCGCGGGGTGGTTGGACTCCAGCTTGCCGGGGTCGGCCTCGATCTGGACGACCCGGCCACGGGGCGCGAAGGTGTGGTAGTTCGAGGAGAGTTCGCCGAGCCCGGAGCCGACCACGAGCAGGACGTCGGCGTCCTCCAGGAAGTCGGTGGTGTGCCGGTCCTCCAGCCAGGACTGGAGGGACAGCGGGTGCTCCCAGGGGAAGGCGCCCTTGCCGCCGAAGGTGGTGACGACCGGCGCGTTCAGCTTCTCGGCGAGCGCGCGGAGCTTGCCGGAGGCGTCGGCGCGGACGACCCCGCCGCCCGCGATGATCACCGGGCGCTCGGCGCGCGTCAGCAGATCGGCGGCCACGGCGGTCAGCTCCGGGCGCGGCACGAGGTCGCGCGGCGTCGCGTCGACGGCGGTGACCTGCGGCAGCGTCGTTTCGGCAAGCAGCACGTCCTGCGGGATCTCCACCCACACCGGGCCGTGCGGCGCGGTGAGGGCCGACTCCCAGGCCGCCGCGATCGCGGACGGGATCTGGGACTGGGTGCGGACGGTGTGGACGGACTTGACCACGTCCCGGAACGAGGCCTGCTGGTCGCGCAGTTCGTGCAGATAGCCGTGGCGCCCGCCGCCGAGCCCGGCGACGGGGACCTGGCTGCCGATGGCGAGCACCGGGGCGCTCGCGGCGGCGGCCTCCTGGAGCGCGGCGAGCGAGGTGAGCGCGCCCGGCCCCGTCGACAGGAGCAGCGGCGCGACCTCGCCGGTCACCCGGCCGTACGCGTCCGCCGCGAAGCCGGCGTTGTTCTCCACGCGCAGGCCGACGTAGGCCAGGTCGGAGCGGCGCAGCGCGTCGAACATGCCGAGGGCGTGCTGCCCCGGCAGGCCGAACACGGTGGCCGCGCCGAGCCCGCGCAGGGTCTCGACGACGAGGTCGCCGCCGTTGCGCCCGGCGGGCGGGTGGAGGGCGGCCTCGGTCTGCGCGGCGGTGGGCCTCAGTTCCAGGTCGTGGTCGTGGGTCACTTGGCGCGGGCCTCCGCGATCTGGCGGGACATGATCGTCGTCAGTTCGTACGCGGTGTGGGACGCGGCCACGGCGGTGATCTCGGCGTGGTCGTAGGCCGGGGCGACCTCGACGACGTCGGCGGAGACCAGGTTGCAGGAGGCCAGGCCGCGCAGGATCTCCAGGAGCTCGCGGGAGGTCATGCCGCCCGCCTCCGGGGTGCCGGTGCCCGGGGCGTGGGCCGGGTCGAGGCAGTCGATGTCGATGGAGATGTACAGCGGCCGGTCCCCGATGCGCTGGCGCAGCTGGTCGGCGACCTCGTCGGCGCCGCGCCGGTAGATGTCCGACGAGGTGACGATGCCGAAGCCCATCTTCTCGTCGTCGGTGAGGTCCTTCTTGCCGTACAGCGGGCCGCGGGTGCCGACGTGGCTGAGGGCCTCGGTGTCGAGGATGCCCTCCTCCACGGCCCGGCGGAACGGGGTGCCGTGCGTGTACTCGGCGCCGAAGTACGTGTCCCAGGTGTCGAGGTGCGCGTCGAAGTGAAGGAGCGCGACCGGGCCGTGCTTCTTCGCCACCGAGCGCAGCAGGGGCAGCGCGATGGTGTGGTCGCCGCCGAGGGTCATCATCCGGGCGCCGGTGCCGAGCAGGTCGTCGGCGGCGGCCTCGATGGTCTCCACGGCCTCGTTGATGTTGAACGGGTTCGCCGCGATGTCGCCGGCGTCGGCGACCTGGGCGAGCGCGAACGGGGACGCGTCCTGGGCCGGGTTGTACGGGCGGAGCAGGCGGGACGCCTCCCGGATCGCGTTGCCGCCGAAGCGGGCGCCCGGACGGTAGGACACACCCGTGTCGAAGGGGACGCCGACGACCGCCACGTCCGCGGTGCCGACCTCGTCGAGGCGGGGCAGGCGGGCGAACGTCGCGGGGCCCGCGTAGCGCGGGATCCGCGAGGAGTCCACCGGGCCGCGGGGCTCGGCGGAGGCGCCCTGGGGGGTGTTCTCGGTGCTGCTCATGGTCGGTGTCTCCTGGTGTAACGAATGTGCGTAAACAGTGTGAACCCTCACGGGTGTGCCCCGGACCCGCCCCTTCCCGAACAAGGGGGCTCTGCCCCCTTGGACCCCCGTTTGTCGGCGCTCCGCGCCTCGTCCTCAAACGCCGGACGGGCTGGAACTGTCACCGGTTGAGGCAGGGTTTTCAGCCTCTCCGGCATTTGAGGAGCGGGGGTCTGGGGCGGAGCCCCCAGGAATCGGGAAGGGGCGGGGTGGGGGAGGAAGTCAGGCCGTCACGGGCACCTCCGCCTCGGCCTCGCGGCCGGCGACCCGGTCACGCCAAGCCGCGAGCGTCCCCGCGTCGGTGGGGCGGGTGGACAGCGAGACGGCCACGTACACCACGAGCGAGGTCAGCAGCCCGTAGTAGATGGGCTCGTTCGCGAGGATTCCGTAGTGCCACATCAGGCCGATCACGGAGAGCCCGCCCGCGACGACCGCGGCGAGCGCGCCCGCCCCGGTCCCCCGCCGCCACAGCAGCCCGCCGAGGATCGGCACGAGCAGCCCCCCGACGAGCAGGTTGTACGCGACGGTCAGCGCCTGGACGACGTCGTTGAGGGCGATGGAGACGCCGATGACGCCGACGCCCATGACGAGGATGAAGGCGCGGTTGCCCTTCACCTCGTCGTGCGGGTCGCCCTGCGCGGACGCGCCCCGCAGCCGCGACCAGATGTCGTTGTTGGCCACGGTCGCGCAGGCGATGAGCGCGCCGGACGAGGTGGACATCACGGCGGCGAGCGCGGCGGCGAGCACCAGGCCCCGCACGCCCATGGGCAGTTCGTCCTTGACGATGGTGGCGAAGGCGGAGTCGGGGCTGGGCAGGTTCGGGTACATGACCTTCGCGGCGGTGCCGATGACGGCGCCCGCGAGCGCGTAGACGAGGCAGTACGTACCGGCGACCGTGCCGCCCCAGCGGGCGACCTTGTCGCTGCGCGCGGTGAACACCCGCTGCCAGATGTCCTGCCCGATGAGCATGCCGAAGGTGTAGATCAGTACGTAGGTGAAGATCGTCTCACCGCCGACGCCGAACGGTTCGAAGTACTCGCCGGGCAGCTTCGCCTTCATCTCGCCGAAGCCGCCCGCCTTGACGACCGCGATGGGCAGCAGGAGGAGCAGCACGCCGATCGTCTTGACGACGAACTGCACCATGTCCGTGAGCGTGATCGACCACATGCCGCCGAGCGTGGAATAGGCGACGACGATGGAGCCGCCGATGACGATGGCGAGCGTGCGGTTCACGTCGAACAGGACGTCGAAGATGGTGGCGTACGCGATGGTGGAGGTCACCGCCAGCATCAGCGTGTAGCCCCACATGACGACGCCGGACAGCACGCCCGCGCGGCCGCCGTAGCGCAGGTCGAGCATCTCGGAGACGGTGTAGACCTTCAGCCGGGCGATGCGGGCGGAGAAGAAGACGGAGAGGGCGAGCAGGCCCAGGCCGATGGTGAAGACCATCCAGGCGCCGGACAGGCCGTGCGTGTAGCCGAGGCCGACGCCGCCGATGGTGGAGGCGCCGCCGAGGACGATCGCGGCCATCGTGCCGGAGTACATCCACGGCCCCAGGCGGCGGCCCGCGACCAGGAACTCGCTCTTGGACTTGGCGCGGCGCATGCCCCACCAGCCCATGGCCAGCATCCCCGCGAGATAGACGACGATCACCGCATAGTCGACAGCCATGGGTATCTCTCCTTCACGCGCCTGAGGGGGACGACCTCGGTGTGACGGTCGACACGACCCTAGGTGGCCGGAAAGCATCGCTGAAGTGTACGTTTCCTCTACTTTTCCCGGCCCGGATGGAGGGATCATCCACCATGGCGGAGTCCAGCCCGCCCCCGTCGGCCCCGTCCCCGTCGGCCCTGCCGCCGTCGGCCCCGCCGCCGTCGCCCCCCTCTCCCTCGGCCCCGCCCACGCCGCCCGTCCCGCTGACCGCCCTGCTCGCCCGCGACGGCCTCGGCCTGCGCCAGATCGCGGGCCCGGACGCGGCGGCCGCCGACATCCACTGGGTGCACACCTCGGAGATGGCCGACCCCTACCCGTACCTCCTGGGCGGCGAGCTGCTCCTGACGGCCGGGGTGCACGTGCCGGACACGGCGGCCGCCGGGCCGCTCCTCGACACGTACGTGTCCCGCATCGTGGCGGCGGGCGGCGCGGCCCTCGGCTTCGGCGTCGCCCCCGTGCACGACACCGTGCCGCGCGCGCTGGTGGAGGCCTGCGACCGCCACGGCCTGCCGCTGCTCGAAGTGCCGCCGCAGACGACGTTCAGCGGGGTCGCGCGGGCCGTGTGGCAGCTGATGGCGGAGGCCAGGCACACCGAGCTGCGCCGCGTCGCCCAGGCGCAGCAGGGCCTCGCGGCCGCCGCCGCACGGCCCGACCCGGTGCCCGCGCTGCTGCGGCAGCTGGCCACGCGCCTCGACGGGTACGCGGTCCTGCACACCGCCGACGGAACGCCCGCCCAGAGCGCGGGCACCCCGCCGGGCGAGGCGGCCCTGGCCGCCCTGGACCGGCTCGCCGGGGTCGTGCTGCACCCGGCCGAACCCCGCCCGGCCCCCGCCTCCGGCACGGACACCGTCGGCACCACGCACCTCGCCGCGTACGCGCTCGCCGGGCCGCAGGGCCTGGCCCTCGGCGTCGCGACGCCGCGCCGCGAGCCGGGCGACCACACCGTCACCCAGGTCGCCGCCGTCCTGCTCGCCCTGCTCACCGCGCCCCACCAGGGCGCCACCGAGTCCGCGCGCTCCGCGGCCCTCGTCCGGCTGTTGCTCGGCGCGGGCCCGGACGAGGTGGCGTCCCTGCTGGGCGCCGACCGCTGGACCGTGGTCCACGCGCGGGCGCAGCGCGGCTCCGGCACGCCGGCGCCCACCCCCGCGGCCCTGGCCACCGCGCTCGGCAGCACCCTCGTGGACCCCGGGCCCGAGACCACCGCGCTGCTGCTGCCCGCCGACCGCGAGGTCACCGCGCAGGGCGGCTGGACCCTCGGGGTGTCCGCGCCCGCCGCCGCCGAGGCCCTCGCCGCCGCCGACGCGCAGGCCGCGCGGGCCGTGCGCAGGGCCGTGGCGACCCGCGTCCCGCTGGTGCGGCACCGCGAGACGGGCCTGGCCGCCCTGGTCGCGCCCGCCGAGGCCGACGCCCACGCGCGCGTGCTGCTCGCTCCGCTCGGCGGCAGCGCGGCCCTGACCGAGACGCTGCGCACCTGGCTCTCCCTGCACGGCAGTTGGGACCGCACGGCGAGCGCCCTGTCGGTGCACCGCAACACCGTGCGCCAGCGCGTCGCCCGCTGCGCCGCCCTGTTGGACGCCGACCTGGACGACCCGGACGTACGCATGGAGCTGTGGTTCGCCTTGAACCACCCCGGCTGACGAGGCCCGAAGGGGCGCGGGGCGGCACCACTCCGTGGCTCCGCCACATGGGTGCGAGGGGCCGACGGCACAATGGACCCATGCCGACACCGACCCGCGCAGCTCTCGTAGACCACCTCGTCCGCACCCGCATAGCGGGCGACGTGGCCACGCCCCGCGAGAACAACCTCGACCACTACCGCAAGCTCGCGAACGGCGACCGTCACTACTGGCTCGGCCTGGAACTCGACGACCGCTGGAGCGACGAGCAGGACGTGCTCGCGGTGATGGCCGAGCGCTGCGGCGTGATCGACGACCCGCTGCACCGCCAGGGCCAGGACACCATCGACCCGGAGCTGACGGTCGACGCCCTGGAGCGGATGGCGGGCCGGCTGCGCAAGGCCGCCGATGCCAAGGAGCGCGTCCTGTTCGCGACCGGCCACCCGGGCGGCCTGCTCGACGTGCACCGGGCGACGGCGGCCGCGCTGCGCGCGGCGGGCTGCGAGATCGTCGTCATCCCCGACGGCCTGACGGCGGACGAGGGCTTCCTCTTCCAGTTCGCGGACGTGGCGGTCCTGGAGCGCGGCGCGACGCTGTGGCACACGCACTCGCCGGAGCCGATGAACGCGGTCCTGGACGGCCTCCTGCGCGCCGAGCGCCCCCTGCCGGACCTGGTCGTCGCCGACCACGGCTGGGCGGGCCGCGCGGGCCAGCGCGGCATCGACGCCGTCGGCTACGCGGACTGCAACGACCCGGCCCTGTTCATCGCGGAGGCCGAGGGCACGCTCCAGGTGGCGGTCCCCCTGGACGACCACGTGACGAGCCCGCGCTTCTACGACCCGATGACGGCCTACCTGCTCGACGCGGCGGGCCTGCCGCAGGCCTGAGCGGGGCCCGTCAGGGCCTCGGCACCCGGACGACGCCCTCCTGGATGACGGTGACGGCGAGCTTGCCGTCCCGGGTCCAGATGCGGCCCTGGCCGAGGCCCCTGCCGCCGCCCGCCGACGGGGACTCCTGGTCGTACAGGAGCCACTCGTCCGCCCGGAAGGGCCGGTGGAACCACATCGCGTGGTCCAGCGACGCGCCCACGACGTCCCCGACGGCCCAGCCGCCGCGCCCGTGCGCGAGCAGCACCGAGTCGAGCAGCGTCATGTCGGACACGTAGGTGGCCAGGCACAGGTGGAGCAGCGACCCCGCGTGCTCCCCCGCCAGCTTGCCGTTCGTGCGGAACCAGACCTGGGAGCGCGGCTCCCGGGGGCGTCCCACCGTGCCCCACGGCGGCAGGTCCGCGTACCGCAGGTCGACGGCGGCGCGCGCCTCGACCAGCCGCCGGGCGACGTCCGGCGGCAGGTGCAACGGCAGCGCCTCCGCCGCCGTGGGCAGCGTCTCCGGGTCGGGCGCCGCGGGCATCCCCACCTGGTGTTCGAGCCCCTCCTCGTACGCCTGGAACGACGCCGACAGATGGAAGATCGGCTGGCCGTGCTGCACGGCGACGACGCGGCGCGTGGTGAAGGAGCGCCCGTCGCGGATGCGGTCGACGGTGTAGACGATGGGCGCGCCGGGGTCGCCGGGGCGCAGGAAGTAGGCGTGCAGGGAGTGGGCAGTGGGGCCTCCCCTGCTCGAGCGAAGCCGAGAGCTTGGGGAACTGTCGTCCGGTACGGTGCGGCCCGCCGCGACCAGAGCCTGGGCCGCGACCTGGCCGCCGAAGACGCGCGGCACCAGGGCCGAGCGGCTCACCCCGCGGAAGATGTCCTGCTCGACCCGCTCCAGGTCGAGCAGGACGAGCAGGTCGTCCAGGGGGCCGCGAGCGCCGTGGGCCCCGTTCTCCTCGCTCATGGGCGGGGTTACAGGCCCATCGACTTCGCGATGATCATCTTCATGACCTCGCTGGTGCCGCCGTAGATGCGGTTGACGCGGTTGTCGGCGTACAGGCGGGCGATCGGGTACTCGTTCATGAAGCCGTAGCCGCCGTGGAGCTGGAGGCAGCGGTCGATGACGCGGTGCGCGACCTCGGTGCAGAAGAGCTTCGCGGACGCGGCCTCGGCCGGGGTCAGCTCGCCCGCGTCCAGGGCTTCGAGGGCGCGGTCGGCGACGGCCTCGGCGGCGTCCACCTCGGCCTGGCAGGCGGCCAGCTCGAACTTGGTGTTCTGGAAGGAGGCGACGGACTTGCCGAAGACCGTGCGCTCCTGGACGTACTCCTTGGCGAACCGGACGGCGGCCTTGGCCTGCGCGTAGGCGCCGAAGGCGATGCCCCAGCGCTCGGAGGCGAGGTTGTGCCCGAGGTAGTAGAAGCCCTTGTTCTCCTCGCCGAGGAGGTCCTCGACGGGGACCTTGACGTCGACGAACGCCAGCTCGGCGGTGTCGGAGACCTTCAGGCCGAGCTTGTCGAGCTTGCGGCCGACGGAGTAGCCCTCGGACTTGGTGTCCACGGCGAACAGCGAGATGCCGTGGCGGCGGTCCTCGGCGCCGGGCGCGGCGGTGCGGGCGCAGACGATCACGCGGTCGGCGTGCACACCGCCGGTGATGAAGGTCTTGGCGCCGTTGAGGACGTAGTGCGTGCCGTCCGCGGAGAGCTTGGCCGTGGTCTTCATGCCCGCGACGTCGGAGCCGGTGCCCGGCTCGGTCATGGCGAGCGCCCACATCTCCTCGCCGGAGACGAACTTGGGCAGGAAGCGCTTCTTCTGCTCGTCGGTGGCGAGCATCTGGATGTACGGCAGGCCGAGCAGCACGTGCACGCCGGAGCCGCCGAAGGAGACGCCCGCGCGGGCCGTCTCCTCGTACATGACGGCCTCGAACTTGTGCGAGTCGATGCCCGCGCCGCCGAACTCCTCCTCGACGCGGATGCCGAAGACGCCGAGCTCGGCGAGCTTGTAGTAGAAGTCGCGGGGCGCCTGGCCCGCCGCGTACCACTCGTCGTACACGGGCACGACCTCGGCCTCGATGAAGGCCCGGACGGTCTCCCGGAATGCCTCGTGGTCCTCGTTGAAGACGGTACGCCGCACGGCTGAGCTCCCTGGGTCACGGATCCGGCCAAGCGCCGTTGGCTAAGCGCTTGCTCAGGTCGAGGTTACCCATGGGTTTCCGTGACCGTCCAGAGCGAAAGCCGTAACCGGCGGAGGCGCGGGCCCTCGTGGCCTTCGGCCTTTCTCGTCCTCAAACTCCCCCAAGCTCTTAAGGAGCAGGGAGGTGCCCCCTCGACGGGCTTGAATTCACCCCGGACGGGCTCGGAAGTGCCGCCGCCAGCGCCCCTCGGGCCAGCCTGTGCAGCAGGGCCGCCGTCTCCTCCCTTCCGGGGCGCCCCAGGTGCGGCGTCGAATTGAGGAGCCCGAACACCGCGTGTACGGACGCGCGCGCCTCCACCTCCGGCAGCCCCGGATACACCTCGCGGACGGTGGCCACCCACAGCTCCACGTACTGCCGCTGGAGCTGGCGCACCATCTTGCGGTCGCTGTCCCGGAGGCGGTCCAGCTCGCGGTCGTGGAGAGTGATGAGCGGACGGTCGTCCAGGGCGAAGTCGATGTGGCCCTCGATGAGCGAGTCCAGGGCGGCGACGGGCGAGCCCGCGGCCTCCGCGGACCGGCGCTTGCCCCCGGTGAGCAGCCGCTCGCTGATGCCGACGAGCAGCTCGGCGAGCATCGCGTCCTTGCCCGGGAAGTGGCGGTACAGACCGGGGCCGCTGATGCCGACGGCGGCTCCTATCTCGTCCACGCCGACCCCGTGGAAACCGCGCTCGGCGAAGAGCCGGGCGGCTTCCTTGAGGATCTGCTCGCGGCGGGTGGGGGCGTCGGTCCTGGTGGCCATGGAAACGATTCTAGACAGGGCCGTTAGCGGTCGTTAACCTGAAGTCCTGACGTTAACGCTCACTAACCCGGGGAGCACAGCGGATGCAACAGGCACCGGTCCTCACGAGCGCGGCGGACCCCGCGTCGGACGCCTGGCGGGCGAACGAGTCGGCGCACGCCGCGCTGGTGGCCGAGCTGCGCGGCAAGCTCGCCGCCGCCCGGCTCGGCGGCGGCGAGCGCGCCCGGCAGCGGCACGTGGCGCGCGGCAAGCTGCTGCCGCGCGACCGCGTCGACGCGCTGCTCGACGCGGGCTCGCCGTTCCTGGAGCTGGCCCCGCTCGCGGCGGACGGGATGTACGGCGGCGACGCCCCCGCGGCCGGCGTCATCGCGGGCATCGGCAGGGTCAGCGGCCGCGACTGCGTGATCGTGGCCAACGACGCCACCGTCAAGGGCGGCACGTACTACCCGATGACGGTCAAGAAGCACCTGCGGGCCCAGGAGATCGCCCTGGAGAACCGCCTGCCGTGTCTGTATCTGGTGGACTCCGGCGGCGCCTTCCTGCCGATGCAGGACGAGGTCTTCCCCGACCGCGAGCACTTCGGGCGGATCTTCTACAACCAGGCCCGGATGTCCGGCGCGGGCATCCCGCAGATCGCGGCGGTCCTCGGCTCCTGCACCGCCGGCGGGGCGTACGTCCCGGCGATGAGCGACGAGGCCGTCATCGTCCGCGGCCAGGGCACGATCTTCCTGGGCGGCCCGCCCCTGGTGAAGGCGGCCACCGGCGAGGTCGTCACGGCCGAGGAGCTCGGCGGCGGCGAGGTCCACTCCCGCGTCTCCGGCGTCACCGACCACCTCGCGGAGGACGACCCGCACGCGCTGCGCATCGTGCGCACGATCGTCTCCACGCTCCCCGCGCGCGGACAGCTGCCCTGGGAGGTGCGGCCCGTCGAGGAGCCGAAGGTCGACCCCCTCGGTCTGTACGGCGCGGTGCCGGTGGACTCCCGCACCCCGTACGACGTGCGCGAGGTCATCGCGCGCGTGGTCGACGGCTCCCGCTTCGCCGAGTTCAAGGCGGAGTACGGCCAGACGCTCGTCACCGGCTTCGCGCACATCCACGGCCACCCGGTGGGGATCGTCGCCAACAACGGCATCCTGTTCTCCGAGTCCGCCCAGAAGGGCGCCCACTTCATCGAGCTGTGCGACCAGCGCGGCATCCCGCTGGTGTTCCTCCAGAACATCTCCGGCTTCATGGTCGGCAAGGACTACGAGGCGGGCGGCATCGCCAAGCACGGCGCCAAGATGGTCACCGCCGTGGCCTGCGCCCGCGTGCCCAAGCTGACCGTCGTGGTCGGCGGTTCGTACGGAGCGGGCAACTACTCCATGTGCGGCCGGGCCTACTCGCCCCGCTTCCTGTGGATGTGGCCGAACGCCAAGATCTCCGTGATGGGCGGCGAGCAGGCCGCGTCCGTGCTCGCCACCGTCAAGCGCGACCAGCTCGAAGCGCGCGGCGAGCCGTGGTCGCAGGAGGACGAGGAGGCCTTCAAGGCCCCCGTCCGCGCGCAGTACGAACAGCAGGGCAACGCCTATTACGCCACGGCACGCCTGTGGGACGACGGCGTCATCGACCCGCTGGAGACCCGCCAGGTGCTCGGCCTGGCCCTGACCGCGTGTGCCGGTGCGCCCCTGGGCGAACGCGGCTTCGGCGTCTTCCGGATGTGAGGGGCAGACACGGAATGAGCATGTTCGAGACAGTCCTCGTGGCCAACCGGGGCGAGATCGCCGTCCGCGTCATCCGCACGCTGCGCTCCCTCGGCGTCCGCTCGGTGGCCGTCTTCTCCGACGCGGACGCCGACGCCCGGCACGTGCGCGAGGCCGACACGGCCGTGCGCCTCGGCCCGGCGCCCGCGAGCGAGAGCTACCTCTCGGTGGAGCGCCTCCTCGCCGCGGCCGCCGCGTCCGGCGCCCGGGCGGTCCACCCCGGCTACGGCTTCCTGGCGGAGAACGCCGCCTTCGCGCAGGCCTGCGCGGACGCCGGGCTCGTCTTCATCGGGCCGCCCGCCGCGGCGATCGACCTGATGGGCGACAAGATCCGCGCCAAGGAGACCGTGCGCGCGGCCGGGGTCCCCGTGGTGCCCGGCTCCTCGGGCAGCGGCCTCAGCGACGCCCAGCTCACCGCCGCCGCGCGGGAGATCGGCACCCCGGTCCTGCTCAAGCCGTCCGCGGGCGGCGGCGGCAAGGGCATGCGCCTGGTCCGCGACGCCGCGCTGCTCGGCGAGGAGATCGCCGCCGCACGACGCGAGGCGCGCGCCTCCTTCGGCGACGACACCCTGCTCGTCGAGCGCTGGGTCGACCGCCCCCGGCACATCGAGATCCAGGTCCTCGCCGACGCCCACGGCAACGTGGTGCACCTCGGCGAGCGCGAGTGCTCCCTCCAGCGCCGCCACCAGAAGATCATCGAGGAGGCGCCCAGCGTCCTGCTCGACGAGCACACGCGCGCCGCGATGGGTGCCGCCGCCGTCGAGGCCGCGCGCTCCTGCGGCTACGTCGGCGCGGGCACGGTCGAGTTCATCGTCCCCGGCAGCGACCCGTCCTCGTACTACTTCATGGAGATGAACACCCGTCTCCAGGTGGAGCACCCGGTCACCGAGCTGATCACGGGACTCGACCTGGTGGAGTGGCAGCTGCGGGTCGCGGCGGGCGAGCCGCTGCCCTTCGCGCAGGACGACATCACGCTGACCGGGCACGCGGTGGAGGCCCGCGTCTGCGCCGAGGACCCGGCCCGCGGCTTCCTGCCCTCCGGCGGCACGGTCCTGCTGCTCCGCGAGCCCTCCGGCGACGGCGTGCGCACGGACTCCGGCCTCAGCGAGGGCACGGAGGTCGGCAGCCTGTACGACCCGATGCTGTCGAAGGTCATCGCGTACGGCCCGGACCGGGCGACGGCCCTGCGCAAGCTGCGCGCGGCGCTCGCGGAGACGGTGATCCTGGGCGTGCCGACCAACACCGGCTTCCTGCGGCGGCTGCTCGCCCATCCGGCGGTGGTGGCCGGGGACCTGGACACGGGCCTGGTGGAGCGGGAGGCCGAGGGGCTTGTCGCCTCGGAGGTACCGGTTGAGGTGTACGAAGCCGCGGCGCTGGCACGTATCCCCCACCCCGCCCCTTCCCGAAACCGGGGCTCCGCCCCGGACCCCGCTCCTCAGGCGCCGGAGGGGCTGAATTCGTGGGTCGACCCCTTCTCCGTACCCAACGGGTGGCGCCTCGGCGGCGAGGCCGCGTGGACCGTGCACCACCTCCGGGTACCGGGACACGACCCGGTCGTCGTCCGCACCCGGCTCACCGCCGAAGGCGATGTCGAGGTCGACCATGGGGGGTCCAGGGGGCGCAGCTCCCTGGTTGCGGGAAGGGGCGGGCTTGGGGAGCCCCCGGCAGGGCCCCACCGGTTCCACCGCGCCGGAACGTGGCTCGGCCGGGACGGCGACGCCTGGGAGGTCCGGGACCACGACCCGGTGGAGGCCGCGCTCACCGGCGCGGCCCACGCGGGCGCGGACGCGCTGACCGCCCCGATGCCCGGCACCGTCACCGTCGTCAAGGTCACCCCCGGCGACCGCGTGGCGGCGGGCCAGAGCCTGCTCGTCGTGGAGGCGATGAAGATGGAGCACGTCATCTCCGCGCCGCACGCGGGCACCGTCACCGAGCTCGACGTCACCCCGGGCACCACGGTCGCCATGGACCAGGTCCTGGCCGTGGTCGTGCCCGACGAGACCGTCGAGGAGGCCTCATGACCGCCCCCGGCCTGCCCATGGCCGTCCCCGCCCCGGGCCTGCCCGCCCGGGTCCGCATCCACGAGGTCGGCGCCCGCGACGGCCTCCAGAACGAGAAGGCGACGGTCCCCACCGAGGTCAAGGCGGAGTTCGTGCACCGCCTGGCCGACGCGGGCCTGACCACCGTCGAGGCCACGAGCTTCGTGCACCCCAAGTGGGTGCCCCAACTGGCGGACGCCGAGCGGCTCTTCCCGCTGCTCGGCGACATCGAGGGCGTGCACCTGCCGGTCCTGGTCCCCAACGACCGCGGCCTGGACCGCGCGCTCGCGCTCGGCGCCCGCCGCGTCGCCGTGTTCGCCAGCGCCACCGAGTCCTTCGCCAAGGCCAATCTGAACCGCACGGTGGACGAGGCCCTGGCGATGTTCGAGCCGGTGGTGGCCCGCGCCAAGGCGGCACAGGCCGCGCACGACCGCGTCCACGTGCGCGGCTACCTCTCCATGTGCTTCGGCGACCCCTGGGAGGGCCCGGTCCCCGTCTCCCAGGTCGTCCGCGTCTGCAAGGCGCTCATGGACATGGGCTGCGACGAGCTGAGCCTCGGCGACACCATCGGCGTGGCCACACCGGGCCACGTCCAGGCGCTGCTCGCCGCGCTCAACGAACAGGGCGTGCCGACGGACCGGATCGGCGTGCACTTCCACGACACGTACGGCCAGGCCCTCGCCAACACCCTCGGCGCGCTCCAGCACGGCGTGACCACCGTCGACGCCTCCGCGGGCGGCCTCGGCGGCTGCCCCTACGCGAAGAGCGCCACCGGCAACCTCGCCACCGAAGACCTCGTGTGGATGCTGCACGGCCTCGGCATCGAGACCGGGGTCGACCTCGGCCGCCTCACCGACACCAGCGTGTGGATGGCCACCCAGTTGGGCCGACCGAGCCCGTCCCGCACCGTGCGTGCCCTCTCCCACAAGGAGCCGTGATCTCCATGGACCACCACCTCTCCCCAGAGCACGAGGAACTCCGGCGCACCGTCGAGGCGTTCGCGAACGACGTGGTCGCCCCGAAGATCGGCGACTACTACGAGCGGCACGAGTTCCCGTACGAGATCGTGCGCGAGATGGGCCGCATGGGCCTGTTCGGCCTGCCGTTCCCGGAGGAGTACGGCGGCATGGGCGGCGACTACCTGGCGCTCGGCATCGCCCTGGAGGAGCTGGCGCGGGTCGACTCCTCCGTCGCGATCACCCTGGAGGCGGGCGTCTCGCTGGGCGCGATGCCGCTGCACCTCTTCGGCACCGACGAGCAGAAGCGCACCTGGCTGCCGCGGCTGTGCTCGGGCGAGCTGCTCGGCGCGTTCGGGCTCACCGAGCCCGGCGCGGGCTCGGACGCGGGCGGCACCCGCACGACGGCGCGCCTGGACGAGGCCACCGGGGAATGGGTCATCAACGGCACGAAGTGCTTCATCACCAACTCCGGCACCGACATCACGGGCCTGGTCACGGTCACGGCCGTCACCGGCCGCACCGACACGGGCAAGCCGCTGATCTCCTCGATCATCGTGCCGTCCGGGACGCCGGGCTTCACGGTGGCGGCGCCGTACTCGAAGGTCGGCTGGAACGCGTCGGACACCCGGGAGCTGTCCTTCGCGGACGTGCGCGTGCCGAAGGCCAACCTCCTCGGCGAGCAGGGCCGCGGCTACGCCCAGTTCCTGCGCATCCTCGACGAGGGCCGCGTCGCCATCGCCGCGCTCGCGACGGGGCTCGCGCAGGGCTGCGTGGACCAGTCCGTGAAGTACGCCAAGGAGCGGCACACCTTCGGGCGGCCGATCGGCTCCAACCAGGCCATCCAGTTCAAGATCGCCGACATGGAGATGAAGGCCCACACCTCGCGCCTCGCCTGGCGCGACGCGGCGTCCCGGCTCGTGGCCGGGGAGCCCTTCAAGAAGGAGGCGGCGCTCGCCAAGCTCTACTCCTCGACGATCGCCGTCGACAACGCCCGCGAGGCCACCCAGATCCACGGCGGCTACGGCTTCATGAACGAGTACCCCGTGGCCCGCATGTGGCGGGACTCCAAGATCCTCGAAATCGGCGAGGGCACGAGCGAGGTCCAGCGCATGCTGATCGCCCGGGAGCTGGGCCTCACGTCCTGACCCGCTCCGTGGCCGAGGTGGGGGTCGCTGCCGGACAGCAAGGAAGGTTAGGTTAACCTAAGCACGATTTCCGGCCAGGACCCCGTCAGGGGGTTCCCTACGAAAGCAGAGACCCCCATGTCCCGTCTCCCCCACCTCAGCCGCCGCGGCGTCCTCGCCGCGGGCGGTGCCCTCGGCCTCACCGCAGCCCTCGCCGCGTGCGGGGACGAGAAGGGCGGCAAGAGCAAGGGCGGCGGCGGCAAGGACGGCGGGCCCTGGTCGTTCAAGGACGACCGCGGCGAGACGGCCAAGAAGGACTCCACGCCGAAGAACATCGTCGCGTTCACCGGTGTCGCCGCCGCGCTGTTCGACTACGGCATCGAGGTGAAGGGCGTCTTCGGCCCCACCAGGACCAAGGACGGCAAGGCGGACGTCCAGGCCGGCGACATGGACATCAGCAAGCTGACGATCCTCGGCAACGCGTGGGACCAGTTCAACATCGAGAAGTACGTGGGACTCCAGCCGGATGTCCTGATCTCGACCATGTTCGACGACAAGGGAACCCTCTGGTACGTCCCCGAGGCGTCCAAGGACAAGATCCTCAAGCTCGCCCCGAGCGTCGGCGTCTCGGTGTACGACCGCCAGATGACCAAGCCCCTGGAGCGGCTGCTCGCCCTCGCCGAGTCGCTCGGCGCGGACGTGCGGGCCGACAAGGTCGTCAAGGCTAAGAAGCGCTTCGAGGCGGCGGCGGAGCGGCTGCGCAAGGCCGCCAAGTCCCGCCCCGAGATCAAGGTCCTGGTGGGCTCCGCGAGCGCGGACGTCTTCTACGTCTCCGGCTCGAACCTCTCCGCCGACCTGGAGTACTTCAAGGCCCTCGGCGTGAACATCGTCGAGCCGCCGGCGCAGGCCCTGAAGGCGAGCGGCGGCTGGTTCCAGAACCTGTCCTGGGAGAACGTCGACACGTACAAGGCCGACGTCATCATGATGGACAACCGCACCTCCGCCCTCCAGCCGGACGGCCTCGCGGACCAGAAGCCCACCTGGGGCAAGCTGCCCGCGGTGAAGGCCGGGCAGGTCATCCCGCGCGTGACGGAGCCGATCTTCTCCTACGCCAAGTGCGCGCCGATCCTGGAGGACCTCGCCGAGGCGATCGAGAAGGCCAAGAAGGTCTCCTGACCCGACGCCCGGACGGGGCCCGCACCCGGATGCGGGCCCGCCCCCGGACCGCGTCCACCCTCGGTCCACGCCCGGCCTCAGGCCGGGCCCCCCACCCAGAGCCGCCCCTCCGCCCCCGCGGAGCGGGCGGCTCCTGCGTATCCGCCGCCTCTCGGCCCCCTCCCGCCCCCTTGATTTAAACTTAGGTTAGGCTAACCTTAGTTAAGTGTCGCGCCCCGGATTCCTCCCCGCTGTGCCCTGCCCCCGGGGCGCGACCCCAGTCCCCTCACCTGGAGGACCGTTCATGCGCTCGCACCTGCTCACCGACACGACCACCGAGCGGTACCGCGCCTGCCTGACCGAGGGAGTCGAGCGCGTGGCCGCAGAAGTCGCCGCCGCCTCCCGGCCGTTCACCGGTGTCCAGGCCGACGACCCGTCCCCCCGCGTCGGCGCCGTCGATCTCGAAGCCCCGCTGCACGACACCGTGGCCGCCCTCGACGAGCTCGACGCGCTCTATCTGCGCGACGCGGTCTCCTTCCACCACCCCCACCACCTCGCGGGCCACGAAGGGCCGGTCGTCATCCCCGCCGTCCTCGGCGAGGCCGTGCTGTCCGCCGTGCACTCCTCGCCCGACGGCCGGGACCGGTGCGCGGGCGCCGCCCTCATCGAGCAGCGCCTCGTCGACTGGACGGCCGAGCGCGTCGGGCTCGGCCCCGCCGCCGACGGCGTGTTCACCTCCGGCAGCGAGCAGGCCGGCCTCCAGGCGCTGCTGCTCGCCCGCGAGGAGGCCGGGGCGGACGACCCGCGCGCCCTGCGCGTGTTCACGTCCGCGGCGGCCCGCCCCGGCGTCCGCAGGGCGGCGCACCTCCTCGGGCTCGGCCCCGACGCCGTCGTCGCCGTCCCCGCCGACCGGGCCGGGCGCCTGCAGGCCGTGGCGCTCGTCCGCGAGCTGGAGCGCTGCGCCCGCGAGGGCCTGGTCCCGATGGCCGTCGTCGCGACGGCGGGCACCGCGGACTTCGGCTCCGTCGACCCGCTGCCGCAGCTCGCCGAGGTGTGCGCGCACCACGGCACCTGGCTGCACGTGGACGCCACGCACGGCGGCGGGCCGCTCCTCTCGCGCACCCGGCGCCACCTCCTCGACGGCATCGAGCGCGCCGACTCCGTGACGGTCGACTTCCACGCGTCCTTCTTCCAGCCCGCCGACTGCTCCGTGCTCCTCGTCCGCGACGCGGCGACGCTGCGGCACGCGGCGGACCCCGCGGACCAGCTCGACCCGCGCCGCGCCGCGTGGGAACGCGCCCCCGGCCGGGCCGGGACGGCCCTGCGCGGCACCCGCCGCTTCGACGCCCTGAAACTCTGGCTGACGCTGCGCGTCATGGGCGCGGACGCCCTCGGCGACCTCGTCGACGAGGTCTGCGCGAGCGCCGCCCGCGGCTTCGACCTCATCGCCGCCGACCCGCGCTTCGACGTCGTCGCCGAACCCGACCTCGCCACCCTCGTCTTCCGCTACATCCCGGCCGCGATCTGCTCCCCCGCCGACATCGACCGCGCCAACCTGTACGCCCGCAAGGCCCTCTTCGCCTCCGGCGCGGCCGTGGTCACGGGCACCAGGGCGGGCGAGCGCCAGTACCTGAAGCTCGCCCTGCGCGACCCCGGGACCACGGCCGCCGACCTCGCCGCCGTGCTCGACCTGATCGCGGGCCACGCCGAGCAGTACCTGGGAGAGAGCCTTGACCGCGCCAACTGACCCCCGCGAACGGCGTCAGGAGTCCGCCGCATGAGCCCCTTCGGAACCCTCACCCTGCGTCCGCTCGACCCCTTCACGGACGCCCAGGTCATCCACCCCTGGGTGACGCACCCCCGGTCCGTCTTCTGGCCGATGTGGGGCGCGCGGCTCCACGAGGTGGAGCGGGCGTACATGCACGTCGCGGCCGAGGAGCACCACGACGCCTTCGTCGGTCTGCGCGACGGCGAGCCCGCGTTCCTGGTGGAGCGCCACGACCCGCGCCACGCCGAACCCGTCGGCTCCTACGAGCCCGAACCCGGCGACGTCGGCCTGCGCTTCCTGGTCGCCCCGGACGCGGACCGCGACCCCGGCTTCGGCCAGGCGGCGCTCACCACGGTCCTGGAGCACCTCTTCGCCGACCCCCGGACGGTACGGGTCGTCGTCGAGGCCGACGCCGCCGACCACCGCGCGCAGGAGCTCCACGAGGTCGCGGGCTTCGTCGCGGCGTACGAGGTGGAGCGGCCGGAGCAGCACGGCCTGCTCAGCCTCTGCACCCGCGAGCGGTTCGAGGCGGCCGCCGTCCGCCGGGCCGTGGCCGCCCGCCCCGCCCTGACGGCGGCACGCCCCTGAGACCGGACGGGGTTGCGGAGTACGGTCCTCCGCAACCCCGTCCCCGTACGCGGCGCCCGCGGTCGCGCTCCGTCGTGCGCGGCCGGTCAGCGCCCGGGCCAGGGCACCTGCGGCGACCGGAAGTAGCCGATGCCCAGGGCGTCCCAGCGCGGCGCCTGCTCCGCGAGCCGCGCCCGGTACGGCTCCCAGCCGTGGCTCGCGGCGGGCGACCAGCCGAGCTCGGCGATGCCGGGCAGGCGCGGGAACGCCATGTAGTCGAGGTGGGCGGTCGTCGACAGGGTCTCCGTCCACAGCGGCGCCTCGACGCCGAGGACCGCGTCGGCCGGAGCGCCCGGCAGATAGCTGCCCGGATCCCAGTCGTAGGCCCGCCGCACGTCCACGTATCCGGCCCACTTCAGGCCGAGCGGGGTGTCCTTGTCGTACTTGTGGTCGAGGTAGGAGCGGTCGGCGGGCGAGAGCACCAGGCCGGTGCCGGTGCGCGCCGCGCGCACGACCCGGTCGCGCTCGGCCTGGCCGGTGCGGTCGTAGCCCCAGTACTGCGCGACGGCGCCCGGCGCGGGCGTCGCCTCGGTGAGCTGGTGCCAGGCCAGCACGGTCTTGCCGTACTCGGCGACGATCGGCTGCACCCTGTTCATGAACGCCACGAAGTCCTCGTGGCTGGTGGAGTGCGCCTCGTCGCCCCCGATGTGGAGGTAGCGGCCCGGGGTGAGCGCGGCGAGCTCGCGGAGCACGTCGTCCACGAAGTCGTACGTGACGTCCTTGTGCACGCACAGCGAGCTGAAGCCGACCTCCGTGCCCGTGTAGAGGGGCGGGGCCACGCCGTCGCAGTTCAGCTCCGCGTAGGAGGCGAGCGCGGCGTTGGTGTGGCTCGGCATGTCGATCTCGGGGATCACTTCGAGACCCCGCGAGGCCGCGTAGGAGACGATCTCCCGGTACTGCTCCTTGGTGTAGTGGCCGCCGGGGCCGCCGCCGACCTGGGTGGAGCCGCCGTACTCCGCCAGGCGCGGCCAGGAGTCGACGGCGATGCGCCAGCCCTGGTCGTCGCTCAGGTGCAGGTGCAGCGTGTTCATCTTGTAGAGGGCCAACCGGTCGACGAAGCCCTTGACTTGGTCGACGGAGAAGAAGTGGCGGGACACGTCGAGCATGGCCCCGCGGTAGGCGTAGCGCGGCGCGTCCTCGATGGTGCCGCCCGCGACCCGCCAGGGGCCGGGCTGCGGCGAGGTCCTCTCCACGGCGGCGGGCAGCTGCTGGCGCAGCGTCTGGACGCCGTGGAAGAGGCCCGCGCCGGACCAGGAGGTGAGGGTGAGGGAGCGGCGCTCGGAGATCAGCCGGTAGCCCTCGCGGCCCAGGGCCTTGTGGTCGAAGTCGCCGAGGTCCGCGTGCCCGGCGCCGACGCGCAGCCGGATGCCGTCGCGCCCCGCGCGGTCGGTGACGGGCAGGCGGAAGCCGGTGGCGGGGCGGAGCAGCCGGGCGAGGTACTCGCCGACGCGGCGCTCCTCGGGGTGGTCGCCGACCCGGATCCGGGTCTCGGCGGTGATCTCGTAACCGGGCCCGTGCGCCTCGGCCTTCAGGGGCGCGGGGATGATCCGGCCGAGCGGAGTGGGCGCGGGAGCGGGGCGGCGTTCGCCGTCCGGCGCGACCGCCGCGGTCGACAGCCCGGCGGCGGCGATGAGGAGCAGAGAGCCGATGACACGTGTCGGTCGGTGGTCCTTTCTCACCAGCGGGTCCCTTCGACAGGCAACGCGGATGTGGTGCAGTCGAACCGTCACCATCCGTACCGCGCACCCCAGGTCGGGTCAAGGTGTAGACCACCTGACCAGGGTCGCGGTGCGAGAATCCCCCCATGGCGGAAATCATCCAGCGGGACGGGACCTGGACCTTCGACGGAGTGACGCTGCGGCTCGTGCCGGGGCGCGACAAGGGCGTTTCGCTGCTGCGCAAGACCCTGGGCGAACTCACCCTGCCCCTACAGGCCTTGGCGGGCGTCGCCTTCGAACAGGGCAAGAAGAGCGGGCGGCTGCGGCTGCGCCTGCGCGACGGCGCCGACCCGCTGCTCCAGGCGACCGCGGGCAAGCTCGCCGACTCCTCCGACCCGTACCAGCTCGCGGTGGAGCCCGACCGGTACGGCGTCGCCGAGTACGTGGTCGACGAGCTGCGCAACGCCCTGCTGCTCGAACAGGTACCGGCCGCGGGCTGTGACGCCTATCTGCTGTCGGGGCCGTCGGTGCCGCTCCAGGTCTCCGCGGGCGACGCCACCGTGAGCTTCGACGGGGAGCAGGTCCGCCTCGAGTGGAACTGGAAGACGGAGGAGGCCAAGGCCGCCGCGGGCACCCGTACGATCGCGCTCGCCGATGTCGCCGCCGTCGAGTGGCAGCCCGCGATAGGCCTGGAGAACGGCTACCTCCGCTTCACCGTGCGGAACGCGCCCACGAAGGCCCCGCCGAAGTACGACCCGAACTCGGTGGAGCTGTGGGGCTTCAAGAAGGACCCGCTGATGGCCCTCGTCGCGGCGGCCGTCCAGGCCCGGCTGCCGCACCCGGCACGCCCCGCGGCCCCGGCCCCCGCCGCGGCCCCGGAGCAGCTCGCGCCGGCCACCGCGCCCGCCCTCGCGCCCGCGCCCCCGGCCGAGGACGATCACGACGCGCTGCTGCGGCGGCTGCGCGAGCTGGGCGAGCTGCACCGGAGCGGGATCCTCACGGACGAGGAGTTCACGGCGGCCAAGCAGGCGGTCCTGAAGCGGATGTGACCCCGGGGACACCCGGCGAAGCAGCGGCGCACCCCGAATCCGCCAGCAATCGAGCGAATCCTGCCCGATTCCGGGCAGGATTCTTGCACAAGGACCCTGCGTAATCCAGGATCGTCGGGTGCACGAAGACCTTGTCGATCACCTGACGCGCTCCACCCAGCTCCAGCGCGGCGAAGCGCTCCGGGTGATCCAGGACGTGCTCGCGTACTTCGACGAGACGACCGAGGCGTACGTCCGCCGCCGCCACCGCGAACTCCAGGGTCAGGGCCTGGTGAACGCGGAGATCTTCGAGCGGATCGCGGCGGACCTGCGCTACCGCGCCGTGGCCCCGCCCGAGCTCTCGCTCAGGCAGCTGCGCCGCATCGTCTACGGCTAGACCATCCCCACCACACCCAAGGGACCCTTATGTGCGGAATCGTCGGATATATCGGCAAGCGTGACGTCGCCCCGCTCCTCCTGGAGGGCCTCCAGCGCCTGGAGTACCGCGGCTACGACTCCGCGGGCGTCGTCATCACCGGCCCCAAGGCCACCGGCCTGAAGATGGTCAAGGCCAAGGGCCGCGTGCGCGATCTGGAGGCCCGTGTCCCCAAGCGCTTCACCGGCACCACCGGCATCGCCCACACCCGCTGGGCCACCCACGGCGCCCCCTCCGACGAGAACGCCCACCCCCATCTCGACACCGAGAACAAGGTCGCCGTCGTCCACAACGGCATCATCGACAACGCCACCGAGCTGCGCGCCAAGCTGCTCGCCGACGGCGTGGAGTTCCGCTCCGAGACCGACACCGAGGTGATCACCCACCTCATCGCGCGCTCGCAGGCCGAGACCCTGGAGGAGCGGGTCCGCGAGGCCCTGCGCCACATCGAGGGCACGTACGGCATCGCCGTCATGCACGCCGACTTCAACGACCGCATCGTGGTCGCCCGCAACGGCTCGCCCGTCGTCCTCGGCATCGGCGAGAAGGAGATGTTCGTCGCCTCGGACGTCGCCGCGCTCGTCTCCCACACCCGCCAGGTCGTCACCCTCGACGACGGCGAGATGGCCACCCTCAAGGCCGACGACTACCGCACGTACACCACCGAGGGCTCCAGCACCCAGGCCTCGCCGACCACCGTGGAGTGGGAGGCCGAGTCGTACGACATGGGCGGCCACGACACGTACATGCACAAGGAGATCTTCGAGCAGGCCGACGCCGTGGACCGCGTCCTGCGCGGCCGCATCGACGACCGCTTCTCCACCGTGCACCTCGGCGGCCTGAACCTGGACGCCCACGACGCCCGCAAGGTCCGGCGCGTGAAGATCCTCGGCTGCGGCACCTCGTACCACGCGGGCATGATCGGCGCCCAGATGATCGAGGAGCTGGCCCGCATCCCCGCCGACGCCGAGCCCGCCTCCGAGTTCCGCTACCGCAACGCGGTCGTCGACCCCGACACCCTGTACGTGGCCGTCTCCCAGTCCGGTGAGACGTACGACGTGCTCGCGGCCGTGCAGGAGCTCAAGCGCAAGGGCGCCCGCGTCTTCGGCATCGTCAACGTGGTCGGCTCCGCGATCGCCCGCGAGGCGGACGCGGGCGTGTACGTGCACGCGGGCCCCGAGGTCTGCGTCGTCTCCACCAAGTGCTTCACCAACACCACCGTCGCCTTCGCGCTGCTCGCCCTGCACCTGGGCCGCATCCGGGACCTGTCGGTCGCCGACGGCAAGCGGATCATCGCGGGCCTGCGGCAGCTGCCCGCGCAGATCGAGCAGATGCTGGCGCGCGAGGACGAGATCCAGAAGCTGGCGCAGGAGTTCGCCGAGGCCAAGTCGATGCTGTTCATCGGCCGGGTGCGCGGCTACCCGGTGGCCCGCGAGGCCTCCCTCAAGCTCAAGGAGGTCTCCTACATCCACGCCGAGGCCTACCCCGCGTCCGAGCTGAAGCACGGCCCGCTCGCCCTGATCGAGCCCGCCCTGCCGACGGTCGCGATCGTGCCCGACGACGACCTCCTGGAGAAGAACCGGGCCGCCCTGGAGGAGATCAAGGCCCGCAGCGGCAAGATCCTCGCGGTCGCCCACCAGGAGCAGGAGAAGGCCGACCACACCATCGTCGTCCCGAAGAACGAGGACGAGCTGGACCCGATCCTCATGGGCATCCCGCTCCAGCTCCTCGCCTACCACACGGCCCTGGCGCTCGGCCGGGACATCGACAAGCCGCGCAACCTGGCGAAGTCCGTCACCGTCGAGTAGGCCCCGCACGAGTGAGTGGCCCCCCGCGCGTGCCACCAAGCACACGGGGGGCCACTCCTTCAGGAACCGGGGTCGCCCATTACCCCGGCCCGTGCCTGCCTCAGCCGGTGGCCGTCACCCCCCGGCCGGCAGGACGCCGGGGGTCCGCGGGAGGCCGCGGTGGGAAGTCGCTGTGCTGCGGCGCCCCGGCGACCGGTATGTACCCTTCACAAGGGCACGAACCACCTCTACGCACGAGTAGATTTATGCGCCGCGACACGGAAGTTGACGCCGCGACACCCTCATCCCACCTGGGACGGAGGGGCGTTACGGAATGACGACGACGGGCCGTTGCGCACGGCGCGCGAGACGGCCCGCGACGGAGCCGAAGATGCGCCCCACGATGCCGTGCGTCGAGCCGACGACGATGGCGTCCGCGGAGTACTCCCGGCCGACCTCTTCGAGCTCGTGGCAGATGTCGCCACCGCGCTCGACGAGGATCCAGGGCACTTCCGACAGATAGTCCGCGCAGGCCAGTTCCAGACCGAGGACCTCGGTGCGGTGGTCGGGGACGTCGACGAAGACCGGTGGCTCACAGCCCGCCCAGACGGTGGTGGGCAGCCGGTTGGCGACGTGGACGATGATCAGGCCGGAGCCGGAGCGGTGCGCCATGCCGATCGCGTAGGCGAGGGCCCGCTCGCTGGACGTCGAGCCGTCGAAGCCGACGACGACGCCGTGCCGGAAGGCCGGATCGCAGGAGTGACGTGGTTCTTCCGCCGCTTGGGGGGTCGTCGTCGGATCGGCGACCTGCCGCTTGCGGTCCGCGGGTTCGGAGAATTCGTGACCGGCCATCGGTGTCTCGGCGAAGGAGTCCTCTGTGGGAGGGTCGGCTCTGTCCAGGTGCTGCGGCGCCCGTGGTGCGGGGCCGTGGATCGGGTCGTGCGCGGATTCCCGGGTGGAGTACGGGGAGCGGGTCGAGCGCGGAGCTGTGCGGGTCGGGCCCTGCGACCTTCGGCGGACACGGGCCGTCACCGGACGCGTGTCCGGGAATCATCTTCCCAACCCCTTACCCCCAAGGGTACGGCGACACTCCTCTCCTGCCCAGGTCCCGGCCGGGGGTCTCCCGGGCCGCGACGGCGGCTGCCGCCGCCCGCCCGGGGCCTCGGTGCGGCCTCCGCACGGCCTCGCGGCGTTCACCGGAGCATGCATGAGCGGGGCCCGGATGGCAATGGCAGCTGCCCCGTACAGGCGGTTTGCGCCCGGTTCGCACGCACTGGCCCCTTCCGGCCAGTGACCGGCCGCATGGCCACGCGTTGAACCCTTGAAACCACTCTTTCGGAGACATCCCCAGGAACAGACACCACGTGCGAAACCACCGCCACAGGGAGTACGCCGTGCCAGGACCGATCACCGCCGCCCCAGTCGCCGCACCGACCACCCGCCGCCGCGCTCCCGAGGGGGCGCACGAGCGCCGGGGCCCCGGGACCACCGGGCCTCTGGGCGCCGAGACCCCGGGGACGGTCCCGCAGGAGTCGGCGAGCGACGTGGTGCGCTGGGCCGCGTTCTCCTGCGTCCTCGTCCCGGTCGTGCTCGTCGGGTACGGGACCTCGCTGGCCGGGGCCGCCGGATCGGCCCTCGGGCTCGCGGCCGTCACGGGGGTGTGCCGGGTGCTGTTGAGGCAGTCCGAGCGGGGGGCCGAGCGGGCCCGCGTCGAGCGGCGTCCCGCCCCGGCCGGGCGCCGGGCGGGAGCGGCTCCGGGGGCGCGCCGGGGCGGACGGCACGCGGGGCCGAACGCGCCGGTGGACTGACCGATTCCGGCGCACTCCCCCATACGTTTTCAGCCAACTTCCGGCTGGTCCGCATTCCCTGGCCGAACGGGGGGTCAACCCACGTCCCACCAGGGGTGAAAGGAGCGTAGAAGGCATCCGCACCCTACGTTGACCGGCCACTGAGACGAGGCGCACTTCCCTGCACGGCCCGTGAGTGCGACGCTTCGTGATCGAATGCTTCACGCCAAGTTGCCATGTCGACAATGCGCCGAGTGCTGAACTGGTCACGGCAGCGTCACACGACGCAGTAGATTCGATCTTGACTGTAGTACGGCGGGGGACTGGTGGAGGACCGAGGGGAAACGTGCAGGAGCGACAGGTCCAGCAAGCACGTCAAGAACAGGGAGCCGCGACGACCGAGGGGGGCTTAGCGCCATGAGCCACGACTCCACTGCCGTGCAGGAAGCTGCGGCGCGCAAACT
Source organism: Streptomyces sp. JLYT201 (assembly GCF_059448825.1). Classification (NCBI taxonomy): domain Bacteria; kingdom Bacillati; phylum Actinomycetota; class Actinomycetes; order Kitasatosporales; family Streptomycetaceae; genus Streptomyces; species Streptomyces sp. JLYT201. The sequence goes on along the minus strand of NZ_CM182551.1, from coordinate 6,162,848 downwards.
CTCCGGGCGGCGCCGTCGGGAAATCGTCGCGGTGCTGCTCTTCAGCGGTGGTCCCATCTTCGAGAGTTCCATACCACTCTCCGTGTTCGGCATTGACCGGCAGGACGCGGGAGTGCCCCGGTACCGGCTGCTCGTATGCGCCGGCGAGGAGGGGCCGCTGCGCACCACCGGCGGGCTCGAACTCACCGCGCCGCACGGCCTGGAGGCCATCGCGCGCGCCGGCACCGTCGTCGTCCCGGCCTGGCGGTCGATCACGTCGCCGCCGCCGCTGGAGGCACTCGACGCGCTGCGCCGGGCACACGAAGAAGGGGCCCGCATCGTCGGTCTGTGCACCGGCGCGTTCGTCCTCGCGGCGGCCGGTTTACTGGACGGCCGCCCGGCGACGACGCACTGGATGTACGCGCCGACGCTCGCCAAACGATATCCGTCCGTCCACGTCGACCCGCGCGAGCTGTTCGTCGACGACGGGGACGTCCTGACGTCGGCCGGAACCGCGGCCGGAATCGATCTCTGTCTGCACATCGTGCGCACGGACCACGGCAACGAGGCGGCGGGCGCGCTCGCCCGCAGGCTCGTCGTGCCGCCGCGCCGCGCGGGCGGCCAGGAGCGCTACCTGGACAGGTCGCTCCCGGAGGAGATCGGCGCCGACCCGCTGGCCGAGGTCGTCGCCTGGGCGCTCGAACACCTCCACGAGCAGTTCGACGTGGAGACGCTCGCCGCACGCGCCTATATGAGCCGCCGCACCTTCGACCGGCGCTTCCGCTCACTGACGGGAAGCGCTCCCCTGCAGTGGCTGATCACCCAGCGGGTGCTCCAGGCGCAGCGGCTCCTGGAGACCTCGGACTACTCCGTGGACGAGGTCGCCGGGCGCTGCGGCTTCCGCTCGCCCGTCGCGCTGCGCGGCCACTTCCGGCGCCAGCTCGGTTCCTCGCCCGCCGCCTACCGCGCCGCGTACCGGGCGCGCAGGCCGCAGAACGAGCGCGGTCTGGACGGTGCCGCCGGGGCGACCGGCGGCCCGATGGCCATGCCCAGCGCGCCCGCCGTGGTCCCGGCGGCGGACGGGATGGGCGGGTCCGGCGGTCCGGGAGGGCCGGGCGGCCAGGGCGGGCACGGTTCCGTGCCGGGCCCGAATCCGGGCATGCCCCCGGGTCCGGTACCGGCCCAGACCCGGCGCACGGCGGCGGCGAGCGCCTTCGGGGCCTCGGCGTCCCTGGCCATGGACGCGGGCAAGCAGACCGCCGATGCGTACGCGCAGGGACGCACGCCGCTCCCCGGCCAGAGGAGCGCGCCGTAGGGTTGGGCGCATGAACGATCGCATGGTGTGGATCGACTGCGAGATGACCGGGCTCTCGCTGACGGATGACGCACTTATCGAGGTGGCCGCCCTGGTCACCGACTCGGAACTGAACGTGCTCGGCGAAGGTGTGGACATCGTGATCCGCCCGCCGGACGGAGCCCTGGAGACCATGCCCGAGGTGGTGCGGCAGATGCACACCACTTCGGGACTCCTCGACGAGCTGTCCGGCGGCACCACGCTGGCCGCCGCCGAGGAGCAGGTCCTCGACTACATCCGCGAGCACGTGAAGGAACCCCGCAAGGCCCCGCTGTGCGGCAACTCGGTCGGCACGGACCGCGGCTTCCTGCTGCGGGACATGCCCACCCTGGAGAACTTCCTGCACTACCGGATCGTCGACGTCTCCTCGATCAAGGAGCTCGCCCGGCGCTGGTACCCGCGGGCGTACTTCAACAGCCCGGACAAGAACGGCAACCACCGGGCCCTCGCCGACATCCGCGAATCCATCGCCGAGCTGCGCTACTACCGCGAGGCGATCTTCGTCCCGCAGCCGGGCCCCGACTCGGACACGGCGAAGTCGATCGCGGCGAAGCACGTCCTGCCCGCACGCTAGGCGGCCCGGAAGGGCCTGGTGGACGGGGTCGGAAGAAGGGGTGCGCGAGCACCCCTTCGGACCCTGTACACTTTTTCTCGGCCGGTCAGAAGAAAGACAAAAGATCGGCTCATGGTGGGTGTAGCTCAGTTGGTAGAGCACCTGGTTGTGGTCCAGGTGGCCGCGGGTTCAAGTCCCGTCACTCACCCTGATGATCAAGGGCCCGACCTGCGAAAGCAGGCCGGGCCCTTGTCGTTCCCCCGGGGCCCGGGAACACCACGGCAACCCGACCGTGGTTTCCGCGACCCGCCCCTCGGCGAGATCACCCCGTCCCCTCCACGCCGCCGTCGCCAGCCCTGGTGGCCCCGCTCGGCGCCGTCGGCGCGCTGACGGGGTGGCCGGTGCAGCGACCGGCCTGATCGTCCTGTTCATCCGCTGACGCGCGGCCCCCTCCGTCTTCGGACGGCGGGCGCCTTCGTCGTACCCGTTCAGTGCAGCGCTGCGATCGCGCGAAGGATGAGGCCGCGGGCCTCAGCACCGTAGACGGCCATGCTCCGCAGGCGTTCGAACGTCTTCACGTATTGGTTGACCTCGGAGGGCTGGGTGACACGTACCTCGGCCGACACGAGTTCCATGGCCACCAGCTTGTCGTCGTAGATGTGGAACGTCTCCTCCGGCCAGTGCGTCCGCTCGCTGCCCGTGGGGATGATGCCGAGGGAGACGGCGGGCAAGGCCCCCGCAGTGAGCAGGTAGCCGAGCTGGGCGGCCATGGCTTCTGCTCCAGCGATCCGGTAGCGCAGGACGGACTCTTCGATCACCGCCACGAAGCGATGCCCCGGCTCGTGGATGAGGCGGGAGCGCTCGATGCGTGCGCGCGCGGCTTCCACGCTGTCGTCCACAGCAAGGTCGTTGGAGTCCGCAGCGATACGGAGCACTGCAGTCGCGTACCCCTCGGTCTGGAGCAGGCCGGGGACGAGGCCGGAGGAGTACACGCGGAACAGCTCGGTGCCGCGGAAGAACTGGACCCGGCTCTCCTGGATGTGCCGGAGCCCGGATCGGACCTGGTCGCGCCACTGTTGGTACAGCGTCTCGGCGTTGATGGACTGGACGATCAGGTCTTGGGCCTGATCGCTACGGCCGGTGGCAACGCACCAGCGGCGGATGTCGTTCGCTGATGGCCCGGTGAGGGCGTTCTCGATCCGGGACGTCTTGGAGTGGTGCCAGTCGCACGCGGCAGCCAGTTGTACGAGCGTCATCCCGGCCTCCTTGCGGAGGGTGCGGAGCTGCCGGGCGACAGTTTCGCGCGCGGCCTGGGCCGACGAGGAAGGGGAGACGGACATGGGCTGGCTGCGGGTGCTTCCTGGTCAGTCGATTCGGTAGTCGTCGTGCGGTATGGCTCGTTCCCACACCGCCGCGAAGGCGTCCCCGCACAGCTTGGCGACAGCGGGGTCCTCCGAGATCTCGTGTCCGACCAGCGCACCGTCGCCCGAGAAGTAGCCCCAGCGGACGATACGGTCGTCGAAGAGCCAGAAGTCGTTGCCGGGCAGGCAGAGGGACGAGGTCCGGCGGCGGGGCAGCCAGCGCACTTCCTCACCTGCGTGCGTGTTGACCATGGTGGAAGCGTGCTCGTACCGGATGTAGTCGGATACGGGTTCGGACACGATGCGGGCGCGTCGCACAGCGACTCCTCGGGCGACGGCCCGAGTGACGAGGTCGACCCAGGGCGCCCAGTCCTCCGAGGAGGGGTCGGTGTCGAGCTTGCCGGTCTCCAGCCAGGTACGGAAGTCGTCGGCTTCGGCAGCGACACCGTACTGGTCCCGCATCTCCAGGTGCACCGCAGTCCGTGTGCAGCCGTCCATCAGCTCAGTGATCGTCGGCTCGCTGAAGGACATCGCACGCCTCCCTGATCATGTCGATCATCCTCGCAGGAATTCGGACCACGGCTTCATCGTCCGGGATGCCGACGGAGTGGCCGGACACCTCGAAGGCGGCGCATTCAGCCTGGAGTTCGGGGGTCGGCTCCCACCCCTGGAAGACGAGTTCCCGCTTCTCCTGGTCGACCCACACGGTGGGGCTGTCGGCGGTTTTGGTGTCGGGGTCGATCCCGATGAACAGTAACGGCACGGCTCCTCCGTCAGCAGCGTGTGCATTTCTCTGCGTCACGGTTGCGGTCAGGTGGGCTCCAGGTCAAGGGTGCGGGTAGGACTCAGAGGTGCTGTGGGCAGATGCCTGCACAGATCTGCACAGGCCTGGCAGTCGGCTCCGGCGCGCTCCTAGCGTTGAAAGACACAGCAAAGATCCCGGCGACCGTGTGACCGGCCCCGGGGCGTGGCCGACCAGCAAGGAGTCGAGATGGGCGAGAGTACGGTCCCCGTGCCAGCGCCGAGAAGCAGCGCCCGAGCACAGGTGCCCTCGCAGGCGGAGAACCGGTTGATCGCCGACTGGCTGGCCCGGGCCCATCCCTTGCCGGGCCGGGCCCGGCGGGAGTGGTCGGACGCCTACGTCGCGATGATCCCGCTCGGGCGACGCTTCGACGCCGTACGCGTACCCGCGCAGCGGATCCACGCCGCGGTCGCCAGCGAGGAGCCCGCCACGGTGGCCGCGGCCCTGCGGGACTGGCTGGGCGGCCCGGTGATCCGGGACCTGCGCAGCCCTGCGGGCGCGTACTACTTCCTGGTGACGCCAGGCGCGGAGTGGGAAGGGCCGGAGGAACGCCTGAGCACGGGCACCTTCCTCGGGGTGCCGCGTGTGGGGCACATCGCGTACCTCATGACCTGGGTGGTGCCGCCGGAGCATCCCGGGAACCTGTGCGACACCGCCGTCCTGCGCACGCTGCTCGCCACGGCCGACCCGCTGCGAACGGTGGGCCGACCATGACCGGCCCCGACGACCACGAGACCCGCCAGGAACCCAGGGGCCCGTACGAGGCCTACCGCGAGCACCTGAACACCTGCCCCCGCCGGCACTTCGGCATCCTCACCGACTGCCCCGAAGGTGCGCGGCTGCACGCCGCCTGGATCGAAGGCAGCCGCACGGCCACCGCGCCCGCGGGCCCGGCCGCAGGAGGCCAGGATGCCTGAGCCCAAGCCGGTGGTACTGCTCGCCGCCCTCCCCCAGCTCGACACACTCGACGCGGCGCAGCTGTCCGGTAGCGCCTGCGTCTGGTGCGAGTACGAGTTCCATCCCGGAGAGGGGATCGACCTCGGCAGCCCCGGCCCCTTCCGGCCGCACGGCTGCCTGGACTGCTGCGAGGTCAGGACGAACTCCCTGACGACCTACCTCGCCTGGTACGACCACGAGGTCCGGTGCCGCCGGTGCCCGTACGGCCCGTGCGAACCAGGCCAGGCCCTCGGCACGAACCACCTGGCCGTACGGGAACAGGCAGGCCACCCGGCGATACGCTGCGCCGCCTGCCAGGCCCCCATCACCCCCGGCCAGCCCCTGCGCCCGCACTTCTGGCGAGAAGAACCCTGGCCGATGTTCGGCTACCTCCACGCACGCGACTGCCCCGGCCCCCGCCTCAGGACGACGCGCGGGCGATCAGCTCCGTCGGCAGGACGATCCGGGGGCGGGCGAGGCGGCGGGCCGCCGGCGGGCGGGGCTCGGCGATCTCGGTGAGCAGGACGTCCGTCATCGTGCGGCCCATCTCCACTATGGGCTGGCGCACACTCGTCAGGGGCGGATCCATGTGGCGGGCGATCGCCGAGTCGTCGAAGCCGACCAGAGCCACGTCGTCCGGTATGCGGCGGCCCGCCCGGCGCAGGACCTGACGCGCGCCCGCCGCCATCACGTCCGACGCCGCGAAGACCGCGTCCAGGTCCGGCCTGCGCGCCAGCAGCTCCGCCATCGCCCGCCGACCGCCCTCCTCGGTGAAGTCGGCGAGCGCCGTCAGGGCCTCGTCCGGCTCGTGCCCGGCCTCCGCCAGGGCGTCGCGGTAGCCGTCGAGACGCCGCTGGGCCCCGTACACATCGAGGCGGCCCGTGATCGTGGCTATCCGGCGGCGGCCCCGGGCCACCAAATGGGTGACGGCGGCGCGGGCCCCCGCGAAGTTGTCGGAGTCCACCGAGGCCAGCGGCTCGTCCGCGCGGCGGCGGCCGCTGATCACCGCCGGTATCCCCAGCTGCTGCAGCAGATCCGGCAGCGGGTCGTCCGCGTGCACCGACACAAGCAGGACGCCGTCCACCCGGTGCGCCGACAGATACTGCGCGAGGCGGCGGCGCTCCCGGTCGCCGCCCGCGAAGGTCAGCAGGAGCTGCAGATCGGTGTCCGCGAGCGCGGCCCCCACGCCGTGGATGATGTCCGAGAAGTAGGGCTCGGCGAAGAACCGCGACTCGGGCTCGGGCACGACCACGGCGATCGAGTCCGTACGGTTCGCGGCGAGCGCCCGGGCCGCCGTGTTCGGCACATAGCCCAGCTCGGCGACGGCCTCCTCCACGGCGGCGCGGGTGTGCGCACTCACCCGGGGCGAGCCGTTGATCACCCGGGACACCGTCCCCCGGCCGACACCCGCCCGCGCGGCCACCTCTTCCAGCGTGGGCCGCCCCCCGCTGCGCCCCTTGGGCTGACGACTCCCCATCAGTGCCTCCCCACGACGCGAAATCTAACAGCCGGGCCCCGGCCACCAGCGACGGCGCCGACGGCCCGCAACTCCCGCCGTCCGGTGCCTTGACACCCCCGCAACGAGCCGTAACCCTTCAAGGCATCAAATATGGGAGCGCTCCCACCCTACTCGGCTCTTTCACGATCCGCACGCTCCGGCCGAGCCGCCCCTCTCCAACTCGTCACTCCCACAGGGCAGTTGGCCGACAGGCGGCGCGGCGGAGCACTAGGAGGACACCATGCGCCACAGCAGAAGCCGCAGGACGCATGACCGGACTCGCTACAGGACTCGAACGCCCCGTACGGCCCTGGTGCTCGCGGCCGTCGCCGCGCTCGCCGGCGGAGCGCTCACCGGCTGCGCGGCGGACTCCGACGACCCGGGCACCGGCGGTTCCTCCGGCGGCGGGGGCGGAGGCGGCAAGGGGAAGACGACCCTGACCATCGGCGTGTTCGGCGCCTTCGGCCTCCAGGAGGCCGGGCTTTACGCGGAGTACGAGCGGCTCCACCCGGACATCGACATCAAGCAGAACTCCGTCCAGCGCAACGAGAACTACTGGCCCGCGCTGCTCACCCATCTGAGCAGCGGCAGCGGCCTGTCCGACATCCAGGCCGTGGAGGTCGGCAACGTCGCCGAGCTGACCGGCAGCCACGCGGACGAGCTGGTGGACCTCGGCAAGGCCCCCGGCGTCGACAAGGGCGCCTACCTCGGCTGGAAGTGGAAGCAGGGCACCACCGAGGACGGCAGGACCGTCGCGCTCGGCACCGACATCGGCCCGACCGGCATCTGCTACCGCAAGGACCTGTTCAAGAAGGCCGGCCTGCCCACGGACCGGGAGGCCGTCGGCAGGCTGTGGGCCGGGGACTGGGACAAGTACCTCCGGGCGGGCGAGCGCTTCAAGGCGAAGGCGCCCGAGGGCACCGCCTTCGTGGACGGCGCGACGGGCGTGATGGCCGCCGTGCACGCCTCCGGCACGCAGAAGTTCTACGACGCCGACGGCAAGCTCGTCTACAAGGACAGCCCCGCGGTCAAGGAGGGCTGGGACCTCGCGGCGCGGTTCGCCGAGGCCGGGCTCACCGCGAAGCTCCAGCAGTTCCAACCCAGTTGGGACCAGGCCTTCGCCAATGGCTCCTTCGCCACGGTGACCTGCCCGCCCTGGATGCTCGGCTACATCAAGGACAAGGCGGGCGCCGACGCGAAGGACCAGTGGGACGTCGCCGCCGCGCCGAAGCCCGGCAACTGGGGCGGCTCCTTCCTCACCGTGCCCGAGGCGGGCGAGCACAAGGAGGAGGCGGCGAAGCTCGCGGCCTGGCTGACCGCGCCGAAGCAGCAGGCCAAGCTGTTCGACGAGCGGGCCAGCTTCCCGAGCGCCAGCGCGGCCTACGACCTGCCCGCGGTGAAGGACGCCAAGAACCCCTACTTCGGCGACGCGCCCGTGGGCCGGATCTTCTCCCGGGCCGCCGAGGGCGTGCCCGTCCAGCCCATCGGCCCCAAGGACGGGATCATCTCCCAGTACCTGGCGGACACCGGGATGCTCGGCGTCGACCAGAAAGGCACCTCCCCCGACAAGGCCTGGGGCAGGGCCGTGAAGACCATCGACAACGCGCTGGACCAGTGACGCGGTGATGGACCTTCCGAGTGACTCCCGGACGGCCGTGTCCGCCGCCCCCGCGGCGGACACGGCCCGGGACGCGCGCCGCCGGGCGCGGCGCAGCCGCCTCTACCGCTGGGACGTGCGGTTCAGCCCCTACGCCCTCATCGCGCCGTTCTTCCTCTTCTTCGTCGCCTTCGGGCTCTTTCCGCTCCTCTATACGGGGTGGGCCTCGCTGCACCGGGTGGAGCTCGGCGCGCCCACCGACATGGAGTGGGTGGGCCTGCGCAACTTCTCGCGGCTGCTCGACGACGACTTCTTCTGGAACGCGCTGCGCAACACCTTCACCATCGGTCTCCTCTCCACCGTGCCGCAGCTCCTGATGGCGCTCGGGCTCGCCCATCTGCTCAACTACCGGCTGCGCGGCTCCATGTTCTTCCGGGTCGCGATCCTCACCCCCTACGCCACGTCCGTGGCCGCGGCGACGCTCGTGTTCGTGCTCATGTTCAGCAGGACGGACCACGGGCTGATCAACTGGGGGCTCGGGCTCGTCGGGATCGACGCCGTGGACTGGCAGAACGGCGACTGGACGGCGCAGCTCGCGGTGTCCGCCATCGTGATCTGGCGGTGGACCGGCTACAACGCGCTGATCTACCTCGCCGCGATGCAGGCGATTCCGCACGATCTGTACGAGTCGGCGGCGCTCGACGGGGCGAGCCGCCGGCAGCAGTTCCTGCACGTGACGGTGCCGTCGCTGCGGCCCACGATCCTGTTCACCTGCGTGGTGTCGACGATCGGGGCGACGCAGCTGTTCGGTGAGCCGCTCCTTTTCAGTCAGGGGGCGAGCCCCACGGGTGGCTCGGACCACCAGTTCCAGACGCTCGGTCTGTATCTGTACGAGCAGGGCTGGTTCAACCAGCACCTCGGGCGGGCCTCGGCGATCGCCTGGACCATGTTCCTCATCCTCGTGCTGATCGGCCTGCTCAACTGGGCGGTCGGCCGGTGGATCCGCAAGAGCGCGTGAGGGGATGACATGACCGACGTGACGCAGACGCGCCGCGCACCGCGCACCGGCGGGTCCGGGACAGGTCCGATGCGGCGCGGGCGCGGCCCGGGTAAGCGCGGCGCCGGACGGCAGCTGCACGGCGGGAAGCTGACGTACGCCGTCCTGGTGCTCTTCACCATCGGGTCGCTCTTCCCGCTGGTGTGGACGGCGATCGCCGCGTCCCGGACCAATACGCGGCTCGCCCAGACACCGCCGCCGTTCTGGTTCGGCGGGAATCTCTTCAAGAACCTCAAGATCGCCTGGACCGACGCCAACATGGGCACCGCCCTGCTGAACACGCTGGTGGTGGCGGGCACGATCACCATCGGCACGGTGCTCTTCTCCACCCTCGCGGGCTTCGCCTTCGCCAAGCTGCGGTTCCGCTTCCGGGGTCTGCTGCTGCTTCTGGTGATCGGCACGATGCTGGTGCCGCCGCAGCTCAGTGTCGTACCGCTGTTCATGATGATCGCCGAGTTCGGGTGGACCGATCAGCTGCAGTCGGTGATCCTGCCGACGCTGGTCAGCGCCTTCGGGGTGTTCTTCATGCGGCAGTACCTCATCGAGGCGCTGCCCACCGAGCTGATCGAGGCGGCGCGGGTGGACGGGGCGAGCAGCCTGCGCCTGATCTGGCACGTGGTCTTCCCCGCGGCGCGGCCCGCGATGGCCGTCCTGTCCATGCTGACCTTCGTCATGGCGTGGAACGACTTCTTCTGGCCGATCATCGCGCTCACCCAGGGCGGCGAGCCCACCGTGCAGGTCGCCCTCGCCGGGCTCGGCCGGGGGCAGATCCCCGACCAGTCCGTGATCATGGCGGGCGCGCTGCTCGGCACGCTGCCGCTGCTCCTCGCCTTCGTCCTGTTCGGCAAGCAGATCGTGGGCGGGATCATGCAGGGCGCCGTCAAGGGGTGAGCCCGCGCCCTGCCGTCCCGCCACTCCTCCATCCGTACGAATCCTGGGAGCGCTTCCATGCCCGATGCGAACCTGCGGTTTCCCCCCGGCTTCCTGTGGGGTGCCGCGACCGCCGCGTACCAGATCGAAGGGGCCGCGCGGGAGGACGGCAGGACCCCGTCGATCTGGGACACCTTCAGCCACACGCCGGGCAAGGTGCTCGGCGGCGACACCGGGGACGTCGCCTGCGACCACTACCACCGGTGGCGCGAGGACGTGCGGCTCCTGGCGGACCTCGGGCTCAAGGCCTACCGCTTCTCGGTGTCCTGGCCCCGGGTGCAGCCCACCGGGCGCGGGCCCGCCGTGCGGCGCGGCCTCGACTTCTACCGCGCGCTGGTCGACGAGCTGCTCGCGCACGGCATCACGCCGATGGTCACGCTCTACCACTGGGACCTGCCCCAGGAGCTGGAATCGGCCCTGCCCGGCGGGGGCCCGGCGGGCGGCGGCTGGCCGGAGCGGGACACCGCCGAGCGCTTCGCGGAGTACGCCGGGGTCGTCGCCGGGGCGCTCGGCGACCGCGTGGAGCTGTGGACGACCCTCAACGAGCCCTGGTGCAGCGCCTTCCTGGGCTACGGCTCGGGGGTGCACGCCCCCGGGCGCACCGACCCCGCGGCCGCTCTGCGCGCGGCCCACCACCTCAACCTCGCGCACGGCCTCGGCGTCCGGGCGCTGCGCGCGGCCCTGCCCGCCCGCGCCCGGATCGGGGTGAGCCTCAATCCGAGCGCGGTGCGCCCGCTCACCTCCTCGCCCGCCGATCTGGACGCGCGGCGCCGGATCGACGCGCTCGCCAACCGGGTCTTCACCGGGCCGATGCTGCGCGGCGCGTACGACGACGACCTGCTCGCGGACACCGCGCGGGTCACGGACTGGGCCTTCGTGCGCGACGGGGACCTGGCCGTCACGCGGCAGCCGCTGGACTTCCTCGGCATCAACTACTACTCCCCCGCTGTCGTGTCGGCCGCCTCCCCCTCCGGTGCCCCGCGCCACGACGGGCACGGGGGCAGCGACCACTCCCCCTGGCCGGGCGCGGACTCCCTGGTCTCCTTCCACCGCGCCCCCGGCGAACTCACCGCCATGGACTGGCCGGTGGACCCCACGGGGCTGAAGGACCTGCTCCTCGACTACACCGCCCAGGCCCCCGGGGTTCCGCTCTACGTGACGGAGAACGGCGCCGCCTACGACGACAAGCCCGAGGGCGGGGCCGTCCACGACCCCGACCGGGTGCGCTATCTGCACGGACACCTGTCCGCCGTGCACGCCGCGATCCGGGAGGGCGCCGACGTCCGGGGCTACTTCCTGTGGTCGCTCATGGACAACTTCGAGTGGGCGTACGGCTACAGCAAGCGCTTCGGCGCGGTGTACGTCGACTACGAGACGCAGCGGCGCACGCCCAAGTCGAGCGCCCGCTGGTACGCGAAGGTCGCGGCGAGCGGTGAGCTGCCGCAGGCCGTGGCCGAGGGGTGAACGGATGCGTGCCCCGGCCGGAGGGGGGTGGCCGGGGCACGCGTTCCCGTGGGGGGATCCGCACTGCACGTTAGCCCTGCTCCGAGGCGCCGAAGCGGCCCTTATGCCGGACTTAAGGAAGGCATCGGGAATGGTTAAGCCCGGACTTGGCCCGCACGGCATCGCCCCCTAGGGGCGCGGGGCCGTGCCCATATGCGGCTCCGCCGCGTGGGCGCGACCAGCAACAGACGGCCCGCAGCCGACCGACGACGGCGGAGCCTCAGCGCGCCGGGGCCCGGCGTCGACGCCGCCTCGCCCCTTGCCGGACGGCCGCCCGCTGGAGCCAGAGCCGCACCTCCGCGCCACCGAGGACCGAGCGGCCGATCCGTACGTCGCCGCCGGTCGACTCGGCCAGGCGGCGCGCGATGTCGAGGCCGAGCCCCGTCGACCCGATCGCGCCGCCCGGGCCCTGGCTGCCGCTCGGCCCGCCCGTGCCCCCGGAGCCGCCGGAGCCGCCCCGGGCGAGGGCGGCCTGGGGGTCGGTGATGCCGTCGCCCGCGTCGGAGACGAGCACGATCACCGCGTCCTCGCCGCTGTGCACGTCCACGGCGAACGCCGCGCCCTCCCGGGTGTGCCGGAAGACGTTGCCGAGCAGCGCGTCGAGCGCGGCGACCAGATCGGCCCGCGCCACCGGTATCCACACGGGCCGCTCCACGCCCGCGACGCGCGCCTCGCGCCCCTCGTCCTCGGCGAGCGCCGACCAGAACTCCATGCGCTCGCGGATCACCTCGGCGGCGTCGCAGCCCGCGCCGCTCCCGCCGGCGCCCGTGCGCGGCTTGGCTTCGCGGGCGGTGCGGATGATCGTGTCGACCTCGCGCTCCAGCTTCTCCACGGCGATCCGGGTCTGCTCGGCGGCGGGCCCGTCGCCGAGGGAGGCGGCGTTGAGCCGCAGCACGGTCAGCGGGGTGCGCAGGCGGTGCGACAGGTCGGCGGCCAGCTCCCGCTCGCCTGCGAGGAGCTGGACGACCTGGTCGGCCATCGAGTTGAACGCCACGGCGGCCAGGCGCAGTTCGGTGGGCCCCTCCTCCGGCACGCGCGCGGTGAGCCTGCCCTCGCCCAGGTCGCGGGCGGCGCCGACCAGGCGTCTCGCGGGCCGGACCATGCGGACGCCGAGCCGGTCCGCGACGGCCACCGAGCCGATGACGAGCCCGACCCCGACGCCCGCGAGCACCAGCCAGGCCGTGGTCACGCCCTTGCCGACCTCGCTCTCCGGCACGTGGATCTCGACCACGGCGATCCCTCCGGAGCCGATGGCGAAGGGCTGGAGCAGCGCGTAGCCGCCGGGCACGGTGACGGTCCTGGCCCGGCCCTGCGCGCGCGTCGCGGCGACGTCGTGGGCGTGGGCGCGGCGGTCGCCGATGGCCAGCGCGGGGTGCGCGCCGACGGCGGGGACGTGGACGGCCATGCGCCCCTCGCCGCCCGCCTCGGAGGTGGCGACGGCCCGGGTCAGCTCGGCGCGGTCGGTGGTGATGGACAGTGTGGGGCCCATGCCGGCGGCGTGCCGTTCGGCGGCGGAGAAGGCGCGGTCGCGGGCCATCTCCTGGATGACGAGGCCCAGCGGGACGGCGAAGGCGGCCGCGACCATCGTCGTGACGGCCAGGCACACCTTCACCAGGGCCCACCTCATGGCGCGGGCTCCCCGGTGGCGCCGCCCGCCGCCGTCACAGCGGCGGTTCCAGTTTCACCCCGACGCCCCGCAGGGTGTGCAGATAGCGGGGGCGCGCGGCGGTCTCGCCCAGCTTCCGGCGCAGCCAGGAGAGATGGACGTCGATGGTCTGGTCGTCGCCGTAGCTCTGCTGCCACACCTCGGCGAGGAGCTCCCTGCGCGCCACGACGACGCCGGGCCGCCCGGCGAGAAACGTGAGCAGGTCGAACTCGCGCCGGGTCAGGTCGAGCGGCGCGCCGTCCAGCTGGGCCCGGCGGCGCAGCGGGTCGATGGCGAGGCCGCCGACGCGCAGCACCCGGCTCGCCGGTGACGCCCCCGAGCCGCGGGCGCGGCGCAGCACGGCGGTCATGCGCGCGGAGAGGTGCTCGACGGAGAAGGGCTTGGTCAGATAGTCGTCGGCGCCGTCGTTGAGGAGCCGGACGATCTCCGCCTCGTCGTCGCGCGCGGTCGCCACGATCACGGGTACGTCGGTGACGCCGCGCAGCATCTTGAGCGCCTCGGCGCCGTCGAGGTCGGGCAGGCCGAGGTCGAGGATCACCACGTCGAACCGGAAGTGGGCGACCTCGCGCAGCGCCTCCAGGGCGGTGCCGACGCTCCGTACGGTGTGGGAGGCGTCGGACAGATGCCGGATGAGGGCCGAGCGGACGAACTGGTCGTCCTCGACGACGAGCACACGAGCCATGGGCGGCACCGTACGCCATGCGGACGGCGCCGGTGCCCCGTGGGACTTTTGGCCCGGACATGGGCGTCATGTCCCTTACGGGGGACGGGAGATGTGGCCACCGGGGTGGTGGTGGGGCACCATGGCGCGCTATGCGCAGAGGTCTCCTGCACGCCGGCGCGTGGTCGCTCGCCACGGGTGTGGCGGTCACGCTGTCGTGGTGGGGCGTGCACACCGTGATGGCGGGCACGGCCTACGATCCGCCGCGCGCCCTGCCGCTCGCGGCGGAGCATCCGGAGCGCGCCGTGTCGTCGTCGACGCACCGGCCCGAACCGGAGCCCGGCGCACGGTCGTCGGGGCCCGCGCGGCCCCCGGCCGCCCCCGAGCCGTCGCACGAGCCGCCCGCGTCGCGCGCCCCGGCTCCCCGGACGTCCCCTCCCACCGGGCCCGCGACCGGCCGGGTGAGGACCTACCCCACCGACGGCGGCCGGGTCGTGTTCGACCTCGGCGGGGACACCGCCGCACTGGTCTCCGCGTCGCCCGCGACGGGCTGGTCGATGCGGGTGTGGAAGGCCCCGGCGTGGATCCGGGTGGAGTTCACGTCGGGCGCGGACCGCGTCTCGGTGTTCTGCACCTGGCACGACCACGCGCCGCGGGTCGACGTCACCACGTACTGAGCCGCGGCCCCACGGCTCAGCGGCCCCACGGCTCAGCGGAACACGGAGGGCGGCGGCGCGGGCGAGGCCACCGCGCTGGCGTCGGTGACGGCGGCCGCCCCGCCGCCGAAGTCGACGAGGGCGCGCCCGTGTTCGACGCGCGCGGGGTGCGGGTCGCTCGCGCTGCGCCGGGTGAGTTCGGCGATGGGCAGGGGGCGCGCGGAGGCGAGGAGCACGGCGTTGCCGAAGCGCTTGCCGCGCAGCACGGCGGGGTCGGCGACGAGCGCGAGCTCGGGGAAGACGGCGGCGGCGGTGGCGAGTTGGCCGCGCAGATAGCCGAGCGGCGGGCCGTCGGCGAGGTTGGCGGCGTAGTGCCCTTCGGGCTTCAGGACGCGGCGCACGCCCCCGAGGAACTCCACGGACGTGAGGTGCGCGGGGGTGCGGGCGCCGCTGAACACGTCGGCGATCACCAGGTCCGCCCAGCCGTCGGGCACCTTGGCGAGGCCCTCGCGGGCGTCGGCGCCGCGCACGCGCACGCGGGCCTGCGGGTCGAGCGGCAGCACGCGGCGCACCAGGCTCACGAGGGCGGTGTCGCGCTCGACGACCTGCTGGGTGGAGCGGGGGCGGGTCGCGGCGACGTAGCGGGCGAGGGTGAGGGCGCCGCCGCCGAGGTGCAGCACGTGCAGGGGGGCGCCGGGCGGGGCGGCGAGGTCGGCGATGTGGCCGAGCCTGCGCTGGTACTCGAAGTCGAGGTGGGCGGGGTCGTCGAGGTCGACGTGGGACTGGGGCGCGCCGTCGATGACGAGGGTCCAGGCGCGGGGGCGGTCGCGGTCGGGCAGCAGTTCGGCGAGGCCGCCGTCGACCTCCTCGACCACCGCTTCCCGCGCCGCGTCGCGGCTCCGCCTGTTCCTCGCCATCCGGCCATTATCGCCGGGGCCGGGGGGTGCCGCTCGCGCGGTGCGCCCCGGGCCCGCCCCTCCCCGAACCGGGGGCTGGCCGCCCCCGGGCCCCGGCCCTCATCGGCGCTCCGCGCCTCGTCCTCAAACTCCCCCAAGCTCTTAAGGAGCAGGGGGTACCCCCTCGACGGGCTGAAAGTCTCCGGTGCGGGCCGCATCTCGTCCGCGGACCGCGGACCAGTCCCGGGCCGCAGGCGAGGTGCGGCGCGCAGCGGCACCATTCAGCCCGTCCGGCGTTTGAGGACGAGGCCGAAGGCCGATCAACGGCCGGCCACCCCGGCAGGGCTCAACGCAGGGCTCAGCGGCAGTTGTCCGCCGCCTCGATGATGCGTTGGGCCTCGCCGAGGGCGGCGCGGAGGGCCGCGGGGTCGGTGACCGGGTCCGTCGGGCGGGGCGGCACCAGCCAGCCCGTGCCGGCGACCGGGGGCGGGGGCGTCGGGTCCTGGACGCCGGTGCCGGGCCCGGCGAAGGTCTGCGTACAGGCGCTGCCCGGCAGGTCCCACGCGGCGGCCGTGCCGGGCGGCACCAGGAAGCCGAGGGTGTCGCAGCCGCCGTCGTGCAGGACGGGCCCCACGGCCTCGTCCCCGGCGCCCCGGCGCAGGATGTCGACGGCTTCGAGGCCCTGGCGCGCGGGCACGGTGACGAGGTCGCAGTGCTCGTGACCCGGGTCGACGCCGTACGGGGCGGGGCCGACGCCATAGGGGGCGTACGGGGCGTGGGGGTCGTACAGGGTGTGGGCCGTGTGTGCGGTGTGCGGGGCGTGCCGTGCGTACGGCTCGTGGCCGCGGGGCCCGGGGTGGGCCGGGCCGCGCGCCTCGCCGCCGCCGGGTCCGGCGCTGCGGTCCTGGCTCGGCCGGTGCCGAGCCGTGGTCAGTGAGCCCCCAGATTCGCTGTTCTCCATGCCGACCTCCAACAAGGGAACCCCTCCTCGCCAGGGCGGAAGCCGCTTCGCTCCCTCTCCGCACTGGTTCAACGCGCCACCGCGTCAACGGCTACGGCGCCACGCCGCCGCAAAGGATGGCAGTTCATGGCAGATCACGGGTGAGATATCCGGTTTGTAGCCAAACTCCACGTCATCGCGGAGGCACAGAGGGTACTTTCTTGCTCCGCCGGGACACGGCCGGGCCACGGGGCAGCGCGGGGGCGGGACGCGCGGCGCGGGACTCCAGCGGTTCGTCGGCACGGTCCCCCACGAGAGGGCCTCGGTCCCCACGAGAGGATCCGGCATGGTGTCGTCTACCACGGCCTCGTCCACCCCGCCGCCGCGGCCGAACCTCGCCTTCCGGCGGCTGCGCGGGCAGCGCTCGCCGGGCGAGTTCGCGGCCCTGGTGCGGCGGGCCGCACGTGAGATCGGCGAGCGGGTCAGCTGCGACGCGCGGTACGTCGGCCGCGTCGAGGCGGGCGAGATCCGCTGCCCCAACTACGCGTACGAACGGGTGTTCCTGCACATGTTCCCCGGCCGGACGCTGACGGACCTCGGCTTCGCACCGCGCGCGGCGGTGCGCGGCCGGGGGGCGCGCACCGACTCCGACACGCCCACGGCGCACGGCCCGGGCCGCGTCCCCGCCCCGGGCGGGCTCCGGCACCCCGAAGAGAACCACAGCGACGAGGAGAGCGACGTGCGGCGTCGCGCATTCATGGCCGGCGGCACCGCCACGGTGGCGGCCGCCTCCCTGACGGCCCTGCCCCTGAGCGGCACCGCCGGAGCCGCGGCGGGCGCGGTCCCACGCCCCCGCACGGCGGGCGAGGCGGAGGTGCACGCGGTGGAGGAGGCGGTCCGCCGGATCCGGCTGCTCGACGACCGGCACGGCGCCGACGGCCTCTACCGGCGCGCCGCCGCCCCGCTGCGCACCGCCTACGCCCTGCTCGACGCGGGTACCGCACGCCCGGCCACGGCGGACCGGCTGTACACGGGCGCGGGCGAACTGGCCATCTCTGTGGGCTGGCTGGCGCACGACTCGGGCCGCTTCGACGACGCCCGCTCGCACTACGCGGAGGCGCTCGCGACGGCCCGGATGTCCGGGGACCCCGCCGTCGAGGCCCACGCCTTCTGCAACACGGCGTTCCTCGCGCGCGACGCCGGGCGCCCGCGCGAGGCGGTGCGGGCGGCACAGGCCGCGGCGCGCGCCGCCCGGGAGGTCGCCTCGCCCCGGCTCCTGTCGCTGATCGCGCTGCGCGAGGCGGGCGGCTGGGCGGGCCTCGGCGACCGCGCGGGCTGCGAGCGGGCCCTGTCGCAGGCGCACGCCCTGTTCGACCGGGGCCCCGGCCCGCAGGACCCGGAGTGGATGACCTTCTACGGGCCCGCGGAGCTGGCGGGCCTGGAGGCCCAGTGCTGGTCGGCGCTCGGCCACTGGGAGCGCGCCGCGCGGCACGCGCACCGGGCGGCCGACGTGGCGGCGGCGCAGACGCCCGAGTTCACCAGGAACATCGCCCTGTACACCGCCGAGCTCGCCGACGACCTGGCCCGCGCGGGCCGCCCGGACGAGGCGGCGGCGGCGGGCCTGCGGGTGCTCGCCCTGCTCGACGAGGTCCAGTCGTCCCGCATCCAGGGGATGCTCGCCACCACCGCGCGCGTGCTGCTCCCGCACCGGCGCGCCTCCGGAGTGAGCGGCTTCCTGGAGCACCACGCGTCCCGCGCGCGCGGGTGACCGCGCGCGTTCAGCCGGCCAGGTGCCCGGTCTCGTTCCAGGACTCGATCGCGGGCTCCCCGTACGCCCAGCCGAGGACCGAGAGGGACGTCGGGTTGAGGCGGATGCGGGAGGCGAAGGAGATGTCGTTGCCGAGCCAGCGGGCGCCGATGGCGCGCAGGATGTGGCCGTGGGCGAAGACCAGCACGTCCCGGTCGGCGCCGCGGGCCCAGTCGACGACCTCGTCGGCGCGCGCGGAGACCTGCGCCAGCGTCTCGCCGTCCGGCACGCCGTCGCGCCAGATGAACCAGCCGGGCCGGATCGCCTGGATGTCGGCCGGGGTCAGGCCGTCGTACGCGCCGTAGTCGAACTCCATCAGGGCGTCCCACTCCGCGGCCCGGTCGCCGAACCCGGCGAGCTCGCACGTCTCCCGCGCGCGGGACAGCGGGCTGGTGCGGACCTCGACGCCGGGGAGGCCGTCGTAGGGCGCCCGGTGCAGCCGCTCGCCGAGCAGCTTGGCGCCGCGCCTGCCCTCGTCCAGGAGCGGGATGTCGGTCCTGCCGGTGTGCTTGCCGGACAGCGACCACTGGGTCTGTCCGTGCCGGGCCAGCAGGATGCGCGGTGCCATGAGGAGCCTTCCTGGGGAGATGCGAGGAGGAGCGGGGGGCAGGGGGCAGCAGTGAGGCGAACCGATATGTCAGAAATCGACTGGGACAAAAGCGGACAAGTGATCGTCCGCTCCCTCATGTGCCCTTCTGTTTCCTTCCATCATCACTCACGCGCGCGATGAGCAACCCGCGCGCCGATCTCTGCGTCTATGACCACCAGGGGGATGGCTCGTCGGCCTTCGCGTACGCCGTAAAGTGACCCAGCGGCCGTACGCCGCGAGAACTGAGTGAGAACAGCGCGAACTGAGATGGGGGACCCACCGGATGCCGCACACCGAGGCACAGGGCGCCGGCAACGGCGGCATATCCGGGCACCGGACACGGGGTGTCCCCGGCCTCCGTCTGCGCTGGTGGACCGAGCTGCCGCTGATCCTGCTCGTCTACGGAGCCTACTCGGCGGGCCGCCTCCTTGCGCGCGGGGACGTGACCACGGCCGTGGACCACGGCCTGTCCATCCTGCGGGTCGAGAAGGCCGTGAACCTGAACCTCGAACACCCGCTGAACCGGTTGTTCACCGCCCACGCCTCCCTCGGCGTCCCGGCCGACTTCTGGTACGCCTCGCTGCACTACCTGGTCACGCCGCTGATCCTGATCTGGCTGTTCCGCAGCAGGGCCGTGCACTACGCCGCGGCCCGCACCTGGCTGATGGTCTCCACGCTGATCGGCCTGATCGGCTTCTCGCTGATGCCGACCTGTCCGCCGCGCCTCCTCGACTCCGGCCACGGGTTCGTCGACACCATGGCGCAGTACAGCGACTGGGGCTGGTGGGGCGGCCAGGCCAGCGCCCCGCGCGGCCTCGGCGGGATGACCAACCAGTACGCGGCGATGCCGAGCCTGCACGTCGGCTGGTCCCTGTGGTGCGGCGTGATGCTGTGGCGGTACGGGCGCGGCCCGGTGGCGAAGACGGCGGCGGTCGCCTATCCGCTGCTGACCACGATCGTCGTGATGGGCACCGCCAACCACTACTTCCTGGACGCGGTCGCGGGCGTCGCCGTGATGCTCGTGGGTCTGCTCCTCGTCAAGCCGGTCCAGCGGCTCGCGGAGCGGGGCAAGGCGCGGCTGCGGCCCGTGGTCGCGGCGGCGCTGCCCGGCCGGTTCGGCTCCGGTTCCGGTTCCGGTACCCGCCGGGACACCGCGTCCGCCGAGGGCACGGACGCGTCCTCGGGGCGGGCCGCGGACGCCACTTCCGGCGCACACGCCTCGGTTGTCGGTGGCGGATGCCAGACTTCCGCGGGTGAGCGAATTCCCCATCAGCGCACGCTCGGTGCCGAGTCCGGCTCCCGCGGCCCGAGGAGCGCACGACCGGCAGGCCACCCCGTCAGCACCGCCGACACCGCCGTCACCGGGGACGGCGCTGCGGCGACGGCTGGCGGAGCTGCGCGGACCTGACGTACCGGCGCAGCCGCTCGACGCCCGCGCCCTCGCCGCGCTCGCGGCGAACCCGGGCTGTCGCCGACGGGCGCTCCTGGACGGCGCGGGCGTGCCCAAGGCGGAGCTCGCGCGCTCGCTCGGCGCGCCGTCGGCGTTCGGGCAGTCCCAGTTCGCGTTCATGCGCGGCCACGCCTTCGAGGCGCGGGTCAAGGCGGACGGCGGCGCGGAGCTGCTCCGGCTCACGCACGCGCGCGTGGGCGGCGGCCCCGAGCCGGTGCCCGGCGAGGCGCACGTGCCGGACCTCACGGCGGCGGGCCCGCGGGGCCGCGCGGCCCGCACGGAGCTCGCCCTGGGCGAGGCCACGGCCGCCGGGGCCTGGACGCTCCTCGACCACCCCATGCTGGCCCTGGACGTCGCGGGCACCCCGGCCTTCCTCGAACCGGACGCGGTGGTGGTCGCCCCGGACGGCACGTGGACGGTCGTGGAGATCAAGTCGTTCCCGATGATCGACGGTTCGGCGGACGCGGCGAAGGTGGGCGCGGCCGCCCGGCAGGCGGCGGTGTACGCCCTCGCCCTGGAGGACCTGGCCGCCCGGCTCGACGGCCCGGCGCCCCGGGTGCGCGACCAGGTCCTCCTGGTCTGCCCCAAGGACTTCTCGAACCTGCCGACGGCGTCCCCGGTCGACATCCGCAAGCAGCTCTCCGTCACCCGCCGCCAGCTGTCCCGGCTCACCCGCGTCGAGGACATCGCGGCGGGGCTCCCGCCGGGCACCACGTTCGACGTCACCCGTCCCGCCGCCGAGCTGACCGCGGCGGTCGACGCGGTGCCCGCGACCTATGCGCCGGAGTGCCTCGCGGCCTGCGAGCTGGCCTTCCACTGCCGTGCGCGCTCCCGCGCCGCGGGGGAGGTCACGGCGCTCGGGCGGTCGCTGCGGGGCGAGCTCGGTGCGCTGACCACGGTGGAGCAGGCCCTCGCGGCCGCGCGCGGGGAGGCCGGGGATCCGGACGACCCGGTGGTGGCGGCGCTGCGGGCCGCGGGGGCGCTGCGGGCCGAGGCGCTGGCCGGGAGGCCCGGGTGATGCCGGTCCCTCGCAGGGCGCCCCAGGCCCGCCCCTTCCCGATCCGGGGGCTCCGCCCCCGTACCCCCGTCCGTCAGCGCTCCGCGCCTCGTCCTCACACGCCGGACGGGCTGAAAGCGTCCACCGGACCGCAGACAAGGACCCCGAGGCCCCGGACATGACCCTGATCGACCACCTGGCCCGGCTGGAAGCGACGGCCAGCGGGCGGGCGCAGCCCCGGGCCACGGTCCGGCACCGTCGGCTCTCCCAGCGCCCGCTGGTGCTCGTCCCGCTGACCACGGCCGGTGAGGCGGGCGCTCCGCTCGGGGCGCTGATCGGCACCGAGCGCACGGCCCCGCGGCTGCTCGTCGTCCCCCAGCCCCGCGACCGCGACCTCCGCTTCGCCTTCCTCGCCGAGCTCGCCGACGTGCTGCTGCCGTACGTGGAGGCGTACGGCGACGACGTGGAGGCGGCCGAGCGCACCGAGACCGACCCGGAGACCGGCAAGCGCGTCAAGGTCGAGGTCGACCTGTGCGCGGACGCGCCCCAGCTGATCGTGCCGAGCCGTGCGGGCATCGAGTTCGTCCGGCTCCTCGGCCGCTCCATGCGGTTCCGCCGCACCGCCGAGCAGGACCCGGACACCCCGCATCCGGCGCCGCCGCGCGTGCCGCTGCTCGGCCGCTGGCTGACGCACTTCGGGGAGCGCGCCCGGGTGCCCGGCTCGGCCCTGCTGCTCGCCATGACGGACCTGCTGTCGCGGCACTGGGCGACGGGCCAGTCCAGCCTGGAGGAGCAGCACCTGGGCGCGCTACTCGCCTGGATCGAGGCGCCCGAGGGCACCTCGGGCGCGGCCGCGGCGCTCCGCGCGGAGCTGGCCAGGGACGCCGCCGGGCAGCTGCTGTGCCCGCCCGCGGGCCCGGCCACCGACCCGGCGTTCGACAACGATCTGCTGGCTCCGGCCATCGAGGCCTACGACCGCGCGCGCACCGCCCTCGCCGCCGCCGAGGACGGCCCGGCGGCCGAGGCCCGCCTTGCCGGCCTCACCGCTGCCGAGCGGGAGATCCGGGCCCTGGTGGACAGCCGTACCCGGCCCACCTGGGACGCGGTGTGGCGCGGCCTCGACGCCCTGTGCACGCTGCCCGAGGCGGCGCACGCCGAGGACCGGTGGCGCAGCGACCGCTGGTCGTTCACCGCGCACCGCGACCGGGTCGCCGCCGGTGAGCCGCCGCAGCCGCGCCTGGACGACGCGGTGACGGCGGCCCAGAAGCTGGCCACGCGCGAGCGGGAGCAGGCGCGGCTCGACGCGCACGAGGCGCTCGACGACCCCCTGGTGATGGCCGGGCGGCGGCTGCGCGGCGAGGCGTTCGCCGGGGAGGTCGCCCAGGTCGTGATGGCGTACAGCGAGGGCAAGTCGCCGCGCCCGCGCCCGCTGGTCACCGTGCGCACGGCCGACCGGCCGCATCTCGACGAGGGCGTGAAGGTGTACCGCTCCCTGGCCGGGAAGCCGCAGACCGCGCACTTCGTGACGTACGAGGGGGACGGTGCGCTGGTGCTGCGGATCGTGGACAAGATGGGGCGCGGCAAGGAGCCCGAGCCCGGCTCCGTGCCCGAGGCGGGCGACGTGCTGTGCTGGACGCTGTTCGAGCACGAGCAGCGGGGCGGCCCGAAGCTGCCCGACCCGGAGGACACCCCCTGGACGCACGGCGGCCCGCCGGACGCCACCGCCGAGACCCCCGACCCCGTGACCGCGGAGGACACCCTGTGACCCCGGCCTCCCCCACCGCCTTCGACCCCGGTGCCGCGGCCGCCCGCGCCACCGAGGCGATCCTGCGCGACACGCTCCAGGGCGCGCACCGCGGCGTCGTCGTGGACTCGCCGCCCGGCGCGGGCAAGTCCACGCTCGTCGTGCGGGCCGCCCGCGAACTGGCCGCGGCGGGGCGGCCCCTGATGGTGGTCGCGCAGACGAACGCGCAGGTGGACGACCTGGTGCTGCGCCTCGCCGAGAAGGACCCCGAGCTGCCGGTGGGGCGTCTGCACAGCAGCGACTCCGACCCGTACGACAAGGCGCTCGACGGCCTGGCGAACGTGCGGAAGTCCACGAAGGCCGCCGACCTCGCGGGCCTCGACGTGGTGGTGTCCACCGCCGCGAAGTGGGCGCACGTGCGGGGCGTCGAGCCGTGGGGGCACGCGATCGTCGACGAGGCGTACCAGATGCGGTCCGACGCGCTGCTCGCCGTGGCCGGTCTCTTCGAGCGGGCGCTGTTCGTGGGCGACCCCGGGCAGTTGGACCCGTTCGCGATCGCCGAGGCCGAGCAGTGGGCCGGGCTCGCCTACGACCCGTCGGCCAGTGCGGTCTCCACGCTGCTCGCGCACAACCCCGAGCTGCCGCAGCACCGGCTGCCGGTGTCGTGGCGGCTGCCCGCGTCGGCCGCGCCGCTGGTGTCGGACGCGTTCTATCCGTTCACGCCGTTCCGCAGCGGTACGGGCCCCGAGGACCGGGCCCTGCGCTTCGCGGTGCCCTCGGACGGGTCGGGGCCCGACCGGGTGATCGACGAGGCGGCGGCCTCCGGCTGGGGCCTGCTCGAACTGCCCGCCCGGCACACGCCGCGCACCGACCCCGAGGCGGTGCGGGCCGTCGCCCTGGTGGTGCGCCGGCTGCTCGACCGGGGCGGGGCGGCGACCTCGGAGCGGGCCGCGGAGCCGGTGCCGCTGACCGCGGACCGGGTGGCGGTGGGCACGGCGCACCGCGACCAGGCGGCGGCCGTGCGCGCGGCGCTCGCCGCGCTCGGCGTGGTGGATGTGACCGTGGACACGGCGAACCGGCTCCAGGGCCGGGAGTTCGACGTCACGGTGGTGCTCCACCCGCTGTCGGGGCGGCCGGACGCGACGGCGTTCCACCTGGAGACGGGCCGCCT
The DNA here is from genome assembly GCF_059448825.1 of Streptomyces sp. JLYT201. NCBI lineage: Bacteria > Bacillati > Actinomycetota > Actinomycetes > Kitasatosporales > Streptomycetaceae > Streptomyces > Streptomyces sp. JLYT201. The sequence goes on along the minus strand of NZ_CM182551.1, from coordinate 6,138,701 downwards.
GTGCGTGCTCACCTCCCGGCACCGGCACGCGTGCGTGGTGGTGTGCCGGGCCGGGGTGGACTCCCTGCTCGACGACCACCCGTCGACGGAGCCCGTACGCCTGGGCGTGACGGTGAAGTTCCCCGATGGCTGGGACGCGATGATGACGACGTGGTCCCACCTGGCCGAGCACCGGGTGCCCTGGCGCCCCTGACCACCGTGCCGCTACGCGCACCGCGTGCCCGGGCGGGGGTGACGAGGCCGCAGCCCCCGGCCTCTTGCGGGGCAAGGGACAATGGGTCGCGGCACGTGGCGTACGAGGGAAGGATCGTGAAGATGGCGGAATCCGAGGCCCAGGGCAAGCGCATGCGCCCCGCGCCGTTGCTCTTCGAGCCCGCGGAAGCCGCCGCCGACCCGGAGCACTTCTTCGACCTGGAGTCCATCGAGGACCCGCGCGAACTGCTGTCCCGGGCCACCGAGTTGACCCTCGCCTTCCGGGCGGCGACGGACCGCTCCGTGGAGTTCCAGGCGATCGCGGCCGCGCAGCTCGCCGATCCGCGGCGGTTCGACCGGCTCACGCCCGCGGACATCGCCGAGCGCGCGCAGTGGACCGAGGACTACGCCAAGAAGATGGTGGAGTTCGGCCGGGACCTGCTGCGCAGGGACGGCACGGGCACGCCGTAGGCCTCGGGCCCCGGCGGGTGGGCGCGTCACGGCCCCCGGGCCCCGGGCTCTGCGGGCGGGCACGCCGTAGACCCCGGCGGGGCGGGCACGTGTGGGCCCCGGCAGGGCGGGCACGTGTGGGCCCCCCGGGGGGGGGCGGCGACACCTAGGCCCCGGCGGGGCGTCGACGCGTAGGCCCGGGTGCGGGGCGGGCGTCCCGGGCCCCGCGCGGCCCGTCCGTCCCTTTCCCCCCGGCAAGCCCTCTGGCATATGCCGAGGGCGAACGGTACCCCACCCGGGCGGCCACCGTCCCGGATTTCGGGAACCCTGCGGAACCGGGCACTCACTCCCGGTACACGTAGTCGCCATGAGCCTCACCCTCCCCCACAGCCCGCAGCCCCACGCGTTCGGCTCCGCGGCCGAGGTGACCGCCGACGGCGCCACCTGGCTCACCTCCGCGGAAACGTATCCGCGCAGGGCCCTCACCGACTGGCGGGCGCGGCCCCACGAACCCGCCGTGCTGTCCTGCGGCAGCGCCTTCGACGTGGTGAGCGTGCCCGCCGTGTTCGGGCGGCGCATGGTCGACCGGCTCTGGCACGAGGGGCCGGGCTCCGGCCCCGTCGCCGTGCACCGGGGCCGCGTCCTGCTCTTCGCCGCGCCCGGCACCGCCCAGCGGCTCCCCTCGCTCCTGCGCTGGGAGGAGTGGGGCTCCGCCGTGCCCTCGCTGCTCTGCCACGGCGCCGGGGACGCCGTCACCGTGCCGCCGCTGGCGCGCGACGAGCGCGACCGGAGCGGGTCACGCTGGGTGGTCGCCCCCGACACCCGCAGCCCCTGGCTGCCGGGGCCCGAGGTGGTCCTGTGGGCCTGCGTACGGGCCGCCCGGGGCGCCGCGGAGACGGCGGTGCGTATATCGATTTTTCCCAGCGGCGATCAGGGTGCTAAGGTCTACGACGTCAGCAGGCGCCGCTAGCTCAGTTGGTTAGAGCAGCTGACTCTTAATCAGCGGGTCCGGGGTTCGAGTCCCTGGCGGCGCACCGACAGAATGAGGCCCCTCGCGGAAACGCGAGGGGCCTCATTCGTTGCTGTCCGTGACCGGGACCGGCTCAGGCCGGGGTGATCTCCACGGTCCAGCCGCCGGACCGGGTGCGGTCCGCGACCTCGATCCTGACCCCGGCGCCCGGCACCGTGAAGCTCTCCCCCGCGCGCACCGGCGCGTCCGCCAGCGGCGGATAGACCGACTCGCTCCAGCACGCCTCGGTGCGCGGGTGGGCGTCCACCACCTCGACGGGGCCCCGGCCCGACGCCGTGTCGCTGTGGACGCGGTACACCAGGACGCCCTCGCTGCACGTCGCGCGGTCGTTGCCCGCGGGGCCCCGGGCCTCGACGGCGACGGCGCTGCCCCGGCCGGTGCGGATCACCGCCAGCTTGGTGCCGCCGACGCCGCCGCGGGCGGGGGCCGCCAGGGGTTCGAGGGTCAGCCGCCGGGGGCCGCCGCCCCGGACGCAGACCACCTGGCGCGGGTCGAGCCAGCCCAGCTTCCACTTGTGCCAGCCGAACAGGTCGGGGGCCAGGCCGAACTGGCTGCCCATGACGTCCCAGTCCCCGACGTGCGTGTCCCAGTCGCCCTCGCCGTCGGTCGGCCGGTGGTACAGGTCCGGCAGGTCGAAGACGTGGCCCGTCTCGTGCGCGAGGACGTTGCGGTCCGGCGGGTGGCGCTCGAAGACCGTGACCATGCGCCGGATCGAGACCCCGTCGGCACGCATCGGCCGGTCGAAGTTCACGACCTTCGTCGCGTCCGAGTCCACGCCCGGCGCGTCCGGATCGGCCACGAAGTACACGATGTCGTACGCGGAGAAGTCCACGTGCGGATCGGCCGCCGCCAGCGCGTCCCGCAGATAGGAGGCGCGCCGCTGGGGCTTCCAGTCGCGCTCTATGGCGTACGCGGTGGACGCCTTGGGCATCGGGATCCACTCGGACTGGGGATGCGCGCGCAACCGGAACCGCCCGTACGAGGCACGCGCGAAGAAGTCGCTGGTCTCGGGGAAGTAGTCCGCGGCGAGCTCCGCGGGCGTCGTCACCGGCGGCGAGTCCGGGAACGACAGGAAGACCATGACGGCGTCGCGGCTCCGAGTGGGCCGCGGATACGCGGCGTTCCAGGTGTCCAGGCCCTCCGAATGGTGCGCGGCCGTGCGGCGCAGCGCGCACGGGCCCGCCGCGCCGTGGGCGATCGCGGGGCCCGCGACCAGGGACGTGGCGGCCACGGCGGTCATGCAGGTGAAGAGCGTGGCCGTGGTGCGCAGCCGCTCCCCGCCACGGGTGAGCCGCCAAGGGGGGAGCTGACGCTCCACGTCGACCTCCGGGTGCGGAATGCGGGACACCCCACCCACCCTGTGGTGATTTATTGAAGTTCGCCCAGTTTGTCTGACCTGACCGAGTGAACATGGTCGAGAAGGCGACACTCCCGGCGCTCACTCACCGTCACAAGCGGTCGTCGCAGAAAGAAAGCGGGGCCGGGCCGAGCAGAAACGATCTGCCGCGGTCTCCGGGGCCGCTTCCGCAAGGTGCGGCGGCTGGAGGCGATGCGGGCCACCCTCTATGATCGGCACACTTTCCGGGCCCCGTCGGCCGCACACGAGCGGTCGATCGCCTCCCCAGACCCGCCAGGAACAGGGGCCCCATCGACCTGCTCGATCGATCGCACTGCGGGAGCAAGCGGTGAACGGAACGTCCGAAGGGCCGACTGCCACAGCGGTCACAGCACCGGGCCGCACCCGGCCTGCCGTCACAGAGCGTAATCAATGCGGTGTGGCCGGGCACTCCGTCCAGCACATCGCCGACTACCGCGCGGCCTTCGCCGCGGCGCCCCTCCCCCTCGCCGTCGTCGACCGCGACGGGCTCGTCGTCTGCGCCAACGAGGCGTTCGCCGGGCTGCTCGGCACGGACCACGCCGACCTGCCCGGCCGGGTCGCCGCCGACCTCGTGGACCTGGCGTCCGACGCCCGCACCTGGCACGCGTACCACGAGGTGCTCCGCGGCCGCCAGGCCAAGCTGCGCTGTACGCGCCGTCTGAAACATCCCGACGGGCACTCCCTGTGGACGCAGATCACCGTCTCGCCGCTGCCGGACGAGCGGCACGCGCCGGGCACCGTGCTGCTCGCCGCCGCCGACATCAGCGCCCGGCGCGACCTCCAGGCGCGCCTGCGCCACCTCCAGATGCACGACCCGGTGACCCGCCTCCCCAACCGCGCGCTGTTCTTCGAGCGGCTCGCGACCGCCCTGGAGGCGGGCGCGTACGACGACACGAGCACGGGCCGCGTCGGCCTGTGCTACCTGGACCTCGACGGGTTCAAGGCGGTCAACGACACCCTCGGCCACCGCGTCGGCGACCGGCTGCTCGCCGCCGTGGCCGAGCGCCTGACCGGCTGCGCCGACCGGGCCGCGTACGGCAGGACGTCCGCGCCGCTCGTGGCGCGGCTCGGCGGGGACGAGTTCGCGCTCCTCGTGGAGGACTCCACGGGCACCGACCAGCTCGCGGAGCTGGCCGACGCGACCCTGCGGGCGCTCCAGGAGCCCTTCGACCTGTCCGGGCAGCGCCTTTCCCTCTCGGCGTCCATCGGCGTCGTCGAGCGGCGCGCCGCCGGGACGACCACGACCGGCCTGATGCAGGCCGCCGACACCACGCTGTACTGGGCGAAGACCGACGGCAAGGCCCGCTGGACGCTCTTCGACCCCGAGCGCAACGCGCACCGCATGACCCGGCAGGCCCTGGCCAGTTCGCTGCGGCCCGCCGTCGAGCGCGACGAGTTCGTGCTCGACTACCAGCCGCTCGTGGGCATGGAGGACGGCGGTCTGCGCGGCGTGGAGGCGCTGGTGCGGTGGGATCATCCGCAGTTCGGTCTGCTCACGCCGAATCGGTTCATCGGACTTGCTGAAGAAGACGGCTCCATCGTGCAGCTGGGCCGCTGGGTGCTGCGCACGGCCTGCCGGCAGGCGCGCCGCTGGCAGCTCGAACACCCCGAGCGGGAGCCGGTGTTCGTGAGCGTGAACGTCGCCGTGCGGCAGGTGTGGGACTCCGACCTCGTCGCGGACGTCGCGGAGATCCTCGCCGAGACCGGGCTCGCGCCCGAGCTGCTCCAGCTGGAGCTCACCGAGTCCGCCGTGATGGGCTCTGCCGGGCGCCCGCTCCAGGCCCTCCAGGCGCTGAGCGACATGGGCGTGCGCATCGCCATCGACGACTTCGGCACCGGCTACTCCAACCTCGCCTATCTGAGCCGCCTGCCCGTCTCCGTGCTCAAGCTGGACGGGTCCTTCGTCCGGGGCTTCCAGTACGAGGAGGGCGAGGGCCACGTCAACCCGGCCGACGAGGTGATCGTCGAGGCCCTGGTGCGCCTCGCCCACCAGCTCGGGCTCACCGTCACGGCCGAGTGCGTGGAGACCTCGGGGCAGGCGGAGCGGCTGCGCAGGATCGGCTGCGACACCGGGCAGGGCTGGCTGTACTCCCGGGCCGTGGCCGCCGAGCGGATCTCCAAGATCCTTACGACGGAGGGGCTCGCAGCCGCCGGAGCGTGACGCCTCGGGCGCCGTGTGCGGGGGCCGTGCGCGGGGTGCCGCCCCCACCCCCGTGAAGGGGCGGCACCCCCGCTTCGCCGGGACGCGCCGCGGTGGGCCGTCCTTCGTCTGCGGGTTCGTTGTGGCTGGGCGCGCAGTTCCCCGCGCCCCTACGGGGCTTCCTCTACGGGGCCTCCTCTACGGGGCTTGGGGCAGGGCGTAGGCATTCGCCACGAGTTCGTAGCTGCGTAGGCGTACCTCGCCGCTGTGTGCGTTGGCCGTGAGCATCAGCTCGTCGGCGCCGGTGCGCTTGGCGAGGTCGTCGAGGCCCGCGCGGACCTGGTCGGCCGTGCCGTGGATGACGTTGCTGTTCCAGCTGGTCACGAAGTCCCGCTCCGCCTCGGTGAAGCGGTGCGCGGCCGCCTCGTCGGGGGTGGGCACGAGCCCGGGGCGGCCGGTGCGCAGCCGGATCATGTTGAGGGCGGCGGCCCTGACCTGGCGGCGGGCCTCCTCCTCGGCGTCCGTGGCGAGCGCGGAGACGCCGATGAGGGCGTACGGGGCGTCGAGGACCGCCGACGGGCGGAACGACTCGCGGTACAGGTCAAGCGCCGGGAGCGTGTTCTGCGCGGAGAAGTGGTGTGCGAACGCGAAGGGCAGCCCGAGGACCCCGGCGAGCCGGGCGCTGAAGCCGGACGAGCCGAGCAGCCAGATCGGCGGGCGGTGCGGGGACTGCACACCGCCCGGGGACGTGGCCTGGACCGGCCCGGGGACCGCGTGGATCCGGGCGTACGGGTGGCCGTCGGGGAAGTCGTCGTCGAGGAACCGGGTCAGCTCCGCGAGCTGCTGCGGGAAGTCGTCGGCGCCCTCGCCGAGCCGGTCCGTGCGGCGCAGGGCCGCCGCGGTGGCGCCGTCCGTGCCCGGGGCCCGGCCGAGGCCGAGGTCGACGCGGCCCGGGGCCAGGGCCTCCAGGGTGCCGAACTGCTCCGCGATGACGAGCGGGGCGTGGTTGGGCAGCATGACGCCGCCCGAGCCCAGGCGGATGCGGGTCGTGTGGGCGGCCAGGTGCGCGAGGATCACGGCCGGGGAGGAGGAGGCCACGCCCGGCATCGAGTGGTGCTCGGCCACCCAGTGGCGGTGGTAGCCGCGGGATTCGGCGAGCTTGGCGAGGGCGACGCTGGTGCGCAGGGCGTCGGTGGCGGTGCGGCCGGAGCCGACGGTCACGAGGTCCAGGACGGACAGGGCCGTGGGAGCCGTGCCTCTGGGCTGGGCCCGGATGCCGTCGCCGCCGCCGTCGTTCGCGTCCATGTCCACTGGCACTGGGGCCTCCTGCGGTCCGCCTTGTCCGTCCGTACGGAGGGCGGTAACAGGAGGGGGGCTCCGGTTATTCCCGGGCCCTGCCGGGGGCTCCCCGATCCCGCCCCTTCCCGATTCCTGGGGGCTCCGCTCCTCAAACGCCGGAGAGGCTGAAACACAGCCGCGAGCGGCACCATCCAGCCCGTCCGGCGTTTGAGGACGAGGCGCGAAGCGCCAATAAGGCAGGGGCACGGGGGCGGCAGCCCCCGGATCGGGAAGGGGCGGGCCTGGGGCGCACCGCGCGGGCTACGCCCCCGGCACCTGGACCAAGGGCTCCTTCGTGAAGAGTGCCCCCAGGGCCGGGGCGTTGACGCGGCGGGAGGCGAGGCGGAGGGCCTCCCAGACGGTGACCTGGTTGGCGGTGAGGACGGGCTTGCCGAGAGCGGCCTCCAGGTCGGGGAGGTGCGCGGCGGTGTGCAGGGCCGTGTCGGGCAGGAGGACGGCCTGCGCGTCGGGATGGTCGCCCGCGCGGGCGAGCGCGAGGACCTCGTCGCGGCCCCACGTGGCGACCTCGGCCGCCGTGACGATGCCACTGGACCGCAGGGACACCACGTCCGCCCCGGCCGCCTTGAGGAACGCGGCGAAGTACCCGGCGACGTCCTCGGGATACGTGGCCGCGACGGCGACCCGCCCCGCCCCCAGCTCCCGTACCGCGTGCGCGAACGCGAAGGACGTGGAGGACGCGGGCAGCCCCGCCGCCCTGGCCAGGCCCCGCACCTGGTCGTGCGCGCCGTCCCAGCCGAGGACGAAGCTCCCGCTGGTGCACGCCCACACCACGGCCTCCGCGCCGGTGAGGCGCAGCTCCTCGACCCCCGCGGCGAGCCGTGCGGGCGAGCCCATCTCCACGAGCGCGTCGACGCGGTGGGCGTCCTCGCCGATGTCGGTGTGGACGACCTGGAGGCGGACGTCGGAGCCGAGGAGCTGCTCGACGCGTGGGTAGTCGTCCTCGGCGGAGTGCCCCGGGTAGAGGAATCCGAGTGCGGTCAAGACCAGCCTCCTTCAGGGGTGGGGCCCGTGGCTCCGGGCCCCGCGGGCGGTTCCGGCAGGGCCTCCGGGGGCGCCGCGGGGGCGGGCGGCTCGGTCACCGCCGGTTCCGCGATGCCGCCCGCCGGGGACCCGAGCGCCGGGTCCAGGGGGGCGAGGGTCGCCGCGCCCGGCCGCGCGCCCGCGTCGATCAGCGCTTGGTAAGGCCCTACCGCACGCGTACCCAGTCGTCGCAGGGCCGACCACATCGTCACCTGGTTCGCCGACAGGACCGGTACCCGCAGCTCCGCTTCCAGCTGCGGGATGACGTCGTACGTGGGCAGGTTCGTACAGCTGATGAACAGCGCGTCCACCGGCCGCAGGACGGCGCGGCGGGCCATGTCCGCGACGTCGCGGTAGGGCACCTTCCAGATGTGCCGGGTGAGTCCGAGGTAGGCGCGGCCCACGACCGAGACGCCCGCCTCGCCCAGATACTCCTCCAGGGCCTGCGTCACCGACCAGGTGTAGGGCGTGACGAGGGCGATGCGGCGCGCGTCCAGCTCGGCGAGGGCCTCCAGGAGGGCGCCGGAGGTGGTCACCGCGGCCACCTCGCCCTCGCGCTTCATGGCCTCGCACATCGCCCGCTCGCCCGCCACGCCGCCGACGAAGCTGCCGGACGTGCAGGCGTACGCGAGGACTTCGGGCTCGGCGGCGGTCAGCGCCCGGACCGCCTCGGCGAGCGTCTCGTGCTCGCTGACCAGGCGCGCGAGGTCGAGGCTGACCTCGACGGGCACGTACGGCGTGCGCGTGAGGTGCAGGGAGACGTCGTCGGGGACCCAGCGCCACAGCTCGCGGTCCAGGGCGAAGTCGAAGGGGGCGACGACACCGACACCGCGCTGCGGGTGCGGTCCGCCGGCCAGGGAGAACGACGTGACGTCCATGCGCAGGCCCTACGTTCGTGCGTGCGTGCAGTGACAGGGCCGGCCGGGGGCCGGAAGTGGTGCGGTACCGGCGACGCGCCGGGACGTCGGGACGGGGGACATGTGCGGCGTGCACACGGGGGCGGGAGCGGGTGCGCCGAACGTACTCGCCGCCGCCGTCACGGGAGTGCAGTGCCTCTGTTGACGAAGGTAGGTTCGGGTGCCAGCGTGGTCAATCCGCACATCTCAGACAGTCGAAGACGCCGGCTCGCGCGGCGTCGCGGGCGCCGTCCGGCCCGTCGTTCGAGCCGTCCGTCGCGCGCGGTCCGGGCGCTCCGTGCGGACCCTGCGGGCCGTGGCCCGGGCGCTCGGAGACACGTACCGCGCACACCTCCAGTCCAGCACGCACTTCCAGGGAAGCGGGCTCTCGTTGCGAAACGGATTCTCCACCGTGTCCGAAAGAACCGGGTCCGGGGGCACCGGGGCGCCCCCCACCGTCCTGGTCCTCGACGCCCCGGCCCCCGCGCCGCCGCCGCGGCTCGGCGCGCTGACCGGCCGGGCCCGCGTCCGGCACACCGACGCGGACGGCCTCGCCGCGGAACTCCCGGGCGCCGACGTGCTGTTGGTGTGGGACTTCCTGTCCGACGCGGTGCGCCGCGCCTGGCCGGGCGAGGGGCCGCGGCCGCGCTGGGTGCACACCGCGAGCGCGGGTGTCGACCGGCTGATGTGTCCCGAACTCGTCGCCTCCGACACCGTGGTGACCAACGCCCGGGGCGTCTTCGACCAGCCGATCGCCGAGTACGTCGCGGCGCTCGTGCTCGCTCTGGCCAAGGACCTGCCGCGCACGCTCGCCCTCCAGGGCGAGCGGACCTGGCTGCACCGCGAGAGCCAGCGGGTGGCGGGCACGCGCGCGTGCGTGGTGGGTTCGGGCCCGATCGGCCGGGCGATCGTGCGCGCGCTGAAGGCGATCGGCGTCACCACGGTCCTGGTCGGCCGCACCCCGCGCACCGGTGTGCACGGCCCCGCCGACCTCGACCGGCTGCTCGCCCGCGCCGACTGGGTGGTGTGCGCGGCGCCGCTCACCGAGGACACCCGCGGCATGTTCGACGAGCGCCGCTTCGGCGTGATGCAGCCCTCGGCGCGGTTCATCAACGTGGGCCGGGGCCCGTTGGTCGTGGAGGACGACCTGGTGGCCGCGCTGTCGAAGCGGTGGATCGCGGGCGCGGCCCTGGACGTCTTCGAGCGCGAGCCGCTGGAGCCGGACAGCCCGCTGTGGACGGCTCCCGGACTGCTGGTGTCCCCGCACATGAGCGGCGACACCGTGGGCTGGCGCGACGAACTCGGCGCGCAGTTCGTGACGTTGTACGGCAGGTGGGAGGCGGGGCGCCCACTGCCGAACGTCGTCGACAAGGAACGCGGATACGTCCCGGGGCACTGACCGCGGGCGCGAGTGGGCAGGGATCACGCGTCCCCCGAGTCCCCCCGGCGCCGTCCCCTGCCGGGCCTCTTCCAGGAGCGTGCATGACTGAGCTCGCCGAACTGACCGCCGTACAACTCGTCGATGGCTACCGCAAGGGCGAGTTCAGCCCCGTCGACGCGACGCGCGCGGTGCTGCGCAGGGCCGAGGAGATCCAGCCCTCGGTGAACGCGTTCGTCAGGACCGACGCGGAGGCGGCGCTCGCGGGGGCGCGGGAGAGCGCGGAGCGCTGGCGCGCGGGCGAGCCGCTCGGGCTCGTGGACGGGGTGCCGGTCACGGTCAAGGACATCCTGCTCCAGCGCGGCACGCCCACGCTGCGCGGCTCCTGGTGCGTCGGCGAGGAGGGCCCCTGGGACGAGGACGCGCCGTCCGTGGCCCGGCTGCGCGAGCAGGGCGCGGTGTTCGTCGGCAAGACGACCACGCCCGAGTTCGGCTGGAAGGGCGTCACGGACAGCCCCCGGCACGGCATCACCCGCAATCCGTACGACACCACGCGCACCGCGGGCGGCTCCAGCGGCGGCAGTGCGGCGGCCGTGGCCCTCGGCGCGGGGCCGCTGTCGCTCGGCACGGACGGCGGCGGCTCGGTGCGGATCCCCGGCGCGCTCTGCGGGGTCTTCGGGCTCAAGCCGACGTACGGGAGGGTGCCGTTGTTCCCCCCGTCCTCGTTCGGGACGCTCTCGCACGTGGGGCCGATGACGCGGGACGCGGCGGACGCGGCGCTGCTCATGGACGTGATCGGGCTTCCCGACGCCCGGGACTGGTCCTGTCTGGGCCCGCGCGGGGGCACCTTCCAGGAGGCGCTGCGCGGCGGGGTGCGGGGGCTGCGGGTGGCGTACTCGCCGACTCTCGGCGGGCAGGTCGCGGTGCGGCCCGCGGTGGCGGCGGCCGTGCGCGCGGGCGTGGAGGCCCTCGCCTCGCTCGGCGCGTACGTCGAGGAGACCGACCCCGACTTCGCCGACCCCGTGGAGGCCTTCCACACGCTGTGGTTCAGCGGGGCGGCCCGGGTGGTGCAGCAGCTGCCGCCCGCGCGCCGGGAGTTGCTCGACCCCGCGCTGCGGGAGGTGTGCGGGCAGGGCGCGCGGTTCAGCGCCCTCGACTACCTCGCGGCGGTGGACGTCCGCATGGAGCTGGGGCGGCGCATGGGCCGCTTCCACGAGACGTACGACCTGCTGGTCACGCCGACCCTGCCGGTCACGGCCTTCGCGGCGGGGGTCGAGGTGCCACCGCGGAGCGGGGCGCGGCGATGGACGGGGTGGACCCCGTTCACGTACCCCTTCAACCTCACCCAGCAGCCCGCGGCGACGGTGCCGTGCGGGGTGGACGGGGACGGCCTGCCCGTGGGGCTGCAGCTGGTCGGGGCGCGGTTCGCCGACGACGTGGTGCTGCGGGCCGCCCACGCCCTGTACGAGGCCGGGGCGGCGGCGATCCCGCGCCCGGGGCCGGTGGCCTAGCCCGCGTCCGAGGGGTGTCGCCGGAAGCTCAGGGTCTCCCCCTGGGCTCCGGTGCGCCACAGGTCGTTGCAGGCCTCGGCCAGCGCGGGCAGGCCGTCCACCACCTCGCCCCAGACGATGCCGGGGACCCAGCCGACGTCGCCGTTGACCAGCAGGTTGTTGCGCTCGTAGAAGAGGGCGAGGTCGACGACCGTGCCGCTCGGGGGCGGGGTGTCGTAGCCGTGCGACGCCGTGCCCAGTTCGGTGCCGGCGAAGGTGAAGTAGCACAGGTCGCCCGGGATGGGCGTGATGGTGGGGTTCTCCAGCGGGGGCTCTTCGGGGGCGAAGGGCGGGAAGAGGGCGTAGATCTCGTTGCGGGCGTACTTCGCGTGGTACACCTCGCCGCTGAGCGGCAGCGCGTCCCACACGGCCGCGCAGGTCACCGGAGCCTTGTCGTCGAGGAGCCGCGCCGTGGCCCGGACACCGCGCTTGGCGAGGGCGACTTCGATGTAGCGGTCTGCCATGCGCCCCATGGTCCTCCCGGGGCCGCGGCCCGCGTCAAGAGGACGTCCGCCGGGCCCCGGGTTCCCGGCGGGGCCTGAATTGATCCGCATATCTCGCGTCGGCTCGGGTAGCCGCGCGCCCATGGCTCCACCACTGAGCAACCCCATCAAGACAGCGAGCGGACGGGCGGACGGGCGCAGACCCGGGCGCGCGCCGGGCCCGCCCCGGCGTGCGGTCCTGGCGTCCGCCGCCGCCCTCGGCGCGGTCGGCGCGCTGGGCGCGGCGGGCTGCAGCCGCATCCCCACCGGGGACACGCTGGCCCGTCTGAAGTCGCAGGGCACGGTGCGGCTCGGCATCGCGGGCGAGGCACCGTACGGGTACATCAACGACGAGGGGGACTTCACCGGCGAGGCGGTGGAGCTCGCGAAGATCATCTTCAAGCGGCTCGGCGTCGGCCGCGTGCAGCCCGTCGCGACCGACTTCAGCTCGCTGATACCGGGGCTCAAGACGCAGCAGTTCGACGTGGTGTCCGCCGGGATGTACATCAACAAAGAGCGCTGCCAGCAGGTCATCTTCTCCGATCCCGAGTACCAGATGCTGGACTCCTTCATCGTCCGCAAGGGCAATCCGAAGGGGCTGCGCACGTACCAGGACGTGGTGCGGAAGAAGGCCAGGTTCGGGACGGGCACCGGGTACGCCGAGATCGCGTACGCCGTCGCCGCGGGGTACGCGGAGAGCGACATCGTCATCCTCCAGGACCAGGTCGCGGGCCTGAACGCGGTGGAGGCCGGGCGCATCGACGTGTTCGGCGGCACCGCCCTGACCGCGCGCCAGGTCGTGCGCAAGAGCCGCAGGGCCGAGGCCACCGAGCCGTTCGCGCCCGTCATCGACGGCAAGAAGCACGTCGACGGCGGCGGCTTCACGTTCCGGCCCACGGACACCGGGCTGCGGGACGCCTTCAACGTGGAGATCCACAAGATGAAGAAGAGCGGCGAGCTCTTCCGGGTGCTCAAGCCGTTCGGCTTCACGGAGGCCGAGATGACCACCCTGACCGCCAAGGAGCTGTGCCGATGACAGCGGGCCTCTGGGAACACTGGGTCCTGCCGGGCATCTGGATCACCGTTCAGCTGACCGTCTACAGCGCGGCGCTCGCCACCGCGGTCGCCTTCGGCGTCGGCATGGCGCGCACGCACAGCTCGCGGGTGGTGCGGTTCTTCGCCGCGTTCTACACCGAGGTCTTCCGGGGCGTGTCCGCCCTGATCCTGATGTTCTGGATCTTCTTCGTCCTGCCGCAGCTCGCGGGCTGGGCGCTGGTGCCGATGTGGGCGGCCGTGCTCGCCCTCGGGCTCTCCTACGGCGCGTACGGCGCCGAGATCGTGCGCGGCGCCCTGAACGCGGTGGCTCCGGCGCAGCGCGAAGCGGGGGTCGCGCTGAGCTTCACGCCGTGGCAGCGGATGCGGCTCGTCCTGCTGCCGCAGGCGGTCCCGGAGATGATCCCGTCGTTCTGCAACCTGCTCGTCGAGCTGCTCAAGGGCACCGCCCTGGTGTCGCTGCTCGGCATCGGCGACGTGTCCTTCGCGGCGTACCTGGTGCGGCTCGCGACCACCGAGAGCGCGCAGATCTACTCGATCACGCTGGTCATCTACTTCGTCCTCGCCTTCCTGCTCACGCGCGGCATGAAGCTCCTGGAGCGCAGGGCCAAGGCCGGGATCGGGCAGTTCCCGGAGCCGCGCCAGGGCCTCGGCCCGTGGCTGAGGTTCCGTCAGCCGAGCGCCAAGTCCGGCGAGTTGAGCACGACGGGCGTCACGGCCACCGCGAGTGCCGCGGGCTCCCCCGGTGTCACGGGCACCGCGGGCGCCCCCGGTGTCACGGGCGTCACGGGCGTCACGGACGGAGGTGCCTCGCGATGAACCACGGTACGGACACATGGGACTGGGGCGCGGTCGCCGACTTCATGCCGCACTTCTGGGACGGGGTGCTCGTCACCCTCCAGGTGCTCGCGCTCGGCTCGCTGATCGCCTTCTCGCTGGGGCTCGTGTGGGCGCTCGCCTTCCGCGCGCCGACGCGGTTCGTGCGCTGGCCGGTCGGCGTGATCACCGAGTTCATCCGCAACACGCCCCTGCTGGTGCAGCTGTTCTTCCTGTTCTTCGTGCTGCCGGAGTGGAACATCCAGTTCTCCGCCGAGACCACCGGCACGCTCGCGATCGGCCTGCACTACTCGACGTACACCGCGCAGGTCTACCGCGCGGGCATCGAGGCCGTGCCCGTCGGCCAGTGGGAGGCGGCCAAGGCGCTGAGCCTGTCGTACCCGCGCACCTGGACCGCGGTGATCCTGCCGCAGGCGATCCGCCGCGTGGTCCCCGCGCTCGGCAACTACGTCATCGCGATGCTCAAGGACACCCCGCTGCTCTCCGGCATCGGCGTCCTGGAGCTGCTCCAGCGCTCGCGGCTCGAAGCGGCGCAGACCTTCCAGTACACGGAGGCGCTGACCGTCGTCGGCGTCGCCTTCGTCCTCATCGCCTATCCGTCCTCCCTCCTCCTGCGAGCCCTGGAGCGCCGTCTTGTCCGCTGACACCCACCTCTCCAAAGACCGGGCGAACCCGGCCGTCGACGGCAGCGAGCTGATCCGCTTCGACAAGGTCGTCAAGCGCTTCGGCTCGCACACGGTCCTGGACGAGCTGGACTTCTCCGTGGCCTCCGGCAAGCACGTGACGCTGATCGGCCCCTCGGGCTCCGGCAAGACGACGATCCTGCGGCTGCTCATGACCCTGATCAGGCCGGACGAGGGCACGATCAAGGTCGGCGGCACCTATCTGACGCACGAGGAGAAGAACGGCAGGCTCGTGCCCGCGGGCGAGAAGCACGTCCGCGAGGTCCGCAAGAACATCGGGATGGTCTTCCAGCAGTTCAACCTCTTCCCGAACATGAAGGTGCTTCGCAACATCACGGAGGCCCCCGTCACCGTCCTCGGCCTGCCCAAGGACGAGGCCGAGCAGCGCGCCCGCGACCTGCTCGACCTGGTCGGCCTCGGCGACAAGTGCGACGCCTACCCGACGCAGCTCTCCGGCGGCCAGCAGCAGCGGGTCGCCATCGCCCGCGCCCTCGCGATGCGCCCGCAGGTGCTCCTCCTGGACGAGGTGACGTCGGCGCTCGACCCGGAGCTGGTCGCCGGGGTCCTGGACGTGCTGCGGGACATCGCGCACACCACGGACATCACCATGCTCTGCGTGACCCACGAGATGAACTTCGCCCGGGACATCTCCGACCAGGTCCTGATGTTCGACGCGGGCCGGGTGATCGAGTCCGGCCCGCCGGAGAAGATCTTCACCGACCCCGAGCACAACCGGACCCGCGAATTCCTGTCCGCGGTGCTCTGAGCGGCGCCCACGTCGGGATTTTCCCGGCGCGCCCCGCCGGGGTGCGCCGGGAACGCCGTAGAAACCTCCAACGCCCCCTGTCAGCAGGCGATTTGGCGGTTATGGTGGACAGGGTCCAGCTGTCCGGAAACCGCAGTGTCCAGGGATCACCAGGCCACCGGGGCCACGAGGGGTCGAGGGGGAAGCCGTGACGCTCCAGCACGAGCCGACGACGGCGCACCGGTCGGTGCAGCACGCCCTGCGCGTGCTCGAACTCGTCGCGCGCCGCGGCGCCGGCGTCACCGACGGCGAACTGGCCCGGCACACCGCCCTGCCCCCGGCCCGGCTCGCCCCGCTCCTGCGCATGCTGCTCCGCGAGGGGTACGTGGAGCAGCTCGCGGACGGGGCGTATGTGACGGGCGCCTCCCTCACCCGGCTCGGCTCCGCCCACGAGCGCAGCCGCGCCCTGCGCGAGAAGCTCCAGAGCACGCTCGTCGGCCTGCGCGACTCGATCGGCGCCGCGGTCTACGTGAGCCGGTACGTGGACGGCGAGATCCGGGTCATGGACGTCGCGGACGGCCCCCGGACGCCGAAGGTCAACGAGTGGGTGGACTTCCGGGTCGCGGGCCACGCGTGCGCGGTCGGCAAGAGCCTGCTCGGCCAGCTGGACGTGGCCGCGCGCCGGGACCACCTGGCCCGCCACAAGATGCCCCGGCTCACCTCCCGGACGATCACGAACGAGCGGGTGCTGCTGACGAGGCTCGCCGCCCAGGCCCCCACGGTCCCCGTCCTCGACATCCAGGAGTACGCGGTCGGCACGGTCTGCGCCGCCGTCCCCGTCACGGCGGGCGAGGCCGTCGGCTGTCTCGCCCTGTCCCTGCCGGTCGAGCGCGCGCACCGGCTGCGGGAGGCCGCGGAGACGCTGAACCGCAAGGCGGCCCCGGTGCTGCTCTCCCTGGCGATCTGAGCCGCCCGGCCGGGGCTCCGGCGGCGGTGCGCGGCCGGTGGTCATGAGCACCCCCGCGGACCAGGTAATATTTTCTTCGTCAGCAGGCGCCGCTAGCTCAGTTGGTTAGAGCAGCTGACTCTTAATCAGCGGGTCCGGGGTTCGAGTCCCTGGCGGCGCACTAGCGATCGGGTCACCCGCCCGATGCTGGCTCCAAGAGGGCCCCTCCGGTTTCCGGAGGGGCCCTCTTCGTGTTTCCGTGCGTGTCGGCCCCGCGTGCGATCATCGGATGTCGACCAGGTACCGGTGGTGGGGGGACAACATGGTGTGGACGACCGTCGTGGAACCGCGGCCCTTCGCGGCCCGGCGCCTCGTGTGCTTCCCGCACGCGGGCGGCTCGCCGCACTTCTTCCGCTCCTGGGGCAAGGCCCTGCCCGACTTCGAGGTGCACGCGGTCTGCTACCCGGCGCGCGGCGAGCGCATCGCCGAGCCGCCCGCCACCGATCTGCGGCAGCTGGCCCGCGACCTCGCGCGGGAGCTGCGGCCGCTCCCCGACGGACGGCCCACGGTCTTCTTCGGGCACAGCATGGGCGCCACCGTGGCGTACGAGGTCGCGCGGATCTGGCAGGCCGAGGGTGCCCGCCCCGAGCACCTCTTCGCCTCGGCGTCCCGGGCCCCGCACACCGCGCAGGGCTCGCCCGAGGAGGCCGCGGCCCTCGACGACGCGAAGGTCCTCGACATCCTGCGCCAGCTCGGCGGCACCGAGGCGGAGCTGCTCGACAACCCGCTCTTCCTCGACCTGGTCATGCCCTATGTGAGCGCGGACTTCCGCATGGTCGCGGGGTACACGGCCCCGGTGGACGCCGCCCCGCTCGACTGCCCCGTCACCGTTCTGCTCGGTGACGCCGACCCCCGGGTGCGCGTCGAGCAGGCCGAGGCCTGGCGGGAGACCACCCGGGCCGCCTACGAGCGGTTCACGCTGCCCGGCGGGCACTTCTACCTGGCCGACGAGCCGCCCTTCGCCCTGATCGAGCGCGTTCGCTGAGCGCTTGGCCGGAGCCGCTGGGCCGTCAGCCGTCTGCGGGACCATCGTGGCTTGTCGCGCAGTTCCCCGCGCCCCTTTGGGGCGCTCCCCTACTCCTCGAGGAGGATCACATGTCGCTCAGTCGCCCGGCCCGGGTCCTCGGGGGCCTCGCTCTCGTGTCGGCGCTTCTCACGAGCTGCTCCAGCGGCGACGGCGACCCGTCCCCCCGCCCCTCCGACCACGCGCCGCAGGCACCCCGCGCCGGTGCCCCCTTCGACTACCAGCTCGGCGGCGCCTACCCGCCGCCCGACGGCGTCCGGGCCGTCTCCCGCGACCGCGCGGCGAAGCCCGTCCCCGGCCGCTACAACATCTGCTACGTCAACGCCTTCCAGGCCCAGCCCGGCGGCAGGACCGCCGCGTGGTGGCGCGAGAACCACCCCGGCCTGCTGCTGCGCGACTCCGACGGCGAGCTCGTGATCGACGAGGACTGGAAGGAGCCGCTCCTCGACATCTCCACCGCCGCCAAGCGCAAGGCCCTGCTCACCGTCGTCGGCCCGTGGATCGACGGCTGCGCCCGCGCCGGGTTCGACGCCGTGGAGCCCGACAACCTCGACTCCTACGCGCGCTCCCACGGCCGTCTCAAGGCCGCCGACGGCCGGGCCTTCGCGCGGCTCCTGGTGCGCAGGGCCCACGAGCGGGGCCTGGCCATCGCGCAGAAGAACACCACCGAGTTCCTGGACGCGCGGCTCGGCTTCGACTTCGCCGTCGCCGAGGAGTGCGGCCAGTACGGCGAGTGCGGCGACTACGCGGCGGTGTACGGGCGGAAGGTCTTCGACGTCGAGTACGAGAAGAAGGGCTTCGAGGCCGCGTGCCGCCGCTGGGGCGACAAGCTCTCCATCGTCCTGCGCGACCGCGACGTGAGCCCCGCCGGAGCGGACGCGTACGTGTACCGGCGCTGCTGACCTCCCCCGCGCGGGCCGCGCGCCGGGGCGCCGGATATCCCCCGCACCGGCGAGG
Source organism: Streptomyces sp. JLYT201 (assembly GCF_059448825.1). Classification (NCBI taxonomy): domain Bacteria; kingdom Bacillati; phylum Actinomycetota; class Actinomycetes; order Kitasatosporales; family Streptomycetaceae; genus Streptomyces; species Streptomyces sp. JLYT201. Next base: position 6,120,521 of record NZ_CM182551.1, on the reverse strand, counting down.
ACGCGGCCCGCCGCCCGTGCTGAACTGGCAACCCCCGCGCGAGGGAGCCGCCGCATGCAGCGAACGTCCGTGCCGAGACCTGGACCGGCACGCCGCCGTCACCACCCGTTCCATTCGTTCCACTCGTTCCACCCGTACCTCACGGACGGGGCGCTCGCCGCCCTCGTCCTGTTCGCCACGTCCCTGCAGTTCCTCTTCCCCCACGAGGGCGACGACCGGCTCTCGCCGATCGGCTTCCTGCTGGGCGCGGGCACCGCGGTGCCGCTGGCGTGGCGGCGGCGCGCGCCGATGCTCAGCGTCTATCTGGTGAGCGTGTTCACGCCCGCGATGGCCGTCTACCGGGCCCCGCCGCCGGACGTCGCCTACGGCGGCCTGGTCGCCCTCTACACCCTCGCCGTCGTCGGCAAGCCCGTGCAGCGGCGCGTCGTGCTCGCCACCTGGCTGATCGGCGCGACGGCCACGATGACGTTCCGGGAGCGGGCCGAGCCCTTCGAGTACGCCTTCCACCTGCTGAGCTTCGTCAGCGCGTACGGCTTCGGCGTGCTGGCCCGGGTGCAGCGCGCCTACACCGCGGCCCTGGAGGACCGGGCGCTGCGCCTGGAGCGGGAGCGGGCCGGCGAGACCGCGCGGGCCGTCGCCCGTGAACGGGCCCGGATCGCCCGGGACATGCACGACGTGGTGGCGCACGCCGTGAGCGTCATGGTGGTGCAGGCCGAGGCGGGTCCGGTGGTGGTGCGGGCCGATCCGGGGCGCGCGGAGCGGGCGTTCGAGGCGATCGGCGCGGCCGGGCGGGACGCGATGGAGCAGCTGCGCCGGATACTCGGGGTGCTGCGGGAGGCGGACGGCGACGGCTCCCCGGACGGCGGCCGGGGGCCCCAGCCCGCCCTCGCGGCGCTGCCCGCGCTGCTGGCCCGCGTCGAACAGGCCGGTGTCACCGTGCGGTTGAAGGAGTCCGGCGAGACGCGCCCGCTGGCCGCCGACGTCGACGTGGCCGCCTACCGCCTGGCCCAGGAGGCCCTGACCAACGTGCTGAAACACGCGGGAGCGAGCCTGGTGACCGTGGAAGTCGCCTGGTCACCCGAGGAATTGGCGCTGACGGTGACGGACGACGGCACGGGGGCCGCGCGGGGCACCGGCGGGGGCTACGGCCTGGTCGGCATCCGCGAGCGCGCCGCCGCCTGTGGCGGCCGGGTCGACGTGGGACCCGCCGCAGGAGGCGGATTCCGTGTCGCGGCGCGGCTGCCCACGGCATCCTTGGCGCATGAGCATCCGCGTGGTGGTGGCCGACGACCAGGAGCTGGTGCGCAGCGGCTTCGCGATGATCCTTGACGCGCAGCCCGGCATCGAGGTGGTGGCCGAGGCGGGCGACGGCGCCGAGGCCATCGACGCCGTGCGCCGCCTGGCGCCGGACGTGCTGCTCCTGGACGTCCGCATGCCCGGCGTCGACGGCATCGAGGCCGCCCGCGTGGTGTGCGCGGAGTCCGGCTGCCGGGTGGTGATGCTGACGACCTTCGACATCGACGAGTACGTGTACGACGCCCTGTACGCGGGCGCGAGCGGGTTCCTGCTCAAGGACGTGCGCAGGGACGACCTGGTGCACGCGGTGCGCGTCGTCGCCGCCGGGGACTCGCTGCTCGCCCCGTCCGTGACCCGCCGTCTGGTCGCGGACTTCGTGCGCCGCGGCCGCCCCGGCGAGGCGGCGGCGCCGTCCCCCTCGTCCGCCGCGGGCCCCTCCCATCACCTCGGGGTGCTCACCGCCCGCGAGGAGGAGACGCTGCGGCTGCTCGCCCGCGGCCTGTCGAACGCGGAGATAGCGGCGGAGTTCGTGGTCAGCGAGCACACCGTGAAGACCCACGTCAGCAACGTCCTGTCGAAGCTGGCGCTGCGGGACCGCGTCCAGGCGGTGATCTGCGCGTACGAGCACGGGCTCGTGGTGCCCGGGGACCAGGGCCCCTGAGCGGTCCTCCCCCGCCGGAGGGAGCGCGGCCCGCGCCCTCCCCCGCGCGACCCAGGGACCGCGTCCCCGAAGACCGCTCCCCACGGCGATCCGGCGGATGCCGGCGCCGGGCGAAGGTATGGCCGAGAACAGTCTTCGCCCCGGCCCCTGGGGCCAGTTAGGAGCGGTCATGCTCGCCAAGCTGTCCCGGACGGCCACCCGGCATCCGGTCTTGGTGCTGTTGGTGTGGTTTCTGCTGCTCGCCGTCGGATTCGGCTTCGGTACGCGGGTCTTCGGCGACCTCAACTCGTCCGTGGAGGACGTGCCCGGCAGCGAGTCCGCGGTCACGAGCGAGGTGCTCGGGCCGCTCACGCCGGGCGGGGAGTCCTTCACGGCGTCCGTCACGGGCGGCGCGGACGGCTCGGTGCGCGCCCCGGAGGTGCGGACCGCGGTGGCCGACGCGCTCGCCGACCTGCGCGGCCTGCCGGGCGTCGACCGCGTCCTCGACCCGTACACCGCCAAGGGCCTCGTCGCCGAGGACGGGAAGGTGCTCCTGATCCCCGTCACGCTGGAGGGCGACCTCTCCGACCGCGAGGAGATCCACGCGGTGAACGACGCCGCCGACCGGCTGCGGGAGATCGCCGGGGCGGCCGACGACCGCGTCGACGTGGCGGTCAGCGGCGACCCGCTGCTCGGCGACCAGATGGGCGGGCGGGCCCAGGAGGACGTGGCGCGCGCCGAGTTGATCACCCTGCCCGCGGTGCTGCTCGCCCTGCTGCTGATCTTCGGCGGGCTGCGGGCGGCCGGGCTGCCGCTGCTCGTGGCGGTGAGCGGGGTGGCCGGGGCGTTCCTGACGCTGTTCGCGTTCAGCCAGGTCACGGACATCTCCGTGTACGCGGTGCAGGTGGTGTCGATGCTGGGCCTCGGCCTCGCGGTGGACTACGCGCTCCTCATGGTGGTGCGGTTCCGCGAGGAACGGGGGCGTGAGCCGGATGTCGTACGCGCCGTGCACGCGACGGTCGCGCACGCCGGACGGACCGTGCTGTTCTCCGGTCTGACGGTGGCCGTGTGCCTGTCGGGCCTGGTGTGGTTCCCCAGCCCGTTCCTGCGGAGCATGGGCCTCGCGGCGGGCGCGGTCGTCGTGGTCGACATGCTGGCGGCCCTGACGCTGCTGCCCGCGCTGCTCGCCCTGTTCGGCGGCAAGCTGACGCCCAAGCGCGCGAAGGCCCGGCTGCGGAAGCGGCCGGCGGAGCCCGGCGCGCTCTTCGCCCGGCTCGCCCGCTTCTCGGCCCGGCGTCCCTACGCCGTCCTGGTCACCGTGGTCGCCGGGCTCGCCGTGCTCGCGATGCCCGTCCTCGGCCTGCGCATCGAGATCGGCGACGCCCGCCAGCTGCCGCACGACACCGAGGCCCGACAGCTCTACGACGCCGTGCACGAGCACTTCCCCGCGGGCACCGACGTGAACACCGTCGACGTCATGATCCGGCCCGGCGCCGACCCCGCCTACGCACGGGAGATCCGCGCTCTGCCCGGCGTCACCCGGTCGGCCAGCGAGCGCCTGCCAGGCGGTTCGACGCTGGTGCGGCTCACCCCGACCGGCTCGGCGGACGGGCCGGACGCCACCGCCCTGGTCGAGCGGGTGCGCGACCTGCGCGACGGCGAGCCGGCCCGGGTGACCGGCACCGCGGCCCGGCTCGTGGACTTCCGGGCGATGCTCGCCGACCGGGCGCCCTGGGCCGTGCTCACCGTGCTCGGGGGGCTGTTCGCGCTGCTCTTCGCCTTCACCGGCTCGCTGCTCAGCCCGCTGCGGACGCTGCTGACCACGCTCCTGAGCCTGGGGGCCGCGCTCGGCGTGGTGACCTGGGTGTTCCAGGACGGGCACGGGGCCTCGCTGCTCGGCGGCGAGGGGCTCGGCGCGCTCAGCCTGACCGCGCCGCCGCTGATCATCGCGATCGCGTTCGGGCTCGCCATGGACTACGAGCTGTTCATCCTGTCGCGGATGCGGGAGTCCTGGGAGGCGACCGGGGACGCGCACGAGGCGGTCGTCGAGGGGCTGCGCCGCTCGGGCCGCGTGGTGACCTGTGCCGCGCTGCTGCTCGCCATCGTCTTCGGCGGCTTCATGACGGGCGGCTTCTCACCGATCCTGCAGATCGGCCTGGGCCTGACGCTCGCGGTCCTGATCGACGCCACGATCGTACGGATGCTCCTCGTGCCCGCCGCGATGACGCTGCTCGGCGACCGGGCGTGGTGGGCCCCGCCGTTCCTGCGGCGGCTGCACCAGCGGTACGGGCTCAAGGAGGCCCCGGCCGAGGTCAGGACCGAGCACGAGGCGGCCGCGCCCGCTCCTCAGGAGAGCACGATGACGTCCATGACGACGGCGACGGCGAGCCCGCAGCCGAGGAGGTAGCTGCCGAGCCTGGTGCGGCCGCGGCGGCTCAGTTCGACGACGACTCCGCACAGGATGAGCAGCAGCCCGTACACACCTACGACCAGAACGGACGCTCTGTCCAGCAGGCGCACAGCGAGCAGCACCGCCGCCACCGCCATCCCCGCGGTGGCGGCGGCGACGCGCAGTCGCCGTGCCTGGCGCGGGGTGCGGGCCCCACGCTCCGCGGGCTCTTGCTCCGACATGCTCATGCCCGGGATCGTAGTCAGGACCTGAGGTACGCGAGGACGGCGAGCACGCGCCGGTGCGTGCCGTCGGTGACGGGCAGGTCGAGCTTGCCGAGGATGTTGCCGATGTGTTTGCCCACGGCGGCCTCGGTGACGACGAGTTCGGCGGCGATCGCGGCGTTGGACCGGCCCTCCGCGACCAGCGCGAGCACCTCGCGCTCGCGCGGCGTGAGCCGCTCCAGCGGGTCGCGCCTGCGCCGCAGCAACTGCCGTACGACTTCGGGGTCCACGACCGTGCCGCCGTCGGCGACCCGGGTGAAGGCGTCCACGAACTGCTCGACCTGGCCGACCCGGTCCTTGAGCAGATAGCCGACGCCGCCGCCGTCGCCGGTGTCCAGCAACTCGGCGGCGTACGACCGCTGCACGTACTGGCTGAGCACGAGGACCGGCAGGTCAGGCCGCTCGGCGCGCAGGGCGAGCGCGGCGCGCAGCCCCTCGTCCTGGAAGCCGGGCGGCATCCGCACGTCGGTGACGACGACGTCAGGGCCGTGCTCGGCGACGGCCCGGCGCAGCGCGTCCGCGTCGCCGACCGCGGCGGCCACCTCGTGCCCGAAGCGGGTGAGTACCCCGACGAGGCCCTCGCGCAGCAGCACGCTGTCCTCGGCGAGGACTACGCGGCGGGCGCGGGCGGCATCGGGTCGCACGGTATCTCCAGGGACAGGACGGTCGGCCCGCCGGGCGGACTGGTGACGGTCAGTGTGCCATCGAGGACGGCGATGCGGTCGGCGAGGCCGGTCAGGCCGGTGCCCCGCGCGGGGTCGGCGCCGCCGCGCCCGTCGTCGCGCACCCGCAGCCGCAGGGCGCCGCCCGTGTGCCGGGCGTGCACCTCGGCCCGTGCGGCGCCGCTGTGCCGGGCGACGTTGGCGAGGGCCTCGCGGACCGCGAAGTACGCGGCGGACTCCACGGGTTCGGGCAGCCGGGGCAGGTCCGCGTCGGTGTCGACGGGCACGGGCGAGCGGTCGGCGGCGTCCTCCACGGCGGCCGCTAGGCCGTAGTCCGCGAGGACGCGCGGATGGATGCCCCGGATCAGCTCGCGCAGTTCGGCCAGGGCCCGGTCGGCCTCCTGGTGGGCCGCGGCGAGCCGGACCGCCAGCGGGCTGCCCGGCTCGGCGTCGAGGCGGGCGAGGCCGAGGCCCATGCTCAGGGCGACGAGCCGCTGCTGCGCCCCGTCGTGCAGGTCCCGCTCCACCCGGCGGCGCTCGGCCTCGAAGGCGGCGACGAGCCGGGCCCTGGACCGGGTGACCTCGGCGAGCCGCGCCTCGGTCTCGGCCTCGCGCGGGGCGAGCAGGAGCCGGGCGACGGCGGCGCGGGCGGTGGCGTACGCGCCGAGCGGGTACGCCAGGGCGGCGAGCAGCGCCAGGCCGAGCAGGGCGGTGCCGCAGGCCGCCGGGTAGGACGCGACGAACCACAGCTTCGCGGGCCGGACGCCGCCGCCCCCGGGGCCGCCCGCGAGCGCGAGGTGGGCGGGCGCGGCGGCCAGGGCGAGGGGCAGCCCCAGCGTGCAGGCGGCGACGGCCAGGTCGAGGGGCCACAGCACGCACGCCATCAGGACGGCGTACGCCAACTCCCGCCAGGTCGCCTGCTCCCGCACCCGCAGCCGCAGCCAGGCCGCGAGGCCCGGAGCCTCGGGGACGCGGTGCGGGCTGGCAAGGGGTCCCGGCCGCACGAGCCGGGCGCGGCGGCGCTCCAGGGCCGCCACGGGCACGCCCGCGAGCGCGAGGAGCGCGAGCAGGGGGATGCCCACCACGGCGAGGCTGGCGGCCAGGCCGAGGGCGAGGCCGGTGACCAGGGCGACGAGGAGGGGCGCTCCCAGCGCGGCCCCCGACAGCACGTAGGCCGCGCCCCGCAACGTGTGCTTCACGCGGTCACGCTAGCCGGGCGCCTCAGGGCACTTCGATCTCCGGGTCGGACTCCCACGGCACGTCGGCGGCCGGGTCGTCGTCGACGCTCACGCCGGGCCCCCAGCCGAAGTCCTCGGAGAAGGCGTGCGCGCCGGTGGCGAAGGAGAGGCAGAAGACGGCGAACAGGCCGAGGAAGCAGAGCGTGGCGACCGTGGCCACCGTGTTCGCGACCGGGCGCGGTGCGTGGGCGGTCGCCCGCTCGGGCCGGTCCGGGGTGTAGTACACGGTCACGATGTCGCCTTGGACGACCGTCGCCGGGCCGTTCTCCTCCTCGAAGCGGACCGTGCGGCCGTCGCGAGTGACGAACTCGTAGACGTGGTGGAGGGTCGTGGACACGTGGTCGCGGTGCCCGGAGGTCGTGGTGTAGGTGCGCAGACAGCGCGCCTCGGCGGTCAGGCCGCTGCCCCAGGCGCGCCGCACCTGGGCCGAGCGCCTGGCGATCGCCACCGCCATGGCGATGGCTCCGCCCGCCATGACCAGCGGTATCAGTGAGAAGAACAGGCCCATGAGGATCCCCCGATAAGTCCCGCGCACGCCGTCGTGGTCACGTACGGCGTGCGCAGAACCTACCCGTGGGGGGTGGCGGAGATCCTCAGGAGAACCTCTGAACCAGGTGCTCGCGGTCTCAGAAGTTCACGTCGGAGCAGGCGTAGAACGCGTTGCCCGTGTCCGCGATCGTCCAGACGGCGAGGATCACGTGGTGGCCGCTGCGGCCGCCCGGGATCGTGCCGCTGTGCGACAGGGTCGCGGGCGGCTGCTGGCTGTTGTAGGGGACGGTGAGGAACGGCTGGGTGTCGAGCGCCGCCCTGGTCAGGGGCTGGCTCTCGTTCCAGCCCTGCTTGGTGATGTAGTACCGGAAGTCCGTGGTGCGGTGGCGCGCGGTGAACTGCCAGCGGAAGCTGTAGCTCTGGCCGCCGGACACCTTCGTCGTGGGCCACGCGTTGCCGTTCGGCTGCGTCGCCTTGTTGAGCGAGCTGAAGCCGGCGAGTCCGGCGGAACAGAGCTTTCCGTCGGCGGGGCCGCCCGCCGGGAAGCCCTTGGGGCCCTCGACGCTCTGCGGTTCGTACTGTATTGAACCGCAGCCCGTCACCACGCCCTTGGCGCAGTTGATCTGACGGCTTGCGGGCAGGTCGGTGTAGCCATGGCTGCTGGCGCCGCCGGTCGAGAGCACGAACGCTCCGACCGTCGCCATCCCGAGCATGGCGGCGGACATCTTCTTTCGCATGCTGCGCTCCTGAACAACGTGGGGGTAGTTCTGTGAGCCGTGCGCGCTGACGGTCGTGCTGAGCTGCCGTGTGACGGATGGTCCGGTGCCACGCGGGGTGCGAGTCGCATGGTCTGGACCTACGGGGATGTGCGGTCTAGACCAAGTCTCAGATTATTGCGGTTAGTTGAACATGTCCATACCAACCGTGGAGGTGATCCGGTCGCAGCGTCCCCGCGATTCCTCCACAAGTTCACGGACGGGGCCGCCCCCGCCTGCGTCCACGCCCGCGCCGCCGACGGGCTGCGATCACCCGTCAACTGCCGTGCCACCAGCGGGTTCCGGCACACTTCGGCAAGTACGCCGACGGTGCTGTCGCCGATCAGCGTTCGCCGTGCCCCGTGTAGAACGCCACCGTCAGATCCTTCACCAGCGCCTTGCGCTCGTAGTCGTCGAGCTCGACCAGGCCGCGCGCGGTCAGACGCGTCACCGTGTCCTCGACGGAGTCCACCACCGACGTCAGCACGCTGTCGCGGTGCCGCGCGTCGAGCGCGGCGATCCGGCGCCGGTGCATCGCCTCGGCCACCTCCGGCGCGTACTCGATCCGCGTCGGCTGTACGGAGAAGACCTCGATCCCCACCGGCTCCGCCTGCGCGGCGAGGGCCCGGGTCAGGGCCTCCCCCACGGCCTCCGCGTCGCGCAGCGTCGGACCGCCGTCGGCCGCGCCCCGCGCCCCGTCGTGGAAGGCGTCGGCGGGCAGCCGCGACAGGACGCGCGCGGCGGTCGCCTCCACGCACTCGCGCAGGTACTCCTGGTGGTCCGCGACGGCGAGCGCGGCCCGCGCGGTGTCCCTGACCCGCCACACCACGAGGACCACCACCCGCAGCGCCACCCCGGAGCGGTCCACGGCGGCCATCGGCTCGCTGCGCCAGTGCCGAAGGCGCACGTCCACACGGCGGCGCAGCAGCAGCGGGTTCACCCACAGCAGGCCGGTCCGCCGCACGCTGCCCCGGTACCGGCCGAACAGGGTCAGGACCCACGCCCCGCCGACCCGGCCGCGCGCGAGCCCGCCGAACCCGAACAGGGCGAGCGCCCCGGCCCCGGCGAGCACCGCCCACTGCGCGGCCCCGATCCCCTGCGCCCCCGCCCGGCCCGGCGCCCCGGGCAGGACCCGGGGCAGCACCCCGGCCCACCACAGCGCGAGCACGCATCCGGCCGCCCCCACGCCACCGGCGAGCACCCCGGCCGCGCCGGGCAGCACCCGGGCGCGCCGCTCGGCGAGCTCCGGGTCGGCCCCGGGCACCGGCGGCGGGAGCTGCACGGACGGCCGCGCCGCCTCCGCCCGGGCCGCCGCCTCCGCCCGGGCCGCGGGCTCCACGCGGGGGCGCGCCGCGCCGCCGCGCACCACGGCGGAGGGCAGTGCCACCCCCACCGGATCCCGCGGATCGTCGCGGAACAGCAGGTGGACGGGGATCTCCGTGGTGGCCTCGCTGTGGATGAGGCGGGACGGGCGGCCCGCGGCCCCCGCCGCGCCGCCGCGCCCCCGGCCTTCGTCCGACTCCGGGGACCGCTCTGTCGTCGTGCTCATCTCTGCCTCCGTCGCCTCCGCCATGGGTTCCCCGCCGCGCGCGGGCCCCTCACCGGAACAGCCGCCGCCAGGTCTCGGGGCCCGGGATCCCGTCGGCCGCGCCGCCCCGCCAGCCCTGCGCCCGCTGGAAGGCCTCGACCGCCCTGCGGTCCGCCTCGCCCCAGCGCGGCCCGGGCCCGACCGCGTAGTGCTTGCCGAAGCCCCTGCGCACGAGCTGCCGCCCGAGCAGCTCGACGTACGCGTTGCTCTGCCCGGGCCGGAAGTGGGCCTTGCCCGGGAAGACGGGGACAGCGGACGCGGCGGGGACGCCGGGGGCGCCCGGGGTGCCCTGCCCGCCCCCCGCGCCACGGCCGCCCGGAATGTCCCGGCCCTTGCCCGTGACCAGGTACGACCACGTCAGCGGCCCCGGGATGCCGTCCGCGTCCCGGCCCGTCCAGCCCTGTGCCAGCTGGAACGCCCGGGTCGCCCTGCGGTCGGCGTCGCCCCAGCGGGGCCCCGGCCCGGACCGGTAGAAGGGGGCGCCGCCCCGGGCGACCAGGAGCCGCCCGAGCCGGGTGACGTATGCGTTGTGCGCGCCGGGCCCGAAGGAACGCGCCCCGGGATAGCGCGCGGACACCGCCGGGGCGGCACCCCCGGGCCCCGGCGCCCGCAGGCCCTTGTACCGGTAGGCCCGGTAGCGGTTCGCGTCCTTCCAGTACGCGTAGGGCGTGGCCTTCTTCCGGGTGTACGGCCGCGCCTGCTCATAGGCGAGATAGGAGGTGCGCGTGGAGTCCGTCCAGCCGCCGAAAATCGTCACGTGCGAGCCCCTCTCCGGGTTCGCCGGATTGTGGAACAGGAGAATGTCCCCCGGCGCGAGGGCGGCCTTCGAGATGCGCGTCCCGTGCTGGTCGAGCGTGCCCGTCCATTCGTTTCCGCCGAGGTCCCAGGCCATCGAGACAAAGCCCGAGCAGTCCTGCCGGTAGCCGTCCGTCCAGAAACTCCGCAGGTTGTACGGGACCCGCGCGTCCACCCACTGCCCGGCCCTGGCGATGATCTCGGCCCGGGTGGTGGTGCGCAGCCGGGCGCCGTGCGCGCTCGTCCCGTGCAGCGGGCTCTGCCTGCCCTGCGGGGTGCCGGGGTCGTCCCCCTTCGGCGCCGCCGCACCCGCTCCCACCTGCGGAAACGACTCCTGGGCCGGGGCCGCGGCCGCGGGCAGCGCCTGGCCGGGGCCGAGCACGGAGCCCGCCGCCGCCGCGAGGACCAGGGCCCGCCGGGCGCCGTGCGCACCCGGGTGGCCGCCGCGCCCCGGCGGCAGCGCGTGCATTCCGGCGCGCCGCCAGTACACACAGCCCGGGCAGTCGCAGTCACTCGCGGGCCTGAATTCCTCGAATGCCGGAGCGGCCTCCATGCGATTCCCCTCACATCCGCCGGGGTGTCCGGGGAAGGCCCCCGGCCAGGATTGTCCGCGCATCTGCATATCCGTCAGTTTTCCAACTGTCCGGGGATATCGCATGTTGACGGTCCGAATGATGGAGGGGGCACGGGAAAGACTCCCGGGGGTGCTCCCCGCCCTGACGCCGGGAAGCACCCCCGGGAGCCCTGATGGTCAAGAGCACCCCTGAACGTCCGGTAGAGTTATCTCCGTCAGCAGGCGCCGCTAGCTCAGTTGGTTAGAGCAGCTGACTCTTAATCAGCGGGTCCGGGGTTCGAGTCCCTGGCGGCGCACGATGACGATGGCGAGGCATGTTCGCGGAAAGCGCGAACCGGCCTCGCCATCTCTGTTTTCCGCACGGCTCCGCCGCGCCCTGCGGGGGCTTCGCCACCCGCACCCCCGGAGCAGCGAAAGCCCCCCGTCACCGACGGGGGGCTTTCGTCGTTCTGCCGCTACGGTTGCGCCATGGCGCGGGACATCCAGGAGCGGATCAAGAAACTCATCATCGACCAGCGGCTGCCCTCCGGCTCCGTGCTGCCGACCGAGCCGGAGCTGATGGAGCGCCTCGGCGTCAGCCGGAACTCGGTGCGCGAGGCGCTCAAGGCGCTCCAGGCCATGGGCATCGTCGAGGTCCGGCACGGCTTCGGCACCTACGTCGGGCCGATGTCGATGGCCCCGATGATCGAGGGCCTCACCTTCCGCACCGTCGCCGGGCACTACCGCGGCGAGGACAGCCTGCTCCAGCTCCTGGAGCTGCGCGAGGCCGTCGAGACCGGGCTGATCGCACGCCTCGCGGGCTCCCTGCCGCCCGCCGACCTGGCCGAGCTCGACGCGCTCGTGGACCGCATGGACGCCGAGGCCGCCGGGCCCGACGGCGAGGTCCGCGCCGAGACCGACCGGGCCTTCCACGCCACGCTCTACCGCTGCCTCGGCAACCGGCTCCTCGGCGAGGTCCTGGAGGCGTTCTGGGACGCCTTCCACAAGGTCCGCACCGACCTCGTCGACGTGCCGAGGGACCCGAAGATCACCTGCCGCCAGCACCGCGAGATCCTCGACGCGGTCCGCTCCTCCGACGTCCTGCGCGCGGAACGGGCCATACGCGAACACTTCGGCAACATTCGCACCCGCTTGAGTGCGCCCGCCTCAACAGTGGCCCCCAGCCCCACATATGACCGGTAAACTCCTTGCTTTCACTCTTGCGATCACGCAAGGGCGCATAGAACCCTGACGGAAGGCACACCGGAGCCTCGGCTCTCACGGGGCGTGCGGCGCGGGGCAGTTGGGGACTCGGACGCCGCCCGTGCGACGAGAGTCCTCATGAACACCGGGACAGGGGGTCCCCGCGTTCATGAACGGATGCCAAGGGGGGCATCATGCAACCGGAAGGTCACGTTTCGCTGTCTTGGGCGAGGGGTGGCCTCCCACTTGATGCGCTCGCACAGGTCGAGGGGGACCGCCGCGGGCGAAAGGACCGACGACCACGCGGAGAGCCGCGTGCGGGGGGATGACTCATGACGTCGACGCCACCGGGCGAGCGGCAGGGCGACCCGTCCCAGACCACCCAGCTGCGCGTGCTCTCGCACCGGACGGGCGGCCTGCGACGCATCAAGAAGTCACTGCCGCGCTACGACTACGAGCACTACAGCCGCCTCGCGGGACCCCTCACCCAGCCGGACCCGGCCAAGCCGTACAAGGTCCAGTACCGCTCCCTGCTCTCCCAGGAGCCGCACCGGATACGCGCGGCCCTCATGCTCGGCGCGGCGCCGCTGCTCTCCCTCGTCCTGCTCGCCTGGCTGCTCCAGCCCGAGCACTGGACGGAGCGCGACTACCCCGCGTATGACTTCCTGCCCGTGCTCGACGTCGTCATGCTCGTCTCGATCGGCCTGATCGAGTTCTTCCGCTGCATGAACGTCCTGTCCAACGCGCACGCCACGCTCGTCGCCCGCGACCCGATCCCCGTCGTGCCCGAGACCGGCACCCGCGTCGCCTTCCTCACCTCGTTCGTGCCCGGCAAGGAGCCGATCGAGATGGTCACCAAGACCCTCGAAGCGGCGGTGAGATTGCGCCACCGCGGCCTCCTGCACGTGTGGCTGCTCGACGAGGGCGACGACCCCGAGGTCAAGGCCGTCTGCGCGCGCCTGGGCGTGCACCACTTCTCCCGCAAGGGCGTCGCGAAGTGGAACCAGGCCAAGGGCCCGCACCGCGCCAAGACCAAGCACGGCAACTACAACGCCTGGCTGGACGCGCACGGCGACGCCTACGACTACTTCGCCTCCGTGGACACCGACCACGTCCCGATGCCCAACTACCTGGAGCGGATGCTCGGCTTCTTCCGCGACCCGGACGTCGGCTTCGTCATCGGCCCGCAGGTCTACGGCAACTACGACACGTTCGTCACCAAGGCCGCCGAGTCCCAGCAGTTCCTCTTCCACGCCCTCATCCAGCGCGCGGGCAACGCCTACGGTTCGCCGATGTTCGTCGGCACCTCCAACGCGGTGCGGATCAAGGCCCTCAAGCAGATCGGCGGCCTGTACGACTCGATCACCGAGGACATGGCGACGGGCTTCGAGATCCACCGCCACAAGAACCCGGTGACGGGGAAGAAGTGGAAGTCCGTCTACACCCCGGACGTGCTCGCCGTCGGCGAGGGCCCCAACGCCTGGACGGACTTCTTCACCCAGCAGCTCCGCTGGTCGCGCGGCACGTACGAGACGATCCTCAAGCAGTTCTGGAAGGCGCCCTTCTCGCTGCCGCCGGGCCGTCTCTTCAACTACACGATGATGGTCATCTTCTACCCGATGTCCGCCCTGAACTGGATCCTCGCGGCCCTGAGCTGCGCCCTGTTCCTCGGCCTCGGCGCCTCCGGCGTCAACATCGACCCGACCATCTGGCTCATGCTGTACGGCAACGCGTCCGCGCTCCAGATCGGCCTGTACATCTGGAACCGCCGCCACAACGTCTCGCCGCACGAGCCCGAGGGCTCCGGCGGCGTCGCGGGCATGGTGATGTCGGCCCTGTCGGCCCCGATCTACGCGCGCTCCCTCATGGACGCCGCGCTGCGCCGCAAGAGCAGCTTCGTGGTCACGCCCAAGGGCGACTCGGCGAGCCCGGACACGCTGTTCGGCACGTTCCGGATCCACCTGTTCTTCATCCTGGTCTTCGGCGGTTCCATCGCGGCGGCGTACGTGTACGACCACGCGCACCCGGCGATGATCATCTGGGCCACCTTCGCCCTGCTCGTCACCGCCGCGCCGATCTTCGCCTGGCGGCACGGCCTGCGGCAGGAGCGGAAGAGGCCGCCGGTGCCCGCGGCGGGCGGCGGCCCCCAGGGGCCCGAGCAGCAGACCCTGCCCGCCCGGCAGTTCGCACCGCACAGCGCGCCCCCGCACGCGCACCCGGCCCGGCACGCGCCGCAGCAGAAGCCCAGCTGGGCCGCGAACCCCCCGGCCGGTCCGAATGACGACACCATGCACATCGCCCTCGGGAGCCACGACACATGAGAGACCCCTCCAGCCGCCGGCGCGCCCGCCGGATAGCGATAGGCACCGCGGTGGTGCTGGCGCTGGCCGGTATGAACGGCCCCTGGCTGTGGCGCGTGGGCTCCGAGAAGTACCACAACTACAAGATCAACAAGCCGGAGTACAAGGCGGCGAACGGCCACTGGAAGGTCGTCGAGTTCCCCGAGGAGTACCGGCAGAACACGATCCACGCGTCGCTCCTGCACACCGGCAAGATCCTGATGGTGGCGGGCTCGGGCAACAACCAGAAGAACTTCGACGAGAAGAAGTTCGACACCCGGCTCTGGGACCCCGAGAAGAACACCATCAAGAAGATCCCGACGCCCACGGACCTGTTCTGCACCGGCCACACCCAGCTCGCCGACGGCAAGCTGCTCATCGCGGGCGGCACCAAGCGGTACGAGAAGCTCAAGGGTGACGTCACCAAGGCCGGCGGCCTGATGATCGTGCACAACGAGAACCCGGACCGGCCGATCACGCTGCCCGCGGGCACCAGGTTCACCGGCAAGAAGAACGGCAAGACCTTCGTGTCGAAGGACCCCGTCGTCGTCGAGCGCGCGAAGAAGGTCTTCGACAAGCAGACCGGCGCGTTCCTGCGCAACGACCCGGGCCTCGGCCGCATCTACGTGGAGGCGCAGGCGAGCGGCGCCAAGTACGAGACCGGCACGCAGGACAACTACCGCGTGCAGGGCCTGAGCGGCGCCGACGCCCGCAACACGTACGGGATCGCGCAGAAGCTCGCCCTCGACAAGAAGGACTTCCAGGGCATCAAGGACACCTTCGAGTTCGACCCGGTCGCCGAGAAGTACATCAAGGTCGACCCGATGAACGAGGCCCGCTGGTACCCCACGCTGACCACGCTCACCGACGGCAAGGTGCTCTCCCTCTCCGGCCTCGACGAGATCGGCCAGCTCGTGCCGGGCAAGAACGAGGTGTACGACCCCAAGACCAAGAAGTGGACGTACACCAAGAAGATCCGCCAGTTCCCGACCTACCCGGCGATCTTCCAGCTGGCCAACGGCAAGCTCTTCTACTCCGGCTCGAACGCGGGCTACGGCCCCGCCGACGTCGGCCGCGTCCCGGGCGTCTGGGACCTGGAGAGCAACTCCTTCAAGAAGATCCCGGGCATGAGCGACCCGGACCTCCTGGAGACCTCCAACACGGTCGAGCTGCCGCCCGCGCAGGACCAGCGCTACATGGTCGTCGGCGGCGGTGGCGTCGGCGAGTCCACCGAGGCCTCCAAGAAGACCCGCATCGTCGACCTGAAGAAGCGCGACCCGCGCTTCGTGGACGGGCCCGAGCTCGGCAAGGGCACCCGCTATCCGCAGGCGTCGATCCTGCCCGACGACTCCGTCCTGGTCTCCGGCGGCTCCGAGGACTACCGCGGCCGCGGCGCCTCCAACATCCACGAGGCCCGCCTCTACGACCCGCGCAAGAACACCTTCGACCAGGTCGCCGACCCGCTCGTGGGCCGCAACTACCACTCGGGCTCGATCCTGCTGCCCGACGGCCGCGTGATGTTCTTCGGCTCGGACTCGCTGTACGACGACAAGGCGAACACGAAGCCGGGGACGTTCGAGCAGCGGGTGGAGATCTACACGCCGCCGTACCTGTACCACGGCGACCGGCCCGCGCTCGGTGCGGGCCCCAAGACCCTGAAGCGGGGCGCATCCGGCACGTTCCCCACGAAGGACGCCTCCTCCGTCAAGGCTGCCCGGCTGATCCGCCCCTCGGCCACCACCCACGTCACGGACATCGACCAGACGTCGATCGCCCTCGGCCTGAAGAAGTCCAAGGGCGAGATCACGGTCACCGTGCCGAAGAACCGCGGTCTGGTGGAGTCGGGCTGGTACATGCTCTTCGTGACGAATGCCAAGGGCATCCCCAGCAAGGCCCAGTGGGTGCACGTTCCCTAAGGCCCCGTAAGGGGCGCGGGGAACTGCGCGAGCAACCAGTGAAAAGCCGCAGTCGCGTCTGCTCGGTAACTCGGCAGACGCGACTGCGGCTTTCCCTCGGCTGAGCGCGCAGTTCCCCGCGCCCCTAAGGGGCGTTCTTGGCGAGCCCGAGTGCGTACTCGGGCCACCACTGCCCGGCCTGCGGGCCGCCGCGACAGGTGCCGTCCGACTCGCCGGGCCGCTTGACCCAGAGGTAGGCGTCGACCTTCGGGTCACCGGTCTTGGTCGTGGGAGCCTCCCCCAGGGCCCGCCCCGGGGGGTTGCACCAGGGGTCCTTGCCCTTGCCCGTGTAGGGCCCGCGCCCATTGCGGCTGGTGTCGATGACGAACGGCTTGTCACCGACCTTGGCGGAAAGGGTCTTGCCGTAGGCCACGCTCGCCTCGGTGGTCTGGAAGTTGGAGACGTTCACCGCGAAGCCGTCGGCCTGCTCGACGCCGGAGCGCTTCAGCGGCTCGTACAGACCGTCCGGATGCGACCAGCCCGCGTTGCCCGCGTCCAGGTAGACCTTGGTGTTCTTCAGGGACTTCAGCTTGGCGATGGCGCCCTTGAGGAGGTCGTAGCGCTCCTCGTGGAACTGCTCGGGCGTGCACTTGTCGACCATGTGCAGCACCGCGTCCGGCTCCAGGACGACCGTGGCGGCGCGGTCGCCGATGCCCTTGGCCACGCCGTCGATCCACGCCCGGTACGCGTTGCCGTCGGCGGCGCCGCCCTTGGAGAACTGGCCGCAGTCGCGGTGCGGGATGTTGTAGAGGACCAGGAGCGCGTCGCGGTCGGCCTTCTCGGCCGCCTCGGTGAAGCCGCGCGCCTCGTCCTCGGGCTTCTCCGGGCCGATCCACTCGCCGACGGGCTGTTCGGCGATCTTCCGGATGAGCGCCGCCTCGTCCTTGTCTCCGTCCTTCTCGTACGTGGCGACCTGCCGCGCGGCGTTCCCGTCGGGGTTGACCCAGAACGGGTCGGTGTCCTTGGGCTGTTGCTTCACCGGACGGGTCGCCTCGTCGCCGTCCCCGTCGCCGTCGGACGAGCACCCCGCGAGCAGCAGCGCGGCCCCCGTGAGCACCACCGCGGCCGGCACCCCCCTGGCCGCGAGACCCCGCCCGCGACCTGTGTTCTTGCGGTACATCCAGTCCCCCTCGGGTGCACGGTCCGGTGCCCAATCCTGACATAACTACGCGCCCCTCACGAGGCCGGGAGAGCCCGCCCGAGCACCTGTAGGAGAGCTGTTACAGCCCCTCGTAGCGGGGTAGGCGACCCGGTTGGGGGGAGGCGAAGAGGAGAGGCCATGCAGGCCATGCCCGACCCCGTCCCGGAGCTCAGACTGGCGCGCGCCCTCGTCGAGACCGTGGTCACGGTCGCCGACGACTTCGACGCGGACCGCCATCTGCGCCGCGTCAGCCAGCTCTGCGCGGAGCTCCTGGACGCGCTCGCCGCGGGCGTGCTGTACACGAACGCCGAGGGCGCGGTGCGGATCGCCGCGAGCCACCGCGGTGAGGCCCTCGCCCGCGGCCTCCTTGAGGCCCAGCACCTGGGCGGCCCCTGCATCGACTGCTTCGGCACCGGCAAGCCGGTGGGGCCCGTCCGGCTCGCGTCGCGGGAGGCGGTGGCCCGCTGGCCGGAGTTCTCGGCCCGGGCCCGCGTCCAGGGCGTCGGGCTCGCGTTCGCGGTGGCGCTGCGGGCCCGGGGGCACGTCTTCGGCGTGCTCAGCGTCTTCGCGGCGGAGGGGTGGCCGCTCGGCGTGCCCGGTGCGCCGGAGGCCGGAGGGAGCCTGGCTTCGGCGCCCCAAGAGGACGGACAGGGCAGCGCGTTGGGGCTCGCGCAGGCGCTCGCCGACGCCGCGGCCGCCGGTCTGCACAACCAGCGCGCCTACGCCGAGTACCGCGATCTCTCCCGGCAGCTCCAGTCGGCGCTCAGCAGCCGCATCCGGATCGAGCAGGCCAAGGGGATACTGGCCGAGCGCTGGCGGACCGGGCCCGACGTCGCCTTCGGCGCGATGCGGCGGTACGCGCGCAGGGAGCGCCTCATCATGGACACGGTCGCCGGGATGGTGATCCAGGGGGACCTCGACGACACGAGCCTGCGGGACGGCCTCGCGCCGCCCCCGTAGCCGGTTCCGGCCCGGCCTCCGTCCCGTGCCACCTGCGGCGTTCGTCAAGCCGTGGCAAAAGGTGAGTTGGCGTCAAACTCCCCTAGGCCGGGACCGGCTTCCGCTCTAAAGTCGTGGTGACGGCCCAAGCCCCCGGCCGGAATGGAGCGATCCGAGTGCGGCGCGACGCCTTGCGTCCGTGCGCTCCAGGGCGTTCCGCACACCTCACGACCGCTGGACCATCCGCAAGCCTCCCGCGCCGACGCCGGGTTCCTCCCGCAGCTCGAGCGCGCGCGGTGGAGGACCGGCCCGGTCGGCGACTCCGGGGGGAGCGGGTCGTTGACCGGGCCAGGTCGTGCCCGCTCCGGGGCGCACGCCGCCCGCGCGCGGTCCCTTCGGGGGCGCGGTGACTGGTTGACAGTGTCCATGACCACCTGCGACTCTCCCGGCGACAAGTCCATACATCGAGGCGACGGTTGCCAGGAACCCGGTGCGACTCCGGGACGGTCCCGCCACTGTGACCCCGCGACACGTGGGGAAGTCAGGAACTGAACCCGTCGTCCTCCTGCCGTGGGGCGTGGAAACCCCAGTAAGGAGAACCACGGTATGTCCGCTTCCGCTGCGCACACCGCACCACAGTCCGACACCGCCGCGATACAGTCCGCGACCATCGAGACCCGCGACTGGCTGATCGCCGCGGGCGCCGTGATCCTCGCGCTCATCACGCTGTACGCCGTCTTCATGGACAACGGCTCGCTGATCTCGGCGACCGGCGACTACCTCCACGAGTTCGCGCACGACGGCAGGCACCTCTTCGGTGCCCCCTGCCACTGATCGGGGCCGCTCGCACCATGACCGCGTCCCCAGAGACTCCCCCATCCCCGAACTCCCTCACCGCTCCCCGCAGTCCGGCCCGCTCCGTCGCCTCCCCGGCGGCCTCCTCCCCCGTCCTCGCGCTGCTCGGCCGCGGTCTCGCGGCCGGGAGCCTGGGCGGGCTGGCCGCCGGGCTCTTCTCGCTGCTGCTCGCCGAACCGCTGATGGACCGGGCGATCCGCGCCGAGGAGGCCCGCTCGCAGGCGCACGAGCAGCATGACCCCGGTGCCGCCGTGCAGCACCACGAGGAGCTGTTCTCCCGCTCCACGCAGCACGCCGGCCTGGTCATCGCCCTGGTGGTGGCGGGCCTCGCGATCGGCGTGCTCTTCGCCGTCGCGTACGCGCTCGTGCACCGGCGCGATCCGCGTTCCCACCCCTGGCCGCGCGCGCTCGCCTTCTGCGCGGCCGCGTTCTGCGCGATCTCTCTCTTCCCCGCCCTGCGCTATCCGGCGATGCCGCCGGGCGTCGGGGACTCCGGCACGGTGGGCGACCGGCAGGCGATGTGGGTCGCGGCCGTCGTGATCAGCGTGCTCGGCATGTTCCTGGTCTGGCAGGTGTACGTGCGCCTGGCCGCCCGGGCCCTGCCGGTGCGGCAGCTCGCGGCGGCGGGCACGGCGGCCGCCGTCCTCGCGCTGCTGTGGGCGCTGCCGGACAACCCGGACCCGACGCCCGTGAGCCCCACGCTCCTGTGGGACTTCCGCATGCTGTCGCTCGCGTCGCACGTGCTGATGTGGGTGGTCTTCGCCGCCGTGTTCGGCGGCATCGGCCTGCGGGCCCTGCGCCCCGGAGCCGGGGCGGAGGCGGCTTAGGCCCTGTGGAAGTGTGGTGCGGTTCGGCATCGCCCCGAAGGGGCGCGGGGAACTGCGCGACCAGCCGCGACGGGCCCGCAGGCGATCGACGGCCCGTCGCGGCAATTCCAGCGAATCGCTCAGGGGCTCACCCCAGTGAGGTACGCGGAGACCACCACGTTCGCCGAGTACGTGCGGCTCGCGCGGTCGAAGGTGCCGCCGCAGGTGATCAGGCGCAGCTCGGCCCGGCCCTTTCGGCGGGGGCCGTAGGCCGTCTTCGCGTCGAAGTCGTCGCGGCCGATGACCTGGACGTCGTCCACCGTGAACTCGGCGACCGCCCCGTCGTCCCGCACCACCCGCACCTTCTCGCCGGGGCGCACGGCGCTGAGGTGGTAGAAGACGGCGGGCCTGCTCTCCGTGTCCACGTGTCCGACGAGGAGCGCGGCCCCGGCGGCCCCCGGCCGCACCCCGCCGCTGTACCAGCCGACGACGCCCGGCTGCTCGTAGGGCGGCGGGTCGATCGCGCCCGCCGCGTCCAGGCCGCGCGCCACCACCGGGGCCCGGACGCCGAGCGAGGGGACGTCCACGCGCTGCGGCCGCGCGTCCGCCAGCGGCTCGTGCGGTCCCGGCAGTTCGAGGCCGGGGGGCCGTCCGACGGCGGCGACGTCGCCGGTGGTCGGGTCGGAGAGGCCGCCGCGCACATCGGTGATCTCGTTGCCCCACAGCCACAGGGCCACGAGCAGCACGGCCCACGCCACGCCCAGGACGAGACGGCTCGTGCCGTGCGGGGCGTCGGCGCCTTCGGGCTCGGGCCCGGACATGGTCAGTCGGAGCGGCGCCGGCGGACGCTGCGCAGGGCCACGGCGACGGCGGCGGCCCCCGCGAGCACCAGGCCGACGACGGCGTGCCGCGTGCCGGGCCCGGCCTCCTCGGCGACCGCGGCCACGGGCTGAAGATCGGCGGTGCCGCCGCCACCGGCCCGCACGGGCGCCTGCGGGGTGGCCCCGGCGCCGCCGACCCGGACGGTGCCGACGCCTTGGTGGGGGTGCCCGTCGCAGGTCACGGTGATCTCGTACGTGCCCGAGATCCCGGCCCTGATCCGGGTGGAGCCGGTGAGGGACTTCCCGTCGCCGCCGGTCAGCGCGGCGTCCTTCGCGAACGCCCCGGACCCGGCGGCGCCGGTCGTCCCCCGGCACCCCGAGACCCGCACCTCGACCTGCCCGCCCGGCTCCGCGCCCGCGGGGGTGACCTGGGCCCTGACCTGGTCCTGCGCGTGCGCGGCTGCCGGTGAGGGCACCGCAGCCAGGGCGCCCGCGAGGACGAGCCCTCCCGCGCCACGCACGGCGAGCGAACATATACGCATCGTGAACCTCCTGTACCAGCAGGCTCACGCGCGCGGCGCCCTACCGCATCCTCAGCACACCCGTCCGTGCCCCGGGGCCGCCGGGCCTCAGATCCGGTCCACGAGATCGGCGATGGAGTCCACGACCTTGGAGGGCCGGAACGGGTACTGGTCGATGTCGGCCCGGGAGGTGAGCCCGGTGAGCACCAGGAAGGTCTCCATGCCCGCCTCCAGGCCCGCGAGGACGTCCGTGTCCATGCGGTCGCCGATCATCGCGCTCGTCTCCGAGTGCGCCCCGATGGCGTTCAGACCGGTCCGCATCATCAGGGGGTTCGGCTTCCCCGCGAAGTACGGCTTCTTGCCGGTCGCCTTGGTGATCAGTGCGGCCACGGCGCCGGTGGCGGGCAGCGGGCCCTCCGTGGAGGGGCCGGTCTCGTCCGGGTTGGTGCAGATGAAGCGCGCGCCGTCGTTGATGAGCCGCACCGCCTTGGTCATGGCCTCGAAGGAGTAGGTGCGGGTCTCGCCGAGGACCACGTAGTCCGGGTCGTGGTCGGTCAGGACGTAGCCGATGTCGTGCAGGGCGGTCGTCAGGCCCGCCTCGCCGATCACGTACGCCGTGCCGCCGGGCCGCTGGTCGTCGAGGAACTTCGCCGTGGCGAGGGCCGAGGTCCAGATGTTCTCGACGGGCACCTCCAGGCCCATGCGGGTCAGCCGGGCCTGGAGGTCGCGGGCGGTGTAGATGGAGTTGTTGGTGAGCACGAGGAACGGCTTGCCGGACTCGCGGAGCTTCTTGATGAAGGAGTCGGCGCCGGGGATCGGCACGCCCTCGTGGATGAGCACCCCGTCCATGTCGGTGAGCCACGATTCGATGGGCTTGCGCTCTGCCATGGGGTGCACTCCTGCGGGTCTGCGTGAAACCAAGGTGGCGGGTGGGGCGTCGGAACCACGCTGTGCCGACGCCCCCAGCCTAGTCACGAGGGCTTGATCCCGACCCCGTCGATCACCCAGTACCAGTTGTTGCCGCTGGTGTAGCGGAAGCGGACCTGCGCCGTCCGGGCCCCGGCCGGGACCTGGAGCCGGACGGTCTCGACGGTGGACGGGGTGTCGGCGGCGTACGTCTTCACGACGACGGGAGCGCCGCCGTCGTAGGAGACGAGCACCTGGCCCTGCTGCGGGGCCTCGTGGCGGTAGTACGTCGTGTACGTGAGGGTCGCCGGGGCGCCGCCGGTGACCTCGTACGCGGGGCTGATCAGGGTGGAGTCGAAGGTGCCGGTGACGGGCTTGTCGGACCACTCGTCGCCGTCGGCGACGGCGAACACGTTGCGGGCCCTGACGTTGAGTTCGCGCTGCTGGTCGCGTTCGGTCCGCGTCCAGAACTCGTCCGTGGTGAAGGCCCAGCCGCGCCATTCGGTGACGCCCCCGCCGCCCATCCTGGTGTTGTCGACGCTCCAGCCGTCGGGCGGGGTGTGGGTGAAGCCGAGGACGCCGGAGCCGATGCCGGTCTCGTCCACGGACGGCTTCAGCCGGTCCCGCAGCGTGTCGAAGGCGTCGGGGCGCGGCTGCTGCACCGGGCGGCCGTCGAGGCCCCAGGCGGGGTCGACCGGGACGCCGAGGTGGGCGAGGGCGCTGACGGCGACGTCGGGCATGCGCACGTCGTGCCGTACGGAACCGGCGGTGAGCCCGTCCCCGACGGCGATGAGGAAGGTCTGCCGCTCGGCGCTGCTGGAGCCGCCGTGGCCGCCCGCGTCGGTGTGGCCGTGGTCGGCGGTGACCAGGATCAGCCAGTCCTCGTCCCCGTGGCCCGGGCGGGCGGCCACGGCGTCGAGGATGCGGCCGACCTGGGCGTCGGCGCCCTGGATGGCGTCGAGGTAGGCGCGGCTCGCCGCGCCGCTGCTGTGCCCGGCGTGGTCGATGTTGTCGAGCTGGACGAAGACGGCGTCGGGGTCCTTGTCCTTGAGGGCGGCGACGGCGCGCTTCGTGGTGCCCTCGTCGTACTCGGCGGACGGCGTCGAGACGCGCGTGTCGACCTTCGGCGAGAAGACCGTTTCGGTGAGGGGCGCCCAGGAGGACACGGCGTAGGTGCGCAGGGCGGGCTTCGCGGTCTCGGCGCGCGTCATGAAGTCGGGGTAGCGGGCGAGGTCGTGGTCGGCGAAGTCGTTGCCCACGACCTTGTGCTTGTCGGGCCAGACGCCGGTGAGCAGCGTGGCCCAGCCGGGTCCCGACATGGTGGGGGCGAGCGGGTTGGCGTAGATGCTGCTCGGGGCGGTGAGGCCGCGCGCCATCAGGGACTTCAGGCGGGGGGCGTCGGCGTCCTTGATGCGGCTGAGGAGCGTGCCGTCGAGGCCGATGACCAGGACCTTGGGCGTGCGGGCGGCGGCCGCGCGGGCGAGGCCCGACAGGGGCCC
Source organism: Streptomyces sp. JLYT201 (assembly GCF_059448825.1). NCBI lineage: Bacteria > Bacillati > Actinomycetota > Actinomycetes > Kitasatosporales > Streptomycetaceae > Streptomyces > Streptomyces sp. JLYT201. The sequence continues at coordinate 6,096,847 of NZ_CM182551.1, read as the reverse complement.
CGCGGCGGTGGCGAGGGCGGCGGCGGAGACGAGGAGCGAGCGGCGGCGGATGCCGTGGGACACGATTCCTCCAGGGGGAGCGGGCAGGGCAGGACACGCCAACGCCCCTGGTGGCACAGGGGCGTTGGGGGAAGGAGAGAGGGGTGGTGGGGTCAGCTGCCGGTGGCGGACTTCCAGTCCTCGACGTACGACGTGAGGTTCTCGGAGATGTCTGCCCAGTCCGGCTCGAAGACCTCCACGCCGTCCAGGAGTTTCTCCAGGGCGATGGCGTTGGCGTCGGTGGCCTTGACGTCCTTGCGGGCCGCGAAGCCGCCGCCGATCTCGCTGACCTGCCGCTGGGCGGTGCGGCTGAGGAGGTAGTCGAGGAACTTCTTGGCGTTGGCGCTGTGCGGGGCCTTGGTGACGAGGCCCGCGGCGTACGGGAGCGCGAAGGTGGTGGGCTTCGCGCCCCGCTTGGCGGGGAACCAGATGCCGAGGTTGGGCATGTCCTTGGACTGGGCGTAGTTCATCTGGACGTCGCCGTTGGCGACGAGCAGCTCGCCCTTGTCGACCTTGGGCGCGAGCTTGCCGGTGGAGGCGGACGGGCCGACGTTGTTGGACTGGAGCTTGCCCAGGTACTTCATGGCGGGCTCCTTGCCGCCGAAGTCGTGCATGGCCTTGATGAGGACGGCGGTGCCGTCGCCCGCGACGCCCGGCGTGGAGTACTGGATCTTGTTCTTGTACGCGCCGTCGGTCAGCTCGTCCCAGGTCCTGGGCGTCTTGGAGCCCTTCAGCTCCTTCTTGTTGTAGATGAAGCCGAAGTAGTTGTTCACGACGGTGGTCCACTTGCCGTCGGACGCCTTGTTCGCGCCGTCGACCTGCTCGGCGCCCTCGGGGGAGTACGCCTGCAACAGGCCCTTGTCGTCGGCCTGCTGGATGAACGGGGGCAGGGTGACGAGGACGTCGGCCTGGGTGTTGGACTTCTCGCGGACGGCGCGCTGCACCATCTCGCCGGAGCCGCCCTCGACGTACTTGACCTCGATGCCGGTCTTGTTCTCGAAGTCCTTGAAGACCTGGTCGTACCAGCCGTCGCCGTTCTCGCCCTTGAGGCCGTCGGCGCTGTAGACGGTGACGACCTTGGCGTCGGACGCGGCGGAGTCGCCGCCGCAGGCGGTCAGGGTGGTGGCCAGCAGGGCACAGCCGCCGAGGGCGGCGAGCGCGCGGACGGGGGTGACGGTACGCATGACGTGTCGTGCTCCTTGGAGAGGGGTGCTCGGGTGAGGGGTCGGGCGGGTCAGCGGTAGGAGGCGCGGGTGCGGATGCGGGACACCGCGAAGAGGACGAGCAGGGTGGCGCCCATGAGGACCACGGCGAGGGCCGCCCCGGTGAAGGCGGCGCCCCGGTCGGTGGCCGCGTAGATCCGTACGGGCAGGGGCGTCCAGTCCGGCGGGTAGAGCATCATCGTGGCGCTGAGCTCGCCCATGGACAGGGCGAAGCACAGGCCCGCGGCGGCTGTCAGGGACGGCAGGAGCAGCGGCAGCTTGACCCGCCACAGGACGTATGCGGGCCGGGCGCCCAGGGACGCCGCGGCCTGCTCGTACATCGGGTCGAGACGCACGAGGGCGGCCGCGACCGACTGGTAGGCGAACGCCGTGACGAGGATCGCGTGCGCGAGGACGACGATCGTGGACGTGCCGTTGAGGATCACCGGCGGCTTGCTGAAGGCGACGAGCACGGCGAGCCCGACGACGACGGACGGCACGGCGACGGGCAGCATGAACAGCGCGTCGACGACCCGCTTGCCGGGCTTGCGCAGCCGGGCCGCGGCGAGGGCCGCCCAGGTGCCCGCGGCGAGCGCGGCGACGCTCGCGCCGAGCGCGGTGAGCAGGCTGGTGGTGAGGGCCTCCAGGGACTCGCCCCGGGTCGCCGCCGCGTAGTGCTCGGTGGTGAACGCGGACGGGAACGCCCCCGACCAGTGGCCCGCGAACGAGGCCATGACGATGACGGCCAGCGGCAGCGCGAACACCGGCAGGAACAGCACGGCGAACACCGCCCACAGCGTCCACTTGCCCTTGCGGCTATGCACCAGCACGACGGCTCACCACCCGGTACAGGCCGTAGAGGCCCACGGAGATCGCGATGTTGACGACGGCGACGACGCAGGCCGCCGGGTAGTCGGACTCGAGCATCGCCTTGCCGTAGACGAGCGTCGGCAGGGTCGTGACGCCCTTGGCCCCGGTGAACAGGACGATCCCGAACTCGTTCAGGCACATCACCAGGACGAGGCTGCCGCCCGCCGCGAGCGCGGGCAGCGCCTCCGGCAGGATCACCTTCCGCACGATCCGCGCGGGCCGCGCGCCGAGGCTGGAGGCCACCTCCAGCTGCGCGGTGTCGAGCTGCGAGAAGGCGGCGAGCAGCGGCCGCATCACGAACGGCGTGAAGTACGTGATCTCGGCGAGCAGCACGCCCCACGGCGTGGTCAGGAACTGGAAGGGCCCGTCGCCGCCGCTCCCGGTCGCGTCCGTCCACAGCCCGTTGGCCATGCCCTTGGTGCCGTAGATGAAGAGGAGCGCGAGGGTGATGAGGAAGGACGGGAAGGACAGGAAGACGTCGATGAACTTGGCGACGGCCTTCCCGCCGGGGAACGGCACGAAGGCGATGACGAGCGCGAGCACGAACCCGAGCACCAGACACCCGACGGTCGCCCCCACGGCCAGCCACACAGTGGTCCCGAGCGCGTCCCGGAAGGACGCCGAGGCGAACACGTCGGCATACGGCTGGAGCGAGGTCCCCCCGCTGTCCGGCCGCACGGACTGCTGCACGACGAGCCCGAGCGGATAGAGAAAGACGGCCCCGAGCAGAGCGATGGGGGGCAACACCCAGACAAACGACGGGATATGGCGCTGTTTGCCCTGTGGGCAATCGTTCCGCAGGGCGAGTGGGGCATCCCCTGCTCGAGCGGAGCCGAGAGCTTGGGGAGGGGTGGGCACAGCCGAAGGTGCCGCCCCGCTGTCAACGAGGCCCGAGCCAAGGTCACCCATCGCCGTTCACCCCTGCGGCAAGCAGCACCGCGTCCTCGGGCGCGAAGTGCAGCGTGACCCGCTCCCCCAGCCCGGGCGGCACCCGCAGCTCGCGCACGTCGGCCTTCACCGCGTGCCCGTCCACGTCGACGTACAGCCGGTGCGTGGACCCCCGCCACTGCACCTCCGTGACGCTGCCGGTCAGCGCGTTGGGCCCGGGCCCGAGCCCCATCAGGTGCGGCCGTACGCACAGCGTGGCCGTGGCCCCGGCCGCGACCCCGTCCGTGGCGACCTTCACCTCGGCCGCGCCGAGGGACACCGCGCCCTCGCCCACCGACACCGGCAGGAGGTTCGCGTTGCCCACGAAGGAGGCCGTGAACTCCGTGCGCGGGCGCCGGTACAGCTCCTGCGGCGTGCCCACGTCCCGCAGCCGGGCCCGGTCCATGACGGCGATCCGGTCGGCGAGGGTGAGCGCCTCGACCTGGTCGTGGGTGACGTACAGGATGGAGACGTCCGGCAGTTCCCGGTGCAGCCGGGCGAGTTCGGCGAGCATGCCGGAGCGCAGCTGCGCGTCGAGCGCGGACAGCGGCTCGTCGAGGAGGAGCACCCCGGGCCGGATGGCGAGGGCCCGGGCGATGGCGACGCGCTGCTGCTGGCCGCCGGACAGCTCGCGCGGGAACCGCCGGGCGTACGCGGCCATCCCGACCATCTCCAGGGCGTCGGCGACGCGCGCCGGGATCTCCGCCTTGGGGGCCTTCTGCGCCCGGAGGCCGAACGCCACGTTCTCCTCGACCCGCAGGTGCGGGAAGAGCGCGTACTGCTGGACGACCATGCCGATGCCGCGCCGGTGCGGCGGCAGGCCCGTCACGTCGCGGTCGCCGATGAACACCCGCCCGGCGGCCGGTGTCACGAACCCGGCGACGGCCCGGAGGGCGGTGGTCTTGCCGGACCCGGAGGGCCCGAGCAGCGCCATGACCTCGCCGGGCTCGACGGTCAGGTCGAGCGAGTCGAGGACGACGTTGCCGCCGTACGCGACCGACACCGAGTCGAACCGTATGCCGCTGCTCATGACCCGAAGTCCCGTATCAGGGCGGGCAGTTCCACGACCGAGGGCAGCACGTGCGTGGCCCCGGCGTCCCGCAGCGCGGGCTCGTCGTGGGCGCCGGTCAGGACGCCCGCGACGATCCCGGCTCCGGCGCGGGTGCCGCTGCGCATGTCGTACGCGGTGTCCCCGGCGACGGCCACCTCGCGCACCGAGTCGGCGGCGCCGGTGCGCAGGAACGCGGCGAGCACCATGTCCGGGTAGGGGCGCCCGCGCCCGCCCGCGTCGGCGGGGCACAGGGTCAGCTCCACCAGGTCCCGCCAGCCGAGGGCGTCGAGGATCGCGTCCTGGGTGACACGGGCGAAGCCCGTGGTGAGGACCACGGTGAGACCGTCGGCCCTGAGTTCCTCGACGGCTTCGCGGGCCCCGGCGACGGGGGCGATGAGACCACCGTCGACCAGCTCCCCGTACGCCTTCTCGAAGGCCGTGTTGGCCCGCTGGGCCAGGTCCTCGGCGCCGAACAGGTGCCGGAAGACCGAGATCTTGGACTCGCCCATGGTGGCGCGGACGTAGTCGAGCTTCGCCGCGTGGTCGGCGGAGCCCGGCTCGACGCCCAGCTCCCCCGCGGCCGCCGCGAAGGCCCGCTCGACCAGGCCGCCGTCGGCGACGGTGGTCCCGGCCATGTCGAGTACGGCCAGCTTGATGCGCGTGGTGTCGTGCGTGGTCAATTCCCTCACCATCCCAGTTCGTCGGCGGTCTGCTCGGCGATCGCGGGCGAGCAGGTCATGCCGCGCCCGCCGGGCCCGGTGACCAGCCACACCCCGTCGCCCACGCGCTCGCGGTGCACGACCCTGCTGGTGTCGACGCACTGCGCGTACACCCCCGCCCAGCGCCGCCGGACCTTGGGCAGGGGGCGCCCGAGGAAGCCCTCGACGACCTCGGCGAGGTGGTCGTAGGGGTCCTCGACGGTGTCGAAGGCGAAGGGGTGCTCGTACTCGTGGGTGTCGCCGATGGTCAGGCCGCCGTCGGCGCGCTGCACCATGAGGAGCTGCATCTTGTGCGCGGCGGCCGTCGGGGGCTGCTCCTGCCCGGCGTTGAGGGCGTCGAGCTCCGGGGAGCGGTACGCCGGGTAGTAGCGGAAGCTGTCGGCGTCGGCGACGGACGTGGTGAGCGGCTCGCCCAGCGGGTCGGTCTGCATCATCTGGAGCCGTACGCGGCGCACCGGCAGGTCCGGCGCCAGCTCGCGCACGAGGCCGCCGAGCCAGGCGCCGGTGCACAGCACGACGGCGTCGCCGGTGTGCACGTCGCCGTGGTCGTCGCGCACCGCGCCGGGGCCGACGACGTCGCGGACCTCGCGGCCGGGCAGGAAGGTGTAGCGCGGGGACTTCCGCAGCTCCTCGCGCAGGCGCAGCTGCGCGGTGCGCGGCTCGACGGCGGCGTCCCGTTCGCACCACAGGGCGGCGGCGAAGTCGCCGCGCAGCGCGGGGTTGAGCGCGCGGGCCTCGTCGGGGGCGAACAGCTTGTAGCCGCGGGCGGCGGCGTCGGGGCGGGCGAGCGCGGCCTCGGCGACGGCGCGCTCCCGCTCGGTGCGCACCAGGGTCAGCGAGCCGTTGGCGCGGAAGCCGAGGCCCGGGACGCGGGCGCCGATCCCCTCCCACAGCTCGCGGGCGCGCAGGGCCGTCTCCAGCTCCTCGCCGCCCGCGCGGCCGCTCACCCATATCTGCCCGAAGTTGCGCAGGGACGCCCCTCGGGCCTCGCTCTCGCGCTCGATCTGTACGACCTCGTGGCCGCGCTCCACTGCGTGCCAGGCGTGCATGGTTCCGACCACGCCTGCTCCTACGACGATGACTCTCACGACGGCAACGTTCCTTTCGGCGGGTGGCCCGGCGAGGGCCGGGCGGCAACCAAAGGGTGAACTGCCGAGCAAGTTTGGACTAGACCCGTTATCTTTCCGTAATTAAGCGGGCCCAACTACGACCCGGAAAGGGATAGTTGGACCCGATTGCGTCCCGGACTCAGCCGAGGTGCGTCGTGAACGAGAAGCGGTCCCCCCGGTACAGGGTCCGCACCCGCTCCAGCGGACCGCCCTCCGTGTCCCGCGAGAGCCGGTGCAGGAGCAGCATCGGCAGCGCGGGCGGCGTCCCGATGAGCAGCGCCTCGCGCGGCGTCGCGAGCACCGTCTCGATGCGCTCGTCGGCGTCCCCGAACGCGATGCCGAGCTGGTCGCGCAGATACGCGTAGAAGGACGAGTCGGGGTCGAAGTCCGCGTCGAGCCGCGGCACCCGCGCCACCGCGACGTACGTGCTCTCCAGGCCGACCCGCTCGTCGTCGGCGAGCAGGACGCGCTCCATGTGCCAGACCGGTTCGTCCACCGCGGCCCCGATGTCGGCGGCGAGGGCGGCCGGGCAGGGGAAGCGGTCGAGGGAGATGAGGGTGCGGCCCGGGGTGCGGCCCTGGCGGCGCACGCCCTCGGTGTAGCTGGCGAGGGACAGCGGCTGCTCCAGCTTGGGCCCCGCGACGACCGTGCCGCGCCCCTGCCTGCGCAGCCTGCCTTCGAGCAGCAGCTCGCGCAGCGCCTGCCGCACGGTCTCGCGCGCCACCTCGTACCGCTCCGCGAGGTCCCGCTCCGTGGGCAGCGCCCGCCCCACGCCCAACTCCTCGATCAGCTCCGCGATCCGCGCCTTGACCGCGTAGTACTTGGGGATACGGCCGTGCTCGGGGATGCCCGAGCGAACCGGCCCGCCGGGCACCTGGCCGCGCAGGTGGGCGGGCGGGGCGGCGATGGGGTTGTCCTGGTGGTCCACGGGGGGATCGTCGCACGAGCGGCCGTGCGGCCAGGCTGAACAGCCGGGGCCGGCCCCGGGGCCCGTGCTGGGGCCGGCCCTGGCCCCGTGCTGGGACTGGCGCCTGGCCCCGCTCCGGGGCTGGCCCCTGGTCCCGGGGGCTCCGCCGGGGTTGCCGCCGTGGGGCGTTGGCCGTCTGCGGGTTCGTTGTGGCTGGTCGCGCCGTTCCCCGCGCCCCTTCAGGGCGCTGGCCCGAACGCCCCCGCGCGCCGGGCGAGGCACCCCACAGGCTCCGCCAGGGCTGCCACGATGGGCCGGTAGCCGCCTGCAGGTTCGTCGGGGCCGGGCGCGCCGTTCCCCGCGCCCCTTCAGGGCGCTGCCCCGAAAGCCCCCGCGCGCCGGGCGAGGCACCCCACAGGCTCCGCCAGGGCTGCCACGATGGGCCGGTAGCCGCCTGCAGGTTCGTCGGGGCCGGGCGCGCCGTTCCCCGCGCCCCTTCAGGGCGCTGCCCCGAAAGCCCCCGCGCGCCGGGCGAGACACCCCACAGGCTCCGCCAGGGCTGCCACGATGGGCCGGTAGCCGCCTGCAGGTTCGTCGGGGCCGGGCGCGCCGTTCCCCGCGCCCCTTCAGGGCGCTGCCCCGAAAGCCCCCGCGCGCCGGGCGGGGCATCCCCCTCAGCCGTTCACCGTCTGCGGGAGCGTCGCGGCTGAGCGCGCCGTTCCCCGCGCCCCTTTGGGGCGCTGGCCCGAACGCCCCTGCCCGCAGTCAGCGGTCTTTGGGTGGGTGGCGGCGGGAGGCTGCCATCAAGGTCGTGCCGGTGAGGAGGAGGGCGGCGGCAGTGGCGCTGAGGCCGAGGAGGGCGCTGGGGCCGGTCCTCGCGAGTTCGGCGGGTGACGGCCGGGCGCCGCCGTCGCCCACCACGCGGAACGGATAGTCGTCGGACTCCCCCACCCAGTCGCCGTCCCCGCCCCGCCGCTGCACGACGGCGGCGCTCGCCACGACGCGGTCCGCCCCGGCGTCGGAGGTGAACGCGAGCCGCACCGGCACGCTCACCGGCTCTCCGGGCCGAACGGTGAACCCGCCGGTCCCGTCGTCGAGGACCCCGACGTTCTCCCCCCGCCCCGCCCCCTCGAACGCGACCGCCCGCCAGCGGCCCCCGGCACGGAACTCCAGCTGCGCCTGCCCCGGCCGCAGCCTCCCCTTGCGGTCCACGAGTACGACGACGGGGTGGATGTGCTCGCAGCTGCCCCCCGTGGTGTTCACGAGCCTGAGGGACCAGCGCCCGTAGCCGCCGCCCGCGTGGTAGACGTCCGGGCCCTTCCCCATGCGGGCGCGGACGGGGAAGTCGGCGGAGGCCGGAGCGGAGCAGGCGGCCCGGTGTGCGGGGCGCGGGGCGGCGGCCTCGGCCGCGGCGGGCACCAGGGCGGCGGCCACGGCGGTGACGCCTGCGGCCAGGCGGCAGCGGAGTCGCATGCGGGACCTTTGCTGAGCGCGGGCGGGCGGGGCGCGTCGAACTCGCGCCGGGACGTGCCCCGTTGCCCCGCCGGGAGGCAACAGGCCGTGGCCGACCCTGTCACGGCCGCGCGCCCCCGCCCCGCCGTCGCCACTCCTTGCGGCCGACCGCCCCCGGAATTCCCCTCGAACAGCCGATCCCCCCGCGCCTCAGCCGGTCCGGCGTGCGGGCAGGGCCACGTCCGCCCGGCCGAACAGCGGGGCGAGCACCAGCTGCGCCGCCCCCTCCGCCACGCCGCGCTCGCCGCCCGGCGCGCTCGCGACGCCCACGCGCGCGCGGGCGCCCTCACGCCGGGAACGCGCGGTCACGGCCTCGCCGACGCCCCGTACGAACACGTCCTCGGCCCCCGCCACGGTCCGCCCGCCGAGCAGCACGAGGTCGATGTCGAGGAGCGAGACCAGATTGCCCGCGCCGACACCGAGCAGGCGGGCCGCCCCGGCGAGGTCGCCCCGCGCCACGGCCGCGAGGCACAGCGCCTCCAGGCACCCCCGGTCACCGCACTCGCACACGGGCCCGTCGAGCAGCACCACCTGGTGCCCGAACTCCCCCGCCCCGGTGCGCGCGCCCCGGTACAGACCGCCCCCGAGCACGAGGCCCGCGCCGAGACCCGTCCCCAGGTGCAGATACGCGAACGACTCCGCGCCCCCGGCCAGCGCGATCCCCAGCGCGGCGGCGTTCGTGTCCTTGTCCACCACCACGGCGAGGCCGAGCCGCTCCGCGAGCACCTCCCGCAGGGGATACCCGTCCCACCCGGGGAACCCGGTGACCCGGTGCAGCACGCCGCGGACGTGGTCGAGGGGGCCGGGCAGCGCCACACCTACCCCGAGCACGACGGACGGTGAGTCCACTCGTGTCCCCGCTGCGCCCTGCACCGCGCCACCGCCCTCGGCCGAAGCCCCGTCGACCAGCCCCCGCACCTCCCGAGCGACCAGATCCACCACGGCCGAGACCCCCGCCGAGAAGTCAACCCCCACCCGCCGCTCGGCCACCACGGTCCCGGCCAGATCCACCAGGACGGCGACCAGCGCGTCCCGCTCCAGATGCACGCCCACCGCGCCCCCCGCCTCCGGCACGAGCCGCAGCGCCGTCGCCGGTTTCCCGCCGGTGGAGGCCCGCCGCCCCGCGTCGGCGACGAGGCCCTCCCCCCGGAGGCGCGCGACGATCTTGCTGACGGCCTGCGGCGTGAGCCCCGCCCGCGCCGCGAGCTCAAGGCGGCTGACGCCCTCGCCCCCGGCGCCCCGCAGCAGTTCGAGCACGACCGCCGCGTTGTGCCCGCGCAGCGCTCGCAGATTCGCTCCCGTCGGCCCGGTCGTACCGGAGTCAGCCCTGTTCACCCCTCCATTGTCGCCGCCGCTTGCACTTTGGCAACAGCGTTGCCAAAGTGGAGGTCATGACTGAAGGCAAGAACGACCTCCGCGTCGGCCTCATCGGCTACGGCCTCGCGGGCTCCGTCTTCCACGCCCCGCTGATCGCCGCCACCGACGGCCTCGCGCTCGACACGGTCGTCACGTCGAACCCCGAGCGGCAGGCCGAGGCGACCACGGCGTACGGCAGCCGGACGGCCGCGTCCGCGGACGAGCTCCTGGACCGCGCCGACGAGCTCGACCTCGTCGTGATCGCGTCGCCGAACAAGACGCACGTACCGCTCGCGACCGCGGCGCTCAAGGCGGGCCTGCCGGTCGTCGTGGACAAGCCGCTCGCGGGCACCGCCGCCGACGCCCGGGACCTCGCGGCCCTCGCCGACGAGCGCGGCCTGCTCCTGTCCGTCTTCCAGAACCGCCGCTGGGACAACGACTTCCGTACGCTGCGCAAGCTGCTCGCGGCCGGCGAGCTGGGCGACGTCTGGCGCTTCGAGTCCCGCTTCGAGCGCTGGCGCCCGCAGCCCAAGGGCGGCTGGCGCGAGTCCGGCGACCCCGAGGAGATCGGCGGGCTCCTGTACGACCTGGGGAGCCACGTCGTCGACCAGGCCCTGGTGCTCTTCGGCCCGGCGGAGCGCGTGTACGCGGAGGCGGACGTCCGCCGCCCGGGCGCGCGGGCCGACGACGACACCTTCATCGCCCTCACGCACACCGGCGGCGTCCGCTCGCACCTGTACGTGAGCGCGACCGCGGCCCAGCTCGGCCCGCGCTTCCGCGTCCTCGGCTCGGCCGCGGGCTATGTGAAGTACGGCCTCGACCCCCAGGAGGCCGCCCTGCGCGAGGGCAGGCGCCCCGGCGACGACGCGGCCGAGGGGCCGTGGGGCGCGGAGCCCGAGTGCATGTGGGGCCGGGTCGGCTCCGGCGAGTCCCCGCTGACCGGCGGCGGCCGCCCCGAACCCACGCTGCCGGGCGACTACCCCGCGTACTACGCCGCCGTGGCCGCGGCTCTGCGCGGCGAGGGCGACAACCCGGTCACCGCGCACGAGGCCGCCGCGGCCCTCGACGTCCTGGAGGCCGCGCGCCGCTCGGCCCACGAGGGCGTGGCGGTGACGCTGTGACGGCGCTGCCGACCGGCCCGCAGGCCCCCTCCGTCGAGGAGATCGAGGAGCAGGAGCGCCGGCTGACGCTGCCCCGCTTCACCCACGAGGACGCCTGGGCGCTCGGCTGCCTCCTGGTGGAGCTCGCACGCGAGCGCGAGGCGCCCGTGGCGATCGACATCCGGCGCGGCGGCCAGCAGCTCTTCCACGCGGCGCTGCCCGGATCCTCGCCGGACAACGACGCCTGGATCGACCGCAAGCGCCGCGTCGTCGAGCGGTACGGCTGCTCGTCGTACCTGGTGGGCAGCCGGTTCCGGGCCAAGGGCACGACGTTCGAGGACTCCTCGCGCCTCGACCCCGACCGGTACGCGGCCCATGGTGGCGCGTTCCCGATCGGGGTCGAGGGCGTGGGCGTCGTCGGCGTGGTGACCGTCTCAGGTCTCCCCCAGGTCGCGGATCACGCCCTGGTGGTGGAGGCCCTGGAGCGGTTCACCGCGTCCTGACGCCCGGGTGGGGGTCCGTCACTCGAACTCCCCGGCGCGGCGGCGGCGTACCGTCACCACGACCGTGACACCCGCCGCGAGCAGCGCGGCGGCGATCCCGCCCACCAGGGCAAGCTCCCCGGACGAGGCACCGGTGTGCGCCATCTCGTCGGGGCTCTTGGTCGGCTGCGGGGTCGGGTGCGTGGGCGAGTCCGACGGGGACGGGGACGGGCCGTCACTGTCCGACGGCGACGGAGACGGCGAAGGCCCGTCACTGTCCGACGGGGACGGGGAGGGCCCGTCGCTGTCGGACGGCGAGGGCGAGGGACCGTCACTGTCGGACGGCGACGGCGACGGGCCGTCGCTGTCCGACGGAGACGGCGAAGGCCCGTCACTGTCCGACGGCGAAGGCGAGGGACCGTCACTGTCCGACGGCGACGGAGACGGCGACGGGCCGTCGCTGTCCGACGGGGACGGGGACGGCGACGGGCCGTCGCTGTCGGACGGCGACGGAGACGGCGAGGGGCCGTCACTGTCCGACGGCGACGGAGACGGCGACGGACCATCGCTGTCCGACGGGGACGGCGACGGTGAGGGGCTCTCGCTGTCCGACGGCGAGGGCGACGGGGACGGACTCTCACTGTCCGACGGCGAAGGCGACGGCGACGGCGTGGTGCACGTCGGCAGGTCGCCGTTGAACGGATAGGCGTGGAACTCCTGCCCGCCGCCCGCCCCCGAGGTGTGGGTCATCGAGCCCGCCGTGAAGAAGCGCCCGTTCATGCCCGGCAGCGTCACCGTCGTCATGCTGCCCGGCGACCCGACGAGCACGCTCCCCTGGAACTGGCCGCTGCCCCCGAACTGCACGTTGGACGCGTCCGGGAAGTTCCAGAGCAGCCGCTCGCGCAGGCCGCCGGGCAGCGTGCCCATGTAGGTGCGGATGGTGCGCACGTCACCGGTGAGGTTGACGAGGACCGTGGCGTCGGCGGGAATGTTCGCGAACACGATGCCCTGGTCGCCACCGGTGCGGCTGACCAGGTCGAAGTCCACGTTGAAGACCTGGATCGCGGACGTGCCGTCACCGGTGAAGGTCGTCTCGCTGCCGTTGTTGACGGCCGTGCCGGTGGCCGTGCGGGGCGAGCCCTGGTCGTAGGCGTAGCACTGGCTCGCCTGCGTGAGCTGGGCGGGCAGCGTCGCGTACTTGTCGGCCGCCCCGGCCTCCTGCACCGCGGGCGGGGCGACCGTGCCGCTGGCCGTGCCCTCGTACACGACGCGTCCGGAGACGCTGCCCTCCTCGGCGAGCAGCCGCTGGCCCGCGGCGACGGTCAGGTCGCCGCCCGTGGTGAGGAAGTCCGAGCCGTTGGGCGGCGGCACGCGCGAGCCGACGCCGGCGACGCCCACGTTGTAGATCTGCGAGGCCCCGGCCCGCTTGTTCATGTCGAAGTCGCCGAGCACGACGACCTTGCCCTCGGCCTCCGCCGCCGCCTCGCGGACGAGCATGTCCTCACCGACGAAGACGTTGACGTTCTCGTCGCGGCCCGCCACGGGTCCGTTGTTGACCTCGGGGTACGTGCCCGGGCAGGCATCGCCCAGGCAGGGGCCGAGGCCGCCGGGCAGGGGGTCGGCGACGCCCTGCCCCGCCAGGCCGCCGACGACCGTGGCCGCCGCGACCGCGACAGCCACCGCTAGATATGCTGAGCTTTTTCTTCGCATACCTGGAAATATGCGTATTACGGACATCAAGGGCGGGAGACACGCTCAGCACGGCCCCCATTAGGCCGACCAGCGGCGGCCCGTGCGGGGGCGCCGAGGGCCGTGTGGGGGTGTCGAGGGCCGGGCGGGGGTGTCGAGGGCCGGGCGGGGACCGTCCCGGCGTCAGGCGTCCTTGAACTCCTGCCGCTGCCGCCCGAGCCCGTCGATCTCCAGTTCCACCACGTCGCCCGCCCGCAGATAGGGCTTGGGCTCGGGGCGGCCGAGGGCGACCCCGGCGGGCGTCCCGGTGTTGATCACGTCGCCCGGGTACAGCGTCATGAACCGGCTGACGTAGCGGACCACCTCCGCCACCGGGAAGATCTGCCGGGCCGTCGTGCCGTCCTGCATCAGCTCGCCGTTGACCCACAGCCGCAGGGACAGGGCCTGCGGGTCCGGCACCTCGTCCGCGGTCACGAGCCACGGCCCGAGCGGGTTGAAGGTCTCGCAGTTCTTGCCCTTGTCCCAGGTCCCGCCGCGCTCGATCTGGAACTCGCGCTCGGACACGTCGTGCGCCACCGCGTAGCCCGCGACGTGTGCGAGCGCCTCCTCGCGGGAGTCCAGGTAGCGCGCGGTCCGCCCGATGACGATCGCCAGCTCGACCTCCCAGTCCGTCTTCACCGAGCCGCGCGGCACGAGCACCGTGTCGTCCGGCCCGACCACCGTGTCCGCCGCCTTCAGGAAGACGACGGGCTCGGCGGGCGGCTCGGCGCCCGCCTCGACGGCGTGGTCGTGGTAGTTGAGCCCGATGCAGACGACCTTGCCGATCCGCGCGAGCGGCGGCCCGACGCGCAGCCCGGCCGCGTCGAGCGCGGGCAGGCCGCCCGCGTCGGCGGCGGCGCGCACGCGGGCGAGCGCGGCGTCGTCGGCGAGCAGCGCGCCGTCGATGTCGGTGACGACGCCGGACAGATCGCGCAGGGTGCCCCCGGCGTCGAGCAGCGCCGGACGCTCGGCGCCCGCCGTACCGACTCGCAGCAGCTTCATCTCTGTCTCCCCTTGGTCGAGCCTGACCCGGAGTGGAGCCTCCCCTGTTCGAGCGAAGCCGAGAACTTGGGGATGGAGGTGCGGCACCACCGGAGGTTCGGTCGATCCTCCAAGCTCACCGTCCGGCCCGCAAGACCCCGTTCACGTACTGGACCGTCCACGGGCTCCGGGGGTCACATCGCCGGGGCCGCGGCCCCGGCGGCGCCCTGCGGCATGTCGCGGTACAGGACCGCGCGCTCCACGGCGGCCCACGTCGAGCTGGTGACGACGTACAGCGCGGCGGCCAGCGGCACGACGGCGACCGTCACCAGCGTGAAGAAGGACAGGAACGGCATGAACTTCGACATCGCCGCCATGGCCTCCGCGCCGGGCGCCTGCCCGCCGCTGGAAGCACCGCCCGGCAGCGGCGATCCGGCCAGCTGCCGCTTCGTGCGCCGGAAGTTGAAGGTCGCGACGGCCGCGACGAGCGCGAACAGGGCGAGGTAGACGAGCCCGGCCGCCCCGAACACGCCGCCGTCACCGAGGGCGTCGGCCCAGCGCCCGCCGAGCGGGGCCGCGAGCAGTTCGTGGCCGAGCAGCTCGTTGGCCTCGCCGCCGATCTTCGAGTTGGAGAACAGGTGGTAGAGCAGGAAGAACGCGGGCAGCTGGAAGAGGCCGGGCAGACAGCCCGCGAGCGGGGAGACCTGCTCCTTGCGGTGCAGTTCGAGGACCGCCTTCTGGAGCTTCTCCGGGTTCTTGCCGTGCTTCTTGCGGAGCTCGGCGATCTGCGGGTTGAGCTTGGCGCGCGCCTTCTGGCCGCGGGCCGCGGCCCGGGACAGCGGGTGGATCAGGAGGCGTACGCAGGCGGTGACCAGGACGATGGCCGCGGCCATGGCGGAGCCGTGGAAGAGCGGTTCGAGCAGGTCGGCGAGGCGCGCGACCAGGTCGGCGATGAAAGACATGGGTGAGCCCTCCGGGGGTCTCGTCGTGCCGGGGTGAGGTGCGTGTGCGTGTGCGTGTCGGCAGGACGATCCGCGCGGGATCCGGGAGTTCCGGGAGAGTCCGGGAGTTCCGGGAGAGTCCAGGAGCTCCGGAAGGCACCGGGAGTTCCGGAAGGTTCCGGGAGTTCCCGGGAGGTGGAGCCGGGGTCCCCTACGCGGCCGTCAGGAGGGGACGGCCGGGCGCTCGCGGGCGCGTGCGGCCCCGGGCGTCGGGGTCGCGCTGGGGCAGGAAGGCGGTGCGCCGCTCGCGGTCGCGGATGGCGGTGCGCACGCGGGTGCGCGGCACGGCGGGCGCGGAGCGCGCGGCGAGCAGGGAGCACAGGGCGAGCGCGGAGCCCGCGGCGGCGGTCGCGGCGACCGCGACGGCGCCCACGAGGCTGCCGGTGTCGGCGAGGACGGTCTCGACGAGCAGGACGAACAGCAGGACGGCGGGCCGCAGGACTCCGCCCCAGCGCCTGACCAGTTCCTTGACCAAGGCCGCCCTCCTCCCCGAACCCCTGTGCGTACGCATGTGTCTGCTGCTGTTTATACAGGATCCGTGACGACGGGCTGAAGCAGACGCCGGGGGGCGAGCAGCGCCCGGCTGACCGGATCGCTTGGTTCCGGATCGAGTCCGGGGCCGGGCAGCATCTCCACGTCGTCGACCGGCACGAGCAGCCCACAGGCCGGGCACTCCCCCGACGGCCCCAGTTCCGTACCGCACGGCGCGTGCCGGAAGTAGCGCAGCGGCTCGGCGCCGGCGAGGGTCTCGCGGCCCCACGCGCTCAGCGCGCGCAGCGTCGGCCAGAGGGCGCGGCCCCGCTCGGTCACCACGTACTCGTGCCGCCGGGGCGCCCCCGGGCACGGCCGCTTCTCCAGGACGCCCGCGTCGGTGAGCGTCTGGAGCCGGGCGGCGAGGACCGCGCGCGGGATGCCGAGGTGGACGAGGAAGTCGTTGTAGCGGCGGACGCCGTAGAGCGCGTCGCGCACGACGAGCAGCGTCCAGCGCTCGCCGACGACCTCCAGGGCGCGGGCGATGGAGCACTCCTGCGCCGCGTAGTCCTTGCCGAGAGCCATGGCCCCCACTGTAGTCCTTTTGCCGACCCGAGGTTCATTCATTGAACTGATCCCTGCTACGGTCGTCACGCACCACAGGTTCAATGAATGAACCTGCATGACCCGTCGACGCGTGCGCCCCACCACGCACCTCCCGAAGGGCACTCACCCATGCCACGCACAGCCACCGCGGCGCCCACCGCGCCCGCGGCCGCCGCCCCCGTCCGCACGGCGTCCCCCGCCCGGACCCTCGCCCTGACCAGCGCCGCGACCTTCATGGCCCTGATGACGTACACGGCCCCGATGGTCACGCTCTCCGACACCGCCGCGGCCCTCGGCACCTCCCTGTCCGCGCAGGCCTGGCTCCTGAACGGCACCCCGCTCGGGCTCGCGGCCCTGCTCCTCGTCGCGGGCAGCCTCGCCGACGACTACGGCAGGCGCCGGATCTTCCTGTACGGCACGCACGCGCTCGGCGTCACCACGGCGCTGGGCGCCCTCGCCACCTCGACCTGGATGTTCACCCTGGCCCGCGTGGTCCAGGGCGCGGCGAGCGCCGCCGTCCTCGCGGCCAGCCTCGGCCTGATCGCGCAGGCCTACCCGGCGGGGCCCGGCCGGATCCGGGCGACCGGCGTCTGGGGCGCGTTCGTCAGCGGCGGCATAGCCCTCTCGCCGGTCGTCTCGGGCGCCCTCGCCACGCTCGCCGACTGGCGCCTGCCGTACGCCGTCATGGCCGTGGCCACCCTCGCCGTCGGCGCCCTCGGCCCGCGCGCCCTGACCGAGTCCCGGGCACCACGCGCGGGCCGCCCCGACCTCGCGGGCGCCCTGACCTTCGGCCTGGCCCTCGTCGCCCTGCTCGCCGCGCTCACCCTGGGCCGCGACGGCTGGCTGCGGCTGCCCGTCGGCGCCCTGCTGCTCACCGCCGCCGCGCTGCTCACCGCGTTCACGTACGTGGAACGCCGTGCGGCGACACCGATGCTGGACCTCGGCCTGCTGCGCCGCCCGCTGTTCCTCGCCTCGTCGGCGGGCGGGCTCTTCACCGGCCTGTCGGTGATCGCCCTGTTCAGCTATCTGCCGACGGTCCTCCAGCACACCATGGGCCTGTCCGCGACGGGCACCGGCTGGCTGTTCATGCTCTGGGCCGGGACCGGCTTCCTGGTCGCCCTCCAGGCCCGGCGGCTCGCGGGCCGCGTCCCCGCGCGGGCCCAGCTCGCCGCCGGGTTCCTGCTGCACGCCGTCGCCGCCGTGACCATGCTGGGCGCGGCCGCCGCGGGCTCCTGGCCGCGCCTGCTGCCCGGCCTGCTGCTCTCCGGGGCGGGCAGCGGCCTGCTGAACGCCGCCCTGCCGCTGCTCGCCGTCGAGTCGGTGCCGCCCGGGCGCGCCGCGATGGGCTCGGGCGCGGGCAACACCGCCCGCTACCTCGGCTCAGCGGCGGGCGTCGCCCTGATGATCGCCGTGGCCACGGCCTCGGGCTCGTCGCCCGCCGCGCTCGCGCACGGCGCCGACGTGGCCCTCCTGGTGTCGGCGGGCCTCGGCGTCCTGGCCGCGCTCACCGTCCTGACGCTGCGGGAGCGGCGGCGCTGACCTCGTCGTGGTCGTCGTCGAGCGGGTCCCGCGCGAGCACCTCGCCGTCCGGCCGCGGGTCCCGGTCCGCCGGACCGGCGTACGACACCACGAGCGCGACCAGGAGGTTGGCGCCGAGCGCGACGATCCCCGCGTTCACGCCGGCCACCGGGTCGCGGTCGGTGAAGACGAGAGCGCACACGACCGCGACGCCCACGACGAGCCCGCTCACCGCCCCCGCGAGCGTGAGCCGCCGCCACACCAGGCCGAGCAGCAGCATCGGCACGAGCTGCGCCATCCCCTCGTACGAGATGAGCGAGAGGCGCACGAGGGTGTTGGGCGTCGCGTACGTCAGGACGAGCGCGAGCGCGCCCGCGGCCACGACGACGCCCTGCGAGGCGAGCTTCTGCCGCGCGGGCGACCGCCACCGGGGCAGCAGGGACACCACGCTGCTGCCCCACATCGTCCCGATGACCAGCATGAACACCGCCATCGGCACGATCGAGGAGAGCGCGGCGGCGACCCCGATGACGCCGACGGCCCACGCGGGCAGCGAGTCCACCACCAGCTTGAACAGGGCCAGGTTCGACCCGGCGCCGGTCAGCCCCGGCACCACGAACAGGGCCGCGAGGCCGAGCAGCATCGGCACGAACAGCAGGACGTTGTACGCGGGCAGCCAGATGGCGTTGCGGCGCAGCGCGTCGGCGCTGCGGGCGCCGAGGTACCCGGCGACGGTGGTCGGGAAGATCACGACGGTGAGCGCGTTGAGGAACGACGTGGTGGCGAACCAGGCCTCGCCGTACGGGGAACCGCCGTGCCCCGGCAGCGTCAGCCAGTCGCGCTTCTCGCTCACCACCCGGTCGAGGAAGTCCCCGTACCCGTCGAAGTAGTGCAGCGGCACGTACACGGCGAGGAAGGCGAGCGTGCCGATGACGAGCACGTCCTTGAGCACGGACACCCACGCGCTGCCGCGCAGACCGCTCACCACCACGAACCCGGTGGTGACGGCGAATCCGATGAAGTAGGCCCAGTTCAGACTGATCGCGCCGTACGAGATCGTCGAGACGACCACGCCCATCCCCGTGATCTGCAACTGGATGTACGGCAGCAGGAACACGGTCGCGAGCACGGCGACCCCGGCGCCGAGCCAGGGCCTGCCGAAGCGGTGCGCCACCATGTCGCTGACGCCGACGAGCCCGTGCCGCCGCGCGTAGTCCCACAGCAGCGGCCCGACGACGTACCCGACCGCGTAGCCGCAGGACATGTAGGCGACGACGTAGAGCACGGGCGCCCCGTAGTTGTACCCCCAGCCCGCGGCGCCGAGATAGCTGAAGCTCGTGTATCCCTCGCCCGCCATCAGGACCCAGATGAACACGGGCCCGAGCGAACGCCCGCCCACCGACCACTCGGCGAGCCCGCCCTGCCCGCCGCGGCCCTTCACCGCGAGGAGGCCGAGCGCGACCGTGCCGACCATGAAGACGCCGAAGACGGAGGTGGCGACGGCGGTGTTCACGGGCGCCGTCCCTTCCGGCCGCTCTTCCGGTCCGCCCGGTAGGTGAGCCACACCGCGACCGGCGTCAGGAGCGTGGCCCCGAGCAGCCACACGAACAGGAAGGGCAGCCCGAGCACCACCGGGTCGACCCGGTCGGCGAAGGGCAGCGCCCCCAGATACAGCACGAAGGGCACGAGCAGCCAGAGCAGCTGCGGCCGGCGCGGGGCGCGCGGCTGACGGCGAATGATCACGGGGCGTCAGCCTACCGAGGCGCCATCGAACGCAGCTTCCCCCACACGACGAGCCGGTGGGTCGAGGTGTGGACCGGGGTGCAGGTGGTGAGCGTGAGGTAGTACCCCGGCTCGCGGAAGCCGTACCCCGGCCGCACGTCGCTGCGCGGCACGGCCTTCAGGACGCCGCGGTCGTACGGGGTGGTCCGGGGCAGCGTCCTGACGACGGCGTAGGTGTAGACGGCGGCGCGGGTCTCCACGGTGATCCGGTCACCGGCCCGCAGCCGGTCGAGGTGCCGGAACGGCTCGCCGTGGGTGTTCCGGTGCCCCGCGAGCCCGACGTTCCCGACCCGGCCGGGCTGGGCGGTGCGCGGGTAGTGGCCGACGTACCCCTTGTTGAGCACCGCTCGCTTGCCGATGCCTTCGGCGACGGGGGCGCTCCGGCCGAGGCGGGGGATGCGGAGGACGGCGTAGGCGGCGTGGGGGCGGGAGGGCGGGGGGACGCCGGGGCCGGGCCCGCGGTCGGCGTCGGGGACGGTATCGGGGGCGGTATCGGGGATCGCCTTGGGGATGATTGTCCTGGGGATCGCCTTGGGGGCGGCGTCGGGGGCGGTATCGGGCAGGGCCTGGTGCCCCCACTCCTCCTCCAGCCGCTGGACGGCGGCCCGCGCCCCGGCCCGGGCCTGCCGATTGGTCCACCACAGCTGGTGCACGACCAGCAGGAGCAGCACGAGGCCGAGGGTGACGAGGAGCTCGGCGGCGCACCAGAGGGAGCGGGCGAGGGCGGACCCGCGCTCCCCACGCTCTCCGCGGGCTCCGTGCGTGACGACGCGAACCACTCCGCCCCCTCCCGGCGACTCGGCAGGCCCGCAAGATAGGGCCGCGGCCGCGAAGAGACCAGCCCCGGGAGGGAGGTGCCCCGACGGGGTACCGAGGTCAGCCCCCCAGCGCGAAGCGAAGGGACGGGACGTACCGACGAGGGAGCGAGGCCCCCGCGGACGGAACGGACCACACCGACGACAAGGCCCATACACCCTGGCCGGGGTACGGCAGTACGGTGTCACCCATGCGCCCCGACACGCCTGCCGACCACGTCGACCACATCGCCGAAGCGGAGCGCCTGGAGCGCACCGCGGGCCTCTACCCGGAGGACGCCGAACACCTCCTCCTCCAGGCCGCGGCCCACCTGGAGCTGGCCGACGCCCGCGACCGCGCGACGACGCTCTACGACCAGCTGCTGTCCCCGTCGGCACCGCACCCGCCGGAGAACCCCACCCTGATCCGCGCGCTCAAGGCGGCGAACCTCTGGGAGTACGGCCACGAGGCGGAGGCCAGGGCGATCATCGACGGCGTACGCGGCCAGCGCCCGGCGGACGCGGCCCCGTGGGTGATCGTGGCGGAGTCCCTGGAGTCCCACGACGAGCTGGACCAGGCGCACGACACGTTCTCGGAGGCCCTGGCCCTCCTGCTCCCCGCGCCCGACCTCGAACCACCGTACGCCACGCACCCGTTGCTCTACGGCCGCCACCGCGTGCGGCGCCTGCTCGGCGCGCCGCACGACAACTGGGACGAGCGCGCGGACCGCGTCCACCGGGCCCGCGCGGCGGCGTCGGGCCGCACGCCGGTGCCCCTGGACGAGCTGCACGACCCGAAGCGGATCTGGACCCTCGGCTCGGAGAACCCGGAGGAGATCCGCGCCGAGATCACCCGCCTCCAGGCGGAACTGGGCACGTACCGGGAGGCCCTGTCCCGCCCCTTCCCGGTGGCGGTCCTGCACTGGCCCGCCACGGAACTCGCCGAGCTCCTGACGGCGTATCCCGGCCTGGCGGCCGAATACCCCTCCCACGAGGCCCACTTGACGACGATAGAGGCCTCCCTGCGCGAACTCTCGGCCTCCGGCACCCCCAACCTCGGCATCGTCACCGGCACGGTCCCCTCCTACGAAGCCTTCGCCGCCTCCGAGGGCACCCCACCGTCGGACCCGACCCTCCTCCCTCAGTACGCGACGACGCTGGCGGCGAGGGGGCGAGCACAGGAGTGGCCGCCACGCCCTTCGGAGGCTTGCTGGTGCGGGTCGGGCAATTCCTATGGGGAGTGCCACGGCGAACGAACCCGACCGAGCCACTGAACGTGCGACGTAGCGATGCCGGATCCCGCTCGCGCGACCCACGTCCCGCAACCCATACTGATGCCATGCCCCCGAACGCCTCATCCCCGGCTGTCGCCGCACGTATGAGTCGTCAGGCTTCCCGCGACACGGCACAAGAACTGGCCGTGCGCCGGCTCTTGCACCACAAAGGGCTGCGTTATCGGGTGCACGTCCCTGTCCCGGGGATGCCCCGCCGCACAATGGACGTAGCCTTTGGCAAGTGGCGCGTCGCCGTGTTCCTCGACGGCTGCTTCTGGCATGGCTGTCCCGAACATGCGACGAGCCCTCGGGCGAACGCACAATGGTGGCGCTCGAAGCTCGACCGGAACACGGCGCGAGATCAAGAGACCACCGACCATCTGCGCTCCGAAGGCTGGACAGTGCTGAGGTTCTGGGAGCACGAATCAGCGGAGGTGATCGCAGACCGGGTCGCAGCCGCTGTGATCGCCCGAAGGCCACCCCCATAGGGACTGACATCGAGTGGCGCAATTCAGCCTTCGATCGTGACCCGTATCGAACATCAGAACCCGCCCGCACCCAATAGTGTGTAGGCCTTGCGCGAGAGGGTGCACCCACGACTGGGGCCGACACCCTCTGACGCACCCGGAGACCCGTGCCGATCACGGAACGAACCCCATCGAGACACGGGATCGCTGCGGCTCGGATGTTTCAGTGAACGAGATCAAGGGGAATGGTCGCCTCCCATGGCTGATGAGCTCGACGGAATGTACGACACATTCAAGGCAATCCTGGACAAGTTCTCCCCAGCTGAATCAGTCAAGCGGCTGGAACAGCTCGGGATCAGCTCCGACATCATCGAGCAGATCCGCGACCGGCACGTACGGCAAACCATCCGGATCAAGGAGCTCGAAGAGCCGCGCGCGGTGGTCCTGGGGAATCGCGACACCTGGTACACGGGCCCCCAGCCCAAGGACAAGTGCTGGCCGGCAATTGTCGACTTGCTCCGCAAGGATAACTGGTCTCAGGAACCCGCGATCAAGAATCTTGATAATTCCTCGACGCGTATCGTCTCACTGCTGAACCATCCGAAGGAGAAAGCATTCTCCGCCCGAGGCCTAGTCGTCGGCCACGTACAGTCCGGCAAGACGACGAACTTCACCTCGGTCATGGCCAAGGCCGCCGACCGAGGCTACAAGCTTTTCATCGTACTGGCAGGAGTCCACAACGGCCTCCGTCGCCAGACCCAGGCCCGGCTGGTCCAGCAACTCATCGAGCCGAACCCCACGATGTGGTCGCAGTTGACCGGGATCGAGAAGGATTTCACCCCGCAGGAAAACCCGGCCTCGTACTTCGGGAAGAACAACAGAACCCACGTGCTCTGTGTGGTTAAGAAAAATGCGACGGTACTGCGCAAGCTGGCGGAATGGCTCGCCAAGGCTTCGGACTACCTTGCGGATTGCCCTGCCCTGATCATTGACGACGAGGCCGACCAGGCCACCGTGGCAACGAATTCGATCAACCCATTGATCCTCAGGATCATGAGTAATCTGCCAAAGTCCGCGTACGTCGGATACACCGCTTCGCCATTCGCGAACCTGCTCATCGACCCAAGTGCTGATGATCTCTATCCTCAAGACTTCATCGTCAACCTTCCCAAACCCGAAGGGCATTTCGGCACCGAGGTCCTCTTCGGGCGTTACGCGCTCGACGACGAGGATCCCGAGCAGCTTGACGACGGCTACGACATGATTCGCTCGGTCCCCGATGACGACGTGGCATGCGTACGGCCTGCGACGAGGGCAGATGTCGACGGCTTCGAACCAGTCATCACCGATACGCTCCGCACGGCAGTCGAATACTTCTGGTTGGCCACAGCGGCACGGCGGGTGAGAGCAACCGGCAACCCCCACAGCACAATGCTGATCCACACCAGCGTCAACACCGCAGTGCACAACAGCTTCAAGAAGCCCCTGGAAAATCTGCGCAACCGGTCGGCACAGTCACTGACAGATGCCGCATTCCTCTCCCGGCTGCGCAGCAAGTGGGAAGAGGAGACCGACCGCGTCCCAGCGGAGATCTTCGGCGAGACGAAGGTACCGTTCGATCAGCTGCTACCCGAATTGCCAGGTGTCCTCGACAGCTGTCGCGTCATTATGGACAACTCCAGCAGCGAGGATCGCCTGGACTACGAGAACGGACCGGTCGTAGCCATCGCCGTGGGCGGCAACACCCTCTCCCGAGGACTGACGCTCGAAGGCCTTTCAGTCAGTTACTTCGTCCGCGCTGTATCGGCATACGACACACTGTTGCAGATGGGGCGTTGGTTCGGCTTTCGGAACGGCTATGCCGACCTGCCACGGATCTGGATGACCGACGAGCTGGCCGAGTGGTTCCGACACCTAGCCACGGTAGAGACGGAGATGCGGCGCGACATCGACGTCTACATGACCGAGGACGAGACGCCTCTCACCTTCGCCGTCCGGCTGCGCACCCACCCCGCCCTGCGTGTGACCGCCGCCGCCAAGATGCAGAACGCCGTCACCGCGGCTTCTTCGTACGGCGGCAAACGGGTTCAGACCCACTACTTCCACACCAACGAGGACTGGCTGAGCAGAAACATCAACGCCGCCCGCAACCTGGTCAGAGCCGCAGCCACGAACGCCGTCAGGACGGAGGCGCGCCCGACGGAAGGCCGGTACGTGTTCCGGTACGTCCCTCACAGCTTCGTCATCGACTTCCTTTCGAGCTACAAGTTCCATGAGAAGTCCTCAGAGAACGACCCTGAACTGATCATCAAGTACATTCGCAAGCGGGTTACCGAATCCGGCTCGCTCGGCCGGTGGAACATTGCGATCGTCGGCAACCCCAAGGGGGGCATCTTTCCATTCGCGCCGGGCGTGGCCGTGGGGCGGAATATCCGCGCTCGGCTCAAGGTCGACAATCCCATTGACGACTTTGCCGACATCAAGACACTGATGAGTCGCCGTGACGCAGCGGTAGACCTTCCCGGGGACACCTCGAAGCTGACCGAGAAAGCCATCGCGAGTCAACGGAGCGAGCTGCTCCCGGACATCGGTCTGCTGGTTCTGTACCCGATCGACAAAGTGTCCGATCCGATTCCGTCGAGCAACCCGAGGAAGCAGCTGTTGCGCGCTCCCCTGAACGCAGAGGATCACGTGATCGGTGTCGGCTTGGTCTTCCCGGAGCCACGAGGCGGAGACAGCACGGTGCACAGCTATATCTCTGCGGACCTGTCCAACGTATCGATCGAGTATGAGGACTTCAGCCTCCTCGACAGCGAGGACGAATGAGGGACGACACCCTGCGCAAGGCCGTGGACGAGCACTGGGCCAGACTCGAGGAGGCGCTGAGCACTGGCGAGCGTCGGCTGCGCGTGTCCGAACTGCCGGTCGTCTCAGAGCACGGCCCGTTGGCGGTGGCGGTCGACCACGACAGACATCGACATGTTCTGGTACCGATCCCTACCCATCGCAAGGTCCGTCCCGGCCTGAACGGCCCCACTCTGCTGTTGCGCAAGCGCCCACTCGAGGGCGCGGACAGCTACCAGACCTATGCCGATCTCGTCTGTCTCCGCGAAGACCTCAACGACCTTTTCACGGAGCTGTGCGTCGACATCCTGGACGAGACCAAACGACTGCCTCACAACCCGACCAAAGCCCTCTATCGGGCTCTTGACCGCTGGAGGGCTCTCTTCCGGACTCACAGCGACCCATTGGACGCCGGGCAGCTCGCAAGCCTTTTCGGCGAATTGCTCGTGCTCAACCGGATCATCGCGAAGGACGCGAGTGCTCACCGGTGCTGGCACGGGCCTGAGAGGTATCGCCACGACTTCGCCAGCGGTGTCACCGCCATCGAAGTGAAATGCAGCACTTTCGGTGGCGGGCGGAAGGCGCGGATACACGGTCTCGGCCAACTCGAAGTGCCAGAGGGCGGAACCCTCTGTCTGGCCTGGTTCCGTCTGCGGCGCACCACTGCGAACGGCGACGGCACAGGACTCGTGGAGTCGATCGAGCAGGCGCTGCAACTGTGCGACGACGAAGGTGCGCTCCTGGAACTCCTCGTGGGCGCCGGGTACCACCACCGTGAGGATGCCGCACGGTACCGCGATGTGCGCTTCACCGTCGAGGAGGAGAGGTGGTACGAGGTCGACGCCAACTTCCCCGGGCTGACGGGCCGAGCCCTCACTGCGGCAGGTGTACCCGTGTCGGTCACGGACGTCGAATACACCATCGACCTGTCCGGCGAGGTGCCTGCCCCACTCACTCCTGGAAAGATCTCCCGAACGATCGACAAGCTGATCCAGGAGCCCGTGTGACAGCAACCAACTGGTTCTCTCAGCCCTACCCTCCCGAAGGCGCGAGCGCGGCAGAGGGAATTCGAAACCAACTCGGGCGTCCGGAACTCGATCTGCTCACCATCCTGGTCCGTGAGTCGGCACAGAACAGCTGGGACGCTCGATCGACGCCGCCCTCAGGTCCTGTCAGCTACTCCATCGACCTGTGGGCGGTCGGCCCGGCTCACGCCAGGGCGTGGCGGGAACTGCTCCTCGAAGGAGCCCCCGCCGGCGTGGAGAACTTTCCGCTCCGCGAGTCGCTCCAACGCGGCCCCATCCGAACCCTTGCGGTCTCCGACCGCGGCACGCGAGGGCTTGGAGGCCCCACTCGCGCCGATGACGCCGTCGACGCCGACCGCGACTTCGTATCCTTCATCCGCAACATCGGCGAACCGCGCGACGTCGCACTGGGCGGCGGTACCTACGGCTTCGGCAAGGGCATCTTTTATCTCTTGTCCAAGCCGGGGACCGTCCTCGTGCACTCCCGATGCCGCAATACGCGAGGAGAGTTCGAAACCCGACTCATCGGATGCGCCCTGTGGAAGAGCTACGTGGGCGCTGGGCCTGAGGGAAACCGTCGATACACGGGTCGGCACTGGTGGGGGGACAACTCGGGGGAATTCGTGGAACCCCTGGTCGACCGGGCTGCCGAGGAGATGGCCCTACGCCTAGGCCTCAAGCCCTTTGGGCCCGAGGAGACCGGCACAACCGTCATCGTCGTCGACCCGAACCTGGACGAGCTCTCTCCGTCCGAGGCTGCCGACTACTTGGCCGAGACCATCGCCTGGCATCTCTGGCCCAAGATGCTCCCTGAGGGCGGGAGCTCACCTTCCATGCGCTTCTCCGTCACCTGCGACGGCCTCGAACACGACGTGCCCGATCCGCAGGAGAATCACCCACTCAACATGTTCGTCGCTGCCTACGAGGCCATGCGTGGGCCGAGCGGCATCGACGTGGAATGTCGTAAGCCCAAGAGGTACTTGGGACGGTTGGGCCTGGTCAAGCGGGTCATGCCGCCGCTGGAACCGAGTCGCGCCTCGCGCATGCTCGACATCGAGCAGCTCATCCATCACGTGTGCTTGATGCGGCCCGCGGAGCTCGTCGTCACATATC
Source organism: Streptomyces sp. JLYT201 (assembly GCF_059448825.1). NCBI lineage: Bacteria > Bacillati > Actinomycetota > Actinomycetes > Kitasatosporales > Streptomycetaceae > Streptomyces > Streptomyces sp. JLYT201. Next base: position 6,069,969 of record NZ_CM182551.1, on the reverse strand, counting down.
GTCCGGGCCCTAAACCTCCGAGCGTGCACCAGGGCTACGCGGGCGTCTTCCGGGCCGACAAAGCCATGGATGAGATCTACGCGAAAGCCGAACCTCCCACGCACGATGCCTGGAACCCACAGTCGCTCGAGCGTCCCGAGAGCACATTCGTGCTCACGACGTTCCGACGCATCGGCGAATCGTTGGAGAGCCTGCTCTCCCTGGGAGGTGCCGCCCGTTCGGGAGCCAGCAATGTCGCCCTGGGAGCAGCCAGCTCAGTCTTCTCCGGGTTGGTGGGGGGAGCCTGGGGGATCGGTGGTGCCACTGCCTACTCCAAGTCGGGCAGCGCCTCCACTCACGGAGCAAGGTCGAGTGAAACGAAAGCGGTCGCATCTCATGAACCGGGTCGTTCCGCTCCGACGGCCGTGCCGAGCGGCAGGGAGCGGCCCCACTCCGGCGGGCTCCCGGGCCCTACCCACCTCGATACCGGCCGACGCTCTTTCACCGATGGGCCGGGGAACCCTTCGCCCGGTACGCCGCGTCATCGACCGCGCGTGCAGTACGTCGGTGACGCCTACTACAACGATCGCGGCACCCTCACAGTGCTCATCCAGGAGTTCCGACTTCCGGTGCCCGGCCCTCAGCGGGTCCGCATCGACCTGGCTGTCACGCTCCCGGGTACCGGTGGGCGAGAGACAGATCCCCCTATTGGAGCGAGCATGCCCGCACTCGTCGGCTGGGAGGACGACAACGGCCGCCTGCACGACGCCGAGATCTGCGTCATCGAAGGTGGAGGCGAGGCTGTCTGGCGAGCTGTCGTGCGTCCCGCACCGGACACCATGACTGAGATCGGGATCAAAGTTGAGGCAGTGAGGGGCCAGTGACCCGGCGTGTTCTTCCATACCGCAGTCCGTCCGAGGACGTGGTCGTCGCCCGGGACTGGTCGCTGGTGACTGAGGACGGCGAGGTGGCCATGCCCGAGGCCTTGCCGGATTGGGACTACCAGATGGACCTGCATCTACGCAGGACCATTCAAGTCGACCTCGACCAAACGCGAGCCCAGTCGGGGTTGCCGACCGATGCACCGCTCACTCTCTCAGCTGTGTGGACAGCCACGGGGTCCAATCTCAGCGGACCCGCACAACACGTGCGCCTGTCCGAAGAGGGCACCGTGACAGCCACGTTGGACATTCGGCTGCGGGGCGCCGACCTGGGCGGCCTACTCCTGCTCGACACAGCTCTCGTACTGGCCGAACGCCGTGGCGACGCGCACCCGTCCTCGCCTCGTCGGGCAGGCTCAGTGCTGTGGAGTGATCGAGAGTCACTGCGCCTCCAAGGTGACGCGCCACAGTTCCCCATGGCTGTGATCGACTTCGACCGCACGTCCTTTCCGAGCAACGCCGCCTGGCACCTGCAGATCAGCGGGGGTTTGGAGAGCGCGACAATGGGTTCGTTGCTGTTGCTCGTCAATGAGCGCAACACAGTGACCGCCACCGCGTTCGAGAACGCGGGCAAGCCGCGCCCGGTGGACCGGATCGTACTCTCCGCAGTGTATGCGGATACTGCTCGGATCATGATCGAGCACGCGCTCGGCAATGAAGACTTCACTGAGGACTCCACCTTCCCGGACGGCTCGCTGGGTGCCACTCTGGTTACCCTCTTCAACCATCTGTTCCCAGGTCAGGCAATCGCCGACGTGCGACTGCGCCAACGGCAGTCGCCCGCTCTGTTCGCCTCCGACCTGCAAGCAGCCGTCAAAGTGTTCGAGGTGTCGTGATGGGCTTCCTCTATCCCCGGTTGCTAGCCGCCCAGGCCAGACCTCTCTTCGAGGAATACCGCCCTCTTCCGATCACCGAGCTGACCGACCTCTCGGCCATCAGTCATGAGTCTGCAGTCTATGTGGCCACGGGTGGTGACCGGATTTCCTCCGGCCAGCTCAGGGAACTACGTGACAGCGTGCTCAGCCTCGCCATGGAGGCCGGGTTCCCCGACCACTCGGATCGCAACCGCAACGCCGACTTCGACCTTCGGCTCGCTGCGCTGCTGCATGCCGAGATGGGCATGGTCCCCGCAGAAGCCGCCTCTCGGGACGTCTGGGCCTTCCTTTCTCTGGTGCTACTCCCGGACGTCGCTTTCTGGCGGTACCCGCAGCCGCCCAGAGACCGCGTCCTCGGTACGGACCTGACCCGCCATGTCTTCGGCCGGTTGTGGTGGCGGGCCCAGCTTGTGCGGTCCTCGGACGATCCCGAGCCTTACAGCGCTCTGAAGATCCTCGGTGAGGCCGCATTCGACCAGATCTACGCGCGCCGTGCCGCCCTCGGCGGAAGCCCTCACATGGTCCGGGCCATCCTCCACGTCTGGAAAGATCTCGATCTTGCCGGGTTGAACGAGCGGGAGACCCTGCGCGACTTCCTCAAGAGACTGCTGCGGCTCGCCCCGTTCGTACTCTTCGATGGCGTCGAGAGTGACGCTCTCCATGAGGAACTGCACGCGGTCGCCCAGGAGTCCATCGAAGCCCAACGGCCGAGTCCCGTGCCCATCTCGGCGACCACCACACAAACTCATCAAGCATCGCACCAGATCATCGGCAAGGGCGGGGATCCAAAGAGCGCATTCCCTTCAAATGAAGCGTCCGTACTCGATGCGAAGGGAAAAGGGCAGAAAAGATCCCATCGGTTCCGCTCTGTCGAGTTCTGCGCCGGTGCCGGCGCCCAGGCCCTGGGGCTTGAGCGCGCCGGTTTCGATCCGGTCATCCTCATCGACAGCAAGGCCGACGCCTGCTTCACGATCAACCTCAACAGGTCTGAGTGGAACGTTGTTTGCATGGACGTGATGGAATTCCAGCCGATCATGTTCCCTGATGTCTTCAATGCTGATCTAGTGAGTGGCGGCCTCCCCAGGGTCAGGTCCTCTGCCAGCATCGGGCGCGCTGAGGACACAGAGGAACGCAAGGTCCTCAGGGCCGTGATCGGGTTGACACGCACCATCCGGCCGAAGGCCGTGCTGCTGGAGAACGTGCCGGACCTAGTGGAGAGTTCGGAATTCGAGTTCGATCGTTCCTGGATTGAGTCCGAACTCGAAGGCGCTGGCTATCACTCGAGTTGGAAGGTCCTCAACGCCGCGGACTTCGGTGTGCCGCAGAACCGAAGAAGTGGCTTCTTGGTGAGCCTGCGAGCCCCGTACTACTCACGTTTCTCATGGCCTGAGCCGACAGATCAACCTCCCCCCACAGTCGGCCAAGTACTCGGCCGCTCCATGTCCGCGAACGGTTGGCCCGGTGCACAACGTTGGATCAAGGACGCCGACCGCATCGCACCACCTCTCATCGGGGGTTCGGAACGGCGCGGCGGGGCAGACCTCGGTCCAACCGGTAGCAAGAGGGCTTGGGCCACGCTCGGCGTGAACGGCAACAGCCTCGGCAACGAACCACCGGACGCGGACTTCCCCGCAGACGAGCACCCCAAGCTGACCATCGACCAAGCTGCTGCGATCCAGGCGTTCCCGGCGGACTGGCGGTTCTTCGGCGGCAAGACGTCGCGGTATCGCCAGATCGGTCACGCCATGCCTCCCCCCGTCGCAACCGCCGTCGGACATGCCATCGCGGCTGCGCTGCACAGCTAAGATCCCCTCATGCGCATGCCCCGCCCCCACGAATCCGCCCCCATCACAGTTGTTGATCTCTTTGCTGGGTGCGGCGGCTTCACCCAGGGGTTCCATGCCTTCCGCCCGAAGGGGGACGAGAACGGTGGCCCCGTGTTTCACAGCATTGCTGCAGTGGAGCATGACGCCGCGGCGGCTGCCACATACGCCGTGAACTTCGGACAAGCCAGGCCAGACAAGTCCATTCCGCCCGCCCGCGTTCACTTCGGCGACATCGAGGAGTGGGACCCCACACCCGAGGCACTGCACGCAGACGTAGTGGTGGGGGGTCCTCCCTGCCAAGGCTTCTCAGCTCTGAACCGCGACAAGAAGGGCAGCGAACGAAATCGTTTGTGGGAAGACTACGTTCGCATTGTGGCCAAGGTCCGCCCCAAGGTCTTCGTGATCGAGAATGTCGACCGATTCCTCAAGTCGGACGAATTTCACAATCTACTCAGTCAGGTGGACAAGGGCGGCCTACTGGAGGACTACCACCTTGTCGATCCTCCCGGCTATACGCCGATGGATTCGCCTGACCAGAAGAACAAACGCTATCTTCTCAACGCCGCAGACTACGGAGCGGCCCAGGCCCGCAGACGGGCCATTGTCATCGGCATACGCCGTGACGTGGGCGAACGCGAGATGACGTACCCGAATGCAACCCACATGCGGCGCCCGAAGCGCGGCCTCGGTTCCTCCGACCAGCCACTCGAAAGCGTCGACGCCGGTATCACGTACTGGCAGGCCGTGGACGGCGTGTTTGACGAATCATCACATCTGATGCTCCGTGGTACCGAACTGCCGGACAGCAAAGACCATATCGCCGAGATCGATGCCGTGGTCCCAGGGATTTTCTCGACCAGAGACCTACACTTCGGTCGCAATCCGGAACCACTCTCGAGAGGTCGGTATCTCGCTATCCCCGAAGGCGGAAACCGGAAGGACCTCCAGGGAAAGTGGTACACGCTCAACGCCGACGGCAGCATTCAAATCTTCGACACCCCGAAACCTGCAGGGGTGAAAACTCCTGTCGAATATCTATCCACCACAAGCTGGGACAATCACAACACCGGCTCCGGTGACGTCATGGGAAGGCTCCGCAAGGGCCAGCCCTCAGTGACCATCCGAACCGAGTTCTTCAAACCCGAAAAGGGCCGCTACCTCCACCCGACGGCTGCCCGTCCGATCACCCACTACGAAGCGGCACGGATCCAGGGATTCCCTCTCGACTTTCGTTGGTGCGGCTCGAAAATCGAAATCGCCCGGCAGATCGGCAACGCCGTTCCCGTTCCGCTCGGCACCGCTATTGCCTCAGCGATCCACAGCTTCTTGCGCGGCTGATCCAGGGAAGGGGCCTGACTCCACCCCCGAAGATCGGCAGCCCAGGCATACTTCGTCGGCTCTCTCCACCTGCAGGCCTCCCCTCTGGAAATCACCGCCCATTACGCTCAGGGCAAGGGACCGGCCCCTTATGGGCCGGTCCGCCCAAGGACAGCCCGAAGGCGAGGCAAGCATGGCCAAGGTCCAGGTACCCCCGGCAGCGGTCGCGGTGGGTGGGCTCGTCGGTGGGTACGCCACCGCCCGGTTCACCAAGAAGCGGCCCCTCGGTGGGGTCGTGCTCGCTGCTGCCGGGGCCGTCGCTGCCAAGGGGTGGCAGGAGCGGGCCGGGGGCAAGGCCGCCGTCGGGCTCGGGGCGGCGTACGTCGCCGCCTTCGCCGGGTCCCACCCGCTCGCCAAGAAGGTCGGGGCCTGGCCCGCCGTGTTCGGGGTCGCGGGTGCCGTGGGGCTCGCCTCGTGGCTCGTGGCGGACCGGCGGCGTTAGAGATCTACGGCGTTAGAGACCTGCGGCTTCGCCGCCTACGCGTTACTCCCGGCAGCCCCGCCCGCCCCAGCCCGGAGCTGCCGTGCGAACCCCGCCACCGCGAGCACCGCGGCCCCGCCGACCGCCACGAACACCACCCAGGCCAGCGGCCACAGCGACGCGTCCGGGGGCTCGTGGGTCAGGAACGACGCCAGGAGGAGGCCGGCCGGGGGTGCGGCCACCACCGGCAGGACCCAGTACAGGCGGTCGCGGTAGCCGAAGTAGGCCGCGAGGGCCAGGACCGTGACGACGACGCCGGTGATGCCCATGTCCGTGACGGGGGACGTCTCGTCGATGCCGCCCGGCGACTCGGCACGGTTGCGCAGGTCCCAGGGCAGGAACAGGAGGTACGTGGCGGCTGCCAGGCCCGCGCCGAGCAGGCGGACCGTCCCGCGCTCCAGGAGGGGGCGGGCGGGCAGGGGGCTCAGTGCGCTCATGTGTACGACGATGGCGTGCGGGCCGTGGGTGCCGCCTGAGTACGCGTACTCAAGTGCCGTCCGGGCGAGCGCAGTTCCCCGCGCGACAGCCCACTCCACCGGAAGCCCATCGGAGCCCGCCGGGGCCCAGCAGAAGCCCGCCGAAGCCCGGCGGAGCCTCGCCGGAACCCGGCCGCACCCCGGCGGCACCCGGCGGCGCACCCGGCCGCACCCCAGCCACCCCCTCACCCCACGAACAACCGCGAAACCGAGTAGATCGCCAACCCCGCCAGCGAGCCCACCACCGTGCCGTTGATGCGGATGAACTGGAGGTCGCGGCCGATGTGTGCCTCGATCTTCTTCGAGGTGTGGTCCGCGTCCCAGCTCGCGACCGTGTCGGTGATCAGCGACGTGATCTCGTCGCGGTACGTCGTCACGACGTACACCGCCGCGCCCTCGACCCAGCCGTCGACCTTCTGCTGGAGGCGGGCGTCACCGGCCATGCGCGCGCCGAGCGAGAGGAGCGCCGCCCGCACCCGGAGCCGCAGCTCGCTGCGCTCGTCCTCGGCGGCGGCCACGATCATCTGACGGACCGCCGACCAGGCGGAGGCGATCAGGTCCTGCACCTCGCCGCGGGCGAGGACCTCGCGCTTGAGGTGCTCCACGCGCGCCCGGGTGTCCGAGTCGGACTGCAGATCGGCGGCGAAGTCCGTGAGGAAGCGGTCGAGGGCCCCGCGCGCGGGGTGCTCGGGCATGTCACGCATCTCGGTGACGAAGCGGAGCAGCTCGCGGTAGACGCGCTCGCCGACCTTCTTGTCGACGAAGCGGGGGGTCCAGCCGGGGGCGCCGCCCTGCACCGCGTCCATGACCTGGTCGGCGTGCACCACCAGCCAGTCGTGGGCGCGGACGCACACCAGGTCGACGAACCGCCGGTGCCCGCCGTCCGCGACGACCTTCTCCAGCATCTTCCCCATGCCGGGCGCGATCTCCTGCGCGTCCGCCCGGCGCGTGATGGCCTCGCCGACCACGGCCTGGACGTCCGAGTCGCGCAGCACGGTCAGGGCGCCCCGCAGGGCCGTGGCCAGCTCGGCCGTCACCCGGTCGGCGTGCTCCGGCTCGGCCAGCCAGGTACCGAGGCGGCTGCCGATGCCCACGGCCCGCAGCCGCTGGCGTACGACCGTCCGGGAGAGGAAGTTCTCCCCCACGAAGTCACCCAGCGAGGCGCCCAGCTGGTCCTTCTTCTTGGGGATGATCGCGGTGTGCGGGATGGGGATGCCCAGCGGGTGGCGGAACAGGGCCGTGACCGCGAACCAGTCGGCGAGCGCGCCGACCATGCCCGCCTCGGCCGCCGCCGCGACGTACCCGGCCCAGGCGCCCGCGTCCTCGTGCTGCGCCCACTTCGCGAGGACGTACACGACGGCGACGAACAGCAGGAGCCCCGTGGCCGTGAGCTTCATCCGGCGCACGCCGCGCCGCTTCTCCTCGTCGGCCGCGCTGTAGGTGAAGCCGGAGCCACCGGAGCCACCGGAGCCAGGGGTGCCTGTCGGGTCCTCCGGGTCCGCCGGGACCGCCGGGTTCGACGGATCCACCGTGCCCGCCGGGCCTGCCGTGTCCAGCGCGTCCGCCGTGTCCAGCGCGCCCACCGTGCCCCGCGCGTCCGGCCCGCCCGTGGAGGCCGCGGCGCCCCGCCGAGCCCCGGAACCCGTTTCGAGCGGTTCCTCACCCTTGATGCGATTCATACCCAGCGCCCCGTCTCGCGTAGTTCGTCGTACGCATTGTCCCTTCAGGCCCCCTCCGGGTGCCCTTCAGCGGATCCCATCCGGGTTCCCTTCAGACCGACTCCCGGAACGGACGAGGAGTTCCCGGCGTCTGAAGGAGCGGAGGGGGCACCGTCGGCTCCCTCGCGGCCCATGACGCATCATGGGGTCATCACACCGGAGCCTCGGGCTCCCTCTGCCCGAGGAGAAAAAGGCCGCATGACCAAGCGTCACGGTTATGCACTGCTGGCCGCCTTGCTCGCGGTCACCGTGGTCGTATCGGCGGCCATATACCTCGGCGTCACGGGCGCCGACGACACCGGGGACGCGTCCGGCGCTGGCCCCCGCGCACCGCGCAACTCCGCGGCCCCCGCCTCCGCGGGCACCTGGGTCGGGACCTGGTCCGCGTCCCCGGCGGGCGCCGAGCCCGGCACGCAGGCCCACGGCCTCGCGGGCCGCTCCCTGCGCAACGTGGTGCACACCAGCGTGGGCGGCGACGGCGCCCGCGTCACCCTCTCGAACCTGTACGGCAGCCGGCCGCTGACCGTCACGCACGCCTCCCTCGCGGTGGCCGCCGGGGCCGGCAGCCCGGCCGCCGCCGCCGACACGCTGCGCCGCCTCACCTTCCGGGGCGAGACGTCCGTCGTCATCCCGCCCGGCCGCCAGGTGGTCAGCGACGCGGCCCGCCTGCGCGTCCCGGACGACGCGGACCTGCTGGTCACCACGTACTCGCCGACGCCCTCGGGCCCGGTGACGTACCACCCGCACGCCCGCCAGATCTCCTACGTGGCCGACGGCGACCGGACCGAGGACGCGACCGGGGCGGCCTACCACGAGCAGAGCCCGTACTGGCGGTACGTCTCCGCCGTGGACGTCCTCAGCAGCGACACGGACGGCACGGTCGTCGTCATCGGGGACTCGATCACCGACGGCATCACGTCCACCATGGGCGCCAACCGCCGCTGGACCGACGTGCTCGCGGACCGGCTGCGCGACGAGCCGGGCGCACCGCGCTACAGCGTCGTCAACCAGGGCATCAGCGGCAACCGCGTCCTGTCCGACGGGCGCCCCGCCCGCTCCGCGGACGCCCCCGCGAACAACCCCAGCGGCCTGTCCCGCTTCGACCGCGACGTCCTCGGCCGCAGCGGCGCCAAGGCCGTCGTCATCGCCCTCGGCATCAACGACATCCTGCGCAACCCGCGGCAGACCGATGCCCAGCGCATCCTCGACGGGCTGCGGGAGCTGACCCGCCAGGCCCACACCCGCGGCCTGCGCGTGGTCGGCGCCACACTCATGCCCTTCGGCGGCCACCGGGGCTACACCCCCGCCCTGGAGGCGGTGCGGCAGTCCGTCAACGCCGAGATCCGCTCGGGGCGGGTCTTCGACGACTTCGTGGACTTCGACAAGGCCCTGCGCGACCCGTACGACCCCCGCAGGCTCCTCGCCCGCTACGACTCGGGCGACAGCCTCCACCCCAGCGACGCGGGCTTCCGCCGCATGGGCGAGACCTTCGACCTGGGGGACCTGAAGGGGTCGGGCGCGGCCGAACTCTGAGAGAACGATCACCCGGCGGCGGCCGCCGGGCTGTGTTAGAGTTTCAGCGTTGCAGTTGTGGTACCCATGAACCTATGTGCGCCTGACGGGAATGTTTCCTCGGGCGCATTAGTTTTTTCCGGCATCTCCGGATGGGGCCTCTGCCTACAGTCAAGGAGAATGTCATGGCACAGGGAACCGTGAAGTGGTTCAACTCGGAAAAGGGCTTCGGCTTCATCGAGCAGGACGGCGGCGGCCCCGACGTCTTCGCCCACTACTCGAACATCGCCACCCAGGGCTTCCGTGAGCTCCAGGAGGGCCAGCGCGTCTCCTTCGACGTGACGCAGGGCCAGAAGGGCCCGCAGGCGGAGAACATCGTCCCCGCCTGATCGCCGGACGCGTATCCACTCACCGGGGTCCGTACCGTCACGGTGCGGACCCCGGTTTGTGCTGTTTCCAGGAAGGCAAGTACCCGCATGTCCCGCAGGCCCCAGAAGCCGAACCGGCGCGCGTCGTCGGCCAAGACGTCCTCGTCCAGGTCGTCCAAGTCGTCCGCGTCCTCGGCGCCGCCCGCGAGGGATTTCCGGCTGCCGGAGAACACGACACCCGCACTCCCCGCCGTCGAGGGCTTCGCCGATCTGGACATGCCTTCGGGCCTGCTCAAGACCCTCACCGCGCAGGGGGTGACCACCCCCTTCCCCATCCAGGCCGCCACGCTGCCCAACTCGATCGCCGGGCGCGACCTCCTCGGCCGCGGCCGCACCGGATCCGGCAAGACGCTCGCCTTCGGGCTGGCGCTGCTGACCCGTACGGCCGGCCTCCGCGCCGAGCCCAAGGCGCCCCTCGCCCTCGTCCTGGTGCCCACGCGTGAGCTCGCCCAGCAGGTCACGGACGCGCTGACCCCCTACGCGACGGCGGTGAACCTCCGTCTCGCCACCGTGGTCGGCGGCCTCTCCATCACCAAGCAGGCCGCCACGATCCGGCGCGGCGCCGAGGTCCTCGTGGCGACCCCCGGCAGGCTCAACGACCTCGTGGAGCGCGGGGACTGCGTGCTCGGTGACGTCCGCGTCACGGTGCTCGACGAGGCCGACCAGATGACCGACATGGGCTTCCTGCCGCAGATCACCAAGCTGGTCGAGCGCGTACGGCCCGACGGTCAGCGCCTGCTCTTCTCGGCCACCCTGGACCGGAACATCGACCGTCTGGTGCAGCGGTTCCTGACCGACCCGGTGGTGCACTCCGTGGACCCGTCCGCGGGCGCGGTGACCACCATGGAGCACCACGTGCTCCACGTTCAGGACGAGACGGACAAGAAGGCCGTCACCACGCGCATCGCGGCCCGCGACGGCCGGGTGATCCTCTTCATCGACACCAAGCGGGGCGCGGACCGGCTCGCCAAGCGGCTCCTGGCCGTGGGCGTGCGCGCGGCGGCACTGCACGGCGGCCGCTCCCAGCCGCAGCGCAACCGCACCCTGGAACAGTTCAAGAACGGGCAGGTCACCGCCCTGGTGGCGACGAACGTCGCGGCCCGGGGCATACACGTCGACGACCTCGACCTCGTCGTGAACGTCGATCCCCCGGCCGACCACAAGGACTATCTGCACCGCGGCGGCCGCACGGCCCGCGCCGGTGACTCCGGCAGCGTGGTCACGCTGGTCCTGCCCGAGCAGAAGCGGGACATCACCCGGCTCATGTCGGACGCGGGCATCCGCCCCCGGACCAGCCGCGTCACGTCGAGCGACACGGAGCTGGCCGACATCACCGGCGCCCGCGAGCCCTCCGGCGTGGCCGTCACCATCGAGGTCCCGCAGCCCCAGGCACCGGCCTCCGGCCGTGCCGACGGGGCGTCCGGCTCGGAGTCGCGCAGGCGGTCCAGCCGCCGGCGCCGCGGTGGCGGCGGGGCGAAGGCCGCGACGGGCACCGCGACCGGCACCACGGGCACGGCCGCGGGCCGGGGCTCGGAGCGCCGGGCGTCCGGCGGGACGGCGGCAGGCGCGGCCTCCGGCCGTGGCTCCGGCCGCCGGTCCGCGGCCGGTGCCGCCTCCGGCAACGCCGGGCGCGGCTCCGGACGGCGTACGGCGGCGGGCGGCGCCAAGGGCACGGGCTCCGGCCGCCAGGGCGGCCGCCGGGACTCCGCGGCCTAGTCCACCCCCGCGGGGCCGTCACGCCCCGCTCGTCAGGATGGTGTCGATCCGCTTCAGGACCGGCTGCGACTCGCGGTGCAGCCGGTCCAGGTCGAGGCCCTCGTCCCCCAGGACGACGAACAGGGCGTTGTCCCCGACCGCGTACACCGCCGCGCAGCCCCTGCTGCCGTACGACACCGCGCTGCGCAGCGCGCCCCGCTCGGTCATCGCGACCATGCGCTGGGAGAGGCCCAGGCTGGCCGCGGCGAGCGCGGCCAGGCTGTCGGCGTCGATCGCCTCGTCGGTGTCGGACACGATGAGCAGCCCGTCGACCGCCGCCACGGCCGTGTCCGTGACGCCCGCGAGCTGTTCGCGCAGCCCCCGCATCTCCGTCGCCAGTGCCTCGTGGTTCATTCCATGGCCCCCTCGGGCGTACGTGCGTGATGCAGGGCGATGTCACACGGGGTGCGGCGGCCGTCCGGGGGGCCCGCCGGGTCACCGGCCGCGCGGGGGCATGTCTATCAACCGGCGTGCGCCCCACCCCCGCATTCGCACAATGTGACGGAATGTGGTCCGGCCCGTGGATCGGGAATCGCTTTCCTTTCGATCGAGCGACTGTTTACTTCTGGTTCACCCTTTTCGGGGAGAAAATCGCTCACTCGCCCGGAGTACTGCCGGAACACGTCACGGAATGGGCGCCCTGCGGCACGGTCCTGTCGTTCTCGAACAGGTTCCGAGGGAATGCGCCAGGTCCTTCCGCCGGTGTCGTGGCGGTGCATAACCTCCGCGTCACCGCGGCACGGTGCGCCGACCGCCGCGCCGCGCGGGGAGGGGAGCCCGGTGTCCGGAATCGACGTGTGTCTGTACGAGGTCATGGCCCTGCCGGGTGCGCGGGGCGCCGCCCTCGTCGACTGGACGTGCGGCCTCGCCCTCGGCTCGGCGGGCGAACCGCCGCGCGGAGAGGCCGAGTCGGCCGCTGTCGAGGCGGCGGAGCTGGCCCGCCTCTCCGTGGAGTACGGCACCTTCCGGCCACCGGACGACGAGGAGCCGCCGGGCCCCGGGGCGCCGGGGGCCGTCGAGGACCTGATCGTCACCACCCGCACCGCCTACCACCTGCTGCGGTTCGTCGAGACCGGCGACGAGAGCAGCGTGTTCCTGCATCTGTGGCTCGACCGGGACGCGGGGAACCTGGCCGTGGCCCGCCTGTGCCTCAGGGACGCCGCCCGAAGGCTGGTCCTGGAGTGAACGCCACCGCGCCTCCGGTGCAGACGGCCCTGCCCGCGCGCTGCTCGACGCTCCAGCGCCTCGCCGCGGAGGGCGCCACCGGCGCGCTATTGCGCGACACCGGGACGCTGTACCTCACCGAGGGCCTGGTCAGCCACGCCGAGAGCGCGTCGGCCCCCGGCGTCGACGTCCTGCTCGTCGCGGGCGGGCGGCTGCCGCGCGCGGTCTGGGACGAGGCCGCGGGCCGGGCGGGCCCCCGGCGGCAGGTCGGCAGCCATCTGGTCGCCGAGGGGCACCTCACGCCCGGGGAGCTGGAGATCTGCCTGCTCACCGCGTTGTACGACGCCGCGCTCTTCGCCCTGGCCCCGGGCGGCGGGCCCACCCGGTTCCGGCGCGGCGTCGGCCACGGCATCGGGGCGGTGCGGCCCGTGTCCGCCGCCGCCGTGGAGCGGGAGGCCCGGCGGCGCAGACGGCTGCTCGACAGCGCCTGGCCGGGCCCCGCCATCGACACGGCGCCGCTGGTGCGGCGGCCGGGGCCGCCCGGCGGGAGCGTGCCGCGCCGCCAGCGCGCGCTGCTCGACCTGGCCGACGGCCGCCGCACCCCGGGCGAGCTGTCGCGGCTGCTCGGCAGGCCGGTCTTCCACGTCCTGCTCGAAGTGCGCCGCCTGGCGGTCGCGGGGCTGATCGACCCGCCGCGCCCGCCGCCGCCCGAGCCGGACGCCCCCGGCGTCCCGCCCCGGGACTCCCCCGTCGCCCGCTCCTTCGGGACGGACGGCTTCACCCCGCCCGACGTCGCGCTGCTGCGCCGGGTCCGCGACGCCCTGGAGGCCCTGTGACGCGCGGCGCCACGGGCCGGGGCGCGAGTGCTCCGTGAGGGGGCGGGCCGCGCGGCGCCGCGCCCTGAGGAGGCAGCTGATGGCGGTGGAACCCGACGTGCTCGACGAACTCGCACGGTTGCGGGCCCGAGTCCCGCAGCTGACCGGCGCCCTCGCGGCCGACACGGGCGGCCGCGTGCTCGCCCGGGACACCACGGACGAGGGGGCACAGCGTCTGGCCGCCCTCACCGTGGACGCCCTCCTCGCCGCCCTGCGGCTCGCGGACGCCGCGGGCCAGGGGCGTGCGGAAGAGCTGCTCGTCCGGGGCGAGGGGGGCTACGTAGCGGCGTACGCGGCGGGCCCCACCGCCGTCCTGACCCTCCTCGCGGAGCCGCGCGTGAACGTGGGCCGGCTCCACCTGGAGGGCCGCCGGGCCGGCGCCCGGATCGGGGAACTGCTCGACGGGGCGCTCGAACGACTGGAGGACACCTGACCATGACCCCTCCCACAGCCCGCTCCACCAACAGACGGAAAGGAAGTACGAGTCCCATGTACAACACCGAAACCGCCCTCAAAGAGGCGATGACCGCCATCGACGGCACCCTCGGCGCGGCCCTCGTCGACTACAGCAGCGGCATGGCCCTCGGCACCCTGGGCGGCAGCAAGGAGCTCGATCTGTCCGTGGCCGCGGCGGGCAACACCGACGTGGTGCGCGCCAAGGTGCGGACCATGGAGATGCTCGGCCTCAAGGGCGAGATCGAGGACGTCCTGATCACCCTCAGCGATCAGTACCACTTGATCCGGCTGCTGAAGTCCCGCAACAACAGCGGGCTCTTCCTGTACCTCGCGCTCGACAAGGACAAGGCGAACCTCGCGATGGCCCGGCACCAGCTGCGGCGCATCGAGGCGGAGCTGGACGTCTGACCGCCACGGCGGACGGCGGGGGCGGGCGGGCTACTGCCCGTCCCCGCCGTGGACGCCGCGGTGGCCGCCCTCCGGCCGCCGGTGGCGCAGCTCGTGGCGCTCCCGGTGCTGGAGGCGCCGGGCCTCCCGCTCCTCGATCCGCTCCTGGCGGCGCTGCTCCTTCAGGCGCTGGCGCTCGGCCTTGCGGAGCTTGCGCTCGACGCCGACGCCGCCCATCAGGGCGAAGCCGGTGACGGTCACCCGCGGGGAGCCGGGGGTGCCCTCGCCCGTGGCGTCGTCGCCGAAGCCGCCCATGATGCCGAAGCCCTTGACGGTGACGTTCAGTTCGGGCGGCACGGTGACCTGGATGCCGCCCATGATCGTGAAGCAGCGGATCACGACGTCGCGTTCGGCGAAGCGCGCCTCGCGCAGGTCGATCTCGCCGCCGCCCCACATCGCGAACGAGGTGAAGAGCCGCCCGATGGTCCAGCCGCCCTTGCGGTTGAAGCCGCTCCAGAGGGCGAAGGCGCCGCTGGAGGTGGGCTCGGCGCCCAGGACGACGCGCTCCGCCCAGTCGATCTCCGTCGAGCCGTCGTCGGCGGACCGCTTGACCAGGGACGTCTTGGGGGCGGGCGCGACCGCACCGGCCGCGGGCAGGTCCCGGGTGAGCGGCGCGAGGTCGCCGTACGTACGGGCGCGGTACGCCGTGTCCACCCGCTCGTTGAACTCGTCCATGTCGAGGCGACCCTCGGCGAGGGCCTCGCGCAGGACCTCGGCGACGCGCTCGCGGTCGGCGTCGGAGGCGCGGAGGCCCGGGTCCGGCGCGCCGGGGACGGCCGGCGGCGACGCTGAGGGCCGCGGCGCGGGGGGCTGGGAAGGCTCGGCGTCCGTCATACCCCGAAGCCTACGAGGTCCCCCGGTCGGCGTACATCTTGGCGATGACGGCCTCGATGTCCGGCTCGCGCACGGAGAGGTCGAGCAGCGGGTAGCGCTCGGCGACCGCGGCGACCAGCGGGGCCGCGGAGGCGTCCGCGGGGAAGGCCAGCCACTGCCGGGGGCCCTCGGTGCGCACGACCCGCGCCGACTCGACCTCCAGGGGCGGGAGTTCGTGCTCCAGGTCCACGATCAGCATGCGCTCGCTCTGGCCCGCCTCGTGGAGGCCGTCGAGCGGGCCGTCGTACATCAGGCGGCCGTGGTCGATGACCATGACGCGCTCGCAGAGCTGCTCGATGTCGGTGAGGTCGTGCGTGGTGAGCAGGACGGTGGTGCCGGACTCGGCGTTCAGATCGCGCAGGAAGCCGCGGACCTTGGCCTTGCTGACCACGTCGAGGCCGATGGTCGGCTCGTCCAGGTAGAGGACCTCCGGGTCGTGCAGGAGCGCCGCCGCGATGTCGCCGCGCATGCGCTGGCCGAGCGAGAGCTGGCGCACGGGGACGTCCAACAGGGCGCCCAGGTCCAGGAGTTCGACGCAGCGGTCGAGGTTCTCGGCGAACCGGGCGTCGGGGATCCGGTACATCCGGTGCATCAGGCGGTACGAGTCGATGAGCGGCAGGTCCCACCACAGCGTGGTGCGCTGGCCGAAGACGACGCCGATGTGCCGGGCCAGGCGGGTGCGTTCGCGGGCCGGGTCGATGCCCGCGACCCGCAGCCGGCCGCCGCTGGGCGTGAGGATGCCGGTGAGCATCTTGATGGTGGTCGACTTGCCCGCGCCGTTCGGCCCGATGTAGCCGACCATCTCGCCGCGCGGCACCCGGAAGGTGATGCCGTCCACGGCGCGCACCTCGTGCCGCTCGCGGCGCAGGAAGCCGGTCTTCCTGCGGACGTCGAAGACCTTCTCGACGCCGTCGAGGGTGATGAACGCGTCGGTGCCCACGAAGAGTCAGCTCCCTGTGCTGCGGTACGAACGGAGCCCCGCGCGCCAGGCGAGTCCCGCGAGCGCCAGGCACGCGAGGGCCACGAGCGGCGGGGCGAAGGCGGCCCACCCGGGCAGGCCCAGCGGGGCCGGGCGGTCGAGGACGTACAGGCCGGGCAGCCAGTTCACGAAGGCGATCGGGACGACGAACGTGACCCCGCGCACCAGGTCGTCGGCGAAGACGGTCGGCGGGTACTGGAGCAGCGTGTTGCCGCCGTAGGTGACGGAGTTCTGCACCTCGGAGGCGTCCTGGGCGACGAACTGGAAGGCCGCGCCGAGCACGAAGACGGCTGCGAAGATCCCGGCCCCGCTGATCAGCATCAGCGGCACGAGGAGCACCTTCAGGGGCGTCCAGGCGATGTCCACGCTCCAGAAGGCGTACGCGAGGACCAGCAGGCCCTGGGTGATCCGGCCGAGGCGGCGCAGCGCGAAGCGGTCGGCGGCGACCTGCGCGAGGACCGGCACGGGGCGGACCAGGAGGGTGTCGAGGGTGCCGTCGCGCACCCGGGTGCCGAGCCGTTCCATGGAGCCCATGGCGAGGTCGGCCACGCCGAAGGCGGTGGACGCCGCCCCGTACAGGAAGGCGATCTCGCCGAGGCCGTAGCCGCCGAGCCGGTCCACCTGGGAGAACATCAGCAGGATCGCGACGAAGTCGAGCGCGGTGGCCGCGAAGTTCCCGAAGGCGGTCAGCGCGAAGGAGGCGCGGTACGCCATCGTGGAGCGGATCCACATGGCGGTGATCAGGCGGTAGGCGCGCACGCCCTCGCGGGCCCGGCCGAGCGGCCCGACCGGGGCGCCGAGGCCGCCGGGCGCCGGGCCCCCGGCCCCCGCGCGCGGCGGCTCGGGCCGCTCCCGCAGCGGCTCAGCCACCCTGGACCACCACCCGCCGGGTCGCCACGCCCTGGAGCAGCCGTCCGACGGCGAGCAGCCCCGCCGCCCAGGCGGCCTGGAAGGCGTAGATCGCGAGGAGCCCGGTGCCCGTGTGCTTGCCCAGGAACACGTCCGCGGGCACCTGGAGCAGCGCCGACCAGGGCAGGGCCCGGGCGATCTCGCCGAGGGCGCCGGGGAAGACGTTCAGGGGCAGCAGCATGCCGGAGAAGAAGGTGCCGGCGAGCCAGGAGATCTGGGCCACGCCCGCACCGTCCAGGAGCCAGAAGGCGCTGAGCGCCACCAGATAGCGCAGGGCGAAGCTGACGACGACGCCGAGGAACACCGCGAGGAGCGTCGCCAGCCAGGTCAACGGAGATCTCGGCAGCGCGAGTTGGAAGGCGAGCGCCCCGAAAATCATCGGCACCACCCCACGGCCCAGAAGGTGGAACGCGGCCCGGCCCAGATCGCTCGCGAGCCACCACGCCTGGAGGTCGGCGGGCCGGTGGAGATCGGTCGCCACGTCGCCGGTGCGGATGCGCTCCATCAGGTCCGCCTCGAAGCCGCCGCCCATCGCCGCGACGGTCATCAGGAGGGCCTGACCGAGCCAGACGTACGTGAGCGCCTGCGCCTGGTCGTATCCTCCTAGTCCGGGTCTCTCGTCCCAGAGGGCTTTGTAGGTGTAGGCCAGGATCACCCCGAACACCGTGTTGGTGAACACACCCGCCAGCGTCGCCATCCGGTATGTGGCGAATCTCCGGAAGTTTCCTCCGGCGACGGCCGCGTACAAGCGGAACCGTCCTGTTCTCACGCACATCCCTTTCAGAGAGCCTCGTCCCGCTTCCAGGCCGGGCGCCCGGACCGCGTGTCCGGACCGAAGCGCAGGAGCCTAATGTGAGCGGGGCCGTCCGTGCCAGGCAATTTCGCCGCGCGGCGCGTGCCTGGTCAGAAAGGCATGCGGAGACAGTGTGCAATGGGTCGTACGAGGCGTACGACGCGAACTGGGAGTTCCGCGAGACATGAGCAGCGACGAGCCGCAGCAGCAGCGTGGCCCCGGGCGCGGGCCCGCTGACGGGCCCGGGGAGCCCGCCGCCCCCGAGGACGGGCCTGCGGCCCCGCGCCAGGACGCCCCCGAGGGGGCCCGCCGCCCCGCCGACGCGGGGCGCCCGGGCGTCCCCGGCAAGGGTGACGGGCCCGCACGCCGGGATGACCCCGCCGCGCGCCCCGGCCAGGGCGCGCCCGACCCCGCCACCCAGCAGATCCGGCCGGTCACGGACCGGGGCGCCGCGCCGCGGGGCAAGGGCGGGGGCGACGCCGCGCCCCTGCGCAAGGACGGCTCCGCCGCGACGCCCCAGGGCGGCCCGGCCGCCGGGGCGAACGACCCCGCGACCCAGCAGATCCGCCCCGTGAAGGCCGGTGCCCAGGGGGCCGGGGCCGCGGGCGCCGCGGGCGCTGCCGGGGCCGCGGGCGCCGCGGCGAAGGGCGGCCCCGCCACGACCCGGCTGCGGCCCGTGCGGCCCGAGGGGCCAGGCGCCGGGCACCAGGAGCCCGGGAACGGCCGGCCGCAGGGCTGGGCGCCCCGCGACCCCGGCGAGGGCGGCACGGGCGACGGCGACGGGGCGAGCCCCGCCGGACCCGTCGCGCCCGGCCAGCAGGGCAAGAAGGGCAAGAAGGCGAAGCGGCCCAAGCGCAAGGGCTGGCGGCGCCTGTTCCCGACCTGGCGGATGGTGCTCGGCGCCTTCATCCTGTTCATCCTGCTCGGCGTGGGCGCGTTCATGACGGGCTACTTCCTCGTGAACATCCCGCCGGCCAACGCCATGGCCACCAAGCAGAGCAACGTCTATCTGTACTCCGACGGCACCGAGATCGCCCGCGACGGCAAGGTCAACCGCGAGAACGTGCCGCTGTCGAAGGTGCCCAAGAAGGTCCAGCACGCGGTCCTCGCCGCCGAGGACCGGGACTTCTACAGCGAGTCCGCCGTCGACCCCAAGGCGATGCTCCGTGCGGGCTGGAACACGCTCACCGGCAAGGGCAAGCAGTCCGGTTCGACGATCACCCAGCAGTACGTGAAGAACTACTACCTGGCGCAGGAGCAGACGGTCTCGCGCAAGGTGAAGGAGTTCTTCATCGCGATCAAGCTGGACCGCGAGGTGAGCAAGGACGAGATCCTCCAGGGCTATCTGAACACCAGCTACTTCGGCCGCAGCGCGTACGGCGTGCAGGCCGCGGCCCAGGCGTACTACGGCAAGGACGTCGAGGACCTGTCCGTCGGCCAGGGCGCCTACCTGGCGACCCTGGTGAACTCCCCCAACGCCTACGACGTGGCGACGCACCCGGAGAACAAGCCGCGCGCCGTCGCGCGCTGGAACTACGTCCTGGACGGCATGGTCAAGGAGGGCTGGCTCGACAAGGCCGAGCGGGACAAGGTCAAGTTCCCGATGCCGGAGCAGGCGAAGGGCGCGCCGGGCCTCTCCGGCCAGCGCGGCTACGTCGTGAAGGCCGTCGAGGACTATCTGATCGAGAACCGGATCGTCGACGAGGACGCCCTCAGCAAGGGCGGCTACCGCATCACCACCACGCTCCAGAAGCCCAAGCAGGACGCCTTCGTGAAGGCCGTCGACGAGCAGGTCATGTCGAAGATCGACAAGAAGGCCCGCAAGATCGACAAGGACGTGCGGGTCGGCGGCGCCTCGGTGGACCCCAAGACCGGCAAGGTCGTCGCGATGTACGGCGGCATCGACTACACGAAGCAGTTCGTGAACAACGCGACCCGGCGCGACTACCAGGTCGGCTCGACCTTCAAGCCGTTCGTGTTCACCTCGGCGGTGGAGAACGACTCGACCACGCAGGACGGCCGCCCGATCACGCCGAACACGGTCTACGACGGCAACAACCGCCGCCCGGTCCAGGGCTGGGACGGCGGCACGTACGCGCCCGCCAACGAGGACGACTACCAGTACGGCGACATCAGCGTGCGCGAGGCCACGGACAAGTCCGTGAACTCGGTGTACGCGCAGATGGCCGTCGACGTCGGCTCGGACAAGGTCAAGGAGACCGCGGTCGCGCTCGGCGTCCCGGCGAAGACGCCGGACCTGACCGCGTCCCCGTCGATCGCGCTCGGCCCGTCCACGGCGTCCGTCCTGGACATGACCGAGGCGTACGCGACGCTCGCCAACCACGGCAAGCACGGCACGTACACGCTCGTCGAGAAGATCAGCAAGGACGGCCAGGACATCGCGCTGCCGCAGCGCAAGACGTCGACGGCGGTGAGCCGCGAGGCCGCGGACACGACGACGTCGATCCTGCAGAGCGTGGTGCAGTCCGGCACCGGCCGCGAGGCCCTCGCCGCGGGCCGTCCGGCGGCGGGCAAGACGGGTACGGCGGAGAACGACAAGGCGGCCTGGTTCGCGGGCTACACCCCCGACCTCGCCACCGTGGTCGCGGTGATGGGCCAGGACCCGGTCACGGCGACGCAGACGCCGCTGTACGGGGCGCTCGGCGAGACCCGCATCAACGGCGGCGGCTACCCGGCGAAGGTGTGGGCGCAGTTCACCAAGGACGCCCTGGCGGGCAAGCCCGTCAAGGAGTTCGACCTCCAGCTGGAGCCGGGCTCCGAGGAGCCGGCCGCGCCGGACCCGTCGCAGTCGGCGCAGGAGCCCGACGAGGGCGACGACACCGGTGGGGCGACGGGCGGCGCGGACGACGGCGGCCGGACCGACGGCGGCACCACGGACGGCGGCCAGACCGGCGGGCAGAACCAGGGCGGCCAGACCGGCGGCGGCGACCAGGGCGGCCAGACCGGTGGCGGCGACCAGGGCGGCCAGAACCAGGGGCAGAACCAGGGCCAGGCCCAGGGCGGCGCGGCCGATGGCGGTGGTGCCGCGGACGGCGGCGGTGCGGCGGACGGCGGCGGCGGTGCGGACGGCGGCGGCGGTGACCAGGGCGGGGCCGCCCAGGGGGCCCTCGGCGGACTCACCGTGGGGCCCGGTGGGCGGGACCGCGACGGCTGATCGTGTGATCGTGCGGGTGCGCGGGGGCCGAGCGTGCGGTTCCCCGCGCCCCTTGCGGGGCTAGTGGCCGCTCGTCGCCTTCAGGCCGACGACGGCCACGAGCAGCAGGCACACGAAGAAGATCCGGGCCGCGGTGGTGGGCTCGCCCAGGGCGACCATGCCGACCACCGCGGCGCCCGCGGCGCCGATGCCGACCCACACGCCGTAGGCCGTGCCGACGGGGAGCGTCTTGGCCGCGTACGACAGCAGGACCATGCTCGCGACGATGCCCGCGCCGGTGAACACGCTCGGCCACAGGCGGGTGAACCCCTCGGTGAACTTCATGCCGATCGACCAGCCGACTTCGAGCAGACCGGCGACGACGAGCAGGACCCAGGCCATGACGGAACCTCCGAGAACGAGACTTCAGGGGTGCGTCGTCTTTGCGGGGCCCGGTACGGCGCGTCTCGTCGGGGTCCCTCCACGGTAGCAAAAGACAGGCAAAAGGGGCTGGTGACCATGGTCACCAGCCCCTTCGCACACCCGGTGCGCGGGCTACAGATAGAGCCCCGTGGAGTCCTCCGAGCCCTCGAAGCGGTCCGCGGCCACCGCGTGCAGGTCGCGCTCGCGCATCAGCACGTACGCCGTGCCCCGCACCTCGACCTCGGCCCGGTCCTCCGGGTCGTAGAGCACCCGGTCGCCCGGTTCCACCGTGCGCACGTTCTGCCCGACGGCGACCACTTCCGCCCAGGCGAGCCGGCGGCCGACGGCCGCGGTCGCCGGGATCAGGATGCCGCCGCCGGAGCGCCGCTCGCCCTCGGCGGTGTCCTGACGCACGAGCACGCGGTCGTGCAGCATCCGGATCGGCAGCTTGTCGTCGTGGGTGCTTGATTCCTGTGTCTTGGCGCTCACGCCCCGAACCTACCTGCCCGCACGCGCCCTGTACGCCCCCGGGTCAGCCCTTGCGACGCCGGGATCCGACGGCGAGGAGCCCCACGAGACCCACGACCACCAGGGCCACCGGCACGATCCGCTCCAGGCGTGGCTGGCCGTCCGCCGAGACGAGCTGACCGCGCACGTCGGAGACGAAGCGGTTCGCCCCGACGTAGGCCCGCCCGAGGGTGTTGTCCACGCTGGCCGCGACCTTCGCCTTCGCGTCGCCGACGATCGTCTTCGGGTGGACCCGCACCCCGATCTCGTCGAGGGTCTCGGCGAGCTGCTCGCGCCGGAGCTTGATGTCCGCCTCGATCTGCGCAGGGGTCCTGGCATCCGCATCCGACACCGCGCTGCCTCCGTGGGGTGTGTATGTGTACTCGGACCTCCACAGTCTGTCAGCTTCGCCCGCGCCGCACCCCACGGCACCCCTATTACGCTCGTCTCCGTCACCACAGCTTGGTGCGTACGCGCACCGTGAGGAGCCCAAGAATGAGCGAGCGACTGCAGCCCGGCGACACCGCCCCCGCCTTCTCCCTGCCCGACGCCGACGGCAAGCAGGTCTCCCTCGCGGACCACAAGGGCCGCAAGGTGATCGTGTACTTCTACCCGGCCGCCCTGACCCCCGGCTGCACCAAGCAGGCCTGCGACTTCACGGACAACCTGGACGTGCTCGCGGCCGCGGGCTACGACGTCATCGGGGTGTCCCCGGACAAGCCGGAGAAGCTCGCGAAGTTCCGCGAGAAGGAGAACCTGAAGGTCACGCTGGTCGGCGACCCGGCCAAGGAGACCCTGGAGGCGTACGGCGCCTTCGGCGAGAAGAAGCTGTACGGCAAGACGGTGACGGGCGTGATCCGCTCGACCGTCGTCGTGGACGAGGACGGCAAGGTGGAACACGCGTTCTACAACGTGAAGGCGACCGGCCACGTGGCCAAGATCATCCGCGATCTCGGCATCTGACGACGCGCGCATCCGCCGCGGCGGATGTGAGAAAGCCCCCTCCGGCAGGGGGCTTTCGTTTGCGATCGCGGGCTCGGAGTAGGCGTCCTGGAGACCCACCCGCTCCGAAAGGACTCCTTCCATGGCGGCCAGCAGGTACCAGGCCGACCCGGGGACCGACCCCCTCGCCCCCGGCGCCGACCCGGAGGCGGTGAAGCGTCACCGCCTCCTCTTCCGCACGGTGAGACGGCGCCGGAACCCGCCCCTGCGGCGCACCGACGTCACCGTCACCGACGACGCGGCGGTGCGCCGCGCGGTGAAGGCGGCGTCGCTCGGCAACGCCATGGAGTGGTTCGACTTCGGCATCTACAGCTATCTGGCCGTCACCATCGGGCACGTCTTCTTCCCGTCCGGGAACAGCACGGTCCAGTTGCTTTCGTCGTTCGCCACCTTCGCGGTCTCGTTCCTGGTGCGGCCGCTCGGCGGGATGGTGTTCGGGCCGATGGGCGACAAGGTCGGCCGCAAGAAGGTGCTGGCCCTGACGATGATCCTGATGGCGGCGGGCACCTTCGCCATCGGCCTGATCCCCGGCTACGCCACCATCGGCTTCTGGGCCCCGGTGCTGCTGATCCTCTTCCGCATGGTGCAGGGCTTCTCCACCGGCGGCGAGTACGGCGGCGCGTCCACCTTCATCGCCGAGTACGCGCCGGACAAGCGGCGCGGCTACTTCGGCAGCTTCCTGGAGTTCGGCACGCTCGCCGGGTACGCGGGCGCGGCGGGCCTGGTCACGATCCTGACGACCGTGCTCGACGACGGCGCCATGGAGGCGTGGGGCTGGCGCGTGCCGTTCCTGGTGGCGGGCCCGCTCGGCCTGGTCGGGCTGTATCTGCGGCTGCGCCTGGACGAGACCCCGGCGTTCCAGAAGCTCACGGACGAGAGCCGCCACCCCGCGTCGGACGCCGCGTCCGCCGTCGAGACCTCCGCCAAGGGCGATCTGGCCAGGATCTTCCGCGAGCACTGGCGGCCGCTGGTGCTGTGCGTCGCCTTGGTCGGCGCGTACAACATCGCCCACTACACGCTCCTGTCGTACATGCCGACGTATCTGACCGACGAGCTGGGCTACGACGACACGCACGGTCTGGTGATCCTCATCGTGACGATGCTCGCGCTGATGCTGGTGATCAGCCGGGTCGGCGCGCTGTCCGACCGCTTCGGCCGCAAGCCGCTCCTGATGACCGGCATGGTGGGCTTCCTGGTGCTGCCGGTCCCGGCGTTCCTGCTGATCAAGCAGGGTGCGCTGGTCGCGGTCGCGGCGGGCGTGCTGATGCTCGGCCTGTCCCTGGTGTGTCTGCTGGGCACCATGTCCGCGACGCTGCCCGCGCTGTTCCCGACACCGGTGCGCTACGGCTCGCTGTCGGTGGGCTACAACCTCTCCGCCTCGCTGTTCGGCGGCACAGCGCCGCTGGTGATCACCGCGCTGATCAGCGTCACGGGCTCGGACATGATGCCCGCCTACTACTCCATGGCGGCGGCGGGCGTCGGCATCGCCGCGGTCGCCTGTCTGAAGGAGACGGCGCAGCGGCCGCTCAGCGGCTCCCCGCCGTGCGTCGAGACCGAGGAGGAGGCCGCCGACCTGGTCGAGGCGCGGGCCGCGGCACCCGAGTTCTGACTCCGCCCGGCGACCGCGGGCGGGCGCCCATTACGATGGGGCGGCACGCGGCCGTGGTGGAATTGGCAGTCACGCTGGGTTTAGGTCCCAGTGGGGTAACACCCGTGAGGGTTCGAGTCCCTCCGGCCGCACTCGCGAGGGCCCTGCCGCCTTCGGAAGCAGACGTACGAAAGGGCGCCCCCGCCGCACGCGGGGGCGCCCTTCGCCGTCTGTGCGCGCCGGGTCAGCCGAGCAGCTCCCGCACCACCGGCACCAGGGCGCGGAAGGCCTCGCCGCGGTGGCTGATCGCGTTCTTCTCCTCGGCCGTCAGCTCGGCGCAGGTCCGGGTGTCCCCCTCGGGCTGGAGGACCGGGTCGTAGCCGAAGCCGTTCGTGCCCGCGGGGGCGTGGCGCAGGGTGCCGCGCAGCCGGCCCTCGACGACGCGCTCGGTGCCGTCGGGCAGGGCGAGGGCCGCGGCGCAGGCGAAGTGCGCGCCGCGGTGGGCCTCGTCGATGTCGCCGAGCTGGGCGAGCAGCAGGTCGAGGTTGGCCTTGTCGTCGCCGTGGCGTCCCGCCCAGCGCGCGGAGAAGATGCCGGGCGCCCCGCCGAGCACGTCGACGCAGAGCCCGGAGTCGTCGGCGACGGCGGGCAGGCCGGTGGCCCGCGCCAGGGCGTGCGCCTTGAGCAGGGCGTTCTCGGCGAAGGTGACCCCGGTCTCCTTGACGTCGGGGATCTCGGGGTAGGCGTCCGCGCCGACGAGTTCGTGGTCGAGGCCCGCGGCGGCGAGGATCGCCCTGAGCTCGGTGACCTTGTGGGCGTTGCGGGTGGCGAGGATGAGACGGGTCATGGGACCAGTATCCGTCCCGTCACCGGGACCCGGCCGCCCGGCCGGGGGTGCCCCCGGCCGTCCCGCCGCGTCGGTTCGCCCTGGCCCTGGCCCCGCGTCAGTTCGTGCAGGCCTTGGTGACCTTGCCCGCGGCGTTCGCCATCGGGCGGAGGTCGGGCGTCTTGTCGCCGTTGTCGACGGCCTTCTCCACGTTGTCGACGGCCTTCTGCATCTCGTCGACGGCGTCGCTGATGTCCTCGTCGTCCTCGTGGTCCCTGCGGATGTCGTCGAGGTCGCCCCGGATCTTGTCGAAGCGCTTCTCGGACTTCCGGTCCGGGTAGAGGACGGCGTCCTGGGCGGCCTGCCGGAGCGCGTCGGCGCCGTCCGACACGGCGTCGGCCGCCTTGACGCAGTCCACGGCGTCCTTCGGGTCGCAGGCGACCAGGCCGAGCGTCGCCGGTACGGCGATCAGGGCGGTGGTTATGGCGACGGTGACCCGTCGGTGGCGCACGGCCATGGATGGTTCCCTCCCGTTATGCGGTGAGCGAGCGTGCGGTCGTTCCCGCACGCTCCACCTCATAGAACGCCCGTGGTCGGCGGGACGGTTGCTCGCCGGGAGGCGAACCCCTTTACATCGACGGCTACTTGGCCGAATCCAGTGCCTCGCGCTGGAGCGCGGCCAGCTCCGCGCAGCCCCCGACGGCGAGGTCGAGCAGGGCGTTCAGCTCGTCGCGCGCGAACGGCTCGGCCTCCGCGGTGCCCTGGACCTCGACGAACCGGCCATCGCCGGTGCACACCACGTTCATGTCGGTGTCGGCCTTGACGTCCTCCTCGTAGGCGAGGTCGAGCAGCGGCACGCCACCGACGATGCCGACGGACACGGCGCTGACGGTGCCGGTCAGCGGCTGGCGGCCCGCCTTGATGAGCTTCTTGCCCTGCGCCCAGGAGACGGCGTCGGCGAGCGCGACGTACGCGCCGGTGATGGCGGCGGTGCGGGTGCCGCCGTCGGCCTGGAGGACGTCGCAGTCCAGGACGATGGTGTTCTCGCCGAGCGCCTTGTAGTCGATGACGGCGCGCAGCGAGCGGCCGATGAGGCGGGAGATCTCGTGCGTGCGGCCGCCGATCTTGCCGCGCACGGACTCGCGGTCGCCGCGGGTGTTGGTGGAGCGCGGCAGCATCGAGTACTCGGCGGTGACCCACCCCTCGCCGCTGCCCTTGCGCCAGCGGGGCACGCCCTCCGTGACGGAGGCCGTACAGAAGACCTTGGTGTCGCCGAAGGAGACGAGGACGGAGCCCTCGGCGTGCTTGCTCCACCCCCGCTCGATGGAAACGGGACGAAGCTGGGCGGGGGTACGACCGTCGAATCGAGACATGCCAACGACCCTATAGTCCCCTCGGAACCCACCCGACCGGTTCACCCGCTCCGCTACGGACGACCGGCGGGCGGCTGTCCCGCCCTCCTCCCTGGGTCCCTGTGGGCGGCTGGTCCGCCCAGAGGGCGAGTGGGGCCTCCCCTGCTCGAGCGAAGCCGAGAGCTTGGGGATGGGCGGGCACAGAGGACAGCCGCCCCGCGCCGCGGCACCAGGCCCCGGCAGCAGCCCGAGGGACGCCACCCCGGGCAACGCAAAAGGGGCGCGGCCCCGGCTGCCCGGACCCGCACCCCCCAGCGGGAGCGAAGTCGCTCACATCATGTCTTCGATCTCCGCCGCGATCGGGTCCGCGTCCGTGCCGATGACGACCTGGATCGCCGTGCCCATCTTCACGACGCCGTGCGCGCCCGCGGCCTTCAGGGCGGCCTCGTCGACCAGGCCCGCGTCGTTGACCTCCGTGCGGAG
The DNA here is from genome assembly GCF_059448825.1 of Streptomyces sp. JLYT201. Lineage (NCBI taxonomy): Bacteria > Bacillati > Actinomycetota > Actinomycetes > Kitasatosporales > Streptomycetaceae > Streptomyces > Streptomyces sp. JLYT201. The sequence goes on along the minus strand of NZ_CM182551.1, from coordinate 6,042,770 downwards.
ACGGGTGATGCAGCCCTCGACCTCTTCGATGTTGTCGATGCCGCCGAGCCCGGCAACGATCTTCTCAGCCTTGCTGGCCATTGCTTACTCCCTGCTGTGAAAGGACGCGGCCACGACACCGTAGGTCCGCTTTGTCACGGTAACGCACGGTTGGCCCATCTTCGCGGGCGGTCACGGCGGCCGCACCCCATCATGACGATCAAGGTGTCGTCCCTGACCAGGGGGCCACCGCACACCCGTCCGCAACTGGTCTACACCAGTTTTCAACGACCGCCAAACTGGCCGGTTCCAGGAGGAACGCCGATGAGTTCGGACGCCGCCGCGGCACCGCAGAAGAAGTGGTGGAACGGCCTCTTCCAGGGCCTTCAGAAGATGGGCCGCAGCCTCCAGCTGCCCATCGCCGTGCTGCCCGCCGCGGGCATCCTGAACCGGCTCGGCCAACCGGACGTCTTCGGCGACGACGGCCTGGGCTGGACGAACGTCGCCAAGGTCTTCGCGGCCGCGGGCGGCGCCCTGCTCGACTCCTCGCTCGGTCTGCCGCTCCTCTTCTGCATCGGCGTGGCGATCGGCATGGCCAAGAAGTCGGACGGCTCCACCGCCCTCGCCGCCGTCGCGGGCTTCCTCGTCTACTACGCGGTGCTCCGCGCCTTCCCCGAGGACTGCGCGGCCGGGGCCGACTTCGCGGGCGCCGGGATGTGGAGCGGGGTGTGCGTGGCCGAGGACGGCACCTCGGCGCAGGCCTCGTACCAGAATCCGGGCGTGTTCGGCGGCATCGTGATGGGCCTGCTCGCGGCCTGGCTCTGGCAGCGCTACCACCGGGTGCGCCTGGTGGACTGGCTGGGCTTCTTCAACGGCCGCAGGCTCGTACCGATCATCATGGCCTTCGTCGGCCTGGTCTTCGCGGGCCTGTGCGTCTGGGTCTGGCCGCCCATCGGCGACGGGCTCACCAGCTTCTCCAAGTGGCTGGTGGACCTCGGCTGGCTGGGCTCGGGCATCTTCGGCGTGGCCAACCGCGCGCTGCTCACGGTCGGCCTGCACCAGTTCCTGAACACCTTCGTCTGGTTCCAGTTCGGCGACTACACCAAGGCGGACGGCACCGTGGTGCACGGTGACATCAACCGCTTCCTCGCCGGGGACCCGACGGCGGGCCAGTTCACCTCGGGCTTCTTCCCGATCATGATGTTCGCGCTGCCCGCCGCCGCGCTCGCCATCACGCACGCGGCGCGGCCCGAGCGCCGCAAGGTCGTCGGCGGCATGATGCTCTCGGTCGGCCTGACCTCCTTCGTCACCGGCATCACCGAGCCGATCGAGTACTCCTTCCTCTTCATCGCGCCGCTCCTGTACGCGATCCACGCGGTGCTCACCGGCGTCTCGATGGCGGTGACGTGGGCGCTCGGCGTGAAGGACGGCTTCAGCTTCTCGGCGGGTCTCATCGACTACGTCATCAACTGGAGCCTGGCCACCAAGCCCTGGTTGATCATCCCGATCGGCCTGGCGTTCGCGGTCGTCTACTACGCTTTGTTCCGCTTCGTCATCCACAAGTTCGACCTGCCCACCCCGGGCCGCGAACCGGAAGAAGAGGCAAAGGCGTTGGACGCAGAACAGACTAAAGCGTAAGACTCAAGCGGAACCTCGCTTCAGAGCCTTCGGAAAGGCCCTCGGACCCCTGGTCCCGGGGCCTTTCGTCATGCTTGTGCCGATATGGCCCAGGCCACAGGAATCGCGGGTTCCTTATGCCGCCTTGACCGTGTTACAACAGGTCTACACCACTGAGTGGTGTAGACCACCTGGATGCTGTCGACCCCCCGAACTGTCCCCTGACAGCACCCGCACATGGAGGAAGTCATGAGTACGGCCACCGCCAAGGCGGCGCCCGCGAAGAAGCGGGGCGCCGGCCTCTTGCAGGGTCTGCAGAAGGTCGGCCGCAGCCTGCAGCTGCCCATCGCCGTGCTGCCCGCCGCGGGCATCCTGCTCCGCCTCGGCCAGCCGGACGTGTTCGGCGCGGACGGCCTGGGCTGGGGCAAGGTCGCCACCGTGTTCGCCAACGCCGGTGACGCCGTGTTCGCGAACATGCCGATGCTGTTCTGCATCGGCGTCGCGATCGGCTTCGCGAAGAAGGCGGACGGCTCCACGGCCCTCGCCGCGCTCGTCGGCTTCCTGGTCTACACGAACGTCCTGAAGGCGTTCCCGGTGACCGAGGCGAAGATCATGAAGGGGGCCGACGTCGCCGCGACGTACAACGACCCCAAGGTCTTCGGCGGCATCATCATGGGCCTGATCTCCGCCGTGGTCTGGCAGAAGTACCACCGCACCAAGCTGGTGGACTGGCTCGGCTTCTTCAACGGCCGCCGTCTGGTGCCGATCATCATGGCCTTCATCGGCACCGCCCTGGGCGTCTTCTTCGGCCTGTGCTGGGGCCCGGTCGGCGACGCGATCACCAACTTCGGCGAGTGGATGACCGGCCTCGGCTCCATCGGCGCGGGCATCTTCGGCGTGGTCAACCGCGGGCTGCTCCCCGTCGGCATGCACCAGTTCGTGAACACCGTCGCCTGGCAGGAGATCGGCTCCTTCACGGACTCCGCCGGTGCCGTCTGGCACGGCGACATCCAGCGCTTCATGCACGGTGACCCGACCGCGGGTCAGTTCATGTCCGGCTTCTTCCCGATCATGATGTTCGCGCTGCCCGCCGTCGCGCTCGCCATCACGCACACCGCGCGCCCCGAGCGCCGCAAGGTCGTCGGCGGCATGATGATGTCCCTCGCGCTCACCTCGTTCGTGACCGGCATCACCGAGCCGATCGAGTTCGCGTTCATGTTCATCGCCCCGGCCCTGTACGTGATCCACGCGGTCCTCACGGCCGTCGCCATGACGGTCACCTGGGCGCTCGGCGTGCACCACGGCTTCACCTTCTCCGCCGGTGCCATCGACTACGTCCTGAACTGGAAGTTCGCCGAGAAGCCCTGGATGATCATCCCGATCGGCCTCGTCTTCGCGGCCGTCTACTACGTGGTCTTCCGCTTCGCGATCGTCAAGTTCAACATCCCCACCCCGGGCCGTGAGCCCGAGGAGGAGATCGAGGACCTGACGAAGGCGTAGCCCCTCAGGCAGCGCGAAGGCCCCGGAACCGCTCGGTTCCGGGGCCTTCGTCGTGCCGGGGCCTTTTCGTCGTGCCGGGCCTCCCCCGCGGTGCGCGCCGGTCCGGGGGCGTATCGATACGGCGGCTCAGAGCTGGTACGACGCTCCGGGCACGGCCAGCTCCGTCGGGCCCGCGAACACGGCGCGGGCGTCCGCGAGGTTCACCGCGGGGTCCGTCCACGGCGGGATGTGGGTCAGGACGAGCCGGCCCGCGCCCGCGCGCGAGGCGGACTCGCCCGCCTCGCGGCCGTTGAGGTGCAGGTCCGGGATGTTCTCCTTGCCGTGCGTGAACGCGGCCTCGCACAGGAAGAGGTCGGTGCCGGTGGCGAGTTCGTCGAGCGCCGCGCAGGGGCCCGTGTCGCCGGAGTACGTGAGCGACCTGCCGCCGTGCTCGACGCGCACGGCGTACGCCTCGACCGGATGGCAGACCTTCTCGGTGCGCACCGCGAACGGGCCGATGTCGAAGGCGCCCGGCTTGACCGTGTGGAAGTCGAAGACCTCGCTCATCGAGGACGCGGAGGGCGTGTCGGCGTACGCCGTGGTCAGGCGCTGCTCGGTGCCCTCGGGGCCGTACACCGGGATGGGCGCGCAGCGGCCGCCCTCGTGCCGGTAGTAGCGGGCCACGAAGTACGCGCACATGTCGATGCAGTGGTCGGCGTGCAGATGGCTGAGGAAGATCGCGTCGAGGTCGTACAGACCGATGTGGCGCTGCAGCTCGCCCAGGGCGCCGTTGCCCATGTCGAGCAGCAGCCGGAAGCCGTCGGCCTCGACGAGGTAGCTCGAGCAGGCCGAGTCCGCGGACGGAAACGACCCCGAGCAGCCGACGACGGTGAGCTTCATATAGCTGGAACCTCCGCGCTGGCGGTCGGGGGAATTCGGGGGCGTGCGGTCCGACGAGCGTAAGGCGCGAAACGGCGCCTCGCTCCTCCGTCGTGGGCCGTTGTGGGCGAACTCACCTGGGGTGTCACCGGTTCGGGGGGCCGCCTCGGGGTGGGGCGGCGGGGGACACTGGGAGGGAAGGTTTTGGCTGGGTCCGGGAGGGCTGCGGGAGTGTCGGGGATGGCGGGGCGAACGGGGAGCCGGGCCGGTCGGTGGCGGCCGGTGCTCGCGGTCTGCTGCGCGCTGGTGCTCCTGCTGGTCCCCGTCGGGTTCTTCGCCGCCGTGCCGGGCGCGCTCGCGCGGGGGCACGCGTACGCCGCCGCGCCCGCCTGCGCGGCCGGGGCCAGGACGGACTCGTGCACGACGACGGTGGCCGCGACCGTCACGGGCACCGAGGAGAAGGCCCGGGGCCGGAAGGCCGACTACTGGCTCCGCGTCACCGAGCGCGGCGACGACCGGGTGCGGCGCGTGCACATGTCCGGATCGAGGCTGCACGACGCCGTGCGCGCCGGGGACCGGGTGTCGCTGACGTACTGGCGGGGCGAGATCCGCCGCGTGCGGTTCGGCACCGCCGCCGAGGAGACCGAGGCCTCGCCCGCCGACGACTGGCGCCTCCCCCTCGGCATCGGCCTGCTGACGCTGCCCGTCGGGCTCGGCGTCCTGGCGGCGGTCCTGTGGTGGCGCCGCAGGTACGCCGGCGCCGCGCACGCGAGCGCCTGGCAGCTCTCCGTGGGGCCCGTGGCCGGGGCGCTCCTGGGCTGCCTCGGCTTCGTCGCGGCCCAGGCCTGCCCGGACGTGCGCGGCGCCCTGCTGGTCACGGCCCTCGGGGTGCCTGCGGTGGCGGTGCTCACCGCTCTGGTCGCCCGGCGCACGCGGCGGCGGGAGCGGCGGGCCGTCGACACCAGCGACATCGTCCCGGTGCCGCCCGCCGGGAGGCGGTGCGTGCGCGCGGCCGTGCTCGGGGACGTGCCCTACAGCGTGGACGGCTTCGACCACCTGGTCGTCGGGGACGGGCCGCCCGCGGTGACGCCCGACCCCGACGGGCGCGTCGCCCGCAGGCCGCTGCCGCCGTCACTGACCGTGCACGAGGTCCGGGCGCCGCGGCCCGGCGACACCGTCCTGGGGCCGGGCGGCGGCACGTACGACACCGTCCTCATCGAGTGCCTCGACGGCGCCGAGCCGGTCGTCATCGCCCTGGCGCGCGAGGACGCTCCCGTGGTCCTCGGCGCCCTCCTTTCGCCGGCGCGGGCGGCGGGCTGAGGGGCCCGCCGGTACCGTCGGGGCTATGGACACGTCCTGGTGGCTTGCCCTCGCCGCGGTGGTGGTGCTCGCCCTGGTGGCCACCGTGGTGGACGGGTGGGGGCGCGGGCGCCCGCGCGGCGCGGGGCGCACGGCGCGCCGGTCCGCCTCGGGGGCGCCGGTCCGGCCGCGGGCCGCGGAGATCTGGTGGGCCGTGGCCGACGAGGCCGAGCGCCCCTTCCTCGTCCTGTCCGTACGGGGTGACGCCGTGCGCGTCGCGACCATCACCACCCGGTTCCACGACGAGCGGGCCGGGGTGATTCCGCTGCCGCCCGGGACCGTGGGCGACGTCCAGGGGCGCGCGAGCTTCCTGGAGCCGGAGGGGGTGCGGGAGCTGTGGGCCGGGGACTTCCGGCGGCGGGCGGGGGTGGTGGACCCGGCGTTGTGGGACCAGGTGCGGTACCTCGGCGGCGGCTGACCCCTCGCGGTGCGCCCCAGGCCCGCCCCTTCCCGATTCGGGGGGCTCCGCCCCCCGTGCCCCCCGTTTTCGGCGCTCCGCGCCTCGTCCTCAAACGCCGGACGGGCTGGATGGTGCCGCTGCGGGCCTCATCTCGTCCGCGGGTCCGCCGACGGCGTCTGCGTGTCCGCAGAAGGCGTCCGGCCCGGACCGAGATCCTTCAAGCCCGTCCGGCGTTTGAGGACGAGGCCGCAGGCCGACCGACCGGTTCCAGGGCGCCCCCCAGGGCTACGCCCAGAGCTGGCCCTGGACCGTGGCGATGGCCTCCTCCGTCGTGGCGGCCGTGTACAGGCCCGTCGAGAGGTACTTCCAGCCGCCGTCGGCCACCACGAAGACGATGTCCGCCTGCTCCCCGGCCTTGACGGCCTTGCGGCCGACGCCGATGGCCGCGTGCAGGGCCGCGCCGGTGGAGACTCCGGCGAAGATGCCCTCCTCCTTGAGCAGCTCGCGCGTGCGGGTCACCGCGTCGGCGGAGCCCACGGAGAAGCGGGTGGTGAGGACCGACTCGTCGTACAGCTCGGGGACGAAGCCCTCGTCGAGGTTGCGCAGGCCGTAGACGAGGTCGTCGTAGCGCGGCTCCGCGGCGACGATCTTCACGTCGGGCTTGTGCTCGCGCAGATAGCGGCCGACGCCCATGAGCGTGCCGGTGGTGCCGAGCCCGGCCACGAAGTGGGTGATCGAGGGCAGGTCGGCGAGGACCTCGGGGCCGGTGGTGGCGTAGTGGGCGCCCGCGTTGTCCGGGTTGCCGTACTGGTAGAGCATCACCCAGTCGGGGTGCTCGGCCGCCAGCTCCTTCGCGACGCGCACCGCGGTGTTGGAGCCCCCCGCCGCGGGCGACGGAATGATCTCGGCGCCCCACATCGTGAGCAGTTCGCGCCGCTCCCGCGAGGTGTTCTCCGGCATGACGCACACGATGCGGTAGCCCTTGAGCCTGGCCGCCATGGCGAGCGAGATGCCGGTGTTGCCCGAGGTCGGTTCGAGGATGGTGCAGCCGGGGGTCAACCGGCCGTCCTTCTCGGCCTGTTCGATCATGTGGAGCGCGGGCCGGTCCTTGATGGAGCCGGTCGGATTGCGGTCCTCCAGCTTGGCCCAGACGCGGACGTCGGCGGACGGGGACAGGCGCGGCAGGCGGACCAGCGGCGTGTTGCCGACGGCCGCGAGCGGGGAGTCGTAACGCATGCGGCGGCCGCGGCCGTCAGACCATGCCGCCCGCGACGGCGGGCAGGATCGTGACGCTGTCGCCGTCGGTGAGCTCGGTGGAGACGCCCGCCAGGAAGCGGACGTCCTCGTCGTTCAGGTACACGTTCACGAACCGGCGCAGTTCGTTGCCCTTGTCCTTGTCGATGAGGCGCTCCTGGATGCCCGCGTGCCGGGTCTCCAGGTCGGCGAAGAGCGCGGCGATGGTGTCGCCGTTGCCCTCGACGGCCTTCTCGCCGCCGGTGTAGGTGCGGAGGATGGTCGGGATGCGGACCTCGATGGCCATGGCGATGGGCTCCTGTCGGGAGGGGCGGACTACCGGAACTGCGAGAAGTGCGGGACTGCGAGCACTGCGGGAACTGCGCGAGGGGCGGGCCGCCCGGTGCGCGGGCGGGCGGCGCCCCCGGCCCGGGAGCGCGGGGCGCGGCCCGGCGCCCGGCGGCGCCTCAGCGCCGACAGATGGCGCTGGCGAGACGGCACAGGTCGACGTGCAGCCGGCCGACGAGCAGGGCGCCCGGCGTCGTATCGATGCTCACGTCGTTCGAAACCATGGGGTCATCGTATCGATTCCCGGTCCGGGTCCCGGAATGTGATCTCGGATACCGGACGGATCCGGCTCGGCACCCGGACGCGGGCGGGCCGCTCAGGGCGCGGGGACGCGCCGTGACGGGCCCGGCAGATACGTGACGGTGGGGGCTCCGGTGGCCGGGTGGACGGCCACTTCGGCCGTGACGCCGTACACCTCCGCGAGGAGTTCGCCGGTCAGGACCTCGACCGGGGGCCCGGACGCGACGACGCGGCCGCCGTCGAGGACGTACAGGCGGTCGCAGTAGTACGCGGCCAGGGTCAGGTCGTGCAGGGCGAGCAGGTTCGCCGTGCCGAGCTGCCCGACCAGGCCGAGGATCTCCAGCTGGTAGCGGATGTCCAGGTGGTTGGTGGGCTCGTCGAGCACGAGGACGGCGGGCTCCTGCACCAACGCGCGGGCGAGCAGGGCCCGTTGCCGCTCGCCGCCGGAGAGCTGCCCGAAGGGGCGGTCGGCGAGGTCCGCCGCGCCGACGCGCCCCAGGGCGTCGGTCACCATGGCCCGGTCGGTGGTGGTGTCGGCCTCCCAGAAGCGCTTGTGCGGGGAGCGGCCCATGGCCACCACCTGGCGGACGGTGAGTTCGAAGCCCGCGTGGCCGTCCTGCGGCACGGTCGCGACGCGGCGGGCCCGCGCCTTGACCCCGGCCGCCGCCAGGTCGGCGCCGTCGAGCAGGACCCGCCCCGCGGTGGCCGCGAGCGCGCCGTAGACGCAGCGCAGCAGCGTCGTCTTGCCGCTGCCGTTGGGGCCGACGATGCCGACCGTCTCGCCCGCAGAGACGGTGAGCGAGACGCCGTCGACGAGACGGCGGCCGGACGGGGTGTCGTACGTGAGGTCCTCGGCGCGCAGGCGCCCGGCGCCGGGGAGCGGGCCCCCGGCCTCGGCGGGCGGTCGTCGTCCTTCGGTCATGCCGTCACCCCTTCGTGCGTCCGGGCCCGGCGCAGCTGCCACAGGAAGAACGGGCCGCCGGTGAGCGCGGTGAGCACGCCCACGGGGATGTCCTGCGGTGCCGCCAGGGTGCGCGCCGCGAGGTCGGCGACGACCAGGAACACCGCGCCCATCAGCGCCGCCACCGGCAGCAGCGCCCGGTGTCCGGCACCGACCAGCATGCGGGCCGCGTGCGGCACCATCAGGCCGACGAAGCCGATGGCCCCGCTGTGCGCGACGAGGACTCCGGTCACCAGCGAGGCGAGCACGAAGACGCCCGCGCGGAACCGGGCCGTGTCCAGGCCGAGGACGGTGGCGCCCTCCTCCCCCACCAGGAGCAGGTCGAGCGGCCGGGCGAGCGCGAGGAGCACGGCCGTGCCGAGCGCGAGCACGGTCAGGGGCACGGCGAGCATGTCCCAGCGGGCGCTGCCGAGGCCGCCGAGCGTCCAGTACAGGACCTCCTGGAGGTGGTCGGCGCGGGCCGAGACCACCAGGATCAGGCTGGTCAGGGCGGACAGGACGTAGGAGACGGCCACGCCCGCGAGGACCAGGCGGCCGGTGGTGAAGCCGCCGCCGGGCTCCCGGGCCAGCACGTACACGACGAGCAGCGCGAGGAACGCGCCCGCGAACGACGCCGCCGGGATGGTCACCGTGATGGCCAGGCCCGCGCCCCAGCCGAGCACGATCACGCCGACCGCCCCCGCGGAGGCCCCGGAGGAGACGCCGAGCAGGAACGGGTCGGCCAGCGGGTTGCGGACCAGGGCCTGGAGGGCGGTGCCGATGACGGCGAGCCCCGCGCCGACGGCCGCGCCGAGCAGGACCCTCGGGAGGCGGACGTCGAGGACGATGGTCCGGTACGGGGACGGTCCTTCGGCCCTGCCCGTGAGGATGGCGAAGACCTCGGCGGGCGGGATCTTGACGGAGCCGTAGGTCAGCGCGGCGATGCCTGCGGCCGCGAGGGCGAGTGTGAGCGTGGCCACGAGGACGGCGTAGCGGGCCCTGCCGGGGGCTCCCCAAGCCCGCCCCTTCCCGAAGCCGGGGGCTGCGCCCCCGGACCCCCTTATCGCCGCTCCGCGGCTCGTCCTCAAACGCCGGACGGGCTGGATGTCCCGGGCGGGCTTCTCCGTGCTGGTCACCGCAGCTGCTCCGCCAGCTTCTCCACCGCCTTTGGTGCGCGTACGCCGAGGACCACGTCCGACAGGGGCAGGACCGCGAAGCGCTTGTTCTTGATGGCGGGGACGTCCTTGAGGGCCGGGTCGTCCAGGAGGCGCTTCTTCTTCTGGGCCACGGTCGTCGCGCCGTAGTCGTAGATGAGGACGACGTCGGGGCGGCGGTCGACCACTGTCTCCCAGGAGGCGTCGCCGAAGGGCTTGTCGAGGTCGGCCATCACGTTGCGGCCGCCGGCGCGCTCGATGATGTCGTTGCCGATGCCCTTGCCGCCCGCGGTGAAGGCGGTCTTGTCGCCGCTGTCGTAGACGAAGACCGACGGGGTCCTGCCGCCCTTGGACTTCTTCGCGGCGCGGGCCAGCTCGGCCTCGGCGGTGCGCACCCACTTCTCGGCGCGGTCGCGGACGCCGAAGGTGGCGCCGGTCTCGCGCACCTCGCGGTAGACGTCGTCCATCGTGACCGGCTTCTCGGCGCAGCCCTCGATGTTCAGGCGGCTGTTGATCCCGGACTTGGCGAGGGCCTCGCGGGAGCGGCCCTCACCGGCGGCGAAGGCGCTGGAGTAGCCGCCGTAGACGAAGTCGGGGTTCGCGGCGAGGAGCTTCTCGTACGAGGGGTACTCCTTGGCGAGCACCGGCAGGGACGCGTAGTCCTTCGCGTACGTCGGGAGCACCTTGTCGTCGAGGTAGGCGGTCCCGGCGATGCGGTCCTTGAGGCCGAGCTCCAGGAGGACTTCCGTGGCGTGCTGGTTCATGGGGACGGCGCGCTCGGGGGGCGCCTTGTACGTCGTCTTCACACCGCAGTTGGTGACGGTGTACGGGAATCCGGCGGCCTTGGGCTTCCCGGCCGAGCCGTCGGAGCCGGAGCCGTCGGACGACGAGCAGGCCGTGAGCGGGAGCAGGGTCGCCGCGGCGACGAGCAGCACGCGGATGCGCATGACTGTGCGGTCCTCCTCCAGGGGATTTCCGCGTCCCCTGCGTCAAGTGGGAGGAGGCGGCAGGTCAGTTCCTGACTCCCGGCACGCGCGCGTGCCGGTCACAGTGGCGGGACCGCGCCGGACTCACACCGGCTTCCTGGCTCCTGCCGCCTCGAAGGTCGGCTTCAGTATGCCTGTACGACCTGGACGTCTTCCTCGGTGACCTCTCCGTCCACGATGCGGAACGAGCGGAACTGGAAGGGGCCCGCGTCGTCGGCGTCGGCGGTGGACACCAGGACGTAGTGGGCGCCGGGCTCGTTCGCGTACGAGATGTCCGTGCGGGAGGGGTAGGCCTCCGTGGCGGTGTGCGAGTGGTAGATGACGACGGGTTCCTCGTCGCGGTCGTCAAGATCGCGGTACAGCTTGAGCAGGTCCGCCGAGTCGAACTCGTAGAACGTGGGCGAGCGGGCCGCGTTCAGCATCGGGACGAACCGCTCGGGGCGGTCCGTGCCCGCCGGGCCCGCGACGACGCCGCACGCCTCGTCGGGGTGGTCCTTGCGCGCGTGCGCGACGATCTCGTCCCGCAGGGCCTGGGTGATGGTCAGCATGTGGGCCAGGATAAGCAGCACGGACGTACGAAAGGGCCGCCGCGTACCACCATGTGATACGCGACGGCCCGAATCGTGGGCAGCACCCCGAAGGGGCGCGGGGCAGTGCCGATCAGCGGCTCCGCCGCGTGGGCGCGACCAGCCACAGACGGCCCGCAGCTCCGTGAGACGCAGTGGTCAGTCCTTGGCCCCAGGCACAGCGGCAGCGTGCTGGCGCTTCTTGAAGGCCGCGGCCTCCGGGTTGCGGCTCTTGAGCACCAGGTAGGACACGCACAGGATGGCGGCCCAGATCGGGGCGCAGTACAGCGAGATCCGGGCGTCCTTGTCGATGCCCATCATCACGATGACCATGCCGATGAAGGCGAGCGCGAACCAGCTCGTGTACGGGGCGCCCGGGGCGCGGAAGGTGGACTGCGGCAGGATGCCGCGGTCGGCCTTGCGGCGGTAGTTGATCTGGGAGACCAGGATCATGATCCAGGCCCACATGCCGGAGATGGTGGCGAAGGAGACGACGTAGTTGAACGCCTCGCCCGGCCACTGGTAGTTGATCCACACGCCGACGAGCATCAGCGCGGCGGACGCGGTGGTGCCGACCAGCGGCAGGCCGTTCTTGGTGAGCTTGGTGAAGAACTTCGGGCCCTGGCCGTTGAGCGCGAGGTCGCGCAGCATGCGGCCGGTGGAGTACATGCCCGAGTTGCAGGAGGAGAGCGCGGCGGTCAGGACCACGAAGTTCACGATCGCGGCGCCGATGCCGAGGCCCATCTTCTCGAAGGCCGCGACGAACGGGGAGACACCGGGCTGGAAGGACGTCCACGGGACGACCGAGAGGATCATGATCAGGGCGCCGACGTAGAAGACGGCGATGCGCCACGGCACGGTGTTGATCGCCTTGGGCAGGGTCTTCTTCGGGTCCTTGGACTCACCCGCGGTGACGCCGACGAGCTCCACGGCCAGGAAGGCGAACATCACGATCTGGAGGGTCATCAGCGTGTTGCCGATGCCGTTGGGGAAGAAGCCGCCGTTGTCCCACAGGTGCGTGACGGACGCGCTGTCCCCGGCGTCGGAGAAGCCGATGGTGAGGATGCCGGCACAGATCAGGATCATGCCGATGATGGCGGTGACCTTGACCATGGAGAACCAGAACTCCAGCTCGCCGAAGAGCTTCACGGAGATCAGGTTGGCGCCGTACAGGATGACGGTGAAGATCAGCGCGTAGGCCCACTGCGGAACGGAGCCATGGGTCCAGTACTGCATGTACTGGGCTGCCGCCGTGACTTCGGTGATGCCGGTGACGACCCAGAAGAGCCAGTACGTCCAACCGGTCACGAATCCGAAGAACGGGCCGACGAACTCGCGGGCGTACTCCGAGAACGAACCCGACACGGGCCGGTACATCAGGAGCTCGCCGAGCGCGCGCATGATGAAGAAGATGACGAGGCCCGCGATGGCGTAAGCGAGGATGAGGCTCGGCCCGGCCTTGTGAATGGCCTTGCCCGCGCCGAGGAACAGCCCGGTGCCGATGGCACCGCCGATCGCGATCATCTGGATCTGCCGGGCACCGAGCCCGCGCTGATAGCCCTCGTTCTCGCCGGACGCGTCCGCGCCCGCCGCGGCCCCATTGCCGTCGTGATGCTCTTCGACCTGCACTGAGGTCATGGTGACGCCTTTCTCCATGCTGATCCGCGCCGCGAACTGCGGTTTCGCCGCGGACCAGGTCGTGATCCCCCGAATGGTGATGGAGTGCCGCCGACGGTCAGTCGGCCCCTGGCGTGCCGTCGGCGACATGGGTGGCGTCACCGAGCGGTCGTGAACATTTATCACGACCGTCACAGTGATCGAATGAGTCCGCTATGGCGCACACCACAGGAAGAAGCGGACAAAACTCACATCGGACCACATATGCGGACGGTGTGGTGACCTGATCGTTATCCGGATTTGAGCGTCCGTTGAGCGAACGTCCACGATCTTCAAGAAGACGTCACGCGGACGCCGGGAAACCGTCACCCCGTCCGACAGAAAACCTTCACACCGGCCATCGGAAGAACTTCACGCCCGGTCGGGTCCCGCCTCATCCGGTCAGCGTGTCGACGAGGGTCTCCTGGAGTCCCCCCAGCCACAGGTACGCCATCACCATCGGCTTGCGCGGATCGGAGTCCGGCAGTCGGTAGAGGAGGTCGGTGTCCTCCTCGTCGGTCACCTCCAGGCGGGTGCCGATCGCGAGCCGCAGGTCGTTGAGCGCGCCGAGCCAGCGGCGCGAGTCGTCGACGGACAGCTTCAGGACGGCGCCGCCCTCGCCCGCGACGGTCAGTGCGTCCAGGCAGCGGACCACCGCGAGCGCGTCGTCCCGCTTGCGCGCCCGCAGGTCGTTCTCGGTGAAGCGGCGGAACTCCGCGGAGTACGACCGCAGTTCGGCGGCCTGCACCTCGGAGGCGTCCTCGGTGCCGGGGCCGCCGTACGCGTCCGGGAGCAGCCGCTTGAGCACCGGGTCGGCAGGCGGCTCGCTCGGGCCGGGCGCGAAGAGCTCGGCGAAGAGGTCGTCGTCGGCGCCCGCGGGCTCGTCGCCGGGGCCGATCAGCTCCAGGAGCTGCACGGCGAGGGAGCGGATGATGGAGATCTCGACCTCGTCGAGCGCGACGGCCGCGCCGCCCCCCGGGATCGGTTCGAATTGTCCTGGCATCGGTCGCGTCGCTACTTCCGGTCCTGCTGCAGGGTGGCCCACAGTCCGTACCCGTGCATGGCCTGCACGTCGCGCTCCATCTCCTCGCGCGTTCCCGAGGAGACGACGGCGCGGCCCTTGTGGTGGACGTCGAGCATGAGCTTGGTCGCCTTGTCCTTGGAGTACCCGAAGTACGTCTGGAAGACGTACGTCACATAGCTCATGAGATTCACCGGGTCGTTGTGCACCAGGGTGATCCAGGGGACGTCGGGTTCGGGGACCACGAAGGTCTCTTCGTCCGCGTCCGGGCGGGTGATCTCTGCAGGAGCCGCGCTACTCACCTGTCCCATGCTGCCACCCGCCGGGGGTGACCGCACAAACGGACCCCCGAAATCGTCAGAGTGACGAGATGAGCGGTAGCATCCGTCATATGAACTCTGGGGAGCATGAGCTGGGGCTGCCGGTCGACGTACCGTCGACCGCGCTCTTCACGGATCACTACGAGTTGACGATGTTGCAGGGCACACTCAAGTCCGGCGCCGCGCACCGCCGCTCGGTCTTCGAGGTGTTCACGCGCCGCCTGCCCGAGGGCCGTCGCTACGGAGTGGTCGCCGGGACCGGCCGGGTCCTGGACGCCGTGGAGAACTTCCGCTTCGACGCGGACGTCCTCTCCTTCCTGCGCGAGCGCGGCGTCGTGGACGAGCCGACCCTGCGGTGGCTCGCCTCGTACCGCTTCAGCGGGGACGTGTGGGGCTATCCGGAGGGCGAGGTGTACTTCCCCGGCTCACCGATCCTGCGGGTCGAGGGCAGCTTCGCGGAGTGCGTGCTCCTGGAGACCGTGGTCCTGTCGATCCTCAACCACGACTCGGCCATCGCCGCGGCCGCGTCCCGGATGGCCTCCGCCGCGGGCGGGCGGCCGCTGATCGAGATGGGCGCGCGCCGCACCCACGAGCTGGCGGCCGTCGCCGCGTCCCGGGCGGCCTACGTCGGCGGCTTCACCACCACCTCCGACCTCGCCGCGGGCTTCCGCTACGGCATCCCGACCGTCGGCACCTCCGCGCACGCCTTCACCCTCGTCCACGACAGCGAGCGCGACGCCTTCCGCGCCCAGGTGGACTCCCTCGGCCGCGGCACCACCCTGCTCGTCGACACCTACGACGTCGGCGAGGCCGTCCGGATGGCCGTCGAGATCGCGGGCCCGGAGCTCGGCGCCGTCCGCATCGACTCCGGCGACCTCCTCCTGGTCGCACACCGGGTGCGACAGCAGCTGGACGAGCTCGGCGCCACCCAGACCAAGATCGTGGTCACCTCCGACCTGGACGAGTACGCCATCGCCTCGCTGGCGGCCGCGCCCGTGGACGCGTACGGCGTGGGCACCCAGCTGGTCACCGGCTCCGGGCACCCCACCTGCTCCATGGTCTACAAGCTGGTCGCCCGCGCCCGCTCCGCCGACCCCGAGGCGCCCCTCGAACCCGTCGCGAAGAAGTCGCTCGGCGCCAAGTCGTCCCTGGGCGGACGCAAGTGGGCCGCGCGCCGCCCCGACGCCCAGGGGGTCGCCGAGGCCGAGGTCGTCGGCACCGGGCCGGTCCCGGCGGACCTGGCGGACCACCAGCTCCACGTCCAGCTGATCAAGGGCGGGGCGGTGCTCGCCCGGGAGCCCCTGGACACCGTCCGCGACCGGCACGCGGCGGCGCGGGCCGCGCTGCCCCTTTCGGCGACCCAGCTCTCGCGGGGCGAGGCCGTCATCCCCACGGAGTTCGTGTGACCGCCGCCCCCTCCCGCAACGGACGTGAAGTCTCTACGCTCGATTCATCCAGCTAACGAAGGACACCCGCCATGCGCCGCGCCCTGATCGTCGTAGACGTACAGAACGACTTCTGCGAGGGGGGCAGCCTGGCGGTGGCGGGCGGCGCGGACGTGGCCGCCGCCATCACCGACCTCATCGGCCAGACGCCCGCCTGCTACCGCCACGTCGTGGCCACCCGCGACCACCACATCGACCCCGGCGGCCACTTCTCCGCCGCGCCCGACTACGTCGACTCCTGGCCGCCGCACTGCGTGGCCGGGACCGAGGGCGTCGGCTTCCACCCGAACTTCGCGCCCGCCGTGGCCTCCGGGGCCGTCGACGCCGTCTTCTCCAAGGGGGAGCGCTCGGCGGCGTACTCCGGCTTCGAGGGGGCCGACGAGAACGGGGTGCCGCTGGCGCGGTGGCTGCGGGAGCGGCAGGTGCGGGAGGTGGACGTGGTGGGGATCGCCACGGACCACTGCGTGCGGGCCACGGCGCTCGACGCCGTGCGGGAGGGGTTCCGGACCCATGTCCTGCTCGACCTCACGGCGGGCGTCGCCGAGGCCACGACGGAGCGGGCCCTGGAGGAGCTCCGCGCCGCGGGCGTCGAGCTGACGGGCAAGCCGGTGGTGTAACCCGCGCGGGCCGCCCCTGACCCGCCCCTTCCCGATCCGGGGGCTGCCGCCCCCGTGCCCCCGCTTTTCGGCGCTTCGCGCCTCGTCCTCAAACGCCGGACGGGCTGGAACTGTCGCCGGTCGCGGCAGGGTTTTCAGCCTCTCCGGCGTTTGATGAGCGGGGGTCTGGGGGCGGAGCCCCCAGGAAGCGGGAAGGGGCGGGTCCGGGGCGTCCCACGCGGGATCAGGCCGCCGCCCGGCGCAGCAGGGCTCTGATCGGGTGCCACAGCTCCTGCGCGCCCTGCATGGGGGCCGTGCGCCATATGAGGCCGTCGGGGTGGTGCAGGACGGCCGTGACCTCGTCGGGGGTGGGGGGCTCCGCGTTGCCGCGGAGGTACACCGCCCGCAGGCCGAGGTTCCGCAGCCGGGTCAGGGCCCGTGCCCGGTTCACGGCGTGCACGAGCACCCGTACCCGCGCACCGCCGCCCGCCGGGGCGCCGGGGCTCGGCAGGGTCAGCGCCACCACCACACTGCCGTTCGGCAGCTTGCAGAAGCCTCCTGCGGCCATGCCGTGTCACACCCCCGTGAGACGTCGCGTCAATAAGGAATCCACAGCACGCACCTAAACACGAACGGCCGCCGCCCGCTAGGGGGCGACGGCCGTTCTGTCAGAAATACGCCTCTGACCTGGGGGAATGCAAAATCACCGCACGGAGGGGCCCACCTGGACCGTGATCGAGGAGCCGTCCTTCGGCTGCTTCACGATCTTGATCTTGGTGTTGGTGTCAGTGACCTTGACGCTGCCCGTGGGGTTCTCCGGGTACCAGTAGGTGCCCTTGTGGTCGTCGAAGGCCGAGACCCCGGCGCGCGACTTCAGCTGGAGCGCGACGTCCGCGTTGTGGAGCGTGAAGGCGTCGGTGCGGTACTTCGAGAACGGCGCGTCGTACGGCTGGATCTTGTTCCGCAGGAGCGTGCCGTCCTTCCACTTCAGCGGCTTGGCGTGTGCGTCCACCGGCAGGATCAGACCCTGGCCGTGGTGCTTGCTGACGTTGTTGTCCTTCTGGGAGGTGTCCCACTGCCAGACCAACAGGCCGGTCTGGTACGGGTAGTGCTCCACCCAGTCCGGACGCGTCGTGGAGAAGCCGAAGTTGTACGGACCCGCCTTGAGGGTCTTGTCGTACGACACGTACTGGCGGTTCTCGGCGAAGTAGTACTGCTCGTACTTCTTCGTGAAGGACTCGCCGATGCGCGAGAAGCCCTTCACCTTCCAGCCGTTGTCGCCGTTCTCCGCGCCGTCGGTGAACAGCTTGGCGCCGTCCGCGGTCAGCGTGATCTGGTCGGCGGTGAAGCCCTTGAGCGCGTTGCCGCCGTCCGTGGCGTAGCGGAAGCGGACGTCGATCTTCTTGCCCGCGTAGGCGTCGAGCGGGTAGACGAGCTTCTGGTACTTCGTCGACGAGCCGGTGAGCGCGGGCTTGTCGCCGCCGTCACGGGTGATCTGCTTGCCGTCGGCGGTGCCGTCGACGGGCGTGAAGCTGGCGCCGCCGTCCGTCGAGACCTCGGTGTAGAGGTAGTCGTAGTTCCGCTCGATGTCCCACCAGCCGTCGAGGGACAGTTCGGCCTTCGACTTGCCGGTGAGGTCGACGGACCGGGTCAGGGTGTTCCTGAGGTCGTCGTCCTGGCCGCTCCACCACTGGTTCGCGCCCTCGGTGGGCTTCACGACCGTCGTGGTGACCGACTTCTTGGGCAGCGTGACGAGCAGCGCCTGCTTGTTGCGGGTGTTGTACTCGGACACGCCCAGCTTGTGCGTGGACTTCGTCGCGGCCTTCGCCTTGGCGTAGTTGAGCCAGCCCAGCTGGAACTTATCCCAGGAGGTCATGTCGCCGGGCAGGTCGCCGATCGCGTTCTTGGCGGTGCCGAGCCAGGAGCCGGCCGACATCAGCGACCAGAAGCCGACGGAGTTCTCACCGGCCGCGCCGGGGCCCGTGGTGTCGTACAGGTCCGGCAGGCCGAGGTCGTGGCCGTACTCGTGGGCGAAGACGCCGAGGCCGCCGTTCTCCGGCTGCATCGTGTAGTCACCGACCCAGATGCCGGACTTGCCGATCTGGGTGCCGCCCGCCTTGTTGTTCCCGGGGCCCGTCTTGCCGGCGTCGTCGCCGTAGGCGTACCAGCGGTGCGCCCACAGGGCGTTGGGGCCCTCGGCGCCGCCGCCCGCGGACTCGTCCTCACCGGCGTGGACGATCTGGAAGTGGTCGATGTAGCCGTCGGGCTCGTTGAAGTTGCCGTCGTTGTCGAAGTCGTAGCGGTCCCACTGGTCGTACTTCGCGAGGTCCGCCTTGATCTGCGCGTCCGTACGGCCCTTGGCCTTCTGGTCCTTCTCCCAGGCCGTGACGCCGTCGCGCACCGCGTCCCAGACGTTGGCGCAGTTGTTGTCGCCGCAGTAGTTCGAGCCGTAACGGGCCTCGTTGTAGTCGACCTTGACCCAGTCGGAGACCGTGCCGTCGACCGAGTAGCGCCCGGAGGAGGTCTTCTCGTAGTACGTCTTCAGCGAGTGCTTGGTCTTGCCCTTGCTGTCCTTGCCCTTGCCGAAGTACAGGTCCTGGAAGTGCTTGCGGTTGTAATCGGCTTGCCAGGCCGTGCTGTTGTCCTTCGCACGGTCCGGCTTGGCTATCTTGTTGTGCTGCGGTCCGGGCGTGCCGCCGTACTTCTTGACGGGCGGCTGCGGGCCGTCGGGGCCGTCGGGGTCGTACAGGGTGGTGTCGTCCACCTTGTCCCCGAACTCCACCAGGATCGTGAAGATCTTGTCGGTCTTCTCGCGGCCCAGCTCGACGTACTTCTTGTCGTCGAGCTTGACGACGTTGGAGCCGCCGCGCTTGGTGACCTCGGCCTCGCCCGACACGACCTGTTCGAGGGCCGCCTTGCGCTGCTGGGCCTGCTGCTTGCTGAAGGGGCCGTCCAGGTCGTGGTCGACACCCGTCTTGGCATCCGCCGGATCGCGGCGGTCAACGGCCTGTCCGTCCTTGGCCGAGGGCGCCTTCGCGCCGTCGTCGGCGACCGCCACCCCGTACGCCGAGAACGTCGCGGTGGCCGCGGCCACCGCGACCGTGGCGGCCGCGGCGCGGAACGTCCGTCTCTTGACTCTCACTTGTTGGTTTCCTCCCCCGCTCCCGCCGCGGATCCGGAGGTGTCCCGGTCAAGGAGGTCCGCGCGCGGTAAGCGCGTCATAAGTGACGACATTCGACCGGAGGGTGAAGAGAAAAGACAGACCTTGACTTGAACAGGCCAAATGCTCTATGCAGACGCACTTGTCCACTATCCGGACGCACGCGGTGTGTGGCGGCGGCACGACCGAGCGGCATATTGCATCGTCAACCGGCGCGTGCGACCGTCCAGTTGATGGAACGTATGAATCTATGCGCCCCCCGTGCACCGGCGCCGTGGGTAAGGTCACGCTTACCGCGTGGTCGCGTCGGGCATGCAGGCAAATAGAGCCAGACCCTGGAGAACAGCGCCAAATCAACGGCAGGCGCGGGTGCTCGGCAAGGCATCCAAGCCGACGCCAAAAAGCCCCCTTCGATTCGTATACGTTCCGCTATGCCCCACCCACAACCCCCATAGCCCCAGGATCACCCCCGCATCCGCTGTCCCGAGGACGGATCACGCCATGCCTCGCCCCATGCCTCGTCCGACCGTCGCACAGCTCTCGTATGGTTCCGCGACCGTCATCTGTTCCACCCTCGCCATGCTGCTCCTGTCGCAGGCGACCTCACCCCCAGGAATCGCCGTCATAGCCCTTGCCGCGCTCGGGCTCGGACTGCTCGTCGCCCTAACGGTTCCGCTGCCCAAGCAGGGGCGCGCCAAGACCACCGCCGCTCCCGCGGAGCACCAGGTCCCCGCCCAGCGCACGGTCATCGCGCCCGTGCCGGCGCGGGAGCCCTCGCGGGCCAGCGCGGCCGCCGCCTCCGCCTCCGTACGGGAACCCGCCGGTCCCTGACGGTTCTGTACGGACATACGCATACAGAACCGGCGGGCTCGTGAACCACCTCCACGAACCCGCCGGTCGACCAGCGCCCCGTTCCGCCCGGGCGCCGCTGCCACCTGCCCCGCGGCCGCCGTCCGCCGCGCGGGTCAGCCCGTGCTGACCACCACGGTCTTGGCCGCCTTGTCGTGCAGGCCCTGCTTGTACGGCTTGTCGAAGAAGCTCCAGCCGCCGCAGATCGCCGTCCAGATGCACGCGCAGCAGAACGCGAACGGGATCCACAGGACCGCGGCGCGGGCGAGCGCCGACTGGAGGGTGGGCGTGGCCCCGTCGTTGAGGTTCGCCACCCGCAGATTCAGCCACTTCTTGCCCAGCGTCCGGCCGGACTTGGAGATGAAGTAGCTGTCGTAGGCGATGTACAGCACAGCGGCCAGGAGCGACTGGCCGAACGACTTGCCCGCGTCCACCTTGTCGGGGTCCAGGTCGTACTCGTGCGTGCCGAACAGCCACGTGAGCGCCCAGACGACGATGCCGACGAGGATCATGTCGATGATGCGGGCGAGGACGCGCTTGCCGCTGTCCGCCAGCGGGGGCATGCCCGCGAGGGGGTCGGGGGCGCCGTAGGGGTCACCGCCGTAGGGCGGGGGCGGGGCGCCGCCGCCCGGGCCGCCCGGGCCGCCGCCAGGGGGCGGGGTGTCGTAGGGCGATCCACCGCCCGGGGGCGGGGCCCCGTACGGAGATCCGCCGCCGGGGCCCGGCGGGGGCGGCTGCTTCCTGAACGGATCGTTGTCGTCGGGGTCCGGTCCTGTGGGGTAGGGCGGCGGTTCGGTGCTCATGGGGTGAGTGCACCGCGAAGTGAAGGGACCTGCATGCGCTGAGCGGCTGTCCGGGTTACCTCTTCCCGTTCTGCCACGACGGGCCTTCGGTCGACCGCGGATGCGTCGTGGCTGAGCGCGCGGTTCCCCGCGCCCCTGCGGGGCGCTTCCGTGCCGGCCCCGGTCAGGACGCCACGAACGTCTTCGCGGCCTTGTCGTGCCAGCACTGGCGCCACGGCCGGTCGAACAGGCACCACAGCACGCCGAGCACCCCCACCACCAGGATCCCCGGCACGGCGTACACGAGCCAGCGCCGCAGGGCCGCCCCGAAGGACGGCGCCCCGTGCCCCTCGATGCCCCGCACCTGGATCCCGCACAGCTTCTTGCCGAGCGTCCGCCCCCACTTGGCCGTCGGCAGCGCCTCGTACAGGACGCCGAAGAGCAGCAGCACGCCGAGGAGGATGCCGAGGTAGCCCGCGGTGGTGCCGTCGAGCAGCCAGACGGTGACCTTCTGGCCGGACAGCTTCGCCGCGTCGATCTTGCTGTCGATGTGGTCCGCGGCCCGCGTGCCGAGCGGCAGCGCGGCCCCCGCGGTGACGGCGGCGAGGACGACGGTGTCGACGAGCCGCGCCACCAGCCGCTTGCCGAGCGGGGCGGGCCGCGCCTCGGCCTGGGCCGCCGCCGCGAACGGGTCCGCGGCCACCGGCTTCCACGGCACGACGGGCCCGTCGCCCTGCGGGGCTGCGGACGGCTGGGCGAGCTGGTGCACCTGCTGCGCCCAGGAGGCGGCACCGCCACCGGGCCCGGGGGTCACCACTCCCCCGCTGCCGGGGGCACCGGTCTGCTGCGGCACGGACGGCCCGGCGGACGCGGCGGACGCGGCAGGCACGGACGGCACAGCGGGCGCGGCGGGCACAGCGGGCGCGGACGGCACGGGAGTCGGCGCGGACCCCGGTGCCGGCTTGGGGCGCAGCGCCCTGATCGCCATCGTGCCCTCGGCGCCGCCGGACGCGCCGGGCGTGGCGGGGCCGCCGGGCTTCACCGGTCCGGTGGGGCGGCGGAAGGTGACCGTTCCCTCGCCGGAGGGGGGCTGCGGAGGGCCCGCCTTGACGCCGGGGGCCTGGACCGCGTCCTCGGGGCGGCCCTGCGCGGGCACGCGGTTCGCGGTGCCCTGGGCGGCGCCCGGCGCGGCCGGGTCGGGGCGGGCCGCGGGCTCGGCCGGCAGCCTGGGGTCCTGCTGGCCGGGCGCGCCCCAGGACACCCGCTGGTCCTGCTCGCCGCCGAGCCCGCTCTGCCGGGCGGCGTCCGCGCCCCAGGCCGACGCGGGCTCCTGATCGGCGTCGGGCCCCGGCTCCTCGGACTGGGCGACGCCCTCCGGCTCCTCGTCGAAGAAGACGGGTCCTGTCTCCTCGACCGGCGGCGCGGGCACGGGCACCGCGGCCGCCGCCGAGCGCGGCGGGGCGGGCAGGGGCTCACCCTCGGACGGCGCCGGGCGGCTCGTACCGGGCACCCAGGCGGCGCCGTTCCAGTACCGGACGTAGCCGGGGATGGACGGATCGGGGTAGTAGCCCTCGCGGGGCCTGTCGTCGCCGGGGGCCGGGGTTGGGGCGCTCATGTCCGTCGTCCCGTATCTGCTCGGGGGTCGTGTGCGGCTCCACATCTATCAGACCGGCGTGCCCCGCCGGGTGGCTCCCGCCGCACCGCCCCCTTCCGTGCACGGTTCCTCCCCGACCTCGCACGGAGGGCTCGTACGGGGGCGCGGAAGGGGCCCGTACGAACCCCTTCGAAAGTTCTCCGAAAAACTTTCCCGAAGTCGCGTAATGCCCGGCGCTCCTCGCGCTCTGACTCTCTGCGGGCCCGTTCCGGGGCCGCGCGGAACAGTCACCAGAGAAAGGAAGCGCGAGCGATATGCACACCGTGGTGGAACGCGAGCTGGAGCTGAAACTGGTCCTCTCGCCGGAACGCTCGATCCCCGTGCCGGCCCGGCTCAGCTACCGCACCGACGATCCGTACGCCGTCCACATCGCCTTTCACATCGGCTCCGAGAACCCCGTGAACTGGACGTTCGCCCGGGAGCTGCTCGTGGAGGGGGTGTTCCGGCCGTGCGGCCACGGCGACGTGCGGGTGTGGCCGACGAAGGTCGAGGGCAAGTCCGTGGTCCTGATGGCGCTGAGCTCCCCCGACGGGGACGCGCTCCTGGAGGCCCCGGCGCCCGCCGTGTCGGCCTGGCTGGAGCGCACCCTGCGGGTGGTCCCTCCGGGCTCTGAGGCCGAGCGGCTCGGCATCGACGACGGCCTCGCCGAGCTGCTCGCCCCCACCCCCGGCCGCGCCGACGAGCTGTGGCTGCGGGACCCGTGGCCCTCTGACGAGTCCAAGGACGGTGAGTGAGCGCGAGCGTCACGGGGGAGCCCGCCACGGAGGCGGGTGAGAGCGAGGGCGCTCAGAAGAGCTTGCCCGGATTGAGGAGGTGGTGCGGGTCGAAGGCGGCCTTGACGGCACGCTGCATCTCGACGCCGACGGGTCCCAGTTCGCGCGCCAGCCACTCCTTCTTGAGGACGCCGACGCCGTGCTCACCGGTGATGGTGCCGCCGAGTTCGAGGCCGAGGGCCATGATCTCGTCGAAGGACTCGCGGGCGCGCCGGGACTCGTCGGGGTCGGCGGCGTCGAAGCAGACGGTGGGGTGGGTGTTGCCGTCGCCCGCGTGCGCGCACACGCCGATGGTCAGGGCGTACTTGTCCGCGATGCGCTCGACGCCGTCGAGCATGTCGCCGAGCCGGGAGCGCGGCACGCACACGTCGTCGATCATCGTGGTGCCCTTGACCGCTTCGAGGGCGGTGAGCGACAGCCTGCGGGCCTGGAGCAGGAGTTCGGACTCGGCCGCGTCCTCCGCGGGGACGACCTGGGTGGCGCCCGCCGCCTCGCACAGGGCGCCGACGGCGGCGAGGTCGGCGGCCGGGTCCGGGGTGTCGAAGGCGGCCAGGAGCAGGGCCTCCGTGGTCTCCGGCAGGCCCATGTGGGCGAGGGAGTTGACGGCCCGGATCGTCGTGCGGTCCATCAGTTCGAGGAGGGACGGCACATGACCGCCCTCCATGATCCGGCACACGGCGTCGCAGGCCGCGGCCGCCGAGCCGAACTCGGCCGCGAGCACGAGCTGCCGGGGCGGCTGCGGCTTGAGCGCGAGGATCGCCCGGACGACGATGCCGAGGCTGCCCTCGGAGCCGACGAACAGGCGGGTCAGGTCGTATCCGGCGACGCCCTTGGCGGTGCGGCGGCCGGTGCGCAGGAGGCGCCCGTCGGCGAGGACGACGTCGAGGCCGAGGACGTACTCGGCCGTCACGCCGTACTTCACACAGCACAGGCCGCCCGACGCGGTGCCGATGTTCCCGCCGATAGTGCAGGTCTCCCAGCTGGAGGGGTCGGGCGGGTAGGCGAGGCCGTGGGCGGCGACCGCGCGCGAGAGGGCGGCGTTGACGACGCCCGGCTCGACGACGGCCACGCGGTCCACGGGGTTGATCTCCAGGATGCGGTCCATCTTCACGAGCGAGAGCACGACGCAGCCGTCGCTGGCGTTGGCCCCGCCCGACAGGCCCGTGCGGGCGCCCTGCGGCACGACGGGCACGCGCAGCTCGGTGGCCGTGCGCATGACGTGCTGGACCTGCTCGACGGTGCGGGGCAGGACGACCGCGGCCGGGCTGCCCGCCGCGCAGAAGCTCGCCATGTCGTGCGCGTACGAGGACGTGACGTCCGGGTCGGTGAGGACCGCGTCGGCGGGAAGGCCCGCCCGGAGGGCTTCGATGAGGGCGCTGCTCATGATCACAGCCTCGCACCCGGGGCCATCGGTGTGAACCCGTGTGCGACGCCCTTCGCGTGCCGCGACGCGATCTTCGTATTGACGCACAGTGAGCGCCATGGAGACCGAGAAGCCCGGCGCGGCCGGGGAGCGGGCCGCGAGCCCCGCCGCGGAACGGGCCCCGGCGCTCGGCCCCGCCGGGTCCGTGGCCCGGCTGCTCGACGGGATCGCCGAGGAGCGGCCGCGCGGGCGCGGTCTGCGGCGGGCCCTAGTCGGGGCCGTGGCGGGCGCCGCCGTGCTCGGCGGCGTGCTCGTGTGCGTGCTGGTGCCCGGCTCGGGCGAGCGGGCCACGCCGCCCGCGCCGGGGCCCGCCGGGCGCGCCCTGGCCGCCGCGGGCACCGGGGTCCCGGCCGCGCTGCCCGATCTGGCCGTGCTCATCGGCGAGCGCGAGGCCCATCTGCGGGCGCACCCCGGCGACGACCAGTCGTGGGCGGTCCTCGGCTCGGCGTACGTCGAACAGGGCTCGCGGACGGGGGACTTCATGGCCTACCCGAAGGCCGAGCAGGCGCTGCGCGCCTCCCTGCGGGCGCGGCCCGAGGGGAACGTGGAGGCCCTCGCCGGGCTCGCGGCGCTCGCCTGCGCGCGGCACGACTACCGGGCGGCGCGGACGTGGGGCGAGCGGGCGGCGCGGCTCGCGCCGAAGCGGTGGATGACCTATCCGGTGCTCATCGACGCCTACCGGGGCCTCGGTGACGCCAAGGGCGTGGCCCGTTCGCTCGCGGCGCTCCAGAAGCTGCGGTCCGGCGCGCCCGTCATGGCCAGGGCCGGGACGGTCTACCGCGACCGGGGCTGGCGCGAGGACGCGGCGGCCGCGCTGGCCGACGCGGCGGCGCTCGCCGAGTCCCCCGCCGAGCGGGCCGCGGCGCTGCACCGGGTCGGGGAGCTGGCCTG
Organism: Streptomyces sp. JLYT201; assembly: GCF_059448825.1. Taxonomy (NCBI): domain Bacteria; kingdom Bacillati; phylum Actinomycetota; class Actinomycetes; order Kitasatosporales; family Streptomycetaceae; genus Streptomyces; species Streptomyces sp. JLYT201. The sequence continues at coordinate 6,017,020 of NZ_CM182551.1, read as the reverse complement.
GGAGCGGGGCGAGCCCGCGCAGGCGCTGCGCTACGCCGAGGCGGCGCTCGCAGCCGACCCGGGGCAGCCGCCCGCGCTCGCGGCGAAGGGGCGCGCCCTCGCCGCGCTCGGGCGCACCTCGCAGGCGCTGCAGGCCTACCGGAGCGCGCTCGCCACGTGGCCGGAGCCGCGGTACGCCCTGGAGCTGGGCGAGTTGTACGAGTCCTTGAAGCTGATGCCCGCCGCGCGGGCGCAGTACGACCTGGTGCGGGCGCGGGTCCGGGACGCCGGGCGCGGCGGCGTGAACGACGAGCGGGTGCTCGGGCTGTTCGAGGCGGACCACGGGGACGCCGAGGCCGCGGTGGGGCGGCTGCGGGCGGAGTTCGCGCGGCACGGGAGTCCGGAGAACGCGGACGCGCTGGGGTGGGCGCTGCACCGGGCCGGGGACCCGGAGGCCGGCCTGAAGCTGGCGGAGCGGGCGATGAAGAAGGGGCCGCGCAGTGCGCTGTTCGCCTATCACCGGGGGGAGATCGAGCGGGAGCTCGGGCGGTACGGGGCCGCGCGGCGGCACCTCACGGAGGCCCTGCGGGTGAACCCGTACTTCTCCCCGCTGGGCGCCGCGGCGGCGCGCGACGCCCTCCAGGCCCTGGGCGAGCCGCCCGAGAGCGGCCCCGCCGAGGTCTACGCCCCGCCGGGGGCCCCGGTCCCGAAGCTCCCCACGCCCCGCAAGGCCGCGGCGGCACGGTGACGCACACGGTGCTCAAGGCCGTGCCCACCTGCCCCGCGGGGCAGGTGGGCACGGCGCGCGCGGGCCTCGGCTAGAGGTTGCCGCGCTTCTCCTGCTCGCGCTCGATCGCTTCGAACAGCGCCTTGAAGTTGCCCTTGCCGAAGCCCATCGAGCCGTGCCGCTCGATCATCTCGAAGAAGACCGTCGGCCGGTCCTGGACCGGCTTGGTGAAGATCTGCAGCAGATAGCCGTCCTCGTCGCGGTCGACCAGGATCTTCAGCTCGCGCAGCGTCTCCACGGGCACCCGGGTCTCACCGGCCCACTCGCCCAGGGTGTCGTAGTAGGAGTCGGGGGTGTCGAGGAACTGCACACCCGCCGCGCGCATGGTGCGCACCGTGGCGACGATGTCGTTCGTGGCGAGCGCGATGTGCTGGACGCCCGCGCCGCCGTAGAACTCCAAGTACTCGTCGATCTGGGACTTCTTCTTGGCGATGGCGGGCTCGTTGATCGGGAACTTCACCTTCAGGGTCCCGTCGGCCACCACCTTCGACATCAGCGCCGAGTACTCGGTCGCGATGTCGTCGCCCACGAACTCCTTCATGTTCGTGAAGCCCATGACCTTGTTGTAGAAGCCGACCCACTCGTTCATCTTGCCGAGCTCGACGTTGCCCACACAGTGGTCGATGGCCTGGAACGTCCGCTTGGCGGGCGGCTCGACGATCGGCGACGCGGCCACGAAGCCGGGCAGGTACGGACCGTCGTAGCCCTTGCGCTCGACCAGGGTGTGGCGGGTCTTGCCGTACGTCGCGATGGCCGCGAGGACCACCGTGCCGTTCTCGTCCTTGACCTCGTACGGCTCGTCGATGCCGCGCGCGCCGTGCTCGACGGCGTACGCGTACGCGGCGCGCGCGTCCGGCACCTCGATGGCGAGGTCGACGACGCCGTCGCCGTGCGCGGCCACGTGCTCGGCGAGGAAGGTGCCGCGCTCGGTGGAGGGCTTGATGACGGAGGTGAAGACGAACCGCGCGGCGCCGTTCTCCAGGACGTAACTGGCGGTCTCGCGGCTGCCGTTCTCCGGTCCGGAGTAGGCCACGAGCTTCATGCCGAACGCCGTGGAGTAGTAGTGAGCGGCCTGCTTGGCGTTGCCCACGGCGAAGACGACCGCGTCCATTCCCTTGACCGGGAAGGGGTCGGCCTCGCGCGCGGTTTCGGGCGTGGTGTGTGTGGTCTGAGTCATACTCCGAGGCTCCCGCCGAACCGCAAGATGCGCAATAGTTCGCGTATTCGCTGGGCAATGTGCGCAGCGAGCGCCGAGGTACGCCGGGCGTTCTGTACATCATGACCACTTCGGAGGCGGCATGGCGATCGATCATCTGGACGGCAGGCTCATCGTGCTGCTCGCGCGCGAGCCGCGGATCGGCGTCCTGGAGGCGTCCCGCAGGCTCGGCGTCGCGCGCGGCACGGTGCAGGCCCGCATGGACCGGCTTCAGTCGAACGGAGTCATCCGCGGCTTCGGCCCGGAGGTGGACCCGGCGGCGCTCGGCTACCCGGTCACGGCGTTCGCGACCCTGGAGATCAAACAGGGCCAGGGCGCCGACGTGCGGGCGCACTTGGCGGGCGTGGCGGAGGTCCTCGAACTGCACACCATCACCGGGCACGGCGACATGCTGTGCCGTCTGGTGGCCCGCTCCAACGCGGATCTCCAACGTGTGATCGACCGGGTGGTGGGTTTTGATGGCATCGTCCGGGCCTCCACGGCGATCGTCATGGAGAACCCCGTTCCGCTGCGGATCATCCCGCTGGTGGAGCAGGCGTCCGGCGGCTGACGGCACGGGCGACGTGGGGCGTGGGTAGGGACTAGGGCGATCCACCCGTACGACGCACGCGGGCGCGGGGAGACTCCCCGCGCCGTCTGGCGCACCCCGCGAGGTGAGCGGCACGGTGAACTTCTGGGACTACCTCGGCAACCGGCACCAGCAGTTGCTGATGGACGCGTACCAGCACGCCAGCGCGGTCTTCCAGTGCATGGTGGTGGCCACGGTCATCGGCGTGCTGATCGGTGTGGTGACCTACCGCAGCGAGTGGGCGGGCAACCTCGCCACGACCGCGACCTCCACGATCCTGACCATCCCGTCGCTCGCCATGATCGGTCTGCTGATCCCGGTCGTGGGCCTCGGCGTCGCGCCGACGGTGACGGCCCTGACGCTGTACGGCCTGCTGCCGATCGTGCGCAACTCCATCGTGGGGCTGCGCGGCGTCGACCCCACCCTGGTGGACGCCGCGAAGGGCATCGGCATGTCCCGCCTGCACCGGCTCGTGCGCATCGAGCTGCCGCTGGCGTGGCCGCCGATCCTGACCGGCATCCGGGTCTCCACGCAGATGCTGATGGGCATCGCCGCGATCGCCGCCTACGCCTCCGGGCCCGGGCTCGGCAACGAGATCTTCCGCGGCATCGCCTCGCTCGGCAGCAAGAACGCGCTCAACCAAGTGCTCGCGGGCACGCTCGGGATCATCGTCCTGGCGCTGCTCTTCGACGCCGCCTACGTCCTGATCGGCCGTCTGACGATTCCGAGGGGGATCCGTGTCTGAGACTCCGGAGAGGCCCGTCCCGTCGCCCGCGCCCGGCGCGGCGGGCTCCACCGCCGACCAGGCGGGCTCCACCGCCACCTCGCCCGCCACCGCCGCGGCCGGGGCGTCCGCCACCACCGGCGCGACGATCGAGCTGGAGAGCCTCACCAAGCGCTACCCCGGGAGCTCCGAACCGGCCGTGGACAGCGTGAACATGGAGATCAAGGCGGGCGAGATCGTGATCTTCGTCGGCCCCTCGGGCTGCGGCAAGTCGACCACGCTGAAGATGATCAACCGCCTGATCGAGCCGACCAGCGGCCGCATCCGCATCAACGGCGAGGACGTCACCGACATCGACCCGGTGAAGCTGCGCCGCAAGGTCGGCTACGCCATCCAGTCCTCCGGCCTCTTCCCGCACATGACGGTCGCTCAGAACATCGCGCTCGTCCCGAAGATGGTGGGCTGGGGCAAGGCCAGGATCAAGGCGCGGGTGGAGGAGATGCTGGACCTGGTCGGGCTCGACCCGGCCGAGTTCCACGGCCGCTATCCGCGCCAGCTCTCCGGCGGCCAGCAGCAGCGCGTGGGCGTGGCCCGCGCGCTCGCGGCCGATCCGCCCGTGCTCCTCATGGACGAGCCGTTCGGCGCGGTCGACCCGATCACCCGCGACCACCTCCAGGACGAGCTGATCCGGCTCCAGCACGAGCTGCACAAGACGATCGTCTTCGTCACGCACGACTTCGACGAGGCCATCAAGCTGGGCGACCGCATCGCCGTGCTCCGCGAGCGCTCGCACATCGCGCAGTTCGACACCCCCGAGGCGATCCTCACCAATCCGGCCGACGACTTCGTGTCGGGCTTCGTCGGCGCGGGCGCGGCCCTGAAGCGGCTGAACCTGACGCGCGTACGGGACGTGGAGATGGCCGACGTGCCGACGGTGACGGTCGACGACCCGCTCCAGGACATCTTCGACAAGCTGCGCGCGAGCGGCACCAACGAACTGCTCCTGCTCGACAAGCGCGGCCGCCCCTACAAGTGGCTCAGACGCGGCGACCTGATGCGGGCCAGGGGCTCCCTGGCCCGCGCCGGCACCCTCGTGCACGACACGGTGACCCGGGACGCCACGCTCCGCGACGCCCTGGAGGCGGTGCTCACCGACAACGCGGGCCGGGTCGCCGTGACCGGGCGGCGCGGCGAGTACACGGGCGTCGTCGACATGGAGACGCTGATGAACTCCGTGCACGAGATGCTGGAGGCCGACCGTCTCGACGCCCTGGAGCACCAGCACGAACTGGAGGAGCAGCGCGCCCAGTTGACGCAGAAGGAGCAGGAAGGCGACGGCGGCGGGGAGGTGAAGCGTTGAGTCCGGTGTCCGGCAACGAGCCGCGCGTCCCCGAGCGCAAGCACGCCGCCCGGGAGGCGTCGCGCCCGCGCGGCGAGCACGAGGTCAAGGGCCTGGCCTTCCGCGACGACGGCGGGGCCGGGCCGGAGGCGCCCGCGACCCCGGTGGCGCGCGAGCCGCGCCGGGTGACCTGGCAGAAGCTGACGTTCCTGCCCGCGCTCCTGGCGGCGGTCCTGATCGCCACCTGGATCTGGTTCGAGCAGGCCGACCTGGACGAGATCTCCAAGAACGCGCTGTCCAACGGCCAGGTGGGCAAGGCCCTGCGGCAGCACGTCGAGCTGACGGCGATCTCCACCTTCTTCGTGCTGATCATCGCGATCCCGCTGGGGATCCTGCTGACGCGGCGCCGCTTCCGCAAGGGCGCGCCGGTGGCCATGGCCCTGGCGAACACGGGCCAGGCGACGCCCGCGATCGGCCTGCTCGCCCTGCTGGTGATCTGGCTGGGCATCGGTGAGAAGGCGGCCCTGACCGGCATCATCATCTACGCCGTCCTGCCGGTGCTCTCCAACACGATCGCGGGCCTCAAGGCGAACGACCCCACCCTCCTCGAAGCCGCGCGGGGCATCGGCATGTCCCCGCTCGGCGTGCTCGCCCGGGTCGAACTCCCGCTGGCCGTCCCGCTGATCCTCGCGGGCGTGCGCACCGCGCTCGTCCTGAACGTGGGCACGGCGACGCTCGCGACCTTCGGCGGCGGCGGGGGCCTGGGCGTCCTGATCACCACGGGCATCACCAACCAGCGCATGCCGGTCCTGATGCTCGGCTCGATCCTGACGGTGGTGCTCGCCCTGCTCGTGGACTGGCTGGCCTCGCTCGCCGAAGTCGTCCTCAGCCCGCGCGGTCTGGAGGTGCGCTCATGAGGTGCGCGGCGCGTACGAAGGCGTGGGGGGCGGTGGCCGGGGTCCTCCTGGCCGCGGGCGGCTGCGGTCTGACCAGCGGCTCGCCGATGGTGGACGACGTGAAGCCCGGCATCGTCGGCAAGGGTCAGCCCCTGAAGGGCGCCGACCTCACGGTCACCTCGAAGGAGTTCACCGAGCAGCTGGTCCTCGGCGCGATCATGGGGATCGCCTTCCAGGCGGCGGGCGCGGACGTCCTGGACCGCACCGGGATCCAGGGCTCGATCGGCGCGCGGGAGGCGGTCAAGGGCGGGGACGCGGACGCCATGTACGAGTACACGGGCACCGCGTGGATCACCTACCTCGGCAACGCCAAGCCCGTCACCGACCCGCAGCAGCAGTGGGAGGTGGTCCGTGAGGCCGACGCGAAGAACGGCCTGACCTGGCTGCCGCCCGCCGCGCTCAACAACACCTACGCCCTCGCCATGAACGAGTCCAACTTCAAGAAGTACGGCACGAAGACGCTCTCCGACGTCGCCGCCCTGGCGAAGCGGGATCCCAAGGCCGTCACGGTGTGCGTGGAGGGCGAGTTCGCCAACCGCGCGGACGGCCTGCCCGGCATGCAGAAGGCGTACGGCATGAAGCTCCCGGCCGGGAACATCACGCAGATGGACACCGGGATCATCTACACCCAGGCCCGGAAGGGCACCTGCACGTACGGCGAGGTCTTCACGACGGACGGCCGCATCAAGGCCATGAACCTGACGCCGATGGCGGACGACCGCCACTTCTTCCCCAACTACAACGCGGCTCCCGAGATCAACAGCAAGACCCTCAAGAAGTACCCGGAGATCGCAGAGGTCCTCGCGCCCATCACGAAGAAGCTCGACAACAAGGTGGCGCAGGAGCTGAACTCCAAGGTCGACGTGGACGGCGAGGATCCGCACGAGGTGGCGAAGGACTGGATGGTGGAGCAGGGCTTCGTGAAGGAGTAGCCCGGGGGCGCAGTGGTCCGGGGGGTGCGGCCCGGGGGCTCCGGGCGCCTCCCGCCGGGTTCCGGCCATGCAAAGACTCCCTTGCAAAGAAAGCGTTGCAACGGAGTCTTTGCATGCGTACGCTGAGGGCCATGACGCAGGACCCGAAGCCTCGGAAGATCCATCACCTCGACGCGCGCTCGCTGCGCGGCCTCGCCCATCCGCTGCGGATGCGGCTGCTCACCTCACTGAGGTTCGACGGCCCGGCCACGGCGTCCCAACTCGCCGCCCGCCTGGGCGAGTCGAGCGGCGCCACGAGCTATCACCTGCGCCAGCTCGCGGAGTACGGCTTCGCGGAGGACGACCCGGAGCGCGGCAAGGGCAGGGAGCGCTGGTGGCGCTCCGTCCACCAGGGCACGTACCTCGACGACCAGCTGCGCACCGACCCGACCCCGGAAGTGCGCGGCGCGCTCAACGCCTATCTGCACGAGGCCGCGACGCACCACGCCCAGGAGCTGGCCACCTGGCTCGGCACCGAGGGCGACTGGTCCAAGGAGTGGGTCGAGTCGTCGGACATGAGCGACTTCACGCTGCACCTCACCCCGGCGCAGAACGCGGAGCTCGGCCGCAAGGTCCACGAACTCATCGAGAGCTACCGGAAGCTGTCCCCCGACGAGGACGCTCCGGACGCGGCCCGCGTCCGCATCCACCTGCACGCGTTCCCGACGAAATCCGGGGCCGACACCTGAGAGGAGCACCCCGCCGTGCACCCCGAGATCCATCTGTTCCTGCACGAGACCCGTGCCGCCGAGCTGCGCCGCGAGGCCCCCGCCCGCAGACCGGCCAGGCCCCCGATCCGCAGCCAACTGGGTTGGACCATGGTCGAGTTGGGCCTGCGCCTGGTCAGCAGCTCGGAACCTTCTCGCCCTTCTGCAGGGCCCGCAGCGCGTCGACCGTACCGGACAGCGTGGTGACCGGGACCAGCTGAAGCTCCTTCGGCTTCTCCGCCTCGGCGTCCGAGCACTCGGCCTTCGGCACGAGGAAGACGGTGGCGCCGTCACGGGCCGCGGCCTGCGTCTTCAGGGAGACCCCGCCGACGGCGCCGACCTTGCCGTTCGCCTTGATCGTGCCGGTTCCGGCGATCGTGCGGCCGCCGGTCAGATCGCCGCCGCTGCCGTTCCCGTCCAGCTTGTCGATGATCCCGAGCGCGAGGAAGAGCCCGGCGCTCGGCCCGCCGATCTTGCCCAGGTCGGCGTTGACCTTGACCTTGTCGGTGCCGTCCACGCCGTCGGCCCGCAGATGGCGCAGCGCCGCCTTCGTGGCGTCGTCCTGCGACTCGCGCATGTCGCCGAGGTTGTGCTCCTCGACCTTCTTCTCGTCGTCGCCGTCCGGATAGACCGAGTCCTTGGGCATCACGGCCCGGTCCGTGCGGAACCAGCCGTCGATCACGTCGCCGAGGCGCACGGTCATCCGCGGCCCCGTCGCCACGATCGTCGTCATCCGCAGCTGCCCCTCGGTCTTCCGGGTGGGCGCCCCGGAGATCGTGAGCACCGGCTTGCCCTCGTACTCCCCCAGCACGTCGGCGGTGCCGCCGGGCTGCGCGACCGCGAACGGGAGGGGCGCGAACGCGGCGACCGCGAGCAGGGCGACGACGGGCGTCGCGGCGATGGCGAGGACCTTGGGGCGGCTCAGCTGAGCGAGACGAGACAGCACGTGCCCAATCTACGCGAGGTGGAAATCAAGCCCGTCCGGCGCTTGAGGACGAGCCAGGCCGGAGGCCGCGATCAACGGCGCGCCGCCGCGGCCTCAGCGCAGCGCCTCGGCGACCTCGCGGGCCGCGTCCACCACCCGCGGGCCCACCCGCTCCGGCACCGAGTCCGCGAGCATGACCACGCCCACGCTGCCCTCCAGGCCGGTCACGCCGACCAGGGGGGCGGCGGCGCCGCTGGCCCCGGCCTCCAGTTCGCCGTGGGTGAGCGCGTACCCGGGGTCGGTGATGTGCCCCTGCCGGGCGGCGAGGATGGCCTTGCCCGCGGCGCCCCGGTCCAGGGGGTGGCGGAACCCGGTCCGGTACGCCACGTGGTAGTCGGTCCACGTCGGCTCGACCACGGCGACGGCGAGCGCCTCCGTGCCGTCGACCAGGGTCAGGTGGGCCGTGGCCCCTATGTCCTCGGCCAGGGAGCGCAGGGCGGGCAGCGCGGCCTCGCGCACCAGCGGGTGCACCTGGCGGCCGAGCCGCAGGACGCCGAGGCCCACTCTGGCCCGGCCGCCCAAGTCCCGGCGCACGAGGGCGTGTTGCTCAAGGGTGGCGAGGAGCCGGTACACGACGGTCCGGTTGACGCCGAGCTTGTTGGACAGCTCGGTGACGGTCAGGCCGTGGTCGGTGTCGGCGAGCAGCTTGAGGACGCGCAGTCCTCGGTCGAGCGTCTGAGATGTCTCCGCGGTCACGACGCCCACTCCTTAGTCGTGAGGGTCGACGGCCCCCTCTGCGGCGGGCACCGGCTGCGCTCCGGGGCGGCGCTGCCACGGGGCGTTGTGTAGCGGGGACAGTAGCGAGGGCGTCCCGCTCAGCGGAAGACTCCGTCCAGAATCCGGTCAAGGCAACGGAAAGACGGTCCGGATCATCCCGATACGCACCCCCGCATGTGTATGCGGAACGCACAATGCCTGCACGCACTGCGCACGTTTCCCGACCTTCCGGTGACGACGCACGGACCCGTGTCCGAAACCGCGCCTCCAGGGAAGCGCCCCAAAGGGGCGCGGGGAACTGCGCGACCAGCCACGTGCGCCCCGCGGACAAAGACGGGGAACCCCACCCCAGCGCGGGCTACCGCATCCGCGTGGCCCACTCCTGCACCTTGGCGATCCGCTGCCGCAGCTGCCCGGCGGTGGCCTCCGCGGACGGCGGCCCCCCGCACACGCGCCGCAGCTCCGTGTGGATCACCCCGTGCGGCTTCCCGCTCTGGTGGACGTACGCCCCGACCATCGTGTTCAGCTGCTTGCGGAGTTCGAGGAGCTCCTTGTGGGAGACCACGGGCCGCCGCTCCGCGGGCAGCTCCAGGAGGTCGGCCTCCTCGGCGGGCTTCTTCTTGCTGTGGGCGATCTGGCGGGCCTGCCGCTTCTGGAGCAGGAGCTGCACCTGGTCGGGCTCCAGGAGGCCCGGGATGCCGAGGTAGTCCTGCTCCTCCTCGCTGCCGGGGTGGGCCTGCATGCCGAACTCGGCACCGTCGTAGAGCACCCGGTCGAAGACGGCCTCGGACTCCAGGGCCTCGAAGGAGAACTGCTCCTGCTCGCCGGTGTCCTCGTCCTGCTGCTTGTTCGCCTCGTCCATCTCCTTCTCGGACTCGGCGTACGGGTCCTCGTCCTCGCCCTGCTTCTTCGGCTTGTCGAGGGCGTGGTCGCGCTCGACCTCCATCTCGTTGGCGAAGCCGAGCAGGTCGGGGACGGTGGGCAGGAAGACGGACGCGGTCTCGCCGCGCCGCCGGGAGCGCACGAAGCGGCCCACGGCCTGGGCGAAGAACAGCGGGGTCGAGATCGTCGTCGCGTACACGCCGACCGCGAGCCGGGGCACGTCGACGCCCTCGGACACCATGCGGACGGCGACCATCCAGCGGTCGTCGCTGCCGCTGAAGTCGTCGATGCGCTGCGAGGCCCCGGTGTCGTCGGAGAGCACGAGCGTGGCCTTCGTCCCGGTGATCTCGCGGATGAGCTTGGCGTACGCGCGCGCCGACTCCTGGTCGGAGGCGATCACCAGGGCGCCCGCGTCGGGGATGGCCTTGCGGACCTCGGTGAGGCGGCGGTCGGCGGCCCGGAGCACGTTCGGCATCCAGTCGCCGCGCGGGTCGAGGGCGGTGCGCCAGGCCTGCGAGACCGCGTCCTTGGTCATCGGCTCGCCGAGCCGGGCGGCGATCTCGTCACCGGCCTTGGTGCGCCAGCGCATGTTGCCGCTGTAGGAGAGGAAGATGACGGGCCGCACGACGCCGTCGCCGAGCGCGCTGCCGTATCCGTACGTGTAGTCGGCGGAGGACCTGCGGATGCCGTCGTTCCCCTCCTCGTACGTGACGAAGGGGATGGGGTTGGTGTCGGAGCGGAAGGGCGTGCCGGTGAGCGCCAGGCGCCGGGTCGCGGGCTCGAAGGCCTCCAGGCAGGCCTCGCCCCAGGACTTGGAGTCGCCGGCGTGGTGGATCTCGTCGAGGATGACGAGGGTCTTGCGCTGCTCCGAGCGGTTGCGGTGCAGCATGGGCCGCACGCCGACGCCCGCGTACGTCACGGCGACGCCGTGGTACTCCCTGCTGAGCGGGCCCGCGCTGTACTCCGGGTCCAGCTTGATGCCTATGCGGGCCGCGGCCTCGGCCCACTGCTTCTTCAGGTGCTCGGTGGGGGCGACCACGGTGACCTGCTGCACCACGTGGTGGTGCAGCAGCCAGGACGCGAGCGTCAGCGCGAACGTGGTCTTGCCGGCGCCGGGCGTCGCCACCGCGAGGAAGTCGCGCGGCTGCTCCTGGATGTACTTCTCCATCGCCCCCTGCTGCCAGGCGCGCAGCTTGCTGGCAGTTCCCCAGGGAGCGCGCCCCGGGAAGGCGGGCGAGAGGTGGTGGTTGGAGGCGGCGGTGGTAGTCACGGTCTCCGTTTTTGACGCTGGGGGTACGTACGACAACCGGGCCACCCTACCGGTGGGATGACCGCACTCCGGGGCTGACGCTCGGGTCCGCCCCGGGGTGCGACGCGGTTCACACCCCTCCGCCGGGGGTGTCAGGCCTTCGCCGCGGGCCCCCGCAGCCGGGTGCCGAGCCACGCTCCGGCGAGGGCCACGGCCGCCATCGGCAGGAACACCGCGGTGAAGGCGCCCGGGTGCGAGCCCGCGGCCCCGGTGCCCGCGCCGTGGGCGCCGATCATGCCGCCGCCGAGCGCGGCGAAGGCGGCGCCGCCCGCGGCGAGGAGGAGGGCGTTGGACAGGCCGTCGGATATCTGGAGCGAGGCGGAGTTCGTCCCCGCGTCCTCCGGGGGCGACAGGCGGAGCAGCAGCACGCTGGTCGAGGCGATGACCATGCCCATGCCGAGGCAGCCGACGCCCCAGGCGACCGCGACGGTCCACACCGGCACGGCGTCGATCAGCACGCTGGGCGCGGTGGCGATGGCCGCGGCGACCAGCACCATGCCGACGACCACCAGCTTCTCCCGGTGGGCCTCCATCCGCGGCCGCGACTGCGCGTACGAGCCGAGGGCCCAGGTCGCGCCGCCCGCCGCGAGCGAGAGGCCCGCGAGCGTCGGCGACAGGCCGCGCTCGCTGACCAGCATCAGCGGCACGAACGACTCGGCGGCGACGAAGGACCCGGCGGCCACGCCCCGCAGCAGCACCACGGAGGGCAGGCCGCGCGCGGCCCGGTAGGTACCGCGCGGGAGGAGGCCGAGCACGGACGGGACCAGGACGGCCGCGCCGAGCACCGCAGGGAGCAGGGACAGCCAGCGGAGGTCCTGTCCCGCGTACTGGAGCAGGCCCGCGCCGAGCGAGATGCCGAGGGCCAGGCGGACGCGGCGGCGGTCCAGGGGCTCGGCGGGGGCGTCGGGGTCCAGCGGGCCCGAGGCGTCGCGGCGTATCGCGGGCAGCGCGAGCGCGAGGGGCGCGGTGACCAGGACCGGGACGCCGATGAACACCCACCGCCAGCCCAGGTGCTCCGTGACCGTGCCCGACACCAGGGGCCCGACCACCGACGGCACCACCCAGGCCGCCGCGAACGACGCCAGGATCGCCGGGCGCAGCCGCTCCGGATAGGCCCTGCTCACCACCACGTACAGGGACACGATGACGAGGCCGCCGCCGAGGCCCTGCACGGCGCGGCCCAGGATGAACTGCCACATCGCGCCCGCCGTGCCGGACAGGAGCAGGCCCGCCGCGAACGCGGACATGCCCGCGGTCAGCGGGCCGAGCGGCCCGCGCCGGTCTCCCCACTGCCCGGCGAGGACCATCCCGAACAGGCTGGTCGTGAAGTACGCGGAGAACCCGAACGCGTACAGCGAAACGCCGTCGAGCTCGCGGGCCGCCACCGGCATCGCCGTGCCGACGGCCGTCGCCTCGAAGGCGATGAGCAGCACGACGGAGACCATCCCGATGCTCAGCGCCCGATGCGGTTTCGCGAGCACGCCGCCCTCGGGCACCTCGTGGGGCGCCGCCTGCGGGGCGGCCTGCGCGGCGGCGACACCGGTGTCGCCGGAGGTCTCGCGGGAGTCGTGGGTGGTCATGCCCGCCAGCGTAGAAGCGACCACTGACACGTGACGCCTGCCTTGAGACGGGCCGGGCCTGGTCCCTTGGTCGTACGCCCCCGGCCTCTTCCCCGGGGGTCGCAGGGGTGGAGGCAGCGCGCCGGGCGCCGCCGGAGGCCAGCGCCCCTGCCTCCGCTGGGGATCAGCGCGCCAGCCCCCGCCCGGGCTCCGCGCGCCGGGCTCCGCCAGGGGTCAGCGTCCCAGCCCCCGCTGGGGATCAGTGCGCCAGGCTCCGCCGGAGGCCAGCGCCCCAGCCCCTCCAGGGATCCGCGCCCCGGCCCCCCGGCCAGGGGTCGGGGGGTCGGGCTCACAGCACCTTCGCGCTCTCCAGGACCGCGTCCGTCGCCTCCTGCTCCTCGCCCGCGCTCGGCTTGGTCATGCCCATCAGGAACACCGACCGTGCGGCGTCCGCGCTGATCACCGTCAGGCGCAGCCGGGTCTCGCCGCCCTCGCCGCCCTTCAGCACGAGGACGACGGTGTGGGCGGGGTGCCCGCCGACCCGGGTCGCCTCGGACTCGGTCTGCTCCGCCGACCCGTCCGGGTTGAAGAACTCCGCGTTGGACCGGGCGGCGCGCTCCGTCTGCGCCTTCAGGTCCGACTCCGCGACGGCGCCCCCGCGCCCGGTGACCACCATGCCGAACCGCTCGCCGTCGCCGCCCTCGCCCTCCGCCGCGCCCTCCGTCCGGATCGAGCTGGTGAAGGCGTCGACGAGGTCCCCCTTGTCCCGCTTCCAGCCCTCGGGAAGCCGGTACGACACCCCGGCCTTCAGGTCCGTCTCCCAGGGCCGCCCCGCCAGCGGGTCTTCGTCCCCGCCCCTGCTCCACCACCAGGCCCCGAGCCCGGCACCCACCAGCGCCACGACCACGACGATCCCCCACCGCCGCGACCGCCCCGGCTGCGGCGGCGCGTAGGGAGGCGGAAGGGGAACCGGGGCCTGCGAGGGCGGTGTCGTCATGCGCACCAGTGTCGCCAACAGCCCGGAAACGGCCTTGAGTACGGGTACTCAGGGGCTACTCACGCGGCACGGCTTTTCGGACACGTTTTCCTTGTGACGCCGCGCACGGGCCGTGAGGCAGCCGTGAAGATCTTTCACTGTATCGTCACTTCCACCGCAGGATCTGCGGTCCGCGCTCCGCGCGGGTGAACGCGCCGCAGGATCAGCGTCGTTCAAGAATGCACTATTTATCCGCAGATGTCCGTAAGCGCGGGCAACCTTCCGCGCCGATTACGGCCGCGCATCCCCCTCCCTGTACGCATGGTCACGACGGTTCCGGCCCGACCACCGGAACCGCCTTTCCACCACGCACACTTGGGGGTTTTACGCATGTCCGGAATCACCCGCCGCCAGGCCATCGGCGCCGCGAGCGCCGTCGCCGGGGCCGCCGTCGTCGGCGTCGGCGCCGCCCAGGGTCCCGCCGTCGCCGCCGGCCACGGCGCCGAGCCCGGCTCCTTCGACGAGGTCTACCTCGGCCGCCGCATCCAGGGCGGGCCCGCCACAGGCCACGGCGGCCACCACGCCGACCACGGCGGCGGCTACTCCGTCCGCATCGACGGCGACGAGCTCCACATCATGCGCAACGCCGACGGCACCTGGATCAGCGTCATCAACCACTACGACCCGCAGGCAACGCCCCGCACCCTCGCCCGCGCCGCCGTCGACGACCTCCAGGGCGCAGCCCTCGTCCCGCTCGCCCCCGCCACCCGCTGATCCGGAGCCCCGCCGCCATGACCGTACGCAAGAACCAGGCCCAGCTCACCGCCGACGAGAAGCGCCGCTTCGTCAACGCGCTGCTCGCGTTGAAGCGCGACGGGCGCTACGACTCCTTCGTCTCCACCCACAACGACTTCATCATGAGCGACCGCGACGACAGCGACCGCGTCGGCCACCGCTCCCCGTCGTTCCTGCCCTGGCACCGCCGCTTCCTCATACAGTTCGAGCAGGCCCTCCAGTCCGTCGACGCCTCCGTCGCCCTCCCCTACTGGGACTGGACCACCGACCGCACCCCCGCCGCCTCCCTCTGGGCCCCCGACTTCCTCGGCGGCACGGGGCGCTCCCGCGACGGCCAGGTCACCGACGGCGCCTTCGCCTCCGCCGGCAACGGCTGGCGCATCAACGTCCGCGTCGACGGGCGCGACTTCCTCCGCCGCAGCCTCGGCTCCAACGGCCTCCAGCTCCCCACGAAGGCCGAGGTCGACTCCGTCCTCGCCATGCCCGTCTACGACGCCGCGCCGTGGAACAGCGCCTCCGACGGCTTCCGCAACCACCTCGAAGGCTGGCGCGGCGTGAACCTCCACAACCGCGTCCACGTCTGGGTCGGCGGCCACATGGCCACCGGGGCCTCCCCCAACGACCCCGTCTTCTGGCTCCACCACGCCTACGTCGACAAGCTGTGGACCCAGTGGCAGTCCCGCCACCCCAACGCGCCCTACCTGCCCGCAGCGGGCACGCGCAACGTCGTCGACCTCAACGACACGATGCGCCCGTGGGGCAACGTGACTCCTGCGGAGATGCTGGACCACACGCGGTACTACACCTACGACGTGGCGGCCTGAACGAAGTCGCGCCAGGCCCCCGCCGTGAACGCGAGGCGGGGGCCTTGCTTGTTCTTGGAGTCCCGTATGTGGACGGTGCCGGGGGTGGCGGCGACCTCGACGCAGTCGTTGATGTTGCTGCTGTCGCTGCGGCTGCTCTTGGCCCACTCCAGCGCGACCTCGACACAGTCGTTGCCGTCGCCACTGCTGCTGTGGCTGCTCTTAGTCCATCCCGGCGCGACCTCGACACAGCTGTCGCCCTCGCTGCCGCTGCTGTAGCTGCTCTTGGTCCACTCCAGCGCGACTTCGACGCAGTCGCTGGGGTTACTGCTGTCGCTGTAACTGCTCGTGAACCAATGCAGCCGATCACTATCCCCGAAGCAGGGCTTGCGAGTCATGTCTCTCCCAGCACTTGCTCGATGAACTCCAGCGACTTCCCTGGCGTAAGAGCCTCGGACCGGATGATGCCATAGCGCAGCTCAAGGACGCGGAGTTGCCTTGGATCGGATACCGGGCGGCCCGCAAACTCATCATCGGTACGCCCGATCGCCGAGCCATCCGCGAACTTCAGCACCTGAATCCGCCCACCCGTCCCGGGGTGTTCAGCACTTTTCGTCGGCATCACCTGGATCTCGACGTGTGGCAACTGTCCGACCTCAAGCAGGCGTTCGAGCTGTTGACGCAGTACCATCCTCCCTCCGATCGGCCTCCGCAGAGTCACCTCTTCTTGGACAAAGCTCAGCTCCGGCGCTGGTTCTCGCTCGAAGATGCCCTGCCGCGCCATGCGTGCAGCCACAGCCCGCTCCAACTCTCCGCGTTGCAGCGCAGGACGACGGGTCCGCAGCAGCGCCTCCGCGAACTCCGCTGTCTGCAACAGCCCATGGATGTTGTGGTTGCTATAGAGGCACAGCTCAACGGCCCGCTCCTCCAGCTTCGCCAGTTCCCGAACTTTCTTCGGGTACCTCGCCTTCGCCATCTCCTCCTTCATCGCCGAGATGAAGCCGTTCGCACCGAGAACCCGATCCACCGCGTCCAGGTACTCGGGGCGCGGGATCCTCGCCCCCCGTTCCACCTTGCGCACCTGGTCCTCGCCGTAGCCGATCGCCTCGCCCAGCTCCGCCGCGCTCAGGCCCGCGGCCTCGCGCCAGCGCTTCTGCTGGTGGCCGAGGGCCTCCACGACCGACGCGATCTCGTCCTCGGGCTCGACGTCCCAGCCAGCCCCGTCCACACCCTCGCCGTCCGCGCTCATCAATGCCCACCTCCGAAGTGCCGCCCCGCTCCAACGCGCAGCCGTACCCGTACGACACCCCGGACAGCCCGGACAGGACCGGACAGCGACGGGACAGTCACCGTACGTGCGCGTCGCACCACGGTGCAGGCTAGGCGGCCTGCGCCACGCTGAGGCGCATGAACACACAGACCCCACAATCCCTGACCCCCGTACGGCAGTTCACCGCGCTGATGCCGTCGAGCCCGCGAGGGGCGCACCTGGCCCGGCGTGCCGTCGTACGCCAACTCACCGCGTGGGAGCGACCGTACGCACGGGCGGAGCACGTCGTGGCGGAGCTGGCGAGCAACGCGGTGCGGCACGGGCACGTGCCGGGGCGGAACTTCCGCCTGACGCTGCGGCTCGCGGCGAGCGGGGTGCTGCGGGTGGAGGTGAGCGACACGTGCGCCGAGCGGCTGCCCCGCGCCCCGGGGGCGGCGGAGCCGGACGACGAGTCGGGCCGGGGCCTCGCGCTGGTGGCGGCGTTCGCGGACCGGTGGGGCACGGAGGTGGGCCCGGAGCCCCGCAAGACGGTCTGGGCGGAGCTGGGCTGCGGCCCGTAGGGACGGCGCCGCCTGACCGCTCAGTGCGTGTTGACCGCTTGTTGATCCGCCCCGCATACCTTTCTCGGCTGGCCAGGCCCGCTCTTCGACCCGAGAAGGAACCATGCACAGATCACCACCGAGTACGCGTCCGCCGCGCGGCGGCTCGCCTGTCCGGAGCCGTGCGAGACGGTGGGGGTTCCTGCCCTCTGCCCGCCCGAGAGGGCGCTGGAGACGGTCGGCCGCAGCGGCGGCCCTAGTCGGCCTGCTGGCGTCACTGGTGACCTTGTTGAACCCCGCCCCGGCGGTGGCGCTGGTTGGTCAGGAGTCGTCCGTCATCACATTCAACATGCAGTCGGGCACCGACAGGTGGACTGACGTCAGGGCCATGATGCCCGACGCCGACGTCATCCTCCTGCAGGAGGCGCCCAAGGCACCATTCGACGAAATGCATCAGTTGAATTGGGCCTCTAACGAGCGGGATCGCACGGTCGACAGCAGCGGTAATTTCAGTCTGAAGTACCGGCTGTACAAGGCGCCGTACAACCAGTCCAGGCGTGGGGTTCAGGGGGTTTTGTACTACCTGAAAATCCTCGACAAGGACGACTGGGATCCTGACAGACCCCGCCCCGGTGATGACGTGCACGTCGGCACCAACACACCGAAGTCGATGGCCATCTGGGTCCGCAAGGATCTCGCGCCCCCAGACAACAACGAGGCTGTGGAACAGGCTCGCCTCCACCTCGTGACACCGACGTGGGGGAACAACGACTACGTCACGTCTCGCCCTGCGTTCGGGCTCAAGGTGCGTAACACGTGGTACTACGACGTCCACGCCCAATCGAGGCGCGTGGACGAACAGCTCAACCACCACTCACGAGCCCTTGTGGATGCAGTCAGCGCCCAACGGCGCGGTGAGCACTGGCAGGTCCTGGGGGACTTCAACAGCGTCGCTCACGGCTTCCGTCGGGACGCAGGCCGCCCCTACACGTACTACGCCACGCAGGATGGAAAACCCTACGGTCCACCGGTGGCTACACACCTGAACGGAGCGCCTCTGGACTACATGGTCGCCGACGACGAGCTCAGCAACCTGAGGGTGACCCGTAGGAGTGCCAACGGCGGCTCGGACCACTGGCCAGTGCGGTTCGCCCCCGCCGACAGGGCCCTGTGCAATCCAGTCGGCTGGGAGTACAGCACCGTGTACAACCCCGCGGGCCGAACCGCCCGGGCCGCCGCGGGGGACGCCTGTGAGAACAACATGGACGCGGTCGTCTCCATGGGCGACAGCTACATCTCCGGTGAGGGCGGCCGGTGGGCGGGCAACGCCAACACCAACCCCGGCGGCGACGTGTGGGGCACCGACCGCAGGGCCGACTGCCCGGGCGGCAAGGACGGCAAGGACTGCGTCTACGGAGAGACGTCGTACGACGGCGGAAACGGCTGCGACCGATCCGACGTCGCGCCCATCAAGAGCGCCGCGATCGACGGCATCCCCAGGGAGCGCCGCTTCAACATCGCCTGTTCCGGGGCTGAGACGAAACACATCATCTCGGAGAAGTTCAAGGGCGAGGAGCCGCAGGCCGAGCAGCTCGGGCGGCTGGCGAAGGACTACGACGTCAAGATGGTCGTGGTGTCCATCGGCGGCAACGACCTGGGCTTCTCCAAGATCATCACCGACTGCGTCTGGCGCTACTGGGGCTGGCCGCTCGGCGGCTCCTGCAACACGAACTCCGCGAACGCAGAGCTGAAGGAGAAGCTGGACAAGACGCGGGGCGACGTCGTCAAGGCCCTGGAGAAGATCCGCTCCGTCATGACGAACGCCGGGTACGCGCGCGACGAGTACGCCCTGGTGCTAAGCACGTATCCGAATCCGCTGCCCGAAAGCGCGCGGATGAAGTACGACGTCCATGAAGAAGGTTCTGAACGCTATTCGGTCGGGGGCTGCCCCTTCCGCAACACCGATGTGGACTGGGCCCGCGACGAGCTGATGCCGGGCATCACCTCCATGCTGCGCGGCGCGTCCTACGACGCCGGGGTGTCCCTGCTGGACGTGGAGAGCGCGTTCAACGGGCACGAGCTGTGCCGTACGGGCACCAAGCAGGCCACGAGCGCGAACTCGCGTGAGAAGCCGCTGCCGGACGATGATGCCGAATGGGTCCGGTGGATTCCGTACTTGTTCGACAACACCAAGGGCTGGCTCTGGGGCTCCCAGGGCAACAAGCAGGAGGCCATCCACCCCAACGCGTACGGGCAGAAGGCGCTCGGCGCCTGCCTGACGGAGTACTCCCGGGCCGCGTCGCGCGATCCGGGACGGCGGCATTCAGTGACATGCGCGGGCACTCCGGGCAAGGGTGACGACGGGGTGGGCCTTCAGCGCTCCGTCCACATCGGCTCCTTCGACAAGGCGGACGAGCCCTCCATACTCCAGCGCCACGGCCCTGACTCCAAGTGGGTCTCCGCGAAACCCTCCTACGACCCCGACACCGGAAGCTGGTCCATCATCGGAGAGCTGCCGGAGATCGGCCAGAAGCTGTACACCACGATCAGGAACCGGACCGGGCAGTACCTGAACGGCGACGGCGGCAGCTCGTGGCAATGGGCGTCCGTCACCGACAAACCCCGCACCTGGATGATCTACCGGGACAAACTGAAAAGAGGGAAGTTCAGGATCACCACGGACGACGAGAAGTGGTGCCTGTCCCTCAAGGGGCGTTACATGCCCTGGGGCGCGCTGCAGCCGTGCGAGCCGACATCGGACGATTCGACCCAGGTGTGGGACATCCAGTACACGAACGTGAAGATCACCCCCCGCCCCCAGCCCACCGACCGCACCGGCCACCTCAAGTCCGCCAAGGACGACCTCGTCGCCGACGTCGACAACGCGTGGTCGGAGCCGGGAACCCGGGTGAAGGCGCTCGCGTCCAAGGACCACCCCGCGCAGAAGTGGCGGGGGCGGGCCACGCCGGAGGGGTGGCAGATCATCAGCGCCCTGGACGGCGAACCCGTGCTGGCGCACGACACCGGCAAGCACGAGGCCCGGCTCGCCAAGGCCGACGACAGGGACAAGGACCAGCTGTGGCAGGCCGAGGACGCGGGCGACGGGTGGACGCGGCTGCGCAACGGCGGCCGGTGTCTGACGGCGGGCGGCGAGGACGAGACGCTGGCCCTCAAGGACTGCGCGTCCGGCGACGCGGGGCAGCGGTGGAAGGCCCCCGGAGTCACCCCGGAGAAGCCGGACGACGACGACAAGGGCGGCGACGCCGGTGACCCCTACGACGACGGGGAACCGGTGCGCGACGACAAGCCCGCCGCCTCCGGCGACTGCCGCCCCGACGGGATGGCGAAGACGGCCGGGGTGGACACGCCGTACTGCGACGTGTACGACGAGCAGGGCCGCGAATGGCTCGGCAACGGCCGCTCGCGGCGGGTGGTCGGCTACTTCACGGGCTGGCGCACCGGCGCGAAGGGCGACCCGAAGTACCTGGTCGGCAACATCCCGTGGACCAAGGTCACGCACATCAACTACGCGTTCGCGCACGTCAAGGACGACAAGATCTCGGTCGGGGACACCTCGGACCCGAAGAACCCGGCCACCGGCATGACCTGGCCGGGCAACCCGCGCGCCGAGATGGACGCCTCGCTGCCGTACAAGGGGCACTTCAACCTGCTGACCAAGTACAAGAAGCGGCACCCGGCGGTGAAGACGCTGATCTCGGTCGGCGGCTGGGCCGAGACCCGCGAGTTCTACTCGATGGCCACGCACGCGGACGGGTCGGTGAACCAGGGCGGCATCGACACCTTCGCCGACTCGGTGGTCGACTTCCTCCAGCGGTACGGGTTCGACGGGGTGGACATCGACTACGAGTACCCCACCGCGCTGCCCAAGACCGGCAACCCCAAGGACTGGGACGTCTCCGACCCGCGCCGCAAGGGCCTCACCAAGGGCTACAACGCGCTGATGAAGACCCTGCGGGAGAAGCTCGACCGGGCCGGGGCCGACAAGGGCCGGTACTTCCAGCTGACCTCCGCGGGCTCCTCGTCCGGCTACCTGGTGCGCGGCCTCGACTCCGGCCAGGCCCTGCAGTACCAGGACTTCGTCAACGTCATGTCGTACGACCTGCACGGCTCCTGGAACAAGTACGTCGGCCCGCAGGCGCCGCTGTACGACGACGGAAAGGACAACGAGCTGGCGGCCGCCGGCGTCTACGACGACCAGAAGGCGGACACCAAGGACTTCCAGAAGCACGGCTACTTCAACACCGACTGGGCCTACCACTACTACCGGGGCGCGCTGCCCGCGGGCCGCATCAACCTCGGCCTGCCCTACTACACGCGCGGCTGGCGCGACGTGCGGGGCGGCCAGGACGGCCTGTGGGGCACCTCGTCGCTGCCGCAGCAGGGTGACTGCCCGCTGGGCACCGGTGGCCGTGGCGGCCACTCGGACTGCGGCATGGGCGCCGAGGGCATCGACAACATCTGGCACGACATCGAGGACGGCAAGGAGGTCGCCGCGGGCTCCAACCCGCTGTGGCACGCCAAGAACCTCCAGCGCGGCACCACCCCCGGCTACTTGAAGTCGTACGGGCTCGACACGGCGAAGCAGGAGAACAAGCTGAGCGGCCGCTACGAGGAGAAGTACAGCTCCGAGCTTGAGGCCCCGTGGCTGTGGAACGCGGACAAGAAGGTGTTCCTGTCCACCGAGAACGAGCGGTCGATCGACGCCAAGGCCGAGTACGTGAAGGACAACGGCATCGGCGGCGTCATGCTGTGGGAACTGGCGGGTGACTACGCCGAGCGCCCCGGCGGCGAGTACGGCATGGGCTACGACCTGACGACCCGCCTGGACAAGTCCCTGCGCGCCGCGGGCCCCTACGGGGCGACCAGGGCGGGCGAGGGCCGCACTCTGCCCCGGAAGGTCATCGACGCCGACGTCGACCTGGTCGACTTCCCCACCTCCGAGAAGGACTTCTACCCCCTCCAGCCCAAGCTGCGCATCACCAACAACAGCGGCCAGACCCTCGGCCAGGGCACCGAGATCTCCTTCGACATCCCCACCTCCGCCCCGCCCGTCATCAAGGACGGCGACTACAAGGAGATGCCGATCGTCAAACCCGGCCGCACCGGCCCCAACAAGGGCGGCCTGAAGGCCGACTTCCACCGCGTGACCATCGAACTCGGCTACTGCGAGGACATACCGCCGGGCAAATCCATGGACATCGACGTCAAGTACTACCTGCCGATCACCGGCCCCGCGAACACCACGGTCAAGATCGGCGACGAGGAGTACGGCATCACCGGTGACAAGCGCCGGGGCACCGACACCGTGGAGCCCCCGGCCCCGTCCTCGGGCACCTGCCCCGCCGCCGACTGGAAGCCCGGCAAGGCCTACACGCCCGCGGCGGGCCGTCTCTGGGGCGCGTTCGACAAGGGCGACAAGGGCTGGCAGTTCGAGTACCAGCAGATGAACATGGATCACTACCCCGACCAGTCGCGGGTCCACCTCGTGGCCCCCTCCACGACCAACCCCAACCAGTTCTGGCAGGTCAAGGACGTGGGCGACGGCTGGTACAGCATCGGCAACGGCGACAGGTGCCTCACCGCCACCGACGCGGGAGAGGACCTCGCCACCCGGGACTGCGGTGACGGCGAGCAGCAGCGCTGGCGGTTCGTCCCCGTCAACGACGACGGCACCGAGGGGCAGCCCGGCGGACCCCGCCACGGCAAGCTCTTCAAGCTCCGCGCCGCCACCGGACAGGAGGCCGAGGCCGCCAACGGCGACAACGACCACGCGACCCACATCCTGACCGGTGACCCCAAGCGCGCCACGGGCGCCTACGTCAAGCACGACGGCTTCTACTGGTACGCGCAGTGGTACACCACGGTCGAACCGGGCAGGACCGAGCCCGACGGCAGCCGCCCCTGGAGGAAGCTCGGCCCCACGCCGTAGCTCCTCCCGGGGTTCATGAACGCCGTATGGCGGTCCCGTTGCGAGGCGGGCCGCGGCCTTGAAGGAGGTCGCGGCCACGCCTACGGTCGAGGACAACAGAGCACAGCTTGGCCGTGTGCCCGAGTGGTTTAGGGATTCGCCTGCAAAGCGAAGCACACCGGTTCGATTCCGGTCACGGCCTCCAGGAGGGAGCGGGCGGCGCCTACAGGGCGCTGCCCGCCTTCCATTGGTCCCACGGCACGTTCCAGTCGCCGTACCCGTTCCCCGCGGCCACCGTCTCCGTGGAGCCGGTGACGCGGACGACGTCCCCGGGGATCACCTCTTCGTAGAAGCGCTGCGCCGTGCCGTCCGTGGCGAGGCCTATGCAGCCGTGCGTCACGTTGCTGTTCCCCGCGAACGTGTTGGCCTTCGGGTTCTGGTGCAGATACGTGCCCGACGTCGTCAGGTGCACCGCGTAGTCGTAGTAGCCCTTGTACGCGTCTCCGTAGCCGACGGTCCGGGAGTCCATGAGGACGCGGCGCTGCTTGTCGGAGACGACCATCGTGCCGTTCCAGGTGTCCATCCCCGGGGCGCCCGCCGTGATCGGCACGCGGCGCGTCGCCCCGGCCTTCACGACGGTCATGGTGTGGCTGCGCACGTCGACCGTGGCCACCAGGGAGCGGCCCACGGTGACCGTCGTGTCGATGGCCCTGCCCGCCCGGACGGTGATCTTCGTACCGGGCTTCCAGTACGACCGGGGGCGGTAGTCGATCCGCTGCCCCTCGTGCAGGTTGCGGTCCTTGACCCAGCTCCAGGAGCCGGTCGTGCCGTTGTCCGTGGTGACCTTCAGGCGCTTCTCGACCGCCGCGCGCTCCGGCGCCGGGACCGGCCGGGCGAACGTCACCGACACCGGCATGCCGACGCCGACCGTCTGGCCGTCGAAGAGGTTGACCTTGGCGCCCTCGCGCAGCGCCTCCGGCAGCGGCTTCGCGCGCGGGGACGGCTTGGCGGCCGGGGCCGCCGCGGCGGGCTTGCCGCCCTCGGCGCCGCCCGAGCCGTCCGCGTCGCCGTCGCCGCCGCCGACCCCGCAGCCCGCGAGCAGCAGCGCGCCGAGCGCCGCCGCGGCTCCCCTGCGGCCCCAGATCCGGGCGTTGCCCCTGGCCCCGCGCTGTCCCCTGGTTCCCGTGCTCGCCCTGCTCAACAGAGCCCCCCTGTGTGGTGTGCTTCGATGTACGCGACCTGTACGCACGCCAGGGGCCACCGGGTTGCATGCCGTGCGGAAAAGTTTTCGGGACCTCGGGGGCCGCATGACGGAGGACGAGTTCGACGCGTTCTACGCGTCGGCGTTCCCGCGCGTCGTCGGCCAGGTGTACGCGTTCACCGGGGACCACGGGCAGGCCCAGGACGTCGTCCAGGAGGCCTTCGTCCGCGCCTGGGACCGGCGGCGCGACTTCCTCGCCACCGAGGCCCCGGAGGCGTGGATCCGCACGGTCGCCATGCGCCTCGCCGTCAGCCACTGGCGGCGGGCCCGGCGCTGGCTCGACCTCGTGCGCCGCACCCCGCCGCCCGAGCACGCCCCGGGCCCGGGCCCCGAACACCTCGCCCTGGTGGAGGCCCTGCGGCAGCTGCCCGACGCCCAGCGCCTCGCGATCGTGCTGCACCACCTGTGCGACCTCAGCGTGGACCAGGTGGCCGCGGAGACCGATGCCCCGACGGGGACGGTCAAGGCCCGCCTCGCGCGCGGCCGCGCGGCGCTCGCGAAGCTCCTTGCCGTGAGCGAGGCCGACGCCGTCGGC
The DNA here is from genome assembly GCF_059448825.1 of Streptomyces sp. JLYT201. Lineage (NCBI taxonomy): Bacteria > Bacillati > Actinomycetota > Actinomycetes > Kitasatosporales > Streptomycetaceae > Streptomyces > Streptomyces sp. JLYT201. The sequence continues at coordinate 5,992,213 of NZ_CM182551.1, read as the reverse complement.
GGGCCCGGCGACGCGCTCGGCGGGCCCCGTGGCGCCCTCGGCGGGCCCCGTGGCGCCCTCGGCGGGCCCCGTGGCGCGCTCGGCGGGCCCCGTGGCGCGCTCGGCGGGCCGCCCAGCGAGAAGGAGACCGGCCGTGTCCGATGACCTGTCCCGCGAGCCGGCCTCCCCCTCCTCCGCCGCCCCACAGCCCGCCGCCCCGGAGCAGTCCGCCCCGGAACTGTCCGCCGCCCTGCGCGCGCTCGCCGGGAGCGGTGCGGCGCCCGCGCCCATGGCCGGTGCCCAGGTCCGCCGCCGCGCCGTGGCCCGGCGGCGGCGTCGGCGCACCGCCCTCGCGGGGGGCGCCGCCGTCGCCGTGGCCGCCCTCGCGTTCGGCCTCACCAGCGCCCTGCGCGACGGCTCCGACGCCCGGCCCGCGCCCCCCGCCGCGCCCGCCACGCGCTCCGCCGCCGCGCCCGCCGCGACCGTCGACCTCGGCTCGCGCACGCTGGCCCTGGGCGGGCGGAGCGTGCCCGTCTCCTCCGGCAAGGAGTCCCACCCGACGCGCACGGGACGGATGACGGTCGTCGCCAAGTACCGCGTGAAGCGGCTCACCAGCGAGTCGGTGGGTCTCGGGCAGGAGTACGACGTGTCCTTGCCGTGGGTGGTGGAGCTGCGCGGGCCGGACGGCCGGAGCAACTTCATCCTCGCGCTGACGTACGCGGAGGACGCACCCGGCGTACGGGACGCCACCCGGGGCTCCATCGGGCTCAGGTCGGCCGACGCGCGGTGGGTGTACGAGCGGCTGGAGCCGGGCGCGGTCGTGACGGTGCGGCGCTAGCGCAAGCCCTAGTGGTGGAAGGCCGTGGTCGACTCGACCGGAGCACGGTCGGTCCGCACCCGGTTCACCGGCGCGGCCTCGTCGGCATGGCCGAAGGAGACGCCGACGAGCAGCTTTCCTCCGGTGACGCCGAGTTCGGCGCGGACCGTGTCGGCGTAGAAGCTCAACAGCCCCTGCGGGCAGCTGTCCACGCCGTACGCGGTCATCGCCAGGAGCAGCGTCTGAAGGTAGGCGCCGACGTCCGCGGCGAGGCGCGCCTCGCCGTCGCCGTGGACGAAGAGGAACGCCACGTGGGGCGCGCCGTAGAAGGCCAGGCTCTCCGCGTCGTAGGCCGCGCGGGCCGCGTGGTCGTCGGGGCCGATGCCCAGGGCTCCGTACAGCTCGGCGCCGAACGCCGACCGGCGCGCCCGGTGCACCGGCGCGTACATCTCCTCGGCGTACGGGAAGTCCGCCGAGGTGCGTCCCTCGGCATGGGCCGCCCGCAAGGCGGCGGCCAGGCGCTGACGTGCCGCACCGCTCACCACCTCCACCTGCCACGGCTGCGCGTTGGAGTTGGACGGCGCGGCGGCGGCCAGCGAGAAGATCCTGCGCAGCGTGTCCTCGGGCACGGGGTCGGGACGGAACGCGCGGGTCGCGCGACGGCCGCGTATCAGCTTCTCCGCACAGCCGCTCAGCTCGGTGGCAACGAACCTGCTCATGGGACTCCTTGGTGACGGGGAGCAAATGTAAACGGCTCCGTTTACATGCGGGCGCCACCCTAACGCAGCCCTCCGGCCGAAGTAAACGCGTGCGTACACTTCCCTCATGAGCGCGACCGGGAGCACGACAGGCGACACGACCGCCGACACGACCGCCACGCCGCCCCCGCGGCGCGGACGCGGCGGGCGCGAGCGCGTCCTGGCCGCCGCCGCCCGGCTGTTCGCGGCGCAGGGCATCAACGCGACCGGCATGGAACAGATCGCGGAGGAGGCGCCGGTGTCCAAGCGGACGCTCTACGCGCACTTCCGCACCAAGAACGATCTGGTCATCGCCCACTTGCGGGGCCTCGCCCTGTCGGGCGCCACCCTGGAAGGCGTGCTGACCCGCGAGGACATCTCTCCGCGCGAGCGGATCCGCAAGCTGTTCGACCCGCCGGTGACCGACGCGGACCCGTCGGTGACGGACGCGGACCCGTCCGCGGCGGGCGCAGCCCCCGTGCGCGGGTGCCCGTTCATCGACGCCGCCGCGGAGTTCCCCGACCCGGCGAGCGCGGTGCACTCCTACGCCCGGGAACAGAAGCTGCGCATGGTCCAGCTGATCGCCGCCCTGGTGACGGAACTGGGCTGCCGCGAGCCTCTCGCGCTCGCCGAACAGCTGGCCACCCTCGCGGACGGCGCGGCCAGCCGCGCCATGGTCCTCGACGACGCGGACTACGGCCGGCACGCGCGGGCGGCGGCGGACGTCCTCCTCGACCACGCCCTGGCGGAAGCGGGCTGACCACGGGCCCGCGCACGAGTGAGGGCGGCTCCAACCGGAGCCGCCCCTTGCACGTCTTCAGAGTGCGGGGCCGTCAGCCCCAGCCCGTGTCGTTGTCATCCCCCATGACGTATCTCCCCCGTAGCGAGTCGGATCGTGCGTTGAGCGGTTCGGGACTCTTCGATGGTGCCCTGCAACTCGCCCGAATTAAAAGGGATTTATGCGGTCATGGAGAGCCTGGAACGTCCTCGCTACCGTACGGGCGCCGGTACGAGACATTCCGCACTCAGGCCACCGCGGCCTCGTCCAGACGCGCGAGGAGCTCCGTCACCGTCTGATCCGCCGTCAACTCCGAGCTGTCCAGCCACAGTCCGATGCGCGGGGTCTCGGCGCGCAGCCCGGCGTCGAGGGCCTCGACGGTCCACTCGCCGTAGCCGGTCTTGCCGCGGGCGGCCTCGCGGGCGGCGACCGCCTCGGGGCGCGGGGCGAGGACGACGACGTACAGGGGTCGGGTCCGCACCAGGTCGACGTAGCGCTTCAGCTCCGCGCCGAGGACGACGTCCTGGACGACCGCGGTGAAGCCCGCCGCGGCGTACGCGTCGGCCGTGGCCGCTGACAGGCCGTAGCGCAGCCGGAGTTGGGCCTCGGCCTCGCCGCCCGCGCCGGGCTCGTACTCCTCGCGGCCGGAGACGATCATGCGGCGGAACACGTCACCCCGTACGTGCGCCGCGCGCGGCAGGCGCTCCGCGAGGGCCTGCGCGACCGTGGACTTGCCCGCGGCCATGATGCCGGTGATGAGGATGACGCCGTCCGTACCCGTGTGTGCGTTCACGCGCGCGAACGTATCGCAGGGCCGACCGGAGCTCCTCTTCTTTTCCGGTGAGCGGAACGTTTTCCAGCGAGCGGAGCGCGTTCCCTTCCGGTGGGCGGAACGCGGCTCAGGCCAGCTCCGCCCCCACCGCGGCCTGCGGCCGGATCGGCAGCCGGTTCACGGGGCGGCCCGTCGCCGCCCGCACCGCCGACGCGATCGCGGCCGGGGCGGTGACCACCGGCACCGCGCTGGCCGCCTTCGCGCCGAAGGGGGCGACGACGTCGCGCTCCTCGACGAGCTTGACGATCCGGATGTCCGGCGCGTCCAGGGCGGTCGGCAGGGCGTAGCCCGTCAGGTCGGGGTGGCGGACGATGCCGCGCGGGGTGCGGAGGTTCTCCGTGAGCGCCGCGCCCAGGCCCTGGGTGACGCCCGCCTCGATGCGGACCCGCAGCTGCGCGGGGTTGAGGACCCGGCCGACGTCCTGGGCGACCGCCAGCTCCACGACCCGTACCGAGCCGATCTCGATGTCCACGTCCACCACCGCGCGGATCGCGCAGAAGGCCATGCCCACGAAGGCGTCGCCCTGCCCGTCGGCGTCGAGCGGCTCGGTGGGGTGCGGACGGCACTGGGCCGTGGCCCACAGCTCCTTGCCCTCCATCGCCTCCTCCACCGTCGTGGAGAGGACGCCGTCGTACGAGGTGATCTTGCCGTCGGCGATCTGGAGCAGCTCGGTGGACATGCCGAACTTGTGCGCCAGGGGCTGGAGCAGCTGGGTGCGGACCATCTTCGCGGCCCGCTCCACCGCGCCGCCCGACACCCAGGTGTGGCGGCCGTGGCAGCTCGGGCCCGACGGGGGCTGGTCGGTGTCCACGGGGGCCACGCGCACGTCGTCGACGCCCAGGGTCTCCTGGACGATCTGGCGGGCGAGCGTCGCGAAGCCCTGGCCGGTCTCGACGGCCGCGCAGATGACCGTCGCCACGCCGTCGTGGACCTTCACCGTGGCCGTGGAGACCTCGTCGGCGCCCTCCGCGCCGAGGAGCTGGACCATGCCGAGGCCGTAGCCGACGCCGCGCCGCACGGCGGCCGGTTCGCCCGCGCCCTCGGGGCCGCCGGGCAGCAGCCACTCCTCCTGCGGGGTGTCCTTCGGCAGCTCCGGCAGCGGGAAGTCCCGTACGGCCGTGAGCAGTTCGGCCGTCGGGGCCGGGCAGGTCACGGTCTGTCCCGTGGGCAGGACGTCGCCGGTCGCCATCGCGTTGCGCAGCCGCACCTCGGCCGGGTCGACGCCCAGCTTCTTGGCGAGCTTGTCCATCTGCGCCTCGTACGCCGCGCAGACCTGGAAGGCGCCCTCGCCGCGCACGTGCCCGGAGGGCGGGTTGTTCGTCCGCACCACCCAGCCCTCGATGAAGGCGTTCGGGACGACGTACGGACCGCAGGCGAAGGAGACGGCGGCGGCGAGCACCTGCGCCGAGGTGTCCGCGTACGCGCCTCCGTCGAGCAGGATCTGCGCCTCCACCTTCACCAACTTGCCCTCCGCGTCCGCGTGGTGGCGGTAGCGCAGGAGCGTGGGGTGGCGGTGGGCGTGGCCGAGGAAGGACTCCTCGCGCGTCGCGGTGAGCTTGACCGGGCAGCCCGTCTTCAGGGCGAGCAGGCCGAGCGGCAGCTGGAAGCCCGGGTCCTCGCGGTCGGCGGTGGCGCCGGGCACGCCCGTGACGACGACCTTCACCAGGTCCGGCGCCAGGCCGTAGACGGCGGCCGCGCGGTCGCGGTCGCCGTGCGGGTCCGTCGAGGCGACGTACAGCTCGACGCCGCCGTCCGGGCGCGGCACCGCGAGCCCCGCCTCCGCGCCGATCGGCGCCGGGTCCTGGCGGCCGATGCGGTACAGGCCCTCGACGACGACCTCGCCGGTCGCCTCCGGGTCGCCGTGGCGCAGCGGGATGTGCCGGATCAGATTGCCGTCCGGGTGCAGCGGCGGCGCCTCGAAGGCCTGCTCGGGGTCGGTGACCGGGTCGAGGGCCTCGTACTCGACGATGATCGCGGCGGCGGCCATGCGGGCGGTGTCCGGATGGTCGGCGGCGACGGCGGCGATGGGCTCGCCGTGGTGGCGCACCACGTCGGCGGCGAAGACCGGGCGGTCGGCGCTCCACCGGCCGTGCAGGGCCGCGCCCGGGACGTCCTCGTGCGTGACGACCGCGCGGACGCCCGGCAGCTCGCGCGCGTGGGTGGTGTCGATGGACACCACGCGCGCGTGCGCGTGCGGGGAGCGCAGGACGGCCGCCCACAGCAGGCCCTCGGCCCACAGGTCGGAGGCGTAGGGGAAGGTGCCCTCCGTCTTGGCCCTGATGTCCGCCGACGGCAGCGAGGAGCCGATGCCGCGCGGCAGTTGCTCGGCCCCTCCGGGGGTGGTGACGGCTTCGTCGGTCACGCCGGTCACGCCTGCTCTCCGTCCTGCCCGTACGGGCCCGCCTGGTGCGGGATGCGCGTCTGCCCGGCGGCCTGCCCGTCCTGCTCCTGCTCGGCGGCGCCCTTGGCCGCGCGCTCGGCGACGACGTCGCGCACCGCGTCGAGCACGCCGCGGTAGCCCGAGCAGCGGCACAGGTTGCCGCACAGGGCGCGGCGGGCCTCCAGGTCGCTGGGCGCGGGGTTGCCCTCCAGGAGGTCGTGCAGCGTCATGGCCATGCCCGGGACGCAGAAGCCGCACTGCACGGCGCCGCAGTTGGCGAGGGCCCGCTGGACGTCGGAGGGCTGCCCGTCGGCGGCGAGGCCCTCGACGGTGCGCACCTCGCTGCTCGCCGCGGTGGCGGCGGGCACCAGGCAGGAGGCCACGAGGCGGCCGTCCACCTGGACGTTGCAGGCCCCGCACTCGCCCTGCGAGCAGCCGTCCTTGGCGCCCGCGAGGCCGAGCCGCTCGCGCAGCACGTACAGGAGCGACTCGCCGATCCAGGCGTCGGTGACGGGCCGGTCAGCGCCGTTGACGCGCAGGACGTAGGAGACGAGGGGGTGTTCGTCGTGGTGGGGCTGCGGCTCGGCCGGGGCTTCCGGCTGCTCGGGCTCCGCCTCGGCCGCCGCCTCCTGGACGTCGGCCACCGCGTCGGGCCCGGCCTCAACCGGGGGGGCCACTTCCGCTTCCATCGCGGGGGCGGGCTCCTGGGCGGGTTCCGGGGCGGGCGTCGGGGCGGGTTCGCCCGCGGACCCGGCTTCCGGCGCGGGCTCGGGCCCTTGCTCCGGCTCGGGCGCGGACGCCTCCGGCGCGGGCTCCAGCTCGGACTCCGGCTCCGGTTCCGGTTCCGGCACGGCTTCCGGCGCGGGGGCCTGGGCCTCGGCCCCGGGCTCCTCCGAGGCGGCGACCGGCTCCTCCGGAACGGCGGGCTCCACCAGGGCCGGGGCTTCCGGGAGTTCGACCGGGGCCGGGACCTCGGCCGCCACGGGGGCGGGCTCGGGCTCCGGGGCAACCGGCGGCTCCGGCTCGGCGGCCACGGGCTCCGGCGCGGTCACGAGCTGCGGCTCCGGCGCCACGAAGGGCTCCGGCTCCGGCGCGACCAGCGGCTGCGGCTCCGCCGCCTCCTCCGGTACGCCGCCCCTGGGGCCGAGCGAGCCGTCCGGCCGCCGCTCGACGACGAACAGCTTGGCCGTCTGCTCGAAGGGGGTCTCCTCGACGGCGGGCGGCTCCACGGCGGGCTGCTCGACCTGCGGCTGCTCGACCTGCGGCTGCTCGACCGGGGGCGGCGCCAGCGGGGACTGCCCCACCGGCGGGTGCCCGACCGGCTGCTGCTCCACCGGCGGCTGCTCGGCGAAGGCCTCCGGCGCTTGCGGCACCATCGACTCCGGCATCGCCGCGAGCGCCGACGCCCAGGGCGCGGGCGCCCCTCCGGGCAGCGTCGCGGGCGGCGTGCCACCCCACTGCTGCGCGAGGGACGACGCGGTGAACTCGCCCGATTCGTCCGGAAGATCACCATCCGCGACGGGGATGGACCACTGCCCGGTCACGTCGTGCGCGGCGGGCGCGGGCGCGTGCGGATGCGCCGGAGCAGGCTGATCCTGCGGCACCGCGTCCGGGAAGGTCCACTGGCCGGTGGCGCGCGGGTCGTAAGCGTCCGGGACGTGCTGCTCGTACGGACCGTGCGGCTCATGCACGCCGTGCGGCTCATGCACGCCGTGCGGCTCATGCGTGCCGTGCAGACCCTGCGGCTCGTGCGCGCCGTGCGGCTCGTGGCCCTGCCCGTCGTACGCCTCGTGGACCGGGAGTCCCGGCTGCGCGGCGGGGTCCGGCCAGCTCGCGACCGGGGCGTCGCCGGGCGCGGGCGCGACCCCGGTGATCTCCGGGGGCAGCACCCACACGCCCGTGGCGGCGGGGTCGGTGGCGTCGGCGGCGGTCGGCGCGACCGTTATCTGCGGCGGCACATAGCCGTGTCCGGGGGCGGCGAGCGGCGTGCTCACCGCGTCGACAGCGCCCTCCGGGAGCTGGACGAACGCCGTGGCGTCGGCGTCGTACTCGCCCTGCGGGTGCGGCTGCCAGCCGCCGCCCGCCCCGTTCCTCTGTGCGTCGGTCACGACAGCGCCCTCCCCAGTGCTCGTCGGGCCAGCGCGGCGACGGTGCGCCGCAGATGCAGTACGGCGGGCGGGTGCGGCCGCTCGCTGCCGTCCTCGGCGGGCGGCTGGTCCGGGATGCACGCCGCGGCCACGTAGTCGCCGAACGCCGCGAGGGCCTCCGGCACGAGCCCGCGCTCGCCGTCCCAGTCGATGAGCCCGGCCACCCACTGCTCCGCCTCCAGGGGGCGCAGGGGCATGGGCGCGATCGCCCCCACCGCGCACCGCACGCCCCGGCGCGCGGGGTCGAGGACCAGCGCGACGGACGCGAGGGCGCGGCCGGGTCCGGTGCGCCCCGTGGCCTTCAGGAAGACCTGGGGGGCGTGCAGGATCGGCACGCGGACAAATCCGATGAGTTCGCCGGGCTGGAGCATCTCCATGCCCGCGAGCAGGTGCGAGACCGGGACCTCGCGGCGGGAGCCACCGGGGCCCACGATGATCAACACGGCTTCGAGCGCGGCGAGTACGGGCAGCGAGTCACCGGTCGGCGCGGCGGAGGCGATGTTGCCGCCGAGGGTGCCCGCGTTGCGGATCGGCGGGGGTCCCGCGGCGCGCGCGGCCGCGGCGAGCGCCGGGATGAGCGCCGCGAAGTCCGGGCGTCCCATGCGCGCGTGCGTGAGCCCGGCGCCGAGCAGGGCGTGCCCGTCCTGGTACTGCCAGCCGCGGATCTCGCTGATGCGGCCGAGGCCGACGAGCGCGGCGGGGCGCAGCAGGCCGGCGTTGACCGACGACATCAGGTCCGTGCCGCCCGCGACGGGCACGGCTGCGGGCACGGCGGCGAGCGCCGCGACGGCCTCGTCGAGCGTGGCGGGCAGCGACACAGACTGCGCCCCCTGCGCCGCCCGCGGTGCGTGCGTGGTCAAAACCGGCTGCCCCTTCCCGATGGCCCGGCCACTTGCGTGCCGCGCTCACCGTTACGCCTGTTCCGCCGTACGGTACGTGCTCACAACCCGGACGTGGCAACTCTGGCACATCTTCACCGGACCCCGGCGCGGGGGTCCGCTAGGAGACGTTCGTCCGCAGACCTGGGGGATATGCCGTTTTCGCACTCCCTCGCCGGTCGGCGGGAATTGCCACTCTTCGGTGAGCCTTGTACGGCTTTCTCCTGGCGGCCCACAGTCGCAGGGCGGGCCGCCAGGAGCACGTGCGCGGGGCGGACCTCACACGTTTGGGGGCGCCCCCTCGATCGGGCGTCCGAACACGCCGGGACGCTGCTGCCAGGGCAGCGGGCCGCCCGGCGGACGGTAGGACACCCCGAGGGCGTCAAGTCGCGCGTAGTGGGCCGTCATTCGCTCCTCGAAGGCCGCGAAGTCGCGCTCGGCGGGCGCGGGCAGCTCGCTCCAGGCGACCTCTGCGAGCGCCGCGAGCCTGGGGAAGACCTGGTAGTCCACGCGGTCTTCGTTCTCCATGACCTCGGTCCACACGTTGGCCTGGGTGCCGAGCACGTGCCGGGCCTCCTCGGCGGTGAGCTTGTCCGGCACCGGCTCGAAGCGGTAGACGTCCTCCAGGGTGCGCACCCAGCCGATGGGCACCGGCTCGTCCGCGCCGCCGTGCTGACGGTGGTCCAGATACACGTGCTGCTCGGGGCACATGACGACGTCGTGGCCCGCCTTGGCCGCCGCGATGCCGCCGCTGTACCCGCGCCAGGAGGACACGGCCGCGCCCTCCGCGAGTCCGCCCTCCAGGATCTCGTCCCAGCCGATGAGCCGACGCCCGCGCGCGGCCAGCCACTTGTCGAAGTGCCGGATGAACCAGCTCTGCAGCTCGTCCTCGTTGCTGACGCCCAGCTGCTCGATCTGCTCCTGGGCGACCTGGGAGTCCTTCCACTGCTCCTTGGGGCACTCGTCGCCGCCGACGTGGATGAACGTCGACGGGAACAGCTCCAGGACCTCCTCGAAGACCCCTTCGTAGAAGCGGAGGGTGCCTTCGGTGGGCGCGAGCACGTTCGGCGTGACGCCCCAGTTGTCCCAGACGGACAGCGCGTTCGTGTCGATGACGTCGGCGTTGCCGAGTTCCGGATAGGCGGCGATGGCGGCCTGCGAGTGCCCCGGAACCTCGATCTCCGGTACGACGGTGATGTGCCGGGCCGTGGCGTACGCGACGATCTCGCGGATGTCCTCCTGGGTGTAGAAGCCGCCGTGCGGGGTCTCGTTCCACAAGTCCGACTGGCGGTGGCCCCACTTGGTGCGCGAGCGCCACGCGCCCACCTCGGTGAGCCGGGGGTAGCGCTTGATCTCCAGGCGCCAGCCCTGGTCGTCGGTGAGGTGGAAGTGGAAGACGTTCAGCTTGTGCGCGGCGAGCAGGTCCAGATAGCGCAGGACCCCTTCCTTGGACATGAAGTGCCGCGACACGTCGAGCATCATGCCGCGCCAGCCGAACCGGGGGGCGTCCTCGACGACGCCCTCGGGGACGGTGAGCGTGCCCTGCGCGGCGATCGGGGCGCGGCGGAACGCCTCCGGGCCGAGCAGTTGGCGCAGCGTCTGGGCGCCCCAGAAGACGCCGGCCGAGCCGCCGCCGACGATCTCGACGCGGTCGGAGGTGACGGTGAGGCGGTAGGCCTCCGGCGCCAGCGCCCCGCCCTCGTCGTCGACGCGCAGCACGATGGTGCCGGGCGCCGTCTCCGCGCCCGGCGCGAGCGGGAGGTGGAACGTGCCGCCCAGCGTCGCGCGCAGCCAGCGTTCGGTGGTCTCGGTGCCCGGGCCCGCCCAGAGCGCGGTCGACCCGTCGACGGTGAAGCCGGTGCCGCCCGGTGTGCCCTCGGCGCGTGCGGGCGCGGGGATCAGTTGCTCGAAGGTCATGGGGAGGAGGCTGCCACGGCATTGCGCGGGGCAAAAGAGCCTTTGCGGCATATGCAACGGAGGCCGGCCCCTGGGCCTTGAACAGCCATCGGCGCTGCGCGCCTCGTCCTCAAACGCCGGACGGGCTCGAGCGTCTCACCGGACGTGCCACTGCCCGGATCCGGACGTGCCGCTGCCCGGATCCGGACATGCGTGGGCCCCCGCCGCGCCGTCGGACGCTGCGGGGGCCCACGGTGATCAACCGGGTCGGCGTGCGGTTACTTCTTGCCGCCGTCCTTGCCGCCCTTGTCCTTGTCGCCGCCGGCGCCCATGGACTCGTAGATCTCCTTGCACATGGGACAGACGGGGTACTTCTTCGGGTCGCGGCCGGGGACCCACACCTTGCCGCAGAGCGCCACGACGGGGGTCCCGTCGAGCGCGCTCGCCATGATCTTGTCCTTCTGGACGTAGTGCGCATAGCGCTCGTGGTCGCCGTCACCGTGCGACACCTGGGGCGTCGGCTCTACGAGGGTCCCCGTACCTGCCCCGCGCTCGGGCTCGGGCTCAAGAGTGCTCATAGGTGCCAAGGGTACTCACGCCCGGCGCGTCCTGGCAGCGGCTGTCGCCTCCGCGGGCGCGACGCCCCGCCACCAGGTGCAGGGCGAGGCCCAGGGCCGCGACCCCGGCCGCCGCCCACGGCAGCGCGCCCGCGTCCAGGCCCGCCGACAGGGCGAGCCCCGCGGCGCCGGAGCCCACCGCGCTGCCCAGGTAGAGGGCGGAGTTGTTGAGGGCGAGGGCCACCGTGCCGCGCTCGGCGCTCAGCGCCAACAGGCGGTGCTGCTGCGGCACCTGGAAGGCCCAGCCCGCCGCGCCCCAGACCACGAGCGCGGGGAAGGCCGCCGCCCCGAGGAGCGGAATCGAGGCTTCCGAGACGACCAGGAGCGCCGTCACGCCCGTCACGAGGGCGAGCACCCGGCCCGTGCGGTCCACGAGCGGCCCCGCGAGCACGCTGCCGAGCACGCCACCGATCCCCCAGGCCCACAGGTACGGGGCCACCTCGCCCTCGCCGACACCGCCCGCCGCGTCCAGGACCGGGGCGAGGTACGTGTACAGGCCGAGGCTCGACACGGCCCCCAGGAAGGACACGCCCACGACGGGGAGGACGGCCCGGTCGGCGAGCGCCCCGAGCCGCGCCCGCACCGGCACGGCGGGCGGCGCGGGGATCTCGGGCAGGCCCGCCGCGAGCCCCGCGAGGGCGACCGCGCCGAGCCCCGTCACCAGCCACATGGTCGAGCGCCACGAGGTGTGGTCGGCGAGCAGCACCCCCAGCGGCACGCCGAGCACCGTGCCCGAGCTCATCCCGCCCATCACCAGGGCGAGCGCCCGGCCGCGCTTCTCCGGTCCGGCGAGCGTGGCGGCGGCGGCCGTGGACAGCGCCGAGTACACCCCGGCGCCCACGCCCGCCACGGCACGGGCGGCGAGCAGCACCGCGAGGCCGGGCGCGAGCGCGGTCAGGGCGTTGCCCACCGTGAACACGGCGAGCGCCGCGATGATCAGCACGCGCGGGCGGGCGCCCGCGAACAGGCCCGCGACGAGCGGCGCGCTCACCGCGTACGCCAGCGTGAAGACGGTGACCATCTGCCCGGCGAGGGACACGGTCGTGTCCAGGTCGTCCGCGACCACGGGCAGGAGGCCCGCCATCACATACGCGTCGAGCCCCAATGTGAAGGCCCCCAGCATCAACAGCCAGATCTTCCGCACGGGTCACCAGCTCCCTTCGTTCCCGCTCACGTCGTCGTCGGACGGAAACGTAGGCAGTCTCCGGTTCGGCGGGGAAATGCCCGCCGGAGTGCGTTTATGCTCAGGAAGCATGGATTCCAAGCCGCCCGAGGACCCCCTGGACACCGTGGAGCTGCGGCATCTGCGCGGCTTCCTCGCCGTCGCCGACGAGCTGAGCTTCACGCACGCCGCGGCGGCGCTCGGCATCGGACAGCCCGCGCTCACCCGGACCGTGCGGGCCCTCGAAGAGGCCGTCGGCACCCGTCTGCTCGACCGCACCACCCGGCACGTGGAGCTCACCGACGCCGGGCGGTGTCTGCGCGACGAGCTCGCGCCGCTGCTCACGCGCCTCGACGGGGCCCTGCGCGCCCCGGGCGCCGCGCGGCCGGTCCTCCGGCTCGGCTTCACCTCGATGCTCCCGGAGGTCTGCGGGCCGCTCACCACCGCGTTCAAGGCGGCGACCGGGGCGGTCGTGCGGCTCGTGCGGCGCGACGAGCCGCTGGCGGGGCTCACCTCGGGGGCCTGCGACGTGGCGGTCGTCCGCGGGGACCTGCCGCCCGGGGCCGAGGTGCGCGGTCAGGTGCTGCTGCGCGAGCCGCGCGTCGCCGCCGTGGCCCGCGGCTCCGGGGCCCTCGCGGGCCGCCGCGTCCTCGACTGGGCGGAGCTCGCCGCGCACCCGCTCGTGGTGAACACCGTCACCGGGACCACGCGCCCCGAGCTGTGGCCCGCGGACCGCCGCCCCCGGCTCGCCTGCACCGCCGACAACTTCGACGAGTGGCTGGAGGCCGTCGCCGCGGGCCACGGCATCGGGGTCGCCCCGGAGCCGGTCGCCCGCCGCCACTCCCATCCGGGCCTGCGCTATCTGCGCCTGAAGAACGCGCCCCCGGTCACCGTCCACCTGGCCGTGCCGGCCCGCGACCCGCATCCGCTCGCCGAGCGGTATCTGCGCACGGCAGCCGCCTGACCGCACCCCGGCCCTGCGCCTTCGCGTCTTCGCGCCTTCGCGTCAGTTCAGCGACGGGTCGTCCGGATACGTCGCCACCATCGCGAGCTCGCTGCGCTGGCGCCGCAGCACGGAGCGCCACAGCCGCTCCGGGTCGGGCGAGGAGACGTCGCCCGGCTCGGACTCGACCACGTACCACGCGCCCTCGACGAGTTCGTCCTCCAGCTGGCCCGGGCCCCAGCCCGCGTACCCCGCGAAGATCCGCAGGGAGCCGAGCGCGGCGGCGAGCAGCTCCGGCGGGGCCTCCAGGTCGACCAGGCCGATCGCGCCGTGCACCCGCCGGAAGCCGATGGGGTCCTCGCGGGACGGGCGGCGCCGGGAACGCACGGCCCCCTCGTCGCCGGGGATCACCGCGACGCCGAGCGCCGAGTCCAGGGAGACCGGGCCGCCCTGGAAGACGACGCCGGGCGCGCCCGCGAGCTCGCCCCAGCCCTCCAGGATGTCGCCGACGCCCACCGGGGTCGGGCGGTTGAGGACCACGCCCAGCGAGCCCTCCTCGTCGTGGTCGAGGAGCAGCACCACCGCACGGTCGAAATTGGGGTCCGACAGGGCCGGCGTGGCCACGAGCAGCCGCCCTGTGAGCGAGGACACCTCGGTCATGCCAGACATGATCCCGCATCTTGGGCTTCTCCGGGGAGGCAATGGCCTGACGGAAGTGCACGCAGTTCAGGGCGTACGCGGGCGGTTCGGGCGGCGCGCGGGAAAGGTGACCCTGAGCGTCCGGTTCCGTACGGTTCGTGTTGTAGCCGAGTCATGACGTGCTCGGGCCCCCTCGGGCCTACGGACGGGGGGCGGGCGGCCATTACGCTTTCCCTTTGATCCCCCCGTCCACCTCTTCGGAACGCGAGATTCATGACCGTCACCGGCACCCAAGACGTACTGCTTGTCCACGGCGGAACCCCGCTGGAGGGTGAGATCCGTGTCCGCGGCGCGAAGAACCTCGTGCCCAAGGCCATGGTCGCCGCGCTGCTCGGCAGCGCTCCGAGCCGTCTGCGCAACGTTCCCGACATCCGCGACGTCCGTGTCGTACGCGGCCTGCTGCAACTGCACGGCGTGACGGTCCGCCCCGGCGAGGAGCCGGGCGAGCTGGTGCTCGACCCCTCGCATGTGGAAAGTGCGAACGTCGCCGACATCGACGCGCACGCGGGTTCCTCGCGGATTCCGATCCTGTTCTGCGGCCCGCTCCTGCACCGCCTCGGTCACGCGTTCATCCCGGGCCTCGGCGGCTGCGACATCGGCGGCCGCCCCATCGACTTCCACTTCGAGGTGCTCCGCCAGTTCGGCGCGACCATCGAGAAGCGCGAGGGCGGCCAGTACCTGGAGGCGCCGCAGCGCCTGCGCGGCACCAAGATCCGCCTGCCGTACCCCTCCGTGGGCGCCACCGAGCAGGTGCTGCTCACCGCCGTGCTCGCCGAGGGTGTGACGGAGCTCTCCAACGCCGCGGTGGAGCCGGAGATCGAGGACCTGATCTGCGTCCTGCAGAAAATGGGCGCGATCATCGCCATGGACACCGACCGGACCATACGGATCACCGGTGTGGACAGCCTCGGCGGCTACAACCACCACGCCCTCTCGGACCGCCTGGAGGCCGCCTCCTGGGCTTCCGCGGCCCTGGCGACCGAAGGCAACATCTACGTCCGCGGCGCCCAGCAGCGCTCGATGATGACCTTCCTGAACACGTACCGGAAGGTCGGCGGCGCCTTCGAGATCGACGACGAGGGCATCCGCTTCTGGCACCCCGGCGGCCAGCTGAAGTCCATCGCCCTGGAGACGGACGTCCACCCCGGCTTCCAGACCGACTGGCAGCAGCCGCTCGTCGTCGCCCTGACGCAGGCGACGGGCCTGTCCATCGTCCACGAGACGGTGTACGAGTCCCGCCTCGGCTTCACCTCGGCGCTGAACCAGATGGGCGCCCACATCCAGCTCTACCGCGAGTGCCTCGGCGGCTCCGACTGCCGCTTCGGCCAGCGCAACTTCCTGCACTCCGCGGTCGTCAGCGGCCCCACCAAGCTGCAGGGCGCCGACCTGGTCATTCCCGACCTGCGCGGCGGCTTCTCGTATCTGATCGCGGCGCTTGCCGCCCAGGGCACGTCCCGGGTGCACGGCATCGACCTGATCAACCGCGGCTACGAGAACTTCATGGACAAGCTCGTGTCGCTCGGCGCGAAGGTCGAGCTGCCCGGCGAGCCCGCGCTGGGCTAGCCGCCCGCCGAGCCGTGCCGAAGGGCGCCTCCCCCTGGCGGGGAGGCGCCCTTCGGGCATCCGGGCGCCTTCCGTGCCTTCCGGGCGCGCGCACGCCGAAGGGGCGGCCTCCCGAAACGGGTGGCCGCCCCTTCTGCGTACCGAATGAGCCTCAGGGCTGCAGACGGACTTACTTGCCCTTGGCGGCTTCCTTGAGCTTGCTGCCCGCGGAGACCTTGACGCTGTAACCGGCCGGGATGTTGATCGGCTCGCCGGTCTGCGGGTTGCGGGCGGTGCGAGCGGCACGGTGGGTGCGCTCGAAGGTCAGGAAGCCGGGGATGGTGACCTTCTCGTCGCCCTTGGCAACGATCTCGCCGACGGTCTCGGCGAACGCGGCCAGCACGGCGTCGGCGTCCTTGCGGGTCACCTCGGCGCGGTCGGCCAGCGCGGCCACCAGCTCACTGCGGTTCATGTTTGTACTCCCGTGTTCTTCTTGCCGTTGAGGCGTGCCACGCGGCGGAGCCGCATGTGAGGCAACAGCGAAGCCGATGCTGCCAGGGTCTCGGTCAGTCCCAGGACCCGGGTCCGTGGTCAGACCCTCGCGCCCAGAGACGCATCCTGCCCCCACCAGCGGCGGGAAAGCCAATCCGGCACCCCTGGGAGTCACACGAAAAGCGCCCATTTCGTCTAGGTGCCTCGAAATGGTGACGCTCCGTCCGCTCCCGGCGCCGGGCCGCAGGCCGTGCGGGCCTGGTCAGGGCGGCGCGGACCCGCAGGACCGCGCCCAGCCACCCTAGAGGCCCGCTGAGGGCGGCGTTCCACGACGCGCCGTGCCGACGCGCCGTGGCACCTGTCACAGACCGCCGAGCGGCTCAGCCCGCCGCGCTCGCGCCGGCGGCCTTGGCCGCGGTGCGCACCGCCCCGGCGACGGCTCCGGCGACCTTGTCGTTGAAGACGCTCGGGATGATGTAGTTCGGGTTGAGCTCGTCCTCGGTCACCACGTCCGCGAGGGCGGTGGCCGCGGCCAGCATCATCTCGGTGTTGACCGTGCGCGACTGGGCGTCGAGCAGGCCGCGGAAGACGCCGGGGAAGACCAGGACGTTGTTGATCTGGTTCGGGAAGTCCGAGCGGCCCGTGGCCACGACCGCGGCCGTCTGGCGGGCGATGGCCGGGTCGACCTCCGGGTCCGGGTTCGCGAGCGCGAACACGATGGCGCCGTCGGCCATGGCCGCGACGTCCTCGCCGCCGAGCACGTTCGGCGCCGAGACGCCGATGAAGACGTCGGCGCCGCGCACGGCCTCCTTGAGGCTGCCGGTGATGCCCTCGGGGTTGGTGTTGTCGGCGATCCAGCGCAGCGGCGAGTCGGCCGCGGCGTCCACCAGGTCCGCGCGGTCGGCGTGCACGACGCCGTGGATGTCGGCGACGACGGCGTGCTTGACGCCCGCGGCCAGCAGCAGCTTCAGGATGGCCGTACCGGCCGCGCCGGCGCCGGACATGACGACGCGTACGTCACCGATGCTCTTGCCCACCACGCGCAGGGCGTTGGTCAGCGCGGCGAGCACGACGATCGCGGTGCCGTGCTGGTCGTCGTGGAAGACGGGGATGTCGAGGGCCTCGCGGAGCCGGGCCTCGATCTCGAAGCAGCGGGGCGCGGAGATGTCCTCCAGGTTGATGCCCGCGAAGCCCGGGGCGATGGCCTTGACGATCTCGACGATCGCGTCGGAGTCCTGGGTGTCCAGGCAGATCGGCCAGGCGTCGATGCCCGCGAAGCGCTTGAAGAGGGCGGCCTTGCCCTCCATGACGGGCAGGGCGGCCTTGGGGCCGATGTTGCCGAGGCCGAGGACGGCCGAGCCGTCCGTGACGACCGCGACGGAGTTGCGCTTGATGGTGAGGCGGCGGGCGTCCTCGGGGTTCTCGGCAATCGCCATGCACACGCGGGCCACGCCCGGGGTGTAGACCATGGAGAGGTCGTCGCGGTTGCGGATGGGGTGCTTGGACGCCATCTCGATCTTGCCGCCGAGGTGCATCAGGAACGTACGGTCGGAGACCTTCCCGAGCGTGACGCCCTCGATGCCGCGCAGCTTCTCGACGATCTCGTCGGCGTGCGCGGTGGACGTCGCGGCGATCGTGACGTCGATGCGCAGCTTCTCGTGGCCGGACGCCGTGACGTCGAGGCCGGTGACGGAGCCGCCGGAGGACTCCACGGCCGTGGTGAGCTGGGAGACCGCGGTTCCGCTCGCGGGCACCTCCAGCCTGACCGTCATCGAGTAGGAGACGCTGGGCGCCGTTGCCATGGCGGACTTCCTCTGCTTTCACCTTGTAGCTGTTGCCGTCCGATGGTCGCACCTACCCCTGAGTACGTGGTAGCCGCCCCGGATTGAGAACGTTTTGTTCACATGCATTTCGGAAAACAGTTTCCACCATACGAGAAGGGCAGGGAAACGAAAAGAGGTCCACGTCACCGGGTGACGTGGACCTCTCCTACGCGAAGTGACACCGACCCGCCATGCTCGCCTCGCGGCAAGTGGTCGCTCGTAGCGACGAAGGTTGGGCCCGGGGGCTTGGATCGAGCCGGTGTCACATCAACGGTAACAAACGAATCCCGTAAGGCAATTCCCGTAGCAGGGGGTCATTCCCTGAGCAGGTCCGGCACGCCGTCCGCGTCCGGCTCGTCGCGCTCGCCCGACAGGACCGTGAGCTGCTGGGTGGCACGGGTCAGCGCGACGTACAGGACGCGCAGGCCCGCCGGGGACTCGTCGGCGATCTCCGCGGGCGACACGACGACCGTCGCGTCGTACTCCAGGCCCTTGGCCTCCAGGCTGCCGAGCGCCACGACGCGCTCGCCGAGCCCGGCCAGCCAGCGGGCCGCCTGGTCGCGGCGGTGCATGGCGACGACGACGCCGACGGTCCCCTCGACCTCGTCGAGCAGCCGGGCCGCCTCCTCGCGCACGGACCGGCCGAGGTCCTTGCCCCGTACGACGGCGAAGCGCGGCTCGACACCCGTGGAGCGGACGGCGGACGGGGACTCGGAGCCGGGCATGGCCAGGGCCAGGACCTTGGCGGCGAGGTCGGCGATCTCGGCGGGGTTGCGGTAGTTGACGGTCAGCGTGAAGCGGCGGCGCGGGCGGGTGCCGAGCGCCTCGTCGCGCGCCGCCGCGGCCTCGTCCGGGTCGGACCAGGAGGACTGCGCCGGGTCGCCCACGACCGTCCAGGTCGCGTGGCGCCCGCGGCGGCCCACCATGCGCCACTGCATGGGCGTGAGGTCCTGGGCCTCGTCGACGATGACGTGCGCGTACTCGGTGCGCTCGGCGGCGAGCCGCTCGGCGCGCTCGCGCTGGGACTCCTCGCGCATCGGCATCAGCTCGTCGAGGCCGGTGAGCTGGTCCAGCGGGTCGAGGTCGCGCTTCTTCTTCGGCCGCGCGGGGGTGCCGAGGATCGCCTGGAGCTCGTCCAGGAGCGCGATGTCGTGCACCGAGCAGGTCTCGCGGCGCAGGGAGCGGGCCAGCTTGCGGACCTCGCCCGGGTTGAGCACCCGGCGCGCCCAGCGCCCGAGGCGCTTCTCGTCGGCCATCGCGCGCAGCACGCCGCGCGGGGTGAGGACGGGCCACCACGCGTCCAGGAACGCGATGAAGGCGTCCTCGGTGGTGATGTCCTCGTCGAACGACGAGCGGAGCTCGGCGGCGAGTTCGGGGTCGCTGTGCCGGGTGGCCGCGCCGGACTTGTCCCAGAGGGCGTCCAGGAGGAGCTTGCGGGCCCGGGGGCGCAGCAGGTTGACGGGGGCGGTGCCGCCGAGCGCGGTGCGTCTGACGCGGGCGAGTTCCTCGGCGTCGAGCTCCAGGCGCCTGTTGAACGCCACGACGCGGAGGCGGGTGGGGGTGCCGGGCGCGGCCGCGGCGCCGGTGCCGGGCGCGGCCGGGGCGGGGAACAGGGCGTCCTCGTCGTCGGCGGGGGCCTGCGGCGGGGCGGGCGGGGTCTCCAGGGCGCCCCTGGCCGCCTTGCGGAGGACCTTCAGCATGCGGGACGAGCCCTTGACGCGGGCCACCGCCGGGCTGTCGTAGACCGTGGCGTCCACGCCGTCGACGAGGGAGCCGACCGCGCGGATGGCGACCTGGCCCTCCTCGCCCAGGGACGGCAGGACGCCCTCCGTGTACGCGACGAGGAGGGGCGTCGGGGAGACGATGAGGATGCCGCCCGAGTAGCGGCGGCGGTCCTGGTAGAGCAGGTACGCGGCGCGGTGCAGCGCGACCGCCGTCTTGCCGGTGCCCGGGCCGCCCTCCACGTACGTCACGGACGCGGCGGGCGCGCGGATGACCTGGTCCTGCTCGGCCTGGATGGACGCCACGATGTCGCGCATGGTGTGGCTGCGGGCCTGCCCGAGCGCGGCCATGAGCGCCCCGTCGCCGACCACGGGCAGCACCTCGCCGTCCAGGTACGCCGTCAGCTCGGGGCGCATCAGGTCGTCCTCGACGCCGAGCACCTTGCGGCCCTTGGAGCGGATGACGCGGCGGCGCACGACCCGGCCGGGGTCCACCGGGGTGGAGCGGTAGAAGGGGGCGGCGGCGGGCGCGCGCCAGTCGATGACCAGCGGCGAGTAGTCCGCGTCGAGGACGCCGATGCGGCCGATGTGCAGGGTCTCGGCGATGTCGGCGCACGGCCCCGACGCGTCCTGGCGGACCACGCCCTCGGCGGGTTCGACCGCCGTGTAGGCGCCGTCCGGGCCCTTCTTGCCGTCCTTGCCGAGGAGCAGGTCGATGCGGCCGAAGAGGAAGTCCTCGAACTCGTTGTTGAGGCGGTTGAGATGGATGCCCGCGCGGAAGACCTGCGCGTCACGCTCGGCGAGCGCGCCCGGCGTACCGACCTGGGAACGCTGGGCGGCGTCGTTCATCAGGAACTCGGCCTCGTGGATCTTCTCCTCCAGGCGGCGGTAGACCTGGTCGAGGTGTTCCTGTTCGACGCTGATCTCGCGGTCGCGTACGTCGGCCACCGGGGCCCCTTTCCTGACGTGCTGCTGCTCGTACTGAGCAGCCGTCCACCGTACGCGAAAGGGGCCCCGCTTGTGCAGTCTCGTGCGCCGTCCGTCGCCGGGCCGTGACCCGGGGCGTCGCTGGTCAGGGCGGTGGCGGGGGTCTTCGGCGCCTCAGACGTCCACCGACACGAGGCGTTCGCCGCCGAACGTGGTGACTTCGAACCGGTCGATGTCGTCGCGGTCGAAGGCGGCGCCGCCGTGCACGTACAGCGGGTTGCGGGCCCACTTGTTCGAGCTGTCCTTGATGCCGTAGCCCCATGCGGGGACCGACCAGGACGAGACGGTCTCGCGTTTGCCGTCCTTGCCGACGGCTACGAGGGAGCACTTGAGCGGGCCCTTGACGTTCTTCAGCTCCAGGACCGCGTGGGTGCCCCAGGCCTTCCTCTCGGTGCCGACCGTGGCGGTGACCTTCGTCTTCGGATCGGTGGCGGACTTCTTCTCCTCCATGTGGTGGAAGAAGGCGTCCTCGGCGGGCGAGGTCGGGTGCGGGTCGATCGCCACCTGCCCCTTCGAGCCGTCGTCGCCGTCCACCGCGACGACCGCGAGCGGCCCGCCGATGATCAGCGCGGCCGCCGCCGCGGCCAGGAACAGAGAGCGCCTGCGCCGCCGCGCGCGCCGCTGCGCGACCTCGTCCACGAGGCGTTCGGCCAGGCGCGGGCCCGGCCGGGCGGCGAGCCGCTCGCCGACCTCGGGCAGTGCGCGCGGCCGGGGCACGGCCGCGTCCGGACCTTCGGGCGCGCCGAGCGGCCCGTGGGCCCCGGGGAGGCCCGCCGCGCCGTGCGCCCCGGGGAGGTCCGCCGCCCCGTGCGCCCCGGGAAGGTCCGCCAGGGCGGCCAGCATCGGCTCCATGCCGGCGAACTCCTCCAGCTGCCGGGCGCAGATCTCGCAGCCCGCCAGGTGGGCCTCGAACTCGGTGGCCTCCGCGTCGTCCAGGATGCCGAGGGCGTAGGCGCCGACGGTCTCGTGCACCGCCTCGGGACCCTGCGGGCCGTGGCCCCCTCGGTCAGGGCCGTGTGCGTCGTACGGCGTACTCATGCCGTCACCCCCCGCTCCTCCAGAGCCAGCTTCATCGAGCGCAGCGCGTAGAAGACCCGCGAGCGCACCGTCCCACTGGGTATGCCCAGCGTCTCGGCCGCCTCATTGACCGTACGCCCTTTGAAGTAGGTCTCGACAAGTACCTCCCGGTGCGCGGGAGTCAGGTCCTCCAGCGCGTCCGACAGCGTCATCAGCCACAGCGCCTTATCGATCTCGTCCTCCGCGGGGATGACCTCCAGCGGCGACGGGTCGACCTCCTGCGGCCGGGCCTGCCGGCTGCGGTGGCCGTCGATGACGATGCGGCGTGCGACCGTCACCAGCCAGGGGCGTACCGAACCGGTCGCACGGTTGAGCTGACCGGCGTTCTTCCAGGCACGGATGAGCGTCTCCTGCACGACATCCTCGGCGCGCTGCCGGTCTCCCGCCACAAGGCGGAGCACATAGGCGAGAAGCGGACCGGCGTGCTCGCGGTACAGCGCGCGCATCAACTCCTCGTCCGGCTCCGGCGCGGGCGCCGCGCGATGTCGGTGCGGGCGTTCATCGGCCACGGCGGAATCCTTGCGCACGTCTGCCTCCGCTGTCCGCGCTTCGGCCCGGCTGGCCGGGCGCTTCGCTGAGTTGCCGTTCGTCTGCAGGCCGACTCGGGCTGGTCGCGCCCACGCGGCGGAGCCGCATATGGACACGGCCCCGCGCCCCTTCGGGGCGCTGCCGAACCACGCGCCGGCTGGTCATCAGGGACGTACGGACAGAGCGGGGGATGTGTTCAGGCAGCGGCGAGGTTTTCCTCGCTCACGCGCGCGTGAGCGCCGCCGCCCGCCTCCGGTGCCGGGCCACCCGCTCCCGGTTGCCGCACACCTCGCTGGAACACCAGCGGCGGCGGTGCCCCCGTGACGTGTCGAGGTAGACCAGCGGACAGCTGTCGCCCTCGCACCGGCGCAGCAGCGAGCGCGCCACCGGGTCGGTGAGCAGTTCGACGGCGTCCCGGGCGACGGCCGCGAGCAGCGCGGCGCGCCCCGGGGTGCCGTGCAGCGCGCGGACGAGGCTGCCGTCGGCGTGCCGCACGGCGCACGGCGCGGGCGGGGCCACGGCGGTCAGCGCGTTCACCCGGGCGAGGGCGGTGTCGGCGGGCCGTCCAGCCAGCTCCCCGCCGACCAACCGGCCGATGTGGCCGCGCAGTTCGCGGAACCCGGCGAGCCAGGCCTGGTCGGCGTCCGGCAGCGGTGTGCCCGGCGGGAGCAGCCCCGCCCCGGCCAGCCAGGCGCGCAGCCGGTCCACGTCGCCGAGCCGCTCCACGGGGTGGTTCGTCGCGAGGAGGTCGAGGCAGATCCGTCCGGAGTCGAACCGCAGCTCGCCGTACGCGACCTTGTGCGGGGGTTTGTGCGGGGGTTTGTACGGAGCCTGGTAGGTCGCCTTGTCCGGAGGCTGGTACGAAGCCTTGTCCGGGGGCTTGTGCGGGGCCTCCTGGGGGGCCGCACTCAACGCCATGCGGGTGTCACCGCCTCGGGGTCGCCGGTGAGTTCGGGGGCCGTTCCGGTGCGTGCCGACGTGCGCGCGCGTGCTGTCCGTACGCCCGTCCGTACTCCTACAGTGCCCGTCCCGGGGCGGCTCTGGAACCCCTGCCACCGCGCGCGGACACCCTCGTGGCAAGACGGGCGCACCGGCGGGGCTGGACGCGCGCTTATGCCGGTGCGCTTGTCGGCCATGGCCCCGGCGGCGGCGCGCGGCTTGACTCGACGGCATGACGAACAGCGGCACACCCCGTACCGACCGGCCCACCAGCGGCGTCGCCCTGGGCGCGGCAGCGCTCACCACGGGCCTGATGGCCGGATCCTTCTACGTCTTCGCCTGCGCGGTGATGCCCGGCCTCGCGCGCAGCTCGGACCGCGCGTACATCGAGGTCATGCAGCACATCAACGATGTCATCCAGAACCCGGTGTTCTTCTTCGGCTTCTTCGGGGCGCTGCTGAGCACCGGGCTCGCCGCGTGGCGGCTGCGGCGCACGCCGCTGCGGTGGTGGGTGTGCGGCGCCCTGGCCGCGTACGCGCTCGCCTTCGTGCTCACCGCCGTGGTGAACGTGCCCCTGAACGACGACCTCGCGGCGGCGGGCGACCCGGCGCGGATCGCCGACCCGGCCGCCGTGCGCGCGGACTTCGAGGGCCCGTGGGTGGCGTGGAACATCGTGCGGGCGGCCCTGTGCACGCTCGCGTTCGGCCTGCTCGGCCGGGCGCTCGTGCTGCGCGGCAGGCTCCTGGGCGCGCGGGACCGGGCCTCTCAGGCCCCGTACTTGGACCCGGCGGCCGGGTCGAGCGCGAGCCGGTAGCCCCGCTTGACGACGGTCTGGATGAGCTTGGGCACGCCGAGTGCCGTGCGCAGCCGGGCCATCGCGGTCTCGACGGCGTGCTCGTCGCGGCCCGCGCCGGGCAGCGCCCGCAGCAGTTCGGCGCGCGCGACCACCCACCCGGGCCGCCGCGCGAGCGAGCGCAGCAGCGCCATCCCCGCGGGCGGCACGGCCCGCAGTTCGCCGTCCACGAGGACCGCGTGCCCGCGGATCTCCACGCGGTGCCCGGCGACCGGCACCGCCCTGGCCCGCGCGGGCAGTTCCTGGCACAGCAGCTGGACGAGCGGGCCGAGCCTGAACCGTTCCGGCTGGACGGTGTCCACGCCCAGGCCCTGGAGCGGCAGCGCGGTCACCGGGCCCACGCAGGCCGCGAGCACGTCGTGCGCCAGGGCGGCGCGCAGCTCCCCCGCCATCCCCCGCTCCTCGGCCCGCGCGAGCAGCGAGGCGGCGGCGGGCGCGCTGGTGAACGTGAGCGCGTCGACGCCGTGCGCCACGGCCGCGTCGAGCAGCCGGTCCACGGGCGCGAGGTCGGCGGGCGGCAGCCACCGGTACACCGGTACGAGGACGACGTCCGCTCCCCCGGCCCGCAGCGCCTCCACGAACCCGGGCAGCGGCTCGCCGTGCAGCTGGAGCGCGACGCGCCGCCCCGCGACGCCCTCGGCGAGCAGCCGGTCAAGGACCTCCGCCATCGACTCCGACGACGGCGACCAGTGCTCGACGAGCCCTGCCGCCCGCACGGCGCCCTTCACCTTCGGCCCGCGCGCGAGCAGTTCGACCCCGCGCAGCCGCGCGAGGAGCGCCTCGCCGTGGCCCCAGCCGTCGGCGGCCTCCACCCAGCCGCGGAAGCCGATGGCGGTGGTGGCCACGACGACGTCCGGGGCGTGGTCGATCAGTTCCTTGGTGGCGGCGAGCAGCCGCCCGTCGTCGGACAGCGGCAGGATGCGGAGCGCGGGCGCGTGCAGCACGGTGGCACCGCGTCGCTGGAGCAGCGCGCCGAGCTCGTCGGCGCGGCGGGCGGCGGTGACGCCGACGGTGAACCCGGCGAGGGGACCGTGGTCGTGGGTCACGTTCATGTCTGGCGTCCCGCTCGTAGTAGTGGCCCGTCTTCGCAGTGACCCGACTTCGCCGTAGCCCGACTTCCCGCCGTGGCCGTCTGCGCGGGTCCACGGGCCGTCGAGCCTGCCAACGCCCGGTGACGGGTCTGGATCACCCCGATGTCCGCCGTGTTACGTCACACTTCGGCGTACGACGGCCTGCGCTCGGCGCCCGCGGCGGCCACGGACCGCGTGCGGGCCGCGGACCCGCGCAGGTACACGGCCCAAGTGACCCCGAAGCACAGGGCGTAGAAGGCAAGGAAGGAGACATAGGCCCCGGTTCCCGAACCGACGCTCAGGAACGACTGCCGGAAGGCGAGGTTGACCCCGAGCCCGCCGAGCGCGCCGACGGCCCCGATGAGCCCCATGGCGGCGCCCGACAGCCGCCGCCCGTACCGGTCGGCGTCGTCCCCGGTGAGCCCCTCGCGCAGGGCCTTGGCCTGGAAGACGCCCGGGATCATCTTGTACGTGGAGCCGTTGCCGAGGCCGCTGAGCACGAAGAGCACCACGAACGCGCCGGTGAAGAGCCCGAGCGACGCCCGCTCGGAGGCCAGGACGACGACGCCGGTGGCCGCCGCCATGGCGACGAAGGTCCCCAGCGTGATCCGCGCCCCGCCGTAGCGGTCGGCGAGCCGCCCGCCCACGGGCCGGACGAGCGAGCCGAGCAGCGGCCCGACGAAGGTGAGCTGCGCGGCCTCCAGCGGGGTGCGCCCGAACTGGGTCTGGAGCACGAGGCCGAAGGCGAAGCCGTAGCCGATGAACGACCCGAAGGTCCCCACGTACAGGAGCGCCATGATCCAGGTGTGCGGGTCGCGCGCGGCCTCCCGCACGGCCCCCGTGTCGTTGCGCACGGAGGCGATGTTGTCCATGAACAGCGCGGCGCAGACGGCGGAGACCACGACCAGCGGGATGTAGACGCCGAGGAGCAGCCGCGGCCCGCCGCCGGCCCCGATGACGGCGAGCGCGGCCAGCTGCACCACGGGCACGCCGATGTTGCCGCCGCCCGCGTTGAGCCCGAGGGCCCAGCCCTTCTTGCGCAGCGGGAAGAAGGAGTTGATGTTCGTCATGGACGAGGCGAAGTTCCCCCCGCCGATGCCGGTGAGCAGCGCACACGCCATGAACGTGCCGTACGACGTGCCGGGCTCCATGACGACGAACGCGGCCACGGTGGGCACCAGCAGCAGGCCCGCCGCGACGACCGTCCAGTTCCGTCCCCCGAACCGGGCCACGGCGAAGGTGTACGGCACCCGCACGACGGCGCCCACCAGCGTCGCCAGCGACACGAGGAAGAACTTCCCCGCCGGGTCGATGCCGTACTCCGGCCCCATGAACAGCACGAGCACCGACCACAGGGTCCACACCGAGAACCCCACGTGCTCCGACAGCACCGAGAACGCCAGGTTCCGCCGCGCGACCCGCTCCCCCTCCCGCGCCCAGAACCCCGCGTCCTCCGGATCCCACCGCGCGATCCACCTACTCCTCATGCCCACCCTCCCCGACCGACGACGGTGCCCCCGAAGGTAGGGACGGGGCGTTTCAGCCCTGTGCCGCCGGATGACCACGGGGGAACGTTGGGCTCACTACGGGGGGTGGGGGGTGGTGAGGGTCAGCGGAGCCCCCGCCCGCCGGGCGCCCCGCACGGGCCGAAGCCGGGCTCGCCCGCGCGGCCGCCGACCCTCGCCCGAGCCGGGGTCACCTGCGCGGCCGCCGCCCCTCCCGGCTCCTGACCGTCAGCGGTTCACGGACTGGATCTCCTTGACCACGACGTCCTGATCCGCACCGAACTCGCCGTCCGGCAGCTCGTCGCCCTTCTCCGTCGTGCTCGTCCAGCTGATCTTCCAGGTGACCGTGGCCTTCAGGCCGTACGTACCGTCCCCCGAGGACCGCAGGTACTTCACGCCGCACGGCGGTGTCTCCTCGCTCCTGCCCCTGGCCCAGGGCTCACCGATCCGCCCCTTCACCACGGGGCACTCCCCCGAGACGGGGTAGGTCTCGGCGTCCGTCGTCCCGGGCTCGATCCGCAACGAAACCGGCTTCGCCGTCGTCGTAGCCGAAAGCCCCGTCCCCGGCAGACTCGCCGTGACCGAGACCTCCTTGAACTTCGCCCTGTCCAACCAGATCCAGGTCGGCAGATTCACTTTGGTCTCACCCTTGGGCGCCATGGTGATCTCGGTGTCCGGCAGCGGGAGTTCGTCGTAGGCGTACTCGGCGAGAACCCTGGGGGTGAGGG
Organism: Streptomyces sp. JLYT201; assembly: GCF_059448825.1. Classification (NCBI taxonomy): domain Bacteria; kingdom Bacillati; phylum Actinomycetota; class Actinomycetes; order Kitasatosporales; family Streptomycetaceae; genus Streptomyces; species Streptomyces sp. JLYT201. Next base: position 5,965,083 of record NZ_CM182551.1, on the reverse strand, counting down.
CCAGCGGTTCCTTCGGCGTAGCGTCGTTGGGCACCCAGAAGGGCAACTTGTCGCAGGCGCTCGCCTCCGGCTCGTCCTTCCTGTTGGGGTTCACGGCAGCGGCCCAGAACATGCCCTTGCCCTGCTCGTCCAGGTTGTAGTCCTTGTACGGCTTCCCGTCCTTGTAGTACGCGTCGAACAGGTCACCGACCATGTCACCGAGCCCCAGGAGCTTCACCTTGCGCCACTTCTTGACGGTGGCCTCGATCTCCTTGGGCGAGAAAGCAGGTTCGTACCAGCAGGCAGGCGGTGTCCAGTCTCCGTCCACCGATGAGAGAACACCGGTCTTGCCGGAGCTGGCATTGCCGTTCACCGTCGTCTGGACCTTGGTCTTGACGTTGATGGTGCGGCCGTTGGCACCGCCTTCGGCGTCCTTGCTCGTACCGCCCCTGTTCGTGCGGTCGGCCCAGGCCGCGGGAGCCGCTTGAGCTGTGATCAGGAGCGCGGCGACAAGAGTCAACGCCGTCGAACCGGCTGCGTGCTTCACGGCTGGCACACCTCATCCCCCCGCTTCGAGATGCTCCGCGTCGTCTGCCAGACGCCCTTGCTGTTCTTTCGCAGGCGGTCGTTGTAGAAGACGTACGAATCCTTGGACACCTCGGTGACGTTGGTCTTGCCCGTCTTGACGTCCTTCGTGTAACCCTTCGATTCGTCCGCGCAGTAAGTGAGTCCGGCCGAACCGTCCTTGCTGAACATGACTTTGCGGTCGAAATAACGCACGGTGCCGGTCACGGTCGTCCCGTCCTTGATGAAGCCGCTGATCCAGTCGACCGACCCCAGATAGGCGGAGTCCTTGCTGTAGAAGGCGACCGACTTCGACTTGGGGTCGCGCGCGCCGATCGCTTCATCGATGGCACGCAAATAGTTCGCGTTGTCCCTCAGGACGGCGTCCTTCTCGGAATCACCCACCGTGTCGGGGGTGAAGACGAGCGCATCCCCCTTGGGCAACGCGATCCGCGGTCGCTCTATCGCGTCGGCCGGCGCCTTCGGCGACGGGGTCGCGGTCGGGCCGCTGCCGTGGCCGGCGCCCTCGATCTTGTCGTCGTTCTTGGAGCCGCCGTCTCCGCCGCCGCAGGCGGAGAGTGACAGGACTGCGGCAGCGGTCAGAGACGCGGCAGCGAGCAGTGTGGGTCGGCGGTTCACAGTCAGCTCCCCTGGGACGTGGGTTCACTTGAGTGAACCCACGCTATCCACGGGCAAAGGGGCGCGCGACGGTGAGGTTTGCCGAGGACGGGGGCAGATGGGGGCATACCCCCGCCGCGCGGCGGGGGTTGTTGCGGAACGGTCGCAGAACGCGGGAGCCCCGGTCACGCCCCCTCGGCGGGACGCCCCCCGCGGCGCCGCTTCGCGGCACCGTCCGGCCACACCCGCGGGCCGCGCCGCGCGGCCAGGTCCTCCACCCAGCCCACGGCCAGCACCATCACTCCGATCAGCGGCCACACCAGCATGAACATCCACATCATGTACGTCGAGTCGAGCGCCGCCATCGTCCGCTCGGTCATGAACGGAAGGTCGTACGCCATGTCGATCAGTGGGACCGTCGCCATGATCAAGAGGTTGTGCCAGAGGTAGATCGTGACGGCACGGTTGTTGGAGAGGGTGATGAGTCTGTCCGCTCTGGCGAGGCGGCCGGGGAGCTGGTGCCAGGACGGGGAGTGGACGAGGAGGACGACGACGAAGCCGAGGGACCAGGTGGCCTGGGCGAGGGGGATGTCGTTGAGGTCCCAGCCGTCGGGGCCGAGGTGGCCGGAGGCCCACCACAGGCCGAAGGCCATGGTGAGGGCGGCGAGGGAGACGGCCAGATAGCGCGGGACCCGCGCGAGGACGCCCTCCTGGTGGGCGAAGCCGAGGATCCAGCAGCCTCCGTAGACCGCGAAGTCGCAGACGGCGTTGCCCGTTTCGCCGGGGATGCGGACGAGGCCGGTGGAGAGCAGGGCGGTGAGGGCCAGGGGGGCGAGGAGCGTCGGCCAGGGGGCGCGGCGGAAGGCCCGCAGCAGCAGGGGGGAGGCGAGCACGAACCACAGGTACGCGCGGAGGTACCAGAGCGGTCCGACCGCCTGCACGGCCCAGGTGTCCTCCAGGAGGCCCGCCTTGTCGCCCAGTTGCCAGGGGAAGGGCGGCGCGCCGAGCGGCAGCACGTAGTCGGCGAGGCTCAGCAGGCCCCAGGTGCCGCCGTGGTCCGGGTCGTCGCCCGGCTTCCAGCCCGCCGCGAAGAGCAGGCACAGGACGGCCGCGCCGAACACCCACAGGGGCGGCAGGAGGCGGCGCAGGCGGGACGTGACGACCTGCCGCGCCGGTCGCTCCAGGGAGCGTGCCGTCAGGGAGCCCGCGAGTGCGAACATCACGCCCATCGAGGGGAACAGGATCGTCAGCCAGGCCCAGCCGAAGAGGTGGTAGACGACGACGCGGACCAGGGCGAGGGAGCGCAGCAGGTCGAGGTAGCGGTCCCGGGGGGCCCGGGCCGAGGGGGCCTGCCGCACGGGAGGCTCCCCCACGCGCGTGGGGTGGGTCATGCCACCGACCCCCCTTCCGCGCCGCCGCCCCACCGCCGCGGCGCCGCGCCCGGCGCCTCCACCACGCCCGTGCGGCGGAGCTTCTGCCAGCGCAGCCGCCCGCCGGTGAGGGCGGTGATCCAGGACTGGAGCAGGACGACGTACATCAGCTGCCGGTAGAGGAGCTGCTGGAGCGGCAGCGAGAGGAGATGGGTCATGGGCTCGCGGTCGAGGCGGAAGGCGTACGCCGCGCACACCGCCTGGACGGCGAGGACGCCGAGCCAGGCCGCGACCGTCTTCTGGGTGGGGCCGAAGACCAGGCCGTAGAGGAGGAAGACGTCGATCAGCGGGGCCAGGAGCGGGGCCACGACCATGAACAGGGAGACCAGGGGCAGGCCGACGCGGCCGAAGCGGCCCGAGGGGCCGGTGTCGACGAGCGCGCGCCGGTGCTTCCAGATCGCCTGCATCGTGCCGTACGACCAGCGGTAGCGCTGGGACCACAGCTGGCGCACGGTCTCGGGGGCCTCGGTCCACGCGCGGGCCCTCTCCGCGTACACCACGCGCCAGCCGTCGCGGTGCAGGGCCATCGTGATGTCGGTGTCCTCGGCGAGCGTGTCGTCGCTCATGCCGCCGACCCGCTCCAGGGCGCAGCGGCGGAAGGCGCCGACGGCCCCGGGGATGGTGGGCATGCAGCGCAGCACGTCGTACATGCGGCGGTCGAGGTTGAAGCCCATCACGTACTCGATGTGCTGCCAGGCGCCGATGAGCGAGTCCCTGTTGCCGACCTTCGCGTTGCCCGCCACGGCGCCCACGCGCGGGTCACCGAAGGGCTGCACCAGCTCCCGTACGGTCGACGCCTCGAAGACGGTGTCGCCGTCCATCATCACGACGAGGTCGTGGCGCGCGTTGGCCAGGCCCCTGTTGAGCGCCGCCGGCTTGCCCGCGTTGTGCTGGCGCACGACGCGCACGTTCGGCAGGCCGAGGCCCTCGACGATGCGGGCGGTGCCGTCCGAGGAGCCGTCGTCGACGACGACGACCTCGATGGGGTGGTCGCTCGCCATGAGGGAGCGGACGGTGTTCTCGATGCACTTCGCCTCGTTGTACGCGGGCACGAGCACCGAGACCGGCTCCGTCACGGGCGCGCCCCACCGGAAGCCGCGTTTGCGGACGCGACGGGTGTGGATCGCGGAGAGCACCAGCATCAGGGCGAACCTGCCGAGGACCAGGAAGCCGATCACCGCGAGGCCCACGACCAGGATGTCCGTGACGTACTCGGACGCGGTGACCAGGGCGATCCAGATCCGGCCCTGCCAGAGCGCGAAGCCGTCCACGCGCGCGTGGGCGCTGGGGGCGTGCAGGGCCTCGGTGAGGTTGGTGAACCGGTAGCCCTGCTCCTTGAGCGTCGGCAGGAAGCGGCCGAGGGCCGCCACCGTCTGGGAGCGGTCGCCGCCCGAGTCGTGCATGAGGACGATGGCGCCCTTGCCGTCCACGGGGGTGGCGCGGCGGATGATCTCGTCGACGCCGGGGCGCTTCCAGTCCTCGCTGTCGGTGTCGTTGACGACGGTCAGATAGCCGCGGCTCCCGATGTGCCGCGCGACCGGCCACGACGCGTTGTCCATGGCGTCGGCGAAGGAGGAGTACGGCGGGCGGAAGAGCGAGGTGCGGATGCCCGCGGCGCCCGCGAGCGCCAGCTGGTTCTGGGACAGCTCCCGGTCGATGCGGCCCTTCGACTGGTACGACAGGTCGGGGTGGTTGAAGGTGTGCAGGCCGACCTCGTGGCCCTCGCGGACCATCCGCGCGACCAGGCCGGGGTGGCGCGAGGCCATCGTGCCGGTGACGAAGAAGACGCCGTGCGCGTCGTGTGCGGCCAGGACGTCGAGGACCTTCGGGGTCCACTTCGGGTCCGGGCCGTCGTCGAAGGTCAGGACGACGTGGTGGTCGGGCACGCGCAGGGTCTTCGGCCGGTCTCCGCGCGTGTCGATGACCGGGCCGCCCCGCAGGATCTCCCGGGGGACGCGGTCGGTGGCGGCGGGCGGGCGCACGCGGTGGTCGGCGAGGATCTCGCTGTGCACGTACCCGCGGAGCAGCAGCATCGCGCACAGGGCCACGAGCAGGAGGCTGGGCAGGAGATAGCGCATGGGGAGGCGGCGGCCCGCACGGGCGGGGGAGCGTGCGGCGCGGTGGGCCGCGGCGCGGCCGCCGGAGCGGGAGTTCATGGCTGGGGCTCCTGGGGTGGGGAGGCGCCCGCGTCGGCCACGGGCTCTGCCCCGGAGGAGGCCTCGCCGCCCGCCTGCGAGCCGTCGCCGCCGCTCTCGCTCCCGGCCTCGGCCTCGGGCGACGGGGCGGGCGGGGCGACCGGGGACTCGGGGCCCTGCGACGGCTCGGGGGCCGGGGGTGCGGGGTCGCTCGTGGGGGCCGGGGCGGGGGCTCCGCCGCCGTCCGTCGGGCGGGGCGCGGGCCGCTCGCCGCGGCGGGTGGGGGCCGGTGCCGGGGCCGCGGGGCCGCTCGGCTCGCCGTCGTCGTCGCGGGCCTTGGAGGGCGCGGCCGCGCCGGGGCCGCCGGACGGGACGACGACCCGGTTCGGGGCGGTGCCGCTCGTCGTCCGCGAGGGGCCGGGCGAGGGCGTCCTGCCGGACGAGGGGGCCGCATCGGGCGAACTCGTTGATTCCGCAGGGCCGTTCGGCGTGTCCACCTTGCTCGCGGGCTGCTCGTCCGCGGGGTCGGGCACGGGCAGCCAGGGCGCGCTGGAGTTGCCGGAGGCGAGGGTCGTGACGATGACGACCGCGTACCCGGCGCAGGCCAGGCCGACGAAGGTGCCGATGCGGCGGTATCTGCGGCCGCGGCGCCCTGTCTCGTCGACGAACACCGGCCTGTCGGCCATCTCTGTGGTGTCTGAAACCTTTCCCATGGCACGGGTGTCCCCGGCACCACCAGGAGACTCCCCCGCCAAGTGCCTGCCCACACCGTCGATCTGGACCGTGACCTCGTGCGGATCGTGCAGGTACCCCGCCGACGCGAGGGTGGGGCCCAGCGGTTCCACCCCCGGGCGGCCGCGCGGGTCCGTCGGGGAATCGCCTGGTAGATCGCCTGTCAGCACGCTCGTCGGATCGTTCGACAGCGTGTTCTCCTGCCACTTCTCACCGCGCACGCGCAACCCCCCAATGGACCGGTGCGGGTGCGCGTACGACGCCCCGGGCCCTCGTCGTCCGGGCCGGGCCCCCACCCGGCCCGAGCGCCCCTACTATCACACCGCACCCGGGCGATGAATGTAGCGCACGCCGGGGACAGCTGTGTTTTTTCGCCAGTCTTAACTCACCATGATGAGTGCATCGATGTCTGGAATCCATGCGTTCGTGGGCTTGACCAGCCACCCTTCCGCCGCGGCGAGTTCGGCCGCCGCGCGCCGCAGCGCTTCGAGACCGGGGTGGTCGAGACCGCGCCGCCACACCAGGGACACCGGCGACAGCGGCACCGGGTCCACGAGCGGCCGCAGCACGCATCCGGGCAGCTCGGGGAAGCCGACCACGGCGAGCACGGGGTTGCGGTGCTTGGCCATGATCCGCGCGAACTCCTCGGGCCCGACGGCCAGCGGGGCGGGCGGCGCGACCTCGATGTCCCGGCCCGCGAAGAGGCGTTCGGCCAGGTCGGTCCACTCCAGGGTGCGGTCGTTGCCCGCGCCCGCGTACACGCGCTCGCCCGCGAGCCGGGCCAGCGGCACCTCGTCCAGGGCTGCCAGCGGATGCCCGGCGGGGAGCAGCACCGCCATCGGCTCGTACCGTACGGGCTGCTGCGCGAGCCCAGTGCGCAGGGCGGCGGACAGCCCCGCGTACCGGCCGAACGACGCGTCGATCCGGCCCGCGGCGATCTCGGCCGCCGCACCCGTGAGACCGCTCTCGAAGCGGGCCATCAGCTCGCAGTGCGGGGCCAGTTCGCGGGCCCGCTCCAGGATCCGTCCGAAGACCAGGCCGGGGCTGTTGAGGTCGACCAGCAGGGGGCGGGCGGCAGCGGTGCTCCCGCGCGTGAAGGCGGCCGTCAGCTCGTCCTGTGCCGCCAGGACCCGCCGGGCGTGGGGCAGCAGCCGCTCGCCGTCGGCCGTCAGCACGACCTGCCGCGTCGACCGCGCGAACAGGTCCGTGCCCAACTCCCGCTCCAGGCGCCGCACATCACGGCTCAGCGCCTGCTGGGCGACGTAGAGGCGGGCGGCCGCCCGCGTGAAGTGCAGTTCCTCGGCGACGACGACGAAGGCGCGGAGCAGCCGCGGCTCCACATCACGGGGTGCCCCGGGCGGTGAGGTGACCATCCGGGGAACTTACAACGTAGGCGCGTTAATCGCCCTCCAGTAGGTGTTGGACCACTCCTGGGGGCAGCGATCAGCCTGGAGCCATGCCGCAAGCCCCTTCCGACTCCCCCGACATACCCACCGCCCCCGCCGCCGCCCCGCCCGCGTCCCCCTCCTCCGAGGCACTCGCGTCCCCCTCCCCCGGCACCTCCGTGGACCTGGGCACTCGCCGCAACCCCTACGCCCGCCTCTTCGCCGTCCCCGGAGCCACCGCCTTCACCGTCGGCAACCTCATCGCCCGGCTGCCCATGGGGATGTTCAGCGTGAGCGCGGTGACGATGATCGCCGGGTCCCGCGGTTCGTACGCGCTCGCGGGTGCCGTCACCGCCACCGGGCTCGCGGCCACCGCCGTCGTGGCGCCCTGGACGGCGCGGCTCGTCGACCGCCACGGACAGGCGCGCGTGGCCGTGCCCGCCACCGCGTTCGCCGTGCTGGGCTCGCTCTGCCTGCTGCTGTGCGTGCGCTACGGGGCCCCCGACTGGACCCTGTTCGCCTCGTACGCCGCCACGGCCACCGTCCCGAACACCGGGGGCATGTCGCGCGCCCGCTGGGCCCACCTCCTGGAGGGCGACGCGCGCGCCCTGCACACCGCCAACTCCTTCGAACAGGCGGCGGACGAGCTGTGCTTCATGCTCGGCCCGGTACTCGCGGCCTTCCTGTGCGGGACGTTCTTCCCGCAGGCGGGCACCCTCGTGGCCGCCGTGCTGCTCCTGACCGGCGTGCTGCTCTTCGCCGCCCAGCGCGCGACGGAACCGCCGCCGCACGGGCGTCCGGACGCCGCCGCGAGGACGGGATCGCCCCTGCGCGCGCGGGGGATGCCCGCGCTGCTCGTCGTGTTCCTGGCCACCGGCGCGGTCTTCGGCGCCCTGGAGGTCGTCACCATCGCCTACGCCGACGAGCGGGGCCACAAGGCGGCCGCGGGCGTCGTCCTGGCCCTCCAGGCGGCGGGTTCGTGCGCCGCGGGGCTCGTCTTCGGCGCCGTGCGGCCGCGCGGCCCGCTGCACCGCCGCAGGCTGCTGTGCGCGGCGGCGATGGCGGCCCTGATGGGTCTGCCGCTGCTCGCGGCCACCGCCACCGGCTCGCTCGTCGTCCTCGCCGGGGCCCTGCTGTGCGCCGGGATGGCCACCGCGCCCACGATGGTCACCGGCATGACGCTGGTCCAGCGGCTCACCCCCGAGGGGCGGACGAACGAGGGCATGACCCTCGCCGTGACCGGCCTCCTCGGGGGCATCGCCTGCGGCGCGGCGACGAGCGGCTGGACGGTGGAGCACCTGGGCGCCACCACCGGCTATGCCGTGCCGGTGGCCGCCGCGGCCTGCGCGCTGCTGCTCACCCTGCTCGGCGGGGACCCCACCGAGGGCGAGGGCGCCGTCAGCACCGGGCGGGCTTGACCCACGAGCACTCCAGGTCGCCGCCGCCCCGCTCCCCGGAACCGGCCCGCGGCGAGCGCGGCTCCACCAGGACCGCCTTGTCCGCGGTGGACCTGGCGAGGGTGACGACGATCGCGTCCTCCAGGGGCTTCACCGAGGAGGCCAGGTGGTTGTTGAGGATGATGCTGAAGACCAGTTCGCGCCCGCCCGCGTCGGTCACGTACCCGGAGAGGGCCGACGCGCCGGTCAGCGTCCCGGTCTTGGCGCGCACGTTGCGGGCGGCGGGCGTCCCGCACATGCGGGTGCGCAGCGTGCCGCCGACGAACTTGTCCGGCTCGCAGGCCACCGGCAGGGACCGGTACCAGTCGGCGAACCAGGGCTCGCCCTTGGCCGAGCGCAGCAGCGTGATGAGCTGGCCCGCGGGGACGTTGTCCTTGCGCGAGAGGCCGGAGCCGTCGACCTGGCGCAGCTTGCCCGGATCGACGCCCGCCGTCTTCAGATAGCCGCCGATCGCCGCGATCCCGTCGCCCCAGCTGCCGGGCCGCCCGGTCGCCTCGTACCCCATGGCCTTCGTCAGGGACTCGGCGTGCATGTTGTTGGACAGCTTCATGAACGGGACGAGCAGGTCCCTGAGCGGCATGGAGGCGTGCGAGGCGAGCTCGTGCGCGCCCTTGGGGGTCGCGCGCCCCGCCCTGGTCGGCCCGCTGACCTTCACCCCGTGGGCGGCGAGCGCGTCCCGGAAGACGGCGGCCGCGTACCGGGTGGGCTCCCAGACCGTCACCCATTCCTTGACGGCCGCGGCGCCGGCCGGGACGGAGCCCGTGACGGAGATGGTGTTCTCGCCGTGCCGCCGCTCGACGGCGAGACTGTTCGCGCTGCCCGCGGCGCCCGTGGTGGCGCGCAGGTCGATGTCCACGTAGTCGGTCTTCGGGGTGAGGGACACCCGCGGCTCGTCCCCGGGGCCGGCACCCGGCGTCACCTCGACGATGACGGTCCCGGTGTCGTAGTCCGTGTCGGGGGCGACGCTGAGCGCCGAGATCTGGGCCGCGTAGTACGACGACTCGTCGTCGGCGCCCCAGGTGTCGCCGACGCGCCGGTCGTCGAACCGCGTGTCGTCGGCGACGAGCCGCCCCGAGACCCGCCGGACCCCGCTCGCGGCGACCTTCGCCGCGAGCGCGTCGTAGTCCTTGGCGAGGGTCGTCGGGTCGCCGGTGCCGCGCAGGTACAGGTTCCCCTTGAGCACGGGTCCGTGCCGCTCGCCGTCGGCGAGGACGTCGGTGGTGAACCGGTGGTCGGGGCCGAGGAGCTCCAGGGCGGCGGCCGAGGTGAGCATCTTGGTGTTGGAGGCGGGCATGAGCCGCCCGGTCGGCCGGTGCTGGTAGAGGACGTCGCCGCTCTTGGCGTCGGCGACCACGACACTGGCGACGCCGCCCTCCATGCGGGGGTCGCCGAGGATGGTGTCGATGGCTTCGGGGAGCCCGCTGCGCTCGGCGTCGGCCCCGGCCGGGGCGCTGAGGGACAGCGAGGCGGCGGCGACGCCGAGGACGGCGGGCCAGATCCAGTGGCGCATACGGGTGTTGACGCGACTCACGGGTCTACTCATGAACCTGGAGGATCCCCGATGACGGCCCGAAGCAAAAGAGCACACGACGAAGGCCCGGCGGTCGGGTGACCACCGGGCCTTCGTCTCACATGGGAATTGTGGAGATGGCGGGAATCGAACCCGCGTCCAACGGTGCAGAATCAGGGCTTCTCCGTGTGCAGTCCACTGCGATTTTCTCAGCCCCGGAGATCACGTGGACAAGTCTCCGACGGGCTCAGTCACTGTTTGATTTCCTCCTGGACCCCGTGACCGGGTCTAGAAGTTTAGTTCCCTAGCTGATGCCAGGATCCGGGTCGGGAACAGCCCCGGGCTGACACTTCGCAAAGTCGCTACTTAGGCAGCGAGGGCGAAGGAATCGCGCTTGGTGTTGGCGATTATTGGTTGCGACATATGGTTAACGAGATCATTGCCGCTTCCTCGACACGCTTCCCCTGCTTCGACATCCGCTGTCGAAACCGATCATCCCCATGTTGATTTTTCAAACCCCCTTTTCAGGCCCTCCGAAGAGGACCCTCCGAGGAGGGGCTGCCCCGTCACCAGCGGAGCATGAGCCATCGTACGTGACCAACGCCGTCGGGTGCCAGCGTATTCCCCGCCACGGAGGACCTAGGCGATGCCCTGGCGCCGCCGGACGGCGGAGATCGCGCGGTTCGTCTCGCGCAGGTCCTGCTTCTCGCGCAGCGTCTGCCGCTTGTCGTACTCCTTCTTGCCCTTGGCGAGCGCGATCTCGACCTTGACGCGGCTGTCCTTGAAGTACAGCGCGAGCGGCACGAGCGTGTGCCCCGTCTCCTGGGACTTCGCCTCCAGCTTGTCGATCTCCGCGCGGTGCAGCAGCAGCTTGCGCTTGCGCTTGGCGGAGTGGTTGGTCCACGTGCCCTGGACGTACTCCGGGATGTGGATGTTGTGCAGCCAGGCCTCGTGCCCGTCGATCTGCACGAAGCCGTCCACCAGGGAGGCCCGGCCGAGCCTGAGGGACTTGACCTCGGTGCCCATCAGGACCACGCCGCACTCGTACGTGTCCAGGATGTGGTAGTCGTGCCGCGCCTTCTTGTTCTGCGCGATCATCTTGGGACGGGCGGCCTTGCTCTCGGCCTTCGCCGCCTTGCGCTTTACCTTTTCCTTCGCCATAGTGCGGCCATTTTCGCACTAGGAGGGGGGTCCGAGGCCAGTCAATACCGTCTCGGCCCGCTCCTGGGCACCTCCGCCGACCTCCAGGTCCGGGGTGATGCCCCGGTGGTCGACGCCCCGCCCCGAAGGGGTGCGGTAGTGCCCCACGGTCAGCTCGGCGACGGAGCCGTCGGGCAGGCGGCTCGGCATCTGCACCGAGCCCTTGCCGAACGTCCTGGAGCCCACGACGACCGCGCGCCCGCGGTCCTGGAGGGCTCCGGTGAGCAGCTCGGCCGCGCTCATCGTGCCGCCGTCGACGAGCGCGACCACGGGTCTCGCCGCGTCGCCGCCGGGCCGCGCGTGCAGCGCGCGCTGTCGGCCGCGGACGTCGTACGTCGCCACCAGGCCGCCGTCCAGGAGCGCCGAGGCGGCGGTGACGGCCTCGGTGACCAGGCCGCCCGCGTTGCCCCGCAGGTCGAGCAGGACCCCGGCGCCCCGCGGGGCCCGGCGCACCGCGTCGCGCACGGCCGCGCCGGAGCCCTTCGTGAACGCGTCCACCTTGATCTTCACGCCGCCGCCGGTCAGCCGGCTCACGCTCACCGAGTCCGTCGACAGGCGCTCCCGGTGCAGCGTCGTCCGCCACGCGCGCGTGCCGCGCTCCAGGCCGAGCTCGACCGGGGTGCCCTCGCGGGCGCCGCGCAGCAGGGACACGACCTCGGTGACCGGGCGGCCCTTGACCTTGTGGCCGTCCACGGTGACGAGCCGGTCGCCCTCGCGGATGCCCGCGCGGGCGGCGGGGCCGTCGCCGCGCACCTTCGAGACCTCGATGCGGCCGTCGGCGGCGCGCCGGGCCCACAGGCCGACGCCGGTGTAGGCGCCGTCCAGGGCCTGCTCGAACTCCTCGTACTCCCCCTGGGAGTAGACCGACGCCCAGCGGTCGCCGCTGCGGCTGACCGCGTCCTCGGCGGCCTCCGTGCCGGACTTGCCGTCGGCCACGGCCTCGGCGGCGGCGTCCGCCGCGGCCTCGGCGGGGTCCCTCTCGCGGTCCCGGGCACGGTCGCGGTCGCGCGCGGAGGCGACGGAACGGGTGGGAGGTGCCGCAGAGTTCCGGCCTTCCGGGGGGTCCTCGCTCCAGGAGCCGGTGGCCGCGCCGGTGGCGAGGACGCTCGCGAACACCAATGTCAGGGCCGCCCCGCGGCGGACGCGGCGGGGCGAGGAGAGCCATTCGGGGCCTGACATGTCGGTGAGTCTAGGACAACGAGGGGCGCCGCACGGTCGGTTGACCGCACGGCGCCCGAGGCACTCCTCACATCAGCGGCACCCCGCGCCGCCCGCCGCCTCACACCTTCAGGTACTTGCGCAGCGCGAGGAAGGCGGCAAGGGCGGGCATGAGCAGTCCGATGACGAGGACCAGCGGAAGGACCGCGAAGACGGAGTCCCAGCCGATGAAGTTGATCAGCGTCAGCTTCTCGGAGAGCTCCAGGCCGTGGTCGATGATGAAGTACCGGCCGAGCAGCAGGAACCCGCAGGCGAGCCCGCCGCCGATGAGCCCGGAGACGGCGGCCTCCAGGATGAACGGCATCTGGATGTAGAGGCTGGACGCGCCCACCAGACGCATGATCCCTGTTTCACGGCGACGGCTGAACGCCGAGACCCGCACCGTGTTGACGATCAGCATCAGGGCGACGACCAGCATCAGGGCCATCACCGCGAGCGCCGCCTTGTTCATGCCGTTGAGCAGCTCGAAGAGGTTGTCCAGGACGCCCTTCTGGTCCTCCACCGACTGCACGCCGTCACGCCCGGAGAAGGCGGTCGCCACCACCTGGTACTTCTCCGGGTCCTTCAGCTTGATGCGGTACGACTCCTGCATCTGGTCCGGGGTCAGTGAGCTGGACAGCGGGGAGTCGCCGAACTGCTCCTTGTAGTGCTTGTACGCCTCGTCCGCCGACTCGTGCTGGACGGTGTCCACGACCGACATCTTCTTGAGGTCGGTGAGGATCCGGTCCTTCTGCTCGTTCGTGACGGCGCCCTTGGCGCACTTGGGGTCCTGCTCGGCGTCCGCCTTGTTGCACAGGAAGATCGAGACGTTGACCTTGTCGTACCAGTAGCCCTTCATCGTGCTCACCTGGTCGCGCATGAGCAGCGAGCCGCCGAACAGGGCGAGCGAGAGGGCGACGGACACGACGACGGCGAACGTCATCGTGAGATTGCGGCGGAGACCGACGCCGATCTCCGACAGGACGAACTGGGCGCGCATGGCGGCCTTTCGGTGGATCAGGTGGAACAGATGGTTCCGGCAGGCGGGAGCGTCAGGGCCGGGAAGGAGGGCCGGCAGCCGACGGGGGCAGACGTATCAGTGCTGGTAGCCGTAGACGCCGCGGGACTGGTCGCGGACGAGACGGCCCTTCTCCAGCTCGATGACGCGCTTGCGCATCTGGTCCACGATCTGCTGGTCGTGGGTGGCCATCACGACGGTGGTGCCGGTCCGGTTGATGCGGTCGAGCAGCTTCATGATGCCGACGGAGGTCTGCGGGTCGAGGTTGCCCGTCGGTTCGTCGGCGATCAGGAGCTTCGGCCGGTTGACGAAGGCGCGGGCGATCGCCACGCGCTGCTGCTCACCACCGGAGAGCTCGCCGGGCATCCGGTCCTCCTTGCCGCCGAGCCCGACGAGGTCGAGCACCTGGGGCACGGACTTGCGGATCTCGCCGCGCGACTTGCCGATGACCTCCTGGGCGAAGGCCACGTTCTCGGCGACGGTCTTGTTCGGCAGGAGCCGGAAGTCCTGGAAGACGGTCCCCAGCTGGCGGCGCATGTGCGGCACCTTCCAGTGGGAGAGCCGGGCCAGGTCCTTGCCCAGGACGTGCACCTGGCCGTGGCTGGTGCGCTCCTCGCGGAGGATCAGCCGCAGGAAGGTGGACTTTCCGGAGCCGGATGACCCCACCAGGAAGACGAACTCGCCCTTCTCGATCTCCAGCGACACATCGCGGAGCGCCGGGCGGTTCTGCTTCGGGTAGGCCTTGGAGACGTTGTCGAATCGGATCACGGGTGCACCACGGTTAGCCGGGGGTAGGTGAGCGTGACCCTACGCGAATGCGGTACGCGAGCGCAGTCGGCGTCCTGAGTTGCGCGATTTGTCGCGTCGGAGGCGGGAACGGAACGGCCGGAAACCGGTGGAGCAGGGCGGGCCGCGCCGAAATCCGCGGAAGCTGGCACAGTGGTAGGGGGAACGGTTGAGGTTCCCAGAGCGTTGGGCAGGCTGAGACTGTGCGGGAGGAGAAGCGCATGACCTTTGACAGGTTGGTGTGCGCGAACTGCGCGGCGCCTGTGAGCGAGGGCCGCTGCCCCGTGTGCCGGGCCAACCGGGACCGTATGCAGCAGGAAGGCCCCTTCGGCGGCCTCAGCCCCGCGACCCTGATAGGGCTGCTCGTCGTGCTGATCGCGGCGGTGGCGCTGCTGGCGCACCAGACCGCGTAGCCGCGCAGCTGTGTGACCGGGGAGCCGCGTGACCGCTGGGCGCGGGGACGGATCGCCCGCCCGCAGATGGTCGTGACCGGCTGTTACCCGTCGTCACGGACTGGCCGGTCGTCCGGTGTCCCACCGGTCGGCTGGGGCCGTCCGTGGCCGCTGGTGATCGTCGGTCGCGTACGCGAAAGGGCCCGGAGCCGAGTGGCTCCGGGCCCTTTTTCAGTTTGTCGACCCGGGAGGGTTACGCCGCTGCGCCCCGGTTGCCGACCAGGCGCGGCAGCAGGCGGAAGCCGATGCCGCCCGCGATCATCGTCGCGGCACCGATGACCAGGAAGGTCACCTCGGTGGCGCCGGTCTCGGCCAGCTCGCCGTCGTTCTTGCCCTGCCCCTTGTCGGCCACCTGGTCGACCTGCTGCGGGGAGGTGCCGGTGTCGGTCAGGCTGTCCTTGCCCTGGCCCTGCTCGACGGGCCGGTCGCCGCCGCCGGCGGGGTCGGCGCCGTTGCTGCCGCCGCCGCCCGTGCCGCCGTGGCCCGGGTCACCCGGGTCGCTGGTGGGCTTGGGCGGGTTCGTCGGCTCCGTGGGCGGGTCGGTGGGCTCCGGCGGGTCCGTCGGCTCGGTCGGCTCCGGCGGCTCGGTGGGCTCCGGCGGGTCCGTCGGCTCGGTCGGCTCGTCGGTCGGCTCCGGCGGGTTGGTGGGCTCCGGCGGGTCGTCGTCGTCACCCGGCAGGTCCGTGTCGACGCCGACGCCGTTGTCGTCGGCGGAGGCGCTCGCGCCCGTGCCGCCCAGGTCGACGCCCACGTCCAGGGCCGAGGCGGCGCCGGCGGCGGTGAGCGACGCGCCGGCGGCGATCACCGCACCAGCGGCTATCCGCGCGATGCGGATCCGCGTCTTCTTGGTCATCAGGCTGCTACCCCCAGTAGCTGAATCGTCAGTGAGGCAGCGCCCGGGGCCCGGGTCACGGGGTGGCTCTCGATCGGCCCCCCGGATCACACGCGCCCCAGAAACACGCATGCCGCCCGACAGCTTTTCCACTTTCCTGAGCACCGTCAAGGACGTTGCGCGCGCGATGCCCGTTATGCGCTCAGTTGACCGTCGAGCGGACATGCGACTGTGACGAAAGGGCGCGGGAAAGACGCGAGGGGCCCACAACTGCCCCACAGAACGCGGCAACCGCGGCCCTGTGGACCGCGGTTGCCGTGAATTCCTCGGGGTGCCCGACGACCCGGCGGGGACCCCGCCATGTCGACAAAGAGCCGAAATTACTTCTCCTGCTGCTTGCGCCAGCGAATTCCGGCCTCCAGGAAGCCGTCGATCTCGCCGTTGAACACCGCGTCCGGGTTGCCGACCTCGTGCTCCGTCCGCAGGTCCTTCACCATCTGGTACGGGTGCAGGACGTACGAACGCATCTGGTTGCCCCAGGAATTGCCGCCGTCGCCCTTGAGGGCGTTCATCTTCTCCTGCTCCTCCTGGCGGCGGCGCTCGAGCAGCTTCGCCTGGAGGACGTTCATCGCGGTCGCCTTGTTCTGGATCTGCGAGCGCTCGTTCTGACAGGAGACGACGATGCCGGTGGGGAGGTGGGTCAGGCGGACCGCGGAGTCCGTCGTGTTGACGCCCTGGCCGCCGGGGCCCGAGGAGCGGTACACGTCGACGCGCAGCTCGCTCTCGTCGATCTCGATGTGGTCGGTCTGCTCGACCACGGGCAGGATCTCGACGCCCGCGAAGGACGTCTGACGGCGGCCCTGGTTGTCGAACGGCGAGATGCGCACCAGGCGGTGCGTGCCCTGCTCCACGGAGAGCGTGCCGTACGCGTACGGCGCCTGGACGGCGAAGGTGGTCGACTTGATGCCGGCCTCTTCCGCGTACGACGTCTCGTACAGCTCCGTCTTGTAGCCGTGGCGCTCCGCCCAGCGCAGGTACATGCGCTGGAGCTTCTCGGCGAAGTCCGAGGCGTCGACGCCGCCGGCCTCCGCGCGGATCGTGACCAGGGCCTCACGGGCGTCGTACTCACCGGAGAGGAGGGTGCGGACCTCCATCTCGTCCAGGGCCTTCCGGACGGCCGTGAGCTCCGACTCGGCCTCCGCGCGGGTGTCCGGGTCGTCCTCCTCCTCGGCCATCTCGAAGAGAACGCCCAGGTCGTCGATGCGCCCGCGCAGGGTCTCCGCCTTGCGCACCTCCGCCTGGAGGTGGCTCAGCTTGCTGGTGATCTTCTGCGCCTCGTCCGGGTCGTCCCAGAGCGACGGCGCGGCCGCCTGCTCCTCGAGCACGGCGATGTCTGCCCTCAGCTTGTCGAGGTCCAGGACGGCCTCGATCGACTCCATGGTCGAGGAGAGGGACTTGAGCTCTTCGGATACGTCGACGACTGCCACGACACCAGCGTAACGGCTGCGGCCGGCGTCCCTCCCCCCTGTGGGGCGGGACGCCCCCTGCGACGGCCTGCGCCGGAGCCCGGCCGGGCCTCCCCGCCCCGGCCCTCCCGCCCGCCCGGGTCCGGCGGGCCGGGGCCCTCCGCGCGGGGCGATCGGGCCCGCGGCCCCTGGTGCCCTTCCGCCGCCACCGCGGCGGCGCTCCCCGCCTACCGCGGCGGTGCTCCCTGCCTACCGCGGTGATGCTCCCCGCCCGCCCACCCGTCACTCCCCGGCTTCGCCCGCCCGGCCCCGACGCGGGGCGCCGCGGCCGCCGTCGTCCGCTCCCCCGCCGCTGCCGCGGCGGGCTTGCCCACCCTCCCACCCGAATCTCCCCGGCTTTGGAGGTGGGCCTCTGCACGGGGCGGGGCTTCGGGTGGAGCTGGTGGGAGTGTCCTCGTGGGTGCCTGGGGCGGGGGCAGGGCGCGGGACCGGGGCGCGCGGGGCACGGGGGCCGGTGTGAGGCCAGTGCTCGCTGGGCGCTGCGGGCCGGGCCGGGGCCCGGGGCGGGGCTTCCGGCCGAGCCGATGGGAACGCCCTCGCCGGTGCCTGGGGCGGGGTGAGCGGGGCGCGGGGGCTGGTGTGGGGCGACTGCGCCGGGTGCTGGGGGTGGGGTAGGCCGGGCAGGGGCCCGGAGGGGGTTTCCGGCCGAGCCGGTGAGGGTGCCCGGGGCGGGGGCGGGCGGCGGGACCGGGGCGCGCGGGGCACGGGGGCCGGTGCGGGGGCCGGTGCTCGCTGGACGCTGCGGGCCGGGCCGGGGCCCGGGGCGGGGCTTCCGGCTGAGCCAGTGGGAGTGCCCACGTGGGTGCCCGGGGCGGGGGCGGGCGGCGGGACCAGGGCGCGCGGGGCACGGGGCTCGGCACGGGCGAGTGCGCGCTGGGCGCTGCGGGTGGGGTGGGCAGGGGTGGCGTGGCCGTGGTCGGGGGCGGTGTGAGGTGCCGGGCCCGGGGGCTGGGCGGCCCGGGGTCACCACGGGTGGGGGCGGGTGGGCGGGACCAGGCCGCGCTAGTGGGTGGGGCCGGGCCGCGCTGGTAGGCGGGGCCAGGCCTCGCTGGTGGGCGGGGCCGGGGCGTGCGGGGTGGCTGGGCAGGGGCCCGGGGCGGTGTGCTGGGCAGCAGGTAGGGGTCAGGGGATCGGGGGGGCCGTGGTTTTGGGGGTGGGAGGTGGGGGGTCGTCCGTGGTGGCGTACCAGGCGCCTGCGCCTATCGCGGCGGCCAGGGCCGCCCCCGCCACCCCGAGGGCGATCCGGCGGCGCCGCGTCGTGGAGCGGTGGCGGGCCGAGCCGGGCCGGGCGGTGCCGGTGGCGCGGGGGACGCGGGCGGTGCCCAGGGCGCCTCCGGCCAGCTCTTCGGGGCCGGGGACGCGCATGGAGGTGTGGGTGTCGCGGTTGGCGTCGGCGGGGGTGGCGCCGGGGACCAGGGGGACGGCGCCGCGCCGGGGGGCGCGCGGCCGGGGCTCCGGTGGTGCCTCCTCGCGCGCCTCGGCGCCCTGCGGCTCCGCGTCCGGCTCGTCGACGTCCAGGGGCGGGATGCCCGCGAGCAACGGGAGCTGTTCGCGCAGGCGGGCCGCCAGCTCGGAGGCGCGCAGCCGGGACGCGGGCGCCTTGGCCAGGCACTGGACCATGAGCTGCCAGAGCTCTTCGGGGATGCCGGGCAGGGGCACGACGGTCTCGGTGACGTGGCGGCGCAGGATCGCGCCGGGGTGGCCGCCGCCGAAGGGGGTGAAGCCCGCGAGGAGCTCGTAGAGGACGGTCGCGAGGGCGTAGATGTCGACGGCCGCGCGCGGGGGCAGGCCCTCGATGATCTCGGGCGCCAGATAGTCCGGCGTACCGATGATCTTCGTGGCCCGGGTCCGGCGCGGGGTGTCGATGAGTTTGGCGACGCCGAAGTCCGTCAGGAGGGCGGGGTGGGAGCCGCCGGGGCCGAGGGGACCCTGCATGTCCAGGAGGACGTTCTCGGGCTTGACGTCGCGGTGCACGATTCCGGCGGCGTGCGCGGCGGCCAGGGCGTCGGCGACGTCCGCGACGATGGCCACGGCGGCCTCGGGGGCGAGGCGGCGCTCGCGCTCCAGACGGGTGCGCAGGTCCGTGCCGCGGACGAGGTCCATGACGAGCGCGAGGTCGTTGCCGTCGACCACCAGGTCGTGGACGCCCACCACGCGCGCGTGGTCGAGGCTCAGCAGGGCCGTGCGCTCCTGGACGAAGCGGCCGACGAGCTCCTGGTCGGAGGCCAGGTCCTCGCGCAACAGCTTGATGGCGACGGGCCCCTCGGGCCCCTCGCCCAGCCACACCGTGCCGGCGCTGCCACGGCCCAGGATCTGATGGGCGGTGTACCGGCTGCCGATCTTGCGTGCCAAGACTGCTCCTACGGATGTGTGTTGGCGTCAAAAGTACGCGTCCGTGACACCAACCTTCACTCCGGGAGCGGAAATCACCCCTCAGATGTCGACAAATCCCCTAGGTCGCGAGGATGTTGCCGTACGGCGGCCCGGAAGGGGTCCGGGCCGCGGGCTCAGCCGTCGATCGCCACGGGCTCAGCCGTTGATCTTGGAGCTCCACTCCGAGAGCTTGTCCCAGACGTCCTGGAGCTGGTCCCAGTACCCCTTCGTCGTGCCGATCCAGTCCTGGAGCGGGCTCAGCTCCCAGACCAGCCAGCTCGCGACGAACAGGATGACGAGGACGACCAGGCAGCCCTTGAGGCAGCCGAGGCCCGGGATCTTCGTCGGGTTCGCGCTGCGCTGGCGGCGCTGCCGGGGCGGCTCGGGCTGCGGCTGCTGGGGAGCCGGAGCGGGCGCGGGGGGCGCGTACTGCTGCGGCTGCTGCGGCGCGTAGGGCTGGGGCTGGTGCTGCGGCGCGTACTGCTGCTGCGGGGGGTACGGCTGCGGCTGGTGCTGGGGGGCGTACGGCTGCGGCTGCTGCGGCGGTCGCTGCTGGGGGCGGGCGACCTGGCGCTGCGGCCGGCGGCGCAGCGGGTCCTGGCTGGGGTCCAGGTACTGCACCTGCGTCTGGTCGTTGCGGTCGCGGGCGGCGCGCATCTGGCTCTGCCAGGGGTGCGGGTCGTCCGGGCCCTGACCGGGGCCCACGGGCGGCATGACGGCCGTGGCGTCGGCGCCCTGGAGGCCGCCGGTGTGCGGCATGACGCTGGTGGGCGCGGCCGGGTCGTAGGCGCCCGGGGCGCCCGAGGTGTTCGGCAGGACCTGGGTGGGGTCGGCCGCGCCGGGGGCGCCCGGCACCGGAGCGGGCGCCGGGTCGGGCGCGAGCAGGGCGGCGACGCCCTCGGCGGCGGCGATCTGCGCGGCGGAGGCGTGCACGCCGATGCCGTCGGCGACGGTGCGCAGGGCGCGCGCCAGGTTCTCGGCGCTGGGGCGGCGGTCCGGGTCCTTGCTCAGGCAGCGCTCGATGACCGTCCACAGGGGGTCGGGGACGGTGGAGGGGCGGCGCGGCTCGGCGCTCAGGTGCTGGTGCAGGACCTCGAGCGCGGAGCCGCCTGCGAACGGCGGGCGCCCGGTGACCAGCTCGTACAGCAGGATGCCTGCGCCGTAGATGTCGACCGCGCTGGTCTGCGGGCGGCCCTCGGCGGACTCCGGCGCGACGTACGCGGGCGTGCCGACGAACTCCTGGGTGCGGGTGAGGCCCGGGGAGTCGGCGAGACGGGCGATGCCGAAGTCCGTGAGCATCGGGTGCATACCGTCGGCATCCTGCTTGACCAGGACGTTCGCGGGCTTCAGGTCGCGGTGGACGACGCCGTCGGCGTGGCTCGCGGCCAGCGCGTCGGCGATCTGCGCGGTGAGCAGGGCGGCGGCGGCCGGGCTGAACGGCCCGTTCTCGCGCAGGTACTTGTGCAGGTCCGGGCCCTCGATGAGGTCCATGACCAGGGCGAGCAGATCGCCCTCGACGACGAGGTCGCGGGTGCGGACGATGTTCGGGTGCGTCAGCCGGAGCAGGACGGAGCGCTCCCTGAGGAAGCGCATCACGACGTCCGCGTCGTTCGCGAGCTCCTCCTTGAGGACCTTGATCGCGACGGTCTCGCCGGGCTGGCCGGGGACGGCCGCCTCGGCACCCGCGGTCTCCCGCTGGCGGGCTCGCCAGACGGTGCCCGTGGCGCCGCGCCCGAGCGGCTCCTCGAGCAGGTACTTGCTGCCTACCGGCCGCACGTCATGCGCTCCCTGCTGGATCGGTCTGGATCTGTGGTCCTCGGGCTCCCGGTGACCCGGGGATCCCGGTCGGCCCTCGCCGCGATGGGCGTTCCGACCCACTGTAGTGCCGCCGGGCGGGGCGCCGGACGACGATCTTGCCAGGGGACGCCGCCCGTGCGGACCTTTGTTCGCAGGGAAGACGCGCTACCAGGGCCGTTGGTTGCCGACGGCCTCGGACCGGGGTGTGAAAGGGGCCCCGGGCGGGGCTCCCGTAGGGATTCGACAGGGGCTCGACGGAGGCGCGCGCCCTCCGGGGGTGACGATTTTCCTTCTGGCCCGCTTCCCGCACTTTTCCGGGCACGTTTCCGTACAGAGGCGACCAATCAAGATCACTTACGGGTGGGGGGCGGGCGTGTTGTCAGTGGCAGGTGCGAGGATGCTCCAGTACTGGCCGACGTGCCCGTGTGCGGTGGGGGGAATCACAGCGCGAGTCCCCGTGCCGGGCGCCCAGCGCAGAAGGGACCGCTGACGGCATGCAGATCCGGCTGACCGTCCTCGGGCCGCGTGGCGGCCAGACCGCCGAGCCGGGGGGACGCCCCGCGACGGCCTGCGACGTACTGGTCACCGCGCCCGCCGGGACCGCGCTCGCCGCCGTCGCCTCCGGCCTCGCCGCCGCCGTCGCCGCGGGCGAGGGCCCCGCCGTCCTTTACGCGGAGTCGGAGCGGCTCGACCTCCAGCGCTGCACGCTCGGCGAGCCCCCGCTCGTCGACGGCGCGGTGCTGTGCGTGGGCACCCCCGCCGAGCCGGGCCCCGAGCTCGCGGACGCCGCCGCCCAGCTCCACGTCGTCGCCGGTCCCGACGCGGGCGGCGTGCACCTGCTGCACGGCGGCCAGATCCGCGTCGGCCGCTCCGCCCAGGCCGACGTCCCCCTGGACGACCCGGACGTGTCCCGGCTGCACTGCGCGGTCACGCTCGACCCGGACGGCCGGGTCACGGTCACGGACCTCGGCTCGACGAACGGCACGGCGGTGGACGGCCGCGTGCTCACCGACCGGCCGGTGCGGCTCGCCTCCGGCTCGCTCCTGCGCATCGGCGAGTCCGTGCTCCGGCTGACCACGGGCAGCGGCATGGGCGGCGTGCTCGACACCGCGGCGGACGGCGAGGGGCACGTGCGCGTGCGGGTCACCGCGGAAGGAGCAGGAGGAGCGGCAGGAGGGGACGGGGCGACGGCGAGGGGCGTCGGGGAGCTGCGCGGCGCATGGGGTGCCCGCGTCGCGGGAGGCGCCGCGGCGCCCGGCTCCTCGCCCTCACCGGGTGCCGCGTCCACCGTGCCCGGCCCGGCCGCCGCACCCGACCTCCTCGGGTCGTCGTCCGGTCCGTCCGTTCCCGCCGTCCCCGAAGAGGGCGTGACGCAGCACGCGTACGGCACGGCCGAGTGGGGTGCCTCCGGAGGCAGCGAGTCCCCCGTGGTGCCCCGGCAGGGCGGCGTGCCCGAGGCCGAGCGGCACCGGACCGGCACCCCCGCGCGCGGGACGCCCCTGCCGCGCGGCCCGCGCAAGCGGGGCGGCCTGTCCGCGTGGGCGCGGCGGCTGACCGGCGGGCGCGGCGAGGAGACGGCACGCGAGCACGGGGCGTACGACGAGGTGTACGAAGGGCCGGAGGGCCCCGAAGTGGCGGAGGAGTGGGGCGACGGCGGGCCGCTCCCGGAGCCGGTGCCCGAGGTGTGGCCGGACGCGGCGGCGCTGCTCCTGACGGCGCTCGGGCCGGGCACGCGGCTGTGGGAGCGCGGGCCCGCGCACCCGGAGGCGCTCGCGGTGCGCCTCGGCACGGTCGACCGGGCGGCGCCCGGGCAGAGCGCGCTGCTGCCCGCCGTGCCGGTGACGGTGAGCCTTAGGGAGGCCGGAGCGCTCGGTCTCGCCGGGCCGCGCGAGCGGCTCGCGGGGCTCGCCCGGTCGGTGCTCGCCCAGCTGGCCGCGCTGCACTCCCCCACGGACCTGGAGATCGTGCTGATCAGCACGGACCGGGCGCGGACGCCGGGCGAGCGGGCCGCGGAGTGGGCCTGGCTCGGCTGGCTGCCGCACCTGCGGCCCGCGCACGGCCAGGACTGCCGTCTGCTGCTGGCGTACGACCGCGAGCAGGCGGCGGCGCGCACGGCCGAGCTGCTGCGCCGCCTGGACGAGCCGGAGACGGCCGACGCGGGTCCCGGCGGGGCGGGGCGGGCTCAGGAGCACACAGCCCCGGAGGCGTCCGGGCCGCGCACGGTGGTGGTCGTGGACGGCGACCCCGGTTCCGCCGCGCTGCGGGAGGCCGCCGTGCGGCTCGCGCGGGACGGCGGCAGGGCCGGGATCCACGTCGTGTGCCTGGCCGAGACGGCCGCGGCCTCGCCCGCGTCGCCGGTGACGGAGACGTACGAGGCGGCGTGTTCGGTGTCGCCCGCCTTCCGCGCCTGCGGGGCGGTCGCGCTGCTCAGCGGTGACGTGGCGACGGCCCTGCGAGTGCTGCGCACGGCGGACGGGCAGCCCGCCGGGCACGGCACGGTCGCCGTGGTGGACGCCGTGTCGGCGGCCTGGGCGCAGCGCTTCGCGCGGGCGCTCGCCCCGTTGCGGCCCGACGGCGCGGGCGGCGGGCACGCACGCGTGGCGGCGCCGCTGCCGCAAGCCGCCCGGCTCCTGGACGAGTTGGGGCTCGCCCGGGCCACGCCCGCCTCGCTGATGGCGCGGTGGGCGGCCGCCGGGGACGACGCGGGTGCGCTGGGCGGGCGGGCCTGGGCGGTGCTCGGCGCGGGCGCGCGCGGGCCCGTCGTGGTGGACCTCGCCGCGGACGGGCCGCATCTGCTGGTGGCGGGGCCGCCCGGCAGCGGGCGCACGGAGCTGCTGCGGTCCGTCGCCGCGTCCCTCGCCGCCGCCGAGCGGCCCGACCGGCTCGGCGTCGTCCTCGTCGACGGCGGGGTCGACGGGCGGGACGGGGGCACGGCGGGCGGCACCGGTGCGGGCGAGCGGCCCGGCGAAGGGCTGCGGGCCTGTACGGACCTCCCCCACGTCGGCACCCACCTCGCCGCCAACGACCCCGTGCGGATGCGGGAGTTCGCGCAGTCCCTCACCGCGGAGCTGAAGCGGCGGGCCGAGCTCCTTGGACGGCAGGGCTTCGCCGAGTGGCACGCGGGGCGGGTGGTGGCCGGGCGGATCGTGGCGCCCCGCGGGGCGCCGGACGCCGAGGCGGGCGGGGGCCCGGGGGCCGGGGACATCGAGGTGCCGAGCAGCTCCACGCTGCGCCTTCGGCCGCCGGGGGCCGGGGCACGGCCCGAGCCGGGGCCGCCGCTCGCGCGGCTCGTGGTGGTCGTCGACGACTACGACTCCTTGCTGGCGCCCGCGCTCGGGTCGCCCGGGCGGCCCGCCGCCGGGTCCGTCGTCCGGGCGCTCGACGCGGTGGCCCGGGACGGGGAGCGGCTCGGGGTGCATCTGGTGGTCGCGGTGCGGGGGGCCGAGCGCGTGGCGGAGACGGAGGTGGGCCGGCGGGCCGGGCTTCGGGCCACGCTGGACGCGCCGGGGGGCGGGGTGGAGGATCCGGCGCCCGGGCGCGGGGTGTTGTGCGGGGGTGACGGGCGGGTCACCGCCTTCCAGGCGGGGCGGGTCACGGGGCGCATCCCCCGTACGGCGACCCTGCGGCCCACCGTGGTCCCCCTGGAGTGGGACCGCATGGGGGATCCCCCCACCCGCCGCCCGGTCCGCGAACTGGGCAACGGGCCTACGGATCTGGCCCTCCTCGCCAGCGCCCTGGACCGCGCGGCCCGTGAGGTCTCGGCCGACCAAGTGCCGTCCCTGCTCTGACCGTCGGGCGGCGCCCCACCGGGTGCGCCGGGCCCCTTCCCGGCGGCGCCCCGCCGTGTCCGCGCGCGGCGCCCCCGGGCCGGGGCCGGGCGTGGGTGAGGGGTTGTGGGAGGTGATGGGCCGTTACAACGGCATCACGATCGGCGACTTGACACCGTAGACCGTCTTGCCGCCCCACGCCCCCGGGCGTAGACAGGCCGGAACGGGACTGTCAGGGGAAGAGAACGGGGCAGTGATGCGCAGCACTCTTCGTACACGCACGACCGGCAGGATGGTCGCCGCCGCGGCGGTGGGCGCGCTCGCCCTCGGCCTCACCGCGTGCGGCGGTGACGACGACAAGGACGACGACGGCAACGGCAAGGGCGGCGGCAAGGAGGGGACCGCGGCCACCGTTCGACTGCCGAAGCTGGACGGACAGAAGCTGTCGGTCTCGGCCGTGTGGGGCGGCGCGGAGCGCAAGGTGTTCCTCAGGGTCCTGGACGAGTTCGAGAAGCGGACGGGCGCCGACGTGTCGTTCGTACCCGCGCAGGAGCCGATCATCAGCTTCCTCGCGTCGAAGGTGGCGGGCGGCCAGCCCCCGGACGTGGCGATGCTGCCGCAGGTCGGCGCGGTGCAGCAGGCCGTGGCGAAGAAGTGGGCCAAGCCCCTTGGCGCGGCGGCGCAGAAGGAGCTGGACGAGAACTACGCGCAGGGCTGGAAGGACCTCGGGACGGTCGACGGCAAGCAGTACGGCGTGTACTTCAAGGCGGCCAACAAGTCGCTGGTCTGGTACAACACCAAGGTCTTCGAGAACGCGGGCGTCGACGAGCCCAAGACCTGGGACGCGTTCATGAAGACCGCCCAGACGGTGTACGACTCCGGGGTCGCGCCCGTGTCCGTGGGCGGCGCGGAGGCCTGGACGCTCACCGACTGGTTCGAGAACGTCTATCTCTCGCAGGCGGGCCCCGAGAAGTACGACCGACTCGCCCAGCACAAGATCAAGTGGACGGATCCCTCCGTCAAGAAGGCGCTGACGACGCTCGGCGGGCTCTTCGGGAAGAAGGGGTTCGTCGCCGGGGGCGCGGACGGCGCGCTGCAGACGGAGTTCCCGGCGTCGGTGAAGCAGACGTTCGTCGGCGGCGACCAGCCGAAGGCGGGCATGGTCTTCGAGGGCGACATGGTGTCGCTCTCGATCTCCGAGACGAAGGCGAAGATCGGCACGGACGCGAAGGTGTTCCCGTTCCCCGCGGTCGGGGACGAGTCCCCCGCCGTCGTCGGCGGTGACGCCGCGGTCGCGCTGAAGGACGGCAAGGGCGCGCAGGCCCTGCTCACGTTCCTGGCCTCGCCGGACGCTGCGAGGATCTGGGCGCAGGCGGGCGGCTTCGTCTCGCCGAACAAGAACCTGGACCTGGCCGCGTACCCCAACGACGTGCAGCGCGGCATCGCCAAGGCGCTCATCGCGGCCGGCGACGACATCCGCTTCGACATGTCCGACCAGGCGCCCCCGGCCTTCGGCGGCACGCCGGGCAAGGGCGAGTGGAAGGCGCTGCAGGACTTCCTGAAGAACCCGAAGAACGTCGCGGGCACCCAGCGGACGCTGGAGGACGCGGCGGCCAAGGCGTACCCGAAGAGCTGACGGGGCGATGACGACTCCGGACGCCGGGGGCACCGCAGCGGTGCCCCCGGCCAGGCCGACGGCGCACACGTCCACGACCGGCCCGCGCGGCGCCGGTCCCCGCAGGAGCGTGACCGGGACCCGCAGGACGGTGGCGGCCCTGTTCCTGCTGCCCGCCCTGGTCCTGCTCGGCGCGCTCGTGCTGTATCCGATCGGGTTCTCGGTCCTGCGCAGCTTCTTCGACAAGAGCGGCGACTTCGCGGGCGTCGACAACTACGAGACGATGTTCGAGGACTCCGGGATCCGTACCGCCGTCAAGAACACGGCGATCTGGGTGGTGTTCGCACCCGCGGTGGCGACCGCGCTCGGCCTGATCTTCGCCGTCCTTACCGAACGGGTGCGCTGGGGCACGGCGTTCAAGATCGTGATCTTTATGCCGATGGCGATCTCGATGCTGGCGGCGGGGATCATCTTCCGGCTCGTGTACGAGGCGAACCCCGACCGCGGGGTGGTCAACGCCGTGTGGGTGGGCGTGCACGACACGTTCGTGGAGTCCTCGCACTTCCCGAGCGGGCACCTGGCCGCGCGGTCCCCGATGAAGGAGGCGGGCGGCGGCGCCTTCGTGACCCGTGAGCCCGTGCGCGCCGGGCAGCCGGTGGCCCTGCCGCTGACCGGCGTGCCGCCCAACAAGATGCCCGACGACGCCACGTCGGCGAAGCGCGCCGAGGCCGACCCCGGCAAGGTCACCGGCACGGCCTGGCAGGACTTCACCCGCGGCAAGGGCCGCGGCGAGGTCAACGCCCCCGACCCCGTCGAGCTCGGCTACCCGGGCATCAGGATCGAGGCGGTCAAGGACGGCAAGGTGGTGGCCTCGACGACGGCGGCGGACGACGGCACCTTCGCCCTGCCGAAGGAGGCCGACGGGGCGCTCCTGCGCTACCCCGCGTCGAACTTCCGCGAGCCGTACGACGGCGTGAACTGGCTCGGGCCCTCGCTCATCACGCCCGCCGTCATCGGCAGTTACGTGTGGATGTGGGCCGGGTTCGCGATGGTCCTCATCGCGGCGGGGCTCGCGAGCGTGCCGCGCGAGCTCCTGGAGGCCGCGCGCGTGGACGGCGCCAACGAGTGGCAGGTGTTCCGCCGGGTCACGGTGCCGCTGCTCGCGCCCGTCCTCGCGGTCGTCCTGGTCACGCTGATGATCAACGTGATGAAGATCTTCGACCTGGTCTTCGTGATCCCGCCGGGCTCCTCCAAGGACGAGGCGAACGTCCTCGCCGTCCAGCTCTACAACTCGGCCTTCGGGGACCAGAACGACGGCGTGGCGAGCGCGATCGCGGTGCTGCTCTTCGTCCTCGTGATCCCGGTGATGTGGTTCAACTTGCGGCGGCTGCGGCGGGAGGCGAAGCGATGAGCACGCACACTCGGGCCGCCGCGGACGCGGGCGTGGTGAAGGCCCGGCAGTCGCTCGGCGGGCGGATCGCGGGGCTGCTCGGCGGCACCGCGGTCCGGGTCTTCCTGATCCTCGTCGGCCTGTTCTGGCTGGTGCCCACGCTCGGCCTGCTGCTCGGCTCGCTGCGCACCAAGGAGGACATGAGCGCGACCGGCTGGTGGAAGGTCTTCGGGGCGCCGTCGCAGCTGACGTTCGAGAACTACTCCAGCCTCCTGAAGGACGAGACGATCACCGACTCGATCCTGACGAGCGTGTCCATCACCGTCCCGGCGACGCTGCTGGTCGTGGTGATCGGCTCGCTCGCCGGGTACGCGTTCGCGTGGATGGAGTTCCCGGGCCGCGACTGGTGGTTCCTCGGGGTGGTGGGGCTGCTCGTGGTGCCGGTGCAGGTGGCGCTCGTCCCGGTCTCCGACCTCTTCGGCAAGCTCGGGATCTTCGAGACGACGACGGGCGTGGTGCTCTTCCACACCGCCTTCGGGCTGCCGTTCGCGATCTTCCTGCTGCGGAACTTCTTCGCGGAGATCCCCCGCGAACTCCTGGAGGCGGCGCGCCTGGACGGCGCCGGTGAGCTGCGGCTCTTCATCCGCGTGGTGATGCCCCTCGGGGCGCCGGCGATCGCCTCGCTCGGCATCTTCCAGTTCCTGTGGGTGTGGAACGACATGCTGATCGCGCTGATCTTCGCGGACGCGGGCAGCCCGCCGATCACCGTGGCGCTCCAGCAGCAGGTGCGGTTCTTCGGGGACAACGTGCAGATCCTCGCGCCCGGCGCGTTCATCTCGATGGTGATCCCGCTGGCGGTGTTCTTCGCGTTCCAGCGGCAGTTCGTGTCCGGCGTGATGGCGGGCGCCGTCAAGTAGGGCGGGGGCCTGGCGCGGGCGCCGTCAAGCAGGGCGGGGGCCGTGGCGCGGGCGCCGTCAAGTGCGGACGCGCACGCGCCCGCGCACCCGGCGGCGCCGAAATGATCAACTGCCTTACTGCGACGGGGATTTGATCGGAAGGGGGCGGTCCGGCACCGGACCGCCCCCTTTCCGTCCGCTTGACGGGCGTCCCCCGATGGGGAGACCCGGGCGTAACCAGATCACCTCACCGGGCGTTCCCGGGCAGAGTGCCCGCGCCGACCCATGGATGTGCCGTGCCCCGGTTCAGTGTCATCGTCCCCGCGTACCAGGTGCAGGCCTATCTGCACGAATGCCTCACGTCCGTGCTCGAACAGAGCTTCGCGGACTGGGAGCTGATCGCGGTCGAGGACCGCTCGCCGGACGGCTGCGCCGCGATCATCGACGAGTTCGCAGGCCGGGACGCCCGGGTCAGGGCCGTCCACCTGGAAGAGAACGTGGGTCTCGGCCGCGCGCGGAACGCGGGCATGGAGCACGCCACCGGCGACTACCTGATCTTCCTCGACGCCGACGACAGCATGGCGCCCGGCTCCCTCCAGGCCATCGCCGACCGGCTGAAGGAGACCGGCGAGCCCGACGTCCTGGTCTACGACTACGAGCGGACGTACTGGACGGGCGAGCGGGTCCGCAACCAGCTCGCGCACCTCCTCGACGAGGACGGCCCCGCCCCCTTCGAACTCGGCGACAGGAGCGGCCTGCTGCGGCTGCTCATGGTCGCGTGGAACAAGGCGCACCGCCGCGAGTTCGTCGAGCGGATCGGCCTCACGTTCCCGCCCGGCACCTACGAGGACGCGCCGTGGACGTATCCGCTGATGATGTCCGCGAAGTCCATCGCGACGCTCGACCGGGTGTGCGTGCGCTACCGGCAGCGGCGGCGCGGCGGGCTCCTCGGCACGGCGAGCCGCGCGCACTTCGACGTCTTCGACCAGTACGAGCGGGTGTTCGCGTTCCTCGACGCGCGCCCCCACCTGCCGGAGGCCTGGCGGGCGCTGGTCTTCCGGCGCATGGTCGACCACTTCCTGACCATCTACTCCCGTCCCGAGCGGCTGCCGCACGGCAGCAGGGCCGAGTTCCTGCGCCGGGCGCGCGCCCACTACCGCCGCTTCCGCGTGCCCGGCTCCCGGCCGCGGGCGGGTGCCCGGCTGCGGCACGCCCTGGTGCGGCTCGGCTCGCACCGCGCGTACCAGGTCCTGCGGTCGGTGCGCCGGTTCGGCGGGGCTGCCGTGCGGCACTCCGCCGGAGCCCTCGGCCGGGCCCGGGAGTCCTTGCTGCGGCTGCACTACCGGATCCAGCTGCGGCGTCCGGTGCGCGCGGACCTCGCGGTGTTCACGGCGGGCGACGGGCGGGGGCACGGCGGTGACCCGGGCGCCCTCGAAACCGCGTTCCGCGAGCTCGCGCCGCACGTGCGCACCGCCTGGCTGGCCGCGCCCGCGCACCACCACACGCTGCCGACCGCGACCCGCAGGCTCACGCCCGGCACGGCCGCGGCGTGGACGGCCCTGGCGCGCGCCGCGTACCTGGTGAGCGACTCCGGCTTCGACGGCCGGCTCGCCAAGCGCCCCGGGCAGCTCGTGGTGCGGGTCCACCCGGGCACGCTCCTGCGGCACGAGGGCGCCGACCTCCTGGAGCGCCCGGCGGCCGCGTGCGGCACGGACGTCGACGCGCGGCTGCGCGACGCCGACACCTGGGACTACGTCGTGTCCCCCAACCGGCACGCGACCCTCGCGGGCGAGCGGGCGTACCCGGCGGCGTACACGACGCTGGAGTACGGCTGTCCGCGCAACGACCGCTACCAGCGCGCCACCGCCACCGACGTGGCGCGGATCCGCGAGAGCCTCGGCGTGCGGCCGGGGACGACGGCGATCCTGTACGCGCCGGAGCACCGCGACTACCGGCGCACGCAGCGGCTCGGCGTCGACCTGGAGCGGCTGCTCCGCCGCCTCGGCCCCCGCTTCACGGTCCTGGTGCGCGCCCCCCACGTCGACGCGGAGCCGCTGCCCGACGACCTCACCGGGCGGTGGGTCGACGTGTCCGGCGAGCCGGACCCGGGGCGGCTGTGCCTGGCCGCGGACGCGCTGGTCACGGACTACTCGTCGCTGATGTTCGACTACGCCAACCTGGACCGGCCGATCGTCCTGCACGCCGACGACTGGGAGGCGTACGAGGCGGCCCGCGGCACCTACTTCGACGTGCGTGCCTTCCCGCCGGGCGCGGTGGCGCGCGGCGAGGACGAGCTGGCCGACATCTTCGCGTCGGGGCACTGGCGGGGCTCGCGCTCGGCCCAGCTGCGGCGGGCCTTCCGGGAGCGGTTCTGCCCCTACGACGACGGGAGTGCCGCGGAGCGTGTCGTGCGGCGGGTGGTGTTCGGGGCGAAGATCCCACTACCTTCGGTCGTGGCGCTCCCGGAGCGGCACCCCACGCCGGCGGCGGGGCCCGAGGGCACCCGTGTGTCCGGGGCCGAGGACTCCGGGGTCGCGCAGACCGCCGCGCTCCTGTCGCAGCGCACTCCCCCCAACTCCAGGATCTGAGATGCCCGAAGCCTCCGCTTCAGTGCCCACGTCCGCGCCCGCGTCCGCCGAGGAGACGGACGACCTTCCCCTGCCCACCGCCTTCTCCGATGTGAAGGGCTGGTTCCACCCGGCCGACCAAGTGCTCTTCGACTGGTTCCTCAGCCGTCAGCTGGACCTCGGCGAACCGGGCGACCTGCTCGAACTCGGTGCCTATCTGGGCAAGAGCGCGATCTTCATGGGGTCCTATCTGCGGCCCGACGAGACCTTCACGGTCTGCGACCTGTTCGACTCGCCCGCGCCCGACGACGCGAACTCCAAGGAGATGGGCCGCTCGTACGCGACGCTGACCCGGCGCGCCTTCGAGGCCAACTACCGCTCCTTCCACGACGAGCTGCCCCAGGTCGTGCAGGCCCCCTCGGCCGGCATCGCCACGCACGTGCCCGGGGGGAGCTGCCGCTTCGTCCACATCGACGCCTCGCACCTGTACGAGCACGTGCACGCCGACATCGCGGCGGCGCGCGAGCTGCTCACGCCGGACGGGATCGTCGTCCTCGACGACTTCCGGGCCGAGCACTGTCCCGGCGTGGCCGCCGCCACGTGGGGGGCCGTCGCCACGACGGGGCTGAAGCCGCTGTGCATCACGGCGACGAAGTTCTACGGGACGTGGGGGCGGTACGAGGCCGTGCACGGGGAGCTGGGGCGGCTCCTGAAGGGGCGGGACGACATGTGGCACGGGGCGGAGGAGGTGGCCGGGCACCCGATGATCCGCATCAGCGGCCGCAAGGCCCGCACCCCGGCCCACCCCCGGTCCCGGCACGCCTCCGTCGCGCCGCCCCGCAAGGACGAGGCCGGACCCCGCCGCACCCGCCGCCCGCGCGGCCGGGGCCTGGCGGCGCTCCTGCCGGGCCGCAGGCGCTGACCACTGCCGGGTGCCGCCCGGGCCCGGGGGCGGGGTGACCGCCGCGCGGCGCTCCCGGCGCTCCAGGCACAGAGCGGGCAAAGTGGGGCGATGCAGAATTTTCCGGCCAGGGGATTGGCCCGCAGGGCCCGGCAGGCCGCCCGCAGGGCCCGGTTCCGCGTCGAGCGGGCCACCGCGGGACGGCAGCCGCACGGCGGCGGTGAGCTGCTCGGGCCCGTTCACCTGTCCCTGCGGGACAGCCGCACGCTCAACCTCGCCCTGCCCGCCCCGGCCCCGCCCCCGGCCGCCGCGCGGCTCCTGATCAGCCGCGGCCCCCGCCGCTTCCGCGTACCGCTCGCGCTCGAAGCGGACGCGGCGCTGCTCACGGCCACCGTCAGCCTGCGGGACGCCGCCGGGGACGCGAGCGGCGCCGGGCCCGTCCTGGGTGAGGGCGTGTGGCGGCTGACGGTGGAGACGACCGGCGCCGACGGCCGCGTACGCCGTCAGGGGCTCGCCCTCGCCGACGCGCCGGGGCCGCCGGGGCCGACGCTCCCGCACGCCCCGCACCCGCGCACCGGCACGCTCCTGCGGCTCGTGCGCTGCCGGGGCGGGCGGGCGGCGGTGCAGGTCACGCGGTCGCGGCCGCGCGCGGAGCTGGTGCGGTTCGAGCCGCGCGGGGACGGCATCACGGTGCACGGCCGGATGGTCGCGGCGCGCGGGGCGCAGCGGGCCAGCGCGGTGCGGCGGCGGGACGGCCTGGCCGTGCCGGTGCGGCCCGAGTGGGAGGGCGACCGGTTCCGCTTCGCCTTGCCGCTGGCGGCGATGGCCGGGGCGGGGCCCGGCCAGTGGGTGTGGGACTTCCGCGTGGGCGAACTGCCGCTGGGGCGCTGGCTGACCGACGTACGGGATCTGCCGTCGGCGTTCCCCACGCCCTTCCGGCTCGTCGCGCTGGAGGGCGGCGGTCTGGTGCGGGCCCATCCGCACGTCACCGCGTCCGGCGCGTTCGCCGTGACCTGTCTGGACCTGGGGCGGGGCCTGGAGCAGAAGGAGACCTCATGAAGATCACGTACCTCCTCGGCTGGGGAGACGAGATGGGCGGCACCGAACTCGCCACGTACACCCAGGCGCTGCACCTGGCCGAGCGGCACGACGTGGAGGTCCTCTCGGTCTTCCGCACCCGGGCCGAGCCGTTCTTCCCCGAGGCGCGGGGCCTGGCCGTGCGCTATCTGGTGGACCGCACGGTGACGCCCGAGCGGCCGGTGCGCGGCTCGCGGCTCGACGAGGCCGCCTGCCGGGAGCTCGCCGCGCTGCCCAGCGAACTGATCGCGCGCTCCTGGGAGTCGGCGTTCGACCGGCTCGCGGACGTGGAGCTGACGGCGGCGCTGACCGATCTTGACGCGGACGTCCTGGTCACCACGACGCCCGCGCTGCTCGCCGCGGCCGTGCGGCTCGTGCCCGGACGCGTGGTGACCGTGCACCAGGAGCACCGGCCGACGCAGCGCCGCGGCCCGTCCGGCGAGCCGCTGCTGCTCTTCGCGCCGCGCCTGGACGCCCTGGTGACGCTGACGGAGCGGACCCGGGAGTGGATCGCGGAGTCCCTCGGCGCGACGGCGCCGGAGCTCGCGGTGATCCCCAACGCGGTCCCGGACGGCTTCAGGCCGCGCGCCGACGGCGGCAGCAAGGTCATCGTGATGGCCGCGCGGCTCACCGGCGAGAAGCGGGTCGACCACGCGGTCCGCGCCTTCGCGCAGATCGCGGAGGCGCACCCGGACTGGACCCTGCGGATCTTCGGCGGCGGCCATCGCGAGGCGAGCCTGCGCCGTCTTGTGGACGCCTTCGGCCTCCAGGACCGGGTCGAACTCCTCGGCCCCTGCCAGGACATGGCCGCCGAGTGGGCCAAGGCGGGTCTGACCCTGATGACGGCGGGCCACAACGAGGCGTTCCCGCTGGTCCTCCTCGAAGCCCTCGCGGCGGGCGTGCCGGTGGTGGCGTACGACGTCATGACGGGGCCTGCCGAGATCGTGCGGCACCGCGTGGACGGCCTTCTCGTGCCGCCCGGCGAGATCGAGCGGCTTGCCGCCGCCATGGCCGAGCTGATGTCGGACGACGCCACCCGGCTCGGGTACGCGCGGGCCGCCCGCGAGGGCGTGTACGCCCGCTTCTCGTCCGAGCGCGTGACCGCGCTGTGGGAGGAGCTGTACGCGCGGCTCGTCGCGGGCCGCGACCGGCCCGAGCGGCTCGCGGAGCGCGCGGACCGGGTGGCGCTCGGCGTCGCGTCCGGCGGCCCGGGCTTCCGGCCGACGGCGCCGCACACCCTCGACGCGCCCGCGCCCGCCGACGAGCGGGCCCGCGAGGAGGAGATCCTGGCGGCCGACGACGGTCTGATCCGCTCGGTGGGGCGGCTCGCCGAGCGGCGCGACGACGTCCGCACCGCCGACATGGCCGCCTGGAACCTGGACCTGACCGCGAGCGCCCTCGACGCGCGGGACGTGCCGTACGTCCTGGTGCGGACGAACGGCGGCTCGACCGCGCACACCCTGGCCGTCGCCGACGACCACCGCGACGCCGCCCTGAAGGCGCTCACGGAGGCGCTGCACGGCCGGGCCGTGTACGCCGAGCTCGTGGCGCCGCGCGACGCCGCGCCCGGCGTGGTGCTCGCCGAACGCCTCGACAGCGTCGGCGAGATGGCGGGGATCAAGGTCTTCAAGCCGGTCACCACGACGACGCTCTCGCTGCGCCACGGCGTGCAGCAGGCGTGCACGGTGGCGTTCTGGACGCGCACCGGCGAGCCGGAGGGGAGCGGGCGGGTGTGGCGGGCGCCGTTCGGGAGCACGCTCGCCGGGGCGGAGCTGCCGTCCCTGACCCCCACGGCGCGGCTGCGGGTGGGCGCGCGGGAGTACCCCAGCCTCGACGTCTTCGCGCGGCTGCTCATGAAGGACGTCGACTTCCCCGTCGACGCCGTCTACACCTGGGTCGACGACACCGACCCGGCCTGGCGCGCGGCCCGCGCCGCCGCCCTGGGCGACGGGGACGACGGCGCGTCGGCCGACACCGGCGCGGTCCGCTTCCGCAACCGGGACGAACTGCGTTACTCCCTGCGGTCCCTCGCGATGTACGCGCCCTGGGTGCGGCACGTGTACCTCGTCACGGCGGGCCAGGTCCCGGCGTGGCTGGACGAGGACCACCCGGGTCTGACGGTGGTGGACCACCGCGACCTGTTCGCGGATCCGGACGGCTGTCTGCCGACGTTCAACTCGCACGCCATCGAGACCCAGCTGCACCGGATCGACGGCCTGTCGGAGCACTTCCTGTACTTCAACGACGACATGTTCCTGGGCCGCCCCACGGCCCCGGACACGTTCTTCCTGCCGTCGGGTCTTGCCCGGTTCTTCTGGTCGTCGGTGTCCGTGCCCGACCTGCCGGTGTCCGCCGCCGACGAGGGCTATCTGGCCGCGGCGAAGAACAACCGGGCGCTGCTGCGCCGCGACTTCGGCCGCACCGCGACGCACTGCCTGCTGCACGTGCCGTACGCGCTGCGGCGCGACGTCCTCGCGGAGCTGGCCGAGCGGTACGGCGACGAGCTGGCGGCGACCGCCCGCAACCCCTTCCGGGGCGCGGGCGACCACTCCGTCGTCTCGTCGCTGTTCCAGCACTACGCGTACCTGACGGGCCGGGCCGTGCCCGGCTCCCTCGCGTACGACTTCGTGGACATCGCCGAGCGCGCCGACCACGCCCGGCTCGGGCAGTTGCTCCAGTCCCGCGCCAAGACCGCGTTCTGCATCGGCGAGACGCCCGGCGGCGACGTGTCGGACGAGGAGTCGGCCCTCGCCCTGCGGGCGTTCCTGGCGGCCTACTTCCCGGTGGCGTCGCCCTATGAGCGGGCCGCGGGGGCCTAGGCCGCCGAGACCTCGATGCCGTGGGCGAAGAGTGCGGCCTGGACGCGGTTGTCCACGCCGCACTTGGCGTACACGGCGCTGATGTAGGACTTGACGGTCCCGGCGCTCAGGCCGAGGCGCCGGCCGATCTGCTGGTTCGTCAGGCCCTCGCCCACCAGGGCGAGGACCTCCCGCTCGCGCAGCGACAGCGGCGCCCCGCTGTGCGCATCGCGCGACTCGGCCCGGGCGGTGGTGGCGCCGGCGCGGTGGATCCACGCGGCGGGCAGCACGGCGGCCCCGGAGGCGAGGGTGTGCACGGCGTGCGCGAGGGCGCGGACGTCGGCGTCCTCCGGGAGGTAGCCGGAGACGCCGGGCGGCACGCCGACGACGGTGGGACGGGTGACGGCGGCCTCGCCGAGCAGCGCGACGGGGACGCGGGGCAGTTCGCCGCCCCGGACCGCGTCCAGCAGCCGGTCGATGCCGGGCAGGATCCGCGACGCCAGGACGACCGAGTCCGGCTGGGCCCGCACCCACGCGAGCACCCCGTCGACGTCTCCGTATGAGGTGACCGTGAATTCCCCGCCGTCCGCGAGGGACTGCGCGAGCCCCCTGCGGATCAACGGGTGGTGGTGCGCGACCGTCACGTTCAGCATGGCTCCCCCGAGCGATCCATTAGTCAAGAAGTCGTCAATATGTGGTCGGGCTTCAACCTACCCCAGCGGTGCCGCGTTGACGTGCGGCGATGCGCTCAGATGAGAGCTCCGTCAACTCCTGGGCTTATGTCCGCATTTAATACCTCTACGCATCAGTAACTGCCGAACGGCCCCGTCAACAGGCAGTAGGGCGTGCTCCGCTTCCCCCACAAGATCGTTACCGGGTCCGGCGCTCTCGCCGGGCCCGTCAACGGACGTGCCCGCCCCGCGCCAATCGGGGCGGGCACGCGTCCGATCGTAATGAATCGATCCGAAGGAACACGCGACATGAACCGCTCGGCCACCCGCCGTCCCCTGACCACCGCCGCCGTCACCGCCACCGTCTTCGGCGCCTTCATGGTGGCCGCCACGGCCACCCCGTTCTTCCTGAAGAACGTGCTCAACATGAGCAAGGACTCCGCGTCCCTCGTCTACCAGTCGATCATGACCGGCATGGACGTCGCCTCGGCGATCGGTCTGGTCTCCGGCGGCCTGGCCGTCGGCTCCGTGATCATCTGGGGCGTCAAGCAGGCCATCAAGAAGGGCGGCAAGAAGGCCGTCATCGCCTAAGTCCCGAGGCAGCGCATCCGGCCGGGACCCCGCACGCGCGGGGTCCCGGCGGGACCGACCGGCGACACCAGGACGCGAAGGCGCGGGGACAGATGGACACGACGACCGGGCCGATCGCCCGGCCCACGGCCGGCGGCGGCCGGCAGCCCGCGGCGGCGGGACTCCTGCGGCGGCAGTGGCCCGCCGTGGTCAGCGGCGCCCTGCTGTGGCTCGCCGCGTTCGGCGCGGGCTGGTGGTTCGCGCCCGCGGACCCGACCGGGGTGAGCCGGGCCCCCAAGCAGGCCGACTGGGGCCTGTTCGCGGAGATCCTCGCGCGCAACGTCGGCGTCTCGGCGGCCCTCTTCCTCGGCGTCGCCACGCTCGGCGTGATGACGATCCCGCTCACCCTCCTGACCGGGACGCTCGCGGGCTACTACTGGGGCCAGGGCAGCGCGGTCCTAGGCACGCAGGGCGTCGTACGCCATCTGCTGCCGCACATGCCCCTCGAACTGGCCTGCCTCGCGCTCGCCGCGGCGGCCGGACTCGTGCCGCTCGTGACGTGGGCGCGCGCCGGACTCGGGCGGCGGCCCGCGCCGGAGCGCGGCACCCGGGACCGCTTCGGCTTCCAGGACGCGTGCCTGCTGTGGGGCGTGTCCCTGGCGGGCCTGACCCTGGCCGCGGCGGTGGAGACATGGGTGAGCACATGAGGGCGGGGGCGCCCGCGACGACCGGGGCTTCCGCCCTGGCCGAGGCTTTTGTGATGCCCGAGGGTTTCGCGACGGCCGGGCCTCCCCCGGCGGGCGGAGCGGCCGCGGGCGACGGGGCTCCGGCTGCCACGGCGGGCGGGGCTGCCACGGCCTGTGAGGGCGCGGGCGATGGGGCATGCGGTGCCAGTGAGACCTTTTGAGACGGGCGGCACGATCGGGATGGGGAGCATGAGCGGCACTACCGGGACGACCGGCATCACCAGGGCGAACGGCGTGGCAGGGCTGCCCGCCTTCGA
The DNA here is from genome assembly GCF_059448825.1 of Streptomyces sp. JLYT201. Classification (NCBI taxonomy): domain Bacteria; kingdom Bacillati; phylum Actinomycetota; class Actinomycetes; order Kitasatosporales; family Streptomycetaceae; genus Streptomyces; species Streptomyces sp. JLYT201. The sequence continues at coordinate 5,926,837 of NZ_CM182551.1, read as the reverse complement.
GGACGACGCCCCCGGCGCGGCGCCCGCGCCCCCGCCCGCGCGCGGCTCCTTCGGACGGCGCCTGCTGACCCGGCGCGGCCACGCCCTCGGCGTGAGCGCGCTCGTCGTCGCCACGGCCGGGTTCAGCGTGCCGCTGTGGGGCGAGATCCACGACCAGGTCGTGGAGCGCGTCGACAGCGCGTCCGAGGGCGCCATCGGCATCGGCACCAGCATCGCCTGGTGCACCAGCCTGCTCGCCAACGTCCTGACGCTCGGCCTGCTCGGCGTCCTCGTGGGCGCGCTCGGCGCGGTCGCCACGCGCCACCTGCCGCTGCCCGGCGCCCCGCGCCCCGCGGACGGGAGCGACGACTTCACCCGGCTGCGGCGGGCGTTCACGCTCGGCTGGGTCGCCTTCGTCCTCGCCAAGCTCACCGTCTGGACCGTGGCGGGCCTCGCGCTCGGCCACGACGTCTCGCGGGCCGTACCCACGGTGACGCACCTCGACGCCTGGCTGCCCCTGCTGCCCTGCGCGCTGCTGCTCGCGGGCCGCGCCGCCGGTGCCGCCCCGCCGCGCGCCGCGGCCGTCGCCGCCGCGGTCACCGCCGCCTACGCCACCGCGCTCGGGCTGCTCCCCTCCTGACGTCCCACCGCCCCGGAGAACCATGCTGCACCGCCTCTTCCACGCCACCCTGGGAAACCCCCGCCTCCTGCGGTTCGCGCTGCGCTGCTGGACCGTGGTCATGGACGGCATCGCCCGGCCCGGGGTGCGGATCGCGGGCGGGGTGCTCGCGGCGGCCGCCGGGGTGTGCGCGGTGGCGTACTTCGCCGCGTTCCGGGCCACGTCCGACGCGACGCGGCGGGCCGTCGAGAGCTCGGCCGATCTGAGCGGCGACCCGGACGACGTCGTCGACGTCCTCCAGCTGCTCAGCGTCGTCTGGCTGCTCAGCGGCGTCGTGCTGATCGCCGTCGGCCTGCTCGTCGCCGTGGCGCGCTGGGGCAGCGTCCTGATGATCGTCGGCGGGGTGCTGTGGTGGGCCCCGCTCGGCATCCTCGGTCTGTATCTGCCGTCCGCTACGGCGCCCAAGCTGCTCGCCGCGGTCTTCGTGGCGCTGATCGTGCCCGCCACCGTGCTCTGCCCCGCCGAGCGGTTCGGCGGGGCCCGCGCCGGTGAGGCGGCATGACGGCCCGCCCCGGCGCCTGGCCGCGCACCGTGTGCGCCCTGTGGCTCGCCGACACCCGGCGGCGGCTCAACCTCCTCGCCGGTACGGGCCCTTCGGCGCGGCGCCGCCGGGCGGCGGCGCGCGTCGTCGTCTGCGCGGGCGCGGCCGCGCTGCTCGGCACCCTGGTCGTGCTCGGCCGCACCCTCGGCGTCCTGGCGCCGCCGGGACCGGACCTGCGGACGGACCTGGCCACGTGGACCTGGACACCCGTGGCCCTGTGGTTCCTCTTCCAGCTCTTCAGCGCGGAACCGGCGAAGGCCCGCGCCCTGGTCAGCCCGCCCGACGCGAGCGTGCTGGACCCGCTGCCGGTGTCCCGCGCCCAGGTGGTGACCGCCCGGCTCGTCGTGCCCGCGGCCGGTATCGCGGCGGGGCTGCTCGTCGCCGCGGCCGCGATCGCCGTGCCGTGGCTCGCGGCCGGGGCCGCGGGGCGCGCCGCCCTGCCGGTCCTCGCGGTGCACGCGGTGGGCGCCGCGGTCAGTGGCGTCGCGCTGCGCGTGGCCCTGGTGACGGCGCTCATGGTGCGCGTGGTGCGCGTGCCGCAGCTGCCGCGCCTGGCCGTCGCCCTGGTGGGCGGCGGCCTGGCCGGCGCCGTGGCGGCGCCGTTCGTCCGCGCGGTCGGCGGCGGCTCCGGGCCCTCCGAACAGGACGTGGCCCGGCTGCTCGGGGACGCCGTGACGGCCTCGCGTCCCCAGCTGTGGACGGACCTGCACGAGCCGGACGCCCTCGGCGCCGCCGTCGCCGGGTACGCCGTGCTCACGCTGCTCCTGGCCGCCTTCGCCGTGCTGCGGGTGCGGGCCACCGTCCGCCGCGACGCGGCCGCGGGCCCGGCCGCCCGCGCGGCCACCGGCTCCACGGGGGCCTGGCCCGCGTCCCCGTACCGCGCGGTGTGGCGCGTGACCCGGCTGCGGCTCCTTCGCGGGCACCCGGAGACCGTCGGCGGTCTGCTGCGGCTCCAGCGGTTCGGCGTGTTCGCCGGCGCGGCCTGCGCGGCCGTCGTGGTGACGAACGGTCAGCCGGTGTGGCAGCTGCCCCCCGCGGCCGTCGGCGCCCTGTTCGTGGCGGCCGCGCTGCTCACGACGAGCGAGGTCGTGCAGGTCTGCGGCATCGAGGCGGACCGGGAGAGCTGGGACGCGCTGCGCCAGTCGCCGCGCCCCACGGGCGTCTGGGTGGCGGCGAAGGCGTGGGCGGCGACCGCGGCGGTCGGCGCGGCGATCGGCCCGTTCGCCCTGGGCGCGGCCGCGCTGTGCGGGGTGCGCGGCGCGGCCGCCTGGGCCCAGACCCTGCTGGCGCTCGCCGCCGTGGCCTGCGGCGCGGGCTGCGCCACGGTCCTCACCTACTTCTGCGTGCCGCGCGCGGAGACCTTCGCCGACGGCCGGGTGACGCGGGCACCGGCGGCGGACGTCACCGAGGGCGTGTTCGTGGCCCTGCTGACCGTGCCGGTCACGGCGGGCGCGGGCCTCTGCCGGGCCCTCGCCGACGGCACCGCGGCCCGCCTCGCGCACGGCGCGCTGCTCGCGCTCTCGCTCGCGGGCGCCTGGGCCGCGCTGCGCGCCGTCGCGGCCCGCGACCTGCCCGACCCCAAGGCGGCGCCCGCCGCGGCCGCCGCACCGCCCGCCCGTCAGCAGAAAGCCGGAGCGCTCCAGTGATAGTCATCGACGACCTCGTCGTCCGCCGGGGCCCGGCGGACGTCCTCAGCGGCCTGAGCGCCCGCGTCGCCCCGGGCGAGTCCGTCCGCGTCGCCGGGCCGAACGGCAGCGGCAAGAGCACGCTCCTGCGGGTCATCGCCGGGCTCACCGCACCCGACGCGGGCCGCGTCGCCGTCGACGGCCGGGCGCCCGGCGACCCGGCGGTGCGGGCCCTGCGCGGCCATGTGCAGGAGCCGCCGCCGCTGTACGAACACCTCACCGCGGCCGAGCAGCTGGGGTTCACGGCGGGGGTGTGGGGCGTACCCGCGGGCGGGTTGCGCGAGCGCGCTGCGGCCCTCGGCCTCGGCGAGCGGTTCGACGTGCTCGTCGGCGAACTCTCCCTGGGCCAGCGCAAGAAGCTCGGCTACGTCTGCGCGACCGCGCACGCGCCCCGGCTCCTGCTGCTCGACGAGCCGTTCAACGGCCTGGACACGGCCGCCGTGTCCGCCGTGCGCGACGACCTCGCCCGGTGGCGGTCCGAGGGCCGCACGCTGGTCGTGGTCTCGCACTCCGACACCTCGGTCGCGGGCCTGGTGGACCGCACCCTGACCCTGGAGGCCGCCGCGTGATCGAGGTCCGCGACCTGGTCAAGTCCTACGGCGGCCGCCGCGTCCTGGACGGCCTGTCGTTCACGGCCGCGCCCGGGAGCGTCACCGCGTTCCTCGGGCCCAACGGCGCGGGCAAGAGCACCACGCTGCGGATGGTCCTCGGCCTCGGCACCCCCGACGCGGGCAGCGCCCTGGTGCGCGGCGTGCCCTACGCGCGGCTGCGCGACCCGCTGCACACGGTGGGCGCGCTGCTCGACGCGTCGGCCTGCCACCCGGCGCGCAGCCCCCGCGCGCACCTCGCCTGGCTGGCGCGCACGCACCGCATCCCGCTGGCGCGGGTGGACGAGGTCCTCGGTCTGGTGGGCCTCGCGACGGCCGCGCGCAGGCCCGTGCGCGGCTTCTCGCTGGGCATGCGGCAGCGGCTCGGCATCGCGGTGGCGCTGCTCGGCGACCCCGAGGTGCTGCTGCTCGACGAGCCCATGAACGGCCTGGACCCCGAGGGCATCCAGTGGCTGCGCAAGCTGCTGCGCGCCCTCGCCGACGAGGGCCGCACGGTCCTGGTCTCCAGCCACCTCATGCACGAGATGGCGGTCACCGCCGACCACGTCCTGGTGATCGGCCGGGGCCGGGTCCTCGCCGACGGGGACATGGCCTCGCTCCTGACGGCGGGCCCGGCCGCCGTCCGCCTCGTGTCGCCGCGGCTCGACGCGCTCGCGCCCGCCCTGCGCTCCGAGGGCGCGCAGGTGGCCTACGACGACGCGCCGGACACCGCGACCGTGACCGGCCTGACCGGTGCCCGCATCGGGGACGTCGCCGCCGCGCACGGCTTGAGCGTGCACGAACTCACGCCCGTGCGGCCGTCGTTGGAGGAGGCGTATCTGCGCCTGACCGAACGTGCCGCCGAGTACCGCGCGACCGCCCCGGCGGCCGCCGCCACGGGCGTGACCAGCAAGTCCGACGACTCCCGGAAGGAGGCGGCGCTGCATGCGTGACCTGCTCGCCGCCGAGTGGATCAAGCTCCGCTCCGTGCGCTCCACCTGGACCCTGCTCGCGCTCGGCAGCGCCCTGACCGTCGCCGTGGGCCTGCTGTTCTGCGCCCTGATCGGCCCCGAGTACCGGGCCGCGGACGCCGGGCGGCAGCGCGAACTCGACCCGGTCGGGCTGCCGTTCACCGGCTTGCAGTTCGGCCAGGTGCCGCTGGTGATCCTCGCGGTGCTCGCCGTCGGCAACGAGTACGGCACCGGGATGATCCGCACCACCCTCGCGGCGGTGCCCCGCCGGGGGCTGCTGCTCGCCGCGAAGCTCGCCGTGCTCGGCCTCACGGGCCTCGCCTGGGGGCTCGCCACCGGGGCGCTCGCGCTGGGCTCGGGGAGCGCGGCGCTCGGCGCGGGGCTGCCCTTGAGCGGGGAGGGCTTGCGCGCCGCGGCCGGCGCGGGGGCCTACGCCGGGCTGCTCGCCGTCCTCGCCGGTGCCCTCACGTTCATGGTGCGGCGCTCCATGACCGCGCTGGGGATCCTCCTTCCGCTGCTGTTCGTCGTCTCCGGGGTCATGGCCACGGCTCCGCGGCTGCGGCCGCTCGCTCGGCTGCTGCCGGATCGGGCCGGGCTTCGGCTGATGCAGACCCATCAGGACGCGGGCGACCTGACACCCCTGGCCGGGGGTGGGGTGCTGCTTGTGTGGGTTGTGCTGGTTGTTGTGGCTGCGCGGTTGGTGCTGCGGCGTCAGGAGTGTTGAGCGGGTGCCGGTTCGTCTGGGTTGCTCGCGCAGTTCCCCGCGCCCCTAAAAGCGGGCGCCTACGCCTCGCCCAAGAAGAGATGCCTCACCACCCGCTCCGCCGCTCCCCCGTCGTCGTACGGGCAGAAGCGGGCCCGGAAGGCGGACCGCAGGCGGGTGGTGTCGGGGGTGTCCCAGGCGTTGTCGCGGAACAGGGCGATGAGGTCGTCCTCCGTGGTGGCCACCGCGCCCGGGGTCTCGCCCTCCTGGCCCGACAGGAGGTCGAAGTACGTGCCGCGGGCGAGCCGGTAGGCCTGCCAGTCCGGGGCGTAGGTGACGATCGGGCGGTCCAGGCAGGCGTAGTCGAACATCAGCGAGGAGTAGTCCGTCACCAGGGCGTCGGCGGCCAGGCAGAGGTCCTCCACGCGCGGGTGGCCGGTCACGTCGATCAGGCCGGGGTGCGCGGCCAGGCCCGCGTCGGCGCCGTAGAAGTAGTGGGCGCGCACCAGGACCACGTACGCGGGGCCGAGCGCGGCGGCGAGGCGCTCCAGGTCGAGGCGGGGCAGGAAGCCCTTCTGGTAGTCGCGGTGCGTGGGCGCGTACAGGAGGACCGTGCGGCCGTCGTCGACGCCGAGTTCCTTGCGGACGCGGCGCACGTCGTCGTCCGTCGCCGTGAAGTACACGTCGTTGCGCGGGTAGCCGAGCTCCAGGGCGCGGTAGGACGCGGACGGGTAGACGCGCTCCCAGGTCTCGGTGGAGTGCGGGTTGGCGGAGAGGCTGTAGTCCCACTGGTCGACGTGGTCCATGAGGCGCTGGAAGCTGAGGTTGTGCGTGCTCGCGGGGTAGCGCCGCTGGTCCATGCCCATCTTCTTCAGGGGCGTGCCGTGGTGGGTCTGGAGGTAGACCTGGCCCGGACGCTTGGTGAAGCCGCCGGGGAAGCTGGAGTTGTTGATCAGGTACGTGGCGCGGGCCATGGCCCGCCAGTAGCCGAGCGAGCCCGCGAACACGTGGTCGACGCCGGGCGGCACCCGGTGCCGGTGGTGGTACGAGACGACGAAGACGCCCCTGACGTGCGGGGCGAGTTCGCGGGCCTTGGCGTGAATGGCGGCCGGGTTGCAGGCGACGCCGCGGTTCCAGTACGCCCCGTAGACGGCGAGTTCCGGGTCGAGGCGGGCGGTGCGGAGTTCGGCGCGGTAGGCGGTGCGCTTGACGCGGGCGGCGAGCTGCTTCTTGCGCCGGGCGAGCTGGGCGCGCAGGGCGGCGCCCCGGCTCGCGGTCCGCTCCAGGCGTTCGTAGGCGCGGTGCGAGCCGTCGGCCAGGGCGCGCTCCTCGGCCGACGCGGGTTCGTGGCCCGGCGGGCGGTGCGCGCCGAGCAGCGGGGCCGCGCGGCGGAAGAACTCCGGCCGGTCGCGCGGGGCGACGCGCCCGGGGTCGCCGAGGACGGCGAGCAGATGGCGTACGGCGTGCGGGTAGAGCCGGGCGACGGCGTCCGGGGCGTCGTAGGTGCCGGTGAACAGCTCCTCGTAGCGCTCGATCACGGTGAGGTGCCGCTCGCCCGGGGCGTTGGCGAAGCCGCCGACGCGCCGCTCCCGCCAGCGCACGCACACCCGGTCGAGCGCGGCGACGCGGTCCCCGGCCTGGAGGGTCGCCCGGTGCGCGGGCACCACGTCCTCGTAGGGGCCCGCGGAGAACGCCAGGCGCTGCCCGGTCCGGAACTCCCGCCGTACGACGCGGTTCCAGGCGGCCGGTGTCACGGCGAGCGGGTCGCCGGTCAGGTCGTCGCGTCCGGCGCGCACGTCGCCCCACCAGTTGATCCTGTCGTGTCCGAACAGCAGGACGTCCGGGTCGCCCGCCCCGGAGAGCGCGGCGTCGACGGCGCCGAGCGCGCCGGGCAGGAGCAGGTCGTCGCCGTCGAGGAAGAGGAGGTAGGCGCCGGTGGCGCGGGCGGCCCCGGCGTCGCGGGCGGGGCCCGGGCCCCGGCTCTCGGGCAGCCGGACGAGGTGCGCGCGCGGGTCGCGGCGCGCGTAGGCGGCGGCGATGTCCGCGCAGCCGTCGGGGGAGGCGTCGTCGACGACGATCAGTTCGAGGTCGCCGAAGGACTGGTCGAGCACCGAGTCAAGGCACTCCCTGAGATAGCCCTGGACGCGATGGACGGGCACGACTACGGAGAAGCGCGACATGCGCACCGACGGTAGCCAATGCGTACGGACCGCCGAAGAACCCTCACTCGTAGGGGTGATCGGCGTCGGCAAGGGCGACGCGACCGGGAAAACGGGAGGGATACGCCCGTAATGGACGTATTGCCCCCGTACGCCCAGGAAAGGCCGGTCGCCCGTGCAGCCCCGACTCAGCGTCGTCGTACCCATCTACAACGTCGAGGAGTTCCTTGAGGAGTGCCTGGAGTCGATCGCCCGGCAGACACCGGGCCCCGAGGACGGCCCCGGCCCCCGCGGCGGCCTGGAGGTCATCCTCGTCGACGACGGCTCCACCGACGCGAGCCCGGACATCGCGCGTGCCTTCGCCGCCCGCGACCCCCGGTTCGTCTACGTGCGCCAGCCCAACGCGGGGCTGAGCGCCGCCCGCAACACCGGCGTGCGGCACGCGAGTCCGGGAGCCGCGTATCTGACGTTCGTGGACAGCGACGACGTCGTGCCGGACGGCGCGTACGCCCGGATGATCGAGAGCCTGGACATCAGCGGCTCCGACTTCGCCACCGGCAACGTGTGGCGGCTCACCGAGCGCGGCCGCTCGCAGGCCTGGCAGTACCAGTGGCTCACCGAGCCGCGCACCCGCACGCACATCCGCCGCGACCTCGCGCTCCTGTCCGACCGCGTCGCCTGGAACAAGATGTTCCGCAGGGCGTTCTGGGACCGGCACGGCTTCGTCTTCCCCGAGGGCAGACTGTACGAGGACACGCCGGTGATGATCCCCGCGCACTTCCTCGCCGAGGCCGTGGACGTGCTGAGCGACCACGTCTACTACTGGCGGGTGCGCGAGGGCTCCATCACGCGGCGGCGCACCGACGTCAAGGGCGTGCGCGACCGGATCGCCGCCTGCGCCCACGTCAGCGCCTTCCTCGGCGAGCACGCGCCCGGCCTCAAGGCGACGTACGACGCGTCCTGTCTGCGCGACGACTTCGTGTACTTCCTGGAGGGGCTTCCGATGGGCGGGCCCGAGTACCGGGCCGCGTTCCTCGACGGCACCGCGGAGTTCCTGGGCGCGGCGGACCCGGAACTCGTCCGGCGGCTCCCCGTGGACCTGCGGGTGAAGTGGCAGCTGGTGCGCGAGCGGCGCACCGACGAGCTGATCGCGCTGCTCGCCCGCGAACGCCAGGGCGGCAAGGGCGTGTTCGCGGTGCGCGGCGCCCGCCGCCGGCACGCCGCGTTCCCCGGCGTCGGCGCGCTGCCGCGCGAGCTGACCCGGCTCGGCCGCGGCGAACTGCCCGTCGTGGCCCGGCTGCGCGAGGCCTCCTGGGACGCCGAGGGGCGGCTGCGCCTCAGCGGCTACGCGTACGTGCGCAACCTCCCGGCCGACCGCCCCGCCAGGAGCGTGAAGACCGGGCTCCTCAAGTCCGCCCACAGCAAGGGCAGGTTCCGCCGCGTGCCCACCCGCACCGTCTCCCTGCCCGAGGCCACCGAGGCCTCCCGCCAGCAGCTGCACAGCTACGACCTGTCCGGCTTCGAGATGACCGTCGACCCCGAGCGCCTGAAGACCGGCGGCCGCTGGCAGCCCGGGAACTGGCTGCTCGGCGTCGTCGTCGCGGGCCACGGCACGGTGCGGCGCGCCGCCGTGCGCGCCCAGGACGGCGCGGGCACCCAGTCCCTGGTCCGCGACCTCGACGACGGGCTGCGCCTGACGGCGGGCTTCAGCAAGGGGCGGCTCGTCCTGCGGATCCAGGAGTACGCGGCGCGCGTGGACGCCCACCGCCTCGACGGCGGCCACGCCGTGCTCACCGGCACGCTCACCGGCGGCGCCCGCCCGCGGACGCTGCGGCTGAGCGACGGCCGCGCCGAGTTCCACTACCCGGTCACGGTCGACGGCGACCGCTTCGACACCCGCATCCGCCTCGCCGACCTGGAGGACGTGCCGCCCGCCCCGCAGCACGCGCCCGCCCAGGTCGAGCCCCCGCACGGCGACCGCTGGCAGGCCCGCCTGGTGCTGCCCGACGGCAAGCGGGTGCCGCTCGCCGCCGCCCTCGGCCTGCCGCCGGGCCGGTACGCGTCCCGGCCCGGCCGCGAGCTGTGCGCCACCGCCGACGACCAGGGCCGCCTCGTCGTCGAACTCACCCGGCAGCCCGTCGCCGACCGCCTGGCCTGGACCGACGACGGCGGCCTCACCGTGGAGGGCACGGCCACGCCCGCGAGCTGGCCCACCGCCGAACTCGTGCTGCGCCACAGCGGCCGCGACGACGAGGTGACCGTGCCGGTGGAGCGCGTCGGCGGCCGCTTCCGCGCGACCCTCGCCCCCGGCGGCGGCGTGCTGCGGCAGGGCCGCTGGTACGCCTTCCTGCGGGAGGCCGGGCACGGCGGGCCGGGCGTGCCCGTGCGGGTCCTCGCCTCCCTCGGCGCGGCCCTGCCGGACCGCCGCACCGTCGCGGGGCGGGAGTTCACCGTCGACCGGCGCTTCGGCGACCGGCTCCTGATCGAGGCCGGGTCCGTGCTCGCGCGCACCGAGCGCGGCGCGTACCGGCATCACCGGCTGCGCACCGAGCACTACCCGAGGGAGCGCGCCAAGTCCCTGCGCGACGCGGTCCTGTACCTCGACGGCGACTCGCCGCGCGCCGTCCACGACGAACTCGTGCGGCGCGGCGCCGACGTCGAGCACCTGTGGGTCACGCACGACCAGCAGACGCCGGTGCCGCCCGGCGCGCGCGGCGTGGAGGAGCACAGCGCCGCCTGGTACGAGGCCCTGGCCCGCTGCCGCCGCGTCGTCACCGCGGGCCACCTGCCGGACTTCTTCGAGCGGCGCCCCGGCCAGACGGTCGTGCAGACCTGGCACGGCGCCCCGCTCAAGCGCCTCGGCACCGATCTGACCGACACCCTGTACGCCGACCACGGCCACCTCGACGCGCTGCCGCGCCTGGCCCGGCAGTGGAACGTCCTGGTCTCCCCCAACCGCTTCGCCACCGGGCACCTGGGCCGCGCCCTCGCCTTTGACGGGGAGGTCCTGGAGGCCGGGTCGCCGCGCAACGACGTGCTGTTCGCCGCCGACCGCGCCAAGGTCGCCGAGCGCGTGCGGCGCGACCTCGGCCTGCCCCCCGGCAAGCGGGTCGTCCTGTACGCGCCGACGTACCGCGATCACCTCGCCGCCGCGCCCGGCCGCTTCCGCTACGAGGCCGCCCTCGACTTCCGCGCCGCCGAGCACGCCCTCGGCGACGACCACGTCCTGCTCGTCCGCAAGCACCCGCTCACCTCGGGCCGCCTGCCCGGGGCCCGCGCGCCCTTCGTGCGCGACGTCAGCTCCCACCCCCGCGCCACCGAACTCCTGCTCGTCGCCGACGTCCTGGTCACCGACTACTCGTCCCTGATGTTCGACTTCGCGCACACCGGCAGGCCGATGCTGTTCCACGCCTACGACCTGGAGCACTACCGCGACACCGTGCGCGGCTTCTACCTCGACTTCGAGACCCGCGCGCCCGGACCGCTGCTGGCCTCCACCGCCGACGTCGTGGCCGCCCTGCGCGACCTCGACGCGGTCACCGCCCGGCACGCCCCCGCCTACGCGTCCTTCCGCGCGGAGTACTGCGACCTCGACGACGGCCGGGCGGCGGCCCGCGTCGCGGAGAGGCTCATGCGGTGACCGCGCTCCTGACCGGGCGCGCCCCGGCGGGTGCCACGGCCTCGGGCCCCGGACGGCTGTGGCGGCCGACGCCGTTCCTGGTCTTCGGCGGCCTGTTCTGGCTCGGCATGACGCTCGCGTACTGGCGGGTCCCGATGTGCTGCGACTTCGGCCAGCACGCGGCGGTCGTCGAACGCCTCAAGGCCGACCTGCTCCACCCCGCCCACCCGATGGCGGCCCTGCCGGGCGACGGCAGCGCGTACTACTCCCCCTACGCCGTCGCCCAGGCCCTGTTCGCCAAGGCCACCGGCCTGACCGGCTGGGAGACGGTCAAGCTCGCCGGGCCGGTCAACCTGCTCGTCCTGCTCACCGGCCTGAACCGCTTCGTCCGCGCCCTCACGCCCCGGCCCTGGGCCCCGGTCCTGGCCCTCGCCGCGATGGTCCTCCTGTGGGGCACCCGCACCGCCTGGTGGAGCGGCTACCTGGGCCTGATGTCGATGACGGGCAACCTCGGCTACCCGTCGACCTTCGCCATCGGCCTGACCTTCTGGGCCTGGGCCTGGACGGCCGCGGGCCCGAAGTCGCCGTGGGCGTACGGGGGTCTGGGCGCGCTGTGCGGCCTGATCCTGCTCATCCACCCGATCTCATCGGTGGCGGCGGTGATCGGGGTGACGGCCTTCGCGGTCGCCCGCCGCGAGCGGCCCCGTGCCGCGGCCTGCTGGACCCTGGCCGCCACGGCCGCCGTGGCAGTAGCGACGACCTGGCCCTACTTCAACCCCCTCACCCTCGTAGGCGACTCCTCAGTCGACGGCATCCACCGACAGCTCTACACAGAGATGCCCGCGCGCTTCTGGCTGGCCGCCCTGGGCCTCCCCGCCCTGGCGGTCCGCTGGCGCCGCGACCGCAGGGACCCCCTGGTCCTGATGTTCGCCCTCGACTGCGCGGTCGTCGCCTACGGCTGGCTCAGCGGCCACTACACGTACGGCCGCATCCTCGGCCTCACCCTGGTCCCCCTCCAGTTCGCCCTGGCGATCGAGCTGGCGGCGCCCCGCCCGTGGGGGACGCGCCGCGCCGCGCTCGCGGGGGCGGCCGCGCTCGGGGCGGCCGTCGGGTTCTGCCAGGTCCAGGCGGGGGCGGTGGTGCCCCGCGCCCTCGACCCGGTGGGCTTCGACCAGCCGCCGCGCTGGCCCGGCTACGCCTGGGCGGCCGCCCGGATGCGCCCCGGCGACGTGGTGCTCACCGACGGCTACCGGCCCACGCGCTCGCTCCCCGCCTTCGGCGCCAACCTGGTCGCGCCCGCCTGGCCGGACACCTCGCTCGCCGAGGAGGAGCGCGGGCGGCGCCTGCGCGCGGTGCGGGCGTACCTCGCGCCGGAGTCGACCCGGGCCGAGCGCGCCGCCGTCGTGCGCCGCTACGCCGTGCGCTGGCTGCTCCTCGACCCGGCGCAGCGGGTGCCGCCGGAGGCGGTGGTGGTGGCGTGGGGGCCGCGCACCGGCGAGGTCCTGGCCCGGGTCGGCGGAGCCGGTCAGCGGCGTACGTAGAGCCGCAGCGCCCCGCCGACCGTGACGTGCTCGGCGCGCCGCGCGAACTCCTCGCGCAGCACGGCGAGCTTGACGCCCTCCGTGCCGCTGGTGTCACCGGCCGCGCCCCGCAGCGGGCCCGTCTCGGAGAGCACCCAGAGGCGGTCCACACCCGCGAGCCTGCGGCGCAGTTCGGCGGGGTCCGCCTCGCGGCCATAGAGGGTTCCGGACGCGGCGCCCGACGCCCGCAGGGCCACGTCCCGCACGCCGTGGAAGGCGTCGGGGTAGGTGAGCGGGACGCGGCGGGCGATGAGCGGCAGATACAGGACCGGGTCGCCGGGCCGCAGTTCACGGGCGGCGAAGGCGGCGAGCGCCGCGTGGTCCTCGCCGCGCCCGGCGGCCCGGTCGCTCCGGTGCAGGGGGAACTGCCACCAGAAGACGCAGCCGACGGCGAGCGCGCCGGCGGCGGCCACTGCGCCGCGGCCGCGCCCGCCGGAGAGCGCCCGCGCCGCCCGATCGGCACCCGCCGCCACCAGCAACGGCCCGCCCGCGAGCGCGAACAGCACGTACCGCGCGTGGTACAGCGGCCACTGCTGCGACACCGCGAGCAGCGCGGCGGGCGGCACGACGAGCAGCGGCAGGGCCACCGCCTGGAGGGGGAGCCCGGCGCGGCGGCGGGTCCAGGGGCCGCACAGGGCGAGCGCGGCGAGGGCCAGTTCGGCGGCGAGGACGGCGAGCGTCGGCCCGGTGAACTCCCGCAGGAGCCGCACCGCGGCCGTGCCGTCGGGCGGCCGCAGCCAGCCGATCTGCGCCGCCTGCCGGTGCGAGACGAGGGCGAGCGGCACCAGGGCCAGCGCGGCGGGGGCCGCCGCGCCCGCCCAGGCCCGCCGCACGCGGGGCGCGGCGCGGCCGAGCAGCAGGGCCACGGCGTGCGCGGCGAGCAGCAGCCCGGCGAGTTCGTGCAGGAGCGCGGTGGCGGTGCTCACGGCGGCGTACGCGCACCACGGCCAGGGCCGCTCCGGGCGTTCGGCGGCCCGGACGAGCAGCAGCGTGGCGAGGGCCGCCCCGGCGGCGACGAGCGCGTAGGAGCGGCCCTGTTGCGCGTACTGCCCGGCGAGCGGTGTCACCGCGTACAGGAGGCCCGCCCACAGGCCGACGCGCGGGCGGGCGAGGCGGGCCCCGACGGCGGCGACGAGCCCGGCGGTGGCGGCCGCCGCGAGCACGGACGGAAGGCGCAGCGCGAGCTCGCCCGCGTCGGCCGGGAGCACGGTGTGCATGAGCAGGTAGTAGAGGCCGTGCACGGCGTCCACGGTGCGGAGGAGGCGCCAGATCTCGGGCAGCGAGCGGCTCGCCACCTGGAGCGTGACGCCTTCGTCGCGCCAGACGTTGCCGCGTACGACGCCCCACAGGCCGAGGGCGAGCATGACGAGGGCGGGCACGAGGACGACCACCGCTCCCCGGAGCCGCCCCGCCCGCCCCGCCCGCCTCGCCCGCTCTGCCTGCTCTGCCTGCCCTGCCTGCTGGAATCGCCTGTACCGCTTGCCCCGCGTGACCCGCACGAAGAAGAGCTTTGCTCCGATATAACCTGGATTAACCAGACATGCGACAGACGACCCAGCACGGGCCCTTAATCGGATAATTCCTGGCAAGCTCTAACATTTCCCTTGTGGAACCGAATTCGCCTCAGGCGCAGCCGTCGTCCCCGTGCGTCACCGTCGTCGTGATCGGCTACAACGACGCCCCGCACGTCGCGGACGCGGTGCGCTCCGCGCTCGCCCAGGGCCCCGTGGTCCGGGAGGTCATCGCCGTCGACGACTGCTCGACCGACGACAGCCTCGCGGTCCTGCACGACCTGGCCGGGGCCGAGCCGCGCCTGGAGGTCCTGCGCCGCGCGGCCAACAGCGGCGGCTGCGGCGCCCCGCGCAACGCCGGGATCGACGCCGCGACCGGCGAGTACGTGATGTTCCTCGACAGCGACGACGTGCTGCCGCCGGGCGCGGCCGAGACCCTGCTCGCCGCCGCCGTGCGCCACGGCGCCGAGGTCGCCTCCGGGCTGTGCGTGCGCCGCGAGCTGCCGTCCGGGCGCGAGGTGCCCTGGCAGCCCGAGCTGTACCGCAAGCCCGCGCTCGTCGCCCGCCCCGAGCTGCGCCCGCGCCTGGTCCACGACACCCTCTGCGTCAACAAGCTCTACCGCACGGACTTCCTGCGCGCGCACGGCGCCCGCTTCCCCGAAGGCCGCTTCCTCTACGAGGACTTCGTCTTCGGCGCCCGCGTGCTCGCCGCCGCGCCGCGCGTCGCGCTCGTCCCCGACCCCGTCTACGTGTGGCACGTGCGGCGCGCCGCCGCCAAGCTGTCGATCTCCCTCGACCGCTCCGGCATCGCCAACTGGAAGGCCCGCGTCGACGCCCACCGCCAGGCCGTGGACATCCTGCGCGCCACCGGGGACAGCGGCGGCAAGGCGCTCGCGCGGGCCGCCCGCGCCAAGTTCCTCGACCACTCCCTGCGCATATACGCACGCGAGCTGCCCGCGCGCGGCACGGCGTACCAGCGCGAGTGGTGGGCGCTCACGCGCGCGTACCTGACGGAGTTCGACACCGCCGACCTGGAGGCCGCGCCCGCGCCCGGACGCGTCATCGCCCGGGTCCTGCTCGCCTCGCCGCACCCCCGCGACCTGGCCAGGATCCAGCAGGTGGCGGCCCGCCCGGCCCGGCTCGCCCCGCCGTACGCGCGCGCGTCCGACGCCACGCCCGTGTGGTCCGCCGACCTGCCCCAGGTCACCCTCGACCACCTCCTGCACCGGCCGCTGCGGCTGCTCCCGCTCACCGTCGACGCCGAGCTGCGCCCGCGCGCGGGCACGCTGCGGCTGCGCCTGCACGAGCTGTACGGGCGGGTGGCCGAGGCCGGTCCCGCCGTGGTCGACGTGGAGCTCGTGCCCCGGGACGGCGGCCGCCCGGGCCTGCGCCGCACGGCCGCGTTCGGCGCCGGGTCGCCGGACGGGACCTGGGAGGCGGAGGTGCGGCTCGACCTCGGCGCGCTCGACGGCGACGTCTTCGACCTGCGGGTGCGCCTGCTCTTCGACGACGGCACGACCCGCGAGACCACGGCCCGCGCGGTGCCGGGCCCCGGCCTGCTGCGCCGCGCGGTGGTGCCGGACGGGCGGCGCGGCGTGCTGCTCGTCCAGCCCTACGCCACCCGGGCCGGAAACCTGGCGGTGCGGCTCGCGCCGGGCGCGCTCGGCGTCGCCGGGGTCGCGCGGCGGCGGTTCGGGCGCCTGTTGCGCGCCCTGCGACCGGGAGGAAACGCCCACTGACACACCCCTCACCCCGCCTCTGCGAGACTGCACCGTCCGGGACGAGCACGACAGACGACACACGACGGGACGAGCTGACCATGACCTGGCTGATCACCGGCGGCGCCGGCTACATCGGCGCGCACGTCGTACGCGCCATGACCGAGGCGGGCGAGCGGACAGTGGTCTACGACGACCTGTCCACCGGCATCGCCGCGCGCGTGCCCGCCGAGGTGCCGCTCGTCACCGGCTCGACCCTGGACGCCGGGCCGCTCGCCCGCGCCCTGGCGGAGCACGAGGTCACGGGCGTCATCCACCTCGCGGCCAAGAAGCAGGTCGGCGAGTCCGTGGAGCAGCCCCTGCGCTACTACCGGGAGAACGTGGAAGGACTGCGCGTCCTCCTGGAGACCATGACGGACGCGGGCGTCCCGGCCTTCGTCCTGTCCTCCTCCGCCGCGGTGTACGGCATGCCGGACGTCGATCTCGTCACCGAGGACACGCCCTGCCTGCCGATGAGCCCGTACGGCGAGACGAAGCTCGCGGGCGAGTGGCTGGCCCGCGCGACGGGCCGGGCCACGGGCCTGCGCACGGCCTGCCTGCGGTACTTCAACGTGGCGGGCGCGGCGAGCCCCGACCTCGCCGACACCGGCGTCTTCAACATCGTCCCGATGGTCTTCGAGAAGCTCACCCAGGGCGAGGCCCCGCGCGTCTTCGGCGCCGACTACCCCACGCCCGACGGCACCTGCGTGCGCGACTACATCCACATCAGCGACGTCGCCGAGGCCCATGTGGCCGCCGCCCGGCGCCTCGCCGAAGTGCCCGAGGGCACCGATCTGACGCTCAACATCGGCCGGGGCGAGGGCGTCTCGGTCCGCGAGATGGTCGACCTCATCGCCGACGTCACCGGGTACGCCGTCCCCGCCGAGGTCACCGAGCGCCGCGCGGGCGACCCGGCGCGCGTCGTGGCCGCCGCCGACCGCATCGCGGCCGAGCTGGGCTGGTCGGCCAAGCGGGACGTGCGCGAGATGGTCGAGTCGGCGTGGGCGGGCTGGGTCCGGCTGCACCCCGAGGCGGAGCGCGCGGCGCCCTGACCCGCCCGCGCCCACACCCTGCTGCCCGCCCTGCCCGGCAGCGTCTCGGCCCTGGTGGAGCTGTTACGGCACCCGGCCGGGCGCCCGGGGGTGTAGCAGGCTCCACCCCCGCTCCGGTACCGCGCTCCCTCGCGGCGCACAGGCCCTGATTCCTAGCGTTTCCTCCGACGGGCGGCGCGATCGCCGCGACGGCCACGGAGAGGACGTACGGCATGTTCAGGCGGCGCGGACCCGCGCGGGAGACGGTCGGGGAGCGGCGCCCCGAGAGCCACGCGCTGACGCTCGACGGCGTCGGGCGCACCTACCGGCGCGGCGCCCTCGTGGCCCTGCACCCCGTGGACCTGGTCGTGCCGCGCGGCCGCTTCCTCGCGGTCATGGGGCCCTCGGGGTCGGGCAAGTCGACGCTCCTGCAATGCGCGGCGGGCCTCGACCGCCCGACCTCCGGCACCGTGCGGGTCGAAGGCGTCGCGCTCGACGGCCTCAAGGAGGCCCGGCTGACCGACCTGCGCCGGGAGCGCGTCGGCTTCGTCTTCCAGACCCACAACCTCGTCCCCTCGCTGAGCGTCGCCGAGAACGTCGCCCTGCCGCTGCTCCTCGGCGCCGCCGCCGACCCGCACGGCCCCGCGACCCGGGCGCTCGCCGCCGTCGGGCTCGCCGACCGCGGCGACGACCGCCCGGCCGAGCTGTCCGGCGGCCAGCAGCAGCGCGTCGCGATCGCCCGCGCCCTGGTCACCGACCCGGCCGTCGTCTTCGCCGACGAGCCCACCGGAGCCCTCGACCCCGAGACGGCCCACGACGTCCTCTCGCTCCTGCGCCAGGCCGTGGACCACGACGGCCACACCGTCGTGATGGTCACGCACGACCCGGCCGCCGCGGCCTGGTGCGACGAGGCGGTGTTCCTGGCGCAGGGGCGGCTCGTGGCGGCGCTGCACCGCCCGGACGCGCCGCGCGTGCGGGACGTGCTGCGCCGCATCGGCCGGTCGGCGGTGGCGGCGTGAGGGCCGCGTCGCTGCTCGCGGCCCGCGCGGCGCGCACCCACCGCAAGGCCTGGGCGGCCGTCTTCACGGCCCTCGTGCTCACCTCGGCCCTGCTCGGCACCTTCGCGCTCGCCGTGGCCTCCGCGGGCCTCGGCCACGCGCGCGTGGAGCGCTACGCCGCCGCCGACCTCGTGGTCGCCGGGGACCAGCACACCCGCTACACGACCAAGCCGTGGGGCTCGAAGCCCGAGACGGCCACGACCGGGCTCACCGAGCGCGTCCGGGTGCCGGAACGCGCCCTGGACGTGGTGCGCGCGGTCCCCGGGGTGCGGCGCGCGGTGGCGGACCGGGTGTTCCCCGTCGGCGCCGGGGGCCGCGCGGCGACCGGCCGCCCCTGGGAGGCGGCCCGCCTCGCGCCGTACGCGCTGCGCGCCGGACACCCGCCCCGGCACGACCGCGAGGTCGTCGTGGGCGGCGGCCACGCCCCCGGGTCCCGCGTGCTGCTGCGGGTCGGCGACGCCGAGGCGGCGTACCGGGTCGTCGGGACCGCGCGCGGCCCCCGGTCGGCCGTCTACTTCACCGCGGCCGAGGCCCGCCGCCTGGCACCGGGAGCGGGCACCGTGGACGCCGTGGGCGTCGTGACGCGGCCCGGTGTCCGCACCGCCGACGTCTACGACCGGGTGCGCGCGGCCCTGGACCGGGCGGGCCCGCGCGGCGCGGACCGCAGGGCCGAGGGCGACGCGGCCCGGCTGCGCGTCCTCACCGGGAACGGCCGGGGCGCGGCGGAGCACCTGGCCGCCGCGCCCGCCCGCGCGGGCCTCCTGGAGTTCCTCGGCGCGGTGGCGGGCTCCGTGGTCCTCGTCGCGCTCCTCGTCGTCTCCTCGACGGTGGCGCAGGCCCTGCGGCAACGGGCCCACGAGCTGGGCCTGTTGCGGGCCGTGGGCGCGACACCGCGGCAGCTGCGCGGCGCGGTGGGCCGCGAGGTGGGCCGCGTCGCCGTGGCCGCGGGGCTGCTCGGCGCGGCGCTCGCCGTCCCTGCGTACGCGGGTCTGCGCGCCCTGCTGGACGCCCGCGAGGCGCTGCCGCCCGGCCTGGAACTGCCCACGCCCGCCTGGCTGTTGGCGGCGCCCCTCGCCGCCGCGGGCGTGACGCTCCTCATCGCCCGCCTCGCGGCCCTGTTCGCGTGCGCGCGCACGGCGAAGGCCCGCCCCGCCGAGGCCCTGCGCGAGCCGGAGCCGGGGACCGCCCGCCGCGTCACCGGGCTCGTCCTGCTCGGCGTCGGCGTCACCTCGGCGGGAACGGCCGCGCTGCAGCACGGCCAGGCGGCCGCCGCCGCGGCGAGCACCGCTGCCCTCGCCCTGGTCATCGGGTGCGCGGTGCTCGGGCCGTGGATCGCGCGCGGCGCGCTGCGCGTGCTCGGCGGGCCGCTGCGGCGCGCCGGGGGCCCGGGCGGGCAGCTCGCGGCCGCCCACTGCGCGGCGACGGCGGGCCGTCTGGGTGCGGCGATCACGCCCGTCGTCCTCGTCACGGCCTTCATGGGCGTCCAGCTGTCGGCGGGCGCCACGATGACGCACCAGGCGGGCGCCCAGCTGCGCGACGCCGTCCGCGCCGACCTCGTCGTCCGGGCCGACGGCGGGCTGCCCGCCGGGGCCCTTGAGCGGCTGCGCGCGGCGCCCGGGGTGCGGGCGGCCACCGAGGTCGTCCACAGCACGGTGGTCGTGGCCCGCCGCGAGGCGGGCTCCCCGCGCCTGGACCGCCTCCCCGTCCTGGGCGTGACGGCCCCCGGTCTGCGCCGGACCCTGGATCCCGCCGTCACCGAGGGCAGCCTGGCCCGGCTGCGCCCGGGGACGGTCGCGATCAGCCGGGAGCGCGCCCGTGACCTGGACGCGGGCGTCGGCTCCCCGGTGTCCCTGCGCCTCGGCGACGGCACCGCGGTCCGCCCGCGCGTCATCGCGGTCTACGAACGCGGCCTGGGCCTCGGGGACTTCCTGCTCTCCCGCGACGAACTGGTCCGCCACATGTCCGGGGGCGGGCCCGGGGAGCGGCGCGTCCTGGTGACCACGGAGCGTCCCGGCGTACCGGCCGCGGAACGTCCCGGTATCACGGCCGCGCTACGGTCCTTCGTGCCCGGGGCGCGCCTTGCCCAGGGAGCCGGTGCCGTACGGGACGCGGTGCGGGTCGCGCCCGCGGACCAGGCACTGGCCGACGTGGTCACCGGGGCCGTCGTCGCCGCGATCGGCGGCTTCACCGCCGTCTCCGTGCTGTCCACCCTCGCCCTCATCGGGGTGGGGCGGCGGCCCGAGCTCGCGCTGCTGCGGCGGGTGGGGGCGGGGCGGGCCCAGCTCCGGCGCATGCTGCGCCTGGAGGCCGGGGCCGTCGCGCTCACGGGCCTCGCCGTCGGCACGGCCGTGGCCCTGGTCCCCCTCACCGCCTTCACGCTCACCTCGGCCGGGACCCTCCCGCGCCTGCCGCTCTCCCAGGCCGCGCTCATCGTCGGCCTGACCTGCGCCACGGTCTGCGCGGGCACGCTCCTCCCTGCGCGGGCAGCGCTGCGGGGCCGCTACCCGACGCGCTGAGGCCCCCTCGCGGCCAGCGCCCCCTGGGGGCTCCGCCCCCAGACCCCCGCTCCGCAAACGCCGGAGGGGCTCTTCATAGCCCGTCCGGCGTTTGAGGACGAGGCGCGAAGCGCCGATGAGGGGGTCCAAGGGGGCGAAGCCCCCTTGTTCAGGAAGGGGCGGGTCTGGGGCGCACCGCGAGGGATCAGCCCCGGTTCAAGTAAGCCAGCACAGCGAGCACCCGCCGATGCCCCGAGTCCGTCGGGGGCAGGCCGAGCTTCAGGAAGACGTTGCCGATGTGCTTGCTGACGGCCCGGTCGGAGACCACGAGCGCGGCGGCGATGGACGCGTTGTCCCGCCCCTCGGCCATGAGCTGGAGGACCTCCCGCTCCCGGGGCGTGAGCGAGTCGAGGGGGTCGGACCGCCGCCGGGTCAGGAGCTCCGTGACGACCTCGGGGTCGAGCGCGGTGCCGCCCCCGGCCACCCGCTCCAGCGCGTCGAGGAACTCGTCGACCCGCCCGACCCGGTCCTTGAGGAGGTAGCCGACACCGCCCGCGCCCCCGCCGAGCAGCTCCGCCGCGTACGTCTCCTCGACGTACTGGGAGAGGACGAGCACGGGAAGGCCCGGCAGCTCGCGGCGCGCGGCGAGGGCCGCCCGCAGCCCCTCGTCGCGGAAGCCGGGCGGCATGCGGACGTCCAGGACCGCGACGTCGGGCCGGTGTGCGAGGAGCGCGGGCAGGATCTCGGGCCCGGTGGCCGCGACGGCGGCGACCTCGTGCCCGGAGGTCGTGAGCAGCAGCACGAGGCCTTCCCGCAGCAGGGCGTTGTCCTCGGCGATCACCACACGCACGGCAGCTCCACTTCGATCACGGTCGGCCCCCCGGCGGGGCTGTTCACCTCCATGATCCCGTCGAGCGCGGCGACCCGGCGCCGCATGCCGAGCAGCCCGCTGCCGCCACCGGTTCCTCCGGCGCCCCCGCGGCCCTCGTCGCGCACGGCGATCCGCAGGCCCGTGCGCTCCCGGGCCAGGTCCACCGAGGCGTGCGCGGCCCCGCTGTGCTTGGCGGCGTTGGTGAGGGCCTCGGCGACCACGAAGTACGCGGCGGCCTCGACGGCGGCCGGGGCCCGGGGGCCGTCCTCGACGCCGTCGTCACGCACCGCCACGGCGAGCCCGCTGCCCGCGGCGAGCGCGCGCACGGCGCCGACCAGGCCCCGGTCGGTGAGGATCGGCGGGTGGATGCCGCGGACCACGTGCCGCAGTTCGGTGAGGGCCTCCTCGGCCTGGAGCTGCGCGTCGTCGAGGAGCTTGCGGGCGGCCTCGGGGTCCTTGTCGTAGGCGCGCTTGGCGAGGCCGACGCGCATCGACAGGGCGACCAGGCGGGCCTGCGCGCCGTCGTGCAGGTCCCGTTCGATGCGCCGCAGTTCGGCGCCGTGCGCGGCGACGGCGTCCGCGCGCGTGGCGGTGAGCTCCTCGACGCGCTCGGCGAGTTCGGCGGCGCGCAGGGCCTGCGGCGAGGGCCTGAGCAGCGCCCGCGACCAGGCCGCGTCGAGCGCGGCGAGCCGTCCGATCAGCGGCAGGACGACGGCCCTGCGGCGCAGCAGCCCGCACCACACGCCGTCGGCGAAGGCCCCGAAGACCCACAGCACGAGCATGGCGTAGAGGAGCACGAGCCCGTACGCGAAGTGCACGACGAGCCAGCGCAGATCGCGCCAGGTGCCGGGGTCCCGCAGCGCCGTGCGGACGCGCGCGGTGAGCGGACCCTCCAGCGGCGCGTACGCCTCGGGGATCTCGACCCCGGACCCGCGCGCGACCTGCCGCCGCTTGAACCGGGCGAGGCGCCGCAGCAGCAGCACCGTCTCCGGCAGGACGCCCAGGCCGACGACGATGAGGGACGCGACGGCCGTGAAGAGCAGCACGCCGACGAACACGTACGAGACGAGCGCGAGGCCCGCGCCCGCCAGCAGCTGCATGGACGCGCGGTCGGCGCGCTCCAGCGTCTCTCGCATGGGCAACAGGCTAGGAGCGGCGCTCACGGGTCAGGACCAGGCCCGTGATCGAGCCGATGACGGCGAGCCCGGTGATGACGCTGATGACGGCCTGCTGCGCGCCGTCGAAGACGAGGCTGCTGAACGCGTTGACGATCACACCGAGAGCGAGCACGAGCCAGAGCAGGGACTTCATGACGAGGCCTTTCGGGGCGTCCGCTGGTCGCGGAGGACTTCCGTACGTCCCGACTCTGCCGGTCGGGGCGGGTGCGGGGCCAGGGAGGACGCTCCCGGACCGGGGGTGTAGCCCGCTACACCTCCGAGGCCGCCGCTACAGCGCCTTGAGGGCCGCCGCCGTCGCCGCCGTGAGGCGCTCCACATGGCCCGGGGGCAGCTGCCCGCGGACCACCACCGCGCGCCAGTACAGCGGGCCCGACATCAGGTCGAGGGCCAGCTCCTCGTCCAGGCCCGCGCGCAGCTCGCCGCGCGCGGCGGCCTGGGCCACGATGCCGCTGGCGACGCCGTGCTGGCCCTCGCGGAGCGCCTTCTGCAGGGCCGCGTCGATGTCGGGGTTGCGGGCCGCCTCGGCCATCAGGTCGGGGATCACCTGGGAGGCGACCGGGTGGCGCAGGGCGCGCGAGGTCACCTCGTACAGCAGGCGCAGATCGCCTTCCAGGGAGCCGGTGTCGGGCGTGGGCAGGCCCTGGACCGCGAGGGCCGACACCAGGTCGAGGACGAGGTGGAGCTTGGAGCGCCAGCGGCGGTAGACGGCGGTCTTGCCGACGCCCGCGCGGCGCGCGATGCCCTCGATCGACATGCGGGCGTACCCGACGGCGGCGAGTTCCGCGAAGACGG
Source organism: Streptomyces sp. JLYT201 (assembly GCF_059448825.1). Classification (NCBI taxonomy): domain Bacteria; kingdom Bacillati; phylum Actinomycetota; class Actinomycetes; order Kitasatosporales; family Streptomycetaceae; genus Streptomyces; species Streptomyces sp. JLYT201. Next base: position 5,903,641 of record NZ_CM182551.1, on the reverse strand, counting down.
CGGACCGGATGGCCTCGGTCACGTCCTCGCGGAGCACGGCGGCCCCGGCCGGTGCCCTGCGGCCCTGCTCACCCGGCTTCTTCTCGCTCGTCCTGCCGCTCGTCGTCATGGGGACAGCATAGAACGTGACGACGAAACGGTTGCGTCCCGACGTAGGAACGCCCTACTGTCGACGTCACGACGATACGGACCCGTCCCGACGTGGAGGGTGCCGCGCGTCGCCCTCCGCCCCCGCGCCCCCGAGCGAAAGCAGCGGACGTGACCCAAGTCCTGGAGAAGCCCCCCGCCGCCCCGGCCCCCGGCCCGGGGTCCGGCCCGTCGCCCGCCGAGCTCGCCGCCCGCCATGGCCTCACGGTCAGCGGCGCCCGCGTCCCGCTCGGCACCTATGTGCGCCGGCTGTGGCAGCGGCGCCACTTCGTCACGGCCTTCGCCACCGCGCGGCTCACCGCCCAGTACAGCCAGGCCAAGCTCGGCCAGCTCTGGCAGGTGATGACTCCGCTGCTCAACGCGGCCGTCTACTACTTCGTCTTCGGCGTCCTGATGAACACCAAGCACGACGTGCCGGACTACGTGCCGTTCCTGGTCACCGGCGTCTTCGTGTTCACCTTCACGCAGCAGTCCGCCCTCGCGGGCACCCGCGCCGTCGCGGGCAACCTCGGCCTGGTGCGCGCGCTGCACTTCCCCCGGGCCGCGCTGCCGATCTCGTACTGCCTCCAGCAGCTCCAGCAGCTGCTGTTCTCCATGGTCGCGCTGCTCGCGATCCTGCTGTGCTTCGGCGTGCCGCCCACCGCGTCCTGGCTCCTCGTGCTGCCCGCGCTCGCGCTCCAGTTCACCTTCAACGCGGGGCTCGCGCTCGCGCTCGCCCGGCTCGGCGCGCGGACCCCGGACGTCGCCCAGCTGATGCCGTTCGTCCTGCGGACGTGGATGTACGCGTCCGGCGTGATGTGGAGCATCGACAAGGTCCTCGCCGACCGGGACCTGCCGCACGCGGTGACCGTGCTCCTGGAGGCCAACCCGGCCGCCGTCTACATCGACCTGATGCGCTTCGCCCTCATCGACAGCTTCCACGCCGGGCAGCTCCCCGCGCACGTGTGGGCGTGGGCCGCGGGCTGGGCGCTGCTCGCCGGGGTCGGCGGGTTCGTCTACTTCTGGAAGGCGGAGGACACCTATGGACGCGGCTGAGCGGCAGGGACGCACCCCCACGGTGATCGCGGACGAGTTGCACATCGTGTACCGGGTGAACGGTGGGAAGACGGGCCGGGGAAGTGCGACGGCGGCGTTGAGCCGGATCGTGCGGCGGGGTGAGTCGCCGGGGGTGCGCAAGGTGCATGCGGTGCGGGGGGTGAGTTTCACGGCGTACCGGGGTGAGGCGATCGGTCTGATCGGGTCGAACGGGTCGGGCAAGTCGACGCTGCTGCGGGCGGTGGCGGGGCTGCTGCCGGCCGAGCGCGGCCGGGTCTACACCGATGGCCAGCCCTCGCTGCTGGGGGTGAACGCGGCGCTGATGAACGATCTGACCGGTGAGCGCAATGTGATCCTGGGCGGTCTGGCGATGGGGATGAGCCGGGAGCAGATCAAGGAGCGTTACCAGCAGATCGTGGACTTCTCGGGGATCAATGAGAAGGGTGACTTCATCACGCTGCCGATGCGGACGTACTCCTCGGGGATGGCGGCGCGGCTGCGGTTCTCCATCGCGGCGGCCAAGGACCACGACGTGCTGATGATCGACGAGGCGCTCGCGACGGGGGACCGCAAGTTCCAGAAGCGCTCGGAGGCCCGCATCCGCGAGCTGCGCAAGGAGGCGGGCACGGTGTTCCTGGTCAGCCACAACAACAAGTCGATCCGTGACACCTGCGACCGGGTCCTGTGGCTGGAGCGCGGTGAGCTGCGCATGGACGGGCCCACCGACGAGGTCATCAAGGAGTACGAGAAGTTCACCGGTAAGTAGCCGGAAGGCCGCCCCTCGCGCGGAGCCGCACGAAGCCACGCGGAGCCACGCGGAGCCCGGCCGGAGCCGCCGAACCCCTTTGTGCCGCCAATGTCCGGATCATTACACTATGGGAGCGTTGAGCGGCAGAAGGACCCCGGAGGGACCCGAAGGAGCAGCGCATGAGCGAGGACCGGCCGCACCTGAGCGTCGTCGTCCACGGGCGCAACGTCCAGGGGCGCTTGGGCGAGAGCCTCGACGTCCTCGCCCGCCAGGCCGGCACCGGCGTGGAGGTCGTCGTCGCCGCCGTCGGCACCTCCGCGCGGGCGGCGGCCGCCCGCCACCCCGGCCTCGCCCTCGTCGCCCTGCCCGACGGCACCTCCGACGGCGCGGCCCGCGCGGCGGGCGCCGCCCGGGCCCAAGGCCGCTGGCTGCACTTCGTGCCCAGCAAGGACAGCGTGCCCCCGGGCGCCGCCCGCGCCGTCGCCGAGCGCGTGGCCGCGCTGCCGGACACCGTGGACGTCCTGCTCACCGACCACACCCGGTCGACCTGGCGCCACACCCGCCTGCCGAGCCCCGACGGCCGGTTCCTGGCGGAGCCGGGCCGCCGCGACGTGCGCCTCGCGGACTGCCCCGACCTGCTGAGGACCGTCCCGCTCCTGGGCACCCGCGTGCTGCGCCGGGACTTCTGGCAGACCGGGCGGGACCGACTGGCCTCGGACGACGAGCTGTTCACCGCGTACGCCGCGCTCCTGACCGCCGACCGGATCGCGGCGCACGACCAAGTCGCCCTGGAGGAGCGGCAGGTGCGGCCCGAGAGCCTGCCGCCGCCGACGGCCGCGGACCGCTTCGCCCTCCTGGAGACGTACGAGCGGCTGCTGCGCCTGGCCGAGGAGCGCGCGGCGGGCCCGGGGCCGCTCGGGATCCTGTACGCGGCGATGGTCACCGCCAGTCTGCGGACCGTGGCCCGCGCGGGGCTCCCGGAGCCGGAGGCCCGGGAGTTCTTCCACCGCGCCTCGCTCGCGGCGATCGCCTTCCGCCCGCCCGGACACCGGCGCCCCGGCGGCCTGGAGGGCGTGCGCCGCCGCCTGCTCGAAGAGGACGCGTACACGAAGTACCGCGCCGTCCAGGCCGCCGACCAGCGGCGGCGCCAGGTGCGCTCGGCGATGGCGGGCGGCAGGCGCAAGGCGGCGAGGACCGTCCGCGCCGTCCAGTACCACCAGGACCTGCGGCGCCCCCTCGACCCCCGCCTCGCGGTGTTCTCGGCCTACTGGGACCGGGGCGTGGCCTGCAACCCGGCCGCGATCGCGGCGAAGCTCGCCGAGCTCGCGCCCCACATCCACCCCGTGTGGGTGGTGTCACGGGCGAACGAACCGCTGCTACCGCCGGGCACCGACCACGTCGTCCCCGGCAGCCGCCGCTACTGGCGCGTCATGGCGACGGCGAAGTACCTGGTGAACAACGCCAACTTCCCCAACGCGATCGTCAAGCGGCAGGGCTCCGTCCACCTCCAGACCCACCACGGCACCCCCCTGAAGCGCATGGGCCTCGACCAGCTCGACCACCCGGCCGCCGCCCAGGGCCTCAACTTCCACGACCTGCTCGCCCGCGTCGACCGCTGGGACTACAGCGTCAGCTCCAACACCCACTCCACGGAGATGTGGCAGCGCGCCTACCAGTCCCGCTACGTCGAGCTCGACCACGGCTACCCGCGCAACGACGTCTACTACACCGCGACGGCCGCCGACGTCCGGGCCGTCCGCGACCGCCTCGGCATCGCCCCCGGCACCCGCGCCCTGCTCTACGCGCCCACGCACCGCGACTACGAGGCGGCCTGGACCCCGCGCCTGGACCTGGCCGCCCTGGCGGACCGCCTCGGCGAGGACACCGTCCTCCTCGTCCGGGGCCACTACTTCTACGGCGGCGGCGCGGGCCCGTCCCTCGCCGCCCTGCGCCGCACCGGCCGGGTCCTCGACGTGTCCGCGTACGACCCGGTGGAGGACCTCGCCCTGGCGGCGGACGCCCTGATCACGGACTACTCGTCCCTCATGTTCGACTACGCCAACCTGGACCGGCCGATCGTCGTCTACGCCGACGACTGGGAGACGTACGCGACGACGCGCGGGGTCTACTTCGACCTGCTCGCCGAGCCCCCGGGCGCGGTGGCGCGCACCCAGGATGAGCTGACGGAGGTCCTCACCACCGACGCCTGGCGGGACGCGGCCGCGGGGCGGGCGCGGGCCGCCTTCCGGCGCCGCTTCTGCGAGTTCGACGACGGGCGCGCGGCGGAGCGGGTGGTGCGCCGCGTGTTCCTCGGCGAACCGGAGTCGGCGCTGCCGCCCGTCGTGCCGCTCGACGGGCGCACCCCCGCCCCGACGCCCGAGGAGGCGGTCCGGTGACCCCCGACGTGACGATCACGGTCATCGTCTTCAACGACGCGGCCCGCCTGCCGCGCGCGGTCCGCTCCGCGCTCCGGCAGACCCACGGGGACATCGAGGTGATCATCAGCGACGACCACTCGACGGACGACACCCCGCGCGTGGCCCGCGAACTCGCCGCCCGGGACCCGCGCGTCAGCTATCTGCGGCTGCCCGAGAACAGCGGCGGGTGCAGCGCGCCCCGCAACCGCGCGATCGACCTCGCCCGCGCCCCGTACCTGATGTTCCTCGACAGCGACGACGAACTGCCCGAGCGCGCCGTGGAGTCGCTGCTCGCCGCGCACGCCGAGCGGGAGGCCGACTTCGTGATGGGCGCCGTCGAGCGCATCCGCGTCGACACCGGCCGCACCTCCACGTGGATGCCCCACCTGGTCGCGGAGCGCCGCACGGTCGAGGGCATCGAGACCGAACCCGGCCTGCTCTTCGAGCACCTGTCGACGAGCAAGATGTACCGCAAGTCCTTCCTCGACCACAGCGGCCTGCGCTTCCCCGAGGGCATCCACTACGAGGACCAGCTCTTCACGGCCCAGGCCTACTGCCTGGCCAAGGCCTTCACCGTGATCCCCGAGCCCGTCTACCGCTGGTACATAGAGCCCTACGGCGCCGCCTCCGCGGCCTCCATCTCCAACCAGCGGCACAAGCTGGGCAACGTGCGCGACCGCGTGCACGTCCAGCGCCTCATCGACGACTTCCTGCGCACCAGCGGGGCCACGGAGCACACCGCCCTGCGCGAGGCCAAGGACTACAAGTTCCTCAAGCACGACTTCCGCCTGTACGCGGGCGACCTGCCCCATCGCGACGACGCCTGGCTGCGCGGCTTCGCGGACCTCGTGAACCCGTATCTGGCGGGCCTGTCCCCCGCGGCGTACGAGCGCCTGCCGCGCGCCGAGCGCGTGGTCCTGCGCCTGGTGCGGGACGGGCGCCTCGCCGAGGCCCGGGTGGCCGCCCGCGCCCTCGGCCACCCCGTCGCCCCGCGCGAGGCGACGGCCGACCGGGACGGCCGCCTCTACTGGGGCGCGCGGCTCCCCGAGACCCCCGAGGCCCGGCGCGACCTGGACCTCACCGACCTGGGCCTGGACACCCGGCCGTTCCCCGGCGCCCTGTTCCGCCACGAGCTCACCCGGATCGAGCCGGGCCCCGGCGCGACCCTGCGCCTGGGCGTGCGCACCTACGACCCGGGGCTGCGGCTCCCGGTGGGCCCGCAGGTGGCGTCCCTGGTCGTCGCCCCGGGCGGGCGGCGCCTGACGGTCCGCTTCCGCCTCGACCCCGTGCGCCCCGGCGTCTTCGCGGGCGAGACCGTGCTCGACCTGGCCCGGGCCGCGCTGCCGCCCCAGGGCTTCGCGGGCGTCCGGCACCCCCTGGTCCAGCTCACCGAGGGCCGGCTGCGCAACAGCGGCCCGCTGCTCGCGCCCCTGGACTTCCCGGCGGTCACGGCACGCGTCGGCTACCGGCACGGCACCGCGCCGCACCGGGTCACCGCGGAGCCGGAGGGCCGGGGCGCGGGCCGCCTCCAGCTGCGCTGGACGCCCGTGGGCGTGACCGCGCGCCTGGTGCGGCCCCTGGCGCTGCGGCTCACGCGCTCCGCGGCTGGGCGCGGTGCTGGAACACCCAGGTCCGGTACACCAGGAACCTGAAGGCCGACGCCAGGACGATGGACTGGGCCTTGGCGACGTTGGCACCGAGGGGGCCGTTCATCCCCGCCCCGTGGTACGCCGCGTAGAACAGCAGGGTCTCCATCGCCACGCCGATGCCGCTGAAGGCGAAGAACAGCACGATCTGGCGCCGGGTGCGGCGAGCCCGGTCCCGGTAGGCGAAGAAGCGGAAGCCCAGGTAGTTGGTGCCCATGGCGACCACGCTGGCGAGGACCGTCGCGGCCATGGGGGCCGAACCCAGGCCGTGCAGCAGCAGGTTGAAGACGAGGAAGTTGACCGCGACGCCGCTGCCGCCGACCACGCCGAACTTGGCGAGCTCCACGCACAGCCGGCGAAGGCGCGGCGGGACCCGCCGCACCGGCGCCGCGCGCCGCCCCGGCGCCGCCGCCTCGTGCGGCGCGCCCGCGAGCCGGGCCGCCTCGTGGAGGGTGCTCGTCATCCCAGCGGCCCCCGGTCGCCGCGCGCCGCCCGCGCCGCCCGGCCCACGAGGGCGTCGCGCGCCCCGCGGCGGGTGTCGCGCAGACGCAGCTTCCAGGGCATGGCGACCGACTCCAGCTGCACCATCAGATTCATCTTGGACTCGCCGACCGTGCGGTCCTCGAAGTGGATGGGCACCTCCACGAGGCCGAAGCCGTGGCGCAGCGCGCGGTACTTCATCTCGACCTGGAAGCTGTAGCCCGCGCTGTCGACCGTCGCCAGGTCCACGGCGCGCACGGCGTCGGCGCGCCACAGGTTGAAGCCGCCGGTGATGTCCCTGACCCGGGTGCCGAGGATCGTGCCCGCGTACGCGTTGGCCCAGCGGGACAGCAGTTTGCGGTGGGCGCCCCAGGCGTCGGACAGGGTGCCGCCCTGCACGTAGCGGCTGCCGACGACGACCCCGGCGTCGGTGGCGAGGGCCACGCCGAGCAGCTCGGCGACCTTGTCGGCGGGGTGGCTGCCGTCGGCGTCCATCTGGAGCACGTAGTGCGCGCCGTCGGCGACGGCCCGCGCCATGCCCGCCGCGTAGGCCCGGCCGAGGCCGTCCTTCTCGGTGCGGTGCAGGACGCTCATGCGGCGCGTCCCGTACGTCTCCTCGACGCGCCGGGCGTGCTCCTCGGCGAGGGCCCCGGTGCCGTCGGGGCTGGAGTCGTCGACGACGAGCAGGCGCAGGCCGGGCAGCGGCAGCGCCATGAGGGCCCTGGCCATCCCGGGCAGGCTGCCCGCTTCGTTGTAGGTCGGCATCACGACGGTGAGCGGGGTGGCTCCCCACTCCTCGGGCAGCTGCGGCGCTCCGAAGGCACGGACCGCGCTTTCCGCAGCGTCCAGCGGACTTGCTTCTGTCATCGGCTTACCCTGTGACCTTCCCGAAATAATCTCATTCACCGTACCCCAAATGCCCGATTTGCCAGTGCAGGCGCGTACGGCGCGTACGGACGCGAAAACGCCGGGGCGCCCCGCACCGAACGGTGCGGGGCGCCCCGGCGACGCAGGGACTACGAATGCGTACGCAGCAGCGTGCGCATGGTCCGCATGGCCACCGACAGGTTCGCCAGGTCGAAGGCGTCCGAGCCCTGGATCTCCTCCAGGGTGGTCCGGGCCCGGCCGAGGATCGCGGCGTTCTTCTCCTCCCACGCCTTGAAGCGCTGCTCGGGCGTCGAGGAGCCGTTGCCCGCGGCCAGGATGTCGGCGGTCAGCGCGGCGTGCGCCGCGTACAGGTCCTCGCGGATGGAGGCCCGCGCCATGGACTGCCAGCGGTCGTTGCGCGGCAGCTCGATGATGCGGTCCATCAGCTGCGTGATCCGGAGCCGGTCGGCGAGGTCGTAGTACACCTCGGCGACGTCCAGCGGGTCCCGGCCCGTGCGGTCGGCCACGGCGACGATGTCGAGCGCCGGGAAGGCCGAGGAGAACCCGGCCACGCGCTGCGCCAGCTCGTCCGGCACCCCGGCGCCGGTCAGCTCCTCGCGGATGTTCTCGTACCACTCCAGGTCCGAGCCGCGCACCAGCTTGGGCAGCGCCGCCCAGACCTGCGTGACGCCCTCGCTGAAGAAGCTGACCGTCTCGGCGAGCTGCAGCGGCTGCGGCCGGTTGTTGAGCAGCCAGCGCGTGCCGCGCTCGACGAGGCGGCGGCAGTGCAGGCGGACCCGCGTCTGCACGTCGGCGGCCACCACGTTGTCCAGCGCCTCGACGGCGTCCCACACCTCGCCGAGCCCGAAGATCTCGCGGGCGGCGAGCTGCGCCCGGACGATCTCCTCCAGGGACGCGCCGGTCTCCTCGCGCAGCCGGTGCAGGAAGGTCGAGCCGCCCGAGTTCACGGTGTCGTTGACCAGGACCGTGGTGATGATCTCCCGGCGCAGCGCGTGCCCGTCGACCTGCTCGGGGAACTTCTCCCGCAGCGCCTTCGGGAAGTACGCGTGCAGCAGCCGCTGGAGGTACGCGTCGTCCGGCAGCGAGGTCTGGATCAGCTCGTCCGCCGTCACGATCTTCGTGTACGCGAGCAGGACGGCCAGCTCCGGCTGCGACAGACCGCGCCCGGAGCCGAGCAGCTCCCGGATCTGCCGGTCGGTCGGCAGGAACTCCAGGGAGCGGTCCAGATGGCCCTCGCGGCCCATGCGCCGCATGAAGCGCTGGTGCGCGTGCAGCAGCGAGGGGGCCTCGAAGACGGAGTTGGCGAGCGCCGTGTTCTGCGCGTAGTTGTTGCGCAGGACGAGCTGGCCGACCTCGTCGGTCATCTGGGCGAGCAGCTTGTTGCGCTGCTTGACGGTCAGGTCCCCGGCCTGCACCACGGCGTTCAGCAGGATCTTGATGTTCACCTCGTGGTCGGAGGTGTCCACGCCCGCGCTGTTGTCGATGGCGTCGGTGTTGATGCGGCCGCCGGAGCGGGCGAACTCGATCCGGCCGAGCTGGGTGAGCCCCAGGTTGCCGCCCTCGCCGACGACCTTCACGCGCAGGTCGGCGCCGTTGACGCGGATGGCGTCGTTGGCCTTGTCGCCCACGTCCGCGTGCGACTCGGTGGACGCCTTCACGTAGGTGCCGATGCCGCCGTTCCACAGCAGGTCGACCGGCGACTTCAGGATGGCCTGCATCAGCTCGGCGGGCGTCATCTTGGCGCCGCCGGTCTGGATGCCGAGGGCCTCGCGGATGTGCGCGTTGAGCTGGATCGCCTTGGCCGAGCGCGGGAAGATCCCGCCGCCCGGGGAGAGCAGGTCCTTGTCGTAGTCGGCCCAGCTGGAGCGGGGCAGCTCGAACAGGCGGCGGCGCTCGGCGTACGAGGTGGCCGCGTCCGGGTTCGGGTCGATGAAGATGTGCCGGTGGTCGAAGGCGGCCACCAGGCGGATGTGCTCCGACAGGAGCATGCCGTTGCCGAACACGTCGCCGGACATGTCGCCGACGCCGACGACGGTGAAGTCCTCGGTCTGCGTGTTCACGCCCAGCTCGCGGAAGTGCCGCTTCACGGACTCCCAGGCGCCGCGCGCGGTGATGCCCATGCCCTTGTGGTCGTAGCCCGCGCTGCCGCCGGAGGCGAAGGCGTCGCCGAGCCAGAAGTTGTAGCTCTCCGCCACCTCGTTGGCGATGTCGGAGAACGTCGCCGTGCCCTTGTCGGCCGCGACCACCAGATAGGTGTCGTCCTCGTCGTGGCGCACCACGTCGGCCGGGGGCACGACCTCGCCCGCGACCAGGTTGTCCGTGATGTCGAGCAGCGCCGAGATGAAGATCTTGTAGCAGGCGACGCCCTCGGCGAGCCACGCGTCACGGTCCACCGACGGGTCGGGCAGCTGCTTGGCGACGAAGCCGCCCTTCGCGCCGACCGGCACGATCACGGTGTTCTTCACCATCTGCGCCTTGACCAGGCCGAGGATCTCCGTACGGAAGTCCTCACGCCGGTCCGACCAGCGCAGGCCGCCGCGCGCGACCTTGCCGAAGCGCAGGTGCACGCCCTCCACGCGCGGCGAGTACACCCAGATCTCGTACGCGGGCCGGGGCGCCGGCAGGTCGGGGATGGCCTGCGGGTCGAACTTCATGGAGACGTAGCCGTGCGGCTTGCCGCCCGCCGCCTCCTGGAAGAAGTTGGTGCGCAGCGTCGCCTTGATGACGGTGAGGAAGGAGCGCAGGATGCGGTCCTCGTCGAGCGACGCCACCTGGTCGAGGGCGCCGTCGAGCTCTTCGAGCAGGCCGTCGGTCAGCTCGGTGCCCGCGCGCTGGCGCTCGGGCGACATCCGGGCCTCGAAGAGGGAGACGAGCAGCCGCGTGGTGTGGACGTTGTTGCGGAGGGTGTCCTCCATGTAGTCCTGGCTGAAGGTGGAGCCCGCCTGGCGCAGGTACTTGGCGTACGCGCGCAGGACCATCGCCTGGCGCCAGCTCAGACCGGCGCGCAGGACGAGCGAGTTGAAGCCGTCGACCTCGGCCTCGCCGGTCCAGGCGGCGGCGAAGGCGTCCTGGAAGCGCTCGCGGCCGTCGTCGCCCAGGTAGTCGCCGCTGCCGTTGCCCAGCTTGGGCATGCGCAGGCCGAAGTCGTAGATCCACGCGTTCGTACGGTCCGCGCAGCGCAGCTCGTACGGCCGCTCGTCGGTGACCTCCACGCCCAGGCGCTGCAGGACGGGCAGGACGGCGGACAGCGAGACCTGGCCGCCGGAGCGGTAGATCTTGAAGCGGCGCTCGTCGGGGGCGGCGCCCACCGGCTCGTACAGGCTGAGCGCGAAGTCCTTGTGGCCCTGCTGGAGGTGCTCCAGGTGGACCAGGTCGGCGACGGCGGCGCGCGGCGTGTGGTCGGCCTTGTAGCCCTCGGGGAACGCGCCCTGGTAGCGGCGGAGCAGCTCGGCGGCGCGCTCCTCGCCGCACTCGGCGGTCAGCGCCTCCGCGAAGCCGTCGGCCCAGGAGCGGGCGGCCTCCACCAGACGGGACTCGATGCGCTCGACGTCGGTGTCGGAGAGCGCGGGGACCTCGCCGCCCTTGGGCACGCGGACCACGAAGTGGATGCGGGACAGGATCGACTCGGTGTTCCAGGCCGTGAAGTCGACGCTGGCGCCGTTGAGCTCTTCCTTGAGGATGTCGATGATCCGCAGCCGGACGCCGGTGGTGTAGCGGTCGCGCGGCAGGTAGACCAGGGCCGAGTAGTAGCGCCCGTACACGTCCTTGCGGAGGTAGAGCCGCAGCCGACGGCGCTCCTGGAGGTACAGGACGCTGGTGACGATCGACCGCAGCTCGTCGGGGGGCGTCTGGAACAGCTCGTCGCGCGGGTACGTCTCCAGGATCTGGAGCAGGTCGCGGCCGTCGTGGCTGTTGGGCGAGAAGCCCGCGCCCTGCAGGACGTCGGCGACCTTGCGGCGGATCACGGGCACGCGGCGCACAGACTCGGTGTACGCGGCGCTGGAGAAGAGGCCGAGGAAGCGGCGCTCACCGACCACGTTGCCGTCGGCGTCGAACTTCTTCACGCCCACGTAGTCGAGGTAGGACGGCCGGTGGACGGTGGCGCGGCTGTTGGCCTTCGTCAGGACGAGCAGCTTGTGCTCGCGGGCCTTGGCGCGGGCGTCGGCGGGCAGCCGGTTGAAGGACGGGCCGCCCGGGTGGTGGTCGTCGCCGCTGTGCTTGGGGTCGGAGCGCAGGATGCCGAGGCCGGTGCCGGGCACGGCGGTGAGGGAGTCGTCGTCGGTGAGGTCGTACTCGCGGTAGCCGAGGAAGGTGAAGTGGTCGGCGGCCAGCCAGCGCAGCAGCTCGCGGGCCTCCTCGACCTCCCCCTCGCGGACGTCGGAGGCGGTCGGCTCGGTGGGCAGCTCGTCGGCGATGCGCAGCGCGGAGTCGCGCATCTTCTCCCAGTCCTCGACGGTCTCGCGGACGTCGGACAGGATGCGCAGCAGGTCGGTGGTGATCTGCTTCAGGTCGGAGCGGTCGGTCTCGCGGTCGATCTCGACGTGGATCCACGACTCGGTGAGCGTGTCGTGCGGCTTGTCCGCGCCCGCCGCCTGCGCGGGCAGCACCTCGAGGAGCTTGCCGGTCAGGTCGCGGCGCACGATGACCTGCGGGTGGATGACGACGTGGATGCCGCGGTTCTGCCGCGACAGCTCGTTCGTCACGGAGTCCACGAGGAACGGCATGTCGTCGGTGACGACCTCGACGACGGAGTGGCTGCACGTCCAGCCGTTCTCCTCGACCGTGGGCGTGTGCACCCGGACGTTCGCGGTGCCCTGCGGGCGGTTCTCCGCCAGGCGGTAGTGCGAGAAGGCGGCGCCGAAGACGTCGACCGGGTCGCGGTCGGTGAGGTCCTCTGGGGCGGTGTGCAGGTAGTAGCGCTGGAGGAACGCGAGCACCTTGTCCTGGTCGGCCTGGGCGGCCGGGTCCGAGCCGGATCCGCCCCCGCCCTTCGACCCGGTCGGTGCTCCCGTTGGCAGGCGCCCCCCGACCGGGCTGTTCTCAGCTACCCGGGCGGCCCGCGCGAGCAGCTCGGCCTTGGCTTCGTCCAGCTTGGTCTGCATTGTCCTCTGACTCCTGTCGCGCGCCGTTGCGTGACGTAGAAGGAAGTGATGTGACGTAACGCCGCGACGCGGGGTCTCCGGTCGAGGTCGACGTTATGCCGCGATGAGCGATGAGCGGGCGGGATTCCGCCATTTCCGGGGTGATCGTTGACCGGTCCTGAGGGGCGCGCTGACCGCGCTGTCCGCACCGCGGGAAAACGTCAGCGCGACGCCCGGCACGGATGTCCTCCGTGCATAGCGGGCGCAAGGCGGAGGCGGCCGTGCCTCCGCGGGATATCGCGCTGATCACGGGACAAGGCTATCGCCCCCCACCGGGAACTCGTCATGAGCCGTATGTGTACAAAACCTGGGCCCGAACTTTGACAGTCTGCACAGTCCCGCCCTCCCGGCCCCCGTGCGGCCCTCTTGGCAAACGTTCCGACGGGATGCACGTTGACCGGGACGGCACAAGGCAGCCCGAAGGGGCGCGGGGAACTGCGCGAGCAGCCACGACCGACCCGCGGGCGATCGACAGCCCATTACGGCAGTTCCAGCGAAGCGCTGAGGCAGGGGAGCGAGCAGCGATGGCAGCCAAGATCCTGATAGTCACCGGTGACGCGGCGGAGTCACTGGAGGTCCTCTACCCGTACCAGCGACTGCGTGAGGAGGGGTACGACGTCCATATCGCCGCCCCGTCCCGCAAGAAGCTCCAGTTCGTCGTGCACGACTTCGAGCCGGGCTTCGACACGTACACGGAGAAGCCCGGCTACACCTGGCCCGCCGACCTGGCCTTCGCGGAGGTCGACCCCGGGCAGTACGTCGCCCTCGTCGTCCCCGGCGGGCGGGCCCCCGAGTATCTGCGCGGCGACCTCGAACTCCGCAAGATCCTCAAGGCCTTCTTCGACGCGGACAAGCCGGTGGCGCAGATCTGCCACGGCCCGCTGCTCACCGCGGCGGTCGGGGGCCTCGCGGGCCGCCGCGTCACGGCCTATCCGGCCCTGGAGATCGACATGCAGACCGCGGGCGCGACCTTCCAGGACGCGGAGGCGGTCGTCGACGGCACGCTGGTCTCGGCCCGGGCGTGGCCGGACCACTCGGGGTGGATGCGGGAGTTCCTGACGGTCCTGAGGGCGAAGGCGCCGGTGACGTAGCTCTCCTCCTGGGTCGCCCCCTGGTTGTGGGCAGCTGGTCCGCCCAGGGGGCGGAACGGGTGGGCACAACACCGAGGTGCCGCCCAGCAGTCGCGCCAGGCCCCCGCCGGGGGCACCCGGGAGCTTGGGCCGGGCCCCGGTCCGGGGGCCGGGGGCCTGAGGCCCGGGGCGGGGGGCCGGGGCTACGCCACCAGGCTCTCCGCCAGGTCCACGGCCTCGCCGAGGGAGTCCACGACGGGAACCCCGGCGAGCTCCAGGCTGCCCCGGCTGTGCGACCCCCCGGTGTACAGCACCGCCCGCGCCCCGACGTGCGCCGCGGCCACCGCGTCGTCCACCGCGTCCCCGATCACGACGATCCGCGCCGCGTCGACCCCGTCGAGCGCCGCGAGGTGCCGCACCATCCGCTCGGCCTTCCCCGTGTGCGAGCCGTCCGTACGCCCGTCGATGCGCACGAACCGCTCGGCGATCCCGTGCCGCCGGACCAGGGGCACCAGCTGCTCGTGCGGCGCCAGCGAGAGGAGGGACTGCGTCCGCCCCGCGGCCTGCCGCCCGGCGAGCAGCTCCGCCGCCCCCTCGGCGAGGGCGCACGCGTCCACCCGCGCCCCGTAGTGCTTGTGGAAGACGGCGTCCATCATCAGCCACTCGTCCTCCGTGGGCAGCCGCCCCATCAGCCGCTCGTAGAACCGCGGCACCGGCACGCAGTACAGCTCGCGATACCGCTCCAGAGTGATCGGCTCCAGGCCTATCTCGACAAACGACGCGTTCGTCGCGTCGATCACGGCGTGGATGTCGTGCAGGAGTGTCCCGTTCCAGTCCCAGACGATGTGGGCCCCGTGCGCCCCGCGCTGCAGCTTCCCCATGCACAAGACCGTACCCGGCCCCACTGACAGCACCGCTCCCACGGCCCTCGGGGGCCGGGGCGGGGCCGAGGCGGCGCCGGGGCGGCGCCGGGGCTCAGGCGCCGGGCCCGACCAGGTTCGGGATCTCCTGGGTCGCGTACCAGAGCAGCTCGTGGTCCTCCGCGCCGTCCACGACGAACTGCGCGTCGTCGTCGCCCTGGTCCGCCGCCCCCAGCGCGTCCGCCGCCGCCGTGACGTCCGGCTCCGCGTCGTCCGCGTCCACGTGCACCGCCGCCGCCTTGGCCAGGGGCAGCGCGCCCGCGATCCGCACCTCGCCGAGCGCCCCCGCGTCCAGGCCCCGGTCGGGGTCGGCCACGGCGGCGCCGTCCGGCACGTCCGCCGCGAGGACGACCCGGCGCCGCGCGGTGCCGGGCTCGCCCGCGAGCAGCCGCAGCGAGGCCAGCGCCGCCCGGTTGAGGGCCGCGTACTCCAGCTCCTCGATGTCGTCGGACACGTACCACTCGCGCAGCGCGGGCGTCACGGCGTACGCGGTCAGCGGCCCGGGACCCACCTCGCCCGCCTCGTGCGCCTGCGCGAGACGGGGCAGTGTCAGGGGTACGTAGACGCGCATGGCTTGGCCGCTTTCGTAGTCGCGAAGGCTCCCGGCAGGGGCTTCAGGATACGTGCGCGCGTCCCCCTTCGAGGTGCTGGCCGAGCCCCTCGCCGCGTCCACTCCCGTCCGGCCCGTCACCCGCCCCGGCCCCGTGGCCACGGGGCCGGGGCCCCCTCCGCTCACCCTGATGAGCGAACCGCCGCGGCGGGCCCGGCGGGCCCTCGGGAGCGTTGCCACGGCCGCCCTCGCCGCCGTACAAGATCCCAGTGAAGTTACCCCTCGGTATCCCAGTGCGGGTCCCGAGTCCGGTCCCGAATCCGCCCGCCGAATCCCGGTCCCGAACCGGTCCCCGATCCCGATCCCGGTCGCGAATCCCGGCCCCCGATCCGGTCCTAATCCCAAGTCCCGAGTCCTGACCCCGAGTCCCGAGTCCCGACCCCGGGCCCCGCGCCCTGAGGGCCAGGCCCGTTCGCCCCCGCCGTTACCCGTTACGGAGGCCCTGCCGTGCCCCAGTCCCCCACACCACCGCCCGTGGCCGTCGCCGCGCCTACCGGACCT
Organism: Streptomyces sp. JLYT201; assembly: GCF_059448825.1. Taxonomy (NCBI): domain Bacteria; kingdom Bacillati; phylum Actinomycetota; class Actinomycetes; order Kitasatosporales; family Streptomycetaceae; genus Streptomyces; species Streptomyces sp. JLYT201. Next base: position 5,888,038 of record NZ_CM182551.1, on the reverse strand, counting down.
GCCGGGCCTACCGTCTCTGCCGGACCTACCGGGTCTGCCGGGCCGAAGGTCATGACCCGGCCCCGCCGCCCGGCGAGCACCCGCCCGGCCGCGTCCCGCCCACCGGCGGGCCGTCCGCCCGGGCGTCCCGATCCGCGCCGCCCGGGCTCCCGGTCGCACCGGGTCCCCGCGCAGCCTCCCCCGCACCCGGCGGAGCTCTTCACGGAGCTGCTGTTACTGGTGCTCAGCGGCCAGCGCCCGGTCCACGCGGTGGCCCGCCACGTCGCCCACACCGCCTACGACGACCTGGTCCGGCTCGCCGAGCTGCTTCCGCTGCGCTCCGTGGGCGGCCACCGGCCCGCGGTGCGGCGCGTCGGCCACTACGAGGTGCGGCCCGGCGTCTACGAGGTCTTCGCCCGCGTCGGCGCGGGCCCCGCACTGCGCGCCCTGGCGTTCCGGCTGCACCGGGGCGACGACGAGCGCTGGCGCTGCACCGCCGTAGAGGTCGACAGCGGCGTACGGCACCGGGCGTGAACTCCGGAGAGCGCCGGGTCCCGCCGAGTACGCCGAGGACGCCCGGGAACGCCGAAGGGCCGGGTGCCACCGGCACCCGGCCCCGCTCGGTCCGCTCAGCGCCTACTTCTTGCGGCGCCGACCGCCCTTCTGGGCCTTGCGGCGCTCCGCGCGCGTCATGCCGTCACCACCGGCCGCGGGCGCGCTGCCCGCGGGCTCGCCGGCGGTCGTGAAGTCGCCCTCGTCGACACCGCCCTCGGCGTTCGGCGCCTGGAAGTGCAGGCGGTCCGGGCGCTGCGGGGCGTCCAGGCCCTTGGCCCGGATCTCCGGGCGGGCGGCGCCGGCCGGAACCGCGTCCTGCGCGCCGTCCTTCGTCAGGGACGGCGCGGCGTCCGCCACCGGGACCTCCTCGACCTGCTGCTCGACCTGGACCTCCAGGTTGAACAGATAGCCGACGGACTCCTCCTTGATGCCGTCCATCATGGCGTTGAACATGTCGAAGCCCTCGCGCTGGTACTCGACCAGCGGGTCCTTCTGCGCCATGGCACGGAGGCCGATGCCCTCCTGGAGGTAGTCCATCTCGTAGAGGTGCTCGCGCCACTTGCGGTCGAGGACCGACAGGACCACGCGGCGCTCCAGCTCGCGCATGATCTCGGAGCCGAGCTGCGCCTCCCGGGCCTCGTACTGCTGGCGGACGTCTTCCTTGATGGCCTCGGCGATGAACTCGGCGGTCAGGCCCGCGCGGTCGCCGACCTCGTCCTCGAGCTCCTCGATGGTGACCTTCACCGGGTACAGCTGCTTGAAGGCGCTCCAGAGGCGGTCGAGGTCCCACTCCTCCGCGAAGCCCTCGGCGCTCTCCGCCGCGACGTACGCGTCGATGGTGTCGTCCATGAAGTGCTGGACCTGCTCGTGCAGGTCCTCGCCCTCCAGGACGCGGCGGCGCTCGCCGTAGATGACCTCGCGCTGGCGGTTGAGGACCTCGTCGTACTTGAGGACGTTCTTGCGGGTCTCGAAGTTCTGCTGCTCGACCTGCGACTGGGCGGAGGCGATGGCGCGCGTGACCATCTTGTTCTCGATCGGGACGTCGTCCGGCACGTTCGCCATGGACATCACGCGCTCGACCATCTGGGCCTTGAACAGGCGCATGAGGTCGTCGCCGAGCGAGAGGTAGAAGCGCGACTCGCCCGGGTCGCCCTGACGGCCGGAACGGCCGCGCAGCTGGTTGTCGATGCGGCGGGACTCGTGCCGCTCGGTGCCGAGGACGTAGAGCCCGCCGAGTGCCTTGACCTCTTCGAACTCGGCCTTGACCGCCTGCTCGGCGCGCTCCAGGGCGGCGGGCAGGGCGTGCGCCCACTCCTCGATGTGCTCCTCGGGGTCGAGGCCCTGCTGGCGCAGCTCCGCCTCGGCGAGGTCCTCGGGGTTGCCGCCGAGCTTGATGTCCGTGCCACGACCGGCCATGTTCGTCGCGACGGTCACGGCGCCCTTGCGGCCGGCCTGGGCGACGATCGTCGCCTCCCGGTCGTGCTGCTTGGCGTTGAGCACCTCGTGCTGGACGCCGCGCTTGGAGAGCTGCTGCGAGAGGTACTCCGACTTCTCGACCGAGGTGGTGCCGACGAGGATCGGCTGGCCCTTCTCGTGCTTCTCCGCGATGTCGTCGACGACCGCGGCGAACTTGGCGACCTCGGTGCGGTAGATCAGGTCCGACTGGTCCTTGCGGACCATCGGCCGGTTCGTCGGGATCGGGACGACGCCCAGCTTGTAGATCTGGTGGAACTCGGCGGCCTCGGTCATGGCCGTACCGGTCATGCCGGACAGGCCGGGGACTTCCTTGCCCTGGTGGTCCTGGCGCTTGTAGAGGCGGAAGAAGTTCTGCAGGGTGATCGTGGCGAGCGTCTGGTTCTCGTCCTTGATGTCCACCCCTTCCTTCGCCTCGATCGCCTGGTGCATGCCCTCGTTGTAGCGGCGGCCGGCGAGGATGCGGCCGGTGTGCTCGTCGACGATCATGACTTCGCCGTCGATGACGACGTAGTCCTTGTCCTTCTTGAACAGTTCCTTGGCCTTGATGGCGTTGTTCAAGTAGCCGACGAGCGGGGTGTTCACCGACTCGTAGAGGTTGTCGATGCCGAGCCAGTCCTCGACCTTGGCGACGCCGGACTCGTGGATGCCGACGGTGCGCTTCTTCTCGTCGACCTCGTAGTCCCCGGTCTCCTCGATGCCCTTGAGGGGCTCGCCGGGCTTGCCCTTGGTGAGGCGGGTGACCAGCTTGGCGAAGTCGCCGTACCACTTGGTGGCCTGGTCGGCGGGGCCGGAGATGATCAACGGCGTACGCGCCTCGTCGACGAGGATGGAGTCCACCTCGTCGACGATCGCGAAGTTGTGGCCGCGCTGGACGAGCTCGTCCTGCGACCACGCCATGTTGTCGCGGAGGTAGTCGAAGCCGAACTCGTTGTTCGTGCCGTAGGTGATGTCGCAGTTGTACATCTCGCGGCGCTGCGCGGGCGGCATGTTCGCCAGGATGCAGCCGACGCTCAGGCCGAGGAACTTGTGGACGCGGCCCATCATTTCGGAGTCGCGCTCGGCCAGGTAGTCGTTGACCGTGATGAGGTGCACGCCCTTGCCCGAGAGCGCGTTCAGATACGCGGGCAGAGTGCCGACGAGGGTCTTGCCCTCACCGGTCTTCATCTCCGCGACATAACCCATGTGCAGGGCCGCGCCGCCCATGATCTGCACGTCGTAGTGGCGCTGGCCGAGGACGCGCTTGGCGGCCTCGCGCACGGTCGCGAACGCCTCCGGCATCAGGTCGTCGAGCGTTTCGCCGTCGGCGTAACGCTCCTTGTACTCCGCAGTCAGCGCGCGCAGCTCGGCGTCGGAGAGGACCGTGAAGTCCTCCTCGATGGAGTTGACCTGGTCCGCGATGCGGTGCAGCTTGCGCAGGATCTTGCCTTCGCCTGCACGCATGATCTTCGAGAGGACGGACACGGGGGTTGGTCTCCTTGCCGGTCGGGCCTGGCACGGTCGGTTGTACTCGTCGGGCAACGGCCATCGTATGCGAGGACCCCGCCACGCCGGGAGGTCTGCCAGTACGTCAACGCTCGGGCGGCCTGGAAGGTGCCGCATACCGGGCCATCCGACCGCGGATCCGCCCGCCGCCGCACCGCTCCCGCGACCCTTCCGGCACGCGCCGGGCCGGACCGAGGCACCCTTCCGTCGACGCCCCGGACCGGGGGCGAGGCCGCAAACCGCTGGCGCCGCTCGGGGCGCCCGCGCAGAATCGGCCGATGGAGCCCGTCACCCTCACCACCGAACGCCTGCTGCTGCGCACCTTCACGTCCGCCGACACGGACGAGGTGTACGCGGCGTGCCAGGACCCCGACATCCAGCGCTGGACGACCATCCCGTCGCCCTACGCGCGCGTGGACGCCGAGGGCTTCACCGGTCGCATGGTCCCCGACGGCTGGCGCCACGACATCGAGTACACCTTCTCCGTGCGCCCCCGTGCGGGCGGGCCCCTCCTGGCCGCGACGAGCCTGCACCACCCGCGCGCGGGCAGCTGGGAGATCGGCTTCTGGACCGCCAAGGAGCACCGGGGCCACGGCTACATGACGGAGACCGTCCAGGCGATGGCCCACTGGGCGTTCACCCGCCTCGGCTGCACGCGCCTGGAATGGCGCGCCGAAGTGGGCAACGAGGGCTCCCGCGCGGTGGCCGAGAAGTCGGGCTTCACCATCGAGGGCACCCTCCGCGCGGCCCTGCCCAACAAGAACACCCTCCGCGACTGCTGGATCGGCGCCCTCCTGCCCACGGACATCGGCTTGCCGTCCCAGCAGCAGTACCTGCCGACGGCGAACTGAGCGACGAGCGCGCAGCGGACCTTCAAGCCCGTCCGGCGTTTGAGGACGAGGCGCGGAGCGCCGACAACGGGGGGTCCCGGGGGGGAGCCCCCTGGTTTCGGGAAGGGGCGGCCTGGGGCGCACCCGCGAGGGCAGCCCGCGCTCGCGGGCACCCCGTCCGCGAAGGCCCACCCGGGGCCCCGCTGTCAGACCCTCCCCCTATCGTTCCGACCATGACCGAGCCCACCCGCACCCCGCCCCCCGAGGCCACCCTCACCGCCGACGAAGCCCGCCGCCTCGCCCTCCGGGCCCAGGGCTTCCTCGGCGCCCCCGACCGCAAGGCAGGCGTCCGCGGCGTCCTCCGCCACCTGGGCGCGGTGCAGCTGGACACGATCTCGGTCCTGGCCCGCTCCCACGAGCTGATCCCGTACGCGCGCCTGGGCGCGGTGGGCCGCAAGCAGGTCGAGTCGGCGTACTGGGGCCGCGCGTCCCCCGGCGCGCCCGCGGGCAGGCCCCACGCCTTCGAGTACTGGTCGCACGCCGCCTGCGTCCTGCCCATCGAGGAGTGGCCCCACTTCGCCTTCCGCCGCCGCGCCTACCGCGCCCGGCCGCACTGGCACCACGACCTCCCGGACGGCGCGTACGACCAGGTCATCAAGCAGCTCCGCGCCGAAGGCCCGCTCACGGCCACCGAGTTGGGCGGCGCGAAGAACAAGGGCGAGTGGTGGGACTGGTCCGACTCCAAGATCGCGGTGGAGCGCGCGCTGATGTACGGCGAGGTGGTGTGCGTGGAGCGCCGCAGCTGGAAGCGGGTGTACGACCTGGCCGAGCGCGCCGTCCCCGACGACCTGCTCCACGACGACCTGGACGACCGGGAGTGCGTGCGCCGTCTGGTCCGCCTGGCGGGCCAGGCCCTCGGCGTGGGCACGCGCGCGGACATCGCGGACTACCACCGCCTCAAGGGCGAGCAGTTCGACGCGGTCGTGGCGGACTCCGGCCTGGTGCCGGTGGCGGTCGAGGGCTGGGACAAGCCCGCCTGGGCGGACCCCGAGGCCCTCGCGACGCCTCCGCGCGGCCGCCACCGCACCACGCTCCTTTCGCCCTTCGACTCCCTGATCTGGGAGCGGGCCCGGACGGAGCGGATCTTCGGCTTCACCCACCGCCTGGAGGCGTACGTCCCGAAGCCGAAGCGGATCCACGGCTATTTCGCGATGCCGGTCCTCGCGGGCGGCCGTCTGGTCGGCCGGGTGGACCCGGCGCGCGAGGGCGGCACGCTGGTCGCCAAGCAGGTGTCCCTGGAGGGCCCCAAGGCGGTTCCTGCCGTCGCCCAGGCGCTCCTGGAGGCGGCGGAGTGGGTGGGCTGCGACGCGGTGCGCGTGGAGCGCGTGGCGGACCGCCCCGAGCTGACGGCCGACCTGGTCCGCGCCCTGGGCTGACGCCCGCCCGGCCCGCCCCGGCCACGGCCCGCCGGGCGGCCACCGGGGCCGGGCCGGTCACCGGCACCGGGCGGGTCGGTGGCGCCCGGCAGGTCAGCGGATTTCGAGGATCTTCTCCCGCATCGCGTACACCACGGCTTCCATCCGGGAGTGCAGCTGAAGCTTCTCCAGAATGTTGCGCACGTGGTTCTTCACGGTGTTCTCGGAGATGAACAGCTCCTTGGCGATGTCCCGGTTGTTCATGCCCGTGGCCACCAGCTTGAGGACCTCCAGCTCCCGGTCGGTGAGCCGGGGCGCGGGCACGAGCCGTCGCTCGTCCGTGCGCTGGATCATCGACTTGAACTCCGTGAGCAGCTTCGACGCCATCGACGGGCTGATCTGCGACTGCCCGTCGGCCACCGCCCGGATCGCCGTGGCGACCTCGTCGGTGGAGATCTCCTTGAGCAGATAGCCGGTGGCGCCCGCCTTGATCGCGTCGTAGAGGTCGGCCTCCTCGTCGCTGATCGTCAGCATGATGATCTTGGCGCTGGGGGCCACCTCCTTGATGGAGGTACAGGCCTCGATGCCGCCGCGCTTGGGCATGCGCACATCCATGAGCACGATGTCCGGCAGCAGGTCCGCGGCCTTGTCCACCGCCTCCGCGCCGTCACCGGCCTCCCCGACCACCTGGATGTCCTCCTCGGCGGCGAGGACGATCTCCAGGCCGCGGCGGAAGAGCGCGTGGTCGTCCACCACGAGGACCCGGATGGGCTCCTTGCGCGGGGCGCCCGCGTCCGTGCCGATGCCGATGCCGTCCCCGGCATCCTCGTTCCGCATCGGTCCGAAGCTGTCCGCCATCGTTCCTCCCCCTGAAGGCCAGGGCCAGTGTCTTGCCTTGGCTGCACCAACCCTAGGCAGGGTCAAGCGGGTTGGGCTGTCGGGCCCATGATTCCATGCCCGGCGGCCGAGCCGTGCGCGCAGTGGGCGCACGGGGGTGCCCCTGGGGGCGCACACGCGCTCCAGGGGCACCTGCCTACGCGCTCCGCAAGGGGGCGTCAGCCGCCGAGGGCGCTGCCTCCGCCGGCCGACTGCGGCTGGGTGACCATGGGGTCCGCGTTGAGGTGGATCACTCCGTAGTCGTAGGCGTGCCGCCGGTAGACGACGCTCGGTTCCTTGGTCTCGGAGTCGATGAACAGGTAGAAGTCGTGGCCGACCAGTTCCATCTCGTAGAGCGCCTGGTCGAGTGACATGGGGGCTGCGACGTGCGTCTTCTCGCGGACCACGAGGGGGCCTTCGCCCTGGATCTCCAGCGAGCCGATCCTGGTGGTCGGCACGCCGTCGGGCTCTTCGTCGTGGGCCACGGTGCCGTCCCCGTTGAGATGCGCCGCGTCCGGCACGCGGCTGGCGACCTCGGCGGCGGTGAGCCTGCCGGTGCCACGCCTGTTGTGCCGCTTCTCGTGCTGCTTGCGCAGCCGGGCTTCGAGCTTGGCGGTCGCCAGGTCGAGTGCCGCGTACGGATCCGATGCCGAGGCCTCGGCCCGGATCACGGGTCCGCGCCCGCGGACGGTGATCTCCACACGGTCGGAACGGTCGGCCTGACGCGGGTTGGTTTCCTTGGACACCTCGACGTCGAGGCTGATCACCTTGCCGTCGAGCTTCTGGATCTTGTCCAGCTTCAGCTTCTCGGCCACGTGCTTGCGGAACCGCTCGGGCACCTCGGTCTTGCGGCCCTTGACGACGATGTCCACGCAGAACTCCGTTCCCGGATCGCTCCGCCACCTCGGCGGGGCTTCTCCCTTTTGCACCAGACCCCGGGCGCTCCCGGAGCCTCGGACTCGGTGACTTCCACCTCCTCCTCCCCCGTGGGCAAGATCTCCACCCACCGGCCCCGGGTGATTGCGGAAAACCCATGGACCGGCATTCCGATATGCGAGGAAGCGCTGTCCGCTGCTCCTCACAACCGAACATATCTCGCCCGGACGGATGTCGTCACCCTCTACTGCGGCGTACCTCCATTCGGGCGTCTTGGCCCTCTCACTACCTGCAACGATGAAAGTTCTCCGTCAGTTCCGGTTTATTTCGAAGGAATCCGGTGAAGCCGCGACGACCGCCGCACTGAGTGCCTTTGCGGCCTCCTTTGCCTCGGCCACCAGGGCATTAGCGGACGTGCCCACGGCGCCGTTCTGCTTACCGCGGCTTGGCTGGTTCCCTATCTGGTTCTCCGCCCCGTCCCGTGCCCTGGGGCCGGTCCGGTGCGCTCGGTCATCTCCTTCCCCGGATGCGCCGTTCACTCCACCCAGCGCACGCGCTGCTTCCCTGAGGGAGGCGCCGGTCGTCATGAGGTCGTCCACCACGACGACGTGCCCCGCGCCCCGCAGCAGCGGCCCCGCACCGGCCACCACCCCGAGCGCGCCCGACAGATTCGCCCGCCGCTCGCGGGAGTTGAGGCCGGACTGGTCGGCGACCGGCCGCCGCTGCCGCAGCGCCCCGAGCACCCGCGCGGGCACCCCGTGGCGGCGCAGCTCACCCGCCGCGGCCAACGCGATCCGCCGCACGGGGTCGTGCCCCCGCGCCCGCACCGCGCGCCCGGCGGACGGCACCGGGACGAGCAGCACGGAGGCCGCACCGGCTCCCCCGGCGGCCGCACCGCGCGCTCCGACCGCGCCGCCATGCGCCAGCGAGGCCCGCACCGCGCCCGCGAGCGCCTCGCCGAGCGGCCCGACGAGCGCCAGCGCGCCCCTTTCCTTGTGTGCGAGCAGGACCGCCCGCACCGCTTCCTCGTACGCCGCCGCCGCGTGCACCACCGGAAGGCCCGGTGGCTCCGGCACCGGCCGCACCCTGCGCGGCGGGGCCCCGCACAGAGCGGTCCGGCACCGGGCGCACAGCGCCGCCCGAGGCGTCCCGCAGCCTCCGCACTCGGTCGGCAGCACCAGATCCGTGAGGTCCTGCCACCACCCCCGCATGCCCACCACTGTGCCAACGCGCGGGCCACCCTGCCACCCCTGTGGATAACCCCCTGTGGACAACGGTTCGCACCCCGACTGGGCTGCGCCAACGCGCCTCTGTACCGACTTTTGCGCGCCGGGCGACGCACCCGTACCGGAGGCGCTCCGAGGGGCGCTCCTGGGGCGCTGCGCCCCACGGGCGTCACCCGGGGTAGACCGGCCCCGTCCCGTCCTTGCCCACCGTCTGCCACTGCGCCCCCGACGGCAGCCGCACGATGCCGTCGTCGGAGTGCGCGAGCAGCGGCTGCGTCTCGTCCTCGGACGCGGCGATCTCCTGCACGCCGGTCAGGCCGGGCAGCGTCGTGCCCGCGCGCGCCGAGCCGTCGCACTGGACGTACCGCATCTGCTGCACGCCACCGGACTCGCGGCCGACCACCACGAGACGGCTCGGGCCCGCCCAGGACATGGCGGTGACCTCCTCCATCTGCGGGGCCGCCTCGCGCGGCTCCACGACGGAGATCTCCGGGCGCTCGCCCTTGCCGCCCGAGCGCTCGACCCGGCCGATGCGCAGCGACGTCTTGTCGCCCTTCTTCACGAGCAGCGCGATGCGCACGCCGTCGGCCGACACGCGGACCGCCTCGATGCGCCCGTCCAGGCCCGAGACGCCGACCTGCACCGGCTCGCCCGTGCCCTGGTCGAGCCAGAGCAGGCGCGGCCGCTTCCGGTCGCGGTCGGCCACCCACAGGTCGCCCCGGCCGTCCCAGCTGGGCGTGGACAGGCCCTGGTCCGGCGTCTTGCCCCGCGAGCGCAGCTCGGGACCGCCGAGCGCACCGCCGACCAGGGACGCCGTGTACAGCCGGTGCCCATCGGCCGACACCCCGGCCGCGCGCACCTCGTTGCGCGACACCGCGACCGACTGCAGCTCCTCCTCCGGCTGGCCGAACGGCCCGGACACCGGCTCGGGCTTGGCGTTGCTCCCCGCGTTGCCCGGCATCCGCACCAGGCGCCGCTTGTCGTCGACGAAGTACTGGTAGGACGGGCGGTTCGTGCTGCGCGGCGACGCGACCGTTTCGGCGCGGTCCTTGCCGAGCACGCACAGCTGCGAGCCGCCCTCGCGCTGGAGCTCCACCTGCTCCACTCCGGAGGACGCCAAGTCCTGGAGGGTGAAGAGCAGTTGCGCGGCCATCTCGGTGCACCGCTCCTGGCCGACCCGGCCGCCGCGCCCGCTCAGGGGCACGACCAGCTTGTTCTTGTCGTCGGGTGCCAGCGACTTGGCGTCGGGCGCGAGCCTCGTCCCGGTGTCGAACCGCGAGTTGACCACCGGTTCGAGCCAGTGCGTCGGCCCGTCCAGAAGCGACTTCACCGTCTCCGTCAGCGGGTCGATGCGCTGCCGTACGTAGATGGGATCGGCGACGAGCGCCTTGGGGCCGCCTCCGCGGCTGCCCGCCCCGGGCTCGGCGAAGTAGTACTTGTTGACCGCTTCGTAGTTGCGCTCGAAGTCCGATTCGCCGAGCACGATGCCCTTGGGCAGCCGGTCGATGCGCCACGCCCGGCCGTTCTGCCCGCTCTGCTGCGACAGGTGCACGGTCTGCGCGTACGACTTCTCGTCGGGCACGTACGCGTGCTGCTTGTTCACCGTCGCGACCTGGCGTCCTGTCAGCGAGTACGTGCGGCCGCCGCCGCTGTCGTTGCCCAGGTTGTCCGCGACCGTGTTCGGGCCGTCCGCGAGGACCGTGGTGGAGTGCTCCGGGTCCCACGCCGCGGACGCTTCCTTCGTGAGGTACTTGCGGGCGATCGTGAAGTCCGGGTCGTCGCTGGTCAGGGCCTCCAGGAAGCCCTGGACGATGTCCACGGCCCGCGCGTTCTCGGACGGCGGGATCGCGTACACGCGCACCTGGGACTGCGAGTCCGGGCGCTGTGACGCGTCGACCTTCTTCAGATTGCCCTCGTCGGGCATGGACGCGCACCCGGCGAGCAGCACCGCGCCCGCGGTGAGCGCGACCCCGGCCCGCAGCCGCCGCCCGTTCCCCTCAACGCGCACGCGAGGCTCCCTCTTCCTCGTCGGCACCAGGGCCGCTCCTGCCCGCACCCGGCCCGCCGCCACTGCCCGCTCCCGGCCCGTCGTGGTGATCCGCCTTGTGGTCCGCCTCGTGGTCCGCTGTCGGTGCGTACCGGTCCGTTCCCGGCTCCGGTACGTCGCCGCGCGGCTCTCCGGTGCGCTCGTCTCCCGGCACCAGGGGCTGGCGGGGCACCACGCGCGCGCCGTTGCCCGGCAGGGCCGTCGGGTCCACGTCCAGGGCCGCCGCCTGGGCGAGCCGGGGCGCGATCGGGGCCTTCGCGGGCACGGGCGGCGGCTGGTCCTGCGGCTGGTGCGGCACGGTGGCCCGCTTGCCGCCGCCCCCGCGCGGGAGGCCGGCGGCGTCCCGGTCGCGGTGGCGTCGCGAGTCGTCGGGTTCGAGGGGTATCGGCGAGCCCCGCAGGACCTCGTCGGCCGTGCGCGGCAGCGTGAGCCGGAACTGCGAGCCGCCGCCCGGCTCCCCCCAGGCCTGCAGCCAGCCGCCGTGCAGACGCGCGTCCTCCAGGGCGATGGACAGGCCGAGGCCCGTACCGCCGGTGGTACGCGCGCGTGCCGGGTCGGCCCGCCAGAAGCGGCTGAAGACGCGGGTCGCCTCGCCGGGCTTGAGCCCGACCCCGTAGTCCCGCACCGCGACGGCGACCGCGCCGCCCGCCACCGCCAGCTTGACGATGACGTCCTGGCCCTCGCCGTGCTCCACGGCGTTGACCACGAGGTTCCTGAGCACCCGCTCCACGCGCCGCGCGTCGGCCTCCGCGACCACGGGCTGCTGGTCGCCGACGACCCGTATGCGGGTGCCCTTGCGCTCCGCGAGCGGTTCGGCGCCGCCCACCACCCGGCGGACCACCTCGCGCAGGTCTATCGGCTCGGCCTCCAGGGCCGCCGCGCCCGCGTCGAAGCGGCTGATCTCCAGGAGGTCGGCGAGCAGCGACTCGAAGCGGTCCAGCTGGTCGGCGAGCAGTTCCGCGGAGCGCGCCGTGACCGGGTCGAAGTCCACGCGCGCCTCATGGATGACGTCGGCCGCCATCCGCACGGTGGTCAGGGGCGTGCGCAGCTCGTGCGACACGTCCGACACGAACCGGCGCTGCATCCGCGACAGCTCCTCCAGCTGCTGGATCTTCAACTGGAGGTTCTGCGCCATCTTGTTGAAGGCCTCGCCGAGGCGCGCGATGTCGTCCTCTCCGGTGACCTTCATGCGCTCCTGGAGCCGCCCCGCGGACAGCCGCTCGGCGATCCCGGCCGCCATCCGTACGGGCGTGACGACCTGGCGCACGACCAGCCAGGCGATGGCACCGAGGAGCACCACCACGAACAGGCCCGCCGTCGCCAGCGTGCCGCGCACCAGCCGCATCGACTCCTCTTCCTGCGTCAGCGGGAAGAGGTAGTACAGCTGGTACGAGTCGCCGTTGAGGTCGCTGAGCTGCTTGCCGATCACCAGACCGGCCTGCGACGCGCGGTGGTCGATGAAGTTGATGCGGGTGTTGCTCTGGTAGGCGAGCGTGCCGTCGCCGACCTTGTCGCGCACCTCTTCGGGCACGCTCTGGATCGGGTCCACGCCTCCGGAGGCACGCGGTCCGCGCACGCTGCCGACGTCACCCGTATTGGAGCTCAACGTCACTACGTAGAACGCGTTCTGCCCGCCGCTGGCGAGTTGCTCGGCCAGCTCCGACATCCACACGGCGGCGTTCTGCGCGGTGGGGCCGTCGGCGCCGTCGCCCTGCGGGGAGGACGGGCGCGCGGAGTTGGCCTTCTCCTGGGCGACCTTGAAGCCGCCGTCGGCCTGGCTCTGGGAGGCGTTGACCTTCGCCTTGAGCAGGCCGTTGCTCACCGAGCTCATGACGACGAAGCCCAGCAGCAGGACCACGCCGAGCGACATCAGGAGGGTCGTGACGACGACCCGGAGCTGGATGTTGCGCCGCCACAGCCGCATCACGGGCAGCAGCGGACGGCGCACCCAGCGGGTGAAGAGCCGCAGCACGGGGCTGCCCTGCACTCCGCCCTGAAGCATCAGGCCGCTGTCGACGAGGGCCCCGAAGCGGGACCCTCGCCGTGGCGGCCGCACAGTCCGCCCCGGACGCGCTCCCGGGTCGCCGGGCGCCGGAGCGGAACTGTCCTTGGACACGTCAGCTCGGTCCGGCCTTGTAACCGACGCCACGGACGGTCACCACGATCTCCGGCCGCTCCGGGTCCCTCTCGACCTTGGAGCGCAGGCGCTGCACATGCACATTCACCAGGCGGGTGTCGGCGGCGTGGCGATAGCCCCACACCTGCTCGAGCAGCACCTCGCGCGTGAACACCTGCCACGGCTTGCGGGCCAGCGCCACCAGGAGGTCGAACTCCAGCGGCGTCAGCGCGATGGACTGCCCGTCCCGCTTCACGGAGTGCCCCGCGACATCGATGACCAGGTCACCGATGGCCAGCTGCTCCGGCGCGGGCTCCTCGGAGCGACGCAGGCGCGCCCGGATGCGGGCCACCAGCTCCTTGGGCTTGAACGGCTTGACGATGTAGTCATCGGCCCCGGACTCCAGGCCGACCACCACATCCACGGTGTCGCTCTTGGCCGTGAGCATGACGATCGGCACCCCGGACTCCGCCCTGATCAGACGGCACACCTCGATGCCGTCCCGACCGGGCAGCATCAGATCGAGGAGCACCAGATCCGGCTTGGCCTCCCGGAAAGCCGCCAACGCCTTGTCGCCATCCGCCACGAACGACGGCTCGAAACCCTCACCACGCAGCACAATCCCGAGCATCTCGGCCAGTGCGGTGTCGTCGTCGACGACAAGGACTCGTCCCTTCATGCCTGACATCATCCCATTAGCTAATCGTTACCTGGCGTGACCTGGCACACAGCTCGGCCAGGGCCTCCGCTGTGACCGGCGACACGACACCTTCCTCCGTGACGATGGCCGTCACCAACTCGGGGGGCGTCACGTCGAAGGCCGGGTTGTACGCCTGCGTCCCCAGCGGCGCCACCGGAATTCCGCCTCCCCCTTCCGCTCCCGACCCCGCGACGAAGGGGCCCGTGACCTCCGTCACCTCTTGGGAGGCCCGCTGCTCGACCTCGATGGAGGCGCCGTCCGGGGTCTCCGGGTCCACGGTCGTCACCGGCGCCACCACCACGAACGGCACGTGGTGATAGCGGGCGAGGACCGCGAGCGGATAGCTCCCCACCTTGTTGGCCACCGAACCGTCGGCCGCGATCCGGTCGGCGCCGATCAGCACCGCGTCGACCTCACCGGCCGCGAACAGCGATCCCGCCGCGTTGTCCGTGAGCAGGGTGTACGGCATGCCGTTGCGCGCCGCCTCGTACGCCGTGAGCCGGGCGCCCTGGAGCAGCGGCCGCGTCTCGTCGACCCACAGCCTGCGCAGCCGGCCCTCGCGATGTGCCGCGAGCGCCACCGCGAACGCCGTGCCCTCGCCGCCGGAGACCAGCGCCCCGGTGTTGCAGTGCGTGAGGACGCGGTGCCCGCCGCCGGGCAGCAGCTCGTCGAGCAGCGCCAGGCCGTGCACCGCCATCCGCGCGCTGGCCTCGGCGTCCTCCTGGTGCAGCGCCCGCGCGGCGGCCAGGGCGGCACTCGCCGCGCCCCGCTCGTCCGCGCCACCGGCGACCGCGCCGCGGTACGCCGCCTGGGCCCTGCGCACGCCGTACGCGAGGTTCACGGCGGTGGGCCGCGCGGCCGCGAGGGCCTCGGCCGCCTCGTCCACGTCGAAGCCGCGGGCCGCGGCCAGCGCGACGCCGTACGCCCCGGCGATGCCGAGCACCGGAGCCCCGCGCACGGCGAGCGTCCGGATCGCCTGCACCAGAGCGGGCGCGTCCGTGCACACCAGCTCCGTCTCCTCGCCCGGCAGCCTGGTCTGGTCGAGGAGGACGAGAACGGGCCCCTCGGGTGGCTCGTCCCACCGGATCGTGGGAATCGCGGACGTCGCGGGCACCGCAGAGGCCATGGAAGCCTCTGGGGTCTCTGGGGGCTCAGGGATCGCGGAGGCCGCGGTGGTGCCGGAGGAACCGGTGGTGTCGGAGGGGCCGGGCGTGCCGGGCGCACCTGAGCCGCCGGGCGTCCCCGGGTCGCCGCCGGAAGTCGCCGAGGGCGGTGTCGGCCGTACGTCCTCGCCGGATTGCGCGTACTGATCAGCCATCCGCCCAGTCTGCCCGCTACCCGTCGGACAATAGAAGGTGTGCAGCCCGGCCAGCACCCGGTCTCCGGACCCCCGTGCCTGGTCCCCGGGCCACCGCCCCGTGGCACGATGGCAGGCAACCTGCCGCCGCGACCGCGGACGGGCACTGTGAAGGAGCGACGATGAACGACACTCCGGGCTGGGCCTCGCCCGGATCCGCCCCCTCCGACGGCCACGACTCCGGCGAACAGGGGCCCGAGGCCCCCCAGGACCAGCCGAGCGGCCCGTCCTCGAAGTGGTCGAAGGAACAGCCGCCGCCCGCCCAGTGGTCCGCGCCCGGCCCGGCCCAGACCCCGCCCCCGCCCGCTCCTCCCGGCCAGGGCTGGGGCGGCGGCCAGGGCTGGGGCAACGGCCCCACCGGCGGCCCGGGAGGCGGCCAAGGAGGCCAAGGCGGACCCGGCGGCCCCTACCGCGGCTGGGGCGCCTGGCAGGGCCCGCCCGCCGCCGCCAAGCCCGGTGTCATCCCGCTCCGCCCGCTCGCCGTCGGCGAGATCCTGGACGGCGCGGTCTCCACGATGCGCACGTACTGGCGCACGGTCCTCGGCATCTCGCTGACCGTCGCCGTCGTCACCGAGCTCGTCGTCGTCCTTCTCCAGGGGCTCTTCCTCAACGACTCCGCCGACACCGACGCCCTGGACGACCCGAGCGCGACCGTCGGCGAGGTGACCCGCGCCCTCGGCGCCACGCTCGTGGGCAGCGGCGTCGTCCTGGTCATCACCCTGCTCGGCACGATCGTGGCGACCGCCCTGCTCACCATGGTCACCAGCCGCGCCGTGCTCGGCAGGTCCGTGACCACGGCGGAGGCCTGGCGGGACTCCCGCCCGATGCTGCCCAAGCTGCTCGGCCTCACCCTGCTCCTTCCGCTCATCGCGGTGGGCATCGTCGCGGTCGGCACCCTGCCCGGCGTGCTGATCGCCGCCTTCGGGGCCGGTGACGCCGGTGTCACCCTCGCGATCCTCGGCGGCCTCGCGGCCGGCCTCGTCGCCATCTGGCTGGTGGTCCGCCTCTCGCTCTCCTCTCCCGCCCTGATGCTGGAGAAGCAGGGCGTGAAGAAGTCGATGAGCCGGTCCGCGAAGCTGGTCGACCGCTCCTGGTGGCGGGTCTTCGGCATCCAGCTGCTCGCCGCCGTCATCGCGAACGTCATCTCGTCGATCATCGTCATCCCGTTCACCGTCATCGCCGGCGCGCTCAGCGGCGACAGCGTCTCCAACCTCCTGGACAGCGGTACCGGCGACGTCGGCTGGACCTTCCTGATCGTCAGCGGCATCGGGCAGGTCATCGGCTCCATGCTCACGTTCCCGATCACCGCGGGCGTCACCGTGCTCCTCTACATCGACCAGCGGATCCGCCGTGAGGCCCTCGACCTGGAGCTGGCCCGCGCGGCCGGCGTCCCGGGCCACGGCGACTCCGACACGCCCGGCAGCACCCCGGGGAGCTGATGCGGTGACCCTGGCGGGGGCAGTACTCAACAGGCTCGGCACGGCCGTCCCGTCGTCGCTCCCCGGCTTCGGGACACCGTCGCCGCGCAGCGGCCTCAGGACGGCCCTGTCGCTGCCGCGCACCGGCGACGAACCCCCGGTGACGATCCCGCGCGACCCCGCGCGGGAGGCGGCCGAGAAGGAGCTGTCCAAGCCCGCGTACCACGAGAACGACCCGAGCCTCCTCCAGCGCGCCCTGAACCGCTTCTGGGAGTGGGCGGGCGACCTCCTGAACGCCGCCTCCGGGGCGGCTCCGGGCGGAGGGCTCGGCCTGGTCGTCATCGTGCTCGCCGTGGTCGCCGTGGTCGCGGCCCTGTGGTGGCGCCTCGGCACGCCCCGCCGGGCCCCCGCCACCTCGGCCGCCCTCTTCGACGACCGCCCCCGCAGCGCCGCCGAACACCGCGCGACCGCCGAGGCGCACGCCGCCCAGGGCCACTGGAACCAGGCCGTCCAGGAGCGGATGCGCGCCGTCGTCCGCTCCCTGGAGGAGCGCGCCCTGCTCGACCCGCGCCCCGGCCGCACGGCGGACGAGGCCGCCGCCGAGGCCGGCCGCACCCTGCCCGCGCACGCCGCCGAGCTGCGCGCCGCGGCCCGGGAGTTCGACGACGTCACGTACGGCGGCCGCAGCGCCGACGCGCCCGCGTACCGGCGCATCGCCCAGCTCGACCAGACCCTGGAGCGCGCCAAGCCGGTGCTCACCACCGCCGGCGCGTCCCCCACCAGCTCCCCCGGAGCCGACGGATGACCGGCCCCACCCCCCGCGCGGACGCACCGGGCACCGCCGCGAACACACCGGGCACTCCCGGAGGCACCCTGCCCCGGACAGCCGCCACGCCCGCCGAGACCGCGGCGGAAGCGCCCGCAGGGACGTCCCTCGCCGCCACCCCGCGCCAGCTCTGGCCCCGCACCCGGGGCATCGCCCTCGCGGTCGTCGTCCTCCTGGCCGCGGCCATCGCCATCGCCGTCGTCCGCTCCGGCGCCCAGCACGGGCGCCTGGACCCGCGCTCCGCCGACCCCTACGGCAGCCGCGCCGTCGCCGAACTCCTCGACGACCGGGGCGTGTCCACGCGCGTGGTCACCACCACCGAAGAAGCCCGGTCCGCCGCGGGCCCCGACACCACGCTCCTCGTGGCCACCCCGGACCTCCTCACCGAACGCCAGCAGTCCCGGCTGCACGCCGCCACCAAGGACTCCGGAGGCCGCACCGTCCTGGTCGCCCCCAACACCCTGTCGGTCTCGACCCTCGCCCCCGGGGTCACCGCGGACTCCGCCCGCAGCCTCGACTCGACGCTGTCCCCCGGCTGCTCCCTGCCCGCCGCCCGCCGCGCGGGCACCGCCGACGTCGGCGGCAACCGCTACGAGACGCTCGTCCCGGACGCCGATTCCTGTTACTCCAGCGACGGCCTGCCCAGCCTTCTGCGGCTGCCCGCCACGGCGGCCTCCGGGGACGCGCAGGGCGACACCGTCGTCCTCGGCGCCCCCGACATCCTCTACAACGACCGCCTCGACGAGCACGGCAACGCCTCGCTCGCCCTGCAACTCCTCGGTTCCCGCCCCCACCTGGTCTGGTACCTCCCCTCGCTCGCCGACGACGCCGTCGACGACAGCGCCGACGAGGACTTCTTCGACCTGATCCCCTCCGGCTGGCTCTGGGGCACCCTTCAGCTCGCCGTCGCCGCCGTGCTCGCCGCCCTCTGGCGCGCCCGCCGCCTCGGCCCGCTCGTCCCCGAGAAGCTCCCCGTCGCGATCCGCGCCTCCGAAGCCGTCGAAGGCCGCGCCCGCCTCTACCGCAAGGCCGACGCCCGCGACCGCGCCGCCACGGCTCTTCGCTCGGCCACCCGCACCCGCCTCGCCCCCCTCGTCGGCGTCCCCACCACCCGGGCCCACTCGCCCGAGGCGCTCCTCGCCGCCCTGACGAGCCGCCTGCGCACGCCCGGCCGGGACCTGCACCCCCTTCTCTTCGGCCCGCCGCCCGGCGACGACGCAGGGCTCATCGCCCTCGCCGACCAACTCGACGCCCTCGAAAGTGAGGTACGTACTTCATGATGGACCCGACCACTGACAACGCCGGGAGCTCCGACCGCGCCCGCTCCTCCCTGGAGGCCCTGCGCACGGAGATCTCCAAGGCCGTGGTCGGCCAGGACCCCGCCGTCACCGGCCTCGTCGTGGCCCTTCTCTGCCGTGGCCACGTCCTGCTCGAAGGCGTCCCCGGCGTCGCGAAGACGCTGCTCGTGCGCGCCCTCGCCGCTTCCCTGGAACTCGACACCAAGCGCGTCCAGTTCACCCCCGACCTGATGCCGAGCGACGTCACGGGCTCCCTCGTCTACGACGCCCGCAGCACGGAGTTCTCCTTCCAGCCGGGCCCGGTCTTCACCAACCTCCTGCTCGCCGACGAGATCAACCGCACCCCGCCCAAGACGCAGTCCTCCCTCCTCGAAGCGATGGAGGAGCGCCAGGTCACCGTCGACGGCACCCCTCGCCTCCTGCCCGACCCGTTCCTCGTGGCCGCCACGCAGAACCCCGTCGAGTACGAGGGCACGTACCCCCTGCCCGAGGCCCAGCTGGACCGTTTCCTCCTCAAGCTGACGGTGCCCCTGCCCGCCCGCGAGGACGAGATCGCCGTGCTGCAGCGCCACGCGGAAGGCTTCAATCCGCGCGACCTGCGCGCCGCGGGCGTGCGCCCCGTCGCGACCGCGGCCGACCTCGAAGCCGCCCGCTCCGCCGTCGCCAAGACAGCGGTCTCCCCCGAAATCGCCGCCTACGTAGTCGACGTCTGCCGTGCGACCCGCGAATCGCCGTCCCTTACGCTCGGCGTGTCACCGCGCGGTGCGACCGCCCTGCTGTCGACGGCCCGCGCGTGGGCCTGGCTGACAGGCCGCGACTACGTCACCCCTGACGACGTGAAGGCGCTCGCCCTGCCCACGCTCCGCCACCGCGTCCAGCTGCGCCCCGAGGCCGAGATGGAAGGCGTGACGGCCGACTCCGTCATCACCGCGATCCTCAACCACGTTCCGGTGCCCCGCTGATGGCCCCCACCGGCCGCGCCGCCCTCCTGGCGGCGCTCGGCACCCTCCCCGTCGGCCTGCTGGAACCCGGCTGGACCGGCATCCTGGCCGTCAACGCCCCGCTGGCCCTGGCGTGCGCCTGCGACTACGCGCTGGCCGCACCCGTCCGCCGGCTCGGCCTGACCCGCTCCGGCGACACCACCGTGCGCCTCGGCGAGCCCGTGGACGTCGAGCTCACCGTCACCAACCCCACCAAGCGCCCCTTGCGTGCCGAAGTCCGCGACGCCTGGCCGCCCAGCAGTTGGCAGCCCGGAACCGAAGTCGCCGCCTCCCGGCACCGGTTGGACGTCCCTTCCGGAGAGCGCCGCCGTCTCACCACGCGCTTGCGCCCCACTCGCCGCGGCGATCACCGCGCGGACCGCGTCACGATCCGCTCGTACGGCCCACTGGGGCTGTTCACCCGCCAGGGGGGCCACCGCGTCCCCTGGGTCCTGCGCGTCCTGCCGCCCTTCGCGAGCCGCAAGCATCTGCCGTCCAAGCTGGCCCGCCTGCGCGAACTCGACGGCCGCACCAGCGTGCTGATCCGCGGTCAGGGGACCGAGTTCGACAGCCTCCGCGAGTACGTTCCCGGGGACGACACCCGCTCCATCGACTGGCGCGCCACCGCCCGCCAGTCGGCGGTGGCGGTCCGCACCTGGCGCCCGGAGCGCGACCGGCACATCCTGTTGGTCCTCGACACGGGCCGCACCTCCGCGGGCCGCGTCGGCGACGCTCCTCGCCTCGATGCGTCCATGGACGCCGCGCTCCTCCTGGCAGCGCTCGCATCCCGTGCGGGCGACCGTGTCGACCTCCTCGCCTACGACCGTCGCGTACGCGCCCTGGTCCAGGGCAAGGCAGCGGGCGATGTCCTTCCTTCTCTCGTGAACGCCTTGGCCGCGCTGGAACCGGAGCTCGTCGAGACGGACGCCCGCGGCCTCACCGCGACGGCTCTCCGCACGGCCCCCCGCAGTTCGTTGATCGTGCTGCTGACCAGCCTCGACACGGCCCCCATCGAGGAGGGCCTGCTGCCGGTGCTCCCCCGTCTCACCCAGCGCCACACGGTTCTCGTCGCATCCGTCGCGGACCCGCACATCGCCAAGATGGCCATGTCCCGGGGCACCGCGGAGGCGGTGTACGACGCCGCAGCCGCCGCTCAGTCCCAGGCGGAGCGGCAGCGGACCGTGGAACAGCTCACCCGCCATGGCGTCACGGTCGTGGACGCCACGCCTGACGCTCTGCCCCCGGCGCTGGCCGACGCCTATCTCTCCCTCAAGGCAGCGGGCCGCCTCTGAGGCCGCCCCAACGAACGATGAAAGGAAGAGGAGGGAAGAGGCGGGCGCGAAAAAGCAGCACAACGCAGAAAACCCCCGTGCCGAATGGCACGGGGGTCTCCTTCACAATTTGTTCGGCGGCGTCCTACTCTCCCACAGGGTCCCCCCTGCAGTACCATCGGCGCTGTAAGGCTTAGCTTCCGGGTTCGGAATGTAACCGGGCGTTTCCCTCACGCTATGACCACCGAAACACTATGAAACTGTGAACTACCGCACCACACCCTACGGGCATGGGGTTGTTCGTGGTTTCAGAACCAACACAGTGAACGCGAGCAACTGAGGACAAGCCCTCGGCCTATTAGTACCAGTCAACTCCACCCGTTACCAGGCTTCCATATCTGGCCTATCAACCCAGTCGTCTACTGGGAGCCTTACCCCATCAAGTGGGTGGGAATACTCATCTCGAAGCAGGCTTCCCGCTTAGATGCTTTCAGCGGTTATCCCTCCCGAACGTAGCCAACCAGCCATGCCCTTGGCAGAACAACTGGCACACCAGAGGTTCGTCCGTCCCGGTCCTCTCGTACTAGGGACAGCCCTTCTCAATATTCCTACGCGCACAGCGGATAGGGACCGAACTGTCTCACGACGTTCTAAACCCAGCTCGCGTACCGCTTTAATGGGCGAACAGCCCAACCCTTGGGACCGACTCCAGCCCCAGGATGCGACGAGCCGACATCGAGGTGCCAAACCATCCCGTCGATATGGACTCTTGGGGAAGATCAGCCTGTTATCCCCGGGGTACCTTTTATCCGTTGAGCGACGGCGCTTCCACAAGCCACCGCCGGATCACTAGTCCCGACTTTCGTCCCTGCTCGACCCGTCAGTCTCACAGTCAAGCTCCCTTGTGCACTTACACTCAACACCTGATTACCAACCAGGCTGAGGGAACCTTTGGGCGCCTCCGTTACCCTTTGGGAGGCAACCGCCCCAGTTAAACTACCCATCAGACACTGTCCCTGATCCGGATCACGGACCCAGGTTAGACATCCAGCACGACCAGAGTGGTATTTCAACGGCGACTCCCCCGATACTGGCGTACCGGGTTCACAGTCTCCCACCTATCCTACACAAGCCGAACCGAACACCAATATCAAACTGTAGTAAAGGTCCCGGGGTCTTTCCGTCCTGCTGCGCGAAACGAGCATCTTTACTCGTAGTGCAATTTCACCGGGCCTATGGTTGAGACAGTCGAGAAGTCGTTACGCCATTCGTGCAGGTCGGAACTTACCCGACAAGGAATTTCGCTACCTTAGGATGGTTATAGTTACCACCGCCGTTTACTGGCGCTTAAGTTCTCAGCTTCGCCACCCCGAAGAGTGACTAACCGGTCCCCTTAACGTTCCAGCACCGGGCAGGCGTCAGTCCGTATACATCGCCTTACGGCTTCGCACGGACCTGTGTTTTTAGTAAACAGTCGCTTCTCGCTGGTCTCTGCGGCCACCCCCAGCTCAGGCAGCAAGTGCCGTCACCGGGTGTGGCCCCCCTTCTCCCGAAGTTACGGGGGCATTTTGCCGAGTTCCTTAACCATAGTTCACCCGAACGCCTCGGTATTCTCTACCTGACCACCTGAGTCGGTTTAGGGTACGGGCCGCCATGAAACTCGCTAGAGGCTTTTCTCGACAGCATAGGATCATCCACTTCACCACAATCGGCTCGGCATCAGGTCTCAGACTCAATGTCAGGCGGATTTGCCTACCTGACGTCCTACACCCTTACCCCGGGACAACCACCGCCCGGGCTGGACTACCTTCCTGCGTCACCCCATCGCTTACCTACTACCACCTTGGACCGGCGGCTCCACCACTCCCCTTTGCCCGAAGGCTCCAGGGCGGCTTCACGGCCTTAGCATTAATGGGCTCGATATTGGGCGTTTCAAAGCGGGTACCGGAATATCAACCGGTTATCCATCGACTACGCCTGTCGGCCTCGCCTTAGGTCCCGACTTACCCTGGGCAGATCAGCTTGACCCAGGAACCCTTAGTCAATCGGCGCACACGTTTCTCACGTATGTATCGCTACTCATGCCTGCATTCTCACTCGTGAACCGTCCACCACTGCCTTCCGGCGCAGCTTCACCCGGCACACGACGCTCCCCTACCCATCACAGTCCCCGTTGGGGGTATGTACTGCAATGACACGACTTCGGCGGTACGCTTGAGCCCCGCTACATTGTCGGCGCGGAATCACTAGACCAGTGAGCTATTACGCACTCTTTCAAGGGTGGCTGCTTCTAAGCCAACCTCCTGGTTGTCTCTGCGACTCCACATCCTTTCCCACTTAGCGTACGCTTAGGGGCCTTAGTCGATGCTCTGGGCTGTTTCCCTCTCGACCATGGAGCTTATCCCCCACAGTCTCACTGCCGCGCTCTCACTTACCGGCATTCGGAGTTTGGCTAAGGTCAGTAACCCGGTAGGGCCCATCGCCTATCCAGTGCTCTACCTCCGGCAAGAAACACACGACGCTGCACCTAAATGCATTTCGGGGAGAACCAGCTATCACGGAGTTTGATTGGCCTTTCACCCCTAACCACAGGTCATCCCCCAGGTTTTCAACCCTGGTGGGTTCGGCCCTCCACGAAGTCTTACCTCCGCTTCAGCCTGCCCATGGCTAGATCACTCCGCTTCGGGTCTTGGGCGCGCTACTCAATCGCCCTATTCGGACTCGCTTTCGCTACGGCTTCCCCACACGGGTTAACCTCGCAACACACCGCAAACTCGCAGGCTCATTCTTCAAAAGGCACGCAGTCACGAGAACAAGGCAAGCCTTGTTCCGACGCTCCCACGGCTTGTAGGCACACGGTTTCAGGTACTATTTCACTCCGCTCCCGCGGTACTTTTCACCATTCCCTCACGGTACTATCCGCTATCGGTCACCAGGGAATATTTAGGCTTAACGGGTGGTCCCGCCAGATTCACACGGGATTTCTCGGGCCCCGTGCTACTTGGGTGTCTCTCAAACGAGCCGCTGACGTTTCGACTACGGGGGTCTTACCCTCTACGCCGGACCTTTCGCATGTCCTTCGCCTACATCAACGGTTTCTGACTCGTCTCACAGCCGGCAGACTGTGAAAGAGAGATCCCACAACCCCCCAAGCGCAACCCCTGCCGGGTCTCACACGCTTGAGGTTTGGCCTCATCCAGTTTCGCTCGCCACTACTCCCGGAATCACGGTTGTTTTCTCTTCCTGCGGGTACTGAGATGTTTCACTTCCCCGCGTTCCCTCCACACCGCCTATATATTCAGCGGTGGGTGACAGCCCATGACGACTGCCGGGTTTCCCCATTCGGAAACCCCCGGATCAAAGCCTGGTTGACGACTCCCCGGGGACTATCGTGGCCTCCCACGTCCTTCATCGGTTCCTGGTGCCAAGGCATCCACCGTGCGCCCTTAAAAACTTGGCCACAGATGCTCGCGTTCACTGTGCAGTTCTCAAACAACGACCAACCACCCATCACCCCACTGGAGAACCAGTGAGTGCACTGGGGTCGGCACTGAGGTCAGGAACAAAGCCCGCACCCTCAGATACCCAACAGCGTGCCCGACACCCTCGCCCCTCCTCGTTCCGTTCCACGCCGAAGCAGTACTGGGAAGAGAAGCAGGTCAAGTGTGCCGAGTAGTCAACGTTCCACCCATGAGCAACCAGCATCAGACATTCGCTGATGTACTGGCCTCTGGACTGTCAGCAGAGCTGGCAGCCAAGAAGTGCTCCTTAGAAAGGAGGTGATCCAGCCGCACCTTCCGGTACGGCTACCTTGTTACGACTTCGTCCCAATCGCCAGTCCCACCTTCGACAGCTCCCTCCCACAAGGGGTTGGGCCACCGGCTTCGGGTGTTACCGACTTTCGTGACGTGACGGGCGGTGTGTACAAGGCCCGGGAACGTATTCACCGCAGCAATGCTGATCTGCGATTACTAGCGACTCCGACTTCATGGGGTCGAGTTGCAGACCCCAATCCGAACTGAGACCGGCTTTTTGAGATTCGCTCCACCTCGCGGTATCGCAGCTCATTGTACCGGCCATTGTAGCACGTGTGCAGCCCAAGACATAAGGGGCATGATGACTTGACGTCGTCCCCACCTTCCTCCGAGTTGACCCCGGCGGTCTCCCGTGAGTCCCCAGCACCACAAGGGCCTGCTGGCAACACGGGACAAGGGTTGCGCTCGTTGCGGGACTTAACCCAACATCTCACGACACGAGCTGACGACAGCCATGCACCACCTGTACACCGACCACAAGGGGGCGACCATCTCTGGCCGTTTCCGGTGTATGTCAAGCCTTGGTAAGGTTCTTCGCGTTGCGTCGAATTAAGCCACATGCTCCGCCGCTTGTGCGGGCCCCCGTCAATTCCTTTGAGTTTTAGCCTTGCGGCCGTACTCCCCAGGCGGGGCACTTAATGCGTTAGCTGCGGCACGGACGACGTGGAATGTCGCCCACACCTAGTGCCCACCGTTTACGGCGTGGACTACCAGGGTATCTAATCCTGTTCGCTCCCCACGCTTTCGCTCCTCAGCGTCAGTATCGGCCCAGAGATCCGCCTTCGCCACCGGTGTTCCTCCTGATATCTGCGCATTTCACCGCTACACCAGGAATTCCGATCTCCCCTACCGAACTCTAGCCTGCCCGTATCGACTGCAGACCCGGGGTTAAGCCCCGGGCTTTCACAACCGACGTGACAAGCCGCCTACGAGCTCTTTACGCCCAATAATTCCGGACAACGCTCGCGCCCTACGTATTACCGCGGCTGCTGGCACGTAGTTAGCCGGCGCTTCTTCTGCAGGTACCGTCACTTTCGCTTCTTCCCTGCTGAAAGAGGTTTACAACCCGAAGGCCGTCATCCCTCACGCGGCGTCGCTGCATCAGGCTTTCGCCCATTGTGCAATATTCCCCACTGCTGCCTCCCGTAGGAGTCTGGGCCGTGTCTCAGTCCCAGTGTGGCCGGTCGCCCTCTCAGGCCGGCTACCCGTCGTCGCCTTGGTGAGCCGTTACCTCACCAACTAGCTGATAGGCCGCGGGCTCATCCTGCACCGCCGGAGCTTTCCACACGAAGATCATGCGATCCCGTGTCATATCCGGTATTAGACCCCGTTTCCAGGGCTTGTCCCAGAGTGCAGGGCAGATTGCCCACGTGTTACTCACCCGTTCGCCACTAATCCACCCCGAAGGGCTTCATCGTTCGACTTGCATGTGTTAAGCACGCCGCCAGCGTTCGTCCTGAGCCAGGATCAAACTCTCCGTGAATGTGTACCCGTAATCGGGTGCAACACCACGAGAGCGGAACAACCAGGAGGAATAATCCCGGTCGTTCACAGCGTCCTCGCTGTGCGCCTCCCACACATCGGCGGGAGGACTTTTTCAAAGGAACCTCGCCGCCGGAACTGATGTCCGGCAGACGGGGTATCAACATATCTGGCGTTGACTTTTGGCACGCTGTTGAGTTCTCAAGGAACGGACGCTTCCTTTGTACTCACCCTCTCGGGCTTTCCTCCGGGCGCTTCCCTTCGGTATTTCGTGTTTCCAACCCTACCAGATCCGTTTTCCGTTCCGTTCCCGGTTCGGATTTCATTTCCGGTGGCCGTTGGAGGGCCTTTGCCTTTCGGCGTTTCCGACTCTATCAGATCTTTCCGGCTTCCCGGTCCGTTCCGATTTTCATCGGCGCCTTTCAGGTTTTCGCTTTCGCGTTTCCCTTTTCGGCGGTTCCGACTTTATCAGAAGTTTTGGGCCGGTCTGACCGGCTCAGGATTCCGATTCATCGGGGGTGGCCTCTCGATTCATGTGATTTCGAGAAGCAGATGGATTATCACCGCTGCCGTGCGAGCTGTCCAGCTCTAGGCAACTGTTCGAATCTACCTCCCCGGTCCTTCCGTGTCAACGGTTTTTCCGGAGCGATGAGGAGACTAGCAGGTCAGAAGGGTCGTACGCACATCACGCCGCAGTGGGGACGGAGGCGCTCCGCTCCGCTGCGTCGATGTCGCCGGTCTCGCCCTCGCGTGCCGCCCGGCCACCGAGGACGTAGACGTAGGCGAGGAAGGCCAGCTCGGCGGCGATTCCGATGGTGATGCGGGCCCAGGTCGGCAGGCCGGAAGGGGTGACGAAGCCTTCGATGGCGCCGGACACGAGCAGGACCAGGGCCAGGCCGATGGCCATGCCCAGGGCGGAGCGGCCTTCCTCGGCCATGGCCGCGCGGCGGGTGCGCGGGCCGGGGTCGATCAACGTCCAGCCGAGGCGCAGCCCCGTTCCGGCGGCTACGAAGACGGCGGTCAGCTCCAGCAGGCCGTGCGGAAGAAGCAGCCCCAAGAAGGTGTCCAGACGGCCCGCGGAGGACATCAGGCCGAGGCCGACGCCCACGTTCAGCATGTTCTGGAAGAGGATCCAGATGACGGGTATCCCCAGGAAGACTCCCAGGACCAGGCACATCGCGGCCGCTTGGGCGTTGTTCGTCCACACCTGGGCGGCGAAGGACGTCGCCGGGTGGCTGGAGTAGTACGTCTCGTACTCCCCGCCGGGGCGGGTCATGTCCCGCAGCGCCGAAGGGGCCGCGATCGAGGACTGCACCTCCGGGTGCGTGCCGACCCACCAGCCGATCACGGCCGCGAGGGCCACGGACAGCAGGGACACCGGAATCCACCAGCGCCGGGACCGGTAGACCGCGGCGGGGAACCCGTGCGTCAGGAAGCGGGTGACGTCCCTCCAAGAGGCGCGGCGCGTGCCCGTCACGGCACTGCGCGCGCGTGCCACCAGCTGGGTGAGGCGTCCGGTGAGCTGCGGGTCCGGGGCGCTGGACTGGATCAGGGAGAGATGCGTGGCGGTGCGCTGGTAGAGCGTGACGAGCTCGTCGACCTCAGGGCCGGTGAGCCGGCGCTGGCGGCGTACCAGGGCGTCGAGCCGGTCCCATTCGGCTGCGTGGGCCGACACGAAGACGTCGAGGTCCATCGGATTGGCTGCTCCTCGGCTTCTCGTACTGCTCCTACTGCGACGCGATCACTCATCAGCTTGGCAGACTGGCGGTGGCGGGGGCAGCGACGGGAAGGACGGCGGGCGTGAGCGAGCTTGTGACGGGCGAGGCGGTGGCGCTGGAACTGCGCCCCGCGAAGCTGCCGAGCCGGGTGCTCGCCCTCCTGATCGACATGGTCGTGGCCTGGTCGGTGTACCTGGCGGTGACGCTGGGGCTGCTCGCGGCGACCGCGTCCCTCGACGACGCGGCGGCCGCCGCCATCGCCGTGGCGACGTTCGTGCTGGTGCTCGTGGGCGTGCCCATCGCGATCGAGACGCTCAGCCACGGGCGGTCGCTGGGGAAGCTGGCCTGCGGGCTGCGGGTCGTACGGGACGACGGCGGGCCGATCCGGTTCCGGCACGCCCTGGTGCGCGGTGCCGTCGGTGTCGTCGAGATCCTGATGATGTTCGGGGTGGTCGCCTGCATCGCGTCCTTGGTCTCGGCCCGGGGGCGGCGGCTCGGGGACGTGTTCGCGGGGACGCTGGTCGTACGGGAGCGGGTGCCCACGGGGCAGACGGCGTACGTGCCCGCGCCGCCGCCGTGGCTCGCGGGGCGGTTCTCCGAGCTCGATCTGTCGGCGGTTCCGGATGGCCTGTGGCTGGCGATACGGCAGTACCTGACGCGCATGGGGCAGTTGGATCCGCAGGTCGGCTGGGCCATGGCGGAGCGCCTCGCGGGCGATCTGGTGGCGCGGACGGGCGCCCCGGCTCCGGTGGGGGTGCCGCCGGCCGCGTTCCTGGCCGCCGTGGTGCACGAGCGGCAGGCACGGGAGGCGCAGCGGGCCTTCGGCGGTGCCGCGGCCGAGGGGAGTGCGCCGCACCCGGGCCCCTATGCGCCGACCGCGTACGCCCCGAATGCGCCCGGCTCCCCCACCCCGGCCCCGTACCCCCCGCCGGCCCCGCACGCCCCGCTGCCCTCGGCGGGGCAGTGGGCTCCGCCCTCGGCCGGTGCGGCGGACGCGGAAGCTCCCCGGGCCGTGCCGCGTGCCGTGCCGGAGTCCGGGCCGCGTGACGAGCCGCGGCGGCCCTCGACGGGCTTCGTGCCGCCGGCGTAGGGCGGGCGTCAGGGGAACGTCGACGGCGGCGACTCGAGGTGTTCGAGCTCGATGCCGGGGGCCGCGAGGACGACGTCACCGCTGAGGTGGACGGTGTGCTGCTCCCCCGTGTCCAGGGCTGTGACCTGGTATTCGTCCACGGTCAGCGGGCCGTTGTCAGTGGCGTGTGCTTCTCTCGTCAGCAGGGCCCAGGACTGGTCGAGGGTGCGCGGCGCCAGGACCGGGTCCGTGAAGGCGACCAGGCGCACGCGGCTCGCGGGGGAATCGGGGGTGAGGCGCAGCAGCCGGGCGGTGGCGATGAGGAAGGCGGGGGACGTACCGGTGAAGGCATGAGCGGGGGCGTTGTTCTCGGTGGCGTGCGCGCCGGTGGCGTCGGTGCGGACCCAGGTGACGCCGTCGAGAGCGGCGGCCCGCACCTGCCAGCCGGAGGCGTTCAGTTCGAGACGGATGGGGCGGCCCAGTTCGTCGACGGCCAGGTCGACGGAGCCCGTGTGGTCGCCGGAGGGAGCGGTGCGCTGGGCGACGTAGCGCCAGCCGGAGGGGCCGGGCGCGCACTGGAAGTGTTCTTCAGCCAGGGGGGTGTGATCGTGCGGATCGTGCAGCGAATAGCGACCGCGGGGCATGGGGCTCGGTCCTTGTCGGGGGACGTGCGGTAGGGCGTCGTCGACGCTGTGGAGCGTCGGGGCAGAGCGTATGGGGCGTCGTGGGGCGAGCGTACGGAGCCTTCTGAGGCGAGCCGTCGGAGGGGCCGCGCAATCGAGTGCCGGGAGCTCGTGAGCCGAGGACTCGTCAGCCGAGGGCATGCAGACCGAGGGCTCGTAGGGCGGAGGCCCGTGAAGCAGCGCGCCGTCGGGGATGCGGAGTCCGGCACCCTGACGGTGGGGCCGCCAGGGCCAGCCGTGGAGTTGCCGGGGTCAGCCCTGGGGCTTGCGGGACGGTCACGACGCGGTCCGGGCCAGGACACCGACAGGCCCCCGCCACAACGGCGAGGGCCTGCTGGAGACGTACGGCCGGGATCGGCCGGACGGGCCGGGCACCGCCCCGGGAGCCGGGAGCGGCCCGAGGTGGGGCCGCTCCGTGGTCAGGGGCGGTACGCGGGCCGGATCAGTAGCGGTAGTGGTCCGGCTTGTACGGGCCCTCGACCTCGACGCCGATGTACGCGGCCTGCTCGGGGCTGAGCGTCGTGAGCTTCACGCCGAGCGCGTCCAGGTGCAGACGGGCGACCTTCTCGTCGAGGTGCTTCGGCAGCGTGTAGACGCCGATCGGGTACTCGTCCTGCTTGGTGAACAGCTCGATCTGGGCCAGGGTCTGGTCCGCGAAGGAGTTGGACATCACGAAGGACGGGTGGCCCGTCGCGTTGCCCAGGTTCAGCAGGCGGCCCTCGGAGAGGACGATGAGGACCTTGCCGTCCGCGAAGGTCCAGGTGTGGACCTGCGGCTTGACCTCGTCCTTGACGATGCCCGGGATCTTCGCGAGGCCGGCCATGTCGATCTCGTTGTCGAAGTGGCCGATGTTGCCCACGATGGCCTGGTGCTTCATCTTGGCCATGTCGGAGGCCATGATGATGTCCTTGTTGCCGGTCGTGGTGATGAAGATGTCGGCGGTCTCGACGACCTCGTCCAGGGTGGTGACCTGGTAGCCGTCCATCGCGGCCTGCAGGGCGCAGATCGGGTCGACCTCGGTGACGATGACGCGGGCGCCCTGGCCGCGCAGGGACTCGGCGCAGCCCTTGCCGACGTCGCCGTAGCCGAAGACCACGGCGGTCTTGCCGCCGATGAGGACGTCGGTGGCGCGGTTGATGCCGTCGATGAGCGAGTGGCGGCAGCCGTACTTGTTGTCGAACTTCGACTTGGTGACGGCGTCGTTCACGTTGATCGCCGGGAAGAGGAGCTTGCCGTCGCGCTGCATCTCGTACAGGCGGTGGACACCGGTCGTGGTCTCCTCGGTGACACCGCGGATCTCCGAGGAGAGCTGGGTCCACTTCTGCGGGTTCTCAGCCAGGGTGCGGTTGAGGACCTGGAGGATGACGCGGTGCTCGTCGTTCTCCGCGGTCTCGACGGCCGGGGCCTTGCCGTCCTTCTCGTACTGGACGCCCAGGTGGACGAGCATGGTGGCGTCGCCACCGTCGTCCAGGATCATGTTCGGGCCGCCGGTGGGCGAGTTCGGCCAGGTCAGGGCCTGCTCGGTGCACCACCAGTACTCCTCCAGGGTCTCGCCCTTCCAGGCGAAGACCGGGATGCCCTGGGGGTCGTCCGGGGTGCCGTTCGGACCGACGGCGATGGCCGCGGCGGCGTGGTCCTGGGTCGAGAAGATGTTGCAGGAGACCCAGCGGACGTCGGCACCGAGGGCGACCAGGGTCTCGATGAGCACGGCGGTCTGCACGGTCATGTGCAGCGAGCCCATGATCCGGGCGCCGGCCAGCGGCTGGCTGGCGGCGAATTCCTTGCGGATCGCCATCAGGCCGGGCATCTCGTGCTCGGCGAGGGTGATCTCCTTGCGGCCGAACTCGGCCAGGGAGAGATCGGCGACCTTGAAGTCCTTGCCGTTGACGGCAGTCATGATGAGCTGCTCCTCGTGATGGGTCGAGGGTGGGCATGGCTGATCTGCGGCGTCGGGGTACGGAGACACACCGGCGCGCGCAGCGCAGTCCGTCGGAGGCCCTCTCTCCCTCGGTCGGCCCAGGAGCGGACCGCCCGACCGCCATCAGCAGCGACGTCTGGCACTGTCACGAATCTACACCGATCGGCGCAGTGAGCCACAAGGGTGCAGGGAGATGGGCCGTGGCTGAATCGCGACCTTTCCCAGGGCCGAGCAAAGGCCATCAGTCCATGACGAACCGGGGCCTTTGCGCTTTTGCTCCTGTCCCTGTCTGTTGCAGGATGCCTGGAGATCGGGAACATATGCGCGATCTTGTTCGGTCAAGGCGTTAGGAGAACCACGTGACCAGTCCGGCCGACCCCCCGACCGGCGCCGACGGGCAGAAGAGGCTGAAGCTGCTCGCGGTGACCGCCTGCCCGACCGGCATCGCCCACACGTACATGGCGGCGGAGAAGCTCCAGCAGGCCGCCGACCGCCTCGGCGTCGACATGAAGGTGGAGACGCAAGGCTCGATCGGGGCCGAGAACGTGCTGTCTGACAACGATGTCAGAGAGGCGGACGGCATCATCATCGCGGCCGACAAGGACGTGGACCGCGGCAGGTTCGCGGGCAAGCGCGTGCTGTCCGTCGGGGTTTCCGAGGGCATCAGCCACCCCGAGCGGCTGATCGAGCGGGTCGGGAGCGCGCCCGTGCAGGGCGGCGACGGCGCCGGGAGCGGCGGCACGGGCGCGGCCACCGGTGGCGGGGGCGGCGGCCGGGAGCGGAGCGTCGCGTACAAGGCGCTGATGAACGGCGTCTCGTACATGATCCCGTTCGTCGTGGTCGGCGGTCTGCTGATCGCGATCTCGCTGTCGCTCGGCGGGCACACCGACCCGAAGGGCGGGCTCGTCATCCCGGACGACTCGTTCTGGATGCACGTGAACCAGATCGGCGTCATCGGGTTCACGCTGATGGTGCCGATCCTGTCGGGGTACATCGCGTACGCGATCGGGGACCGGCCCGCCCTGGTGCCGGGCATGATCGGCGGCTGGATCGCCAACACCGGTGAGCTGTACGACTCCAAGGCGGGGGCGGGCTTCATCGGGGCGATCGTGACCGGGTTCCTGGCCGGGTATCTGGTGCTGTGGATCAAGAAGGTCAAGGTCCCGAAGTTCGTCCAGCCGATCATGCCGATCATCGTGATCCCGATCCTGGCGACGAGCGCGCTCGGGCTCTTCTTCATCTACGTCATCGGCAAGCCGATCTCGTGGGTCTTCGAGCATCTGACGGACTGGCTCAGCGGGATGACGGGCACGAGCGCGATCCTGCTCGGCGCGATCCTGGGGCTGATGATCGCCTTCGACATGGGCGGTCCGGTCAACAAGACGGCGTTCCTGTTCGGCGCGGGGCTCATCGCCACCGGCAACCAGACGGTCATGGGCATGTGCGCGGCCGCGATTCCGGTGATGCCGCTCGGGCAGGGGCTCGCGACGCTGATCCGCAAGCGGCTCTACACGGAGCAGGAGCGGGAGACCGGGCTCGCATCGCTGTTCATGGGGTTGTTCGGGATTTCGGAAGGTGCAATTCCGTTTGCGGCGGCGCGACCCGCG
Organism: Streptomyces sp. JLYT201; assembly: GCF_059448825.1. Lineage (NCBI taxonomy): Bacteria > Bacillati > Actinomycetota > Actinomycetes > Kitasatosporales > Streptomycetaceae > Streptomyces > Streptomyces sp. JLYT201. The sequence continues at coordinate 5,855,018 of NZ_CM182551.1, read as the reverse complement.
CAGGTCATTCCCGCGAACATGCTCGGCGGTGCCGTGGCCGGTGCGATCGCGGGCCTCGCGAGCGTGAAGGACGCAGTACCGCACGGCGGGCCGATCGTCGCGGTGCTCGGTGCGGTCGGCGGTGTGCCGATGTTCTTCGTCGCCGTGGCCGCGGGAACGGCCGTCACCGCCCTCGCCACCGTGTCGCTGGTGGATCTGAGCGAGCGGAGGCGGCGCGGGGTGACGCCGGTCGGCGGGGCGGGTGCGGCCGAGCCGGTGCTGGCGGGTGTGGGCGCCGGGGCCGGTGGGGTGGCTGTGGCCGGGACCGGTGCCGAAGTCGCACGGAGCGGAGGACGGGAGTCCGCCGCCTCGGCCCCGGTGGCCGCTTTCCCGGTGGCCGCGGGTGCCGCACCCGAGGTCCTCTCGGGCTATCTCACCCGGCAGACCGTCGAGGTCGAGCTCGCCGCCGCCGACAAGGAGGCCGCGATCCGCGAGATGGCCGGGCTGCTCGCGCGTACCGGCAAGGTCACCGATGTGGAGGAACTGGTGCGGACCGCGCTCGCCCGCGAGGCGCAGGGCACCACGGGACTCGGTGAGGAGATCGCGATCCCGCATGCCAAGACCGATGCCGTGACCTCGCCGGTCGTGGGCTTCGCGCGGTCGGCCGAGGGCATCGAGTGGGGGTCGCTCGACGGCACGAAGGCCAAGCTGATCTTCATGATCTCCGTACCTGAGGCCGCTGCGGGCGACGAGCATCTGCGGATCCTCGCGTTGCTGTCGCGGAAGCTCATGGACGAGGGGTTCCGGGGGCGGCTTGTGGCCGCGGCGGATGAGGCCGCGGTGCTGGAAGTGCTGCGAGAGGTTCAGTGAGTCCGGTCCTTGGTACGTGAAAGGGGCCCCGCACCTGGTGGTTGGTGCGGGGCCCCTTTCACGTGCACCCTGTTTCGACGGTTGCCCGGCGCTGTGGGCACAGCGGGGAGGACTTCAGCCCGGTCAGCTGCCCGTCGTCGCCGCGTCCTCGCGGTATATGTCCGGCTCCAAGTAGATGACCCGGGCGATCGGGACGGCCTCGCGGATGCGGGTCTCGGCGGCGTTGATGGCGTCGGCGATCTCGCGGGCGGTGTCGTCGTGCTGGACGGCGATCTTGGCGGCGACGAGCAGCTCCTCCGGGCCGAGGTGGAGGGTGCGCATGTGGATGATGCGGGTGACGGTGTCGCCGTCGACGATGGCCTTCTCGATCTTCTTGACCTCTTCGGTGCCCGCGGCCTCGCCGAGCAGCAGCGACTTGGTCTCGGCCGCGAGGACGATCGCGATGAGGATCAGCAGGGCGCCGATGCAGAGCGTGCCGACGCCGTCCCAGACGCCGTTGCCCGTGGCGAGCGCGAGGCCGACGCCGCCGAGCGCGAGGACCAGGCCGACGAGGGCGCCGAAGTCCTCCAGGAGGACGACGGGCAGCTCGGGTGCCTTGGCGCGGCGGATGAACTCCTTCCAGGAGAGCGAGCCGCGCAGGGTGTTGGACTCCTTGATGGCCGTCCGGAAGGAGAACGACTCGGCGATGATGGCGAACACCAGGACGCCGACCGGCCAGTACCAGTGCTCGATGTCGTGCGGGTGCTTGATCTTCTCGTAGCCCTCGTAGAGGGCGAACATGCCGCCTACGGAGAAGAGCACGATGGAGACGAGGAACGCGTAGATGTAGCGCTCGCGGCCGTACCCGAAGGGGTGTTGCGGAGTGGCCTCGCGCTGGGCCTTCTTGCCGCCGAGGAGCAGCAGGCCCTGGTTGCCGGAGTCGGCGAGCGAGTGCACGCTCTCGGCCAGCATCGACGACGAGCCGCTGAAGAGGAACGCCACGAACTTGGCCACCGCGATCGCTAGGTTGGCGCCGAGTGCCGCCACGATCGCCTTTGTTCCGCCTGACGCACTCATGTGTGCCCGTTGTCCCTTCCGTTGCGTGCCGCGCCTGCCGCGTGACACGCGTACGTTCTCCGTTCCGCGACGGCCGGGCGCCGCTGGGCCCGGCCGGTGCGGTGCGTCATTGTTGCAGCACGGGAGGCGTGGGGTGGGTCAGGCCACCACGGTGGCGCGGAAAAGGGTGCCGCTGCCACGGACGTCGGCCTTCTCGTCCGCGGGGACGAACACGGATCCGCCGGGTGTGAGGGAGAGGTCGCCCACGCGGACCTCGCCCGCCGTGCAGAGCAGGATCTGCGGCGTCCCGGCGGTGAGGTCGTACCGGGCGTCGCCCTCGGGCAGGACGTAGCGGGAGAGCCGGAACTCGTCGATCGGCGTCTCGTAGACCTCCTCGCCGTCGGCGGACGCCTCGGGGCGCAGGATGCCGGGGTCGCTCGCCTCGAAGCGGACGACGCGCAGGAGTTCGGGCACGTCGACGTGCTTGGGGGTGAGGCCGCAGCGCAGCACGTTGTCGGAGTTGGCCATGATCTCGACGCCCATGCCGTTGAGGTAGGCGTGCGGGATTCCGGCGCCGAGGTAGAGGGCTTCGCCGGGCTTGAGGGTGACGTGGTTGAGCAGCATGGCGGCGATGACGCCGGGGTCGCCGGGGAAGTGGCGGGCCGCGCCGGCGTACGGGGCGTAGGGGCCGCCGAGGTGCTCGGCGGCGGCCGCGGCCTCGGTGACCGCGCGCGCCATCTCCTCGCGGTCGGCGGTGAGGACGGCCGTGAGGACCTCGCGAAGCGCCGCGTCCTCGGGCTTGGCGCGCAGCAGGTCGACGTACGGCTTGAGGGAGTCCACGGCGAGGCCCTCGATGAGGTCGGCGGCCTCGGCGGGCGGGCGGAAGCCGCACAGGCCGTCGAAGGGCGTGAGCGCGCAGATCAGTTCGGGCTTGTGGTTGGCGTCCTTGTAGTTGCGGTGGGGCGCGTCGAGCGGGATGCCGCGGGCCTCTTCGTCCTCGTAGCCCTCGCGGGCCTGCTCCAGGTCCGGGTGCACCTGTACGGACAGGGGGGCGCCCGCGGCCAGGACCTTCAGGAGGAAGGGCAGGCGTGGGCCGAACTTGTCGACGGCGCGGGGGCCGAGCTCGGCGCGCGGATCCTCGTCGATCACCTCGTTGAGCGGCCCGCGCTCGGTGCGCGAGGGCGCGCCCGGGTGGGCGCCCATCCACATCTCGGCCTGCGGTTCGCCGGTCGGCTCGACGCCGAGGAGACCCGCGATGGCGGTGGTGGAACCCCAGGCGTAGGGGCGGATGGTGTTGGTGAGGCGGTCCACGGAAGGGTCTCCCTTACGGGCGTGCGGGGACGCGGGCGGGTGCGTCCTTCGGTGCGGGTACGCGTGCCCCTACGGGTACGGGTGCACGCGGGCGGGCGCCCGTACGGGAGCCGGGGTCATGATCGGCTCCCGGAGGCGAGCGCCAGGTAAACGGCGGCGAAATCCGTGAGGGCGATCAGTTCGGCCAGGCGCTCCAGGTCGTCGCCGTCCTCGGGGTGGAGCTCGCTGAGGGCGATGTCGTGGCTCTGGGCGAGCTCGCGGGCGGCGGGCGCCGCGGTGAGGCCGCCCGCGTCGGCGGGGCGGTCGCGCAGCAGGACCGCGCGGGCGCGCAGGGGCCCCGGGTCGTCGACGCGGTCGCGGAAGAAGTCGTCGCTGTCGGCGGCGCCGGTGAGGCCGCGCGCGAGCAGCGAGGCGTGTGCGGGCAGCGCTTCGGGCAGCTCGGCGGCGAGCGCGGGGTGCCCGGCCAGCTCGGCGAGCGCGGCGGCGAAGCGGCGGCCCACGGGGCCCGCGGTCTCGCCCTCGGTCCAGATCAGCGGCAGTGCTTCGGCCAGCTCGGTCGCGAGGGTCTTGGCGGGGTTGTGATAGGTCGCGACGGCGGGGCCGCAGCGCTCCGCGACGCCGTCGAGCCGGTCGGCGACCTTCTGGAGGGTCTCCGCGGGGGCGGTGACCAGGCCGGTGCGGTCGAGCAGGGCGAGCAGCGGGACGAGCAGGGACCACAGGGTGCCGGGGGCGGCGGCCGGGGCGCCCGTGCCGTCGGCGTCGTCCGTGCTGGGCCGGGGCGCCACGGCCATCGGGACGGTGAGGCCGTGCGAGCCGCTGACGCCCTCGGCGAGCGGGGAGCGGGCCGGGGCCACGGCGGCGACGGTGCAGCCGCGGCGGTAGGACTGCTCGGCGAGGAGCGCGAGGCCCGGCTCGGTGCCGTCGGGCGTGGCGATGAGCAGCAGGTCCACGGGGCCGACCCAGCCGGGCAGGGACCAGCGCAGGGCGCCCGCCGCGGGGGCGACGCCGGTGGGGGCGAGCCTGATGACGGGGCAGCCGGTGCCCACGAGGGCGCCGATGAGGTCGGCAACGCCGGCGGCGGCCGTGCCGGGGCCCGCGATCAGGACGGTGCGGGGGCGGCCGTCCGGTTTCAGCTCGGTGACCCCGGATTCGGTGGCGTGCCGGACCGCGGTCCGTACGCGGGCGCCCGCTTCGGCGGCGCCGCGCAGCAGATCACGCAGGTCTGCGCGGGCGAGCTCGTCGGGGGCGTCCAGGAGCGACTCGTCGAGCATGGGGGTCCGGCCTCCGATCGCCGTGCGCGGCAGGGGTGCGGGCGGGCGTCCGTGCGGGGTGCGCGCCCGCCCTCGTCTGATCCTTACTCGGGGCGGCGGGCCTCGTCGACCAGGAGTACGGGGATGCCGTCGCGGATCGGGTACGCGAGGCCGCAGTCGGTGCCTTCCGCGGTGCAGACCAGCTCGTCGTCCGTCTCCTTGAGAGGGGCGTGGCAGGCCGGGCAGGCGAGGATCTCCAGGAGGCCGGCTTCGAGCGGCATGGGGTGGTCCCTTCGGGGTGGGGTCGTGCGGCCCGCCCAGCCTATCGCTGGCCTGGGGGCCTTGGGCGGGGGCGGGCCCCTGGGGGCGGGGGCCCTGCCCGGGGAGAGGGTGGCTCCGGCCCGCCCCTCCCCCGGTGTCGCTCTGCGGGCCCGGTGGACGTTCATGCCCACCCTTCCCCGGGCTCCCCCTGTGCCGCGAGGGGCGATGCGGCTACGCCCTGATGATCGCCAGGGCCGCGTCGCGGGTCTTCTCCATGGTCTGCTGGTCGCGGGCCTCCGCGTTGAGGCGGAGGAGCGGCTCCGTGTTGGAGGCGCGGACGTTGAACCACCAGTCGGCCGTCGTGACCGTCAGGCCGTCCAGCTCGTCGAGGGTGACGCCGTCCTGGCCTTCGTATGCGGCCCTGATCGCGGCGAGGCGGGCCTGCTGGTCGGCCACCGTGGAGTTGATCTCGCCGGAGCCCACATAGCGGTCGTACTGCTCCACGAGGCCCGACAGGGGGCCTTCCTGGCCGCCGAGGGCGGCCAGGACGTGCAGGGCGGCGAGCATGCCGGTGTCGGCGTTCCAGAAGTCGCGGAAGTAGTAGTGCGCGGAGTGCTCGCCGCCGAAGATGGCCCCCGACTTGGCCATCTCCTCCTTGATGAAGGAGTGCCCCACGCGCGTGCGGACCGGCGTGCCGCCGTTCTCCCGCACGACCTCCGGGACGGTCCAGGAGGTGATCAGGTTGTGGATGACCGTGCCGGAGCCGCCGTGCTTGGCGAGTTCGCGGGCGGCGACCAGGGCGGTGATCGCCGATGGGGAGACCGGGTCGCCGTTCTCGTCGACGACGAAGCAGCGGTCGGCGTCGCCGTCGAAGGCGATGCCCAGGTCGGCGCCTTCTGCGCGCACGCGCTGCTGGAGGTCGACGATGTTCGCCGGGTCCAGCGGGTTGGCCTCGTGGTGGGGGAAGGTGCCGTCCAGCTCGAAGTACATCGGCACCAGCGTCAGCGGCAGGCCCTCGAAGACGGTGGGCACGGTGTGGCCACCCATGCCGTTGCCCGCGTCCACGACCACCTTCAGGGGCCGGATCGCGGACAGGTCGACCAGGGACCGCAGATGGGCCGCGTAGTCCTTGAGGGTGTCCTGGCGGGTGAGCGTGCCGGGGGTGGCCGCCGGCTCGGGGGCGCCTGACTGCGCCCAGCCCTCCACCAGTGCGCGGATGTCGGCGAGGCCGGTGTCCTGGCCCACCGGGGCGGCGCCCGCGCGGCACATCTTGATGCCGTTGTACTGCGCCGGGTTGTGCGAGGCGGTGAACATCGCCCCCGGCAGGTTCAACGCGCCCGAGGCGTAGTACAGCTGGTCCGTGGAGCACAGGCCGATCTCGGTGACGTCCACGCCGAGGGCGGCCGCGCCGCGCGCGAAGGCGCCGGAGAGACCGGGCGAGGAGGGCCGCATGTCGTGCCCCACGACGATCGCGGCCGCGCCCGTCACGCGCGCGAAGGCGGCGCCGAACTGCTCGGCCAGGGTCTCGTCCCACTGGTCCGGGACGACCCCGCGCACGTCGTACGCCTTCACGATCTGGGACAGATCAGCAGCCACGGCCAAGCCTCTCTTTACGTACGTTCAGCGACGCGTGGGGTGCCCGGGCGGGCGGCCGCACGCGGCGGACTTCGTCGACGGACTTCCTACGGACTTCCTACGGCGCCCCCAAACTACCTCCAACCACTGACAGCGGGTTGTGGCGGCGTTACACAAGGACGTCAGGGAAGCATCCAGCCGAGCGCCGCCGTGCTCTGGCCCACCACGATCAGGCACATCACGAGCAGCAGGCCGAGGCTCCAGGGCAGCACCTTGCGCAGCAGATCGCCCTCCTTGCCCGCGAGTCCGACGGCCGCGCACGCGATGGTCAGGTTCTGCGGGGAGATCATCTTGCCGAGCACACCGCCCGAGCTGTTGGCGGCGGCGAGGAGTTCGGGCGAGAGGCCCGACTGTTCGGCCGCGGTCACCTGGAGGGCGCCGAACAGCGCGTTCGCCGAGGTGTCCGAGCCGGTCACCGCAACGCCGAACCAGCCGAGCACCGGCGAGAGGAAGGCGAGGCCCGCGCCCGCGTCGGCCACGAAGTGCCCGATGGTGGCGGCCTGTCCGGAGAGGTTCATGACGTACGCGAGCGCGAGGACGCTCGTCACGGTCAGGATCGCGAACCGCAGTTCGTGGACGGTCGCCGCCCACTCCCGTGCCGCCCCGCGCGCGTGGACGCCGAGCACGGCGGCCGTCCCGAACCCGGCGAGCAGCACGAGCGTGCCGCCGGTGGCGACCAGGGGCAGCGCGAAGACGTTGCCCCCGACCGGGTCGCCCGCGGGGTCGGCGACGTCCAGGAAGGGCCAGTCGAAGGTGCGGGTGGCCTCGGTGAGGAAGTCCTTGACGGGCGGGATCTGCGCTACGGAGAAGATCGCGACGATCAGGGCGTACGGGGCGTAGGCGCGCAGCACGTCCGCGCGCGGGTCGTCGTGGTCGAGGTCCTCGCTGCGCGCGCCGGTGAGGACCGCGGCGCGCACGGGCTCGGCTGCGGGCCTGCGCGCGTGCGGCACGGCCACGAGGGCGCCCGCGCCCGCCAAGGCGGCGCCGATGTCGGCCAGTTGCGCGGAGACGTAGTTGGAGGCCGTGAACTGCGCGGCGGCGAAGGCGAAGCCGCAGACGAGGGCGGGCACCCAGGTCTCGCGCAGGCCGCGCCGCCCGTCGACGAGGGCGACCAGGAGCAGCGGCACGACGAGCGCGAGCAGCGGGGTCTGGCGGCCGACCACGGTGGCGACGGTGTCCAGGGGGAGGCCGGTGACTTGCGCGAGCGTCACCACGGGGGTGCCCATGGCTCCGAAGGCGACGGGCGCGGTGTTGGCGACGAGGGCGACGACCGCGGCGCGCACCGGGTCGAAGCCGAGCGCCACCAGCATGACCGCGCTGATCGCGACGGGCGCACCGAAGCCCGCGAGCGCTTCGAGGAGCGCGCCGAAGCAGAAGGCGACGACGAGCGCCTGGATGCGCGGGTCGTCGGAGAGTCGCCCGAAGGAGCGTCTGAGGACGTCGAAGTGCCGGGTGCGGACGGTCATCCGGTACACCCACAGGGCGTTGACGACGATCCACAGGATGGGGAAGAGCCCGAAGACGGCCCCCTGGGCGGCGCTGGAGGCGGTCTGGCCGAGGGGCATGCCGAACACGAGCCAGGCGACGGCCACGGCAGCGCAGAGGCCGATGAGCCCGGCCCGGTGCGCCTTCATGCGGACGGCGCCGAGGAGGACGAGGACGGTGAGCAGGGGAAGGGTCGCGACGAGTGCGGACAGGCCGAGCGAGTCGGCCACGGGCTCCAGTTGCTGCACGAACACGGGTGCCTCCCTGGATGATCCCTTGATCACGGGGTGGCGAAATAGTCGTGGCCTCGGCGAACAGCCGTCAATCCGTGTGCCGGTGAGGATTCACTCATGGGCGTGCGGAGCGCGCGCCCGGCGGCGCGGGAAGGGACTGGCCGGAATGCGTCCCGGTCGCCCTCAGCCGTCGGGCGAGGGCTGTGCTCAGCCGTGCGGGCTCACCCGTCCAGGCTCAGCTGCGCGGACACAGGTGTCCGGGCTCAGCCGTCCGGACTCAGCTTCCCGGACACAGGTGTCCGAGTTCAGCGTCCGGGCTCAGTTGTCCGGCGAGCGCAGCACCCGCAGGTGGCCGCGGCGCGCGACCTCCATGGGGTCCGCTCCGCGCGAGCCGCCGCCCGCCCCCGCGGCGCGCTCCTGGGGCCGTGCGGCCTCCCGCACGGCGTTGGCGAGGGCTTCGAGGTCGTCGCCGCTGGGCCGGGCCGGGCCCGAGCCGTCGGCGAGCCGGACGACCTCCCAGCCGCGCGGCGCGGTCAGGCGCTCGGAGTGCTCGGCGCACAGGTCGTAGCAGTGGGGTTCGGCGTAGGTGGCGAGGGGGCCGAGGACCGCGGTCGAGTCGGCGTAGACGTACGTCAGCGTCGCGACGGCGGGTCGGCCGCAAGCGGTGCGCGAACAGCGACGTACAGGGCTCACGACGTTGGACGGTACCGCACTCTTGAGCGGGCCGCGACGACTCTCCACCAGGTCACTCCCCCGTGTCGTGCGGTACCACCGTGCGTGGCGTGTCCGGAAAGCACCGCTCTGACCTGCGTAGACACAAGGGACCAACGGGGCCTGTGGTGTTGAACCCGGTCACCACCAGGAACAAATCCTGCCAATCAGGGCGAGATCGGTGGTACAGGAGAGATGCACAATCGTGCCCAAGCTTGGCTGGAATGGTCAGGAAACGACATGCCGTGCTCCGCGCGGAAAGGGCGATCTCGGGGACTACGCTTCGTGAGTGATGGACGACCCCGTACAGCCCCGCTCCGCCGAGCCGAGGCCCCGCCGCCGCGACCGCCACGGCAGGGGCATGCGCGGCCCCGTGGCGCCGCCGCAGGTCCCCCTGTCCACGAGCCGTGCCGAGGCCTTCACCGACCTCGTGCAGGACTCGGTGGAGCGCCTGGAGCGGCGCTGGCCGCAACTCACCGAGATCGACTTCCTGGTGCTCGAGGTGCCTCCCGTCAGCGGGGGCGCCCCGGACGAGGAGTGGACCGCGGAGACCGTGCCGCTCGGGGGGACCGTGTCGGCGTCCGAGGGACGGCCCGCGCGGGTCGTCATCTACCGGCGGCCCGTGGAGATCCGGACCAAGGGGCGGGACGAGCGGGCGGCGCTCGTCCACGAGGTGGTCGTCGAGCAGGTCGCCGAGCTCCTCGGGCTCTCCCCGGAGTCGGTGGACCCGCGCTACGGCGAGGACTGACGCACCGGCCCCGCGCTACTTCTGCAGTACCTCCAGGTCCTGCTTCGCCCTCGGCACCTCCACCGTGCCCCTGTCGTCCGGCAGGGACTGGATCGTGAACATGGGGATGCCGTTCTCGGGGATCTCCAGCATGCGGGAGGCGTAGACAGGGGCGTCCGACTGGGGCTCCAGGGTGAGGGCGTAGGAGCCCCGCAGGCCGGAGGGCGCGGGCGGGGCGACGGCGAGCGTCGTGCCCGCCTTGACCGTGTACGTCTTGCTGGTGGCCTCGCCCGCCTCCGTGCCCGGGGACGCGGTCACCTTGACGCGGGCGGTCTTGTCGGGGGCCGTCAGGGAGAGCGTGGTGCCCTTGGCACGGTTGTCGGCGACGGTGGCGCGGGCGCCCACGGGGGCGGTCGCCGGGATGAACGCCGTCTCCTGCTTGGCGCCCTTGCCGCGGGTGACGCGGAGCGCCGCCACGACCGGGACGGGGTCCTCCGTGGGGGTGAGGACCAGGGAACCCGCCTCCCCCTTCGTCAGGTCGCCCAGGTCCACCGCCGCCGTCATGCCCGACTTCACGTGCAGGTTCTCGTGCCCGGCCGGGGTGATCGAGCCGGTGGGCGAGGCGAGTTGGACCTTCAGGTCGGCGTCGTCGGCGCCGGGCGCGAAGGCGACGAGGCGGACCGAGGTCGCGTCCTTCGGGATGCCCGGCAGCACCAGCCGGGGCGCCGGGTCGGTGGCGGCGGGCAGCCAGTCGCCGCCCAGCTCCTCGTCCGAGGACTGCACGGCGGCGGCGACGCGGCCGCTGCGCGCGGTGACGTGCATCGTGAGGTTGGTCTGCGGCTTGGGCGTGAGCGTGGACAGGAGCACGGGGACGCTGGAGCGCGGCTGGATCTGGATGGACTCGCCGACCTCGGCCTTCAGAGGGCCGCCGGGGCCGTACAGCTCGATGTCCACGACCGCCGCCGCGTCATCCGGGTTCATCAGGTGGACGTAGTCGTTGCGGCCCTTGGCGGTGCCTGCGCCCGGGAACCAGAAGTCGGTGTCCGGGGCCGTGCAGTTGGTGCCGTGCAGACCGCGCCCCGCGCCCGCGCTGACCGAGGTCGTCTGCTGGGCGGTCCAGCCGGGCGCGAGGCGGCCGTCGGCGCTGCCGATGAGCGTGGGGGCCTCCGCGCCCGACTCCTCGCCGGAGACCGGCTTCCCGGGCTCCTTCTGGGTCAGGAACGGCTTGGCGCCCTTGCCCTTGCCGCCCTGCGGCGCGTCCGTGAGCTGCTTGACGACGGGGAACAGCGCGGCCCCGCCCGCACGCCCCGACGAGGCCCGTGACGCGGGCGTGAACGCCGTGTACGTCGTCTCCGCGAGGTCGGACGTGCTGGGCTCCGGGCACAGCAGGCTCGTGCGCTCCACGGGCAGCCGCTTCGCCGCCGCCGCGCCGTCGTCGCCCGCGGGGGCGTTGACGGCGGCGAAACCGGTCACGGCGGCCAGGGCCGCCGCCGCGGCGATCAGGGACAGGGTGGTGCGGTTCACTGCTGGCTCCCGTCGGGACGCTCACTGTCGGTGCCGTGCGCGGGGCGCGGCGGCACCGGCGGGTGCTGCGGGTGGGCGGCGTCCGTGGCGTCGTAGGAGCCGTACGTCTGGCCGTAACCGGGGTGCGTCTCGTACGTGCCGTACGTGCCTTCGTAGGCGTACGGGTCGTACTGGGCGCCCTGGTAGGGGTCCGCCTGGTACGCCTGGTCGTAGCCTCCGGAGGCGTACTGGCCGCTCTGGTGGTGCTGTTCGCCGCCGTACGCGCCCTGGTCGGCGCCCGCGTGGGCGGGGGTCTGCCACTCGCCCTGGGCGGGCGCGTGCTGGGGTGGCGCGGGGGTGTGCTGGGGCGGGACCGCGCCCAGAGCGGCCTCTTCGGGGATGCCGTGGGGGAACGCGCCCTCCTGGGGGCCCTGTTCGCCCTGGGCCCGCAGCCTGCGCGCCCTGCGGCCCTCGCCCGCGGTCGCCTGCGCGGGCAACAGCTGCTCCTCCGGGAGGTCGTCGTCCACGTCACGGCGGCGGCCGGGCAGCGCGAGGACCACCAGGACGAGCGCGAGGGCGCCCTGCGTCCACAGCAGCGCCGTGTGGGTGGCCGGAGGGTCGTACGTGATGTCCAAGCGGCCGCCCGACGCGGGCAGTTCGAAGCCCTGGGCCCAGCCGTCCACGGTGGTCCTGGTCAGCGCGCGGCCGTCCAGGGTCGCCGTCCAGCCCGGGTCCGCCGCGTCGGCGAGGCGCAGCACGCGGCCCTCGGCACCGGACGGGACCTTCGTGTGCACCTCCACGGGGCCCGCGGCGACCGGCTCGGGGTCCTGGGAGCCGGAGACGACGGCCGCGCGGGCGACCTGCCGGTCCACGCGCCACAGGGCGCTGCCGTCCTCCTGGCTGAGCCGGGTCAGGCCCGGCGTGGTGTCCAGGGTGCGGCTGAGCTGGCGGGGCGCGCCGTCGCGGACGAGGACGTAGCGCACCGCGTAGCCGCCGAGCTGGTCGGCCTGGTCGGCGCCGGAGCCCGCGAGGAGGCGGGCGACGATGCGGTCGAGGCGGGCGTCCGTGCCGTCCTTCGCGGCGAGTTCGGCGTCGCCGAGGCGGGCGCCGGAGCCGCGGACCAGCATGTAGGCGACCTCGGCCGGGGACTCGCTGTCCAGGACGAGCGTGCGGGCCTGGTCCTGGGTGCGGCTCTCCTCGGCGACGAACGCAGGCACCTGCACCGGGTCGCGGCGCTCCAGCGGGCCGTCGGCGCCGCGGATCATCCACCCGGCGGCGGCGAGCAGCGGCCCCGCGGCCGTGGCGAACGCGATGAGCGCGGCCACCGGCTGGCGCCAGCCGAAGCTCTGCTCGGCGACGCGCGCGCGTGCGCCGTCGGCCCCGAGCGCGGCGGCGGCGAGCAGCGCGATGCCGTACGCGAGCGTGGCCGGGCCCGACCACGCCGAGCCGTTCGACAGGGCGGCGAAGACCAGCGCGACCAGGGCGACGGCCCAGGCGGTGCGGACGGCCAGCTGCCGCTCGGCGCGCAGCAGGGCGGCGAGCGCGGCCAGGACGATGCCGATGAGCAGCAGGCCGTGCACGGTGCCGGGGCCGCCGGGGCTGCCGCCGAGCAGGTCGAGCGCGGACGCGGAGCCCGTGCCGTACGCGAGACCGGCCTCCTTGAAGAAGCCGGTCGGCAGCAGCGTGAGGGACCAGGGCGCGAGGACGAGCAGCGGCGTGCCGACGGCGGCCAGGAAGCGCGTGCCGTACGCGACGAGGTCGGCGCGGCGCAGGGCGAGCACCAGGAGGCCGACGACGGCGGCGATGGGCCACACGATGGGCGTGAAGGCCGTGGTGACGGTGAGCAGCAGCGCGTACGCCCAGGTGGCGCGCCAGCTGCCGCGGCCGCCGTCCTGGGCCGTGAGCCCGGCGGCCGAGGCTCCGGCGCGCGCGATGAGCGGCAGCAGGACGGCGAGGACGGCGGTGCCGATGCGTCCGCCCGCGAGCGCGCCGGTGGTGGCGGGCAGGAAGGCGTACGCGACGGACGCCCACGCGCGCAGCAGCCGGGAGGTGACCAGGGGCCGGGACGCGAAGTAGGCGGTGAAGCCCGCGAGCGGCACCGAGCCGATCAGGAGGACGGTGACGGCGAGCCCGGTGGAGCCGAACAGGAGCGTCGCCAGGCCGGCCAGGAGGGCCAGGTAAGGGGGTGCCGCGTCCGTGCCGCCGATGCCCACGGGGTGCCACGCGTCGGCGTACCGGGACCACAGGTCCGAGGCGTCGGCGGGCGCGGGCAGGAGCGCGCCGCCCGCGAGCGCGCCGCCGCCGAGCAGGGACCGGCAGGCGACGAGCGACACGAAGAGCAGGATGACGAAGAGCAGCGGTCCGGGCTTGCGGGCGACGCGCTTGAGGCGCGCGAACTGCTCGATCTCCAGGAAGTCGGCGTCGTCCCCGCCGGGTCCCGACTCGACGGCCCCGTGCCGTCCGGCGGCGGAGATCTCGGGGTCGGAATCGCCGCCGAGGTGGCCCGCGAGCTGCTCGACGGTGGCGCGCACCGTGGCGCCGGGCGGCGGGAACAGGGGGCGCATCTCGCCGGCGGTCGGCTGCGGCCTGCCGCGCTTCTTGCGGGCGGCCAGGATCCGCTCGGGCCGCAGCAGCGTGCCGAAGAGCCCGGCGACCTCGTCGAGGGCCTGGCCGGGCGCCTTGCCCAGGAGCAGGCCGAGCGTGCGCAGCAGGGTGCCGACGACGAGCCGGACGAGGACCCAGGGCAGCACGGCGGTGCGGGAGTTGGCGAGCAGGGCGTAGACCGCGCCCGCCTTGTCGACGCGGTGCGGCGAGGTCGCCGTACGGCCCACGCAGTCGACGGTGCGGCGCTCGCGCGAGGCGGCCTCCGCGTGCCGCACGACGGCGTCGGGGGCGACCAGGACGCGGTGTCCGGCCGCGTGGGCGCGCCAGCACAGGTCGACGTCGTCGCGCATGAGGGGCAGTCGGCGGTCGAACCCGCCGAGCTGCTCGAAGACCTCACGGCGGATCAGCATGCCCGCGGTGGACACGGAGAGCACGGGGCGTACGTGGTCGTGCTGGCCCTGGTCCTGTTCGCGCCGGTCGAGGCCGGTCCAGCGGCGGCCCGAGTGGGCGATGGAGACGCCGACCTCGAGGAGTTGTCGGCGGTCGTACCAGCCGCGGAGCTTGGGGCCGACGACCGCGACCTCGCTGCCCGCCTCGCGCTCCGCCTCGACGGCGCGCAGCAGTTCGGCGAGGGCGCCGGGCTCGGGCGCGCAGTCGTCGTGCAGGAGCCACAGCCACTGCTCGGGCTCGCCGTGCGGCAGGTCCGGCAGGTCGTAGGCCTCGTCGCGCCAGGTGCGGCTCACCGGGTCCCAGCCGCTGGGGCGCTTCAGGTACGGCAGGTCCTCCGGGGTGAGGAGGGGGGCCGTGCGCACGGCCTCGTCGACGGCGGTGCCGAAGCCGGAGCGGCGGGCCAGGTGCAGCACGCGGTCGTCGCCGAGGGCCTCGGTGACCAGGCGCGCGGAGTCGTCGGCGCTGCCGGTGTCGGCCGCGATCGCGTTCTGTACGGGGCGGTCCTGGCCGAGCAGTCCGGCGAGCGCGTCGGGCAGCCAGCGGGCGCCGTCGTGGGAGACGAGCACCGCTGTCACGACGTGCCGCGGGAATTCGGGTGGGCTCGCCGGATCGAACCCGGCCGCGCGGGACGGGTCGAACCCGGCGGCGGCGCCGTCGTGGTCTGGGGGGTGGCTGTGCACGGACATCGAGGTACGGGCCCCGGTTCGCTGGACTGCGGTGGACGCCCGTGCCCTGTGGGGGCGCCGTGGCGTCTCGGACGGGGCCCCACACTAACGGCTGGGAACACAACGGCCCGCCGCCTGTGGACAACTGGGGAGTGCCTGGCCGGTATGCCTCGCGGGTGCGTCACATGGCGCCGCCCACCCGTCCCTGGTAGGGGCGGATGGGCGGGCGGAGGGACGGTTTCGGGAGGGGGCGGATCAGACGGCCGCTTTCTTCAGGCGGCGGCGTTCGCGCTCCGAGAGGCCGCCCCAGATGCCGAAGCGTTCGTCGTTCGCAAGCGCGTACTCAAGGCATTCCGAGCGGACCTCGCAGGCGAGGCAGACCTTCTTGGCCTCGCGGGTGGAGCCGCCCTTCTCGGGGAAGAAGGACTCGGGGTCGGTCTGGGCGCACAGTGCGCGCTCCTGCCAGCCGAGTTCGTCGTCCGCGTCTTCGACCAGCAGTTCCTGAACCAGCTCGGTCATATGCGCCCCTCGTCTGTCTTCGCGTCCCCGTGGTGCTGCCGTTACCGATTTCGGCTGAACGACACGAGTGAAATTACAAGTGTGCCGATCCGGGGCAGTCAAGCCGGGATCTGCTATTGAGCCCCTTATTCACTCTGCGGAACCAAGGCTTTGCGGAAAGTGTTCATATCTACCTAAACCGTGACACTCGCCAGCGACCCGTCCGACAGGTGTCCCATCGCCCGACAGGCGTCGCGTCACGTCCACTCACCGACAGGGACGTCACGACTCGCACTCCCGTTGCAGCGAACTCGCCGAAGCGAACCGGATCACATGTGGATCACAGGATCGCGACGGCGGCCGAGCGCCGGTTGACGCGCCGGTTCGAGCGCCGGTTGGTGCGGCTTGTGTCCCCTGAAGCGCCGCACAAACCTTTCCCCTGACAGAACAACCGGATGCGGTGAAACATTGTCCACATTCCGGACATCGAGTTGACAGGTGAGGTGTAAGCCGCTGTCCTGGTGGGCATGCTCGCGAACTTGGCGCTTTCCGTGACCCGCAACAGCGGGTCCGTCGGTGCTGCCCTCGCGCGCTGTCGCTGTACCTGTGCGTGTGCCTGTTCCAGCTGTTGAGCCACACCGTCTCCAGCCGTTGAACCGCTGAGCCACCGCCAGGCCCCGGCCACCCCGCTCCCCGGCGCCCGCTCCGCACCCGGCCCGCACCCCCGAGCAGTACCTCTCCGCTTTCTGCCCCGCGACACCCCAGCACTCTTACGTTGAGGAACCACCGCACCCCATGAACAGCGACAGCGACCTCCAGATCGCCGGCGACATCCTCGAAGTCCCGCACCTCCTCCAGCCCCCGCGCGAGCACCCCGAAACCGTCGCGGAGTTCGCCGGGCTCGCCCGCGCCATCGCCGCCGACCGCGCCCAGTGGGCACCCCTCGTCCAGTACGACGCCACCAGCCGCTGGTACCACCGCCTGCGCACCGCGCCCGGCTACGAGGTCTGGCTGCTCTCCTGGGTACCGGGACAGAGCAGCGGCTTCCACGGCCACGGCCGCTCCTCCGGCGTACTGACCCTCCTGGAAGGCCGGTTGACCGAACGCACCCGGCGCGGCAGCCGCACCCTCGCCGCAGGGGCGCAGCGCGTGTTCGCGCCCGGCTACGACCACGAAGTCGTCAACGACTCCCTGGAACCCGCCGTGAGCCTGCACGTCTACTACCCCGGCCTCACCGAAATGCCGATGCACACGGCCCGTTGCGAGGCACACGCGCCGCGGGACCCGGCGCGCGACGCACTCACCGCGTAGGGCGCGCAACCGGCGCGATCCCGCCGACGTCACGGCCGAACCCCCGGGCGCCTGCCGCACTGTCACACCGGCCTGCGATGCTGGGCACATGCGCATTGTGGTTCTGGCCGGCGGCATCGGCGGCGCCCGTTTCCTCCGCGGCCTCAAGAAGGCCGCGCCCGACGCGGCGATCACCGTCATCGGCAACACCGGTGACGACATCCACCTGTTCGGCCTGAAGGTCTGCCCCGACCTCGACACGGTGATGTACACGCTCGGCGGCGGCATCAACGAGGAACAGGGCTGGGGCCGCGAGGACGAGACCTTCAAGGTGAAGGAGGAGCTCGCGGCCTACGGCGTCGGACCCGAGTGGTTCGGCCTCGGCGACCGCGACTTCGCCACGCACATCGTGCGGACCCAGATGCTCGCCGCGGGCTATCCGCTCAGCGCCGTCACCGAGGCGCTGTGCGAGCGCTGGCAGCCCGGCGTGCGGCTCATCCCCATGTCGGACGACCGCGTCGAGACCCACGTGGCCATCACCGTGCCCGACAGCGACTCCGGCGAGCGCAAGGCCGTCCACTTCCAGGAGTACTGGGTCCGCCTGCGGGCCTCCGTCGACGCCCACGCGATCGTGCCCGTCGGCGCCGAGCAGGCCAAGCCCGCGCCCGGCGTCCTCGAAGCCATCGCCGAGGCCGACGTCGTCCTCTTCCCGCCGTCCAACCCCGTCGTCAGCGTCGGCACGATCCTCGCCGTGCCCGGCATCCGCGAGGCCATCGCCGAGGCTGGGGTGCCCGTGGTGGGCCTGTCCCCCATCGTCGGGGACGCGCCCGTGCGCGGCATGGCCGACAAGGTGCTCGCCGCCGTGGGCGTCGACTCCACGGCCGCCGCCGTCGCCGAGCACTACGGCAGCGGACTGCTCGACGGCTGGCTCGTCGACACCGTGGACGCCGCCACCGTGGAGCGCGTCGAGACCGCGGGCATCCGGTGCCGCGCCATCCCGCTGATGATGACGGACATCGACGCCGCCGCGGCCATGGCCCGCGAGGCACTCGCCCTCGCCGAGGAGGTCCGCGCGTGACCGCCCCGGCGTTCCGGGTCTGGGCCGTGCCCGGACTGCCCGAGGTCCGCAGGGGCGACGACCTGGCGAAGCTGATCGCCGCGGCCGAGCCCGGGCTCGCCGACGGGGACGTCGTCCTCGTCACCTCGAAGATCGTCAGCAAGGCCGAGGGGCGCGTCGTCGCCGCCGCCGACCGCGAGGCCGCGATCGACGCGGAGACCGTTCGCGTCGTGGCCCGCCGCGGCACCCTGCGCATCGTCGAGAACCGCCAGGGCCTGGTGATGGCCGCCGCCGGGGTCGACGCCTCCAACACCCCCGCGGGGACCGTCCTGCTGCTGCCCGAGGACCCCGACGCGTCCGCGCGCGCCCTGCGCGAAGGGCTGCGCGACGCGCTCGGCGTCGACGTCGGCGTGCTCGTCACCGACACCTTCGGGCGCCCCTGGCGCTCCGGCCTGACGGACGTGGCCATCGGCGCCGCCGGAGTGCGCGTGCTCGACGACCTGCGCGGCGGCGTCGACTCGTACGGGAATCCGCTGCAGGCCACCGTCGTCGCCACCGCCGACGAGCTGGCCGCCGCCGGTGACCTCGTGAAGGGCAAGGCCGCGGGGCTTCCCGTCGCGGTCGTACGGGGGCTGCCGCACGCGGTGCGCGGCGCGGACGCCGCCTCCGACGACACCGACACCGGGGCGCGGGCCCTGGTGCGCGACGCCCGCGACGACATGTTCCGGCTCGGCACGAGCGAGGCCGTGCGGGAGGCGCTCGCGCTGCGGCGCACCGTGCGGGAGTTCACCGACGAGCCCGTCGACCCCGGGGCCGTGCGGCGCGCGGTCGCCGCCGCCGTGACCGCGCCCGCGCCGCACCACACGACGCCCTGGCGGTTCGTGCTCCTGGAGTCGGCGGAGTCCCGGCTGCGGCTGCTCGACGCCATGCGGGACGCGTGGGTCGCCGACCTGCGGCGGGACGGCAAGTCCGAGGAGTCCATCGCCCGCCGCGTGCGCCGCGGCGACGTCCTGCGCAACGCGCCCTTCCTGGTGGTCCCCTGCCTCGTCATGGACGGCGCGCACACGTATGGCGACGAGCGGCGGGACGCCGCCGAGCGGGAGATGTTCGTCGTCGCCGCGGGCGCGGGCGTGCAGAACCTCCTGGTGGCCCTCGCCGGGGAGCGGCTCGGGTCCGCGTGGGTGTCCTCGACGATGTTCTGCCGCGACGTGGTGCGGGACGTGCTGGACCTGCCGCCGGAGTGGGAGCCGATGGGGGCCGTCGCGGTGGGGCACCCCGCGGTGGCGCCGGAGGCGCGGGTCGGTCGGGACGCGGAGGAGTTCCTCGTCGTGCGGTAGCCGGGCCCTCGCGGGGGCGCCCCAGGCCCGCCCCTTCCCGCTACGGGGGCTGCCGCCCCCGTGCCCCCGCCTTTTCGGCGCTCCGCGCCTCGTCCTCACACGCCGGACAGGCTGATGGGTACTGGGCGAGCTCGGGGCTCAGAGGGCCGCGATGTCGGCCTTCGGCATCTTGGGCTTGCGGCGTGGCGGGGTGCGGCCGCTGAGGCAGATCAGCCGGGCCGCGCGGTGGCGCTGGCCTTCGTAGGGGGCCAGGAGCTCCAGCATGCGGGCGTCGTCGGCGTCGCGTTCGCCCGCCAGGGCGTAGCCGACGATGCCGGGCAGGTGCAGATCGCCGACGGTGACGGCGTCGGGGGCGCCGTTGCTGCGCTGGATCGTCTCCGCCGAGGTCCAGGGGCCGATGCCGGGGACCAGTTCGAGCCGGGCCCGGGCCTCTTCCGCGGGCATCGCCGCCGCCTCCTCAAGGCGGGCGGCCACCCGCGCGGCCCGCAGGATCGCCGAGGCCCGCTTGTCGTCCACCCCTGCCTTGTGCCAGTCCCAGGACGGAATGCGGCGCCACGTCGCCGGATCCGGCATCACGTGCATGCGGGCCTGCGGGGGCGTCGGGCCCGGGGCCGGTTCGCCGTACGTGCGGACCAGCAGGCGCCAGGCGCGGTACGCCTCGTCCGTGGTGACCTTCTGTTCGAGCACCGACGGGATCAGGGACTCGAGCACCAGGCCCGTACGGGTCAGGCGCAGGCCCTGGCGGCGGCGCTCCGTGTGTGCGACCAGGCGGTGGCGGGCGGTGAAGCCGTCCGGGGCGTCCGCCGCGCCGAGCAGGTCGGGCAGGGTGTCCAGGGCCCAGTCCGCCCCCGGACCCCAGGCCTCCGCCTCCGCCGCGCCCGCGCGCAGCGCCACGCGCAGGGTCGCGGGGCCCTGCGGGGTGCGGGTCGCCCGCCAGACCGAGCCGTCCGGGGTGGTGCGGAAGGTGGGGTCGGCGGGGCCCCGGCGCAGGGGGCCCAGGGTGAGGCCCAGGTGCAGCGGGGCCGCGGGGGTCCAGGTGCGGCGCTTGGCCGCGGTGGCGGGCCGGGGGCTCGCCGGGGGGACGCGGGTTTCGCCGCCGCGCACGGTGGTGCGGGTGGGGCGGGGGGCGAAACGGGAGGACATCCGTCGAGGGTAGCCCCGCCGGAAGCCCGCACGCCCGCCCCCGCCCGAAAGCGCCCTACTGGTCCGAGGAGAAGCGGACCGCTCCCGCCGGGAGCGTGGCCTCGCACCAGACGCGTACGCCGTCCCGCAGTTCGTTGTCCGCGCCGATGCGGGCGCCGTCGCCCACCACCGCGCCGGTGAGGACCGAGCGGGCCCCGACCGAGGCGCGGGCCCCGATGAGAGAGTCGGTGATGACGGCGCCGGGCTCGATGACCGCGCCGGACAGGATCGTGCTGCCGTACAGCCGGGCGCCCTCGCCGACCACCGCGTGTTCGCCGATCACCGTGCCGCCGGTCAGCTTGGCGTCGGAGGCGACCCGGGCGGACGGCAGGACCAGGCGGTCGCCGCAGCGGCCGGGCACCGCGGGCGAGGGGGCGCGGCCGAGGACGAGGTCGGCGGAGCCGCGCACGAAGGCCTGCGGGGTGCCGAGGTCGAGCCAGTACGTCGAGTCAACCAGGCCCTGCAGATGCGCGCCGGAGGCGAGCAGCTCGGGGAAGGTCTCGCGCTCGACGGAGACGGGGCGGCCCGCGGGGATGGTGTCGATGACCGAGCGGCGGAACACGTACGCGCCCGCGTTGATCTGGTCGGTGACGATCTCCTCGGGCGTCTGGGGCTTCTCCAGGAAGGCGAGGACCTTGCCCGTCCCGTCGGTGGGGACGAGGCCGTACGCGCGCGGGTCCGTGACCCGGGTCAGATGGAGCGAGACGTCCGCCCGCGTCCGCTCGTGCTCGGCGACCAGGGCGCGGATGTCCAGGCCCGTGAGGATGTCGCCGTTGAAGACGAGGACGGGGTCCTGCGGCCCGGAGCGCAGCCGCGACGCCACGTTGCGCAGGGCGCCGCCGGTGCCCAGGGGCTCCTCCTCGGTGACGTACTCGATGTGGAGACCGAACGCCGAGCCGTCGCCGAAGTACGGCTCGAACACCTCCGCCAGGTACGACGTGGCGAGGACGATGTGGTCCACGCCTGCCGCACGGGCCCTGGCCAGCTGGTGGGTGAGGAACGGGACGCCCGCCGCCGGGACCATGGGCTTGGGTGTGTTCACCGTGAGCGGCCGCAACCGGGTGCCCTTGCCGCCGACCAGGAGGATCGCTTCTGTCACCTGTCGTCTCTGCTTCCTGCTGGGGCCGGCCGAACTCTGTTTCGGCCGGCCAGTGTATGCAGACGTGTATGCGGGCGTGCGGTGCGATCGGGGTCAGCGGCCCTGGTAGCGCGCCGACGCGGTACGGGCCGTGCCGAGTTTGCTGTAAAGGCGGCGGCCCGGGCACTCGGTGGCGAAACCGTCCCGGTGGCCGGAGATCACATGCAGCCGGACCTTCGTGCCTTTCGAGTAGAGGTTGCCACCTCCCGACTTCAGGTATGTCGTTCCGCGGGGATTGGCCCCGAACAGGCCCAGCTTCCACGCCGTGAGGCGGGCGACGGCGGTGACCGCGGCCTTCGGCGGGGCGGCACTGGTGTAGGTGCCGAGGACGGCGATGCCCATGCTGTTGGTGTTGAAACCGAGCGTGTGGGCGCCGAGGACGGCCTTCGCCACGCCACCGGCGCGGCCTTCGTAGATGTTTCCGCACTTGTCGACGGCGAAGTTGTAGCCGATGTCGCGCCAGCCACTGCTCTCGACGTGGTAGCGGTAGATACTGCGCAGGACGGAGGGTGCCTGGGAGCAGCGGTAGTTGTTGCCGGTGGCGCTGTGGTGCACGAAGGCTGCCTTGACGGTCTTCGTGTACGCGAAGTCCCGTTCGCGAAGCCGCTCGTCGGCGCCCCAGCCGCGGCGCGTGACGATGCGCGGGCGCGGGCCGACGTAGGGCCGGGCCCCGGCGGCGCCGGGCAGGCCGCGGGCGGCGAGCAGGTCGGCGCGCGTGCGCTCCTTCGTCAGCCCTGGGATGGCCGGGGCGCCCAGCGGGGCGAGGTCGGCGTTCACGGCGGAGGAGGCCGCGGCCTCGGCGGTCAGGGTGGTGGCGCGCGGGGCGTCGGCCGGGGCGCCGCCGGGCGGGGGCTCCGCCCCGGGATCCACGAGCTCCAGGCGCAGCCCGGCGGGGAGCAGCCCCGGGGCGCCGTCCGCCGGGGTCCGGCCTTCCGCGTCGCCTGCCGGGGTGCGGCCTTCCGCGTCGGCCGCCGCAGCGTGGGCGTGGGGGGCGTCCGCCGCCGGGGCCCGGTCGCGCGTGGTGTCCGGTCGTGCGGCGCGTGCGCCCGTCGCGGGCTCCGCGCCGCGCGCCCGTACGCGTACCTCCACTCCGTCCGAGTCCCCCACCCACAGGGGCGCCGTCGCCCCGCGCGCGCGGCCCGAGTCGCGCTCGGCCGTGCCGGGGTCCGCGGCGTGCTCGTGGTTGTGCGTCTCGACGTCCTGCCAGGCGGACCAGACCGTGGTGCCGGTGGCGCGGGTGCGGACCTGGACGGTGCCGCGCAGCTCGGCGTCCGCGTCGTCCCAGACCACGCCGAGCAGCGAGAACGGCCGTACGTCACGCCGCGGCAGGCCCTCCGCCCGGGGCGCGCCGCCCGCCCGGTCGGAGCCGAGCGGGGCCAGCGGGAGCGACTGGGTACTGCCGGGCAGCGCGCCCGCCGCGGGCGGCCCGGCGGCCGTGGCGGCGGCCGTCGACGGAAGGGCGACGGGCAGGGCCAGCGCCGCCGCGCAGGTGACACCGATCGAGGAAGCAAGGAATCCACGCATGCAGACGATCGTCCGCATATCGGGTCATATCTGTCCATTGGGGAACTGACGGTCCGTCGGCCCGGAGTCGGCCGAACCGGTGGCCCCAACTGCCCCGCCCGCACCGGCGGCACACGGGCCCCCGCGTACCCTTGCGGCCGTGAACGCCAACGACCGCACCCCTGCCGACCTGCTGCGATCCGCGCTCGCCGCCGACCCGGCGCGCCCGCTCGTCACGTACTACGACGACGCCACCGGCGAGCGCGTGGAATTGTCCGTGGCTACCTTCGCCAATTGGGTGGCCAAGACCGCCAACCTGCTCCAGGGCGACCTCGCCGCCGAGCCCGGCGACCGGCTCGCCCTGCTCCTTCCCGCGCACTGGCAGACCGCCGTGTGGCTGCTCGCCTGCTCCTCGGTGGGCGTCGTCGCGGACGTCGGCGGCGACCCGGCCGGCGCCGACCTCGTCGTCAGCGGCCCCGACACCCTGGAAGCCGCACGGGCCTGCTCCGGGGAGCGGGTGGCGCTCGCGCTGCGGCCGCTCGGCGGGCGCTTCCCCGAGACCCCGGACGGGTTCGTCGACTACGCGGTGGAGGTGCCGAGCCAGGGCGACCGCTTCGCGCCGTACGCGCCCGTGGACCCGGCCGGGCCCGCCCTGGCCGTCGGCGGAGCCGAGCTGACCGGGGCCGAGGTGGTGGCGCGGGCCCTGGACGACGCCGCCGGGCTCGGGCTCGGGTCCGGGGCGCGGCTGCTGTCCGGCCGCCCCTACGACAGCTGGGACGGGCTGAGCGCCGGGCTGTACGCGCCGCTCGCCTCGGGCGGCTCCGTGGTGCTGTGCCGCCACCTCGACCGGGCCCCGGAGGGCGGCCTGGAGAAGCGGGTGGAGGCGGAGCGGGTCACCGTGACGGTGCGGTAGCCGGGGCGGGCCGGTCCCGGGGCCCCTCACCCGTCCGGCCCACCATCCGCGGGCCCCCCGCCCCCGGCCGGGTCATGGTCGTAGGAGCGCCATGCACCGACGCAGCCACGAGGGGTGGATCCACACGTGACCGACAGCACGTACGGACCGGGCGCGGGAGCGAGTCCGTCGGGGCTCGCCGCGCGGCGCCGCAGACGACGCTGGCTGCGGTACGCCGGGGTCGGCACGGCCGTGGTCGTACTGGCGGCGGGCGGTGTCGGCTGGGCCGTGTACCGGAAGCTCGACGGGAACATCACGGAGGACACCGACGCCGCCGCCGAGCTCGCGCGGTACGAGAAGGAGCGGCCGACCCCGCTCGTGCACGACGCGCAGAACATCCTTCTGATCGGCTCGGACACCCGCTCGGGGCGCGGCAACCACAAGTACGGGCGCGACCTCGGCACCCAGCGTTCGGACACCACGATCCTGCTGCACCTGGCCGCCGACCGGCAGAGCGCCACCGCGGTGTCGCTGCCGCGCGACCTGATGGTGCGCATCCCGAGCTGCCGCCGCCCGGACGGCTCCCGTACGCGGGCCCAATTCGCGCAGTTCAACTGGGCGTTCGAGTTCGGCGGCACGGCCTGCACGATCCGTACGGTGGAGAAGCTCACGAACATCCGGGTCGACCACCACATGGTCGTGGACTTCGCCGGGTTCAAGGACATGGTGGACGCCGTCGACGGCGTGCAGGTGTGCCTCAAGGCGCCGGTGGACGACGCGGCCGCGAAGCTGCGGCTCCCCGCCGGACGGCAGACCCTCGACGGGGAGCAGGCCCTCGGATTCGTCCGCGCCCGCAAGTCGCTCGGCAACGGCAGCGACACCGAACGCATGGACCGGCAGCAGGAGTTCCTCGGCGCGCTCGTCAACAAAGTGCGCAGCAACGACGTCCTGCTGAATCCGGTGAAGCTCTATCCCGTTCTGGACGCGGCCACGTCGTCGCTCACCACGGATCCGGGACTCGCGAGCCTGCGCGGTTTGTACGAACTGGTGCGCGGACTGCGTAATATCCCCACAGAACGGGTTCAATTCCTCACGGTGCCACGCCGCTCGTACACGTACGACGCGAATCGCGACGAGCTGGTGGAACCCGCGGCCGACGAACTCTTCACCCGGCTCCGCACGGACGAGCCGGTGCAGGTCACCCGCGCCCGGCCGGACGTGCCGAATGCCTCAACCACCTCGAACAGTGACGAATCCTCGTACGAGAACGGCGACGACGGCGGGGAGTACGAAGAAGAGGACGACTCCGGCGGATACGACGGATCCGGGGACGACGAGGACGGCGGCGAGTGGAGCGACGAGAAGCCGGACGACCCCACGCACACGCCGAGTCCGGCGCCCACATTCCGGGGCAACACGGCCGCCGGATCCACCTGCACGTAATCCGAACACGGGGTGGACAGGGCTTCGGGGCCAAGAAATTGGGCGGATTGCCCAGTTGTAGGGGAGTGGAATTTGTCACCGGCGTCGTTGGACGCTGAACTGGGCGGATAGTGTGAGCCGATCCGGTGTCCGGCCGATGGGCCGCACACCGCTGGTACGACTGGACCGAGCGCCTTCTTGAGGGGGGAAAGGCGCCGCGTGGCCCTGACGGAGGACGCAAACAACCGTGGACGCGCAAGGCCGTGGGCCCAACCGGGGAGAGCGAAGCGACTTCCATGGAAGGGCGGTGGCGGGAGACGGGCGGGCAGACAGCATCGACCCCGCAGACCAGTGGGTACTCAATCCGCAGACCGGCGACTACGAGCTGCGACTGAGCCCTTCCGCTGAGCAGTCGGCGCCCCAGACCGGCGTGCCGGGTCCGCGCAGGGCGGCGCCCCGGCGGGGAGCCCCGCGCCCGGCGGATCCGCAGCAGGACGCGCCGCAGCAGGGCGCCCCGCGCCCGGGCACGCGCGGGCCCGAGCGCCCGGGCGGCCGCAGCGGCAGCCGGGAGCAGCAGGTGCCGGGCCAGCGCAGGCGCCGCGCGGCGCAGCCGGAGGCGGCGGGCAGCCGCCGCAAGGGCAAGACCAAGAAGAAGAAGTCCACGGGCAAGCGGATACTGGCGTGGACGGGGGGCTCGGTCGCCTTCGTGGTCGTCGCGGCCGGCGTCGGCGGCTATCTGTACTACCAGCACCTCAACGGCAACATCACGGCCGTCTCCGACGACGGCGCGGGCACCGGCGGGTTCAGCAAGGACCGCGCGATCAACATCCTGCTCATCGGCACGGACAAGCGCAGCGGCTCGGGCAACAAGGGCTACGGCGACGAGGGCAGCGTGGGGCACGCGGACACCACGCTCCTGCTGCACGTGTCCAAGGACCGGTCCAACGCGACCGCGCTGAGCATCCCCCGGGACCTGATCACCGACATCCCGGACTGCCCCACCAAGCAGGACGACGGCTCCACCAAGACGATCCCGGGCTCGCAGAAGGTCCGCTTCAACGAGAGTCTCGGGCAGAACGAGCGCACGCCCAGCTGTGTCATGCGCACGGTCACGCAGATCACCGGCATAAAGCTCGACCACTTCATGGTGGCCGACTTCAACGCGGTCAAGACGCTGTCCAGCGCGGTCGACGGCGTGGACGTGTGCCTCGCCAAGGACTTCGACGACCCCAAGTCGCATCTGAAGCTGCCCGCGGGCAAGCACTCGATCGAGGGCGAGGAGGCGCTGGCGTTCGTCCGGACCCGGTACACCGTGGGCACCGGCGGTGACCTCAGCCGGATCCAGCTGCAGCAGCAGTTCCTCAGCTCGCTGATGCGCAAGCTGAAGTCGAAGGGCACGCTGACCAGCCCGACGAAGATCATAAGTCTGGCGGAGGCGGGCACGAAGGCGCTGACCGTCGACTCCAAGATCAAGGACATACTGAAGCTCCGCGACCTCGGCATGGAGCTCGGCAAGTTCGACATGAAGAACCTGACCTTCGCGACGACCCCGGTGGTCGACAACCCCGCCGAGAAGAAGCCCATCACGGTCGTGCTGAACAAGGCCAAGGCCGACGAGCTGTTCTCGATGCTGCGCGAGGACGTGTCGCTGACCGAGGTCAAGAAGAAGGAGAAGAAGGAGAAGGCCGCCGTGGCCGCGCGGCTCAAGGGCCCGCGCGCCGAGGCCGGTGACGTGCGCGTCGACGTCTACAACGGCAGCGACCGCAACGGCGCCGCTCAGGAAACTCTCAGCTGGCTGCAGAACACTGAGGGCGTGACGAAGTCCAGTCAGCTCGGCAACGCCGGCAAACAGGGCAAGACGACGGTGGAGTACGGCGCGGGACAGGCCGACGAGGCCCGCAAGCTGGCCGACCTCATGGGGCTGCCCGCCGCCGCCCTGAAGCCGGGCAAGAGCGAGAAGAACGCGCAGGGGCTGCCGGCGATCGTGCTGACCCTCGGTGCCGACTTCAAGGGCGCGGGGGTGCCCGTCAAGGCTCCGTCGAAGGCTCCGGACGGCATCCAGAAGGTCGAGGCCGACAAAACCGTGTGTGCCAAGTGACCTGAGGCGGTCGTTTCACGTCTCACAGAACGCCCCGGTGGTTGAAGCGTGACATACCGCGCCGACTGCCGGGGCGGCGGCAGCGTGCCGCAAGTGGCCACGGGTGGGCCACACTTGGGAAGCACGGCGGGGAGGGACAGGGGATGGGGCAGAACAGCGTGCGTGGGGAGGGAGTGTCCTCGGGGGCGGGCACTCACGAGGCCACGAGTGAGCGGTCCCGCGCGGAAGGCAGCCGTCCGGACAGCGACGCCGACGCGGAGCCACACGCGCGGGACACGAAGGACCCGGGGCCGTCCCGCGGCACGGCGGGCGAGAGCCGCTCCCGCGGAAAAGGCGGCACGGCGAGTGAGGGCCGCTCCCGCCGCAAAGAGGCCCGGGGCTCCCGCAGCCGCACGCGCCGCGCGGCGCCCCGGCGCAAGCGGCGGGTACTGCGCTGGTCGGCGACCGTCCTGGCCGTGCTGATACTGGGCACCGCGGGGGCCGGATACCTCTACTACCAGCACCTCAACAGCAACCTCGAAACGGACGACCTGAACCTGGGCGACCACCGGGCGCCCGCGCCCACGCCCAACGCCGCGGGCCAGACCCCGCTGAACATCCTCCTGATCGGCTCGGACGCGCGGGACTCCAAGGCGAACCAGAAGCTCGGCGGCGCCAAGGACACCTTCGGCGGCCCCCCGCTCGCGGACGTGCAGATGCTGCTCCACCTGTCGGCGGACCGCACCAACATGTCCATGATCAGCATGCCCCGCGACACGCTCCTGACCATCCCCAAGTGCACGGACCCGGACGACGGCAAGGTGTACGACGAGCTCGGGCCGCGGGCGATGACGAACGAGTCCCTGGGGCGCGGCGGCCCCGGCTGCACGGTCGCCACCTGGGAGAAGCTGACCAACATCCGCATCGACCACTTCATGATGGTCGACTTCTCCGGCGTGGTGTCGATGGCCGACGCCATCGGCGGCGTCCCCGTGTGCGTGGACAAGAACATCCACTCGCGCACCAGCACGGGCAAGGGCTCCGGTCTCAAGCTGCCCAAGGGCACCTCGAAGATCCAGGGCGAGCAGGCCCTCCAGTGGCTGCGCACGCGCTACGGCTTCGAGGACGGCAGCGACATCGGCCGCGCCAAGGCCCAGCACATGTACATGAACTCGCTGGTCCGCACCCTGCGCGACAACGCGAGCCTGACCAGCCCGAACCGGCTGCGCAAGCTCGCCGAGAACGCCACGAAGGCCCTGAAGGTCGACCCGGGCCTCGGCTCGGTCCTCAAGCTGTACGACCTCGGCAACGAGCTGAAGAAGGTCTCGCCGGAGCGCACGACGATGACCACGATGCCGTTCGAGTACTCCGGTTCGCGCGTGGTGCCCAAGCCGGGCGACGCCGAGCAGCTCTTCCGCCTCGTACGCGACGACATCCCCCTGGACGGCAAGGGCAAGAAGAGGAAGCCGAAGGAGAAGCCGTCCGACGACCCGGCCGCGCCGGACGCCGACATCGCGGTGCAGGTCCAGAACGGCACCCGCACCGCCACCGAGCCGCCGGTCAGCGGCCGGGCGAGCGCGGTGGCGCAGCTGCTCACCGCGGCGGGCTTCGCCAAGGCGGCGCCGGACACGGCGACGGCCCTCACCGAGGCCAGGACGGTGGTGCGCTATCCGTCGATCGACCTGGAGGGCGACGCCCAGCGGGTCGCGAAGTCCCTGGGCCTGCCGCTGAGCGCGGCCAAGAGGTCGACCGACGTCTCCGGCGTGACGCTGGTCGTGGGCGCCGACTGGCGCGCGGGCGACAAGCCGGAGAAGGCGAAGAAGCAGGACGACTCGACGCCGAAGTCGGCGGACGCGCTCAACGGCTCCGACAAGAAGGCGTGCATGAAGGTGGACCCGAACTTCACCTGGTGAGGCAGGAGTCCGGGTCCGGCCGCGGGCCCCGGGGTCAGGCTTCCTGGGGCTTGCGGTCCGTACCGAGGACCGCGGGGCGGCGCGAGGCGATGACCTTCTTGGCGAGCGAGCGCGGGCTGGTGAGGAAGCCCCAGCCCCACGACATGTGCATCGTCGCGAGGGCCACGGGGATCTGGAGGCGCGCCTTCAGGGGCAGGCCCTTGCCCGCGG
This sequence comes from Streptomyces sp. JLYT201, assembly GCF_059448825.1. Taxonomy (NCBI): domain Bacteria; kingdom Bacillati; phylum Actinomycetota; class Actinomycetes; order Kitasatosporales; family Streptomycetaceae; genus Streptomyces; species Streptomyces sp. JLYT201. Next base: position 5,825,780 of record NZ_CM182551.1, on the reverse strand, counting down.
GCACGGACCCGGCGACGATCGCCGCCAGATAGCCGCCGGGGATCACCAGGCCCCACGGCGTCAGGGCCGCGCCCACGACCAGGCCCGCGGCGATGGCGCACACGGCCGTCGGCGGCGCGAGGTAGCGCAGGTTGATGGAGCCCTCGTGGTAGCGGGCGACGACGTGCCGCCAGCGGCCGTAGTCCTTGTACTGCTTGGCGAGTGCCTTCACGCTCGGGCGCGGCCGGTAGGAGACCTTCAGCTCCGGCGAGAACCAGATGAGGCCGCCCGCCTCGCGGATGCGGAAGTTCAGCTCCCAGTCCTGGGCGCGGATGAACTCCTCGTTGTACCCGCCCTGTTGTTCGAGGGCCTCGCGGCGGAAGACGCCCAGATAGACCGTCTCGGCCTGCTGGGCGGCGCCGCCGGTGTGGAAGGCGGCGTTGCCGACGCCGATCTTCGAGGTCATGGCGGCGGCGACCGCGTGCTCCCAGTCGTTCTGGCCCTCGGCGTGCATGATGCCGCCGACGTTCATCGCGCCGGTCTCCTCCAGGAGGCGTACGGCGGTGGTGATGTACCCCGGCGAGAGCGCGGCATGGCCGTCCACGCGCACCACGATCGGGTGACGCGAGGCCTTGATGGCCGCGTTCAGGGCCGCGGGCGTACGCCCCGTGGGGTTCGGGACCGTGTGCACACGGGGGTCCTCCGCCACCAGCTCGGCGGCGATCTCGTCCGTGCGGTCGGTGGAGGGGCCGAGTGCGACGACGACCTCCATCTCACCCGCGTACTCCTGCTTGAGGATCGCGTGGACGGCTTCGCGCAGATGCCGCTCCTCGTTGAGGACCGGCATGATCACGGAGACGGCGGGAGGCTGACCGTCAGAATTCACGTGCGGAGTTTCCTTCTCGTCTCGCGGCCCGGGTCCCCCGGGGACGCCCCCGGAGAATGCAGCATCGGGCGTCACGTTACCGCGAACGGGGGACACGGGCGCGCGCCGTCCGGGTCGCTACCCCGGGCCGCAGATCGTATGGGCCTACGGTTCTGGCGTCCCCCGGCTCACGCCGCGACCGCGGAGGTGTCCTCGCACGTGCCCGCACCGCACCGCTCCCCCGCCCCGCCCCCGCGCCGGCCCCACCCGCCGCGGCCGCCGCGCCCCCCGGCCCGACCGGCGCCCCGGCGGACGCGGCGGCCGCGCTGGGCGATGCGGATCGCGACGGCGCTGTCCGTCACGGTGCTCGGCGCCGCCGGCATCGGGCACTCCGTGGTCTCCAGCCTGGACACCGGCATCAGGCGCGTCGACGCCTTCAAGGACATGAAGAACCGGCCCGAGGGCAGCCACGGCACGAACGTGCTGCTCGTCGGCACGGACGGGCGCGACAGGATCAGCCGCGCGGAGAAGAAGAAGTACCGGCTCGGCGGCGCCCCCTGCCACTGCACGGACACCATCATGATCGTGCACATCTCGGAGGACCGGGAGCGCGCCAGCGTGGTGAGCCTGCCCCGGGACTCGTACGCGGAGCTGCCGCCGCACGTCGACCAGAACTCGCGCAAGCACCACAGGTCGCACCCCGTGAAGATCAACGCGGCGTACGCGGAGGGCGGCCCCAACCTCACCGTCCGCACGGTCGAGCGCATGACGAAGGTGAAGATCGACCACTATCTGGAGGTCGACTTCACCAGCTTCATGAAGACCGTCGACGTCGTCGGCGGCGTGGAGATCTGCACCGCGATCCCCCTGAAGGACTCCTACACGGGCCTCGACCTGTCCGTCGGCACGCACCAGCTCAGCGGGGGCCAGGCGCTGCAGTACGTACGCTCGCGGCACATCGACGGGGCCGCCGACCTCGGGCGGATGCAGCGCCAGCAGCGGTTCCTCGCGGCGCTCATCGCGAAGGCCACGAGCAGCGGCGTGCTGTTGAATCCGGTCAAGTTCCGCGACGTCTCGAAGACGCTGCTCGGCTCGGTGCGGGCCGACGACGGCTTCGGTACGACGGACATGCTGGCGCTCGGCCGGGCCATGCGGAACTTCTCGCCGTCGTCGTCGGAGTTCACGACCGTGCCGCTGGCGCCCAAGGGGCAGCTGATCCCCGGTGTCGGGTCGACGCTGAAGTGGGACCCGCAGAAGTCCGCGAAGCTGTTCCAGGCGCTGCGCGACGACAAGCCGCTGGCTCCGCACCGGGAGCGGCGGAAGGTGGCGCTCGTGCCGGTCTCCCCCGAGCAGATCCGGGTGCAGGTCGACAACGGCACGCGGACGTCCGGGCTGGGGCGGCAGGTGGACTCCGCCCTACGGAAGTCCGGCTTCCGCACCTCCGGGGTGCCCGGCTCCGTCCCCCTCGCCCCCGGCGCCGGCCCGCTCGCCCGCACGGTCGTGGCCTACGACCCGCGCTGGGACCGCTCCGCGAAGTCCCTGGCCACCGCGTTGCCCGGCTGCGAGATGCGGCGGGTGAACGGGCAGGGGCCGACGCTGAAGGTGCTGGCCGGGGCGGATTTCCGCGGGGTCCGCGCGGTCCGGGCGGAGGACGCCCACCAGGGCGAGTTCGGCGCCATCACGGGCGACCAGGTCATCTGCCCCTGACCGCGGGGCCGCCGCCTCCAGGCCTGCCGCTGGGGGCACCCGGGGGATCCCGCGCTCCGCGCGGGTGGGTGGGCCCACCCACCCGCCCATAGAAGGAACGGCGGGAAACAGGGACAGCGAACAGTGAGGGCAGCCCCGCCCCACCGGACCCACGGTGGCCACGCGCGGGCGGGCCGGGCTTCGCGCAGCTGGGGCGAGCCGGGCGCGCTGCATGGGGGCCGGGCTTCGCGCAGCCGGGGAGAGCCGGGCGCTCCGCGTCGGGGCCCGGCCCCGCACAGCCCGGGAGAGCCGGGCGGGCGGGTGGGAAAACCGCCGCGGTAGCGGCGCAAACCGGGACGGCACCACCTGCAGGCGCACCGCGTCGGGGCCCGACCCCGCACAGCCGGGCAGACACGGGCGGGCGGGTGGGAAAACCGCCGCGGTAGCGGCGGAAACCGGGACGGCACCACGCGCGGGCGCACCGCGTCGGGGCCCGGCCCCGCGCAGCCGGGAGAGTCGGGTGGGCGGGTGGGGGAAGACCCCGGCGCGGTAGCGGCGGGGAGGGCGGGGCCGCGGTGTCGGAGCCGGGGCTCAGTCGTCGTAGCCCTCCCGGGCCCGGGCTTCGCGGAGGTCCTTGATGGCCCGCCGCCGTGCCAGCCGATGGGTGCGGCGGATCTGCGCCTCCTGGTAGCGACGCCGGTCCCGGTCGGTCTCGGGCTCGACCGGTGGCACGAGCCGCGGCTTGCCGTCGGCGTCGACCGCGGCGAAGACCAGGTACGCGGAGCCCACCTGCTGCGCGGGCGTCGACTCGTTCCAGCGCTCGGCGAGCACGCGTACGCCGACTTCCATGGAGGTGCGTCCGGTCCAGTTGACCTGGGCTTTCACATGGACGAGGTCGCCGACGCGCACGGGTGAGAGGAAGGCCATCTCGTCCATGGACGCGGTCACCGCGGGCCCGCCGGAGTGGCGCCCGGCGACGGCGCCCGCCGCGTCGTCCACGAGTTTCATGATCACGCCACCGTGCACCGTGCCGAGGAGGTTGGTGTCGGCGTGGGTCATGATGTGGCTGAGGGTGGTGCGGGACACCGAGGTCGGCTTGCCCGGAATCTCCGGCTCCGGAGCAGTGGCCTGATCTGTCATGCCCTCCACCCTATGTCGCCGGGGGCATCGTGCCGGTTACGGGCGCATTGCCACAGCTCTGCAACAGGCGTGACCCGAAATCACGCCCTCCCTGTGAGGGAGGGCGCGCGGCACTGCACACTAAGCCACATGAGCGATTGGCCAGACGCGCGGAACGGCAACAACGGGGACCGCCACGGGTACGGCAGCGGCAACGCACAGCCCGAGGGCGCCCGCGTGATGCGCCACGTCCAGCGGCCCGACGGAGTCCCGCGCCAGCCCTCGTACGACGCCAACGTGTACGACGACCTGTACCGCGACCAGCGGGCCCAGCCCGGGCAGCAGCACGCCCAGGGCCCCGGCGGCCCGGAGGGCTACGACAGCGGCTACAACACCGGCCAGGTGTACGGCTCGCCCGCCGGACCCCGCCGCGGCCAGGCGCCCGGCGGCCCGCAGGGACCGGGCGGCCCGCCCGCCCCGCCGCGCCCGAAGCCCCCGGTGAACTGGAAGAAGCGGATCACCTGGGGCCTGGTCACGTTCCTCGCCCTGCTGATCGTGGTCTCCGTGAGCACGTACTTCTGGGCGGACTCCAAGCTCAAGCGCGAGGTCGACCTGTCGAAGGTGATCGAGCGGCCCGCGGGCGGCAAGGGCACGAACTACCTGATCGTCGGCTCGGACAGCCGCGCGGGCATGTCCGACGAGGAGAAGAAGAAGCTCCACACCGGCTCGGCCGAGGGCAAGCGGACCGACTCGATGATGATCCTGCACGTCGCGGACGACGGCGGGAACACGATGATCTCGCTGCCGCGCGACTCGAACGTCACGATCCCGTCCTTCAAGGGCGCCGAGTCGGGCAAGCTCTACCCGGCCACGGGCCGCCAGACGAAGCTGAACGCCGCGTACGCCGAGGACGGCCCCGAGCTGCTCGTCCGGACCGTCGAGGCCAACACGGGCCTGCGCATCGACCACTACGCGGAGATCGGCTTCGGCGGCTTCGCGAAGATCGTGGACGCGGTCGGCGGCGTCGAGATGAACATCCCCAAGGGCTTCAAGGACAAGAAGTCCGGCGCGGACTTCGAGGCGGGCAAGCAGAAGCTGAACGGTGAGGAGGCCCTGGCCTTCGTCCGCACCCGCTACGCGCTCCCGGGCAGCGACCTGGACCGCACCAAGAACCAGCAGAAGTTCCTCGCGGCCCTGGCCAACCAGGCGGCGACGCCCGGCACGGTGATGAACCCGTTCAAGCTCTACCCGATGATGGGCGCGGGCCTGGACACGCTGATCGTCGACAAGGACATGGGCCTGTTCGACGTGGCCTCGATGTTCTGGGCGATGAAGGGCGTCACGGGCGGCGACGGCAAGTCCATGAACATGCCGATCTCGGGCTCGGTCGGCGGCAACCTCGTCTGGGACAAGGCGAAGGTCAAGCAGCTCGTCGAGCAGCTCAACAACGACGAGACGGTGACCGTGTCGGGCAACTGACCGGACACCCGAAGCCCGCGGGCCCCGCCGTCACCGACGGCGGGGCCCGCGGCGCTCCCCCGCCCGCATACCCCGAACGCTCCGCCCGCCGCGAAGCCGCGGGCTCGCCGTGCGACGGTGGTGGACCAGCGAGAAAGTGCCCACCGGACCGCGGAGCTGCCATGGCGGACCTGCAGGACGAATTCGACACCACCGCCGAGGCCGGAGAGCTCGACCGGCTGCCGGACGCCGTACCAGGCGCCGGGGCGGCCGCGCCCGAGCCCGAAGCGCGCCTCGACGACGCCGACGGGCGGGCCCGCGCCCTGCTGGCCGCGCATCCCGTCGCCGACGGCTACAGCGGCCTGCCGTGGGCGCTGCGCGGCCTTCCGTACTGCGACCTGGAGTCCGGCGACAGCTGTTTGGAGACCGATGTGCCAAGGCTGAGAGCGGGTGCGGTCGGCGCGCAGTTCTGGTCGCTGCACGTGCCCGACGAGCTCGCCGGTGACCGTGCGGTGAGCGCGACCCTGGAACAGCTCGACCTGGTGCGCCACGTCGTCACCCGCTACGGCGACGACCTGCGGCTCGCCCGGGACGCCTCGGAGGCCGCCGACGCCCGCAACCACGGCCGCGTCGCCACCGTCGTCGGCCCGGCGAGCGCCCGTGCCATCGGCGACTCGCTGGGCGCGCTGCGCTCGCTGCACGCGCTCGGCCTGAGCGTCCTCACGCTCGCCGACACGTCGTGGGCGGGCGGGGACGGCCTGAGCGCCTTCGGCGAGGAGGTCGTACGGGAGATGAACCGGCTCGGCGTCCTCGCCGATCTGTCCGGGGCGCCCGAGGAGACCGCGCGCCGGGTGCTCTCGGTGTCCAGGGCGCCGGTCCTGTTCACCCGGTCCGGGGCGCGAGCGCTGTGCGAGCACCCCGCGAACCTCAGTGACGACCTGCTCGCCGCCGTGGGCGCGGCGAAGGGCCTGTGTCTGGTGCCCTTCGCGACCGAGCAGACGGGGACCTCGGTACGGGACGTCGTGAGCCATCTGGAGCACGTGCGCCGGATCGCGGGGCCGGAGTGCGTGGGGATCGCGGGCACGTACGACACCACGGCCGCGCACCCCCAGGAGCTCGACGACGCCTCGTGCTTCCCCCGGCTCGTCACCGAGCTGCTCGGGCAGGGCTGGAGCGATGCCGAGATCGGGGCGCTCACCTGGGGCAACGTCCAACGCGCCCTGCGCGGGGCGGACTTCACGGCCCGGGCGGCGCGGGAGCGCAGGGGCGCTTCGACCGCCACGATCAGCCGACTCGACGGCTAGCCGGAGCGGCGGGGCCCGGTGTCCGGGCCCCGGGTCAGGCTCCGGGCCTGCCCATGGCGCGGTACGTCCAGCCCCCGGCGCGCCAGCGCTCCGGGTCGAGCGCGTTGCGCCCGTCCAGCAGGACGCGGTGTCCGGCGACGGCCCCGAGCGCCTCGGGGTCGAGGTCGCGGAACTCCCGCCACTCCGTGAGGTGCAGGACGACGTCGGCGCCCCGGACGGCCTCCTCGGCGGAGGCGGCGTACCCGAGCGTCGGGAAGAGGCGGCGGGCGTTGTCCATGCCCTTGGGGTCGTAGACGGTGACCTGGCCGCCCTGGAGGTGGATCTGCCCGGCCACGTTCAGGGCGGGCGAGTCGCGCACGTCGTCCGAGTCGGGCTTGAAGGTGGCGCCGAGGACGGCCACCCGCTTGCCGAGGAAGGAGCCGCCGCCGACGGCCTCGCGGGCCAGCTCCACCATGTGTCCGCGGCGGCGCATGTTGATGGAGTCGACCTCGCGCAGGAAGGTGAGGGCCTGGTCGGCGCCCAGCTCACCGGCGCGCGCCATGAACGCGCGGATGTCCTTGGGCAGGCAGCCGCCGCCGAAGCCGATCCCGGCGCGCAGGAACTTGGCGCCGATGCGGTCGTCGTACCCGAGGGCCTCGGCCAGCTTCACCACGTCGCCGCCCGCGGCCTCGCAGACCTCGGCCATGGCGTTGATGAAGGAGATCTTCGTGGCGAGGAAGGAGTTCGCCGCCGTCTTCACGAGTTCGGCCGTGGGGAAGTCCGTCACGACGAAGGGGGTGCCCTCGGCGACCGGCTTCGCGTAGACGTCGCGCAGCAGCTTCTCGGCGCGCTCGCTGTCCACGCCGACCACGATCCGGTCCGGGTGCAGCGTGTCGTCCACGGCGAAGCCCTCGCGCAGGAACTCCGGGTTCCACGCCAGCTCCGTGCCCTCGGGAAGGAGCCCGGACAGGCGCTGGGCCGAGCCGACCGGCACCGTGGACTTGCCGACGACCAGCGCGCCCGGCTTGAGGTGCGGGGCGAGGGAGGCGAAGGCGGCGTCGACGTAGCTCATGTCGCAGGCGTACTCGCCGTGCTTCTGCGGGGTGTTCACACAGACGAAGTGGACGTCGCCGAACTCCGCGGCCTCGGCGAAGTCCATCGTGAAGCGCAGCCGGCCGCTGGACCCCTCGATCCCGGCGACGTGGCGGCGCAGCAGCTCCTCCAGGCCGGGTTCGTACATGGGGACTTCGCCCCGCGTGAGCATCTCGATCTTCTCGGGCACGACGTCGAGCCCGAGGACCTCGAAGCCGAGCTCCGCCATGGCCGCGGCGTGCGTGGCGCCGAGGTAGCCGGTGCCGATCACGGTGATCTTCAGGGCCATGAAGTGCTCCAGAGGTGTACTGGCCGGGGTGCGCTGCCCGAGCATAGTCGGGGCGCGGTCAGGCGTGCCCAGGGCTCTCACCGGGCACGTTTCCCCCTGTCGTCAAGCTCACGTATCCGTGGCGCGGGCGGCACCCTAAAATTCGAGTACCCATCGTGTTACTTAACGGTAATTAGCAAGGGTGACTAGCGTCCACAGCGTCCTTGGAGCGTGAGAGACCTTGGCCGGATCGGCTGACTTCGACCTGTACCGCCCGTCCGAGGAGCACGACATGCTCCGCGACACGATCCGCTCGCTCGCCGAGTCGAAGATCGCGCCGTTCGCCGCCGCCGTGGACGAGGAGGCCCGCTTCCCGCAGGAGGCCCTGGACGCCCTGGTGGCCTCCGACCTGCACGCGGTGCACGTACCGGAGAGCTACGGCGGCGGTGGCGCCGACGCGCTCGCCACGGTCATCGTGATCGAGGAGGTGGCCCGCGTCTGCGCGTCGTCCTCCCTCATCCCGGCCGTGAACAAGCTGGGCTCGCTGCCCGTGATCCTCTCCGGCTCCGAGGAGCTGAAGAAGAAGTACATGACGCCGCTGGCCAAGGGCGAGGGCATGTTCTCGTACTGCCTCTCGGAGCCGGACGCGGGTTCGGACGCGGCGGGCATGAAGACGAAGGCCGTGCGCGACGGCGACTCCTACGTCCTGAACGGCGTGAAGCGCTGGATCACCAACGCGGGCGTCTCCGAGTACTACACGGTCATGGCCGTCACCGACCCGGAGAAGCGCTCCAAGGGCATCAGCGCCTTCGTCGTGGAGAAGGGCGACGAGGGCGTCTCCTTCGGCGCCCCGGAGAAGAAGCTCGGCATCAAGGGCTCGCCGACCCGCGAGGTCTACCTCGACAACGTGCGCATCCCCGCCGACCGCATGATCGGCGAGGAGGGCACGGGCTTCGCCACGGCGATGAAGACGCTCGACCACACCCGCATCACCATCGCCGCCCAGGCCCTCGGCATCGCCCAGGGCGCCCTCGACTACGCCAAGGGCTACGTCCAGGAGCGCAAGCAGTTCGGCAAGCCGATCGCCGACTTCCAGGGCATCCAGTTCATGCTCGCCGACATGGCGATGAAGATCTCCGCCGCCCGCGCCCTGACCTACCAGGCCGCGGCCGCCTCCGAGCGCGGTGACGCCGACCTCACCTACCTCGGCGCCGCGGCGAAGTGCTTCGCCTCCGACATCGCCATGGAGGTCACCACGGACGCCGTCCAGCTCCTCGGCGGCTACGGCTACACCCGTGACTACCCGGTCGAGCGCATGATGCGCGACGCCAAGATCACCCAGATCTACGAGGGCACGAACCAGGTCCAGCGGATCGTGATGGCCCGCAACCTGCCGTAGCCCCGACCGGATCGGCCCCTTCCCGCACGCACGGAAGGGGCCGATCCGCTTGTGGGGAAGGCGAGTTGGCACCCTCCCGCCGGGCACCCCCTCGCCACTGGACGATCACCCAATCTGCACAATCGGCCGCATGGCTCTCACCTCGACTCCCCGGCCCGTCACGCCCGATGACCTCCCGGCGCTCAGCGCGACGCTGACCCGGGCCTTCGCGACCGACCCGATGATGCGGTGGCTGTTCCCCGACGACAGCACCCGCAAGGAGCGCCTGGAGCAGTACTTCGCCACGCTCTACACGCGCCACTACGGGCCCAACGGCCTGTGCGAGCAGACCGGTCCGGCGGCCTCCTTCTGGCTGCCGCCGCAGGACGAGGGCGGGGGCGAACCCGACGAGGGCCTGTTCGACGAGCTCGGCGCCATCCTGGGCGAGTACGCCGTCCGCCTGAAGGCCAGCTACGAGGCGATCAGCCGGCACACGCCCGCCGAGCCGCACTACTACCTCGCCGTGGTGGGCGCCGACCCCGCCGCCCGGGGCCGGGGCCACGGGAGCGCCCTGCTGCGGTCGGGCCTGGCGCGGGCCGACGCGGAGGGCATGCCCGCGTACCTGGAGTCGTCCAAGGCCGGCAACGTGCCGTTCTACGAGCGCTTCGGCTTCACGGTGCGGCAGGAGCTGAGCCTGCCGCTCGACGCCCCGCCGGTGTGGCTGATGTGGCGGGACGCCCGCTAGCGGCACCGCGGCACGTCAGGCGAAGAACTCCACCAGCTCCGCCGTCACCTGCTCCGGCCGCTCCTCGGGGAGGTAGTGGCCGCTGCCCTCGATCCGCCGCAGGCGGAAGTCCTCGGCGTGGCCGGGCAGGATGGCGCGCAGATGTGCGTGGCTGCGGTCGCCCGCCAGCGCGAGGACGGGGACGCCCACCCGGTCGTACGTCTCGAAGTCCTCGATGTCCTGGAGGAACGTCTGGTACCAGGCGTTGCCCGCGCGGATCGCTTCGGGCGTGGCGTAGGCCGCCGCGTACACCGCGCGCGAGCGCGCGTCGATCGTGGACTGGTCCTGGAGCAGATAGCCGAAGAGCCAGTCGACGAGGACGTCGGTCCGACCGGCGAGCAGCCGCTCCGGCAGGCCCTTGACCTGGTTGAACGCGAACCACCAGAGATAGACGCCGCCGGGGGCGGCCTCCCAGTCGGCCCCGTCGCCGACCGGGAGCAGGGTGAGCTCGCGCAGGCTCGGGTCGGGGTGGGCCACGTCCAGGAGGGCCAGCTTCCGGGTGGCTTCGGGGTGGTTGACGGCGAAGGCGTGGGCGACCATCGCGCCGATGTCGTGCCCGGCGAGGTGCACGCGGTCGTGGCCGAGGTGACGGACCAGCGCGTGGACGTCCTCGGCCATCGTCTTCTTGTCGTAGCCGGACGGCGGCTTCGCGGAGCCGCCCATGCCGCGCAGGTCCACGGCTATGACGCGGTAGCGGCGCGCGAGGGCCGGCATGACCTTGTGGAACTGCCACCAGGTCTGCGGCCAGCCGCCGAGCAGGACGAGCGGGTCGCCGCTGCCGCCCGCCACGTAGTGCAGCCGGACGCCGTTCACCTCGGCGTACGCGCTGGTGAAGTCGCCCTCCAGGGACTGGGCCAGCTCCTCGTCGGTGGGCACGGCGGGAACGGTGTCGGACATGGGGGTCTCCTTCGAGAGTTTTGTACTGCTCAGTTCATAACCTCTGCGAGGACGGTAGCCCATTCAGACCGATCGTTCAAGAATGAGGGACGACGAAGGGGCGCGGCTCTGGAGCCGCGCCCCTGGCGCCCGGTGATGACCCGTCAGCCGTCGAGCTGCTCCAGGGTCGCGATCGACGGGCCCCTGCGGGCCTTCGCGTCGCGGGCCACGTCCTCCGCCGCGCCCAGGACCCGGGCCGCGTTCCGCCAGGTCAGCTTGGCGAGGTCGGGCTCGGACCAGCCGCGGTCGAGGAGCTCGGCGACGAGGTTCGGATAGCCGGAGACGTCGTCGAGGCCGGACGGGGTGAACGCCGTGCCGTCGTAGTCACCGCCGATGCCGATGTGGTCGATGCCCGCGACCTCCCGCATGTGGTCGAGGTGGTCGGCCACCGTCGCCGCGGTGGCGACGGGGCGCGGGTGCGACTCCTCGAAGGCCGCGTGCACCTTCATGGCCTCCGGGGTGGTGTCCAGGTGGTGGAAGCCGTGCGCCCGCATGTTCTCGTCGGCCGCGAGGGTCCAGTCGACCGCCGCCTGGAGGACGAACTTCGGCACGAAGGTGGCCATCGCCACGCCGCCGTTCGCGGGCAGCCGCTCCAGGACGTCGTCCGGGACGTTGCGCGGGTGGTCGCACACCGCGCGGGACGAGGAGTGCGAGAAGATCACCGGCGCCTCGGAGGTGTCCAGGGCCGCCCGCATCGTCGTCGCCGCCACGTGCGAGAGGTCCACGAGCATGCCGAGCCGGTTCATCTCGCGGACCACCTCGCGGCCGAACGCGGACAGGCCGCCGACGCCCGGGACGTCCGTCGCCGAGTCCGCCCAGGCGATGTTGTCGTTGTGCGTCAGCGTCATGTAGCGCACGCCGAGGGCGTACAACGCCCGCAGCGTGGCGAGGGAGTTGTTGATCGAGTGGCCGCCCTCGGCGCCCATCAGGGACGCGATGCGGCCCTCCGCGCGGGCCGCCTCCATGTCGGCGGCGGTCAGCGCGGGGCGCAGCTGAGCCGGGTGGCGGGCGAGCAGCCGCTGGACGCAGTCGATCTGCTCCAGCGTCGCGCTGACCGCATCGTCGCCCGCCATGTCGCTGCGCACGTACACCGACCAGTACTGCGCGCCGACGCCGCCCGCGCGAAGGCGTGCCAGGTCGGTGTGGAGCAGGCCCGTCTGGTCGGCGGCGACGTCCAGGCGGTCGAGGTCGTACCCGGCCTTCTCGCGCAGCGCCCACGGCAGGTCGTTGTGACCGTCCACCACGGGGAACTCGGCGAGCAGGGAGCGGGCTCGGGCCAGGGAATCGGTCAGCTTCGTCATGCGGCCACTGTTCCCTCGATCGCGCGCGCTGTCACGGGGTCACTTCCCGAAGCCGAAGCCGGACCCCGCGCCCTCGACCTTGGCGCGCAGGCGCTTGCCCTTCTCGGTCGCCTGCTCGTTCAGCTCCTGCTGGAACTCGCGCATCCGGCCGAGCAGTTCGGCGTCGTGCGCGGCGAGGGTCCGCGCGGCGAGCAGGCCCGCGTTGCGCGCGCCGCCCACCGAGACCGTCGCGACCGGCACGCCCGCGGGCATCTGCACGATGGAGAGCAGGGAGTCCATGCCGTCGAGGTACTTCAGCGGCACGGGCACGCCGATCACCGGCAGCGGGGTCACCGACGCCAGCATGCCCGGCAGGTGCGCGGCGCCGCCCGCCCCCGCGATGATCACCTTCAGGCCGCGGCCTGCGGCCTCCTCGCCGTACGCGATCATCTCGCGCGGCATGCGGTGCGCGGACACCACGTCCACCTCGTACGGGATCTCGAACTCGTCGAGGGCCTTGGCGGCGGCCTCCATGACGGGCCAGTCGGAGTCCGAGCCCATGACGATGCCGACGACGGGACTGCTCACGGATGTGCTCATTCGGTGATCGTTCCTCGGAGGTAGCCGGCAGCGTGACGGGCGCGGTCGAGGACCTCGTCCAGGTCGTCGCCGTAGGTGTTGACGTGTCCGACCTTGCGGCCGGGCTTCACGTCCTTGCCGTACATGTGGATCTTCAGCTGCGGGTCCCGCGCCATGCAGTGCAGGTACGCGGTGTACATGTCGGGGTAGTCGCCGCCCAGGACGTTCGCCATGACCGTCCACGTGGCGCGCGGGCGCGGGTCACCCAGCGGCAGGTCCAGGACCGCGCGGACGTGGTTGGCGAACTGGGAGGTCACGGCGCCGTCCTGGCTCCAGTGGCCGGAATTGTGCGGTCGCATCGCGAGCTCGTTGACCAGGACGCGGCCGTCGCGGGTCTCGAACAGCTCCACGGCGAGGTGTCCGACCACGCCGAGCTCCTGGGCCACGCGAAGCGCCAGCTCCTGGGCCTGCCCGGCCAGTTCGTCGCTGAGGTCGGGGGCGGGCGCGATCACGGTGTCGCAGACGCCGTCGACCTGCCGGGACTCCACGACCGGGTACGCCACGGCCTGGCCGTGCGGCGAGCGCACGACGTTCGCCGCCAGCTCCCGGGCGAAGTCGACCATCTCCTCGGCGAGGACCGGCACGCCCGCGCGGAACGGCTCGGCGGCGTCGGCCGCGGAGCGCACGACCCAGACGCCCTTGCCGTCGTACCCGCCGCGCACGGTCTTCAGGACGACCGGGAAGCCGTCACCTTCCGTGGCCCCTTCCGCCGCGAAGGCCACGACGTCCGCCGGGTCCTCCACGATGCGGTGGCGTGGGCACGGCACCCCGAGCTCATCCAGCTTCGCGCGCATCACCCCCTTGTCCTGGGCGTGCACCAAGGCGTCGGGCCCCGGGCGCACGGGGATGCCGTCCGCCTCCAGGGCCCGTAGATGCTCGGTGGGTACATGTTCGTGATCGAAAGTGATCACGTCGCAGCCCCGCGCGAAGTCACGCAGCGTGTCCAGGTCGCGATAGTCGCCGATGACGACGTCGCTGACGACCTGCGCCGCGGAATCCTGCGGAGTGTCACTGAGGAGCTTGAACCTGATGCCTAGCGGGATGCCCGCCTCGTGGGTCATACGAGCGAGCTGCCCCCCGCCGACCATGCCGACTACCGGGAACGTCACACCCACAGGGTATCGGCCATCCGGGAACGGCCCGATCCCGTGCACCGGCGTCACAGCCGTGCCACGGATCGGACGGCGTCCCCGCGCACCACCGGGAGGGGCTGGTTAGCATGGCTGGGTTGACGCGACCGGGGAAACCGCAAACGAGGCGGGCGCGGCACCACAGGAGCGGCACCACCGGCACGACCCGCCGGTACGGCCGACCGACACGGGCAACACGACCGATGGACACCAATCACGGGGCTGGGGCGACCAACCATGACGGACCGCGGCGCACTGCGCGTGCGAATGGACCGGCTCACGCGGGAAGTGGCCAAGTTCGGGGCGGTGGGCGCGGTGGGGACGCTGGTGAACTTCGCCGTCTTCAACCTCGTGCGCCACCTCACCGACCTCCAGGTGGTGCGCGCCAGCGTCATCGCGACGGTGGTCGCGATCTGCTGCAACTACGTGGGGTTCCGCTACTTCACCTACCGTGACCGGGACAAGAGCGGCCGCACCAAGGAGCTGACGCTCTTCCTGCTGTTCAGCGTCGTCGGCCTGGTGATCGAGAACGGCGTCCTGTACGTCGCGACGTACGGCTTCGAGTGGGACAGCAAGCTCCAGGCGAACGTCTTCAAGTTCCTCGGCATGGGCATCGCCACGCTGTTCCGCTTCTGGTCGTACCGCTCCTGGGTGTTCAGGGCCCTGCCCGCGCGCGCCGCGGTCGCCGATGCCGAATCGTTCCTGGAGGACGCCCCGGCGGCCGACGGCGGGCGACCGGCCGCGTCGGGCGGGCGCCGCCAGGCCTGACCTGCGCCGATCCCGGCCCCGGGGGTGCGGGGGCGCGGGGGTGTTCAGCGCACGGTCTCGTCCTCGTGGCGCTCCTCGCGGAGCGTCGGCGTCCGCGAGAGGAAGAGACCGAACACCGGCGGCTTCCCCTGGAGCATCTCCAGACGGCCGCCGTCCGCTTCGGCCAGATCCCGGGCCACGGCGAGGCCGATCCCCGTCGAGTTGCGGCCGCTGATGGTGCGCTCGAAGATCCGCGCGCCGAGGTCGGCGGGCACGCCGGGGCCGCTGTCCGTGACCTCGACGACCGCCTGGTTGCCGGTGACGCGGGTGCGCAGGGCCACGGTGCCGCCGCCGTGCATCAGCGAGTTCTCGATCAGCGCCGCAAGCACCTGGGCGACCGCGCCCGGCGTGCCGACCGCCTGGAGGTGGCGCTTGCCGGAGCTGACGATGGCGCGGCCCGCGCTGCGGTAGGCGGGACGCCACTCCTCCAGCTGCTGCTTGATCACCTCGTCCAGGTCGAAGGAGACCGCGGAGCCCGTGCGGGGGTCGCGGGAGTTGGTGAGCAGCCGCTCCACGACGTCGGTGAGCCGCTCCACCTGGGTGAGGGCGATCGTCGCCTCCTCCTTCACCGTGTCCAGGTCGTCGGTCACGGCGACCTCCTCCAGGCGCATGGACAGGGCGGTCAGCGGGGTGCGCAGCTGGTGCGAGGCGTCGGCGGCGAGGCGGCGCTCGGCGGTGAGCATGCGGGCGATCCGCTCCGCGCTGGCGTCCAGGACGTCCGCGACCCGGTCGAGCTCCGGCACGCCGTAGCGGCGGTGGCGGGGGCGCGGGTCGCCCGAGCCGAGCCGCTCGGCGGTCTCCGCGAGGTCCGTGAGCGGGGAGGCGAGGCGGTTCGCCTGGCGCACGGCGAGCAGGACCGCGGCGATGATGGCGAGCAGGGCCACGCCGCCGATGATCAGCAGGGTGCGGCCGACCTCCTGGGTGACGGCGGTGCGGGGCTCCTCGACGGTGACCTTCTCGCCCTCCTCGCCGTCCTCCGTGGCCCGGATGACGTCGCCCGTCGGGCGGGTGCCGACCTCGATGGGGGCGCGGCCCGGGATGTCGATGCGGGCGTAGCGCTCGGTGTCCACCTGCTCCCGCAGGATCGCCCCGCTGACGCGCTCGTCGCTGATCAGACGGCTGTCCACGATGCTCGCGAGACGGACGGCCTCGGAGTTCACGCGCTCCTGGGCGCTGTTGCTGATCGTGCGGGTCTCGACGATCACCAGTGAGACGCCGAAGACGGCGATCACTACGAGGACGACGGCGAGGGTCGAGTTGATGAGGCGACGGCGCACGGGGCCCTCCGGCCGGGCAGGGGGACGGACCTGACCAGTGTGCCCCTCCCCTGCGGGGGCCCGGTCACCCCCGGCCCTTGCCCTGGCCTGGGCGGGGCCTCGCCTTCCGGTCGCCCGGGGCGCCATGCCGCCGCTGCCGCGGCGGGGCCTTTCCCACCCACCCGCCCGCCCGGAACTCCCCGGCCGCGCGGGACCGGCCCCGACGCGGAGCGCCGCCGGCGAGTGGTCGCGCGCCCGGGTGGGGGCGGGCGGGCCCGCCCCGGTCGCGCGCAGCACGGCCCCGGTACGCGGATCGCGCAGCGCGGCCCCGGTACGCCGGTCGCGCGCAGGGCGGCCCCTGGTGCGCGCCCCCGCAGGGAAACGCGGCTACGACTTCTCGAAGCGGAAGCCGACTCCTCGGACCGTGGCGATGTAGCGGGGGTTCGCCGCGTCGTCGCCGAGCTTCTTGCGGAGCCAGGAGATGTGCATGTCGAGGGTCTTGGTGGAGGACCACCACGTCGTGTCCCAGACCTCGCGCATCAGCTGGTCCCGGGTGACGACCCGGCCCGCGTCCCGGACGAGCACCCGCAGGAGGTCGAACTCCTTCGCCGTGAGCTGGAGTTCCTCCTCGCCCATCCAGGCCCGGTGCGACTCGACGTCGATCCGCACCCCGTGCGTGGCGGGCGGCTGCGCCGGCTCCGTGGCGCCGCGCCGCAGCAGGGCCCGGACCCGGGCGAGCAGCTCGGCGAGCCGGAACGGTTTGGTGACGTAGTCGTCGGCGCCCGCGTCGAGCCCGACGACCGTGTCGACCTCGTCGGCGCGCGCGGTGAGGATGAGGATCGGCACCGTGTGCCCCTCGGCGCGCAGCCGCCTCGCGACCTCCAGGCCGTCCATGCCGGGCAGGCCCAGGTCGAGCACGACCAGGTCCATGCTGCCCTGCAGCCCGGCGTCGAGGGCGGTGGGACCGTCCTCGCGCACTTCGACCTCGTAGCCCTCGCGGCGCAGTGCGCGGGCCAGCGGCTCCGAGATGGACGCGTCGTCCTCGGCGAGCAGTACACGGGTCATGGGGTGATGGTAGTCCGCTGCGGACGGCCGCCGAAGGGTGATCGCCAGGAGCGGGCGCGGTCCGCGCCGGGGGCCCGTCCGGGGTGGCCCCCCGGGACCGGAAGATCACAATCCAGGATGCGATCCTTGGATACATCTAGGGGACACCTTGGAATGTGCTCCATTGGTTCCTAGGTCACCTGTGATCCATGTCTCAACTCCTTCCAAATCACGCTCTGTCGTGGCGTATGGTGGCGAGACGCCTGTAGCACTACTCAAGGACCTTTGGCCCGCTATTGCGCGCCAAGGGTCCTTCTGTGTGTGGGCTGGTGATCACCAGCCTGAAAGCAATGACCTGTGGTCGGGCCCCGCTCGCGATGATGCGTCCGGGGTGTGGATCTCGGTGTCGCCGTCTCTCGTGCTCCGCCCAGCGGACCGGTTCCCCTCGCAGGCGTGGGGGGTGGACGGTCCGGCGCCGGTGCCGACCGCCCCCACCGGGCGCGCCCATGGCGGCCTCGCCACGCGCGTCCCGACACCACGAGGATCGACCCATGGCGTCCAGCCTGACGAAGGACTCGGCCAGCACTCCTGGCACCGAGAAGACCTTCTTCGGCCACCCCCGCGGCCTGGCCACTCTCTTCATGACCGAGATGTGGGAGCGCTTCAGCTTCTACGGCATGAAGGCCCTGCTCCCCTTGTACCTGGTCGCGCCCGGCGGCATGGACATGAACGCCGCCACAGCCACGGCGATCTTCTCGATCTACATGGCGATGGTCTATCTGCTCGCCCTGCCGGGCGGCTGGTTCGCGGACCGCCTGTGGGGCCCGCGCAAGACGATCACGATAGCCGCTTTGGTGATCATGCTCGGTCACCTCACGCTCGCGCTGCCGGGCCAGGCGATGTTCTTCCTCGGCCTGGTCTTCGTGGCGATCGGCTCCGGCCTCCTGAAGGCCAACATCTCCACGATGGTCGGCCACCTCTACAACGGCCCGGACGACCCGCGCCGCGACGGCGGCTTCACGGTCTTCTACATCGGCATCAACCTGGGTGCCTTCTTCGCCCCGCTGGCCATCGGCACCGTCGGCGAGAAGGTCAACTGGCACCTCGGCTTCGCCATCGCCGCCTTCGGCATGGGCCTCGGCCTGATCCAGTTCCTGCTCGGCGGCCGCCACCTGAGCCCGCAGAGCAGCGTCGTGCCGAAGCCGGTGCCGCGCGCCGAGCTGATGGGCCTGGTCCGCAAGGCCATGCTGTGGATCATCGCCGCCGTCGTCTTCTACGGCGTCGCCGTCGCCACGGACGTCTACACCCTGAACTGGGCCATCGTCCCGATCACGGTCTCCGGTCTGCTCATCCCGATCTGGGTCCTGACCAAGATCAAGCGCGACAAGTCGCTGGACGAGACCGAGCAGTCCAAGATGACGGCGTACATCTGGTTCTTCGTGGCCGCCGCGGTCTTCTGGATGATCTACGACCAGGGCGCGTCCACCGTGGCCCTGTTCGGCAAGAACTCCACCGACACCTCGATCCTCGGCTTCGACTTCCCGGTCTCCTGGTTCCAGTCGGTCAACCCGGTCCTGATCATGGCCCTCGCCCCGGTCGTCGCCTGGATCTGGCTGGCGCTCAACCGGCGCGGCCAGGAGCCGAACTCGGTCGTGAAGTTCGCCTCCGGTCTCTTCATCGTCGGCGTCTCGTTCTTCGTCTTCCTGATCCCGCTGTCCATGGCGGGCGACGGCGAGAAGGTCGGCGCGTACTGGATCGTCGCGATCTACTTCATCCACACCGTCGGTGAGCTGTGCGTCTCCCCCGTCGGCCTGTCGGTCACCACGAAGATGGCCCCGCAGAAGTACGCCTCCCAGATGCTGGGCGTCTGGTTCCTCGCCGTCACCGCCGGTGACTGCACCACGGGTCTGCTCTCCATCGCGGGCGTCGACCTGAACAAGTCCGGCGTGGTCGCCATGGAGGCCACGATGGCGGTCATCGCGGCCGTCGCGGTGTTCATGTACCGCAAGAAGGTCAAGGCGCTCATGGGCGACGTCCACTAGTCGCTTCGCTGGAGCCGCAGTAAGGAACCTGCGGGCCGTCCGTGGCTGGTCGCGCCCCGCGGCGGAGCCGCACCCGTACGAACTGAGGGCCGCCGCACCACCCGGTGCGGTGGCCCTCGGGCCTTTTCGGGGGCGGCGCGGTGCCCGCCGGTGCAGCATCGGGCCATGACCGTACGCCGGACGCTCCTGACCCTCGCCCTGTGCGGCACGCTCCTGTCCTCCAGCGCGGCCGCCGAGGCCTCGCACGCGCCCGGACGCGCGTACTCCTACGGGGCGCACCCGCGCCAGACCGTGACCGTGTACGGCCACGGCGGCACGGCCCTGGTGATCCTGCACGGCGGCTCGTGGGCGCGGGACAACGACTGGAGCGGCTGGTCCCGGTGGTTCGCCGCGCGCGGCTTCACCGTGTACGAGACCGACTACCGGCTCTCCTCGGACGCCGTCTGGC
Source organism: Streptomyces sp. JLYT201 (assembly GCF_059448825.1). NCBI lineage: Bacteria > Bacillati > Actinomycetota > Actinomycetes > Kitasatosporales > Streptomycetaceae > Streptomyces > Streptomyces sp. JLYT201. The sequence goes on along the minus strand of NZ_CM182551.1, from coordinate 5,806,286 downwards.
CCGCGCAGCGCACCGACGTCCTGGCCGCGCTGCGCTGGATCGCCCGCCGCGAGGGGCCGGGCGCGCCCCGGCCCCTGCTGCTCGGCTCGTCGGCGGGCGGGCACCTCGCCGTGAGCGTCGGGGCGTACCGCGACGGGCGCGCGTACGCCCGGGGCGTGGTCGCCCTCTCGCCCGTCGCCTCGCCGTACCGGGCCTGGCGTGACGGCACCGCGCCGGGCGCCCCGGACCGGCGGCGGGCGCTCGCCCGGGCGGCGAAACGTCTCGCCGGGTGCGACCCGGACCGCGCCGGGCGGCCGTGCCGGGAGCGCTGGGACGACCTGTCGGCCGCCTCCCACGCGTCGGGCGCGCGAGACGCTCCGCTGTACCTGGCGCACTCGGCGGGCGACTTCGTGCCGCCCGCGCACTCCGCGGACCTCGCCGCCGCGCAGCGCCGCGCGGGCCTGCGGGACGTGACCGTGCGCACGCTGCCCGGCGCGGCGCACGGCGGGGCGCTCCTGCGGGAGCGGGGGCTCGCCGCGGGCGTGCTGCGGTGGCTGCGGGGCCATGCCGGGAGCTCCCGGGGCCGGTGACCGACTGCGGGTTCGCCGTGGCTGGCCGCGCCGTTCCCCGCGCCCCTTCGGGGCACTTCAGCGCAGCCGCCGCCTCCTGCGCGGCAGGAACGTGACCGCACGGCGCGGCGCTCCTGCGGGAGCAGGGGCTCGCCGCGGGCGTGCTGCGGTGGCTGCGGGGCCATGCCGGGAGCTCCCGGGGCCGGTGACCGACTGCGGGCTCGCCGTGGCTGATCGCGCCGTTCCCCGCGCCCCTTCGGGGCGCTTCAGCGCAGCCGCCCCCGCCTGCGCGGCAGGAACGTGAACACCGCGCCGCCCAGCAGCACCGCCGTGCCCGCGACCAGGGCGAGGGCCCGCAGCGCGCCGTCGCCGTCGGCGCCGGTGTCGGCGAGGCCGCCGCCGGACGCGTCCCCCGGGGCGCCGCCCGCGGAGCCGCCGCCGGAGCCCGAGCCGGAGCCCGAACCCGAGCCGCCTGCCGTGCCGCCCGGCTGCGCCGAGGTGTCGAGCACCAGGGACACCCCGGTCTTCACGGGCGTACAGGTGGTGGTCGTGCCGAGGGCCCTCACGGTGAGGACACCGGGCGAGAGCGTCGCCTTCCCGTCGGCGCCCGGCGTGTAGGTGCCGGTCAGGTCCGGGACGGCGATCGGGGCGCCGGACTTGATGGGCTCCTTGTTGGCGGGGCCCTCGACGGGCACCGTGCCCTTGTCGGCGCCGCCGAGGAGCACGGCCATGGAGGGCTTCACCGCACCCTTGGGGATGTCGACCGGGCTGTCCATCACGGACTTCTTGAACCGCACGGTCAGGCCGTACTTCCCGCCGTCCTTCCGGGCGTCGATCTGCACCGGCGAGGTCGCCTCCTTGTCGCCGATCGGCGTCTTGCACTTGTACGGGACCTGCACCTCCTTGCCGGGGAAGTCGGTCTGGCCGTCGCCGCCGCCGGACGAACCGCCGGACGAGCCCCCCGTCGTCCCGCCCGACGTGCCGCCGCTGTCACCGCCGCCGGAGGCCGTACCGCCGGAGGATCCCCCGGATGTCGTACCGCCGGACGTCGTACCGCCGGACGTGCCGCCGCCATCGGTCACCTTGATGGTCACGGCGGGCTTCACGGCCTCCTCGGGCTTGCACGTGGTGTCCGTGGAGATCGGCTTGCTCACGTTGATGGCGTACGCGCCCGGGGTCAGCGTCACCTCGCCCGGCGCGGTCAGCTTCAGCTTGCCCTTCATGTCGGACAGGACCATCGCGCCGCCCTTGGGGATGGGCGGATTGGTGCGGGTCCCCTCGACCTTCAGGTCGCCGCTCTGGGCGCCGCCCACCGTGACGGTGCCGGTCGGCAGGACGGTGTCCTTGGCGAGGTCGAGGATGTCGGGGTTCTTCGAGGCGGCCTCGACCGTCTTCCACACCACCTCGACCTCGTCGCCGACCTTCGCCTCGGCGGGCGCCGTCACGTCCGCCTTCGTGGTGCCGTGCACCGGCGGCAGCTGGGAGACGGGCGGCGGCACGCACTCGGTCCTGTACGCGACCTCGGCGGCGCTCGCCGGGCCCGCCGCGCCGAACACGGCGAGGCCCGCGCCGCCGAGCGCCAGGGCGACCGAGGCCGCGGCCGCTCTCGTCCGGGGTGGTGCGCCCCTTCTGGGGCTGCCCGCTCTCGCGCTCCGTTGCGTCGGCTTCCTCGTCACGGCTTTCCTTTCGTCGGGGGGCCGTTGTCGGACGGTGCGGAGAGCTGTCCCGCCGGGGCGCCCGGGTCGGTGTCCGGGGTGAACCACGGCAGGCCGGTGGAGGTGGACCCGGTGTCACGGGAGGGGGGTGCCGAGTCGTCGGCGGCGGTGTCCGGCCTTCTGAGCAGCGCCGCCTTGGCGAGCAGGGCGCTCTTCGTGAGCCGGGTGCCGCCGGGCAGGGCCGCGGTGACGCGCCGCGTGCGGTGGCGGCCCTGCGGGCGGCCGCCGGACCCCTTGGCGGGGCGGAGCCGGTCGACGGCCACCATGCCGACGCGGAAGACGGCCGCGGGCACCACGAGGGCGAGGAGCACCCAGAACAGGGTCACGCCCCAGGGCCGCCCCACGCCCCACGGCTGCTCGGCGAGGACATCGCTGCCGTACCGGAGCGAGACCAGGTAGTCACCGTGGGCGCCCGCGGGCAGCTCGACCGGAAGCCTGATCCTCGCCTTCGCACCGGGTGCGATGGTGCCGCGCCACTGCTGCTGCTCCCACTGCGGGGCGAACACGCCGTGGGAGGTGCCGACCTGGAAGACCGGGTCCTTGACCGGCGCGGTGCCCGGGTTGCCCACGGTGACCACCAGCTGCCGCGAGGGCGGGGAGCCGAACCACGTGAGGAGGCCGCTCGACCCGTCGAGCCGGGGGTCCGCGAGCACCGCGAGCCGCCCGCCGCGCGGCGTGCGCAGCGGCTTCACCGGATGCCCCGCGACCTTGAACGCCGCGTCCACCGCGGCCTTCCCGCCGGTCACCGTGGCGACGTGCACGACGCACGGGCAGGGTTTCGGCGGCTCGGCGACGGGCAGCCGCTTGCGGAACGTGCCGTCGCCGCCGGTGGTGACGGCACGGCCCTCGGCGTTGGCGCAGGAGTTGGTGCCGCCGGGCACCCCCGCGGCGGGCGTGCCCTGCCCGCAGACGAGCATCATGAGCAGCGCGCGCGGCCGCCACCCCTTGCCGGTCACGGTGACCGAGCCCCCGGTCCCCGCCTGGGACGTGGAGAGCATGACCTTCGGCTTCGGCTCGGCCGCGGCGCCCGGCACGGGCCCGAGCAGCGCGAAGGCCAGGGCGATGACCAGGGCCGACGCGCAGCAGCGCGGCCACGTCCGCTGTACGTTCACGGCTTGCCTCCCGTCCCCGTGGCCGTCGGCTCCCGCTCCGCCGCCGCCGTCTCCGCCGCCGCTGTCGTCTCCGGTTCCGCTGCCGCTGTCGTCTCCGCCGGTGGGCCGGCGTCCCGTCTCCGGCGGCGTACGACGTGCCGTACGGCGCACCACGCGGCGACGCCCGCCGCGACGGCACCGGCGCCCGCGCCCGCGGCGGCGGGCCACGGCACGAGGCGTGCGGACGCGGACCCCTCGGCCCGCACCCCGCCCGCCGCCGTGGCCGTCAGGCGCACGTCCACGGCGTCGAACGACGGCACGCCGGGCCACGGCTCGCTCAGCGCGACCCGGCTGCCGGGCGCAACGCGCACGGGCACGCGGTGCGGCGCCCGGTCGAGCAGTTCCCCGAAGACGCCGTCGGCCCGCACCGCGACGCGCGGCGCCAGCACCGTGGTGCCCCGGTTCACCAGCTCGTACGTGATCCGCTCCGCGTCCGCGTCGAGGCGTACGCGCTCCACGGTCAGCGCGGCCAGGGCGGGCCCGGCCACCCGGAGGCGCAGGGGCACCCGGGCGCCCCGGCCGCCGCCGCGCGCGACCACCGCGCCGGAGCGGTCGCCCGGGGCGGCCCCCCTCGGCACCGCCACGGTGAACGGGACGTCGGCCCGGGTGCGCGGCGGCACCGTCACCTTCCGCCGGGCGAAGGCCATCCACGCCCCGATGCCGTCGGGGCCGGTGCCGCGCAGGGTCACCGTGCGGGGCCGCGCGCTCCGGTTCGTGACGGACACCTTGTCCTCAAGGACGGCACCGGGCGCGCCCTCCGCGTACAGGGAGGGCCGTGCGGAGCCCGCGGGCCCGAGCGACCAGCCGCCGCCGTCGGCCGCGCGGGCGAGGGGCGCGGCAGCGCACGCGAGCAGCGCGCCGGCCGTGGCGAGCGCCCGCGCGGCGGCCCGCATCCGCATCGCCCGCGTCCCCGCCCTCAGCGCGGCGCCTGGTTCCGGCGCGTCAGCCACAGCACCCCGGCCGCGCCCGCGAGGAGCACCGTGCCGCCGAGCGTGCCGAGCGCGATCGCGGAGTCGGCGGGTCCGGTCTGCGGCAGGTCCTCGCCGCCGGACGGCGTGCCCTGCGTGCCGTCGGACGTGTCGCCGGAGCCGGAGCCCGAGCCCGTTCCGGAACCGGAACCGGCGCCGGATCCCGAGCCCGCGCCGGAGCCGGCGTCCGAGCCGCTCCCCTTCACGTTCAGGGTCAGCGACGGCTTCGGGTCGTTCGCGGGCGTGCACGTCGTCGTCGTACCGAGCGCCTTGATGGTCAGGACACCGGCGGTGAAGGTGACCTTGCCGGACTTCTTGGGCGTGTACGTGCCCGTCAGGGTGCTGATCTTGATGGGGGTGTTGGCCGGGATGGGCGCGGAGTTGGGCGGCCCGGACACCGGGACGGTGCCGCTCTCCGCGCCGCCGAGCTCGATGAGCGCGCTCGGCTTCATGGCGCCCTTGCCGAGCTCGACGGGGCTGGAGGAGACGCCCTTCTGGAAGGACATCGTGAGCTTGTAGCCGCTGCCGCTCCTGACGCTCTTGATGTCGATCGGTGAGACGGCGCCCTTGTTCCCGATGGGCGTCTTGCACTGGTAGTCGACGTCCTGGACCTCGGCCCGTGCGGCGGGTGCGGTCAGCAGCAGCGCCGATCCGGCCAGGGCGGCGGTGAGTGCGAGCGCGGTGGGCTTCCTCTGGTACGGCACCTCGTGGTCCCCTCATGCCGGTGGCGAAATCCGTGCCGCGCGCACTGATTTGCTGACGGCACATCAGATCGGGCGCTCAAGGTACGCCGGGGACCTTGTCGAGGGAAGACAAAGGACGCCCCGGATCCGTGGAGATCCGGCGCGTCCTTCGAACCGCGGGTAACCCTTGTGACTCCGGGCGCGGGCGCTAGCCCGGCGCCTCCAGCTCCGCCCACACCGTCTTGCCCGTCTCCCCAGGGGTCCGCACAACCCCCCAGTCCAGACAGAGCCGCTGCACGATGAACATGCCGTGCCCGCCGGGCCGCCCGGCCCGGTGCGGCGTGCGCGGCGCGGGCTGCCCGGCACCGCGGTCGGAGACCTCGATGCGCAGCACCTTCCGGCCGCCGTCGCAGGACAGCCAGAGCTCGTCGGGGCCCTCGGCGTGCAGGCAGGCGTTGGTGACCAGTTCGGAGACCACGAGCAGGACGTCCTCCGCCGCGGCGCGCCGGTCGGCGGAGGCCGCGGGCAGCCAGCCCCAGGCGTGCAGCGCCTCGCGGGTGAAGTCCCGCGAGAGCGGGACCACGCCGCTCGCGCCGTCCAGGCTCAGCCTGCGGACCTGGCGGCCCCCGGGCCCGGGGGCCGCGTGCGCGGGAGCGTCCGCGACAGCGGCCTCCGGCTCCGGGCCACGGTCGCCCGGCGAGTAAGGCCGGGTGGCGCTCATCAGCACTTCACCTCACCGACAAGAGGACTCTGGACAAGGACGGACCACGGGAGCCCGGTGGCGGGGCCTTCGCCCGCCCGGCCGCTCCCCGGCCGCTTGCCATTTCTGACGTTTGATCCGACGTTGGTCTGCTGTTCGCTCCGGCGCCGCCGGACGCCGGCCGACTCCGGATTCAGGGTGACTCCTGCCCGGCCGAACCGGACGAACACCCATGGATTCGGTGGGAACCGTGTGACGCCGGTAACGCATTGGTCACACCGCGGCAACTGACACATAACGCTTCACGTCACCCGTCATATTGCCCCCCACACACCTCGTACTCCCCGCGAAGAGAGGTCCGGCTCAGTCGGCCAGCGCCGCTTCGAGCGTCTCGTGGACAGTGAAGACGGCGTCGGCCCCCGTGATCTCGAACACCCTGGCCACCACCGGCAGCATCCCGGCGAGATGCACGCCGCCGCCCGCGGCCTCGGCCTTGAGACGGGCCCCGAGGAGCACGTTGAGACCCGTGGAATCACAGAACTCCAACCGTGAGCAGTCGACCACGAGGCGCGAGAAGCCCTCGTCGACGCAGCCTTCGAGCGGTTCGCGCAGCACATCGGCGGTGTGGTGATCGAGCTCACCCGCCGGAGTCACGACGGCGCTGCGGCCCTCTTTCCGGACTTCGACCGAAAGTCGGCCCCTGTGTGCGCTGCCGACCGTCCCGCGGTCCATGCCGTCACTCTCTTCCGACCGTTGGGCTGTTACTGGCGCGCGCCGTGACGCGCGATGACGCCCTTGAACATTACGCCTTCCGTACGCCCCGGGGTACCCGAACATCCCCCTGAATTCGGACATTTCGCCACGCACCGCACTTGCGACTCCGCGTCGGAAGCGGGTAGGGGTAGAAGGGACATCACCCGACCCGGACGGCCATGGAGGCGCCGCACACCGCAGTGCACGTAGTGGCATCGGCAGCCATATGCCGAGAACGATGGAGGACACCATGTCACCCCGGCTCGACGAATCGCGTACTGACCAAGCGACGTCGACACCCCCGCCGAACCGCACCCGAACCTCGATCCCCGGCCCCGCCGAAGAGGCCCTGCCGGCGGCCGCGACGGACCCGTCGCGCCCCGACGAGCGGCCCGATTCACTCTCCGGGCTCCCCGAGATCCCCCCGTTCGACGAGGTGGGCCCCCTCGACGCGCGAGCCCTGTCCAAGACGCTCTTCGAGCGGCTCGAGTCCCTCGAAGAGGGCACCCACGCCCACGCGTACGTACGCAACACCCTCGTCGAGCTCAACCTCGCCCTGGTGAAGTTCGCCGCCTCCCGGTTCCGCTCCCGCAGCGAGCCGATGGAGGACATCATCCAGGTCGGCACCATCGGCCTGATCAAGGCGATCGACCGCTTCGAGCTCAGCCGCGGCGTCGAGTTCCCCACCTTCGCGATGCCGACCATCGTCGGCGAGATCAAGCGCTTCTTCCGCGACACCTCGTGGTCGGTGCGCGTGCCGCGACGGCTCCAGGAGCTCCGCCTCGACCTCGCCAAGGCGGGTGACGAACTCGCTCAGCAGCTCGACCGCTCGCCGACGGTGGCCGAGCTCGCCGAGCGCCTCGGCCTCTCGCACGACGAGGTCGTCGAGGGCATGGCGGCGTCCAACGCCTACACCGCGAGCTCGCTCGACGCGCAGCCCGAGGACGACGACTCCGAAGGCGCGCTCGCCGACCGCATCGGCTACGAGGACCACGGGCTCGAAGGCATCGAGTACGTCGAGTCGTTGAAGCCGCTGATCGCCGAACTGCCGCCGCGGGACCGGAAGATCCTCTCCCTGCGGTTCGTGGCGAACATGACCCAGTCGGAGATCGGCGAGGAGCTGGGCATCTCCCAGATGCACGTCTCGCGTCTGCTGTCCCGCACGCTGGTGCGGCTGCGCAGAGCTCTGACGGTCGAGGAGTAGCAGCGCCCCGTCGTCGCTCCGCGTCTCGTCCCCGAACGCCGGACGGGCCGGACGGTGCCGCTCGCGGCAGCGTTCGCCCCCTCCGGCGTTCGGGTTCCGGGGCCCTCTCCCTCGGTCAGCCCTCCGTGCGCGCCCGCATCACCAGCTTGTTCACCGCCCACAGGGCGATGCCGATCGCGAGCAGGACGCCCGCGCGGACGTAGACGTCGGCCGGGCGGTCGGCGAGCGGGCTCGCGAGGACGAGCGCGGTGATCGCGCCGAGCACGGGCAGGGCCGTGGGCGTGCGGAAGTGGTCGTGGTCCACGGGGTCCCTGCGCAGCACCAGGACCGCGACGTTGACGACGGCGAACACGCACAGGAGCAGGAACGCCGTGGTGTCGCCGAGGCCCTCGATCTCGCCGGTGGAGACCAGGCCGATGGCGAGCAGGGAGACGAACGCGATGCCCACGACGGGCGTGCGGCGACCGGCCAGGACGCGGCCCATGGAGCGCGGCAGGATGCGTTCGTTGGCCATGCCGTAGCAGAGGCGGGAGGCCATCATGATGTTGATGAGGGCGGAGTTGGTGACCGCGAACAGGGCGATGAGCGCGAAGAGTTTGTGCGGGAAGTCGACGCCGCCCGCCTTCACGACCTCCAGGAGCGGTCCGCTGGAGCCCTCCAGGGTCTTGTGGTCGACCAGGAGCGAGGAGACCAGGGCGACCAGGACGTAGATGGTGCCGGTCACCGCCACGCCGATGAAGATCGCACGCGGGAAGGTGCGGGTGGGGTCCTTGGTCTCCTCGGCCATGTTCACCGAGTCCTCGAAGCCGACGAAGGCGAAGAAGCCGAGCGCGGTGGCCCCGAGGACGCCCGTGATCAGGGCGTATCCGGTGCCGCTCGACTCGAACTCGGTGAGCCGCGACGGCTCTCCGTCCCCCGTGAGCACGGCCCACGCGCCGATCGCGAGGATGATCAGCAGACCGGTCAGCTCGACCGCGGTCAGCACGACGTTCGCCTTCACCGACTCCGACACGCCCCGCAGGTTCAGCGCGGCGAGGGCCAGGACGAACGCGATCGCCACCAGCGTCGGCGGCAGCGCGTCATCGGTCAGCTCGCTCAGATAGTCCCCGCTGAAGGCGCGGGCGGCCGCGCTCGCGGACGACAGGCCCGAGCACATCACCATGAACGCGATGATGAAGGTCAGGAAGGGGACCTTGAAGGCCTTCTGGGTGTAGAGCGCGGCGCCCGCCGCCCTCGGGTACTTGCCGACCAGTTCCACGTACGACGCGGCCGTCAGGATCGCCACGACGAAGCCGATGAGGAACGGCACCCACAGGGCACCGCCCACCTTTCCCGCCACCTTGCCGGTGGTGGCGTAGATGCCGGTGCCGAGGATGTCGCCGATCACGAAGAGGATCAGCAGCTTGGGGCCGAGGACCCGGCGCAGGCCGGGCTCCTCCTCGGCCGGATGCGTGGTGGTACCGCTCGTTCCTGAAGTCGTCACAGGAGCCTCCCCCGAACGTGCCCGGGACCTTCGGAAGGACCTCTTGCCCGTGACACGCCGGGACGATGCGGGAGTTGAGCAACATCAGAGCCCGTGGCGGCCCCTCACAGCCCGTTCAGCGCCTCCGGTGCGCCGCCGCCCGCCTCCGCGACCAGCTCCGCCACCGGCTGCGGCGCGCGCACGGTGGCGAAGCGGACCGTGCCGTCCGCCCCCGCGGCGAAGCCGTGGATCCCGGGCCGGGGCAGGCTGTTGTACGAGTAGTGCTGGGCGAAGTAGTAGGCGCCGGTGTCGAGGGCGGCCACGTGGTCGCCCGCTTCGAGCCGGGGCAGCGGGTGGTCGGCGGCGAGCAGGTCGCCCGCGAAGCAGGCCGGGCCCGCGACGTCCTGGCCGACGACGGGCCCCTGCTTCGGGCGGCCCTTGGCGTCGTACGCGGCGAGCCTGAGCGGCCAGGACCCGGGCGCGTACACCGTGCGGGTCGCCACCTGGACGCCCGCGTGGGTCAGCGCGATGGGCCGCCCGCCCGCCTCCTTGACGTACTCGACGCGGGCGAGCAGCACCCCCTGCTTGGCGAGCAGCGAGCGGCCGAACTCGGTGACCAGGCCGTAGCGCCCGTCGAGCAGGCCCGGCACGCGGTCCTTGAGCAGGCGCGCGTAATCGCCGTGGGTCGGGCTCGCCTCGTCGGAGGCGAAGTTGACGGGCAGGCCGCCGCCGATGTCGATGGTGTCGACCTGGCGGCGTCCGGCGCGGGCGTTGATCTCCTCGGCGAGTTCGTACACCGCGGCGACGCCCCGCACGAGCAGGTCGAGGGGGATGCCCTGGGAGCCGGTGTGCGCGTGCAGCCGGGTCAGCCAGGGCCGGTCGAGGTAGGCCTGGACGAGCCAGTCGCGGCCGCCGTCGTCCCTCAGCGGCACGCCGAACTTGGAGGTCGCCGTCGCGGTGGAGAGCGCGCCGATGGAGCCCGCGCCGACCTGCGGGTTCACCCGGATTCCGAGCGGCGATCCGGTGGGCGCCGAGCGCACCAGGGCGTCGAGGCGGGCCAGTTCCTGCGGGTTGTCGGCGTTGACGGCGATGCCCAGGGCGAGGGCCTCGCGCAGCTCGGCGGGGGTCTTGGCGGGCGAGTCGAGGACGGTGTGCGCGGGCGGCACCCCGGCGGCGCGGGCGAGGGCCAGCTCGCCCGGGCTCGCGACCTCGGCGCCGATCCCCTCCTCGTACAGCAGCCGCAGGACGGGCACCAGGGGCGTCGCCTTCACGGCGAAGGCGTGCAGGACGGGGGTGGCGGGCGGGGTGACCCCGGCGAAGGCGGCGCGCAGCGCGGCGGCGGCCGCGCGGACGCCGGTGACGTCGAGGAGGCCCGCGAGCGGGTTCTCCGGGCTCACCACGCCCTGCTCGATCGCGGCGCGCACGGCCTGGTCTCGGCGGGCGGCGGCCTCCGCGCCCGGGGGGCTCGTGGGATCGACGGTGGGGCCGGGAACCGTCGCGTCGTCGGGGCTCATGTGATCCACACAATCACCCGAGCGCCGCGTCCGCTGGCCCTACGGTGCTATTGACTAGAGCTATTCACCGACCGAGGATGTGAATAACAAGGTCACAGCCCGGAGGAGGCACCGCCATGTCAGGACCCCGCCCCGTACGAGCGCCGCGCGGCACCGAACTGAGCGCCCTGGGATGGCAGCAGGAAGCCGCCCTGCGCATGCTCCAGAACAACCTGGACCCCGAGGTCGCCGAGCACCCCGACAAGCTCGTCGTCTACGGCGGCACCGGCAAGGCGGCCCGCGACTGGCGCTCCTTCGACGCGATGGTGCGCACGCTGCGGACCCTCAAGCAGGACGAGACGATGCTCGTCCAGTCCGGCCGCCCCGTCGGCGTCATGCAGACCCACGAGTGGGCGCCGCGCGTGCTCATCGCCAACTCCAACCTGGTCGGCGACTGGGCGAACTGGGAGGAGTTCCGCCGCCTGGAGGCGCTCGGCCTCACCATGTACGGCCAGATGACCGCCGGTTCCTGGATCTACATCGGCACCCAGGGCATCCTCCAGGGCACGTACGAGACCTTCGCGGCCGTCGCGGCGAAGAAGTTCGGCGGCACGCTCGCCGGGACCATCACGCTCACCGCCGGGCTCGGCGGCATGGGCGGCGCCCAGCCGCTGGCCGTCACCATGAACGACGGCGTCGCGATCTGCATCGACTGCGACCCGCGCGCCATCGAGCGCCGCATCGAGCACCGCTACCTCGACGTGAGGGCGGACTCCCTGGAGCACGCGCTCCAGCTCGCCACCGAGGCCCGCGACGCCCGCCGCCCGCTCTCCATCGGCCTGCTCGGCAACGCGGCGGAGCTGCTGCCGCGCATGCTCGCCGAGGGCGCGCCCGTCGACATCGTCACGGACCAGACGAGCGCCCACGACCCCCTCGCCTACCTCCCCGTCGGCGTGGACTTCGACGACATGGCGGCGGCCGCCGAGAAGGACCCGGCGGGCTTCACCACCCGCGCCCGCGAGTCCATGGCCCGGCACGTCGAGGCCATGGTCGGCTTCATGGACGCGGGCGCCGAGGTCTTCGACTACGGCAACTCCATCCGCGGCGAGGCCCAACTGGCGGGCTACGACCGGGCGTTCGCCTTCCCCGGCTTCGTCCCCGCGTACATCCGGCCGCTGTTCTGCGAGGGCAAGGGCCCGTTCCGCTGGGCGGCCCTCTCGGGCGAGGCCTCGGACATCCACAAGACCGACAAGGCGATCCTCGACCTCTTCCCGGAGAACGAGTCGCTGCACCGCTGGATCAAGATGGCGGGCGAGCGCGTCCACTTCCAGGGCCTGCCCGCCCGCATCTGCTGGCTCGGCTACGGCGAGCGCGACAAGGCGGGCGAGCGCTTCAACGACATGGTGGCCTCCGGCGAGCTCCAGGCCCCGCTCGCCATCGGCCGCGACCACCTCGACTGCGGCTCGGTGGCCTCGCCCTACCGCGAGACCGAGGGCATGCGCGACGGCTCCGACGCCATCGCCGACTGGCCCCTCCTGAACGCCATGGTCAACGTGGCCTCCGGCGCCTCCTGGGTCTCCCTCCACCACGGCGGCGGCGTCGGCATGGGCCGCTCCATCCACGCGGGCCAGGTCACGGTCGCCGACGGCACGAAGCTCGGGGGCGAGAAGATCCGCCGGGTGCTCACCAACGACCCGGGCATGGGCGTGATCCGGCACGTCGACGCGGGCTACGACGGCGCCGAGGCCGTGGCCGCGGAGCGCGGCGTCCGCGTGCCCATGCGGGAGGGCGAGTGAAGCGCCCCGAAGGGGCGCGGGGAACCGCGCGCCCGGCCACGACGGCACCGCGGTCGCCGGCGCCGCCCGACTTCACGGCGATGTGGCGCGACCTGCTTCCCATCGGTCGCAACGCCGAGACCGGCGGGTACCGACGCCACGCCTGGACCGGGGCCGACGCCGACTGCCGGACCTGGTTCCAGGAGCAGGCCGAGAGCCGTGGCCTGACGTACGAGACGGACCGCAACGGCAACCAGTGGGCGTGGCTCGGCGACCCGGCCGCGGGGGACGCCGTCGTCACCGGCTCGCACCTGGACTCCGTCCCCGACGGCGGCGCCTTCGACGGCCCCCTCGGCGTCGTCTCCGCCTTCGCCGCGCTCGACGAACTCCGCGCTCGGGGCGCGGAGTTCACCCGCCCCCTCGCCCTCACCAACTTCGGCGACGAGGAGGGCGCCCGCTTCGGCCTGGCCTGCGTCGGCTCCCGGCTCACGGCCGGGCAGCTCACCAAGGAGCAGGCGTACGAGCTGCGCGACGGCGACGGCGTACGGCTGCCGGAGGCGATGGAGGCCGCCGGGTACGACCCGGCCCGGATCGGCCCGGACCCCGAGCGGCTCGCCCGGATCGGCGCGTTCGTGGAGCTGCACGTGGAGCAGGGCCGGGCCCTGGACCTGTCCGGCGACCGGGTCGGCATCGCCAGCGCCATCTGGCCGCACGGCCGCTGGCGCTTCGACTTCCGCGGCGAGGCCAACCACGCGGGCACCACCCGCCTCGTCGACCGCCGCGACCCGATGCTGAGCTACGCGGAGACGGTCCTCGCGGCCCGCCGCGAGGCGGAGCTCGCGGGCGCGGTGGCGACGTTCGGCAAGATCTCCGTCGAGCCCAACGGCGTCAACGCCATCCCGTCCCTGGTGCGCGGCTGGCTCGACTCGCGCGCCGCGGACCAGGAGACGCTCGACACCGTGGTGACGGCCGTCGAAAAGGCGGCCCGCGAGTACGCGGACCGGCACGGCGTCGACCTCGCCGTCGTGCGCGAGTCGTTCACGCCGGTCATCGAGTTCGAGCACGCGCTGCGCGACGAGCTGGGCGCGCTCCTGCGCGGGCGCACCGGCCGCGAGGTGCCCGTGCTCGGCACCGGCGCCGGGCACGACGCGGGCATCCTCTCCGCGTCCGTCCCGACCGCCATGCTGTTCGTCCGCAACCCCACGGGCGTCTCGCACTCCCCCGCCGAGTACGCGGCGGAGGACGACTGCGTCGCCGGGGTGCGGGCGCTCGCCGACGTACTGGAGGGCCTGGCGTGCCGGTGACGCACACGTACTGGGCGGAGCACGCCTGGCTGGAGCCGGTCGTGGAGCCCGGCGTGGCGCTCGACGTGGGCGCGGACGGGCGGATCGCCGCCGTCCGCACCGGCGTCGGGGTCCCGCCGCCGGGGGCCACGGTCCTGCGCGGCCTGACCCTGCCCGGCCTCGCCAACGCCCACTCGCATGCCTTCCACCGGGCGCTGCGCTCCACCGTGCAGGTCGGCAGCGGCACGTTCTGGACGTGGCGCGAGGTCATGTACTCCGTGGCCGACCGGCTCACGCCGGAGACGTACCACGCGCTCGCGCGGGCGGTGTACGCGGAGATGGCGCTCGCGGGCGTCACCGCCGTCGGCGAGTTCCACTACCTGCACCACGCGCCCGGCGGGAAGCGCTACGCCGACCCCAACGCCATGGGCGAGGCCCTCATCGCCGCCACGGCCGACGCGGGCATCCGCATCACGCTCCTCGACACCGCGTACGTGGCCTCCGGTCTGCGCAGTGCCGCCGAGGGCGCCCCGCCCGACCACCACCAGCTGCGCTTCTCCGACGGCACGGCCCAGGCGTGGGCGGAGCGGGCCGCGCTCCTGAAGGGCCGCGAGCACGCCCGGATCGGCGCGGCGATCCACTCCGTACGGGCCGTGCCCGCGCGGCAGTTGGGCACCGTGGCCGAGTGGGCCGCGACGCGCGGCGCCCCGCTGCACGTGCACCTCTCCGAGCAGACCGCCGAGAACGAGGCGTGCCTGGCCGTGCACGGCCGCACGCCCACGCGGCTGCTCGCCGACCACGGGGTGCTCGGGGCGCGCACGACGGGCGTCCACAACACGCACCTCACGGACGACGACATCGCCCTGATCGGCGGCTCGGGCACCGGCACCTGCATGTGCCCCACCACCGAGCGGGACCTCGCCGACGGCATCGGGCCCGCGCCCGCCCTCCAGCGGGCGGGCAGCCCGCTCTCCCTCGGCAGCGACAGCCACGCCGTCATCGACCTCTTCGAGGAGGCGCGGGCGATGGAGCTCAACGAGCGGCTCCGGACGCACACCCGCGGGCACTGGACGGCGGCCGCGCTGCTGCGGGCGGCGTCCGCCGACGGGCACGCGGCGCTCGGCTGGGCCGATGCCGGGGCCCTGGAGGCGGGGCGGCTCGCCGACTTCGCCACGGTCGCGCTCGACTCCGTGCGGACCGCGGGGGCCGCGGCGCGGCTCGGGGCGGAGGCGGCGGTGTTCGCGGCGAGCGCGGTGGATGTGCGGCACACCGTGGTCGGGGGCCGCCACGTGGTCCGCGACGGCGCCCACACCCTCGTCCCCGACGTACCGTCGGCCCTGACCGAAGCGGTGACAGCCCTGCACTAGCCCTCGCGGTGCGCCCCAGACCCGCCCCTTCCCGAACAAGGGGGCTCCGCCCCCCTGGCCCCCCGAAATCGGCGCTCCGCGCCTCGTCCTCAAACGCCGGACGGGCTGAGAGATCCAGCCCCTCCGGCGTTTGAGGAGCGGGGGTCTGGGGGCGGAGCCCCCAGTTTCGGGAAGGGGCGGGTCTGGGGCGCACCCCGCGAGGGCACCCCCCGCACCCACCCACGAACAGGACGCACCCCCATGCCCACCACCGTCATCCACAGCATCCGCAGCCTCGTGACCAACGACCCCGCCCTCGGCCGCGGCCCCCTCGGCCTCGTCGAGGACGCCGCCGTCGTCCTGGACGGCGATGAGGTCGCCTGGGTGGGCCCGAGCGCCGAGGCCCCGGCGGCGGACGAGGCGTACGACGCCCGGGGCCGCGCGGCCCTGCCGGGCTTCGTGGACTCCCACTCCCACCTCCTCTTCGCGGGCGACCGCACCCAGGAGTTCAACGCCCGCATGGAGGGCCGCCCCTACGAGGCGGGCGGCATCCGCACCACCGTGGCGGCGACCCGCGCCGCATCGGACGAGGCCCTGGAGGCCAACCTCACCCGCTACCTCGCCGAGGCCCTGCGCCAGGGCACCACGACGTTCGAGACGAAGTCGGGCTACGGCCTGACGACCGAGGACGAGGCCCGCGCCCTGCGCATCGCGGCGCGCCACACGGACGAGGTCACCTTCCTCGGCGCCCACATCGTGTCGCCGGACCACGCCGCCGACCCGGCGGCGTACGTGGCCCTGGTGACGGGCGAGATGCTGGACGCCTGCGCCCCGCACGCCCGCTGGATCGACGTGTTCTGCGAGAAGGGCGCCTTCGACGGCGACCAGGCGCGGGCGATCCTCACGGCGGGCAGGGCGAAGGGACTGCACCCGCGCGTGCACGCCAACCAGCTCAGCTACGGCCCGGGCGTCCAGCTGGCCGTGGAGCTCGACGCCGCGAGCGCCGACCACTGCACGCATCTCACGGACGCCGACGTGGACGCCCTCGCCCACAGCGACACGGTGGCCACGCTGCTGCCGGGCGCGGAGTTCTCCACGCGCGCCGAGTGGCCCGACGCCCGGCGGCTGCTCGACGCGGGCGCGACGGTGGCCCTGTCGACGGACTGCAACCCGGGCTCGTCGTTCACCTCGTCCGTGCCGTTCTGCGTCGCGCTCGCCGTACGGGACATGGGGATGACCCCCGACGAGGCGGTGTGGGCGGCCACGGCGGGCGGCGCCGCGGCGCTGCGCCGCACGGACGTCGGCCGCCTCTCCCCCGGCGCCCGCGCCGACCTGGCGCTCCTGGACGCGCCGAGCCACGTCCACCTGGCCTACCGGCCGGGCGTACCGCTGGTCTCGGCGGTGTGGCGGCGCGGCACCCGCGTCGCCTGACGGGTCGTCACTCGACGAAGAGGCCGCGCTCGGCCGCCCCCACGTCGAACTCCTCCAGTCGCGCCTGCGCGTCGGGCAGCGCGTCGCACACGGCCTCCAGGAGCGCCCGGCCGAGCAGCATGGGGGCGCAGGCCGTGTCGAAGGCGAGGCCGGTGCCGACGGCGGCGGGCAGCAGCAGGTCGGAGTGCGCGGCCACGGGCGCGAAGGCGGAGTCGGCGACGGTGACGACGGTGAGGCCCGCGGCCCGGGCGTGGGCGAGGGCGTCCACGACCTCGCGCGGGTGCCGGGGCAGCGCGAAGCAGAGCAGGGCGTCGGCCCCGGCGCGCACGGCCGCGTCCAGGCGGTCGGTGAGCATGGAGCCGCCCTCGTCGAGCAGCCGCACGTCGGGGTGGACCTTCGCGGCGAAGTACGAGAAGCCGTAGGCCTGGGCGGCGGCGGCGCGCAGGCCGAGGACCGGCAGGGGCCGGGACGCGGCCAGGAGGCGGCCCGCGCGTTCGACGGGCGCGGGGTCGGCGAGGACGGCCGCGAGGTGGCGCAGGTTCTCGATCTCGGCCTCGACGGCCTGCTGGTACTCGTTCGCCGCGGCGTCCTCCGGCGCCTCCGCCGGGGCCACGTCCCGCAGGTGGCGCCGCAGCGCCGGGTAGCCGTCGAAGCCGAGCGCGACCGCGAAGCGGGTCACGGACGGCTGGCTGACACCCGCGAGTTCGGCCAGCTCGACGCTGGACAGGAAGGGCGCGTCGGCGGCGCGCCGCACCATGCAGTGGGCGATGCGGCGCTGCGTCGGCGTGAGCCGGTGCCCCTCGAAGAGCGCCTGAAGCCGTGCCGCTGGACTGTCACTCATGCCGGACTCCTCACGCCGCTCCCGCTCCTGTCGCCACCCGACCATTGACAAAGTATTCAGCAAACCAGAACTCTGCATGACCATATACAGTCCGGCGAGGCGAGGACCGGCGCACCATGACGGAGTCACCCAAGTCCCTGGTGGAGCAGCGCTCCATCGACGTCGTGCCGGACGCCGAGCGGCACGGCAGCCCCGTCAGCCAGTTCACGCTCTGGCTCGGCGCGAACCTCCAGATCACGGCGGTCGTCACGGGCGCGCTCGCCGTCGTCTTCGGCGGCGACGTGGTGTGGTCGATCGTGGGCCTCGCCCTCGGCAACGTGCTCGGCGGCGCCGTCATGGCCCTGCACTCCGCGCAGGGCCCCCGGCTCGGCCTGCCCCAGATGATCCAGTCCCGGGCCCAGTTCGGGGTGCGCGGCGCCGTCGTGCCGCTGCTCCTCGTCATCCTGATGTACGTCGGCTTCTTCGCCAGCGGCAGCGTGCTCGCCGGGCAGGCCACCGCCGAGCTGACGCACACCGGCGACACCACCGGGATCGTCCTCTTCGCGGTGGTCACGGCGGTGACGGCCACGGTCGGCTACCGCGTGATCCACGTCCTCGGCCGGATCGCGAGCGTGGTCTGCGCGCTCGCCTTCGTCTACCTCGGCATCCGCCTCCTGGACCGCGTCGACCTCCAGGACCTGCTCTCGGACGCGCGTTTCGACCTGCCGGTGTTCCTGCTGGCGGTCTCGCTCTCGGCCTCGTGGCAGCTGGCGTTCGGCCCGTACGTCGCGGACTACTCGCGCTATCTGCCGCGCACGACGTCGGCCCGCGCCACGTTCTGGTGGACGCTGTCCGGGTCCGCGCTCGGGTCGCAGTGGTCGATGACGTTCGGAGTCCTGGTGGCCGCGAGCGCGGGCGGGGCGTTCCTCGACCACCAGGTCGAGTACGTCGTGGGGCTCGGCGGCACCGGCCTCGTGGCCTCGCTCCTGTACTTCGTGATCGCGCTCGGCAAGCTGACCATCAACGTGCTCAACACGTACGGCGGCTTCATGTCGATGGTCACCGGCATCGGCGGCTTCCGCGCCCAGAAGACGCTCTCGCCGCGCGGCCGGGCCGCGTACATCGGCCTGATCATGGTCGCGGGCACCGCGGTGGCGCTCCTCGGCAAGGACAGCTTTCTGACGTCCTTCAAGGACTTCCTGCTGTTCCTGCTGACGTTCTTCACCCCGTGGTCGGCGATCAACCTGGTCGACTACTACCTGATCTCCAAGGAGCGGTACGACATCCCGGCCCTGTTCGACCCGCACGGCCGGTACGGCGCCTGGCGCTGGGACGCCCTCGCCGTGTACGGGACCGGCCTCCTGGCCCAGCTCCCGTTCCTCGTCACGCACTTCTACACCGGGCCGCTGGTGGACTCCCTCGGCGGCGCCGACGTCTCCTGGGTCGTGGGGCTCGTGGTCCCGGCCCTCCTGTACTGGCTGCTCGCCCGGCGCGACCCGGCCCACGCGCCGGCGACCGGGGGCCTCGCCCAGGACGGAATGGGGGGTTAGCCCCACTGTCCGGGGGCCGCGGGCTGCGTACCTTAAGGGGTATGGAAGCCACACGTGACGCCGAACTCAAGAAGGAACTCGACGCCGCCTTGCACGCGCGCAAGGACCTCGGCGAGGAGTACGAGTCCGCGCTCGTCGACTCGTTCCTCGAGAAGGTCGAGAAGCGCCTGGACGGCACGATCGACCGGCAGATGCGCCGTCACCTGGCCGAACAGCAGATGATCATGGCCCGTAGCGCCCGCAACCCCGCCAGCGGAGTGGACTCCTGGGGCGAGCGCTTCGGCTTCGGCGTCGTCTCGCTCATCCTCGCGATCCCCCTCTCGGCGATCGGCGTGGTGAACGCGGGCCTGTCCGGCCTCTTCGTGACGTGGTTCGGCATCGTCGGCGTCAACGCGGTCCACGCCGCACGCGGCACGGGCCTCCTCCCCTTCCTCCGCCGCTCCCCCCGCAAGCCCGACTGGGAAGACTGACCCCCACGGGAAGCCTCCGGCCCAGCCGGAAGCTCCCAGCCCGTCCGGCGTTTGAGGACAAGCGCGGTAGCGCGGTTCTTGAAGCGGGAGCGGATACGGCGGGGAAGAAGGCCCACCCGGCGTGGCCCCGGAAACAGCGCCCGCGCATAGCGCGGGGACCGCCGCACCCCCGGGCGTGGCCGAGGGGCGGGACGACGGCGGTCCCCGCGGGGACGGGCGCACAGGTCAGGGCCGAGCGCTCGCGTCCGGGGCGTCGCTGGAGGTCCGGGAGCCGCTCCGGAAGTCCTGACGCCGACACCCCCTACAGTGCCCGAGCCGTGTTAAGGGGGTGCTGCGCGGACGTGTCGCGTACGTACCGGTTCCGCGAAGTCCGGGCCTAGCTGCCCTGCTGCTCCGCGAGGAAGGCCAGGAGGTCCTGGCGGCTCACGACACCCGTGGGCTTGCCCTCGACGAGGACGATGGCCGCGTCCGCGGTGCCGAGCACGGACATCAGGTCCCCGACCGGCTCACCGGAGCCGACCTGCGGCAGCGGGTCGGACATGTGCTTCTCCAGCGGGTCGTGCAGCGACGCCCGCTGCGCGAACAGCGCGTCGAGCAGCTCGCGCTCCACCACCGAGCCGATGACCTCCGCGGCCATCACGTCGGGGTGCCCGGCGCCCGGCTTCACGATGGGCATCTGCGAGACCCCGTACTCGCGCAGGACCTCGATCGCCTCGCCGACCGTCTCCTCCGGGTGCATGTGGACGAGCGAGGGCAGCTCGCCGCCCTCCTTGCGGCGCAGGACGTCACCGACGCGCGGCTGGTCGCCGGCCTCCTCCAGGAAGCCGTAGTCGTTCATCCACTCGTCGCTGAAGATCTTGCTCATGTAGCCGCGGCCGCTGTCGGGCAGCAGGACGACCACGACGTCGTCGGGGCCGAGGCCCTCCGCCGCGCGCAGCGCCGCGACGACGGCCATGCCGCAGGAGCCGCCCACCAGGAGGCCCTCCTCCTTGGCGAGGCGGCGCGTCATCTGGAAGGAGTCCTTGTCGGACACGGCGATGATCTCGTCGGTGACGTTGCGGTCGTAGGCCGTCGGCCAGAAGTCCTCACCGACGCCCTCGACCAGGTACGGCCGCCCGGAGCCGCCGGAGTACACGGAACCCTCGGGGTCGGCCCCGACGACCTTGACCTTGCCGCCCGAGACCTCCTTCAGATAGCCGCCGGTGCCGGAGATCGTGCCGCCGGTGCCGATGCCCGCGACGAAGTGGGTGATCTTCCCCTCCGTCTGCTCCCACAGTTCGGGCCCGGTGGAGTGGTAGTGCGACAGGGGGTTGTTGGGGTTGGAGTACTGGTCCGGCTTCCAGGCGTCCGGGATCTCGCGGACCAGGCGGTCGGAGACGTTGTAGTACGAGTCCGGGTGCTCGGGGTCGACGGCGGTCGGGCAGACGACCACCTCGGCACCGTAGGCACGCAGCACGTTGATCTTGTCGGTGCTCACCTTGTCCGGGCACACGAAGACGCACTTGTAGCCCTTCTGCTGGGCCACGATCGCCAGGCCGACACCGGTGTTGCCGCTGGTCGGCTCGACGATGGTGCCGCCGGGGCGGAGCTCGCCGCTGGCCTCGGCCGCCTCGATCATGCGCAGGGCGATGCGGTCCTTCACGGAGCCGCCCGGGTTGAAGTACTCGACCTTGGCGAGGACGGTGGCCTTCAGGCCCTGCGTCACGTTGTTGAGCCTGACCAGCGGGGTGTTGCCGACGAGGCTGGTCATCGAGTCGTGGAATTGCACGTTGTCTCCGTGTATCCGGCCGGGTATCCGGGGCGCGACGTCGTGAGGGCATGGCTGCTCGCACGAGGTGTTCGTATTTCGGTTTTCGGTAACCGTCAGACTACGGGGCCATCTGCCCGAGTCACCTCCTCTCGCGATTGGCCGACCGTCCTGACGGGGCAATGAGTGGATGTAAGGGACGAACGGCTCCACAGGGACCTGGCAGAGGTGACAGCGGGGATGTCGAGGGCGAGGGTGGCGCGGCGCATCGCCGCGGGCGCGGCGTACGGCGGCGGAGGCATCGGGCTGCTCGGCGCGGCCACGGTCGGGATCGTCCTCGCCGAGGTGCAGCTGGCCAAGCGGTCCGTGGGCAACGGCGGGCACGGGACGCCGCCGCGGGCCGACG
This sequence comes from Streptomyces sp. JLYT201, assembly GCF_059448825.1. NCBI lineage: Bacteria > Bacillati > Actinomycetota > Actinomycetes > Kitasatosporales > Streptomycetaceae > Streptomyces > Streptomyces sp. JLYT201. The sequence goes on along the minus strand of NZ_CM182551.1, from coordinate 5,784,781 downwards.
GGCGGTACGGGGCGGCCTTCGCGGCCCGGGCCGCGTGCGGGGAGCCGCTGCGGTTCGCGATGCTCGGGGACTCCACGGCCGCGGGGCTCGGCGTGCACCGGGCCCGGCAGACGCCCGCCGCGCTGCTGGCGTCCGGGCTCGCCGCGGTGGCCGAGCGGCCGGTGGACCTGCGGGTCGTGGCCAAGGCCGGGGCGCAGTCCGACGACCTCGACCGGCAGGTGACGCTGGTCCTGTCCGACGAGACGGGCTGGATGCCCGACGTGTGCGTCCTGATGATCGGGGCCAACGACGTGACGCACCGGATGCCGCCGACGCGGTCGGTGCGGCTGCTCGCGTCGGCGGTGCGCAGACTGCGCACCGCGGGCGCCGAGGTGGTCGTCGGCACGTGCCCCGACCTCGGCACGATCGAGCCCGTCTACCAGCCGCTGCGGTGGCTGGCCCGCCGGGTGTCGCGGCAGCTGGCCGCCGCGCAGACGATCGGCGTGGTCGAGCAGGGCGGCCGCACGGTGTCGCTCGGCGACCTGCTCGGCCCGGAGTTCGCCGCGAACCCCCGTGAACTGTTCGGTCCCGACAACTACCACCCCTCCGCAGAGGGGTACGCCACCGCGGCGATGGCGGTCCTGCCCACGCTCTGCGCGGCGCTCGGCCTGTGGCCGGAGGAGGAGCGCCCCGACGTGTCGCGGCGCGAGGGCTTCCTGCCGGTGGCCCGGGCGGCGGCGCGGGCCGCCTCCGAAGGCGGCACGGAAGTAACCGGAGCAATGCCCTCCGGCCCGCGCGGCCCCTTCGCCCTCCTCAAGCGCAGGCGCCGCCGCCGGATCCAGACACCGGACCCGGCCCCGATCACGTAACGGCAGCACGCGAGGGACGCCGGGGGCCGCCGGACAGCCGCGCGGGCAAAGACCACGCGGTCACGGGCGGGCACCGAAGCCCCCGGCCGCGGCAGCGGCGGCTTTGCCCTCCTCAAGCGCAGGCGCCGCCGGATCCAGACACCGGACCCGGCCCCGGTCACGTAACGGCGGCACGCGAGGGGCTCCGGGGGGCCGCCGAACAGCCGCGCGGGCAAAGACCACGCGGTCACGGGCGGGCACCGAAGCCCCCGGCCGCGGCAGCGGCGGCTTTGCCCTCCTCAAGCGCAGGCGCCGCCGGATCCAGACACCGGACCCGGCCCCGGTCACGTAACGGCGGCACGCGAGGGGCTCCGGGGGGCCGCCGAACAGCCGCGCGGGCAAAGACCACGCGGTCACGGGCGGGTGGGCGGGAAAGCCCCCCGCCGCGGCAGCGGCGACACCGCATGCCCGGGGAAAGCCGCAGCCCGTTCCCGCGCGCGCCCTGAGCGCTCGCTTAGAAATGCGGCCCGCGTCACAGCCCGGACCCCGTGACCCTCACCATACGTGCGGGTAACTTCCCAAGAAGCCCTGCCCGTTACCCCTGGAGTCCCCTGATGCCCGAAGCAGTGATCGTCTCCGCCGCCCGCTCCCCCATCGGCCGTGCCTTCAAGGGCTCGCTCAAGGAGCTCCGCCCCGACGACCTGACGGCCACGATCGTCCGGGCCGCCCTCGACAAGATCCCCGCGCTCGACCCCAGGGACATCGACGACCTCATGCTGGGCTGCGGTCTGCCCGGCGGCGAGCAGGGCCACAACCTCGGCCGGATCGTGGCCGTGCAGATGGGCATGGACCACCTGCCGGGCTGCACCATCACCCGCTACTGTTCCTCGTCCCTGCAGACGTCCCGCATGGCCCTGCACGCCATCAAGGCGGGCGAGGGCGACGTCTTCGTCTCGGCGGGCGTGGAGATGGTGTCCCGCAGCGTCAAGGGCAGCAGTGACGGCCAGCCCGACACCCACAACCCGCTCTTCGCCGACGCCGAGGCCCGCACCGCCGAGCGCGCCCAGCAGACCGACACCGACTGGCACGACCCCCGCGAGGACGGCCTCGTGCCGGACGCGTACATCGCGATGGGCCAGACCGCGGAGAACCTCGCCCGGCTCAAGGGCGTCACCCGCCAGGACATGGACGAGTTCGGCGTACGGTCCCAGAACCTCGCCGAGGAGGCCCTCAAGAACGGCTTCTGGCAGCGCGAGATCACCCCGGTGACGCTGCCCGACGGCACGGTCGTGGCCACGGACGACGGCCCGCGCGCGGGCGTCACCATGGAGGGCGTCGCGGGCCTCAAGCCGGTCTTCCGCCCGGACGGGCTCGTCACGGCGGGCAACTGCTGCCCGCTGAACGACGGCGCCGCGGCCCTCGTGATCATGTCCGACACCAAGGCCCGCGAGCTCGGCCTGACCCCGCTGGCCCGGATCGTGTCGACCGGCGTCTCCGCGCTCTCCCCCGAGATCATGGGCCTCGGCCCGGTCGAGGCCAGCAAGCAGGCCCTGCGGCGGGCCGGGCTCACGATCTCCGACATCGACCTCGTCGAGATCAACGAGGCCTTCGCCGCCCAGGTCATCCCCTCCTACCGCGACCTGGGCATCCCCCTCGACAAGCTGAACGTCAACGGCGGCGCGATCGCCGTCGGCCACCCCTTCGGCATGACCGGCGCCCGCATCACCGGCACGCTGATCAACAGCCTCCAGTTCCACGACAAGCAGTTCGGCCTGGAGACCATGTGCGTCGGCGGCGGCCAGGGCATGGCCATGGTGATCGAGCGCCTCAGCTGACGCGCCGGAGCCGGGCCCGGGGCCGCCCGCCTCGCCCACCGGGAAACGGCGGCCCCTCCGCCCCCTCCACACATTCGTGACCCAATCTCCCCCAGGATGTGACCAATCTCCTGGGGGAGATTCATATGCCCAGGTCAGCGTGGACCCGCCGAGAAACACCGGGCCGAAAGTCCTGTCCAATTCGTGACGTAATGCACTGACAGGGGGATCGTGCAGGCTTCAAGCTGATGTAGTAAGTCGGGGGTCGACTTGAAACCGGGAGTACGTCAGTGAGCGCCATGAGTCTTGCCTTGCTGCTCTCCGCGGCCGCCGCCACGGCCGTGGGCGCCGCGTCCCTGCACACCGTGCGGGGCCTGCGGCAGCAGATCACCGACCTGCGCACCGAGCTCGCCGAGAGCCACGCCGCGGCCGGCGGCCGGGCCGTGGTGCCGGCTGCCCGCACGACGGTGGACACCGACGAGATACGCGCCGCGGTCGCCGACGCCCTCGCCGAGGAGCGGGAGCGGGAGCTGGCCGAGGCGCGCGCGTTCTGGGCCGCGCAGGAGAGCCGTGACATCGCGGACGCCCCCTCGCTGCTCGGCGGGTTCCCGGAGAGCATCGCGGACGAGCTGTTCCTGCCGCGCCAGGCCGATCTGGCGGGTCTGGAATCGGACAGTCTCGAACCGGTCGTGGAGCCCTTCGCCGACCCCGACGAGTTCGCGGGCGACTCGGCGGAGCTGGCCGCGGCCCGCCGCCGCCACCCCTCGCACCCCGACTTCGTCCCGGTGCAGTCCCCCGCCCACACCGACCACGAGCGCACGGTGGCCTGCCTGGAGGAGCTCGCCGACGCCCGCACCGCCCTCGCCGACGTCCGCCCGGGGCCGCTCGGCACCCTCGACGTGTACGTCTTCGCGGACGGCACGACGCTGTGCATGACCCCCGGCCACCGCGAGACCGCGGAACTGCTCGCCGCGGCCCTGCGCGACGGCCGGGCCCCGGTCCTGCTCGGCGGCTCCGGCGTCTCGGGCGCGTACGCACTGACGTTCGCCTGCGGTACGGAGAACGTCTACATCCTGGCGGACCGCGTCATCGCCTCGGTCTGAGGAACGGGCCGCGCCCCGCCGACCCCCGGCCGCGGTCACACCCCTGCCCGCGCCAGCGCCTCCTCCACCAGACGTACCGCCTCCGTCAGCTCCCCCTCGTCCCGCAGGACGACCGCCAAGTCACGGCCCGCCACGGTGACCTGGTCGGCGGCCGCGAACATCCCGGCGTCCGGCATCAGCCGGGGCTCGGCCTCCGGCGCCTCGTTGAGCTGGGCCCGCACCGCCAACTCGCGGGCGAGTGCCAGGGCTTCGGCGGCCGCGCCGCGCTGCAGACGGGACTGGGGCGCGGCCCGCAGCCGGTCGGCGAACCGGTCCACGGCGGCGATCAAAGGCGTCGTATCGAACACACCGCGACCCTATGCGCCGAGCCGGGACTGTTGCCAATGTCCGAACGCTCAGGCACGGTGGCGTGAAGGACGGACCACATCGAACGCGTCCGGAGGCGCCGATGTCCCAAGTCTTCTCCGCGGAGACCCACCGGAATCTGCTCGCTCGCATCCCCCACTGCACCGGTCGTGAAGTCTCCGACTGGCTGCGTACCGTCGACGAGGGCCCTTCCCTCTTCCGCTTCGAGGAGAAGGTCAGCTGGCTCCGCGGCGAGCACAATCTGGCCTACGGTCACGCCAAGGCGATCATCCACGAGTACGACCTCAGGCGTGCCGCGCGCAACCTGGGCTGACCGGCACCCGTAGTTCCGCTGTCCCCCGTTCCCCCCGTTCCCCCGATTCCGATCCCCACCACGACACGACGAAGGGCCCGCGGACCGTGGTCCGCGGGCCCTTCGGCCGCTGTGTCACCGACCGGCCGGTGGGGTCACCGGCGCGTCGGCGATGCTCAGTCGTTCCCCTGCAGGATCGCGATCAGGCGTAGGAACTCCATGTAGATCCAGACCAGCGTCATCGTGAGGCCGAAGGCGGCGAGCCAGGCCTCCTCGCGCGGGGCGCCGTACGCGATGCCGTCCTCGACCTGCTTGAAGTCCAGGGCCAGGAAGCACGCGCCGAGCAGCACGCCGATGATGCCGAACATGATGCCGAGGCCACCGCTGCGGAAGCCCAGGCCGTCGCCGCCGCCGAAGACGGAGAACAGCAGGTTCACCGCCATCAGGAGGACGAAACCGAGGGCCGCGGCCATCACGAAGCCGTAGAAGCGGCGGTTGACGCGGATCCAGCCCGCCTTGTACGCCACCAGGACGGCGAGGAAGACGGCCATCGTGCCGAGCACGGCCTGCATGGCCGCGCCGCTCGCGATGCGGTTGTCGACGACGCTGGAGACGACGCCGAGGAAGACGCCTTCCAGGGCGGCGTACGCCAGGATCAGCGGCGGGGACGCCTTGCGCTTGAAGGCCTGGACGAAGCCCAGGACCATCGCCACGAGGCCGGCGCCGATCGCGATGCCGTACGACTTGCTGATGTTCGCGTCGTCGACGGGGAGCAGCGCCCAGGCGAGCGCGGCCGTCACGACGAGGACGCCGAGGGTGGTGGCGGTGCGCATGACGACGTCGTCCATCGTCATGCGGGTGGTCACCGGGGCGTGCGGCGGGGCGCCCTGGAGGTCCTGCTGGCCGTACGGGTTCGCCGCGTACGGGTTGGTGGGGGCCTGCTGGCCCGCTTGCGGGGTCCCCGGGGCGTACGGATTGCCCTGGGTCGCGACTGCGGGGCCCCCGGCCTGCGGCTGCGCGTTGAAGCCCGCATAGCCGTTGTCGCGGCTGAACCCCCGTCGCGAGAAGACCGGGTTGCTGCTCCTCATCTCACTCCTCCATGGCCACCGTGCGTGGCTTTGGTTCAAGAGTAATGCGTAGGCAAAAGGATGTGCCTAGTGCTTGGGGAGGATCTTTCCCGCCAAGTGGCGGGGGATCCCTCTTGGAATCCCCATTCTTCGCCCGGAGAACGCGCGGGACCGGGCGTGCTGTTCCCGGCCCGCCCGTGGCCCCCCCTATCGGGTGGTGTCGGTCACAGTACGCCGTCCAGGGGGCGGCCCGTATAGGCCTCGGCGAGGTCCGCGCGGGCCGCGCGCGAGGTGGCGACGCGGTCGAGCTGGGCGAGCTGGATGCGGTCGTCGAAGGGGGTGGCGTCCGGGTGGCGGTGCAGCAGGGCCGTCAGCGCGTTCGAGAACCGCTCGGCCTGCCAGACGCGGCGCAGACAGGTCGCGGAGTACGCGTCCAGGAGCGCGGGGTCGCCGGTGCGCGCGTGCGCGACGAGGGCGCGGGCGAGGGTGGCGACGTCGCCGACGGCGAGGTTGAGGCCCTTGGCGCCGGTGGGCGGCACGATGTGCGCGGCGTCCCCGGCGAGGAAGAGCCGTCCGTGGCGCATCGGCTCGTGCACGTAGGAGCGCAGGGGCGTGACGGACTTCGCGGTGAGGGGGCCGCGCGCGAGCCGCCAGCCGTCGTCGGTCTCGCAGCGGCGCTCCAGCTCGTCCCAGATCTGCGTGTCGCTCCAGGCGGCGGGGTCGGTGTCCGCGGGCACCTGGAGGTAGAGCCGGGAGACCGTGGGCGAGCGGTGGCTGAGCAGGGCGAAGCCGCGGTCGTGGCGGGCGTAGACCAGCTCGTGGTGCGAGGGCGGCGCGGCGGCGAGGACCCCGAGCCAGCCGAAGGGGTACGCGCGCTCGTAGGTGCGCGCCACCGCGGCCGGCACGGCGGCGCGGGCCACGCCCCAGAAGCCGTCGCACCCGGCCACGTAGTCGCACTCCAGGGTCCGCTCGCGGCCCTCGTGGCGGTAGCGGACGCGCGGCCGGTCGGTGTCCGCGCCCTCCACGGCAAGCGCCTCGGCGCCGAAGAGCAGCGGGCCGCCGTCCTGGAGCCGCAGGGCGATGAGGTCCTTGCACACCTCGGTCTGCGCGTAGACCCGCACGGACCTGCCGCCGGTGAGCGACGGGAAGTCGACGCGGTGCCTGCGGCGGTCGAAGCGGAGCTCGATGCCGTCGTGCCGCGTCCCTTCGCGGTCCATGCGCTCGCCCGCGCCCGCCGCGCGCAGCACCTCGGCGGTGCCGTGCTCCAGGATTCCGGCTCGTTGGCGCCCCTCCACGTAGGCCCGGTCGCGGGCCTCCAGGACGGTGGTAGCGATGCCCGCGCCGTGCAGGAGCCGGGCCAGCACGAGCCCCGCGGGGCCCGCCCCGATGATCCCCACCTGCGTCCGCATCCGGGGAGTCTCCGGCCGTCCCGCCGCGGGTGTCAACGGTGCCCTCGCGGGGCGCCCCAGACCCGCCCCTTCCCGATCCGGGGGCTGCCGCCCCCGTGCCCCCGCCTTTTTCGGCGCTGCGCGCCTCGTCCTCAAACGCCGGACGGGCTGGATTTTCCAGCCTCTCCGGCGTTTGAGGAGCGGGGGTCTGGGGGCGGAGCCGCAGTGATCAAGAGCGCGCCCGTCGGCGGTAGTTGACGCTCCGTCAGCAAAGGGGGCTCGACATGGAACGCCCCAGGTCAGGACGGTCAGCTGAAGGTGGCGGAGGTGCCCGGAACCGGACTTGAACCGGTACGCCCATGAAGGGCAGCGAGGTTTAAGCTCGCCGTGTCTGCATTCCACCACCCGGGCAGGCCGTAGGCTCCGCATCAAGGCTTCGACCCTATCGGGAGGCATCCCCCGAATAGCGGAACGGCAGCCCGACGTTGTCTTATTTTATTGACGTCTGAGGGTGCATCAGCACCTGGTACGCGCCGGTGGTACTTGCCCCGGGCCTCACCGGCCAAGGCCCGCGCACACGAGGGAATTGACGGAATTTAGCCCTCTCCGCGCCTCGTGCGGCATGCGTTCCCCGCCCGCCCCCGCGAGGGCCGTGCTCCGTTGTGCGCCGCCCCCGCGCACACCCTCGGCCGGCCAGTGCCCCGAGCGCTTCCCCCGGTCGTGTCCCCCGGGTTCCCCCGGTCGTGTGCACGGGGCCGGACCGGCCGCTGCCGGGCCCCGCGTCTCAGGGGTGCCCGTCATCCCCAGGTATGACATGCACGCCCCGGGTCCGACCGCAGTCGCCCCCGGAACCGGGAGCAGCGGCTGACTACGGGGCCCTCCTCGGACAGGACGATGGATGGAGTCCCCCCGACACGTCGTCCCGACAGGAGCACCGCCCCGTGACCACCACCACTCCCTTCGCCGCCCACGCCACCGCCGTGGCCGCGCGCGCCACGGATCTGTCCAAGGTGTACGGCCAGGGCGAGACCCAGGTGGTCGCGCTCGACCGGGTCTCCGTCGACTTCGGGCAGGGCCAGTTCACCGCGATCATGGGCCCCTCGGGCTCCGGCAAGTCCACCCTGATGCACTGCGTGGCCGGTCTGGACAGCTTCAGCTCCGGCTCGGTGCGCATCGGCGAGACCGAGCTGTCGACGCTGAAGGACAAGCAGCTCACCAAGCTCCGCCGGGACAAGATCGGCTTCATCTTCCAGGCGTTCAACCTGCTGCCGACGCTGACCGCCCTGGAGAACATCACGCTCCCCATGGACATCGCGGGCCGCAAGGTCAACAAGCAGTGGCTGGAGCAGGTGATCTCCATGGTGGGCCTGGCCGGGCGCCTCTCCCACCGGCCCACCGAGCTCTCCGGCGGTCAGCAGCAGCGCGTCGCCGTGGCCCGCGCGCTCGCCTCCCAGCCCGAGATCATCTTCGGTGACGAGCCGACCGGAAACCTCGACTCGCGCTCCGGCGCCGAGGTCCTCGGCTTCCTCCGCAACTCCGTGCGCGAGCTGGGGCAGACCGTCGTCATGGTCACCCACGACCCGGTGGCCGCCTCGTACGCGGACCGCGTGATCTTCCTCGCGGACGGGCGGATCGTCGACGAGATGCACCAGCCTTCCGCCGAGCGGGTGCTTGACCGCATGAAGGACTTCGACGCGAAGGGCCGGACCAGCTAGCCCCTGGTCGGCCCTCCGCCGGGTGGCCCCGGCCGCCTCCCCTCGCCTCTCGCCGAACCTGCGGGCCGTCTGTGGCTGCTCGCGCAGTTCCCCGCGCCCCTTTCGGGGCGCTCCCGCCCCCAGGCCCGCCCTCACCAGGACCTCACCATGTTCCGTACTGCCCTGCGCAACGTGCTCGCGCACAAGGCCCGGCTCTTGATGACCGTGCTCGCCGTCATGCTCGGCGTCGCGTTCGTCTCCGGCACGCTGGTCTTCACCGACACCTTCGGCTCCGCCTACAAGAACAAGTCGGCGAAGAGCTTCGACCACGTCTCCGTCGCCGTCCGCCCCGAAGGCGGCTCCCACGACGACGACGGCCAGGAGGCCAAGCAGGCCCCCCGGCTCACCGACGCCCTGCTCGGCAAGGCCAAGGAGCTGCCCGGCGCGGAGTCCGCGATCGGCGCGTACTCCGGCTTCACCGCCGTCGCCGACAAGGACGGCAAGCTCGTCGGCGGCGACTGGGGCACCACCGGCGCCAACTACTACCCCGGCAAGGGCGGCAAGGACCCGCGCTACGACTTCACCGAGGGCCGGGCCCCGAAGTCCGGGGCGGACATCGCCCTCGACAGCCGTACCGCGGACCGCGCCGGATACAAGGTCGGCGACACCGTCCGCTACTCCACCGACGGCCCCGTGAAGACCGCGAAGATCTCCGGCATCTTCGACACCGACGACGGCAGCGTCGTCGCGGGCGGCAGCCTCGTCGTCTTCGACAACGACACCGCGCGCAAGGTCCTCGGCAAGTCCGAGTACGACGAGATCGACGTGAAGGCCGCCGCGGGCACCAGCGAGACCGCCCTGAAGAGCGCCGTCGAGAAGCTCCTGCCGAAGGACACCGAGGCGGAGACCGGGGCCTCGCTCAAGGACGAGCAGGACCGGATGATCGAGCAGAACACCAGCGCCATGAGCCAGGTGCTGCTGATCTTCGCCGGGATCGCGCTGTTCGTCGGCATCTTCATCATCGCCAACACCTTCACGATGCTGGTCGCCCAGCGCACCAAGGAGCTGGCCCTGATGCGGGCCGTCGGCGCCTCGCGCCGCCAGGTCACGCGCTCGGTCCTGATCGAGGCGTTCATCGTCGGCCTGGTCGCCGCCGTCGCGGGCTTCGCGCTCGGCATCGGCGTGGCCGTGGGCCTGGAGTCCCTGATGAACGCGGGCGGCGCCTCGCTGCCCGACGGGCCCCTGATCGTCGGGCCCACGACGATCGTGGTCGCGCTGCTCATCGGCGTCGTCGTGACGATGCTGGCCGCGTGGCTGCCCGGCCGCCGGGCCGCGAAGATCCCGCCGGTCGCCGCCATGAACAGCGTCCACGCCTCGCCCACCACGCGCGGCCTGGTCGTGCGGAACACCATCGGCTCGCTCATCGTCGCGCTCGGCGTGGTCATGCTCTTCATGGAGGACAACTACGTGATGGCGGGCGGCGCCGCCGTCGTCCTCGTCGGCGTCATCGTCCTCACGCCGCTGCTCTCCCGCCCGTTCATCGCCGCCGCGGGACCGCTGCTCAAGCCGTTCGGCGTCACCGGCAAGCTGGCCCGCCTCAACTCGGTGCGCAACCCGCGCCGCACCGCCTCCACGGCCTCGGCCCTGATGATCGGCCTGACCCTCATCACCGCGATGACGGTCATCGCGACCTCGCTGGGCAGCGCCATCAACAAGATGGCCGCGGGCTCCCTGAAGGCCGACTACACCGTCTCCATGGCCAACTACCAGCCGCTGAGCCCCAAGGTCCGCGCCGACCTGGCCGAGCTGCCGGACGTCGAGGCGTCCAGCCCGCTGCGCTCCACCTGGGGCGAGGCCGACGGCACGTCCACGCGCATCACCGGTGTGGACCCCCAGTCCTTCGGCAAGCTGGTCTCCCTCGACTACACCAGCGGCTCCGCCGCCGGCTTCAAGGGCGACAGCGTGCTCGTCGACGACGGCACGGCGAAGAAGAAGGGCCTGAAGGCGGGCGACACCGTCCCGGTGAAGTTCGACGACGACAAGACCGTCCGGCTGACGGTCGCGGGCGTGTACGAGTCGAACGAGATGCTCGACGGCCTGTTCACGCCGACGGCCGTGGTCGACCCGCACCTCAACAAGATCGCCGACCAGCAGGTCCTGCTGAAGATGAAGGACGGCGTGAGCGACGCGTCGGAGGACGCCGTCGTCAAGGCCCTCGGCGACAACCCCGCCATCAAGATCCAGGACAAGGACGACATCAGCAACGAGATCGGCGGCGCCATCAACCTGATCCTCAACATGCTGTACGGCCTGCTCGCCATGGCCATCCTGGTCGCGGTCCTCGGTGTCATCAACACCCTGGCGATGTCCGTCTTCGAGCGGAAGCACGAGATCGGCATGCTCCGCGCGATCGGCCTCGACCGCGCGAAGGTCAAGCAGATGGTGCGCCTGGAGTCCGTCGTGATCTCCCTGTTCGGCGCGGTGCTCGGCGTCGGCCTCGGCCTCTTCCTCGGCTGGGTCGCGGGCGACAGCATCTCCGGCTCGGTGAAGACGTACACCATGGAGATCCCCGCCGGGCGGATCCTGCTCTTCCTCGCCATCGCGGCGGTGGTGGGCGTGCTCGCGGCGGTGTGGCCCGCGCGGAGCGCTGCGCGGCTCAATCCGTTGCAGGCCATCAAGTCCGACTGACGTCGGGCTGAGCGGGGGCCCGGGTGCACCAGCACCCGGGCCCCCCTTTTTTCAATGCTCCGTCTGCGGGTCCGTCGTGGCTTGTCGCGCAGTTCCCCGCGCCCCTTCGGGGCGCCAGTCCCGGGCGCGTAGCGGCATGTTCGATCTGCCGTCCTCCGGGGTTCTGACCGCCAGGACCTGGTTGACCCCGATGCGGTTGCGCTCGAAGGCCAGGGCCGACGCGGCCATGTAGAGGCGCCAGATGCGGGCGCGGCCCGGCGTCGTCAGGCGCTGGCCCCGCTTCCAGTCGGCCTCCAGGTTGGCGACCCAGCGGCGCAGGGTGTGGGCGTAGTGCTCGCGGATGGACTCCACGTCGCGGACCTCGAAGCCCGCGCGCTCCAGGAGGCCCACGGTGGTGCCGAGCGGGGCCAGTTCGCCGTCGGGGAAGACGTAGGCGTCGATGAACTCGTCGACGGAGTACGCCGCCTCGTCGCCGAGGGGGCGGCGCGCGATCTGGTGGTTGAGCAGCCGCCCGCCGGGCTTCAGGAGGGTGTGGAGGTCGCGCGCGTAGTCCAGATAGCGCTCGGACCCGACGTGCTCGGCCATGCCGATGGACGAGATCGCGTCGTACGGGCCGTCGCGCACGTCGCGGTAGTCCTGGACGCGGATCTCCACGCGGTCGGTCAGGCCCTCCTCCGCGATGCGCTTGCGGGCGTACGCGGCCTGCTCGCGGGAGAGCGTGACGCCGACGACGTGCACGCCGTGCTCGCGGGCGGCGTGGATGGCCATGGAGCCCCAGCCGCAGCCGACGTCGAGGAGGCGCATGCCGGGCTTCAGGCCGAGCTTGCGGCAGATCAGTTCGAGCTTGTCGCGCTGGGCGTCCTCCAGGGTGCTCCCGGGCTCCTCGAAGTAGGCGCAGGAGTAGACCATGGAGGGGCCGAGGACCAGCTCGTAGAAGTCGTTGCCGACGTCGTAGTGGTGGCTGATGGCCTGCTTGTCGCTGCCCTTGGTGTGCCGGTGCAGCCTGCCCTGCTTGCGCATCTCCTCGCGCGGCACGGGCGGCGGCACGAACGGCGCGGCGAGCGTGAGCAGCGAGCGGACGGCGGCGCGCACCCGCGGGTCGCGCAGGGACTGCCGCAGCGTGGGGGCGTCGTCGTCGCGCTCCCAGATGAACTCGGCGAGCAGGTCGAGGGCTTGGTAGAGGTCGCCCTCGACGTCGAGGTCCCCGGCCACCCAGGCCCGGGCGAGCCCCAGCTCCCCCGGCTTCCACAGCAGCCTGCGCAGCGCGCGCCGATGGCGTACGACGAGGACGGGTGCCCCCGGCGGACCGTCCTCCGAACCGTCCCAGGCACGGATCCGAACGGGGAGCCGGGCTCCCAGCACCTGTTCGGCAATGTCCTTCAGCCGCGAAGCGGCGTCCTGCATGGCACACACCTCCGCAATGGGGTACCCCGGAACGGTCCGACTCCACGTAAACACCACCGACGCGTGCGCGCAGTCCCGTCACGGCGTCACGAATCGGCAAAATACGTGTACGTGACATGAAAATCGGCCGGGGGCAGCGCTCCTTCCCGTTCTTCCCACCGGGACGCGAAAAACCCGAAGGGCCCCCGCTCCACGGATAGCGGGGACCCTTCGGGTCAATGCGGCGTGCGCCGGACCTTAAGAGGCCTTGGCCTTCTCCTCGACCGGAGCGGCGGCGGCCGGCTTGGGCGCGGGCTTGGCGGCCTCGTAGAACTCCTCGCGCGGGGTCTCCATCGCACCGAGGGAGACGACCTCGCGCTTGAGGAACATGCCGAGGGTCCAGTCCGCGAAGACGCGGATCTTGCGGTTGAACGTCGGCATCGCCATGCCGTGGTAGCCACGGTGCATGTACCAGGCGAGACGGCCCTTGAGCTTGATCTTCATCTTGCCCATGACGATCATCGCGACGCCCTTGTGCAGGCCGAGACCCGCGACCGCGCCCTTGTTGGCGTGGCTGTACTCCTTCTGCGGGAAGCCCCGCATGCCGGAGACCACGTTGTCGCCGAGGACCTTGGCCTGGCGCAGGGCGTGCTGGGCGTTCGGCGGGCACCAGGCGTTCTCGTTGCCCGCCTTGCGGCCGACGAGGTCCGGGACCTGGGCGTTGTCGCCCGCGGCCCAGATGTAGTCGGTGCCCTGGACCTGGAGGGTCGTCTGGGTGTCGACGTGGCCGCGCGGGCCGAGCGGGAGGCCGAAGCGGGCGAGCGCCGGGTTCGGCTTCACACCGGCGGTCCAGACGATCGTGTTGGAGTCGACCTCCAGGCCGTTCTTCAGCACGACGTGGCCGTCGACGCAGGAGTCCATGGAGGTGGAGAGGTAGACCTCGACCCCGCGGCTCTCCAGGTGCTCCTTGCCGTACTGGCCGAGCTTCGGGCCGACCTCCGGCAGGATCTTGTCGGCCGCGTCGACCAGGACGAAGCGCATGTCCTCGCGCGACACGGTGTTGTAGTACTTCGCCGCGTCGCGGGCCATGTCCTCGACCTCGCCGACGGTCTCGGCACCGGCGAAGCCACCGCCGACGAAGACGAAGGTCAGCGCCTTGCGGCGGACCTCCTCGTCGGTCGTGGAGTCGGCCTTGTCCAGCTGCTCGAGCACGTGGTTGCGCAGGCCGATGGCCTCCTCGATGCCCTTCATGCCGATGCCCTGCTCGGCGAGGCCGGGGATCGGGAAGGTGCGGGAGACCGCGCCCATGGCGATGACCAGGTAGTCGAACGGCAGCTCGTACGCCTCGCCGACGAGCGGCGCGATCGTGGCGACCTTGCGGTCCTGGTCGATGGTCGTGACCCGACCGGTCAGTACCTCGGCCTTGGGCAGCACGCGTCGCAGCGGGACGACGACGTGCCTCGGCGAGATGCTGCCGGCGGCGGCTTCGGGGAGGAAGGGCTGGTACGTCATGTACGAGCGCGGGTCGACGACCGTGACGGTCGCCTCGCCGTAGCGCATCTTCTTGAGAATGCGACGAGCTGCGTACAGGCCTACGTACCCACCGCCTACTACGAGGATCCTGGGACGCTCCGTGGTGCTCATGCCATTGAGTATCCACCCCCTCGGAGGGGGTCGCTCGTGCGCCCCTTCACAAGGATGGGTGGGGCCTCTGCTACACTTCGCCGCCCACGTGACGGAGGTCATGACACCTCAGGGGAACCAGCCGGTGCCGCGAGTCGTTGTCAACCCCTCGTGAGCAGCCACTCCGGGCCGCAACACCGGGTGAACCACTCCTCGGTTCACACCCCTGTAACACCTGCGATGCGCCGCGAGCGTCAGTCTCGCGCCTTCAAAACCCCGCCTGCGGGCCCGAAACTCCTCGGAACCACGCCCTACTGGGCCGTTTTCCTTGTGAAGAACTTCACGAACTTTCCCGACGGAGTGTCGCCGCCGGGCCGCCGAAGCCGCCCGACGGCTGCTCAAACGACATCCGCCCCGCTCAAGCGATGATCCACCGGGCCCCGCCGAGGAGACCCGCGCGGGGCTACGCGCCGAGCTCCTCCGCCACCTTCCAGGCGATGCCGTCCAGGATGTCGTGTTCGCTCACGACCACCTCGCGGGCACCGACCCGCTCCATGATCGAGAGCAGCACGAGGGCGCCCGCCGCGATCACGTCGACCCGGCCCGGGTGCATCACGGGGATCGCCGCGCGCTCGGCGTGCGTCGACTGCGCGAGCCGCTCCACGATGGCCTTGACCTGCTCGTACGAGATGCGCGAGTGGTGGATCGCGGCGGACTCGTACGCGTCGAGGCCGAGCGCGATCCCGGCCACCGTGGTGACCGAGCCCGCGAGCCCCACCAGGGTCCGCGCCTCGCGCAGCGGGACTGTCTCCTCGGCCAGGTCGAGCGCCGCGGCGATGTCCGCGCGGACGGCGGCGAGCTGCTCGGCGGTCGGCGGGTCGGTGACGGCGCCGTCGCGCACGAAGTGCCGCTCGGTCATGCGCACGCAGCCGACGTCCACGGAGCGGGCCGCCCGGACGCTGCCGTCGCCCACGACGAACTCCGTGGAGCCGCCGCCGATGTCCACGACGAGGTAGGGCGTCTCCAGGTCGGCGCGGCCCGTCAGCTCCTTGGTGGCGCCCGTGAAGGAGAACTCCGCCTCCTGGTCGCCGCTGATCACCTCCGGCTCGACGCCGAGGATGTCCAGGACGCCGCGGACGAACTCCTCGCGGTTCTCCGCGTCGCGCGACGCGGAGGTCGCCACGAAGCGGGTGCGCTGCGCGCCGTGCTCCTTGATGACGGCGGCGTACTCGCGGCAGGCCGCGAAGGTCCGCTCCAGGGCCTCGGGGGCCAGGCGGCCCGTCTTGTCCACACCCTGACCGAGGCGGACGATCTGCATGCGGCGGTCGAGGTCGACGAGCTCGCCGGTCCGCGGGTCCGCGTCCGCGACGAGGAGGCGGATCGAGTTCGTGCCACAGTCGATGGCGGCCACGCGGGTCACGCTGGGTGCTCCTTTGCGTTGACGGGTAGGGGGCAGCGGGGGGCTGTGCCCACCCGTTCCGCCCTGCGGAACGATGGCCCACACCGGGAAGACGGACGATCAGGCGCTCCGCGTCGGGGCCGGTCCTCGCACAGCTGGGGCTTGCGGGTGGGCGGGTGGGGGGCGATCCCGCCGCGGTAGCGGCGGGTCCGGGTACCTGCTCAGCCCTCGGCAGGAGAAACGCACGGGCCCTTGCGCCACCACTCCGGGAGCATGGCGATGGCCTCGTCGCCCAGGGGGTTCACGCCGGGGCCCGCGGCCAGGGAGTGGGCGACCAGGACGTGCAGGCACTTCACGCGGTCCGGCATGCCGCCGGCCGAGGGAAAGCCCTCCAGGACCTCGATGGAGTCGCGCCGGGCGATGTAGTCCTCGTGCGCCGCGCGGTACGCGGCGGCGAGCTCCGGGTCGGTCGCGAGCCGCTCCGTCATCTCCTTCATCACGCCGTTCGCCTCCAGCGTGCCGATCGCGGAGGCCGCGCGCGGGCACGACAGATAGAACGTCGTCGGGAACGGCGTGCCGTCCTCCAGACGGGGGGCCGTCTCGACCACGTCCGGGTTGCCGCAGGGGCAGCGGTGGGCGATGGCCCGCAGGCCGCGCGGCGGGCGGCCCAGCTGCTCCTGGAACGCGGCGATGTCGGCGTCCGTGGGCGCGGTGGACTCGGTCTGGGGCGGGGGCGTTTCCATGCCTGTCTTTCGGTGGGTGCGAGGGTCGGATCAGTTGTCGTCGGGACGGCCCGCGGCGCCGGAGCCGTCCGCCTTGTCGATGCCGTCCCAGACGTTGGAGTACCAGGGCCGGTCGGTGCCGCCCCCGTCGGGGCGGTGGCGGTCGGCGGCCTGGGGGTCGATCACCGTGAAGCCGGTCTCGCCGGGCATCACGTAGTGCAGCCGGTCGCGGATGCGCTGCTCGGCGTAGGCGTCGTCCTGCCAGCGGGCCTTCTCGTCGCGCAGGCGCTCGACGTTCTCGCGGTGCTCGGCCTGCTTCTGCCGCTGCTCGGCGATCTCGGCGCGCTGCGAGACGTACTGCCGTATCGGGTAGGCGAGCGCGACCACCAGCGAGCACACCACGAGGACGAGCAGCGCCGCGCGCCCGGTGAGCCGCGAGCGGCGGGCCTGGCGCTTGGTCTGGGAGCGGTAGACGCGCTCCGCGGTCTGCTCGCCGAGCAGCTTGAGCCGCGTCGCGGTGGAGAACCGGTCGCGGTTCCGCACTGCCATGTCCGCCTCCCCACTACGTGCGTACGTCCCCGCACACGGTACGGGACCGAGTACGGGGACGTACGTACGACTGGCTAGGCCTCAGCCCTTGAAGCGCGGGAACGCGCTGCGGCCGGCGTACACCGCGGCGTCGTCGAGGATCTCCTCGATGCGCAGGAGCTGGTTGTACTTGGCGACGCGGTCCGAGCGGGCCGGGGCGCCGGTCTTGATCTGGCCGCAGTTCACCGCGACGGCGAGGTCGGCGATGGTGACGTCCTCGGTCTCGCCGGAGCGGTGGGACATCATGCACTTGAAGCCGTTGCGCTGGGCCAGCTCGACGGCGTCCAGGGTCTCGGTCAGCGAGCCGATCTGGTTGACCTTGACGAGCAGCGCGTTGGCGGCGTCCTCGTCGATGCCGCGCTGGAGGCGCTCGGGGTTGGTGACGAAGAGGTCGTCGCCGACGATCTGGACCTTGTCGCCCAGCTTCTCGGTGATGATCTTCCAGCCGTCCCAGTCGTCCTCGTACAGCGGGTCCTCGATGGAGACCAGCGGGTACGCGGAGACCAGCTCGGCGTAGTAGTCGGTCATCTCGGCGGCCGAGCGGGACTTGCCCTCGAACTCGTAGGAGCCGTCCTTGTAGAACTCGGACGCGGCGACGTCGAGCGCCAGCGCGATCTGCTCGCCCGGGACGTAACCGGCCTGCTTGATGGCCTCGACGATGAGGTCGAGGGCGGCGCGGTTGGACTCCAGGTTCGGCGCGAAGCCGCCCTCGTCGCCGAGGCCGGTGGACAGGCCCTTGTTCTTCAGGACCTTCTTCAGCGTGTGGTAGACCTCGGCGCCCCAGCGCAGGGCCTCGGAGAAGGACTCAGCGCCGATCGGGGCGATCATGAACTCCTGGATGTCGACGTTGGAGTCCGCGTGGGATCCGCCGTTCAGGATGTTCATCATCGGCACCGGCAGCAGGTGCGCGTTCGGGCCGCCCAGGTAGCGGAAGAGCGGCAGGTCGGAGGCCTCGGAGGCGGCGTGGGCCACGGCGAGGGAGACGCCGAGGATGGCGTTGGCGCCGAGGGAGCCCTTGTTGTCCGTGGCGTCCAGGTCGAACATGGCCTGGTCGATCAGGCGCTGCTCGGTGGCGTCGTAGCCGACGAGCTCCGGGCCGATCTGCTCGATGACGGCGAGGACGGCCTTCTCCACGCCCTTGCCGCCGTAGCGGTTGGCGTCTCCGTCACGGAGTTCGATGGCCTCGAAGGCGCCGGTGGAGGCGCCGGACGGGACGGCCGCACGGCCGGTGGAGCCGTCGTCGAGGCCGACCTCGACCTCGACCGTGGGATTGCCTCGGGAGTCCAGGATTTCCCGGGCTACGACGACGTCGATGGACGGCACGAGCATCTCCTTATGGGATGTGACGCGGGGTACGCGGGGGTACTAGGGGCCGCGCTGGCCCCTGCGACACGAGCCTAACCGGCTCCGGGGCATCGGCCATCCGACCGCCCAGCACATGGACGGACCGACGGACCGAACGCGGATAGTTCCCTCAGCAAACAAACTACCGGACAAAAAGGTACCGCCCCGGTGCGGCGGGGGGACGCGCACCGGGGCGGTAGCCCATGGGGACGGGGCGGCTCCGGGCGCTGCCGGGGCCGGGGCGGGTCAGCTGAGGTGCAGCTGCTGGCCCGGGTAGATGAAGTCGGCGTCGGAGACGATGTCGTCGTTCAGCTGGTACAGCTTCTGCCAGCCGCCCTTGACGTCGTGCTCCTGGGCGATCTTGGACAGGGTGTCGCCGGACTCGACCTTGTACTCGCCGTCGCCCTTCTTCACGACCTTGCCGGTCGGGGTCTGGACGGTCTTCTTCTCGACCTGCGGGGCGGCCTGCTGCGGCTGGTGCTGCGGCTGCGGCTGCGGCTTGGGAGCGGCCTGCTGCTGCGGCTGGGCCTGCTGCTGCGGCCGCGGCTTGTTCTGCTGCTGCGGCTGCTGCTGGCCACCGCCGGAGGAGCCGCCGCCGGTGTACGGGGAGCCGGACAGGCCCACGCCGCACTTCGGCCACGCGCCCTTGCCCTGGCCCGCGAGGACCTTCTCGGCGATCTCGATCTGCTGGGCCTTGGAGGCCTTGTCGGCGGTCGGCGCGTACTTGGTGCCGCCGTACGCCGCCCAGGTGGAGGCGGAGAACTGGACGCCGCCGTAGTAGCCGTTGCCGGTGTTGATGGACCAGTTGCCGCCGGACTCGCACGCGGCGACGCGGTCCCACTCGGCGGGAGTGGCGGCGTTGGCCGTGCCGGCCGCCATCAGCGGGGCGGCGACAGCGGCACCGGTGACACCGACGACGGTGGCGGCGCGGGTGGCCTTGTCGAGCTTGGTCGGACGACGGTGCTTGCCCTTGCCGGAACGCAGCATGAAGTGATCCCCTCACCGACGCCTGCGAGGTGAGCTGTCGGGTTCGGGCGGGTGAGTGCCCGGCCGCACGTCCTAGCGCGCGACTTCACCCCTAGCCGTGTCCGTACGTCCCGCGGTCTGGCGACCGCTCAACGTCCGGGCCCGGCACTTACCTTGGGTCCCCCGCTCCTGCCTTCGGCGCTCGAAGCGACGACTGTTCCCGTCCGGCCGTTGGCAGGATTCGGCGTACCGACCGGCGGGGCCCGCTGTGGCGAGCGGTCATGACCGTAGTCAGGCAATCAGCCGAATTTCAAAGACGATCAGGGCTTCTGAGACCCATCTCTCACTTGCCTCTCACCGTCTTTAAACCGGACATTCATCGCGAACTGCCGGGCTTTCGGCCTACTTCCCGCCCGGCTTCCCCTCCGTCACTTCCTTGTCCTCGGCCCCCAGTTCGAGCCGCTGACCGGGGAGGATGAGGTCCGGGTCGGAGCCGACGGTCTTCTTGTTGCCCGCGTACAGATCCGTCCAGCCGCCGTCAAGGTCGTGGCTGTCGGCGATCGCCGAGAGGTTGTCGCCGGAGCGGACCGTGTACGTGCCCGCGGCGCGCCCGGCGGCGGGGACGTCCCGCGCGTCGCCGCGCGAGGCGTGGCGCCCGGGGCCGGTGTCGCCGGACGGGGCGTTCTCGTCGGCGCGGTCGCCGCGGTGGCGGCCGGAGGTGCCGTCCCGGGACGCGTCGTCCGAGCCGGGCCCGGCGCTGTCGGACTCCCGCGGCGAAGCGCTGTCGTGCGCACCGGACTTGTCGGAGCCGTCGGCGGCGGGCTTGCGGTGCTTGCCGCCGCGCCCGTCGCTCTTCTCGCCCGCCTCGGCGCGGTCGGCGCCGCCGTCCCGGCTGTCCGCTTCGTGACTCTTGTCTCGCGCGCCGGCGGAACCGCCGGGCCTCTCGGCCTTCCCGGAGCCGTCCGCGTCCGTGGCGGCGCCCGCGCGCTCGCCCTTCGCGTCCTTCTCCTCGCCCGCGCCCTTCTTGTCCTTGTCCTTCTCCTTGCCCTCGTCCTTGCCGGACGTCGCGGACCCCTCGGAGTCCGCGGGGCGCGGCGGGGACGTCGGCAGGCCCGGGTCGACGTCGGCGGCCTCGCCGCCCTTCGTCAGGCCGGCGGCCGGGGCGCAGTTCGGCCAGGCGTCGGGGCCCCGGTCGGCGAGCACGTTCTCGGCGACGTGGATCTGCTGGGAGCGGCTCGCCTGGTCGGCGCTCGGCGCGTAGGACAGGCCGCCGTACCGCTCCCAGGTGTCCTGGGTGAGCTGGAGGCCGCCGTAGTAGCCGCTGCCCTTGGCGCTCCACGCGCCGCCGCTCTCGCACTCCGCGACCTTGTCCCACGTCTCGGCGTCCGCCGCGCTCGCGCTCGACGCACCGAGGAGCGGGATGGCGATGGCGGATCCGGTGACGCCCGCCGTGACGAGGATCGCCGGGACCTGGCGGGGGCGACGGTGACGGCCTTGGCCGGAGAGCATGCAGGTGCCTTTCGTGGACGACAGGTCGGGCGCGGCGCGAGCGCGCGAGCGCGCGGGTGCCGGGCCGTCGTGAACGTAGCGGCACTCGAACGCCAGTCACAAGTCGGTTCAGCCGAGATCACGCGAAAGTCACATTGTTGACGGCCCATCAGCACGAGTGACCCGCGGGGCGGGTGTGAAACGCACCGGCAACGTCCTGAGGCCCCGCATGATGAGCCCCCCGCGCCACCTCAACTCCTCAGGGGCCGCGGCCAGTTGCAGGTCGGGCAGGCGGCGCAGCAGGGTGGCGAGGGCGGTCTGCCCCTCCAGGCGGGCGAGCGGGGCGCCGAGGCAGTAGTGGATGCCGTGGCCGTAGCCGAGGTGCTGGTTGTCGCGGCGGGAGAGGTCGAGGCGGTCGGGCTCGGCGAAGCGGTCGGGGTCGCGGTCGGCGGCGGCGAGCACGACGAGCACCGGGTCGCCCGTGGCGATGTCCTGGCCGCCGATGCGCAGCGGCTCGGTGGCGAACCGCCAGGTGGCCAGCTCCACGGGCCCGTCGTAGCGCAGGAGTTCCTCCAGGCCCGTGGCGAGGAGACCGGTGTCGCCCGCGGCCAGGGAGCGCTCCAGGAGGGCCCGCTGCTCGGGGTGGGTGAGCAGGGCGTACGTACCGTTCCCGATGAGGTTCACGGTCGTCTCGAAGCCGGCGAAGAGGAGGATGAAGGCCATCGCCGCGGCCTCGTTCTCGGTGAGGTGCTCGCCGTGGTCGGAGGCGCGGATGAGCCCGGAGATCAGGTCGTCGTCGCCCTCGTCCGCGAGGGACTCCCGCTTGCGGTGGATGAGCTCGGCGAGGTAGCCGCGCATCTTCTTCACCGAGCGCGCCACGCCGCCGCGCGGGCCCCCGCCGTGCCGGATCATCATCCCGGCCCAGTCCCGGAAGTCGTCCTGGTCCTCGCGCGGTACGCCGAGCATGTCGCAGATGGCGTAGATCGGCAGCGGGAACGCGAACTCGTGGATGAGGTCGGCCTCGCCCCGCTCCGCGAACCCGTCGATGAGCTGGTCCGTCAGCTCCTGCACCCGGGACTCGAACTCCGCCACGCGACGCGGTGTGAACGCCTTCGACACCAGGCGACGCAGCCGGGTGTGGTCCGGCGGGTCGATGTTCAGCAGATGCGTCATCAGCTCGGCCTTGCGCTCGCCCGGGATGCCGGTCTTGCCCTTGGCGTGCGCGGGCTCGTCGTGGTGGGCCGGGTTCTTGCTGAGCCGCTGGTCGGCCAGGGCCTGGCGCGCGTCCGCGTAGCGGGTGACCAGCCAGGCCTCGACGCCGCTCGGCAGGCGCCGCCTGGTCACCGGGGCGTGCTCGCGGAGCCAGGCGTAGGCGGGGTAGGGGTCGCTGGCGAACTCCCAGGTGAAGAGCTCGGGCTCCGGGGGGACGGGGGGGTTGTCGTGCATGCGGTCGACGGTAGCCGCCCGTCCCTCGCGGGGCGCCCCAGGCCCGCCCCTTCCCGATCCGGGGGCTGCCGCCCCCGTGCCCCTGCCCTTATCGGCGCTCCGCGCCTCGTCCTCAAACGCCGGACGGGCTGGACGGTGCCGCTTGCGGCTGTGTTTCAGCCCCTCCGGCGATTGAGGAGCGGGGGTCTGGGGGCGGAGCCCCCAGGAAGCGGGAAGGGGCGGGTCAGGGGCGCCCCGCGAGGGTTACGCCGTCTCCGCCGTGCGGATCGCGTCGCGGTAGGCGCGGGCCGCTGCCCGGAGTGCTGCCTCGGGGTCCACCCCGGTGGACTCCGCGCGGACGGCCATCGCCAGGAGTTCGTAGCCGATGCCCTCGCCCGTCGGCAGCGGGACGTCCAGGGCGGCCGTGCGGGCGCGCGAGGCGAGCTTGGCGGCCAGGGCGAGGCCGGGCTGGCCGAGGGGGATGCCCTCCGTCACGGAGTCGCGCTGCTTCTCCACCGCCTTGGTGCGCAGCCAGTGCGCCTTGACCTCCTCGGGCGTCGAGGCCGTGTCGTCGCCGAAGACGTGGGGGTGGCGGTGGACGAGCTTGTCGACGATGGTGCCCGCCACGTCGTCCACGGAGAACGGCTCCTCCTCGTCCTCCTCCGCGATGCGCGCGTGGAAGACGACCTGGAGCAGGACGTCGCCCAGCTCCTCGCGGAGCTCCGTGCGGTCGCCGTCCTCGATCGCCTCCACCAGTTCGTACGCCTCCTCGATGCCGTACTTCGCGAGGCTGCGGTGGGTCTGGCGCGACGACCACGGGCACTCGGCCCGGATGCGGTCCATGACCTGGACGAGGTCGAGGAGGCGGGCGCCCGGCAGGTCGTAGGAGCCGGGGAGCAGTTCCAGGTCCGGCATGGCGTGGCGGCCGGAGCCCGCGAGGCGGGCCAGGCCGTCCGTCAGCGGGCGGTCGCCCTCGGCCGTGGCCAGGACCAGGACGGTGCGGCCGCCCGCGCAGGCGCGCACCAGTTCCTCGGCGGTGGGCGCGGCCTGCTTGACGTCGACGCCCGCCTCGCGCAGATACGGCAGCTGCGGATGGGCGGCGTCGGCGCACAGCACGTCGTCGGCGCCGTGCAGGGCCTGCCAGGCGGGCCAGGACAGGAGGCCGGGGGCTACGCGGTGGCTGGTGGTGAGCAGGACGACGCGCCCCGCCGGGGTTTCGTTCACCGCTCGAACGTAACCCACGCCTCCGACAGCGGGCGGCCCTCGCGGTACGCCTCCTCGAACGCCGGACGGGCTAGAAGATCTCGGCTGCCGCCCGCCGGACAGATTCAGCCCGTCCGGCGTTTGAGGACGAGCGCGCCAGCGCGATGCGGGGCGCCGCCGCACGTGAGGTCAGGCCGCTGCTTCGCGGAGCCAAGGCGTCTTCGTGTCGATCCGCTTGTTCTGGGTGGTGTCCCACGTGCCGTAGCGCGGGTTCACATCGACGTCGAGCTTCTTGGAGGCCTTGGACAGGGCGGCCCAGAAGGTGTCCTGGCCCTCCTTGGACGTCATGTCGGCGCCGAGCTTCGCCGACAGCTTCCGGGCCTCGATCTCCGTGCGGATGCTGTCGTCGAGGCGCTTGGGCGCGATGCTGTACTGCTGGAGCCAGCCCGCCTCCAGGGCCTTGCGGCCGCCCGCCTGTTCCGCCATCTCGGCGCGGGTGGTCTGGATCTCCTTGCGGGTGACGCTCACCCCGGCGTCGCGCGCGGCGCGGTGCAGGACCCGGTCGAGGACCATCGTGTGCAGCGTGTTGCGGGTGAGGCTGCCGGTCTTGGCGATGACCTGCTCGTACTGCCGGTCGTCGGGGACGGCGGCGCGCTGCGCGGAACGCACCTCGTTCACCCGGTGTTCGAGCTGCGCCACCGTGATGCGGTCGTCGCCCACGACGGCCGCGGCGCCGGGGCGCGCGTCACTGCCGCAGGCGGTGAGGAGCGGGGCAGCGGCGACGGCCGCGGCGGAGAGGAGGAGCGCGGTGCGACGGCGGCGGTGCAAGTTGGCCTCCCGGTGGAGAGATTGTGCTTCGCTGCACAAAGTCTTGCGGTGATCGATGGTAGGCAGCGGTGGTCGTCTCGGCCACCCTTCCCCCAGAACTCGTCCGGTTCGTTCAGGGGGACGCGCCACCACCAACGACTCACCGGGAGTTGGGGCACCCCCGGCGCCCGGAATCCGCCCTATCCGCGCACTTGCCCCAGCCACTGGAGGGTTCGGCGGATCTCCGCGGGGAAGGGGTGCCCGACGCCGTGGACGCGCTCCGCGTCCAGGACGAGGCGGGCCAGCGTGTCGTGGGCCGCCGAGCGGTCGCCGAGGGCCAGCAGGAGGTGGCCGATGCGGCGGCGGATCTCCAGGGACTGGCGGATGTCGTCGGTCGCGTACTGGTTCTCGTAGTAAGGGAGCAGGGCGCGGTACTCGGCCAGGGCCGCGGCGGGTTCGCCGAGCTGCTCCAGGCACTGGGCGGCCTCGTAGCGGAACTGGAGGGACTGCGGGTCGGCGTGGCCGGACTCGGCGGCGCGCTGGTCGGCGAGGCGGCGCAGCTCGGGGAGGGCGCGGCGGTACTGGCCGTCGTCCATCAGCGTGGCCGCGTACTGCTTGCGCAGGGTGCGGACGACGGGCGAGTGCTCGCCGTGCTGGGCGGCGGCGGCCGGCAGGATCGAGCCGAGGACGTCGACGGCCTGGGTGATGCGGCCCTCGCCGAGCAGCCGCTTGACCTCGTCGACGGCGCGGGCGACGTCCTGGCCGTGGCCGGGCCGGGGCGGCTGGGCCTGGGGCGTGGCGGCGGGGGTCGCGGCCCGGTCGGGCCAGGGCGCGTGCGGGCGCAGGAAGGGGCGGGTCGGGTCGAGCGGGCGGCCGGACGGCGCGGAGCGCGCGGGCAGCAGCGGCACCAGCTCCTCGTAGACGTCCTGGGCGCTCGCGGGCCGGTGCTGGGGGTCCTTGGCGAGCAGCCGCAGGACCAGGGACTCGACGGACTCGGGGACCTCGGGGCGCAGCCTGCGCACCGGCAGCGGCGGCTCGTACAGGTGCCGGTGCAGCACGCCGAGGGCGGTCGAGCCGGAGAACGGCACGTCGCCGCTGAGGAGTTCGTGGAGCAGCACGCCGAGCGCGTACAGGTCGGTGTACGGGCCGACGGCGCCGCCCATGGCCTGCTCCGGCGCCATGTACGAGGGGCTGCCGATCGGGGAGCCGGTGTGGGTGAGGCGGGTGGTGTCGGTGTCCATGACCGAGGCG
This sequence comes from Streptomyces sp. JLYT201, assembly GCF_059448825.1. Classification (NCBI taxonomy): domain Bacteria; kingdom Bacillati; phylum Actinomycetota; class Actinomycetes; order Kitasatosporales; family Streptomycetaceae; genus Streptomyces; species Streptomyces sp. JLYT201. The sequence goes on along the minus strand of NZ_CM182551.1, from coordinate 5,759,343 downwards.
ATGCCGAGGTCGAGGATGGTGAGCGTGCCGTCCTGGCGGACCATCACGTTCCGCGGCTTGAGGTCGCGGTGCACGATCGGCACGGCGTGCACCGCGGAGAGCACGGCGCACAGCTGGGCGGCGACGGCGACGGCCCACTGCCAGGGGTAGGGCGCGTGCTCGGCGAGGTGGTCGCCGAGGTCGGCGCCGTCGACGTACTGCATGACGAGGTAGAGGTCGTCACCGTCGCTGCCCGCGTCGTGCACGGTGACCAGGCCGGGGTGGTCGACCTGCGCGGTGACGCGGCACTCGCGGATGAAGCGGCGGCGCAGCTCGTCGGCCTCGGCGCCCGCGACCTTGTCCGGGCGGAGCAGCTTGACCGCGACGCGGCGGTCCAGGCGCTGGTCGTACGCCGTCCAGACCTGGCCCATGCCGCCCTGGCCGATGAGGGTGGCCAGCTCGTAGCGCCCGGCGACGACGCGTCGGTCGGTCCCGGATGCCACGGTCAGCTGCCGCCTTCCTGCTTGCGCAGATAGTCGCTCAGCTCGTCGAGCTCGGCGCGGACCTGGTCGATGCGGGCGGGCGGCTGACGGCCCGGCGGGGTCGGCGGCGGCGCGGGCGCGGGGACGGGCGTGTGCTGCGTCGGGTAGCCGTACGAGGGCGGGGACGGCTGCGGGGGGTAGCCCGGGAACTGCGTCTGCTGGTACGGGGCCTGGGCGCGGGCGAGCCGTGCGTGGTGGCGGATGTCCATGGTCAGGTAGTAGGCGATCACGGGCACCAGGGTGGCGACGAGGATGGTCATGCCCGTGTTGCCGGGCCCGGTGAACTCCTCGTCGCCCTTGTCGACGCCGATGAGCACGACGGCGAGCACGTCGAGGGCGACGACGGCCACGAAGAGCACCCAGTCGCGGACCGCGCGCGTGACGAGCGCGAGCCGGAGCATCGCGGCCCACGCCAGCAGGCCGCACGTCAGGGCGGCGAGCACGACGAACAGCACGCGCAGCGTCACGGGCGAACCCGCCGACGGGGGCCCCGGGGCCGGCGGGGGCGGCGGCGCATAGCCGTGGCCGTGCATGGCTGCTCCTGGTTACCTGACGAGACGGACGGTTGAGGATTCGAGCGTATAGGCCGACTCCGCGGACCCGAATCGGGTTGTACCGAACCGTTGTCGTACTGATCACGCGGTACGTGGCGGTCCGGTGCTCCCGGTACTCCTGGTGCGCGTGGCGCGGGTGCTGCCGGTCGCGGGGCCGGGCGTGGGGTCGGTCAGGGGGCGGCCGCGGGGCCGGTCGTACGGCGGGTCACGGGGACGGGTCGGGCTCGTCCGGCGCGACCGTGCCGTCGGTGAGCCCGTCGTACATCCCGCGCACCAGTTGCTCACCCAGGCGGCCCGCGAGCCGCAGCGCGTCCTCGAAGGCGGCGAGCGCCCGGAACCGCTCGCCGTAGCCGCGCTGGCGCTCCGGCGGGAGGCGGGGCAGCTGGAGGCGGCGCACGTCGAGCCGGGCGGAGGTGGAGGCGTAGCTGCTGGCCTGGCGGGTGTTGGCCGTGCCGCGCAGGAACCCGGCGAGGAACCAGGGGTCGAGCGCCGCCGGGTCGGGGCGCAGCAGGGCGAGGCCGCGGCCGAGGGCGGCGCCCGCGGTGGTCTCGTCGACGACGCGGGCGGCGGCGGTGCCGGAGACGGGCACGACGACGTCGCCGGGCTCGGTGAGCACGGGCCGCTCCGGCCGCTCGGGCAGGGAGGTGTCGTCGTGGGGCGCGGCCGGGACGGCGGGCGGCGCGCCGGTGAGCACGTCGTGGTCGGTGAGGACGGGCACCCCGGGGGCGCCGCCGACGCCGCCGGTGTGGAGCACCAGGTGGCCCGCGCGGGCCAGTTCGCCGACGGTGGTGAGCGGCCAGCGGGCCGTGTCGGGGGTGCCGGGGGCGGCCTGCGGCGGGGTGAGTTCGGCGGTCAGGCGCAGGGTCTCGCCGAGCCGGTCGCGGACCGCGCGCAGCTCCGTCGCGCCGCCGCCCGCGGCCCGGGGCGGCAGGCGGCGCGCGGGCGCCAGGTCGACCTCGTCGTCGAGGAGGTCGAGCACGGGCACGGACAGGGCGAAGCCGGGGATCTCGGCGAGGGTGCCGTGCCGCTCGAAGCGGCGGTAGGCGTCGAGTACCGCGTCCTGCACCGGCGGCCAGGCGCGCGGGTCGCGCCCGTCGGTGTGGCGGGACTCGGGGTGCCGGGGGTCGGGGTGCCTGCCGTCGGCGCCGGCCGTGGCCCCGGCCGCCTCGACGAGGAGGGCCTCGGGGGCGGCGGGCACGCCGGGGCCCGGCCTGCGCAGGACCCAGACGTGCAGCGGCAGGTTGTACGGGGGTGCCGCGCCCGGCGGCAGCGCGATCACGGCGCGCAGGGCACCGCGGCGCAGCAGGTCGGCGCGGATGCGGCGCCCCGAGCGGCGGGACGCGGCGGCGGGCGGCATCAGCAGGACGGCGGTGCCGCCGTCGCGCAGCCGGGCGAGGGCGTGCTGCACCCAGGCGAGTTCGGACTCGGTGCGCGCCGGCAGTCCGTACTCCCAGCGGGCGTCGTAGGACAGCTCGTCGTGGCCCCAGTTGCGGTCGTTGAACGGCGGGTGGCACAGGACGGCGTCGACGGCGAGGTCCGGGTGGGCGTCGGCGCGCAGGGTGTCGGCGGCGGCGGTGCGCACGGTGGCCGGGGCGTCGGAGCCGAGGGCCAGGCGCAGCGCGGTGAGCGCCGCGAGGTCGGCGGCGCTGTCCTGGCCGTAGAGCTGCTGGCCGGGGGCGCCGGCGGCGGCCCGCAGCAGGGCGCCGGTGCCGCAGGCCGGGTCGAGCACGCTGCGGGCGGGCCCGGCGAGTTCGGCCATGAGCTCGGCGGGGCCCTGGGGGGTGAGCGTGTACTGCCGGGGGTTGGCGTCGAGGTGGCGGCCGAGCAGGAACTCGTACGCCTTGTGCGCGCCGAGTTCGGCGGCGAGTTCGGCGGCGGAGCGCAGCAGCGGGACGGACGGCAGGAGGTCGGGCGTCGCGGGGACGGGCACCGCGCGGGTGCGCCGCGGCTTGCCGAACCGCGGCGTGAGCACGGCGTCCAGGGCGTCCGGGAGCCCGCGCGCCAGGTGCGCGTCGGACACCGCGCTCAGGCGCAGCCAGTCGGTGTGCCGGTCGTGCACGAGGAGCAGGCCGCAGCCCGCGTGCAGCAGGGCGGTGACGGGGCCCGCGGGGTGGCCCGCGAGCTGCTGCCAGACCCGTTCGCGCAGCGGCACTTCGGAGAGCTTGCCCTGGCCGCGCAGCCACCGCTCGACCTCGGCGAGCGCGAAGGAGGGGCTGGTGTCGGTGCCGCCGACGGGCCTGGGGAAGTCGGCGTGGCGGCGGCGCCAGTTGCTGACGGCGGCGCGGCCGACCCCGGCGAGGCGGGCGATCCCGGCGGCGGTCACCTCGGTGACACCCGGCCCGGCCGCCCCGCCTGTGTCGTACGCCGCGTCGTAGCTCGCTGCGCGCGCCGCGTCACGTGTCGCGTCACGTGTCGCGTCGTACGCCCCGTCCCCCGTGCTCCCGCCCGGCCGCGTCGGCCCGCTGGTCCCCACTGGTCCGCCCCTCGTCCTATCGGTCCCGCCCGCGGTGCGCGTCGGTCATCGCCCACCGCCTGTGACGCCGAGCCTACCCAGGCGAGTCGGGCGAACCCCTTTCACGACCGTTAACGACCCGTCGACCGTGAACGGTGTTGACTCGGTTCACAAGCATCTGGTCTGATGTCCGAGCTGAACACGAACTCCCTGGGGGGACTCTCCATGCACGCCTACTCGCGCCGCACCGCCTTCGCCGCGCTCTGCCTCGCCACCGCCGCGACCGTCACGCTCACGGCCTGTGGGGGCGACAAGTCCGACGACACCAAGAAGCCGGCGGCCGCGCAGAAGAAGGACCCGTTCGCGGACCTCTCGGGTCCCCAGATCGTCGACAAGGCCATGAAGGCGACGTCCGGCGCGTCCTCGGTCCGTATGAAGGGGTCCATGTCGGAGGGCGGCGGCCCGGGCTCCATCGACCTCGCGCTCGACACCAAGGGGAGCTGCGTCGGCACCATCGGCACCGGCGGCGAGGGCTCGGTCGACCTGATCGGCACGGGCCGCACGGTGTACATGCGCAACGACGCCGCCTTCCTGCGCTCCGAGATGAAGGGCGAGCCGAAGGCCGACGTCCAGGCGTCGATCGACATGATGGCGGACCGCTGGGTGAAGACCACCACGACGAAGTCCGACCAGAAGGACTTCGACCAGTTCTGCGACCTGAAGACGGTCCTCGCCGACTTCAAGGACACCCGGTCGGCGGCGCGCAAGGGCAAGGCCACCACGGTCGACGGCATCCCGGCGATCACCCTGCACGAGACCGACGGCGAGGGGCGGGCGACGCTCTACGTGGCCACCGAGGGCAAGCCGTACCTCCTGAAGGCGGTCAACGACCCCGGCAAGGGCAAGAAGCGGGACACGATCGTCTTCACCGACTTCGACAAGCCCGTGAAGGCGACCCCGCCGAAGGGCGACGTGCTCGACCTCGACAAGCTGGACGGCTGACACCCGCAGGGCCCGGCCGGTCGACACCCGGCGGACCTGCCCGGCGGACACCCGCCCGGCCCGCCCGGCGGACCTCCGCCGGGCCGTGCGGCACCCCTGTCACAGGGCGTGCCGCACCCACACGTTCGGCTCGACGTAGACCGCGCAGCCGTGCTCCGGCATGCGGTGCACCGGCACGAGCGCACCCGGCACCTCGACGAGGCGCTCCCCGCCGGACCCGTCGAACGGCAGGCCCGTCCACTCCCGCCACTGCGCGAGCGAACCCGACACCGTCATCGACACCGGCGCCACCTTCGCAATGACGCCGCCCACGCGGACGTGGACGCGCAGCCAGGGGTCGTACGGCAGGCCGTCGTCGCGGGTGCGCCACGCGTACTCCTCGATCGGCGTCGCGGGCTCCTGGTGCTTGGCGTTGGGCCGCACCGGCGCGACGACCTCCGCGAAGCCGCGGGCGCGCGCGTTCTCCCGCATGGCGGCCAGCATCCGGCCGGAGAGGCCGTGCCCTTGGCGCGCGGGGTCGACGGCGACCTCGATCGCGCTGACCGTGTCCGGCTCCACGCCGCAGTACCGGTCGTCGAACGCCCAGACAAGGACCTGGTCCCAGCCCCCGTCCGGCAGTTCGGCGCGGTCGCCGCCCCGCTCCTCGGAGCGCAGCGCGAAGGGCACGCTGAACGCCCGCGCCACCACCCGCTCCTGACCGTCCGTGGCCAGCAGGACGTACTCCGGGAACTCGTCGGGGATCAGGCTCATGTGCGACCGGGCGATGAGGTCGTGGCCCACGAACTCGGCCCAGGAGTCGTCCATGGCCCACATCGGCCCGGCGAGGCCGGGCCGCTCGGCGAGGGTAGTGATCGTCAAGTCCACGCGCAGCACGCTAGCGGCGCGGGCCCGGTCCGCCCACCGAATAAGTGCGCGTCACCATGAACGCGCGTCACCATGAACGCGCATCACCATCACTGCGCGTCACCGAGCCCGCCACGTGCGCGTCACCGCGCCCGGAAGCGCTCCGGGGCCCGGGTCGGGCTGCCGCCGCCGGGCAGCTTCTCCTGCGGGCAGCCCGACAGGACCTTGCGCATCGCATCGCGCTCGGCGCGCGTCACCGACAGCTCGTACTTCTTCTTCACGGCCACCTGCCGGGCCACGTACGTGCACCGGAAGCCCTTGTCCGGCGGCAGCCACGTCGCGGTGTCGCCGTCGCCCTTGCCGCGGTTGGGGCCCGCGTCGACGGCGAGCAGGTTCAGGGGGTCGTTGGCCAGGGCGATGCGCTTGCTCGCGTCCCAGCGCTGGGCGCCCTTCTGCCAGGCGTCGGAGAGCGCCACGACGTGGTCGATGTCGACGCGGCTGCGGCCGCGCGTGAACGTCACGTCCTTGCCGGTGTACGGGTCGGGCGCGAGCTTCCCCGCGGTGACCACGCAGCCGCCGCCCCGGAACTTCACGTCCTTCAGGTCCCGCTTGAGTATGTCGTCGCGGGTGCCGCAGCCGTTGGAGTCGGTGTCGGCCCAGGCGCTGCCGAAGCGCGCGCGCTCGTAACCGGTCTTGGGGGCGCGGCCCTTGACGGTCAGTGAGTCCACGGCGGCGAGCGCGGAGCCCGCACGCCCGCCGGGCGCGCCGCCCTTCCCCGCCCCGTCCTTCTCGTCCTTGTCGCAGGCGGCCAGACCGCCGAGGGCGACCACCAGTACGACGGCGTGAGCGGCCGCGCGCCGCCCCGTGACTCCGAACCTCACGAATTTCCCTCCCGTGGAACGGTCCCCACCGTACTTGCATTGCCGGGTTGGGCCGTCCGCAACCTGCGGGTTCGTGGTGGCTGGTCGCGCCCGCGGCGGAGCCGCACATCGGCACAGCCCCGCGCCCCTTCGGGGCGCTACCTCGGAGGTAATCGCGCGCCGCCGCACGCCCTGGCAGCCTCAAGGACGTCAACGGGCCCCGCGCAGGGGCCGGTCACGTCAACGAGGGAGCCCCCATGGTCACGGAAGCCCGCACGGTCGAGGACGCCACCCGCGCCACCGTCGACGCCTTCTTCGCCGCGCGCCTCGCGAACGACACCGCGCGCCTCACCGAGATCTTCGCCGACGACGTCGACTGGCTGCTCGCCGAGAACCCGGCCGTGCCGTGGATACGTCCGCGCTCCACCGGTGCCGAATGCGCCGCCCAGGGAGCGGAGCTGGCGAGCCACACCGTCGCCGAGGACGCGCGGGCCAGCGTCGACACCTACCTGGTGAGCGGGCAGGACGCCGTGATCATGGGCCGTCTTTCGGGCACCGTACGCGCCACCGGGAAGTCCTTCGAGGGCCCGTTCGCGCTGCGCCTGACCGTCGAGGACGGCCGGATCACCCGGCACCACCTGTACGAGAACAGCCTCTCCATCGCGGCGGCGTGCACGCCCTGAGCGCACACGCCGCCACCCGCCGGGGACCCGCGCGCCGCCACCCGCCCGAGGTGTGCGCGCCGCCCGGCTACGACCCGAGGACCGAGGCCAGGAACTCCCCCACCCAGCCCAGCAGTTCCCGCCCGACCAGCGGCTTGCCGCCGACCTTCGCGGTCTTCGGCCGGGGCACGAGCACCTGGTGCGTGGCCCCCTTGATGACCGAGCCGGGGTAGAGCCGCTTCAGGCGCAGCTCCTGGGACTCCCTCAGCTCCACCGGAGCGAAGCGGATGTTCGTGCCCTGGAGCACGATCTCGCCCACCCCGCAGGCCCGGGCCAGCATCCGCAGGCCCGCCACGAGCAGCAGGTTCTCGACCGGCTCCGGCAGCTTGCCGTAGCGGTCGGTGAGCTCCTCGCGGACGGCCTTGACGTCCTCCTCGGAGTTGGCGGAGGCGATCGCGCGGTAGGCCTGCAGGCGCAGCCGCTCGCCGGGCGCGTAGTCGTGCGGGACGTGCGCGTCGACCGGCAGCTCGATCTTCACCTCGAGCGGCGGCTCCTCCTCGGCGCCGCCGCCCTCCAGGGACTTGCGGTAGTCCGCGACGGCCTCGCCCACCATGCGGACGTACAGGTCGAAGCCGACGCCCGCGATGTGCCCGGACTGCTCGCCGCCGAGCAGATTGCCCGCGCCGCGGATCTCCAGGTCCTTCATCGCCACGTACATGCCCGCGCCCATCTCCGTGTGCTGGGCGATCGTCGCGAGCCGCTCGTGCGCGGTCTCCGTGAGCGGCTTCTCCGGCGGGTAGAGGAAGTACGCGTAGCCGCGCTCGCGGCCGCGGCCGACGCGGCCGCGCAGCTGGTGCAGCTGGCTCAGGCCGAAGTTGTCGCCGCGCTCCACGATCAGGGTGTTGGCGTTGGAGATGTCGATGCCGGACTCGACGATCGTCGTGGACACGAGTACGTCGAATTTCTTCTCCCAGAAGTCCACCACGACCTGTTCCAGGGCCTGCTCGGACATCTGGCCGTGGGCGGTGGCGATCCGCGCCTCCGGCACGATCTCGCGCAGCCGGGCGGCGGCCCGGTCGATGGACTCCACCCGGTTGTGGATGTAGAAGACCTGGCCCTCGCGCAGCAGTTCGCGGCGGACGGCCGCGCCGATCTGCTTCTCCTCGTACGGCCCCACGAAGGTGAGCACCGGGTGGCGCTCCTCGGGCGGCGTCGTGATCGTCGACATCTCGCGGATGCCGGTGACGGCCATCTCCAGCGTACGGGGAATGGGGGTGGCCGACATCGTCAGGACGTCCACGTTGGCGCGCAGCTTCTTCAGCTGCTCCTTGTGCTCGACGCCGAAGCGCTGCTCCTCGTCGACGATGACCAGGCCCAGGTCCTTGAACTTCGTCTCGGAGGAGAAGAGGCGGTGGGTGCCGATGACGATGTCGACCGAGCCGTCGCGCAGCCCCTCCAGGGTCGCCTTCGACTCGCTGTCGGTCTGGAAGCGGCTGAGCGCCCGTACGTTCACGGGGAACTGGCCGTAGCGCTCGGTGAACGTGCCGAAGTGCTGCTGCACGAGCAGCGTCGTGGGCACGAGGACCGCGACCTGCTTGCCGTCCTGCACGGCCTTGAACGCGGCGCGCACCGCGATCTCCGTCTTGCCGTAGCCGACGTCGCCGCAGATCAGCCGGTCCATCGGGACCGACTTCTCCATGTCCTCCTTGACCTCGGCGATCGTCGTGAGCTGGTCGGGCGTCTCCGCGTACGGGAACGCGTCCTCCAGCTCGCGCTGCCAGGGCGTGTCGGGGCCGAAGGTGTGGCCGGGGGCCGCCATCCGCGCCGAGTACAGCTTGATCAGGTCCGCGGCGATCTCCTTGACCGCCTTCTTCGCGCGGGCCTTGGTCTTGGTCCAGTCGGCGCCGCCGAGCCGGTGCAGCGTGGGGGCCTCGCCGCCCACGTACTTGGTGATCTGCTCCAGCTGGTCCGTCGGGATGTACAGGCGGTCGCCGGGCTGGCCGCGCTTGGCCGGGGCGTACTCCACGACCAGGTACTCGCGGGTCGCGCCCTGGACGGTGCGCTGCACCATCTCGATGTAGCGGCCCACGCCGTGCTGCTCGTGGACGATGTAGTCGCCCGGCTCCAGGGTGAGCGGGTCGATGGTCTTGCGGCGGCGGGCGGGCATGCGCTGCCCGTCCTTGCCCGCGGCCTTCTGGCCGGTGAGGTCGGTCTCCGTCAGGACGGCGAGCCGCAGCCGCTGGTCGACGAAGCCGTAGTCGATGGAGCCGCAGGCCACGTGCACCACGGACGGGGTGATCTCGGCGAGGTCCGTGTCCAGGCGGGCCGCGATGCCCTCGCCGCCGAGCACCTCGACGGTGCGGGCGGCCGGGCCGTGGCCCTCCGTGACGTACACCGTCCGCCAGCCGTCGGCCAGCCAGCCCTTGGTGTCGGCCAGCGCCTTCGCCGTGTCCCCGCGGTAGGTCTCCGGGGCGTGCATGCCGAGCTTCAGGGTGTCGGCGCCCAGGACCTCGTCGGCGGCGAACGGGCTCACCGACCACCACATCATGCCGAGCTCCCGGGCCCGGTCGCGGACGTCCGCGATGCCCCACAGCGAGGCCGCGCCCACGTCGATGGGGGCCTCGCCACCGCCGGCCGTGGCCGCCCAGCTGGCCTGGAGGAACTCCTGGCTCGTCGCCACCAGGTCGGCGGCCCGCGTCCGCACCCGCTCCGGGTCGCACACGACGGCCATCGCGCCCTCGGGCAGCACGTCGAGCAGCAGCTCCATGTCGTCCACGAGCACCGGGGCGAGGGACTCCATGCCCTCGACGGCGATGCCCTCGGCGATCTTGCCGAGCAGTTCGCCCAGCTCGGGGTGGGCCTCGGCGAGCTCCCGGGCGCGGGCCCGCACGTCGTCGGTGAGCAGCAGCTCCCGGCACGGCGGCGCCCACAGGCCATGCTCGGCCACCTCCAGGGACCGCTGGTCGGCGACCTTGAAGTAGCGGATCTCCTCCACGTCGTCGCCCCAGAACTCCACCCGCAGGGGGTGCTCCTCGGTGGGCGGGAAGACGTCGAGGATGCCGCCGCGCACGGCGAACTCGCCGCGCTTCTCCACCAGTTCCACACGGGAGTACGCGGCGGCGCCGAGCGCGTCCACCACGTCGTCGAGGTCGGCCGAACTCCCCGTGCGCAGGGCCACGGGCTCCAGGTCGCCCAACCCCTTGACCTGGGGCTGGAGCACGGAGCGCACGGGCGCCACGATCACGCTCACCGGGCCCGTCTCGGGGTCGGCGCCGTCGGTGCTCGGGTGCGCGAGGCGGCGCAGGACGGCCAGGCGGCGGCCCACGGTGTCGCTGCGCGGGCTCAGCCGCTCGTGCGGCAGCGTCTCCCACGAGGGGTACTCGGCCACGCCTTCCGGCGGCAGGATCGTGCGCAGCGCCGCGGCCAGGTCCTCGGCCTCGCGGCCGGTCGCCGTGACGGCGAGCACGGTCCGCCGTGTCTCGCGCGCGAGGGCGGCCACGGCGAAGGGCCGGGCGGCCGGGGGGCCGACGAGGTCGATGTGGTGCCGGTTGCCGTCTGCGGCGGCCTTCACCGCTTCGGTGAGGGCCGCGTCCTTGACGACGGCGTCCAGCAGTCCGTGCAGGGTCATGAAGGGGCATCCCGTCCGGGGGGCGTGGGCAACGCGAACCACCCGACACGTCGCACGGGCCGGGGGGCCTCCAGCGTACGACGCCCGGCCGGAGCCCACGCCCCGGCGAACCCCGGGGCGTGGTGCTCGGGCGGTGCTCTAGAGGTGCCCGGCGGTGCGGACGGCGTTGTAGTACGTCTTCGCCGTCTTGTTGCACGCGTCCTTCATCTTCTTGCGCAGCGCGGGCGTGAGCGGGTCGGCCCAGAACTTCCTGCCGCACTGCTTCTGCATATCCTGAAGGAAGACGTCGTCAATGCGCTTGCGGTGATACTTCTTGAAATTGTACTCACCGGCGTACTTCTTGTAGTTCCGGTAGCCGAAATCATGCCGGTAGCAGGAGAAGGTGAAATCGTATCCACCGGGCTGCTTCTCAGTCGCGGGGCCCGAGCAGTAGTCGGTGTCCCAATTGAACCGGAAGTAGTTCGAACCCTGCCGGTAGAGACCCAGGTACTTGAACCACTCGTCACGCGAGGCGTCGCCCTTGCTCGTCAGGGCCTTGAGCTTCTGCAGGCGGTAGGCCGCGCCGACCATGGGCAGCGCGGTGGCCGAGGCGTCCGCCTTCGCGGCATCCGCGACCGAGGCCGGAGCCTTCGGTTCCGTGTGCGCGACGGCGGGCAGCGCCGAGGTGGCGACGACCGCGCCGGCCAGCAGGGCACCTCCAAGAGAGATACACGCTTTATTCACTTTTCTCCATTCCCCGTTGTCCCCGTTGTTCCCCGTTTACGCCGATGCCTGCCGCCCGGGCAGTTCCGGGTGGTGTGCTCGGCCGGGAGTAAATTAGCCCATCCCCCGGCGCCCGCAAAGGGAAAATCCGAGAAGAGCGCTTACCGTGGCGCACACCACAGTGCCCCGGCCGTGCGGGCCGGGGCACTGCGGGGTGTCGCTCGCGGGTGGCGCTACTCCGTGGCGATCGCGTTCAGCACATTCATCCGGCCCGCCCGGAACGCCGGGACCAGGGCGGCGAAGAGGCCCACGAAGGCGGAGCCCACGAAGACCGCGATGATCGTCGGCCAGGGGATCTCCAGGACCTTCAGGCCCTCCAGGGCGAGGAGCTTCTGGGCGGTCGCGCCCCAGCCCATGCCGAGGCCGAGGCCGAGGAGGGCGCCGAAGAGGGCGATGACCACCGACTCCATGCGGATCATGCGGCGCAGCTGACGGCGGGAGAGGCCGATGGCCCGCATCAGGCCGATCTCGCGGGTGCGCTCCACCACGGAGAGGGCCAGGGTGTTCACCACGCCCAGGATGGCCACGATGATCGCGAGGCCGAGGAGGCCGTAGACGATGTTCAGGAGCTGGCCGACCTGGTCCTTCAGGGTCTGCTTGAAGTCGGTCTGGTCCTGGACCTTGAGCTGCGGGTCCGTCTCCAGGGTCTTCTTGAGCGCCGCGTAGGCCTCGTCCTGCTTGCCGTCGACCGCCTTGGCGAAGACGGTGCCGCTCAGCGGCATCCGGTCGGGGGCGACGTACCGCTCGACGGTGGTGATGTTCAGATACATCGCGCCCCGGTCGAGGGTGCCCTCCTCCTCGGTGATCGCCGCGAGCTTCAGCTCTCCGGTCCGGCCGTCGTCGAACGCGACCTTCAGCTTGTCGCCCACCTTCAGGTGGTGGTCCTTGGCGAAGCCCTCGCCCACCGACATCGCGTTCGTCCCGTAGGCGGCGGACATGTCGCCCGCGGTGGTCTCGCGGCGCAGGTCCTGCACATAGGTGCGGTCGTTGGCGCTGAGGTCGACGCCCTTGTCGGTCTTGCCGTCGGGGGTGGTGATGTCGGCCTTGACCTCCTTGTAGCGGGTGGTGTGGGCGACGTACGGGGTGTCCTTGAGGCGCTGCTCCACCTGGTGGCTGACCGGCTGCCTGCCCTGGATGATGAAGTCCGCGCCGACCGACTTGTCCAGCTCGTCCGTGGCGGAGGCGACCATCGACGTGCCGACCACCGACAGGCAGGCCACCAGGGCCAGGCCGATCATCAGGGCGGCGCCGGTGGCGCCGGTGCGGCGGGGGTTGCGCAGGGCGTTGCGCTCGGCCATGCGGCCGACGGGGCCGAACATCCGCAGCAGGACCGCGCTGATCGCACGGACCACGAAGGACGCGAGGACCGGGCCGATGACGACGAAGCCGATGAGCGTGAGGACGACGCCGAGGCCGAGGAAGAGGGAGCCCTCCTTCGCCTTGTCGGCAGCCGCCGCGGCGTAGAGGCCGAAGACTCCGGCGCCGGTGAGGACCAGGCCGAGGGCGGCGCGCACGGCGCTGGACTTGCCGTCGGCCGGGGTGCCCGCGTCGCGCAGGGCGGCCATCGGGGAGACCTTGCCCGCGCGGCGGGCCGGGAGGTACGCGGCGAGGACGGTGACGATGATGCCGAGGAGCAGGCCCACCACCGGGGTCGTCACCGAGATGGTGAGGTCTTCGGTGGACAGCTCCATGCCGATGCCCGACATCAGCTTCATCAGGCCGACCGCGAGGCCGATGCCCGCGCCGATGCCGAGGACGGAGCCGACGACGCCGAGCAGCAGGGCCTCGACGAGCACCGAGCGGTTGACCTGCTTGCGGCTGGAGCCGAGGGCCCGCATCAGACCGATCTCGCGGGTGCGCTGGGCGACCAGCATGGAGAAGGTGTTGATGATCAGGAAGATGCCGACGAGGAAGGCGATCCCGGCGAAGCCGAGCATCGCGTACTTCATGACGTCCAGGAAGCTGCCGACGGACTTGCGGTTGGCGTCGGCGCTCTCCTTCTGGGTCTTGATCTTGTACGCGGCGGCGTCGGCACCGAGGGTCTTCGTCACGTTCGCCTTGAGCAGGCTGTCGCTGACCCCGCTCGCGGCGGTGACGTTGACGTGCGTGAACCGGCCGGTGGCGCCGAGCAGTTCGCGCTGGGCGGTGGCGGTGTCGAAGTAGACGACGGTGGCACCGGGGTTGGTCACCTTGAAGGTGGCGATGCCGGTGATCTTCGCGGTGAAGCTGCCGGTGGCGGCGATGGTGCGCAGCTCGTCACCGATCTTGAGGTTCTTCTTGTCGGCGGTGTCGGCGTCGAGCATCACCTCGGTGGGGCCGCGCGGGGCGTGGCCGGAGGTGATCTCCATGGACCGCAGGTCGTTCTTCGTCCAGTTGCCCGCGAGGGTGGGGGCGCCGCTGGAGGGGCCGATGTCCTTGTTCCTGGAGTTGACGACGGTGACGCTGTCGCTGCTGATCGCGCCCTCGGCGGACTTCACGCCGTCGGCCTTCCTCACCTGGGCGACCGTGGCGGCGGGCAGGGTCTCGGGCCTGCCGGTGCGCGGGCCCTCGTCGCCCGCGTCCGGCGCGTCCTTCGGGGTGAGGGTGACGTCGGAGGACGTGGCCGCGAAGAGCTTGTCGAAGGTGGTGGACATCGTGTCGGAGAACACCAGGGTGCCGCACACGAAGGCCACCGAGAGGACCACGGCGACCGCGGAGAGCGCCATGCGTCCCTTGTGCGCGAAGAAGTTGCGCATCGAGGTCTTCCACACGGTCATGACGTGCGCCCCCGGGCGTCGAAGTGCTTCATGCGGTCCAGGACCTGCTCGGCGGTGGGGCTGTACATCTCGTCGACGATGCGGCCGTCGGCCAGATACAGCACGCGGTCCGCGTACGACGCGGCGACCGGGTCGTGGGTGACCATGACGATGGTCTGGCCGAGCTGCGTCACCGACGTGCGCAGGAAGCCGAGGACTTCGGCGCCCGCGCGGGAGTCGAGGTTTCCGGTCGGCTCGTCACCGAAGATGATCTCGGGCCGGGAGGCCAGGGCACGGGCCACCGCGACGCGCTGCTGCTGACCGCCGGAGAGCTCGGTGGGCCGGTGCTTGAGGCGCCCGGCGAGACCGACGGTCTGGACGACCTGGTCGAGCCAGCCCTTGTCGGGCTTGCGGCCCGCTATGTCCATCGGCAGCGTGATGTTCTCCAGGGCGTTCAGCGTCGGCAGGAGGTTGAACGCCTGGAAGATGAAGCCGACGCGGTCGCGGCGCAGCTGGGTGAGCTTCTTGTCCTTCAGACCGGTGATCTCGGTCTCGTCGAGGTAGATCTGTCCGCTGCTGACCGTGTCGAGGCCCGCGAGGCAGTGCATCAGCGTGGACTTGCCGGACCCGGAGGGGCCCATGATCGCGGTGAACTGGCCGCGGGCGATGTCCACGTCGATGTGGTCGAGGGCGACGACCCGGGTCTCTCCGGAGCCGTACGCCTTGACGACCTGGCGTGCCCGCGCCGCGACGGCCGTACGCCCGCCAGTTCCCCCGTGCCTGGGAGTGGATACAGCCGTTGTCACGGTAAGTCTCCTATGTCGGTGACGAGGTGAACGCGTGTCGGCGCGCCCACGTGGATCAGTGTGGAGCGCCGGGGTACTCCGGCGCCCTGGTGCCCAGCGCAGTCTTTTCCTGGGGAAAACCCCACCCCCCGCGCTGTGGTTCGTCGCAGGACGCGGAGCCGGACCCCCGTCGCCGGCCCCACGCCCCGCCGCCGCGACCAGCGGCTCAGCGCCTTGGCCGGGCCCGGTGCCTCAGCCCCGAGCCCGGCGGCTTCGCCCCCGTGCCCTGCGGCGTAAAGCAAATCTAAGGACGGGCCCGCGCCTTCTCGTCCTCCGCCGGTACCAACGTCCCCCTGTCCCTAGTGCGGAGGTCCCCCTAGGGGTTCTCCACCCGGCGGTGGAGCGCTTCTCAGGGTTGCTCCACCCTCTTGTTGACCAAGCAACCGCCCTACCAGGGGAGAAGCTCTCCACCCCCCTCCCTGGAGCGCGCCAACAGTGAGAAGGTGACCGGGGCAACCGGTGCAGGGGGAAAGGACTTTGGTCATGGCGGCAGCGCGGGCGCGGCGCTCGGACCGGCGCGGCGCCGTCGTCGCCGCGCTCATGCTCGTCATGGCGCTCGCCGCCCTGGACGCCACCATCGTCTCCACGGCCGTACCGCAGATCGTCGGCTCCCTCGGCGGCTTCTCCGTCTTCTCCTGGCTGTTCTCCGGCTATCTGCTCGCCGCGACGGTCACGCTGCCCGTCTACGGGAAGCTGTCCGACACCTTCGGCCGCAAGCCCGTCCTGATCGTGGGCTGCGCCCTGTTCCTCGCCGGCTCGGTGCTGTGCGCGCTCGCCTGGAACATGGGCTCCCTGATCGCCTTCCGCGTCCTCCAGGGCCTGGGCGGCGGCGCCCTCCAGGGCACCGTGCAGACCGTCGCCGCCGATCTGTACCCGCTCAAGGAGCGCCCCCGCATCCAGGCCAGGCTCTCGACCGTGTGGGCCGTGTCCGCCGTCGCGGGCCCCGCCGTCGGCGGCCTGCTCACCGCCTACGCGGACTGGCGCTGGATCTTCCTGGTCAACCTGCCCGTCGGCGCGTTCGCGCTCTGGCTGATCGTCCGCCACCTGCACGAGCCGGTACGCCCGCCGGGCGAGCGGCACCGTGTCGACTGGCCCGGGGCGCTCGCCGTGTTCGCCGCGGGCGGGGCGCTGCTCACCGCGCTCGTCCAGGGCGGCGTCGCCTGGGACTGGCTGTCGCCGCCCTCGCTCGCGCTGTTCGCGGCGGGGCTCGCGGGCGTCGGCGCGATCGTGGTCATCGAGCGACGCGCAGCGGACCCGATCATTCCGGGCTGGGTGTGGCGGCGCCGCCCCATCGCCGCCGTGAACCTGGCGCTCGGCTCGCTCGGCCTGCTGATGGTCGCGCCCACCGTGTTCCTGCCCACCTACGCGCAGTCGGTGCTCCAACTCGCCCCGACCGCAGCCGGTTTCGTCCTGTCCATCATGACCCTGAGCTGGCCCGTGTCGGCCGCCCTGAGCCAGCACGTCTACCGGCGCATCGGCTTCCGCAACAGCGCGATGCTCGGAATCAGCGCCGCCGCCTGCGTCCTGTTCGCCTTCCCGCTGCTCCCCTACCCCGGCGCGGCCTGGCAGCCCGCGCTCCTGATGCTGCTGCTCGGCGCCGCGCTCGGGCTCTTCCAGCTCCCCCTGATCGTCGGCGTCCAGTCGACCGTCGGCTGGGCGGAGCGCGGCACGACCACCGCGTCCGTCCTCTTCTGCCGCCAGATCGGCCAGACGATGGGCGCGGCCGTCTTCGGGGCGATCGCCAACGGCGTCCTCAGCTCCAGGCTCGGCGGCGCGGGCTCGCTCGACGCCGTCGCGAAGTCCCTGGACGACCCGGGCTCCGTCGCCGACCCCGAGCGGCTGCGCCGGGCCGTCGACGCGGCCGTGGACGCCGTGTACGTGGGCGCGGCCTGCGCGGCGGTGCTGTGCCTGCTCGTCCTGCTGCTGCTCGCGCCCCGGCGGTTCCCCGTCATCCAGGAGCCGGACCCCGAGGGGGCGAGCGGCGAGGGGGCGAGCGGCGACAGGTCGAGCGGCGACGGGGCCGACACCGAAGACCCGGGCACCGAGGAGGCAGGCGCGGAGGAGGCGGGCGCGGGGGCCGCCGCCGAAGCCGGGGCGCAACAGGCGCCCCAGGAGGCGCAGTTGACTCGTACGCGCCCCGAGAAGCCCCATACCGACTGATCAGTATGGGGAAAAGCCCGCGCGCCTCCACTACCTGCCAGTAACGTTCTCGGCCCTCGCTCCCTCGCGGTCCGCACCGGACCGCACCCGCGGTCCCCTGCCGGACCCGACGCGCGGCCCCCACCGGCCCGCGTCCTTCGGTCCGCACCGGACCGAAGCCGCGCAAGGAGACGCAAGGAGACCGGGATGCCCCACCTCCCCCCAGACTCGTCCCCCCTCCCACCGGACTCGTCCCCCCACCCACCGGACTCGTCCCACCTCCCACCGGACTCGTCCCACCTCCCTCCGTATGGCTCCCCCGCCCCACAGGACCCGTACAACCCCACCAACCCACAAGCCCCCTACGCCTCTACCGGCCCACAGGACCTGTACACCCCCGCCAGCCCACAGCATCCGTACGCTCCTCCCGACCCACAGGCTCCGTACGCCCCCACCGCCTCACCGACCCCACAGCCCCCGCCGCACCTCACCTACCCCTGGCAGCCCCCCGCCCCGCGGCCCGCGGCCCCGAGCCCCCGCCGCGACCCCGTCCCCGGGCACCGCGGCGACCTGCGCCAGCTGCGCGACGCCCACCGGTGGCAGCGCCGCGTCGCCACCCTCACCGCCCTCGGCTCCTTCACGCTCTTCCTCCTCCTGTCCGCCTTCGCCCCCGCCCTCATGACCGCCCCGGTCACCGGCGGCCTCACCACCGGGCTCCTCGCCGGACTCCTCCAGCTGCCCGTGATGTGCCTGGCCACCGCGGTGTACGAGATCACCGCCCGGCGCCGCCTCGACCGGCTCGCCGCCCGGCTGCGCACCCACCTCGAACGGGAGGCGAGCCGTGCCTGACACCACCCAGGGCACCTCCCTCGTCGCCTTCACCGCCGTCGTCACGCTCACGCTGCTGCTGTGCGTGATGACCAGCCCCGACCGCGACGACCTCGGCGAGTTCTACACCGGCTACGGCCGCCTCACCCCGCTGCGCAACGGCCTCGCCATCGCGGGCGACTACATCTCCGCCGCCACCGTCCTCGGCACCACCGGCATCATCGCCCTCCTCGGCCACGACGGCGTCGTCCTCGCCCTGAGCACCGCGCTCTCCCTGCTGCTGCTGATGTTCCTGCTCGCCGAACCCCTGCGGAACGCCGGACGGTTCACCATGGGCGACGTCCTCGCCCGCCGCCTGCCCGGCCGCCTCGTCCGGGTCACCGCGAGCGCCGCGACCCTCGCCGCGCTGCTCCCCCTCATGCTGGTCCAGCTCGCGGGCGCGGGCGACCTGCTCGCCTTCATCCTGGGCTTCACCAGCCCCGGCCTGAAGACCGGCTGCGTGATCGCGCTCGGCGCCCTCATGATCAGCTACGCGACGATCGGCGGCATGAAGGGCACCGCCCTCATCCAGATCCTCAAGGTCGTCATCCTGCTCGGCTCCGGCGTCGCCGTCGCCGCCCTCATCCTGCGCCGCTACGACTGGGACCCCGGCGCCCTGCTCGCCGCCGCCCGCACCGGCAGCGGCCTCGGCCCGGCCTTCCTGGAGTCGGGACTGCAGTTCGAGGACAGCCCCGCACCCCGCCTCGACATGATCAGCTCGGAGCTCACCGTGGTCCTCGGCGGCGCGTGCCTGCCGCACATCACCATGCGCATGTACACCGCGCGCACCGCACCCGAGATACGGCGCTCGCTGTCCTGGGCCGTGGCGTGCGTCGCCCTCTTCGTCCTCGTCATCACCGTCATCGGCTTCGGCGCCACGGCCATGCTCGGCCGCGCGGCCATCGCCGGGCACGACCCGCAGGGCAACACGGCCTATCTGCTCGGCTCCCGCGCGGTGCTCGGCGCGGACACCTCCACCGCCGAGACGCTCCTCTTCACGACCGTCACCACCGCGATCTTCCTGACGCTGCTCGCGTCCGTGGCCGGAATGATCCTCGCCTGCGCCAACTCCCTCGCCCACGACGTCTTCGCCGCCTGCCGCCGCGGCCTCTCCCCGCGCCACGAGCTGGCGCTCGCCCGGGGCTGCGCGCTCACCGTGGGCGCGGGCGCCGTCTGCCTCGCGGTACTCGTCCGGGACCGCAGCCTCCAGCCGCTGGTCACCCTGTCGTTCTGCCTCGGCGCGTCCGCGCTCGCGCCCGCGCTCGGCTACGCCCTGTTCTGGCGGCGCTTCACCCGGGCGGGACTCCTGTCGACCCTCATCGGCGGCACGGTCGGCTGCATCGTGCTCATGACCGGTACGAACCTGGTGTCCGGCTCACCCGCCGCGGCGTTCCCCGAGCACGACTTCGCCTGGTTCCCCTTCACCACGACGGGCGTCGTCTCGATCCCGCTGGGCTTCCTGCTCGGCTGGCTCGGTACGGTCCTCAGCCGCCGCCCGGCCCAGCGCGCGGCGCGGGCGCGCTACGAGGCGGTCGAACCCCACCTCCTGGCCGGGCCCCGCCCTCAGGAGGCGTCGCCCGGGCTCTGGCCGGGGACGTCGCCGTAGCCCCGGCCGGTCAGCGAGGCCAGGCTGTTGCGGACGTGGTCCATGTGCGCCCGCACCTCGTCCCAGCGCTCGCCGTGCTCGCGCAGCAACCGCTCCGTCTCCCGCCCGATCCGCTCCTCCCGCACCCGGGCCTCCGCGAGCAGCTCGGCGGCGCGCGCGGCCGCGTCCTCCTCGCGGTGCCGGGCGGCCTCCGCCGCCTCGGCGCAGGCCCGCCTCGCCTCGGTGAGACGGGCCTCGGCCGCGGCGACGAGGGCCGCCTCGCGGGCGTCGGCGACGGCCTCCCGCTCGGCGATCTCCCGCTCCGTGGCCTCCCAGCGCTCGGCGTGCTCCTTCTCCTGCTCGGCGAGGAGACCGCTCGTGCGCCGGCGCATCTCACGCAGCGCGTCGAGCGCCTCGCCGCGCCACTCCTTCGCGTCGCGGCGCGCCGCGGTCCGCAGCTCGTCCTCGGCGGCCCGCGCGGCGAGCAGCCGCTGCCTGGCCCGCTCCTCGGCCTCGCCCCGCACCGAATCGGCGTACGCCCGCGCGGCCCCGCGCAGCTCGGTGGCGGCGGTCGCGACGGCCTGCCCGAGCTCGTAGACGTCGGCCGCGGCGGCGTCCCGCACGGCCGCGGCCTCCTCCTCGCTCAGCGCGAGCAGGTACTGGGCGCGCCGGCCGAGCTCGTCGTACGTCGGCGGGGCGAGGTGCGCGACGGCCTCGCGCAGGCGCGCCGCCTCCTCGCCCATGTCCCGGGCGAGGACGGTGAGGCGGGCGGCCCGCTCCCACGCGGCGTCCCGGTCCCGGGACAGCGCGTCGGCGTACGCGTCCACCTGCTCGGGACGGTAGCCGCGGCCGCGGCCGGTGACGAAGCCATGAGGTGACGCACCGCTGCCGCTCATCCTGGTTCCCCTCTTTCGCCCACACGGACTCTCACCGTCGCGCTGACTCTCTCCGCCGCGCCACCCGCGTACAACGCGATTGGCGCACATCTTGATGGATCAAGCGGAAGTGGTCATAACACGACACTCCGTCAGCGCCACCCGGTCAAGGATGCGCCAATTGGGACCAGAAGTCGGAATCGGGGTGCCGTTCCGCCGTACGTCGAAGAGCCGTTCGGCCGCCGACCAGGGGCGCAGCGCCGGGGCGCCCGACCCGTCGTACAGGTCGAGCGCCCCGGTCGCACACCGCGCACGGACTACAGCAAGCCGTCCCACATCTGCTCGAGGAGCACCGACCACCAGCTCTCCGGCGACGACAGCGCCGCCGGGTCGAGCGCGGCGAGCTGCGACTGGAAGTCGACCGTCCAGCGACCCGCCTGCTCCTGGTTGAGGCCGTAGCGCAGCCGCCACATGCGGCCGAGCAGCGCCAGACAGCGCACGAACTCCGGCAGCCCCGTGTTCACGAACTGCGGCGGCACCGGAGCCCCGCCAGGGCCCGCCTCCACCGGCACCGCGACGATGTGCGCCGTGCCGTACTGCACACAGATCGACCGGCCGAAGTCGCTGCCCATCACCAGGTACGAACCCGCGTCCGACGCGGGCGCCACCCCCCGCTCCTGCGCCAGCTCCGCGAGCGTCGGCACCGGCCGCCCCGGCTGGGCCTGCGCCCAGAAGAACGGACCGAAGTCGAGCGGCAGGCCCGCCACGACCAGCGTGTGCGCCACGACGTCCGGCACACCCTGCCGGGACACCGCCCGCTGGTCGAACCGGAACACCCCGGGCCCGAACGCCCCCGCCAGCTCCTGCGCCACGGCCTCCGGCGGCACCGGTGGCGCCGGCGCCACCGGCGGCAGCGGGGCCCGCACCGGCGCCGGGCGCGCCGGACCGTCCGCGACCTGGTGCAACTCGCCCTGGTGCGCGAGCAGTTGCTGCATGCCCTGCTGACGCGACGCGTGGTCCCTGCCGTACGGCGCGATCGAGGTGATGCGCGCCTGCGGCCACGTCTCGCGGATCATGCGCGCGCAGTACGCGCCCGGCAGCTCGCACGACTCCAGCTCCGTGTGCAGCTCCAGGACCTGGTCCGCCGGGATGTTCATGCCCCGCAGCTCGTGGAAGATCTGCCACTCCGGATGCGGGGTGCCCGGCGCCGACCGCCGGATCACCTGCTGCTCGGACCCGTCCGGGGCGCGGTACCGCAGCACCGCCTGATAGCCGGGCCCCACGGTGGGCTGCCCGACCGGCGGCTGCGGATAGCCGTACGGCTGCCCGGCACCGGGCGGCGGCATCCCCGGGCCCGGCGGCACCATGCCCGGCGCGGGCGGCGGCATGCCGGGCGCACCCGGGGCCGCGGGCGGCGGGGGCGCACCCGGACCGCCGACGGCGGGACCCGCGAGCATGGTGGCGGCGTGGTGGACACCGCCACCGGGCGCACCCGGGACGCCGGGCGGGCCCGGAGGCTGGGGCGCACCCGGAGCACCCGGGGCACCAGGAGGCTTGGGCGCGCCGCCGAGGCTCGGGTCGGCCAGCATCGTCGCCGCGTGGTGCACCCCACCGGGCGGCACACCCGGAACACCGGGAGCGGCAGGCGGCTGCGGCGCACCAGGGGCGCCGGGGGCACCCGGAGCGGCTGGAGAACCCGGAGCGGCCGGAGGCTGCGGGCCTTCGGGGCCGAGCGACGACACGAGCTGCGTCGCCACGTAGGCGCCGCCGGGCGCACCGGGCTGCGGCGCACCGGCGCCCTCGGCCGGAGGCTGCGCCCCAGGGCCGGGCGGGGGCGGCGCACCGGGACCACCCACGGCCGCACCGGCGGGCGGCGGCGGCATACCGGGGCCGCTCGGCGTCGCACCGGCGGGCGGCGGGGGCATACCCGGACCAATCGGAGCCACCCCGGCGGGCGGCGGCGTACCAGGGCCCCCAGGGACCCCACCCACCGGCGGAAGCGGCGTACCCGGCGCACCGGCGGACGGAAGCGGCGCACCAGGCCCGCCCGCCGTCGGAAGCGGCACATGCGAGCCACTGGCACCCGGACCCGCGGGCGGCGGCACAGAGGGACCGCTGACCGCCGGACCGGTGGGCGGAGGCGGCCCAGGAGGACCGCTGACCGCCGGACCCGCGGGCGGAGGCGGCCCAGGAGGACCACTCACCGCCGAGCCGACGGGCGGCGGCGGCAGATCCGGGCCACTCACGGCCGAACCCGCAGACGGCGGAGGCAGACTCGGACCACCCACCGCCGAACCCGCAGACGGCGGAGGCAGCTCCGGGCCGCTCGCCGCGGCACCCGCGGGCGGCGGCGGAAGCTGCGGGTCCGAGCCAGGCGCCCCGGGCGCCGGGTCGTCCAGGGCGGGTGCGACCGCCGTCTTCGGGAGCTGACTGCCGCCCGACATCAGCGCGGTCTTCGCCTCCGGCGACACGCTCGGCGGCGGCACGTCCTCCTCCTCCCCGTCCAGATTCACCGGCGGCGAGAACACCGTCGCGGGCAGCGGCACCGCCACGTCGTCGTCATCGCCCCCGACGTTCGTGTCCGTACCGGCCCACGGCGTCTCCGACGACGGCACACCGGAACCGGACACACCCACCGACGCCCCGGCGGACCCACCGGCGGCAGGCCACGACGTGCCACCACCCTGCGGCGCCGCCGGAACAGGCCCCGCCGACGTCACCGCGGGCTCCGGCACCGGCTCCGGCGAAGCCGGGGCCGCGGCCGCGGCCGCGGGCTCCGGAGCGGACGACGACGACCGCCGGTCCGGAATCCCCAGCTTGTCCGCCGCCTCCTGCAACCACTCCGGCGGACTCAACAAGAACGACGTCTGATGCAGATCCATGCGCTCCGGCGCCGCGGGCGCCGCGACGGGCTCCGGCGCGTCCGACACCCCGTACTCCTCCTCGTACCGGCGGATCACCTCACCCACCGGCAGCGCGGGCCACAACGTGGCCTCACCGCTGTCCCGGGCGATGACGAGACGCTGACCGCCACCGTCCGAACGAGGACCGCCCTCACGGTCCTCCGCCCAGACCACGAAGCCCAGGTCGAACTCCCGCACCCGCACCTCACGGTGCCCGGGCGGCGGCACCTCACCGTTGATCCACTCCTCGGCGCGCTCCTGCGCCTGTGCGAAGGTCACCATCTCGGAGCTCACTCCCCCACCGGGACGACGCGCGCGAAGCCGCCGTCCACCATCAGGTTCGCCACCGTCTCCAGCTCGGGCGGACTGCCCGCGAGCCGGGACAGGAACGCGTCGAAGTCGTCCCCGCACGGCAACAGCAGCCGCTGCACCCGCTCCGCGGGCGCCCAGGACGGATCCACGTCACGCGCGTCGTCGTACGCGCAGAACCACACCGAACCGATCCGATCGCCCTTCACCTTCACCGCGAGCAGACCGCCCTGCACGAAACCGACCCCCAGGAAATCCTTGGTCAGATGGTCGCGCAGACACTTGTTCACATACACCAGGTCATTCACGGCCGCCTCGTCACGCACCGTGAAGAACGGCTGGTCGACCAGCAGACCCAGCTCCGCGTCCAGAGCCGTCCCCACCGGCGCACAGCCGCCCGCCGCCTTCAAGAAGGAGCGATACGCCCCCGGCAGCCGATAGCCCAGATCCTCCTCGACCCCCGCGACCTGGCCCTCCGTGACCGCCAGCGCCCCCTTCGGCAACGCCAGATGCGCCGGACGGGTCTCCTGCAACGGACGCGTCCCCCGCTTGCCGTGATCCACGGCGGACGTCGCGATGCCACCGTGATGCCGCAGCAACGCCTTCACCTCGACCGGCACCAGCTCAAGACGGCGACCACCCGGCACGTGGTGCCAGGTCCAGCCGTGCGGCGTCGCCACCGCCGGAATCGTGTCCCACAGCTCATGACCCGACGCCGCGAGCGCCGCGTTCGCCGACACGTAGTCCGTGAGCCGCAGCTCGTCCACGCCGAAGCCCTCCGGCGGCTCCGCGATCTCCGCCGCCGCACGCGCGTACGGCGAGAAGACCGGATAGCCCTCACCGTCCACCCGCACCCCCCTGGGATGCCGCGCGGCACGGACCGGATCCGGGAAGTGCACGACCTGCCCGGCGTAGGCCGCGTTCGGCGGCGCGGCCTGCTGCCCGAGCCGACCTGGCCGACCTGTCGTCATGGCGGTTGCCCTCCTGCGGCACTGTCGAGGTTCACGAATGGCGACAGCCTATGCGGAAGGACGACACGGGTCATCGGCCCGCCGGATCCGTGACCACCCGCCACGAGCCCGTCACCCAGAGACGAAACCCCGCCGTGTCGCACCGACCCAGCTTCCGTACCACGCGCCCCATTTGGCAGTCTGTTCCCGCAACGCGGGGGCGTGGCACCAGCGGCCGACGCCGCGGGCACGGGGAGGGAAACACCACATGCACACGGCACAAACCAGCATGTCACGGACCACCGATACATCCACCGAAAGCGCCGGAACCGTTCACTCCACGACCACAGCCACCACCACGGCGCGCACCCCGGGGACCCCAGGCACCCCCGGCGGCGACCCCCGCGTCGGCTGGAGCAGCGTCCCCGCCGACGCACCCATCCTGCTCCACCGCCGCGACGGCATCCTGCCCACCGTCGCCGCCGCGCTCTCCGTCCGCGGCACCACCCTCACCAGCACCCCCAAACGCGGCGAAGAACCACCCGACCTCCACCCCCTCGTCCAGGACTTCCTCGACGCCCTCCCCAGCGCCCAACGCGAACGCTTCACCGGACGCTGCGCCGAAGCCCTGCTCGTCTCCCGGCACCTCACCACCGCCGACGCCGGCCGCTCCAAACGCGCCCGCCGCAAACCCATGACCAACGGCGAAGCCCGCAAAGCCCTCAAGCACGCCAAACTCACCACCCGCCGCATCCGCGAGGACGGCGACCCCCTGCACGGCTCCTTCGCCCGCCCCTGCCGCTCCTGCACCGCCCTCACCGACCACTTCGGCGTCCGCGTCGTGGACCCCACGGCGGCCGACGGCTGACACCCCCGCCGCACCGACCGCAACCGCACCGCAACACACCGCACCGCACCCGAGGGCGCCCACCACCATGCACACCGACCACTCCACCCGCTTCCCCGTACCCGTCGACGCCGCCCTGCGCACCGCCGGCTGGCGCCCCGGCCGCTGGGACATCAAACAGGCCGAGATCTGGGCCGACGTCCTGCGCCGCCACACCTCACCCGCAGGACACCAGCACGCCGTCTTCCCCGCCGCCGTCGAAGCCTGGGCCGAATTCGGCGGCCTCCACATCACCCCCCAGGGCCCCGGCCGCCAGATAGCCCCCGCCACCCTGCACCTCGACCCCATGTACGGCCTCCACACCGCACGCACCCTCGGCGACCTCGGCCGCGCCCTCGGCACCGAAGTCAGCCCCATCGGCGAAGAGACCGACACCCAGGCCCTCCTCGCCATCGACGCCCGCGGCCGCGTCTACAGCCTCGACCACACCGGCGACTGGTACCTCGGCCAGCACATCGACCAGGCCCTCACCACCCTCATCGCAGGCACCCAACCCGTACGCCTCACCGCCGGAGCGTAGGCGCTTCGCTGGATTTCACCGCCCCGTGCCGCCCGGCCACTGCGCCGCCCGGCCACGCGCCGTCCGGCCACTGCGGGTCCCTCGTGGCTGATCGCGCCCACGCGGCGGAGCCGCCATCGACACAGCCCCGCGCCCCTACGGGGCGCTCCCGTACGGCGGCAGACGCCGAGATCAGGCCCCGGCCGCCCCCGCCGGAAGCACCGCCGACACCCGGAAACCACCCGCGTCCGTCGGCCCCGACACGAACACCCCACCGAGCGCCGTCACCCGCTCCTTCATCCCCACCAGACCATTGCCCCCACTCGGCAACCGCGCATCCGCAGGAGCCGTCTCCGGCGGCGGCCCGTTCTCCACCTGCATCGCGATCTCCGCACCCCGATGCGCCAGCCGCACATACGCCTTCGCACCCGCCGCATGCTTGAAGACGTTCGTCAACGCCTCCTGCACCACCCGGTACGCCGTCTCCTCCACATCCGCCGCATACAGCCGCGCCTCACCCTCCACGGACATGTCCACCACCATGCCCGCCGCCCGCGACTGATCCACCAACTCGTCCAGCTCCGCCAGACACGGCCCCTCCGCCGACTCCGCGGCCTCCCCACCACCGGCCCGCGACGCCGCCCGCGACGCCGCCTCCCCCACCGCCGCCAACGGCACCGGAGCCGGAGCGGGCTTCGGCGGAGCCTCACCCGCCCGCAACACCCCCAACATCTCCCGCAACTCCGTCAGCGCCTGCCGACCCATGTCCCCCACCAGCGCCGCGTTCTTCACCGCCTTCTCCGGATCCTTCCGCGCCACCGCCTGCAACGCCGCCGCGTGCACCACCATCAGACTCACCCGGTGCGCCACCACGTCGTGCATGTCCCGGGCGATCCGCGTGCGCTCCTCGTTGCGCGCCCACTCCGCCCGCTCCTCCGCCCGCTCCGCCAACAACTGAAGCTCCCGCTCCAGACTGTCCGCCCGCTCCCGCAACGACTCCATCAGCCGCCGCCGCGCACCCACATACAGACCCAGCAACAACGGCGGCGCCGTCACCCCCAGCGACGTACTGATCGCGATGAACGGAATGACCCCCTCGCCGATCGTCAGATCCCCGCTCGCTATGTCCTGATTCGCCCGCACCATCGTCACGATCAACGTGCCCGCCAGCGACATCCCCGCCAACGCCCCGATGATCCGACGCGGCAGCTCCGACGCCGCCAGCGTGTACAGACCCACGATCGTCATCAGGACACCCATCTGCGCCGGCGTGATCGCCACCGCGATCAGCACCACCGCGATCGGCCAACGACGACGCAACACCAGCGTCGCCCCGGCCAGCACCCCGAAGCCCACCCCCACCGCCAACGGCAGCCCCGCGTCCCGCGCGAACTCGACGCCCTCCGCACCGCACTCCGCCGCCGACACGACGCCGAGCCCCACATCGAGCACGGCACTGCGCCGCCGCTCCCACCACCACGGCCCTGTCCTGGCCGCGGTCCCGCTGTCCCCCGTCGTGGTCATGTCTTCCAGCCTACGGGCGCCGACGCCCGGTTTTCCGGTGAGTTTCCGGCACGCGAGCACCCCGCGGCCCTACCCCGGCGGGCCACGGACGACGCCCGAACCGCCAGGTAACCCTCGAACAGTTGAACCGCCCAGATTTTCGACCCGGAACCCCGAAATCCGAACGAGGCTCGCCGCATGACCGAGATCACCGACTTCGCCTCCCTCCGCGACCGGGCCCTCACCCTGCGCCGCGCGGGCCTCAGCCTCCGCCAGATCGCCGACGCCCTCGACGTCCGCAGCAAGGACCTCCTCCAACGCCTGGTCGCGGGCGAGCCCGCCCCCGAGTGGACCAAGCGCCCCAGGGCCAAGGACGACCTCCGCGCACGCGCCCGCGAGCTGCGCCTCAAGGGCTGGACGTACAACGAGATCAAGGAGGAGCTCAGCTGCTCCAAGAGTTCCGTATCCCTATGGGTACGAGACCTCCCGAAGCCGGAGCCGCGCTGCACGCCGGAGGAGCAGAGGGCTCGCATGAACGCGGGGCTGGCCGAGCTGCGCGCCGCGCAGGACCGTGAGCGCATCGCCACACGACAGGCTGCGACGGAAGCCATCGGCTCTCTTTCCGACCGCGAACTCTTCATCGCCGGAGTCGCGCTGTACTGGGCGGAAGGCGCCAAGAGCAAGTCCTACCGCCGCAGCGAGGTCCTGCACTTCATCAACAGCGACCCCAACGTAATCCGCCTGTTCTTGCGCTGGCTCAAGCTGCTCGGCGTCACGACCGAGCAACTCACACTGCGCCTGAGCATCCACGAGTCCGCCGATGTGCCAGCCGCCGAAGCGTTCTGGGCCGACGTCGCCGGGGTCGACATCTCAGCCTTCAGTCGAGCGACGCTGAAGAAGCACAACCCCCGGACCGTACGGAAGAACACTGGGGACTCTTACCATGGGTGCCTTGTGATCTACGTCCGCCAGAGCGCGGAGCTGTACCGTCGCATGGAAGGCGCCTGGTACGGCATAGTGTTGTCCGCACGCGAGGCCGATCGCCAGAATCGGGCATAGCGGACGTACCATCCCGGGTCGTCTAATGGTAGGACAAAGAGTTTTGGTCTCTTGAATGAGGGTTCGATTCCTTCCCCGGGAGCCCAGATACATCACCTAGGTTCGGGTCCTGGCCCACGGTCGGGACCCGCCCCCATTTCCGCCCCCTTACGCCCCGGTATCCTGCGGATGTCCACTCCCCAGCCCCCGAAGCCGAAGGGCACCCCCGTGAGCGCCAATTGCCCGGCAGCCGTCGTCGTCCTCGCAGCGGGTGAGGGCACCCGTATGAAGTCGGCCACCCCGAAGGTCCTGCACGACATCTGTGGCCGTTCCCTCGTCGGGCACGTGCTCGCCGCCGCGCGTGAGCTCGCGCCGGAGCGCCTGGTCGCCGTCGTGGGGCACGGCAGCGAGCGCGTGACGGCGCACCTCGCGGAGATCGACCCGGAGGCCCGCACCGCGTACCAGGCGGAGCAGAACGGCACGGGTCACGCGGTCCGCATCGGCCTGGAGGAGATCGGCGGCAGGGTCGAGGGGACCGTGGTGGTCGTGTGCGGGGACACCCCGCTGCTGACGGGCGCGACGCTGAGGCGGCTGGCCGACACCCACGCCACCGACGGCAACGCCGTCACCGTCCTGACCGCCGAGGTCCCCGACGCGACCGGCTACGGCCGCATCGTGCGCGACCCGGCGTCGGGCGCGGTGACGGCGATCGTGGAGCACAAGGACGCGAGTGACGCGCAGCGGGCGATCCGGGAGATCAACTCCGGGGTGTTCGCGTTCGACGGTCAGCTGCTGGCGGACGCGCTCGGCAAGGTGCGTACGGACAACAGTCAGGGTGAGGAGTACCTGACGGACGTGCTCGGCATCCTGCGGGAGGCGGGGCACCGGGTCGGGGCGTCGGTGGCGGCGGATCACCGGG
The DNA here is from genome assembly GCF_059448825.1 of Streptomyces sp. JLYT201. Taxonomy (NCBI): domain Bacteria; kingdom Bacillati; phylum Actinomycetota; class Actinomycetes; order Kitasatosporales; family Streptomycetaceae; genus Streptomyces; species Streptomyces sp. JLYT201. Next base: position 5,729,985 of record NZ_CM182551.1, on the reverse strand, counting down.
AGATCGCGGGGATCAACAACCGGGTGCAACTGGCGGACGCGCGGCGGGTGTTGAACGACCGGTTGCTGACGGAGGCCATGCTGGCGGGTGTGACGGTCGTGGATCCGGCGTCGACGTGGGTGGACGCGACGGTGACGTTCGAGCGGGACGCGCTGGTGCACCCGGGGACGCAGCTGCTGGGGGCGACGCACCTGGGTGAGGGTGCGGAGGTCGGTCCGAACACGCGCCTGAAGGACACGGTGGTGGGTGCGGGCGCGCGGGTGGACAACACGGTGGCGGACGGTGCGGAGGTCGGTGCGGGGGCGTCGGTGGGCCCGTTCGCGTATCTGCGGCCGGGTACGCGGCTGGGGACGAAGGCCAAGGCCGGGACGTACGTGGAGATGAAGAACGCGACGATCGGTGAGGGCACGAAGGTGCCGCACCTGTCGTACGTGGGGGACGCGACGATCGGTGAGTACTCGAACATCGGGGCCGCGAGCGTCTTCGTGAACTACGACGGTGAGGCCAAGCACCACACGACGGTGGGGTCGCACTGCAAGACGGGTTCGGACAACATGTTTGTGGCTCCTGTCACGATTGGCGACGGTGCTTATACGGCGGCGGGGTCCGTGATCACGAAGGACGTGCCGCCGGGTTCGCTGGCCGTCGCCCGTGGCCAGCAGCGGAATATCGAGGGCTGGGTGGCCCGTAAGCGTCCGGGGAGCGCGGCGGCGAAGGCGGCCGAGGCGGCTTCCCGGGGGTCCGAGAACGCGGTCGGCGAGGGCTGACCGGCAACGTGACTGGAAAAAGGTGCGCTGAACACCGCGTACCGTGATAGGTGCACACCAATCGGCTGACTCGTGGCGCGGCCTATGTCCTGGGATGCGGAGTATCGCTCCTGGACCTCTGGATGTATCGCGGGTGCAGCAGCGGAAGAACTCGTCTGAGGAGACAGTGCTGTGACCGGGATCAAGACGACCGGCGAGAAGAAGTTGATGTTCTTCTCCGGCCGCGCCCACCCCGAGTTGGCCGAGGAGGTCGCCCACCAGCTGGGCATCGGCGTCGTACCGACGAAGGCCTTCGATTTCGCCAACGGCGAGATCTACGTGCGGTACCAGGAGTCGGCACGTGGCGCGGACTGCTTCCTGATCCAGAGCCACACGGCTCCGATCAACAAGTGGATCATGGAGCAGCTGATCATGATCGACGCTCTGAAGCGGGCCTCCGCGCGGAGCATCACCGTGATCGTGCCGTTCTACGGCTACGCCCGTCAGGACAAGAAGCACCGCGGCCGTGAGCCGATCTCGGCGCGTCTGGTGGCGGACCTGCTGAAGACGGCGGGCGCGGACCGCATCGTCTCGGTGGATCTGCACACCGACCAGATCGTGGGCTTCTTCGACGGTCCGGTCGACCACCTCTTCGCGCTGCCGATCCTCGCGGACTACGTGGGTGCGAAGGTCGACAAGGACAAGCTCACGGTCGTGTCCCCGGACGCGGGCCGGGTGCGGGTGGCCGACCGCTGGTGCGACCGTCTGGGCGCGCCGCTGGCGATCGTGCACAAGCGTCGTGACAAGGACGTCGCCAACCAGGTGACGGTCCACGAGGTGGTCGGCAACGTCGAGGGCCGGGTGTGTGTCCTGGTCGACGACATGATCGACACCGGTGGCACGATCTGTGCGGCGGCCGACGCGCTGTTCGCGCACGGTGCCGAGGACGTCATCGTGACGGCGACGCACGGTGTGCTGTCGGGTCCGGCGGCGGACCGGCTGAAGAACTCGAAGGTGAGCGAGTTCGTGTTCACGAACACGCTGCCGACGCCGAACGAGCTGGAGCTCGACAAGATCACGGTTCTTTCGATCGCTCCGACCATCGCCAACGCGGTGCGGGAGATCTTCGAGGACGGGTCTGTGACCAGCCTCTTCGAGGAGCAGTCGGGTCCGACGGACTGAGTCCTGCTTGATCGTTTTGGGTGCGGCCTCCCTGCCGAGTAGACTGGTGAAGTTGCTCGGCGAGGGATGCCGTACGCGTTTGTTCCAAACGTGGGTACGGCGGTCCGTTATCGACGCGCTCTTCGTAGCAGGCCAGTCGTATGGCCGGGTGACGCATCCGTTCACCTTTCTACGAGGAGTGCTTCATGTCTGAGGTCAAGCTCAGCGCCGAGTCCCGGTCCGAGTTCGGCAAGGGCGCCGCCCGCCGCATCCGCCGCGAGAACAAGGTTCCCGGCGTCCTGTACGGCCACGGCACGGACCCCGTCCACGTCACGCTGCCGGGTCACGACCTGATGATCGCCCTGCGTACGCCGAACGTGCTGCTGTCCCTGGACATCGACGGCAAGAGCGAGCTGGCCATCCCGAAGGCCGTGCAGCGTGACCCGCTGAAGGGCTTCATCGAGCACGTCGACCTGCTCCTGGTCAAGCGTGGCGAGAAGGTCACCGTCGAGGTTCCGGTGCACACCGAGGGCGAGCTGGCCGCCGGTGGCAACCTGCTCGAGCACGTGCTGTCCACGCTGCCGATCGAGGCCGAGGCCACGCACCTCCCCGAGGCCGTCACGGTCTCCATCGCGGGCCTGGAGGCCGGTGCCTCCATCCACGCCAAGGACATCACGCTGCCCGCCGGTGCGACCCTGGCCGTCGACGCCGACACCGTGGTCCTGCAGGTCCTGGCCGCGCAGGCCGAGGAAGCCCCGGCCGAGGGCGAGGGCGACGCGGCCGCCGAGGCCTGAGCCGCGTTCTCAAGGCAGTGACAACCGCCGTCCAGCGCCCCGGCGCTGGGCGGCGGTTGGGCTGTGAGCAGCGATGGAGGAGACACCCAGATGACGACCGACCCGAGCGCTCCCTGGCTGGTCGTGGGGCTCGGCAACCCCGGGCCCGGCTACGCGATGAACCGGCACAACGTGGGCTTCATGGTCGTCGACCTGCTCGCCCAGCGGATCGGCGGCACGTTCAAGCGTGCCGGCAAGGCCCAGGCGCAGGTCCTGGAGGGCCGTCTGGGGCCGATGGGTCCCGGCAGTCGCCGTGTCGTCCTCGCCAAGCCGACGTCGTACATGAATCTGTCGGGCGGTCCGGTGACGGCGCTGCGCGACTTCTACAAGGTGCCGACGGCGAACGTCGTCGCCGTCCACGACGAGCTCGACATCGACTACGGCACGCTGCGGCTGAAGCTCGGTGGCGGTGACAACGGGCACAACGGTCTGAAGTCGATGACCAAGGCCATGGGGTCCGACTACCACCGGGTCCGCTTCGGCATCGGCCGCCCGCCGGGGCGGATGCAGGTCGCCGACTTCGTGCTGAAGGACTTCTCCTCCGTGGAGCGCAAGGAGCTGGACTACTTCGTGGACCGGGCCGCGGATGCGGTCGAGTGCCTGGTCGTGGAGGGTCTTGAGCGGGCCCAGGGCACGTACAACTCCTGAGCGGTGGGGGGCTCTTCTCTCCCGCCCTCCCGCCCGTGCGGCCCCGGTTGCCCGGCTCGGCCCCGGCCTGGCGGCTTTCCCGCCGTCGTCCGGACGTTCCCCCGCCCACCCGCCCCCTTTCGGGGCGGGTGGGCGGGGTCTTTTTCAGCCCGGGGTCCGGGGGGTGGGGCCTCTCTGGTCGGGCTCAGCTCACAGGTGGCCCTGTTCCTCCCGGCGCCTGCGGGCGATCGCCGCGAGGAGCGCGCCTGCCGCGAGCAGTGCCGCCGCGATCCCGGAGGCCAGCCACGCTCCCCCGGACCCGGTGTCCGGCAGCGTCGGCGGCCGGGTCGACTCGGAGGGCGAGGGCGAGGGCGAGGGCGACGGGGGTTCGGTCGGCTCGGACGGCGACGGTGACGGGGAGTCCGACGGGGACGGCGAGTCAGACGGAGACGGCGAGTCGGACGGAGACGGCGAAGGCGAAGGCGAAGGCGACGGGGAATCCGAGGGCGACGGGGAGGGAGACGGGGAGTCCGACGGCGAAGGCGAGGGAGACGGCGAATCCGACGGTGAGGGCGACGGAGACGGCGAATCCGACGGAGACGGCGAAGGCGACGGGGAATCCGACGGGGACGGCGAAGGCGACGGGGAATCCGACGGGGACGGCGAGGGCGACGGCGAGTCCGACGGCGACGGGGACGGTGACGGCGAGTCCGACGGCGAGGGCGACGGCGAAGGCGAGTCCGACGGCGAGGGCGACGGCGAAGGCGAGTCCGACGGCGAGGGCGAAGGCGACGGGGAATCCGACGGCGACGGGGACGGCGACGGAGCCGGTTGGATTTCGTCGACGACCCAGGGGGCCTCGGTGGCCAGGAGGCCCCGCGTGGAGCCGTCCGGCTGGCGGCGGTCGCCCGCGATGGCGATCTTGTTCCAGGTGCGTTCCCCGCCCTCGAACGGCTCCCCGTCCGGGGAGCGCTCCGGCACCTCCATCAGCCAGCGCAGCGTATAGCGCTCACCGGCGGAGAACACGTGCCCGTCGAAGTCGAAGCGGATGGAGCGGATCCGGCTCCAGTCGGTGACGTCGTCGGCGGGGACGAAGGAGGGGTCGGTCTCGCCGCCGCACTGGAAGGGGGCGCTCTTGTCGGGGGTGTTGTCCATCTCGGGGCGGCAGGGGTCGGGTTCCTCGGAGTAGGTGATGGTCACGGGGGCGCCGCCCGCGCCGATGGGTCCGGTGAGGGTGGGGCGCCACTGGCTGGTCACGTCGTCCTCGTAGCGGCCGCTGGTGACGCCGTAGGTGCCGGGTGCGGGCAGCAGGTCGTAGGCGACGACGTTGGTGAGGTCGGTGTTGCCCATGTTGCCGAGGACGGTGCGGTATTCGACGGTGCCGCCGATGGTGGACTGGCCGACCTCGTCCTCCTTGCCGGGGACCTCCGCGGAACCCTTGAAGGCGTCGTCCTTGTCGCCCTTGACCTCTTTGGTGACGAACAGGGCGGAGGACTCGGCGATGGCGAAGTCGTCGGTGGCCTCGGCGACGTTCTCGGTGGTGTCGCCGTCGCCGTCGATGTCGTGGGTGTCGGTCCTGCGGGTGTTGATGGGCCGCTCGGCGTCGTAGAGCCCGGCGCGGTTGCCCGCGTAGTCGGCGCTGTCGGGCGAGCCGCCGTAGGTGCCGCTGGCGACGCCGGGTTCGACGGTGGTGCGGAACTCGTATGTGCAGGAGGAGTCGTCGGCGGGGATCTCGGCGCCGGGTTCGGCGGTGAGTTCGACGCGGGTGCGGCCGTCGGGGCCTTCGGAGACGGTCTCGGTGAAGCGGTCGGCGGCGGGGCAGTAGTCGGGCTGGCCGTCGGCGAGGGTCCAGGAGCCCTTGTCGTAGGCGAGCTGGCGGGGGACGAGGTCGACGAAGCGGGGGCGCAGCGGGGAGGAGCCGGTGCGGTAGCGGTCGTTGCGGAGGGTGACGGTCCAGGTGTGGCTGCCGCCGGGGCCGACGGGGGTGGGGTCGGTGGACTTGGTCAGCTCGGGCTGGGAGACCTCGGGTTCGATGTGGAAGCTGGTGCAGGACTCTTCTTCGGCGGTGCCCGCGGCGCCGGTGAGGTTCAGGCGGGCGCAGTTGTCGACGTCGCCGCTGCCGCCGGGGAGTTCGCCGGCGTCGGCGGTGCCGCCGATCTGGGCGATGAGGCTGGCGCCCGCGGCGAGGCCGGGGACGTCGACGCGTACGGACACGAGGTCGCCGAGGCGGCTCAGGTCGATGGTCTGGCCGCTGGGGGTGATGGTCTCGGTGGTGCCGTCGCGGCGGGTGACGAGGACGGTCCAGTCGCCGGTGTAGGCGCCGCCGGAGGGGGTGGAGAGGCTGAGGGTCCGGGGGGTGAAGCCGGTGGGGAGGGTGTCGCTGAGGCGGGCGTCGGCGGGGTCGGTGCCGGTGTTGGCGAAGCGCAGGACGTAGGAGACGCGTTGGCCGTCGGCGGCGAGGGGGGTGTCGACGGATTTGTCGAGGGTGCCGGAGACTTCGCCGCCGCCGGTGCCGACGACGGTGTCGGCCGTGTCGGACTTGGTGATCTCTTCGGTGCCGGGGCCGAAGGGGTCGCCGCTGATGGTGGCGGTGTCGGTGAGGGTGGTGCCGTCGGCGACGCCGTCGCGCACCTTGACCCGGATTTCGTGGACGACGCCGTAGGGGTAGGTCTTGACCTGGGCGAGCTGGTCGCCGGGGCGGTCGGGTTCGGTGTCGACGGGCCAGCTGAGGGTGCGGGTGTCAGGGTCGTAGGTGTATCCGGCGGGGGTGGCGTCGACGAGGTCGACGCCTTCGGGGAGGACGTCGGTGAGGACGGCGTGCTCCAGGGCGAGGTTGCCGCGGGGGCGGTTGGCGTTGCGCGGGTCGTTGGTGGCGGTGACCTTGTAGGTGATGGTCTCGCCGGGGCGGGCGCGGGAGGGGCCTTCCTTGCGGACGGCCGGATTGGGTTCGGCGGTGACGTCGACGACGGCGTCGTCGGTGCTGGGGGTGCCGTCGCCGTTGGTGGCGGTCGCGGACATGGTCGCGCGCTGGTCGCCGGGGGGTGTCCAGTAGTCCTCGGTGGGCCAGCTGACGGTGAGCTGTGAGCTCTGGCCGCTGGCGATGGAGCTGTAGGTGACGGTGACGCTGCCGTCGTCGTGGGCGGTGACGCCGGTGACGCCGGGCGGGTACGGCTGGGAGATCACGCCTTTGCCGGAGGCGCCGGGGGGCGGGGTGAAGGTGACGGTCACCGACTGGCAGTCTCCGGGGATGGAGCACTGGATGAAGCCGTTGTAGGTGACGTGGTCGCCGGACGGCACCGGCGTGGTGCCGGGGTCGAGGCGGACGCTCATGCGGGCGTCGGCGCGGGCCGCGCTGTCGTTGGGGACCAGGGCGAGCGCCGCGAGGGCGGTGAGCAGGACGGCCACCGTGGCGCCGAGCGCGCGACGGTACCGGTGGGCGAGGAGGACCACAGCACTTCCGACCACGAGGGGACCTGAGGACGGGTCAACTGTGGGGTGGCCGTGTGCGCTTCCACCGCTACGACAAGGCGTTAAGCGCACTTTTCACCTGAAAGGCCCCGAACCGCACCGGTTCGGGGCCTTTGGGTCGTGCGGTGGGGTCAGCCGGTGTTGCGCAGTCCGGCGGCGACGCCGTTGACGGTGAGCAGCAGGGCGCGGGCGAGCAGCGGGTCGGCTTCGCCGCCGTCGGCGGCCGCTTCGCGCTGGCGCTTGAGGAGGGCGACCTGGAGGTAGGAGATCGGGTCGAGGTAGGCGTCGCGGATGGCGAAGGTCTGGCGGAGCACGGGCTGGGCGTCGAGGAGTTCGTTCTCGCCGGTGACGCGGAGGACCTCGCGGACGGTCAGCTCGTGTTCGGCCTCGATGGTGGCGAAGACGTGCTTGAGGTCGTCGGGCACGAGGGAGTCGACGTAGTGCCGGGCGATCCTGAGGTCGGTCTTGGCCAGGGTCATCTCGACGTTGGAGATGAAGTTGCGGAAGAAGTGCCAGTGCTCGTGCATCTCTTCCAGGACGGTGTCCAGGCCCGCTTCGCGCAGGGCCTTGAGGCCGGAGCCGACGCCGAACCAGCCGGGCACGATCTGCCGCGACTGGGTCCAGCCGAAGACCCAGGGGATGGCGCGCAGGCCGTCGAGCGAGACGCCCGAGCCGGGGCGGCGGGAGGGGCGGGAGCCCAGGTGCAGGTCGGCGAGCTGGTCGACCGGGGTGGAGGCGAGGAAGTAGGTCGGCAGGTCCGGGTCCTCGACCAGCTTGCGGTAGGCGGCGTGGGCGGCGTCGGAGACGACGTCCATGGCGGCGTCCCAGCGGGCGAGGGCCTCGTCGGACTGGCGCGGGGCGGTGTGCAGGGCGGAGGCCTGGAGGGTGGCGGCGACGGTGAGTTCCAGGTTCTCGCGGGCGAGCGAGGGCACCAGGTACTTGTCGGAGATGACTTCGCCCTGCTCGGTGACCTTGATCTCGCCTTCGAGGGTGCCCCAGGGCTGGGCGAGGATGGCGTCGTGCGAGGGGCCGCCGCCGCGGCCGACGGTGCCGCCGCGGCCGTGGAAGAGGCGCAGGCGCACGCCGTAGCGGTGGGCGACGTCGCGCAGGCGGCGCTGGGCGCGGTGGATCTCCCACTGGCTGGTGGTGATGCCGCCGAACTTGGAGGAGTCGGAGTAGCCGAGCATGACCTCCTGGACGTCGCCGCGGAGCGCGACCAGCCTGCGGTACGACGGGTCGGCGAGCATCTCGTCGAGGATGACGTCGGCGGCGCGCAGCTCGTCGGTGGTCTCCAGGAGCGGCACGATGCCGATCTTGGCCCAGCCGGCGTGCAGGTCGAGCAGGCCGGCCTCGCGGGCGAGGACGGCGGCGGCGAAGACGTCGTCGGCGCCCTGGCACATGGAGATGATGTACGACTCGATGACCTCGGGGCCGAAGACCTCCAGGGCCTTCCGCACGGTCTCGAAGACGCCGAGGGTCTTGTGTCCTGCGGCGTCGAGGGGCGCCGGGGACGGGGCGAGCGGGCGGCGCGACCTGAGCTCCTTGGCGAGCAGCTTCTGCCGGTACTCGCGCGGCATGTCGGCGTAGCGCCAGGACTCCTCGCCGAGCCGGTCGAAGAGCTGGCCGAGGGCGTGGTGGTGGGCGTCGGCGTGTTCGCGTACGTCCATGGTGGCGAGCTGAAGGCCGAAGGCGGCGAGGGTGCGGATGGTGCGGTTCATGCGGCCGTCGGCGAAGAGGGCGCCCTTGTGGGCGCGCAGCGACGTCTGGATGAGCGTGAGGTCGTGCAGGAGCTCGGTGGTGCCCAGGTAGTCGCGGCCGGGTTCGTGCGCGGTGCCCTTGGCCAGGCGCTGCTTGGTGTTCTCCAGCTTCTGGCGGACGCAGGTGGCCTTGAGGCGGTAGGGCTCTTCGGCGTTGAGGCGCTTGTAGCGGGGGCTGATCTCGGGCAGGCGCTCCAGGTCGGCCTGGAGGGAGGCGAGGAGTTCCTCGGTGGCGCCGGTGTAGCGGATGGAGTTCGACAGGAAGCTGCGGAGTTCGTCGATGGTGTCGAGGGCGTCGTTGATGCCGTGCTCGTGCTGGAGGATCAGGACGTCCCAGGTGACGTCGGGCGTCACGTTGGGGTTGCCGTCGCGGTCGCCGCCGATCCAGGTGCCGAAGGTCAGCGGGCGGGTGCCTTCGGGCAGCTGGACGCCGACGCGCTCCAGTTCGGCGGTGAGGTCCTCCAGGACGTCGCCGACGGCTCCGGCGTGCAGTTCGTCGAGGTAGTAGATGGCGTTGCGGGCCTCGTCGGCGGGCTCGGGGCGGACCACGCGCAGTTCGTCGGTCTGCCAGACGAGGTCGATGTTCTCGGCGAGGCGGATGTCGTGGCGGCGCCGGTCGGAGGGGATGACCGGGGTTTCCAGGAGCTCGGCGACGCGGCGCAGCTTGTTGAGGACGGAGCGGCGGGCGGCCTCGGTGGGGTGGGCGGTGAAGACCGGGCGCACGTTGAGGTGCTCGACGGTCTGGCGCAGGTGCTCGGGGTCGGCGTCCTTGAGCCGGTCCGCGGTGCGGGCGAGCAGGCCGCCCTCGGCGGCGCGGCGGGCGCGGAGCTCGCGGCCGCGGTGCACCTGCTCGGTGACGTTCGCGAGGTGGAAGTAGGTGGAGAAGGCCCTTACCAGCTTGGCGGCGGTCTCCAGCTCGGTGCCGCCGAGCAGCTTGGCGGCGGCCTCGCCGTCCTCGCGGGTCAGGCGGCGGACCTTCTCGACGAGGTCGAGGAGCTCGGGGCCTTCCTGGCGGACGAGGGTCTCGCCGAGGAGGTCGCCGAGGCGGCGGATGTCGGCGCGCAGCTCGCTGGTGGCCGTGGTCGTCGCGGTGCTCGCGGCGGCCTGCGGGGCGGTCTGGTCGTCGGCACTGCTCACAGGTGCGGCTCCTTGCGGTGAATCCCGGCCCTCGCGGGGAGGTGGGAGACGGTGGGCACGTCTGGGAGGGGTCCCGGTGGGTGAACCGGGGGAGATAACAGAGCGGACCGCGCTGTCCGACCGATCCAAGGATAGGTGTCGATGCGTTCCAGCTGTCTCGCGGCCTCTTGCCGCCGGGCCGCGCGCTGCGATACTTACGTGCCCGTAGGTTACGGTCCCGTAGGCGCGGCATGCGCCGGCCGCGGCGCGGGCACTCGCTCTCATGGCACATGGCCTGCGCACACACCCTCGACCCCCCAGGGGAACGCCCAATGACCACAAGCCCCGATGTCATCGAAGAATCTCAGGGGGCGCCCGGCGGCGCCCCGCTCCCGTCCGCGACGCTGGGCGGCGAGCAGAAGGGTTCCCTGGAGCAGATCACGCTGCTCCTGTTCATCGCCGTCCCCTTTGTCGCCCTGGTCGCGGCGGTGCCGCTGGCCTGGGGGTGGGGGGTGAGCTGGCTCGATCTGGGTCTGCTCGTCTTCATGTACTTCGTGGGCTGTCACGGCATCACGATCGGTTTCCACCGGTACTTCACGCACGGCTCGTTCAAGGCCAAGCGTCCGCTGCGGATCGCCCTCGCGGTGATGGGTTCGCTCGCGGTCGAGGGCCCGCTGGTGCGCTGGGTGGCCGACCACCGCAAGCACCACAAGTTCTCCGACGCGGAGGGCGACCCGCACTCCCCGTGGCGGTACGGCGAGACGGTGCCCGCTCTGATGAAGGGCCTGTGGTGGGCGCACATCGGCTGGCTGTTCGACCAGGAGCAGACGTCGCAGGAGAAGTACGCGCCGGATCTGATCAAGGACCCGGCGATCCGTGCCGTCTCGCGTCAGTTCGTGCTGTGGACGCTCGTGTCGCTGCTCTTCCCGCCGCTGGTCGGCGGCCTGGTGACGATGTCGTGGTGGGGCGCGGTCACGGCGTTCTTCTGGGGCTCACTCGTCCGGGTGTCGCTGCTCCACCATGTGACGTGGTCCATCAACTCCATCTGCCACGCGGTGGGCAAGCGGCCCTTCAAGTCCCGTGACCGCTCGGGCAACGTGTGGTGGCTGGCCGTCCTGTCCTGCGGCGAGTCCTGGCACAACCTGCACCACGCCGACCCGACGTCCGCGCGGCACGGTGTGATGCGGGGGCAGATCGACTCCTCGGCGCGTCTGATCCGCTGGTTCGAACAGTTCGGCTGGGCGTACGACGTGCGGTGGCCGTCGCGGTCCCGGATCGACGCGCGCCGCAAGCCGGCCGACGCGATCGATGCCCCTGGCAACCGTCAGGCCGCTGACGCGGCATGATGGAACACGTGGCGACCGACTCCAGCACTCCGGGCACGAAGGGCTCCTCCCGGGCCCCGAAGAGCCCGTCGAATTCGAACAACGACAAGCCCCGGCGTACCCGCCGGACCCGTATGACCGGCGCCGAGCGCCGCGAACAGCTGCTGGACATCGGCCGCACCCTGTTTGCCGCCAAGGGCTTCGAAGGCACCTCCGTCGAGGAGATCGCGGCGAAGGCCGGCGTCTCCAAGCCGGTCGTGTACGAGCACTTCGGCGGCAAGGAGGGCCTGTACGCGGTGGTCGTGGACCGCGAGATGCGGCAGCTCCTCGGCATGGTGACGGGGTCCCTGACCGCCGGGCACCCGCGGGAGCTGTGCGAGCAGGCGGCCTTCGCCCTCCTCGACTACATCGAGGAGTACACGGACGGCTTCCGCATCCTGGTCCGCGACTCCCCCATCCCCCAGTCCACGGGCTCCTTCGCCTCGCTGATCTCCGACATCGCGACGCAGGTCGAGGACATCCTCGGGCAGGAGTTCAAGACCCGCGGCTTCGATCCGAAGCTGGCGCCGCTGTACGCGCAGGCGCTGGTCGGCAGCGTGGCCCTGACCGGGCAGTGGTGGCTGGACGTGCGCAAGCCCAAGAAGGCGGAGGTGGCCGCGCACCTGGTCAACCTGGCCTGGCACGGTCTGGACGGCCTGGAGCCGAAGCCGCGCCTGATAGGCCACCGCAAGGCCTGACGGCGGGTCGCGAGCCCCCCCCCCACCGCCACCGCGGCGGGGGCCTCTTCCCTCAGCGGGGGCCGTCCCTGTGCCCAGCAGGGGCCGTCCCCGTGCCCAGCAGGGGCCGTCCCCGTGCCCAGCGGGGGCCGTCCCTGTGCCCAGCGGGGGCCTCTCCCCGCCCAGCGGGCGCCTTTCCTCCCAGCCCAGCGGGGCCTCTCCTCCCACCCGCCCACCCAAAACTCCCCCGCCTCGCGAGGCCAGGCCCCGCCGCGGAACGTCGCCCCCGGGCCCACGATCCCGCGGCCACCACGGCGGTTCCCGTCCCACCCGCCCGCCCAAAGCTCCCCCGCCTTGCGACGCCGAACCCCGACGCGAAGCGCCGCCCCGGGCCCACGATCCCGCAGCCACCACGGCGGTTCCCGTCCCACCCGCCCAAAACTCCCCCGCCGTGCGACGCCGAACCCCGACACGCAGCGCCCCAAGGCCGACGACCCCGCGGCTAGCGCGGCGGTTCCTCTCCCACCCGCCCGAAACTCCCTGGTCCAGAGCGCGGGACGCTTGCCGTCGGTGCCTCACGCTGCTGCCCGGTGACACGGGGCTTGCGCTGCGCGCCGCCGCGCGGTCCCACCCACCCGCCCCCACCGGGTGAGGCTCCCCCGATGGGAACTCCCTGCCCTTGCGAGGCCAGCGTTTCAGCGCGGGGCGCTACCGCGGCGGACGGCTTCGCGGGCCCGACCCTGACGCGGAGCGCTTGCCGGTAGCGCCCCCAGACCCCTCCCGTGCGGGAGCGGGCGGTGGGACCGGCGCTGGCTTCCCACGGCCCGGCCCCGACCCGGAGCGCCTGCCGCTGACGCCCCGCCAATCTCCACCCCAGGCTGCGCACCGCCTGCCTCCGGGGCAGGGCGCGTGCCAGTCGGCCCCCAGACCCCACTCTGGGCGGGAGACGGGCGGCGGGCCCGGCCCCGGCTTCCCACGGCTCGGCCCCGGCGAAACGCCTGCCGCTGACGCCCCACCAACCTCCGCCCCAGACTGCGCACGGCCTGCCACCAGGACGGGGCACGTGCCAGTGGCGCGCCCAGACCCCCGTCCCGGGTGGGGGCGGGCGGTGGGACCACCCCGGGCTTTCCACGGCCCGGCCTCGGCGCGGCACGCCTGCCGCTGGTGGCCCGCCAACCTCCGTCCCCGGCTGTGCAGGGCCTGCCTCCAAGACGGGGCACCTGCCAGTAAGCCTCCAAATCCCCACCCGGGGCGGGGGCGGGCCGGGGGGACCACCCCCGGCATCGCACAGCCCAGCCCAGCCCCCCTCCCGGACGGGACCGGGCGGTGGGAGCGCCCCCGGTTTTCCACGGCCCGGCCCCGGCGCGAAACGCCTGCCGCTGACGCCCCGCCAACCTCCATCCCAGGCTGCGCACGGCCTGCCTCCAGGGCGGGGGCACCTGCCAGTCAGCCGCCCAGCCCCCCCCCACCCCAGGCGGGGGCGGGCGGTGGGACCACCCCCGGCGGCGCACAGCCCTGCCCCGGCACAGCTCGGCCTGCCGGTGCTGCCCTGTCGCCCAGCCCCGGCGGCACGGGGCCGCGCTGCGCGCCGCCGGGGCAGGCCCACCCGCCCGCCCCCACCGGGCCGAGCCGGGCGGGACCACCCTCGACGTGCGAAGCCCGGCCCCGACGCGGAACCCTTGCCAGTGACCGCCCCGGGCCCGGGCTGCTCAAGCCCCATCCGGGCCCTCGCGGCCGCTGCCCCAGCGACCCCACCCGGGCGGGTGGCGGGACTGCCCCCCGCCCCGGGCCGCCTGGCCTCGGCGGAGGCGCTAGCGGCCGGTGTCCTCCATCGCCCCGCTGTCCTGGGTGCAAAGCAGGGCAGAGGGGATGGGGCCGCCCCGGCGTACCAGTGGCGGCCATGGCCCCCGAGGCCGCCCCCCCGGCTCCACGCGGCTCGGCCCCGGCGAGGGGGCCGTCAGTGGTGCCCCACGGAACTCGGCGGGGCCGTCCTGGCCCGCCGGAGCCCGGCTTCGGCGTGGAGGCCTGTGGGCCAGGTCCCTGGCCCCTGGTGGGGGCGGGTGGGTGGGCCTGCCCCGGCGGCGCGCAGCGCAGCCCCATGTCGCGAGGGCCGCAGGCGAGCGCCCCGCCCCGGGACCACGCGCCCGGGGCGGCGGGGCGGCAGACGGGACCGCCCCGGCGGGGCCCGCGGCGGGCGCCCGTCCCGCAGGGCCCCGGCCCAAGGGACCCAGCCCAAGGCGCACGGCCCGAGGCGCAAAGCGCACGACCCAAGGGACAAAAGGGGCCCTGCCCAAGGCGCACAACCCAAGCGGCCCAGCCCAAGGCGCAAGGCGCACGGCTCAAGGGGCCCGGCCCAAGGGCCCCGTGGGGCTCAGGCCCGAGGGGACGGTTCCAGGAACTCCAGGCGGTTGCCTGCGGGGTCGTGGGCGTAGAAACGACGATGGCCAGGGAGCGCGTCGTCCCAGACGACGCCGACCCCGTGGGCCACGAGCCGCGCGGCGTACGCGTCGATGCCGGTGACCCGCAGCCCGGGATGGGCCTTGCGCGCGGGCCGGAAGCCGTCCTCGATCCCGAGGTGGAGCTGGACGGCCCCCGCCCGGAACCAGCAGCCGCCGCGTGCCGCGAGCCCCGGCGGCTTGGGCACCTCCTCCATCCCTAGGACGTCCGCGTAGAAGGCGCGCAGGGACGGTTCGCTGCCGGGCGGCGCGGCCAGCTGCACGTGGTCGAGGGCGGTCAGCATCACACCGCCCCCTCGGCCCCGGCCTTGCGGGCCACCGCGAAGAGGCGGCGGAAGGGGAAGACCGTGCCGTGGTCCCGCCGGGGGTAGGCCTCGCGCAGCAGGGCGCCGTACTCGTCGAGGAAGTCCTCGGTGGCCCGGGGGTCGTCGGCGAGGGCCGTGAGGACGGGCCGGAGTCCGGTGCCCTTGACCCAGTCGAGGACCGCGTCCTGACCGGGCAGGACCTGGAGGTAGGTGGTCTCCCAGACGTCGGTGGCGCAGCCGAGCGCGCTGAGGAGGTCGAGGTAGGCGGCGGGTTCGAGGACGGCGTCCGCGTGGCGCAGGTGCCCGGCGAGGCGTGCGCGCCAGCGCGGCGCCGCCGCCAGGTCCCGCATCAGCGCGTGGCTGGGCGCGTCGAAGTTGGCCGGGACCTGGAAGGCGAAGGTGCCGCCGGGTGCGAGGGCGTGGATCCAGGCGGCGAAGGAGTCGGCGTGTCCGGGCACCCACTGGAAGGTGGCGTTGGACAGGATCAGGTCGTACGGCTCCGGTGGCGTCCACCGGGCGAGGTCGGCGTGGGCGAAGTCCACGCGGCCCCCGCGGGGTGTGGTTCCGGCGTGGTCGGCGGCGCGCTCCAGCATCTCGGGCGAGTTGTCGTAGCCGGTGATGTGGGCGTCGGGCCAGCGTTCGGCGATGAGGGCGGTGGAGTTGCCGG
This sequence comes from Streptomyces sp. JLYT201, assembly GCF_059448825.1. Lineage (NCBI taxonomy): Bacteria > Bacillati > Actinomycetota > Actinomycetes > Kitasatosporales > Streptomycetaceae > Streptomyces > Streptomyces sp. JLYT201. Next base: position 5,714,808 of record NZ_CM182551.1, on the reverse strand, counting down.
GCCCGCAGCCGAGGTCGGCGATGCGCGGGGGCCGCCCGTGGGCGGGCGCGCTCACGTGGGCGAGCAGATCGGTGAGGGCGCGGTTGCGGTGGCCCGCGTGGCGCAGGTACTGGTTCGGGTCCCAGGTGGGGGACGCGGGGGACGGCGTGGACGGCATGAGGGGGCTCCTCTGCGGCGCACGGGCGCAGGCCGTACGGCGGGACCGTACGGGCGCGGGTGCGGTCGGACGGGGCCGTACGGGCGGGGCGCGGCGGCGGGGGTCCGCGCGCGGCCCGGCGGGTGCGCGGCGCGTGGCGCGCGCCACCGGGGCGTGCGGACGCACGCCGTACGGCCACCCCGTGCGGACTGGGCGTGCCGATCGGTCGTCGCCATCCTCACCCCCCGACTATCTTGACGTCAAGAGACTTCATGTCGACAGACCCCCTACACTGATCGTCATGGAGGACGAGGTCGACCGGCTGGTCGCTGCATGGCGTCGGGAGCGCCCTGACCTCGACGTGGAACCGCTCGAGGTGCTGAGCCGCGTGAGCAGGCTGGCGCGCCATCTCGACCGGGCACGTCGGCTGGCGTTCTCCGAGCACGAGCTGGAGCCCTGGGAGTTCGACGTACTGACCTCGCTCAGACGCGCGGGCGCCCCCTACCAGCTGTCCCCGGGCCAGCTCCTCACCCAGACCCTGGTGACCTCGGGCACGATGACGAACCGCATCGACCGGCTCGCCAAGAAGGGGCTCGTGGAGCGCCTGCCCGATCCGAGCGACCGCCGCGGCGTGCTCGTGCGGCTCACCGACGAGGGCCGCGACCGCGCCGACCAGGCCCTCGCGGGGCTCCTTGAGCAGGAGCGGGCGATCCTCGGCGAGCTGTCGCGCGCCCAGCGCGGTGAACTGGCGGCGCTGCTACGCCAGTTGACCGCCCCGTTCGACAACGTCCCCGGCTAGGTCGACGGGCCCGACCCCGGCCCTGCGGGCGAGGGCGACGGCGGCGAGCGTGGAGTGCACGCCGAGTTTGCCGAGCACGTTCTGCATGTGGGTGCGGACGGTGTGCGGGGACAGGAAGAGGCGTTCCGCGACGGCCTTGCGGCCGAGGCCCGCGACCATGCAGCGCAGCACCTCGCGCTCGCGCGGCGTCAGGGACTCCACGAGCCGCTCGGACTCCGTACGGTGCTTGCGGGCGGCCGTCAGCTCGCGCAGTACGCCGGTGAGCAGGGCGGGCGGCAGGTGCGTCTCGTCCCGCAGCACGCCGCGGATGACGGTGAGCAGCCGGGACAGGGAGCAGTCCTTCGCCACCCAGCCGGAGGCCCCGGCCTGGAGCGCGAGCGCGGCGCGGCGCGGGTCGTCCTTCTCCGCGAGGACGACGGTCCGCACGGCGGGCTGCGCCGAACGCACGCCCGTGACCAGGGAGATGCCGTCCACGAGCCCGTCCGCCTGGCCGTCGTGCACCGGCACCGCCGGGCGGGCCGCGCTGTGCAGCACGGGCGCGGTGCCGCCGAGGTCGGCGTCGACGAGCAGCACGTCGTATCTGCGGCCTTCGGCGGCCGCGCGGTCAAGGCAGCGCAGCGCCGCCGGGCCGCTGCCCGCGGCGGACACGTCCACGTCGGGCTCGGCGGCGAGTGCGGCCGCGAGCGACTCGGCGAAGATGCGATGGTCGTCGACGACCAGGACTCGGATACGAACCACGGAAACCCCCACAGGCTGGAGGACGGTGGACCAAGTGCGGATACGGCGCCCGGCCTGAGGGAGCGCCACAGCCGCACGGCCGCCGCCGTGCTGTGACTGCCACCCCCAGGCCGGGCGTCGTACCCGACTGTCTCGCCCCCTGAACGGCGCCGGCCCCCACCGGCGCTGTCCTTCAGAGTACGGACGGGGGCCCGGAGCGGAAGTGGATTTGCAGAACTGATTGTCCGGCGCGTTTATGGTGAGCCGTATGTTTCGTATTGAGACGGGAGTCGACAAAGAACGGCTTCGTCTGCTTCGGGCGCGGCTGCGGGCGGCCAATACGGACGCCTCACCCGTACTGCGGGCGATGCGCGGGACCCCCGCCGAGCGGGAAGTTCCGCTCGGGATATGGGCGTTGGGGGACGACGACGCGCTGGTCGGGGGCCTGTCCGGGCACACGTGGGCGGGGTGGCTGCATGTGGGCCTGCTCTGGGTCGCGCCGGGCGCGCGGGGCGCGGGCCTGGGCGCGCGGTTGCTCGCGCGGGCGGAGGCGGTGGCCCTGGCGGAGCGCGGCTGCCGCAACTCCCGCCTGGAGACGTGGGACTTCCAGGCCCCCGCGTTCTACGAGCAGCAGGGCTACGCGGTGGTGTGCGCCATCCCCGACTACCCGGAGGGCGTCACGGAGTACACCCTGACGAAGCGCCTGGGCTGACCCTGCCGGGGGCCTCCCCCATCCCGCCCCTTCCCGATTCCTGGGGGCTCCGCCCCCAGACCCCCGCTCCTCAAACGCCGGAGGGGCTGGAACACAGCGCCGTTGTCGGGGGTCCAAGGGGGCGGAGCCCCCTTGTTCGGGAAGGGGCGGGCCTGGGGAGGCCCCCGGCAGGGCTACGCCACCCGGTGCGCCCCCCGCGACGGCTCCGCCTCGAAGACGCGGGGCTCGGGGAAGCCCGCCCGGGCGAAGGCGGTGCGGAGGGCCTTCGTGAGGGCCTCCGTCTCGCCCGCCTCCGCGAGGACGACCGCGGAGCCGCCGAACCCGCCCCCGGTCATGCGCGCGCCCAGCGCCCCCGCCCCGCACGCCGTCTCGACGGCGAGGTCGAGTTCGGGGCAGGAGATGCGCAGGTCGTCCCGGAGGGAGGCATGGCCTTCGGTGAGGAGCGGGCCGATGCCGCGTACGTCGCCCGCGTCGAGGAGCGCCGCGACCCGCTCGACCCGGTGGTCGTCGGAGACGACGTGCCGCACGTAGCGGCGGACGCGGTCGTCGGCCAAGCGGTCCAGGGCCGCGGGGAGTTCGGCGTACGGGACGTCGCGCAGATGGGTCACGCCGAGCGCGCGCGCCCCGGCCTCGCAGCCCGCGCGCCGCTCCGCGTACGCCCCGTCGCCCAGCTCGTGCCGCACGCGCGTGTCGACGACGAGCAGGCGAAGGCCGTGCGCGGCGAGGTCGAAGGGGACCTGGCGCACGGACAGGTCGCGGCAGTCGAGGTGCAGCACGTGGCCGGGCTCGCAGACGGCGGACGCCGTCTGGTCCATGACGCCGCACGGCACGCCCACGAACGCGTTCTCGGCGCGCTGGGCGATGAGCGCCAACTCCCGCCGGTTCAGGCCGAGTTGGTAGAGGTCGTTCAGAGCGAGCGCCGTCACCACCTCCAGTGCCGCCGAGGAGGACAGGCCCGCCCCGGTCGGCACCGTGGAGGCCAGGTGCAGATCCGCGCCGCCGACCCGGTGCCCGGCCTCGCGCAGCGCCCAGACGACGCCGGCGGGGTAGGCGGCCCAGCCTCCGCTGTCGGAGAGCGGCTCAAGAGCGGCCGCGGCGAGTTCGACGACGGGTCCCTCGACGTCGGCGGAGTGCAGCCGCAGGGTCCCGTCGTCGCGGCGGGCGACCGCGGCCACCGCCGTGTGCGGCAGGGCGAGCGGCATCACGAAGCCCTCGTTGAAGTCCGTGTACTCGCCGATGAGGTTGACGCGGCCCGGCGCCGCCCACACCCCGGCGGGTTCGTATCCGTAGAGGGTGGTGAACTCCTCGGCGACGGACATGGGCCGGTTACCCCTTTCGCTGGGCGAAGGCCCAGGCGTCGGCGACGATGCCCGCGAGGTCGGCGCGGGCGGGCCGCCAGCCGAGGCGCTCGTGGGCGGTGGCGGCGGAGGCGACGAGGACCGCCGGGTCGCCGCCCCTGCGCGCGGCCACGACCTCGGGGATCGGGTGCCCGGTCACCTTGCGGACGGTCTCGATGACCTCGCGCACGGAGAAGCCGCTGCCGTTGCCGAGGTTGCAGATGAGGTGTTCGCCCGGCGTGGCGGCGTCGAGGGCGCGCAGATGGGCGTCGGCGAGGTCGGCGACGTGGATGTAGTCGCGTACGCAGGTGCCGTCGGGGGTGGCGTAGTCGTCGCCGAAGACGGAGATCGCCTCGCGCCTGCCCTGGGCGACCTGGAGGACGAGCGGGATGAGGTGGGACTCGGGGTCGTGGCGCTCGCCGAACTCGCCGTAGGCGCCCGCCACGTTGAAGTAGCGCAGGGAGACCGCGCCCAGGCCGTGGGCCTTCGCCTCGCCCGTGATCATGTGGTCGACGGCGAGCTTGGAGGCGCCGTAGGGGGAGGTCGGGGCGGTCGGGTCGGTCTCCTTGATGGGGGTGCTCACCGGTTCGCCGTAGGTCGCGGCGGTGGAGGAGAAGACGAGCGTGCGCACGCCCGCGTCGCGCATGGCGGCGAGGAGCGCCATGGTGCCGCCCACGTTGTTGTCCCAGTACTTCTCGGGCTTGGCGACGGACTCGCCGACCTGGGAGAAGGCGGCGAAGTGCAGGACGCCCGCGTATGAGGAATCCAGCCACTTGGCGGCATCGCGGATGTCGCCCTCGATGAAGGTGGCGCCCGCGGGGACGCCCTCGCGGAAGCCCGTGGCGAGGTTGTCGAGGACCGTGACCTGGTGCCCGGCCTCGATCAGATGCTGTGCGACGACGCTGCCGACATAGCCCGCGCCGCCCGTGACCAGGTACTTCGCACTCATCAACTCGCTACCTCTCGCAGTCGCTCGGCCGCGGTCTCCGGCGGCACGTCGTTGATGAACACACTCATGCCGGATTCGGAACCCGCGAGGAACTTCAGCTTGCCCGAAGTGCGGCGAATGGTGAAAAGCTCGAGGTGGAGCGCGAAGTCGTCGCGGTTGACGCCGTCCAGGGCGGCGAAGGGCGCCTGGTGCCAGGCCGCGATGTAGGGGGTCGGTGACCCGTCCGCGGCGAAGAGGCGGTCGAAGCGCTTGAGCAGCTCCAGATAGACGCCGGGGAACTCGGCGCGCGCCGCCTCGTCGAGGGCGAGCAGGTCGGGGACGCGGCGCTTGGGGTAGAGGTGCACCTCGTAGGGCCAGTGCGCGGCGTGCGGCACGAAGGCCACCCAGTGCGCGGCGTCCAGGACGACGCGGGCGCCCGCGCGCTCGTCGGCGAGGACGTCGTCGAAGAGGTTGCGGCCGCCGGTGGTCTCCTTGTGCGCGGCCAGGGAGCGCAGCATCAGGGCCGTGCGGGGGGTCACGAAGGGGTAGGCGTAGATCTGGCCGTGCGGGTGGCCGAGGGTCACGCCGATCTCCGCGCCCCGGTTCTCGAAGCAGAACACCTGCTGGACGGCGGGCAGGTGGGACAGCTCGGCGGTGCGGTCGGTCCAGGCGTCCAGGACGAGGCGGGCCTGCTCCTCGGTGAGGTCGGCGAAGGACGCCGTGTGGTCGGAGGTGAAGCAGACGACCTCGCAGCGGCCCGCGTCGCCCGCGAGGGAGGGGAAGCGGTTCTCGAACACCACGACGTCGTACGTGGGCTCGGGGATCTCGGTGGGCCGCTCGGGGGTGGAGGGGCACAGCGGGCACTGGTCGGCCGGGGGGTGGTAGGTGCGGCCCTGGCGGTGGGACGCGATCGCCACGCTGTCGCCGAGGAGGGGGTCCCGGCGGATCTCGGAGGTGGTGGCGACGGCGTCGAGGGGGCGCCGGTCGGGGGCGGCGCGGACGGTGTCGTCGCGCACGTCGTAGTAGATGAGCTCACGACCGTCAGCGAGACGCGTCGAGGTCTTCTTCACGTGTGGGGCTCCTCATCCGGCCCGCCAACAGAACCGAACATAACAAATCACAAGCCAACAGCATCGTCAATGCCCACCGCCGGTGCGCATCCCCCACACCGTCAGTAATCACGTAAACCAGGCACCCGTAGAGACTCGATCACAATCAAACAAAGAACATCAACAGAACTGTTCACTTACTGAAGCGGTCGGCGTAGGTTCCCGTCTGATCAGTTCGCGTGCCGAAGCGAGTTCTCATCGGATCCCGGAGTTCTGCATGCCCGCACCCACATACACCCTGGCCGAGGGGCTCCGGCTGCCCACCAACGGCCTCGACTACACCATCCTCGCCCTCTACTTCGTGGTCGTCCTCGGCATCGGGTTCGCCGCCCGGCGCTCCGTGCGGACCAGCCTCGACTTCTTCCTGTCCGGCCGCTCGCTGCCCGCCTGGGTGACCGGCCTCGCCTTCGTGGCCGCCAACCTCGGCGCCACCGAGATCCTCGGCATGGCCGCGACCGGCGCGCAGTACGGCGTCGCCGTCGTGCACTGGTACTGGATCGGCGCCATCCCCGCGATGGTCTTCCTGGGCCTCGTGATGATGCCCTTCTACTACCGCTCGAAGGTGCGCTCGGTCCCCGAGTTCCTGCTCCAGCGCTTCGACAGGTCCGCCCACCTGCTCAGCTCGGCGCTCTTCGCCTTCGCCGCGGTCCTCATCGCGGGCGTGAACCTCTACGCCCTGTCGATCGTCGTGGAGGCGCTGCTCGGCTGGCCGCAGTGGGTCGCGATCGTGGTCGCCGGGATCTTCGTGCTCGCGTACATCACCGTCGGCGGCCTGTCCTCGGCGATCTACAACGAGGTCCTCCAGTTCTTCGTCATCCTCGCCGCGCTCATCCCGATCTGCGTCATCGGCATGAAGAAGGTCGGCGGCTGGGACGGCCTGAGCGGCAACCTGGAGAAGAGCCACGGGGACGACTTCCTCACCGCCTGGGGCGGCACCGGCATCGGCGACCCCAACCCGCTCGGCGCCAACTGGCTGACCATCATCCTGGGCCTCGGCTTCGTGCTCTCCTTCGGCTACTGGACGACCAACTTCGCCGAGGTGCAGCGCGCCCTGTCCGCGAAGAACCTCTCCGCCGCGCAGCGCACCCCGCTGATCGCCGCGTTCCCGAAGATGTTCATCGTGTTCCTGGTGATGCTGCCCGGCCTCATCGCGGCCGTGCTCGTCCCGAAGATCGGCACGGCGGGCTCGGACCTCACCTACAACGACGCGATCCCCTATCTGATGCAGGAGCTGCTGCCCAACGGCGTCCTCGGCATCGCGGTCACCGGCCTGCTCGCCGCGTTCATGGCGGGCATGGCGGCCAACGTGTCCTCCTTCAACACCGTGTTCACGTACGACATCTGGGCGCGGTACGTGGTCACGGGGCGCGAGGACGGCTACTACCTGAGGTTCGGCCGGCTCATCACCGCGATCGGCGTGCTCGCCTCGATCGGCACGGCCTTCATCGCCTCGTCCTTCTCCAACATCATGGGCTACCTCCAGACGCTGTTCTCCTTCTTCAACGTCCCGATGTTCGTGGTCTTCGTCATCGGCATGTTCTGGAAGCGCGCCTCCATGAAATCCGGCGTGTGGGGCCTGGTCGCGGGCACCAGCGCCGCGATGCTCAACTACTTCTGGATCTACAAGCAGGGCGTCGTCGACATCCCCACCGACCAGGGCGCCAACTTCGTCTCCGCGATCGTCGGCTTCCTCGCCGGTGCGGTGGTGATGGTGGTGATCACGCTCTTCACCGCGCCCAAGCCCGCGGCCGAGCTCGCCGGGCTCGTGTACGGCACCGCGTCGCCGGGCCTGGAGGACGACGGCGCCGAGCCGGGCGACTCCGCCTGGTACCGCAGGCCCGCGCTGCTCGGGTGGGGCGCGGTGGTGCTCGCCGCGGCCTGCTACGTCCCCTACTCGTTCTGACCGGAGGTCCGAGCCACCATGTCCGACCTGCAGAAGGAAGTCTCCGACCTGGAGCGGAAGTCCGCGACGGCCGCGCGCCTCTTCGACATCCGGCGCATCATCGGGGGGCTGTTCGTCGTCTACGGCGTGATCGTGACGATCGCGGGGATCACGGCGTCCGACGCCGACCTCGACAAGGCCGAGGGCATCAACATCAACCTCTGGACCGGCCTGGGCATGCTCGCCCTCGGCCTCTTCTTCCTCGTCTGGCTGTGGCTGCGGCCGACACCGCCCCCTGTCCGGGAGGACTGACCCGCGTGGGACGCCCCTGACCCGCCCCTTCCCGATCCGGAGGCTGCCGCCCCCGGGCCCCCGCCCTTTCGGCGCTCCGCGCCTCGTCCTCAAACTCCCCCAAGCTCTTAAGGAGCAGGGGGTACCCCCTCGACGGGCTGGATGTCTCCGGTGCGGGCCGCGTCTCGTCCGCAGGCCGCGGACCCATCCCGGCCGACAGACGGGATGCGGCGCGCAGCGGCACTCTTCAGCCCGTCCGGCGTTTGAGGACGAGGCCGGAGGCCGATGGGGGCCGGGCCGCGCAGGGCTGTGGGGGCTACTGGGGCGAGCCCGAGTTGTTCACGCGGCCGCCCGGGGTGGGGCGTTCGGCGCGGTCGAGGAGGCCCGTGCGGGCGGCCAGCGCCGCCGCTTCGAGGCGGGAGCCGACGCCCAGCTTCATCAGCACGCGCTGCACATGCGTCCGCGCCGTACTGGGCGCGATGCCCATCCCCGCCGCGATGAGCCGCGTGTCCTCACCGTCCGCGACCCGTACGAGCACCTCGACCTCACGCGGCGTGAGCATCTGGAGGAGCCGCTGCCCCTCGTCGTCGGGCTGTGCCGCGGGGTTGAGCAGCTCGCTGAAGGCGCCTTGGAGCAATTGGGGCGCGACGGCGGCCTCACCGGCGCGCGCCTTCATGATGGCGCGCTCGACTCCTTCGATGCGCTCGTCGTGCCGTACGTACCCGGAGGCGCCGGAGGCGAAGGCCGCCGCGATGCCGCGCGGCGACGGCACGGGCCCGAGCACCACCACGGCCACCTGCGGACGCTCCCGCTTGATCTTGACCACGGGGTCGAACATGCCCGGCTCGGCAGGTGTCGCCGTGCCGAGCAGACACACCTCGGGGGCCCTGCTGATGACCAGTTCGGCCGCGCCCGCGGCCGGTGCGGCCGCGGCCAGCACCCGGTGCCCGCGCAGCTTGAGCGCCGACGCGAGCGCCTCGGCGAGCAGACGGTGGTCGTCGACCACCATGAGCCGCACACCCATCGAGCAACCCCCCAATGTCCCCCACGGATTCCCCCACTGGTCCCCCCACGGACCCGGGGCCCCGGCCCTCCATCCCCCGGAAGCTACACGCTTGTTCGACGTTGCGCTGCCCCTACCGTCCAGATGCAGCCCTGGATGCCGAAATCACTGCCTTTGGGGTAGCGGCAGTACGGGAGTACGGAGAGTGAACGGCCCCGGAGACGGGAAAGGCCCCGGACCGCGCGGTCCGGGGCCTTTCGTGGCGGTGCGTGACCGGTGCCCGAGCGGTCGGGCACCGGTCACGCACCGGCTCACTCCGTGGTGAAGCCGAGCGCGATGTACTCCTTGTCGTCCTTGGAGTACGGCTTGCTGATCAGCTCCTTGCCCAGGAACAGATGGCCGTTGCCGTACAGGACCTCGTTGGACTTGGGGACCATGCCGCTGATGGCGCTGCTGACCGATTCGGTCGCAGGCGTCTCCAGGAGCGTGGTCTCCTTCATCGACTTGCCGTCGAGCGAGACGACCTTGGCGCCCTTGTTGTAGCCGCCGCCCTTGTACGCGAGGACGTTGCCGCCGTCCATGCGCAGCGGGAACATCTCGCCGTCCTTGCCCGCGTCCGCGCGGTCACCGGTGGTCTTGCCCGTGGCCAGCGAGAAGCCGATGATCTCGTTGGTGAAGCCGTAGCCGGAGCCGCCCGCGTCGTGCTGGCGCGTGGGCACGTACAGCTTGTCGTTGCCGACGGCGATCGCGCGGCAGCTGTAGACCTTGTTGACGTCGCAGTCGTGGGAGTACTTGCCGTCCTCCAGCTTGATGCGGGCGCGCAGCTTGCCGTTGTTGCTCAGCGAGAAGACGTCCGTGGCGCCGCTGGCGGTGATCTCCTCGGTGTCCTGGCCGAAGACGACCGGGCTGGTCGAGATGATCTTGGCGTTGTCGATGCCCGCGGCCAGTGCGTAACTCCACTTGACGTCGCCCGACTTGGGGTCGATCAGCTGGATCTTCAGCTTGGGGTCGTCGTAGTCGCCGCACTTGCGGACCGCGACGAGCTGCTCGCCGCCCGCGTAGCCGACGTCCTTGCACTTGTCGCCGATCTGCGGCTTCCACAGGAGCTTGCCGGAGAGGTCCCAGGCGGCGCCGGTGCCGCCGGTGCCGGAGCCCGCGGCGATGGTGGAGCCGGAGATGGTGATCTCCTCGAACTCCACCTTCATGCCGCTGTTGGTGACGTCCTTGGTCCACAGCTTCTTGCCGGTCTTCACGTTGACCGCGGAGACCTGGCTGCAGTCCGGGTACTTGTTCGCCTTGGTGGCCTTGGCGTCCTTGGCGACGACCGCGGCGATGCCGTCCTTGGTGATCTCCTTGGAGACCGCGCAGGTCTCGCCGGTGAGCGGAACCGACCACTTCTGCTTGCCGGACGCGGGGTCGTAGGCGATCAGGGCGTGGTCCTTGTCCTTGCCCTGGTAGCCGGACTTGACGACCACGTCGTCGGTCAGCCAGGAGCCCTCGACGCTCCACACGTCGTCCTTGGGGACGGCCGGGGCGGGGACCTGGAAGGCCACCTTGGCGCCGGTGTCGGCCGGGGCCTTCTCCTTGGCGGGGCCGCCGGAGGGCAGGTCCTTCTTGTCGCCGCCCTTGCCGTCCTTGCCGCCGTCCTTCTTGGCGCTGCTGCTCTTGTCGTCGTCCTTCTTCGTGGACGCGTAGATCACGCCGCCGCCGACGATCAGCGCGATCGCGGCGACCGCCGCGACGATGATCGTCATCTGCTTCTTCTTGCCGCTGGAACCGCCGGGGCCGCCGGGGCCCGTGGGCTGCGGCTGCATCGACACGGTGGGCGGCTGCGGGTAGCCGTACTGCTGCTGTCCGGGCGCGCCGGGCTGGCCCGGGTAGCCGTAGCCGGGCTGCTGGCCGTAGGCGGGCGCGGCGGGCTGGCCGTACGCGGGGGCCGCGGGCTGCCCGTAGGCCGGAGCGGCGGGCTGGCCGTACGCGGGCGGGGCGGGCGGCGCCTGCGGCGGAGCGGCGGGCGGCGGGGTCTGCGGCGGGGCCGCGGGCGGCGGCGTCTGGGGCGGCTGCGGGGCCTGGGGCGGCTGGGGCGCCTGGGGGTGGCCGTACGGCGCCTGACCCGGCTGGCCCTGCGGGGGCGGCGGCGGGGTGCCCGGTGCCTGCGGGTAGCCGTAGCCCGGCTCCGGAGCCTTGCCGAAACCGCCGGGCGGCGGGTCCTGCGGGGCGCCGAACCCGCCCTGCGGGGGCTCGTTGGGCGGCTGAGGCGGCTGAGTCATGACGTGAATTCCTTGGGGGGACGGAAGGGGAACGAGGCGTGGGGGAGGGTCACTTGCCGTAGGCGAGCATCAGCTTCTCGCGGCCCTGCGCGCTGCCGGACAGGCGCGTGGTGGAGAGGTAGAAGCGCCCGTCCACGTAGTCGATCGCCTTCGAGAAGAAGCCGTTCTCGATCTTCGCCGTGCCCTCGGGGTTCTTGAGGAGCGTCTTCGGCGCGTGCGAGCCGGTCGGCGCGATGGAGACGACCTGGCCGCCGCTGCTGTACGACGGCTTGACGTAGGCGACGAGCCGGCCGTCCTGCATCTTCATCGGCATCATCGAGGTGTCCGACGGCGACTTGACGCGCCAGTTCGCCTTGCCGGTGTTCAGGCCGATCGCGACGATCTCGTTGGCGCCGCTCGTCTTCTTGGTCGGCAGGTAGAGGTACGTGTCGTCGGCGACGGCGCCCGCGCAGCCCTGGAGGTCGCTCACCATGACGCCGCCCCAGCCGCACTCGGGCGCGAAGTCCTCGTTGACGCGGACCTCGGAACGGGTCGCGGAGCTACCCGGCTTGAGCGTGGTGATGTTCCACTGCTTCTTGTCCTCGTTGGTGAGGTAGAGGACGGCCGGGGTGGTGGAGTAGACCTTGTTCAGACGCCAGCCCTTGGGGAACTTCTTCGTCCACTTGGCCTTGCCCGTCTTCGGGTCCAGTTCCTGGATCTCGTCGTGCTCGGTGGGCGTGCTGGCGCCGCAGGACAGCGCCCGCAGCATCCGGTCACCGCCGGTGAAGCCGTTCGGGAAGCAGGTGCCCTCGTCCTTCTTGCGGGAGACGAAGAGCTCGTCGCCGCCGCTCATGCTGTACGCGGTGCCGGACTGCGAGCGGCCGACCATCAGCGTGTCCCCGGTGATGGTCAGCTCGATGCTGAGCGTGGAGTCGAAGAGACCTTCCTCCTTGATCTGCTTCGTCCAGCCCTTCTTGCCCGTCTTCAGGTCGATGACCTGGAGCTGGTCGCACTTGGCGTCGCTCTTCGTGCCGCCCTTGTACGCGATGACGACCTTGCCGTCCTCGCTGACCTGCTTGGACGCCGCGCAGATGTCCTGGGGCAGTTCGAGGGCGGGCCAGGCGGGCTTGCCGGACTCGACGTCGTAGCCGAGGACTTCCTTGTAGACGGCCTTCACGGCGACGCCGTCCTGGACCCACATGCCGGGGGCGTCGGCGCCCTTGCCGGGGGCCTTGGGGGCCTCCTTGTACCAGAGCACCTTCGACTCGCCGGGCTTGCGGCCCTCGTTGAGGTCCTCCTTGCCCGCGTGGCCGTCGCCGCTGCCGTCGCCCGGGTTGACCGGGGCGGAGGCGGTGGGCTTGGAGTCCTTGTCCTTGGACTCGGACTTCTTCTCGTCGTCATCGCCGCGGGTGAGCGCGAACACCGCGCCGCCCGCGACGAGCAGGGTCGCCACCGCGGCCCCGATGATCACCGCGGTCTTGCCCTTGAAGGGGCCCTTGCCGCCGCCACCGCCGGGCGGGGGCGCGCTCGCCGGGCCGCCCGGGTACTGCTGCTGCGGGAAGCCGTAACCGGCGGGCTGCTGCTGGCCGTAGGGGCCGGGCTGCGGCGGCTGGCCGTAGCCGGGCTGCTGGGGCTGGCCGTACGGGCCCGGCTGCTGGGGCTGGCCGTAGGGGCCGGGCTGTGCGGGCTGACCGTAGCCGGGCTGCTGCGGATAGCCGTACGCGCCTGCCTGCGCGGGCGGCTGCTGGGGCTGGCCGAAGCCGGGCTGCGGGGCCGGGGGAGGCGACTGCGGCGGACCCGCGGGAGGCGCCGGCGGCTGCGGCGGTCCTGGCTGCCGCGGGTCCTGTGGATCCTGTGGAGCTCCGAAGCCGCCGTGCGGCGGCTGATTGGGCGGCTGAGTCATCAGCGCTTCCCCCTTCACTGATTTTTCGGCACGCCAAGTGGTGCTCAGGCCGACCTTTCTATCACTCCAATCAAGCCATGGCCGGGACCGGTCCTGCCCCTGTACCCAAGGGCGGACCGGCCCGTGATGCGTCTGTTATGCGATGCTCACGCGTTCTCCGCGAGCTCCAGCCAGCGCATTTCCAACTCTTCACGCTCGCTGCCGAGTTCACGCAGTTCGGCGTCCAGTTTGGCCACCTTCTCGAAGTCTGTGGCGTTATCGGCGATCTGTGCGTGGAGGGTGCTCTCCTTGGCCGAGATCTTGTCCAGCTGCCGCTCGATCTTCTGGAGTTCCTTCTTCGCCGCGCGCACGTCGGCGGCGGAGGCCGCCTTGGTCTCCGGCTCGGGGCGCGCTGCGGGCGCCGGGGCCGCGGCCTCGGTCATCCGCTGCCTGCGCTCCAGGTACTCGTCGATGCCGCGCGGCAGCATCCGCATCGTGGCGTCGCCGAGCAGCGCGTACACGCGGTCCGTGGTGCGCTCGACGAAGAACCGGTCGTGGGAGATCACGATCATCGAGCCGGGCCAGCCGTCGAGCAGGTCCTCCAGCTGCGTCAGGGTCTCGATGTCGAGGTCGTTGGTGGGCTCGTCGAGGAACAGCACGTTCGGCTCGTCCATGAGGAGGCGGAGCAGCTGGAGCCTGCGGCGCTCACCGCCGGACAGGTCGCCGACCGGCGTCCACTGCTTCTCCTTGCTGAAGCCGAACGTCTCGCACAGCTGGCCCGCGGTCATCTCCCGGCCCTTGCCGAGGTCGACGCGCTCGCGCACCTGCTGCACGGCCTCCAGGACGCGCGTGGCCGGGTCGAGCTCGGCGACCTCCTGGGAGAGGTAGGCGAGCTTCACGGTCTTGCCGACGGCGATCCGCCCGGCCACGGGCTGCGTCTCGCCCTCGGAGCGGGCGGCCTCCGCCATGGCCCGCAGGAGCGAGGTCTTGCCCGCGCCGTTCACGCCCACCAGGCCGATGCGGTCGCCCGGGCCGAGCTGCCACGTCAGGTGCTTCAGAAGCAGCTTGGGACCGGCCTGTACGGACACGTCCTCCAGGTCGAAGACGGTCTTGCCGAGCCGCGTGGTGGCGAACTTCATCAGCTCGCTGGTGTCGCGCGGCGCCGGCACGTCCTTGATCAGCTCGTTGGCGGCCTCGACGCGGAAGCGCGGCTTGGAGGTGCGGGCCGGGGCGCCGCGGCGCAGCCACGCCAGCTCCTTGCGGACCAGGTTCTGCCGCTTGGTCTCCTCGGTGGCGGCGATGCGCTCGCGCTCGGCGCGCGCGAAGACGTAGTCGGAGTAGCCGCCCTCGTACTCGTAGACGTCTCCGCGCTGGACGTCCCACATGCGGGTGCACACCTGGTCGAGGAACCAGCGGTCGTGCGTCACGCACACGAGCGCCGAGCGGCGCTCGCGCAGGTGCCGGGCGAGCCAGGAGATGCCCTCCACGTCGAGGTGGTTGGTGGGCTCGTCGAGCACGATCAGGTCCTGCTCGGCGATGAGCAGCTGGGCGAGCGCGATGCGGCGGCGCTCGCCGCCGGACAGCGGGCCGATGACGGTGTCGAGGCCCTGCGGGAAGCCCGGCAGGTCGAGGCCGCCGAAGAGGCCCGTGAGGACGTCCCGGATCTTGGCGTTCCCGGCCCACTCGTGGTCGGCGAGGTCGCCGATGACCTCGTGCCGCACGGTCGCCGCGGGGTCGAGCGAGTCGTGCTGGGTCAGTACGCCGAGGCGCAGGCCGCCGCTGTGCGTGACGCGCCCGGTGTCGGGGTCCTCCAGCTTGGCGAGCATCCGGATGAGGGTCGTCTTGCCGTCACCGTTGCGCCCGACGACGCCGATGCGGTCGCCCTCGGAGACGCCGAGCGAGACGCCGTCGAGCAGCGCCCGGGTGCCGTACACCTTGCTGACTGCCTCGACATTGACGAGGTTGACGGCCATTTCACTCCTGACGACGGAAGACGAACCCGACCGTCCAGCGTAGTCGCCCGCCGCACGGACCTCCGGCGCCAGGAGCGCGCTGGGCTAGCGGACCGTGGCCCCGGGCGCGGGCGAGGTCGCCGTGCGGGCCGTGCGGCAGGTGCCGGACGCGCGCAGGGCGGCGGCGACCTGCTCGGCGGCGTCCGCGTCCTTGACCAGGAAGGCGGTCGTCGGGCCCGAGCCGGAGACCAGGGCGGCGAGCGCGCCCGCCGCGGTGCCCGCCGCCAGGGTGTCGGCGAGCGCGGGGAACAGCGAGAGCGCGGCGGCCTGGAGGTCGTTCGACAGGGCGGCCGCGAGGGCCGTGGCGTCGCCGGCGCGCAGCGCCTCCAGGAGGGCCCCGGAGGCCTGCGGGGCGGGGGCGTCGGGGGTGAGGCGGTCGAACTCGCGGTACACGGCGGGCGTGGAGAGGCCGCCGTCGGCGAGGGCGAACACCCAGTGGAAGTCGCCGCCCACCGCCAGCTCCTGGAGCCGCTCGCCGCGCCCGGTGCCGAGGGCGGCGCCGCCGACCAGGCTGAACGGCACGTCGCTGCCCAGCTCGGCGCAGATGTCGAGCAGCTCGGCCCGGGTCGCGCCGGTGCCCCAGAGCGCGTCGCAGGCGAGCAGGGCGCCCGCGCCGTCCGCGCTGCCGCCCGCCATGCCGCCCGCGACGGGGATGTCCTTGGCGATGTGGATGTGCACGTCGGCGGAGCGGCCGTGGCGCTCGGCGAGGGCGAGGGCCGCGCGGGCCGCGAGGTTGGTGCGGTCCAGGGGCACCTGAGCGGCGTCCGGGCCCGAGCAGGTGACGCGCAGCTCGTCGGCGGGCGCCACCGTCACCTCGTCGTACAGGCCGACGGCGAGGAAGACGTTGGCGAGGTCGTGGAAGCCGTCGGGGCGGGCGGGGCCCACCGCGAGCTGCACGTTGACCTTCGCGGGGACGCGGACGGTGACGCTCACGCCGCGGCCCCCTTGTGCTCGGCGATCCGCGCGAACTCCTCGACGGTCAGGGACTCGCCGCGCGCCTGCGGGGACACGCCCGCGGCGACCAGGGCGGCCTCGGCCGCGGCGGCGGAGCCCGCCCAGCCGGCGAGGGCGGCGCGCAGCGTCTTGCGGCGCTGGGCGAAGGCGGCGTCCACGACGGCGAACACCTCCTGCTTGGCGGCGGTGGTCCTGACCGGCTCGGTGCGCCGGACCAGAGACACGAGGCCGGAGTCGACGTTCGGCGCGGGCCAGAAGACGTTGCGCCCGATGGCGCCCGCGCGCTTGACGTCCGCGTACCAGTTGGCCTTCACGGACGGGACGCCGTACACCTTCGAGCCGGGGGCGGCGGCGAGGCGGTCGGCGACCTCGGCCTGCACCATCACGAGCGTGCGCTCCAGGCTGGGGAAGGTGTCCAGCATGTGCAGCAGCACGGGGACGGCGACGTTGTACGGGAGGTTCGCGACCAGGGCCGTCGGGGCGGGGCCCGGCAGCTCGCGCACCAGCATGGCGTCGCTGTGCACGAGGGCGAAGGAGTCCGCCTTCGCCGGGAGCCGGGCCGCGATCGTCGCCGGGAGGGCCCCGGCGAGCACGTCGTCGATCTCCACGGCGGTGACGTGCGCGGCCGTCTCCAGGAGCGCGAGGGTCAGCGAGCCGAGGCCCGGGCCCACCTCGACCACGACGTCGTCGGGGCGGACCTCCGCGGTGCGGACGATGCGGCGGACGGTGTTCGCGTCGATGACGAAGTTCTGGCCGCGCTGCTTGGTCGGCCGGACGCCGAGGGTCGCGGCCAGCTCGCGGATGTCGGCGGGGCCCAGGAGGGCGTCGTGCTCGGTGCTACTCACCGCCCCAGGGTATCCGCGCCCCGCCGCGCCCCCGGCCCGGCGGCCCGGCCGGGTGCCCCGAGGTCCGGGCTCGCAAGGCTGGGGAGTTTCGAGTGGGTGGGAGAGCGCCCGGCGCGTAGCGGCGGGCACGTAGGGCGCCACGGGCGGCGCGGTGCGTCGGGGTCGGGCGGGCGGAGCCGGGGTGGCACGGGGGGCGGGTGGGTGGGGCCCCGGTGGTCGCTGCTGGTCGGAGCCCGGGGCTAGAGGCGTTTGCCGCAGTGCGGCCAGGGGCTCGCCCCGCGCTGTACGTAGAGCTTCTTCGCGCGGTGGGTCTGTTCGGCGGCGGGGGCGTCCTGGGGGCGGCCGGAGCCGCCGAGGCCCTGCCAGGTGCGCGTGTCGAACTGGTAGAGCCCGCCGTAGGTGCCGGAGGGGTCGACCGCGTTGGGTCGCCCCCCGGACTCGCAGTGCGCGAGGGCGCCCCAGTCGAGCCCGTCGGCCCCGGGCACGGACGTGGGCGGGGCCTTCGTGCCGACCTTCACGATGCGCGTCTGCGGCTCGCGCACCACCTCGCTCTTGATGCGCCGCGGCTTCTGCTTCACGCCGTTGACGGTGCGCAGCGCGTAGGTGACCCGCCGGGCCCCTTCGTGCCCGGCCTGCACCACGGCCTCCGTGCCGCGCAGCAGCGAGGCGTCCTCGGTCTTGCGGACCTCGAAGGGGATGACCTCCTCGCGCACCTCCTTGCGGCCGGAGATGCGCATGACGGTGATGGTCTGCCCGTCGCGCGGGAAGCTGTCCTGCGGCACGGACGTCGTGTCGGAGCCGCGCAGGGTGACGCCGGACTCCTCCACGGCCTCGTGGACGGTCGCGGCGTTGGTGCGGATGGTGCGGGCCCGGCCGTCGGCCATGACGGTCACGGTGCGCTCGGTGCGGACGTCGAGTTCCAGGCCCTCGCGGGCGATGCGCTTGCTGCGCGAGGCGGACAGATAGGCGCCCTCGGCGCGCACGCCGAGCTGGCGCAGCGCGCCGTCGACGGTGCGGGCGGTGGTCCACACCTGGCGGCTCCTGCCGTCGAGGGTGAGCCGCACGGGGCGGCCGTAGCGGACGGCGATCTCGTCGCCGCTGGCGAGCACGGTCTCGGCGGTGGGCGCCACGATGTCGTGCGTGCCGACGTCCACGCCCTCGTCGGCGAGGAGTTCCCCGACGTCGTCGGCGAAGGTGTGCAGGGTGCGGGACTTGCCGTCGACGCTGAGCTGGATGGCCTTGTCGTTGGCGACGAAGGCGGAGGTGCCGCCCGCGAGGAAGGCGACGACGAGGGCCTGCGGGACGAGCCTGCGCAGGCCGTCGGGCCGCTCGCCGCCCCGCTTGCGCCGCGCGGCGCGCCGGGCCCGGGCGCGCCCCGCGCTCCGGGGCCCTTCGGCCTGCCGGGGCAGCAGGGGCGCGGCGTCGGCCTCGGCGTCGGGGTCCTGGGCGGGCCCGGGCCCGCCCAGGTCGTCCACGGCCCCGGCCCCGGCCCCGGCCCCGGCCCCGGCCCCGGCGTACTCGACGTGCTCGGTCTGCTCGGCGTATCCGCCGTACTCCGGGTCGCCGGGCGCGCTCCCGGCGCCGCCGACTGCGTACGCGCCGTACTCCCCGGCTCCCGGGGCCATCTCGTACGCCGGCCGGTACGGATCCTCGTACCCTCCGTGCCCCACGGCGGCCGCGCCGCCCCCGTACGGCTCGTGGGGCGCGAACGGCGCCTGCCCATACGTCTCGTACTGCGGTGTGCTCACGGCGACGCTCCAGCTGACATGTGAACCACTGACAAGCCATGTGCAGATCGGCTTGCAGAACCTAGCGGAGCGGCCGTCACTCTCCAAAGCAGGGTGGCTACTCTGTGTCGCGGCACTGCCCCAGGCTGTCAGGCCCCGGAACGCTTCGGTCGTTATCGATCAGTAATCAAAGGCGCGGCCCGTGTTCGCCGAGACGGCCGCGGCCATGGTGTCCTCGTCGAGACCCTTCACCTCGGCCATGGCGCGCAGCGTGACCGGAATGAGATAAGGGGCGTTCGGCCGTCCGCGGTAGGGCGCGGGGGTCAGGAACGGGGCGTCGGTCTCGACCAGGACCAGCTCCAGCGGGGCCACGGCGAGGGCCTCGCGCAGGTGCCCGGCGTTCTTGAAGGTGACGTTGCCCGCGAAGGACATGAAGTAGCCGTGCTCCGCGCACACCTCGGCCATCGCGGCGTCGCCGGAGTAGCAGTGGAAGACGGTGCGCTCGGGGGCGCCTTCCTCCTTGAGGACGCGCAGCACGTCGGCGTGGGCCTCGCGGTCGTGGATGACCAGGGCCTTGCCGTGCCGCTTGGCGATCTCGATGTGGGCGCGGAAGGACCGTTCCTGCGCGGCCATGCCCTCCGGGCCGGTGCGGAAGTGGTCGAGGCCGGTCTCGCCGACGCCCTTGACGTGCGGCAGCGCGGCGAGCCGGTCGATCTCGGCGAGCGCCTCGTCGAGCGCGGCCTCGCCTCCGGCGACCCGGGCCCCCTGCCGCGACCACCCGTCGGGATCGCCGTGCACGATGCGCGGCGCCTCGTTCGGGTGAAGGGCCACCGCCGCGTGGACGGCGGTGTGCGCGGCTGCGGTCTCGGCGGCCCAGCGGGACCCGGCGACGTCGCAGCCGACCTGGACGACCGTGGTCACGCCCACCGACGCGGCCTTGGCGAGCGCCTCGTCGACGGTGGCGGACTGCATGTCCAGGTGGGTGTGGGAGTCGGCGACCGGGACCCTGAGCGGGGCGGGTGCCGGGGGCGGGGTGGTGTCGGCGGGCATGCCCCGATCCTACGGAGCCCGGCCGCGGGCCCTCTCGCCCCGCCCCCGCGCCGCAGCGGGCCTCAGCCCGCCTTGCGGTGGTTCTGGAAGGGGTGCAGCAGGTCCGAGAGGTGCCAGTGGTGCTTGGCGGAGCCCTCCGCGGCCTCGGCGGAGCCGTCGCTCGCCGGGACCTTCGTGGCGGACGGCGGGTGCTCGGTGTGGGGCTGGCGGTGCATGGACTCGAGGGCGGACCGCACGGTCGACACCTGGCCCGCGCGCATGATCCGTACGACGTGGCCCCCGCAGTTCAGGCAGGTGGGCCGGGTGAGCGGGGACGGCACGCGCTGCCCGCCCGCCAGATACATCACGAACTCCTGCCCCTTGGCGTCCACGTGGTGCTCTATCTCGTACGACTGTTCCCAGCCGTGCCCGCAGCGCATGCAGGCGAACGCGTAGGACTCATGGACGACGTCGACAGCCGTGCGGTGACCGGTGTCTGCGATCTCACTCATGCGAGCTCCTCTTGTCCGCAGGACAAGCGCCACCGGCCCGGAGCGTCCTGCCCGGACCCGGGCCTGGCGGCGAGGGACGGGTGCGTCCCTGACCACCAGTGGACGCCTTTCCCGCAGCGAGTGCACCAGACCTGTGCACTGTTGGGCCCGATTTGGCATTCCCATAGGAATTCGGCCGAACGCGGGGCCCGCGCTTTTGCCTTTCACGATAGTCCTTTGCCAGGCGATGGGCCGCTCGGAGGAATAAAACCCCCGCGCCCCCACCGCCCGGCGAGCACGGAAAAGGTGCAGGTAGCAAGCGTGTGCGCCGGTATCTCACGCCCCTGCGCACACGCTGACGCACCCGTCTCGCCGCACGCCTCAGGGCGCGTGCTTCGCTGCGACCACGGCGTCGAAAACACGCCGCTTGGGGAGCCCGGCGTCGGCGGCCACGGCGGCGATCGCCTCCTTGCGCCGCTCCCCCGCCTCCTCGCGCGCCCGGACCCGGCGCACCAGCTCCTCGTCGTCGAGCGCGTCGGCGCTGGGCTCGGGCGCGCCCGTCACGACGACGGTGATCTCGCCGCGCACCCCGTCGGCCGCCCACTCGGCGAGCTCCTTGAGGGGGCCGCGGCGGACCTCCTCGTACGTCTTGGTCAGCTCGCGGCAGACGGCGGCCCGGCGCTCGGGCCCGAAGGCCTCGGCCATCGCGGCGAGGGCGTCGGCCAGGCGGTGCGGGGCCTCGAAGTACACGAGGGTGCGCCGCTCGTCGGCGGACTCGCGCAGGCGGGCGAGGCGCTCGCCCGCCTTGCGGGGCAGGAAGCCCTCGAAGCAGAACCGGTCCACGGGGAGCCCGGAGAGCGCGAGCGCGGTCAGCACGGCGGAGGGCCCGGGCACCGCGGTGACCCGGATGCCGCGCTCGACGGCGGCCGCGACCAGGCGGTAGCCGGGGTCGGAGACCGACGGCATGCCCGCGTCGGTCACGAGCAGCACCCGCGCGCCGCCTTCGAGCGCGTCGGCGAGTTCGGGCGTGCGCGCCGACTCGTTGCCCTCGAAGTACGACACCACGCGGCCGCCCACCGTCACGCCGAGCGCCTGCGTCAGCCGCTTGAGCCTGCGGGTGTCCTCGGCGGCCACGACGTCGGCGCGCTCCAGTTCGGCGGCGAGCCGGGGCGGGGCGTCCGCGGTGTCGCCGATGGGGGTGCCCGCGAGGACGAGCGTGCCGGTGCCGTCGCCAGAGCCCGCGGGCGTGGTGCCGGGCGGGCCGTCGGGGCTTGAGTCTGCGCTTCCTGTCACGGTTCCATCCTCGCAGGGGCGGGCCGCGGGACTGTCACAGTCTGGTTCCCTACGATGGCGCGGTGACCAGTACCGCGTCGTCCCCGGACACTCGTGAGGGCCGCCGAGCCGAGGAACAGCAGCCGTCGCCCTGGCACCGCAGACTGCGCCGCTTCGGCCACGTGGCCCGGGCCGGAGCCGACGTGCGGGCGCGGCTCGTCCCGCCGTACGCCGAACCGGGCTCGCGGATCTGGGCGGCGCTCGGGGTGCCCCCGGCCACCGCGCGGCGGCTGACCCGCTGGTCGGGCTGGGGCGGGCCGCTCCTGGTCGCCCTGGTGGCGGGCCTGCTGCGGTTCTGGAACCTGGGCAGCCCGAAGGCGGTGATATTCGACGAGACGTACTACGCCAAGGACGCCTGGGCGCTGCTCCACCGCGGCTACGAGCTGAGCTGGCCCGACAAGATCAACGACACGGTCATCCAGCAGGGTGACGGCATCGCGCTGCCCACGGACGCCGCGTACGTGGTGCATCCGCCGGTCGGCAAGTACGTGATCGCCGTCGGCGAGTGGCTGTTCGGCTTCGACCCGTTCGGCTGGCGGTTCATGACGGCGGTGCTCGGCACCCTGTCGGTCCTGATGCTGTGCCGGATCGGGCGGCGCCTGTTCCGCTCCACGTTCCTCGGCTGCCTCGCGGGCGCGCTGCTCACCGTGGACGGGCTGCACTTCGTGATGAGCCGGACCGCGCTGCTCGACCAGGTCCTCATGTTCTTCGTGCTTGCCGCGTTCGGCTGTCTCCTGGTGGACCGGGACCGGGCGCGCGCCCGGCTCGCGGCGGCGCTGCCGCCGGACGCCGACGGCGCGGTGCGCCCGGACCGGCGCGTCGCCGAGACCACGCGCCTGGGGTGGCGGCCGTGGCGCTGGGCGGCGGGGCTCTGCCTCGGCCTGGCCTTCGCGACCAAGTGGAACGGCCTGTACGTCATGGTGTTCTTCTGCCTGATGACCGTGGCCTGGGACGTGGGCGCGCGCCGCGTGGCCGGGGCGCGGCGGCCGTACGCGGCGGTGCTGAGGCTGGACGTGCTGCCCGCGTTCGTGGCGACGGTGCCGGTCGCCGTCGGCACGTATCTGCTCTCCTGGCTCGGCTGGATCCTCTCGCCGAGCGACGGCACCGGCGGCTACTACCGCAACTGGGCGGCGACGGACGGCAAGGGCGGCAGCTTCACCTGGCTCCCGGACTGGCTGCGCAGCCTGTGGCACTACGAGAACAAGGTGTACGACTTCCACGTCGGCCTGTCCTCGCCGCACACCTACCAGTCGAACCCGTGGAGCTGGATCGTCGACGGCCGTCCCGTCTCGTACTTCTACGAGTCGCCGCTGCCCGGCAAGGACGGCTGCCCGGCCGACACCAAGGAGAAGTGCGCCCGCGAGGTCCTCGCCCTCGGCACCCCGCTGCTGTGGTGGGCGGCGGGTGCCGCGCTGCTCTACGTGCTGTGGCGGTGGTTCTTCCGCAGGGACTGGCGCGCGGGCGCGATCGTCTGCGGGGTCGCGGCGGGCTATCTGCCGTGGTTCCTGTACCAGGAACGGACCATCTTCTACTTCTACGCCGTGGTCTTCGTGCCGTTCCTGTGCCTGGCCGTGGCGATGCTCGTGGGCGCGCTGATCGGGCCGCCGGGCTCCAGCGAGCGGCGCCGGGTGGCGGGCGCGGCGAGCGCGGGCGTCCTGGTCCTGCTGATCTTCTGGAACTTCATCTACTTCTGGCCGATCTACACGGGCACCGCGATCCCGATCGAGTCGTGGCGGTCGCGGATGTGGCTGGACACCTGGGTCTAGCAGGACAGACGCCCAACGGGGACACGGCGAGTGTCGTGTCCCCGTTGGGCGTCATTGGTCGTCGGCGGTCGACGCTGGTCGCCCTCGTACGGCCCACAGGCGGCCCGCCACGAGCCCCGATTCGCAGCTCCCCCAACGTCGAAATGCGACCGGAGGCAGTGTGCACTTATCCCGCTACGCTGGTACGCACCACCTGAGAATGGAGAGTGCTCCGCGGATGGGACCGAAGACGACCAAGGTCTACGAGACGATTCGTGCTCGGCTCGCTTCCGGGGAGTACGCGCCCGGCGACAAGATGCCTTCTGAACGAACCCTCGTGGAAGAACTCGGCATCGGGCGCACCGCGCTCCGGCAGGTGCTGGCGCGGCTCGTAGCCGAAGGCTGTTTGGAAGTCCGCGGACGCAGCTCGTACCGAGTTCCCGGCGCTGTGAGCGTCAAGAAGCCAGAGAAGCTTGAGCCTTGGCGTATCCACGGTGAGCGGGACCTCTATGACAACCGCTGGGTGAAACTCCAACTCTGGGATGTGGAACCGCCCGGAGTGGAGCGGTTCGAGCATCACGTGGTGAAGCTGCACCACGTCGCTATCACTGCGGTTCTGGACGACCAGGACCGCGTACTGATGATGTGGCGCTACCGCTTCGTTCCTCAGCAGTGGGGGTGGGAGCTGCCGGGCGGGATCGTGGACGAGGGGGAAGACCCCGCGGACACGGCCCTGCGGGAGGTCGTCGAGGAGACCGGGTGGCGACCGAAGTCAGTGGAGCACGTCGTCACGTATCAGCCTATGGTCGGCATGGTCGACTCGCCGCACGAGATCTTCGTGGGTCATGGGGCTGAACAGGTCGGTTCGCCAACGGATGCGGAAGAGGCGGGCCACATCGAGTGGGTACCACTGGCCGACATTCCGGGACTGATGGCCCGGGGTGAGCTGATGGGCTCAGGCACCCTCGTCGCGCTGCTTCACATCCTGGCGAGCCGCGGCAAACCGGGGATCAAAGCCGGGCGCTGAGCAGGTCAACACGGCGGCGTTGCCGCACCGATCCGGTACGGCTCGCCAACAGTCGCGCCTGCCGGAGATGGGTGTTCGCCTCGTCGTACTCGGCGCGCGCCAGGTGCGCCTGTACGAGGTCGGCGTGGAGTCCTGCCTTGGCCCGGACGAACGACGGGTCCGCCACTTCCAGCGCGCCGTACAGGCTGGTGACCGCCTCGCCATCGCCGAGCAAGGCAAGGATGTTGCCGCGCCATCGGCTGAGGTGGGCATCGTTGAGGAAGATGCTCAACATGTCGGGGTCGCGGTCCTCGGGGCCCGGCGGAATGCTCGCCTGCGCCGCGTCGAGCGCGCGCCGGCAATCGTCCGGCAGGCCAGCGTGGGCGCACAGTTCCGCCTCCGCGGCGTGCAGCCACGCCCGTAGGCGAGGGGACCCGCCCTGTCCAAGGCTGCGTTGGGCATCGCGGACCAGCTCAAGGCCGAGCGATGGCCGACCCGCCTCACAGAGAACGTACGCCTGCTCCGCCATGGCGTGAGTGAGGTACATGGGTGCCTCTGCGTCGCGCGCCGCCCGCTTGGCCAACTCGTAGTGCCGCCACGCCCGTTCCACGGCTCCGGAGTCGATCGCCTGCCACGCGGCCAGGGTCGCCGCCCCCGCGAGAGCAAGCGCGACAGGCCTCCGTGCGCTGGGGAGCACCGCGAAGTTCAGTGCGTCTTCGAGAGCGTGGAGGTGCCCCGCCATCTGGTCCACGAGGGCGGAGGCGCCCATCTGCCGGTCCATGGTGCGTAACAGCTCGGTCTGGTCATCGAAGGCCTTCACCATGGCCGGACCGACGCTGTTCGCCGACTCGATCCGGCTCAGCAGGTCGTCGTACCCGTCGGCTGCCGGCGGAGATACAGCCGACGGACCCCCTCGCAGCTCTGCGTCTGTGACGCCCAAAAGCTGCCGCAGGACCACCGCGTACCGGTCGGAGATGGTGCGCTTGTCGTTCTCCCACTCGGACACGTACACACGCAAACTCGCAGTGGAGGCCACGGCTGTGACGTGTTGCCGGGCGTACTGCTCGATCTCGCGAACCAGTCTCTCCTGAGACCAGCCTCGTGCCTTTCGCGCGTTCCGAAGTCCTGTGCTCACAGGCCACCGCCCGGCAGTAGATCCACTCTCCGACGCCTCCAGCATGCCCTACATCTGCGCAGGTCAACAGGGGTTAACAGAGCGGGAGTTAAGCCCTGTTGGCTACCAACACCCCCTCCCGCAGAGGTCTTCTGGAGATGCACCGGGGCGGGCAATCGCCAACCGATTCAGCGAAGCCTCTTGACCCTGGTGCGCACCAGTTGCACTCTACTGGTGCGCACCAGATTACGGAGTCGCCTTCGACTTCCCGGTGCGCAAAGGGCCCCGCAAGGGGTCATGAGGCCCCGTTTCGGCGGGGGCGAGGGACCCGGACCCCTTGGCAGTCCGGAGGGCTTCGACCCGCAAGGGTCACGTCTCCATACGCCTTCGCCAGGCATGGCCGCTCTACCTGACACGGGAGCGGCAGACCTGAAGGAGACATTCGCACTGCTCAACCCCTCCGCAGCCCTTCGCTGCGGCCGGTTGCCTCCGCTGCTCGTCTCGTACGAGCAGCGCTGAGGGGAGCCGGAACATCCCTTCGTTTCTGGGAGTCCCCATGACTGCAACGCTCATTGCCGTGATCGGAACCCTCGCGGGCACGCTCGCCGCCGGGCTCATGCAGCACCTGACCACCACTCGCGCGGCGCGCTCGGCCACGGCCGAGCAGCAGCGCAAGGCCCTGGCCGCGGCCGTCACGGCTCTGCTCGCCGCTGTGGTCCGCCACCGCGAGCAGCAGTACTTGAAGATCGTGGCGCAGCGCGAGGGCTTGGAGGACGACGTGGAGGCGCGTCGGGCCCGGTACGCCGCCCGGTCGGCCGTCACCAGCGCGATGGACACGCTGCACGTGACCACGCAGGACCCCGAGCTGCTGTCATCCGCGCAGGAAGCGGTGGATGCGGCGTTCGCGATCGGGGACGTGCCCGCCGACGATCTGGATGCCGCGGGGCTGCGAGCCCGTAAGGCCCACACGGCACTGCGCGTGGCCGGTGCCCGTCACCTCTACGCCTGAGCTGCTGCCTGTCCGGTGCCTGATCCGCCCGTCTCGTACGGGCGGTGAGGGGAGCGGACCGACCGGCTCCAGCACTACAACCCGGAGGGAGCTCTCCATGAGCAACGACCCGGCCCAGGACCTCCTGGACGCGCACGGCTACTACTACGCCAAGCAGAAGGCAGCCGAGGAGCAGGGCTGGCCCGAGCTCGCTGAGATGCACAAGTACAACGCCGACTGCGCGTTTGATGCGTTCTTAGAGGTCACCGAAGAGCAGTACGGCCCCAAGCGCCGCTGACCTGCCCTTCCGTGCTTCGCATCGGCTTCCTGATCGGCCCGATGCTGTGCAGCATCAGTGAGCTGAAGAAGCTCTGACCTGCTCAACCGCCTCGATGGTCGTAGGTCGGGTTCGACTCCCGGCCGAGGCACTGCGGTCGCCTTCGCTGACCGCGCCGCCGCCCATCGGCGGCCCCTCCTTTCCAACGGCGTGAGCCCCCGGAGTTGCCGCTCCGGGGGCTCTGTTCGGGCCGTTCCTACCGCTAGGAGACACGACCCATGAACGACATCGTCAATGCTCAAACCCCCGTTACCGCGCTCGCCCTGCGGGCGGAGCCCACGGCCGCGGAGCTGGCCGCCATCGACGCCGAGATGCCCGTGATCCGGGCGGAGATTGAGCTGCTGGACGCGCAGATCACCGCCCTTGACCGGGTGCCGAACGAGCTGGACGCCCGGCGCATCCACCGGGCTCGCCGCAAGGTTCTGGCTGCCCGCCGCTCGCTGAACGTCCCCTCGTTCGTGTTCAACCCCGGCGGTGCCGCGTGAGCGCCGTGCGAGTGGAGCGGTGGCGTCTGGCCGCCGTGGTCCTGTGCGTGCTGGGCGCGGTCGCCGGGGGCGTGTCCGCGTTCGTCTACGCCCGCCCGCTGCCCGCCCTCGCCGTGACGCTGGGCTGCTTCCTCATCGCCCGCTACCTGCGCACCCAGGCGCCCCCGCTGCCCGCGCCCCGGCCGGACCGCGACGAGAGTGGGGAGGGCGACCGGTGAAGAAGAGCGGCAAGATCCTGCTGGTCGTCGCGCTGGCCGTCGTGGTCGGCATGGCCTTTCGGGTGTCGTGGAACGCCCTGCACGACGTCGCCCGCGCGGTCGGCGCGGACCCCGTGGCCGCGACGCTGTACCCGTTCGTCGTCGACGGCCTGATGGCCCTGGCCCTGGTCGCCGCCCTCGTCCTGGCCGACGATGCACGGCAGTTCGCGCTGAAGGTACTGGCTTCCTACACCGCCGCATCGCTGGTGCTGAACTACGTGCATGGCCTCGTGCCCGCACTCCACGGCCGTACGGTCGACTGGGGTCGACTGGCCGACTGGGACCCCGCGAACTGGGCCCTCGTGCTGCTGGCCACGTCGCTGCCAGTCGGGTCGATCTACTTCGGCTCCGATCTGGTCGCCAAGGTCCTGCACCACACCCCCACCCCGATCGATCCCCCGACCCCAGATGCGGAGGAATCGCCACAGATCGTATTGAAACGGTCTACGGCTGACCTCCCGGAATCGGCCCCCGCACCGGCGTCCGTGAACCCGACTCGACTGCCGGTCCCGGTGCCGGTCGGCTTCCTGAAGTCGACGCTCCCGCTCAAGCCCGTACCCGACCCGACCACCTCGCGTGGGCCGATCGGTCGGCGGGCGGTGGCCGCGGAGTCGGCCCGCCCGCGCGGGGCGACGGGTCGGGTGCCGGACATCGCCCGATCGAGTCGGCCGCGGCGCAGCGCCGAGCAACTGCTCGCTGAGGCACGTGCCGCCACCGCGGACTGGCCGGACGCCAAGCTGACCGCCGAGGGCATCCGCCGGTCGGTGCGCACGTCGCCGGAGAAGGCGCGCCTGCTGCGGGAAACGCTGCGCGAGGAGCGGGCCGTGCGGGCGGGCACCGCCCCGGCCGGGGCGGTGGAGGTATGACGCCGTTACGGATCGGCTCGGTGTGCACCGGCTACGGCGGCCTGGACATGGCCGTGCGGGCGGTGTTCGGCGGCGAGCTGGCGTGGGTGGCGGACAACGACCACGGCGCGAGCCGCATCCTGGCCCACCGCCACCCCCAGGTGGCGAACCTGGGCGACATCACCACCACCGACTTCACGAGCGTGGCACCGGTGGATGTGGTCTGCGGCGGCTATCCGTGCCAGCCGTTCAGCTCCGCCGGCAAGAGGAAGGGAGTTGCCGATGCCCGGCACATCTGGCCCCACATCGCCCGTGCCCTTGGCGTTCTACGACCCCGCTTCGCGGTCTTTGAAAACGTCGCAGGGCACCTTTCTCTCGGATTCGACACCGTCCTCGCTGACCTTGCCGCCCTCGGGTTCGATGCGCGCTGGTGCACTCTTCGCGCATCTGACGTGGGCGCGGCTCACCAGCGAAACCGCCTGTTCGTCCTCACCTGGCCTGCCGACTCCGGCAGCCAGGGACTACAAGGGCGGCGGGCAGAAGGGGCAGCTCCCGACCGCTGTCGGCTCGCTCCTGCCGACCCCGTCGACCTCGGAGAACACCGGTCCCGGGCACGCCGCGCAGGGCGGGATGAACCTGCGCCACATCGTCTCGCTGCTGCCGACCCCGCGGGCGTCGGCCAACGAGAACCGGCAGACCAAGCGGACCCCGTCGCAGGAAGCGGGCACGCACGGCAAGTGCCTGGCCGCGGAGATGGCCAGCCTGCCAGCCCCTGCGGGACCGGCTGGGGCGAGTACGGCCCGGCCATCGCCCGCTGGGAAGAAACGCTCGGCCGCAGGGCGCCCAGGCCAGTTGACGCTGTGGGACGGCTGAGCCCCGCCTTCGTCGAATGGCTCATGGGCCTGCCCGCCGGACACGTCACCGACGTCCCCGGCCTGTCCCGCTCCGCACAGCTCAAAGCGCTGGGCAACGGCGTCGTCCCGCACCAGGCAGTTGCCGCGCTCCGCTTCCTCACCCCTGCCGCCTCCCCCGCCCACGCTGCCGCCTGAGCGCGGCCACAGCAGACGGAGCATCTTGATGAGCCTCACCCTGAGCACCCACAAGATCCCCGGTTACGGGGCCACCGCCCGCACCGCCCGGCAGCTTGCCCCGCAGGCCGTGCGGCTGGTGGAGCAGGCGGTGCCCGGCCGCATGCCGGACGTCGAGATCGTGTTGACCCACACCCGCGGCATGGCCGAACTCGGCTCCGCCGCCGACGCGGAGCTGGCCGGAGTGCTGGACCGGCGCTCGCGCACCCGCGCCGAGCGCGCCGCCCGCCGCCTGGCCCGCGACGCCTCCGGCCGCGCCATCCCCCGCACGGGCGGAAGCGTGCTGGTGCTGGTCAACGTCGACCAGCACGCCAACCCGGCGCAGTTCGCCGTGACGCTCGTGCACGAGTTGACGCATGCCATGCAGTTCAGCCGCAAGCACGTCGTCGAGCAGATCACGCGGGACACGCGCGTGCAGTTCGGTGTGGAGCGCCAGTCGCGCCGCCAGGCCCGCCAGCACGCCCGCCTGGTCGAGGAGCACGAGCAGGAGGCCTACGGCTGCGAGTACCTGGCCGACCAGCTCGTGCCCGGCGCCACCGCCGCCTGACCGCGGCCCCCCTCACGCTTTCCCTGGTAGGAGACAACCGCCATGAGCGAGAACGTCGTTCACCTCTACAAGGACCCCGACGAGCCCCCGGCCGGGCAGGGGCCGACCGTGCTGACCGTGGTCCCCGACCCGGCCACCGAGGCGGCGCCGGTGGTACCGCTGTGGGTCCGCTCCAGCCGCGCCCTGCGCACCGCGGTCACGCACGAGCACACCAAGACCGCGGCCCGCGCGGTCGCCCGGCACAGCATGTACGTGGTGGGCGGGGGCCGGATCGTGGCCCGGCGCACCCTGGATGCCCGCACCCCGGCCCGCTACGAGCGCATGCTCCGCGCCGCCGAAGCCGCCGGGAACTACGAGGTGGCCGCGGAGTGGGAGGAACGCGGCCAGCGCTTCCGCGATGCCCGCCACCGCCGCCGCATGGATCTGCTCACCTCCCCCATCGACGCCGCCAAGACCGCCCTGGTCGGAACCGGGATGGGCATGGGCGGGCTGATCGCGCTGGGGGTGGCGCTCGCGCTGGCCACCAAGGACCCCGCCGACGTCATCACCCCCCTCGCCGCCGTGATCGGCCTGGTGAGTCTGCTGGTCACCATCGTGATGGTGGTCTGGGGCCCGCTGCTCACGCTCAGCCCGTTCCTGGCCCTGCTCGGCCTGTGGGCTGTGGGCCGCCGACAGCAGGCCGCGCCCGCCTGGACGCTGCCCGCCCACGTCCGCGCCCACGAGGGCGAGCCCATCACCCCCTCGATCGTCGTCAAGGCCCTGCGCGACCTCGGCGTGCCCGCACTGCGGGGCGCCATCAAGGAGATGGGCGACGCCGGGGCCGCCATGCTGGGGCCGATCCGCATCGCCGGGTGCGGCGTGGAGGTCGACGTCGCCCTCCCTTCGGGGGTGGCCACGAACGAGGTGCAGACCCGCCGGCGCAAGCTCGCGGAGAACCTCACCCGGCACGAGCACGAGGTGTTCATCACCATCCCCGAAGCCGCCCGCACCGTGCGGCTGTGGATCGCTGATTCCGGGGCGCTGGACGAACCGATCGGCCCGTCTCCGCTGGTCACCGACGAGACGATGACCGCGAACTACAAGACCGGCAAGGCCCCGTGGGGCCAGGACCTGCGCGGTGACGCGGCGGAGCTGAGCCTGTACCAGCGCCACCTGTTGGTCACGGGCCGCTCCAACCAGGGCAAGACCGCCTCGCTGCGGGCGCTCGCGCTGTGGCTGGCCCTGGACAGGTCCGTGCAGTTCTGGATGGGCGACCTGAAGGGCATCGGCGACTGGAAGATGTTCGACGGCATCGCCGACGTGCTCATCCAGGGCCCGACCGATGACCACGTCATCGAGGTCACGGAGATGGTAGAAGCGGCCGTGGACGAGATGAACCGCCGCATGGAGGTGCGCCGCACCAACCCCAACGCGGTCTTCCCGACGCTGATCGTCATCGTCGACGAGGCGCAGGTGGCGTTCATGTGCCCGGCCAAGGGCGAGGACAAGCGCCCCTACGGCGGCTCGTCCTCCACCTCCCGGTACTTCATGGCCGCCCGCAAGCTCCACAACCAGGGCCGCGCGGTCGACGTCCTGCTATGGCAGGGCACCCAGGACCCCACCAACGAGAACCTGCCCAAGCTGGTCCGCGAGGGCGCCCACACCCGGGCGTCCCTGGTCGTGGGAACCGAGTCGCAGTCCCGCATGGCGCTTGGTGACAAGGCGGTCGACGACGGCGCCGCCCCGCATCTGCTGCGGCAGGGTCTGGACAAGGGCACCCTGGTCGTCGCTTCCGACGGCATCACGATGCCCGCGGGGCAGTCGTTCATCACGGTGCGCACCCACTTCATCGACGACGACGATGCCGCCGAGATCGCCGAGCGAGCCAAGGCCCTGCGCTCCGGCGTGACCACCCTGCGCGCCGTGGACCAGGGCGAGGAGCGTGACGCGCTCGCCGACATCGCCGACGTCATCGGCGACGCGGCCCGGGTGCTGACCGCCGACGTCCTCAAGCGCCTCACCGCGCTGGACGCCAAGACCTACGGCCGCTGGACGCCCGGCGACCTCAAGCGCGTCCTGGAAGCCGCGGGCGCCGAGCCGTACAAGTCCGACGGCCGCATGGTCGTCGGCCGCGACCGCGTCGCCCGCGCCCTCACCAACCGCGGCAACGAGGACTCCGCTTCCGCCGCTGAGTGACAGGGAGCCGCACCCCGCCGAGGCAGGGAGACAGGGAGAACTCCCTGAACCCCTCCCTGCCCCGCCTCCCTGGGCTTGACCTGCACACATTGGCTGTCAGGGAGGCAGGGAGGCGCCCCGGCCAGCGCCCCTGAAACCCCCTCCACAGCGCCCCCGCAAGGGGGTGCTCCCGCCTCCCTGACCGATCACCGGAAGGGATTCCACATGTACCCCGAACATCCCGCGCGCACGGCCGAAGCACGGGCCGTGGAAGTCCACCACCCCACCCCGATCCCGCCCGCCGTGCACGCCCCGGCACCGCTCGTGCCCGCGCAGCCGAACACCGTGGCGGCGGTGGCGAGCGTCGTCCTGCCCGACGGCCGCGTCGTCACCGGCTACGCCATCGCCCCCGCCAAGCCTGAACCCGTCACCATCAAGCCGCCGATCTCGCGGGCCGCGGTGAACGTCGCCCTGGGCGGCGTCGGCTTCCTCGCCGTGTGCGGCGGCCTGCTCATGCTCACCGCGTTCATCGCCGCGCTCGCCGCACTGGTCACGCAGCTCATCATCCTGGCCGCGGTCATCTTCGGCGGCTTCATCGCCCTCCAGGTCTTCAGCACCAGCAGCCGCGAGGGCGGCACCACGGTCAACATCCGCAAAGCGATCTTCAAGCGCAACCACTTCCACGGCTGACAGGAGCCCCGCGATGAACGCGCCCACCGTGACCAGCAGCCCCGCGTGGCCGGACGGCCCGATGCTGGCCTTCGACGTAGAGACCACCGGCACCGACCCGGAGACCGCCCGGATCGTGGCCGCGGCGGTCGCCGCGGTCGGCGGCGGCACCTCGCCGGAGACCACCACGTGGCTGCTGGACCCCGGCATCGAGATCCCCGCCGAAGCGACCTCGATTCACCACATCACCACCGAACAGGCCCGCGCCGACGGCCAAGCACCCGCCGAGGCGCTGCCTGAGATCGTCGCGGCGCTCACCGAGCCGCTGGCCGCGGGCTTCCCGCTGGTGGTCTTCCGCGCCCCGTACGCGCTGACCGTGCTGGCCCGCGAGTGCGCCCGCCACGACGTGCCGGGCCTGGACGGGGACGTGGCCCCGGTCATCGACCCGGCCGTGCTCGACAAGCACGCGGAGCGCTACCGGCGCGGGCGGCGCACCCTGCCCGCGCTGTGCGAGCACTACCGCGTCCGCCACGACGGCCCCAACGACCCCGTCCAGGACGCCTTAGCCGCCGCCCGCCTCACCTGGCGCCTGCCCCGCGTCCACCCCCAGCTCGCCGCCATCGCGCTCGCCGACCTGCACTCCGGGCAGCAGGCGTGGGCGGCAGAGCAGGCCGCGGGCCTGCAAGCACATCTGCGCCGCACCGACCCCACCGCCACCGTCATCCCCGACTGGCCCCTGATCCCCGCCCCTGCCGAGGAGAGTTCGTGACGTTCGACATCCGGATCATCTGCGACGACCACGACGCCGACGCCATCACCCGTGCACTGGCCGACGCCTTCCGCACCGGCACCGCCCGCACCTACCCCACCCGCGACGGCATGCGCACCCGCCTCTACCTCACCGCCGACCTGAAGCGGCCCAAGGACGACCAGCCGAACACCTAGCCACACGCCAAGGGCGGCCCCCCCATTCCGCCAAGAACTGGGGCCGCCCTTGTCCAGCCAACTCAACAGTGGAGGTTCCAGGATGACCCAAGACGCCCGTGCCGCGCTGCTGAAGGCGGCATTACAAGCCGCTGCCCGCGGCTGGCACGTCTTCCCTCTGCGCCCCGGCACCAAGCGCCCCGCCCTCCACGGCGAGAAGGCCTGCCCCCGCACCGGCCCGTGCGCGGCCGGGCACCTGAAGTGGGAGCAGCGCGCCACCACCGACCCCGGCCGCATCCGCGCCGCCTGGTCCCACGCCCCGTTCAACATCGGCGTGGCCTGCGGCCCGTCCGGGCTGGTCGTCATCGACCTGGACACGTCCGAGCACGGCAAGGACAAGGGCAGTGCAGGCGCCCCTGACGGGGCGACGACCTTTGCGGCGCTCTGCGAGCGCGCCGGACACACCGTCCCCGACACCTACCGCACCCGGACCGCGAGCGGCGGGACGCACCTGTACTTCACCGCCCCGCACGGGGTACGGCTGGCCAACACGGCAGGCGCGGTCGGCCCGTTGATCGACACCCGCGCGCACGGCGGGTACGTCGTCGCCGCGGGCAGCACCACCCCCACCGGGCCCTACGAGGCCCTTTGCGCCGCTGAGACGGCCGCTCTGTCCTCGTGGCTGCACGCCATCCTGCAACCCGCCCCGCCACGCCCTGTCAGCCCGCTGCGCCTCCCTGCGGTCGACGGGAGCCGCGCGGCACAGGCCGCGCTGGAAGCCGAGTGCGCGGCGGTGGCTGCCGCGCCGGAGGGACTGCGCAACGCCACCTTGAACCGCAGCGCGTTCAAGGTGGGGCGCTTCGTGGCGTGGGGCGAGATCCCCCGGTACGTGGTGGAAGCCGCCTTCCAAGCGGCTGGGGAGGCTCACGGGCTCACCGTGGCCGAGTGCCGCGCCACCATCCGCAGTGCCCTGGACAGCTCCCTGCGCAAAGCCCGTCCCCGGGAGGCGGCATGAACACCCAAGCCGCCCTCCCCTTGGAAGGCCTGCCCGAGACCGCGTCCGGCCCGTCGGCCGCCTCTCGGCCGGTGCGCGCCGCGGCCGTGAGCGCCCCGAAGGGCGTCGCCCGCAAGGGCGTCCTCACTGCACTTCGTCCTGACCCGCACCGCGGAGGCGGCCTGTACCCGATTGCGTGGCTGCACATCTGCGCCCCGTACGGCGCCATTCCCACCGCCACCTCGAAGTGCGCGTGCGGACGCGACCGCAGCGCGGTCGGGCACGGCCGTGTGCTCGCCCTCGTCGACGACCACGCCGCCCACCGCGACGCATGCCCGCTGCGCGCTCCCCAGGAAGGAAGGGCCGCCGCATGACCCACCACACCGACGGCGCCGCGCTGCTGGACGAGGTGGAAGCCTTCCACCGCCGCTTCAACGTCTTCCCTCACGATGCCGCCTACGTCGCGGTCGCCCTGTGGGACGCCCACGCCCATCTGCTCGACTGCTTCGACTCCACCCCCCGCCTCGCCTTCCTGAGCCCCGAGCCGGGCTCGGGGAAGTCGCGGGCCCTGGAGATCGTGGAAACCCTCGTGCCGCACCCGATGGTGGCCG
This sequence comes from Streptomyces sp. JLYT201, assembly GCF_059448825.1. Lineage (NCBI taxonomy): Bacteria > Bacillati > Actinomycetota > Actinomycetes > Kitasatosporales > Streptomycetaceae > Streptomyces > Streptomyces sp. JLYT201. The sequence goes on along the minus strand of NZ_CM182551.1, from coordinate 5,679,609 downwards.
TAAACGCCTCCGCGGCTGCCCTGTTCCGGGCCGTGTCCGGCGCGGACGGGCGGCCCACGATCCTGTTCGACGAGATCGACACGATCTTTGGCCCCAAAGCCGGGGACAACGAGGATCTGCGCGGCTTCCTGAACGCCGGGCACCGCCGCACCGGCGTCACCTACCGGTGCATCGGAGACGGCGGCAACCAGACCGTGCAGGCCTTCCCCTCCTACTGCGCGGTCGCGGTCGCCGGACTCGGCTCCCTGCCCGACACGATCCTGACCCGCTCCGTCGTCATCCGCATGCGACGCCGGGCCCGCAACGAACGCGTAGAACCCTTCCGCACCCGCGTCCACGAGACGGAAGGACACAAGCTCCGCGACCGGCTCGCCGGATGGGCGGAGCAGGCCCGCGGGTTCGTGCTGGGGGCGTGGCCTGAGATGCCCGACGGGGTCACCGACCGGCCCGCCGACGTGTGGGAACCCCTGCTCGCCATCGCGGACGCCATCGGCGGGCACTGGCCCGAGCGGGCCCGGGAGGCGTGCGTGACGCTGGTCAAGGCCGCGCAGACCACCGACAAGCACAGCCTCGGCATCCGCCTCCTGACCGACCTGCGCGACCACGTCCTCATCGGCGTGGACAAGCTGCCCACCATCGCCATCCTGGACCGGCTCAACGCCCTGGACGACGCCCCGTGGGCCGACCTGGACGGCAAGCCACTGGACAACCGGCGCCTGGCCCGGATGCTCGCTGAGTACATGACCAGCGACAACACCCCCATCCGCTCCCGCAACATCCGCACCGCCGGAGGCGTCCTCAAGGGCTTCCACGCAGAGGACCTGGCCGACGCGTGGGCCCGCTACTGCCCGCCCCCTCCCCAGGACTCCGCTACAGCCGCTACACCGCTACACCCCAGCTCAGAGCCGGTGAATCTGTAGCGGCACCGAAGCGTGTAGCGGCTACACCCGCTACCCCGTGAAGCGGGCGTAGCCGCTACACGCCACCCCTCCGCTACACAAAACCCCCCGCTGACCAGCCATGTAGCGGCGTAGCGGATGTAGCGGACTTCCCAGAAGGGGGCCAAGGTCCCTGTCTGCCACGGAGGCCGAGCAATGAGAGCGCCCTCGCCCACATCGAAAGATCCCCGTGAAGCCCTGCGGGGCGGGTTGCCCGACCGCTACCTCACCCCGGAAGACATCGCGAGCCTCTTCTCCGTGTCGCTGGAGACCGTCTACCAGTGGCGCAAGAAGCGCACGGGCCCACCTGGCTTCCGCGTTGGCAAGCACCTGCGTTACGACCCCGCCGCCGTCCGCGCCTGGACCGCAGAACGCATGACGGCCGACGTCGCCGCCTAACCGAACACACCCCAGCACGGCAGGGAGAGCCGCCTCGCGCGGCTCTCCCTGCCGTGCTTCGCGAAAGGACCACCGCCTCATGGCAGGCCACATCCAAGACCGCTGGTACAAGACCGAAGCCACCGCCGACGGCAAGGCCGTCCGGCTCAAGACCGACCGCTACGGCTCCGGCATGCGCTACCGCGCCCGCTACGTCGGCCCCGACGGAACCGAGAAGTCCAAGAGCTTCCCCGACCGTCAGAAGCGTCTCGCCGAACGCTGGCTCGCCTCCATCGAGGCGGACATGGCGCGCGGCCAGTACATCGACCCCAAGGCGAGCCGGACCACCTTCAGACAGTACGCCGAGCGGTGGGTGAAGACCCACACAGGCGAGGTCAACAGCCGCGAGGCGGCCGAGCGCCGCCTGAGGCTGCACGCGTATCCGCACATCGGCACGCGGCCCATCGGATCGTTCAAGCCCGAGCACATCCGGGACTGGATCAGTGCGCTGGAAGACACCGTGCCCGCCGAGTCGAGCCGTCGCATCGTCGTCGGCACCGTGTCGGCCGCGCTCAGCGCGGCCGTGGAAGACGGGCTTCTACCAAAGAACCCGTGCCGGGCCCGCACCGTCCGCCTGCCGAAGCCCGCCCGGCCCCGCGTCGTCCCGTGGACGGCCGCTCGGGTCTTCGACGTGCGGTCGGCCCTCCCCAAGCGGTTCCAGGCCAGCGTGGACCCCGGCGCGGGATGCGGACTGCGGCAGGGCGAGATCTTCGGGCTTTCGGAAGACGAACTCGACTACGAAGGCGAATGGGTGCACGTGCTGCACCAGCTCAAGCGAATCCGCGGCAAGTACGTTTTCGCTCCGCCGAAGGGCGGCAAGGAACGCAGTGCGCCTCTCCCCACGGCGGTGGGCAGCGCACTACGCGCCCACTCGGAGGAGTTCCCGCCCATCACGGTCACGCTTCCGTGGCGTACGCCTGAGGGACCGCTCGTCACGAAGCGGCTGCTGTTCAGCGGGAACGAAGGCATGCACGTCCGCGTCAGCTACTTCAACGACTTCATGTGGAAGCCCGCTCTCGCTGTCGCTGGCGTCATCCCGGAGCCCGAGGAAGGCGAGCGGTACGCGGCGGCGCGCGAGCACGGCATGCACGCGCTCAGGCACTTCTATGCCTCAGTTCTTCTCGATGCTGGAGAAAGCATCCGTGCTCTGAGTACATACCTGGGACACTCAGATCCGGGGTTCACGCTGCGGACCTATACCCACCTCATGCCAAGCAGCGAGGGCCGAACACGAAAGGCCGTTGATGACGTCTTCCGTTCCTGAAGCACTGGTTCGAGAGTTCAGAGGACACAGCAGTCGCAGCCTCAGAGAATGACCGGATGGACCAAGGCGTAGCCGCCCTGCTCGCAGGGCTCACAGGTGTCGTAGGCGCTGGCATCGGAGGACTCGCCACCGCCTACGGTGCCCGAACCGGGGCGCAGAAGTCGATCGAGGCCGCACTAACGCAAGTTCAGCAACAATCAATGGCTGAGCACCTCCACTGGGTACGAGAACAACGCAGGCAGGCTTGCACTGCCCTAATTGACGCGTTCTCGCAGTACGCGCGCATAGCAGTTGATTGCGCCCTCGCTGTGGAACATGGCGTAGCCATCACCGACGAGCAACAGCCTCAACTAACCGAGCAGCTCAACCAACTGACGTTGACAACTGCGCACCTGCAGCTGTGGGGCCCTGGCCCCCTAACGGTGTGCGGCGACACACTGGGCAACGAAGCCCTTCGCCTCCATACCCTCTTGGTGCGCTGGGATGATGTTCGACAGTCCGGTGGACGATCAGCCAGACAGCAACATCAGCAGGCATGCGAAGATCAAATGTCTGCCCTGAAGCTGGCTAGGGATAGCTTCATGGGCATCTCTCACCACACTATGACGACGCACGAGTAGTCAACACGCGCTCACTACCATGATCACGGCCCTCAGGCGGCCCCAGAAACGTCAGACAGCAGGCTGGACCACTGTTGCATCTGGTCAGAGGGACGTTCGTCGCCTCTGCGAGAACTTCATCTACTTCTGGCCGATCTACACGGGCACCGCGATCCCGATCGAGTCGTGGCGGTCGCGGATGTGGCTGGACACCTGGGTCTAGCCGGGGAGGCGGGCGGGGTTCAGCGCACCGGGAAGCCGAAGGAGTAGCCCTGCCCCTTGAGCCAGGGCAGGAGGCGGCGCAGGGCCTCGACGGTCTGGGTGCGGTCGCCGCCCGCGTCGTGGAAGAGCAGCGTCGGGCCGTTGGACAGCTCGCGCTGGACGGTGGCGACGATGGCGTCCGTGCCGGGCCGCTCGAAGTCCTTGGTGTCCACGTTCCAGCCCAGCGGGCGCATGCCGCGGGAGGCGGCGAGCTTGCGGCTGTAGGGGGTGAAGGCCCCGCCGGGCGCCCGGTAGTACATCGGCCGCACGCCCCCGGACGCCTTGGTGATCATGCGTTCGGCGTCGAGTATCTGCTTCGACTGGTAGGCCTGGGTGTCCTTGTCCATGGCGGTGTTGTGCGACACCGTGTGGTCGCACAGCCGGTGCCCCTCCGCGACCACCTTCTTGACGAGGTCCGGGTGGGCCTGCGCCTGCGTGCCCACCATGCAGAACGTGGCCTTCACGCCGTACTGGCGCAGCAGGTCGAGCATCGGCGGGGTCCACTGGGGGTCGGGGCCGTCGTCGATGGTGATGTTGACGGCGCGCTCGCCCTTCTCCGAGGCGTGCGCGATGGACGCCGCGACCGGCTTGACGGCGCGCTCGGCGGGCCCGGTCGCCTGCGGTGCCGCGTCCTCGGCGTCACCCGCCTGCGCGGTCCACACCGAGGCGCCGGTGGCGAGCAGCATCACCCCGAGCGCCGCCCCGACCACCTTGCCGTACCAGCCCCGCCCGCCGCTGTGCCGCGCCATGTCCGCCCCTCTCACAGTCCCTTGCCGATCCCCGGTCACCTCACGACCGCACGGCAAGATGAGGCACGGCGGCCGGGGGATCCCGCTGTTACCGATCACGGACAATTCCGCGAGAGTTCGCGGACAACTCCCCCGCACGACGGCCGGCACCACGCCAGTTGGCCCGATCCCGCCCCCGCTCCTCCCCCGCTCTTTCCGACCGATCCTCAACAGATCTGTGATTCGCATTGATTAATCAGGACCGAGAATGCGCCAGAACATCGGGCCAGGACCCGCCCGCCCATGCGAAAGCCGGGGTGGAGCGCTCTTCCGCCTCCTAAAGTGAGGGGATTCCTGGGGAGGGAGCGCTTCATGCGCAAACGAGTGAAGGGCGTCATCGTCGGCGGGGTCTTCGCCGTCATGGTGGGGGGCGCCGGATACGGCACGTACAACGTGGTGAACGCGCTGAACGACGACGGCGGTTCGGCCTCGCCCGCGGCGGCGCGGAAGGAGCCGCTCGACGCGAAGGAGGTCCGCGACACCGCGCGGACGTTCCTCCAGGCGTGGGCGAAGGGGGACGCGGACACGGCGGCCGTGTACACGAACGACCAGGAGAGCGCCGCGCGCGCCCTGACCGGCTACCGCGAGGACGCGCACATCCGCCGCGTGCGCCTGACGGCGGGTCGGATCGACGGCACGCACGTGCCGTTCTCGGTGCGCGCCACCGTGTCGTACGAGGGCACGTCCAAGACCCTGGCGTACGAGTCGTCCTTCGAGGTCGTGCGCGGCCGGACCACCGGGCGGCCGCTGGTCGACTGGGAGGCGTCCGTCGTGCATCCCCGGCTGCACGAGGGCGAGAGCCTGGAGACGGGCGAGGCCTCGGCGCCGCCCATCAGGGCCGTGGACCGCGACGGCAGGGTCCTGACGGCCGATGCCTATCCCTCGCTCGCGCCGGTGCTCGCGGAGCTGCGGTCGGCGTACGGCGAGAAGGCGGACGGCCGCCCCGGCATCGAGCTGTATGTGAAGCGGGCCTCGGCGGACGCCGGTACGACGACGCTGCTCACGCTCGCCAAGGGCAGACCCGGCACGCTGCCGACGACGCTCAGCGCCGCCGCGCAGCGGGCCGCCGAGGACGCGGTCGCCCGGCACCCCGACGCGTCGGTGGTCGCGGTCAAGCCGAGCACCGGTGAGGTCCTCGCGGTCGCCAACCACCGCCAGGACGACTTCAACGCGGCCTTCCAGGGCAAGCTGGCGCCCGGCTCCACCATGAAGATCGTGACCGCGGCGATGCTCATCGACAAGGGCGTCACCGAGGCGGGCGGCCCGGCGCCGTGCCCGTCGACGGCGACCTGGCAGAGCCAGACCTTCACCAACCTCACCGGCCTCGCGCCGGACGACGGGGCCACGCTCGCGGACAGCTTCGCGCGGTCCTGCAACACCGCGTTCGTGAAGCTCGTCGACGAGAAGCCGCTCACCGACGCCTCGCTCACCGAGGAGGCGCGGGACAACTTCGGCCTGGGGCGCGGCGACTGGCGCACCGGCATCCGCTCCGCGGACGGCTCCGTGCCCGCCTCCACCGGACCCGACCGGGCGGCGAACGCCATCGGCCAGGGCCAGGTGCAGCTCAACCCGCTGAACCTGGCGTCGGTGACGGCCACGGCGATGACGGGCGCCTTCCGCCAGCCCGTGCTCGTGCCCAAGTCGTTCATCGACGGCGAACTGGCCACCGCGCGCGGCCTGTCCGGGTCCACGTCCGCCCAGCTGCGCCAGATGATGCGGCGCACCGCGCTGTCCGGCACGGGCGCGCGGGCCATGGCGGGCCTCGGCCCCGACGTCGGCGCGAAGACCGGCTCGGCGGAGGTCGACGGACAGAAGAAGCCCAACAGCTGGTTCACGGGCTACCGCGGGGACGTGGCAGCCGCGGCGGTGGCGCAGCAGGGCGGCCACGGCGGGGACACGGCGGGCCCGATCGTAGCGGCGGTCCTGCGAGCCGCCCGCTGAACGGGCCCCGGGAGGCGCGCCCCACTGAACGGGCCCCGCTGATCGGGCCCCGAAGGGGCGCGGGGCTGTGTCCCTATGCGGCTCCGCCGCGCGGGCGCGCCCAGCCACGGACGGCCCGCGGAATGAACACCCCACGGCCAGTGGGGCGCTGTCGCCAGCCCAATCCGACAATACTGCGAACCATGCCCGGACGGGCGCCCGCTAGGTTGGGCCTTCGGTGAGTAGAGCAGAGTGCGGCGGGGGCCGACGGGGAATCGCGGAGGGCTGGTTCGTGGGCAAGAGAAGACGTGTGGCCGAGCGCAAGAAGGTGCGTCCGGGCGTGCTCGGCGGGGCCGCGGTCGCCGTCGTGTGCGGCGTGGGCTTCGCCGCGTACGCCCTGGCCGGGGAGCCGGAGGGGGGCGGCTCCGGCGGGGCGGACGGCAAGTCGGTGGCGACGGGCCCGCCGACGGCCGCGGAAGTGCGCACCACCGCACGGGGGTTCCTCTCGGCCTGGGCCGCGGGCGACGTGGACCGGGCGGCCGCGCTGACGGACGACCGCGAGGCGGCCCGGACGGCCCTGCGGTCGTATCGGAAGGACGCCCGGATGACGAAGGTGCGGCTCACGCCGGGCAAGCCTGCGGGCCGCAGGAGCCCGAAGGTGCCGTTCAAGGCCGCGGCGACGGTCTCGTACGAGGGAAACCGCAAGGCCGAGGGCGCGGTGGGCACGGTCCGCAAGCCGTACGCGTACGCGTCGGCGCTGCGGGTGGTGCGCCGGGCGTCCGACGGCAGGACGCTCGTCGACTGGCGCCCGTCCGTCGTCCACCCGGAGCTGAAGCCCGGTGACCGCCTGGTCACCGGCGAGGCGGGCACCCCGCCGATCAAGGCCCTGGACCGTGACGGCGGCCCGCTGACGGCCGCGAAGTACCCCTCGCTCGGCACGGTCCTCGACGGCCTGCGCGACAAGTACGGCAAGAAGGCGGGCGGCACCGGCGGCATCGAGCTGCGGATCGTCCGCAAGGACGCGCGGGACGCGGCGCGCACGAAGACCAAGAGCGACGACGCGAAGGTGACGCCCGACAAGACGCTCCTGACGCTCGCGCCCGGCACCCCGGGCACGCTGAAGACGACGATCAGCCCGAAGGCGCAGGCGACGGCCGAGCGGGAGACGGCCAAGCGGAAGCGGGCGTCCGTCGTGGTGGTGCGGCCGAGCACCGGCGAGATCCTGGCCGTCGCCAACTCCAGCCCCGGCGGCTTCAACACGGCCTTCCAGGGCTCGCTCGCGCCCGGCTCCACGATGAAGGTCGTCTCGTCGGCGATGCTCCTGGAGAAGAAGCTCGCGGGCGTCGACAAGAAGCATCCCTGCCCCAAGTTCGAGACGTACGGCGGCTGGAAGTTCCAGAACGACGACAAGTTCCAGATCAAGAACGGCACGTTCCGGGCGAGCTTCGCGCGGTCCTGCAACACGGCCTTCATCAGCCAGGCGAAGAAGCTCTCCGACGACGACCTGACGAAGCAGGCCCGGGAGGTCTTCGGGCTCGGCAACGACAACTGGTCGATCGGCGTGTCGTCGTTCGACGGTGCGGTGCCGGTGCAGTCGGACGCGCAGATGGCGGCGTCGCTCATCGGCCAGGGCGGCGTGCGGATGAACCCGTTGAACATGGCGTCGGTGGCGGCGACGGTCAAGTCCGGCGCGTTCCGGCAGCCGTACCTGGTCTCCCCCGCCCTGGACAAGCGGAAGCTCGCGACGGCCACGCGGAGGATGTCCCCCGCCACGGCGTCCGCCCTGCGCGACCTCATGCACTACACGGCGGTCGCGGGCACCGCGGTCAAGCCGATGGCGGGCCTCGGCGCCGACTCCGGCGCGAAGACCGGCTCCGCCGAGGTCGACGGGCAGAAGAAGCCCAACGGCTGGTTCACGGCGTACCGCGGGGACGTGGCCGCGGCGGCGGTGGTGCAGGCCGGCGGGCACGGCGGCGACTCGGCGGGCCCGGTGGTACGGGCGGCGCTGCTGGCCGGGGGCTGAGGCCCGGGCGGCGGGGCGACGGGGCGGCGGGCCTGCGGAGGGCCGGGGCGGCGGGCCTGCGGGGCGGGCCGTCCGCTCCGCGGATCCCCGGCCGCGTGGCGCCGGGGCGGGCCGTCCGGGCTGCGGGATACCCGGTCGCGTGGCGCCGGGGCGGGCCGTCCGGGCTGCGGGATACCTGGTCGCGTGGCGCGTACACGCACCGCTAGCGTGCGCCGCATGGGTACTTCTGCGAGCGACGCGTACGACACCGGCGGTTCACCCGCGCACCCCCGATTCGCCCGGGCCCTGCGCAAGCTCGGCCTCGACGAACTGAGCGGCGCGGTACGGCGGTTCCCCGACCGGACCCGGACCGCCGCCGAGGCCGCCGCCGCGATCGGCTGCGCACTGAGCCAGATCTGCAAGTCCCTGGTCTTCGCCGCGGACGGGGTGCCCGTCCTCGTCCTCCTGGACGGCGCCTCGCGCGTCGACGTCGAGCGGGTGCGCCAGGAGCTCGGCGCGCGGCGGGTCACGCGGGCCGACGCGGCCCTCGTCCGGGAGACCACCGGGTACGCCATCGGCGGGGTGCCGCCCTTCGGGCACGCCACCAGGACCCGGGTCCTCGCCGACCGTTCGCTGCTCGCCCACGACGTGGTGTGGGCCGCCGCGGGCACCCCGCACACGGTGTTCCCCATGGCTCCCGAGGCCCTCGTCGCCCACGCCGGGGGCACCCTGGTGGACGTGCGCGAGGTCGCCGGAACCGCTCGATGACCCCGCTGGTCACCGCGGCCGTCCTGCTCGCCGCCGTCACCCACGCCGCCTGGAACGCGCTCGCCCACCACATCACCGACAAGCTCGTCGGCTTCACGCTCATCTCGGGCGGCGGCGCCCTCATCGGGCTGCTGCTCGCCCCCTTCGTGGCCGTCCCCGACGCCGGGGCCTGGCCCTGGCTGCTGCTCTCCGCCGTCCTGCACGTCGTCTACTACGCGCTGCTCATGTGGTCCTACCGGCTCGGGGACTTCGGGCAGGCCTACCCCATCGCGCGCGGCACCGCGCCGCTGGTGGTGACCGTGCTCGCGGCCGTGTTCGTGGGCGAGGTGCCCGGCGGGTGGCAGGCCGCCGGGGTCGCCGTCTGCTCGGCCGGGCTCACCGGGCTCGCCCTGTGGGGCATCCGGGGCTCCGGGCGGCGGCCGGACTGGACCGCGCTCGGCGCCGCGCTCACCACCGGCGTCTCCATCGCGGCGTACACCGTCGTGGACGGGCTCGGCGTACGGGCGTCCGGCTCGTCCCTCGGCTACGTCGCCTGGCTCATGCTCGTGCAGGGCACCGTCGTGCCGCTGTACGCGCTGTGGCTCTGGCGCGGGGGGTTCGTGGGGCGGGTGCGGCCGGTGGCGCCGCTCGGGCTGCTCGGGGCGGGCCTGTCCGTCTCCGCGTACGCGCTCGTGCTGTGGGCGCAGACGCGGGCCGATCTCGCGCCGATCTCCGCGCTGCGGGAGTCCTCGATCATCGTGGGGGCGGGGATCGGGGCGGTGTTCTTCAAGGAGCGGTTCGGGGCGCCGCGGATGCTGGCCGCGGGCGTGATGGTGGCGGGGATCGGGCTGATGCTGCACGCGGGCTGATGCCCTCGCGGGGCGCCCCAGACCCGCCCCTTCCCGAACCGGGGGGCTGCCGCCCCCGGTCCCCCGCCCTTATCGGCGCTCCGCGCCTCGTCCTCAAACGCCGGACGGGCTGGAAGATCCAGCCCCTCCGGCGTTTGAGGAGCGGGGCCTGGGGGCGGAGCCCCCAGGAAGCGGGAAGGGGCGGGTCTGGGGCGTCCCACGCGGGCTACACGGGCACGGTGCGCAGGGCCCGGAGCACCGCCTGGGGCCGGGCGTCCGCCGTGATGCCCTTGGCCATGGCGTTGGTGACGTAGGCGAAGGACAGGCCCGACTCCGGGTCGGCGAGGGCGAGGGTGCCGCCGCGGCCGGGGTGGCCGAAGGAGCCCGGGGACAGGAGCGGGGCGGCGGGCCCGTGGAGCATGTAGCCGAGGCCGAAGCGGGTGCGGGTGACGAGGACCCGGTCGGGCCCGGCGGACGCCTCGCCGCGGGCGAGGGCCAAGGTCGGCGGCGCGAAGAGGCGCCCGCCCCCGTCGACGTCGCCGATGAGCGCGGCGTAGAAGCGGGCGAGCCCGTCGGCCGTGGCGATGCCGTTCGAGGCGGGCAGGGCCGCGGCGCGGTGGGCGGGGTCGTTCTCGTCGGGCGCCGGGTCGATGACCGCGAAGGCGCGCCGCGTCAGGGAGGCGGGGTCCGCGTACGCCGCGGCGACCTCCGGCTTGGGCCGGGCGCGCAGCCCGCCGCGCCCGGTGTCGGCCGGGAGGGGGCCGAGGCGCCCGACCCGCGATGCCAGCGCGTCGGGCAGGCCCAGCCACAGGTCGAGGCCCAGCGGCCCCGCGACCTCGTCCGCGGTCCAGTCGCCGATGGCGCGGCCGGTGACGCGGCGCACCAGCTCCCCGGTGAGCCAGCCGAAGGTGTGCGCGTGGTAACCGTGGTCGGTGCCCGGCTCCCACGCGGGCGCCTGCGCGGCGACGACCGCGGCCGCGAGGTCCGGCGAGTACGCCTCGGCGGGGGTCAGCGGCCGGTCGAGGACCGGCACCCCGGCCCGGTGGGCGAGCACGTGCCGCACGAGCGCCCGCTCCTTGCCGCGTGCCTTGAACTCCGGCCAGTACTCCCCCACGGGCGCGTCCAGGTCCAGGCGCCCGCGCTGGTGCAGCAGGAGCAGCGCGGCGGCGGCCACGCCCTTGGTGGCCGAGCGGACGATCTGGGCGGTGCCGGGCTCCCAGGGGGCGGGCCCGTCGACGTCCCGCGTGCCGCCCCACAGGTTCACCACGCGCCGCCCGTCGCGGTACACGACGACCGCCGCGCCCCGCTCGCCGAGCGCGGTGAAGTTCCGCCGGAAGGCGTCCCCGACCGGTTCGTACCCGGGGGCGACCGTGCCGTGCACGTCGGTGTCCGCCCCCGCCACAGCGACTACGTCAGCGTCCATACCTGAGCCAACCAGCCCGCGTCGCCGAAGATTCCGCTAGCGGGCCGCTCCTGCCGTCTTCGGATCGAAGCCGAAGGGGAGTTCGAGGCGGTGGCTGCGCATCAGCTCCTCGTCGGCGAGCAGCTCGCCGGTGGCGCCGTCGGCCGCGATGACGCCCTCGCTGAGGACCAGCGCCCTGGGGCACAGTTCGAGCGCGTACGGCAGGTCGTGCGTGACCATCAGGACGGTGACGTCCAACGCCCGCAGGATGTCGGCGAGTTCGCGGCGCGAGGCCGGGTCGAGGTTCGACGAGGGCTCGTCCAGGACCAGGATCTCCGGTTCCATCGCGAGGACCGTCGCCACGGCGACGCGGCGCCGCTGGCCGAAGGAGAGGTGGTGCGGCGGGCGGTCGGCGTATCCGTCCATGCCGACCCGGGCGAGCGCCCGGTGCACGCGTGCTTCGAGCTCCGGGCCGCGCAGGCCCGCCGCCGCGGGGCCGAAGGCGACGTCCTCGCGCACGGTCGGCATGAACAGCTGGTCGTCGGGGTCCTGGAAGACGATGCCGACCTTGCGGCGGATCTCCGCCATGTGCCGCTTGCCGACGGGCAGTCCGGCCACGGTGACGGTCCCGGCGCCCGCGGTGAGGATGCCGTTGAGGTGGAGCACGAGGGTCGTCTTGCCCGCGCCGTTCGGCCCGAGCAGGGCAACGCGCTCGCCGCGGGTGATCGTCAGGTCCACGCCGAACAGGGCCTGGTGGCCGTCGGGGTAGGCGTAGGCGAGGCCACAGACCTCCAGGGAAGCGGTCACAGGGTCCATCCCAACAGGCAGACGACGAGGGCGGTGACGGGCAGGGCGAGGGCGTACGACCACTGGGCGCGGCTCGCCGTCACCTCGTCGATGACCGGCATGGAGCCCGTGTAGCCCCGGCTCAGCATGGCCAGGTGCACGCGCTCGCCCCGTTCGTAGGAGCGGATGAAGAGCGCGCCCGCCGACTTGGCGAGCACGCCCCACTGGCGTACGCCCCTGGCCTCGAAGCCGCGGGACTCGCGCGCGACGCGCATGCGGCGCATCTCGTCGGTGATGACGTCGCCGTAGCGGATCATGAAGGAGGCGATCTGGACGAGGAGCGGCGGGAGCCGCAGGCGCTGGAGGCCGAGGAGCAGTTCGCGCAGCTCCGTGGTGGCGGCGAGCAGCACCGACGCGGCGACGCCGAGGGTGCCCTTGGCGAGGACGTTCCACGCGCCCCACAGGCCGCTCTCGCTGAGCGAGAGGCCGAGGACGTGCACGCGCTCGCCCTGCGCGACGAACGGAAGCAGCAGCGCGAACCCCACGAAGGGGATCTCGATCAGCAGCCGCTTGAGGACGAACAGGGGCGGTACGCGGGCCGCGTACGCGACGGTGGCGAGCAGCGCGGCGTACGCGGCGAAGGTCCAGAGCACCTCGCGCGGGGTGGACACCACCACGACCACGAAGCAGAGGGCGGCGGTGAGTTTGGCGTGCGGCGGCAGCGCGTGCACCGGGGAGCGGCCGTGGCGGTACAGGCGGTGCGCGTGGCCCGCGCCCACGTCAGGCGCTCTCGGCGGGCTCGGCCACCGCGGCGGTCCCCGCCGGGTCCGCCTGGTCCGCGTACGGGGCGCGCCGCCTGCGCACCGCCCAGAAGACGCCGGTGCCCGCGACGACGGTCACGCCGACGCCGATGACGCCCGCGAGGCCGCCGGAGAGGCGGGTGTCGGTGATGCCCTGCACGCCGTAGCCGAAGAAGGGCGAGTCCTTGGCGGCGTGCTCCTCCTCCTTGCGGTCGATGCCCTTGTCGTGGGCGACCTTCTCCAGGCCGTCGGGGTTCGTGGAGGCGTAGAAGGAGACGAATCCGGCGAGGACGAAGGAGGTGACCAGGCCCGCGGCCCACAGCTTGCGGTGGGAGCGGGCCGCCGGGGCGGGGGCGGCGGGCGCGTCGACGAGCGCGCCGCCCACGCGCAGCTTGAGGGGCGCGCTCAGGCCGCGGGCGCCGTACACCAGGTCGGGCCGCACGGCGATCACCGCGCCGACCGTGAGCGCCGTGATGGCGGCCTCGCCGACGCCGATGAGGACGTGGACGCCGATCATGGCGGTGGCGACCTTGCCGATCGGCACGTCGGTGGTGCCGCCGACGGCGTAGATGAGGGTGAAGGCGGCGGCCGCGGCCGGCACGGAGAGCAGGGCCGCGGTGAACGCGGCGGCGGTGAGCGAGCGGCGGCCGCGCGGCAGGACCCTCACCAGGCCCCGGAAGACCGCGTACGCGACGACCGTGGTGACGACCGCCATGACCGTGATGTTCACGCCGAGCGCGGTCAGGCCGCCGTCCGCGAACAGGACGCCCTGCATGAGCAGCACCACGGAGACGCACAGGACCCCGGTGCAGGGGCCCACGAGTATCGCCGCGAGGGCGCCGCCGAGGAGATGGCCGCTCGTCCCGGCGGCGACGGGGAAGTTCAGCATCTGCACGGCGAAGATGAAGGCGGCCACGAGGCCCGCGAGCGGCGCCGTGCGCTCTCCCCCGCTCCCGGCTTCGCCCGGACGGGAGGTGCCCCCCTGTTCACGCCGTGCTCCGCGCAGCGCGACGGCGACGGCACCCACCGCGGCGACGGCCGCGGCGGCGGATACGGGAGCGTTGATGAATCCATCGGGGACATGCATGCGCGCGCTCCTGGAAAGGTGCATGTCGTGAGCGTGGGGAGGCACTCACGCGAAATGAGCGGATCGCTCCCGAGCGGGACGCTCGTGAACCTTCCAATGATGTGCGCTCTTGCGAAAAGGTCGCAAGAGCGTAGGAGCACCAATACGCGCCCCCGCCCGCGACCCGGAACAGCGCCCCTCCCAGCGCGTCAATATCTGTACATATGCGACATTGGGGAGAGGGCCTCCGCCTGTGTGCGGGCCGGGACGACGAGAGGACAGAGCCATGTCAGTGGTCGAACAAGTCACCCGGGCCCACCTCGTCACCGACTCCCCCGACGACCACGTCGTCGTCCCCGTCGCCCTGCGGTACGACCCGCAGGCCGACCCGCGCTCGGTGCGCATCGGCCTGCCCGGCACGGTGGCCGCGGACCACCCCGGATCACCCGACTGGGTCCTCGACCGCGACCTCCTGGAGCGGGGGCTGAGGGCCCCGGCGGCCGACGGCGACGTACGGATCTGGCCGTGCGGGCGGGTGCAGGCGGTGGTGGAGTTCCACACGCCGAAGGGCGTGGCGGTCGTGCAGTTCGACTCGTCCGCGCTGGTGCGCTTCCTTCGTCGTACGTACACGGCCGCCACGCCGGTCAGTCACTGAGCGCCCGGGGGCGCGGGCGTCACACGCCCACGGGCTCCCGCCGCTCCTCGCGGTCGCCGCCGGCCGGGGGCGCCATGTCCTTCAGGCCCTCGCCCTCGACGTCCACGTTCGGCAGCGCCCGGTCGAGCCAGCGCGGCAGGCTCCAGGCCTTGCGGCCGAGGAGCGCGAGCACCGCCGGGACGATCGCCATGCGCACGATGAACGCGTCGAAGAAGACCGCGATCGCGAGGCCGAAGCCGATCATCTTGACCATCTGCTCGCCGGAGCCGATGAAGCCCGCGAAGACGGCGATCATGATGACGGCGGCCGCCGTCACGACCCGCGCGCCGTACTTGAAGCCGGTGACGATCGCGTCCTCGGGGCTCTCCCCGTGGACGTACGCCTCGCGCATGCGGGTCACCAGGAACACCTCGTAGTCCATCGCGAGGCCGAAGACGACGCCCACCATGAAGATCGGCATCATGCTCATGATCGGGCCGGTCTGCTCCACGCCGAACAGCGAGCCGAGCCAGCCCCACTGGAAGACCGCGACCACGGCGCCGAGCGCGGCGAGCACCGAGAGCAGGAAGCCGAGCGCCGCCTTGAGCGGGACGAGGACCGAGCGGAAGACGACGATCAGGAGCAGGAAGGCGAGGCCCACGACCAGCGCGAGGTAGGGGACCAGCGCGTCGTTGAGCTTCTGCGAGACGTCGATGTTCATGGCCGTGGTGCCGGTGACCATGACGTCGGCGCCGCTGTCGGCCTTGACGTCCGCGGCCTCGGCGCGGATGGCGTGGACGAGGTCCTCGGTCTCGGTGCCGCTCGGCTTGGAGGACGGCACGACGCTGATGATCGCGGTGTCGCCCGCCTTGTTGAACACCGGCGGGCTCACGCTGAGCACGTCGTCCAGGCCGCCGATCTTCTTGGCGACGGCGGCGGCCTCGCCCTTGGGGTCGGCGACGCCCTTGAGGTCGGTGACGGTCATCAGCGGGCCGTTGTAGCCGGGGCCGAAGCCGTCCGCGATGAGGTCGTAGGCCTTGCGCTGGGTGGTGGAGGCGGGCTGTGCGCCGTCGTCGGGCAGGCCGAGTTCGAGGCCGGCCACCGGCACGGCGGCGGCGCCGAGGCCCAGCACGCCGAGCAGCAGGACGGCGAGCGGGCGGCGGACCACGAAGCGGGCCCAGCGGGTGCCGAGGTTCTCCTTCGCGGGCGCGGCGGACTCCGCGGCCCGCGGCGCGGCCTTCCTGCCGCGGCCGAACCGCTTGCCCTTCGTGCCCGCGGGCCTGACCTTGCGGCCCGCGTACCCGAGCAGCGCCGGGACCAGGGTGAGCGCGATCAGGACGGCGATGGCGACCGTGCCGGCCGCCGCGACGCCCATCTTGGTGAGCATCGGGATGTTGACGACCGCGAGGCCGACCAGCGCGATGACCACCGTCAGACCGGCGAAGACCACGGCGGAGCCCGCCGTGCCGACGGCCCGGCCCGCCGCGTCCTCGCGGTCGCGGCCCTCGGCCAGCTCGGCGCGGTAGCGCGAGACGATGAACAGGGCGTAGTCGATGCCGACCGCGAGGCCGATCATCATGGCGAGCGTCGACGTGGTCGTACCGAGGTCGAGCGCGCTGGCGAGCGCGGTGATCGACGAGACGCCGATGCCGACGCCGATCAGGGCGGTGAGCAGCGGGAGCCCGGCCGCCACGAGCGAGCCGAAGGTGATGACAAGGACGACGGCGGCCACGGCGATGCCGATGACCTCCGTGGCGCCGGTGTGCGGCACGGCCTGGAGCGCGTCACCGCCGACCTCGACGGTCATGCCGCCGGTGCGGGCCTTGTCGGTGGTCTTCTCCAGGGCGTCCCGGCTGTCGTCGGACAGCTCCATGGAGGTGACCTTGTACGTCACCGACGCGTAGGCCGTGGTGCCGTCCTTGGAGACCGTCTTCGCCGCGAACGGGTCGTCGGCGCGCGCCACCTGGTCCGACCCTGACGCGAGCGCGCCCACGGTCTTGGAGATCGCGGCCTTGTTGTCCGGATCGGTGACCTTCTGGCCGTCCGGGGCCTTGAACACCACCCGGGCGCTCGCGCCGTCGGCGCTGGCCTCGGGGGCGCGCTTCTCCAGGAGGTCGAAGGCCTGCTGGGCCTCCGTGCCCGGGATCGAGAAGGAGCTCGACGCTGCAGTCGGCGCGGAGGCGGCGCCCACTCCGGCGAGGGTCAGGAGCGCCACCCAGATCAGGGCGACGAAGTGCCGTCGCCGGAAGGCGATTCGGCCTAGTTTGTACAGGAACGTGGCCACGAGGGGGTACTCCCGGTCAGGTCGTGGGGTGGCTACAGGGCAGGGGGGATCGGCCCGACGACGTGAGCGACTCGCGTCAGGTGGAACGTCCTTCGAGGAGGTGCCGGGTCAGACGCCGAGGGCGGGGAGGATCACGGCGTCGATGTACGTGATGAGGAACTCCTGGTCGACCGTGCGCTCCTCGATGAGCTCACGGGCGGCGAAGCCGCCGACCAGCATGTGGATGACGTACTCAAGGGCCGGGTTGTCCGCAGCGACCTCGCCGCGCTCCACCGCGCGCCGCAGCATCGCGTCGAGCCCGGTGAGCTCCGGCTCGATGAGCAACTGGCGCAGCGCCTGGTGGAGTTCGGGATTGCCGTGGATGGCGTGGAACAGACCGCGCATCAGGGCGTGGTCCTGCTCCATCTTGCAGTCGTCCTGGAGGGTCGCCATGCGCATGAGGTCGCCGCGCAGCGAACCGGTGTCGATGTCCGCGAGGGACGCCGGCTTGTTGTGCCTGAGCGCCCGCGCGACGAGCTCCGGCTTGCCGCCCCACTGGCGGTAGAGCGTGGCCTTGCTGGAGCGGGTGCGGGTGGCGACGGCGTCCATCGTGAGGTTCTCGTAGCCCACCTCGCGCAGCAGGTCGAGCACGGCCTCGTACAGCTCCGCCGCGCGCTCGGGGGAGATCCGGCTGCGCCGGGCCGTCGCCGTGTCCGCCATGGCCGTCGCCTTTCCTTTCACTGGTTGCCCCGCACACTGTACGCGGATCCCGTATCGAAACGAAACGGTTTCGTTCATGAACTGGGTCACACACATCCAGCCCGTCCGGCGATTGAGGACGAGGCGCGCAGCGCCAATGAGGGGGAAAGGGGCGAAGCCCCATAAGTTGCAGCGACCGGCGCGCCGGAAAAGCATGGGGGCGTGCCCCAGGCGTACCTCCGCTTCCCCCACATCAGCGGCGACCGGCTCTGCTTCGTCGCCGAGGACGACCTGTGGGTGGCCCCGCTCGCCGCGGCGGGCGCCCCGCCGGGCCGGGCCTGGCGGGTGACGGCCGACCGCACCAAGCTCGGCCACCCCCGCTTCGCCCCGGACGGCCGCCACATCGCGTACACGAGCTGGCGCAGCCTCGACCCGGAGATCCACCTCGCGCCGGTGGACGGCGGGGCCGCGCGGCGGCTGACCTACTGGGGCTCCCCGGACACCCGCGTCTGCGGCTGGACGCCCGACGGGCAGATCCTCGCCGTGTCCTCGCACGGCCAGCCCTTCTCGCACTTCTGCTGGGCCTACAGCGTGCCCACCGACGGCTCCCCCGGCGGCAAGCTGCCCTGGGGCCCGGTCCACGACATCGCCGTCGACGACCGCGACGGCGAGCGCAAGACGCTGCTCCTGACCGGCAAGCCGCCGCACGAGCCCGCCGCCTGGAAGCGCTACCGGGGCGGCGCCACGGGCCGTCTGTGGCTGCACGGCGAGCACATCCTGAAGGACCTCGAAGGGCATCTGGACGCGCCCATGTTCGTGGCCGGGCGCATCGCGTTCCTCTCCGACCACGAGGGCGTCGGCAACCTCTACTCGTGCCTGCCCGACGGCAAGGACCTGCGGCGCCACACCGACCACGACGCCTTCTACGCCCGGCACGCGGCCAGCGACGGCACCCGCGTCGTCTACCAGTGCGCGGGCGAGATCTGGCTCGTCGAGGACCTGGCCCCCGACGCGGTGCCGCGCCGCGTCCCGGTGACCCTCGGCGGCCCGCGCGCGGGCCGGCGCACCTACCAGGTGCCCGCCGCCCACCACGTCGACGCGCTCTCCGTGGACACCACGGGACGGGCGAGCGCGGTCGTGGTCCGGGGCAGCCTGTACTGGCTGACCCACCGCGACGGCCCCGCCCGCACCATCGCCGACACCCCCGGCGTCCGCGTCCGGCTCCCCGAGATGCTCGGCACCGGCGGACAGGTCGCCTACGTCACCGACGCCGAGGGCGAGGACGCGATCGAGATCGCCCATCTGCCCCGGGCCAGCGGCGAGCGCGCGCCGCGCCGCCTCGCCTCCGGGGAGCTCGGCCGGGTCCTGGAGCTGGTGTCCGACCCCGACGGCGAGCGACTCGCGATCGCCTCGCACGACGGGCGGCTGCTCCTGGTCACCGTGTCCGACGAAGCGGCTGCCGCGGGCACGGAGGACTCCGACGGCGAGGTCACCGAGCTGATCCGGTCCCTCAACGGACCGGTGCGCGACCTCGCCTTCTCCCCCGACGGCGCCTGGCTCGCCTGGTCGCACCCCGGCATCGGCCGCTCCCTGCGGCAGATCAAGCTGGCCCGGATCGAGGGCCCGGGGGCACGCACGGTCATCGACGTCACCAACGGCCGCTTCGAGGACGAGAACCCGGTGTTCACCCGGGACGGCCGCTATCTCGCCTTCCTGTCCTGGCGCGGCTTCGACCCCGTCTACGACGTGCACACCGGCGACCTGTCCTTCCCGCTCGGCTGCCGCCCCTACCTCGTGCCGCTGTCCTCCGCCACGCCCTCCCCCTTCGCGCTCCTTCCGGACGGGCGGCCCGCGGCGGGCGGGCTCGACCCGGACGACGACGAGTCCCGGGACGGGCAGGTGACCGTGGAGGCGGAGGGCCTGGAGAGCCGCGTGACGCCGTTCCCGGTGGCGGCGTCCAAGTACTCGGCGCTGTACCCGGTGAGCGGCGGCGGCCTGGTGTGGCTGCGCTGGCCGATCTCGGGCGCCCTCGGCGAGACCTTCGCCAACCCGGCCGACACCTCGGGGCGGCCGACCCTTGAGTACTTCAACATCACCAAGGCCAAGAAGTCCGAACTCGTCGACCACCTCGACTGGTTCGCGCTCAGCGGCGACGGCAGCAGGCTCGTCGTCGTCGACGAGGGCGAGCTGCGGGCCGTGCCGTCCACGGAGTCCGGCGACGGCGACACCACGGTCTGGATCGACCTGCGGCGCATCCTGCACGAGGTCGACCCGGCCGCCGAGTGGCGCCAGTCCTTCGAAGAAGCGGGCCGGCTGATCCGCGCCTACTTCTGGGACCCCGGGATGTGCGGCATCGACTGGGACGCCGTTCTCGACCAGTACCGGCCGCTCGTGGAACGCGTCGCGTCCCCCGACGAGTTCGCCGACCTGCTCCGGGAGGTCCTCGGCGAGCTGGGCACCTCCCACGCGTACGTGACCGCCGCCCGGCGCAACGAGGGGCCCGCCCACTACCAGCGCGCCATCGGCCTGCTCGGCGCCAACCTCGTGCGCCGCGACGACGGCTGGACGGTGAAGCGCATCCTGCCCGGCGAGTCCTCCGACTCCAAGGCGCGCTCCCCGCTCGCCGGTTCGGGCATCCGGGAGGGCGCCGTGCTCACCCACGTGGACGGGCGCCCGGTGGACCCGGTGACCGGACCGTCCCCGCTGCTCGCGGCGGCGGGCGGGACCACCGTGGAGCTGACCTTCAAGCCCGCCGGGGGCGAGGGCCGCGCCCGGCGCGTCGCCGTCGTCCCGCTGATCGACGAGCGGCCGCTGCGCTACCAGGACTGGGTCGCCAAGCGCCGCGGCGTCGTACGGGACCTCAGCGGCGGCAAGTGCGGCTATCTGCACATCCCCGACATGGGCGGCTCCGGATGGGCCCAGTTCAACCGCGATCTGCGCCTGGAGGTCTCCCGGCCCGCGCTGATCGTCGACGTGCGCGGCAACGCGGGCGGGAACATCAGCGAACTCGTCGTGGAGAAGCTGACCCGCAAGATCCTCGGCTGGGACCTCACGCGCGACGCGCAGCCCGTGTCGTACGCCTCCAGCGCGCCCCGGGGCCCCGTGGTGGCCCTCGCGGACGAGGCGACCTCGTCCGACGGCGACATGATCACCGCCGTGTTCAAACTCCTCGGGCTCGGGCCCGTGGTGGGGCAGCGGACCTGGGGCGGCGTCGTCGGCATGACCGGGCGGCACGCTCTCGGCGACGGCACGGTGATCACCGTGCCGATGAACGCGGGCTGGTTCGACGCGTACGGCTGGGGCGTGGAGAACCACGGCGTCGAGCCCGACCTCGCCGTGCTGCGCACCCCGCTCGACTGGGCCGAGGGGCGCCACGCCCAGCTCGACGACGCGGTGCGGCTCGCGCTCGACCTCCTCGCCGCGCGCCCCGCGGCCGTCCCTCCCGGGTACGACGACGTGCCCGACCGGCGGCGGCCGCCGCTGCCGCCGCGCGCGTGAGCGGAGCGTAACTGTCCGACATGCGTGGGATGTCGGCCCGTGTCAGGCTGGTCGAGGCCCAATCCCCTCACCCACATTGGGAGTGAACCTTCATGGGCATCAAGGACCAGTTCCAGGACAAGGCGCAGGAGCTCTCCGAAAAGGCCAAGCAGGCCGCGCAGCGGGGGCGCAGCGAGGCCGGCGAGCGGTCCTCGCAGGCGCGCGAGCAGTCGCAGGAGTCCCTGGACGACGCACAGCGGGAGGCGGAGGACCGGTTCAACCGGGACTACGACGCGTAACGCTGCGCTGTGCTTGGGCGGGTGGGCGCCCCTGCCGCTACCGCGGCAGGGTTTCGCCCACCCGCCCACCCGTGTCTCCCCAGCCTTGCGAGGCCGGGCCCCGACGCGGAGCGCTGCCGCCGGGTGGGTGGGTCCGCCGCTGCCGCGGCGGGGCTTCCCGCCCGCCCACCCGGAGCTCCGCGGCCTCGCCGGGCCAGGTGGGGGCGGGCGGGTGGGGGCGGGCGGGTGGGACCGCCCCGCTGCCCGCTGCCCGCTGCCCGCTGTCCGCTGTCCGCTGTCCGCTGTCCGCTGTGGGCAATCGTCCCGCAGGGCGGGACGGGTGGGCACAGCGCCGAGGTGCCGCCCAGCCGTACCACCGGGGCCCGAGGCCCAGGCGCCGCCCGGCCCCTCAGTGCGGGCGGATGGCCTCGTCCGCGGTGCCGCCCGCGCCGACCAGGCCCCTGGACACCTGGCCGAGCCGCGGCTCAAGGCGCCGCATCTCGCGCTGCCCGACCCCCGCGATGATCCCGGGCAGATAGGGCCGCACCCCCTGCAACCCCCGCAGCCACCACTGCCCGTAGACATGGGCGGAGCGCCGCTCGATGCCCGCCACGAGCCGGTCGACCGCGGGCCCCAGCGGATAGGTCTTGTTGGAGGGCCACGGCAGCCGCTGCCGCAACTCCCGCATCACGTCGTCCTGGTCGGCCCCCCGCACCATGTCGGTGTCCGTCCAGGACAGATACCCGACCCCCACCTTCACGCCCTTGTACCCGACCTCGGCCCGCAGCGCGTGCGCGTACGCCTCCACGCCGGACTTGGACGCGCAGTACGCGGTCATCATCGGCGCCGGGGTCATCGCCGCGAGCGAGGCGATCTGCAACAGATAGCCTCGGCTCTCGGCGAGCACGGGCAGGAACGCCCGCGCCGTCACCGCGCTGCCGATCAGATTGACCTCGATGACCCGCCGCCAGGCGACGGGGTCGGAGTCCATGAAGGGCCCGCCGCTGGCGACGCCCGCGTTGGCGACCACGACGTCGGCCTTGCCGAAGCGCTCCTTGACCTCCGCGGCCACCCGCGCCATCGCCCCGTGGTCGGTGACGTCCGCGTACCAGAAGTCGCTCTCGGTGTGCAGCCGCCCGCTGACCTGCTTCAGCTCCTCCGGCTCCAGGCCGACGAGCGCGACGCGCGCGCCGCGTGCCGACAGCTTGCGGGCGAGGAGTTCCCCGACCCCCCGCGCCGCCCCGGTGACGACCGCGACCTGCCCCTCCAGGCTGACCCTGCTCACGCGCCCTCCTTCAGTCGTACGGATGTTCCGTCCAGGTACGTGTCGGCGAGGTCCGCGACGGCCCGCGTCACCGCCTCCGGTGCCTCCACCGGCGTCATGTGTCCGATGCCGACCAGCTCGGTCAGGCCGGTGCAGTGCGGCAGCGCCGCCGCGAGCCGCCGCGCGTGGACGAGGGGCGTCAGCCGGTCCGCGGTCCCGGCGAGCACGGCCGTGGGCACCGTCAGGTCGGCGAGCCCGGCGTCGAGCCCGAGGCCGTCGAGCACGTGCGCCCAGCGGTACCGCGGCACGCGCGGGCACGCGTGCACGATCCGCGCGCACGCCTCGACCCGCTCGGGGGCCGAACCGGGGCCCATCGTCGCGTACTTGAGCAGCCTGCGGGCGAACGGCGTGACCGGGCCCAGCGGCGCCCGCGCGGCGAGCACCCGCCGGGTGAGCAGGGTCCGTGCCGCGCCCGCCCGCAGCGGCAGCACCGTCGACTCCGCGACCAGGCGGGAGCTGCCCGTGCTGCACAGCAGCGCCGCCGCCGCGTGCGCGCGCACCCCTGGCCGCGCGGCCGCCGCCATCAGCGTCATGCCGCCCATGGAGTGCCCGACGAGCACCGCCCGCTCGCCGGGCGCGAGGGTCGCGGCGAGCACGGCCTCCAAGTCGTCGGCGAGCGCCCGCGTGCTGTATCCGGCGGCCTCCACCGGCGCTTCGCTGCGTCCGTGCCCGCGCTGGTCGTACGCGATGACGCGGCGCGTGGCCGACAGGGCGCGGAGCTGCGCGGCCCAGAACGCGGTCGAGCAGGTCCAGCCGTGGACGAGGACCACGGCGGGCGCGCCCTCGGGCCCGTGCGCCTCGACGTGCAGCCGGGTGCCGTCGGCCGACACGGCGCTCAGCTCGCGCGCGGGTACGGGCGGCGCGAACGGGCCGGCCAGGACGTGCGCCCGGCCCCTCACGCGGAGACCTCAAGCGCGCGGCCGCCCCGGGCGGCGGGGACCGGGGCCGGGGGCCGCAGCACCTCGTACTCGTTCAGGTCCACGCTGCGCGTCGCCGCGCGGAACTCCGTCGTGGTGCCGGGCCAGACCGTCGTGTTGACGCCGTTGGCGTCCAGGTACCAGCTCGTGCAGCCGCCGGTGTTCCACACGGTGCGCTTCATGCGCTCCTGGACGCGGCGGTTCCACGCGTTGACGGCGCTCGGCCGGGCGGCGAGGGCGGCCCGGCCGCCGAGGACGTCCAACTGCCGCAGGTAGTCGGCCAGGTAGTTCAGCTGGGACTCGATCATGAGGATCATGGAGGAGTTGCCCAGGCCCGTGTTCGGGCCGATGACGGTGAGGAAGTTGGGGAAGCCCGCCGCGGTCGCGCCGCGCAGCGCCTTCATGCCGTCCTTCCAGGTCTCCATGAGCGTCCTGCCGTCGTCGCCCACCACGCGGTCGGCGATCGGCATGTCCGTGACGTGGAAGCCGGTGCCGAAGACGATCGCGTCGACCTCGGCCTCGGTGCCGTCGGCGGCCACGACCGTGGAGCCGCGCACCTCCGCGAGGCCGCTCGCGACCACGTCCACGTGCGGCTGCGCGAGCGCCGGGTAGTAGCTGTTGGACAGCAGGATCCGCTTGCAGCCGATGCGGTACGTCGGGGTCAGCTTGGCGCGCAGCTCCGGGTCCTTGATGGCGCGCGCCATGTTCCGCTTGGCGATGCTCTCGACCAGGCCCAGCTCGTTCGGCCGCTTGGTGAACGCCTGCACCTGGAGCTCGCGGATGCCCCACAGCAGGCCGCGCCGCAGCTGCGTGGTGAAGGGCAGCTGGCGGTGCAGCCAGCGCTCGGCCCCGGTGATGTCCCGGTCCGCGCGCGGCATGACCCACGGCGGCGTGCGCTGGAAGAGCGTGAGGCGGCGTACGTCGCGCTGGATCTCCGGCACGATCTGGATCGCGGACGCCCCGGTGCCGATCATCGCGACGCGCTTGCCGCGCAGGTCGTAGTCGTGGTCCCAGCGGGCGGAGTGGAAGACCTTGCCGGGGAAGGTGTCGAGGCCCGGGATGTCGGGCGTCTTCGGGTCGGACAGCGGCCCGGTGGCGGAGACCACGACGTCGGCGGTGAGGTGCCCCCGGCTGGTCTCCAGCTCCCACAGCAGCCGCTCGCCGTTCCAGCGCGCCCCGCGGACCTCGGTGTCGAGGCGGATGTGCGGCCGCAGCCGGAAGGTGTCGGCGACCCGTTCCAGGTAGTCCCAGATGTGCTCCTGGCCGGAGAAGGTGCGCGGCCAGTCGGGGTTGGGCGCGAAGGAGAACGAGTACAGATGGGACGGCACGTCGCAGGCGCAGCCCGGATAGCTGTTGTCGCGCCAGGTGCCGCCGACCGCGCCCGCGCGCTCCAGGACGACGAAGTCGGTGACGCCCTCGCGGCGCAGTCGCACGGCGGCCCCGAGGCCGCCGAACCCGGATCCGATCACCGCCACCCGGACGTGCTCGTGCGCCTTGTCGCGTACCCGCTTGCGCTCGGCCATGCCGCCGCCTCCCGAAGTCCATGACTCTGCCAGTAATCGCTGGCACAATCGGAGCGTAGAGCAGCTCCGTACTCATGGGTAGGGGGCGACGGAGGAAAGTTACCGACGGTAGGGCTCGGGCCTGCACATAGGGTGCGGGTTGTGGCGGGAGACGGGGCGGACGCGGTGACGGACGGAACGGCAGGGGCGGCGGGCACGGGCGAGGGCCGACCGCCGGTGCGCGAGTACCGCATGGACGAACTCGCCGCGGCGGCCGGGATCACCGTGCGCACCGTGCGCTTCTACCGCGAGCGCGGCCTCATCCCGCCCCCGCGCCGCGAGGGCCGCATCGCCTGGTACGACGACCACCACCTGGCCCGCCTGCGCACCATCGCCGCCCTGCTCGAGCGCGGCCACACCCTCCAGGGCATCGCCGAGCTGGCCGAGGCCTTCGAGAAGGGCCGCGACGTGGCCGAGCTCCTCGGCATCGACGGCCCGTCGGAGGAGACCCCGGTCCGCCTCACCCCCGAGGAGCTGGCCGACCGCTTCGCGGGCCAGGTCACCCCGGAGAACCTGGCGGCCGCGATGGAGCTCGGCTATCTGGGCACCGACGGCGACGACATCGTGCACATCAGCAACCGCCTGCTCGACGCCTCGGCCGCCCTGGTGCGCAAGGGCATACCGCTGGCGTCCGTCATGGAGGCGGGCCAGCGCATCCGCGAACACGCCGACGCGCTGGCCGAGTTGTTCGTCGCGTTCACCGTCGAGCACGCCGCCGAGCACCCGGAGGTCACCGCGGACGAGCTGCGCCCGCTCGCCAAGAGCGTGGTGGAGGCGGAGCTCTCCCTGGCCCTCGACCGGCGCCTGAACCGGCCCTGAACCGGCCTGAACCGGCCCTGAGGCCGCCCGCCCCGGCCCGGCGGCCCGCTCGGCCCCGGTCGGCCCAGTGGACCCGCTCAGCCCGGTCGGCCCGCTCAGCTCGGCAGCCACCAACGCGCCTTGTAGATCCCCCCGTTGACCAGGTGATAGCTGCCGCTCGGCCGGTGCACGCTGACCCGCGTCGTCCACCAGGTCTCCCCCAGGCCGCCTTCCGGCACGGTGCTGAGCACCTGCCCGGTGCGCGGGTCGTTGCCGACCGCCTTCACCTTGTCCCGGTCGATCAGCTCGTGGCCCGGGTAGTCACGCACGAAGGCTCCCGTCCGCTTCTCGTACTGGAAGACCGCCGTGTTGGTCGTCACCCAGAGCCGCCCCGGCCGCCCCGCCACCGGGAACAGGTCGTGACCGCCCGCCGTCCGCCCCGGCACGGCCACCGGCAGCGGCGTCGCGGACGTCCGGGTGAGCGCGGGCCGCGCGGGCTCCCCGCCGACCTCGTACGTCACCAGCTCGTCGTCGCCGATCGCCCACAGGACGCGCCGCGCCCGGTCCCAGTGCAGGCCGTGCGCGCCCTTGAGGCTCGCCTGCGCGTACCGCGTGGCGTCCGGCCCGCAGGAGGCGGCGTACAGGCGCACCTGCGCGCCGGTGCTGCACGCGACCGCCACGTTGCCGTCGGGCAGCAGCTCGGCGGAGTGCGGGTTGAACAGGTCGTCGCCGGGGCCGATCGCGGTCCCCCAGTAGCGGCGGCCCGACGGGAACTCCACGGCGGCCACGAACCCGAAGGACGCCGTCGTCAGGACCAGCGTGCGGCCCCGCAGCCGCCGCGGCCTCGCCTCGCACGGGTAGACCCAGCTCGCCTCGGGCCGCAGGTCCGCGTAGCGCGGGTCGCCGAGCGGCGAGAACTGCCAGCGCACGACGGACGGATCGGCGGCCGGGTCCCACTCCCGCCGCCTCGGGTCGAGGACGAGCAGGCGCCTGCTCGCCTGCTCGGTGACGAGCACGGGCGGGGTGCCCGCGGGCACCCCGCGCGGCGCGGCCCCGGCCGCGGCGGGTGCCGCCCCCAGCGCGCCCGCGGCGCCCGCCCCGATCAGAAAACTCCGTCTGGAAAGACCAGCAGCCATGAAGCCCCCTCGTCCGA
The DNA here is from genome assembly GCF_059448825.1 of Streptomyces sp. JLYT201. Lineage (NCBI taxonomy): Bacteria > Bacillati > Actinomycetota > Actinomycetes > Kitasatosporales > Streptomycetaceae > Streptomyces > Streptomyces sp. JLYT201. Next base: position 5,652,645 of record NZ_CM182551.1, on the reverse strand, counting down.
CCGGCAGTTGACGCGCTTGCCGTGTACGCGTCCGCAATCTGCCATGCCGCACGGAGCCGGGACAGCCCTCCGCCGGACCTTTCACCGGCGGTTCGCCCGGAGGGCGCAAGCGGGCCCCTCCCGCGACCCGGACGGCCGGGCCTACTCGTAGACGACGGTCACCGGGGCGTGGTCCGACCAGCGCTCGTCGTGCGTCGCGGCCCGCTCGACGAAGCCCTTCACCGCGCGGTCCACGAGGCCGGGCGTCGCGACGTGGTAGTCGATGCGCCACCCCGAGTCGTTGTCGAAGGCGCGGCCCCGGTAGGACCACCACGAGTACGGGCCCTCGACGTCCGGGTGCAGGACGCGCATGACGTCGCCGAACTCGGCGAACACCTCCGACATCCAGGCGCGCTCCTCCGGCAGGAAGCCGGAGTTCTTCTTGTTGCCGCGCCAGTTCTTGAGGTCCGCCTCCTGGTGGGCGATGTTCCAGTCGCCGCAGACGAGGACCTCGCGGCCGTCGGCGGCGGCCCGCGCCTTCAGGTCCTTCAGATACGCGAGGAACTCCCCCATGAACCGGATCTTCTCGTCCTGCCGCTCGGTGCCGACCTCGCCCGAGGGCAGATACAGGCTCGCGACCGTGACACCAGGCAGGTCCGCCTCCACATAGCGCCCGCTCCCGTCGAACTCGGCGGACCCGAAGCCGACCCGCACGCGCTCCGGCTCCCGCCGCGTGTACAGCGAGACGCCCGCGCGGCCCTTCGCCGCGGCCGGGGCGTGCGTCACGTGCCAGCCCTCGGGCGCGCGCACCTCGTCCGGCAGCTGGTGCGGCTCGGCCCGCACCTCCTGGAGGCACAGCACGTCGGCGCCGGTGCCGTCGAGCCACTCCACGAACCCCTTCTTGGCGGCGGCCCGCAGCCCGTTCACATTCACGCTGGTCACAGTGAGCATCCCGGCACCCTACCGGCACACTGGAGGCGACCGTCGCAGCCACCACACCATCTGCATAGGGATACGATTCACAGCATGGACATACGCCGGGTCGCCTTCGACCACCCCGACGCCGTGAAGCTCAACGACCGTGTCCAGGCCGAGTACGCCGAGCGCTACGGGGACGAGGGCGACGTCACGCCGCTGGACCCGACGATGTTCCGGCCGCCGCGCGGCCTCTACCTCATCGCGTACGACGCCGCGGACGCGCCCGTGGCGACGGGCGGCTGGCGCGTGATGGACGAGAACGGCGAGGGGTACGCGGACGGCGACGCCGAGATCAAGCGCATGTACGTCGTCCCCGAGGCGCGGGGCCTCGGGCTCGCCCGGCGGATCCTGGCCGCCCTGGAGGAGGACGCCCGCGCGGCGGGGCGGGCCCGCATGGTCCTCGAAACCGGCACCAAGCAGCCCGAGGCCATCGCCCTCTACTCCTCCAGCGGCTACGCCCTCTGCGACCGCTTCGGCTACTACCGCTTCCACGACCTGAGCCGCTGCTACGCCAAGCCCTTGCGCTGAGCTCCGCGCCACCCCGGCCCGCACCGGCCCGCGCCGAGCCCGTCGTCCGCCTGCCGGCCCACCGTGGCCGCTCGCGCAGTTCCCCGCGCCGGGCTGGGCTGAGCCGTGCCGTGCCGTCGTCCGCCTGCCGGTCCGTCGTGGCCGCTCGCGCAGTTCCCCGCGCCCCTGACGGGGCCCTCCACGCGCCGGGCAGCGGACGGCCCGCCCCCCTTCCCCGCTGTGGGCAATCGTCCCGCAGGGCGGGACGGGTGGGCACAGCCCACAGCGCCGCTCAGCCGTGTACTCAGCCCCCACCCCCGGAGGGCAGCACGGCGGCGCTGAGGTCAAGCGTCGCCACCGCCCCACCCCCCTCATTGGCGAAGCGCACCGAGGCGCCCAGCACCTCCGCCTGCCCCCGCGCGATCGTCAGCCCGAGCCCCAGCCCCGTCTCCCGCGCCCCCGTGCGAAACCGCTGCGGCCCCCCGGCGAGCAGCGCCTCCGGAAACCCGGCCCCCTGGTCCCGCACGGACACCACACCCCCCTCCACCGCCACCACCACCGGCACCCGCCCGTGCCGCAAGGCGTTGGTGACGAAGTTCGCCACGATCCGCTCGACCCGCCGCGGGTCGGTCTCCACCTCCACGTCCCGCACCACCCGCACGGACACCCCCTCCGCGTCCCCCACCGCCCCGGCCACGGCCCGCCGCACCACGTCCCCGAGCCCGCACACCTCCGTGCGGACCTCCTCGCCCGCCGCGTCGAGCCGCGCCACCTCGATCACGTCGTCGACGAGCTCCCGCAGTCGCCCCGCGGCCTCCCGCACGAGTTCGGCGGGGCGCCCCGGCGGCAGCAGCCCCGCCGCCGTGACCATGCCCGCGACGGGCGTGCGCAGCTCGTGGGCGATGTTCGCGGTGACCTCCCGCTCGGCCCGCAGCCGCGCGGCGAGCGCGTCCGCCATGGTGTTCACGGCGGCGGCGAGCCGGGTGATCTCGTCCTTGCCGTGCAGCGGAAGGCGGGCCGTCAGATCGCCGTCCGCGATCCGCTGCGCCGCGTCCGCCTTCGCGGTGAGCCGGTGCCCGAGGCGCGTCGCGACCAGCAGCCCGGCCACGCACGCGAGGGCGGTGCCGATGCCGCCCGCGGCCCACAGCACCCGGTCCAGATCCCGTACCGTCTCGGTCTCCCAGCGGTAGGGCCACTTCACCGCGACGATCTCGTCGCGGTAGCCGCTGGCCGCCCAGAGCTGCGGCACCTTCCCGCTCCGGTCGAGGAACACGCCCCACTTTCCCGCCCGCGCCGCGTGCGCCAGGGGTCTGGGCAGGTCGGGCGGGTCGATGAGGGTGCGGTCGCCGTCGATCCCGGCCGCGTGGTCCTGCACGGCGGTCCGCAGCCGCTCCCCGGCCTGGCTGCGCGCGCTGTCGTACTGCGCCTCGACGGTGCGGTGGTGCACGAGCAGCCCGATCACCACGGACACCACGGCCGCCGTGCCCGCGATGGCCAGGCCGATCTTCGTCCGCAGTCCCATGGGCGCCCCGGCCTCAGAAGTCCGGCGCCATCAGCCGGATGCCCTGGAACTGCACGTTCACGGCGGCGGGCGGCAGCACCTCGGGCTTCGCGGGCTCGACGGTCGCCCGCCGGTAGTAGGCGGCGGAGTCCTCCCGCTCGACCCCGCTGAGCGTCAGCGTCGCCTCGTACGGCTCCCGGCCGCAGCCCGGCAGGCACCAGCTGCCGCTGAGCCGTCCGGTGGCCCGCGCGGTGGGCCCGCCCCAGTCCTTCCAGCGCAGCGAGGACATGGCCACGTCGTCGGTGACGCCGAAGGCCGTGGGCCGCTGGAGGGGCCGCGCGAGCGCGTCGGCGACGTACACCGGACCGCTGATCCGCGTCGGCCTGAGCGCGGGGCCCTCGACGTGCAGCCCCTCGTGCTCCGCGCAGCCCCCGGCGAGCACGACGGCAAGGACCGTCCCGCCGACGGCTCCGGCACGCCTCCTCCAGCTGCCCCGCATGCGTCAAATGTAACGATCACCCCATTGGTGCACGCGCGGAGACCAGCCGGAGGAGGGACGCCCGGCCCGGGGCCCGCCCGAGCCTAGAACGACTCCGCCAGCGCCCCCACCGCCTCGCGGGCCCCGGCGAGCGACCGCTCCCCGAGCTCGCGGAACCGCCCGAGCGCCGGAATGTCCCCGGCCCGCGTCAGCTCGGCCCGCACCACGCGCAGGTTCTCCTCGGCCACCCCGAGCTGCGCGAAGTACGCCCGCAGGTACGGCAGCTGGAAGTCGCACCCCTCGCGCGGGGTGCCGGGACCGTAGCCGCCCCCGCACGCGGCGGCCACCACCACCCGGGTCCGGGCGAGCAGCGGCCGCCCGCTGTCCGGGTCGACGTACGCGCCGGGGAAGGAGACCCGGTCGATCCAGGCCTTCAGGGCGGCGGAGACGGAGAAGTTGTACATGGGAGCCCCGACGAGCAGCGTCGTGGCCGCCCGCACCTCGGTGACCAGCGGCAGCGTCACCGCCCACTCCCGCTCCTCGGCGGTCCCCTCGGTCAGCGCGGCCACCTTCTCCAGGGGCAGCGCGCCCTGCCGCTCCGCCCGTGTCCCGAGCCGGACGTACCCCTCGCCGACGAGCGGTACGGGCTCCGCGGTCAGGTCCCGGTACCGGTATTCCGCGCCGGGGTGCCGGGCCAGCCAGCCGCGCGCGTACGCGGCGCCGAGGGCGCGGGTCACCGAGCCGTCGCTCCGGTCGGCGCTCGAGTCCAGGTGCAGCAGCACCGGTGCCTGGGTCCGTACGGCCTCATCCATGGTCGTTCACTCCTGTCACCACAAGGTGGTTGGCTACGTCACGGCCCTGACGGAGCGACCCGGGAAAAGGTGACCGATGGACGAGCGGCACGAGGCGGACGGCCTCGCGGACCTCTTCGAGACGCACCGCGGCCGCCTCCGGGCCGTCGCGTACCGCATGCTCGGCTCCGCCGCCGAGGCCGACGACGCCGTGCAGGAGACCTGGCTGCGGCTCGGCCGCACCGACGTCGCGGGCATCGTGAACCTGCCGGGCTGGCTGACCACGGTGGTCTCCCGGGTCTGCCTCGACATGCTGCGCACGCGCGCGTCGCGCCGCGAGGCCTTCCTGTCCGACGAGGGCGCCCTCGACCGCGTCCCCAGCCGGACCACGCCGACCCCCGAGGAAGAGGCCGTCCTGGTCGAGTCCGTGGGGCGCGCCCTGCTCGTGGTCCTGGACACGCTCGGGCCCGCCGAACGGGTCGCGTTCGTGCTGCACGACTCCTTCGCGGTGCCCTTCGACCGGATCGCCCCCATCGTGGAGCGCTCCACCGCCGCCACGAAGAAGCTGGCGAGCCGCGCCCGCCAGAAGGTCCGCGGCACCCCCGCCCTGCCCGACGCGGAGCTGGCCCGGCACCGGCACGTCGTGGAGGCCTTCCTCGACGCGGCCCGCGGCGGCGACCTCACCGCCCTGCTAGCGGTCCTGGCCCCCGACGTCGTCCGCCGCGCCGAGGCCGCGGCGCTGCCCGCGCGCACGCGGCCGGAGATCCGTGGCGCCGACGCCGTCGCCCGCGAGACGATCCTGCTCGCCCGCAACGCCCGGTTCGCGGCCCCGGCCCTGGTCAACGGCCGCCCCGGCCTGGTCGTGGCCCCCCACGGCCGGCTGCGCCTGGCCCTGACCGTCACCATCGAGTCCGGCCGCGTCACGGCGTACGACGTGATCGCCACCCCGTCCCGCCTGCACGCGCTCGACCTCGCGCTCCTGCCGGACTGAGGCCCACCGGGCCCCCGCACGGAGGCCCAACGCAAAGATCCCGCCCGATCTTTCGATCGGGCGGGATCTTCATGTGCAGTGGACCTGAGGGGATTTGAACCCCTGGCCCCCTCGATGCGAACGAGGTGCGCTACCGGACTGCGCCACAGGCCCTTGCAACGAGTGAAACTCTAGCACCCCCACCGGGGTGCTTGGAAATCCGTTCCCCGCTGGTCAGCGAGCGGGACCCCGCGACGGCGCGCCGGGGTCCCGGGGTGTGCCACCGGTCACTCGTTCGCGGCGCGCGGGCGGCCGTCGGCGGAGGCGCCGTCGTCGTACTGGTCGAACAGCGGGGTGCGGCCGCGCTCGCGGGAGCGGCGGGCGGACGCGGCCCTGCGGGCGTCGCTGCGGGCCTCGCCCCCGGCGGCCTCGGCGCGCTCCTCCCGCTCCGGGTGCTCCTGCTCGGCGCGCTCGGCCCCGTCCCGCCCGGCGCGGTCCGCCGCACCGTCCGCGGCCGGTTCCGCCGTGCTCGACCGGGCCGAGCTCCAGGTGTCGGGCGCGCCCAGGTCGACGCTGCCGGTGGCGCGCGGGGCGACCGGGGCCGTCACGTACGTCGGAAGGGGCACCGGGACCGGGTCCCAGCTGTCGCCGCGGGCGGGGCCGTGCCGCCGCTCGCGCTGCTGGTCGACCCACTCGGCGTGGTCGGTCTGCTCGACGAGCGCGCGCCGGTCGGCGGCGAGCGCGGACAGACCGGGGTCGGCCTCCGGGGCGGGCTCCTCGGCGACGGGCTCGGCGCCGCGCTCGGGCCGGCGCGGCTGCCGCTCGCGCAGCTGCCGCGCGGCGGCCTCGGCCCGGCGCCGGTCCATCGTGTACGTGAAGCGCCGCCGCTCCTGGCGGCGCAGATAGACGATGTACGCGCTCAGCAGCGCCGCGGGCACACCGGGCACCCACAGCAGCCCCACGCCGCCGACCGCGGCGACGACCGCGGCGAGCGTGAAGGCGAGGAACAGCATCACCGTGGTGCGGCGGCGGCGCGCGAGGACCTTGGAGCGCCGGGCCCGGGCGGCGGCCTCGGCGGCACCGCGGGCGGCCCGCCGCTCGGCCGCCGCGCCGCGGGGACCCTGGCGGTGGGCCTGCTGCCGGTCGGGGGCCTGTCGGTCGGTGCCCTTGCGCCGGTCCGCGGCGTCCGGCGCGGACGGCTGCCGGCCGTGCGGCTCCGTGTCCACGCCCGCCTGGGACCGGGGCCGTTGCCGTCCCGTCGCCCGGCCGCGGGGCTCGGTCGCCACGTCCTCGTCCGGGAGCATGGCGAAGGCCCGGACGTCCACCGAGTCGGTGGCGGCGTCCGGTTCGGCGCGCGACTCCTCCTCGGACGAGTCGGACGTACGCGCGCGCAGGTCCTTGGCGTATCGGCGCTCCATGCCCGCCCGTCCGGACAGCAGCCGGATGGCGGTGCTGAAGCGTTCCGTCGGACGGGCTTCATTGAGCTCGTCCTGCCTACGGAGCCACATCGGCACCAAGTAGGCGGCCCAGGCCCCGACGATGACTGCGTAGAAGAGGCCGCTGCTGCTCACGCCTCACACGGTAGAGGGGTTTTGTCGAGGCCATCCGCCAATTGGGCCGGTGTGTCGCACGATCTGGCTGATATCTCAAACTTTTTTTGCGACTGGTGCGATCAACAGGCCGTTCCCGCAAGGAATTTAACGATCGCTCACCGAGCAATTTCGAACAGGTATTTCATTTATGAGAGAGGCAGCATCCGCGCCCCGCGGCCGCCGCGGGGCGCCAACTCGCCCCGTCCGCGCGCCAAAGCGCCCAGGTGAGCACCCTCTCGACCGCTCCGCGCGAGCCGTCGCACCTGCGCCGCGCACACGCTCCGCTACGCGGTGTGCCGTGGCCGGGCCCGGTGCCAGCGGTGCAGCAGGCCCTCCGGGACCTCCTCCGCGGTGAGCGCGAACACCAGGTGGTCGCGCCAGGCCCCGTCGATGTGAAGATATCGTGGACGAAGCCCCTCCTCGCGGAATCCGAGTTTCTCCACGACCCGGCGGCTCGGCGCGTTCTCCGGCCGAATGCAGACCTCGACGCGGTGCAGCCCGACCGTCCGGAAGCAGTGGTCGACCACGAGCGCCACGGCGGTCGGCATCACCCCGCGCCCCGCGACGGACTCGTCCACCCAGTACCCGACGTGCCCGGAGCACATCGAGCCCCAGGTGATCCCGGCGACCGTCAACTGCCCGACGAGCCGCCCCTGGTACTCGATGACGAACGGCAGCATCCGGCCCGCGTTGGCCTCCGCCCGCAGGTGCCGGACCATCTGGCGGTACGTGGGCCGGTGCGCGACCGGGCCGCCGGGCGTGGGCGGCGGGATCGTGGCCTCCCAGGGGCGCAGCCAGTCGCGGTTGCGCCGGTTGACCTCGCGCCAGGCGCGCTGGTCACGCAGCTTTATGGGGCGGAGGGTGACATCACCGTCCGTCAGCTCGGCGGGCCAGCTGGGGGTGTTCAGCTCGCACCCCCGTCGGTTCTCGGATGGTCGCCGCCGCGCAGCTGGTCGACGGCGTGCCGCAGGAGCGGCCCGAGGACCGCGAGGCCGTCGCGCACCCCGCCGCTGGAGCCGGGCAGGTTCACGATCAGGGTGCGGCCCGCGACCCCGGCCAGGCCCCGGGAGAGCGCGGCCGTGGGCACCTTCTCGCGGCCGTACGCCCGGATCGCCTCCGGGATGCCCGGCACCTCGTGGTCGAGGACGCCGCGGGTCGCCTCGGGCGTGCGGTCGGTGGGCGAGACGCCGGTGCCGCCGGTGGTGAGGATGACGTCGTACCCGGCCTCGACCCCGGCGCGCAGGGCCCGCGCCACGGGGTCGCCGTCGGGCACCACCCGGGGGCCGTCGACGGCGAAGCCGAGCGCGGCGAGCCCCTCGGCGAGGATCGGTCCACCCGTGTCGGCGTAGACGCCGGCGGCGGCGCGGTTGGACGCGGTGACGACGAGTGCGCGGTACGGGGCCGGGGAGCCCGGGGCGGCGCCGGTGGAGGCGCTCACGCGCCCTCCTCCTCGCGGCTCCAGGTGCCGGACTTGCCGCCCGTCTTCTCCTCCACCCGTACGTCCGTGATGACGGCCCCCTTGTCGACGGCCTTCACCATGTCGACGACCGTGAGCGCGGCGACGCTCACCGCCGTGAGGGCTTCCATCTCCACGCCCGTGCGGTCCGTCGTCTTCACGGTGGCGGTGATCTCCACGGCGTCGTCGGCGACGGACAGGTCGAGCTTCACCCCGGAGACGGCCAGCGGGTGGCAGAGCGGGATCAGGTCGGGCGTGCGCTTGGCGCCCATGATGCCCGCGATCCGGGCGGTCGCCAGGGCGTCGCCCTTCGGGACGCCCTCGCCGCGCAGCAGCTCGATCACGCGTGGCGCGACCAGGACGCGCCCGCTCGCCCGCGCGGTGCGCGCGGTCACGTCCTTCTCCGATACGTCGACCATGCGGGCGGCACCCGCTTCGTCGATGTGCGTCAGTCCCTGCTGGGTGCTCATGTGCTGTGGCGCTCCTGGTCCGGACCCCGCGCGGGCGCGCGGCCTGCTGTGCGCGACACCGTACCGCCCGTCCGGCGCGCGCGGTCGCCCCACCCGAGGCCGACGCCCCTCGTCCCCGCCCGGGGCGGGCGTCAGCCGAGGAGCACCACGTCGACCTCGGCGCCCGGCTCGACCGACGTCGTGTCCTCGGGGACGACGATCAGCGCGTCCGCCTGCGCGAGGGCGGCGACGAGGTGCGACCCGCTGCCGCCGACGGGTGTCACCGTGCCCGCGTCCGCGTCGTGGCGGCCGCGCAGGAACTGGCGCTTCCCGGACGGCGACACGAGCGCCTCGGCGGCGCTCAGCCGGGCCCGGACGGTGGCCCTGTGCACGTCCGGCAGGCCCATCAGGGTGCGCACGGCGGGCCGTACGAAGACCTCGAAGGAGACGTACGACGACACGGGGTTGCCCGGCAGGGCGAGCAGCGGGGTGTGGTCGGGGCCGATCGAGCCGAAGCCCTGCGGCTTGCCGGGCTGCATGGCGAGCTTGCGGAACTCCACGCCGCCGCCCGCCCCGAGGCCCTTCTCGTCGTCCGGGTCGCCGATGGCGCAGAGGGCCTCCTTGACGACGTCGTACGCGCCGACGCTGACGCCGCCGGTGGTGACCACGAGGTCGGCGCGGATGAGCTGGTCCTCGATGGTGGAGCGCAGGGTCTCCACGTCGTCGGCGACGGCGCCCACCCGGTAGGCGATCGCCCCGGCCTCGCGGGCGGCGGCGGTGAGGGAGAAGCTGTTGGAGTCGTAGATCTGACCGTCGGCCAGTTCCTCACCGGGCTGGACCAGTTCGCTTCCGGTGGACAGGACGACCACGCGCGGGCGCGGGCGCACCGTGACCGTGCCCCGGCCGATCGCGGCGAGCAGGGCGATCTGCGGGGCGCCGAGGACCGTGCCCGCGGTCAGGGCGCGGTCGCCCGCCCGCACGTCGCTGCCCCGGGCGCGGACGTGGGCACCGGGCTTCGCCGGGCGGTACACCCGGACCTCCCCGGAGGCGCCCTCGGGGGCGGCGCTGTGGGCGCGCATCCCGGAGACCGGGCCCTCGCCGAGCCCGCCGTCGGTCCACTCCACGGGCACGACCGCCTCGGCGCCGGGCGGCAGCGGGGCACCGGTCATGATGCGGGCGGCCTGGCCGGGGCCGACGGTGGGCTGCTCGCCCTGCCCGGCGGCGACGTCGCCGACGACGGTCAGGACGGCGGGGAACTCCTCGCCCGCGCCCGCGACGTCGGCGGCCCGGACCGCGTACCCGTCCATGGAGCTGTTGTCGAAGGGCGGCAGCGACACGGGCACCGTGACGTCCTCGACCAGGACGCAGCCCTGGGCGTCGAGGAGCTGGAGCTCGATGGGCTCCAGCGGGCGGACGGCCGCCAGGACGTCCTCCAGGTGCTCGTCCACCGACCACACGTGCTCCTGGCCGGTGTCCTGCCCGCGGGGCGCCCCGGTGCCGTCGTGCGTCGTCGTGCCGCTGCTGCTCAAGTGCTACATCTCCTCGGTGACGTAACTGCGGAGCCAGGCCTTGAAGTCGGGGCCCAGGTCTTCACGTTCGCACGCGAGTCTGACAATGGCACGCAGATAGTCGCCGCGGTCGCCGGTGTCATAGCGGCGGCCCTTGAAGACCACGCCGTGCACGGGACCGCCGACCTTCTCGTCGGCGGCGAGCTGCTGGAGGGCGTCGGTCAGCTGGATCTCACCGCCGCGGCCCGGCTCGGTCTTGCGCAGTATGTCGAAGATGTGCGGATCGAGGACGTACCGGCCGATGATCGCGTAGTTCGAGGGGGCGTCCGCCACGTCCGGCTTCTCGACCAGGTCGGTGACCTTCACGACGTCGCCCTCGTCGGTGGCCTCGACCGCAGCGCAGCCGTAGAGGTGGATCTGCTCGGGCGCGACCTCCATGAGCGCGATGACGCTGCCGCCGCACCGGTCCTGGATCTCGACCATGCGGGCGAGCAGCGGGTCGCGCGGGTCGATCAGGTCGTCGCCCAGGAGCACCGCGAAGGGCTCGCGGCCCACGTGCGGGGCGGCGCACAGGACGGCGTGACCGAGGCCCCTGGGGTCGCCCTGACGGACGTAGTGCATGGTGGCCAGGTCGCTGGACTCCTGGACCTTCGCGAGCCGGGATTCGTCGCCCTTCTTCTCCAGGGCGGACTCCAGCTCGTAGTTGCGGTCGAAGTGGTCCTCCAGGGGACGCTTGTTGCGGCCCGTGATCATGAGGACGTCGTCCAGGCCCGCGGCGACCGCCTCCTCCACCACGTACTGGATCGCCGGCTTGTCGACGACCGGCAGCATTTCCTTGGGCGTGGCCTTGGTGGCGGGCAGGAAGCGCGTGCCAAGACCAGCTGCGGGGATGACAGCCTTGGTGATCTTGGGGTGAGACTCAGTCATGCCCGTCACCATATCCGGTGCCTATGCAGAGAATCTGCGGCTTCGGATTATTGGCCCATATTTGAGCACAATAGGAAGGATGTGTGACTTCGCCATGGATCACCCCGACTCCGGCAAGGGAATCAAGCGCACATTGCGTGCTGAGATCCTCGCGGTAAGAAGGGGGTTGCCGCCAGATGACGCACACAAGGCGGCGGCCGAACTGGCCGGGCGCGCCCTGGACCTGCCCGAACTCGCCGCGGCCCGCACGGTCGCCGCGTACGTCTCCGTGGGCGGCGAACCGGGCACCCGCGCGCTCCTCGACACCCTCCACGCGCGCGGGACCCGCGTCCTGCTGCCGGTGTTGCTCCCGGACAACGACCTGGACTGGGCGGCGTACACCGGACCCGGCTCGCTCGCCCGCGTCCAACACCCGGGCAAGATGGCGCTTTTGGAGCCCTCCGGACCGCGACTCGGCCCGGACGCCGTCCTGGAGGCGGACGTCGTGCTGCTGCCGGGACTGGCGGTGGACGGGCGCGGCACGCGCCTGGGGCGCGGCGGCGGCTCGTACGACCGGGTCCTGGCGCGCCTGGAGCGGGCGGGCGCCGATCCGGCGCTCGTCGTGCTCCTGTACGACGCCGAAGTCGTCGCGCACGTCCCCGGAGAGGCGCACGACCGCCCGGTGCGCGCCGTCGTGACGCCTTCAGGGGTACGGCGTTTCGACTGAGGCCTCCGGAACGATTCGAACGCGAAAGGGCCCTCCACGCGCGCGTGGAGGGCCCTTTCGCGTCACCTGCCCGTGCGGGCTTCAGCTCCGGCTCAGGGCTTGAGCACCAGGGTGTCGCTCGTGCTGTCGTCGACGCCCTTCTTGGAGTAGGACCACGGCAGCAGCTCGCCCTTGACCCACTTGCTGGTCTGGTCGGTGTAGTGGTCGCTGTAGGCGTGGCCCGAGGCGCCGGTGAGGTTGATCCACTTGGACTTGTCGAAGTCCTTCAGGTTCACCACCATCCGCATCGACGGCACCCAGATGACGTCGTAGCCGCCCGCCGCGTTCCAGCCGGTGGCGTTGACCGTGGCCTCGCCGCCGCCGAGCTTCCAGGGGCCGCGGTTGAGCACCCACTGGATCCAGCCGGGGCCGTCCGTGCCGAGCGTCTGGTTCTTCAGCGTGAGCCGGTGCAGTCGGCCCCAGCTCCAGGTGTCGATGTCCTTGCCGAGCTTGGCCGTCAGGTCCCAGCGGGCGTCCGCGAGGGCACGGGCGAACAGCTGGTCGCGGTTCTTCGTCTCCTTGTCCGTGCGGTTGCCCGGGGTCTTCCACCAGTCGTTGTCCTCGTCGTTGAGGATCTTGCGGATGACCTCGAAGTAGCGGTCGCCGCCGTCGGGCTGCGCCGAGTCCGCGTCGCGCTCGCCGCACTCGCGGACCTTCTTGTCCTCGTCGGCGGGCTGGGTGTCGCTGGTGCGCTCCACCCACAGGCACTGGCCCTTGACGCGCAGCTCCTTGGGCAGCTTGTTGCCGATGGAGAGCTGCAGGATCGAACGCCAGACGGCGTTGAAGTACGCGGCCGCCGCCGAGTCGGCCTCCTGGGTGTAGTCCCAGCCCTCCAGGAGCTTCTGCGCCTCACGGACGTGCTTGTCGCCGATGTCGACCTTGAGCAGCTTGGGCACGAGCAGGCGTGCGATCTCGCTGCTGTTGTCGGTCTGCATCAGCCGCATGTCCTCCGTGGAGATCTTGCCGCCGTTCTTGGTCTTGGCCCTGATCAGGTCCTCGATGCGCTGGCTGCGCGCGCCGTAGCCCCAGTCCGTCGTGAGCTTGTACGGGTACTTGTCGCTGACCACGGCCTGGTTGGCGGTGACGATGTAGCCGCGCTTGGGGTCGTACTCCCAAGGGAGTTCATCCTGTTTGATGTAGCCCTTCCAGCGGTACTTGGAGTCCCAACCCGGTGCCGGGAGCGAACCGTCGCTGCCTCCGCCACGCTTGGGGATCCTGCCCGGCGCCTGATAGCCAATGTGACCCTTGGTATCGGCGTAGATCAGGTTCTGCGAGGGCACTTCGAAGGAGCTGGCTGCCTTGCGGAACTCCTGGAAGTCCTTGGCCCGGTTCAGCTCGAAGACGGCGTCCATGGACTTACCGGGCGTCAGTGCGGTCCAGCGCAGGGAGATGCCGTAGCCATCGCCGCGGTCGGGAGCCACCGCGTCGACCGGGGCCTTCCGGCCGACCTTGCGAAGTTCCTCGTCACGGTCGGAGATCAGTGGGCCATTGCTGGTCTCACGAACAGTGATCGTCTTGGTCTTGCCGCCCGCGACCTTGATCTTTTCCTCGCGCGACTTGAAGGGCACCGTTTTGCCGTCGTACTGGTAGCCGTCGCTGCTGAACTTCTCCAGGTAGAGGTCCGTGACGTCGGCGCCCAGGTTCGTCATGCCCCAGGCGATGTCCTGGTTGTGGCCGATGACCACGCCGGGCATCCCGGAGAACGTGTAGCCGCTGACGTCGTACTGGCACTTCGCCGAGACCGAGCGGCAGTGCAGGCCCATCTGGTACCAGACGGACGGCAGCTGCGGCGCCAGGTGCGGGTCGTTGGCCAGCAGGGGCTTGCCGGTGATGGTGTGCGCGCCGGAGACGACCCACGAGTTGGAGCCGATGCCGTTGCCGTTCGAGCCGAGGCCCGCGTCCGGGACCTCGTCGAGCACGTCGGAGAGGCCGGAGAGCTGCGACTGGAGGCCGTTGGGGGACGGGGTCCCGCCCGCGACACCGGTGCCCGCGGTGCCGGTGCCCGTGCCCACCGTGCCGCCGGTGCCCGTGCCGGTACTCCCGGTACCGGTACTACCGGTACCAGTGCCGGTGCCGGTGCCGGTGCCGGACTGCGTCTGGGAGTCGTCCGTGGCGTCGCTGCTGAACTTCCCGGTGACCGGGTCGTACGCGCCCTCCTGGACGATCGGCTTGTTCCGGTCGTACGGGTAGTCCGGGTACAGGTCCTTGATCTGGGACGGGCCGAGGCGGCTCGTCATCAGGGAGCGGTCGATCTCGTCCTGCATGTTGCCGCGCAGGTCCCAGGCCATGGCCTTGAGCCAGGCCACGGAGTCGATCGGCGTCCACTTCTGGGGCTTGTAGTCGTTCTTGAACTCGAGCGCCGCGTACTCGAGCGAGATCTCCTTGCCGCCCTTGCCGTCGAGGTAGGCGTTGACCCCCTTGGCGTACGCCTGGAGGTACTTCTTCGTCTCGGGCGAGAGCTTGGAGTCGTACTCCTTCTTCGCCACCCGGTGCCAGCCGAGGGTGCGCAGGAACTCATCGGTCTTGACCTGGCTCTTGCCGAACATCTCGGAGAGCCGCCCGGAGGTCATATGGCGGCGGACGTCCATCTCCCAGAAGCGGTCCTGCGCCTGCACGAACCCCTGGGCCATGAAGAGGTCCTCGGCGGAGTCGGCGTAGATCTGCGGGATGCCGTTGCCGTCGCGCTTGACGTCGACCGGGCCCTTCAGCCCCTTCAGGTCGATGGTGCCCTTGGTCTGCGGGAAGGAGGCGCGGACGGTGCTGATGCTCCAGTACGCGCCGAAGCCGATGCCGCCGACGACGGCCAGGACCAGGAGGATCACGATCAGTCGGGCGCGGCGCCCCTTCTTCTTCCCGGGCTTGGCGCCGGAAGGGGCGGTGGTGGTGGAGGGCATCGCTGTCCTTGCTGTCCTTCGCGAGCGGCAGTTCGGGGCATGGGCGGGTCCTGGAGTGCTGGAGCAACCATAGGCGCAGGGCGAGACGGCCCCGGACGCGGAGTCGGAAAGAGACATCGAACGAAAGTTCGCTCACTGTGGAAGAAGTACAGGGGCCCACGTCAAGGAAGCGTTAAAACTTAGGTAAAGTAACGAAGCATTACGGCTCGCACGACGGAAGGAACGCCCCTGTCTGTCCACGACCTCAACCAGCTCCTGCTCGTCTCGTCGCTCGTCCTGCTCGTCGCGGTGGCCGCCGTGCGCATCTCCTCGCGCAGCGGACTGCCCAGCCTGCTGCTGTACCTCGGCATCGGCGTCGCCATGGGCCAGGACGGCATAGGCAACCTCACGTTCAACAACGCCCAGCTGACCCAGGTGATCGGCTACGCGGCACTCGTCGTGATCCTGGCCGAGGGCGGCCTCGGCACCAAGTGGGGCGAGATCAAACCGGCCCTCCCCGCGGCCGCGTCCCTGGCCCTCGCGGGCGTCGCGGTGAGCGTCGGCGTGACCGCTGCGGGCGCGCACTACCTGGTCGGGCTCGAATGGCGGCAGGCGCTCATCATCGGCGCGGTGGTCTCGTCGACGGATGCGGCCGCGGTCTTCTCCGTCCTGCGCAGGGTCCCCCTCCCCTCCCGGGTCACCGGCGTCCTGGAGGCGGAGTCCGGATTCAACGACGCCCCCGTGGTGATCCTCGTCGTGGCCTTCTCGGCCGCCGGCCCCGTGGACCACTGGTACGTCCTCATCGGCGAGATCGCCCTGGAACTCGCCATCGGCGCCGCCATCGGCCTCGCGGTGGGCTGCCTCGGCGCCTACGGCCTGCGCCACGTGGCTCTGCCCGCCTCCGGCCTCTACCCGATCGCGGTGATGGCCATCGCCGTGACCTCCTACGCGGCCGGGGCCATGGCCCACGGCAGCGGCTTCCTCGCGGTGTACCTCGCCGCGATGGTCCTCGGCAACGCCAAGCTGCCGCACTGGCCCGCCACCCGGGGCTTCGCCGAGGGGCTCGGCTGGATCGCGCAGATCGGCATGTTCGTCCTGCTCGGCCTGCTCGTCACGCCGCACACGCTGCTCGACGACATCTGGCCCGCCGTGCTCATCGGCCTGGTCCTGACGATCGTCGCGCGGCCCGTCTCGGTCGTCGTGAGCCTGCTGCCCTTCAGGATGGCCTGGCAGGAGAAAGCGCTGATGTCCTGGGCGGGCCTGCGCGGCGCCGTGCCCATCATCCTCGCCACGATCCCCATGGTGAACGGGGTCGAGAACAGCGAGCGCATCTTCAACATCGTCTTCGTCCTGGTCGTCGTCTACACGCTGATCCAGGGCCCCACCCTGCCGGGGCTCGCCAAGCTGCTCGACCTCGGCAAGGGCACGACGGCCTCCGACCTCGGCATCGAATCGGCCCCCCTGGAGCGGCTGCGCGGCCATCTGCTCTCGGTACCCGTACCGGAGGGCTCACGGCTGCACGGCGTCGAGGTCAACGAACTGCGGTTGCCCGCGGGCTCGGCCGTGACCCTCGTCGTACGGGACGAGACCTCGTTCGTGCCGCTGCCCACCACGGTCCTCCGGCACGGCGACGAGCTCCTGGTGGTGGCGACCGAACCGGCACGCGACGCGGCCGAGAAGCGGCTGCGCGCGGTGGCCCAGGGCGGCAAGCTCGCGGGCTGGCTCGGGGTGCAGGGCGCGCAGCGGTAGCCGTGTCGGGCGCGGGGTGCGACCGTGCGCGGGGTGCGGCCGCGGGGTGCGGCCGCGGGGTGCGGCCCGGCGCGGCCGGTGGCGCTGCCAAGGCGCGGCCGGGGGAATCCCGGGCGTGCAGGGCGCCGCGGGCGGATTCCCGGGCCCCCCGGGCGCGCGGCCGGGGATTCCCAGGTGTCACCCGTCTCACTTCTCGTCATCACAGGCCTCATTTGTGATGTACCTGTACGATGAAGGCGCACTCGGCACGTCCCGTCAGCGCGCTGCACAAGCGTCGGCGGAGCGCGTACCGGGATCCACGCACCGACACTGATCGAACCAACTCTGTCTGACGCAGAGCTGGCGCGACCGTATGGCGGCCGCGGCGCCCTCGCAGTGGGCTGCCCGGTATCTACCGCAGTTCTGCGCTAGAGGACAGCTCTCGGCGCCCCCGCACGGGCGCGCTACCAGGCAGCAGAAAGGCATGGGCCGTGGCGTCCACGGTCACTGACTCCCGCCCGGGCTACGGGCAGTTGCTGCGCACCCCCCGCGCCTGGACGTTCTTGCTCCCCGGCTTCGCCGCGCGGCAGCCGTTCGCGATGCTCACCATCTCCATCGTGCTGCTCGTGCAGCACACCACCGGCTCGTACGGCGCCGCCGGCGCCGTCTCGGCCGTCACCGGCGTCTCCATGGCGCTGTTCGCCCCCTTCAGCGGCAAGCTCGCCGACCGGTTCGGGCAGCGCGCCGTGCTCCTTCCCGGCGTGCTCGTGCACACGGCGTCCGGCGTCACCCTCACCGTGCTCGCGCTGTCCGACGCCCCCCTGTGGGCCCTCTTCGTCGCCGCGGTGCCCACGGGTGCCTCGACGCCGCAGATCGGCCCCATGGTGCGGGCCCGCTGGGGCGTGCAGCTCCAGGGCTCTCCGCTCGCCCAGACGGCGGCCGCCTTCGAGTCCGTCACGGACGAGCTGACCTTCGTGCTCGGCCCGCTGGTGGCGACCGCGCTGTGCACCGGCGTCGACCCGGCCGCCGGACTCCTCACGGAGGCCGGCCTGACCCTGATGGGCGGCCTGCTGTTCGCCGCCCAGAAGAGCACCCAGCCGCAGCCGGCCGCCGCGGGCGAAGCCCACGCACGCGTGAAGCACGATTCGGCGCTCCGGGTGCCCGGTGTGCGCGTACTGATCGTGACGTTCCTCGGCATCGGCACCGTCTTCGGCGGCATGCAGGTCTCCCTCGCCGCCTTCACCGAGTCCATCGACCGTCCCGGTCTGAACGGCGTCCTGTACGGCACCTTCGCCGCGGGCAACATGCTCTCCGGGATCGTCTGCGGCGCCCTCGCCTGGAAGGTCTCCCCGCAGCGGCGCCTCGTCGTCGGGTACGCGGCGCTGACCCTGATGGCCTCGGGCCTGTGGGCCGCGCAGTCCGTGCTGCTGCTGGCCGGGCTCGGCCTGCTCGTCGGCGTCTGCATCGCGCCCGCCCTGATCACCGGCTACACGCTGGTCGACAGCCTGGTCGCGCCGACCGCCCGTACGGAGGCCTTCACCCTGCTCACCGGCGCCGTCGCGCTGGGGCAGGCCGCCGCCGTCACGGTGGCGGGACAGCTGGAGGACCGCCTCTGGGACGGCGCCGGATTCCTGGTCCCGCTCGGCGGCACCGCGCTCGCCCTGGCCGTGCTCCTGTCCCTGCGTTCGCGGCTCACGCCCCCCAGCACGGGCCGGACCGTCGCACGTGGCGTGGGTCACCGCGTACCGGTGGCGGTGGACTGAACCCGCGGAATACGTCACTATGGACCGTCGTTAGCACTCATCGAGTGAGAGTGCCAGGAGGAAGCAAGTGCCGACGTACCAGTACCAGTGCACCGAGTGCGGCGAGGGCCTCGAGGCGGTGCAGAAGTTCACGGACGACGCCCTGACCGTGTGCCCGAACTGCGACGGACGCCTCAAGAAGGTGTTCTCGGCGGTCGGCATCGTCTTCAAGGGCTCCGGCTTCTACCGCAACGACAGCCGCGGCTCGTCGTCGAGCAGCTCGCCCGCGTCTTCGTCGACGTCGTCGTCTTCGTCTTCTTCGTCGTCTTCGAAGTCGTCCGCTTCGTCTTCGTCTTCCTCCTCGTCGTCCTCGGACTCCAAGGCGTCGAGCACCACCTCGTCGAGCTCCTCGGCCGCGTAGCGCGCCGGTTCTCAGCACTCCGAAAGGCCCCGCCGTCCCCAGGACGGCGGGGCCTTCGGCGTACTCCCGGCCGTTTCCCCGTACGGCTACTGTGCGAGCCATGGTGAACACGGCGAACGCGCAGCAGGCCGATGTCGGCGTCATCGGCGGATCGGGCTTCTACTCCTTTCTCGACGACGTGACCGAAGTGCACGTCGACACCCCCTACGGCGCCCCGAGCGACTCCCTCTTCCTCGGCGACATAGCGGGACGCCGGGTGGCCTTCCTGCCCCGCCACGGCCGCGGCCACCATCTGCCGCCCCACCTCATCAACTACCGCGCCAACCTGTGGGCCCTGCGCTCCCTGGGCGTGCGACAGGTGCTCGGCCCGTGCGCGGTGGGCGGGCTCCGCCCCGAGTACGGGCCGGGGACGCTGCTCGTGCCCGACCAGTTCGTGGACCGCACGTCGGGGCGCCCGCAGTCGTACTTCGACGGCCTTCCGCTGCCCGACGGCAGCGTGCCGAACGTGGTGCACGTGTCGCTGGCCGACCCGTACTGCCCGGCCGGGCGGGCCGCCGCGCTCAAGGCCGCGCGCGGCCGGGACTGGGAGCCGGTGGACGGCGGGACGCTCGTGGTGATCGAGGGCCCGCGGTTCTCGACCCGCTCGGAGTCGCGCTGGTACGCGGCGCAGGGCTGGTCCGTGGTGGGCATGACCGGCCACCCCGAGGCGGCGCTCGCCCGGGAGCTGGAGCTCTGCTACACGTCGCTGACGCTGGTCACCGACCTGGACGCGGGCGCGGAGTCGGGCGCGGGCGTCTCCCACGACGAGGTCCTGAGGGTCTTCTCCGCGAACGTGGACCGGCTGCGGACGGTGCTCTTCGACGCGGTGGCGGGGCTGCCGGCCGAGGGGGAGCGGGACTGTCTGTGCGTGGGGGCGCTGGGCGGGATGGATCCGGGGTTCCGGCTGCCGTAGCGCTGGGCGGCGCTGGGGCCTCGGGCGGCGCTGGGGCCTCGGGCGGCGCTGGGCGGCGCGGGCGGCGCTGGGGCCTCGACGGCGCGGGCGGGGCTGGGCGGCGCGGGCGGCCTTCGGCAGGCTTGCGCGGCCTTGGGCGGCTTCGCGTGGACCTAGGCGGAACGTGCCCTTCGGGTGAGGGAGTTGTCCACAACCGGGCGGTAGCGCACGGGGCTCAGCGGGATCGGCGGCGGGCCCGCATCGTGGGATCGGAATCCGAGCTCATCGGTCCGACATCCTCACGGCGGGCGGTGGTCGTCATGACGCAGGACGCTTCACACATCGGTACGCACACCGGCACCTGGTCCGGTGCCCGGACCGTGGCGTACGGGTCCGGGGCGCGGCCCGGGCCCGAGGCGCGGCCCGGGTCCGGGCCCGGCGGCGGTGGAGGCGGGGGCGCCCCGCCACCGCCCTGCCAGGTGCCCCACTTCTCCCCGGTCCACGTGCGCGGCGGGCGGCAGCGGCTGCGGCGGCTCGCCCGGCACCGCAGGCGGGCCGTGGCCGTGGGGCTGGCGATGACCGCGGCCGCGCTCGCCGCGGCGGGCCCGCGGGACGCCGGGAGCGGGCGGCCCGGGGGCTCCGCCGCGTCCGTGACCGCCGAGGGGACGGACCGGGGCCCGGGGCCGGTGCGGCGGGCGGCCCGGCCGGTAACCGCCCCGGTCCGGATCGCGGACGCGGCGACGGCACGCCTGCTGCGCCCCGGCGACCGCGTGGACGTGGTCGCGGCGGAGGACCCGGCGACGGGCCGCGGCGCCGCACCCCGCGTGATCGCGGCCAACGCCCGGGTGGCCGAGGTGCCCGAGGTGCCCGAGACCGCCGACGGGACGACCGGGGCCGGGGCGCTGGTCGTCCTCTCCGTGCCGGGAGCGACGGCGGCACGGCTCGCGGGAGCGAGTGCCACGGCACGCCTCGCGGTGACGCTGCGATGAACCGCAAGCCCGGGCAGACGACTGATCCCCTGTCAAGTCGCTCGTTCGCGTTACGGAAGTGGACAGGGCTGCCGGGCGCTGCCGTAGGTTGCGAAGCGGTTTGCCGCACAACCCGCATTTGCAACGAAAGGCCTAGTGGTGAGCGAGAAGAAGGAACCGAGCGTCTGGCAGGGCTTCAAGGCCTTCCTGACCCGCGGCAACGTCGTCGACCTGGCGGTCGCGGTCGTCATCGGCGCCGCGTTCACGAGCGTCGTGAACTCCGTGGTGAAGGGCGTCATCAACCCGCTGGTGGGCGCCTTCGGGACGAAGGACCTCGACCACTACAGCTCGTGTCTCAAGGACCCGTGCGTGGTGAAGAACGGCGAAGCCGTGAGCGGCATCCCGATCATGTGGGGCTCGGTGCTCAGCGCCACCCTCAGCTTCCTGATCACCGCGGCCGTCGTCTACTTCCTCATGGTCCTGCCGATGTCGAAGTACCTGGCCAAGCAGACCGCGCGCCAGGCGGCCAAGGAAGGCACGCAGGAGGTCATCGAAGTGACGGAGCTGGAGGTGCTCAAGGAGATCCGCGACGCCCTGGTCGCCCAGCGCGGCGCGGGCGGCGGCGGGACGGGGCAGAGCGGCGGCGACGCGCGCTAGCGGGGCCACGGGCCCGCGCCGCGCGGGCGGCGGCGCGGGCTCAGATGTGGTGGGGCGGCTTCTCGTCCAGGAAGCGGGCGAGATCGGCGGCGCTGTCGCCGCTCGCCGTCGGCCGCTCGCCCCAGCCGCGGTCCGAGTCGTCCGCGGACTGCTGCGACAGCGGATCGTCGAAGATCAGCGCGCTGGCGGGCTTCTTGGGGGCCTGCCGGGGCGTGGCGTCCTCGGGGTCGCGCGCCTCGGGGGCGGGGGCGGTGCTCATGACTCCAGCGTACGTCCGCCCCCGCCGCCCCGGCCCCGCGGTGGCCATGGCCCGGCATGTGCGGGCCGCGCCCCGGGGCGTGACGAACCCGGCGCGGCCCACGACGGCCCCGGCCCGGCGCGTCACGCATCCCGCCCGGCCCGTGGCGACCGTGGCCCGGCGCGTCACCACCACGGCCCAGCGCGCCACCGCCACGGCCCGGCGCCTGGCGGAGCGTCGTCGCCGCCCACCCGGGTGCTCCCGCTCCGACACGGCTCGCCCCGGTCCTTCGGGCCGCCCGGCTCTGCTGTTCTTGCCCCATGATGTCCACTCCTTCCGCCGCGAGTCCGGCTCCCGCCTCCCCTCCCCCGCCGCTGCGCCCGATGGTCGCCCGCGGGCGGGAGGAGGCCCACCGCGCGGCGACACCACTGGAGCTCTTCTTCGACCTCTGCTTCGTGGTCGCGGTCGCCCAGGCCGGGGTGCAGCTGGTGCACTCCGTGGCCGAGGGACACCCGGGCGACGGGGTCCTCAACTACGCGATGGTGTTCTTCGCGGTGTGGTGGGCCTGGATGAACTTCACCTGGTTCGCCTCGGCGTACGACAACGACGACTCGCTGTACCGCGTCGTGACGCTCCTCCAGATCGCCGGTGTCCTGGTGCTCGCGGCCGGGGTCTCGAAGGCCTTCGAGGACCATCAGTTCCTGGCCCTCTGGCTCGGCTACCTGATCATGCGGCTCGCGCTGATCGCCCAGTGGCTGCGGGCGGCGGCCTCGACGACGGGCGACGAGCGGCGCACGGCACTGCGCTACGCGGGCGGGGTCGCGCTGTGCCAGGTGGGCTGGCTGGGCCTCCTCGTCCTGCCGGAGGGCGCCCGGCCGTGGACGTTCCTGGTGATGGCGATCGCCGAGATGGCCGTGCCGACGATCGCGGAGCGGGCGCGGACGACGCCGTGGCACCCGCACCACATCGCCGAGCGGTACGGCCTGTTCACGATCATCATGCTCGGCGAGACGATCTCCGCGGCGACGATCGCGGTGAAGTCGGGCATCGACGAGAACGACGCGCTCGGCGAGCTGCTGCCCATCGCCGTCGGCGGACTCCTGTTGATCTTCTCCGCGTGGTGGATCTACTTCGTGGTGCCGATCCACGGCCACCTCCGCTCCAACCAGCAGGCGTTCCTCTGGGGCTACGGCCACTACGTGATCTTCGGTTCGGCCGCGGCGATCGGCGCGGGGATCGAGGTGGCGGTGGAGCAGGCGGTCGGCAAGGCGCACATCTCGGAGACGGCGGCGTCGGCGGCGGTGACGATTCCGGCGGCGGTGTACATGTTCGCGGTGTGGCTGTTGCACTCGCGCCACTTCAAGGTGGGGCTCGCGCAGCAACTGGTGCTTCCGGTCACGGCGGTCGTGATCCTGGCGTGCACGTTCGCGGGCCGCTGGGCGGTGCTCGCCGCGGGGGTCGTGGCGGCGCTCGCGGTGGCGGTCGGGGTGACGCTGACGACCCGGATGGTGCGGTCCGAGCAGGCCGTCTGAAAGCCGCCGCGGGAGGGCACCCGCCCGTCCCGAGCGCCCTGCCCCTCCGGCGAAGCCCGTGGTACGCATGCCGCATGACGACATCTGACGCACCTGAGGCAGGGACGCGGGACGGGTCGGCCGGGGCACTGACCGACGTCGCGGGGCTGCGGGTCGGGCACGCGGACCGGGTGGGCGACGGCTGGCTCAGCGGGACGACCGTCGTGCTCGCGCCGGAGGGCGGAGCCGTGGCGGCCGTGGACGTGCGCGGCGGTGGCCCGGGCACCCGGGAGACGGACGCGCTCGACCCGCGGAACCTGGTCCAGCGGGTGGAGGCGGTCGTGCTGACGGGCGGCAGCGCGTACGGCCTGGACGCCGCGACCGGGGTGATGGCCTGGCTGGAGGAGCAGGGGCGCGGGGTGCGGGTGGGGCCCGAGAGGGCGCACGTGGTGCCGGTGGTGCCCGCGGCGTGCGTGTTCGACCTGGGGCGCGGCGGCGCGTTCCGGGCGCGGCCCGACGCGGCGCTCGGCCGGGCGGCGGTGGAGGACGCGGCGGCGCGCCCGAGCGGTCACGCGGTGCCCGAGGGCAATGTGGGCGCGGGCACCGGCGCTGTGGTGGGCCTGCTCAAGGGCGGCGTCGGCACGGCGAGCACGGTCCTCGGCTCGGGCGTCACGGTGGCCGCCCTGGTGGTGGCGAACGCGGCGGGGTCGGGGGTGGATCCGGCGACGGGGGCGTTGTACGGGCGGTTCTTCGAGGGAGCGCCGGTCGGGCTGCCCGCGGCCGAGGTCCACGAGGCGGCCCGGCGGCGCCTGGCCGAGGTCGCGGCGCGCAACGGCCGGCCGCCGTTGAACACCACGCTCGCCGTCGTCGCCACGGATGCCGAGCTCACCAAGGCCCAGGCGCAGAAGCTCGCGGGCACCTCGCACGACGGCATGGCGCGGGCCGTGCGCCCGGTGCACCTGCTGAACGACGGCGACACGGTGTTCACCCTGGCCACCGGCGAGCACCGACTCGACGCCGCGAACCCCTTGGCACTGAACGAGATCCTGGCGGCGGGCGCGGACATGGTGACGCGAGCGATCGTCAGGGCCCTCCTGGCAGCAGAGCCGGTGGAAACCCCGGGCGGCACCTTCCCGTCCTACCGAAGCCTGTACGAAACCGGCGCGAGCGGCGAGGCCGGGAAGTCCGGTGACCCCAGCCCGTCCGGCATGTGAGGACGGGACCGGGAAGGACCGGTGATTCCAGCCCGTCCGGCATGTGAGGACGAGGCCGGGAAGAACCGGGGACTCCAGCCCGTCCGGCGTTTGAGGACGAGGCCCGAAGGGCCAACAAAGGGGGAAAGGGGCGAAGCCCCATATAGCGCCCTCAACCCCTCAAGTGCCGCCAAACCGAAGGACCTTGAGGACAGCCGCGGGCGCAGCCATGTGCCAGCGCTCACACCCGCGCCCCGGAACCAATTCTCGACCAGTCGACTCTTTACCCGTACTGGATCAGACCACGTACATACCAAGAACGTGCTGAACGCAGAGCGAATGGGAGCAGCCCGTGACAACGCCGGACATTGCAGCGCAGCCTCAGCCCCGTCGCCGTCGGCGGGTCATGCTGGCGACCGCCGCGCTCGCAGCGGTCGGCGCGCTGACCCTGACGGCCTGCGGCGGTGACGCCGACGCCAAGGACGACAAGAAGTCGGGGGCGGCCAAGGACGCGTCCGGCGCCCAGATAACCATCTCCTCCAAGGACGGCGCGACCGACGCCTCGATCAACGCCACCGGCGTGAAGGTCAAGGACGGCAAGCTGACCGGCGTGAAGATGACGCAGGTGACGTCCGGCGCCGCGGTCGAGGGCTCCATATCCGCCGACGGCAGCACCTGGAAGCCCAAGGCGCAGCTGGAGCGCGGCACGAAGTACAAGGTCACCGCCAACGCCAAGGACGGCGACGGCCGCCCGGCGACGGAGAACGCGACATTCACGACGGTGTCGTCGGCGAACAGCTTCATCGGTTCGTACGCGCCGGACGGCGGCGCCACCGTCGGCGTCGGCATGCCGGTGTCGTTCAACTTCGACAAGGCGATCACCAACAAGAAGGACGTGCAGTCGCACATCACGGTCACGTCCAGCAGCGGGCAGAAGGTCGTCGGCCACTGGTTCGGCAACCAGCGCCTGGACTTCCGGCCGCAGGAGTACTGGAAGGCCGGTTCCAAGGTCACGATGAAGATCGCCCTGGACGGCGTGAAGGGCGGCAACGGCATCACCGGCGTCCAGGACAAGACGGTCACCTTCACCATCGGCCGCAAGCAGGTCTCCACGGTCGACGTGGGCGCCAAGAAGATGACGGTCGAGCGGGACGGCAAGGTCCTCAAGTCCGTCCCGATCTCCGCGGGCAGCCCGC
Source organism: Streptomyces sp. JLYT201 (assembly GCF_059448825.1). Classification (NCBI taxonomy): domain Bacteria; kingdom Bacillati; phylum Actinomycetota; class Actinomycetes; order Kitasatosporales; family Streptomycetaceae; genus Streptomyces; species Streptomyces sp. JLYT201. The sequence continues at coordinate 5,627,306 of NZ_CM182551.1, read as the reverse complement.
AGAACCCCACGTACAACGGCCAGATGGTGATCTCCGAGAAGTTCGTCCAGACGCGGATGAACGGCTCGACGGTCGGCTTCGGCGGCGAGTACGACATCAAGGACGTGCCGCACGCCATGCGCCTCTCGACGTCCGGCACGTTCATCCACGGCAACTACTGGAGCTCGCCCTCCATCTTCGGTAGCACCAATACCAGCCACGGCTGTGTGGGGCTCCAGGATGTGCAAGGGGCGCAGGGCGACACGATGGGCAAGTGGTTCTACGACAACTCGCTGATCGGCGACATCGTGACGGTCAAGGGTTCGCCGGACAAGACCATCGCCCCCGACAACGGCCTGAACGGCTGGAACATGTCGTGGAGCCAGTGGACGGCGGGCAGCGCCGAGTGACACGGGCCTGACGGACACCGCCACAAAAGGGGCGCGCGTGGCGCCCCGAACGGCGCACTCGGAGCCTCAACGGAGCGAGCCGCACGGGAACTTGCCGTGCGGCTCGATCGTTTTCCTGTTCCCGGACATGATGTCGGACCCAGGGGCTACGGTATGCACGCACAAGGTGACATGCAGCAACGCCGGAAGCATCCGGGAGTATCCGTGAGCGTTCCGTACGAGACAGCGTACGAACCACCTGAGTCGCCCGAGCCCCTGACTCCAGAGGAGCACCTCGAGCGACTGCTCAGCCGCGCGCTGAACTCCTTCGACCTGCCGGACGAAGCCGTCCGGCGCCTGGAGCGGTCCCTGGCCTACGACAGCTCGCTGCACTCCGCGCACCACAGCGCGGGCCTGCACCGCGAGACGTACCGCCACACCTGGCTGCTCGCCGACGGCAGCGCGCTCACCCTCTGGGAGCTCGTGCACAACGCGGGCCCCGGCAGCCAGGCCCAGTACGAGCTGTATCTGGACGAGGAGGAGGCCGGAGTCGCCACCGCGCGCCTTCCGCTGCCGCCCGACACCCCGGCCGGGGACCTGCCGGTCGTCCTCCAGCTGACCGCGGCGCACGAACCGCGGCACACGTACGTGCCGGACGACTCGGCCGACCACGCGCGCAGGCTGCTGCGCCGCGCCGAGAACCCGGCGAGCGTGGACCGCCCCGGGGAGGACATGGCGCGACTGCTGCGCGCGGCCTTCGCCCACCAGATCACCCAGGCCTTCGGCCGCTCCGGCCTCACCGGCGAGGCCCGGCTCGGCTTCTCGCTGTACGAGCACGCCTTCCTGCTCTTCGACGGCTCGGAAGTCAGCCTGTGGGAGGTCGAGCACACGGCGACGACCGACGGCCGCCACATGTGCGAGGTGTATGTGAGCGAGCGCGCGGCCCGCGCGGCGATGGAGCGGCGGGCCCGGGCGTTCCCGGTGACGCGCAGCCGCTAGCCGCCCAGGCGCAGTCCTAGCCGCCTGGGCGCACCCGCGCCCGAGCCCGGCCGCGAGCGCGACCCCGACCGCGCCTGCGTCTCAGGCCTGGTCGCGCCCCTTGCCGAACTGCCGGACCAGACCGGCGAAAGCGGCCCGCTCGGCCGCCGTCAGCTGCACGGACTCCGCGCCCGGCGGACCCGACTGGACGGGCAGTGAGCGCAGCGCGGGGCCGCCCGCGCCCGAGACCTGTGGTCCGGCGTCCCGGCCGCGGCGCAGCCGCAGGAAGGTCACGGCCCAGAGGGTGGTCACGGCGGCGAACAGCGCCACACTTGTCTGCTGAACGATCGAAGCACCGTCGAACATGCCGCTCAGTAGACAACAGCCGCCAGCCTAACAACAGGGGCGTTTATGGGACTTTGGCCTTGAAGTGACGCATCTCCCATCGGGCGGGGTCGATCCGGGCGTCAGGATTCCGGTTCGCGCTCGCCGGTGACCAGGCCCGCCATGCGGACGCAGATGGCGGGGAGTTCGGGGGCCTCCAGGTCCCAGTCCTCGGTGTCGACGCCCGCGAGCAGACAGGATGCCCACAGGGTGGCGAGCAGCCGGGAAGCGACGTCGGCGCGGGCCGGGCTGGCGGCGGGGGCCTGGCGGCGGACGGCTTGCGCGGCGTACTCGATCAGGGAGGGTTCGAGCAGCCAGCGGACGCTCGCGCCGGTCTCGATGAGGAAGCCGGAGTAGACGGCGAGGAAGACGCGGTCGGCCTCCGAGGGCCGGTCGAGACCGGCCCTCGCCTGCTCGGTGAGTTCGGTGACCATGCCGAGCAGGCTGCTGAGGTGGCTCTGCTGAAGCTGACTCACAGTGGCCCCCCACGGGTGTGGCCCGTGTCCGGGCGCCCATGCCGCAGTACCAGCAGTATGCCCACGCGAGGGGGGCCGGGGAACGTCCGATCAGACGGCGACCGGAACCCGCGGCTCGTCCGCCGTGTCCCGCTCGGGAGCGTCGGTCGTCTTCCGGGCGCTCTTGAGCAGCACCACCACGGCCGTCGACACGCAGACGCCGGCGGCGATCGCGAGCAGGTACAGGAGCGGCCTGCCGATCAGCGGCACCACGAAGACACCGCCGTGCGGGGCGCGCAGCGTGCAGCCGAACGCCATCGACAGGGCGCCCGTGACCGCGCCGCCCGCCATCGACGCGGGGATGACCCGCAGCGGGTCCGCGGCCGCGAAGGGGATCGCGCCCTCGGTGATGAAGGAGGCGCCGAGGAACCAGGCCGCCTTGCCGTTCTCCCGCTCGGCCGGGGTGAACAGGCGGCCCCGGACGGTCGTCGCCAGCGCCATGGCCAGCGGCGGCACCATGCCCGCGGCCATCACGGCGGCCATCACCTTCAGCGAGCCGTCGGTGGGGTGGGTGAGGCCGCCGACGGCGAAGGCGTACGCGACCTTGTTGAGCGGGCCGCCGAGGTCGAAGCACATCATCAGGCCGAGGATCACGCCCAGGATGACGGCGTTGGCGCCGGACAGGCCCTCCAGCCAGTCGGTGAGGGCGCTCTGCAGGGAGGCGATGGGCTTGCCGACGACGAGGAACATCAGGAAGCCGACGACCGCGGCGGAGACCAGCGGGATCACCACCACCGGCATGATGCCGCGCAGCACGGCGGGGATGCGGATCCGCTGGATGCCCATGACCACGGCGCCCGCGAGCAGACCGGCCGCGATGCCGCCGAGGAAGCCCGCCTTGATGGTGACGGCGACCGAACCGCCGACGAAGCCCGGTACGAGGCCCGGCCGGTCGGCCATGCCGTACGCGATGTAGCCCGCGAGGACGGGCACCAGGAAGGCGAAGGCGAGGCCGCCGGTCTGGAAGAGCAGGGCCGCCCAGCTGGTGTGGTCGCTCCAGACGAAGTGCTCCGCGACGGACGGGGCCTTGTCGATCTTCCAGCCGCCGATGGCGAAGCCGAGCGCGATGAGGAGGCCGCCCGCGGCGACGAACGGCACCATGTAGCTGACGCCGGACATCAGCCACTTGCGCAGCTTGGTGGCGTAGCTGTCGCCGCTGTCGCCCGCGCCGTCCACCGGGCTCGGGCGGGCCGGAGCCGTGATCTCGCCGCGGGCGGCCTTCTCTCGCGCTTCCGCGATGAGTTCGGCGGGGCGGCTGATGCCCGCCTTGACGCCGACGTCGACGGTGGGCTTGCCCGCGAAGCGGGGCTTGTCCCGTACGGGGACGTCGTGGGCGAAGATCACCGCGTCGGCCCGCTCGACGGTCCCGGGGTCGAGGCGGGTGAAGCCCGCGGAGCCCTGGGTCTCGACGGTGAGCTCGACGCCGGCCTCGCGGGCGGCGTTCTCCAGCGCCTCGGCGGCCATGTAGGTGTGGGCGATGCCGGTGGGGCAGGAGGTGACGGCGACGATGCGGAAGCGGTCGGCGCCGCCCTCCGCCTCCACCTCCGCCCCCGTGTCCGGTGGCTCGGCGCCGGGGGCCGTGTCCGCCCGGTCCGTCCTCTGGGCGGACCAGCTGTCCGCGGCCAGGTCCCCGGAGACCAGCGCCGCCGCGTCCGTCGCCGAGGTCACGGCGCGCAGGGCCGCCGTGAACTGTTCGTCCATCAACTGCCGTGCCAGGGAGGACAGGATCGTCAGATGGGCGTCGTCCGCGCCGGTGGGGGCCGCGATGAGGAAGACGAGGTCGGCGGGGCCGTCGGGGGCGCCGAAGTCGATGCCCGCCGCGCTGCGGCCGAAGGCCAGGGTGGGCTCGGTGACGTGGGCGCTGCGGCAGTGCGGGATGCCGATGCCGCCGTCCAGGCCGGTGGGCATCTGGGCCTCGCGGGCGGCCACGTCGGCGAGGAAGCCGTCCAGGTCGGTGACGCGGCCGAGGGCCACCATGCGCTCGGCGAGGGTGCGGGCCGCCGCCTCCTTGGTGGTGGCGGTCCTGTCGAGGTCGAGATCGACCGACTCCGCGGTGATCATGGCGTGGTTCTCGCTCATCGCGGGCTCCTTTGCGCGCGGACGGCCCGGGGACACGGGCGAGGAAGGGGACGGGGAAGGGGCGGGGTCGGGCGGGACGGGGTCAGGCGGCGGCGGGCTCGGTCAGGGCGAGGTCGAGCGGGACCCGGTCGGTGACGGTGACGGCGTCCGGGACGAGGTCGGCCGGGGTGGGCATGAGGCTGCCGGGCAGCTGGACCGCGGCGGCGCCGTGCGCGACGGCGGCGGCCAGGGCGTGCGGCCCGGTGCCGCCCGCGACGAGGAGACCGGCGAGGGAGCTGTCGCCCGCGCCCACGTCGCTGCGCACGGCGTCGACGCGGGCGTGCCCGAAGTACGTGCCCGAGTCGTCGACGAGGAGTTGGCCGTCGGCACCGAGGCTGGCCAGGACGGCGCGGGCGCCGCGCTCGCGCAGTTCGTCGGCGGCCTTGAGGGCGTCGCCGACGGTCGCGAGGGGGCGGCCGACGGCTTCGGCGAGCTCCGCGGCGTTCGGCTTGACGACGTCCGGGCGTCCCGCGAGGGCGGCGAGGAGGGCCGGGCCCGAGGTGTCGAGGGCGATCCGGGCCCCGGTGGCGTGGCAGCGGTCGGCCAGGTCCGCGTACCAGGACGGGGGAAGGCCGCGCGGGAGGCTGCCGCAGCAGGCGATCCAGTCGGCGCGGGCGGAGTGCGCGGCGACGGCGGCGAGCAGGGCCTCGGCCTCCGCCGCGGTGAGCTCGGGCCCGGGGGCGTTGATCTTCGTGAGGGTGCCGTCCGGTTCGGCCACGGAGATGTTCGAACGGGTGGGGCCGGTGACCGGGACCGGGGCGACGTCGATGCCCTGCTCGTCGAGGAGCTGGGCGACGAGGGCGCCGGGGGCGCCGCCGAGCGGGAGGACGGCGAGGGTGGGCACGCCCGCGGCGGCGACCGCGCGGGAGACGTTGACCCCCTTGCCGCCGGGGTCCATGCGGTCGCCGGTGGCGCGGACGACGGCGCCGCGGGTGAGGGCGGGGACGTCGTAGGCGCGGTCGAGGGAGGGGTTCGGGGTGACGGTGAGGATCATGCGCGCACCACTTCCGTGCCCGCGCGCTCGATGGCGGCGGCGTCGTCGGGGCTGAGGCCCGTGTCCGTGATCAGCAGGTCCACGTCGGCGAGGTCGCCGAAGCGGGCGAAGTGCTCCTGGCCGTACTTGCCGCTGTCGGCGAGCAGGACGACGCGGCGGGCGGCGGCGACGGCGGCGCGCTTGACGGCGGCCTCGGCGAGGTCGGGGGTGGTCAGTCCGTGCGCGGCCGAGAAGCCGTTCGCGGCGAGGAAGAGGACGTCGGCACGGATCTCGGCGTACGCGCGCAGGGACCAGGCGTCCACGGCGGCGCGGGTGCGGTGCCGTACGCGGCCGCCGACCAGGTGGAGCTGGATGCCCGGGTGGTCGGCGAGGCGGGCGGCGGTGGGCAGGCTGTGGGTGACCGCGGTGAGGGCGGACTCCAGGGGGAGCTGCGCGGCCAGGCGGGCGACGGTGGAGCCCGCGTCGAGGATGACCGTGCCGGTGCCCTCGGCGGGGAGCTCGGCGAGGGCGGCGCGGGCGATGCGGTCCTTCTCGTCGGCGGCGGTGCCCTCGCGCTCCGCGAGGTCCGGCTCGAAGTCCAGGCGGCCCGCCGGGATCGCGCCGCCGTGCACGCGGCGGAGCAGGCCCGCGCGGTCCAGGGCCTTCAGGTCGCGGCGGATGGTCTCGGCGGTGACCTGGAACTCGGCGGCGAGCGAGAGGACGTCGACGCGGCCGCCCGCTCTGGCCAGGCGCAGGATCTCCTGCTGCCGCTCTGGCGCGTACATGGCTCGGGGCCTCCTGCTTGTGCCCGGGTGTGTGGGTTCTCTTGGATCGTACGGACCCTCCGAGCGGAAGTAAACAGGAACGGGCGCCATGTGGACACAAACGGGCCCCGCCGGAGCCCGGAACGGGCTTGGCGGGGCCTTGGCGGGACCTGGCGGGGACCCCTCCCGGGGAGCGGGCCCAGCGCCCGCCCCCCGAGGGGCCTCAGGAGGTGAGGGCCGGCTCGCGGTCCTTGGGGGCGGTCTCCTCAAGGGCCTCGGCCTCGGCGCCCTCCACGTGCTGCGCGGGACGGCGCGGCAGCCCCAGCATCAGCACGAAGATGACGGCGAGGACGCCGAACACCCACCACAGCGCGTTCTGGAACCCGTGGGCGAACTCCGCGGCGACCTGCTGCGGCACCACGTTCTCGTCCATGACGCCGAAGAAGACCACGGACACCAGGCCGAGCCCGAGCGCGTTGCCCATCTGCTGCACGGTGTTGATGAGGCCGGACGCGGAGCCCGCGTGCTCGCGCGGGACCTCGGAGAGCACCGCGTCCGTCAGCGGGGCCACGATGAGGCCCATGCCGACGCCCATCACGACGAGGGGGAGCGCCATCTGCCAGGGCGCGATGTCCGCGCCGTACCGGCCGGCCTCCCAGATGTAGATGAGCACGCCCGCGGCCATGGCGAGGGCACCCGCCTGGAGGACCTTGCGGCCGAAGCGCGGCACCAGCTTCTGCACGGAGATGCCCGCGGCGGCGGACACGGCGATGGAGAAGGGCACACCGGTCAGACCCGCGCGCAGCTCGCTCCAGCCGAGGCCGACCTGCATGTACATGGTCCAGACGAGGAAGAAGATGCCGAGCGAGACGCCGAACACGGTCTGCACGGCGATGCCCGCGGCGAAGCTGCGCACCTTGAACAGGGACAGCTCCACGAGCGGCGAACCGTCCCGGGCGGCCTTGCGCCGCTCGTAGGCGACGAGCACGCCGAACACGACGACCGCGCCCGCCATCATCGCGTAGCCCCACAGCGGCCAGCCCAGCTCGCGGCCGCGCGTCAGCGGGTACAGGAGCATCAGCAGACCGGCGGTGACCAGGACGACGCCGACGAGGTCGAGCCGCAGCGCGCGCGGCGCCTTGGACTCGGTGATGAACTTCCGCCCGAGCAGCAGGCCCGCGATGCCGACCGGCAGGTTGATCAGGAAGATCGGGCGCCATTCGAGACCGAAGAGGTTCCACTCCGTCAGGAGCGCGCCGAGCAGCGGCCCGGACACCGCGCCGAGACCCACCACCATGCCGAACAGGCCGAAGACCTTGCCGCGCTCGTGCGCGGGGAACGTGGCGTGCACGATCGAGAGGACCTGCGGCACCATCAGCGCGGCCATCGAGCCCTGGAGGATGCGGGAGGCGACCAGCATCTCCGGGTTCGCGGCGAAGCCGCACAGCGCCGAGGCGACGGTGAAGCCGGTGATGCCGATGAGGAATATCTTCTTGCGGCCGTAGATGTCGCCGAGCCGTCCACCGGTGATGAGGCCCGCACCGAGCGCGAGCGCGTATCCGGCGGTGATCCACTGGATCTGGCTGAACGTGGCGCCCGCGTCCCGCTGGATGGAGGGGATCGCGATGTTCACGATCGTCACGTCGACGAGGTCCATGAAGGCGGCCGTCATCACGATCGCGAGGGCGAACCACCGACGGCGGTCGGACGGTGTCTCCGGGGACGGAGCAGCATCGGTGGGGGTGCTGGGAGAAGTCATGCCGTGAGGCTAGAGGCCGTATAGGTCAGCTCGTGACCTAGTTCTCCGGGACCATGGGATCACGTTCGCGGCGCTCGGTTCCCGGCGAACGCACGACCACGGCGGCGGGAGACCCCATGACCACGGACACACCGGCACGGCTCCTTCAGCTGCTCTCGCTGCTCCAGACCCCCCGCGAGTGGCCCGGCGGCGAGCTCGCCGGACGCCTCGGGGTCTCGCGCCGCACGGTGCGCCGGGACGTCGACCGGCTGCGGGAGCTCGGCTATCCCGTGCGGGCCACGCAGGGCTCCAGCGGCGGCTACCGGCTCGTCGCGGGCAAGGCGATGCCGCCCCTCGTCCTGGACGACGAGGAGGCCGTGGCCATCGCGGTGGGGCTGCGCGCCGGGGCCGGGCACGCCGTCGAGGGCGTCGAGGAGGCGTCGGTGCGGGCGCTGGCCAAACTGGAGCAGGTCCTGCCGTCCCGGCTGCGCCACCGGGTGTCCGCCCTGGGCGCCGCGACGATGTCGCTGACCAGCGGGGACGGGGCGCGGATCGCGCCGGAGACGCTGACGGTGATCGCGTCGGCGACGGCCGCGCACGAGCAGCTGCGGTTCGCCTACGAGGCCAAGGACGGCACCCCGTCGAGGCGGCTGACCGAGCCGCACCGGCTGGTGTCCACGGGGCGGCGCTGGTACCTGGTCGCGTTCGACCTGGAGCGGCAGGACTGGCGCACGTTCCGCGTGGACCGGATGTCGGAGCCGTTCCCCACGGCGGTGCGGTTCGCTCCGCGGATGCTGCCGGGCGGGAGCGCGGACGCCTATGTGCGCCGCAGCGTGCTCGCGCGGCGGCCGGAGTCCTCGGCGTACGAGGTGGACGTGGAGTTCCACGCTCCGCTGGACCGGGTGCGGGGGCGACTGCCCGCCGCCCTCGGTGAGCTCGCCGCCGTCGGCGACGACCGCTGCCGGCTGCGCGGGACGGTGACCGAGCCCGTGGAGTGGGTGGCGGGCCGGCTCGTCTGGGTCGAGTGCGACTTCACCGTGCACGGGCCCGAGCAGCTGGTGTCCCGCGTACGGGACCTGGGGCGTCGGTTCAGTACGGCGGTGGACCGGACCGGACGCTGAGGCCCGGCACCGCGGGCCGGGGCGGGGCAGCGCCAGGGGCGGACAAGGCCAGGGCCGAGCAGGACCAGGCCTGAGCAGGGCCGGGCGCGGGCGGTCCTGGCCCGCCCGGTGCCGCTCGGCGCGGCGGGGCCCCGGGCCTAGGCCGCCGCGTCGAAGCCCGTGTCGCGGGCCAGCTTCTTCAGTTCGAGCAGGGCGTGCTTCTCTATCTGGCGGATGCGCTCGCGGGTCAGGCCGTGCTCCTTGCCGACCTCCGTGAGCGTGCGCTCGCGGCCGTCGTCGATGCCGTACCGCATCTTGATGATGGAGGCGGTGCGCTGGTCGAGGCGGCCGATGAGGTCGTCGAGCTCCTCGCTGCGAAGGAGCGTGAGGACGGACTGCTCGGGGGAGACCGCCGAGGTGTCCTCCAGGAGGTCGCCGAACTGGGTCTCGCCCTGGTCGTCCACCGGCATGTTCAGCGAGACGGGGTCGCGGGCCCAGTCGAGGACGTCGGTGACGCGCTCGGGGGTCGACGCCAGCTCGGCGGCGATCTCGGTGGCCTCCGGCTCACGGCCGTGCTCGCGGTTGAACTCGCGCTGCACGCGGCGGATCCGGCCGAGCTCCTCCACCAGGTGCACGGGCAGCCGGATGGTCCGGGACTGGTCGGCGATGGAGCGGGTGATGGCCTGGCGGATCCACCAGGTCGCGTACGTGGAGAACTTGAAGCCCTTGGCGTAGTCGAACTTCTCGACCGCGCGGACCAGGCCCGCGTTGCCCTCCTGGATGAGGTCGAGCAGGGGCAGGCCGCTGCGCGGATAGCGGCGGGCGACGGCGACCACCAGGCGGAGGTTCGACCGGATGAAGACGTCCTTGGCGCGCTCGCCGTCGGCGACGAGGGCGCGCAGCTCCTCCTCGGAGGCGGTCACGGCCGACTTCTCCTCGACCTCGCCCGCGAGGATCTTCTCGGCGTAGACACCCGCTTCGATGATCTGGGACAGCTCGACTTCCTTCGCGGCGTCGAGCAGAGGTGTGCGCGCTATCTCGTCGAGGTACATGCCGACCAGGTCGCGGTCGGCGATCTCGCCGCCTGAAGCGCGAACACTGCGTGCCGCGTCGGTCTCGCCGGTGTCGGCGGACTTGCGACGGGCGACGGCACGGGTTGCCATGCGTGCTCCCTTGCGTGGTTGTCACTGGTCGGTCCGGCGGCGACCCGTGGTGGCGGGCGGGCCGGGCGGCCCGGTATGGACCTGTGGTGGACGGCACACCCTCCCAGGTGCCCCGCATCCGATGGATACAACGACTGGAATCCGGACAGAATTCCCAACCCGCGCGTCCATTTTCCTGACCATGCAGTACCCTGTGCCGCCACACAGGGAGGCAGGGTGGCGCAGGAACCCACAGAGGTGCAGGTCAGACCCGGCGACGAGGCGGACCTCGGGGCCCTCACGGAGATCTACAACCACTACGTCCGTGAGACAGCCGTCACATTCGACACCGTCCCGTTCCTGCCGGAAGAGAGACGCCGTTGGCTGCTCTCCCACCCCAAAGACGGCCCGTACCGCCTGATGGTTGCCCAGGTCGGCAAACCGGGGAAACCTGACATTCTCGGCTATGCCACGTCGGGTCCCCTGCGCGCCAAGCCCGCCTACGCGACCTCCGTGGAGGTCAGCGTCTACTGCGACCCGCGCGCGGCCGGGCGCGGCGTCGGCACCCTGCTCTACCGCGCGCTCTTCGCCGCCCTGGAGGGCGAGGACCTGCACCGGGCCTACGCGGGCATCGCGCTGCCCAACGCGGCCTCGGTGCGGCTGCACGAACGGTTCGGTTTCCGGCACATCGGTACGTACGCGGAAGTCGGCCGGAAGTTTCACCGCTACTGGGACGTGGCCTGGTACGAGCTGCCCCTAGGGCCAAGGGACTAGTTCCGCTGACCGTTCCAGGCGGCCGGTGGGCGCGCCTAGCGTGCCGCCATGAACGAGATCAGCGGCACCCCCGGCACGCCCTCCCCCGGCTCCGGTTCCCGTTCCGGCCCCGACTCCACCTCCACCTCCACCTCCGGCTCCGGCTCCGGCTCCGGCTCCGGCTCCGGCTCCGGCTCCGGCTCCGACGGCGTACTCGACGAAGCACTCCAGCGCCTGCACGCGAGCGGCCCCGAGCGGGTCGTGCGCCTCACCAACCACGGCCCGATGGCCGTCGAGGCCCTGGTGCGGGGCGGCCAGGCCCACACCGTGCACCGCTGGCTCGACCACTACCGCCACAAGCTGGAGGACATGCCCGCGCGCGTGGCCCCCATCGGCGACGACGACTGGCGCGCGGCCCTCGGCGACCCGCGCCGGGCCGCCGACTGGATCGACCACTTCGCCCGCGCCCTGGCCGAGCGGCCCTGGCGCGAGGTGCTCGCCGCCTGGTGGCCGGTGCTCCTGCCCGGCATCGCGGGCGGCTCCACGCACCCGGTGATCCGCGTCGGGCACGCCGTGCGCGGCCTCACCGCGCCGGGCGGGGAGACCGCGCCCCGCGTCACCGAACTGGCGCACGGCCTCGGCTACTGGGCGGCCCGGCACACCCCGCTGCCGCCGCGCGCGCCCCGCCCCCTGCCGGCCGCGGCCGGTGCCGCCGACGCGCTCGCATCGGTGGAGCGCATCCCCGTCCAGGACGGCGGTCTTCCGGACCGCTTCGCGCAGCTGGCCTCCGTGCCCGTGTGGCCCGCAGGCCCGGCCACCGACCCGGACGCGGCGCGCGCCCGCCTCGGCGACCTGGTCACCGCCGCCGTGCACCGCTACGCCGACCACGGCCACGCCGATCCGATCATGCTGGTGCACGCGGCGACCGCGCCGAACGCCGTCCTGCGCACCCTGCCCGTGCTCCCCCGCGCGCTGTGGCCCGCCTCCCTGGCGGCGGCCTGGGCGGCGAGCGCCGCCGTCACCGCCGCCTACGGCCCGGCGGCCCCGGCACCCGCCGACGAGCTGCGCGCCGCGTACGCCGAGGCCGGGCGCAGCACCTTCGACGAGGTCTTCGCGCGGGCCGCGGCGCACGGCGACGACCACACGATCAAGTTCGCGGACACCGCCCTGGACGTCGGCGACGAGCGGGCGCGCGCGGCCGCGCTGCGGGGCGTGGAGCTCAACCCGCCCGCCCTCTGAGCGCGTTCACCACGCCCGGCGGCGGACACCCCTGCCGGGGGCACGGGGAAGGCTCGTACAGTGGGTTACATGGACAGGCCATCCACCGAGGCGCCGGACGCCGCCGGGGAGCGCGCCGCCGCCGGGCCGCGCTGGCTCGACGACGAGGAGCAGCGCACCTGGCTCGCTTACATACACGCCTCCACGCTCCTGGAGGACTACCTCGACCGTCAGCTCCAGCGCGACGCGGGCATGCCCCATCTGTACTACGGACTCCTGGTGCAGCTCTCGGCCGCGCCGCGCCGCCGGATGCGGATGACGGAGCTGGCGCGCGACTCCAAGATCACCCGGTCCCGGCTCTCGCACGCGATCGCACGCCTCGAGCGCAGCGGCTGGGTGCGGCGCGAGAACTGCCCGACGGACAAGCGGGGGCAGTTCGCGATCCTGACCGAGGACGGCCAGGAGGTGCTGCGGCAGACCGCGCCCGGGCACGTGGAAGCGGTGCGCCAGGCCATCTTCGACCGGCTCACCCCGGAACAGCAGAAGTCCCTCGGCGAGATCATGCGGATCGTCGCCGAGGGACTTCAGCCGAAGGAGGCGGGGGCGGACCTGCCCTGGCTCCGCTGACCCCGGCCGGGTGCGGACGCCAGGGCGGTTCAGCCCCTGCGCGGGGGCGTCAGTGCGCCACCACCGGGATCTTCACCTCGTCCTCGACGCCGTCGCCGTCGCCGGAGGCCGACTGGCCGCCGTTCTGGGCGCCGGTGTTGATGAGCACGGCGGCGATCACCGCGGACGCGGCGAGGATGCCGACCGCCCACCAGATGGCGGCGGTGTAGCCCTCCACCATGGACTGCGCGGCGAGCAGCTTCTGCGCCGCCGGGGTGGTCGCGGAGGCCGCGTGGTCCTCGATGTACGCCGTGGTCGCGGAGGCCGCGATGGTGTTCAGGAGGGCCGTGCCGATGGCGCCGCCGACCTGCTGCGAGGTGTTGACCATCGCTGAGGCGACACCGGCGTCACGCGGCTCGACGCCGTGCGTGGCGAGCGACATGGCGGGCATGAACGCCGTACCCATGCCGAGGCCGAGCAGCAGCTGCGCGGGCATGATCAGACCGGCGTACGAGGTGTCGACCTCCAGCTGCGTCAGGAGCAGCATGCCGATTGCGGCGACCAGGAAGCCCGGGGCCATCAGGTAGCGCGGGGGCACGCGGATCATCAGGCGGGTGCCGATCTGCGTGGAACCCGTGATCATGCCCGCGATCATCGGCAGGAAGGCGAAGCCCGTCTTGACCGGCGAGTAGCCCTTCACGATCTGCAGGTAGTACGTGAGGAACAGGAACAGGCCGAACATCGAGATGATCGCCAGGCCGAGCGACAGGTAGACGCCGCCGCGGTTGCGCTCGGTCAGGACGCGCAGCGGGAGCAGCGGGTGCTTGACCTTGGCCTCGGTGAGGACGAAGGCGGCGAGCAGCACGGCGGACGCGACGAACATCGCGATGGTCACGCCGTCCGACCAGCCCTCGGACTCGGCGCGGGTGAAGCCGTAGACGAGCGCGACCAGGCCGAGCGTGGACAGGAACACGCCGGGGATGTCCAGCGGCGAGCGGTTGCGGCCGCCCTCGGGCTCACGGATCACGAAGTAGGCACCGGCGGCGGCGACGATCGCGAAGGGGATGTTCACGAAGAACGTCCAGCGCCAGTTCAGGTACTCGGTGAGGAAGCCGCCGAGGATCAGGCCGACGGCGCCACCGCCACCGGCGATCGCACCGTAGATGCCGAACGCCTTGGCGCGCTCCTTGGCCTCGGTGAACATCACCGCGAGCAGGGAGAGCGCGGCGGGCGCGAGCAGCGCGCCGAACACGCCCTGGAGGGCGCGGGCGCCGAGCATCATCGCCTCGCCGGTCGCGGCGCCGCCGAGCGCGGAGGCCGCGGCGAAGCCGATGAGGCCGGTGACGAAGGTGCGCTTACGGCCCCAGAGGTCGGCGATGCGGCCGCCGAAGAGCAGCAGACCGCCGAAGGCGAGCGCGTAGGCGGTGATGACCCACTGCTTGTTGCCCTCGGATATGCCGAGGTCCTCCTGGGCGGAGGGCAGCGCGATGTTCACGATGGTCGCGTCGAGGACGACCATCAGCTGGGCGAGCGCGATGAAGACCAGGGCCTTCCAGCGCTTTGGGTCCGGAGCGAGTGATGTGACGGGTGATGCAGACATGGGTGAAGCCACCTAGAGACGCAGGAGTGAGCGAGGCGAGTGCTGATTCAGACGTAGTCGGCGAATGCTGATTCAGACGTGGTCACGGAGTTCGGGCACGGACACGGACACGGGGTTCGGGCACGGACACGGACACGGACACGGACAAAGGAGACACCGGGCGGTCGGGACGGCACATGGGTCGCGGGCGTGAGGCCGGCTGGTCCTTTGGTCCCCGGTCCGCGGACCGGGGCGGCGGGGAGCCGGGGCCGCGGACGGCCGTCACCGGGTCAGTCGGCCTTCTGGCGTAGGTCCTCCAAGGTCGCGGGGTGTCCCGGAAGCCGGGAGCGGGCCGGTGCCATGAGGCCGTCGAGGAACAGCTGGAGATGGCGGTGCACGAACCGGTCGAAGTCGAGGAGGCAGCCGCCGGACCCCGGCAGCGGCCGGGTGAGCTGCGACAGGGCGATCATCACGTCCGCGACGCCGATGTCGGGGCGCAGCTGCCCCGCGGCGAGCGCGCGGTCCATGAGCCCTTGCACCGCGCCCTCGACGCGCAGCCGCGCCGCGTGCAGTTCGGGGTGCTCGGGGTCGAGGGCCTCGGAGACGATCGGGCACAGGGCGCCGATGCGCTCCTCCACCGCGGCGTGCGCGAAGCCGCGCAGCGCTTCGAAGGCGCTGTCCGGCTCCGCGTCGACGGCCTCGATGGCCTTCTCGGCCAGGGCCGAGACGCGGTCGGTGACGAAGAGCAGGACGTGGTGCACCAGCTCGGCGCGGTCGGGGAAGTGACGGTAGACCGTGGCGTTGCCGACGCCCGCGCGGCGCGCGATCTCGTCGAGCGGTACGTCGGGGCCGTGCTGCACGAACATCTCGCGTGCGGCGGCGACGATCCGCTCCCGGTTGCGCAGGGCGTCGGCCCGCGGTCGCGGTGCGGTGCGCTGCGCGGCGGTGGCGGTGGACACGGCAGGTCTCCTCGAAGCGGTCAAAGGCCTCAGGTTCGCAGGACCCCGGGTGGCGGGTCCAACGAATTTCCCGGCGGGAGCTGAGGCGCGCGATCCGGGGAGTGGATCCCCGTTTCGCTCGGACACCGTCTAAACGGGGAGACCGTCCCCGGTTATTTCCCGGCCTGGACGTGACCTGCGTCACACCCGGGCGGGCCTCCCGGGGGTCGCGTCACACCCCCGGCCCCGCTCCCCCGGAACTTTCCGAGAAACCCACGATCGGTCGCGCTCAGCGCGCGCCCGCGCACCCCCCGGCACAGGGTGATCGCACAGGGCGCAGCCGGACCCGGCGGCTGCCGCGGAGCGGAGGGCCCACGCATGCAGCAGCCGAGGTGGAAGGGCATAGGCCGGGGCCGCGGCGCGGGGACCCGGGCGCCGGGACGGGCGCGCCGCCACCGGGTCGCCAGGGCCGTGGCCCTCGGCTCGGCCGCCGCGGTGGTGCTCGCCGTCACCACGTCCGCGAGCACCGGCCGCCTCCTCGCGGACACCCCCTCGGCCGCGGGCCCCGTCTCGCAGGCCCGCTCCACGGCACTCGGCCCCTGCATGATCAGCGGCGAGCTCGGCGTGCAGATGTCGGAGGGCATCCCGACGGGCCCCGGCTACACCCGCTCCACCGGGACCGTGCGCGCCCTGAACCTGATGGTCGACTTCTCCGACGCGCCGGGCGAGGGCTCGGCGCTCGACCGGCTCGGGGAGTTCTTCCCGCAGACCTCCGACTGGTTCCGCACCAGCTCGTACGGCCGTCTCGACTACCGCTCCGAGGTGCCGGTCCCCGACTGGCTGCGGATGCCGAAGCCGTTCAAGAAGTACGGGATAGCGCGCGGCGCCCCCTTCGACCCGGGCTACCGGGACCTGGTCCGGGACATCGTGACCGCCGCCGACCCGGCCGTGGACTTCCGCGCGTACGACCTGCTCAACGTGCTCATCACGCCGAACGCGGGCCCCTCGGCGCTCGACACCGTCCTGTCGGTGACGTTCGCGGGCAACCACGAGGCGCCGGTGGCGGACGGGGTGCCGATCGCCAACGCCTCCTTCGTGTACAGCCGCCAGGACGACGGCTCCGGCAGCTACGACCGGACCGGCTACCGGGTGCTGCCGCACGAGAACGGCCACGTCTTCGGCCTGCCCGACCTGTACACGCGCGACGGCGGCGGCGCGGTCGGCCACTGGGACATCATGAGCGAGGACTGGGGCGTCAACAACGACCTGCTCGGCTGGCACAAGTGGAAGCTCGGCTGGCTGGACGACACCCAGGTCGACTGCGCCCCGGCCCGCGGCACCACGGAGCACCTGCTCACCCCGCTCGCCGGGCGCGGCGGCACGAAGCTGGTGTTCGTGCCCGTCGACGCGAAGACGGGGTACGCGGTGGAGCTGCGCACCCGCGCGGGCAACGACGAGGCGGTGTGCCGCCCCGGCGTGCTCGTGTACCGCGTGGACGCGGACGTCGACACCGGCCACGGCCCCATCACGGTCACCGACGCGACCCGCGACAGCGGCGGCTGCACCCGCAGCCCCAACGTGCACGCGGAGCTCTCGGACGCGCCGTTCGCCCTCGGCGAGACCTTCACGGACCGCGGGACGGGAGTGAAGGTGAAGGTGGCGGGCGTGGACCTGGACGGCAACTACCGCGTCCTGGTGACCCGCACCTGAGGCGGCGGGCACCCTCACGCCTCCGGCACGGCCCCGGGCACGGACAGGCGCACCTGCCGCAGGAACGCCGCGTTGGAGGGCGCCTTGCGGAGCTGGTCGAGGAGCGCCTCGAACCCCTCGCGCCCGTCGCGCCGCGCCAGCGCCCGCCGCAGCCCGCGCACGGCCGCCAACTCCTCGGCGGGGACGAGCAGTTCCTCGCGCCGGGTCCCGGACGGGGTGACGTCGACGGCCGGGAAGACCCGGCGGTCGGAGAGGGTCCGGTCCAGCCGCAGCTCCATGTTGCCGGTGGACTTGAGCTCCTCGAAGTAGTACTCGTCGGCGCGCGAGCCCGTCTCCACCAGGACGGTGGCGAGCATCGTCAGGGAGCCGCCCTCCTCGGCCAGGCGCGCGGCGCCGAAGAGCCGCTTGGGGCCCTGCACGGAGGCCGCGTCGACGCCGCCGCTGAGCGTGCGGCCGCCGCTCGCCGCGGTGTTGTTGTACGCGCGGCACAGCCGGGTCAGCGAGTCGAAGAGCATGACGACGTCCTTGCCGTCCTCGACGAGCCGCTTGGCGCGCTCGACGGCGAGTTCGGCGAGCGCGACGTGCGCCTTGGGCACCCGGTCGAAGGTGGAGGCGAGCACCTCGCCGCGCACGGCGCGGCGCATCTCGGTGACCTCTTCGGGCCGCTCGTCGAGCAGCACGACCATGACGTGGCACTCGGGGTGGTTGGCGGCGACGGCGTCCGCGAGCTGGCGCAGCAGCACGGTCTTGCCCGCGCGCGGCGGGGCGACGATCAGTCCGCGCTGGCCCTTGCCGACGGGCGCCACCAGGTCGACGAGGCGCGGGGCGAGGGCGCCGCCCGGCGTCTCCAGGCGCAGCCGCTCGCGCGGGTGCAGCGGGGTGAGGTCGCCGAACCGGGGCCTGTCGCGCAGGCCGTGGGGGGCGCGGCCGTTGACGCGGGTGACCTCGGCGAGGACGCGCGCCCTGCCGCCGCAGGTGCCCTCGACGAAGTCGCCCGCGCGCAGGCCGAGCCGGCGCACGAGGGCGGCCGGGACGAGCACGTCCGCGGGCCCGGGCAGGCAGCCCTCGGCGCGCAGGTGCCCGTCGGCCTTCGCGAGGTCCAGGACGCCGCTGTGGATCCGCAGGTCGGCCGCGGGGGCCGGGGACGGGATGGCCGGGACGGTCCGGGCGGTCCGGGCGGTCCGGGCGGTCCGCACGGCCTCGGCGGTCTGAGTGGTCCGGGTCTGGGCGGTCTGGGTGTTCTGAGTGGTCTGGGTGGTCTGGGTGGTCTGGGTGGGGTTCATGGGGTGGGTGGTCCTTTCGCGAAACCGCGGGACGTGCGCGAACTGCGCGGAGAAGGCCGGTCGCGAGGGGCCGTGCGCACCGGGTGCCGGGCACGGCGGATGCCGTGCGCACCGGATGCCGACGGCTCGTGGCCTCGTACGACGGGCTGGTGGGAACGGGGTCCGGACCGGGCGGAGAGTGCGCCGGGTCGGAGAAGGAAGGCACGGCGCCCAGAAGGGGCGTACACACGTGCTGCTCGCACCGTAGCACACGACCTGGCGTGCGCGGCCGTCCGCGCACGGGATCTTGAGCTTCCGCGCGCCGGTGACCGTACGCGTGTGATCGCGTACGTTCGGTTACCTCGCGGGCCGCGCTCGGCGGCCCCGGCAGGCAGGAGAGCCCCTCATGCGTCGTCGCACCGCCCTCGCCCTCGGCTCCGTCGTCGCGGCCGGAACGCTGGCCCTGGCGCCGGGCTCCGCGCTCGCGGCGGAGGGCGTGCTGGTCGTCGGCGGCGTCGCGTACGCCGACCCCGACGGCTGCTACGACACGGAGAGTCGGCCGCTCACCGTCGACAACTACACCGACGAGGTCGCCCTCGTCTTCTCGGGGCCGCACTGCACCGGCGCCCTCCTCGAACTGGTCGCTCCCGACGAGTCGTCGGTCTCCGAGTTCGGCACCAGCGTCTACGTCGACTGACCCGCCAGGGGCGCACGCGGCCCGGCGCGGTCCGCGTGCGACCCTGGAGGGTCCGGACACCCGAGGGGCACAGGAGGCCGAACGACCATGACGGATACCCGCGTTGTCCTCGTCACCGGCGGCGGAACGGGCATCGGCGCCGCCACCGCCCGGCAGTTGCGCGCCGCCGGGCACCACGTGGTCGTCTCCGGGCGCCGCCCGGAGCCGCTGCACCAGATCGCCGAGGAGACCGGCGCGCTCGCCCACCCCGCCGACGCGGCCGACCCCGAGGCCGTCGCCGGTCTCGTCGCGGCGGCCGTGAAGGCGTACGGACGGCTCGACGGCGTCGTCCTGAACGCGGGGACCGGCCGCCCGGGGGCCGTCGGCGACGTGACCCCCGAGGACTGGGAGACCGTCCTCAGCACCAACCTCACCGGCCCCTTCCACCTGCTGCGCACCGCGCTGCCGCACCTGCTCGAAAGCCGCGGCTCGGTCGTCGCCGTCGCCTCGGTCTCCGCGCTGCGCAACGGCGTCGGCAACGCCGCGTACGCCACGTCCAAGGCGGCGCTGCTCCAGCTCTGCCGCTCCGTCGCCGTCGACTACGGCGCGCTCGGCGTGCGGGCCAACACCGTCTGCCCCAGCTGGGTGCGCACGGAGATGGCCGACCGGCGCATGGGCGCGTTCGCGCGGTCCGCCGGGCTCGGCGACGGCGAGGAAGGACTCGACGCCGCGTACGAGCAGGGCACGCGGCTGATTCCCGCGGGCCGCCCCGGCACCCCGGAGGAGGTCGCCGAGGCCATCGCCTGGCTGCTCTCGCCCGCGGCGTCGTTCGTCAACGGCGCGACCCTCACGGTCGACGGCGGAGTGACGGCGGTCGACCCGGGCACGCTGGCGTTCGGCTTCGACATCACCCGGCGGGGCTGACGGCTGCGGTCGCGGCACAAACGGCTCCGGAAGACCTGCTTCCGGAGCCTTCGATCTCCAAAAGTCGCCTGTTCACAGGCCGTTGAGCAGTGTGGCTGACGGCCCATCACGACGTACGGTTGGACCATGCCCGAACTCCAGCGCCTGCGCGCAGACCACGCCCCGGCCCTGCTCGCCTTCGAGCGGGAGAACCGCGCCTACTTCGCCGCTTCGGTCCCGGACCGCGGCGACGCCTACTTCGCCGCGTTCGACGAGCGCCACCGCGCGCTCCTCGCCGAACAGGAGACGGGGGCCTGCCACTTCCACGTCGTGGTCGACGGCGACGGCGAGGTCCTCGGGCGCGTCAACCTGGTCGACGTGGCGGACGGCTCGGCCGAGCTGGGCTACCGCATCGCCAAGAAGGCCACCTCCCGGGGGCTCGCCACGTCGGCGGTGCGGCAGGTGTGCGTCCTCGCCGCCACCGAGTACGGCCTGACGTCGCTGCGGGCCGGGACCACCACCGACAACCCCGGCTCGCAGGCCGTGCTCGCCCGCACCGGCTTCGTGCCCGCCGGGGAGACCGTCCTGGACGGCCGCCCCGGGATCACCTACGTCCGCGACCTGACCGGCCCGGACGTGCGGCCGGCGGACCGCACGCCGGGCGCCTGAGGGACCCGGCGCCCGACGGCCGCGGCGGCTACAGGAAGCTGACGTTCTGCGCGAGCGCGAGCCCGCCCGAGTAGTTGACGGTGTTCGTGGCGGACCGCATGTACGCGCGCCACGCGTCGGACCCGGACTCGCGCCCGCCGCCGGTCTCCTTCTCGCCGCCGAAGGCCCCGCCGATCTCCGCGCCCGACGTGCCGATGTTGACGTTCACGATGCCGCAGTCGGAGCCCTCGGCGGACAGGAACAGCTCGGCCTCGCGCTGGTCGCGCGTGAAGACGCTCGACGAGAGCCCCTGCGGCACGTCGTTGTGCAGCGCGATCGCCTCCTCGAAGGAGTCGTACGTCAGCACGTACAGGATCGGCGCGAAGGTCTCCTCCTTCACCACGCCCGTCTGCGCGCCCATGCGCACCACGACCGGCTCCACGTACGCCGCTCCGGGCGCGATGTCGGCCAGGCGCCGCTGCCCGCCCGCCAGGACCTTGCCGCCCTCGGCCTGGGCGCGGGCGAGCGCCTCCTGCATGCGGTCGAGCGCGGCCGGTGAGACCAGCGGCCCGACGAGCGTCGACGCGTCGAAGGGGTCCCCGATGGGCAGCTTCCGGTACGCGCCCGCGAGCCGCGCCACCAGCGCGTCCACCACGTCCTCGTGCACGATGAGCCGGCGCAGCGTCGTGCACCGCTGGCCCGCCGTGCCCGCCGCGGCGAACACGGCGCTCCGCACCGTGAGGTCGAGGTCGGCGGAGGGCGCGACCACGGCGGCGTTGTTGCCGCCGAGTTCGAGCAGCGAGCGCCCGAAGCGGGCGGCGACCCTCGGCCCGACCTCACGGCCCATGCGCGTGGACCCGGTGGCGCTGACGAGCGCCACCCGCGGATCGTCCACGAGCCGCTCCCCCACGGCCCGGTCGCCCAGCAGCAGCCGGTGCACCCCGGCCGGTGCGCCCACGTCGTCGGCGGCCCGGTCGAGCAGCCGCGCGCACGCCAGGGAGACCAGCGGCGTCAGCTCGGACGGCTTCCACACCACGGTGTCGCCGCAGGCCAGGGCGACGGCGGTGTTCCACGACCAGACGGCCGCCGGGAAGTTGAACGCGGAGATCACACCGACGACCCCGAGCGGATGCCAGGTCTCCGCGAGCCGGTGCGCCGGCCGCTCGGACGCGATGGTCCGCCCGTACAGCTGGCGCGAGAGCCCCACCGCGAAGTGGCAGATGTCGATCATCTCCTGGACCTCGCCGAGCGCCTCCGAGCGGATTTTGCCCGCCTCGATGGTGATCAGATCGGCAACGTCCTCCTGGTGCGCCCGCAGCAACTCGCCCAGGCGGCGCACCAGTTCCCCGCGGCGCGGCGGGGGCACCGCCCGCCACTGGAGGAAGGCCTCGTGCGCGGCGGCGACGGCCTCGTCGACGGCGGCGGGCGCGGCCCCGGCGAGCGCGAAGAGCCCCTCACCGGTGATCGGCGTACGGGCCTGGCACCCACGGCCCTCGGGGATCTCGGCGCCGACGCGGGAGAGGGCCTCGTGGGCGCGGTGGCGGAGGGTGTCGGTGGCGGGGAGGGTGGGCGGCATGGGGGCTCCTTCGGAGAGGGCGGTGAGGACGGGGCGCATCAGCCCGTCCGGCGTTTGAGGACGAGCGCGCAGCGCGACGCGGGGGTCTAGGGGGCGCAGCCCCCAGCGGGGGCGCCGGGGCCGGGGACGCGGAGCTTCCGCGCGACCACAGCCAGAGAAGCCCGCTGCCGCGCTTCGTACAGGTCGAACGGATCCAGGACCTCGCGCCCCATCGCCCCCGACAGCCACGCGCTGTCGTACGCGGCCCCCGCGACCGCGTCGTCCCGCACCCCGGCCCCCTCCAGGTTCGACTGGAAGATCCCGGCGGCGGAGCGGGGCAGGAAGTCCTCGTACACGAGGGGTTCGGCCCGCACCCACCCCGCGTCGAGGAGGTCGCCGAGCGCCGTGGGCGGCGGGGCGCCGTCGCGGGGCCGGTCCGCCACCACGTGGTACGTGAAGTGGCCGAGCCCCCGCGCGGCCAGCTCGCGCTCGGTGCGGGGCAGCGCGGCCGACCAGACCGCGCGGGCGGCCTCCGTGCGCTCGGCCGGGGTGGCCGGGCGGCGCCCGTCGCCAGGGGCAAGGCCCCCGTCGCCACGGGCGAGGCGGTCGTCGACGCGGGTGAGGAGCTCGTCGTACAGGGCGCGTCCCGCCCGGGTGAGGGCGATCCCGCGGGCCTCCACCTCGCCGAACCGCACCCGCAGCACCCCGCTGGTGACGCTGCCGTCGGCCAGGCGCAGCGCGCGCGGCTCGTCGAGCGCCCGGAACGACGTCTGCCGCAGCAGCACGTCGGGCCCGTCCCACGCGGGCGGTCCCTGCACGGTGTCGATCATCCGGACGCCGCGCGCGGTCATCCGGCGGTACAGCTCGTCGATGTCGAGGACGCGGGGCGTGAGGTGGTTGATGTGCGTGCCGCGGACGCCGCCGATGTCGGCGGCCACGGCGGAGACCCGCTCCAGCTCCTCGTACCACGCCTTGTCGATCGGCTCGCGCGACAGCTCGAAGGCGGCGACGGCGAGTCCGAGGAACCGCTCGGCGTCGGCCCCGCCGAGCCCGCCCTCGGCCTCGGCCCGGTCGGCGAGCGCGAGCAGCTCCGGCGGGAACAGCTCGCGCGCTGCGAGGAAGGACTCAAGCCGCTTGCGCAGCCCCTCGTCGAAGAACCGCGGGTCGGCGGGGGTCAGGAGCGAGGTGAACACCCGGAACGGGTTGCGGGCCAGCTCGTCCGCGTCCACGGGCCGGAAGGCCGTCGACACCACGGGCACGGCGCTCGCGGCGGCCTCGCGCAGGTCGTAGAACCCGACGGGCCGCATCCCGAGCGCCCCGAAGACCCGCGCCACCTGGCCGAGTTCGGCCGGGGTGCCGACGCGGATCGCACCGTGCCGCTCGGCCGTGACCCGGCCGATGGACCCGAGCCGCTCGGCGGCGGCGCCGCGCTCGCGCAGGACGTCCTCGTTCACCGCGCGGGTGACGTCGACGAGGGTGGTGTACGCGGGCACTTCGCGCCCGTACATGTCGGAGAGCCGCGCGGCGAAGGCGGCGCGGAGCTGCCAGGGGGCGTACGGGGGGTTCATGGGGCTCCTCTCGACGGGTACCGGCTGGAGGCGGCGGTGACCGTCACACCACGTGCGCCTCCGGCCTGCCGCCCGCGCCGACCCGGAACCGCTCGGCGCTCAGGGACGCCACGTCCACGCACGGCTCGCGCTCCAGATACAGATCGCGTACGACCTCGCCGACGGCCGGGGCCTGGAGGAAGCCGTGCCCGGAGAACCCGGTGGCGTACAGGAAGTTGGGCACATCCACGGCCCGCCCGACGAGGGCGTTGCGGTCGGGCGTGACCTCGTAGAGCCCGGCCCAGCCGCCCACGACGTCGAGGTCCGCGAGCGCGGGCGCGCGCCGCCGCATCACGGACCGGAACAGCTCCACCCACTCCTCGGTCCACGTCGTGTCGAAGCCTTCCTCCTGCCCCGGGTCGGCGAGCCCGAACAGCAGCCCCTGGTCGCTGGTGTGGAAGTACGCCGTGGAGGAGAAGTCGATGGTGAACGGGGTGCGGGGCGGGGGCGGCACGAGCGGGGCGGTGAAGGCGATCTGCCGCCGCAGCGGCCGCACCGGCAGCTCCACCCCCGCCAGCGCGCCGACCCCCGCGGACCAGGCGCCCGCGGCGCACACCACGGCGTCGCAGGTGATCGTCCCGCGGTCGGTCCGCACGGCGGTGACGCGCCCGCCGGTCACGTCCATCCCGGTCACGGAGGTCCCCGTGACGAAGGAGACCCCGGCCGCGGCAGCGGCCCGCGCGTACCCGGCGACGACGGCGCCGGGCCGGGCGTGCCCGTCGTCGGGCGAGTACGCGGCGGCGAGCAGCCCCTCGGGCCGTACGTACGGGCACAGCTCGTGCGCCTCCCGCGGCCCGACGATCCGGCCGCGCACCCCCATCCGCTCCTGTACGCGGACGCTCTCCTCGAAGGCTTCGACGTCCTGCGGCCGGTCGAGCAGGAACAGATAGCCCACCGTCTCCAGGTGGATGTCGCCGCCGGGACGCGCCGCGAAGTCACGGAAGGCCCGCAGGCTGCGGGCGCCCAGGGCGATGTTCACGGGGTCGGAGAACTGCGCCCGCACCCCGCCGATCGGCTTGCCCGAGCTCCCGCCCCCGAGCGCGCCCCGCTCCACCACGACGACGTCCCGCACACCCGCCTCGGCGAGGTGGAAGGCCGCGGAGACCCCCATGACCCCGCCCCCGACAATCACGACCCGCGACGCCCGAGCCACCGAGACCACCTCTTCCGCCACCACCGGGGGTGCCATCGTGACGCACACGATCAGTGGAGGTCCATCACCGGACAGTAGCCACGCGCCCGTCCACCCCCCTGCCCGTCCCCCAGCCCCACCCCGCTCCCTCCGGGCGCCCCCGGCCCCCCATCGGATACCCTGTCCAAAGCCGCCCTCACGGACGGCACGCCTTCGTAGCTCAGGGGATAGAGCACCGCTCTCCTAAAGCGGGTGTCGCAGGTTCGAATCCTGCCGGGGGCACGGACGGCATCCGTACGGGGTGCGCTTGGGCAAGGGCCCGCGACCTGGCCGACCTGGCTGGTCGTGGGCCCTTGTGCGTGCCTGGTCCCGGTGGCCTTCGCTGCCGCCTGGCTGATCTCCGGGATGCGGTCGGCGGGGAGCCTGATGGTGAGGGTAACGTCGTCGCTGTTCGCGTGGAGGCGGATGGCGAGGTGGGTGATCTCGTAGAGCTGCCGCTGGAGCCGTTCGGGGGCGCGCGCGAGATTGAGGGCCAGATACGGCAGAGCGTCCAGGAGATCGGCGGCTAGCGCGGACGGGCGCGGGGGCTCGGCGTCGTCGGCCGCGTCGAGCTCTGCGATGGCGTCGAGGGCAGCCTTCCGCTGGGCTTCCAGGTCGTTGTACGTCTGCCGCAGGCCGCGCGCGAAGGGATCGTCGGAGTCTGTGTCCTGGGCCTGGCGGAGGACGTTGCTCTGTCGGCGCGCGATGTCGGCGAGGGTGCGCTGATACCGTTCCCGCTCCGTCTCGCGCTCCTGTGCCGCGCGTACGTCTGCGTCGCGCAGATCGGCGGCGAGGAGGGCACGGCGCTGCGGTCCGAAGACACGGTCGGCGAAGAAGGCGCCGATGGCCTCCAGGAGGTCGGCTTCGTTCACGTAGAGGGTCTTGGGGTGTCCGGCGTACACGTCGGGACGGCCACGATTGTTGGCCCGGGGCCAGCAGGTGTAGTACGTCGTCCGATGCCGATGATTGCCGAACAGGCGACGCCCGCAGGCGCAGTAGATCATGCCGCGCAGCACGTAGGTGCGGCGGGTGGCGGGGTGCTTGTTGGGAGCGTTCCCGTCGCGGGATCCGCGCTTGGCCTGGCGGCGGGCGGCCAGCTCGTCAAACATCCACTTCGGGATCAGCGGCTCATGGACGGGCTCCGGTGACCACACCCACATCTGGGGATCATTGTTGGCGCCGCGCCGGGACCGTGTGGCCCTGCGGTTGAAGACCTGGTAGCCGGTGTACTTCGGGTTGCGCAGGAGCTCGCAGACGGTGGACTTGATCCAGGCGCCGCGCGCCCGCGAGGCTCCGCCCGGCGGCGTCGGAGGCGGGTACCGGTCCAGGTCGGCGTTGAGGCGATCCACGATCGTGGAGTAGCCGACGTTGTCGTGGTAGCGCCACACCGCGATCTGGGTGACCGTCTCCGCCCGCTTGCCGTCCGGCTCCAGCCTGCTCTTGGTGGCGCCTCGGGCAGCCTTGGCGGGGTTGGGGTGGCGGTAGGCCTTGGCCTTGTAGCCGTAGGGCGGCTTGCCGATGTTCCAGCCTTCGCGGACGTGGGTGCACAGGCCGCCCCAGGAGGTCTCCAGGGCGTTGAACACCTCGTACTCGGCCACGGACTGATTGATCCGGCGCTGAAGGATCTGCTGAGCGCGGCCGCCGTCGAGCTTGATCGGTTCGTTCCAGGCGAAGAGCGGCACCCCGGCGTGCTCCAGTTCCCGCTCGACGGAGAGGTTCTCGTACATGCGGCGGGCCACGCGGGAGGTGCTCTCGCAGATGACGGCGTCGAAGCGGCGGTTGGGGTGGGCGGCCTCGGCGAGCAGGTCGACGATGCCGCCGTCGCGGGCGATGGGGATGCCGAAGCGTGCGTAGTCCGAGCCCTGGCTGCGCTCGCTGAGCTCTTTGCGGCCGGACTCGACGTCGTAGAAGTGGCAGACCATAGCCCACGCCTCCGGCAGAGCGGACTTGCACCGCTCCCACTGCCGCAGGAGCGACTGCCTCGGGTCCTGCTGGTCCTCGGTCGAGGTGCGGCCCACCCAGGCGACGCGGACTTCTCCGTGCAGGAGAGCGAGGGGCATGCCGAAGGGGGAGACTGACAGGTCCGACAGGGCGGGTGCAGAAGTGGCCCTGCCTTGGCTAGGAGTCCGCGCGGTCATCGGGTCTCACCTCGGAAGATGAAGAAGATAAATCTGCCTTGGCGGAGTCGGTCGCGGCCCACGCGAGGAGGGAGCGGATGGCATCCGCCAACTTGCGCCGCAGCCGGGCGCCTTCGCTGCCGCCCACGCTCGTCACGTATCCGGAGTACGTACGCTCGCGCCCGCGCTCTGTCGTCTGGCGATGGCGCCACGGTTGCTGCTCAGCTTCGTATTCGTAATCGAAGCCTTCTGGGTTGGTGTCCATGCCGGGCTCCGGTCCCCTGGGTCCTGATGTCACCCCAGGAGGCCGGATTCCGGGCACGTTTTTGACACCCGTGGCAGCAATTAAGTGCTCTTTAGTACTTCCTTAGTCAGGCTTGAAAGCGCGGTGCATGACGAACACGACGACCGTCCCGCCGTGCCGACTCGGTCCGGCCCACCACTCGTCGGCCAGCTCGTCGACGAGGAACAGCCCGCGCCCGTGGGCCGCTGTGGCCTCGGGCGTCCGCAGACGGACATGGGCGGGGCAGCCGGGGTTGTGCACCTCAACGCGCAGCGCCTCGCCCACGCGGTACCAGTAGACCCGCACCCGCCAGGGCTCGTCGGCTTTGCCGTGCACGATGGCGTTGGTGACGAGCTCCGAAAGCATGAGCACGCAGTCGTCGGCGCAGCAGGCAAGGTGGTGGGAATCTGAGAACCGCCGGAACCAGCGACGGGCACATCTCGCTGATTTCGGAACGGGGCAGAGGACCATGCCGCCGAGCGGTTCGGGCACGCCACTGTCGTCGAAGGCGTCGTCGGCGCGCGTCATCGCCCCTCCCGGCACCTGTACGAATACTTCCTCGTAGAGGAGTTGCAGGCTGCACAGGAAGGGCCAAGAAGCGCCTGACCTGCACAGAGCTCCATAAGACGGGCTACGCCTCTAATGGGTAGACAGACAGGTACCCGAATTCGAAGCGAGACAGGAAGAGTCATTCCGCCCACCTGAGATTCACATACGGCCGTCAGCCAGTCCCGGCCGGAAGCCGAACCCATCGCATGGCGCATCATGGCCGCCGCCAAGCGCGCCACGGCCGTGTGATGAGCTCTCGGTAGGTGTGGTTGGACGGGTGCCGTCCACAGTGCTCCATCACCCACGTCTGCGGCTCGGCGTAGTCCTCGCTCACCGGCGAGGTCTCGCCGTCCACGACGCACTGCATGGCGTACGTGATCGGCTCCGCGTCGGGCTCGCGGTCAGGTTCGAGCGTCCAGGTCTCGAACCGCAGCACAGCGCGCGTACTCACGGACACCACCGCCCATTGGGCACAGGATTCCGGTGGCAGCCGTCGATAGGAGCCAGGAGTCGCACCGGCGGAGCGAACAGTCTCGCGATAACTTGGGGCACGTCGTCAACCTCCCGGGGTTGGTGGCCACGCCCCCGGGCCGTGACAGCGGTCGCGGGGGTCTCGTACCCCGACAGCATTCCGCCGTGTAAAGGCCCCAGCGTTGCCCAATTGGCAACGCTGGGGCCCTTGTTCAATCACGATTCTTGCGCTAGACGCCGCACCACTGCGCGTACTTCATCAGCGGATCGGGCGCCTTGGCCCTGGCGCGCAGCAGCGTCGCCACCGTCTCGTGCACGCCGGGGTGATACCGGGTCTGTTGCGGAGCAACGCCCTTGGCCTTCACCAGCGAAGACAGTGCGTCGTCATGACGCGCCGTCCACGCCTCGGCACGAGCCCGGTCCACCCAGTAGTGCCCCGCGCGCGCCGCTGGATAGTCATCGGGCAGGCGCACGGCCCTGGCCTTCTCCAGCGCCTTGCCGTGCTTGTCCCGATCACTGGCCGCAGCCATGCTGTGGATCGCGCAGTTCACGGGACCGAACACCAGGCCGTAGTCCCGCGTCTCGCCCGTCTTCCGGGCAATCTCATGGGCTGCCGTAAGCCAGTCGTCGGCCGCGCCGGCGTCGCCCATGCGGCCCGAGAGAATCGCGGCCTTCAAGTGGAGGGCACCACGCACCGCACGCGTGGCCCGAGCGCCGTCGTCATCCAGGTCCCGCAGCGCCTGTTGCACCAGCGCCAGGCCCCGGTCATGCCGAGCGGCATCGGCCAGCAGCTGCGCACGATCCCACCGCTCAATGGCCACCTGCTGCGGGTCCCCGGACCGTGGGGCGGCCGCCGCCATGCGAGACAGCGCGAGCCGAGCAAGGTCCAGGTAGCCGATCTGACGGCTCACGACGTACACCGTGCGCCCGATCTCCGCTTGCAGCCAGCACACGCGCTCACGCTCGTGATCAGGCTGATCGTGCAGCAGAACCCGGTGATTGATCTCCGAGATCAGGGCGGGAAGCCGCTCGGCGATCTCGATGTACTCCGCCTTGGCCCGGCGCTCCCGGAGCCGCACCACCTCGGCTTCCAAGGTCGCAAGCGACCTGGGCTGCGGATCGTCATCGCTGGGCGGGATATCCCAGTCATCGAGCGCGGAGCTGATCGGAGTGACGAGCCGGTCCAACTGGTCCGACTGAAGCATGTGGATGTACGGCTGCCCATGCAGGACCGACACACTCACGCCCAACGCCCGTGCGATGGCCGCAACGATGGCAGGGCTGGCGTAGCGATCACCGCTCTCGATCCTGGAGAGCATGGACGGCGAGACGTGAGCACGCGCCCCGAGCTCCCGAAGCGAGAGGGCGCGCAGAGCGCGCACTTCGGAGATGCGCGCCCCAATCCCACCTGTGGTGCTGTCAGTTGGGTCGGGCATACTGACTCCCGTTCTGAACTAGACACTCAGAACGGTACTCCCGCCCACACCCGGCAGAGCTGTGATCAGTTCCCGTCACCCCATAGGGTCCGTGTCGGTAGATAACGTCACAGCACGCAGGCTGTCGATCACTGTCTGATGGCCGAGAGCCCGTCCTGCACAAGCGGCTTCAGGACCAACGAACCGACTGCGTTACGACCTTCGTCACGGATTCAAGGCGGCTCGCATCCGCGCGCGGCTGGACCTGCGCTACTGCCTCCCCCAGCCCGTCGCGCGATACGGCGATCGGCTGCTTGAAGTCGGAGAATCCGGTACGTCGCGACTAGGGCTCCACAGCTTCAGGCAGCCACTTTGGTGCGGGCTCGAAGACCATGACCCCAACGTCGTGCTTACCGGGTAGATCTAAAGACTGCCCGACGTGCCGAGAGCTCACGGGCCGTGATCGCACTCGCGCCAAAGGGGCCTTCCAGCCCAAAGCCGCTCCGCCCGACTCTCGCTTTTACACCCTCAATCGAATCTACGTGTCGTCATCCCGAAGTAGTCCATAGCGAATTGCAAGAACTCCAATCGCGTATCTTCGTCAACCACTTCCCCCTGGAGGAAGCACCGCCCTGCTCGACGTGGCGAGATACCTACTGCCGCACCCAACCTAATCCATCCATCAACTTGACAATCCGAAATCACTTCAGGCGCAAAATCACCAATCAACGTGACGGTCAGCGGGTTGTACTCGATGGAAAAGGATCCAGAGCTTTCACCCCAAAAGAAGTCATAGTTGCAGAGCGGGGAAAGATAATCAATGGTTCCCTTCAGGAACCACCAGCAGACCTCCTGATAGTCTTCACACTCGTCCAGCGTAGGCGGCTCGGCTCCATCGTGCTCCACGGCGTTGCGCAGGCGCCTGAGGCGGCGCAGTGAACGCTGGAGGATTACGCCCCAGGTTTCGAGAAGGCCGAGCCAGCTGACATTCCTCGAATCCAGGTACTGACTAAAACAGTAAATCGAATTCAGGTGTTCGAGGCGTGTATCGACAGCACGCTTGAGGGCGAGAACAGCGTCAATTCGATCATACTCTCCACGGTGGTTCGAGAGTCGGTATGCCGCATGATGGAATGAAGCTTCAGCACGCGATATCATCATTCGGTCGTAATCGCCGATGCCATTCTTTCCGTGCCCGCTCTCCGTGAATTCATGCAGGCCGTTTTCCAGCCACCAGTCCGACTCGACACTCTTCATGCGGCCATAGTAGCCGTGCTTATGTGCAGCGTTACGCGGATTATGGGAGGTTGACCGATTTGAGGGCAGCACGTCGCTGTTAGGTGGAGGGGCGCGCCGTGTCACGAGTGGTTCTGCAGGGCAACCACAGGCCACCGATCCTTGACCTACTGCACGGCTCGAAGCCCGGACTGACCTAGGGCTGCATGGAGATAACGCCGACCAACAACAGAAGCCCCGGCCCCTGAAGCTAGTCAGAGCGGAGGGCTGTCTCGCCAGTCAGGGCGGCGATTGTGCGCTGGCCACTGATCCCGACCACCGTTAACATTTGGCTTTCCGCGGGGAATCCGCCAAGCTTGAATGGGGCTATTCAGCAGAGCGTTGCTCCCAGTATTCATCCATGCCTTCGAGGCTGACCTTCCCTAGGTAATGAGCAGCTTCTGCTGCTAGGGTGCTGAAGCGTTGCGAAACCTCCTTGGGGAGGGCGATTGAACCGATAAAGATTCCGGAATAGAGAATCACACTGCGGCCGATTTCATTCAGAGAAATCAACAGGCCGATCTCGCTATAGAATCCGCCAGCCGCAGGTGGGCCATGAGGAATGAAATGTTGCGGGATGTGGCCAGGATGAGCTCCATATCCACTCAGCTTTGAATATCTGACCTGATCAGTTGGCACTCCCCAGCCTCCCCGCTCCAGACGCGTCCGAACCCGAACGGGAGAGTACTTGCGCCGACGATCCTTACCGTCTGCACTTCTCCATTCGGCCAGGCTCTCTGGATCATAGAGGAACAGGGAGGCCAGATTCACCCTTTCGGCTATTGATCGAGACAGTGTGAGAGCCTCGTCGTAGAAGCCCATATGCATTAGACGTATAGCGGCGCGTGCCGCATTGCAGACCCCTCCAGTCAGGTGCTCAATTGCATGATCCCCGCCTGAGCAACCCCAATAGCAGCTAGAGGATCTCTCCAGGAGGGACAGTAAGGTCCCGAGGGTCGTGTACAACTTAGGCGCCTTTTCACCTAGGGCGGGAATCCTATCAGTTGACAACGCGTCACAGGAGTCCTCAAGCTTCCTCATGGACGCATAGAAGCCATCCCCCTCGAAATCGCTACCACGAGGTTTGGGCACAGGTCCTCCCCATTTGTTTATCGCACCCTAGGCGTCGAAGGTACACCCCACCGCTGTACCGAGCGACCGTGTTGAACCTGTGGTCAGCCTCAGCTCTGTACGGACAGAGGCAGCAGCAGTGGGTAGACTCAAGTCACCTGACAGTCCGTGTAGTTCGGGAATGAGATCGGTGCCGACCAGGCGATACCGGGTGCTACGAGCGAGGGCGCCAGTAGCCCCTGGTGCCTACACCGATCTCTCTTCGAAAGGGGCTACATGGAACTGGCGGGATGGGTGACTGTCGGGACCGCGGCGGTCGTTGGGGGGTTCACGGTCGTGGGACACCTCTTCGACCAGGTTCCGGCACTCTCCCAAAAGTTGATCACTGCGATTCGTTCTGTTCGCGCGGTGCGTGACGAAGTAAGGACCAACCGCAGGTGATCATCCGGCCCTGCCAGTGGGAGCTCTTCCCTGGTAGGGCCGGGCCTGCGCTTCAAGATGAAGTAATCATGCCAGGCACGTGCCGGGTCGAGTGGGAAACCAGGGGAATCAACGGGTTCGCCCAGCAAGCGTCGACCGTTCCACCGCAGGCGAACTGGACGATCAAGGCAATATCACCCTAGCTTCCCAAGGTGATACCTCGCGGCACTCCCGCGCACACGCACTGATCGGGTTCAACGAGAGCGTCAGCGGCCCACACCCTTTGCCCGTCGGCCGCCACCCGACACCCCAACCGTCGCCGACACCACCAACTCCCGCCCCATGCCCCGCTCCCCACCCCGTACAGATCCAGTCCACCCCACCCCGGGGGCACTACGCATTGCCACTCTGACCTGGGGTTTCTCCCTCAGGGAGGGGACTTGTTCGGCCTCGGGCTTCTCGTCCGGGGCCGTTTGCGTGAGCGGGCGGAGTGAGCCGGGGCAGGCTCAGCCGGATGCGCGGGGCGTGGTGTCTGTCGCGTAGCTCATTCCCTGTTCGTACGACATGGAGCGGCCCGCCTCGTAGCTGTGCTCGTAGGCCGAGTCGCCGATCTCGTCACGGATGGCGCGTTCACAGGCTTGGCGGGGGGCGATCAGGTCCGGGGAGTTGAGTTGGACGCGGCCGCCGGCCCGATGCCACAAGCGCTGGGCGATGCCGAGGAGTTCGGCCGCCCGGTGAGCTTCGCCCCGGGCGACCGTGGCTGATGCCAGGGTGTCGATGGCCAAGGCCGCGACGATGCTGGCGTTGTGCAGCAGCCAGTGCGCGGCAACAGCCCGGGTGGCGTTGCGGGCCCCCGAGGCGGGGTCACCGTGGGCGAGGTCCAGCTTCGCCACGATCACGTCGGAGGTCGAGCGCGTCCAGTGCTCGCCGCGCCGGGCGCACTCGGCGCGGACCTCTTCGGACACCGCGCGGGCCGCTTCGTGATCGCCGCTCATCAGGTGCGCGTACGCCAAGGCGCCGATCGTCTGAATCTGTGCCGAACCGAGCCAGTCGTCCCGGACGGGGAGGCGGGCGGCAACGGACATGAGGCCGACCGCCTCGGCCGACCGCCCGCGCAGGGCGAGCTGGCTGCCCGTGAGGTAGGCGGAGACGGAGAGGGCGTCCGGGTCCGCCTGCTGCCGTGCCACGTCGGTGAACCGCCGCCCGTATTCGGCGGCGGTGTCCACGTCGCCCTGCATGATCGCTCCGGCACCACGCGTCCACAGGGCCCGGAGGAGATCGGGCCCTGGAGGCGGATCGGCGGCGAGCACCCGGTCGAGGCAGTGGTTCGCATCGCGCACATGGCCGCAGTGCCGCCACAGGAAGCCCGCGGTGCCCGCGAACTCCAGGGCGGCCCGCGGGTCGGGGCGGTCGAGGGACCAGTCCACCGCGGCGCGCAGGTTGGCGTGGTCGGTCAGCACGCGTGCGCTCCACTGCACCTGGCGGCCGGTGTTCCACTCGGCGCAGCCGTCGCGGGCCAGGCGTCGGTAGTACTCGCGGTGGCGCAGCCGCACGGCGTCCTCCTCGCCCAACTCCCCCAGCCAGTCCGCGCCGTACTCGCGCACCGTGTCGAGCATCCGCAACCGGTCCGTGCCGGTGCGCTGGTCGCGCTGCACGATGGACTGGGCGACGAGCTCGTCAAGGAGGGCGGGCACCCGCCCGGCCGCCAGCGGTCCCCCGGCACACACTTCCTGGGCGGCCTCGACGTCGAAGCCGCCGGTGAACACCGCGAGCCGGGCCCACAGCAGCCGCTCCAGCGGAGCGCACAGCTCGTGGCTCCAGCCGATGGTGGTGCGCAGGGCCCGGTGGCGCGACGGATCCTCGGTGTCGTCGTCCGAGGCCAGCAGGGCCAGTCGGTGGTCCGTCCGCGTCCCGAGGTGCTCGTCGAGTTCGGCGAGCGACAGGGTGGACAGCCGCGCCGCGGCCAGTTCGACGGCCAGCGGGATGCCGTCCAGGTACCGGCAGACGGAGGCCGCGACCGGCCGGGAGGCCTCGTCGAGCACGAAGCCGGGGCGCACGGCGGTCGCCCGCTCCGCGAACAGGGTCACCGCGTCCTCCCGAGCCGCGGTACCCGACTCGTCCACCGGCAGCGGCTCGACCTCCAGACACTGCTCCCCGGGCAGCCCGAGCCGTCGGCGGCTTGTGGCCAGGATGTTCACGTGCGGAGCGAGCCGCAACTCGTCGATGAAGGCCGCGCAGTCCTCCAGCAGGTGTTCGCACGAGTCCAGTACCAGCAGCAGTCGCTTGTCCGCGATCCACTCGGCCAGCGCCTCCGCCGCCGGGCGCGTCGTCTGGTCGGCCACCCGCAGCGCCTCCATCGTCGCAAGACCCAGCATGTTGGGGCCGATCATCCCGCTGTCGTGCAGGCAGGAGAGCTCCACCAGCCACACACCGTCCGGGTAGGCGGGCCGCATCCAGCGCGCGGCCTCCACCGCGAGACGTGTCTTGCCGATCCCACCAGGCCCCAGGAGAGTCACAAGGCGGCGCCCGCCGTTCCGGTCCCTCCGTCCCTCGCCGCCCTCGGTCGGCCCGTCATCCGGACGCAGCATGACGTCGAGGCGGGCGAGTTCGTCCTGCCGCCCGATGAAACTGCGAGTCTCCGACGGCAGGTTCCCCGACCACTCGCTCATCTCCGTCTCTCCCGGCACGCCGTGTGACACGGGGCCCCCTCCCTTGGCTTCCTACCTGACCCGGCCCGGCTGAGTCTGCTGCGGCGGTACCCCTCTGTGGCGGGACACCGGCCATGCGGACAGAAACACGGCATCGCCTGGTCGTCCCTGTTCGCTTCGGGGTGCGTGGCGACCAGTTCGCCTCCGCCCACGACCGGCGGGGCCGACGAGCACACGGCGCGCACTACGGAGCGTCGTCATCAACACACTCCGGCTAACGCCCGGCGCGCCCTGGCGCCCGCCCAAGCGCCACCGGTGCGCCGGTTGTGCGGGGGCGAAGGGCGCGGAATGGTGCCCGCCGTACCGGGGGCATACTGCCTCGGCAAACGTGAGGAGTCCTTCTCATGACCAGACGTTTCCCCCTCTTCCAAAACCGCACGACGCGGAGGCCCCACGTGGCAGCCGTGTCCGCACTGGCCGTGGGCCTGATGGTGGCCCTCGCGCCCAGCGCGGCGGCCGCGCCCGGTGACCTGGACACCAGCTTCGGCACCAGCGGCAAGGTCACCACCGACTTCGGCGACACCCCGTCGGTACCGGAGATCGGCAACGACCTGCTGCGTACGTCCAGCGGGTCCCTGTTCGTCGCCGGGCGGCAGGGCCTCGGCACCCCCGGCGTCGGCCCGAGCTCGTTCGGTGTGGCCAAGTACACCTCCAGCGGAGCGCTGGACACCGGCTTCAGCGGCGACGGCAAGGTCACCACCGGCTTCGGCGACACCCTGTCGGTGGCCCGGTCGGTCATCGAGGCCGGCAACGGGAAGATCCTGGTGGGCGGGTTCACCGGAGGGGAGCAGATCGCCGACCTGGCGCTGGCCAAGTACAACGCGGACGGCACCCTCGACACCTCCTTCGGCGGCGACGGCAAGGTCACCACCGACCTGACCGGCGGGCTCGGCGACGGTATCCGTGGCCTGAGCCTGACGAGCGGCGGCAAGATCCTCGCGGCCGGGGCGGCCGGGAACGACTCCTTCATCGCCCGCTACAACGCGGACGGCACCCTGGACACCGGCTTCGGCGGCGGCGACGGCGTCGTGACCACCGACTTCGGCACCGGCGACCACCTCTTCGCGCTGGAGGAGCTGTCCAGCGGGAAGCTGATCGCGGCCGGCACCGCCAACAGTGACTTCCTGCTGGTCCGGTACAACTCGGACGGCAGCCTGGACACCGGCTTCAGCGGCGACGGCATCGTGACCACCGACTTCAACGGGCTCTCCGACATCGCGTTCGGCTTCACCCAGGCGCCCGGCGGGGACTACGTGCTCGCGGGCGCGGTCGACGCCCCCGAGCCGTTCGGCACCACCGGCCCCATCAAGGTCGGCGTGGTCCGCTACAACTCCGACGGCAGCCTGGACACCGGCTTCGGCGGAGACGGCAAGGTCACCACGGACGTGAACGCCCTGAGCGCCGACGAGGCACGCGCCGTCGCCGTGGACGGCGACGGCAAGATCGTCGTTGCCGGACTGACCGGCGAAACCGTCGTGTTCCCCGTCGACCCCGTCGACGGGGACGCCCTCGTCGTCCGCTACAACTCCGACGGCAGCCTGGACACCGGCTTCAGCGGGGACGGCAAGGCAACCGTCGACTTCTCCGGCGGGGCCGATGTCGCTCGCGGCATCGCGCTGACCGGCAGCGACGACATTCTCATCGCCGGAGGCGCGACATCGAGCAGCACCGGGCTCGACTTCGCCCTGGCCAAGCTCCAGGGCTAGGGCGACCACAGAGGACGGCGGCGGTGATCCGGGGCGGCAACCCTGGACCACCGCCGTCCCTTGTCCATACCCGGGCGCAACGGGGGGTTCCCTCGCGAAGCGCGGGCGTGGGCGCGCTGCGCCACGGCGCCCTCTCCCAAGTCCGTTGCCCGGCTACGCCCCCGGGCCGCGCATGTCACGAGAGGCCCGCCTATTCGAGCAAGGCGCTCACATGACCGCACGACGACGAAAGCGACCGATCAACCCTCCCTCCACTCCGGTCAACCGGCCCTACACGCAGGCACATTGGACCAGAGTGGCCGACCTCTACCGCGGGCTCACGAGGCGCGGGGGGAGGCCGGGGCCGCGCATGGCCGTCAGGGCAGTCGGGCGGAGGTGGCTCAAGACGAGCACGCGGAACTGGCGCAGCCGGTGGCGACCGGGGCTCGCGCTGGGGGTGAGTGGCCTGCTCGCCATCTGCAGCGGTATGGGCAGCTGGCACCTGGGAGTCGCCGTACTGGTCATAGGTCCTGTACTGGCCTCCGCCCGCCTGGACGCGCGGCGCACCGCAGCGGTGGCGGCCCTGGCGCTGTTGCTCGCTCTCGGGGCGGGCGCCACGAACGGTCTCATGGTGACTCCGGGTTTCGGAATCGAGTTCCTCGCCCTGCTGGCCGGAGGCGCGCTGTCCGTTCGCGACGCCGCCCGGCACACGGCCGATGCGGCCGCACTGGCCCGGGCCACCGATGTCGCGCAGGCGTCCCAGAACGCGATCCTGCGGCCGATCTCGGTGGAGTTCGGCGGCATCGAGGTGTGCGCCCGGCACCGCTGTGCCGCGCAGGGGGCGTCGGTGTGCGGGGATCTGTACGACGTCGCCCACACCCCGTACGGAGTGCGCCTGCTCATCGGGGACGTACGCGGCCACGACCTGGACGCCCTGCGGGCCACCGCGGCGACCATCGGGGCCTTCAAGGACCTTGCCTATCTCACCCCCGACCTCGCCGACCTGGCGACGGCCCTGGACGCCAGGCTCGCCCCGGAACTGGGGGCGGAGGACTTCGTCACCGCCCTGCTCGCCGAGTTCGCCCCGGGCGAGGTCCGCATCGTCAACTGCGGGCACCCCGCGCCCGTACGGGCAGGCAAGCAGGTCAGGTTGCTGGAACCACTTGAGCCCGCGCCCCCGTTGGGCCTGCACCCGAAGCCGCAGCTGTACCGCTTCTATCTCACGGGGCGGGATCGGCTGCTGTTCTACACCGACGGCCTGAGCGAGGCACGCGATGCGAACGGCGTCGACTTTCCGCTCCTCGAACGGGTTGGTGACGCACTGACCGTGCTCTCCCCCTCCGACGCGCTGGACACGCTGTACGCCATGGTGGCCACGCACACGGGCCGCGCACCGGCCGACGACATCGCGCTCGCCCTGTGCCAGCCGACCAGCATGTTCGCCCTCTCGCCCCCTGCCCGGCCCTCGAACCCCGCAGCACGTAGGGAGCCGTAGGCGATCGTCGGCACGGGGCGCTCCGCGACCACCCCTCCTGGAACGAATCAGAACGAAACCGTTGCAGCGTGCCGTGCCGGTCGCCCTCGATCCGGTGGAGCCGCGCATACCGGGGGCCGGTATGCACGCGGTTCCGGGGCCTGTTGCGCGTGATCCACCGGGCGGGGTGGGATGGGTGTATGACCCCTCCGACTCTGTACTTGTTCGGCTCGGCCGCGCCGCCGCTCTTCGACGTGGCGAAGGTGATCGAGGCGGCGCAGGCCGACGGGTGGGACGTCTGTCTCGGGCTGACGCCGACGGCGGCGCGGTGGCTGGACGGGAGCCTGGACGGGCTCGCCGTGCTGACCGGGCATCCGGTGCGCAGCGCCTACGCGCTTCCCGGCGAGCCGGACGTCTGGCCCCGGGCGGATGTGATCCTCTTCGCGCCCGCGACGTTCAACAGCATCAACTCCTGGGCCCTCGGGCTCACTCAGGACTTCGTGGTGGGGGTCGCCGCCGAGGCCGTCGGCAAGGGCGTTCCGACGGTGACGGCGCCGTGCGTCAGCGCCGCGTACGCCCGGCACCGGCAACTGGACCGGAGCGTCGTGGAATTGCGCGAGCAAGGGGTCACGGTCCTGCACGGCGAGGACGGCTTCGCCCCCGAAGCGGCGACGGACAAGACGTGGGACGCCGCGCTCGCTGCCGCCAAGTGGCGGCTGACCGGCGCCGCCTGAGCTACTGGGTGACCACGATCCACAGGCTGAGGAGAAGCCCGCACGCCCCGATGGCCGTGTGGAGCGCCACCCAGAGGATCCAGACGCGCATCCGGGAGGCCAACGGGAACTCCGCGCGGTGCTCGGTCCGGTTCGCCGCGACGAGGGCGTCCAGGTCCAGGTGCGGGTGGCGTGCCGCCAGCTCGTCCCGGAGGCGGTCGGCCAGGCCCGAGTGGACGGCCCAGCGCTCCCCGTACTTGCTGCTCGCGGCCGCGCCGAACGCTCCCAGGAAGCACAGCGGTACTGTCACGCCGAGCGACGAAAGCTCCAGGTGGCCCTGTTGCGTCAGGAAACCCAGCGCGGCCGCCGCCACGAGGATCACGATGTTGGTCAGCGCCGCTCGTTGGTTCTCCATCTGCCGGGCCTCGTCGCGTTGCCCCTTCCAGAGTTCGAGCAGGACATCACTCTCGTCGGCCATGGGTCCCTCCCCTGGAGTCCAGGAAAGCCCCGACGGCCCCGACCGCCAAGAGGCCGTTTCTGAGCGCGACTTGCCGAGTGGGTCGAGCAGAGTGGCAGCGGCGATAATCCAGGCATGTCAACAACGTCGTCTTCCCTCCTCGCCGGGCCCTTCGGGCGGATCCCCCTATGAGCCCCGCCGAGCTGCGGCTCCGGCTCGTCGTCGATGTGCTGGAGGCGGGGGCCTGGTACCCGCTCGTGCTCGCGGGTGGGGGTGCCGTGCGGGTGCACGGGCTCGCCGGGGAGTCCGGCGGGAGCCTTGAGTTCGCCACCGAGAGCCCGGAGGGGATGGACGGGATCGTCGCGCTGGTGTGTACGGGGATCGAGGGGCGCGGGTGGGACGTGTGGGGGTGGGAGACGGATCCGCTGTCCGCGCGGATGGCCGTCGCCGATCCCGTCGGCGGCGGTGAGTGCGAGGTCTCCGTCCAGAAGGAGGCCTTCTGGCGGCCGCCGGTGCTGAGCGAGTACGGGCTCGTCCTGTCCCTGGAGGACACGGTCGGCACGAAGGTGCGCGCCCTCGCCGACCGGGGCCTCGCCCGCGACCTCGTCGACGTCCGGGCCGCCGCGGACCGCTGGAGCCGCGTCGAACTGGAGGAACTGGGCCGGCGGCACGCCCGCGACGCCTTCGACCTCACCGACCTGCACGCCCGCCTGGGCGGCACGGAGTGGATCGACGACGGGGAGTTCGCCTCGTGCGG
Source organism: Streptomyces sp. JLYT201 (assembly GCF_059448825.1). NCBI lineage: Bacteria > Bacillati > Actinomycetota > Actinomycetes > Kitasatosporales > Streptomycetaceae > Streptomyces > Streptomyces sp. JLYT201. The sequence continues at coordinate 5,587,205 of NZ_CM182551.1, read as the reverse complement.
CCTCGACCCCCGAGCCGTCGACGCCCTCCGCCGGTGGGCCCAGGAGTGGGCGGACGACATCGCCGAACGCCTCCAGGAACTGGCCGCCCCGGAGGACGCGTGACGTGCCGCGCCCCCCCGTGTGGCCATGTCGCCCAGGGTGTGGCTCAGTTGACCACGGGCGTGGGCCGCGCCCGTGTGATGGGCGCGGTCGGATAGCGGGCCGGGGCCGCGGACTCCTTGGTGAGGGCCGTGGCGATGTGGTGGGCGAGGAGGGGGTCGGCGGGGAGGACGTGGGAGGCGAACCAGCGGGCGGCCGTCGGGTCGGGGGACGGGTCGACGAACTCGGCGCCCGCGTAGTCGTCGAGCGGCGGGTCGTAGATGTAGCCGCAGACCACGCCCCGCCGGACGAGGCGGTCGACGAGCGCGTCGCGGTCGCGGACCAGGAGGGGCGCCCGGAAGAGGGCGGGAGGGCCGTCGTCGGTGGCGCGGGCGCGGAGCTCCGGCGTGGCCCAGATGGTGCCGGAGAGCTCGGCGACCCCCGCCCTGCGCCGGGTGAGCCCCGCGTCGAGCCCGGCCAGGCGCAGCCCCAACTGGCCCCGCACCAGCGCCCCGTGACGGGCCCGGTAGCCGTGCAGGTCGACCCGGACCCACGGCTCGTACGCGGACAGGTTCGGCGCCCGGTGCGCGCAGCCCGAGAGGCGCGGCGCGTGCAGGGGCATGCGGAAGGAGTCGCGTTCGAGGAGGCCGAGGCGCTGGAGGGTGCGCCACACCGGGCGCACCAGGTGCAGTCCGCGTACGGCCGAACGCGCGAGGGGACGCACGGTCGTGTACACGTCCTCGCGCAGGCGGCCGGGGACAAGCAGGTCGTCGCGCAGCACCTCCAGCTCGCGGCGGGTGCGCGCGTCCTCGACGGCGAGGAATCCGCCCGCCATGCCCGCCACGTGCTTGGACAGGCTGAAGGCCGCGGCCTTCCCGAAGGTGCCGACCGGCTGCCCGTCCACGTGCGTGCCGATCGCGTGCGCGGCGTCCTCGAAGAGCGGGATGCCCAGTTCGTCGCAGCGCGCCTTGAGTTCGACGACGCGGTCGGGCATGCCGTAGAGGTTCGTGGTGAGGACCGCGTCCACGGAGGCCCAGGTGGCGTCGGGTACGGCGGCCGGGTCGATGTTTCCCGTCCAGGGGGAGACCGGGGCCTGCACCGGGCGCAGGCCCGCCGCGAGGACGACGAAGAGGATCACGTCGTCGTTCACCGGCGACATCAGCACCCGGGCGCCGGGCCTGCACCAGCGCCGCAGCGCGAGGTAGAGGGCCAGGCGTGCCGAGGGCGTGTAGACGCATTCGCGTCCCAGTCGCCGCGTCATCGTCGCGGCGAGCCGTGAGCCGTACGGCATCGTCACCTCTTTCGTCGAGGAGCCTGTTGGGGGTCGCGCTGAGAAGGTGCCTGAGGTGCCGGTGGTGCGGTGCGTTCGGGGCTTCGCCGGGTGTCCGGCGCGCCCGTGCGCAGGGCGCCCGCCGTCTTCAGGAGGCGGTCCGCCGGGTCCCGGAGGCGGGGGTGGGCCAGGACCGTGTTCCGCAGCCCGCGCACCGGTCTGCGCCACAGGCGGTACGCCGCGGCCACCGGGTGCGGCCGCGTCGCGAAGCCCTCGCCGACGCGCAGCTCGCGGGTCTTGAGCCAGTTCTTGTACTCCTTGTCGCCGCGCCCCAGGTCCATGAGCCGCACCCCGTCCCTGCGCGCCGCCTCGGCAAGGCGCAGATGCATGATCAGGCCGGGCGAGTAGTAGCGGAAGTCGGGGTCGTACGCGGTGAACCAGCAGGCGAAGACCGTGCGCGACCTCGGCCCGAAGTGTGCGGCCACCGGGCGGTCGCCCGCGTAGAGGACGGAGAGGACGCCGGTGAAGTGCTCGTCCCTGACCTGGGAGAAGTGCCGTACCAGGTCGACTATCCAGGGCCGTGCGAAGCGGTCCATGCGCCCGGTCCTGCGGTACTGGGCGGACTTCCAGCGCATGAGCTGGCGCAGCGGCGCGGGGTCGCGCTCGTCGAAGACGAAGCGCATCTCGCCCGCGTCGCGCCCCAGGCGGCGCTCCTTCTTCAGGGTCGTCTTGGCGATGCCCGGGTACGCGCCCCGCAGCCACTCGGGGTAGCCGACGTCGTCGTCGCCGTCCTTCAGGTCGATCACGGGCGAGTCGAACATCCCCGTGACGTACCGGCCGAAGGGCTTCTGCTCCTCCACCAGGTGGTCGAACTCGAAGGCGGAGAGACGGCAGGCGCGCAGCAGTTCCCGGGCGTTCCAGGTGATTCCGGGGCGGTGCACGAGGGCCTGGCAGTCGGACAGGCCGAGGCCGACGGCCCGGCCCACGCCGACGGCGTTGCGCTCGTACGGGAAGAAGCCGACGGCCTCGCCGGCCTCGCGCAGCACCGCGACCCGCGCCCCGCCCCGGTAGCCGCCGATGCCGGCCGCGAACTGGGGTGCCAGGAAGGGGTTGGCGTAGTCGGGCGACTCGTCCATGGCCCGGTACCAGGCCGCGCGCAGGGAGTCGGTCAGCTTCTCGGGTCTGTGGATCTCGATGTCCACGTCGGATCAACCGCCCTTCTGCGCCGGTGCGGCCTCGCGGGCGATGCGCTGGACGCGGGGGCGGTGCCGCGCGGAGGCGGCGCCTCGGGCCGCGGGCGACGGCACTCCGGAACCGGCCCGGGTTCCCTCGGCTCCGGCCCGGGTTCCCTCGGCTCCGGTCCGGGTTCCCTCGGACCCGTTCCGGATTCCCTCGGCTCCGGCCCGGATCCCCGGGGCGCGCGGAGCCTTCCTGACGGATCGCACGGGCGACCCCTCCCCCCAAATCCCCCATGGCACTGTGCGCGTCATGCCCCTCCGGCGGACGGTCCTCCAACCGTTCCGACGCGGCTCAAACCTGGCGAAGCAGTACGCACCCTGTCAAGGGTGCCTGCGGTGCCGTCAGGGGTTGCGCGCGCCCGGCGCACGGCGCGCACCCAGCGCGTTCAGCTCGTTCAGCCCGTTCAGGAGCGCCGCCCCGCGCTCCGCGTCGTCCACCGACACCGCGAAGGCCTTCCCCTTGGCCCGGACGACCAGACACTCCCCGGCGCGCAGCATCACCGTCGTGCCGAGGCCGCTCAGGCGGTAGCCCCAGCCGCCGACCTGGCCGGGCGTGCGGTGCTCCGCGTACGCGGTCTCGATGGTCTCCGGGGCCCAGCGGCGCACGGGCCAGCCGAGCGGGCCGAACGAGACCCGCAGCCCCGCTTCGGTGACGGCCGCCTCGACGGAGGCGCAGCCCAGGCAGGTGACGGCGACCAGGGCGAAGGGCGCGGCCAGCAGCCACAGCGGGTCGGTGAGCCCGGCCACCGACACCACGGCCGCGGCCGCCGCCCCCGCGCCGAAGACCGCGGCGAGCGCGTGCATCCAGGGGCTCGACGTGCGGGACACCCAGTCGACGGGCTCACCGGGCGCGAGCTCCGCGTGCGGGGCGGCGGCCCGCGGCGGGGCGTCCGGCGCCCGGCGGCGGGAGAGCAGCACTCCCAGGACCGCGGCCGCCACGGCGGCCACCGCCACGGCCACGCCCCACACGGGCGCCGATTCCGCGTCGCGCCAGTCGGCGTGGTCCACGTTGGCCCGGACGATCGCCGCCTGCGCGCCGACGAGCGCCACGCCCGCGGGCAGCAGCACGGCCGCGCGCCAGGTGTCCGCTCGGCGGCCCGCGAGCAGCGTGCCCCCGGCGGCAACCGCCCAGATCAGCGCGGGGAACAGCGTCGCCGCCCACAGCGGCATCGAGTCGTCGGGGCGCGCGGAGCCGCCGCTCCAGTGCGTGGCGAGCCGGTCGGGGAGCCGGTGGGCCGCCGCGAGCGGCAGCGCGAGGAGCAGAAGCAGGGGCGCGGCACTCGCGCCCAGGGCGCCCCACGGCCGCCGCCCGCTCCCCCGGTCCGCCCCTGCGCCGCCCACGGCTCCCCCTTGATCAGTCCGACGAGGCCGCTCCCACCGTAACTCGCCCCGTCCGGCCGGGACCTGGCGAGACGCGGCGCCCAACCGCCGCGCGGCCGGGCGGGACCCGGCGCCCACTCGTCGCGCGCACGAGACAGACCCGGCCCCCGCCCGTCCCGCGTACGGGCGCGCCCCGGCGCCCACCCGCCGCGCGCCAGGGCACCAAAAACCGGCTCGCCCCATCGGACGCCATTCGTCCGTTTGCTGCCAACACGCCCTGACCTGCGGCTTGTTACGAAGAGCTGACAGCTTGGCGCTCAACCTCGCGCAGGTTTTTCACTTCTCCTCCAGCATGGGCACACACTCGGCGCGCAGCGCCAAGGACCGTCGGCGGCGCCGGCTCATCGACTATCCGCGGCGCGGCCGTCGGGGGGTGCGCCGCTGGCTGCCCTCCTGGCGGCAGTGGCTCAGCGCGTTCGGGCTGTGCGGCGGCGCCATCGGCGGGCTCTTCGCCTACGTCTACGCGGCCGTCGACATCCCCGACGAGAACGCGGCGGCGCAGCAGGAGGCCAACGTGTACTACTGGGCCGACGGCACGCAGATGGTCAGCACCGGGGACGTCAACCGGCAGAACATCCCGCTGGACGAGGTGCCCGTGGCGGTCCGCAACGCCGCCATCGCCGCGGAGAACGCCAGCTTCTACAGCGATTCGGGCGTCTCCCCCAAGGGCCTGCTGCGGGCCGTGGCGAGCATGGCGAGCGGCGGCGACACCCAGGGCGGCTCCACCATCACGCAGCAGTACGTGAAGAACACCTACCTCTCGCAGGACCAGACGGTGACGCGCAAGGTCAGGGAGTTCGTCATCTCCCTGAAGGTGGACCGGAGCAAGAGCAAGGACGAGATCCTCCAGGGGTACCTGAACAGCAGCTGGTTCGGCCGCGGCGCCTACGGAATCGAGGCCGCAGCGCACGCCTACTACGGCATCCCCGCACGGAAGCTGAACCCCAGCCAGGGCGCCTTCCTGGCCGCCCTGTTGAAGGGCGCCGAGCTGTACGACCCGTCGGTGAGCGCGGCCCACCACCGCCGGGCGAAGGCGCGCTGGTCCTGGATCCTGGACCGCCAGGTGGAGGTCGGGCGGATGAGCAAGACCGAGCGCGCGCGGTACCGCACGTTCCCCGAGCCGCTCGCCCGCTCGCGCTCCACCAGCCTCAACGCCCACAACGGGCAGGCCGGATACCTCGTCGACATCGCCAACAAGTACGTCCGCCAGCGCACCGGCCTCACCGACAAGGACCTGGCCCGCGGCGGCTACCGCATCCGCACCACCTTCGACGAGCGCCGGGTGCGGCAGCTCGCCCGGGCCGCGCAGCGCGTGGCCCGCCGCGACCTCGCCCCCGAGCGGCGCGCGCAGGACCGCGGGGTGGAGATCGGCGCGGCTTCGGTGCGGACCTCGGACGGGGCCGTGCTCGCCCTGTACGGCGGCGCCGACGCCACCCGGCACTTCAGCAACAACGCCGACACCTCCGGCGTCCCCGCGGGCTCGGCCTTCAAGCCGTTCGTCCTGGCCGCCGCCCTCCAGGACGGCGTCGACACCGGCAAGGGCGCCACCGGGATGACCCCGCGCCAGGCCCTGATCGAGGGCGGCCACGCCACCTATCTGCACCTGGGCAAGCAGATCGGCTGGCAGCGGATGCGCGAGGTCGCCGTGGACTCGGGGATGCTGCCCGCCAGCATGGGCCCGAAGGAGGACATGTTCGCCATCGGCACCTCCACGCCGAGCGCCATCCGGCTCGCGGGCGCGTACGGCACGCTGGCGCGCGGCGGGCTCCAGCACGACCCGTACTCGGTGACCTCCGTGACGAAGGACGGCGAGGAGATCGAGGGCCTGGAGCGGCCGCCCACCCGCCGGGCCCTGGACTCCCGGGTCGCGGGAAAGGTCGCCGACGCGCTGCGCGGGGCGGCCACCGACAGCCTGGGCCGGGTGACCAGCACCCGGGGCCGCCCGGTCGCGGCGGGCCGCACCACCGACCGGGACCGGCTGCGGTCCGCCTGGTTCGCCGGGTACACGCCCGAGGTGTCCACGGCCGTCACGCTGTTCCGGATGCGCAAGGGCGACCCGCTGCTCCAGCCGCTGTCCGGCGTCGGCGGCAAGGGGTCGCGGTACGGGAACGCCCTGGTCGAGCGCGTCTGGACGGACGCGCTCCGCGGCATTGACCTTGCCCCTGGGGCAGGGTCCAGGCTCTCCGGTGCCGGGGAACCCGCCCCGGCACCCCGCTGACCCGCCTCCGGTCACGGAGGATGAGTCCCGTGGACAGCGCACAGGACACGGACGCACCCGAGCGGCCCGGCGCCGACCGGCCCGGCGCCGACCGACCCGACGGCCGGCTGAGCATCGGCGCCTTCGCCCGCCGCACCCGGCTCTCGGCGAAGGCGCTGCGGCTCTACGACCGCCAGGGCCTGCTCACCCCGGCGTACGTGGACGAGACGACCGGCTACCGCTCCTACCTGCCCGAGCAGATCGAGCAGGCCCGCACCGTGGCGATGCTGCGCCGTCTCGACATGCCGCTCGCGGAGATCGCGGCCCTCGTCCGCCTGGACGGCGAGCGGGCGGCCGAGGCCCTCGCCGGTTACTGGGCCCGCGTCGAGGAACGGCACGCGGGTCAGCGCACCCTCGCGGGCTACCTCCGCGCCAGGCTGTCCGGAAGGAGCACGACGTTGTACGGAGACTTCGAGGTCGCGACGGTGGAGGTGCCCGCCACCCCGGTCCTCTGCGAGACGCGGCACCTGTTCAACGAGGAGCTGCCCCCGTGGATCGACGCCGCGACCGGCCGTCTGGAGCGGGCCGCGGAGGAGGCCTGCGGCGGGGTCACCGGGGCGCCGTTCGTGATCTACCACGCCGAGGTCACCGAGGAGAGCGACGGCCCCGCCGAGGCCTGTGTGCCCGTCGCCGACCTGGCGGCGGCCCGCGCCTGGGTCGCGGCGCAGGGGCGCGGCCGGGACCTCACCGCCCGCACCGAGCCCGCGTACCGGCTCGCGTACGTCCGGATCACCAAGGCGCAGGTGGCCTATCCGCAGATCGTGGCCGCCTTCGACGCCGTGGAGGAGTGGATCGACCGGGAGGGCCTGACCCAGGCCGGGCCGTGCCGCGAGGTGTACTTCACGGACTGGGACGCGGCCGGGCCCGAGGACGACGTGTGCGACGTGGCCTACCCGGTCCGCTGACCGTGTCTCCTCCGCCCGCCGCGCACCCTCCCGCGCTCCCCGGACACCCTCTGTGAGCAAATACACGCGCGCAAATTCCGGGGTCGTCGAAGCCGCCCCCGAGAGGCCCCTCCACCTGCTCCCGCACGGGCCGGGACGCCTCTGACGTGGATGTACTGCGACCGTCCGCGATCGGTCGCATACTGACGGATACCTGGGCTCGGGGTCGCTGTCCGCCAACCATTCCGCAGCGGTTAGCGTCTACTCCGAAGGAGTTGACCCCGCCAGCCGAACGGATCGCCGCCCGTGGCCTCTGCCGAACTGTCTCCGCCGACACTCTCCCGAAGCCATCAGGGGAGTGACATGAGGGAGCCCTGGTACTGGCGCTACCGCTTGCCACTGATGATCACGCTGGGTCTACTGCCGCTCTACGCGCTGTGGTGGACGGTCTTCGCGACGGGCGGCGGCGACCTCGCGGCACAGCAGGCCTGGGCCGGCTTCGTCCGGCGCTACCCGGGCTCGGCGTACGGGCTCTTCTGGTACGGCGGGGTGCACACCGCCAACTACAGCGTGATCTCGCCGTACCTCATGGCGGCCTTCGGCGTGCGGACCGTGGCGATGGCCTCGGGCCTCGCCTCGACCTGGATGGCCGTCGCGCTCATCACCCGCGTCGGCATCCGCAGACCCCTGTGGCCCGCGATCATCGTCGGCTTCTCGCTGTGGTGCCAGGTGGTGTGCGGGCGCGCCACCTTCATGCTCGGTGTGGCCTTCGGCGTCGGGGCCGTCCTCGCCGCCACCGGCAAGACCGGCCGCGGCAGGCTCGCGGCCGCCGTGGCCTGCGCGGCGCTCGCGGCCATGGGCAGCCCGGTGGCGGGCCTGTTCATCGTCGTGGTGGGCGCCGCCTATCTGCTGTCGCGGGAGTGGGGCAAGGCGCTCGCCCTGATCCTGCCGCCGTTCGCCGTCGTCGGCCTCACGACCTGGCTGTTCCCCTTCGAGGGCGAGCAGCCGATGGCGTTCGTCCGGATCTTCCCGCCGGTCCTGCTCTGCCTGGTCGTCATCCTGGCCGCGCCGCCCGCCTGGCGGCTGCTGAAGCTCGGTGCCGCCGTGTACGCGGTCGGCGTCGTGCTGACCTGGATCATCCCCACGCCGATCGGCACGAACGTCGAGCGGCTCGCGGAGCTCGCGGCCCCGGCCATAGTGCTCGCCGCCGTCCTGAACCGCGACTTCCCGCGCGGACGGCTGCTCAAGCCCAACGGCAGGCCCGCCCTGCTCTGGCGGCACGCCCTGCTCATCTGCGCCGTCGCCCTGTCCCTCATCTGGGTGTCGATCAAGACGACCTCCGACATAGTGGCGTACACGAAGGTGCCCACCTGGGCCGTGGAGACCGACGGCGTCGTCAAGGAGCTCAAGCGGCTCGGTGCCGACCGCACCCGCGTCGAGGTCGTCCCGGCCCGCGACCACCGCGAGGCCGCCGTCCTGTCGCCGTACATCAACATGGCGCGCGGCTGGAACCGCCAGGCGGACGTCGAGCGCGGCCGTCTCTTCTACGAGGGCCGCCCGGTCTCCGAGGTGAAGGAGGGCGCCTTCTCCTCGGCCTCCTACCGCCAGTGGCTGAACCAGTGGGCCGTCGGCTTCGTGGTGCTCTACAAGGGCGACAGCGTGCCGGACGGCGCCGCCGAGCGCGAGCACAACCTCGTGACCAGCGGGCCCAGCTACCTCAAGGAGGTCTGGCACGACGACAACTGGCGGATCTACCGGGTCAAGGACCCGGTGCCGCTCGTCGACAAGCCCGGCACCCTGGTCGCCGCCGACGGCGCCAACATGACGGTCCGGATGTCGCGGCCCGGCTCCGTCATCGTCCGCGTCGCCTACTCGCCGTGGCTGTGGGCCGAGGGCGCCTGTCTGCGCAAGGACGGCGACTTCACGCGCCTGACCGTCACCAAGCCCGGCGAGGTGCGCATCGGCTCGAACTACAGCGGCCCCTCGGGCCCGCAGCCGCGCTGCGCGCCCGAGAACGAGAAGGACTGACCCGGAGCACGGCAAAGGGGTGGGGGCGAGCCTTCCGGCTCGCCCCCACCCCTTTCGCTCGCGCTCGCGCGCGCTCCGTCAGCCGATCCGCGTGAGCTTCGCGCCGAGGCCCGGCTCCGCGAGGTCCTTCCCCAGGGCCACCGGCACCTTGATGGCGCCGTTGGTGCCGTCGCCCACGGACAGGACGCCGACCTTCGTGCCCTTCTTCGCCGTGTGCGGGACCTTCTTGCCGCCGTCGGTGAGCTCCAGCTTCGCGGTCAGACCGGACCAGCCGACGGCCGTGACGTCCTTGGTGGTGATGACCGGCGTCTCGCCGCCGAGGCCGTCGTCGACGTGGCCGACGACCGTGCCCTTCTTCACCACGGTCTTCGCCGTGAGCGCGTCCTGGCCGCCGCTGATCAGGTCCTTCACGACGTTCGTGACCTGGTCGATGTTGGCGACGCCGGGCTTGCCGAACTGGGCCAGGGCCGCACCGATGATCACCTGGGTCTTGCCGCCGACCTTCTTCTCCGCGGCGAACAGGATGTTGCCGCCCGCGGCCGTGGTGGTGCCGGTCTTGATGCCGATGGCGACCGTCGGGACGAGGCCGAAGTAGTTCTTCTGCTCGTCGCCGTTGAGGTCCTCGTACTTGGGCTGGCGGGCGATCTCCTTGAACGTCGGGTTCTCCATCGCCACCCGGCCGAGCTTCACCAGGTCCTCGGCGGTCGACACGGTGGTCTTGTCGAGGCCGCTGGGGTCCGTGTAGTGGGTGTTCGTCATGCCGAGTTCCTTGGCCGTCTTGTTCATCTTGGCCACGAACTTCTTCTCGTCGCCGCCGCTGTCCCAGCGCGCGAGCATCCGCGCGACGTTGTTGGCGGACGGCAGCATGACGGCCTGGAGGGCCTCGTACTGCTTGATCTTCTGGCCCTCGGTCACCTTGACCACGGACTCGTTCTCCGGCTTGCCCTTCTCGTAGTGGCGCTGCGCCTGGGCGTCGACGGTGAGCGTCTTGCCCTCCGTCCCCTTCTTGATGGGGTGGTCGCGCAGGATCAGATACGTCGTCATCACCTTCGCGATGCTCGCGATCGGCACGGGCTTCGGCTTGCCCGAGGTGCCGAAGGTGCCGATGCCGTCGACGTCCATGGCCGCCTGACCGTCGGCGGGCCAAGGGATGGAGGGCTTGCCGCCGCCGAAGGAGAACGTGTCCTTGGCGGTCATGCGGAGCTTCGCGTCCGGCAGCGGACGCACGGCCTGTACGACTGCAAACACAATCGCCAGGAGCAGCACGAGCGGCGTCCAGATCTTGAACCGCCGTACGAGGGTGCGGGTCGGGGTCTCCGGGGGCGGCGGCGTGTTCGTCAGCTCGGCGAGCAGGTCGAGCGGCGGCTTGGGCGGCAGCGGCTGCTGGGTGGTCCGCTCCGCGGGCTCCGGCTTGGCCGCCTGCGGGGCCTGCGGGGCCTGCGCGGCGGCGGCCGGGGTCGCGGCGGAGGCGGCCGGGGCCTTGGGCGCGCCCTGCGGCGGGGCCTTCCGCTCGGGCGTGGCGCGGGGCTCGTCGAGCGGCTTCAGCGCGACGAACTTGCTGGTCCGCTCGGACTCGGACTCGGCCTTGGGCTTCTCGCCCTTGACGTCGCCGAGCTTGAGCATGGTGGTGGGCTGGTCGACACCGCCGGAGCCGGTACCGGGGCCGGTGGGCTTGACGGCCTTGAAGACGGCGGTGGCCTGGTCGACGGCCTTGGCGTCACCGGACTTGGCGTCGCCGGACTTGGCGCCTTCCGGCTTGGCGTCGCCGGGCTTGGCGCCTTCCGGCTTGGCGTCGCCGGGCTTGGCGCCTTCCGGCTTGGCGTCGCCGGACTTGGCGCCTTCCGGCTTGGCGTCGCCGGACTTGGCGTCGCCCGGTTCGGCAGCACCGGTCTTGTCGGCTTCGCCGGACTTGGCGGCGGCCGACTTGGCGTCGTCGGACTCGGTGCCTCGCGGGGCACGCGGGTCGGCGGCGGCCGCCTCGCCCTCGCCCGGCTTCGCCTCGCCGGACTTGCCCTCGCCTGCCTTGGCGTCGTCGGACTTGGCGTCCGCGTCGGCCTCCGGCTCGGCGTCCTCGGCGGCAGCGGCGTCCTCGGCCTCGTCCTTCTTCGCCCACGACGGCACGGTCTTGAACACCGCGGTCGCCTTGTCGGCGGGAGGCCCACCCGCGTCGGCACCGCCGTCGCCAGAGGTCTCGACCCGCGGCCGGCCGGTCCGGAACACGGCGGTGGCCGTGTCGGACTTCGGCGCGTCCGACGCGTCGCCAGAGGCCGCCTCGCTCTCGCCCGCGCCCTCGTCCGAGGCCTCGCCCCGCTGCCGGTCGGTCCGGAACACAGCCGTGGCCGTGTCGGACTTCGGCGCGTCCGGCGTGTCCGACGCGTCGCCAGAGGTCGTCGCCTCCGGCTCCGCCACGGCCTCGTCGGCACCCTGATCCGCGCCCTCGCCCGAGGCGCGGTCCGCGGTGTCGGCGGCGGTCCCGTCCGCGGTGTCCGCCGCCTCAGGGGAAACGTCACCTCCGGCCGGAGCAGCGCTCTCGCCCTCGCCGCCCTCGTCCTTCGCGTCCGCCGTGGCGACCCAGGCCGCCACCGCGTTCCGCAGGCGCGCGTCCCCGTTGGCCGCACCGGCCGAGGGGGACGTGGGGGGCGAGGCGGCCGCGTCGTCCTCAGAGGCGCCCCCGCCAGAAACCGTCTTCGAACTGTCGGGGTACTCGCCCGCCACCGATTCCTCCTCGTACTCGCCGTACTCGCCGTGCTTCGCCACACCGACCGAGGCCCGGACCCACTGTCCGAACCATGTACCAGTGTCCTGTGTGAGGGCTTAACCCCCGTGGTAGACGAGAACGACATACCTACTGGTTCCCGTACGTACCGCCCACGCGCTCTCGACAGACCAATGTGAGAGGGGTCACCCTGTCATTCATCCACGCGGGGAGGCATGGATGGGCAGGAGCCGCAGAACAATTCCGGAGGAGCTTCTGCTGCTCGCTTTGGACCCGGCCACGGGTACCACAGCGCAGCCGCAGTCGCTCGACCTCGGTCTGGCCGGAGCACAGCTAGTGGAGCTGGCGCTGGCCGGACGGATAGCCCCTGACGGGGATCGTATCGCCGTGGTGATGCCACGGCCGACGGGAGATCCGACTCTGGACTCCGCACTGGAACTGCTGCGCAGGCGCGGCAGCCCGGTTCGCGCGGTCCACTGGATCGGCGGGCCCCGCCTGGGGCTGCGCCAGACCTACCTTTCGCACCTGGAGCGGTGCGGCATGGTGCATGCCGTGGCGGGCCAGATGTGCGGAGTGCTGCCGACGACTCGCTACCAGGCGACGGACACGGCGATCAGCCGGGAGATCAGGTCCCGGCTGGACTCGGCGATCCGCACCGGCGTACCGCCGGACCCACGGACCGCGGCGCTCGCCGCGCTGGCCCACGCGGTCGGCCTCGGCAAGCACCTGTATCCGGGCAACGAGGGACGATCGTCCCGCTCCCGGCTGCGGGATCTGATCCGCCACGACCCCATGGGCGGCCTCGTGGCACACGCCGTGATGGACGTCCAGAACGGCGTGGCGGCGCAGCCCCGCCGCAGCCCCGCGACGGCGGGGCAGGGACAGCCGCAGGGCGCACGGCCGCCCGCACGGACGACGGCGAGGGCGGCGACGGAACCCGGCAGGGTGCCGATGCAGCCGCGCCGGGGTGCGGGAGCCATGGCCCGCGCGGTGGCCCACTGATCGAACGGCCACGCACGGGGAGCCGATCCCCGGGCAGCGCGGCCGCGGCACAGCACGAGCACGCACCGGCACCGGTACGGCCGCCGACACCGGCACCGGCACCGGATCCGGCACACCAGCACACCAGCACCACGAGCGCACCGGCCCGCACCGGCCGCGGCGCCCGGCACGGCCGCACACAGCAACCGGCAGCACCCGCGGCACGCACGTTCACCCGACGCGCGCACGCACGCGGCACCGCGTCACCCGCACCGTGTGACGCACCCCGCGCCTACGCACCGTGAGGCGCACCCGCACCCCCAGGGGCTCACCGCCCCCTGAGGTGCACACCGCACCGCGAGGTGCACACCGCACCCCCAGGTGCACACGCGCCCTGAGGTGCACACCGCACCGCAAGGCGCACCCCGCGCCGTGAGGCGCGCCGCACCACCGCAAGCTCCGCGCCGCAGTCCCCCGAGACCCGGTTCGGGAGCCGCCGGTCCGTGCGGGGCTCGGGCGCCGGCCACACCGGCGCCCGAGCCCCGCACGGCCGCAACCACCGCACGCGACACGCCCGTTGAGAAGCACACGCGACGCCGCGGGGCGTCGGCACCCCCACAGAGCCGCCGTATCTGCTGTTTCCCAGCGGCGAGTTGCCCCTTGGTGGCACTCTGCTCCACAGCAGACACGCAATGTAGAGGCATATTTGCCGGAGGTGCACTTCCCGTGGCGTCCAACGTCAATCCCACCGTCAGGCGTCGCCGGCTCGGCCAGGAGCTGAGGCGGCTCCGTGAGCTCAAGGGCATGACGGCGGAGGAGGTGGCGGAGCGTCTGCTTGTCTCGCAGTCGAAGATCAGCCGCCTGGAGAACGGCCGCCGCTCCATCAGCCAGCGCGACGTCCGCGATCTGTGCGGGGTGTACGAGGTGGAGGACCACCGCATCGTGGACTCGCTGATGCAGATGGCCAAGGACTCCCGCCAGCAGGGCTGGTGGCACTCCTTCGGCGACATCCCGTACAGCGTGTACATCGGTCTGGAGACCGACGCCGCGTCGCTGCGCGTCTACGACCCGCAGGTCGTCCCCGGTCTGCTCCAGACCAGGCCGTACGCGGAGGCACTGATCACCGGCGCGCTGCCGGAGACCACGCCGACGGACATCGAGAAACGGGTCCAGGTCCGCATGCGCCGCCAGGAGCGCATCGCCGCGCCGGAGAATCCGCTGCGCCTGTGGACCGTCCTCGACGAGTCCGCACTGCGCCGCGTCGTCGGCAACCGCGCGCTGATGCGCGAGCAGCTGGAGCACCTGGTCGAGCAGTCCCAGCTGCCGCACGTGACGGTGCAGGTGATCCCCTTCGAGATGGGCGCGCACCCCGGCCTGAATGGCCAGTACGCGATCCTGGAGTTCCCGGACGCGTCGGATTCCAGCGTCGTCTACATCGAGGGCGTCACCAGCGACCTGTATCTGGAAAAGGCCAATGACGTGCAGCAGTACAGCGTCATGTACGAGCATTTGCGGGCCCAGGCGCTCAATGTGGACCAGTCACGGCAGTTGATCGCCGACATCGCCAAGGACTACGCCCGCTGACCTCACGCCAATATTCGGAAGCAAGCCTTCCGGACATCCCAGGAGACCCTCCGGCCGCGAAGCCGCCGCACGGTACACCTTTGCCGCGTCGGGACGGAAGACCCCTCTGGAATATGCCATCCGGTTGAGTGAACGAACCATCCGCCACTCGATGTTGGCGAGTAGCGTCATTCACGCCAACAGAGCAACGGCGTTGGCGTATACCGCTCTCCCGCGGGATACCGCAATTCACCAACTGCGCACAACGGAGCAAACATGGCAATCCAGCAAGGCGCGTCGCCCTCGTGGACCAAGTCGTCCTACTCCACCGGGAACGGCGCGTGCGTCGAGGTCAAGTCCCCCGTTCTGCACGCGATCTCCGTGCGGGACTCCAAGGTCACGGGCGGCCCGGTCCTCGCCTTCCCGGCCGACTCGTGGAACGCCTTCGTGAGCGAGGTGCGGGAAGGGTCCCACGACCTCGGGTGATACGTGCCAGTGAAGGCAACCGCAGAGACAACCGCATAGCTCCACCCGCAGAGCCCTCTCGACTGGTCCGCCGTCCCGGCCGAGGGGGCTCGGCCTCGTCCCGGCGCGCCGGCGCAGCCGGTCGAGCGCTAGCGCAGCTGGTCGACGTAGCGGTCCGTGCCCGGCACCGTCGGGACGAACGGCGCGAGCAGCTCCACGCGGCCCAGGCCCGACGCGGCCACCTCCGGCTCGCGCGCCGCGAAGCGCTCCGCCCAGCACGCGCGCGGATCGCACTCCAGGAACCACAGCAGCGTGAGCCGGGTGTCCACGCCCTCGACCTGCTTCACGTACGTCATCCGGTCGCCCGGCAGCGGCGTCGGCCGGAAGATCGTGACCAGGGCGGCGGGCGAACCCCCGAGCGCCCGGGGCAGGTGCCGGGCGCGCAGCCACTCAAGGAGCTCCGCGCGCTCCCCGGGACCGGCGGCGTCGATCACCTCCAGGACGAGTCCCTGGTACGGGTGGTCGAGGGCGTGCAGATCGCGCGGCCCGGCGGCGCCGTCGCGGTAGACGGTCGCCTCGTGGTCCTGGAAGGCCGTGAAGACGTGCGTGCGGGCCTGGTGGACGCGGCCGTCGCGGTTGAGGCGCTTGTTGATGGCCACGGTCCACTGCATGTGCTCGGCGTAGCGCCCCTCGGTGATCCAGTACGTCGACAGGTAGCAGCCCGCCGTCACCGGCTGGGCGACCGCGGACTTCTCGGGCACGCGCAGGAGCTGGAGGTCCCGGGTCGCCACCCAGCGCCGGCCCGCGTACATCCAGGGCATCGCCATCGCGCCCGCGTAGTAGTGGTCGTCCTCGTACCAGCGGTTGTACGCGAACTCGTGTCCCGGGTGCGGCTCGACCATGGTGATCAGCGCGTGCCCCGGGCGCACGCCGTAGGGCCCGACCGCGGCGAGCGCGCCGTACGCCTCGCCGGGCGCCTTCGTGGACCGGGTGTCGTCGCCCATGCCTCTCCCCTTCTTCCGCGCGGACCCATACTCTGACGCCCCGTCAGACAGAAGGCCAGAGCCGGGAGGCCCGCATGCCGCTGCTCCAGGGAAA
The DNA here is from genome assembly GCF_059448825.1 of Streptomyces sp. JLYT201. Classification (NCBI taxonomy): domain Bacteria; kingdom Bacillati; phylum Actinomycetota; class Actinomycetes; order Kitasatosporales; family Streptomycetaceae; genus Streptomyces; species Streptomyces sp. JLYT201. The sequence continues at coordinate 5,571,246 of NZ_CM182551.1, read as the reverse complement.
GACCGTGATCGTCTCCGGCGTCGGCGCGGGGCTCGGGCACGAGGTGGCCGCGGCCGTCGTGGCCGAGGGCGGCAACGCCGTGCTCGGCGCGCGCACGGAGGCGAACCTCGCCAAGGCCGCGGACCGGATCGACCCCGGGGGCGCCCGCACCGCGTACCGGACGACGGACATCACCGACGAGGCCCGGTGCGCGGCGCTCGCGGACCTCGCCGTCGAGCGGTTCGGCCGGGTCGACGCGCTGGTCCAGGTCGCCGCGCTCGACAGCCACTTCGGCGGCCTCCAGGACGCGGACTTCGCCACCTGGGCGGACGTCCTGGACGTGAATCTGCTCGGCTCGCTGCGCATGGCCCGCGCGTGCCTGCCCGCGCTGCGGGAGCGCGGCGGCTCGGTGGTCCTGATCGGCACGCAGTCGTCGGTGGCGGCCCCCTCGCAGGTGCGCCAGGCGGCGTACGCGGCGTCGAAGGGCGCGCTGACCTCGGCGATGTACTCCCTGGCGCGCGAGCTGGGCCCGCTGCGGATCCGGGTCAACACCGTGCAGCCCGGCTGGATGTGGGGCCCGCCGGTCCAGGCGTACGTGGCGCTGACCGCGCGGGCCGAGGGCGTGCCGGAGGACGAGGTGAAGCGGCGGCTCACCGCACGCATGGCGCTGCCCGACCTGGCCACGGACGGGGACGTGGCGCAGGCGTGCGTGTTCCTCGCCTCGGACCGGGCGCGGGCCATCACCGGGCAGTCACTCCTGGTGAACGCGGGGGAGCTGATGCGCTGAGGCACCCGCCCGCGCGCCGGGTCCCGGTCCGCCCCGACCGGCGCCCCCGGCCCGCCCAACCCTGCACCCCCGGCCCGCGGCCGGGGGTTTCCCCTTCCCCCTCATGGTCACGTATATGAATGAAGGTCGCCAACTCGAACGATTTTACTTCCTCTTGACCGTGCGGGCGGTTGTCCGTGCCGCGCGGCCGAACCGACGATGAGCGGGCCCTTCCCGGCCGTTCCCGCGCCGCACGGGTGAAGTCCCCACCAGATCAGCGGAGTTGACCGAGTTCACAAGGCGGACCCCGGGAGGGGGATATGAACGGTCTCGACTGGGCCGTGCTCATCGGCTACTTCGGCGTGATGGTCGCGATCGGCGTCTGGTCCCACCAGCGCGTGGACAACGTCAGCGACTTCTTCACCGCCGGCGGCAAGATGCCGTGGTGGCTGTCCGGCATCTCGCACCACATGTCCGGCTACAGCGCGGTGATGTTCACCGGCTACGCCGGAATCGCCTACACGTACGGCGTCACGTCCTTCGTCACCTGGTCCTTCCCCATCGCGCTCGGCATCGCGATCGGCGCCCGCCTCTTCGCGCCGCGCATCAACCGGCTGCGCTCGCGCCTGCACGTGGCGTCCCCCCTCGAGTACCTGAAGAACCGCTACAACCTGCCCACGCAGCAGGCGCTCGCCTGGTCCGGCATGCTCCTGAAGATCGTCGACGTGGGCGCCAAGTGGGCCGCGATCGCGACGCTCCTGTCCGTGTTCACCGGGGTCTCGCTGAACCAGGGCATCCTCATCACCGGCGCGGTCACCGCCGTGTACTGCACCATCGGCGGCCTGTGGGCGGACGCCCTGACCGAGCTGGGCCAGTTCGTCATCCAGCTGTTCGCCGGGGTCGCGATGTTCGTGGCCGTGGTCGTGAAGCTCGGTGACTACGGCGGCTTCTTCGGGGTGTGGGACCGCCCGGAGCTCGACGGCCACGCCAAGCCGCTGGTCGGCCCGTACGGCACGGTGTTCCTGCTCGCCTTCCTCTTCATCAAGCTCTTCGAGTACAACGGCGGCATGCTCAACCAGGCCCAGCGCTACATGGCCACGGCCAACGCCCGCGAGGCCGCGCGGTCCGCGAAGCTGTCCGCCGCGCTGTGGCTGGTGTGGCCGCTGGTCCTGTTCTTCCCCATGTGGATGTCGCCGCTCCTGGTCGACGCGAAGAAGCCCGACGGCTCGGACGCCTACGCCCTGATGACCGAACAGCTTCTGCCGCACGGCCTGTTGGGCCTGGTCATCGTCGGCTTCTTCTCCCACACCATGGCCATGTGCTCCTCCGACGCCAACGCCATCGCGGCCGTCTTCACCCGGGACGTGGCACCGGTCCTGTCCCGCAGGGCCCGGCAGTGGACGGACCGCGCGGGCCTCGTCGCGGCCCGCCTCACCACCGTCGTCTTCCTCGGCCTCTCCATGGCGGTGGCCACCCAGGTCAACTCCCCCACCTTCGACGACATCATCACCGTCGTCATCAAGTGGGTCGCCGGACTCATGGGCCCCATCGCCATCCCGATGATGCTCGGCCTGCTGCGCACCTTCCGCCGCTCGGGCCCCACGGCGGCGCTCACCAGCTGGGGCCTCGGCCTGCTCGCCTTCTGGCTGGTCAACTACCCCGTCAACTGGAACGTCGACGGGGGCGTGCCCCTCCAGTACCAGGTGTCCATACCGCTGGCGGTGTCGCTCGTCCTGTTCGTCGTCATCGGCTGGATCAAGCCGGAGGACACGCCGGAGCGGGACGCGCTGATCGAGCGCATCAACACGGACGACGACGGCTCCGCCGCCGCCCTTCCCCTGGCGGGGCAGGCTGAGGCCGCGCCTTCCAAGCCGGGTCCCTAGCGGGTGCCTCTTCGTCTGCGGGTCCGTCCTGGCTGGTCGCGCCCGCGCGGCGGAGCCGCAAATCAACAGGGCCCCGCGCCCCTTCGGGGGCGCCCCTCAAGCCCGAGCCCGCGGCCCTACGGGGGCGCCCTCGAAGCCGGGTCCCTAACGGCGGCGTGGTGGGATGGCTTCATGCCCAGCGCGAGGCGCGTTCTTATCGTTGCGTACGACGACACGCAGATACTCGATGTCGCCTGTCCCAGCGGGGCGTTGGACATCGCGAACCGGTACGGGGCCGAGCCGCCGTACGAGATCGAGCTCGGCACCGTCGGCCGCGCCCCGGCGCGCAGCAGCTCGGGCATCGCCCTCGGGGCCGGGCTGAGCCTGGAGGCGGTCGCCGGGCCGCTGGACACGCTGCTCGTGGCGGGCGGCGCCGGGTACGCGCGGGCGGCGGCCGACGCCCGCCTGGTCGCCCAGGTCCGGCGGCTCGCGCGCACGAGCCGCCGGATCGCCTCGGTGTGCACCGGCGCCTACGTCCTGGCCGCCGCCGGGCTCCTCGACCACCGCCGCGCCACCACCCACTGGGGCTACGGCGCCGAACTGGCCGCCCGGCACCCGGCGGTGGCCGTCGACACCGCCCCGCTGTACGTGCGCGACGGCAACGTCTACACCTCGGCGGGCGTCACCAGCGCGCTCGACCTCACCCTGTCCCTGATCGAGGACGACCACGGCCCGACCCTGGCCCGCACGGTCGCCCGCGAACTCGTCTCGTATCTGCACCGGCCCGCCGACCAGGCCCAGATCAGCATGTTCCTGGCCGCGCCGCCGCCGGGCGACCGCCTGGTCCGGGACCTGGCGGCCCACATCGCCGCGCACCTCACCGAGGACCTGTCGCCCGCCGCGCTCGCCGCCCGCGCGGGCGTGAGCACCCGGCATCTGACGCGCCTGTTCGGCACGCACCTCGGCACCACCCCGGCCCGCGCGGTGCGCGCCGCCCGCACCGAGGCCGCCGCGCACCTCGTGCGCTCCAGCGAACTGTCCCTTGCCGCCATCGCCCGCCGCTGCGGTTTCGGCTCCGCGCAGACGCTGCGCCAGGCCCTCCTCGACGCGTACGGCGTCAGCGGGGACACGATGCGCAAGATGCCGGACATGCCCCGCCCGCGGCGGGCACCCGGGCGGCAGACTCCCGGGGCATGACGCACCCCACCTCCCGCCGCACCCTGCTGCGCTCCACCGCGGCCACCGCCGCCCTCGCCACCGCCGGCCTTGCCGCCCGGCCCGCCGCCGCCCACGCCGACGCACCCCGCAAGCCCGGCGCCGACGGCCCGCGCATCGGCATCCTCCTCTACGACGGCTACAGCCTCCTCGACCCCGCAGGACCCGCCGAGGTGCTGTCGCGCGTGCCGGGCGCGCGCGTCACGATGGTCGCCGAGCGGCGCGGCCCGGTCCGCACCGACACCGGTGACGTGGCCGTCGTCGCCGAGCGCTCCCTCGCCGAGGCGGGCCGCCTCGACGTGCTCCTCGTCCCGGGCGCAGGCAACCGGGGCGTCGTCGCCGCGATGGAGAACCCGACCCTCCTGAAGTGGATCCGCGCCACGGACCGGCACACCCGCTTCACCACGTCCGTGTGCACCGGCTCCCTCGTGCTCGCCGCGGCCGGGCTCCTCGACGGCCGCCGCGCGACGACGTACTGGGCGTCGGCGGAGTACCTGGAGAAGACCTACGACGTCACGTACGTACCGGAACGCTTCGTGGAGTCGGGGAAGTTCATCACCTCGGCCGGGGTCTCGGCCGGGCTCGACATGGCCCTGCACCTCGCGGCGCGCCTCACCGACGCGGATACCGCTCGCGCGATCCAGCTGGCGGTCGAGTACGATCCGCGTCCGCCCTTCGACTCGGGCGACTGGCGTCGGGCCAGTGCGGAGTTGAAGGCCCGGGCCCTCAAACTCCTGGAGGACTCGCAGGTTTAGGCCGTCCTTTTGTCTGCGGATCTGACTCGGCTGGTCGCGCAGTTCCCCGCGCCCCTTTGGGGCTGCGCCCCCCTTCACGCCCTCGGATATCTCGCCAGCCAGCCCGGGGCCGCGCCCGCCGGGCTGTGCAGGGCCGGGCCCTGGGTCATCTCCATGGCGAAGTCGTCGGCGAGCTCCAGGACGGTGGCGCGGCCCTCCAGTTCGGTGAGCCAGGCGGGCGGCAGCGCGGTCTCGCCGTGCAGCGCGCCGAGCAGGGCCCCGCACAGCGCGCCCGCCGCCGTGGAGGACGCGCCGTGGTTGACGGCGAGCCGCAGGCCGTGGCGGACGTCCTCGCCGACCAAGGCGCAGTACACGGCGGCGGCGAGGACGCCCTCCGCCTCGCCCTCGCCGAGCAGCTCCTCGACGCGGGCCGCGTTCGGCATGCCCTGCCGTACGGCGCCGAGCGCGTGCCGCAGCCCGTCGGTGACGGCCTGGTGGCCCGGCCGCGCGGCGAGCAGGGACAGCGCGCGCTGCACGGCCCCGTCGAGGGACTCCCCCCGGGCGAGGCCGTGCACGAGCACGGCGTGCGCGCCCGCGGCGAGGTAGGCGTGGGGGTGCCCGTGGGTCTGCACGGCGCACTCCACGGCGAGCTGGAACACGAGCTGCGGCTCCCACCCCACGAGCAGCCCGAAGGGCGCGGACCTGACGGCGGCCTCCGGGCCGCGCTCGCCCGGGTTCTTGGGCACGTCGAGGGTGCCCATGCGCTCGTCGGCGAGCCCGGTGAGGCAGGCGCGGGCGGGCCCGCGCCGCGAGTACAGCCACTCCTCGCGGGCCAGCCAGCCGTCCTCCTTGCGCCGCTCGTCGGGCCCCCAGTCGCGCTGGGTCACGGCCCACCGCCGGTACGCCCGGTGCAGATCGGTCGGCGGGTGCCAGGCGCCCGTGTCGCGCCGCACCTGGGCGCGTATCAGACCGTCCACGGTGAACAGGGACAGCTGCGTGGCGGCGGTCACGGCGCCGCGTCTGCCGTGCGCGGGGGCGAGTTCGGTGAGGCCTTCGGCGCCGTGCGCGGCCCGGATCTCCGCCAGGTCCGCGCCGTCCACGGGCGCCCCGAGCGCGTCACCGACGGCGGCCGCGAGCAGCGTGCCGCGGACCCGGCTGCGGAAGTCCTGCTGCTCGGTGCGGCCCCACACCGAGGTGGCTGCTACGGCACTCACCGAACCTCCTTTCCCGTGCCTCGCCGTCCGACTCCGCAGCACTGTAATCGAACGGGAACGGTGGGTTCAGGGGGCAAGTGGTTTGTGCCGAAGGTGCGGTTTCCCTAGTTCCCGTCGGGAGTTGGGCGGTGTTCGACGTATTCGACGATCGTGCCGTCGGGGTGCCGGACGGTGAAGCCGGTGCCGGTCGGGACGCGGTGCGGCGGGTCCAGGACCTCCGTGCCCTCCTCCGCCGCGAGCCGGGCCAGATAGGTCTCGGCGGAGTCGATGATCAGCGTGCCGTCGGTGGCCCGGAACGGCGCGAGCGTCTCCTCGTCGCCCTCGACGAGCAGGAAGCTCCCGACGACGGCGAGCGCGAGCCGCTGCTGCGGATACGTGAACCACATGTCCCGCTCCACGCCGAGCAGCCGCTCGTAGAAGCCGGTGACGGACTCCAGGGTGCCCAGGGGCGTGTACACGCGGATGAGCGTGCGGGGTTCGGTGAACCCGGAGGAGTCGTTGACGCGGCGCCGGACGACGGGGGTGAGGTCGGTGTCGTTGCTCATGCGGCAAGCCTCGCCCGGGGAATGGACGCCAGCCAGGCGGGTGTTCATGGGGTGAGCGGAGGTAACACGATGACGGACCCGACGGCGGACCCCGACGCCGCACCCGGTGACGGCCCGGTGCGCCGATGACGGGCTCGATGCCAGACCCGGTGGCGGACCTGGTGACGGACCCGGTGCCAGCCCCGATGCCAGACCCGGTGGCGGACCCGATGCCAGACCCGGTGACAGACCCGATGCCGGACCCGGTGGCGCTCCGCCGCGAGCTGGGCGGCTTCCTGCGGGCGCACCGCGAGCGCGTGACCCCGGCGGACGTCGGGCTCCCCGGCACGCCCCGGCGCCGCACGTCCGGCCTGCGCCGGGAGGAGGTCGCGGCGCTCTCCGGCGTTTCGGTGGCCTGGTACACCTGGCTGGAGCAGGGCCGCGTCGACACCTCCCGGCAGGTCCTGGACGCGGTGGCGCGGACCCTGCGCCTGGACGCCGCGGCCCACCGCCACGCCCTCGCCCTGGCGGGGTACGCCGCCCCCGGCGCGGCGCCCGCCGCGCCGTCCGACCACCAGCGCCTGCTGGACGCCTTGGCCACGCCCGCGGCGCTCCTCGCCCCGTCCCTCGACCTGCGCGCCTGGAACGCGCCGTACGCCGCGCTCTGGCCCGACCCGGCCCGCGTGCCCGCCGACCGCCGCAACCTCCTGCTGCTCCTGGCCACCGACCCCGCCCACCAGCGCGTCCTGCCCGCCTGGGAGCCGCTGGCCACCGACCTCTACCGCCACTTCCGCACCCGCGCCGACCGCGAGCCCCCGGCGTCCCGCAGCCACGAGGTGACCGCCCTGCTGCGCGCCGAACGGCCCGAACTCGACGCCTGGTGGTCCTGCCGCTCGGTCGCCGACTTCGCTCCCCGCACCGTCACCCTCACCACTCCCGACGGCGGCCCGCGCCCGTACGAACTGACGCTGCTGCTCGCGCCGGAGCCGGGGGGCGGCGCGTTCCTGGTCCAGACACCGGTCGACGGGGCGCCTTCCGCGCCGGGCCGCCGACGCTACACGGACGGCTCCGCGTAGCGCGCCCGGAAGGCGTCGCGGGCCTCGGCCACCCGTGCCACGCGGGGCGCGAGCCGGGCCCGGTCGGCGCCGGGGGCGCGGAGCAGTTCCGTGAGGAGGGCGGCCAGTTCGGCGCGGTCCGCCCAGTTCGCGCGGGGCGCGTCGAGCGGGACGCAGCGGGCGAGGCGGGCGTCGAGCGCGGTCCAGTCGGCGAGCCCGGCGGCGACCACCGCGCCCAGGTACGCGGCCTCGGCGGGCCTGCGCCCGTCGGCCCGCAGCAGCCGGGCCGTGTCCTGCCAGGCCGGGCGGGCCGCGGCCGCTCCCTCGCCCCCGCTCACGGCGAGGGCGAGGGCCAGCGCGCCGAGCGTCTCGTCGTGGGCGCGCAGGGCCGAGGCCGCCGCGCGCGCCTGCGGCCAGCGCCCCAGGAGGCGGTACGCCTGGGCCAGCGCGTCGGCGCCGAAGGCGACCCGGGCGACGCCGCGCCCGCCCTCGGCGGTGAGTCCGACGAGTGCCAGGTCGGGGCGCCCGTTCATGAGGTCGAGCGCCGCTCTCATGCAGCACGCCCAGTCCGTGGGCCCGTCCGGGGCCGTGAGCCGGGCGAGGTCCTCCTGGGCCCGGTCGAGCCGGCCGACGCACACCCGGATGACGCACCTGGTCTCACGGAACGAGGAGCCGTCCTCGTCGGTCGCCACCGCGCGGTCCAGGTCCTCCAGCGCCCGCTCGTGGAGCCCCAGCTCGGAGTGGACCCGGCCGCGCAGGGCCAGCGCGTGTCCGTAGCCCGGGTCCTCGCCGACAGCCCGGTCCAGGTCCGCGAGGGCGTCCTCGTGCCGGTGCAGGGCGACGAGGACCCGGGCCCGGCAGTACCGCACCCACGGCGAGTCGGGCCACAGCTCGACCGCCCGGTCGGCGTCGGCGAGGGCCCCCGCGTGGTCGCCGAGGCGACGGCGGGCGCGGGAGCGCTGGGCGAGCGCCCATGCGCGGTCCGGGGCGAGTTCGAGGGCCCGGTCCAGGTCCACGAGGGCCTTGCGCGGCCGGTCGAGGCCGAGGAACGTGACGCCGCGGCCCGCGTGGGCGGACGCGTAGCCGGGCTCGATCCCGAGCGCGCGGCCGTAGTCCACGAGCGCTTCCTCGTAGCGGCGCCCGAGGCGCAGCACGTCGCCCCGCACGCACCACACCCACGCCCACTCGCCGGAGTCGTCGACGGCCCGGTCCAGGTCCGCGAGGGCGCACTCGGACCGGCCGAGGCTCATGTGGAGCCGCGCGCGCTTCACCCGCGCCCAGGCGTACTCCGGCTTCAGCTCCAGGGCCCGGCCGAAGTCGCGGAGCGCCTCGTCGTGGCGGCCGAGGCTGTGCAGGGCGGCGCCCCGTGACGCCCAGGCGTACTCCTGCTCGGGGGCCAGCCCGATCGCCCGGCCGAGGTCGTCGACGGCCTTCTCGTAGTGCCCGAGGACCCGTTGGAACTCGCCCCGCATGCGGAGGGTCACGATCTGGTCCGGCACGAGCGCGTCGGCCCGGTCCAGGTCCGCGAGCCCGGCGGCGTAGTCGCCCCGCTTGCCGTGGGTGCTGGCTCTGCCGCGGTAGGCGCGCATCAGGTCCGGGTCGAGCGCGACGGCCCGGTCGTAGTCGGCCAGCGAGTCCTCGTAGGCACCGCTCTGGCGCCGGAAGCGGCCCCGCGCCGCGTGCGCGAGGGCCCGGCGCCGGGGGTCGAGCCCGGCCCGGTCGAGCAGCAGCCCCAGCGGCACGGTCAGGTCGTCGTGGGCGAGCGCCGCCAGCAGGTCGCGCCCCCACTCCTCGGCCGCCCGGCCGGTGGAGTCCCCGCCCGCGTCGGCCAGGACCCGCGCCCACTGCCGGGCGACGGACTCCCCCTGGTTGCAGGCGCTGACGACATCGCCCAGGACGTCCGGCAGCGCCGCCCGCTCGCCCGCGCACAGCAGGTGGTACGACTCCGCGAGCCGCAGCTCCCGCCACCGCCCGTCGGCCCATGCCTCGTCGGCGCCGAGTGAGGCCTCGGTCTCGGCCCGCCACGCCCCGAACGTCTCCGCGAGCCTCCCGTGCCGCTCGGCCCAGCCCCGCGGCGACCGCTGCCGCTGCAGCCGCAGCATCGGGTCGCGCACCACGTCGTGGTAGCCGAGCCGGTCCCCGCGGTCGCTGACGAACGGCAGCTTCCGCAGCCACGCGAACAGGCCCGGCACCTCCTCGTCCGCGCACAGGCCGTCCACCGCCGCCCGGAACACGTCCTCGTCCAGGCCGCGCGGCAGCGCGCACGCCAGGGCCACCGCGCGCCGCACCGGGTCCGGTTCCCACTTCAGGAAGCGCTCCACGGCCGTGGCGCACGGGTCACCGACGCCGTCCGGACCGGTGGGGCGGCTCTCCGCGAGCGTCGACACCAGGACGGGCAGGCCGCCGGAGAGGCGGAGCACCTCCTCGACGACCGGTTCGGCGGTGACGCCCTTGCCCGCCAGGAGTCCGCGCGCCTCCAGGTCCGTGAACGGCTCCAGCGGGACGTCCGCCATGAAGTCGAGGTATCCGTCCCACCGCGCCGCGTCGAAGGCCTGCTGCCCTGCGGTCACCACGACGAGGTGGGCGGGCAGCGCCCCGTACCGGTCCGTCGTCATCAGGTCGCACAGCCAGCCGTCGAGGAACGGCCCGGTCCGTTCGTACGTGTCGAAGAACAGGACGACCCACGGATACGCGCGCGCGGCCTCGACCAGTTCGCCGAGGAACACCGGGGTCAGGACCCGCTCGGGGGACAGGACCAGCTGGACGTCCTCCTGATTGCGGAACCGGGCGCTCAGGCCCGCCCGCAGCCGGTCGGCGCCCTGCGCCAGCTGCGCGGGCTCGATGGCGCCCGCGAACGCGCCGACGCCGGGCAGCAGGCCGAGCCCCGCGAGGCCCGCGCGGGCCGCCGTCATGCTGCCCGCCGACGGGGGCGGGACGGTGCCCGGGTCCTGGCCGGGGTCGGCCGTCGCCGCGAGGCTCGCCATCTCGGCCTCGTGCCGCCGTTCCCGGTGGGTGGCGAGCATCCGGTCGAGCTCCTTGCACCTGCGGCCCCGCCGGGCGAACTCGGCGCTGACCGCGGCCATCGCGTCCGGCACGCTGTCGACCACCTCGTCCACGTAGGCGGTCAGCGCGCCCTGCTGCCGGGCCACTTGCTCCAGCTCGCGGACCAGCGACGTCTTGCCGACGCCCGCGTTGCCGTGCACGTGGAAGAGGAAGCGGTGCCGCTCGTCGGTCACCGGCACGTCGAAGTTGTCGCGGAACGCGGCGAGTTCGCTCCGGCGCCCCACGAAACCCGACCGCCTGCGCCTGCGGATCAACTCCTGCATCGACGGCTCGCTCATCACCCTCCCCTGCCCCGCACCCCCTGGCGCTCCAGTGTCCCCCAGGACTCCCCGAAGCGCTGGGGATCACGCCCCCGGGCCGATCTGGCGGCCCGGGGCCCTCACCCCGCGTGGGTGTTGAGGAAGGAGTGGTGGAGCGTGTACCGCTTGGCGGTGCGGGCGGCGGGGCGGACGGCTGCTTCGAAGGAGGCGGCGTCGGACCACTCCTCGATCACGAAGGGCTCCTCGCCGTTCTTCGTGAGGTGGATGTGCGCGGCGAGGAGGCCCGGTGCCGTGTCCGGCGTCGTCCGGGTCAGCGCGAGGGCGCCGGGCGGGCGGCCCCCGTCGTCGTGCACCACGCTGCGGTGGAGGCGGGTCCGGTGGAGCCCGGGGCGCTCGATGCCCGGCACGAGCGTGTCGACCCGGCTCACGAGCGCGCCGCGCCGGGCGCGGGCCCACGTCAGGTGCTCCTCGTCGCTGGTCCACTGGGCGTAGAAGAGCAGGCCCGTCCCGTCCGTCGCCCGGAACACGTGCTGGGAGAGCAGCGCGGGCGGCCACTCCCCCGCCGCCCACTCCTCGGTCACGGCGTCGGCTGCGGCACGCGTCCGCTCGGAAGTGCCGGTGATCCATTGGCTGATCAGGGCCGTTCCGGCGGCGGGGTGCACGAGGTCGCGGAAGTACGTCATGCCGGACGACTCTCGTACGTCAAGCGCGCTTGAGGTCAAGCGGCGGCGTACGGGCGGCAGTCCCGGCACCGGCCGGGGCGGGCCGCCCGGAAGGCGCGGTCGCAGCCGTCGCACGTCTGGAGCGGATCGGGCGGCGGGACCGGGCGCCGGTCGGGCAGCGGTGGTGGCAGCAGGGCGGTGAGCCGGTGGGCCAGGAGGGCGGCCGGGTGCCGGATCGCCCCCTCCGGCAGGCCGTCCGTCAGCGCCCCCCGTACGACGTCCGGCGGCACGCCCCGCGCCAGCCACGCGGTGACCCCGGGCGCCAGGCGTCGTACGTCGCGCTCGGTGAGCAGCAGGCGGGGGTCGCTCGCGCGCAGCCCGAGCAGCAGGTCGGCCGGGGCGCCGACGGGCGCCGGGCGCGGGGGCGGGTCCGGCTCGCGCGGGGCCTCGGCTTCGGCCTCGGCGGGCGGGGCCGTCGGTGTCATCGGCTTGTTGTACGACACCGTCCGCGTCACGATCCGCCCGGACGGCAGCCGCTCCTTGACCCGGGCCAGATACCCGTGCGCCTCCAACTCCCGTAACGCCGCGGCGATCCGCATCTCGCCCTCGGGGAACCGCTGCGCCAGCGCCTTGATCCCGACCCTGGCACCGGCGGGCAGCGACTGGATGTGGGTCGCCAGGCCGATCGCCGTCAATGACAGATCTTGATGCTGTGCGAGATGGTTTCCGACCACGGTGAAGCGTTCGCGGTGCGGTCCGGTTACGTGGCGGAGTCCGGAGCCGGAACGTCCGGACGCCGGGCGCGACGGCGCGCTAGGCTGCTGAGTAGTCATCGGGAAGCTGGAGCCTTCCTCGGTGAACAGGCCCTCGCAGTGGGATGCCAGTCCCGGCGAGGGCCGTTTCATGTCTGCGGTTGTTGGCGCCGACGCTGCACCATCGACTGCCCTGCGCGCCAGCCGAGTTGGCGATGTTCACCCTTGAGGGTGAGCTGCGGGGGCGGTGGGGCGTGGGGGTACTTCCCCGGCTTCTTTCTCCTTTGCGTCGGGCCCGGCCGGGTCACGGATCCGCGCGATCCGGCGCGACCTCCGCCCACACCGTCTTGCAGCCGGCGGGCGCCTCCACCACCCCCCAACGGTCCGCGTACCCACCGATGATCAGCAGCCCCCGCCCCGACTCCGCCCAGCCCCCCGGTTCCGGGTCGTGGATACGCGGGACCCGGTCGCCCCGGGCGTCGGTCACCTCGACGCGGAGCGTTCCGGCCGGGTCCAGGTGCAGCGCGAGCCGGAAGTTCCGGCCGGGCACGTGCCCGTGCAGCACCGCGTTCGCGGCGAGCTCGGCGACGACGTGGAGGGCGGCGCACGACGGCGCACCCCAGGCGTCAAGTTGACGCTCCGTGAGCGTACGCGCCTGCCGTGCGCCCTTGCGCGTCGCAGGCAGCAGCTTTGAGAACAGCCGTACAGGGACGGCGGCTTGGGTCACTTCACCATTCACATCACTCAGCGTGGCCACTCGTGTCTAGGCTGCACAGCAGAGAAGCCGGTACGCAGAGCGACTGTCCGGGTACCGCTCGGGGCCGTCCGGCTCGTACGCGGAGAGGTGGCGGCATGGAGGACGAGGAAGCGACGGCGGTACTCAAGGCGGTGGGCCGCCAGATCAAGGCGTGGCGCGAGGCGGCGGGCATGACCCAGGCGGAGCTGGGCGCGGCCATCGGGTACGGCGAGGAGATGGTGTCGTCGGTCGAGCGGGGGCGGCGCGTCCCGAAGCCGGAGTTCCTGGACGCGGCCGACGAGGCGCTCGGGGCGGGCGGCAAGATCGCGGCGATGAAGAAGGACGTGGAGGAGGCCCGGTACCCGAAGAAGGTGCGGGACCTGAAGAAGCTGGAGGAGGAGTCGGTCGAGCTGGGGGCCTACGCCAGCCTTCACGTCCACGGGTTGCTGCAAACCCCGGAGTACGCCCAGGCGCTGTACGAGATGCGGCTGCCCGCGTACTCGGAGGATGAGATCGAGAGTCATGTAGCAGCACGCATGGCTCGGAAGTCCGTCTTCGAGCGCACTCCTCGGCCACATCTCACGTTCGTCCAGGAAGAGGTGACATTGCGGCGGCCGATCGGGGGCAGACTGGTTCTGCGGCGCCAGCTCGAACACCTGTTGGAGGTCGGCAGGTTGAGGCACGTGGAGATCCAGGTGATGCCGACGGACTGCGAGGATCACGCGGGCATGGCCGGGCCGCTTCGCCTGCTGAAATTGCGCGACGGCAAGACGCTGGGGCATTCCGAAGCCCAGCTCCACAGTCGCGTGATCAGCGATCCCCGGGAAGTCCAGATCCTGGAGATGCGCTATGGAATGATCCGGGCGCAGGCTCTCACGCCCCGTGAGTCACTCGCGTTCATCAAGAAAGTGCTGGGAGACGAGACATGACGGCCGAGCTGGCGTGGTTCAAAAGCAGCTACAGCAGCAACGACGGACCCGACTGCGTCGAAGTAGCGCTGGAGTGGCAGAAGAGCAGCTACAGCGGCAACGACGACGCGGACTGCGTCGAGGTCGCCCAGGAGTGGCGCAAGAGCAGCCACAGCGGCAACGACGGGCCCGAGTGCGTTGAGGTGGCGATAGCCCCCGCCACGGTCCACATCCGCGACTCCAAGAACAAGAACGGAGCCCAGGTGGCCGTCGGAGGCGCGGCCTGGGCTCCGTTCGTCGGCTTCGCCGCGGGGGCTCAGACCGTGTAGGCGGTCCAGCCGACGGTCTCCGTGACGTGCTTGCCGTCCGCGCTGACGCCGCCGCCGAGGATCTCGTTGAAGCGGATCTTGAAGCCGGTGCGGGTCACGTCGTGCAGGCGGACGCCGGGGGTCTCGGGCCCGTTGAAGGTCTGCACGGTGACCTGGACGACGACGTCCGACCCGGTGGGGAACGGGGTGGGGAAGGTGACCTGGTTGAAGGTGTCGGTCTTCCCGCCCTGGGTTTCGGTGGAGTGGGACGAGTCCATGGTCAGCTTGCCGCTCTGGGTCATGCTCATGGTGGTACCCCTCTCTCGCACCCGCGGGAGTGCCGGGCGGCACTCCCGGTTTGCCCCTGTGCGAGGAGGGAGTCAAGCAGCGGGACGGCGGTCCGCAAAGGGCGCTTTCGGGACATTCGCCCGAGGGGCGGCGGCACCCTGAGATCCGTCAGGGTGTTCCCTGATCTTCGCTGGCGGCCGTTGCCGGGGTGTTCGGGCGGCGCGCACACTGGGGGCATGGGAGACGAGAGCACCGGAGCATCCGCCCTGGCAGCCGGGCTGCGGGTGTCGCACGAGGACCGGGACCAGGCGGTGGAGATCCTCAGGTTCGCGGCGGGCAGCGGCCGGCTGACGGCGGCGGAGCTGGACGAGCGCGTGGAGGCGGCGCTCGCGGCGAAGACCGTCGGCGACCTCCGGGACCTGACGGCGGACCTTCCGCTGGAGGGCCTGCCGCCGCAGCCGCGCGAGGTGCTCCGGATAGACCAGCGCTTCGGGGACGCCAAGCGCGCGGGGCGGTGGCGGGTGCCGCGCCGGATGGAGGTGCGGCTGATGTTCGGGGACCTGAAGCTGGACTTCACCGAGGCCGTGATCGCGCACAGCACGCTGGAGATCGAGGTGGACCTGCGCGTGGGCGGCGATCTGACGCTGGTGGTGCCGCCGGGCGTCGTCGTCGACGCGGACGGGATCACCAAGAGCCGTGGCGACATCAAGCTCCCCCCGGTCCCGGGCCCGGAGACGCCGATACGCCTGCGCGTCCTGCTCTCCGGCACGTCGACCGGCGGCGACATAGTGGCCCGCCCGCCCCGCCGCCTGCCCTGGCAGCGCCGCGGCAAGCCTGGCTCAGTCAACACGGGCTGACCCCGAGATCGTGCAAGCTCCTGCAAGTCATGGGCACTGCCACGGTGGCTGAGGGCAGGCTTGGGCCCGGGGGCCTGAGTCCCCCGACTGCGAGTCAGCGTGCCATTCTTCGCGGAGGTGGGCAGCGGTGGAGGAACCGACGTTTGAGGACCTGTTCCGGCAGGCCAAGCACTCCGCCGTGCACCTGGAGATGCGCGACGGGTACATGCGGTCCGACCCGGAGTTCATCTCCTGGTCCCGGGACCCTCGCAGTGTTCCGGCGCAGCACGACCCGGTCTCGCGCTCTTGGCTCTCCCTGATGACGGAGACCACCGATCGCGGCGTTGTCGTACGCCGGGCCCGGATCTTCTCGGAACCGATGAGCGACTACCTACGGTTCGAGCACCACCTCACCCCGGGCAACATGGCAGCCGGAGAACAGGTCCGCTGGCTGCCACGGCGCAGGGCCTCGGACTTGGCGCTGCCCGGCAACGACTTCTGGCTCTTCGACGACGCGCTGGTCCTGTTCCTGCACTTCACGGGCGAGGGAGAACTGTCCCCCGAGGGCGACGAGGAGCGCACGCGCGATCCGGACGCCGTGCGCCTCTGTTCCGCGGCCTTCGAGTCCGTATGGAACCGCGCCATCCCACATGAGGAGTACCAGCCGGTCTGAACCGGGTCCGATGTGCCCGGCCCGGGTTTCCTGTTCTCTCAACCGGGTCTCCTTGACCCGCCTGTCGCAGCGTCGCGAGGATCGAACAGGACACCCGACCAAGCCTGGGGGCAGCCCGTGAAGCTCAACCGGCTCGCAAGCGAGTGCGACGAAGGCCCGTGCCCGACAGTGTGGGCCGTAGAGGGCACGGAGAACGTCTTGGTGCAGGGCTTCAAGGTGGACGACGATGAAGCACTCAGCGCCATGCGACTACCGAACAACGAGACCGCCGTACGTATCCCCATGTCCCTGCTTCTGAGGGTGGCCCGTGAACATCTCGCCTGAAGACTTCGGGAACCTGTTCAAGGAGTTTCAGAGGGAAGCCTTCCGCCTCGAAACCCTGGACGACTATGCAAAGTCGGGCGGAGTGGAAGCCTATCAGGCGTTTCTAGCCGGTAGGTCACAACCGGAGGAGTACAAGCGAGCCGGTTGGGTCACTACTGTTCGTGATGCCGTGCAATCCGGTAAACGCATGTACCGGGTTCACATCCTCTCCCGGCCCTTGACCGACTATCTGCGGTTTGAGCTCGGTTGGGGCTATGTCCGCAACCAGGCAGCCGGAGAAGAGTTCTTCATTCTCGACACCACAGAATCGAAGAACCCACTGGAGGGTGTGCCTGACTTCTGGGCGTTCGATGAACGTACCGTCGTCACCATGCACTACGGCGACGGCGGAGAATTCCTGGGAGCCGAGCTGATCCCGGAAGGACGAGCCCAGGAATGGCTGGAACGTCGAGACTCTGCGATGCGCAGCGCTGCCCCCTTCCGTGACTGGTGGGAGCAGCACAAGCCGGCGTGAACCACATCAACATCGGTCGGGCCCTACGGGAACTGCGAGAGGCCAGCGGGAAGCAGGCCATGGCGGTCGCCCGTAGCGCCGTCATGTCTCCGAGCAAGCTCAGCAAGATCGAGCACGAGGTACTCACTCCGAGCCTCATCGACGTGGAGCGCCTCCTCACGGCCTTGGAGGTCTCGGAGGAGGTCAAGTCCCGGCTGACCGAGGCGGCCCGCAAGGCGGCCACCGAGGCCACAGCGTGGCGCATATACCGCCGCACAGGGCTCCACAAGCACCAGGATGAGATCAGGGCCATGGAGGCTCAGACAAGCCTCATGCGGCTTTTTCAGCCCGCCTGTGTCCCCGGCCTGCTCCAGACTCCGGAGTACGCCCGCGCCGTATTCGGCAGGCACGACTACACGGAGGGGGCCCTGGAGAAGATGATGGGCTCACGTCTCCTGCGTCAGGAAGTTCTCTACGACGTCTCGCGCACATTCCGTTTCGTGGTCACCGAATCCGTACTTCGATGGCAGATCGTTCCGCCCCGCATGCTGGCAGCCCAGCTGGACAAGCTCATCACTATGTCGAGGATGCCCAACGTGAGCATTGGGGTTCTTCGTTTGTCGGCACCTATGACCGACCTGCCCAGCTGCTCGTTCGCCCTCTTCGACACCAGCCTGGCCATTATCGAGATCCCGCATGCCGAGGTAACCACCAGCGATGCCAGAGACGTTGAGCTGTACGCCAGGAAGTTCGAAGGGTTCGAAGGCGCGGCCGTGACGGGTGAGGAAATGCGAACCCTCGTAGCAGGAATCAGGGATGACTTCTTGAGAGAACAGGAAACGGGCTAGAGGTTGCCCCTCGGCAGTCCGAGGATGTACCCATGCCGACCGAATCGAAGAACCCTCGACAGAAGAACCCCGCAGCGTTGGCGAATGGCCCCCGTCCCAAGCCGTCGGGAGGCACTGCGATGACAGACCTGTACAGCCTCTCCATCCCCGAGACCGCCGTCTTCAGCAAGGCCTGTGGCGGTCCCTGCACCGAAGGATGCGTCACCCTCACCAAGATCGGTGAGGACGCATGGGCACTGGGCGACAGCAAGGAGCCCGGCATGGCGCCCCTGCGCTTCACCACGGAGGAACTGGACGCGGCCGGTATCGACCCGGCCCGCTTCACCGTCTCGGTCTGACAGTCCCCCTCACTGCCTGGCGGTCTCTGCTCTCCGGGGAGGGCGGGGGCCGCCTTGAACCGCTCGGGACGGGAAGAGCAGTTGCACCACCACGGATACATCTGGACCGGCGACAGGAAGCGGTTCGACCAGGAGGGGCACAGGCGGCCTCCGCACCTCACCCCTCCGCCGCCACCCGCAGGTGCCGACGACACGGACGGGATCAGACTCAACCACCGGTACAGGGAAGCAGCGGCAGAGTTCCGTACGGGACCGCTGCCTCCATTGGAGACAGCCCTATGGCTCATGAAGCCCGGAAGCCTGGTCCAAGGCACCTGGGACGAGCCGAAGGAGGCCGCGGAGTGGCTCGGGGGACGGCTCACGGAGTACGCACCCCGGTTCATGTCCGAGACGGATCGTGACAGCACACGCCTGGCGATACTGGTCAACTCTGCTGCCGAGACTCTCGGGTGGGGTGGAGACGTGTCCCACGGCTTCTATCTGGAACGCCCCTCGTACCTGTCGCTGGCCCTGGTCTGCTGCTCCCCGAACAAGGCTGGACCGGACCTGTCCTGCCCGCTGGGCCGACCGGCCCCGGCGGGCTGAGCCGGGGCTTCCGTTTCTCCTCGTTCAGGATCGTGCAACCCTCGCGTCACCTCGGCTGTCTCCTGTCTGTCGGCTCTTGATCAAGAAGGGCCACCAGTCACAGGAGGAACAGTGCGTCGCTCCCTCGTCGTCGCCATCGCCGCCGCCGCTCTCGCCGCACCACTGGCGATGGGCATGGGCACCGCGTCCGCCGCACCCCAGGCGAGGGCGGCCGCGGCCCCCGTCGTCGACTTCGACAAGGACGGCTATGCCGACCTCGTGCTCGGCGCCCCGCACGCGACGGTCGGCGGCAAGCAGGAAGCCGGGTACGTGGCCGTGGTGTACGGGTCCAGGAGCGGGGCGGACCAGGCGCACCGGAAGATCATCGACAGGTCGAGCGCGGGCGTGCCCGGGGAGGTCGGCGAGCACGGCGCCTTCGGCCAGGAGCTGACCACCGCCGACCTCGACGGGGACGGGTACACGGACCTGGTCGTGGGCTCGTACACGGGCGCCACCGTGGTGCTCTGGGGCTCCGCCGCCGGGCTCACGGACGCGGCCGCCGAACTGCCGGGCGCGGGCGGGTCGCTGGCCACCGGCGACTTCGACGGTGACGGGCACCGCGACCTGGTGACGCAGGAGTACAAGTCCGCGCCCGAGAGCGACGACACGGGCATGACCGTCTCGTACGGGCCGTTCACGCGCGGCGGCGAGGCGGCCAGGAAGGACGCGATCGGGTTCGGCTCCTTCCGCGAGCTCGGCGACTTCGTCGCGGGCGACCTGGACGGCGACGGCGTCGACGACCTCGTCACCAGCCACGGCTTCGAGGACCGGGCGTACGGCAGCCGGTTCTGGAAGGGCTCCAAGGCCGGTCTCGGCCACACGTACAAGGGCGTCAAGGCCTCCGTGGGCGGCGCCGTCGCGGACGTGGACGGCGACGGCTACGGCGACTTCGTCACCCGCGACAACGGCACGAGCAACGAGGACAACGACACCGAGGCGGGCACCGTCCGCGTCGACTACGGCAGCAAGGACGGCCCCGCCGCCCTCCGCAGCGTGAAGATCACCCAGGACAGCCCGGGCGTCCCGGGCGTCGGCGAGACGGGCGGGTACGTCGGCGACGAGTTCAACAGCGGCGACCAGTTCGGCGCCTCGATCAGCGCGGGCGACGTCAACGGCGACGGCTACGCCGACATCGCCGTCGGCATCCCCGGCGAAGACGTCACCACCGCTGGAAAGAACGTTCTGGACAGCGGCAGCTTCGTTCTCCTCAAGGGCGCCAAGAGCGGCCTCAGCGGCACCGGAGCGCAGGCCTTCACCCAGACCACGGCGGGCGTGCCCGGCGCGTCCGAGAAGGGCGACCGCTTCGGCGCGGGCGTCCTGCTCGCCGACGTCAACGGCGACAAGAAGGCCGACCTGACGGTCACCGCGCCCTGGGAGGACGGCACGTACCAGGACTCGGGCGCGGCCTGGGTGTTCAAGGGCGCCGCCACCGGCCTGACGACGGCCGGGATCGCCTCCTTCGGCCCGGCCGCGCTCGGCGCCCCTCAGAAGGAAGCCCGCCTGGGCGAGCGCCTCGCGCGCTAGCCCCGCACCACCCCCGACACGCGACCACCCCGTACGCACACCAACAGGAGAAACAGTGCGCCGCTCCCTCATCGCAGCCGTCGCGGCGGCCGCGGTCGCCGTACCGCTCACGCTCACCGCGACGGGCACCGCGTCCGCAGCGCCCAGGCCCCCCAAGGCGCCGGTGACGGACTTCAACAAGGACGGGTACGCCGACCTCGCGTTCAGCGCCGCGTACGGCTCCGCCGGAGGCAAGAAGGGCGCCGGGTACGTCGCCGTCGTGTACGGGTCCAAGAACGGGCCCGACCGCGCGCACCCGCGCCTCATCGACCGCACCACCCCGGGCGTCCCCGGTGACGCCCGTGAGGACGACCTGTTCGGCAGCGAACTGGTCGTGGGCGACTTCAACAAGGACGGCTACACCGACCTCGTCGCCGGCGGGCACCCCCTGACCAAGGCGGTCCTCCTGTGGGGCTCCGCCGCCGGTCTGACCGGGACCTCCGGCGAAGTCGCCAACGGGGCCTACGGCAACATCACGGCCGGGGACTTCGACGGCGACGGGAACCGCGACCTGGTCAACGAGGTGTACCCGGAGCACGGCAACGACGTGGCGACCCTGACCGTCTCCTACGGCCCGTTCACGGCCCAGGGCCACCCGGCCAGGAAGAAGGCCGTGCGCGTCCCGACGGAGCCCGGCCTCCTGGACCTCGTGGCCGGGGACCTGAACGGCGACGGCGTCGACGACCTCGTCACCAACAACGGCGACGAGGACGGCCCGCTCGCGAGCCGCTTCTGGAAGGGGACGAGGAACGGCCTCAGCGGCACCTCCGCGAAGGCCCTCAAGCCCTCCCGGGGAGGCGTCGTCGCGGACGTCGACGGCGACGGCTACGGCGACTTCGTCACCCGCGCGGTCAGCGGCGACGGCGAGGCGCAGTCCGACGACAAGGGCACCGTCCGCGTCGACTACGGCAGCAAGAACGGGCCCGCCGCCACCCGCAGCGTGAAGATCACCCAGGACAGCCCGGGCGTGCCCGGCGCGGGCGAGCGGGGCGGCCCCGTCCCCGGCGCGGACGGCGAGTACCACCGCGGCGACCAGTTCGGCGCCTCGATCGGCGCGGCCGACGTCAACGGCGACGGCTACGCCGACATCGCCGTCGGCATCCCCGGCAAGGACGTCACCACCGGCGGCAAGAAGGCCTACGACACGGGCGGCGTCGTCCTGCTGAAGGGTGCCAGGAGCGGCCTCAGCGGCAAGGGCGCGCAGTCCTTCACCCAGTCCACGGCAGGCGTTCCGGGCGTGTCCGAGACGGGTGACGGCTTCGGCTCCGAAGTCCTGCTCTCCGACGTCGACGGCGACAAGAAGGCCGACCTGACCGGCACTGCGCCCCTGGAGGACACCACCGTGCAGGACGTGGGCGCCGCCTGGGTCCTCAAGGGCACGAAGTCCGGCCTGACGGCCACCGGCAGCACGTCCTTCGGCCCCGCCGCCCTGGGCGCCCCGGACGAGCGCTCCTACTTCGGCGCCTGGGTGGGCCGCTGACCCTGCCCCGGCCCCGGACGTCCGGGGCCGGGGCCCGGGCCGGGGAGTGCAACGGCCCGCCGTACGCCCCGTCTTCACCGGTGTGCAACCGTCCCTTCGCCTCGCGGGTCTCCCCCAGTGCACCGGCGCAACTCACATCAGCCACAGGAGGATCCGTGCGACGCTCTCTCACCGCAGCCATCACAGCCGTCGCGGCGACCGCGGTAGCCCTACCGCTCGCCGTCGGCGGCACGGCGCACGCCGCCGCGCCCGCCGCGCCGGCACCCCGCGTCCCCGTCACCGACTTCAACCACGACGGGTACGCCGACCTCGCGGTCTCCGCGCCGTACGCCACCGTCGGCGGCAAGACGAACGCCGGGTACGTCGCCGTCGTCTACGGCTCGAAGAACGGGCCCGACCGGGCGCACCCGAAGATCCTCGACCGGGGCACGGCCGGGGTGCCGGGCGAGATCGAGAAGGACGGCACCTTCGGCACGCTGGTGACCGTCGGGGACCTCGACGGGGACGGGTTCACCGACCTCGTCGTGGGCAGCGGGTACAGCGACAGGCTGGTCACCCTGTGGGGGTCGAAGGACGGCCTCACCGGCGCCGCCCAGGAACTGCCCGCCACCTCCGCCGGGTTCACCACCGGGGACTTCGACGGCGACGGCCACCGCGACCTCGTCAGCAACGACTACCCGGACAACGACGAGGACGAGGAGGGGATGACCGTCTCGTACGGCCCCTTCACGCGCGACGGCAAGCCCCAGCGGCAGGAGGCCATCCACACCAGCCAGACGTTCGGTCCCGCCTACCTCGTCCCCGGCGACCTGAACGGCGACGGCATCGACGACCTCGTCACCGCCCACGGCTTCGAGGAGAGCGCCTACCCCAGCCGCTTCTGGAAGGGCACCAAGGACGGGCTCACCGGCACCACCCAGAAGCTCAAGTCCTCCCTCGGCGGCGCCGTCGCGGACGTCGACGGCGACGGCTACGGCGACTTCGTCACCCGCGACAACGGCACCAGCAACGACGACAACGAGAGCGACAAGGGCACCGTCCGCGTCGACTACGGCAGCAAGAACGGGCCCGCCGCCACCCGCACCAAGAAGATCACCCAGGACTCGCCGGGCGTGCCCGGCGTCGGCGAGACCGGGGACCAGTTCGGCTCCGACATCAGCGCGGGCGACGTCAACGGCGACGGCTACGCCGACATCGCCGTCGGCGTGCCCGGCGAGGACATCGGCAGCGGCTCCGCGAAGGTCTCCGACGCCGGGTCCTTCGTCCTCCTCAAGGGCTCCCGCACCGGGCTCAGCGGCACCGGTGCCCAGGCCTTCGACCAGTCCAAGCCCGGGGTTCCCGGGGCCTCCGAGAAGCGCGACTACTTCGGGAACCGGGTGCTGCTGTCCGACGTCGACGGGGACGGGAAGGACGACCTGACCGTCACCGCGCGCGGTGAGGACGGCGCGTACAAGGACTCCGGCGCCGCCTGGCACTTCCCCGGCACGCGCGCCGGAGTCACCACGACCGGCCTCGTCTCCTTCGGCCCGAAGACCCTCGGCGCCCCGGAGGCCAACGCCACGTTCGGCCAGGACGTGGGCCGCTACTGAGGCACCCCCCGCTTTCCGGCGCTCCGCGCCTCGTCCTCAAACGCCGGACGGGCTGGAAGATCCAGCCCCTCCGGCGTTTGAGGAGCGGGGTCTGGGGCGGAGCCCCAGTTTCGGGAAGGGGCGGGATTGGGGAAGCCCCCGGCAGGGCCTACGCGTCGAGGACCGGCAGCAACTCCGGCAGGTGGCCGTCCGACGCGGCGGCCGCCTGGACGCGCTCGTCGGGGACCTCGCCGTACAGGGTGGTGCGCGGCCTCGCGGGCCGCCCCGCGGCCTCGGCGATGGCGACGAGGTCCTTCACGGACCGGTACGAGCCGTAGCTGGAGCCCGCCATCCGGGAGATGGTCTCCTCCATCAGCGTCCCGCCGAGGTCGTTCGCACCGGAGCGCAGCATCTCCGCGGCCCCTTCGGTGCCGAGCTTGACCCAACTGGTCTGGATGTTGGGGATGTGCGGGTGGAGCAGGAGCCGGGCCATGGCGGTCACCGCGCGGTTGTCGCGGATGGTGGGGCCGGGACGGGCGATGCCCGCGAGGTAGACGGGCGCGTTCGTGTGGATGAAGGGCAGCGTCACGAACTCCGTGAAGCCGCCGGTCTCCTGCTGGATCCCGGCCAGCGTGCGCAGATGGCCGAGCCAGTGCCGGGGCTGGTCGACGTGGCCGTACATCATCGTGGACGAGGAGCGCAGGCCCACCTCGTGGGCGGTCTTGATGACCTCGATCCACGTCGCCGCCGGGAGCTTGCCCTTGGTCAGGATCCAGCGGACCTCGTCGTCGAGGATCTCGGCGGCCGTGCCGGGGACGGAGTCGAGGCCGGACTCCTTGGCGCGCAGGAGCCACTCGCGGATCGAAAGGCCCGTGCGGGTCGCGCCGTTGACGACCTCCATGGGCGAGAAGGCGTGCACGTGCAGGCCGGGCACCCGCTCCTTCACGGCCGCGGCGATGTCGAAGTACGCGCTTCCCGGCAGGTCGGGGTGGATGCCGCCCTGCATGCACACCTCGACCGCGCCGACGTCCCAGGCCTGGGCCGCGCGGTCGGCGACCTGTGACAGGGACAGGGTGTAGGCGTCGGCGTCGGTGCGGCGCTGCGCGAAGGCGCAGAAGCGGCAGCCCGTGTAGCAGACGTTCGTGAAGTTGATGTTCCGCGTGACGATGTACGTGACGTCGTCGCCGACCACGGACTTGCGGACGTCGTCGGCGACGGAGCAGAGCGCGTCCAGGGCGGGGCCGTCCGCGTGCAGCAGCACGAGGGCCTCGGCGTCGGTGAGGCGCGTCGGGTCGTCGGCGGCCGTGGCGAGGGCGGAGCGGACGTCGCCGTCGAGGCGGGAGGGCACCATGCCGGGCGCGGCCTGCTCGCGCAGCGCCTCCCAGTCGCCGTACACCTCGTCGAAGTCGTCGCGGCGGTCGGCGGTGCGGCCCTCCGTGTCGATGGTGCGGTGCAGATCGGTGCGGCCGGACGACGCCACGTACCCCTCGTCGGGCTCCTGCCAGGGCAGGCCCCGGACCGGGGCGTCCGGGTCCGCGAGCCCCGTCTCCGGGTCGGCGAGCGCCCGCACGTGCGGCAGCAGGCGCGGGTCGAGCCACGGTTCGCCCCGCCGCACGAACTCGGGGTAGACGCAGAGGCGCTCGCGCAGCTCGAAGCCCTCGGCCGCCGACTGCTCGGCGAGCGCCTCGATCTGCGGCCAGGGCTTCTCCGGGTTGACGTGGTCGATGGTGAGCGGCGAGACGCCGCCCCAGTCGTCGATCCCGGCGCGGATGAGCCGGGCGTACTCGCCGTCGACGAGGTTCGGCGGGGCCTGGATGCAGCCGGAGGGGCCCATGATGTGCCGGGCGACGGCGACCGTGGCGACCAGGTCGTCGATCTCGGCGTCCGGCATGCCGCGCATCGCCGTGTCCGGCTTGGCGCGGAAGTTCTGGATGATCAGCTCCTGCACGCCGTGGTACGACCGGGCCACGCGGCGCAGCGCGAACAGCGAGTCCGCGCGCTCCTCGTACGTCTCGCCGATGCCGATGAGCAGCCCGCTGGTGAAGGGCACGGAGGAGCGGCCCGCGTCTTCGAGGACGCGCAGCCGCACGGCCGGTTCCTTGTCAGGCGAGCCGTGGTGCGGGCCGCCCGGCTCCGACCACAGCCGCTCGGCGGTGGTCTCCAGCATCATGCCCATGGAGGGGGCGACCGGCTTGAGCCGCTGGAAGTCGGTCCAGGACATCACCCCGGGGTTGAGGTGGGGCAGCAGGCCCGTCTCCTCCAGGATGCGGATCGATATGGCCCGTACGTACGCGATCGTGTCGTCGTAGCCGTGCGCGTCCAGCCACTCGCGGGCCTCGGGCCAGCGGTCCTCGGGCTTGTCGCCGAGGGTGATGAGGGCTTCCTTGCAGCCGAGCGCGGCGCCCTTGCGGGCGATGTCCAGAACCTCGTCCGGAGACATGAACATCCCGTGCCCGGCCCGGCGCAGCTTGCCCGGCACGGTGACGAACGTGCAGTAGTGGCACTTGTCCCGGCACAGCCGGGTGAGCGGGACGAACACGCTCTTCGAGTACGTGATGACCCCCGCGCGCCCCGCCGCCTCCAGACCCGCGTCGCGCACCCGGGCCGCCGAGGCCGCCAGGTCCTCCAGGTCGTCGCCGCGCGCCTGGAGCAGCACGGCGGCCTCCGCCGCGTCCAGCGCGACCCCGTCCCTGGCCCGCCGCAGGGCCCGCCGCATGGCGTTGGCTGTGGGACGTCCGTCCTCGGGGGGCTGTGCGCTGTTGGTCATGTCCTTGAGCATACGAGCGACAACACGCGACACCCACAGACACTTCCGCCAGGTCGGGACGGTCTCGCGGGCACCGGCGCGGCCACCCCGGAGCGCCCCCCTCGTCCCCGGGCGGCAACCTGTCGATCCCCTTCCCTTACAAGGGAGTTCACGGCTCAATACCAGAGTTGCAGGCACCACTCACGTGTCGTCGTCACCGTCGCCACCGACTCCGGGGAGCATCCATGTGCCAGGACGAAGGCCACCTGAACAGACGGGCGCTGCTCGTGACGGGCGCGGCCACGGCCCTTACGTTGGGAACCGTGAGCTTCGCAGACGACGCGGGGGCCGCCGAACGGCGCTCCGGCAAGGAGACGAAGACCGTCAGGGGCACGCTGCCCACCGGCGCACCGGACTTCGTGTACCTCCCGGTGGACGTGCCGCGCGGCGTGCGGGAGATCCACGTCGCCTACGCCTACGAGAAGCCGCCCGTCCCCGCGGGCACCGCCGGCAACGCCCTGGACATCGGCATCTTCGACGAGCGCGGCACGGACCTCGGCGGCAAGGGCTTCCGCGGCTGGTCCGGCGGCGCCCGCACGGAGTTCTTCGTGCGCGCCGACGACGCGACCCCCGGCTATCTGCCGGGACCGGTGCGCGCGGGCCGCTGGCACATCGCGCTCGGCCCGTACACGGTGGCCCCGCAGGGCCTGCCGTACGAGGTGACCATCACCCTCACCTACGGCGAGCCCGGCACCACCCCGAAGCCGTCGTACCCGCCGGAGCGGGCGAAGGGCCGGGGCCGCGCCTGGTACCGGGGCGACTGCCACCTGCACACCTGGTACTCCGACGGGCGCCGCACCCCCGCCGAGATCGGGGCGCTCGCCCGCGCGGCGGGCCTGGACTTCATCAACACCTCCGACCACAACACGCACTCGTCGCACGCCCACTGGTCCGATGTCGCCGGCGACGACCTGCTCGTCCTGCTGGGCGAGGAGATCACCACCCGCAACGGCCACGTCCTCGCGATCGGCACCGAGCCCGGCACCTTCGTCGACTGGCGCTACCGGGCCCGCGACAACCGC
This sequence comes from Streptomyces sp. JLYT201, assembly GCF_059448825.1. NCBI lineage: Bacteria > Bacillati > Actinomycetota > Actinomycetes > Kitasatosporales > Streptomycetaceae > Streptomyces > Streptomyces sp. JLYT201. The sequence continues at coordinate 5,544,345 of NZ_CM182551.1, read as the reverse complement.
TTCGGCCACTACGCCCGCGCCGTGCGCCGCTCCGGCGGCCTCGTGGTGCCCGCCCACCCGCACGCCACCTGCGTCGGCTGCAACTGGAAGTTCGGCTTCGGCGAGGCGGACGCGGTCGAGGTGTGGAACGGCGCCTACTCCCCCGAGGACGAGGTCGCCCTCTCCGAGTGGGACAACGCCCTGGTGGCGGCCGCGCGCGGCGGGCGCCGCTGGACTCCCGCGATGGGCAACAGCGACGCCCACCGCGACCCGGACCCGGTGGGCCGCCCGCAGACCGTCGTCCTCGCCGACGACCTGACCCGCGAGGCCGTCCAGGAGGGCATCCGCGCGGGCCGCTCCTACATCGCCGAGGCCAAGGAGGTCGAGCTGACCTTCTCCGCGGCGGGCGGCAAGGGCCGCCACGCGGGCATCGGCGAGCGCCTGCGCGTGGACGCCGACGACCCGGTGACGGTGCGCCTGGACGTCAAGGGCGCCCCCGGCTGCGTCATCCGCTTCGTCACCGACCAGGGCGTCCTGTTCACCGGCCCGCCCATCGACGACACCGGCACCGGCTCCGCCGAGTGGCGGACCACGGCCTCCTACGCCGCCTACGTACGCGCCGAAGTCCGCAAGCCCCAGCTGACCCCGCCCCTCCCGGGCCCCATGCGGGCCCTCACGAACCCGATCTTCCTGGGCCGCTGATCACCGCCCGGCCGAGGCACCCACGCGTACGGTGAACGTGTGGGTGCCGAGGCCCCTCACCCCGACCACACCACGGACTGCGTCTCGCTGTACGCGGCCAGCGCGTACGAGCCGCAGTCGCGGCCCACTCCGCTGGCCTTGAAGCCGCCGAAGGGGGCCTCCATGTTGCGGGCGATCGTGTTCACGCCGACGCCGCCCGCGCGCAGGCGCCGCGCGACGCGGAAGGCGCGGGCCACGTCCGCCGACCAGACGTAGGAGAGCAGGCCGTAGTCGCTGTCGTCGGCCAGCTCCACCGCCGTGTCCTCGTCGCCGTCGAAGGGGACGACCACGACGACGGGGCCGAAGATCTCCTCCCGGACCACGCGCATGTCGGGGGTGCAGTCGGCCAGGAGCGCGGGCGCGACGTAGAAGCCGGGGCCCGGGGGCCGGGTGCCGCCCGTGAGCAGCCGCGCGCCCTCCTTGCGGCCGAGCTCCACGTACGCCTCGACGCGGTCGCGGTGCGCCGCCGAGATGACCGGGCCCACCACCGTGCCCTTCGCCCGCGGGTCGCCGACCTTCAGGTGCGAGGCGTAGGCGGTCAGCTTCTCCAGGAGGGGCGCGCAGACCTCGCGCTGGACGATCACCCGGGTCGGCGCGGTGCAGATCTGGCCACTGTAGAAGGAGAACGTGGTGCCGATCCCGGCGACCGCCGCGTCCAGGTCCGCGTCCGCGAAGACGATCGCGGCGCCCTTGCCGCCCAGCTCCATGAGCTGCCGCTTCAAGCCGCGGCCGCACACCTCGCCGATGCGCCGCCCGACGGCCGTGGAGCCGGTGAAGCTCACCATGTCGACCTCGGCGGCCGCCACGGCCGCCTCGCCGACGGCCGTGGAGGTGCCGCCGACGACGTTCACCACGCCGGGCGGCGCCCCCGCCTCGGCCAGGACCGCGGCCATCCGGTGGACGGACAGCGGGTCCTGGGGGGCCGGTTTCACGACGACGGTGTTGCCCATCGCCAGGGCCGGGGCGACCTTGCCCACCGCGTTGGCCCAGGGGTTGTTGTACGAGGTGACGCAGGTGACGACGCCGACCGGCCCGCGGACCGCCACGGCGCCGACCGCGGCCGCGCGCCCCAGCGGCCCGGCCTCGTTGACCTGCGGCGGCAGGGCCGTCTCGACGGGTTCGAGGGCGCCCTTCGCATAGCGCCGGAGGCGTGCCGCGGCCACCGCGACCTGCATGCCGCGTGCGGTCGCCGTCGTCGCGCCGGTCTCGGCCTGGGCGAGGGCGGCGAGCGCGTCGAAGTCCCGCTCGATGATCCCGGCGGCCCGGTCGAGGACGGCCGCGCGCTCCTCGGGCGCCGTGCGCGACCACGGGCCGAAGGCCTCCCGCGCGGCCGCCGCGGCCTGCCGCGCCTGCGCGGGGCTCGCCTCGGGCGCGCGGCCCACGACCTCCTCGCTCGCCGGGTCGATCACGTCGTAGTGGCCGCCGTCGGGCTCGACCGGCTCGCCGCCGATGAACAGGCTCTCCGCGCGCGTCACCGGGTGGCCACCGTCCGTGTGTCCCGGCCCGACCGGAGGACCCGGCCCGGCACCGCGCCCGTCACCACGTCGTCCCGGATCGCCTCGACGCCGTTGACCCACACGGCCCGCACCCCGAGCGCCTTGGAGTCCAGGCGCGGGCTGTCCCCCGGCAGGTCGTGCACGAGCGTCGCGGGGCCCGCGGCGACGGTCTCCGGGTCGATGAGGACGAGGTCCGCGTGGTAGCCCTCGGCGACGCGGCCGCGCCCGCGCAGGCCGAACAGGCGCGCCGGGTCGTCCGTGAGCATCCGCACCGCCCGCTCGAGGCCGACCAGCTTGCGGCCGCGCAGACAGTCGCCGAGGAAGCGCGTCGTGTACGGCGCCCCGCACATGCGGTCCAGGTGCGCCCCCGCGTCGGAGCCGCCGAGCAGGACGTCCTCGTGCTCCCAGGTCTCGGCGCGCAGGGCCCACGACGCCGGGTCGTTGTCGGTCGGCATGGGCCACAGGACGGTCCGCAGCCGGTCGTTGGCGCAGATGTCGACCAGGCAGGCGAAGGGCTCCTGGCCGCGTTCGGCCGCGATGTCGCCGACGACCCGGCCCGCGAGCCCGGCGTTGGCCTCGGAGTACGTGTCCCCGATGACGTACCGGTCGAAGCGCGCGAGCCGCCGGAAGACACCCGCCTCCTCGCTGGTGGCGCGGCGCAGCAGCTCCGCGCGCACGTCCGGGTCCCGGAGCCGCGCGATGCGCTCGGGGACCGGCAGGCCGAGCACGTCCCCCCACCCCGGGATGAGGTTCAGGGCGCAGAACGTGCCGAGGGACATGTTCATCGGCGTGAGGATCGGCATGGTCAGGGCGACGATCCGGCTGCCCTCCTTCCGGGCCCGTTCGCTGGGCACGAGCTGGCGCGGCACGCGCTCGGGCACGGCCGCGTCGATGGTGAGCACGTTCCAGTTCAGGGGGCGTCCGGCGGCCGCGCTCAGCTCCACGAGCAGGTCGACCTCCGCGTCGCTGAACCGGTCCAGGCACCCGGCGACGATCGCCTCCAGCTGGGTGCCCTCGTGCTCGCCGACCGCCCGCGCGAGCGCGAGCAGCTCCTGCGGCCGCGCGTGCCGGGACGCCACCGGCGCCCCGTCGCCGTCCGCGTGCGTGGACGACTGCGTCGTGGACAGGCCCCAGGCGCCCGCCGCCATCGCCTCGTGCAGCAGCGCGACCATCCGCTCCAGCTGCCCGGCGGACGGCTGCCCCCCGACGGCGTCGGCCCCCATCACGTACCGCCGCAGCGCGCAGTGCCCCACCATGAACCCGGCGTTGACGGCGATCCGCCCCTCCAGCGCGTCGAGGTACTCGCCGAAGGACCGCCACGACCAGGGCGCCCCCTCTTCGAGGGCCACCAGCGACATGCCCTCGACCTTGGACATCATCCGGCGCGTGTAGTCGGCGTCCTCGGGCCGCCCCGGATGCAGCGGCGCCAGCGTGAACCCGCAGTTCCCGCCCACCACGGTCGTCACCCCGTGGTTCAACGACGGTGTCGCGTACGGATCCCAGAACAGCTGCGCGTCGTAGTGCGTGTGCGGATCCACGAACCCGGGCGCGAGCACGAGGCCGCGGCCGTCTTCGACGGTGCGGCTCTCCTCTGAGACGTTCGGGGCCACGACGGCGACCCGCCCGTCCCGGATCCCCACATCGGCGACGCGGGCCGGCGCACCCGTACCGTCCACGACGGTGGCGCCTTTGATGAGATGGTCCAGCATCACGAGAGGCCTTCCGACATTCAGCCCGTCCGGCGTTTGAGGACGAGCGCGAAGCGCGAAAAACGGGGGCACGGGGGCGGAGCCCCCGGATCGGGAAGGGGCGGGCCTGGGGCGCACCCGCGAGGGCTAAGCCCCGGCACGGAACCGGCTGGTGCGATGCACGGGATCCGTATCGATCTTGGGAATCACATGCTCCCCGATCAGCCGGATCGTCCGCAGCGTGTCCTCCGCCGAGATCCCCACGGGAAGCCCGAAGGACAGCTGGTCGGCCCCGGCCTGCTCCCACCGCTTGCACTGGCGGAGGACCTCGTCCGGGTCGCCGCAGATCATCAGCTCCTCGGCGATGAGCAGCTCGACGATCTCCTCGGTGTAGGGGGGCAGGACCTCGGGCCACCGGGGGATGCCCTCGGGCCGGGGGAAGGTGTCGTGGTAGCGGAAGACCAGGGACTGGAGGTAGTTGAGCTCGCTGTTCACCGCCGTGCGCACGGCCTCCTCGTGCGTGGGCGCGCAGATCGCCGTGGACGTCACCATCACGTTGTCGTTGACGAAGCCGCCGACGGGGTCGGCGTCCCGGATCGCGGTCTTGTACTGCTCGAGGACCCACTCCATGTCGGAGACCTTCTGCACGCTGAAGCCGAGCACGCCGAGCCCCTTCCGCGCCGCCATCGCGTACGACGGCGGGGACCCGGCGGCGTACCACATGGCGGGGTGGGAGGACCCGTACGGCTTGGGGAACACCTTGCGCGGCGGCAGCGACCAGTGCTTGCCGTGGAACCCCTCGTACTCCTCCTGGAGCCACATCTTGGGGAACTCGGCGATGGTCTCCTCCCAGATCTCCTTGGTGTGGTTCATGTCGGTGATGCCCGGCAGGAAGCCGAGGATCTCGTGGGACCCGGCGCCGCGCCCGCTGCCGAACTCGAACCGGCCCTCGCTGAGGTGGTCGAGCATGGCCACCTTCTCGGCGACCTTCACCGGGTGGTTGACCTGGGCGAGGGGGTTGAAGATGCCGGAGCCGAGGTGGATGCGCTCGGTGGCGTGCGCCAGATAGCCGAGGAAGACGTCGTTGGCCGAGAGGTGCGAGTACTCCTCCAGGAAGTGGTGCTCGGAGGCCCACGCGTACTTGAAACCCGCCTTGTCCGCCGCGATGACGTACTCGGTCTCCTCCATCAGCGCCTTGTGCTCGGCCAGCGGGTCGGTCTGCGCCCGCTTGCCGACGTATCCCTGTACAAAGAGCCCGAATTCCAAGGCGGTTCACCGTCCTCTACGTTTCTGACGCACCGTCAGATCGAGTGACTCGACTGTTCCACCGGGCGCGGAGAGCGTCAAGAGAGGTGCCCCGTCGAACTGACGGGCCGTCAGAAGACGTTGACCCCGGCCAGCCAGCCGCCGTCGATCACGAACGGCTGCCCGGTGATGTACGCCGAGTCCTCCTCGGCGGTCAGGAACAGCGCGAGCCGCGCCACCTCGTGCGCCTTGCCGACCCGGCCGAGCGGCACGTACCTGCGGTACAGCGCGTCGAGCCCCCGGGCCGCCTGCTCCGCGTCCGCCCCCGGATCGAGCTGGGCGGGGTTGCTCATGGGGGTGTCGATGGCGCCGGGGCAGATGGCGTTCACGCGGATGCCCCGGGCCGCGAGCTCCAGCGCCGCGACGCGCGTCAGGCCGACGATCGCGTGCTTGGTCGCGCTGTACGCCCCGATGTGCGCCATGCCCGTGAGCCCCGCGTAGGAGGCGGTGTTCACGATCGTGCCGCCGCCCGCCTCGCCGATGCGCGGGGCCACGGACCTGATGCCGAGGAACACACCGGTCTGGTTGACCTGGACGACGTGCTGGTACTCCTCCAGGGGCGTGTTGACGAGCTCGTTGAAGCGCAGGATGCCCGCGTTGTTCACGAGCCCGTCGACCTTGCCGAAGGCGTCCTCGGTCGCCTCGACGGCGACCCGCCAGTCGTCCTCGCTCCCCACGTCCAGGCGGACGTAGCGGGCCGCGTCCCCCAGCTCCTTGGCCAGCGCCTCCCCCTGCTCGTCCAGGACGTCCCCGATGACGACCCGCGCCCCCTCGGCGACGAAGAGCCGCGCCTCCTGCTCCCCCTGACCGCGCGCCCCGCCGGTGACGATGACCACGCGTCCGTCGAGCTTGCCCATCCCGGTTCCCTTCAGCCGAGCAGCGGTGCGACCTGAGCGCCGAACGCCGCCATCTGGTCGATGAGTTCGCTGCGGCTCCGGCTGCGGAACCGCACCTGGATCTGGTGCACGCCCATCGCCGCGTACGCGCGCAGCGAGTCGGCGAGCGCCTCCGGCTTGCCGGTGAGGGTGCGCCGCCCGACCGGCCAGGAGGGATCGCCCACGTACAGGGGCTCGGTGAGGGCGCCGACCGTGATCGGCTCCGTGATCCCGGCCCGCTCGCGCAGCCGCCGCAGCTCCCCGATGCGGGCGGGCATCCGGTCGCGCGGGTCGCCCTGCGGCAGCCAGCCGTCGCCGCGCGTCGCGGCGCGGCGCACGGCGGCGGGCGACGAGCCGCCGACCCAGACCGGCACCCGCTCCCGGGCGGGCCGCGGCCGCTGCCCGAGGTCCGCGAAGTCGAAGGCGGGGCCGTGGTGCTCGGGGTACTCGGCCGGGCCGAGCGCGGCCCGCAGCGCGTCCACGGTCTCGTCGAGCAGCGCCCCGCGGCGGGCGAAGTCCACGCCGAGCGCGGCGAACTCCTCCGGCACGTGGCCCGCGCCGACGCCGAGGATCAGCCGGCCGCCGCTGAGGTGGTCGAGGGTGGCGTACTGCTTGGCGGTGAGCAGCGGATGGCGCAGGGCCACCACGGCGACGTGGCTGAGCAGGTGCACGCGCTCGGTGACCGCCGCGAGGTGGGCGAGCGTGGCCACGGGGTCGTACCAGGTCGTGCCCATCGCGTCGGCGAGCCGCCGCGGGATCGCCACGTGGTCGCAGCACGCCACGTACGCGAACCCCGCCGCGTCGGCCGCCCGCGCCACCGCCACCAGGTCGGCCGCGCCCGCGCCCGCCTCCCAGGGCTCGGCGAAGAGCACGCTGCGGGCCTGCACGGGCAGTTGCATGCCGTAGGCGAGACGCCCCGGAGGAAAGACGTCCGCCAGGTCGGGCACCGGCGCCATAGGAACTCCATCCCTCGCCGTGATGCGCGCCCGCCGGGTCCGGCGGGCGGTCCGCCGCGCACGTCGACGGACCAGGTCGTCGACGGCCCGCGCCGTCCACGGACCCCGTCGCCCACGGACCACGCCATCCACGGACCGCGTCGTCCACGGACCACGCCGCCGACGGACCACATCGTCGTACCTGACGACCCATCAGACAAGGGTCACGAGCGCCCGGCCCGCCCGGACCGACCGGACCGCCCGGCCCCGGGCCCGCCCCGGCTCAGCCCACCTCGAAGCCGAGCGCCCCGGCGATCACCCCCGCCTGGTCCGGATCGACCTTCGTGCCCCCGATCGCCACGGTCAGCGGGTCGAGGGAGGACAGGTCGCTGCCGCGCAGGTCGGCCCCCATGAGCTGGGTGCTGTGCAGCTGCGCGCCCGACAGGTCGCAGCAGGTCACGACGGCCTCCTCGAGGCGCGCCGCCGTGAGGTCCACCTCCCGCATCCGCACCCCGTCGAACACGGCCTTGCGCAGATCGGCGCCCGGCAGCGCGACGAACGACCAGTCCCCGCCGCGCACCTCGAAGACCGTGAACGCGCACTGCTGGAAGAGGCTGCCCACCGCCTTGCACTGCTCGAACCGGGTGTCGAAGAACACGCAGCGCTTGAAGGTGCAGTTGGTGAAGGCCGCCGAGGTGAACCGCGCCGCGTTGAACTTCACTCCGGCGAAGGTGCACCCGTCGAACACGGCCCCCTCGGCGACCGCCTCCGTCAGATCCGTGTCGAAGAACGTGAAGCGCTCGTACTCCTCCCCCGACAGGTCCCTTCCGTACCAGTCCCCGCGCCGCACCACCCGCTCCGCGTCCGGCACGGGCGGCTCGTGCGAGAAGGGATCGACACTGGCCCGCTCACGTTTGATCGCCATGCCTCCGATTGAACCCCGGGGCACTGACAACCGCCCGGGAGCCGGCGGTCGGCCCCGCTCAGGCCCCGGGCCCCGGCCACAGCCCCGCCGGGGTGAGGCCGAGCAGATCGATGGCGTTGCCGCGCACGATCCGCTCCACGACGTCCGGAGCCAGGTGTTCCATCTGGGCCTCGCCGACCTCGCGCGACTTCGGCCAGGTGGAGTCCGAGTGCGGGTAGTCGGTCTCGTACAGGACGTTCCCGACGCCGATCGCGTCGAGGTTCCGCAGCCCGAAGGCATCGTCGAAGAAGCAGCCGAAGACGTGCTCGGCGAACAGCTCGGAGGGCGGCCTGCGGACCTTGTCGGCGACGCCGCCCCAGGCCCGGTTCTCCTCCCACACCACGTCCGCGCGCTCCATGATGTAGGGAATCCAGCCGATCTGCCCCTCGGCGTACATGACCCGCAGGCGCGGGAAGCGCTCGAACTTGCCGCTCATCAGCCAGTCGACCATCGAGAAGCAACAGTTCGCGAACGTGATGGTGGAGCCGACGGCGGGCGGTGCGTCGGCCGACGTGGAGGGCATCCTGCTGGACGACCCGATGTGCATGGCGACGACCGTGCCGGTCTCGTCGCAGGCCGCGAGGAACGGATCCCAGTAGTCGGTGTGGATCGAGGGAAGCCCCAGGTGGGGCGGTATCTCGGAGAACGCGACGGCCCGCACGCCCCGGGCCGCGTTGCGCCGCACCTCGGCCGCCGCCAGGTCCGCGTCCCACAGCGGGACCAGGGTGAGCGGTATCAGCCGACCTCGGGCGGCGGGCCCGCACCACTCCTCCACCATCCAGTCGTTATACGCACGCACACAGTGAAGGCCCAGGTCACGGTCCTCGGCCTCGGTGAACGTCTGGCCGCAGAAGCGCGGGAAGGTGGGGAAGCACAGGGCGGACTGGACGTGGTTGACGTCCATGTCGGCGAGGCGCTCCGGGACGCTGTGGGAGCCCGGGCGCATCTGCTCGTAGGTGATGACTTCCAGCTTGATCTCGTCGCGCGCGCAGCCGACGGCCGTGTCGAGGCGGGTCAGGGGCCGGTGCAGATCCTCGTACACCCACCAGTCCCCGATGGGGCCTTCGTCCCCCTTCGTCCCCATCACCGGGGCGAACTTACCGCCCAAGAACGACATTTCCTTCAGGGGGGCGCGGACGATGCGCGGGCCCCGGTCGCGGTACTTCTCCGGCAGTCGGTCCGCCCAGACGTGCGGGGGCTCCACCGTGTGGTCGTCCACCGAGATGATCCGGGGGAAGGGGGGCCTGGTGACGGCGGTGTCCTGGGTGCTCTCCGCAGTGTTCTCCACGGTCTCCATGCCGCCCACGGTAGCGCGCATCTGACGATCCGTCAGTTGTCCGAATACGGTCACTCGTGCGATGGCCCTGTGAGAGCCGTCTCGCACGGCTGACGCATTCGCCCTCGACAAGGCAAACTGTGCACCGCAGTACGTCGTACGGGCTGGGCAGACCCGTATCGGGCACAGCAGGCAGGAACCGGGCACAGCCGGGCACAGTTGGGCGTATTTGATCAGACATAGGCAACTGCGTGCGGCAGGGCAGCAGGGGGAGCGATGGACGGTCTACCGCGAGTTCCGGAGCAGCGGCGTCCGGCTGCGGGAAGCGCTTCGCCGGGCACGGGCCAGGAGCCGGACCCCGGCCAGGCCCCGGCCGGACCCACCCCTGCCCCGGACCCCGCCCCCGCCAGGCCCTCTGCCCCGGGCCGGGCGACACGTGGCGGCCGGAGCAAGAGGGGGCTGGCGGCGGGGCCGCTGTCCGGGCGGGCGGGGGCCGTGGGGGCGGCGGGTGCCGCAGGCACGGCGAGCGTCCCGGGCACGACAGGCGCCGCAGGCCCAGACGCCGGGGGTGCCGCAGGCCCGGTGGGCGTGGCAGGCACCCCGGGCACGGCAGGCGCCGCAGGCATCCCGGCTGCCGCAGGGACGGCGACTGCGGCAGGCGCGGCGGGTGCCGCAGGCGCCGCAGGCACGGCGAGCGCCCCGGGCGCGGCGGGCGGCACATCCGCGGCAGGCGCCCCGGGCACCGCGGGTTCCGCAGGCGTAGGCGCGGCCCAGGTCGCAGGCGCAAGCGGCGCGGGCTCGGGCGGTAGCTCCGGTGAGGCCGAGGGGGACGTTCAGCCAACCGCACGGTTCAGCGTGCTGGGGCCCGTGCGTGCCTGGCTCGGGGAGCAGCAGCTGTCCACGGGGTCACCGCAGCAGCGCGCGCTGCTCGCCGCCCTGCTGCTGCGCGACGGCCGCACGGCCACCGCGTCCGAACTCATCGACGCCATCTGGGGCGAGGAGCCCCCCTCGCAGGCCCTCGCCGCCATCCGCACCTACGCGTCGCGGCTGCGCAAGGTCCTGCCGCCCGGCGCCCTGGTCAGCGAGTCCGGCGGCTACGCCGTGCGCGCCGCCGAGGGCGCGCTCGACCTCGCCGAGGCCGAGACCCTGTGGACCGTGGCCGAACGGGCCCGCGCCCAGGGCGACCTGTGCCAGGCCCGCGCCCTCGTCAACAAGGCCCTGTCCCTCTGGGACGGCGAGCCCCTCGCGAACGTGCCGGGACCGTACGCCGACGCCCAGCGCACCCGCCTGGAGGAGTGGCGCCTGCAACTCGTCGAGGCCCGCCTCGACATGGACCTCGAACAGGGCTGCCACGCCGAGTCCGTCTCCGAACTCACCGCCCTCACCGCCGCACACCCGCTGCGCGAGCGCCTGCGCGAACTGCTGATGCTGGCCCTCTACCGCTCCGGCCGCCAGGCCGAGGCCCTCGCCGTCTACGCGGACACCCGCCGCCTGCTCGCCGACGAGCTCGGCGTCGACCCGCGCCCCGGCCTCCAGGAGCTCCAGCAGCGCATCCTCACCGCCGACCCGGCCCTGGCCGAGCCCTCGGCCCCCGCGGCCGAACCGTCCGCGGGCGTCATCCGGCCCGCCCAGCTCCCGGCCACCGTGCAGGACTTCACCGGCCGCGTCTCCTTCGTCAAGGAGCTGAGCGACATCCTCTCCACGGCCGAGGGCCGGGTGATGGCGGTGTCCGCCCTGGCCGGCATCGGCGGCGTCGGCAAGACCACCCTCGCCGTGCACGTCGCGCACGCCGCGCGCCCGCACTTCCCCGACGGCCAGCTGTACGTCGACCTCCAGGGCGCGGGCCCCAGGGTCGCCGAGCCCGAGACGGTCCTCGGCGCCTTCCTGCGCGCCCTCGGCACGGCCGACCCCGACATCCCGGACACCCTGGAGGAGCGGGCCGCGCTGTTCCGCTCCGTCCTGGACGGCCGCCGCGTCCTCGTCCTGCTCGACAACGCCCGCGACGCCGCCCAGGTCCGCCCGCTCCTTCCCGGCACGGAGGGCTGCGCCGCCCTGGTCACATCGCGCACCCGCATGGTGGACCTGGCCGGGGCCCACCTCGTCGACCTGGACGTGATGTCCCCCGACGAGGCGCTCCAGCTGTTCACGAAGATCGTCGGCGAGGAGCGCGTGGCCTCCGAGCGGGAGGCGGCCCTCGACGTGGTCGCCGCCTGCGGCTTCCTGCCCCTGGCCATCCGCATCGCGGCCTCCCGGCTCGCCGCCCGCCGCACCTGGACCGTCGCCACCCTGGCCGCGAAGCTGGCCGACGAGCGCCGCCGCCTCGACGAGCTCCAGGCGGGCGACCTCGCCGTGGAGGCCACCTTCGAGCTCGGCTACGGCCAGCTGGAGCCCGCCCAGGCCCGCGCCTTCCGCCTCCTCGGCCTCGCCGACGGGCCCGACATCTCCCTCACGGCCGCCGCCGCGATGCTCGACCTCGCGCCCGAGGACGCCGAGGACCTCCTGGAGTCCCTGGTCGACACCTCGCTCCTGGAGTCCGCGGCCCCCGGCCGCTACCGCTACCACGACCTCGTCCGCCTCTACGCCCGTGCCTGCGCCGAACGCGACGAACTCCCGCCCAGCGAACGCGAGGCCGCGCTCTCCCGGCTCCTCGACTTCTACCTGGCCTCGGCGGCCCGGGTGTACGCGTTCGAGCGTCCCGGTGACCGGACAGTGGATCACCTGGAGTCCGTCGACCACCCCGTACGGGGCTTCGAGGACGACGCCAGGGCCCTGGACTGGCTGCACGCGGAGGCGGCCTGCATCCTGGCGTGCGTCCAGCAGTCCCTGGGCCGGGCCGGGCTGCGGCGCGCGGTGGACCTGCTGCTCGCGGCCAAGGACCTGGTGGAGTCGGGGGCGAGCTCGCACCGCTTCGAGCTGGTGACCCGGGCGGCCTGCGACGCCGCGCACGCGGCGGCGGACCCGCACGCCGAGGGCCGGGCCCGCGTGACCCTCGGGCAGGTCCTCAACAAGCTCGGCTCCTTCGAGCAGTCCGCCGTGGAGCTGCAGCGCGCCGCGGACCTCGGCGAGACGACCGGCGACCCCTGGACGCGGGGCAACGCGGCCAACGAACTGGCCATCGCCGTGGGCTGCATGAACCAGCACGCGGGCAGCGATCCGCACGCGCTCAAGACCGCCGAGACGCACGTCCTGCGCGCCATCGAGGCCTTCCGGCTCGACGGCAACCGCCACGGCGAGGCCAGCTCCCTGTGCAACTGGTCCCGGGTCCTCGCCATGATGGGGCGCACCGAGCAGTCCATCGAGCTCGCCCGCCAGGGCGTGGCCCTCTACGACGAGCTCGGCATCAGCTTCCGGGTCGCCAACGCCCGGTACGCGCTGGGGATCGGCCTCAACCAGGCCGGCCGGCACGCGGAGGCGCTCGTCCAGCTCACCGACGCCCAGCGGATCTTCGCGGAGAACCGCCAGCGGCTGTGGGAGGGCACGGCGCACTACCGCATCGCCCAGATCCACCTGGCGGCCCGCCACCCGGCACAGGCCGCGAAACACGCCGAGCAGGCCCTCGCCACGGGCTGTGTCGGCGGCGACTGGATGCGCGCCAACGTCCTCACCGTGCTCGGCAAGGCGCTCGACAGCCTCGGCCAGATCGACCGGGCGCGGGCCTGCTGGAGCAAGGCCCTGGCCCTGCACGAGCAGACGGCGGCGCCGGAGGCGGACGAGGTGCGTGTCCTGCTGCGTCCGGTAGCGGCCGCATAGGGCCTTCTCCGCAGCGCACAGGGCCGTCTTCGAGCACGTTCATCGAACGTTTATGACGGGCTGCCACTCTTATTTCAACGATCCGTCGCGTCGGGGGGCAGACGGGTCGCGTGGGCCCCACAGCTATCGTGAGCGGCCCTGGACCGCCCGCTCGGCGACCCTCGGGGGAGTTGCCGAGCGGGCGGTCTAGTCCCGGAGCCCCGCACCAAGCTGGAGTCACGCATGAGCGACAGCAAGAAGAAGAAGGTCCTCAAGCCCATGGGGGACGGGCACATGCCCGCACCGCCTGAGGACGGACCGATAGTCCCGACCGGCGATGGTCACATGCCCGTCCCTCCCAAGGGCGGCGCGACCACGAAGGGGGAGGGCCACATGCCGGCCCCGCCCGCGAAGGACGCCTGAGACTTTCATCCTGACGGGGATCGGCCGCGGCGGCGCGGAGGGGGAGCCGCCGCGGCCGAGGCGTTTCCGGAGTGGCCCGATTGCGCCAACTCGGCAAGATTAAGCAGCATTTGTTCGAATATAGGGCTTATGTACGGCTAGAGTCGGTTGTTGAAAGTCCGTCCCCCTCCAAGGAGTTGGAATGACTCGAACCAGAAAGATCCTCGTCACCCTGGCCGTGGTCGCCGCGGCCTCAGCGGGAGCCTCGACGACGGCCTTCGCCGACAGCCACTCCCCGGTGGCGGCGCCGCTCGGGGACGGCCACACCCCGGTCACCCCGCAGGGCGACGGGCACTTCCCGGCACCGCCCGGTGACGGCCAGATGCCGACCCCGCCGCGAAGCTGAGCGCCCCCGGGGCCGAGCCGCCCGCTCGGCCCCGGAACCGTTCGAGGCCCGGAGCCGTTCGAGGCCCGGAGCCGTTCGAGGACCGGAGTCCGGGCCGGAAATCGGTGGACAGGCCGGGCCGCGTGTCGGATAGTCCGCCGCATGACCACACTGGTGCGCCACATCACATTCGACTGTCACGACGCCTACGCGCTCGGCACCTTCTGGGCCGGGGTGCTCGGCGGGTCGCTCGCCGAGGACGACACCCCCGGGGACCCGGAGGCCCTGCTCAGGACGCCGGAGGGGTCGGACCTGCTCTTCGTCGCCGTACCGGACGCCAAGACCGGGAAGAACCGCGTGCACTTCGACCTCCAGCCGCAGGAGCGGTCCCGCGACGAGGAGGTGGAGCGGCTCCTGAAGCTGGGGGCGACGCTCGTCGCCGACCACCGGCGGCCCGACGGGCTCGGCTGGGTGACCCTGGCCGACATCGAGGGCAACGAGTTCTGCGTGGAGCGCAGCGCGGCCGAGCGGACCGCGACCGACGGCTGATCCGCCGCGGCGCCCGGCCGCAGCCCGGCTAGCCGGTCACGCCGCGCCGGCGCAGCTCGCCCTTCAGGACCTTGCCGCTCGCGTTGCGGGGCAGGTCCGGCACGAACTCGACCTCGCGCGGGACCTTGTAGTTCGCCATCTCGCGCCGCGACCAGGCGATCACGTCGTCGGCGGTGAGGGTCGCGCCGGGACGGCGCACCACGTACGCCTTGCCGACCTCGCCCAGACGCGCGTCGGCGACCCCGATCACGGCCACGTCGGACACGTCGGGGTGGACGCCGAGGAGCTGCTCTATCTCGGCGGGGTAGGCGTTGAAGCCGCCGACGATGAACATGTCCTTGATCCGGTCCGTGATGCGGAGGTTGCCGTCCTCGTCGAGGACGCCGACGTCGCCGGTGCGCAGCCAGCCGTCGCCGGTCAGGACCTTCTTGGTCTCGGACGGGTCCTCGTAGTAGCCGCTCATCACGTGGAAGCCCCGGACCAGGACCTCGCCGGGGCTGCCCGGCGGCAGCGTCTCCCCCGCCACCGACACGATCCGGACCTCCGTGCCGGGTATCGCGCGGCCGGAGGTCGTCGCGACGACCTCCTCCCGGTCGCCCCTGCGGCACATCGTGACGACGCCGCTGGCCTCGGAGAGCCCGTACGCGGTCAGGACGGTGGAGATGCCCAGCTCGGCGCGGAGCCGCTCCACCAGGCGCAGCGGCACGACCGCCGCGCCCGTCACCACGAGCCGGAGCGCGGACAGGTCGTGGGCGTCCCGGGCCGGGTGGTCGAGGAGCGCCTGGTGCAGGGTGGGCGGTCCGGGCAGCACCGTGACGCCCTCGCCGACCACGTTCGCGAGGACGGTGTCCACGTCGAACACCGGCTGCGGGATCATCGTGGCGCCCCGCATCAGACAGGCGATGATCCCGGCCTTGTAGCCGAAGGTGTGGAAGAAGGGGTTCACGATCAAGTAGCGGTCGCCTTCGCGGAGTCCCGCGAGGTCGCTCCAGATCTCGTAGCAGCGCAGGGTCTGCGCGTGGGTGATCACCGCGCCCTTGGGGCGGCCCGTCGTGCCCGAGGTGTAGACGATGTCGGAGGGCCAGGTGCCCTCGACCGCCTCCGCGCGGGCCCGCACCTCGGCGTCCGGCACCGCGTCGCCGCCCGCGAGGAAGTCCTTCCAGGTGCGGAAGTCGGCGGGGGCGTCGTCGGCGAGCACCACCACCTCCTCCAGGTGCGGCAGGCCGGGCAGCGGTCCGTCGCCGGAGCCGTCGCCGGCCGCGCGCCTGAGGGCCGCCACGTACGACGTGCCGAGGAACGTGCCGGTGACGAAGAGCAGCCGGGCGCGCGAGCGGCGCAGGACGTACGCGGCCTCCGTGCCCTTGAAGCGGGTGTTGATCGGCACGAGGACGGCGCCCGCGCTGACCGCACCGAGGGCCGACACGATCCAGTCGAGGGTGTTCGGCGCCCAGACGGCGACGCGGTCCCCGGCCCGCACCCCGCGCGCCAGACACGCGGCGGCGGCCCGCTCGACGCGCTCGCCGAGCTCCTCGTACGTCACGCGCGTACGGCCCTCGACGACCGCCTCCCGGTCGCCGAAGCGCCGCACCGCCGCCCGGACCAGGCCCGGGACACTGCCCCACTCCAGGTCACCGCGCATCCTCACCCATCCCCCTCTGTCCCGTAGCTGACTATCCGTCAGATTAGCTGTAGCCTGGCGCGCTGTCAGCAGCGTGGCGCACCGCGAGGCGTCTGGAGGCACCCGGATGACTTCCCCCAGAAAACCGCCGGCAACCGACGGTTCCACAGGACCAGCGGCGGCGGATAGGGCCACGCGCCCCGCGGGCCGCGCCAGAAGGCCCGCGGGAACCGCCTCGCTCAAGGACGCCACGGCGATCGTCGGCATCGGGCAGACCGCCTTCGCCCGGCAACTCCCCGAGAGCGAGAAGGCCTTGGCCTGCCGCGCGATCCTCGCCGCGCTCGCCGACGCGGGCATCGCCCCGGCCGAGGTCGACGCCTTCGCCTCGTACACCATGGAGGAGACCGACGAGGTGGAGGTGGCCAAGGCCATCGGCGCCGGGGACGTGACCTTCTTCAGCAAGGCGGGCTACGGCGGCGGCGGTTCCTGCGCCACCCTCGCCCACCTCGCCGCCGCGATCACCACGGGCCAGGCCACGGTCGGCGTCGCCTGGCGCTCCCGCAAGCGCGGCAGCGGCCCGAGGCCGTGGAAGAACACCGCCGTCCAGCTCCCCACGCCCGCCCAGTGGACCCGGCCCTTCGGGCTCCTTCGTCCTGTCGACGAGATAGCGATGCTCACCCGCCGCTATATGCACGAGTACGGCACCAGCCGCGACCACCTCTTCAACGTGGCCCTGGCCTGCAGGAATCGCGCCAACCAGAATCCGGCCGCGATCATGTACGAGCGTCCGCTCACGCGTGACATGTATATGACCTCCCGCTGGATCAGCGAGCCGCTCTGCCTCTTCGACAACTGCCTGGAGACCGACGGCGCGCTGGCCTGCGTCCTCGTCTCCGCCGCCCGCGCCCGCGACTGCCGCCACCGGCCCGTGTACGTCCACTCCGTCGCGCAGGGGCTGCCCGCCCAGCACCACGGCATGGTCAACTACTGGAACGAAGACCCGCTCTCCGGGCCCGCCTGGACCGCCGCCCGACACCTGTGGAAACACGCGGACTTCGGCCCCGAGGACGTCGACGTCGCCCAGATCTACGACGCGTTCACCCCGCTCATCCCGCTGTCCCTGGAGGGCTACGGCTTCTGCGACCGGGGCGAGGGCGGCGCGTTCACCGAGGGCGGCGCCCTGGAGATCGGCGGCCGCCTCCCCCTCAACACGGCGGGCGGCGGCCTCAGCGAGGCGTACGTCCACGGCTTCAACCTGATCACGGAGGGCGTGCGGCAGCTGCGCGGCGCGGGCACGGCACAGGTGCCCGGAGCGTCGACGTGCCTGGTCACGGCGGGTGAAGGCGTACCGACGTCGGCGGTCCTGCTGCGGAACTGAGCGTCGGCAGCCGCGCGTTCGCGCGCCTTGCGGAAGAGCACGGAGGAGCGCGGAAGAGCACGGAAGCACGGAGGAGCTGGGAGGAGCTGGGAGACCATGAACGAACTGCTGACCCCCGTCGTCGACGACGACGGCGCCCCCTTCTGGGAGTACGCGGCCCGCGGCGAGCTGCGCGTCCAGGCCTGCGCCGCGGACGGCTGCGGCGCGCTCCGCTTCCCGCCGCGCCCCTGCTGTCCGCACTGCGGGTCCTTCGCCTCCGACTGGCGCCGGATGAGCGGCAAGGGCCGGATCTGGTCGTACGTCGTCCCGCACCCGCCGCTGCTGCCCGCCTACGCCGCCCTCACCCCGTACCACCCGGTCGTCGTGGAGCTGTCCGAGGCCCCGCACATCCGGCTCGTCGGCAACCTCGTCGCGCGGGCGGGGGCCTCCCTGGACTCCGTGGCGGCAGGGCGCCCCCGCGTCGGGGCCCGGGTCCAGGTGGTCTTCGCCGACCAGGGCGGCGTCGTCGTGCCGCGCTGGGTCCTGGAGCGGCCGTGACGGGGCCCGCGAGCGGAACCGGGCCCGCCGCCGGGCTGCGGGTCGAGCGGGACGAGGCGACCGGGGTGGCCGTCCTGACCCTGGACCGGCCCGAGCGGCACAACGCGATCGACCTGCCCCTGGCCGCCGGACTCGCGGCGGCCTGGCGGGAGTTCCGCCACGACGACGCGGTGCGGGCCGTGGTCCTCACCGGCGCGGGCGACCGGGCGTTCTGCACGGGCATCGACCGGGCGGCCGAGGTGCCCCAGCCCTCCTCGCCGTACTCCCTCGACGACCCGCTCCTCACGGTCGGGCCCAAGGCCAACGACCTGTGGAAGCCGGTGCTCGCCGCCGTCAACGGCATGGCCTGCGGCGGGGCGTTCTACCTGCTCGGCGAGGCGGAGTTCGCCCTGGCCGCCGAGCACGCCACGTTCTTCGACCCGCATACGACGTACGGGATGGTCAGCGCGTACGAGACCGTGCACATGGCGCAGCGGATGCCGTTCGGGGAGGTGGCGCGCACGGCCCTGATGGGGACGGCCGAGCGGATGTCCGCGCGGCGGGCGTACGAGGTGGGGCTCGTCTCCGAGCTGTGCACCGGCGCCGGGCTCCTGCCCGCGGCGCTCCGGGCGGCGGCGACCATCGCCTCCTACCCCACCGAGTCCGTACAGGGCACGGTCCGGGCCCTGTGGGCCACGAAGGAGGCCGCCCGCGCCCAGGCCCTCGCCCAGGCGCCGCACCTCATCGCCCTGGGCAACGCGCCGCCCGCGCGACAGGCGGCACTCTTCGCGGCCCGCGCCCGGGGCGGGGGCTCGGGCGGGGGCTACCGGCTGCGGTAGGGGCGGTCCGGCGGCCGCCCCCTCACGGCCGGGCTCCGCCGCCCGGCCCCTAGTGGGCCGCGAGCCGCTCCACGAGGCCGATCCCCCGGGCCAGCAGCTTCCGCTCCTCCGGCGTCAGCTCCGCCTCGATCGCCCGGGCGAGCCAGTCCGCCCTGCGCCCCCGCTCCTCCTCAAGGAGTGCCCGCCCCGCGGCGGAGAGCTCGACCAGGCTCTTGCGGCCGTCGGTCGGATGCGCCCGGCGCGTGATCAGCCCCTGTTCCATGAGCAGCCCCACGGCCCGGGCCATGGACTGCGGGCGCACCCGCTGATCGGCCGCCAGCTCGCTGGTCGTCATCGCTCCGCTGCGGTCGAGGGCGCCGAGGACGGCCACCTGGCCGTGCGGCATCTGGTCCTCGAGCTTCACGCGCCGCGTGAGCTTTCCCATCGCGGTACGCAGTTCTGCCGCGACGGCGGCGGATTCCGGAAGGGGCATACCGAACTTTAACGCAGCGGTGCTGCTCAGCAGGGCTGCGCGGGGCGCCGCGGAGGGGCCCGAGCGACGGGCCTGAGCGACGGGCCTGAGCTGCCGGGCCGAGCTGCCGGGCGAACAGTACAGCCGAACTGAACAGAGAAACTGAACAGCACAACTGCACAGCACTGCTGTAGAGTGCGGGGCGCCGGGACCGCGCCACCGTCGCCGCGGCCGACCCCGGCCACGCATGCGACAACGGGAGGACTCCCATGACCGCCATCACCTCCGTCACCGGCCGCCGCGTCCTCGACAGCAGGGGCAACCCCACCGTCGAAGTGGACGTGGAGCTGGCGGACGGATCCCTCGGCCGGGCCGCGGTCCCCTCCGGCGCCTCCACCGGCGCCCGCGAGGCCGTCGAGCTGCGCGACGGCGAGCCGGGCCGCTGGCACGGCAAGGGCGTCGACCAGGCGGTACGCCACGTCAACACGGAGCTCGCCGCCGCCGTCCTCGGCCGCGAGGCCGAGGACCAGGCCGGACTCGACGCCGTCCTCGTCGCCACGGACGGCACCCCCGACAAGTCCCGGCTCGGCGCCAACGCGATCCTCGGGGTCTCCCTGGCCACCGCCAAGGCCGCGGCCGCCGCCCACCGCCTGCCGCTCTACCGCTACCTCGGCGGCTCCGGCGCCCGGCTGCTGCCCGTACCGATGATGAACATCGTCAACGGGGGCGCGCACGCCGACAATCCCCTGGACTTCCAGGAGTTCATGATCGCCCCGATCGGCGCGGAGAGCTTCGCCGAGGCCGTGCGCATGGGGTCCGAGATCTTCCACACCCTGCGCCGCGACCTCCTCGCCGCCGGGCACTCCACGGGCGTGGGCGACGAGGGCGGCTTCGCCCCGGCCCTGCGCACCGCCGAGGAAGCCCTCGACTTCGTCGTCGCCGCCGTCGAGCGCACCGGGTACCGGCCGGGCACGGACATCGGCCTCGTCATGGACCCGGCCTCGTCCGAGTTCTTCCGCGACGGCGTCTACGACTACGCCGGGGAGGGAGTGCGGCGCACCCCCGCCGAACACGCGGACCACCTGGTCAAGTTGATCGACTCCTACCCCGTCGTGTCGATCGAGGACCCGATGGCCGAGGACGACCTGGAGGGGTGGCGGGACCTGACCGCGCGCGTCGGGACGCGCTGCCAGCTCACCGGCGACGACGTCTTCTGCACCAACGAGACCCTCCTGCGCGAGGGCATCGCCACCGGCGTCGCCAACTCCGTCCTCGTGAAGGTCAACCAGATCGGCACCCTGACCGAGGCCCTGGCCACCGTCGACGCCGCCCACCGGGCGGGCTACACCGTCGTCATGTCCCACCGCTCGGGCGAGACGGAGGACACGACGATCGCGGATCTGGCGGTGGCGACGGGGTGCGGCCAGATCAAGACGGGGTCCCTCTCGCGGTCCGACCGCACCGCGAAGTACAACCAGCTCATCCGCATCGAGGAGTCCCTGGGCCCCACCGCCCAGTACGCCGCCACCCAGGCCTTCCGCCGGTAGCTTCCCCTCCGCCGGTGGCTTCCCTACCGCCGGAAGCCTCCCTACCGCCGGAAGCCTCCCTTCCGGCGGTAGCTTCCCCTCCAGCGGTGGCTTCCCTACCACCGGAAGCCTCCCTTCCGGCGGTAGCTTCCGCTTCGCCACAAGCCCTGCCTCCGGCGGTAGCTTCCCCTCCGCCACAAGCCCTGCCTCCGCCGCCGGCCCCCTCCGGCGCCGGCCCCCACCGGGCCCAAGCCGCCACCTGTCCCGCCAGGCCCACCGCTTGGCCCCGGCCGCGGCCAGGGCTTGAATTCGGCCGGGCGTCGCCTCTCGCGGAGGTCTTCCCCACCCGCCCACCCGTACCGCCCGGCTCCGCCCGCCCGGCCCCGACGCGGGGCGCCGCGCCTGGCGCCCCCGCCACCCGTCGCTACCGCGACGGGCACCTTCCCACCCACCCACCCGACTCTCCCCAGCTGCGCGAGGCTCGGCCTGACGTGGCGCCACTGTGCCCATCCGCCGGGTGGGGGCGGGCGGCGGGACCGCCCTGAAGCCCGGTTCCGGCTGACCCCCGCCACCCGGGCGGGGCGGAGTTGGGGCCGCCTGCCCCGGGCAGGTGAGTGGCAGCGCTCGCCGCCTGGCTCGGCGCGCTGCCTCCGGGAAGTACCCCGGGCGGGGGCGGGTGGCGGGACCACGCGTGCTCCGGACGGGAGTTGGCCGTGGGGCCCACACCGGTACGGCTCGACCGGAGCGCTACCGCCGGACGCACACCCCAGGCGGGGGCGGGTGGCGGGACCGCGCCTGCTCCGGACAGGAGTTGGCCGTGGGGCCCACACCAGTACGGCTCGACCGGAGCGCTACCGCCGGACGCACACCCCAGGCGGAGGCGGGCGACGGGACCGCG
This sequence comes from Streptomyces sp. JLYT201, assembly GCF_059448825.1. Taxonomy (NCBI): domain Bacteria; kingdom Bacillati; phylum Actinomycetota; class Actinomycetes; order Kitasatosporales; family Streptomycetaceae; genus Streptomyces; species Streptomyces sp. JLYT201. Next base: position 5,522,795 of record NZ_CM182551.1, on the reverse strand, counting down.
CCTGCTCCGGACAGGAGTTGGCCGTGGGGCCCACACCGATACGGCTCGACCGGAGCGCTACCGCCGGACGCACACCCCAGGCGGAGGCGGGCGACGGGGCCACACCCGCTCCAGGCGGAAGTTGACGGTGGGGGTCGCACCGGTGCGGCTCAGCCGGACCACTACCGCCAGACGCATACCCCAGGCGGGGCGGGCGGCAGGACCACGCCCGCCCCAGACAGGAGTTGACACTGGGGACCACCCCGGTGCGGCTCGGCCTGACCACTGCGACCGGACGCATACCCCAGGCGGAGGCGGGCTGCGGACCACACCCGCTCCAGACAGGGGCTGACGGCGGGGCCCACACCGGTACGGCTTGGTCGAAGCGCTGCTGCTGGGCGCGTGTCCTGGGCGGGGGCGGGTGGTGGAACCACGGCTGCTCCAGGCGGAAGTTGACGGTGGGGACCGCACCGGTGCGGCTCAGCCGGACCACTACCGCCAGACGCATACCCCAGGCGGGGGCGGGTGGCGGGGCCACACCCGCCCCGGGCGGAAGTTGACGGTGCGGCCCACACCAGTACGGTCCGGCCGGACCACTACCGCCCGGCGCACACCCCAGGCGGGGGCGGGCGGCGGGACCACGCCTGCTCCAGACAGGAGTTGACGGTGGGGACCGCACCGGTGCGGCTTGGTCGGAGTGCTGCCGCCGGGCACATACCCCGGGCGAGTGCGGGGCTGGGCGGTGGGGCCGTGCGGGTCCTGGGTGGGGATTGGTGGCCAGGTCGACAGCGGTGTGGCTCGGGTTCGTCGCGCTGGTGCCCGGGCTGTGTGCTTGGCGGGACTGTGCCAGGGGTGCTTGTTGGCCGGGACCGGTGTGAGGCGGTGCCTAGGGGGCGGACCTCGGGGCGGCCTGAGTGGGTGTGGCCAGGCCCGGAGCACCGCTGTTGGGTGCGTGCGGTGGTGGGGCCGTGGTGGCTCGGAGCCGGTGTGCGGCGGTGCTGGTGGCGGGGTTCGTTGCGGCCAGGGTGGGGGCGGCCCGGGCGAGGGCTGACCATGGCCCGGATGAGGGCTGACTATGGCCCAGGTGAGGGCCGACCGTGGTCCGGGTGAGGGCCGACCATGGCCCCGGCGGCGGCTAACCGCGGCCCGGATGAGGCCGACCATGGCCCAGGTGAGGGCCGACCATGGCCCGGGTCAGGGCTGGCCGTGGTGGGGTCGCGCTGGTGGTGGACTTCGTGTTCGCCATGGTGGGGGCGGGTGGGTGGGACTGCCCCGGGGGCGCGCAGCGCGAGGGGACAGCCCGGCCCGGGGGCGCGCAGCGCGAGGGGACAGCCCGGCCCGGGGGCGCGCAGCGCGAGGGGGCAGCCCGGCCCGGGGGCGCGCGGCGCGAGGGGGCAGCCCGGCCCGGGGGCGCGCGGCGCGAGGGGGCAGGCCGGACCGGGCAGGGGGGGTGGGTGGGTCAGCGGGCTGTGGCTGTGCCTCGTTCCGCGTCGAGCGCGTACACGCAGCGGTCCTTGCTGCACGCGTACACCACCCCGTCCCGCACCACGGGCGCCCCCGTGATCTCGCCGCCGGTGGCGAGCTTCCAGCGGAGGCGGCCGTCGTCGGCCTTGAGGGTGTAGAGGAGGTGGTCGGTGGCGCCGAAGTGGATGCGGCGGTCGGCGACCACGGGCGAGCCGACGACCTCGCCGCCCGCCTGGAAGCGCCACTTGGGCGTGCCGGTGACGGCGTCGAGGGTGTAGAGGCCCTTGCCGCTGCCCACGTGCACGTGGCCGTCCGCGACCAGGACGGGCTCGACGGAGGAGCGGGACTCGGTCGCGATGCGCCAGCGGTCGCGGCCGTCCGTGGCGTCGAGGGCGTACACCGTGCCCAGGTAGTCGGCGAGGTAGACGCCGCCGCCGGTGACGGCGGGCCCGGGCGCGAAGGCCGGCGGGGAGAGGAACGCGGCGGGCGCCTCGAAGTGCCAGCGCACGTGCCCGGCCGCGACGTCCAGGGCGAGGACGCGGGTGCCCGCGGCCACGTACACGAAGCCGTCGTCGGCCTGGGTCACGCGGACGGGCACGCCGCCGCAGGACGCGGCGTCGCCGATGGGGTAGGACCAGCGCTCGATGCCGCTGCGGGCGTCGACGGCGCGGAGCCGGGCGTCCTTCCAGACGTACACCGTGCCGTCGCGGATGACGGGCGCGGCCTCGGGCGTCTCGAACTCGGTCTGGGCGCCGGTGATCTCCCAGAGCTTCTCGCCGTTGGCGGCCTCCCAGCCCTGGACGCCGCCGCCGCGCGTGGCGGTGACGACGGTGCCCCGGTCGGCCTGGAGGGCGTACACCCAGGCGTCGGTCGACAGGCGCCACAGGTCGGAGCCGTCGGAGCCGTCGAGGGCGTAGAGGGTGGGGCCGTCGGAGGCGTGGATGCGGCCGTCGGCCACCGCCATGGACCAGGCGACGTCGCGGGTCTTGAAGCTGCGCCGCCCGGTGCCCACGTCGAGGGCGTGGACCTCGAAGGAGGTGACGTACACGAGGTTTCCGGCGACGGCGGGGGTGCCCCACACGTCGTTGGACATGCGGAACCGCCAGGGCCGCCAGGAGCCGCCCGCGGCGGCCCCGGCCCCCGTGGGCGCGGCGGCGGGCGCGGTGCCGTTGGCGCGCGGCGGCACCGGGGCGGGCGTGGCGGAGCGCGACCAGGACCCGGCGAGCCCGGAGGGCGGCGGCACGACGGCGGCGCGGGCCTCGGCGACCCGGGGCCCGGGGCCGATCGGCACCTGGGCGCCCGCGAGCCGCACGGGCCCGGCGTCGGGCACGCCCCCGTGGAAGTCGGACGCACCTCCGGGCGCACCCGCGGGCACGCCCCCGTGGAAGTCCGGCGCGCCCCCGTGGAAGGGAGCGTGGGAGGCCGCGTGCGAGGGCGTGGAGGGCGCCGCCTGCGAGGGGGCGTGCGCGGGCATGGCGGGCGCTTGCCGCGGCGGGGGCGGCAGGGACACGGGCGCGGACGCGGCCCCGGCGCGGCTGTTGCGCCCGGCGGAGCCGGTGGTGGCGACGCGCGCGGGCGGGCGGCCGCCGCGCCGGGCCTCGATGAGGGCCACGGCCCGCTCGGGCAGCCAGGCGGACGCGGTGCCGCTGTCGTCGCCGGAGCTCTCGGAGGCGAACAGGTGCGGGGCGAGCTGGGCCTGGAGGTCGTTCGGGGTGGGCCGGAGGGCGGCCTCCATCTGCATGCAGGACTCGATGAGCGGCCGCAGCTCGTCGGGCAGGCCCTCCAGGTCGGGGCCCTCGCGCAGGAGCATGAAGACGGTCTCGACGGGGTTGGCGCCGTGGAACGGCGCGTGCCCGGTGGCGGCGAAGACGAGGGTGGAGCCGAGCGAGAAGACGTCGCTGGCGCCGGTGACGCTGCGGGAGTCCTTCGCCTGCTCGGGCGACATGTAGGCGGGGGTGCCGACCGCGACGTTCGTCATGGTCAGACGGGTGTTGGAGACGCCGGAGGCGATGCCGAAGTCGATGACGCGCGGGCCGTCCTCGACGACGAGCACGTTGGACGGCTTCAGGTCGCGGTGCACGAGGCCCGCGCCGTGGATGGACTCCAGGGCCTCGGCGACCCCGGCGGCGAGCCAGCGCACGGCCTGGGTGGGCAGCGGCCCGTGCTCGTTCACTATCTCCTCGAGCGAGGGCGCGGGCACGTACGCCGTGGCGAGCCAGGGCACTGCGGCGCGCGGGTCGGCGTCCACCACCGCGGCCGTGTAGAAGCCGGAGACGGCGCGCGCGGCCTCCACCTCGCGCGTGAAGCGGACCCGGAACAGCTGGTCCTCGGCGAGCTCCGTCCGCACCGTCTTGATCGCCACGCGGCGCCCGGACGCGGAGCGCGCCAGATACACGAGCCCCATGCCGCCGGCGCCGAGCCGCCCCAGGACCTCGAACGGGCCGATCCGCCGCGGATCGTGCTGCGTCAGCTGGTCCACCACTTGCCTGCCACCTCCCCGTACCCGGCCGCCGTCGTAGGGCGGCCTCGTGCAGCGTCTCACCACCGAGCCGCTCGGGCGGCACGCACCCTGATTCTTCCTGTCCCGGGCGATGGTTGCGAACCCGGGGCAACATCGGGATGTTTCCGTACAAAAGCCGCGTAACGGGACCTGATGGGGGACTTCAGTCCTGGAGGATGCCGAATGCCGCCCCTTGGTTGTCGACGAGGACGGCCACCCTTCCGTACGGGATGTCGTACGGCTCGGTCCGCACCCGTCCGCCGAGGTGCCGCGCCGCGGCGGCCGTCGCGTCGCAGTCGGCCACGGCGAAGTAGCTGAGGAAGTGCGCGGGCATCTCGGCGGGCACCGCGGCGGACATCACGGCACGGCCCCCCACCGCGGTGTCGGGCCCGGCCTCGGCGCCCTCGGGCGACCAGGTGCGGAACTCCTCGCCGCCGAGCTGGACGTCGTGGCCGCCGTAGCCGAAGACGGCCTCGTAGAAGGGGTCCACGACGCTCTTGTCGCGTACGTGCACCTCGGTCCAGCAGTAGGCGCCCGGCTTGCGCAGCGCGCCGAAGCCCGGGTGCTCCCCGGCCTGCCAGAGGCCGAAGACCGCGCCCTCGGGGTCGGCCACGAGCCCCATCGTGCCGTAGGCGCCCACCGGGACCGGCTCCGTGATCACCTGCCCGCCCGCGGCCGTGACCCGGGCGGCGGCCGTGGCGGCGTCGGGCGTCGCCAGATAGACCGTCCAGGTGGTCGGCATGCGGCCGTCCGGCTTGGGGGCGAGCGCGGCGACGGGTTCGCCGTCGAGCAGCGCCTGGGCGTAGCGCCCGTGCTCGGGGCCCGCGCCGGTGTCGCAGGTCCACCCGAAGAGCTCACCGTAGAAGCGCTTGCCGCCCTCCACGTCGGGCAGCATCGCGTCCACCCAGCAGGGGACGCCTTCCGCGAATTCCATGGAACCGTTTCCTCAGCTCTCGCCCGTCGGCAGCGCTCGCGCGTCCGCGGCCCTCGCCCGTCGGCTCTTGCCTGTCAGCCCCGTCGGCTCTGGCCCGGCAGCGCACCGGGAAGGCCTCCCTATGGCCTCCGTCACAGTCAAGCTAACCCCCGGCCCGGCACCGCGCAGCCCGCGAAATCGAACACATGGCCAATTCTTTTCGGACGGCGCGCACCACCGCCCCCGGGCGCCCTCCGGCGCACTCCGGTCCCCCTCCAGCGCCCCCGTGCCACCGCTCCAACCCCATTTGCACTCGGTCGAATCGCGCTCCGATCACCCCTCGGTAAGCTGACGGCATGACAGGACAGGTACGAACCGTCGACGGCCGAGTGGCCGGTCGACGTGGTCAGGCGACACGTCAGAAACTGCTCGACTGCCTGAGCGAGATGCTCAGCTCCTCGCCCTACCGCGACGTGAAGGTCATCGACGTCGCCCGGAAGGCGGGCACTTCACCGGCGACGTTCTACCAGTACTTCCCGGACGTCGAAGGCGCCGTCCTGGAGATCGCCGAGCAAATGGCCACCGAGGGCGCGGAGTTGACCCACCTCCTGGAGGGCCGCTCCTGGGTCGGCAAGGCGGGCTGGCAGACGTCGCAGGACCTCGTCGACGGCTTCCTCGACTTCTGGCGGAAGAACGACGCGATCCTCCGGGTCGTCGACCTGGGCGCCGCCGAGGGCGACAAGCGCTTCTACAAGATCCGGATGAAGATCCTGAACTCGGTGAACAACTCCCTTGCGGACACCGTCAAGGAGCTCCAGTCCAAGGGCAAGGTCGACAAGGACGTGAGCCCCGCCGCCCTGGCCGGTTCGCTGGTCGCGATGCTCGCCGCGGTCGCCTCCCACCAGCGCGGCTTCCAGACCTGGGGCGTCAAGCAGGCCGAACTGAAGCCGAACCTCGCCGCGTTGGTCCACATGGGCGTCACCGGCAAGAAGCCCACGAAGTAGCGGCGGCAGCCCCGAACAGTCCTGTCACCCCGGCGCGGCCCCCGGGCCGCGCCCGACGGGGCTGCGCCCCTTTTCCCCTTCCCCCTCTTTAGGCCTCTTTCGGCGCTGCTTTCCGGTTCGCCCTCAGTCGTCGAGCAGGCGCTCCTGCCGCGGTACCCGCCGCTCCAGCCGGAACACCCGTATCTCCCGGTCCACCCGTTCCTGGTACGTCGCGTACGGCGGCCAGAACTCCAGGGCCGCCGCCCACGCACGGGCCCGCTCGTCGCCCGTGAGCAGCCGGGCCCGCACCGGTACGTCCCTGCCGCGCCAGCTGATCTCGGCGTCCGGGTGGGCCAGCAGATTGGCGGTCCACGCGGGGTGGGCGGCCCGGCCGAAGTTGGAGCCGACCAGGAGCCAACTGCCGTCCCGCCGCGGCAGACAGGCCAGCGGCGTCCGCCGCGCGAGCCCGCTCCTCGCACCCCGCGCCGTGAGCACGAGGCCGGGCAGCATGCGCGCGCTGAGCAGCACCTTTCCCCGGGTGAGCCGGTGCACCGCGCGGTCGAGGGCGGGCACCACGCGCGGGGCGAGCCGGGCGAAGGCACGGGTCGACGACACCTTCCGTACGAGCCGGACGCCGGGCCCGGCCATCAGACCGCCGCCTCCTCGGCCGCGGCGGCCCGCCCCACCCGAACGGGCGCCCGCCCGGCGTCGGGGTGGAGCGCGAACAGTCCGGCGCGTTCGGCCGCGTGCGTCCGCAGCCGGTGCGCGGGGCCGAAGAGCAGTTCGTCGCCCGACGCCCGTTTGAAGAACAGGTGCGCGTCGTGTTCCCAGGTGAAGCCGATGCCGCCGTGCAGCTGGACGGCCTCGGCCGCCGCCGTCCGCAGCGCGTCCAGGGCACACGCGAGCGCGAGGCCCGCACCGGGCTCGACGCCCCCGGGCGCGGGTGCCGCCGCCTCCCCGTCCGCCGCCTCCCCGTCCAGCGGGCCCGCCGGGCCCATCGCGCCCGCCGCCCATGCCGCGTAGTACGCCGCCGACCGCGCCGCGCACACCTTCACGTACACGTCCGCCAGGCGGTGCTTCACCGCCTGGAACGACCCGATCGGGCGGCCGAACTGCTCGCGCTCGCGGACGTGGCCGAGGGTGCGCGCGAGGGCCTCGTCCGCGGCGCCGACGGCCTCGGCGGCCAGCACGGCGGCGGCCCGCTCCCCCACGTCCGCGAGGGCCGGGAGCACATCGGCGCCCTCGCCGTCGCCGAGCAACTCCCCTGGTACGTCGCGCAGTTCGACGCGGGCCTGCGCCCGCGTCTCGTCCAGGGTGGTCCGCCGGGTGCGGACGAGCCCGGGGGCGTCGCCCCGTACGAGGAACAGCAGGGTCCGCGAGCGGGCGAAGCCGCCCGTGTGCGCGGCGACGAGCAGCAGCCCCGCACTGTGCCCGTCGAGGACCTGGTCGGCCTGGCCGTAGAGGCGCCAGGCGCCGGTCGCGGCGGTGGCCTGGACACCGCCCGCGCGCCCGCCGCCCGCCCAGTCGCCGCCGTTGCCGCCGGTGAGGCCGAGCGCGGTGCCGAGCGCGGCCCCGGGCACGGCGAGGGCGACCGTCAGCCCGCCCGAGGCGATGCCGGGCAGGAGGGCGGCGCGCTGCCGCGCGCTGCCGAGGCGGAGCAGCAGCGGGGCGGCGAGCACGGCCGTGGCGAACAGCGGGGAGGGGGCGAGGGCCCGGCCCAGCTCCTCCCCGGCGAGGGCGAGTTCGACGGGCCCGCAGCCCACGCCGCCGTACTCCTCGGGCAGCGCGAGCCCGGGAAGCCCGAGCCGCCCGGCGAGGGCCTCCCAGAGCGCGGTGTCGTACCCGGCGGGCGTGCGCACGGCGGCGCGGAGGCCCTCGGCGGCCCGGCGCTTGGTGAGCACCTCGCGCACGGCGCGGCGGATCTCGTCCTGCTCCACGGTGCAGGCGGCGTCCATCGGCGGGCTCCTCCCCGGGCGGCACACCCGTATCTGACGAACCGTCATGTACGGTGACGGGCCGACATGCTAGGACCGCGCGGGGCAGATGCCCAGGCCCGCGACGTCCGCAAGACGGCGCCCGCACGGCGGCATACCGAGCGGGCGCCCTCCCGCAGTCCCCGTATCTGATATACCGTCAGATCCATGCCGAGCCCCTCGCGCACAGGAAGCAGGAAGGTCGCCGTCGTGGGGGTCGCCCTCGCCGACTGCGGCCGCCTGGACGACGCCACGCCCTACGCCCTGCACGCCCAGGCCGCGCGCCGGGCGCTCGCCGACGCCGGGCTCGGCCGGGACGCCGTGGACGGGCTCGCCTCCACGGGCCTCGGCACGCTCGCGCCCGTCGAGGTCGCGGAGTACCTGGGCCTGCGCCCGCGCTGGGTGGACTCCACCGCCGTGGGCGGCGCCACCTGGGAGGTCATGGCCGCGCACGCGGCGGACGCGATCGCCGCGGGACACGCGAACGCGGTCCTGCTCGTGTACGGCTCCACGGCCCGCGCGGACGTCCGGACAGGCCGCCGCACGGGCAGCCTGTCCTTCGGGGCGCGCGGCCCCCTCCAGTTCGAGGCACCGTACGGGCACTCGCTGATCGCCAAGTACGCGATGGCGGCCCGGCGCCATCAGCACGAGTACGGCACCACGCTCGAACAGCTGGCGTCCGTGGCGGTGCAGGCGCGGGCCAACGCGGCGACGAACCCGGAGGCGATGTTCCGGGAGCCGATCACGGTCGACGACGTGCTCGGCTCGCCCATGATCGCCGAACCGTTCACCAAGCTGCACTGCTGTCTGCGCTCCGACGGCGGCTGCGCGGTCCTGCTCGCGGCCGAGGACCTCGTGCGCGACTGCGCGCCCCGGCCCGTCTGGGTCCTCGGCACCGGCGAGCACGTGTCGCACACCACCATGTCCGAGTGGCGGGACTTCACCGTCTCCCCCGCGGCCGTGAGCGGGCGCCTCGCGTTCGAGCGGGCCGGGGTGCGGCCCGCCGACGTCGACGTGGCGCAGATCTACGACGCCTTCACCTACATGACCCTGGTGACCCTTGAGGACCTGGGGTTCTGCGCCAAGGGCGAGGGCGGCGCCTTCGTGGAGAAGGGCCGGCTGCTGCGGGACGGCGAGCTGCCGACCAACACCGACGGCGGCGGGCTCTCCGCCCAGCACCCCGGCATGCGGGGCCTGTTCCTGCTCGTGGAGGCCGTGCGGCAGCTGCGCGGCGACGCGGGCCCCGGCCGCCAGGTCCACCGCGCGGACGGCCGCCTCCCGGAGCTCGCGGTGGCGTCGGGCACGGGCGGCTGGTTCTGCTCCTCGGGGACGGTGGTGCTCGCCCGCGGCTGAGGCGGTACGGAAGCGCCCCAAAGGGGCGCGGGGAACTGCGCGACCAGCCACAATGAACCCGCAGGCGACCGACGCCACTCGCGGCAACCCCAGCGGAGCCCTCGGCGACCCCGGACCGGGCCGGGAAAGCGGACAGGGGAGCGCACAATCGAGCCATGACGACGAACCGCTTCCGCGACCTGCTCAGATCCCAGAAGGTCTGGGACACCGAACTCCCCGCCTTCGACCCGGCGGCCACGCCCGACGCGCCACTCGGGCTCTTCCACCAGTGGTTCGCCGAGGCGATCGCCGCGGGCCAGACCGAGCCGCACACCATGACCCTGGCGACGGCGGACGGGGCGGGCCGCGCGGACGCGCGCACCGTCATGCTGCACGACGCCGACGCGGCGGGCTGGCACTTCGCCTCGCACGACATCAGCCGCAAGGGCCGCCAGCTCGCCGAGCGGCCGCACGCCGCCCTGCACTTCTACTGGCCCGCCCAGGCCCGCCAGATCCGGCTGCGCGGCCCGGTCGCCGTCGCCCCGCACGCCGAGGCCCTCGCGGACCTGCACGCGCGGACGACGGGGGCGCTCGCCGCCGCGCTCGTCGGACACCAGAGCGAAGTCCTCGCATCGCGCGCCGAGTTGACCCGGGCCTCGGAGGCCGCCTGGGAACGTGCGGCCGAACGACCGGACGCCGACGCGCCGAGCTGGACGCTGTACGTACTGGCCCCTGATGAGGTGGAGTTCTTCCAAGGGGACGCCCGACGGCGGCACGTGCGCCTGCGGTACCGGGCGGCGGACCAACAGGGGGCCTGGCTGAGGGAGTTGCTGTGGCCGTGACCGAAGAGGAAGGCCTGACCGGAGAGGACGCCGGGCTCGTCCTGCGCCCCGCGCGGGCGGAGGACGCCGCGGCGGTCGCACGGATCTGGCACGCGGGCTGGAGCGACGGCCACCTGGGGCACGTCCCCGAGGCGCTCCTCACGGTCCGCACCCCCCAGTCGTTCGTGCTGCGCGCCCCGCGCCGCGTCGACGACACGGTGGTCGCGCTGGTCGCCGGGGTGGTCGCCGGTTTCGTGATGGTGGTGGACGACGAGGTCGAGCAGGTCTACGTGTCCGCCGCGCACCGGGGCACGGGCGTGGCCGTCGCACTGCTCGCCGAGGCCGAGCGCGTGGTCGCCGCCAAGGGCCACCGGCGCGCCTGGCTCGCCGTCGTCGACGGCAACGCCCGCGCCCGCCGCTTCTACGAACGCCAGGGCTGGCGCGACGAGGGCCTCTTCGAATACCTCGCCGCCAGCGCCACGGGCCCCATCCGCGTTCCCTGCCACCGCTACGTGAAACACCTCACCGGGCCCGCGTGACGGTGCCCCGCGCGCGGTCCCGCACGGGGCGGCGGCCGAACTCGGCGGGGCGGGCCGTCGGGCGCCGGCGTCCGGCGGGCGCCGTGGTCACGCGGCACGCTCCCGCCGCGGGGCCTCGCCGGGCTCGAACACCGGTACCGCGAGACCCTCCGCCGCCGCGCGGAACGTGACCCGCAGCGGCATCCCGATCCGCAGGTCGTCCGCCGCGCGGCCCACCAGCTCCGTCATCATGCGCGGTCCCTCCACGAGGTCCACGACCGCGGCGACGTACGGGACGCGGGAGGCGAAGGGCGGCAGGTCGTTGCGGTGGACGACGGACCAGGTGTAGAGCGTGGCGTCGCCGCGGGCGCGCTCCCAGGTGACGTCCTCGCTCCAGCAGTGGGGGCAGAACTCGCGCGGGTAGTGGTGGGCGAGCCCGCAGCCGGGTGCGTGGCAGCGGCGGAGCAGCAGACGGCCCTCGGCGGCGGCGTCCCAGTAGGTCCGGGTGAAGGCGTCAACTTCGGGGAGGTCGAAGCGGGGTCGTCCGTCGGCCGTCACCGGACGGGCCCCGCGCCCCGCTCGAACCAGCCCTTCTCGGGCCCGCGCCACCGGCTCACCGGCCGCCCGGGGACGGGGCCGGTGCGGGGCGTGGCGGGCCGTGCGGCGCCCTGGGGGCAGGTGGTGTCCATGCGGGGATCTCTCCTGATCAGCAGGGGTGGCGAGCAGTACCTGACGGTACGTCAGTTCAGCGCATCGGTCAGGGCGTGCGCAAGAGGCCGTCGGACGTGATCAATTCGCAACCGGTTTCGGACTTGTCCGTCACCCATCAAGTGACGGCGTGGTTACTCTCCCGTCATGGCCGACTCGAACCCACCTCCCCCCAGCACCGACCGGCCCCTCGCGGACAGACCAGGACCGGCCCGCCCCGTGTACGTCATCGGCGGCGGCCCCGGCGGTCTCGCCGTCGCGGCCGCACTGCGCGCACGCGGCGTGCGCGCCGTCGTCCTGGAGAAGTCCGACCGCGTCGGCGCGTCCTGGCGCGGTCACTACGACCGCCTCCATCTGCACACCACCCGCCGCCTGTCCGGCCTGCCGGGCCTCGCGATGCCGCGCTCGTTCGGCCGCTGGGTCTCCCGGGACGACGTGGTGCGCTATCTGGAGAAGTACGCGGAGTACCACGAACTGGACGTCGTCACCGGCGTGGAGGTGACCCGCCTGGAGCGCACCGACGACGGCTGGCTCCTGCGGGCCACCGGCGGGCGCGAGCTGACCGGCCGCGCGGTGGTCGTCGCCACCGGCCACAACCACACCCCGCACGTGCCCGACTGGCCGGGCGCCGACACCTTCCCCGGCGACCTCCGGCACGCCAGCGCCTACCGTGAGCCCAGCCCCTACGCGGACCAGGACGTCCTCGTCGTCGGCATCGGCAACACGGGCGCGGAGATCGCCGTCGACCTCGCGGAGGGCGGCGCCGCCCGCGTCCGGATCGCCGTGCGCACCCCGCCGCACATCATGCGCCGCTCCACCGCGGGCTGGCCCGCACAGCGCTCCGGAATCCTGTGCCGCAGGCTGCCCGTGCCGGTCGTCGACCGCCTCGGCCGCGCGATCGCCCGCGTCAGCGTGCCCGACCTGTCCGCGCACGGCCTGCCGCGCCCCGACACCGGCCTGTACTCGCGCGTCCGCGAGGGCGCCATCCCGGTGCAGGACGTCGGCCTGATCGACGCGGTGCGCTCGGGCCGGGTCGAACCGGTCGCCGCCGTCGAGTCCTTCGAGGGCGGCAAGGTGCTCCTCGCCGACGGCAGCCGCGTCGGCCCCGACGCCGTCATCGCCGCCACCGGCTACCGCCGCGCCCTGGAGCCCCTCCTCGGCCACCTCGGCGTCCTCGACCCCCGCGGCCGCCCCCGGGTCCTCGGCCCGCGCACCGCCCCCGAGGCCCCCGACCTGTACTTCACCGGCTTCACCACCCCCATCAGCGGCACGCTCCGGGAACTGGCGAGGGACGCCCCCCGCATCGCCCGCGCGGTGGCCCGGTCGCAGGCCTGAGCGGCGGTACGGGTGCGCCCCGAAGGGGCGCGGGGCTGTGCCGATATGCGGCTCCGCCGCGCGGGCGCGACCAGCCACAACGAACCCGCAGCCGACCAACGACCCACCACAGCAACCCCAGCGCAGCACCGAGGCACTCTTGGCAGACGCCGGTTTCTGAGGTTCCGTGGAAGGGCACGGGTGCCCAACCACCGCAGCGGCCCCACGCACCCCGCCGGGCGGAGCCCTGCCGCGCCCCGGACACGGGGCCGCCGCCCCGCCGGACTTTGCCCGCAGCCCCATTCCTGACAGGCCGTCAGTTCAGTAATCTGACTAAGCGTCAGTTTCGAGTTCCGGCACTGTCGCAGCCGCCCGCGGCCCCGCACCCCGGGGCCCGGCCGGCCCAGTCGTCGCCGTCACACAGGAGCGGGCGTACCGATGCTTGGATCGACGTACGGCACCTTCACCTCCGACCCCCGCCGCGCACGCGCCGTCGCCTGTGGCGGCCTGCCCGCCGCCACCGTCCACGGCCGTGCCGCCACCCCCGGTGACCTGGACGTCAGCGGGCGCCCGCTGTACGCCGACGTCCCCGACCTCGACCGGTTCTTCCGCCCGGAGTCCGTCGCCGTCATCGGCGCCTCGGACGCCGAGGGGCGGCCGCACACCGGCATCACCCGCCAACTCGTCGCCTGGTCCCGCCGCGTGGGCGCCCGGCTCCACCCCGTGCACCCCAGCAGGCCCGCCGTCTTCGGCATCCCCTGCGTCCGCTCGGTCGCCGAGCTGCCCGGCCCCGTGGACGTGGCCGTCGTCCTGGTCCGCGACCCGCTGCCCGTCGTGGAGGAACTCGCCGAGGCCAAGGCGCGGTTCGCGGTGGTCTTCGCCTCCGGCTTCGCCGAGACCGGCGCGGCGGGCGCCGCCGCGCAGGACCGGCTCGCCGCCGCCGTCGGCCGCTCGGGCCTGCGCCTGCTCGGCCCGAACACCAACCTCAACGCCTTCGAGGAGTTCCGCGAGGACCTCCAGGGCCCCGCCATCGCCCTCATCACCCAGTCCGGCCACCAGGGCCGCCCCGTCTTCACCCTCCAGGAGCTGGGCATCCGCCTCTCCCACTGGGCGCCCACCGGCAACGAGGCCGACCTGGAGACCGCCGACTTCCTCTCGTACTTCGCCGAACAGCCGGACGTCGGCGCCATCGCCGCGTACGTGGAGGGCCTCAAGGACGGCCGCGCCTTCCTGCTCGCCGCCGACCGGGCCGCCCGGCGCGGCGTCCCGGTCGTCGCCGTCAAGGTCGGCCGCACCGAGACCGGCGCCCGCACGGCCGCGTCCCACACCGGCAAGCTGACCGGCGCCGACACCGTCGTGGACGCGGCGATGCGGCAGTTCGGAGTGATCCGCGTCGACGGGCTCGACGAACTCCAGGACACCGCGGCCCTGTTGGCGCGGGCCCGGCCGCCCGAGGCCGACGGCGTTGCCGTCTACTCGATCTCCGGCGGCACGGGCGCGCACTTCGCCGACCTGGCGACGGCGGCGGGACTGCGCCTGCCGACGCTCCCGGAGACCCGGCAGGCCGAGCTCCACCAGTGGATACCGCACGACCTGAACGTCTCCAACCCCATCGACAACGGCGGCCACCCGGTCGGCGACTGGCGCGGCCGGAAGATCATCGACGCGATCCTGGCCGACCCCGCGATCGGCGTCCTGATCTGCCCGATCACCGGCCCCTTCCCGCCGATGAGCGACAAGCTGGCCGAGGACCTGGTCGCGGCGGCCGAGACGACGGACAAGCTGATCTGCGTGGTCTGGGGCTCCCCCGTGGGCACCGAGGAGGCCTACCGCACGACCCTGCTCGGCTCCTCGCGCGTGGCGACCTTCCGCACCTTCGCCAACTGCGTCACGGCCGTCCGCGCCTACGTGGACCACCACCGCTTCACCGCCGCCTACCGCTCCCCCTTCGACGAGGCCCCGCGCACCGCGTCGCCCTCCTACCGCAAGGCCGAGGCCCTGATGCGCCCCGGCCGGCAGCTCAGCGAGCACGCCGCGAAGCAGCTCCTTCGCGCGTACGGCATCCGCGTACCGCGCGAACAGCTCGTCACCAGCGCGGCCGCGGCCGTCCGCGCCGCCGGGCAGGTCGGCTACCCCGTCGTCATGAAGGCCTCCGGCGCGCGGATCGCCCACAAGACCGAACTGGGCCTCGTCCGGATCGGCCTCACCTCCGCCAGCCAGGTCCGCGACGCCTACCGCGACCTCACCGACATCGCCCGCTACGAGGACATCGACCTCGACGGCGTCCTGGTCTGCCAGATGGTGGAGCGCGGCGTCGAGATGGTCGTCGGCGTCAGCCAGGACCCGCTGTTCGGGCCCACCGTGACCGTGGGTCTCGGCGGGGTGCTCGTGGAGGTCCTGCACGACACCTCGGTCCGCGTGCCGCCCTTCGGCGAGGACCAGGCCCGCACGATGCTCGACGAGCTGCGCGGCCGGGCCCTCCTCGACGGGGTCCGCGGGGCGCCGCCGTCCGACCTGGACGCCCTGGTCGAGGTCGTCCTGCGCGTCCAGCGGATGGCCCTCGAACTGGAGGGACGGCTCGCGGAGCTGGACATCAACCCCCTGATGGTCCTCGGCCGCGGCCAGGGGGCGGTGGCCCTGGACGCCCTCGTGCGCTGCGGCTGACCGGCGGCGGGCGGGTCAGCGCCCGTCCGCGCTGCGGAACGTACGGCGGTAGGCGGTCGGCGTCACGCCCAGGACGGACTGGAGGTGCTGGCGCATCGACTGGGCCGTGCCGAAGCCGCACTCGCGGGCGACCCGGTCGACGGACAGGCCCGTGGACTCCAGGAGGTGGCGAGCCCGCTCCACCCGCTGCCGGGTGAGCCACTGCCCGGGGCTGACGCCGACCTCCTCGCGGAAGCGGCGGGTGAAGGTGCGCACCGACATGGCCTCCTGCTCGGCCAGGTCGCGCAGCTGGAGCGGCTCGTGGAGGCGGCCGAGGGCCCAGGCCCGCGCGGTGGTCGTCGTCGCCAGCTGCGGCTCGGGCACCGGGCGCTGGACGTACTGCGCCTGGCCGCCGTCGCGGTGCGGCGGTACGACCGTGGAGCGGGCCACCTCGTTGGCGACGGCCGAGCCGTGGTCGCGGCGCACCACGTGCAGGCACAGGTCGAGGCCCGCGGCGACCCCGGCGGAGGTGAGCACGTCGCCGTCGTCGATGAACAGCACGTCCGCGTCGACCTCGACGCGCGGGAAGAGCCGCTGGAAGTGGTCCGCGTGCGCCCAGTGCGTGGTCGCCGGGCGGCCGTCCAGGAGGCCCGCCGCCGCCAGGACGTAGCCGCCCGTGCAGATCGACACCATGCGGGTGCCGGGGCGCACGCGCGCGAGGGCGGCGGCGAGGTCGTCGGTCAGGCGGCCCTCCTCGTACACCGGGCCCAGCTCGTGCGACGCGGGCACCACGACCGTGTCGGCGGCGGCGAGCGCCTCGGGCCCGTGCTCGACGAGGACGGCGAAGTCCGCGTCGGTGCGGACCGGCCCGGGCGGCCGCACGGAACAGGTCACGACCTCGTACAGGCGCCGTCCGCCGGCATCGCGCGCCCGGCCGAAGATGCGCTGGGGAATGCCCAGCTCGAAGGGGATGACACCGTCCATGACGAGGACGGCGACGCGGTGCGGGACCGAAGCCCGCCGCCCCCGCCCGCCCCCGCGCACCCGCTGCTCGGCCATGGCCCGATCCTAGCGAACGCTGTCCCCCCGGCCACTCGATCGCACCGGCCCCTGACCGGATGCTGGCTGACGTGACCCAGACAACCGAGACCTCCGCACGGGCGGACGGCACCGCGTCCCCACGGGGCCCGCGGCGGCGGGCGCCCCGCGTCCACCGCGCCTGGTTCGTCGCCGCCGTCACCTTCGTGACGATCATCGGCGGCGCCGCCTTCAACTCCCTGCCCGGACTGCTCATCGACCCGCTGCACGAGGAGTTCGACTGGTCCCGGGGCGAGATCGGCCTCGCCGTCTCCGTCGACATGGCGCTGTACGGGCTCACCGCACCGTTCGCCGCCGCGCTCATGGACCGCTTCGGCATCCGCAAGGTCGTCGTGACCGCGCTCGGCCTGGTCGCGGCGGGCGCGCTGCTCAGCGTGTGGATGACCGCGAGCTGGCAGCTGCTGCTCTACTGGGGCCTCCTCGTCGGCCTCGGCACCGGGTCCATGGCGCTCGCCTTCTCCGCGACCGTCACCAACCGCTGGTTCGTCGAGCGGCGCGGCCTGGTCACCGGGATCCTGACGGCCGCGGGCGCCTCCGGCCAGCTGGTGTTCCTGCCGCTGTGCGCGTGGATCGTGGACGAGCACGGGTGGCGGCCCGCGTCCGTGACGGTCGCGCTCGCCGCCCTCGTCGTGGTGCCGTTCGTGTGGCTGCTCCTGCGCGACCACCCCGCGGACGTCGGACTCGCCCCGTACGGCGGTGAGTTCACGCCCAAGCCGGAGCCGACGCGCGGCGCCGCCGCGCGGACCGTGCGGGTGTTGCTCGACGCGGCGCGCACCGGCCCCTTCTGGCTGCTCGCGGGGACCTTCGCGATCTGCGGGGCGTCCACCAACGGGCTCGTCCGCACGCACTTCGTGCCGTCCGCGCACGACCACGGCATGCCGGTCACCGCCGCGGCGTCGCTGCTCGCCGTGATCGGCGTCTTCGACGTCGTGGGCACGATCGCCTCGGGCTGGCTCACGGACCGCTTCGAGGCCCGGCGCCTGCTCGCCGTCTACTACGCGCTGCGCGGCGTCTCGCTGGTGTTCCTGCCGATCCTGCTCGCGCCCAGCGTGCACGTGCCGATGGTGTTCTTCATCGTCTTCTACGGGCTCGACTGGGTGGCCACGGTGCCGCCCACGCTCGCGCTGTGCCGGGAGCACTACGGGGCCGACAGCGCGATCGTCTTCGGCTGGGTGCTCGCCTCGCACCAGGTCGGGGCGGCGCTCGTGGCCTTCCTCGGCGGCGTGGCCCGGGACGTCTTCGGCTCGTACGACGTGGTCTGGTACGCGTCCGGCGGGCTGTGCGCGGCCGCGGCCCTGATGTCCCTGGTGATCCGGCGGGGCACCGGCCGGGGAGCGGAACTCGCCGTGTGAGCGCGCCCCTTCAGGACAGGCGGCCCCGGTGGAAGAGCAGCGGGGCCGCGCCCCCGTCCGCGGCGTCCAGGGCCTCCACCCGGCCGACCACGATGAGGTGGTCGCCGCCGGTGTGCACCGCGTGCACGGCACAGTCGATCCACGCCACGGCGCCCGCCAGGCGCGGGGCGCCGGTCACGGGCGCGGCGTCGTAGGAGACCCCCGCGAACTTGTCGGCGCCGCTGACCGCGAACGCCCGGCACAGGTCCGCCTGGTCCGCGCCCAGGACGTTGACGCAGAAGACGCCCGCGCGGGCGATGCGCGGCCACGTCGTGGACGTACGGCCCACCATGAAGCAGACCAGGGGCGGGTCCAGGGAGAGCGAGGAGAAGGACTGGCAGGCGAAGCCCGCGGGGCCCAGGGGGGCCTCGCCGGGGGCCGTCACCACGGTGACGCCGGTCGCGAAGGCGCCGAGGACGCGGCGGAACTCGGCCGCGTCGAGCGGCGCGCGCTCGTCCTCGCGAACGGCCCGCAGCCGCGGCCGCGACACGTCCCCGGGCGCCGCCGTAGGGGCCCCCACCGACCTGAGATAACGAACGACCGTGGCCGCCATGCCCGCGTGTCCCATCACACCCCCCATTGAACCTGACGGGCCGTCAGATGTGAAGGGCAGCACGGAGAACCGCCCCGAGCAGGAGCGCCCCAAAGGGGGCGCGGGGAACTGCGCGACCAGCCACGACGGAGCCGCAGACGCCCGACGGCCAGCGCGGCACACCCCGCGAAGCGCCTAGCGTCCCTCGAAGGAGGGCGCCCGCCGCTCCCCGAAGCTGGCCACGCCCTCCCGCGCGTCCCGGGAGCCCATGTTGATCTCCTGCGCGGCGGCCTCCGCCGCGAGCGCGGTGGCGCGGCCCGCGTCCAGCGAGGCGTTGACGAGCTGCTTGGTCAGGGCGAGGGCCCGGGTGGGCCCGGCGGCCAGGCGCTCCGCCCAGGCCCGGGCGGTCTTCTCCAGGTCGCCGTCGGGCACGACCCGGTTGACGAGCCCGAGCCGCTCCGCGTCCGCCGCGGCGAGCGCGTCGCCGAAGAACATCAGCTCCTTCGCGCGCTGCGGGCCCACGAGGCGCGGCAGCAGATAGGCCCCGCCGCCGTCCGGGACGAGGCCCCTGCGGACGAACACCTCGATGAACGCGGCCGACTCGGCCGCGAGCACCAGGTCGCAGGCCAGGGCCAGATGGGCGCCGAGCCCCGCGGCGGTGCCGGTCACGGCGGCGATCACCGGCTTCTCGCAGTCGAGGACCCCCGTGATCAGCCGCTGGGCCCCCTCGCGCAGGGTCCGCGCGACGTCCCCGGCGACGCGCTCGCCCCCGGTGCCCGCGCCGCGCAGATCGGCGCCCGAGCAGAAGGCCCCGCCACCGCCGGTGATCACGACGGCCCGCGTGCCCGGGCTGCGGGAGGCCTCGTCCAGCAGCCCGATGAGGTGGTCCCGGTCGGCCGGGGCGAGTGCGTTGCGCACCTCGGGCCGGTCCAGGGTGATCCAGGTGACGTGGCGGCTGGTGGTGTGGTGGATCCGGGGGTCGGCCATGGGGGTCCGCTCTCTCGGAGGGGTGGGGACGGGCGGGCGAGCACCGGCTGAGGACCGTGGGCGGTTCAGAACACCACCACCCCGCGCGCCACCCGCCCCGCCTCCGCGTCCGCGCGGGCTTGGGGGAAGTCCTCCACCCCGTACGTCCGCGTGACCAGTTCGTCGAGCAGCAGCCGGCCCGCCAGATAGAGCTCCGCGTACAGCGCGAAGTCCCGCTGCGGCCGGGCCGACCCGTACCGGCAGCCGAGGATCGACTTGTCCAGGAACAGCGAGGAGACCACGAACGACGCCTCGGCGGTGGCGGACGGCATCCCGAGGAGCACCGCCTGCCCGTGCCGGTCCAGGAGGTCCACGGCCTGCCGGACGAGCTCGACCCGGCCCACGCACTCGAAGGCGTGGTCCGCGCCGGTCGGCAGGATCTCCGCCACGCCCTCCGCCGACGGCAGGAAGTGCGTGGCGCCGAACCGCCGCGCCGTCTCCTCCTTGTCCGGGTTCGCGTCGACGGCCACGACGGGCCGCGCGCCCGCGATCCGCGCGCCCTGGAGCACGTTGAGGCCGATGCCGCCCGCGCCGATGACGACGACGGAGTCCCCGTACGCGACCCGGGCCCGGTTGAGGACCGCGCCGACGCCGGTGACCACCGCGCAGCCGATGAGCGCGGCGGACGGCAGCGGGATCTCCTTGGGGATCCGCACGGCCTGCACGGCCTTGACGAGGGTCCGCTCGGCGAAGGAGGAGTTCGCCGCGAACTGGTACAGCGGCGTCCCGCCCCGCGAGAACGGCTGCCGGGGCGTCCCGATCGCCTTGCGGCACATGGTGGGCCGCCCCCGGTGGCACTCGGCGCAGGCCCCGCAGTTCGCGATCGTCGACAGGGCCACGTGGTCACCGGGGACGACGTGCGCGACGCCGGGCCCCACGGCCTCCACCACGCCCGCGCCCTCGTGCCCGAGCACCACCGGCACCGGGAACGGGATCGTCCCGTCGAGCACCGACAGGTCGCTGTGGCAGAGCCCGGCCGCCGCGACGGCCACCAGGACCTCGCCGGGACCCGGGTCCCTGACCTGGAGGTCGTCGACGACCTCCACGCTCCGCCCGTCGAACACCACGCCCCTCATCGCACACCCCTCACCGAGGCCCCCGGGCCTCTCTCGGCAGACCGAGCACGCGCTCGGCGATGATGTTCCGCTGGATCTCGTCGGAGCCGCCGTAGATCGTGTCGGCGCGCGAGAACAGGAAGAGCCGCTGCACCGCGTCGAGTTCGTAGGGCGCGTCGGCGGACCAGTCGCCGGGCCCCGCCGCGCCGAGCGCCCCGCGCACCCGCACCGCGAGCTCCCCGAGCCGCCGGTGCCAGCCGCCCCACAGAAGCTTCGCGACGCTGGGCGCACCCGGGTCGCCACCGCCCAGGGTCCGCAGCGCGTTCCACCGCATGACCCGCAACTCGGCCCAAAGGGTGACCAGTTGGTCCCGCAGCACCGGATCGCGCACCGTACCGCCGTACACCGCGTCCCGGACGACGGCCGCCAGCTCCTGGGCGAAGCCGATCTGCTGGGCGAGCGTCGACACGCCGCGCTCGAAGCCGAGCAGCCCCATCGCTACGCGCCACCCCGCGCCCTCGCCCCCGACGACGTGCCCGGCCCGCGCGCGTGCCCCGTCGAAGAAGACCTCGTTGAACTCGGCCGTCCCGGTGAGCTGCCGGATGGGCCGCACCTCGATCCGCCCCGGCTGGTCCATCGGCACGAGCAGGAACGACAGGCCCTCGTGCCGCCGCGCCCCGGCACCCCCGGTGCGCGCGAGCACGAAGCACCAGTCGGCCTCGTGCGCGAGCGAGGTCCAGATCTTCTGGCCGCTGATCCGGTACGCGCCCCCGTCCCGCTCGGCGACCGTGCGGACGCCCGCGAGGTCGGAGCCCGCGCCCGGTTCGCTGTACCCCTGGCACCACAGGACCCGCCCGCGCGCGATGTCCGGCAGGAACTCGCCCTGCTGCTCCTCGCTCCCGTACGCGAGCAGCGTCGGCGCGAGGAGCTTCTCGCCGATGTGCCCGCAGCGTCCCGGCGCCCGCACGCGCGCGTACTCCTCGGCCCACACGACCTGCTGGGTGAGCGAGGCCGTACGGTTCCCGTACGCGCCCGGTGCCGTGTCCCAGCCGATGCCGATCCAGCCGCCGCGCCCCAGCTCCCGCTCCCAGGCCCGGCGCAGCTCCGGGTCCTCGTGCTCGCCGCCGGGCCCGCCGCGCCCCGCGGCCGCCGCGAAGCCGCCGGTCAGATGCCCGTCGAGCCACTCCCGCGCCGCGGCCCTGAACTCCTCGTCCGCGGGCCCGAATGCGAAGTCCACGGCCGGGCCTAGGCGGTGGGACCCGAGGCGGACCGGCCGTCCGGGCCCTCGGGCGGAGCCCCGGACGTGGCGCCCGGGCCCGCATTGGGGCGCGCGCCCTCCGCCGCCGCCCGCGCCATCGCCTCCACCCGCTCCAGGAGCGGCATCGGGTCGGTGCCCACCGTGCCCGGCAGCAGGTCCGCGATCCGCTCCGGCGTCCAGCCGCCCTCGGCGTACGCGGCCCGCAGCTCGCGCGGCTGCGCCCACACCGCGATCTTGGACCCGGCGACGGTGTACACCTGCCCGGTGATCCGCTCGTCGCGGGCCCGGTCGCTGAGGAGGTACACCACGAGCGCCGCGACGTCCTCCGGCTCGCCGATCTCCGTCAGCTCCATCGGGACGTTCGCGGACATCCGGGTGCGCGCCACGGGCGCCACCGCGTTGGCGGTCACGCCGTACTTGTGCAGACCGAGCGCGGCGCTGCGCACCAGCGAGATGATCCCGCCCTTGGCCGCGCTGTAGTTGGCCTGCGCCACGGAGCCCTGGTGGTTGCCGCTGGTGAAGCCGATGAGGGTGCCGGAGCGCTGCGCGCGCATCACGGCGGACGCGGCCCGGAAGACGGTGAAGGTGCCCTTGAGGTGCGTGGCGAGGACGGGGTCCCACTCCCGCTCGGTCATGTTGAACAGCATCCGCTCGCGCAGGATCCCGGCGACGCACACGGCCCCGTCGAGCCGCCCGTACGCGGCCCGGGCCACGTCGACGACGCGCTGCCCGCCCGCCATGGTGGAGATGTCGTCGGCCACGGCCACCGCCTCGCCCCCGGCCGCCTCGATCTCCTTGACCACGGCGTCGGCTATCTCGCTGGCGGGCTCGCCGCCCTCGATCGACACTCCGTAGTCATTGACGACGACCTTGGCGCCCTCGGCCGCCGCGGCGAGGGCCACGGCCCTGCCGATGCCGCGCCCGGCGCCCGTCACGGCGACCACCTTGCCTGCCAAGAAGTTCCCCACACCGGCCCCTTCCCGCGGTTTCTGACGGACCGTTAGATTCTATGACCCGTCAGACACGGTGAGACAAGCCCCGGGGAGGACCCATGTCGGCTCCGCTGCGCGGACCGGACCTGCCGGCCATGCCGCCCGAGTTCCGCGAGCTCGCCGAGCGCGTCAACAACTGGGGCCGCTGGGGCGCCGACGACGAACTGGGCACCCTGAACCTGATCACCGACGCGGTGGTGCGCGAGGCCGCCGCCGAGGTGCGCACGGGCCGCCGCGTCCCGCTCGCGCTGCCGCTGCGGCACGACGGCGTCCAGGCGGGCCTGATCCCCGGCCGGATCAACCCGCTGCACACGATGGTGCAGATCAACCAGTGCCTCTTCGGCCCCGGCACGGTCGCGACCAGCGACGACGCGGTCACCATGGGCCTCCAGGCGGCCACCCACTGGGACGCCCTCCCGCACGTCTCGCACTCGGGCCTGCTCTACAACGGCCGCCCCGCCGACAGCGTCACGGCCCACGAGGGCGCCCGCTTCAGCGGCATCGAGAAGGTCCCGCACCTCCTCTCGCGGGGCGTGCTGCTCGACGTGGCGCGCGCCCACGGCCTCGACCGGCTGCCCGGCGACCACGCGGTCACCCCCGAAGACCTGTCCCTGGCCGAGGGGTTCGGCGGCGTCACGGTGCGCGCCGGGGACGTCGTGCTCGTCCGCACGGGCCAGGTCCAGCTGTATCTGGCGGGCGACAAGCACGCGTACGCGCTGCCGTCGCCCGGGCTCTCCTGCCGCACCCCGGAGTGGTTCCACGCGCGGGACGTGGCGGCCGTCGCCAACGACACGCTCACCTTCGAGATCTTCCCGCCGGAGATCGAGAACCTGTGGCTGCCGGTGCACGCCCTCCACCTGGTGGAGATGGGCATGCTCCAGGGCCAGAACTGGAATCTCGAAGAGTTGTCCACAGCCTGTGGAGAAGAGCGGCGCCACAGCTTCCTGCTCGCGGCGATGCCCGAGCCGTTCACGGGCGCGACGGGCACCCCGGTGGCCCCGGTGGCCGTCTTCTGACCCGTGCGGAGTTCGGGTGGCGGCGCGTCGGCGCTCCGCCCCGAGCGCGTGACCGCGCGCCGCCATCCGGCTCCGGCGTACGAGCCCCGCCCCCCTTCCGCCCTGAAAGGAGCGCGACGCCGAATCGCGAACCGCACCTCGCCGAGGACCGGGCCACAGGCACCACCGTCCCTCGACGTCCCCTCGCGGCGAATCGCTGCCCACCAGCGTGATCAACCGAGTACGGTACGTCAACACCCGTCCGGGGATTTATGAATTATGCCGCTTTTGCACCGCCCGCGCACGGCCGCGCACCGTGGCACACGACGGCGCACGCGCCAGCACACCGGGGGCACGCCGGGCATCCGACAAGCGACGCCGACCAGCCGTCAGCGGCACCATCCAGCCCGTCCGGCGTTTGAGGACGAGGCGCGAAGCGCCAATAAGGCAGGGGATCGGGGGCGGCAGCCCCCGGTTCGGGAAGGGGCGGGCCCGGGGCGCCCCGCGAGGGTCGGCCTCAGCGCACCCCGAGAGCAACCTCTTCATACGCCAGCCCCCGCGCGGCAGAAGCGGAAGCGGCGGCGGCACACCGGTCGACCTCGCACCAGATCCGCTTCCCGGCCCCCTCCGGCTGCCACCCCCACCGGTCCGCGAGCCCGTCCACGAGTTCGAGCCCGCGCCCGTTGGTCTCGTCGCCCTGCGCGTGCCGGGGCCGCGGCGGGCGGGCGCTGCGGTCCGTGACCTCGACGCGCACCGTGCCCGGCTCGCCGGCGGGCACGCCGGGG
This sequence comes from Streptomyces sp. JLYT201, assembly GCF_059448825.1. Taxonomy (NCBI): domain Bacteria; kingdom Bacillati; phylum Actinomycetota; class Actinomycetes; order Kitasatosporales; family Streptomycetaceae; genus Streptomyces; species Streptomyces sp. JLYT201. Next base: position 5,498,515 of record NZ_CM182551.1, on the reverse strand, counting down.
AGCCGCATGCGCAGGACGGCCGGACAGCCCGTGTGCACAACGGCGTTGGTGACGAGCTCCGAGATCAGCAGGATGAGCGTCTCGGCCAGCGGCTCGTCCGCCGCTATGCCGGACCCGGCGAGCCGTGACCGCGCCCATCTGCGGGCCCGCCCCACTTCCGCGGGGTCCGGCCCGACTTCCAGCTGAACTTGAAGCACCTGCACCGCTCACACCATCCGAACCGGCGGACACAACGCCTCGTGACGCCCCAGGGTCACGGAACGTGAGCCCCTGAGGAGACAGCATGGTTGACGTACAGTCACCCCAACAAGCGCTTCGGGCATATTCCAGCGCGAAGGAGTACGCGTGCGGCATACTGTGCGACGCGCACCGCAGGGGGTCGAACAGGCGGGCGCTCGGCCGCGTCCTGTGCGGCGAGCGGAGCGCGCTACCAGGCGCGGAGCTGCCTCGGGGGCAACACCGGCACGGCTCGGCCTCAGGACCACTCGCATCTGACACAAGGTACCGGAGCCGGGCGCCGACTCCGCGTCGCGACGAGTCACGCGTAGGACACAACCCGATATCGACGCTCAGTAGCCTTCCCGCCGTCCGCGAGTTTCTCAAGTCGATCAAGCCGCCCGCCAGCACTGCGTGACGACACGACCCCATCGAGCGACGCGGGGCCCGCGGCGCGGCGGCCGTCCCGGACCGCGACACCCACCCCGGCGTCACAGCGCGGCCTCACAGCGCGGCGGCCAGCTCCTCCTCCGCGCGGGCCGCCGTCGTGCCGAGCCCGGCCCGCACCCAGGCCCGCTTCAGGTGCAGATGCACCTCCGCCTCCCAGGTGAACCCCATGCCGCCGTACACCTGGAGGCAGTCGCGGGCGTTGCGCGCGGCGGCGTCGTCGGCGAGGAGCTTGGCCCCGGCCACCTCGCCCGGATCGCCCGTGACGGCGGCGGCGTACACGGCGGCCCGCGTCACCTCGGTGCGGACGAGCAGCTCGGCGCACAGGTGCTTGACCGCCTGGAAGGCGCCGACGGGCCGCCCGAACTGCTCGCGCTCGCGGGCGTATCGGACGGCCAGGTCGCGGGTGCGGCAGGCCGAACCGAGCTGTTCGGCGGCGAGCAGCAGCGAGGCGTCGCCCGGCGCCCCGGCGCGCCCGGCCGGGACGCGGTGCAGGGGCGTCAGGGGGTCCACGGAGCGCAGGGCCTCGGCGCCGGTGGCGTCCCCCAGGACGGCGTCGGCCGCGTCGAGCCAGGGCACGAGCGTGCCGTCCACGGCGGTCACGACCGCCTCGCCGGCCGCCGCGCCCTCGACGTCGCCCGCCGCGAGGAAGGTCGCCGCCAGGGGCCCGGGCAGCAGCGCACGCCCGGCCTCCTCGAAGACGAGCACCGCCTCGGCCGCGCCGAGGCCGAGCCCGCCGCGCGCCTCCGGGACGCACAGGGCGAAGAACCCGGCCTCGCCGAGGGCCCGCCAGAGCCCCCGGTCGAGGCCGGGCTCGGCCACGGCGGCCCGTAGCGCATCCCGCCCGAAGCGGCCGTCGAGCAGCGCGCGGAAGCCGTCGCGCAACGCCCGCTGGTCGTCGTCCGGTTGGAGGTCCACTTCGGCCGTCACCGCCCCTTCGGCAGTCCGAGGATCCGCTCGGCCACGATGTTCCGCTGGATCTGCGAGGTGCCCGCGGCGATGGTGTACGACAGCGAGGAGAGCCGCTCCCGGGTCCAGGGCCTCTCCAGGTCGAGGGCGCCGTCCCCGAGGACCTCGGCGGCGGCGTCGTACAGCTCCTGACGCGCGTGCGAGTAGCGCAGCTTGAACACCGAACCGCCCGCGCCGGGCACGCCGCCGGTGCGCTGGGCCTCGCTCACGTTCCACTGCGTGAGGCGCCACAGGGCCTGGAACTCGGCGCTGAGGCGGCCGAGCCTGCGGCGCAGCACCGGGTCGTCCCAGCGGCCGTTCGCGCGGGCCTCGCGGGCGAGTTCGCCGAGCACGCGGCGGCAGGCGACCACCTCGCCGACGAAGGCGGTGCCGCGTTCGAAGGACAGCGTCACCATGGTGACGCGCCAGCCGTCGTCCTCGGCGCCGACCCGGTTGGCGACGGGCACGCGCACCTCGTCGAGGAAGACCTCCGCGAACTCCGTGGACCCGGCGAGCGTCCGCAGCGGCCGCACCGTGATCCCCGGCGCGTCCATCGGCAGGGCGAGCCAGCTGATGCCCCGGTGCTTCGGCGCCTCGGGGTCGGTCCGCACGAGGAGTTCGCACCAGTCGGCGACCTCGGCGTGCGAGGTCCAGACCTTGGAGCCGCTCACCACGTAGTGGTCGCCGTCGCGCCGGGCGCGCGTGCGCAGCGACGCCAGGTCCGAGCCCGCGTCCGGTTCGCTGAAGCCCTGGCACCAGACCTCGTCCCCGCGCAGGATCGGCTCCAGCCAGCGCGCCCGCTGCTCGGGGGTGCCCTCGGCGGCGATGGTGGGCCCGGCGTGCAGCAGCCCGACGAAGTTCGCGCCCACGTACGGCGCCCCGGCGCGCTCGCTCTCCTCCAGGAAGATCATCCGCAGCGTCGGCGACGCCTCCCAGTGGACGTCCGCGTACCCGGCGTCGTACAGCGTCCGCTGCCAGCCGGTGTCGTACGCGCGCCGCCCCGGCCAGTCGAGCGGGTCGGGCCGGGGCGGGAGCTTGGGCAGCACCTCGGCCAGCCAGTCCCGCAGGCGGGCGCGGAAGTCCTCCTCCTGCGCGGTGTACGAGAGGTCCACCGGGGTCACCCGCCTCGACAGTTTCTGATGGTCCATCAGGTGGCAGGCTAGCCCCGCACCCCTGGACCGACAAGGCGCGGCGCCCTACGCTCTGCGCACGATCTGACGAAGCGTCAGCAACCGGCGCCGTCGGGCCGTTCCGTCGTCCGGCCGCCGGAGGGGGCACCCCGTGACCGACACCGCCCACGCGCTCGCCGCCTGCCGCACCCTGTGGGAGCTGATCGAGCGGCGCGCCGCGCTCACCCCCGGCGCCCCCGCCCTCATCCAGGCGGCCGACGACCCCGGCGACGACCGGACCCTCACCTTCGGCGGCCTGCGGGAGCGCTGCGAACGGGTCGCGGCGGGCCTGTACGAACGGGGGGTCCGGCCCGGCACCGTCGTCGCCTGGCAGCTGCCCACGCGCATCGAGACCGCCGTGCTCTCCTTCGCCCTGGCCCGGCTCGGCGCCGTCCAGTCCCCCGTCATCCCGTTCTACCGCGACCGCGAAGTCGGCTTCGCGCTGCGCGAGTCCAAGGCCGAGTTCTTCGCGGTGCCCGGGATGTGGCGGGGCTACGACCACACGGAGCTGGCCCGCCGCCTCGGCGCGCGCGGCGTCTTCACCGCGTACGACGAACTGCCCGACGGCGACCCCGGCGTGCTGCCCCCGCCGCCGCGCGACGGCACGGCCGTGCGCTGGATCTACTGGACCTCCGGCACGACCTCCGACCCCAAGGGCGTCCTGCACACGGACCGTTCGCTGATCGCGGGCGGCGCGTGCCTCGCCCACGCCCTGAAGCTCTCCCCGGACGACGTGGGCTCCATGGCGTTCCCCTTCGCGCACATCGCGGGGCCCGACTACACGGTGATGCTGCTCCTGTACGGCTTCCCCGCCGTGATGTTCGAGCGCTTCGCGCTGCCGGAGGCCCTGGACGGCTACCGGCGGCACGGGGTGACCGTCGCGGGCGGCTCCACGGCCTTCTACTCGATGTTCCTCGCCGAGCAGCGCAAGGACCCCGGCCGGCCCCTCGCCCCCACCCTCAGGCTGCTCGCGGGCGGCGGCGCCCCGAAGCCGCCCGAGCTGTACCACGCCGTGGTCCGCGAGCTGGGCTGCCGGCTCACCCACGGCTACGGCATGACCGAGGTCCCCATGATCACGATGGGCTCCCCCGACGACAGCCCCGAGCACCTCGCCACCACGGAGGGCCGCCCGCCCGCGGGCATGGAGATCCGCGTCACCGACCCCGCGGGCCGGGAGCTGCCCACCGGCGAGGAGGGCGAGGTGCGGCTGCGCGGCGAGGCCGTCTGCCGCGGCTACCTCGACGCGGCGGCGACCCGCGAGGCCTTCGACGCCGACGGCTTCCTGCGCACCGGCGACCTGGGCCGCGTCCTGGACTCCGGGCACCTGGTGCTCACCGGCCGCGCCAAGGACGTCATCATCCGCAAGGGCGAGAACATCTCCGCCAAGGAGGTCGAGGACCTGCTGCACGGCCACCCCGCCGTGGCCGACGTGGCGGTGATCGGCCTGCCCGACCCCACCCGCGGCGAACGCGTCTGCGCCGTCGTGGAACGCGCCCCCGACGCCCCCGGCCTGACCCTCGCGGAGGCCACCGCACACCTGCGCGCGGCGGGCCTGGCCGTCCACAAGCTCCCCGAACAGCTGGAACTCGTGGACGAACTGCCGCGCAACGACGCCCTGCGCAAAGTGCTCAAGTACAAACTGCGGGAGCGGTACGGCAATTGAGAACGGCGGGAAAGCGCTCCGCGTCGGGGCCCGGCCTGCGAAGCCGGGAGTCACGGGTGGGCGGGTGGGAGAAATCCGCCGCGAAGCGGCGGCGCGGACCCCCTACTCAGGGACGGTGAAGTACGCGGCGAACGCGGTGAGGACCTGCTCCTCGGTCACCGGCCCGAGGGACTGCGCGGCCAGGGACGCGATCTCCCGCTGCACGCCGAGCGCCCGCAGGGCCCGCTCCACGTCCGCCCCCTGCACGGCCCCGTCGCCGTCCGCCAGGGCGAGCGCCGCGTGCAGGAACGGCCGCGCGATCTCCGCGAACCGCGCCGGGTTGTCCCGCAGCCGCTTCACGGCCCCGCCCACGAACTCGTCCCGGGTGATCCGCTGGTCCCCGTCGCGGTCGGCGATCCCGGCCATGCCCTGCCAGAACGCCTCGGCCCCGATGTACAGGGCCTGACCCTTCTCGGACCGCGCGGTCACCCCGAACTCGGCGAGCAGCGCCGCGGCCGCCGTGCTGAAGTCCTCACGGGAGATGTAGCCGTTGCCGTCCTGGTCGAAGGTGGCGAAACGGGCCGCGATCTTACGCTCGTACTCGGCACTGTCCATGGTGTTGGGGCCGCCTCACTTCTCATGCGGTGGAGTCTTCCGGCGCGGCCGTGGGCCGTGCCGGACGTCCTTCAGGTATCTGTCCAGCGAGCGTACGACGCCGTCGGCCGCCGGGAGGCAGAAAAGCGACGCTTGTGCCAAGACCGCGGGAATTCCGCGACAAGAGCGTGTCGCGGACGCGCCCCGGGCCCGGCGGTGGCGCCGACGGTGGCATCCGCTCGGAAAGGTTGTATCAGCAAGCTGATCTTGACGGGTAGAGGGGGTTCCGCTTCCGTCCGCCTCCGGGCCGGGGCCGGGGGCCGGGCCCTACGCCGACAGGGGTTCCGCCGCGTCGTCCACGGCCCGCTCCGCGTCCGGGTACACCTCGAACAGGCGCCGTACGCCGAGGGCCGCGAGGACCCGGTTGACGTGCGAGCCCTCGACCGCGCCCCGGGCGGGCAGGATCAGCCGCAGGCGGCCCCGGCACGAGCGCATCAGCCGGCGCGTGGCGATCAGCACGCCCACGCCGCTGGAATCGCAGAACAGCACGTCGGACAGGTCGAGGACCAGGCTGCGGCGGCCCTCGGCCACCGCTTCGTGCACCCGCTGGCGCAGCACCGGTGACGTCAGGAGGTCCATCTCGCCCGAGACCCGCAGCACGGCCCAGCCCTGCTGCTCGCCGACGGCAACCTTCAGCGTCACGCGCCACGCCTCTCGTCCACCGAACCCACCAGAACCCTTCCGCTTCCCTGTCTCGCGGCTGCCCCACCGTCCTTCCATGAAACACCAGGCCCGCGCGGGCTCAGGAAGCGGGCGTTGCGGACGAGCCGGTCAATATCATCCACGGCGCCCCGAAGCCCCGCGTTGCCGCAAAGAGCGGGAAAGCACGGGGAAAGACAGGTGCGTCCTCGGGGACGCCGACTACATTCGATTCAACGGTGAAGGTGAGCACGGCGAGCGCACGAGGGGGCCGCATGCCGAAGGACGCGCCGCGTCGCTGGGACCGCCGCATGCAACAGCGGCTCTCCCACGGGGAAGCGGCGGCACTCGGAGAGCTGTACGACCGCTTCGCCTCGCTCGTGCACGGCCTCGCGCACCGCGTGCTCGGCGACGTCGCGGCGGCCGACCGCATCACGCGCGAGGTGTTCACGCACGTGTGGGAGAACCCCGACGCCTACGACCCCAAGCAGGGCCCGCTGCGGTCCTGGATCGCCACCCTCGCCCACCAGCAGGCCGTGCGCAGGCTGCGCCAGACCGAGTCCGCCGCGCTCGCCCGGGGCGGCGCGGGCACCGCGGAGGACCTGGAGCGCAAGGTGCGCCGCGCCTCCGCCGCCGCCCGCGCCGACTACATCGTCACGGCCATGCCCGCCCCGCTGCGCGCCGCGCTCGAACTGGCCTACTTCCAGCGGCGCGACTACCGCCAGACCGCCGCCGACCTCGGCGTCACCGAGGACGAGGCCCGCCGCAGGCTCCGCCTCGGCCTGCAGCTGCTCTCCACCGCCCACGACGCCACCGCGACCGCCTTCGGCGACGACCCGTCCGATCAGGACCGCGGCGCGCACGGGTACGGGAGAGCGCTGTGAACTGGCCGGGCCGCCCCGATCCGTACGACAGCGGGGACGAGGGCACGGGCAGCGGGCCCGGCGAGGAGCTCCCCGCGGGCGGCGCCGGGGCCGCGGGTTCCGGGCGGGACGACGGCGGCGTCGGCAGGCCGCGCATACCGGCACCGCGCGCGTCCGTGGAGGACACCGGCGCGCCCCTGCCCGAGACCGGGTCCGCCGGGGCCGCGCCCGAGCCGCTCGTGCTCGACCACCGCGTCCTGAAGTCCCTCCTCGGGGCGTGGGCGCTCGCCGCCTGCTCCGCCGCGGAGTCGACCGCCGTCGAGGAGCACCTCGGCGACTGCGGGCCGTGCGCGGAGGAGGCGCTGCGGCTGCGGGAGGCCGTCGGGCTCCTCCACCCCGAGGAGAGCCTCGACCTCGACCCCGGTCTGCGCACCCGCGTCCTGGCGAGCTGCCTGGGGCGGCGCCCGCCCCGCATCCCGCTGCCGGAGTGGGCCGCTCCGTACGACGCGGAGACCGCCCGGCTCGACGCGCTGCTCCAGGACATCGGGGACTCCGAGTGGCACGCGCCGGTGCGGCTCCGCTGGTTCGACGACGACCACCCCGTGACCCGCAAGACCACCGTCGCGGGGGTGATCGCCCACCTCCTCGCCGTCGACGGCCTGGTCGGCACCGCGCTCGGCCTCGACGACCCGCTGGGCGCCGGGGCGCCGCCGAGCCTCGACCCGGGGGAGCGCACGGAGGCGTACTGGCGCGCGTCGCAGTTCCCGCCCACGCGGGCGGTGCGCGGGCCCTGGCGGGACCAGACGCACGAGCTGATCCGGACGGTGTCGTTCGCGGGCGGCGGGTCCGGGCGGCTCGCGGTGACGTACGGGGTCGCGCCGGACGCGCCCAGCGGCGATGCCGGGCGGTTCGAACTCCCGCTGCGCGACTCCATGCTGGAGCGGGCCTTCGAGTGCTGGATCCACGCCGAGGACATCGCGCAGGCCGTCGACTACCCCTACGAGCCGCCCGCGCCCCGGCATCTGCACCACATGATCGACCTGGCGGCGCGGCTGCTGCCCGGGACGCTGGCCGAGCGGCGCCGGGCCGGGCGGGCGTCTCCCGCGCGGGAGCTCGTCGCCGCGGGGGCGCCGGGGCGCAGCCTGCGCCTTGAGGTCGAGGGCGTCGGGGGCGGCGAGTGGCTGATCCCGCTCGACTCGCCCGGGGCCAGCGGCTCCGCCGACCTGGAGGTCGCGCACGTGGCCCTGGACGGGGTGGAGTTCTGCCGCCTCGCGGCGGGCCACGTGTCCCCCGAGGAGGCGGCCGCGGGCCAGGTCGGCGACCGCGAGGCCATCCGGGACGTCCTCTTCGCCGCGGCGTCCCTGAGCCGCATGTAGCCCGGGTCCGCGGCAGCGGCGGAGGTCAGGCGAAGACGACCGTGCGGTGGCCGTTCAGGAGGATGCGGTGCTCCGCGTGCCACTTGACGGCCCGCGCGAGGGCCTGGCACTCGACGTCCCGCCCGATGGCGACGAGCTGCGCGGGCGTCACCTCGTGCCCCACCCGCTCGACCTCCTGCTCGATGATCGGCCCCTCGTCGAGGTCCGCGGTCACATAGTGCGCGGTGGCACCGATCAGCTTCACGCCGCGCGCGTGCGCCTGGTGGTACGGCCGCGCGCCCTTGAAGCTCGGCAGGAACGAGTGGTGGATGTTGATGATCCGCCCGCTGAGCTGCTTGCAGAGGTCGTCCGAGATCACCTGCATGTAGCGGGCGAGCACGACGAGCTCGACGTCCAGGTCCCGGACGAGCTGGAGGAGGCGCGCCTCCGCGTCGGCCTTGGTGTCCTTGGTGACCGGGATGTGGTGGAACGGGATCCCGTACGAGGCGGACAGCTCGGCGAAGTCCGTGTGGTTGGAGACGACGGCCGCGATCTCCACCGGCAGGGCGCCGATGCGGGAGCGGAACAGCAGGTCGTTCAGGCAGTGGCCGAACTTGGAGACCATCAGGACGACCCGCATCCGGTCCTCGGCCCGGTGGATCTGCCAGTCCATGTGGAAGGAGTCGCCGATCGCGGCGAAGCTCGCGCGCAGCTTGTCCACGGTGACGGGCGACTCCGCCGAGAAGTGGACCCGCATGAAGAACAGCCCGGTGTCGTGGTCGCCGAACTGCTGGCTGTCCTCGATGTTGCAGCCGGTCATGAACAGATAGCTCGACACGGCGTGCACGATGCCCTGTTTGTCCGGGCAGGAGAGCGTGAGGACGTACTGCTCGGCGCGGTCGGTCGTGCGGTCGGTGGGCTTGTCGCTCACGGCGGCGGACTGCTCGTTCATCCGCCCAGGGTCCCATATCCGGACGGGCCCCCGGCCCCGTGCCGGGACCGCTCAGGCCGACCGCGTGAGGATGCGCAGGACCTCCAGGGTGCGCGGCGCGCTGTCCGGGTCGTCGTCGTCACCGGTCGCGAGCCGTACGTGCGCGTCCCGCGCCGCCCGCACCGCCTCCGGCCATCCGGGGTGGTCCAGATACGCGGCGACCGCGGCGTCCGGGCCCACCTCGTGCATGATCCGCAGGACCCGCAGCACGGCCACGTCGACGAGGGCCGCCTCCTGGGAGTCGCGGAAGATCGTCCCGACGTATTTCTCCGCGGACCAGTTGTCCAGCCACGTATCCTCGACAAGGCGGTACACGGCGTCCGTCACGTCCCCGTACTCGTCGCGACCCGCGAGCCAGCACTCCCGCTGGAACTCCTGGTCCGAGAGCATGTGGAGCGCCGAGCGCACATTGCAGCGCCAGCGCCACCACGGCATGTCGTTCGTTGGCATGGCGCCTATGGTCCTTGACCGACGGCCGCGACGGGAAGACTTCTCCGAACCTTGCACGGTCATCGATCGTACGTTCCCACACGTTCCCCGCTTCCCGGGCCCCACCCGTTCACGCGTTCGTCACCGACCGTTGGGGAGACGTCACTCCCTGGTTGTTCCCCTCGCGGAATCGTGCGGGTCCATGGCCGCTTTGCGACGCGTCTTCCTCCCCCGCCCCGCCGAGACCGCGCACCGAGCGCGCACAGCCGTGCTCAGCGCGGCGGCCCTGGCGGCGTGTGCGTCCCTGACGGCCGGCTGTGGGGTCATCCCCGGTACCACGGGGGGTTCCGGGGATGCCCCGATCACCGTCATGACCTGGGCGCCGGACGGCACCAAGGCCACCAACAAACCCGGCATGCCCGCGATGGCCAAGGCCTTCGCCCGCTGGGTCAACGCGAGCGGCGGCCTCGACGGCCACCAGCTCAAGGTCATCACCTGCAACGACCACAACGACCCGGTGGAGGCCGCGGGCTGCGCCCGCCGGGCCGCCGACGAGAAGGTGGTCGCGGTCGTCGGCTCGTACAGCCAGCACGGCCGGTCCTTCATGTCCCCCCTGGAGGTCGCGGGCATCCCGTACATCGGCGGCTACGGCCTCACCGACGACGAGTTCTCCAGCCCGCTGTCCTACCCCGTCAACGGCGGCCAGCCCGCGCTGCTCGCGGGCAACGGACGCCAGCTCGCCGGGGTCTGCGACCGCGTGTCCCTGGTGCGGCCCGACACCACCACGGGCGACAACCTCTCCAAACTCCTCGACTCCGGCCTCGCCGAGGGCGACCGCGCCGCCTCCGCCGACATCCGGGCGCCCGAGGACGCCTCGGACTACACCGGGCAGGCGCGGCAGGCCCTCGACCGCTCCGCGCGCGGCGGCAGGAAGGGCTGCGTGGCGGCGGCGCTCGGCGCGCGCACGGACACCTTCTTCGACTCCTTCCGGCGCGTCGAGCAGGGCTATCCGAAGGTGCGCACCGCCTCCGTGCTCGGCAGCGTCGACCAGTCCCTCCTGGACCGCACCGGCGGCGCCGACGGCCCCTACGAGGGCGCCTACGTCACCGGCTGGTACCCGGCCGAGGGCGACAGGCGCTGGGAGCCGATGCGCGAGGTGATCCGCAAGCACGCCTTCGACGACACCCGCGTGGACCCCGCGGACGCGGGCGTGCAGACCACCTGGATCGCGTACACCGTGCTGCGGCAGGCCGTCGAGTCGCTGAACGGCGGCGAGGTGACCGCCCGTGCCCTGCGCAAGACCCTCGACCAGGGCCTGCGCGTGGACACCGGCGGGCTCACGCCGATGCTGAGCTGGCGCTTCGACGACATGCTCGCGGCGGGCGAGTACCCGCGTCTGGTGAACGCGGACGTGACCTTCCAGGTGGTGCGCGACGGCCGCCTGGTGGTGACGCGCAGGTCGTTCGTGAACGTGCAGAAGACCCTGGAGTCCGTCCGCTGACCCCCGCGCCGCGCCCCGGCTAGAGCTGCGTGGGGTTCCGCTTGGTCAGGCCGTGCTTGTCGGCGATCGCGTTCCACAGCGCCGCCGCCTGCCGCTTGGCCTTGGTGGCCTCGCCGCTCGCGCGGTTGCCAGCCGCCGTCTGCGGGGTCGTGCGGGCGCGGCCCTTGTGGCAGCCCTTCTTGCCGCCGACCTGGTCGGCCCAGGCGGCGTAGTGGTTGTCGGCCGACGCGGACGCCTTCCAGGCGCGGTTGAGCGCGGCGGTCAGCCGTCCGTTCGAGGGCAGCTTGTCGACGGTCAGGCCCGACAGGCGGCCGACGAGGCCGTTGCGCTGCCTGGCCGCGTCGCGCAGGTCGGTCGCGGACTGCCGCAGGTTCTTGCACGAGCCCACGTTGCGCACGGCCCTGATCACCGACTCGCGGCTGTCGTTGCTGTCCGCGAGGAGCTTGTCCAGGGCGACGGCCTGCCGCTTGACCGGGTCGGCCGACGGGGACGGCTTCGCGCTCTCCTTGTCGCCGGGAGCCTCCGACGAGGTCGCGGCCAGCGGCTCCTTGCTGTCGGAGTTCTCCGCCTTCGCGTCCCCGCCGCCACCGGCGAGCATCGCGCCCGCGCCGACGCCGACCACGGCGATGGCCACGCCGACGGCGACGAGCAGCGGCATTTTGGATCCCGTACGCCCCTTGCGGCGCGAGACGGGTTCCGGCGCCGGGTCCGGCGCCTGCGCGGCAGCCGGGACGAGGGGCATCTGCTGGGTGGAGGAGGCGCCCTCCGGCTCCTGGCGGAAGAGGCTGTCGAACTCGGCGGGCGGCTGCCGCTCGCCGTACCCCCCGGCGGCCGCGGCCGGGGCGGGCGGGCCGTCGTCGGTGACGGGGGCGATGAACTGGGTGGGCGCGTTGTCCCCGGGGAAGGCGGGCTCTTCCGGTACGACATCCGCGGCCTGGCCCAGGAACTGCGTGGAGTCGGCGCGGCCGAGGAACTGCGTGGCGTCGCCCGCGTGCCCGGCGCCGCCCGGGGGCATCTCGGGCGGCAGCGCGCCGGGGGCGACCGGGGGTATGTACTGCGTCGCCTGCGCGTCGGGCCCGCCCTGCGGGCCGCCCGGCTGTCCCGGCGACGGGAGGTGCGGGTCGGCGGGGGGCAGTACCTGTGTGTGCTCGGCGGCCGGGACCGGCGGGACGGGGCCCGCGGGCGGCAGCGGCTGACCGTGGCCCACGGGCGGCAGCGGCTGACCGTGGGCCACGGGCGGCGGCGTACGGCCCTGGTCCACGGACGGACGGCCGTAGTCCTGGCCGGTGTGGGGCAGCGCGTGGGGATGGCCATGCGCGGGGCCGGGCGGTGGCAGCGGCCGGCCCGGCGCGGCGGGCGGAAACGTCTCGCCGTGGACCGGCAGGTCCTGCCCCAGGGGCGGCAGCGGCTGCCCGTACCCCGGAGGGCCGTGCTGCTCCGGCGGCAGCGCGCCCGCCCCGCCCCCGTACGACTGCTGCGGCGGCGTGCTGGGCGGCAGGGGCGTGCCCTCGGGGGGCAGCGGCATGCCGCCCGCCGGGCGCGGCGCGGCCCCGGCGTCGCCCCGGTCGGCCCAGGCCTCGCCCTCGCCCCAGGCCTGGCCGGGGCCCGCCGGTGGCCGGGTGGGTTCCGGACCCCACGGCTCGCCCCAGGGGCTGCCGACCGGCGGGGCCGCCTGGTGGCCGCCGGGCATCAGGGGTTCGCCACCGTCCGCGGGCAGCACGATGCCCTCGTGGGCGTGCCGCTCCGCGGGCTGCCGCGGGTCGGAGGACGCGGCGCCCTGACCGCTCTGCTGCGTCACCGGGACTCCTACTTATGGGGGACCTTCGGAACGTCGGCTCACGCTACCGGGTCCCCGCGGCCGTCTGCCACGCAGCTCAGAGCACTCTGATGACGCCCTTGTCACAGACGCCTCGGAAGTAACGGAAGTTGCGCGGGAGACGCTGTTCAAGGGGCGCCGCGGCCGCACCGCGTGCGACCGGCCGCCCCGGACGCGCCTCCCGCCCGCCTCACGCGGCCTGCAGCTCGACGCGCGCGCCGAACTCCCGCACCACCGGCTCCTCCCGGTACGGCTCAAGGCGCTGCTGGAAGTCCTCCAGATACTCCGCGCCGCGGTTGGAGCGCAGGGTGCCGAGGAGCTCCACGGCCTTCAGGCCCGTGTGGCAGGCCTGTTCCACGTCACGCCGCTGCACCTGGGCGGTGGCGAGCAGCACGAGGCCGATCGCGCGCCGCCGCGCCCGGGTCTCCGGATGCCCGGCGAGGGCCTCCTCCGCGCGCCTGGCCGCGCCGTCCGCCTGGCCCAGATCGCGGTGGCAGTGGGCCAGTTCGTCCGCCAGATAGGCCTGGTCGAAGTGGCGGATCCAGACCGGGTCGTCGCCGGACTGCTCGCCGCCGACGGCCCGCTCCATCGCCTCGACCGCGCGGCCCGCGACGGCCTGGGTCGACCGGGCGTCGCCGAGCAGCGCGTGCCCCCGGGCCTCGGCGGCGTAGAACATGGACTCCGCGCGCGGGGTGACGCGCCCGCGCGCCCCCTCCTGCGCCGCCCGCGCGAGCTGGGCGATCTCGCGGGGGTTGCCGAGCTGGGCGGCGAGATGGCTCATCGAGGCCGCCAGGACATAGCCGCCGTACCCGCGGTCGCCCGCGGCCTGGGCCAGGCGCAGGGCCTGGATGTAGTACCGCTGGGCGAGGCCGGGCTGGCCGGTGTCCACCGCCATGTACCCGGCGAGCTCCGTCAACCGTGCGACGGCCGCGAACAGTTCGCGCCCGACCGCTTCCCGGTACGAGCCCGCGAGCAGCCCGGAGACGACGGAGTTCAGATAGTGCACGACGACCGGTCGCACGTGTCCACTGCCGTACTGGTGATCCAGTTGCGTCAGTGCCTCGGTCATGGCCTTGACCGCCGCCACGTCCGACAGGCCGACGCGCGGCCCGGCCGTCCGGCCCACCTGCGGGTCCGGCGAGGAGATCAGCCAGTCACGGCTCGGCTCGACGAGCGCGGACGCGGCCACGGAGGAGCCGGACAGGAAGTCCCTGCGCCCCACGTCGCTGCGCCACAACTCGCAGACCTGCTCGATCGCGCCGAGAACGGTGGGCGAGAACTGCAGTCCCACCCCGGAGGCGAGGTTCTTGCCGTTCGCCATGCCGATCTCGTCGATCGTGACCGTGCGCCCCAGCTTGCGGCCGAGCGCCTCCGCGATGATGCCCGGGGCGCGACCGCGCGGCTGCTGCCCGCGCAGCCAGCGCGCCACCGACGTCTTGTCGTAACGAAGATCGAGACCGTGCTCCGCCCCGCACATGTTGACGCGGCGGGCCAGACCGGCGTTCGAGCAGCCGGCTTCCTGAATGAGTGCTTGCAGCCTTTCATTGGGCTGCCGCGCGACGAGTGGCCTGGCGGCCATGGCGTACCCCCTGTGTGCACCGTGGACCATCTGGTAATTCGGGTGGGTCTTTCAGGTCGAGTGACGGATGGGGAACGGTCCCGGACTGGTCCCTCCGAGCCGCCCAGATGATCAATGCCCGGGAAACAACCGGAAGATGCACCACAAACACCCACAAACGCACCACACCCTGCTACAACGCATCGCAATACATCGCAACATGGCACAACGCGTCACACGTCAGCGAGCCGGGTGAACTCGGGTGAACTCCGACTGCCCCTGGACGTGGCTACCCGCGCTCGGCCCCCCTTGCCCATGCGCGCCCCCACTCGTGCACCCATGCGCCCCGTAGCGGGAACGATGCTCCTCCCCCGCGCACATGACGGGCCGTAACCGGAGCTGACGAGCGGAAGTTGAGGACTCCGTGGAAGAGACCATCGGAGTCACGTCAGCCGCGCAGATCCCGAAGCAGCGCGGAGAGGCCCTGCAAGACTCGGCCGTACGGTACGCGGAGGAACGGCACTGGGACGTCTTCCCCGGCGCCTGGCTGGAGTCCGTCGACGGTACGTGGCGCTGCTCGTGCGGCGACGCGGCGTGCCCCGCGCCCGGCGCCCACGCCGTGCGCGACGACTGGCCGACGCAGGCCACGGGCAGTGCCACCGTCGCCCGGCGCCTGTGGGCGAAGCAGCCGAACGCCTCGATCCTGCTGCCGACGGGCCGTACGTTCGACGCCGTCGACGTCCCCGAGACCGCCGGGTTCCTCGCCCTCGCCCGCATGGAGCGCATGGAGCTGACGCTCGGCCCGGTCACGTGCACGCCCGACCGGCGCATGCAGTTCTTCGTCCTGCCCGGCGCCGCGGCGAAGGTTCCCGACCTCGTCCGCAAGCTCGGCTGGCCGCCCGCGACCCTCGACCTCGTCACCCTCGGTGAAGGGGCGTACGTGGCCGCGCCGCCCACGCGTTTCGGCGCCTCCGGAGCCGTGCAGTGGGCCTGCCGCCCCACCGCCGCCAACCGCTGGCTCCCGGACGCCGAGGAAATCATCTCCCCCCTGGCCTACGCCTGCGGCCGCGAGGCCCGCCGCAGGTAGCCACCCGGGCCCCACGCCGCCGACGTATCGTGCACACGAACGACAGCGACGACAAAAGGGGCCACGGTGAGCCGAGCTGCGGTACAGGTGACCGACCTGTGGAAGGCCTTCGGCCCCCAAGTGGCCGTCGCCGGGGTCGACCTCACCCTCCCGGCAGGAAAGTTCGTCGGCCTCGTCGGCCCGAACGGCGCGGGCAAGACCACCACCCTCTCCATGGTCACCGGCCTCCTCCGCCCCGACCGGGGCACCGTCGAGGTCGTCGGCCACGACGTGTGGCGGGACCCGGCCGAGGTCAAGGCCCGCATCGGCGTCCTGCCCGAAGGCCTGCGCCTGTTCGAGCGGCTGTCCGGACGCGAACTCCTCGCGTACACCGGGCGGCTGCGCGGCCTGGCGGGCCCCGAGGTCGACAAGCGCGCGACCCAGCTCCTGGACGTGCTCGACCTCGCGGGCTCCCAGCACAAGCTCGTCGTCGACTACTCCACGGGCATGCGCAAGAAGATCGGCCTGGCCGCGGCGCTCCTGCACAACCCCGAAGTGCTCTTCCTCGACGAGCCGTTCGAGGGCGTCGACCCGGTGTCGGCGCAGATCATCCGCGGCGTCCTGGAGCGGTACACCGCGTCCGGCGCGACCGTCGTGTTCTCCAGCCACGTCATGGAGCTGGTGGAGTCCCTGTGCGACTGGGTCGCCGTCATGGCGGCGGGCCGCATCCGCGCCCAGGGGCCGCTCGCCGAGGTCCGCGGCGAGGCCCCCTCCCTCCAGCAGGCCTTCCTCGAACTCGTCGGCGCGAACGGCCGCGACACCGGCTCCGACCTCGACTGGCTCGGCGGCGGCACCCGATGACCGCCACCGCGCCCGGCACCGCGCCCCTCGCCCCCGTCGAGACCGGACTGATCCCCGTCTTCGTCCGCCTGAAGCTGTCCCTCCTGCGCAACGGCCTGCGCCAGTCCTCCGGCCGCCGCGCCGCGTACACCGCCTCCGCGGTGCTCGCCCTGCTCGTCGCCGCGCTCCAGCTCCTCGGCCTGGTCCTGCTGCGCGGCGACCCGCACGCCGCCACGGTCTCGATCCTGCTCGTCGCGG
The DNA here is from genome assembly GCF_059448825.1 of Streptomyces sp. JLYT201. Lineage (NCBI taxonomy): Bacteria > Bacillati > Actinomycetota > Actinomycetes > Kitasatosporales > Streptomycetaceae > Streptomyces > Streptomyces sp. JLYT201. Next base: position 5,482,123 of record NZ_CM182551.1, on the reverse strand, counting down.
TCCTCGCCCTCGGCTGGGCCGTGCTCCCGCTGTTCTTCCCCAGCGGCGACGAAACCCTCGACCCCACCCGCCTGGTGATGCTGCCGCTGCGCCCGCGGCCCCTGGTGCGGGCGCTGCTCGTCTCCTCACTCGTGGGCATCGGGCCGCTGTTCACGCTCTGCCTGGCGCTCGGCGCGGTGATCGCGGTGGCGCGGGGCGGCGCGGCCGTCGCGGTGGGCGTGGCGGCCGTCCCCCTCGTCCTGCTGCTGTGCGTCGCGCTCGCCCGCGCCGTCGCCGCCGCCAACATCCGCCTGCTCACCAGCCGCAAGGGCCGCGACCTCGCCGTCCTCAGCGGCCTCGTCATCGCCGTCGGCGCCCAGCTCGTCAACTTCGGGGTGCAGCGCATCGGCTCCTCCGACGCGGGCCTCGGCGAGCTGGACCCGGCGGCGGACGTCGTCGGCTGGATCCCGCCCGCCTCCGCCCTGTCGGCCGTACGGACGGCCGGCGAGGCCCGTTACGGAGTCGCGGCCTCCCAACTGGCCCTGTCCGTGCTGGCCCTGGTGCTCCTGCTGCGGCTGTGGCAGCGCAGCCTGACCCGCCTGATGACCACGCCCGACGGCTCCACGCTCGCCGCGGCCGGACCGGACCGCACCCAGCGCGGCCGCGGCCTCGCGGGCCTGCTGCCCTCCGGCCGCACCGGCCCGGTCATGGAGCGCACCCTGCGCTACGTGTGGCGCGACCCCAAGACGAAGGCCGCCTGGGTCACCTCGCTCGCCATCGGCCTGATCGTGCCGCTCTTCAACGCCCTCCAGGGCACCGGATCCGTCTACCTCGCCTGCTTCGCGGCGGGCATGCTCGGCATCCAGATGTACAACCAGTTCGGCCAGGACACGTCCGCCTTCTGGATGGTGGCGATGACCATCGCCTCGACGCGCGACGCCTACGACGAACTGCGGGCCCGCGCCCTCGCCCTGCTCCTCGTCACCCTCCCCTACGCCGCCCTCGTGACCGTCCTGACCACGGCCCTCCTCGGCGTCTGGCACGCCCTGCCCGAAGCCCTCGGGCTCTCCTTCGCGCTGCTCGGCGCCATGCTGGCCACCGGCGCCTGGGCATCGGCCCGCTTCCCGTACTCCATCCCGCAGGAAGGCCACAAGAACGTGGCGCCGGGCCAGGCGGGCCTCGCCTGGATCTCCATCTTCGGCGGCATGCTCGGCGCCGCGGCCCTGTGCGCGCCCGTCATCGCCCTCACCGTCTGGCTGCACGCCTCGGACCGGGGCTCCTGGTCCTGGCTGCTGCTGCCCGTCGGCGCGGGCTACGGCGCCGCCGTCACCCTCCTCGGGCTGCGGCTCGCGGCGCCCCGCGCGGCCGGGCGCCTTCCGGAGATCCTGACGGCGGTCAGCAAGGGCTGAGCCGAAGGCCCCCGGACACGCAGCAACCCGCGAGCCTGGTCCTCCTCGCCCCTGGGGGCGGGAGGAGCCGGCCGGACGTACCGGCGGCTCGCGGGTCGGGTGACTGCTGTGGATTGGCCGGCTGCGCGCCTGTCTCACGCGCTGGTCCGGCACCGCACTGAGCGTGGTGGCGGGCCGCTAGCCCGCAGCCACCTCTTCCGTCCGGTTTCCATACATCTGCCGAACCACCTCCTCTCCGAAGTAACACTCACCCTAGGAACCGGGCCGGGCGCGTTCAACTGTTTTTCCGCGTGCCGGGACTCACAACGATTTGCCTCAACTTCCGGGAACTTACTGTGGTCCGCGTCACGTTCGAGTTGAATGATCTGACGTGCAGCACACTCAGCTCATGCGGAAGAGAACGCGGCCTGCAGGGGGTTCCAGGTGAGTGCTTCCCGACAGAGCGGGACGACGGACGAACTGGGCCCGGAAGAGCCCGAGCCCGGCGGGGCGGAGCTGCTCGCGGCGCTCCTCGACGGGATGGACGCCGCCCTGTGCGCCTTCGACTCCGACGGGGTCGTGACGCACTGGAACCGCGAGGCGGAGCGGATCCTCGGCTGGTCCGCCGCGGAGGCCGTCGGGCGGCGCGGATTCGCCGGGTGGGCCGTGCGGCCCGCCGACGCCGAGGAGGTCGAGGAGCGGCTCCTCGCCGCGATGCACGCCCCCGGCCGCCAGGTGCACGAGTTCGCGCTCCTCACCAAGGGCGGCGGCCGCGTCCTCGTGCGCACCCAGTCCGCGGCCGTGCGCGGCGGCGACGGCAAGCCCGCCGGGGTCTACTGCGCCTTCAGCGAGGTGCACGCGCAGATCGACCTGGAGCGGTCCATCGCCCTCAGCGAGGCCCTGTTCGAGCACGCCTCCTGGGGCGTCGTCCTCGTCGACGCCGACCTCCGGCCCGCCGTCGTCAACGAACACGCCGCGCGGCTGCTCGGCATCGGCCGCACCGCGCTGCTCGGGCGGCCCCTCGGCGAGGTGCTGCTCCAGGGCGTCGAGGAGCTGGAGAGCGCTCTCACACACGTGCTCGCCGAGGGCGCGCCGCCCGCGCCCGCCGAGATGTGGGTGACGGCCCGCGGCGAGGGCGGCGAGGCCGAGCGCCGGTGCTGGCGCAGCGGCTTCCTGCGGCTCGGCTCGCCCCTGGCCGAGGAGCCGGTGCCGCTGGGCGTCGGCTGGCTCTTCCGGGACGTCACGGACGCCAAGCGGGCCGAGCAGGACGCCGCGAAGCTGCGCTTCCGCTCGCAGCAGCTGCACCGCTCCGCGCGGGCCGCCGCCGAGTGCGAGGACCCGATGGAGGCCGCCACCGTCCAGCTCGACTTCGCCCTCGCCGGGTTCGCCGACCACGCCCTGATCGACCTCCTGACCGCCACCGAGCCCGCGGTGCGCCTCGTCCGGGCCGCGGCGACGCCCGCCGGATCGCCCGGGCCCTGTCTGCCCGCCGACAAGGCCGGGCTGCCCGTGCGCTATCCGGAGGGGCATCCGGCGGCGCAGTCCGTGGAGCGGGTGGGGTCCGTGCGCGCCAGCGCGGGGCTCGCGGCGCCCGAGCGGGCCCGCGAGTGGGCGTCGGCCCGCCAGTGGCCCGACTCCTCCGTGCACGCCCTGTGCGCGGTGCTGCGCAGCCGGGGTCGCACGCTGGGCGTCGTGACGTTCCTGCGGGGCGGCGCGCGCACCCAGTTCGAGCGCGCGGACGCGGCGTACGCGGAGAGCGTGGCGGTGCGCATCGCCGCCGCCCTCGACCTCGCGGCGGCCCTGGGGGGCTAGGGGCCCTGGGGCGGCCCCCGGGGCTCAGCTCAGTCGGCCCCGTGGCTCAGTGGCGGCCCCGTGGCTCAGTGGCGGCCCCGTGGCTCAGTGGCGGCCCCGTGGCTCAGTGGCGGTAGAAGATCCGGTCGCCGTACTCCTGGAAGACGCGGCCGTTCCAGTCGTGGCCGCCGTCCACGTTCCCCGAGCGGAGCAGCGGCGGCTGGATCCCGCGCTCCGCGAGCCCCGCGGCCGCCGTGGCCATCATGGCCTGCATCACCGCGCTCGCGACCATCGTGGAGGCCGGGCCGAAGGGCGCCTCGACGGAGTCGAGGGCCAGCTCCGCGTCCCCGACGGCGATCTTCGTGTCGAGCACGACGTCGCAGTGGTCCTTCAGGAACGTGCCGGAGGAGTGCCGCGACTTCGTCCCCTCCGCGTACGCCACCGACGTCACGCCGATGACCTTGAGGCCGAGCGCGCGGGCGTTCACGGCCATCTCGACGGGCAGCGAGTTCCGCCCGGACAGGGAGATGATCACGAGGACGTCCCCGGGCCGCACCGGGCTGGAGTCGAGGACGGCCCCCGCGAGGCCGTCGACCCGCTCCAGGGCGGAGCCGAGGGTCGCGGGCATGACGTCCACGCCGACGACGCCCGGCACGGACAGCAGGTTCATCAGGGCGAGCCCGCCCGCGCGGTAGACGACGTCCTGCGCGGCCAGCGAGGAGTGCCCGGCGCCGAAGGCGAAGAGCCGTCCGTCGGCGGCGACGGCGTCGGCGATGACGTCGGCCGCGGCGGTGATCGCGGCGGCCTCCTCGTCGCGCACCCGTTCAAGCAGGCCGATCGCGGCGTCCAGGTACCGTCCGGCGAGCCCGGCACCTCCGGGTCCTTCCGCGCCGCCGTCCCGCGTACCGTTGGTCATCCGCGAAACCCCTTCGTCCCGCCGCGTCCCGTCGTGTCGCGGATCACGGTGCGGTCTGAACCAGCGCCCTGTCAATACGGGCTCCCAGCGCCTCTTCACCGGGCGCGGCCCGCTTGTCGGTGGTATGGGTCAGAATTGAGGGCAGGGCCAGCGCACGAGCGAATTCTGAGGGGCAACCCATGTCGGGGCTTATTGACACCACTGAGATGTACCTGCGCACCATCCTCGAACTGGAGGAGGAGGGTGTCGTCCCCATGCGCGCCCGCATCGCCGAGCGGCTCGACCAGAGCGGCCCGACGGTGAGCCAGACCGTGGCGCGGATGGAGCGCGACGGCCTGGTGGCCGTCGCGAGCGACCGGCACCTGGAGCTGACCGAGGAGGGCCGCCGTCTGGCCACCCGGGTCATGCGCAAGCACCGTCTCGCCGAGTGCCTCCTGGTCGACGTGATCGGCCTGGAGTGGGAGCAGGTGCACGCCGAGGCCTGCCGCTGGGAGCACGTGATGAGCGAGGCGGTGGAGCGCCGCGTCCTGGAGCTCCTGCGCCACCCCACCGAGTCGCCGTACGGCAATCCGATCCCGGGCCTCGAGGAGCTCGGCGAGAAGGACGGCGCCGACCCGTTCCTGGACGAGGGGATGGTCTCCCTCATCGACCTCGACCCGGGCACGGACGGCAAGACGGTCGTGGTGCGCCGCATCGGCGAGCCGATCCAGACGGACGCGCAGCTGATGTACACGCTGCGGCGCGCGGGCGTGCAGCCCGGCTCCGTGGTGAGCGTGACGGAGTCGGCGGGCGGCGTGCTCGTCGGCAGCAGCGGCGAAGCCGCGGAGCTGGCGGCGGACGTGGCCTCGCACGTCTTCGTCGCCAAGCGCTGAGAGCCGCGCACCGGGCTCCGGCCCGTCCCGGCACGCGTGTCAACGGCCGTTACCACAGCGGCGGTTGGGGCGGGTCCGGGACGCGCCGGAGACCAAGATTCAGTGTGCCGAATCGCAGCGCCGGGACGATTTGCGTGCGACGCTGTCGCGAGAGGCATATGACCTGAGGGCTCTTGACCGCGCCGGTACCGGGACTTGGCCGCATGGCCGCCGGGCCCCGGCCGGAGAGGGGACACACGATGTGCCCGGCTGGTGAACAGGGGTACGCGGGGCGGGGCCCCGGGCACCCCGCGGGCCCGCGCCCCCGTGGCGTGCGGCCCCCGGACGGCAGAGGGCCCCGGCACCTCGCGGCGCCGGGGCCTGTCCTCCCCTGTGCTGACCCAGAGCCCCGAGCTCTCAGGGTCATCCCCCTCGGACCGGTCTCCCCGATCGGCCCGCCTCCCGCTGAAGATCTCCCCTCGGCGACGGCGGTCAATCCTTGAGCATGGTCACCCGAACGAGGGGTGTTGGCGGCAATACGGCCGCTCTCGAATGATAGTTCGATAGCGTGCCGGGGAGCGTGAGCTGAGAACCCGAGCGGAACCAAGGGGGGTGCCTGGGACCATGGTGCGGCGCATCGACGTGACCGGCGCGGGCGGCGTGAGCCTCGCGGCCTGGGAGTACGCCGACCCACCCAAAGCCAGGGAGGCCGAGCAGCCGCGGGGCGGCGTGCTCCTGCTCCACGGGCTCATGGGCCGCGCCTCGCACTGGGCGGGCACCGCCCGCTGGCTCGCCGAGCGGCACCGGGCGGTCGCCATCGACCAGCGCGGCCACGGCCGCAGCGAGAAGCCCGCCGACGGCCCGTACACCCGCGAGGCCTACGTCGACGACGCCGAGGCCGCCCTGGAGCAGCTCGCCCTCTCCCCCGCCGTGCTGATCGGCCACTCCATGGGCGCCCTCACCGCCTGGCAGCTGGCCGCGCGCCGCCCCGACCTCGTCCGGGGCCTGATCATCTGCGACATGCGGGCCTCCGCGCTCGGTGCGGCCTCGCAGCGGGAGTGGGAGGCCTGGTTCAAGTCCTGGCCGGTGCCGTTCGCGACGCTCGCGGACGTCCGCAAGTGGTTCGGCGAGGACGACCCCTGGGTGGAGCGGCCCAACCCCTCGCGGGGCGCCTTCTTCGCCGAGGTCATGGCCGAGGGTCCCGACGGCTGGCGGCCCGTCTTCGACCCCGCGCAGATGCTCAAGTCCCGCGAGACGTGGGTGTACGACGCGCACTGGGAGGAGCTCGTCCAGGTCCAGTGCCCCGCCCTCGTCGTCCGCGGCCTCGACGGCGAGCTGGGGCGGGCGGAGGCCCAGGAGATGGTGCGGGTGCTGCCGCGCGGGGCCTATGCGGAGGTCGCCGACGCGGGGCACCTCGTGCACTACGACCGCCCCGAGGGCTGGCGCGAAGCCATCGAGCCCTTCCTCGACCGAGTCCTCACCGACTCCTAGGCCCGGCCTGGAGCGCACGCCGGGGATGCGTGGGCCCCGTGGAGCGTCAGGGGCAGAGGCGTTGCAAGGTCCAGGTCTCGTCGGTTCGGGTGTAGCGGAGGCGGTCGTGGAGGCGGTTGGTGCGGCCCTGCCAGAACTCGACCGTTTCGGGGCGGACGCGGAAGCCGCCCCAGTGCGGCGGCGCCGGGACCTGCTCGCCCTCCGGATAGCGGGCGGCCAAGTCCGCGTACGCCGCGTCCAGTTCGGCGCGCGTGGCGATCACCGAGGACTGCGCGCTGGCCCAGGCGCCCAGCTGGGAGCCGTGCGGGCGGCTGCGGAAGTAGCGGACGGTCTCCTCGCGGCCGGTCCGCTCCGCCACGCCCTCGACGATCACCTGACGCCCCATCGGGTGCCAGGGGAAGAGCAGCGACACCCGGGCGTTCCCCGCGATGTCCCGGGCCTTGCGGGACTCGTAGTTGGTGAAGAAGACGAAGCCGCGCTCGTCGAAGCCCTTCAGGAGCACCGTGCGGGAGCTCGGCCGCCCCTCGGCGTCGACCGTGGACACGACCATCGCGTTCGGCTCGGCGAGGACACCGGCCGGGTCCACCGCCTCCGCGGCCGCCTGCTGGAACCAGCGCTCGAACTGCTGGAACGGATCGCCGGGGAAGTCGGCCTCCGCGATGCCGTCGGTGCGGTACTGCGCACGCATGGCGGCCAGGTCTACGGCTGCTGGGGACTCGGAGGCGGTGGCGCGGGACTCGGTCACGCGGTCATCTTGCCGTATACGAATGCCGGGGCACGAAGCGGCAGTCGGCGGGCGCACGGCATCCGCGCGCCCCTCCATGAGGTGATGTGTGGCACTGAGTGCCGCAGTCCATCGCGAAGGGTGGCACCAAGGGTTATCGTGCCGAAACCGTTTCGGTTGGGTGACGTCCGGCCGCGCGGGGCATCACCGGGTTACCCCAGAGCATCGCGAGGCCACTGGTCGCACGCCTCTGTCGTACACATCTCGCCCACATCATGAGGAGCCGCCTGATGTCCGACTTCGTACCCGGACTTGAAGGAGTCGTCGCGTTCGAGACGGAGATCGCCGAACCGGACAAGGAGGGCGGTGCCCTGCGCTACCGGGGCGTCGACATCGAGGACCTGGTCGGCGACGTCTCCTTCGGCAACGTTTGGGGGCTGCTCGTCGACGGCGCGTTCAACCCGGGCCTGCCGCCCGCCGAGCCCTTCCCCATCCCCGTCCACTCCGGCGACATCCGCGTCGACGTGCAGTCCGCGCTCGCCATGCTCGCCCCCGTGTGGGGCCTGCGGCCGCTGCTCGACATCGACGAGGCGCAGGCCCGCGACGACCTCGCGCGGGCCGCCGTCATGGCCCTGTCGTACGTCGCGCAGTCCGCGCGCGGGCAGGGCCTGCCGATGGTGCCGCAGCGGGAGATCGACAAGGCCGAGACCGTCGTCGAGCGGTTCATGCGGCGCTGGCGCGGCGAGCCCGACCCGCGGCACGTGCGGGCCGTCGACGCGTACTGGACGTCCGCCGCCGAGCACGGCATGAACGCGTCCACGTTCACCGCGCGGGTCATCGCCTCCACCGGCGCCGACGTCGCGGCCGCGCTCTCCGGGGCCGTCGGGGCCATGTCCGGGCCGCTGCACGGCGGGGCGCCCTCCCGGGTGCTCGGCATGATCGAGGAGATCGAGCGCAGCGGGGACGCCGTGGCGTACGTCAAGCAGGCGCTCGACCGGGGCGAGCGGCTCATGGGCTTCGGACACCGGGTGTACCGGGCCGAGGACCCGCGGGCGCGGGTGCTCCGGCGGACCGCGCGGGAGCTGGGCGCGCCCCGCTTCGAGGTCGCCGAGGCGCTGGAGAAGGCGGCGCTCGACGAGCTGCACGCGCGGCGGCCCGACCGGGTGCTCGCCACGAACGTGGAGTTCTGGGCGGCGATCGTGCTCGACTTCGCGGAGGTGCCGGCGCACATGTTCACGTCGATGTTCACGTGTGCCCGTACGGCGGGGTGGTCGGCGCACATTCTGGAGCAGAAGCGGACGGGGCGGCTCGTGCGGCCGTCCGCCCGGTACGTGGGGCCTGCGGCCCGCAGTCCGCGGGACATCTCGGGGTACGGGGACATCGCGGGCTGAGGCCCTCGCGGGTGCGCCCCAGACCCGCCCCTTCCCGCTTCCTGGGGGCTGCCGCCCCCAGACCCCCGCTCCTCAAACGCCGGAGAGGCTGAAAACCCTGCCGCAACCGGCGACAGATCCAGCCCGTCCGGCGTTTGAGGACGAGGCGCGAAGCGCCGATAAGGGCAGGGGCCCGGGGGCGGCAACCCCCGGATCGGGAAGGGGCGGGCCTGGGGCGCCCCGCGAGGGCACTACCCCAGCGCCCCCGCGACCAGGTGGCTCCACTGGTGGACCACTCGGTCGCGGCGGGGGGCGTCGTCCGTGAGGAGGTTGGCGAGGCCGAGGCCGCGGGCCATGTCGAGGAGGCCCTGGACGGTTTCGCGGACGCCGGGGCGGGACTCGTCGACGGCGAGGAGCTCGACGGCTATGCGATGGGTCTCGCGACCGACACGGGCCTCCAACTCGGCGACCCGCGGCCCCAGTTGCGGCTCGTTGGAGGCGGCCACCCACAGCTGGAGGGCGGCGCGGAACAGCGGTCCGGTGTAGAGGTCGACGAGGGCGCGGACGACCGCGGCCCGGTCGGCGGCCCGGGCCCCCTCGGGGAAGAGGCCGCGCAGCGCGGCGGAGCGCTGCTCGGCGACGTACTCCACGGCGGCCGTGAAGAGGTCCTCGCGGGTGGGGAAGTGGTGCTGGGCCGCGCCCCGGGACACCCCGGCGCGCTCGGACACGACGGTGACCGTCGAGCCGGTCCAGCCGTGTTCGGCCAGACATGCCACGGCCGCCTCCAGGAGCCGCTGCCGGGTGGCCCGGCTGCGGTCCTGCTTGGGCGAACGGCCGGCCTCCGTCACAGCACCCATGGGCGCTCCCGTCGTTCCAGGAACGCCGCCATGCCCTCCTGTGCCTCGGCCGAGCGGAAGCGGCGCGCGGACAGGGCGATGACGGCGTCCGACTCCTCGTCGAATGCGGTCAGAACCTTAGCCGTGAGGAGTTTCTTGGTGTCGGCCAGCGCCTCGGGGGCGGCCTTGCGCAGGCCGTCGAGGACGGGCGCCAGGGCCGTGTCGACGTCGTCGTCGTACGCGGTGACCAGGCCGATCCTGGCCGCCTCCGCCGCGTCGAAGCGCTCGCCGGTGAGGAAGTAGCGCCCCGCGGCCCGGGCGTCGACGCGGGCCAGGAGCGGGATCGAGATCACGGCGGGGACGACCCCGATGCGCACTTCGGTCAGGGCGAAGGAGGCGGCCCCGGCCCCGCCGCCGCCCGCGACCGCGATGTCGCAGGCGGCGACGAGACCGAGGCCGCCCGCCCGCACGTGTCCGGCCACCCGCGCCACCACGGGCTTGGGCAGGGTCAGGATCCGCCGCATCAGCGCCACGAACGCCGCCGGGTCGGGCGGCTGCCGCAGGTCCGCGCCGGAGCAGAACGTCGAGCCCGTGTGCGTGAGCACCACGGCCCGCACGCCGTCGTCCGCCCGGGTCCGCTCCAGGGCGGCCGTCAGCTCGGCGACCAGGTCGGCGGAGAGCGCGTTGCGGTGGGCGGGCGAGTCGAGGGCGAGGGTCACGACGCCCCGCTCGGGCTGCGACGCGGTCACCACGGTCATGGGCACTTCCCTTCCCACGGGGTGCGGGGTCAGTAGGACTTGGGCAGGCCCAGCGTCTGGTGCGAGACGTAGTTGAGGATCATCTCGCGGCTCACCGGGGCGATCCGGGCCACCCGGGACGCGACGATCAGCGAGGCCAGGCCGAACTCCGCCGTCAGGCCGTTCCCGCCGAGGGTGTGAACGGCCTGGTCGACGGCCTTCACACAGGCGTCGGCGGCGGCGAGCTTGGCCATGTTCGCGGCCTCGCCCGCCGCCACGTCGTCCCCGCCGTCGTACAGGAGGGCGGCCTTGCGGGTCATCAGGCCCGCGAGTTCGAGGTCGACGTGGGCCTGGGCGAGCGGGTGGGCGATGGCCTGGTGCGCGCCGATGGGGGCCTTCCACACGGTGCGGTCCTTGGCGTACTCCACCGCGCGGGACAGCGCGTAGCGGCCCATGCCGAGCGCGAACGCGGCGGTCATGATCCGCTCGGGGTTGAGGCCCGCGAAGAGCTGGAGGAGGCCCGCGTCCTCGTCGCCGACGAGGGCGTCGGCGGGCAGCCGCACGTCGTCGAGGACCAGTTCGAACTGCTTCTCCGCCGCCTTGAGTTCCATGGGGATGGCGCGCCGCCCGAAGCCCGGCGCGTCCCGGTCCACGATGAACAGGCACGGCTTGAGGCGGCCGGTGCGGGCGTCCTCGGTGCGGCCCACGATCAGCGTGGCGTCCGCGATGTCGACGCCCGATATGAACACCTTGCGGCCGGTCAGGAGCCAGTCGCCGGAGCCGGGGTCCTTGCGGGCGGTCGTGGTGATGCGGTGGGAGTTGGAGCCCGCGTCCGGCTCGGTGATGCCGAACGCCATGGTGCGGCTGCCGTCGGCGAGGCCGGGGAGCCAGGCCCGCTTCTGCGCGTCGGTGCCGAAGCGGGCGATGACCGTGCCGCAGATCGCCGGGGACACCACCATCATGAGCAGCGGGCAACCGGCGGCGCCCAACTCCTCCAGGACCAGGGAGAGTTCGGTGATGCCGCCGCCCCCGCCGCCGTACTCCTCCGGCAGGTTCACGCCCAGATAGCCCAGCTTGGCGGCGTCCGCCCACAGCTCGTCGGGGTGGGCGCCCTCGTTCACGACGCGGGTCAGGTAGTCGCGGCCGTAGCGGCGGCCGAGCGCGGCGACGGCGGCGCGCAGCGCGGTGTGTTCCTCGGTTTCCAGGACTGTGCTCATGCCGGTCATGCTGAGACTTCCTCCCGGGACGTGGGCTCTGCTTCCTGCTCCTGTACGACGTGCTCGACGGCTTCCTGTACGACGGCGAGGAGCGCGCCCACCTCCACCTGCCGGCCCGGCTCCGCGTGCAGCGCGGTCAGGGTGCCGGACGCGGGGGCGGTGACGCGGTGCTCCATCTTCATGGCCTCCAGCCAGATCAGCGGCTGCCCCGCGGTGACCTCGGCGCCCGCCGCGAGCCCCTCGGCCACCCGGACGACCGTGCCCGGCATGGGCGCGAGGAGCGAGCCGGGCTCCTGCCGGACGGTGGGCTCGGGCAGTGCGGGCAGCGGCACGAGGGCCGCGTTCCCGACGTGGACGCGCCCGTCGTCGCCGTACCGGGCGACCGGGAACTCCCGCCGCACGCCGTCCGCTTCGAGGACCACGCGGCCGGGCGTCACGTCGAGGACGCGGACGCCGTCCGCCTGGAGGCCGTCCCTGGTCCGCGTGTAGCGCACCTCGTGCTCGGTGCCTGCCGCGTCGCGGTACCGCTTGACCTGCGGCTGGGAGCGCAGGTTGCGCCAGCCGCCGAAGCGGGAGCGGCCGCAGGAGTCGGCGAGGGCGGCGGCCAGCGGAGCGTGGCGGGCCCAGGGGTCCGCGGCGGCCGCGGTCAGCTCGGGCAGGTGCCGGTCGTAGAAGGAGGTGTCCATGCGCCCGGCGGTGAACTCGGGGTGGCGCAGCGAGCGGACGAGCAGCTCGCGGTTGGTGACGGGGCCGTGGACCACGGTCCGTTCCAGGGCGCCCGCCAGCTTGCGGATCGCCTCGGCGCGCGTGGGCGCGTGCGCGACGACCTTCGCGAGCATGGCGTCGTAGTGCACGCCGACCGTGTCGCCGTCCGCGTACCCGGTGTCCAGGCGCACCCCGTCGGGCACGGCGACGCGGTGCAGCGTGCCGGTCTGCGGGGCCCAGCCCGCCGCCGGGTCCTCCGCGTACAGGCGGGCCTCGACGGCGTGCCCGGCGGGCCGTGGCGGGTGCGGCCCCGGCAGGGCGTGGCCCTCTGCGACGCGGAGCTGGAGCGCCACCAGGTCGAGGCCGCACACCTCCTCCGTCACGGGGTGCTCGACCTGGAGGCGGGTGTTCATCTCCAGGAAGTGCGGGGTGCCGTCGGCGGCGACGAGGAACTCCACGGTGCCCGCGCCCCGGTAGCCGACCGTGCGGGCCGCGCGCGCGGCCAGTTCGTGGAGGCGCTCGACGAGGGCGTCGGGCAGGCCCGGGGCCGGGGCCTCCTCGATGACCTTCTGGTGGCGGCGCTGGAGGGAGCAGTCGCGCGTCCCGAGGGGCCACACCGTGCCGTGTGCGTCGGCGACGAGCTGCACCTCCACGTGCCGCCCGCCCTCCACGTACGGCTCGACGAACACCTCGCCGTCACCGAAGGCGCTCGCGGCCTCCGCCGAGGCCGCCGCCAACTCGGCGGGCAGCCGGGACAGTTCGCGGACGACGCGCATGCCGCGGCCGCCGCCGCCCGCCGCCGCCTTCACCAGGACGGGCAGGTCCGCCTCGGTGACGTCCGCGGGGTCCTGCGGCGCGAGGCCCATCAGCTCCTTCGCGCGGGTCTTGGAGGCCATCGCCTCGATGGCCTCCGGGGGCGGTCCGATCCAGGTGAGCCCCGCGTCGGCGACCTGGCGGGCGAACGCGGCGTTCTCGGACAGGAAGCCGTAGCCGGGGTGGACCGCGTCCGCGCCCGTCGCCCGGGCCGCCGCCACGATCAGGTCGCCGCGCAGATAGGTGGCGGCCGGGGCCGCGCCGGGCAGACGTACGGCCTCGTCGGCGGCGCGGACGTGCAGAGCACCCGCGTCGGCGTCGGAGTACACGGCGGCGGTGGCGACGCCGAGCTCCCGGCAGGTGCGGAAGACCCGGACGGCGATCTCGCCCCGGTTGGCCACGAGCAGCTTCGAGATCACGGGGACCGCCTCTCACATGCGGAAGACGCCGAAGCCGCCGCGTGCGCCTTCGTAGGGGGCTGTGTGCAGGGCCGACAGGCAGATGCCGAGGACGGTGCGGGTGTCGCGCGGGTCGATCACGCCGTCGTCGTAGAGCCGCCCGGAGAGGAACATCGGCAGCGACTCCGCCTCGATCTGCTGCTCCACCATGGCGCGCAGGGCCGCGTCGGCCTCGTCGTCGTAGGGCTGCCCCTTCGCGGCGGCCGACTGCCGGGCGACGATGGACAGGACGCCCGCGAGCTGCTGCGGGCCCATGACGGCGGACTTGGCACTCGGCCAGGCGAAGAGGAAGCGGGGGTCGTAGGCGCGGCCGCACATGCCGTAGTGCCCGGCGCCGTACGAGGCGCCCACGAGCACCGAGAGGTGCGGGACCCGGCTGTTGCTCACCGCGTTGATCATCATCGAGCCGTGTTTGATGATGCCGCCCTGCTCGTACTCCTTGCCGACCATGTAGCCGGTGGTGTTGTGCAGGAAGAGCAGCGGGATGTCGCGCTGGTTGGCGAGCTGGATGAACTGCGCCGCCTTCTGCGACTCCTCGCTGAACAGCACGCCCTGGGCGTTGGCGAGGATCCCGACGGGGTAGCCGTGCAGGCGGGCCCAGCCGGTGGTGAGCGAGGCCCCGTACAGGGGCTTGAACTCGTCGAAGTCGGAGCCGTCGACGATCCGGGCGACGACCTCGCGCGGGTCGAAGGGGGTGCGCAGGTCGGCGGGGACGACGCCGAGGAGTTCGTCGGCGTCGTACTTCGGCGGCTCGGCGGGCGGCGGATCGCCGTACGCCTTGCGCCAGTTGAGGCGGGCGACGACCCGGCGGGCCTGCCGGAGCGCGTCGTGCTCGTCCTGCGCTAGGTGGTCGGCGAGGCCGGAGGTGCGGGCGTGCATCTCGGCGCCGCCGAGGGACTCGTCGTCGCTCTCCTCGCCGGTGGCCATCTTCACCAGGGGCGGGCCGCCGAGGAACACCTTCGCGCGCTCCTTGACCATGATCACGTGGTCGCACATGCCGGGGACGTAGGCGCCGCCCGCGGTGGAGTTGCCGAAGACGACGGCGATGGTCGGGACGCCCGCCGCCGAGGCCTGCGTGAGGTGTTTGAACAGGGCCCCGCCCGGGATGAAGATGTCCTTCTGCGAGGGCAGGTCGGCGCCGCCGGACTCCACGAGGTGGATCGAGGGCAGCCGGTTCGCGTGCGCGATCTCGTGGGCGCGGAAGGCCTTCTTCAGCGTCCAGGGGTTGCTGGCGCCGCCGCGCACGGTCGGGTCGTTGGCGGTGATGAGGCACTCGACGCCCTCGACGACGCCGATCCCGGTCACCATCGAGGCGCCGACGGGGTACTCGCTGCCCCAGGCGGCCAGCGGGGACAGCTCCAGGAAGGGCGTGTCGGGGTCGAGGAGCAGCTCGATCCGCTCCCGGGCGAGCAGCTTGCCGCGCCCGCGGTGCCGCTGGATGTACTTCTCGCCGCCGCCCTCCAGGGCCTTGGCCTGCTCGGCGTCGAGCTCGGCGAGCTTGGCGAGCATGGCCTCGCGGTGGGCGGCGTACTCGGGGCCCGCGGTGTCGAGCGCGGATGCGAGGACGGTCACAGGAGCACCTCCGGTATGTCCAGGTACCGGGACCGCAGCCATTCGGCGAGGCCCTTGGCCTGGGGGTCGAAGCGGGCCCGGGAGGCGACGCCCTCGCCGAGGATGCCGTGGACGGTGAAGTTGAGGGCGCGCAGGCCCGGCAGGAGGTGCCGGGTGACCTTCAGCGGCCGGCTCTCGGGGAGCAGCTCCTGGAACTCCTCGACCGTGAGCCGGTGGGCCAGCCACCGCCACGCCTCGTCGGTGCGTGCCCACACCCCCACGTTCGCGTCCCCGCCCTTGTCGCCGCTGCGGGCGCCCGCCACGTACCCGAGCGGAACCCTGCGGGTCGGTCCCCCGGCGGCCAACGGCGCGGGCAGCGGCGGCGGTTCGGCGTCCACCAGGTCGCGGGTGCGGGGCGCCGCCGGTATGTCCACGCGCCGCCCGTCCGGCAGGACCGCCACGTGCCGCACGGTGCCCGCGGGCACGTACGCCGCCTCGAACACCCCGTACGGCGTGCCCGCGCCGGGCGGGGCCGTGACGTGGAAGCCCGGGTAGCTGCCGAGGGCGAGCTCCACCGCCGCGCCGGTGAGGGCGCGGCCGACGGCCGCCGCGTCGGGGTCGCGGACGACGAGCCGGAGCAGGGCGCTCGCGCTCTCCTCGGTGGCGGCGTCGCGGTGGTCGGTGCGGGCCAGCTCCCAGCGCACGTCGGCCGGTCGGGACGCGGCGGCGCCGAGGGCGTCCTCGACCTGGGCGCGGACGAGGTCGGCCTTGGCGTCGACGTCGAGGCCGGTGAGCACGAACACGACCTCGTTGCGGTAGCCGCCCAGGCGGCTCAGGCCGACCTTGAGGTCGGGGGGCGGGGGTTCGCCGCGCACGCCGTCGACGCGGACGCGGTCGGGCCCGACCTGGCGGAGCCGCACGGAGTCCAGGCGCGCGGTGACGTCGGGGCCCGCGTACCGGGCGCCGGAGGTCTCGTAGAGGAGCTGCGCGGTGACCGTGCCGACGTCCACGACGCCGCCGGTGCCGTCGTGCTTGGTGATGACGCAGGAGCCGTCCGCGTGGACCTCGGCGAGCGGGAAGCCGGGGCGGCGCAGCAGGGCCGGGTCGTGCTCGGCGAAGAAGGCGTAGTTGCCGCCGGTCGCCTGGGTGCCGCACTCCAGGACGTGCCCGGCGACGACGGCGCCCGCGAGTGCGTCGTACGCGTCCGGGGCCCAGCCGAAGTGGGCGGCGGCGGGCCCGGTGACGAGGGCGGCGTCGGTGACCCGCCCCGTCACCACGACGTCGGCGCCCGCGCGCAGGGCCTCGGCGATGCCGAAGCCGCCGAGGTAGGCGTGGGCGGTGAGGGCGCCGGGGAAACGGGCGCCCAGGTCGTCGCCCTCCACGTGTGCCACGCGCGTGGGCAGGCCGAAGCGCGCGGCCGCCGCCCGCAGGGCCCTGGCGAGCCCGGCCGGGTTCAGGCCGCCCGCGTTGGCGACGATGCGCACGCCCCGGTCGTGGGCCTCGCCCAGGCACTCCTCCATCTGCTTCAGGAAGGTCTTGGCGTAGCCGAGGTCGGGGTCCTTGAGGCGGTCGCGGCCGAGGATGAGCATGGTCAGCTCGGCGAGGTAGTCACCGGTGAGGACGTCGAGGGGGCCGCCGGTGAGCATCTCCCGCACGGCGTCGAACCGGTCGCCGTAGAAGCCGGAGGCGTTGCCGATGCGCAGGGGTGCGGCGGGCAGGGGTCCGGAGGTCAGAGATCCGGCGGGCAGGGGCTCGGCGGGCAGGGATCCGGCGGGCAGGGGTCCGGGGTCCGTCACCGCCGTCCGCCCTTCGCCGCCCGCCCGGCGCCCGGCGGGCCCGCGAACGCCTGGGCGATGTCCAGCCAGCGGTCGGCGTCGGCGCCCTCGGCGCGCAGGGCGAGGTCGGCGCGGTGGGCGCGCCGGGTGACCAGGAGGCAGAAGTCGAGCGCGGGCCCGGTGACGCGCTGGGCCGCCCCCTCGGGCCCGTACGTCCACGACGAGCCGTCGGGCGCGGTCAGTTCGACGCGGAACTCCTCGCCGGGGGCATCGAGACCGCGCACGGCGTGGGCGTAGTCACGTGCCCGCACCCCGATCCGGGCGACGTGCCGCAGCCGGGCCGTGGGGGCACGGGTCGCGCCGAGCGCGTCGGCGACGTCCTGGCCGTGGGCCCAGGTCTCCATGATCCGCGCGGTGGCGACGGACGCGGGCGCCATGGGCGGCCCGTACCAGGGGAAGCGGGTCCCGGCGGGGGCCGCGCGCAGGGCCCGCTGGAGCGCGTCGCGGCCGGTGCGCCAGCTCTTGAGGAGGGCGGCGGGCGGCTGGGCCGCGCCCTCGCGGGCCCCGTCGTCGACGAAGGTGTCCGGCGCCGCCAGGGCGGCGGCCGCCTCCTCGGCGAACGCGTCGGGGTCGGTCGCGGCGAGCAGCGCGGCCCGGTCGGTCCAGGCGAGGTGCGCGATCTGGTGGGCGACGGTCCAGCCGGGCGCGGGCGTGGGCAGGGCCCAGCGCGCGGGCTCCAAGTCACCGACGAGGCGGTCGAGTTCGTCGCTCTCGTCGCGCAGGTCGTCGAGTACGCCGATGACGGCGCGGGCGTCGGACACGGTGCGCTCCCCTCAGGGCACGGCGGTGTGCCCTGGGAGCATGGCAGCGGGCGGAGAAACAATCAAGCGCGCTTGGATTGTTTTTCCCCAGGTGCCCGACCACCCGCGCCCCGCGTCTCCACCGGGCCTAACTCGCCCCGGCGGCACCGCCCTTGGCCTCGTCCGGGAGCCCCTTCGCCCGGCCGCGCCCCACCTGGGTGCGCACCGCGCCCATGCTGGCGGCGATGACCAGGGCGATGGCCAGGCCCTCGACGAGGGTCAGGCCCTGGTCGAGGATGAGGAAGCCGGCGACGGCCGCGATGGCCGGTTCCAGGCTCATCATGACGGCGAAGGTGGACGCGGGAAGGCGCCTGAGGGCGAGGAGTTCGAGGGTGTAGGGCAGTACGGAGGACATCACGGCGACGGCCGCGGCGAGGCCGAGCGTGCTGGGCACGGTGAGCCTGGACCCGGACTCCACGATGCCCAGCGGCAGGGCGAGCACCGCGCCGACGGCCATGGCCAGGGCGAGCCCGTCGGCCTGCGGGAAGCGGCGGCCGGTGCGGGCGCTGAAGACGATGTACACCGCCCAGGCGGCTCCCGCGCCGAGCGCGTAGGCGACGCCGGCCCGGTCGAGGCCGCCGAAGCCGCCGCCCCCGCCGAGCAGGAAGACGCCGCAGAGGGCGAGCCCCGCCCAGACCACGTTCACCAGGCGGCGGGAGGCGAGGACGGAGAGCGCGAGCGGGCCGAGCACCTCCAGGGTGACGGCGGGGCCGAGCGGGATGCGGGCCACGGCCTGGTAGAAGAGGCCGTTCATGGCGGCGAGGGTGACGCCGAAGGCCAGGACCGTGCCCCAGTCGGCGCGCGAGTGCCCGCGCACCCGGGGGCGGCACACCAGCAGGAGGATCACGGCGGCGAAGAAGAGCCGCAGCGTCACGATGCCGAGCGCGCCCGCGCGCGGCATCAGGCTGACGGCGACGGCCCCGCCGAACTGCACCGAGACGCAGCCCGCGAGCACGAGGCCGAGCGGCCCGAGCGCGGCGCCGCGCCCCCCGCCGTCCCGGGCGGCGGGTCCGGCGCCGGCCACTCCCGCAGCCTCCGGCTGCCCCACCGTGGCGGGCGCGGCCACGGCCGCCTCCACCGCCCCGTCCGTCCGCGATACGTTCACGCCGAGCCCGCCTCACAGTCCAGCTTCCTGCACTCTTACGTACAAGGTAATGGACCACGTCTGGGATGTCGAAGTAGTTCGCAGCGTACGAAGCCCGAGGCGAGCCGTTAAGCCCCGGCGGTCAGGGCCCGTCCGACGACCGGCTCTTGGCCCCCTCGTCCAGGGCCTCGGCGAGGACCTCCGCCAGATGGCGGCCGCGCACCCCTGCCAGCTGCTCCAGCTGCGTACGGCAGGAGAAGCCGTCCGCCAGGACCGCGGCGCCCGGGTCCGCCCCCGCCACGGACGGCAGGAGCTGCTCGTCGGCGCAGGCCTTCGACACCTCCCAATGTCCCTTCTCGAAGCCGAAGTTGCCCGCGAGGCCGCAGCAGCCGCCGCTCAGGGCGCCCGTCAGGCCCGCCTTCTCCCGCAGCCTGCGGTCGGCCGCGTCGCCCAGGACCGCGTGCTGGTGGCAGTGGGTCTGGCCCGCCACGGGCCGGTCGACGCGCGGCGGCCGCCAGTCGGGGGCGTACTCCTCCAGGGCCTCGGCGAAGGTGCGCACCGAGTCGGCGAGCACGCGCGCGTGCGGGTCCGCGCCCGCGAGGTCCGCGAGGTCCGCCCTGAGGGCCGCCGCGCAGCTCGGCTCCAGGACGACGACCGGGGTGCCCGCCTCCAGGAACGGGCGCATCCGGGCGAGGGTCCGCCGCTGCACGGCACGGGCCCGGTCCAGCTGGCCCGTCGAGACGTACGTCAGACCGCAGCACACGTCCCGCGGCGGCACCTGGACGGTGAGGCCCGCGGCCTCCAGGACCCGTACGGCCGCCCGCCCCACGGCGGGCGCGAAGTGGTCGGTGAACGTGTCCGGCCACAGCACCACCGCGCGCCCCGTCCCCCGCGCCTGCGGCCGCCCGCGCCACCAGCGGCGGAACGTGCGCGGCGCCACCCGCGGCAGCGCGCGGCGCGGCTCGATGCCGCCGAGGCGCTTGGCGAGGGCCGCGAGCGGGGGCAGCGCGGCCAGGGCGTTGACCAGGCGCGCGGTGCGCGTGGCCGCGACGGCGCGCAGCCAGCGCGGCAGCCAGCCGAGGGCGTAGTGCGCGGCGGGACGCACCCGGCCCGCGTAGTGGTGGTGCAGGAACTCCGCCTTGTACGTGGCCATGTCCACGCCCACCGGGCAGTCGGACGCGCAGCCCTTGCAGGACAGGCACAGGTCGAGGGCGTCCCGCACCTCCGTCGAACGCCAGCCGCCGGTGACCACCTCGCCCGCGAGCATCTCGTGCAGGAGGCGGGCCCGGCCGCGCGTGGAGTGCCGCTCCTCGCCCGTCGCGCGGAACGACGGGCACATCACGCCGCCGCCCGCCGCCGCCGTCGTCGTACGGCACTTGGCGACGCCGACGCAGCGGCGCACGGCGGCGGAGAAGTCGCCGTTGTCGTGCGGATAGCCGAAGGCCGTGACCGGCGGGCCCACCGGTTCGCGCGGCAGGACGGCGAAGCGGAGGTTGGTGTCGAGGGGCGCCGGGCGGACCAGCATGCCCGGGTTGAGCAGGCCCGCGGGGTCCCAGAGGTCCTTGGCGCGCTCGAAGAGCCGCACCAGCTCCGGCCCGTACATCCGGGGCAGCAGCTCCGCGCGGGCCTGCCCGTCGCCGTGCTCGCCCGACAGGGAGCCGCCGTGCGCGACGACCAGGTCGGCGACGTCCTCCGAGAACCGCCGGAAGCGGGCCACGCCGGGGGCCGTGAGCAGGTCGAAGTCGATGCGCACGTGGATGCAGCCGTCGCCGAAGTGGCCGTACGGGGTGCCGCGGAGGCCGTGCTCGGCGAGGAGGGCGCGGAACTCGCGCAGATAGGGGCCGAGGCGGGTGGGCGGGACCGCGCAGTCCTCCCAGCCGGGCCACGCCTCTCCCCCAAGTCCTCGGCTTCGCCCGGACAGGGTGGTACCCCCCTCGTCCGGCATCCGCGTCGCCGTGCCCGACGCGTCCTCGCGCACCCGCCACAGGCCGCGCTGCGCCGCCGGGTCGGTGACCACCACGGCGTCCCCGCAGTCCGCCGCCCGCACGATCCCGGCGGCCCGCGCGCGGGCCTCGGCCGGGGTCGCGCCACCCGTCTCCACGAACAGCCAGGCGCCGCCCCTGGGCAGTCCTTCGGCGTCCCGTACGAGGTCCGCGGCCATGCCCTCGACCGTCAGCGGCCCGTACGGCAGGAGGCCCGCGGCCGCCTGCGCCGCCGCGCTCTCGTCGGCGTACCCCAGGACCGCGAGCGCGCGGGCGCGCGGCGCCTCGACGAGCCGGACCGTCGCCTCAGTGAGGATGCCGAGGGTGCCCTCGCTGCCGCAGAAGAAGCGCGTCAGGTCGGGGCCGCCGCCCTCCGGGAGCAGGGCGTCGAGCGCGTAGCCGGAGATGCGCCGGGGCAGGTCGGGGAAGCCCGTGCGCAGCGGGGCGAGATGGGCGTCGACCAGGGCGCGCAGCCCCTCGGGGGCGCCGTCCCAGGTGCCGGGCGCGAGCGTGACGGCCGTGCCGTCGCCCCGGACGACGGCCAGCTGCCCCACGTTGTCCGCCGTCGTCCCCCACGCCACGGAGTGCGCTCCGCAGGAGTTGTTGCCGATCATGCCGCCGAGGGTGCAGCGGCTGTGGGTCGACGGGTCCGGGCCGAAGGTGAGGCCGTGCGGGGCCGCGGCGGCCCTGAGCGCGTCCAGGACCACGCCGGGCTGCACCCGGGCCGTGCGGGCCCGCGCGTCCAGCTCCACGATCTCCGTCATGTGCGCGGTGAAGTCCAGGACCACGCCCGTGCCCGTCGCCTGCCCGGCGATGGACGTGCCCGCGCCCCGGGCCACCACGGGCTCGCCGTGGGCGCGGCAGACGGCCAGGGCCGCGGCCACGTCCGCCGCGTCGCGCGGGGTGACCACGGCGGTCGGGGTCCTGCGGTAGTTCGAGGCGTCCATGGTGACCAGGGCCCGCGCCGTGGGCGTCGCGTCCACGCCGCCCCGCACCGCGCCCCGCAACGCCCGCACCAGCTCCGTCTCCACACCCATGCCCCGGAGCCTGCCCCCACCCACCACCCGGGTAACAGCCCACCAGCCTCCCACGCCCGGCGCCCAGACCCCGCCCCGGCCCGCACCCACCACCCGCCCCCGCCCAGGGCAAAGGGCCCGCACCCGGCGCCCGACCCCGCACAGCCCACGAGACAGCCCCGGTCCGCACCGCGACGCGGACCCACCCGGGCGCGAGGCACGCCCAGCCCCCACCCGAGCGGAGGACCCCGGTCCGCAGCACGGGTGGCCCCGCGCCCAGGGCACAGAGCCGAGGCCCGCCCCCGCACAACCCGGGCAGACGACCCCGGCCCACAGCGCGGCGCGGACCCACCACCCGCCCCCACCAGGGCCACAGCGACCACGCCCAGCGGACGGCCCCAGAACGCAGCGCGGGGTGGGCCCGCCGCCCGCCCCCGCCAGGGCGGGGAGCCGGAGGGCGCCACGCGTCGGGGCCCGGCCCCGCAAGGCCAGGGAGAAACGGGCGGGCGGGTGGGAAAGACCACCGCGGTAGCGGTGGCGGCGACCGGCGGGCCGCAGCGCCACGCGTCGGGGCCCGGCCCCGCAAGGCAGGGGAGAAAGGGGTGGGCGGGCGGGAAGGACCGCCGCGGTAGCGGTGGTGGCGGCGAGGCGGGGCAGGCACGGGCGGCCGGGGCGGGAAGGCCCACCCCCAGGGGCCCGCCCCAGGGGCCCGCCCCAGGGCCCCGGCGGGGCGCCCCCGCGGAGCGCCCCGGCGGGACGGGGTGTCTCGGGGGGTGGACGGGGCCCGCGCAGGGCCCCGGGGGGCGGATAGGCTCGCGGCGTGGCTGAGATCGAGATCCCCGCAGACATCAGGCCCACCGACGGACGCTTCGGCGCGGGCCCCTCCAAGGTGCGGCCGGAGGCCCTGGCGGCCCTGGCCGCCACCGGCACCTCCCTGCTCGGCACCTCGCACCGCCAGGCCCCGGTGAAGAACCTGGTCGGCCGCGTGCGCGAGGGCGTGCGCGAGCTGTTCCAGCTGCCGGACGGCTACGAGGTGGTGCTGGGCAACGGCGGGTCCACCGCTTTCTGGGACGTGGCGACGCACGGTCTGATCGAGAACAAGTCGCAGCACCTGTCGTTCGGCGAGTTCTCCTCCAAGTTCGCGAAGGCGGCGAAGCTCGCCCCGTGGCTCGCGGAGCCGACGGTGATCGCCTCCGACCCGGGCACGCACCCCGACCCGGAGGCCGAAGCGGGCGTGGACGTCTACGCGTTCACGCACAACGAGACCTCCACGGGCGTCGCCGCCCCGCTCGCGCGGGTCGCGGGCGCGGACGAGGGCGCCCTTGTCCTGGTGGACGCCACGTCGGGCGCGGGCGGCCTGCCGGTCGACATCGCCGAGACGGACGTGTATTACTTCGCCCCGCAGAAGTCGTTCGCGTCGGACGGCGGCCTGTGGATCGCCGCGTTCTCCCCGGCCGCCCTGGAGCGGGCGCGGCGGGTGCACGCGAGCGGCCGCCACGTGCCGGAGTTCTTCAGCCTGCCCACGGCGATCGACAACTCGCTCAAGAACCAGACGTACAACACGCCCGCGCTCGCCACGCTGTTCCTGCTCGGCGAGCAGCTGGACTGGCTCAACGGCCAGGGCGGCCTCGACTGGTCGGTGCGCCGCACCGCCACCTCGGCCCGCACCCTGTACGGCTGGGCGGAGGAGTCGAAGTACGCGACGCCGTTCGTGACGGACCCGGCGAAGCGCTCGCAGGTGATCGGCACGATCGACTTCGACGACGAGATCGACGCGGCCGCGGTCGCGAAGGCGCTGCGCGCCAACGGCATCGTGGACACGGAGCCGTACCGCAAGCTGGGCCGCAACCAGCTGCGCGTGGCGATGTTCCCGGCCGTCGACCCGGCGGACGTCGAGGCGCTGACGCGCTGCGTGGACTACGTGATCGAGAAGCTGTAGCGGCACCCTTGACGCAGCGAAGGGCCCGGCACGCACTCAGCGCGCCGGGCCCTTCACCGTTCCCCGGCGCCGGTCGTCACCGGCTCAGCGCCTTGAACTTCCGTACCGCGAGCGGCAGGAACAGCGCGGTCAGGGCCAGCGGCCACACCGCCGCCATGAGGACGGCGTGCTGCTCGACCCAGCTGGCGCCGCCCGCGCCCGGGTTGCCGAACAGCTCGCGGGCGGCGGTGCCCGTGGACGACACCGGGTTCCACGCGGCGACGGGGGCGAGCCAGTCGGGCATCAGGGACGGCGCCACGAACACGCTGGAGATCATCGTGAGCGGGAAGGCCACCGCGTACAGACCGCCCGCCGCCTCCGGGGTGGGGACGACGAAGCCGAGCCACACCCCGACCCAGATCAGGCTGAAGCGCAGGAGCAGCAGCAGGGCGAAGGCGGTCAGGGCGTTGCCCGCGCCGTTGTCGGGGCGCCAGCCGATGGCCACGGCGGTGAGCGCGAGGATCGTCAGCTCGGCGCAGGCCACGACGAGGTCGGCGAGGCCGCGCCCGGCGGCCACGGCGGACGGCGCCATGGGCATGGAGCGGAAGCGGTCGATGACGCCCTTGGACGCGTCGGTGACGACGCCCATCGCGGTGTTCATGAAGCCGAAGGCCATCGTCATCACGAACATGCCGGGCATCAGGAAGTCCTTGTAGTCGCCCGTGCCGCCGGGCACCTTCATCGCCTCGCCGAAGACGAAGCCGTACAGGAGCACGCTGATGATGGGGAAGCCGAGCTGCCAGGCGATGAGGACGGGCACGCGCCGGAAGTGGGTGAGGTAGCGCCGGGCGATGTTCAGGGTGTCGGCGACGGCCCAGTAGGCGCGGCCGTGCGCGGGGCCCGGGCCCGCGTCCAGGACGGACGGCCCGTCGGGGGTCAGTACGTCGCTCATGCCGCCGCCTCCGTGCGGGGCGTCCGCTCGCTCTTCGCCCCCGTCAGTTTCAGGAACACGTCGTCCAGGCTCGGCCGCCGCAGGCCCACGTCCTCCACGGCGACGCCCTCGTCCCGCAGGGTGCGGGCGACGTCGGCGAGGGCGCCGACGCGGTCGGTGACCGCGGCCCGCACGCGCCGCTCGGCGTCGACCGCCTCCGGCTCGCCGTCGGCGACGCGCGCCACGGCCTTCACCGCGGCGGGCAGGTCGGCGGCCTCGCGGACGACGACCTCCAGCTGGCTGCCGCCGACGCTGGCCTTGAGGCCGTCGGGGGTGTCGTCGGCGATGGCGCGCCCCTGGTCGATGACGGTGACGCGGGAGGCGAGGCGGTCGGCCTCCTCAAGATACTGCGTAGTGAGTAGAACGCTCGTTCCAGTCGCCACCAAGTCCCGTACGGAGTCCCAGACCTCGCTGCGGCCGCGCGGGTCGAGGCCGGTGGTCGGCTCGTCGAGGAACAGCACGGACGGGGCGAGGATCATGGACGCGGCGAGGTCGAGGCGGCGCCGCATGCCGCCGCTGTACTGCCCGGCGCCCTTGTCGGCGGCGGCTTCGAGGCCGAACCGCTCCAGGAGCTCCTGCGCGCGGCGGGCGGCCCGGCGCGCACCGAGGTGGAAGAGGCGGCCGAACATCTCCAGGTTCTGCCGGCCGGTGAGGATCTCGTCCACGGCCGCGTACTGACCGGTGAGGCCGATGCGGCCGCGCACGACGGCCGGTTCGCGCCCGACGTCGGCGCCGCCGACGGTGGCGCGGCCGCCGTCGGCGCGGACCAGGGTGGCCAGGACGCGCACGGCCGTGGTCTTGCCCGCGCCGTTCGGCCCGAGCAGGCCGTGGACCGTGCCGTGTTCGACGGTCAGGTCGAAGCCGTCGAGGGCCTTCTTGTCGCCGTACCGCTTCTCCAGGCCGCGGGCCGCCACCGCGTACTCCCCGCGGTCCGCTACCGCACGCTTCCCGCGGTCCACTACCGCGTGCCTCCCGCGGTCCGTCCCTCGTGTGCGCTCACGCATCACCGCTCCACCATCCGTTCCCCCTCGTCACACCCTTGTCGAGCCTCGCTGAGTACACCGTACCCAATGGAGAGTACGCCGTACCCAGTTTCTGGCCAAGGGCTTATCGTGAGATCCATGACGACCACGGAGACCAGCGGCAGCGGCGACATCACCCGCAGCCTCGAACTGCTCTGGGGCGACGGCGAGCGCCCCACCCGCGGCCCCAAGCCGGCCCTGTCCCTGGAGCGGATCGTCACCGCCGCGGTCGCCCTCGCCGACGCCGAGGGCATCGCCGCCGTCTCGATGCGCCGGCTCTCGCAGGAGCTGGGCGCCGGCACGATGTCGCTGTACCGCTATCTGCCGGGCAAGGCCGAGCTGCTGGACCTGATGCTCAACCACGTCCAGGCGCCCACCGACGACGCGGACGCCTTCACCGGCGGCTGGCGCGCCGGTGTCGAGGCGTACGCCCGCGAGGTCCTGGAGCGCCACCGCGCGCACCCCTGGCTGCTCCAGGTCAACCAGTCGCGGCCGGTGCTCGGCCCGAGCGCCGTCGGCGGCCTGGAGAAGGTCCTGTCCCGCATCAAGCCCATGGGCCTGCGGGACCCGGAGCTGATCTCGGTCCTGATCCTCGTCGAGGGGTACGTCACCGGGGTCGCGCGCATGCGGGCGCAGTCGGTGGAGGCCGAGGCCGCCGGGCTCTCCGAGGAGGCCTTCTGGGAGAAGCAGGGGCCGGTGCTCGGCCGGATCATGACCAGCGGCAGCTATCCGCTGGTCGCCGGGCTCTCCGACGACACGTTCGGCCCGGACTTCGACCACTTCGAGTTCGGGCTCCAGCGGATCCTGGACGGACTCGACGTCCTGGTCGCGCAGCGCGAGAGCGCGGCGGCGCGGCAGCGGGGGTGACAGACCGGCCCGCCCGTGTCTGTATGGAGGGATGAAGCCGAATCCCGCGCGTCCGGCGAGCCCGGAGCTCGCCCGGTTCGAGAAACAGCAGGCGGTCCTGCTGACCAGCCACAAGAAGGACGGCACCGGCGTCGGCACCCCGGTCCACTTCGCGGTCGACGGCGACCACGCGTACTTCCGCACCTTCGGCAGGGCGGGCAAGGTCAAGCGGCTGCGCCGGGACCCCCGGGTGGAGATCGCGCCCTCGACACTGCGCGGCAAGCCCACCGGGCCCGGGATCACCGCACGGGTGCGGCGCCTCGAACACGGCACCGGCGAGGACGCGCGCGCCTCCCGCCTCATCGCCCGCAAGTACCCCTTGCAGCAGGGCGTGCTCGTCCCCCTGTGGCACAAACTCCGCCGGGACGCGACGCTGCACTACGAGGTCCGGCCGGTCACGAGCCCCGAGGAGGAGACTCCCCCGGCTCCCTAGCGGGCCCGGTGAGCCGAGGGCTCCCTCATCCGCCGCGTCGGAACAGACGCCTGAGGCCGAGCCCCGCGAGCACCACCACGCCCAGGACCACGGCCCCCTTGGTCGCGCCCCCGGTGAAGCCGCCGCCCCCGTCCCCGGAGCCCCCGCCGTCCGACGAGCCGCCCCCGCCACCCGCGCCCTTCACCTCGACGGCCTCGACATCGCTCTGCTCGCCCTCCGTGCCGTACATCAGGCGGCTGCCGTCGGGGCTGTACGTCACGGACTCGCCCTGGCGCTGGAGCGGGACGCGCAGCCGGCCCTCGCGCTTGATCCTGCCGTCGCCGCGCCAGGCGAAGGCGACGCCGCCGAAGTAGCCGCGCAGGGCGAGGTGCTTGCCGTCGGGCGAGAAGGCGCCGTCGGTGACCCACAGGTCGGTGCTCGCGACGCGGCGGAAGACGTTGGTGCCGGAGGTGGAGAGCCGGGCCGGGCCCTCGTAGAGGGAGCCGCCGTCCTCCTTCTTGTCGGCGATGTACACGCGCCCCGTCTTGGGGTGGACCATGAGCGCCTCGGCGTCGCGCGGCCCGTCGGCGTACTTCACGACGTACTGCGTGGCGCGGACGGTCTGGTCCTTGAGCTCCTTGGGCTCGGGCAGCTTGTAGACCCACACGAAGGACCACTTGCCGCCGAGGTTGTCGCCGATGTCGCCGACGTACAGGCTGCCGTCGGGGCCCATCGAGATGGCCTCGACGTCGCGCGGCTTGCCGACGCCGGTCATGGTGATCCGGGCGACGGTCTTGCCGGTCCTGCTGTCGACGGCGTACAGGTAGGCGCCGCTGTCCTGGTCGTTGTGGGTCCAGTAGACGCCGGGGTGGGCGCGCGAGGGCACCAGGCCGCTGGACTCGGTGATGCGCGGGTCCTCGATGGTGAACCCGTCGTTGCCCGCCTCGCCGTCGGCCAGGGCGGGGCCGCCGGACGCCACCAGGACCGCAGCCACCACCGCCGCGGCCCCGGCCGCGCACACCCTCGAAGAACGCATGGCTCCAAGCCTGCCACCCCGCGCCCCGGCGGCAGGTGGCCAGGCTCACATCGCAGCGCACGGGCGCGATCCGCGATGATGAGCGGATGCTCAGGTTCATGTTCGTCGGCGACTCGATGACCATCGGCAGCGCCGGGGAACACACCTGGCGCTACTGGATGTGGCAGCATCTGTGCGCCACGCTCGGCGCCCCCTTCAAGGTCGTCGGCCCCCGCGAGGCCCTCTACGACAAGGCGGCCGAGGCCCCCACGTCGTACGCGTACGCCCAACCGGACTTCCCGCGGCGCCACTTGGCGGGCTGGGGCGAGGGCTGGCAGCACATGGTGCCGCTGATCGAGGACGCGGTGCGGCGGGAGCGGGCGGACGTGCTGCTCGTCTCCCTCGGCCTGATCGACCTCGGCTTCTACACCAACGCCGAGCAGACCGCCGCGAACGTCCGCGCCTTCGTGACGGCGGCCCGCGCCGCCAACCCGCGCGTCGCGATCGCCGTGCTCCCCGTCATCCCCAACGTCCGCGCGCACGACGACGCCGCCTTCGCCGCCGAGGTCGCCCGCTTCAACGAGCTCCTCGCCAAGACCGTCGCCGACCTGGACACCCCGGCGTCCGCCCTCCTCCTGGCCTCGCCCCCGGACCCGTACGACATCCACTACGACACGTACGACGGCACGCACCCCAACGAGCGCGGCGAGCGGAAACTGGCCGACGCCTACGCGGCCGCCCTGGCCCAGGCCTGGGACCTCGGGGCGGTCCCGGCGCCGCGCTAGGCCCGCCGTCCGGACCGGCGTCGCCCGTCCGGCCGACGCCCTTCGGCGCGGCCCCGCCGTCTTTCGGCGCCCCGGCCCTCGCCTTTCGGCACCCGCTCCTAGCCGGAAGGCCGACGTCCAGGAGGCGGCCGGCTTCCTAGGTTCGGGGCATGACGGTCCTGACTCCTCCCACCCGCGTCACCGAGCGGGCCCTCGCGCCGGACGTCGCGCGCGGCCTGATGCTGCTGCTCATCGCCCTGTCGAACACCGCCTTCCACCTGTGGCGGGCCGAGCACGGGCCCTCCGGCTGGCAGCCCGTGGACGGGTCGTGGCTCGACCACGTGGTGCAGTTCCTGATGATCATGACCCTGGACCTGCGGATCTACCCGCTGTTCGCGTTCCTCTTCGGGTACGGGATGACGCAGATGTATCTGCGCCAGACCGGGCACGGCACCAGCGGGCGCGCCGCCGTGGGCGTGCTGCGCAGGCGCAGCCTGTGGATGGTCGTCATCGGGCTCGCGCACTCCACGCTGCTGATGGCGGGCGACATCATCGGCTTCTACGGCGTCCTGAGCCTCGTCCTCGGCTGGGTCTTCGTGCGCAGGAGCGACCGGGCCCTGAACTGGTGGATCTGGATCGGCGTCGCGCAGACGCTCCTCCTCACCCTGGCACCGGTCGTCGCCGCCCTGCTGCGCGGGGACCTGTGGTCGCTCGGGGACGCCGGGGCCGAGCCCGGATACCTCGCCTACGGGGCCGACGACAGCAGCTGGCTGGACGCCGCCGGGACGCGGGGCACGACCGGCCTCTTCGTCACCTTCGGCGCCTCGCTGCTGTCCCTGGTCGGCGGCGGGTACCTCGTCTTCCTGCTGGGCTTCTGGGCCGCGCGTCGGCGGATCCTGGAGGAGCCGGGCCGCCATCTGCCGCTGCTGCGCCGCACCGCGGTGATCGGCGTCGCGGTGGGCTGGCTCGGCGCGCTGCCCGCGGCGCTCGCCCACGTCGGGGCGATCCACGTACCGGACGACGCGCAGAGCGAGGGCGGCGCCCTGACGACGCTGCGGGACCTCACGGGCACCGCGGGCGGCATCGGATACGTGGCCGCGATCGCGCTGTTCGTCGTGTGGTGGACGAACCGCTCCCCGCGCCCGGGCGCCACGGCCGTCGCGGCGGTCGCGGCCGTCGGCAAGCGGTCGATGTCCTGCTACCTCACCCACTCCCTCCTCTTCGCCCCGCTCCTCGCCGCCTGGGGCCTCGGCCTCGGCGCGCACCTGAGCAGCGCGACCATGGCCCTCGTCGCGACGGCCGTGTGGCTGGTGACCGTCGCGGGCGCCCACGCCCTGGAGCGGGCCGGGCGGCGGGGCCCCGCCGAGGCGCTGCTCCGGCGCCTCGCCTACGGCGCCCGCACGGCCGGGGCCCGGCCACAGGCCGCGGGCTCGGGCACCCGGAAGGCGGACCCGGGCGAGGGGGCCCGGAAGGCGGAGGCCGGGGCCAGCCTGCGCAGCCCCCGCTGAGCCTGGTCCCGCCAGTGCGGGGCGTCGGCCCGGCGCGCCAGGGACAGGGCCTGGCAGTAGTGCGTGACGGCGTCGTCCGCGCGCCCCAGGTGCTCGGCGATCTCCCCGAGGTACTGGGCGACCGGGCCGAGCGTGGCCATCCCGGACCCGGCGCCCGCCAACTCGTCGGCGGCGGGCAGGAGTTCCTCGTACGCCGCCTCCGCGAGGTCGTCCTCGCCGAGCCGGACGGCGGCGAGCCCGGCGGCCGCGAGGCGCAGCTCGTACAGGAAGTCCCGGCGCATGGTGAGGAGTTCGGGCAGCAGCGCGCGGGCCCGCGCGCCGTGCCCGGCGGCGGCGAGGGTCAGCGCGTGGGTGGCGCCGCAGCCCGCGCCGCGCCCCCACGTCTCGTACTCGCGCAGCGACAGGTCCACGTGCTCGGCCAGGCGCCCGTCCTGCTGGCGCAGACAGAACAGCGCGAGCCCGTACACGGCGTGCTCGGCGCCCCACAGGCCGAGCCCGCCGATCTCGTCGCGCGCGGCGGCGTAGCGCCGCCCGGCCTCGTCGTGCCGGTGGGCGACCGCCGGGCGCAGCGCCCCGTACAGGGTGGGGACGAGGCCGAGCGCCGGCATGCCGAGCCCGGCGGCGAGCCCGTGCACGGCCGCCGCCTGCTCGTCCGCCTCGCGGAACGCGGCCCGGGCGGCGTGCGCCTGGAGCAGCGCGGTCCGGGCCACCGCCTCGGCCGCGCCGAGGCCCGCGCCCCGGGCGACGGACAGCATCTCCTCGGCGACGCGGGCGCGGCGCGGCGCGAGCCCCGCGGCGCCGTACGTCTGCAGGAGGCGGCTGTTCAGCGCGTGGACGAGCAGCCGTGGATCGCCGGTGCGGCGGGCGAGGCGCTCGGCCTCGGCGGCCGCGCGCAGCGCCCGCTCCCCGCCGAAGCCGTCCAGCTCACGGGCGAGGACGGCGTGCAGTCGGCACCGCAACTCCACCTCCCACTCCGGCAGTTCGGCCAGGAGGTGCTCCACGGCTCCGGTGACGCGCGGGTCGGGCCCGGTCGCGTAGTCGCGGTGGTACCAGAGGGTGGGCATGTCGTCGCACGCCACGAGGCGCGCGAGGGCCTCGGGGGCGCCGCCCGTGGGGAAGCGCTCCAGGGCGCTGACGCGCTGGGCCCGCGCGCCCTGGAAGTCACCGGCGGCCGTGAGGCTGCGGACCAGGCCGACGACGAGCGCGGGGCCGTCGGGACCGGCCACCAGCGGGGCGGTGCCGAGGCGTTCGTGGACGACGAGCGCGCGCCGCCACAGCCGCGCGGCCTCCTGGTGGTCGCCGTCCTGCCGGGCGGCGGTGGCGGCGGCGTCCACGTGCCGCACGGCGCGGTCCACGTCACGGGGGCCCGCGGACTCCAGGCGGTGGTGGGCGAGCGCGCCCAGGTCGTCCGGGCGCAGCCGCTCCACGGCGTCGGCGGCACTGGCGTGCCAGCGGGTGCGGCGCAGCCGGGAGGTCTCCTGGTAGAGGGTGTCGCGGACGAGGGCGGAGGCGAAGCGGAGGCGGCCGGGCCCCGGTTCGCCGAGCAGGCCGGAGCCCAGGGCCTCCTCCAGGTGTTCGACGTCGGTGCCGCCCCGGTGGGCCGGGCCGCCCTCGCCGTCGGCCGCGCACATCTCCAGGAAGACATCGATGTCGAAGTCCGTTCCGGCGACGGCCGCGCGACGCAGCATGCCCTGCGCACCGGTGCTCAGCGCCCCGAGCCGGTGCCGGACCACGTCGGCCACGCCGGGCGGGACCCGGGTCAGGGCGGCGTCCACGCCCTCGGCGCTGAGCAGCCGTGCCGTCTCCCGTACGAAGAAGGGGTTGCCGCCGGTGCGCTCCGTGAGGCGGCGGACGGTGTCCTCGTCGAGCTCCGGGGCGGGCTTCCCGGCGTGGACCGCCAGTTCGCGCAGGACGGCGCCGACGGAGGTCGCGTCGAGGCCCTGGAGTTCCAGCCTGGCCGGTTCGCAGCGGGCGAGCGCGGCGAGGGTGTCGCGGGCCGCGTCGGTCAGCTCCTGCGTGCGGAAGGTGACCAGGAGCAGCACGGGGCTCTCCGCCAGGGCGGTGGGCAGTCGGCGCAGCAGCGTGAGGGTGTCGTCGTCGGCGTGGTGCAGGTCCTCCAGGACGACGGCGAGGGGGGTGCGGCGGGCGACGGCGGCGAGGTGCGCGGTGGCGGCGGTGTGCGTAAGGAACCGGGTCGACTCGGCGTCGGCCCCGGCCACGGAGGCGGCGGGGTCGAGGAGCGGGGCGAGCGCGGGCGGGGCCGGGTGCCCGTCGGCGACCAGCGCGCGCAGGAGCTCCGCCCAGGGGTGCGCGGGCGGGGCGCCGGTCTCCTCCGGGCAGCGCCCCCGGGTGGCGGCCCAGCCGTGGGTGGCGGTGAGCGCGTGCGCGGCCGTCTCGACGAGGGCGGTCTTGCCCGTGCCGGGGGCGCCGCCCACGAGGGCCACGCGGAGCGCGCCGCGCTCGGCCGCGTGCCGGGCCTCCCCGGCGAGGCACTCCAGGGCCTCGGCCCTGCCGGGCAGCTCGGCGGGGGGCTGGTCGGCGGCCCGGGACACCTCGGACTGCGCCCGCCCCTCCCCGGACTCCGGGCTCCGCTCGAACAGGGGACGGCCGCCCGCGGCGGGGACGACGGCCGGCGGCGACACGACGTGCTCCACGGCCCCCGCCAGGCTTCCGCACTGGCGGAGGATGTCCTCCTCCAGGGTCCGCAGCGCGGGGCCGGGGTCGATGCCCAGTTCCTCCTTGAGGACGGCCCGGGCCGTGCGCAGGGCGGAGAGGGCGTCGGCCTGGCGGCCCGTGCGGTACAGGGCCAGGGCGAAGAGCCGCCAGCCCTCCTCGCGCAGCGGGTGGGCCCGGGTGTGGGCCTCCAGGTCGGCGACGACCCGGGCGGCCGCGCCGAGGGCGAGTTCCGCGTCGGCGAGGCGCTCGGCCGCAAGGAGCCGCAGCTCGCTGAGCCGGGTCACCTCGGGCGCGGCCCAGGCCTCCGCCGCGAACTCCGCGTACGCGCCGCCCCGCCACAGCTCCAGGGCGGCGGTGAGCCGGTCCCTGGTCTCGGCGGCCCGGCCGGGCGCGGACGGCTCCGCGGCCCGGCGTACGAGGTCCTCGAAGCGCCAGGCGTCCACCGCCGCGAGGTCGAGGCGCAGCGCGTAGCCGGGCGGCGCGGTGACCAGGGTGCGGGGCGGGGTGCGGCTGGGGCGGCCGGGTTCGAGGGCCTTGCGGAGCGTGGAGACGAGGGTGCGCAGGGAGCCGAGCGCCCGCTCGGCGGGGGTGTCCCGCCACAGGTCGTCGATGAGCTGGTCGAGCGGCACGACCCGGCCGCGGGCCATGAGCAGCCGGGCCAGGACGGCCCGGTGGCGCGGGCCGCGCAGGTCGGCGCGGCGGCCGTCGTCCCAGGCCTCCACCGCCCCCAGTACGCGCAGTTCCATCACAGCGTTCCCCCTTCGGCGCAGGGGGACGCGGCCGCGCCGGTCAACGCGGCGGGATGGTGTTCCCCCCAGGGCCGGTCCTCACCGCGCTCGTTCTCCCCCGAGCCCGGCGTGTCGGCCGCGGCGTCCATTGGACGCGGGCGCCTCACCCCGCGTCAATTCGCTGCCCATTCCCGGCGGGTCATGCTGTTTGCGCAGGCCAGGGGGTCAGGCGGCGCGGGTGGCCGGTTCGCGAGGGTGGCCGGCGTGGAGGCGCCGGTGCCGCGGACGGGCCGCCCCGCACGGCCCGGCCGCGGCGGAGTGGCTGGGCGGCGCGTGACCGCGCCTCCGTGCGTATCGTTGTACTGCGCGGCTGCCCGCACCCGGGGGCCGGGGAGGAGCCACGATGTCCGTCGTAGAGAACGACAGGATCGACATGGCCGACTACAACGCCGAGAGCCTGGACCAGTGGTTCGAGCTGATCGAGCGGATGGTCCCCGAGGGAATCAAGGCAGAGGTTGTCGAGGGGGCAGTCGCCATGGTGCCGCAGCGCAATGTGCACTGGCAGATCATCCGGAGGATCCTCTACGCACTGGACGACAGGTTCGGCCGTGATGCACTGGTGATGACGGATGTACGCATCGACTTCCCCGGCTACCAGAACGGTTTCTGCCCGGACGTGGCGAGGTTCCGCGACGGAGCGAAGCCGGACGCGGAAGGGCGCTGGTGCTACGAGGACGTGGAGTTCGTCGCGGAGGTCATCTCCCGGGGCACAGGGCGGAACGACTACGGCCCGAAGAAGACCACCTATGCCGACGCCGGTGTGCCCGTCTACCTCATCGCCGATCCGTACCAAGGCCGCTGCCACGTCTACACCAACCCCAAGAACGGCGAGTACCTGGCCGTCTCCAAGTCCGACTTCGGTGACGAGGTCGACCTGACCGGCACGGTCGTCGACCTCGTCCTCACCACCGCCGACTTCCCCCGCGACTGACCCCGGCTCCCCGGGCCCCTTGCTTCGAGCGCACTTCAAGCCGTTGGCTTGGACCCCATGAAGTACACGCAGCTGGGACGCACCGGACTCAAGGTCAGCCGACTCACGCTCGGCACCATGAACTTCGGGCCGCAGACGGACGAAGCCGACAGCCACGCCATCATGGACGCCGCGCTCAACGCGGGGATCAACTTCTTCGACACCGCCAACGTGTACGGCTGGGGCGAGAACAAGGGCCGTACCGAGGAGATCATCGGCAACTGGTTCGCCC
This sequence comes from Streptomyces sp. JLYT201, assembly GCF_059448825.1. Taxonomy (NCBI): domain Bacteria; kingdom Bacillati; phylum Actinomycetota; class Actinomycetes; order Kitasatosporales; family Streptomycetaceae; genus Streptomyces; species Streptomyces sp. JLYT201. Next base: position 5,447,377 of record NZ_CM182551.1, on the reverse strand, counting down.
GGGGCGGCGGACGGCGCGACAAGGTCGTGCTCGCCACGAAGGTGTACGCCAACATGGCCGCCGACGGGGCCCCGCCCTGGCCCAACCACGACCTCCTGTCGGCCGTCAACATCCGCCGCTCCGTCGAGGCCTCGCTCCGGCGCCTCCAGACCGACCACATCGACGTCTACCAGTTCCACCACATCGACCGGAACACCCCGTTCGAGGAGATCTGGCAGGCCATCGACGTCCTCGTACGGCAGGGCAAGATCCTGTACGCGGGGTCGAGCAACTTCCCCGGCTACAAGATCGCCCAGGCCAACGAGACCGCGCGCCGCCTCGGCAGCTACGGCCTCGTCAGCGAGCAGTGCCTGTACAACCTCGCGGAGCGGCGCGCCGAGATGGAGGTCCTCCCGGCCGCGCGGGAGTACGGCCTCGGCGTCATCCCCTGGTCGCCGCTGCACGGCGGACTGCTCGGCGGCGTCCTGAAGAAGGAGGCCGACGGCGGGCGGCGGACCGAGGGCCGGGCCGCGGAGGCGCTGGCCGACGGGGCGGTGCGGGCGCGGATCCAGGCGTACGAGGACCTGCTCGACAAGCACGGCCTCGCGCCCGGCGAGGTGGCCCTGGCGTGGCTGCTCACCCGCCCCGGTGTCACCGGGCCCATCGTCGGGCCGCGCACGGCCGAGCAGCTCACGTCGGCCCTCCGGGCGGTCGACCTCGACCTGACCGCGGAGCTCCGCGCGTCCCTCGACGACATCTTCCCGGGCCCGGGCCCGTCCCCGGAGGCGTTCGCCTGGTAGCGCGCGTGCCGGTGCCGGCCCTCAGGACTCGGCAGCGGCCCGGCCCGCACGACGCCGGGGCTCGGGCGACACCCGGGCTCCGGCTACGCCCGGGCTCCGGTCCGCCTCACGGCTTGGCCCGCCTCCGGCCCGGCCCTGTCTGGCCCTGCCCGGCCCGTATCCGGCTGGTGCAGCGGCCTGGATCCTGTCCCGCCCCATCCCGTCCCGTAGCGATGCGGGCCAGGTGCGACCCGGCCCGCTCCACGCCCGTCGTACGCGCGTCGCCCGGCGGGGGGGCGGCTACTTTCCTGCTGCCGCCGCCAGTGCCACCACGACGAACATCAACACGAGCACACCGGCCATGATCCGGTTCCTGGTCTTGGGATCCACGCCATCGAGCGTAACCGCCCCGCCGGATCCCTCACGGAGCGCCCCAGTCCCACCCCTCCCCGAACCAGGTGCTGCCGCCCCTGGCACCCCGCCCGAAACCACCGCGCGAACGCGCTCGCCCTCAACCGCCGGACGGGCCAAACCAGCCCCACCACAGCGCTGCCCCCCCTCAACCGACGAGCCCCTCACCACCAACATCACCCCCAGCCGGAGAGGCCAAGACCCCACCCGCCCGCCCCCTCCGGGGGCGCAGGCCGCCGGGGCAGCACGGGTGGGGGCGGTGGGAGAAAACCCGCCGCGGTAGCGGCGGGGAGGCCCCCAGGAGGCAGCACCGGAGGGGCCGGGGCTCGGCGCGGGGGGGCTCAGGTGTGGAGGGGCCAGGTGGTCAGGGGCTCGTAGCGGGGGCGGGCCCCCTGCAGACCGGCCCGGGGCAAGTGGCTGCGGACGAGCACCAGCTCCCCCACCCCCCACTCGGCCCCCGAGAACCCCCCGAGGCCCTCCACGAAGGGCCGCAGCTCCACCTCCCCCCGCCCCCGCGCCAGGGTGAGGTGGGGATGGAAGCCCCGCCCCGCGTCCACGCCGGGCCCGGCCCCGGCCCTGCGCGCCGCCGCGGACACCCGCCCCGCGAGCAGCCGGAGCGCGGCGACCTCCCCGGCCACGCCCGCCCACAGCGCCCGGTCCCCGAACCGCCCGCCCCCGTGCAGCGCGAGCGCGAACGGCGCGGTGCGCCCGGCCGCCCGCCCGAGCCGCGCGCCGAGGTCGGCCACGACCGCCTCGTCGACCTCACCGAGGAACGCCAGCGTCACATGCCACCCGGCACGCTCGGTCCAGCGCAGCGCCTCCGCGCCGGGCAGCCGCCGCAAGTCGTCCACGCGCCCGGCGAGTTCGGCCACCACGGGCTCCGGGGGCAGCACCGCCACGAAGAGTCTCATGCGGCTAGCCTGCCCTGATGGACAGCAACAGCACAGATCACACCGGCCCCATACGCGTACGCACGGGCGGCGCGGAGGACGTTCCCGTGTTCCTCGGCCTGCTCGACAGCGCCGCCGAGTGGCTGGTGGCGCAGGGGTACACGAAGCAGTGGGGCACCGAGCCGCTGTCGGCGAATCCGCGGGTGGTGGAGTCCGTGGAGAAGTACCTCGCCACGGGCACGCCGTGGATCGCCGAGGTGGACGGGGTGCCCGCGGGCATGCTGATGCTCACCGACGGCCCCACCGGCTACGTGGCGCCGGTCGACGAGCCCGAGCGGTACGTGCACTACCTCGCCACCGCCGGGCGCTTCGCGGGCCTGGGCGTGGGCAGGACGCTCCTGGCCCACGCCGCGGCCGAGACCCGCGCCCAGGGCGTGTCCCTGCTGCGGGTCGACTGCTACGCGGGCAACGGCGGCAGGCTCGTCGCGTACTACGAGAGCAACGGCTTCGTCCGTACGGAGACCTTCACGGCGAAGGACGGCACCTGGCCGGGCCAGGTCCTGGCCATGCGGGTCTGAGCAGGGCCCGGCCCCGGCCCCGTACGGGACCGGGGCTCCGGGGCCGGCTCACGCCGCCGGGGCCAGGGCCACCTCGCGCGGCACGAAGCGCACGTGCTGGCGGCCCCGGCGCAGATCCACCTGCAGGCGCAGGTTGGCCGCGCGCGCCAGGCCCAGGACGACGCCGAGCGAGGCCAGAGCGACGACGAGCCCGCCGAGCGCGAAGCTCACACGGACCCCGTAGGTGTCGGTGAGCCAGCCGAAGAGCGGCCCGCCGAGGGGGGTGCCGCCGACGAACACCATCATGAACAGGCTCATCACCCGGCCCCGCATCTCGGGGTCGGTGGCCATCTGCACCGAGGAGTTCGCGGTGACGTTGACGGTCAGGCCGATCGCGCCGACGGGGATGAGCAGCGCCGCGAAGACGTACGCGTTCGGCACGGCGGCCACGGCGATCAGGGCGGCGCCGAAGAGCCCCGCCGTGGCGGTGAGCATCCGCAGCCTGGACGTCCGGCGCCGGGCGGCGAGCAGCGCGCCGATCAGCGATCCGGCGGCCATCAGCGTGGTGAACGCCGCGTACATGCCGGAGCCGCCGTGGAAGACGTCGTCGGCGTACGCGCTCAGCCAGATCGGGAAGTTGAAGCCGAACGTGCCGATGAACCCGATCAGGACGATGGGCCAGATCAGCTCCGGGTGGGCACGCACATAGGTCAGGCCCTCGCGCAGCTGGCCCTTGCCGCGGCGCGGGGCGAGCGGGCTGCGGGTCAGTTCGCCGGTGCGCATGAGCAGCAGACCGGCGATCGGAGCGAGGAAGGACAGGCCGTTCGCCAGGAAGGCGTAGCCGGGTCCGACGGCGGCGGTCACGACGCCCGCGACGGCGGGGCCGATCAGGCGGGCGGACTGGAAGTTGGCCGAGTTCAGGCTGACGGCGTTGCGCACCTGGTCCGGGCCGACCAGCTCGGAGACGAAGGACTGGCGGGTGGGGTTGTCGACGACGGTGACGAGGCCGGTGAAGAAGGCCGTCACATAGACGTGCCAGACCTGGACGTGGCCCGTGAGGGTCATCGCGGCCAGGAACAGGCCGCCGAGGCCCATGGCTCCCTGGGTGACGAAGAGCAGGTTCCGCTTGGCGAACCGGTCGGCGATCACACCGCCGTACAGGCCGAAGAGCAGCATCGGCAGGAACTGCATGGCCGTCGTGATGCCGACGGCCGCGGAGGATCCGGTGAGGCTGAGGACCAGCCAGTCCTGGGTGATGCGGGCCATCCAGGTGCCGGTGTTCGACACGACGGCCCCGGCCGCGAAGAGCCGGTAGTTCCGGATCCGCAGCGAGCTGAACATGGAGGTCTTGGAGCGGACAGAGGGGTCGAGGGCGGTTGGTGCGGGGGCGGAGTCTGCTCCGGATCCCGTACTCAAAGGGGTTCGCCTCCTTTGGCGGTCCGGGCCCGCGCGGGGCCCTGAGGGGCACGGCCCCCGAGGGGGCCGTGCCGGTGGTCAGTCGGTCACAGGTGGGCCAGCTTCTCCAGCACGGGCGCGGCGTCGCGGAGCTTCGCCCACTCGTCGTCGTCGAGCTCCTCGGTGAGCCGCGCGAGCCACGCGTTCCGCTTTCTGCGGCTCTCCTCGAGCATGGTCTCGGCCTGCTCGGTCTGTGTGACCACCTTCTGGCGGCGGTCGTCGGGGTGCGGTTCGAGCCGCACCAGACCCTTGGCTTCGAGCAGCGCGACGATGCGGGTCATCGACGGCGGCTGCACGTGCTCCTTGCGGGCGAGCTCGCCCGGGGTGGCGTTGCCACAGCGGGCGAGGGTGCCGAGCACCGACATCTCGGTGGGGCTCAGCGACTCGTCGACCCGCTGGTGCTTGAGTCGACGGGAGAGGCGCATCACGGCGGAGCGCAGTGAGTTCACGGCGGCGGCGTCGTCGCCATGGGAGAGGTCCGGCATGGTCTTTAGAGTAACTCATTACTCAGGCTAAGTACCACCGCGTTTACGCGCGCGGGAAGCGGGACCTGCCCAGGAACCGGAACACGGAACCCCTTCGTCACCCGAACGAGTGAGTCGGATTCGGAAAGTCACCCATCGCCCGTCCGGGGACGGAGACCCTGGCGGGCATGGCATCGACAGTGCTCAGCCTGCGGATAGACAGTGAGCTGCTCGACCGGCTCCGGAAGCATGCCGCCAAAAGGGGAATGAGCGTCCAGGACTACGTGGTCCGGACGCTCATCCGTGATGACTTCGACGAACGCTTCAAGTCGTCCGTCGAGGAGACAGAGAGGTTCTACGCCTGAGGCCGCGCGCCGCGCCCGGGCTCGGGACCCGGACGCGGCGCGCGGCCTCAGGGGCCCGCGGGGCTCTAGGTGAGGTCGAGCGCGGGCATCAGGTAGTAGAAGGCGAACACGGCCGAGACGACGTACATGGCCACCGGCACCTCCCGGCCGCGCCCCGCCGCGAGGCGCAGGACGGTGAAGGTGATGAAGCCCATGCCGATGCCGTTCGTGATCGAGTACGTGAACGGCATCATCAGCATCGTCACGAACGCCGGGATCGCGATCGTGTAGTCGCTCCAGTCGATCTGTCCGATCGAGCCCGACAGGATCAGGAAGCCGACCGCGAGAAGGGCGGGCGTAGCCGCCTGCGAGGGCACCATCGTGGCCAGCGGGGTGAGGAAGAGCGCCACGGTGAACAGGCCGCCGGTGACGACGTTGGCGAAGCCGGTGCGGGCACCCTCGCCGACGCCCGCCGTGGACTCCACGAAGCAGGTGGTGGCCGAGGAGGACGAGGCGCCGCCCGCCGCGACGGCGATGCCGTCGACGAACAGGACCTTGTTGATGCCGGGGAAGTTCCCCTTGTCGTCGGTGAGGTGGGCCTCGTCGCCGATGCCCATGATCGTGCCCATCGCGTCGAAGAAGCACGAGAGCAGCACGGTGAAGACGAACAGGATGCCGGTGAGGACGCCGACCTTCTCGAAGCCGCCGAACAGGCTGATCTCGCCGACGAGCCCGAAGTCCGGCGTCGCGACCGGGTTGCCGGGCCACTCGGGGGTCGTCAGACCCCAGGAGGGCACGTCGGCGACCGCGTGGATGATCATGGCGAGGACCGTCATCACGACGATCGAGAGCAGGATCGCGCCCGGCACCTTGCGCACCAGGAGCGCGAGGGTGAGCAGCACGCCGAGGACGAAGACGAGCACCGGCCAGCCGTTGAGGTGGCCGTCGCCGCCGAGCTGGAGCGGCACGGTGGTGTGGGCGGCGTCCGGGATGCGCGAGACGAAGCCCGCGTCGACCAGGCCGATCAGCATGATGAACAGGCCGATGCCGATCGCGATGCCCTTGCGCAGGCCGAGCGGCACCGCGCTCATCACCCGCTCCCGCAGCCCGGTGGCGACGAGCAGCATCACCACGAAGCCCGCGAGCACCACCATGCCCATGGCGTCCGGCCAGGACATGCGGGGCGCGAGCTGGAGCGCCACCACGGTGTTCACGCCGAGCCCGGCCGCGAGCGCGATCGGGACGTTGCCGATGACGCCCATGAGCAGCGTGGTGAACGCGGCGGTGAGCACGGTGGCGGTGACCAGCTGCTTGTTGTCCAGCTGGTGGCCGTACATGTCCTTCGCGCTGCCCAGGATGATCGGGTTGAGCACGATGATGTACGCCATCGCGAAGAAGGTGGCGAAGCCGCCGCGCACTTCCCGCGCCAGGGTCGAGCCCCGCTCCGAGATCTTGAAGAACCCGTCGAGCCCGCCCTGCGGGGAATTCGGGGGCGGCTGCTTGGCGTCGACCGGAGCGGTGGCCGAGGGGGACATGCGGGACCTCATGACCTCTGTTGAACGGGATAAGCCGAGCTTGCGCGAATTTGTATCTTCATACGAAAGCAACTGGCCATTAAGAAGCCGTTTCAGTATGAATACATGAGCGTGAAATGGCTATCTCCGCGCGTAGAGCCTTGGGGCACAAGGGGTCCCGGAGCGCGCTCAGGGCCGGTGGGGGCCCCGTCTAAGCTGAGGGCATGGCGAAGTGGACACCCAAGCACGAGGCGCCGGAGCCCCTGGAAGGGCCCGTCGTCGCCACCATCACGGGCGGCACGGCCATCTGGTTCGTCCTCTTCCTGGTCCAGCTGCCGTTCTACGGCTGGTTCGACGACCGCGACGCCACCTGGTGGGTGTGGACCTGCCTCGCGGGCGGCGGCCTCGGCCTGATCGGCATCTGGTACGTGCGGGGGCGCGAGGCGGCCATCAAGCGGGCGGAGGCTTCTCGTACCGCCGCAGTACGGGATGCGACCTGAGGGCAAACCCCCTCCTACCGTGGTCGGATCTTTCAGACATTCAAGGGGTGAAGCCCCTGATCCCCCCTTACCGTCGAAGGCATGACGCATATCGACGCGGGCGCCGAGCTCGATCCGGTCCACCCGGTGCCACCGCCGACAGGACGCGCCACCGGCCTCAGCGCCGCCGAGGTGGCCGAGCGGGTCGCCCGCGGCGAGGTCAACGACGTACCGGTCCGCAGCAGCCGCTCCACCGCCGAGATCGTCCGGGCCAACGTCTTCACGCGCTTCAACGCGATCATCGGCGTGCTCTGGGCGATCATGCTGTTCGTCGCGCCGATCCAGGACAGCCTCTTCGGCTTCGTGATCGTCGCGAACACCGGCATCGGCATCATCCAGGAGCTGCGCGCCAAGAAGACCCTCGACGGGCTCGCCGTCATAGGCGAGGCCAAACCGACGGTCCGGCGCGACGGCGTGGCCGCCGAGATCTCCACCTCCGAGATCGTCCTCGGCGACCTGGTGGAGCTGGGCCCCGGCGACAAGATCGTCGTGGACGGCGAGACGGTCGAGTCCGACAGCCTCGAAGTCGACGAGTCCCTGCTGACCGGCGAGGCCGACCCGGTCCTGAAGAAGCCCGGCGACAAGCTGATGTCGGGCTCGTTCGTGGTCGCGGGCGGCGGCGCCTTCACGGCGACCAAGGTGGGCCGCGAGGCCTACGCCGCCCAGCTCGCCGAGGAGGCGAGCCGCTTCACCCTCGTCCACTCCGAGCTGCGCTCCGGCATCTCCACGATCCTCAAGTACGTGACGTGGCTGATGATCCCGACCTCGATCGGCCTGGTCATCTCCCAGCTCGTCGTCAAGGACGACAACTTCAAGGAGTCGATCGCGTACACGGTCGGCGGCATCGTCCCGATGATCCCCGAAGGCCTGGTCCTGCTCACCTCCGTGGCCTTCGCGATCGGCGTCATCCGCCTCGGCCGCCAGCAGTGCCTGGTGCAGGAGCTCCCGGCCATCGAGGGCCTCGCGCGCGTGGACACCGTCTGCCTCGACAAGACGGGCACGCTCACCGAGGGCGGCATGGACGTCACCGAACTGCGCCCCCTGAACGGCTCGGACGAGACCTACGTACGCAAGGTCCTCGGCGCCCTCGGAGAGTCGGACCCGCGCCCGAACGCCTCCCTCCAGGCCATCATCGACGCCTACCCCGACAGCGAGGAGTGGCGCTGCACCGAGTCGCTGCCGTTCTCCTCCGCCCGCAAGTACAGCGGCGCCAGCTTCAGCGAGAGCGACGGCGAGAGCTCGACCTGGCTGCTCGGCGCGCCCGACGTGCTGCTTCCCGCCGGGGACCCGGCGCTCGACGAGGTCGAGGACCTCAACCACCAGGGCCTGCGCGTGCTGCTCCTCGCCCGCGCGGCGGGCGACCTGGACGCCCCCGACCTCGCCGCGGGGGCGCGCCCCACGGCCCTGGTCGTCCTGGAGCAGCGGCTGCGGCCCGACGCCGCCGACACCCTGCGCTACTTCGCGGAGCAGGACGTCCAGGCCAAGGTCATCTCCGGTGACAACGCGGTCTCCGTGGGCGCGGTGGCGGCCAAACTGGGCCTGCCCGGCGCCGAGAACACGGTGGACGCGCGGCAGCTGCCCAAGGAGGAGGCGGCGATGGCGCAGGAGCTCGACGCCAACTCCGTCTTCGGCCGCGTGACCCCGCAGCAGAAGCGGGACATGGTGGGCGCGCTCCAGTCCAAGGGCCACACGGTCGCCATGACGGGCGACGGCGTGAACGACGTCCTGGCCCTGAAGGACGCGGACATCGGCGTGTCCATGGGCTCGGGCTCGGAGGCGACGCGGGCGGTCGCCCAGATCGTCCTGCTCAACAACAGCTTCGCGACGCTGCCCTCAGTGGTGGCGGAGGGCCGCCGGGTCATCGGCAACATCACCCGCGTGGCCACGCTGTTCCTGGTGAAGACGGTCTACTCCGTCGTCATCGCCCTGCTGGTGGTCTGCTCCCAGGTGGAGTACCTGTTCCTGCCGCGCCACCTGACGCTCCTGTCCACCCTGACGATCGGCGTCCCGGCCTTCTTCCTGGCGCTCGCCCCCAACAAGGAGCGCGCCAAGCCGCACTTCGTCCGCAGGGTCATGCGCTACGCGCTGCCCGGCGGCATCATCGCGGCCCTCTCCACCTTCGCCACGTATCTGCTCGCCCGCCACCACTACGTGGGCGACGGCGCCCGCGAGGCCGAGACCAGCGCGGCCACGCTCACGCTCTTCCTGGTCTCGCTGTGGGTCCTGGCGATCATCGCCCGCCCGTACACCTGGTGGCGCATCTGCCTGGTGGCGGCCATGGGCCTGGGCTTCCTGCTGGTCCTGACCATCCCCTACCTCCAGGACTTCTTCGCCCTGAAGCTGGTCGGGACGACGATGCCGTGGGCGGCGGTCGCGATCGCGGCGGTCGCCTCGGCGGCGACGGAGTTCGCCTTCCGCTGGGTCGACCGCCGCTTCGCGGCGTGAGGGACTAGCGCACGTCGACGACGTCCCCCCGAACGCATACCGGAAGGTCCCGTCCACGGACGCCTTCACCGTGGCCTTGAGCTGCCCCTTCGCCCCCGACTTCACGGTCTTGACCGTCGTGTAGGCACTCGCCCCCTTGGCCTTGAACTGCAGCTTCACCGACTGCCCGGCATAGCCCGCGTACTTCCGGGACTCCCAGTTCGCCCGGGTCAGGGCGCCGGAGACGGTGACGGTCTCGCCCTTGTTCACCGGCTCCGGGGAGGCGTCGGCGGTGAGCTTGGCGGCGCGCAGGACGCGGGCGGTCTTGTACTTCTCCTTGATGACGTGGTTCTCGGCCCGGCCGTTGCCCAGCAGGCCGGCCACGACGTTCCACGTGCCCGCGGTGCTGTTCTTGAGCCCGCGGGGGTGGGCGACGACGACGACCTTGCAGGTGGCGCGCTTCGCGTCGATCTTGGTGCAGCGGGGGTCCTTCGCCGGGCTCAGCATGCCGTCCAGGCGGCTCCAGTCGAGCTTCTTGCCGTACCACAGCGCGACGAAGCCGTCCTTGATGCCCTTCGGGTCGGTGCCCGTGACGGTCATCGTGATCTTCTTGCTGGACGTGCCGAGCACGATGTCCTTGCCGCCGTTGACGACGACCTTCGTGATCTTGGTGTGGCCCTTGTGCGTGTCGGCGGCCTGGGCGGCCGGGAGGGCGAGACCGGACAGGACGACGGCGCCGGAGACGGCGGCCACGGTGGTGCGAATGCGCATGGGGTGGTTCCTCAGGAGTGCTGGTGCGGTACGGAGGCGGTTCAGCGGACGTCGATGGCGTCGCCCGCGGAGGTGACGGCCGGGGTCGTCGACGTACCCGCGAAGACATAGCGGAAGGTGCCGTCGGCCGAGGCCTTCACGGTGGTCCTCAAGTTGCCCTTGGCATCGGACTTCACCGTCTTGAGCGTCGAGTAGCCGCTCGCACCCTTCTTCTTGAACTGAAGCTGCACCGGCTGCTGCGTGTAACCCGCGTACTTGCCGGTGTCCCAGTTGGCCCGGGTCAGGGCCCCGGAGACGGTGATCGTCCTGCCCTTCTTCACCGGCTCGGGCGTGGCGTTGACGGTGAGCTTCGCGGCGCGCTTGAGGCGGATGCCCGTCTTGTACGCCGTGCGGATGACGTAGTCGTCGTCCGTGCCGCCCGCGGCGGCGAAGAGCTTCCAGCCGCCGCCCGCCATGTGGTTGGCGAGGCCGTTCTTGTCCCAGGAGGCCTTCGGGTTCACCGTGATGCTCACCGTGCAGGTCGCGCTGGTGGCGCTGAGCTTCTTGCACTTCTCGTCGGCGACCGGGGCGAGCACGCCGCTGACGTTCTGCTCGTCGAACTTCCGGCCGTGCCACAGGAGACCGCCGCCGCCCGCGATGCCCTTGGCGTCGGTCGCGGTGACGGCGATGGTGAACTTCTTCTTGGCGGTGGTGCCGACCACGATGTCCTTGCCGCCGTTCACCACCGCCTTGGTGATCTTGGTGTCACCCTTCTGGGCGTCCTTCGGCAGAGCGAGGATGTCCGGCCCCGCGGCCTGCGCGGCCGGAGCCAGGAGGGCGGACAGGGCCAGGGCGCCGGAGACGGCGGCCACGGTGGCACGGATGCGCATGTTCTCCCCTGAGGAAGGAAGGGGCCCCGTGGTGCCGCAGCCGTCACACGGGGACCGATCGATCTAGGAGTCTGTTGACTCCCAGATCAGACCCGCATCCATGGCCAAAGGTTGTACGTTCCATGAAACCCGCTGGCCGGGCTAGTCGAACCAACGGTCCCTCGCCAGTTCGCCCGTCCGCGACGGGTCCTCCAGGAGCGCGGCCACCTCGAAGCGGCGCGGCCACTGACGGGCCGCCCAGGACAGGCCCGCGGCGACGCCCTCCACGGTCGCGGCGTGCACCGTGCCGTCGGGGGTGCGGCGCCACTCCAGGTCCACGCCGTCCACGACGAGCTCCTCGTGCTCGCGGTACGTCGCCGGGGTGGCCGGGCCCAGCAGCACCCGCACCGACTCGGGCACCTCGTGCTCCACGCCCGACGCGGGGTCCACCTCCGCCCGCACGTACGCGCTCAGCCGCTCCGCCTGGAGCAGCTCCGCGAGGTCACCGGCCCGCGACGGGGCCACGGGAAGCAGCGGCAGGCCCGCCGTCAGCGGCAGCAGGTCGGGGGCGTCCGCGACCACCGCGTCCCCGGTGTCGACGCACATGACCTCCGTGCCCTCGCCGCCCAGGACCGCCCGCACCTCGTCCGGCAGCGTGACCTGCTCCGGGTCGACGTCGGCCAGCGCCCCGTACAGGGCGTGCAGCTGGGCCGGGGAAACGGTCCGCGCCGGGTCCGCGAGCCGGTCGAGCAGCTCGGCGGCGCCGCCGGGTTCGGCGAGCAGCGCGCCCACGGACGTCCGGACGCCGAGCGCGCGCAGCACCTGCTCGTCGTCGAAGCCGGCCGCGTCGGCGGAGTCGTACAGGCCGTCGAGCAGCGGATCGCCGCCCGCCGCCCGCAGACCCGCCGGGCGACGGCCGTCCAGGACCGGGTGGCCGCGCAGCCACCAGGCCGTGTACGGGCGCACGCTCTCCGTCGTGCCGTCCGGGAGCAGCACCCGCACCGGCTGGGTGAGGGCGTCCCGCAGCGGCGGCCGGGACAGCAGCGCGAGCGCGCGCGGCCACTGGTCGTCGGCCACCAGGTCCAGGTCCCGCACCGCCACGATCTCCGTGGCCACGGGCGGCACCGCCGTGTCCGGAAGCCGGTCGAGCACGTCCTCGCACCACACGTCGACCGCGTCCAGGAGGCCCGCGTCGTCGGGCTCGGCGAAGTCCCCGTCGCGGGGCTCCAGGTCGTCCGGGTCGAGGACCACGTCCGTGGCGCGTACGAGGGTGAAGGAGGCGAGGACCCCGCAGGCGGCCAGCGGCTGCTCGCCCCACCGCCCGGCGACGTCCGCGTCCACGAAGGCCAGCTCGCCCTCGCGCATGACCTCGGCGAACGCGCTGCCGGGCAGCACGAGTTCACCGGCGGGCGCGGGCTCGCCGTCCTCGTCGGGCAGCGCGAGCGCGCCGAGCCAGGGCTCGTCGCCGGGCGCGAGGTCGGCGTCGCGGACGAGGCCGAGCACGAGCTCGGCGAGCTCGTCGGCGGCGAGCCCCGCTTCCTCGTCGAGGCCGTCGTACCAGGAGTCGTCGTCGAGCGAAGCGGCCACCGCCGCCCGCACCTGAGGCGTCGTCAGGACCGCGCGGGGCGTGGCGGGCAGCGCGCCGAGCTTCTCCAGGAGCGGATGCGCGGCGTCCGCGTGGGCGACCTTCAGGCCGAGCCGGGCCAGGGCGGCGGGCGCGGTCGCGTCCCCCGGCGCGGGCAGCAGGACCTGGCGCGGCCCGATCGTCGTACGCCCGCTCGCCAGCGGCACGGGCAGCCCCGAGAGCCGGTCGGGGTCGACACCGGCGAGGGTGTCGTACAGGCGCCGCCACCAGGACGGCTCCCGCTCCAGGCCCGCGAGCCGGTCGACCGCCTCGGTCAGCGGCAGCCGGGCGACGCCGAGCGTGCGCAGCTCGCCCCGGCGCTCCAGGCCCGCGGGCAGCAGGCTGGGCAGGACCTCGGCGAGGATCCGCACGGTGTCCGCGCCCGCGCCCTCCACGACCTCCGCGTCGCGCGGCCGCAGCGCCTCGGGGACCGCGTCCTGGGACCACTCGTCGGCGGGCTCGCGCACCCGGCCGTCGGCGGGCCCGCGCACCGGAGCCGCGGCGGGCGGCAGGAACGCGGTGCGCGGCAGCCGGTCGAGCACGGCCTGCCGCAGCGCGCCGTCCAGCTCGCTGCGGCCGAGCGGCCCCGGCACCAGGCCGATGACCGCCTCCGTCACCGGCCGCCACCCGGCGAGCAGTTCGGCGTACGCGTCCGCCGCCCGCTCCACCAGGAAGTCCGTGAGCGGGCCCGGCGCGGCGTGGCGGCGGCTGGTGTCGAGCGGGAACGTGCCGATCAGCAGCGCGGGCACGCCGAGCGGCTCGTCGCTGGGGGTCGGCGCGTGCAGCACCGGGCTCGTCCGGGGCGCGCCCGGCGTGCCGTCGTCGGCCACCGGCACGGCCCAGGTGAGCTGCCAGTACGGGCGGAGGCGTTCCTCCACGGGGCGGTCCGCGAGCAGCCGCGCCTCCAGCTCCCCTGCACGGGTGACGGTGCGCCAGCGCGTCGTGCCCTTCCGGGAGTCCGCCACGACGGTGTCCGCGCCGTCGGTGGAGCGGCGCAGGACCCGGGTCGTGCCGTCCGGGGTGCGGACGGAGACCTCCTCCAGGCCGGGCAGCGCGAGCAGCAGCGCGTCGTCGACGCCGGCGAGCAGCCGGGTGACCAGGTCCTCGGCGGCGACGTCGCGCAGCGGCAGGATCACGACCGTGTCGTATCCGTCCGGAGCGGTGCCCTCCGCCGCCAGGGGAAGCCGCAGCAGCGGTACGTGGCCGTCGCGCCGCCGCACCTCGTCGCCGAGGCCCGGGCTGAACCTGGCCGTCTCGGCGGCCAGTTCGCGGGCCTCCGCGAGGGACCAGCGCACCCCTCCGGTGCGGCCCACCACGGCGGGCTCGTCCGACACGGCGAGGACGGCGGCGAAGCCCACGCCGAAGCGTCCGGTGGTCCGCCGCAGGGCGTCGCCCTCCCGCTTCGCGGACGCCCTGAGCGTCGCCAGGGACTCCACGCCCGCCGCGTCCAGCGGGGCGCCGGTGTTCGCCGCGGCGAGGACGCCGTCCTGGAGCGTGAGCGCGAGCCGGCCCGGCACGCCCGCGCGGGCGGCCGCGTCCGAGGCGTTCTGCGCGAGCTCGACGACCAGGCGGTCGCGGTAGCCGCCGAGCGCCAGGTCCTCCTCGGCGTTGGCGTCCTCCCGGAACCGGGCCGGGCTCGCCGCCCAGGCCTCGAGCACGGAGCGGCGCAGACGGGCGGTGCCGAACGGGTCGGTGCCCTCGGTGGCAGGCCGCACGGTCTTGCTCACGGTTCGTCGCCCTTCTCCGGTTGGCTGTGGGGGCGAACCGTATCGCGTCCCGCACCGGGCGCCCTCCGGGGGCTCGGGCCGCGCCCCCGCCGCAGGAGCCGTGGAGGCACCGGAGCCGTGGGGGCTAGGAGTGGCCCAGGTCCTCGTTGGCCCCCGGTTCCGCGGGCGGGACCGAGCCCGAGTCGGGGGCGGGCCGCAGCGGCAGCTCGTCGACCCTCGTCTCGTCCAGGACCGGCGGGGCGGGGCGCGGCGGCTTCGGCATGACCGCGGCCTCGGAGTGCCCGCCGCAGCCGTACGCGAGCGAGACCACGTGGCCGTCCGCGGGACCGAACTCGTTCGCGCACACGCCGAAGGCCTGCCCGAGCGAGCCCCCGATGGGCACCAGGAAGCCACAGCTCACACAGGACGCGGGCGCGGCCTGCGCCATCGGCGTCTTCGCGCCGTACCCCTCGTCCCAGCGGTCGGCGGAGGTGTGCAGGCCGTACCGGGAGAGCACCCGGGCGCGGCGCATGCCGAGCTCCTCGGCGAGGGCCGCGAGGGAGCCGCGGGCGGGCGCGGCGTCGGTGGCGGCGGCGTCCGCCTCCCGGGCGGTGTCCGTGCCGCCCGTGCCGTCGGCGTACTCCGCGTCGGCGCGCTCGGCCAGCTCCTGCGACAGGACGGAGTTCGGCGGCGGCGCGTCCTCGCCGGAGTAGCCGGGCTCCAGGCGCAGGTCCTCGGCGTCCGTCGGAAGGAGGTCGCCCGGGCCCATGTCGCCGGGGCGCAGCCGCTCGCTCCACGGCACCCACTCGGGCGCCAGGAGCGCGTCAGGGCCCGGCAGCAGCACGGTCTCGTCGAGCGTGACGACCTTCGCGCGGGAGGCGCGGGCCACGGTCACCGCCCAGCGCCAGCCGCGGTAGCCCAGCTCCTTGCACTCGAAGAGATGCGTGACGACGCGGTCGCCCTCCACGACGACCTCGACATGCTCACCGACCACCCCCGGCGCGGCGGCCTCCTCGGCCGCGGCCCGGGCGAACCCGACGGCCTCGGCGCAGAGGCGGTCGGGGGTACGCGGGGTGCGCTGGGTGCGGCTTCGCGTTGTCGCTGCGCTCACAGGTATCGCTTCTCTCCTACGCCGTCTCACGGGTGCGCCACCCTTACGCGGGGGCACGGACGGAGCGGACCAGGGGGCCGCGTCGACGTCCGCGCCCGACGTCACGGGCGCGCCTACGCCATCCATTCTGCGGGATGGCCATGAGGCGCGCGGCCGAGAGCTTCCGCCGCAGGCGCGTTACGCACGCTACCTGTTCCTGGCCCCTGGGCCCACACCGGCGCCCACCCCGAGCCGCCGGGACCGGGGCCACCGCGCCGGTTTTCCCGCCCGCCCGTCCGGCGCGCGGCGGCGGGCGAAGGCGGGCGCGCGGTACGGCGGGAGTACCTGGTCCGTGGTTGAAGGGGCGGTGAAGGGACGGGTGGGCGGGGGGAAACATGTGGGGCGCCCGGTGGGACAAAGTGCCTGGTCACGGGCGGGTGGGGCGACATGGGAGGACGTCGGGCGGGAGAGGTGCCACTAGTCGGGGGCGGAAGGGGGCACTATGACTGGGTGGCTGGCGTCAGGTCGTCGTCGTCCCACGGGCTGCACTCCCCCCGCCCGGCAGGCAGGGCAGCCCGTGCGCTGGCCCGCGCGCTGCACCTGCCGTTCACCGGAACGGCCCGCGGCATCCGCAAGGCCACCCACGCCCACGGAGCGGGCGAGTCCGGCCTGGGCAAGCTGATCGAGCTGCACGCGGTGAACGGCGCGGGCGACGTCCTGATCACCATCTCGCTCGCGTCCACGGTGTTCTTCTCCGTGCCGACCGACGAGGCCCGCGGCCGCGTCGCGCTCTACCTCGCCATCACCATGGCGCCCTTCACGCTCCTCGCCCCCGTCATCGGCCCCCTCCTGGACCGCCTCCCCCACGGCCGCCGCGCCGCGATGGCGGGCGCGATGCTGGCGCGGGCGCTGCTCGCGCTGATCCTGTCGAGCGCGGTGGCGACGGGCGGCCTGGAGCTGTACCCGGCAGCGCTCGGCGTGCTCGTCGCGTCGAAGGCGTACGGCGTGGTCCGCAGCGCCGTGGTGCCCCGGCTGCTGCCGCCCGCCTTCTCGCTGGTGAAGGCGAACTCCAGGGTGACGTTGAGCGGGCTGCTCGCGACGGGTCTTGCCGCGCCCGTCGGGGCGGGGCTGCAGGCGCTCGGGGCGCGCTGGCCGCTGTACGGGGCGTGCGTGGTGTTCATCGCCGGGACCGTGCTTTCGTTCACGCTGCCCCGCAAGGTGGACTCGGCGAAGGGCGAGAGCAAGGCGCTGCTCGCGGCGGACGAGGAGCACCTGCGGCTGGCCCGCGCCAGGGACCGCGGGGACTCGACCCGCCGGAGCCGCCTCGGCCTGCGGACGGTCGGCCCCGCCGTGACGCACGGCCTGGCCGTCAACGCCGCGCAGCGCGGGCTCTCCGGCTTCCTGATCTTCTTCCTGGCCTTCCTGCTGCGCGAGCATCCGCTCGGCGGGCAGAGCGCGGCGGTGTCGCTCGGCGTCGTCGGGGTCGCCGCGGGCACGGGCAACGCGCTCGGTACGGCCGTCGGGGCGTGGCTGAAGTCGCGCGCGCCCGAGATGATCATCGTGACCGTGGTGGCGGTGGTGCTCGGGGTCGCGGTGTGCGCGGCGCTGTTCTACAGCCCCGTGGGCATCGCCTGTCTGGCGGCCGTCGCGGGTTTCGCGCAGGCCCTGTCGAAGCTGTCGCTGGACGCGCTGATCCAGCGGGACGTGCCGGAGGCGGTGCGCACCTCCGCGTTCGCACGCGCCGAGACGCTGCTCCAGATGGCCTGGGTGGTCGGCGGCGGCATCGGCATCGCCCTCCCCCTGAACGGAACGCTGGGCCTCTCCGTGGCGGCGGCGATCGTGGCGGTCGGCTGGCTCCCGACGGTACGGGGCCTGTTGGCGGCGGCCCGCCGGTGAGGCAGCCGCAGGGTCTTGGCCTAGCCGGGCAGCCGGACGACGGGCCGCGAGCCGCCAGGTCGGGGCCGGGCCGGGTCACACGGGTGGGCGGGTGGGAGGGGAGGCCCGCCGCGGTAGCGGTGGGGCGGAGGGCCGCGCCGGAGGCGGCCCGGCGGGGCGGCCGGTATGGGCCCAGGGGCCAGGAGATAGCCTTCCGCCATGACCTCCCTGGTACCCCGCTCAGCGCGCAGCCGCCGCGCCGTCGCCTCCCTCGGCGCCGTCTCCGCCGGACTGCTCGTCCTGTCGGCCTGTGACAAGCCGACGCCGCTGGCCACCGTGACGGTCGGCAGCAAGTCCGTGCACTCCGAGGCCTCCTGCTACAAGGACGGCAAGGAGCTCACGCAGTCCGCCGTACAGGACTGCCTGAAGGACACGAAGGACATCAAGTCCATCACCGTCGACCCCGACGAGAAGGTCCGCTTCGGCGTCGACCCGGAGATCGCCGACAAGGGCTGGACGCTGCTGATGAACGGCCAGCCCCTGACCGAGGCCAGCAAGAAGACGTACGTCGTCATCCCGGGCAGCGTGTTCTTCAACCAGCAGTACGGCGGTGGCGGCTCCAAGACGATCGTCAGCCTCCTCGAGGGCGGCAAGAGCGAGAGCGGCGCGCCGAAGGCCACGGGCCTGTGGTCGTTCAAGCTGAAGAAGGACAAGGACGCCTGACCCTGACCGGGACCGGGCGGGGCCCACGCGTCCTGGTGGCCACCGCGGTCCCCGCCGAACGGGACGCGGTGGCCTCCGGCCTGTCCGCCGGAGCCCGCCCCGCGAGCGGCACCGGCCGCGTGGACGTGCTCGCCGTCGGCGTCGGCCCCGCGGCCGCCGCCGCGGGCACCGCGGCCGCGCTCGCCACCGCCGCCGCGCACGGCACCCCGTACGGCCTCGTGGTCTCCGCCGGCATCGGCGGCGGGTTCCTGCCGGACGCGCCGGTGGGGTCGCTGGTCGTCGCCGACGCCGTGACCGCGGCCGATCTGGGGGCCGAGACCGCCGACGGCTTCCTGCCGGTCACCGAGCTGGGCTTCGGCCGGGTCACGTACGAGCCGCCCGGCGCCCTCGTCCGGGAGCTGGCCGCCGTGTCGGGCGCCGCGACGGGCACGGTCCTGACGGTGTCGACCGTCACCGGTTCCGCCGAGCGCGCGGCCGGGCTGCGCGCCCGCCATCCGCGTGCGCTCGCGGAGGCGATGGAGGGCTTCGGCGTCGCCGAGGCCGCCGCCGTGCACGGGCTTCCCGTGTGCGAGGTGCGCGCGGTCTCGAACCCGGTGGGCCCGCGCGACCGGGCCGCCTGGCGCATCGGGGACGCGCTCGCCGCGCTCACCGGGGCGTTCGGGAAGTTCGCGCCCGTACTGGAGAGTTGGAACAGGCATGACTGACACCGCCCCCGGGCCCCTGCGCATCGCGTACTCGCCCTGCCCCAACGACACCTTCGTCTTCGACGCCTGGGCGCACGGCCGGGTGCCGGACGCGCCCGCGCTCGACGTGACGTTCGCGGACATCGACATCACCAACGGCATGGCCGAGCGCGGCGAGTTCGACGTGCTCAAGGTGTCGTACGCCGTGCTGCCGTACGTCCTCGACGAGTACGCGCTGCTGCCCTGCGGCGGCGCCCTCGGGCGGGGCTGCGGTCCGCTGGTGCTGACCCGGGAGCCGGGCCTCGACCTCAGCGGCAAGAAGGTCGCCGTGCCGAGCGAGAGGTCGACGGCGTACCTGCTGTTCCGGCTGTGGGCGGCGGACGTCCTCGCGGACGGCGTCGGGGAGATCGTGGTGCTGCCCTTCGACCGGATCATGCCCGCGGTGCGGGACGGCGAGGTCGACGCGGGGCTCGTCATCCACGAGGCGCGCTTCACGTACCAGAACTACGGCCTGCACCGGCTCGCCGACATGGGCGAGCACTGGGAGGCCACGACGGGCCTGCCGATCCCGCTCGGCGCGATCATCGCGAAGCGGTCCCTCGGCGAGGACGCGCTGCGGGGGCTCGCGGACGCCGCGCGGGCGTCGGTGCGCGCCGCGTGGGACGACCCCGAGGTCTCGCGTCCCTACGTCCTGGAACACGCGCAGGAGATGGATCCGAAGGTGGCCGACCAGCACATCGGCCTGTACGTCAACGAGTTCACGGCGGACCTGGGCGAGGACGGCTACGCCGCGGTGCGCGGGCTCCTGACCCGCGCCGCAGCCGAAGGCCTGGTACCGGCCCTGGCCCCGGGGGCCCTGGCGTTCCCCTGATCCTGGGGGCTCCTGATCCTGGGGGCTCCGCCCCCAGACCCCCGCTCCTCAAACGCCGGAGGGGCTGGAAATCCAGCCCGTCCGGCGTGCCACGAGGGTCCTGTCACACGTCCAATTGGTCGGCCACCGCGCGCAGCAGTCCCGCGATCTTCGCGCCGGAGGCCTTGTCGGGGTAACGCCCCTTCTCCAGCATGGGGGTGATGTTCTCCAGGAGGGTGGTGAGGTCCTGGACGATCGAGGCCAGTTCGTCCGGCTTGCGGCGCTGGGCCGCGGCGACCGACGGCGTCGGGTCGAGAAGCGTCACCGAAAGGGCCTGGTCCCCCCGCTGGCCGGCGACCACGCCGAATTCCACGCGCTGGCCGGGCTTGAGTGTGTCGACGCCGTCGGGCAGTACGGAGGAATGCACGAAGACGTCGCCGCCGTCGTCGCGGGAGAGGAAGCCGAAGCCCTTCTCGCTGTTGAACCACTTGACCTTGCCGGTAGGCACGTGAAGTCCTCGTCCTCGTACTAGTCGTCGTATCGGCGGCACCGCGCCGCCTTCGGCGTGGACCCTCCGGTCCCGTCCGCCGGGCGAAAACGGCTCTGGATAGCACTACAGCGGGTCGCACGACCCGCCAGCACCAAGACTATTGGTCCCGGGGCCGGTGACAAGACGTCCCCGGTTTCTTCCTTCGCGCTGGGAACTACCCTGGTCCGGTGCGTGACAAAACCCAAGCGAATTCCACCGGACCGGGCGACGGCCTCGTCCGGATTGGCGCGATCGTTTTCTTCGTCGGTGCCGTGGCCACGCTGGTCACGGTGGCTCCGCTGTTCCTCGGCGGCGACCCTTTCCCGCCCGTGGCCTATGCGGTGTGCATGCTGATGGGCGTGGGTTTCCTCATCGCCGGGGCAGGCGTGTTCCGCTCCATCGCCGTGCAGCGGCGTCAGGCCAGGTCAGCGGCGGGCCGCTCGGCCACGTGAGCCGCGAGCCAGGCCGGGAACTGGCTCAGATCGCCGAGTACGACGTCGGCGCCCGCCGCGCGCAGTTCCTCTGCGTCGCACGGCCCGGTCGCCACCGCTACGGAGAGCGCGCCCGCCGTACGCGCCCCGCGTACGTCCCCGGTGTGGTCGCCGACGTACACGGACGCCCCGTACTCGTGCAGGGCCTGCGCCTTCCGCTCCGCCCACAGGTTGCCGACCACGGCGTCCGCCGCGATGCCGAGGTGCTCGATGTGGAGCTTGGCGTTCGGTTCGTACTTGGCGGTGACGACCACCGCGCGGCCGCCCGCCGCGCGCACCGCGTCGACGGCCGCGCGGGCGCCGGGCAGCGCGGGCGTCGCCGCGATCGCGTATGTGGGATACATCTCACGGTAGAGCTCCGCCGTCGCCGCGACCTCGGTGGCCGGAAACCAGTGGGCCAACTCCTGTTCGAGGGGCGGCCCGAGGCGGGTCACGGCCAGGTCCGCGTCCACGTGCACACCGGTCCGCTCGGACAGCGCCACGTAACAGGCGTGGATGCCGGGCCGGGAGTCGATCAGGGTCATGTCGAGGTCGAAGCCGACGGTGAGCGCGCCGCCGTCCCGGGTGGTCCGTGCAGTCCGTGAGGTCATGGCGCCCATTGTGCCGGGGGGCCGGTGGCCCGGGCGGGGCGGCCGGACCCCCTTATGCTTCTTAGCCAAGCCTTACCAATCTTCGCCCCGTTCCGCGGCGGACCCCCTGCCGCCCCGTCCTGCGAAACGAGCCAGCCGATGCGTGTGAACGCCAGACGCGCCGTCGCGATGACGGCGGCCGTCGTGGCCCTGCTGCTCGCCGTCCTGTTCAGCCTCGCCGTCGGCGCCCGCGCGATCGCGCCGTCCGCGGTCCTCGACGCCCTGCTGCACGGCGGGCACGGCGACGCCGCCGAAGTGGTCCGCGAGATGCGCGTGCCGCGCACGGTCCTCGGCGTCATGGTCGGCGCCGCGCTCGCCGTCGCGGGCACCGCGCTCCAGGGCATCACCCGCAACCCCATCGCCGACCCCGGCATCCTCGGCATCAGCCAGGGCGCGTCGGTCGGCGTGGTCGTCGCCATCGCGTACGCGGGCACGCACACGCTCACCGGCTACGTCTGGTACGCCTTCACGGGCGCGGCCCTCGCGGCCGTCGCCGTCTATGCGATCGCCGCCAGCGGCCGGGGCGGCGCGACCCCCGTCAAACTCGCCCTCGGCGGCGCCGCGATCAACGCCCTGCTCGTCTCCGTCACCACGGGCATCCTCACCACCCGGGCGTCCGCGCTCGACGAGTTCCGCTTCTGGCAGGTCGGCGCGCTCTCCGGACGCGAGGCCGCGATCGTCGGCCAGACCTGGCCGTTCCTGCTCGCCGGGCTGCTGCTCGTCCTTTCCGTCGCCCGCGGCCTCGACGCCCTCGCCCTCGGCGAGGACGTCGCCAAGGGCCTCGGTCAGAACGTCGCCCTCGTCCGCGTCGTGGGCGGCCTCGGCGCCACCGTCCTGACCGGCGTCGGCGTGGCCGCCGCCGGGCCCATCGCCTTCATCGGCCTCGCGGTCCCCCACATCGCCCGCGCCGTCATCGGCAGCGACCACCGCTGGGTGCTTCCGCTCGCCGCCCTCCTGGGGCCCGTGATGCTCCTCGTCTCCGACACGGTGGGCCGGATCGTCTTCCCGCCGAGCGAGGTCCCCGCGGGTGTGATGACCGCCCTCATCGGCGTCCCGTTCCTGGTGACCCTCGTCCGCAGGAAGGCGGTGGCGGCGTGAGCCCCGACGTCCTCGCCGCCCCGCGCCGGGTGCGGCCCGCCGGGTACGCGGTCGTCCGCCTGGGCCGGGCCACGTTCCTCGCCCACCGCAGGGCGGCCGTCGTGGCCACCGTCCTCGCGCTGCTCCTCGCGGCCGCCTGCCTGGCGTACCTGTGCGTCGGCGAGACCTACGTCCGGCCCGTCGAGGCCCTGAAGGTCGTCCTCGGCAGGCCCTCGGCGGACGAGCTGGTCGTGGGCACCCTCCGCGAGCCGCGGATGACGGTGGGGCTGCTCGTCGGCGCCGCCTTCGGCGTCGCGGGCGCGCTCATCCAGACCGTCGCCCGCAACCCCCTGGCCAGCCCGGACATCATCGGCATCAGCCAGGGCGCGAGCGCGGTGACGGTCGCCGCGATGACGTTCGGGCTCACCTCGTACACGGTCCTGCCGTATCTGTCCGTGGCGGGCGGCGTCGCCGCCGCGCTGCTCGTGTACGCGTTCGCGTGGCGCGGCGGCCTGCACGCGACGCGGTTCGTCCTGATCGGCATCGGCTTCGCGATCGCCCTGCGGTCCGTGACCACCCTCTTCATGACGAAGGGCGACTACCTCGTCGCGCAGCAGGCGCAGATCTGGATGACGGGGTCGCTGAACGGCCGCGGCTGGCCGGAGGCCCGACCCCTCGCCCTGACGCTGCTCGTCCTCCTGCCGTGCGTGGCCTGGGCGGCCCGCGCCCAGCGCACCGTGTCGATGGACGACGACACGGCGACCGCGCTCGGCGTGCGGCTCGGCCGGGTGCGCACCGGGCTCGTGCTGCTCGGCGTCGTCCTGGCGTCGGTGGCGACCGGGGCCGCGGGGCCCGTCGACTTCGTGGCGCTGCTCGCCCCGCAGATCGCCCGGCGCCTGACCAGGACCGCGCAGATCCCGCTGGTCAGCTCGGCGCTGCTGGGCGCGCTCGTCGTCGTCCTCGCCGATCTGCTCGCCCGGCGGCTCTTCTCGCCCACCGAGCTGCCGGTGGGGGTCCTCACGGCCGCCGTCGGGGCGCCCTATCTGATCTGGCTCATCGTCCGCAGCCGTTCCGTCCACAAGGGAGGCACCGCGTGAGCGCCCCCGCCGGCGCGCGTCTGACCGCGCGCGAGCTGACCCTCGCCTACGAGGACCGTACGGTCGTGCACGCGCTCGACCTCGCGATCCCCGACGGCGCGGTGACCGTCGTCGTCGGCCCGAACGCCTGCGGCAAGTCGACGACGCTGCGCGCGCTCGGGCGGCTGCTCAAGCCGAAGGGCGGCGCCGTCCTGCTCGACGGCGAGGAGCTGGCGAAGCTGCCGACGCGGCGCATCGCCCAGCGGATCGGGCTGCTCCCGCAGACGCCCGTCGCGCCCGAGGCCATCACCGTCGCGGACCTGGTGGCGCGCGGCCGCCAGCCCCACCAGCGGTGGTGGCAGCAGTGGTCGGACGCCGACGAGCGGGCCGTCACCGAGGCGATGGAGCGCACCGACGTGACCGCTCTCGCCGAGCGGCCCGTCGACGAGCTGTCGGGCGGGCAGCGGCAGCGCGTGTGGATCGCCATGGCCCTCGCGCAGGAGACCGAGCTGCTGCTGCTCGACGAGCCGACGACGTACCTGGACATCTCCCACCAGGTCGAGGTCCTGGACCTCGTACGGCAGTTGAACCACGACCGGGGGCGGACGGTCGCGGTCGTCCTGCACGACCTGAACCAGGCCGCCCGCTACGCCGACCACCTCGTCGCCATGAAGGAGGGGCGGGTGGTCGCCGAGGGCGCGCCGCGCGACGTCGTGACGGCGGAGCTCGTCCGGGACGTCTTCGGCCTCGAGTGCGTGGTCGTGCCCGACCCGGTGACGGGCTCGCCGCTGGTGGTGCCGGGCACCCCGTGGCGGCCCGCGGCCCCGGCTTCGGCTTCGGCTTCGGCTTCGGCTTCGGCTTCGGCTTCGGCTTCGGCTTCGGCCCCAGAGGATCGCCCGGCGCCCGCGGACCGTCCCGCCCCCGCAGACCGTCCGGCCCCGGAGGACGAGAAGCCCTCCCCCGACGAAAGGCCCCCCTCATGAACCGCAGCTCCCGCCGCCGCGTCCGTACCGTGGGCGCCCTCGCCGTGACCGGCGCGCTCGCGCTCGCCGGGTGCGGTTCGTCCGACGACGACAAGGACGCCGGCTCGGGCAGGACGCATGTCGTGAAGACCGCCATGGGCGAGGTGAAGGTGCCCTTGGCGCCCGAGCGGGTCGTCGTGCTCGACACCGCCGAGCTGGACTCCGCGCTCACCCTCGGCGTGAAGCCGGTCGGCGCCACACACACCGACGCGTCCAGCGGCTTCCCCGGCTATCTGCCGAAGGACCGGCTCGCGGGCATCAAGGACGTCGGCGAGATGATGAACCCGAACCTGGAGGTCATCGCCGGTCTCAAGCCGGACCTGATCCTCACCTCCAAGATCCGCCACGGCGCGAAGTACGACCAGCTGAAGCAGATCGCGCCGACCGTCATGACGGAGACCACCGGCTACCCCTGGAAGGAGAACTTCCGGACGCACGCGGACGCGCTCGGCAAGAAGGCCGCGGCGAAGAGGACCGTCGCCGCCTACGACGCGCACGTCAAGGAGGTCACGGCGGCGATCGGCGGCCCGGCGAGGGCCAAAGCCACCGAGGTCAACGTGGTGCGCTTCGTCCAGGGCGCCGACATCCGCATCTACGGCGAGCAGTCGTACATCGCCACGATCCTCAAGGACGTGGGCCTGGGCCGCGCGCCCGTCTCCCAGAAGGCCAAGGACGGGTTCTCCTACGACGTGAGCCCCGAGAAGATCGACCTCGCCGACACGGACGTCATCTTCCGGTCGACGTACGGCGATCCGAAGAAGGCCAAGCAGACGCAGACCGTGAACAGCGGCCTGTGGAAGAACATGAAGGCGGTCAAGTCCGGCAACGTCCACGTCGTCGACGACGAGCTGTGGCTCCAGGGCATCGGCTACACCGCGGCCGACAAGGTCCTGGACCAGCTGAAGACGGCGCTGGCGAAGAAGAAGTAGCCGCCGCCGTACGGGAGTCCGCCCGGGGCGGCCGCACGGCTACTCGGGCTTGCTCCGCTGCGACCGCCACACGAGGAACAGGGCGGAGGCGACGGCCGCCGCCCTGACCACCCACGGCCAGGCCTCCTCGATCGCCGCGTTCATCTGGCCCTTGGCGATGGGCTCGCCCCACTTGCCCTGCGACCGGCCCCACAGCCAGGCGATCCCGCCCGCGATCGTGAGCGCGGGCACGGCTATCACCGCGCCCTTCTTCTCCGCCGGGCTGAGCTTGCGGGAGAACCAGGCGACGATCCAACCGCCGCCGAGCGCGAACCAGTTGCCGATGACCGCGCCGACGACGAGCGCGGCGGCGGCGAGCAGCAGGACGGGGTTGCTGAGGGAGCGGACACCGGCGAGCACACCGGCCCCGGCGGAGCCATCCGGAACCGACTCTTCCGCGCCGGGCGCTTCCTCGCCGGGGGACTCCTTGGCGGCAGGGCCCCTGGCGGCGGGACCCTTGGCCGCAGAGCCCTTGGCGGCAGGACCCTTGGCCGCGGGGCCGCCCTTGGTGAGCGGTGTCCTCCTGGCGGACGGCGCGTCCTTCGTCAGGAGCGGGAGTATGCCGAAGCGGCGGCGGCGCGCCTCGTCCGGCGCGGCCTCCTCCTCGGCGTCCTCCTCGGCATCCTCGGCGGCTTCGGAGTCCTCGGCTTCGTCGGCGTCTTCGTCCCCGTCCTCCCCCCGCTCCGTACCGGTCCCCTTCTTCTCCAGGTCCGTGGGCGGCCGTCGCAGCATCTCGGGGATCTCCACCCCGCCCACGAACCCGTACACGGTGTGCGCGCCCTCCTCCGGGACGCGCTCCACCCGCCACCAGTCGGGTTCCAGGTCCGGTGCGCTGTCGCCGAGTTCGTCGGTGCCCGCGAGGTGCGGCGGGGCGGGGCGCCGCGGCTCGGGGGCGGGCGGGCTCGCGGGCCCCGCCGGAGCGGCGGCCCCGGCGGCGCGGCGCGGGCGCGGCACCACCCGGCGCGGACGCCTGGGCTCGCGCGAGCGGGACGGAGCAGGCGACGAGGGCGCGGACGCCGCGGGCGGAGGGGACGCGGCGGGCGCGCCCGTGGTGTCGGCGGCGGCGGTGACCAGCTCGTCCGGGGAGCCGATGCGGTCCAGGATGCGCCGGACCGCGGCGGGGCTGTCGGCGGCCTTGGCGCGGCGGCGGTCGATCTCGCCCCGGAGTTCGGACACGAGCCGCATGCGCGCGGCGGACGACAGCTGGCGCTGCTGCGCGAGGTCGCCGACGCGGCTCAGATAGTCGAAGACGAGCTGGTCGCTCTCGATCCCCACGAAGTTCCCTCCGGGGCTGCGGTGTTGAGGTGGGCCCGGACAACGAAGTTACCGCGCCGCCGCGGACCGGCGGATGACGGCCCCTGGGCGGCGGGGTCCGGCCTCAGTCGTCGGCGAGCTCCGCGACGCCCGTGACGCGGTGCAGCGGATAGGTGCGAACCTCGTCCGCCGTGTGGTCGTACGCGGTGACGAAGCCGCCCTCGACGCGGACCGGGGCGATGACGCGCTGGCTCGCCGCGCCTTCGGCGTTGACGTAGCCGATCCACAGGGCCTCGCCGGTGAGGACGGCGGCCTGCACGGTGGCGAGGGTCTCGGCGGACGTGGTGCGGGGCAGTTCCCCGGTCGCGGCGGGCGCCGCCTTGCGCGGGGTGGTGGAGGCGAGGTCCCCGGCGCGGATGGCGCGTACGGCGGCGTCGATGAGCGTGGCGTCGGGCAGCGGCGGCCCGTCGGGGACCGGCTCGGGGGCGGTGCGCGGCGGGGTCCGGTGGCTGTGCGCGCGGGTGATCAGGACGTCGCCCTCGGCGCTCTCGGCGGCGGGCGCGAAGCCCATGACGCGCAGCCCTTCGAGGAGCGTGGCGGGGTCGGCCTGGGCGGCGAGCACGGTGCCCGCGAGACGCCGGAGCCGCAGCCCGTGGGCCCGCTTGTCCGCGAGGATCTCGTCGAGCACGCCCTCGTCGTCGCACCGCACGTACGCGGAGGCGGCGCCGACGCGCAGATGGCCGTGTCTGCGGGCCACGTCGTCGATGAGGTACGCGAGGGGCTGCGGGACGGGCGTGCGGGAGTGCGCGGCGAGGAACGCGTGCAGGTCGGACGCGCTCTGCCCGGTGTCGAGCGCGCGGCGCACGGAGCCCGGCGTGAACCGGTAGACGGTGGCGCCGCCCTTGGACTCCACGTCGGCGAGCACGGCGAGGGCGTCCGCGAGGGGGCGGCGCAGCGGCCCCGGGGCGACCGCGGTGAGGTCGGCCTGGAGCAGGACGTGGTCGAGGGGTTCGGGGAGCAGCGGGGCGAGGAGCCGGGCGGCCTCGGCACCGGCGGCGGCGCGCTCGGCGGCGGACGGCGGCGCGCCCTGCGCCAGGGGGTCCGCGGAGGGCCGCCCGGCGAGCAGCGCGCGGCCGTGGGCGGCGAGCGCCCCGCGCCCGGTGACCCCGAGGAGTTCCGCCTCGCTCAGCGTCCAACGGGCCAGGCGGGCCCGCGGCTCCGTGGCGCCGCCGCCGGAGGGGCGCTCCCAGCGCAGCCGGTCGAGCACGGACTCCTCGGTGGGCGCGGCGCCTTCGGGCAGGCCGGCCAGGAGGGTCAGGACGCGGTGGCGCACCTCGGGCGCGGCGGAGCGGTCGAGCCCCGGGCCGAGCGCGGACAGGGTGCGGTCCTTGCTGTCGCGCCCGCCGACGAGGCCGGGGGTGCGGGTGGCCTCGTACCAGGCGGTGGCGAGCCGGGCCCAGCGTTCGGCGGCGGGCAGCTCCTGCCAGCTGTCGTAGGCGGGGGTCGCGGCGTAGCGCTCGTCGGCCTCGCCGTCGGCGGCCAGGAGCCCGGCGGCGTAGGCGAGTTCGACCCAGAACGCGGCCTGGGGCTCCGCCACGCCCAGGGCGACGGCGGTCCGCTTGAGGTCCCGGACGCTCAGGCCGCCCGCGCGCAGGACCGCGGGGCCGCCCTCGTCCCAGTCCTTGAGCAGCTCCTCGACGGTGGCGAGCGCGGTGTAGGCCTGCCCGGCCGCCGTCGCGTCCACCACCTGGGGACCGTGTTCGCGCGCGACCTCCACCGCCGGGGGCGACGGCTCCAGGACGCGGTGGGCGCGGCCTCCGCGCAGGTGCAGCGCGGCCTCGCGGGGCAGGACGACCGTGCCCGGCGCGGTGGGGAGCAGCAGGCCCCGGTCGAGCAGCCACCGCAGATGGGGGGCCGGGTCCGCGGTGACCTGCCCGTACGGCGGGCCCCACACGAGCCGGGACAGGACCTCGACGGACTCGGCGGGCGCCTCGTCAAGGAGGCGGGACATCCGCTTCTGGTCGGTGAAGAGCGCGGTGAGGGACTCCACGGCCGACACCGCGTCGTGCGTGGAGGAGAGCCCGGCGGCCGTGACGACGCTCTGCACCCGGCCCGGCGACATCCCCGCCGTGGCCTCCGCGACGGTCGGGCCGAGCCCCGTCGGCGAGGGCCGCTGCGGCGTCGGCGCGAGCAGCTCGCGCGCGGTGCGCACCAGGCGCAGGCGGCTCTCCGCGCCCCAGACGAGCGCCTGCCTGCGCAGCGTCGTCAGGGCCCGGTCGACGGCCTCGCCCGGCGCGGGCGCGAGCAGTCCCGCGAGTTCCTCGTACGACGCCGGGTCCGGGGCCACGGCCAGGGCCTCGGCGACCTGCTGCGCGAACCGGTCGAGGCGTTCCAGGGCGCGTACCACCGACGCCCGCGTGCCCGCGCGGGTGGCCAGCTGCGTCAGGTCGTTGGGCACGGGGCTGACGAGGTCGGGCCGGGATCGCAACAGCGCGACGAGCGTCGCGTCGTCGCTCGCCCGGAGGGCTTCCGCAAGGGAACGGGGGGCTTCCGGGGTACTCATCCTGGCAACGGTAGCGGGTCACCGGCGGGCGCCGGTGTGCCGTGCCGCACGCGCCCCGGCGGGCGAGCGGGGCCGTGCGCCCCCGCGGGCGGCCCGGGGTCCTGACGGGTCACTAGACTGGCTAGAACGTTCTTTTCAGAAAGGCCATGGCAGCTCCGGTGTCCGAGTCCCGCCCGCACGCTCTGTTCTCCTTCGGCACGCTCCTGGACGAGCACGTCCAGACGACCCTGTTCGGGCGCGCCGTGCCCAGCTCCCCCGCGGCCCTCGCCGGGCACGCGACCAGGCCCCTGACCATCACCGACCCGGACGTCATCGCCACCAGCGGCCTGGACGTGCACCTGACCCTGGAGCGCCGCGTCGGCGCCGAGGTCGAGGGCGCCGTCCTCCGCCTGACCGACGCCGACCTCGCCGCGGCCGACGCCTACGAGGTCGACGACTACGTGCGGCGGCGGGTCCGCCTCTCCTCCGGGGAGAGCGCCTGGGCCTATCTGGACGCGCGGCCGCTGCGCCCGGCGGCGCGCATCGTGATCGTCGGCGACAGCATCGCCTACGGCCGCTGCGACCCGTACGGCGGCTGGGCCGCGCACCTGGCGGCCGCCCACATCGCCGCGGACGAGAGCGCCCACCGCGTCTTCAACCTGGCCATCCCCGGCAGCACCCTCGCCGACGTCGCCGCGCAGACGCCCGCGCTCCTCGCGCCCCGGCTGCCCGACACCCTCCTGGTCGCCGCGGGCATCAACGACTCCGCCCTGCCCGGCGGCCTCGACCGGCTCGCGGACCACCTCGGCACCCTGGCCGACGCGGCCCACGCCCACAACGCCCGGCTCGTCGTCGCGGGCCCCCTCTGGCTCGACGAGTCGCGGACCGCCGACTACGAGGGCCTGTGCTTCACCGAGGCCAGCGCCCTGCGGCTGCGCGAAGACCTGCGCTCCTGGTGCGCCGGGCACCACATCGACTTCCTCGACCTGTGGGACCCCCTGCACACCCGCCCCGACCTCCTCACCGACGGCCTGCACCCCACCCCCGAGGGCCACAAGACCCTCTCGGTGCACCTGGCGACCCTGACCGGCTGAACCCGGCGCCCGCCGAGCACGGCGCCCCGGCAGCGGGGCGCCATGCGGCACACTGGAGGTTTGGCCGCCCGGCTGACCTCCAGCAGTGATCGCAGCAGAAAGGGCCCTGAAGTCGTGAATGGACCCCTCATCGTCCAGTCGGACAAGACGCTCCTGTTGGAGGTCGACCACGAGCGGGCCGACGCCTGCCGTCGTGCCATCGCGTCGTTCGCCGAGCTGGAACGCGCCCCTGAGCACATCCACACGTACCGCGTGACGCCGCTCGGGCTGTGGAACGCGCGGGCGGCGGGGCACGACGCCGAGCAGGTCGTGGACGCCCTGGTGGAGTTCTCGCGGTACCCGGTGCCGCACGCGCTGCTCGTCGACGTCGCCGAGACGATGGCCCGCTACGGCCGGCTCACGCTCAGCAAGCACCCCACGCACGGCCTCGTGCTCACCACCACGGACCGGCCGGTCCTGGAGGAGATCCTGCGGTCGAAGAAGGTCCAGCCGCTCGTGGGCGCCCGGATCGACCCGGACACGGTCGTCGTGCACCCCTCCGAGCGCGGCCAGATCAAGCAGACGCTGCTCAAGCTGGGCTGGCCCGCCGAGGACCTCGCCGGGTACGTCGACGGCGAGGCCCACAAGATCGACCTCAACGAGGACGGCTGGGCGCTGCGGCCCTACCAGCGCCAGGCCGTCGAGGGCTTCTGGCACGGCGGCAGCGGCGTCGTCGTGCTGCCCTGCGGCGCGGGCAAGACCCTCGTGGGCGCGGGCGCCATGGCCGAGGCGAAGGCGACCACGCTGATCCTCGTCACGAACACCGTCTCCGCCCGCCAGTGGAAGCACGAGCTGATCAAGCGCACCTCGCTCACCGAGGACGAGATCGGCGAGTACAGCGGTACGAAGAAGGAGATCCGGCCCGTCACGATCGCCACGTACCAGGTCCTGACGACCAAGCGGAAGGGCATCTACCCGCACCTGGAGCTCTTCGACTCCCGCGACTGGGGGCTGATCCTCTACGACGAGGTGCACCTGCTGCCCGCGCCCGTCTTCAAGTTCACCGCCGACCTCCAGGCGCGGCGCCGCCTCGGGCTGACCGCGACCCTCGTCCGCGAGGACGGGCGCGAGTCGGACGTCTTCTCGCTCATCGGGCCCAAGCGCTTCGACGCGCCGTGGAAGGAGATCGAGGCGCAGGGGTACATCGCGCCCGCCGACTGCGTGGAAGTGCGCGTCAACCTCACCGACAGCGAGCGCCTGTCCTACGCCACGGCGGAGGCCGAGGAGAAGTACCGCTTCTGTGCGACGACGGCCACGAAGCGGAAGGTGACGGAGGCGATCGTCCGGAAGTTCGCGGGTCAGCAGATCCTCGTCATCGGCCAGTACATCGACCAGCTGGACGAGTTGGGCGAGCATCTGAACGCGCCCGTGATCAAGGGTGAGACGTCCAACGCCCAGCGCGAGAAGCTCTTCGACGCCTTCCGCGAGGGCGAGATCTCCGTGCTCGTGGTGTCCAAGGTCGCCAACTTCTCCATCGACCTGCCGGAGGCGACGGTCGCCATCCAGGTCTCGGGCACCTTCGGCTCGCGGCAGGAGGAGGCCCAGCGCCTCGGCCGCGTGCTGCGCCCGAAGGCCGACGGCCACCAGGCGCACTTCTACTCCGTGGTCGCCCGCGACACCATCGACCAGGACTTCGCCGCGCACCGCCAGCGGTTCCTGGCGGAGCAGGGGTACGCCTACCGCATCGTCGACGCGGAGTCGCTGCTCGCGGAGTGAACGGGGCGAACGGGACGGCCGGGGCGGGCGGAGCGGAAGGGGCTGCGTCAGCGGCGGCGGACGCCCGCCTCCTCCGCGTACTCCCCGAGGACGACGACGCCGACGACGGCGCCCATGAAGACCTTCGCGGCGCGCAGGGCGTCGCCGACGCGGTGCGGACGGTGGGCCTCCGAGACGGCGGTCGCGCCGTCGGCGCGGCGCGGGCCGCTGGAGGGGGCGGACAGGGACGCGGGGGTGATGACTGCGCTGCTCATGTCTCCATGGTCGTTCCCGGGGCGCCCGCACACATCGGCCTGCGGGTCTAACCGCCCGGGTCCACCGGTACGACTCCGGGCCCGCGCCCTCTACACCTCCGGATGGACGGCGACCCTGAGGGCCGTCTCAGGGATGAGTCAGGGTTCGCCTTCCGGACCAGGAGGTCCACCGGAAATCCATTGGTGCCGCCACGGGCCGCTCACCTAGGATTCCTCCTTCCCCGCCTCCCGCCCACGGAGCGCCGCCGCCCGGTCGGAAACCGGCGGCCCCGAGTCACGCACCGAGAACGTCCGTCACCGGAGGCAGCACCGTGAACGCCGTATCCGCCGACCCGCTCGCCCGCGAGCGGGCCCATCTGACGTCCTCCCGCGCCGCGCTGCGCGCCATGCGGGAGGACGTCGAGGCCCTGGACATCCGCGACGTCACCGCGAACTGGGTCAACGCCGAGGTCCTCCAGGGCCAGATCGACGACCGCATCAAGGCCCTCGCGGACCTCGCGCACACCCCGCTGTTCTTCGGCCGCCTCGACTACGCGCACGCGCCCGGGGCCGAGGAGGCCGAGGGGGCTGAGGGCGAGCAGTTCTACATCGGGCGGCGGCACGTGCACGACGCCCACGGCGACCCCATGGTCATCGACTGGCGCGCCCCCGTGTCGCAGCCGTTCTACCGGGCGTCCAAGAAGGACCCGATGGACGTCACGCTGCGCCGCCGCTTCGGGTACACCGGCGGCGAGCTGACCGCGTACGAGGACGAGCACCTCACGGACGCGACCGAGGCCGAGCAGGTCAGCAAGCTGCTCCAGGAGGAGATCGAGCGCCCGCGCGTGGGCCCCATGCGCGACATCGTGGCGACGATCCAGCCCGAGCAGGACGAGATCGTCCGCAGCGGGCTCGCCGGTTCGGTGTGCGTGCAGGGCGGCCCCGGCACCGGCAAGACCGCCGTCGGCCTGCACCGCGTCGCCTACCTCCTCTACGCCCACCGCGAGCGGCTCGCCCGCACGGGCACGCTCGTCATCGGGCCGAACCGTTCCTTCCTGCACTACATCGAGCAGGTCCTGCCCGCGCTCGGCGAGCTCGAGGTCAAGCAGGCCACCGTCGACGACCTGGTGGCGCACGTGGAGGTGCGGGGCACGGACGACCCGGCCGCCGCCCTCGTCAAGGGCGACGCCCGCATGGCCGAGGTGCTGCGGCGCGCGGTGCGCTCGCACGTCACGCCGCCCACCGAGGGCGTCGTGGTCGTCCGCGGCTCCCGGCGCTGGCGCGTACCGTCGTACGAACTCGACGACATCGTGCGGGAGTTGCAGGCCCGCGACATGCGCTACGGCGCCGCGCGCGAGGCGCTGCCGCAGCGGATCGCGCACGCCGTGCTCGTCCAGATGGAGCGGTCGGGCGAGGCGCCCGACGACCGCGTGCAGGACGCGGTGGCCCGCAACGCGGCGGTGAAGGCCGCCGTCAAGGCGATCTGGCCGCCGGTCGACCCGGCGAAGCTGGTGCACCGGCTGCTCGCCGACGCGGAGTTCCTCGCCGCGCACGCCGAGGGGGTCCTCACCGGGGAGGAGCAGCGGGCGATCCTGTGGGCGAAGCCCGCGCGGACGCCGAAGAGCACCAAGTGGTCCGCCGCGGACGCGGTGTTGATCGACGAGGCGTCGGACCTCGTCGCCCGCACCCACTCCCTCGGCCACGTCGTCCTCGACGAGGCGCAGGACCTCTCCCCCATGCAGTACCGCGCGGTGGGCCGCCGCTGCACCACCGGATCCGTCACCGTCCTCGGCGACCTGGCGCAGGGCACCACGCCGTGGGCGACGCCGACGTGGGCGGAGGCCCTCGGCCATCTGGGCAAGCAGGACGCGGTGGTGGAGGAGCTGACCGCCGGTTTCCGCGTGCCGCGCGAGGTCATCGCGTACGCGTCGCGGCTGCTGCCCGCGATCGCGCCGGGCCTGACGGAGGTCGCCTCGGTGCGCGAGTCGCCCGGCTCCCTGGAGGTCCGCGAGGTCGGGGCCGACGGCCTGGACGCGGCGGTGCTCGACGCGTGCGCGCAGTCGCTGCGGCGCGAGGGGTCCATCGGCCTCATCGCGGCGGACGCGCGGATCGCCGCGCTCGCCGGCGCCCTGGACGCGGCGGGCGTCCCGCACCTGGCCCCCGGCGAGGAGACCACCGCCGAGGCCCGTCTCACCCTCGTGCCCGCCTCGCTGGCCAAGGGCCTGGAGTACGACTACGTGGTGCTCGACGAGCCCGCCGCCGTGGTGGCCGGCGAGCCCGACGAACGCACCGGCCTGCGGCGCCTGTACGTGGCCCTGACCCGAGCGGTCTCGGGCCTCACGGTGCTCCACACCGGGGCCCTGCCCCCGGCCCTGGGCTGACGCCGCCGGGGCTCAGGAGTCGACGGCCGCGCGCCAGGTGGCCACGGACTCGGCCGACAGGGCCCGGTCCCACCCGTGGGGCCGGGCCGCGCCGCCGATGTGGAAGGCGTCGAGCCCCGCCGCCTTCAGCCGCGCGAGGTGTTCGAGCCGGAGCCCGCCGCCCACGAGGATGCGCGGCTCGTACCCGGGCTCCCCGGCCCGCGCGGCCTCGCCCACCAGCGTGGGCAGCCCCTCGTCGACGCCGCCCGCGGCCCCCGCCGTGAGGTACGTGTCGAGTCCGGGCAGGTCCGCGAGCTGCTTGCGCAGGGCGTCGCGGTCGGCGGCCCGGTCGACGGCGCGGTGGAAGGTCCAGCGGCAGCCGTCGAGCGCGTCGACGATGCGCTCGACGGCGGCCAGGTCGGCCCCGCCCGTCTCGTCGAGGAAGCCGAGGACGAACTCGTCGGCGCCCTCGGCGCGCAGCTCGCGCGCCCGGCGCACCAGCTCGTCGACGTCCCCGGCCGCGAAGCCGTCGGCGACGCGCAGCATGACGCGCAGGGGGATGTCCACGGCGGCACGGATCGCGGCGAAGTCCGCGCGGGACGGCGTGAGGCCGTCGGCGGCCATGTCGGTGACCAGTTCCAGCCGGTCCGCACCTCCGGCCTGGGCCGCGATCGCGTCCTCGGCGTCGAGGGCGATCACCTCCAGGAGTGCGCGCTTGCTCATGGGTGCCTTCCTTCTGGCCTTCTGCGGGCCGGCGTCGCGCCGGCAGTCGCACCACAGAAACACAGGTCTAGTCCAATTACCAGGGTACGCGCAGATCACCCCGGCGCGCGGCGGAGGCGCACCGGGGCGATCAAGCCACATGGGCTCGGATGGGTCAGCTCAGTGGCTGGAAACCGCGCAGCCGGAGGCTGTTGCCGACCACGAAGACCGACGAGAAGGCCATGGCCGCACCCGCGATCATCGGGTTGAGCAGTCCCGCGGCGGCCAGCGGCAGCGCCGCCACGTTGTAGGCGAAGGCCCAGAAGAGGTTGGACTTGATGGTGCCGAGGGTCTTGCGGAAGAGCCGGATCGCGTCGGCGGCGGCGCGCAGGTCGCCGCGGACGAGGGTCAGGTCGCCCGCCTCGATCGCGGCGTCCGTGCCCGTGCCCATCGCGAGGCCCAGATCGGCCTGGGCGAGGGCGGCCGCGTCGTTGACCCCGTCGCCGACCATGGCCACCGAACGCCCCTCGCCCTGCAGGCGCTTGACGACGTCGACCTTGTCCTGCGGCAGGACCTCGGCGATGACGTGCTCCGGAGCGATGCCGACCTCGGCGGCCACCGACTCGGCGACGGCCTTGTTGTCACCGGTGAGCAGGATCGGCGTGAGGCCGAGCTCGCGCAGGCGGCGGATGGCCTCGGGGCTGGTCTCCTTCACGGCGTCGGCGACTTCGAGCACGGCCCGCGCCTCGCCGTCCCAGGCGACGGCGATGGCGGTGCGGCCCGCCGCCTCGGCCGCGTCCTTGGCCTTCTTCAGGTCCGCGGGCAGGTGGATCACCCACTCGGCGAGCAGCTGCTCGCGCCCCACGAGCACCGCGTGCCCCTCGACGACGCCCTGCACACCGAGCCCGGGGACGTTCGCGAAGTCCTCGGGGGTGGGCAGCGGGCCCGCCCCTGCGCTCGCCCCCGCGGCCACGGCCTGGGCGATCGGGTGCTCGGATGCGTGCTCCAGGGCGCCCGCGAGCCGCAGGACGTCCTTCTCGTCGGTGCCCTCGGCGACGTGCGTGGCGAGGAGGGTCATCTTGCCGGTGGTGACGGTGCCGGTCTTGTCCAGGACGATGGTGTCGACGCGGCGGGTGGACTCCAGGACTTCGGGGCCCTTGATGAGGATGCCGAGCTGGGCGCCGCGCCCGGTGCCGACCATGAGCGCGGTCGGCGTGGCCAGGCCCAGGGCGCACGGGCAGGCGATGATCAGTACGGCAACGGCGGCCGTGAACGCGGCGGTCAGACCCACGCCGTTGCCGAGCCAGAAGCCCAGGGTGGCCACGGCGAGCGCGATGACGACGGGTACGAAGACCCCGGAGATGCGGTCGGCCAGGCGCTGCGCGGCGGCCTTGCCGTTCTGCGCGTCCTCGACGAGCTTGGCCATCCGGGCCAGCTGCGTGTCCGCGCCGACGCGGCTCGCCTCGACGACCAGCCGCCCGCCGACGTTCAGGGTCGCGCCGGTGACGGCGTCGCCCTCGCCGACCTCCACGGGCACGGACTCGCCGGTGAGCATGGAGGCGTCCACGGCGGAGACGCCCTCCACGACGCGCCCGTCGGTGGCGATCTTCTCGCCGGGCCGCACCAGGAACCGGTCCCCGACCTTCAACTCACTGACTAGAACGTTCTTTTCAGTCCCGTCACGAAGGACGGTCACGTCCTTGGCGCCCAGTTCGAGCAGCGCCTTCAGGGCGGCGCCCGCCTTCCGCTTCGAGCGGGCCTCGAAGTACCGCCCGGCGAGGATGAACGCGGTGACGCCCGCCGCGGCCTCCAGATAGATGTTCCCGGCGCCGTCGGTGCGCTCGATGGTCAGCTCGAAGGCGTGCGTCATGCCGGGCTCCCCGGCCGAGCCGAAGAACAGCGCCCACAGCGACCAGAGGAACGCCGCCGAGGTGCCGACCGAGATCAGCGTGTCCATCGTGGCCGCGCCGTGCCGGGCGTTGGTGTAGGCCGCCTTGTGGAAGGGCCAGGCGGCGTACGTCACCACGGGCGCGGCGAGCGTGAGGGACAGCCACTGCCAGTACGTGAACTGGAGGGCGGGGACCATCACCATGGCAATGACGGGCACGGACAGCAGGACGGCGGCGACAAGGCGCTGCCGCAGCGGCCGCAGCGCGGCGTCCTCGTCCTCGGCGTCCGGCTCTCCCCCGCCCCCCTTCTCCGCGCGGGGCGGCGCGGGTTCCTGCGCGGTGTACCCGGTGGCCTCGACGGTGGCGATCAGATCGGCCACGGCGAGGCCGTCGCCCTCGAAGCTCACCTTCGCCTTCTCCGTGGCGTAGTTGACGGTCGCCTCGACGCCGTCCATGCGGTTCAGCTTCTTCTCGATGCGCGCCGCGCAGGAGGCGCAGGTCATGCCGCCGATGGAGAGTTCTACCTGGGTAGTGGACATGTCCTCTGCTCCTCGTGACGCGCTCTGCCCGGGTACCCGGGGCCGGTATGCCTGACGAGGATCATTTATACCCCTGGGGGGTATCGAGCGCAAGGGAGATCCCGACTTGACTTAATACCCCCCAGGGGTATTGTCGACGGCATTCCCAGCGACCCACTCACAAGGAGCCGACGCCATGAACACCGGACTGAAGATCACGGCCTTCGCCGCGGCCGTCGCCGCGACGTTCGGCACCACGTACGCGGTGGGCGCGAGCGTCGACACGGTGGGCAAGCCGGTCGCCCACACCGAGGAGCACGGCGAGAAGACCGCGCAGGGGAAGAAGGGCCGCGCGGACGGGGACCACACCCCGGGCGGCCTCCAGATCGCGGCCGACGGCTACGCCCTGGACCTGAGGACCCCGCGCGCCCGGGCGGGCGACCGCACCGACCTGCGCTTCAGGATCCTGGCGTCGGACTCGGGCCGCCCCGTGACCCGGTACGCCGAGGACCACGGCAAGGAGCTGCACCTGATCGTCGCCTCACGCGACCTGACGACGTACCGGCATCTGCACCCCACCCGGGCCGCCGACGGCACCTGGTCGACCCCGGCGACGCTGCCCGCGGCCGGGGACTACCGCGTCTTCGCGGACTTCAGGCCCGAGCGGGCGAAGGAGAAGGTGACGCTCGGCGCGGACCTGGCGGTGACGGGCGCGTACGCCCCCGCGCCCGCGCCGGAGCCGTCGGCCACGGCGAAGACCGCGGGCGGCTACGCAGTGCGCCTGGACGGCGCCCTGACCCCCGGCGAGCCGGGCGAACTGACCCTGCGCGTCACCCGTCGGGGCAAGCCCGTCACCGACCTCCAGCCGTATCTGGGCGCGTACGGCCACCTGGTCGCGCTGCGCTCCGGCGACCTCGCCTACCTCCACGTCCACCCCAACGGCGAGCCCGGCGACGCCACGACGAAGCCGGGCCCGGAGGTCTCCTTCACGGCGACGGCGCCGAGCGCGGGCACGTACCGCCTGTTCCTGGACTTCCGGCACGAGGGGAAGGTGCGGACCGCGGCGTTCACCGTACGGGCGGGCGGGGGCGAGACCCGGCACGCGGGCGCCACCACCGGCGGCCACGGCCACTGAGCCCCGCCGCCCCCGCCGCCCCGGTCCGGCCTCAGCCGAAGATCGTCAGCTCACCCTCCGTCGCGCCCGCGAGCTCGAACCGGGCGTCCCCCAGCGGCCGCCCCGCGTACAGCCGGACCAGCGTCGGCGCGTCCCCGATGTACCGCGCGGGCGGCCGGCGGCCGTCGCTCACGCCGAGGACCAGCGGCTCGTCCAGGCCGTCGACGTCGGCGTGCAGCGGCAGCGCCGCGCGCTGCCTGCTGAAGGCCGCGAGCAGCGGAAGGGCGTCATCGAGCCCCGCGCCGCCGTAGGCGCCGGGCAGCCCCCACGCGTCCCGTACGTCACCGGCGTGCACCCACTCGCCGAGCGCGACCCCGTCGAACAGGCCCTTGCCCGCGGCGATGGCGGCG
Organism: Streptomyces sp. JLYT201; assembly: GCF_059448825.1. Lineage (NCBI taxonomy): Bacteria > Bacillati > Actinomycetota > Actinomycetes > Kitasatosporales > Streptomycetaceae > Streptomyces > Streptomyces sp. JLYT201. The sequence continues at coordinate 5,408,188 of NZ_CM182551.1, read as the reverse complement.
CCCGCGTTCGTCATGCCGTGCTCCAGCTCGTCCAGGACGCGCGCGACGGGCCAGTCGGCGCGCTCGGCGATGTCCCGGTCGTTGCCCTCGGCGGTGAACACGCCCTCCTCGAACCGGCTCTCGGTCACCCGGGTGAGGGCGGCCGCGCAGTGCGCGAGCAGGTCCCGGACCGTCCAGCCCGGGCAGCAGGTGGGCGCCGCGAACGCGGCGTCGTCCGCGGCGCGCAAGAGGGGCATCAAGGCGTCGCGTTCGGTACGCAGGAGTCGGCCGGGGCGGTCGGATTCCAACGCCGCGCCGGGCGTCGAGGGCTCGCTCGTCATGCCGGCCACCCAACCGCCCCGAACGCCACTTGGCAACGCCCCCACCCCAGCCTCTTCCCCACCAAGCCCCAGCCCAACGGCCCAAGAACGGGCAGCCCCCCGGGGGCCGCGCCAGCTGCGGACAGCCCGACAACACGCAAGCCGCCGGGCCGGGACGGACCCGGGGCCACTGAGCCAGGAACAGGCATCCCACCCACCCCTCCACCACGCCGGCAGCGGACAGCCGAACGACAACGTGCAAGCCGCCAGGCCGGGGCCGAGCCAGGTCACTGGGGCAGGAACAGGCAATCCCACCCACCCCCCACCACGCCAGCAGCGGACAGCCGAACGACAACGTGCAAGCCGCCAGGCCGGGGCCGAGCCAGGTCACTGGGGCAGGAACAGGCAATCCCACCCACCCCCCACCACGCCAGCAGCGGACAGCCGAACGACAACGTGCAAGCCGCCAGGCCGGGGCCGAGCCAGGTCACTGGGGCAGGAACGGGTGGGCGGGTGGGAAATCCGCCGCGGTAGCGGCGGGCAGCCGAACGACGGCCGGGAGCCGCCAGGCCGGGCCGGGCAGGGAAGCCGCGCCGGAACGGGTGGGCGGGTGGGTGGGAGAGGCCCCCGCCGGGGAAGCCCCCCGGGGGCAGGCCTCGGCAGGGCGGGGCCTGCCCAGAGGGCCGCGTAGGGTCGGAGGTATGGCCGACCCGTACGAAGAGCTCCGCACCCGCTGGCACACCACCCTCACCGCGGCCCGCACCCCCGCGGCGGCCCCGGACCCGGCCCCGTACGCGGACAACCTCCTGGCCCGCTGGGCCGAACCGCACCGCCGCTACCACACGACCACGCACCTCACCGCCGTCCTGGACCACATCGACACCCTGGAACAGCACGCGGACGCCCCGCACTTGGTGCGGCTGGCCGCCTGGTTCCACGACGCCGTCTACGCCCCGGACCGCTCGGAGAACGAGGAGCGCAGCGCCCGCCTGGCCGAGCGGGCCCTGCCGGAGGCGGGCCTGACGGACGAGGACACAGCGGAGGTGGCCCGCCTGGTCCGCCTCACCGTCACCCACGACCCCGCCGAGGGCGACCGCGACGGCGAGGTCCTGTGCGACGCGGACCTGGCGGTCCTCGCCGCGCCCCCGGACGCCTACGCGGCCTACGCGGCGGCGGTCCGCGAGGAGTACGCCTTCGTCCCGGACGAGGCGTTCCGCCGGGGCCGGGCGGACGTCCTGCGCCAACTCCTGGCCCTGCCGAGGCTGTTCCGCACCCCGCACGGGGCCGCGCACTGGGAGGCCCCCGCGCGCGAAAACCTCTCGGCCGAGCTGGCGCTGCTCACGTAGCCTCGCACCATGCTGACGATGGGCGCGGACGAGATCGACGAGGCGGTGGCGCACGCCTGCGGCGCGCTGCGCGCGGCGGCGACGGCGGAGCACGACTGGACGCGGCCCGCGGGCGGCCTCCAGTGGAGCTGCCTGGCGACGGCGGAGCACCTCGTGAGCGACTTCACGGCGTACGCGGCCCAGCTCACGGGACGGACGACGGACGCGTACGTCCCGATCGACATCCGCCTCGACGAGGGCACGGGCCCGGCCGCCGCGGTGCACGCCGTGGAGGCGTCGGCAGGCCTGCTCGCGGCGGTGGTGCGCACGACGCCGAGGGGCGCGCGCGGCTACCACCCGTTCCCCCACGGCAGCGCGGACGCGCACGGCTTCGCCGCCATGGGCATCGTGGAGCTGCTGCTGCACACGTACGACGTACTGAGCGCCTTCGACGTGGCGTACGAGCCCCCGGCGCGGCTCTGCGAGGCCCTGCTCGCCTGGCAGTTCCCGCACGTGCCGCCCGCCAGGGACGGCGCGTCGCACTGGCGGACGCTGCTGTGGGCGACCGGCCGGGGCACCCTGCCGGGCCGGTCCCGCCTGGAGCGCTGGCGCTGGCACAACCAGATCCACCTGCCCGCGGAGCGCGTGGCGCTCCAGGAGCTCCTGCCCCCGGCCCTCGCCGACCTCGCCGCGGGCGGCACCGGCGGCGTCGACTGGATCGCGGGCGGCCCGTGCGAGGGCACGCGGATCGGCGCCGGGCTGATCGCGAAGGCGTACGCGGCGGGCACGCACCGCCCCGAGTGGGGCTCGTACGCGATCGTGCGGACCGCCGACCAGGTCGCGGTCGGCGCCATGGGCTTCCACGGCGTCCCCGACCACGAGGGCTGGGCGGAGGTCGGCTACGACCTGGCCCCCGCGGCCCGGGGCAACGGCTACGCCACGGAAGCCCTGCGCGCGCTGGCCACCTGGGCTCTCCGCCTGCCCGACGTCACCGGCCTGCGCGCGGTGGTGGACGAGGGCAACACGGCGTCGGAGGCGGTCCTGCGCAGGGCGGGCTTCGAACGGTCCGCCGACCGCGAGATCCAGCGGACCTACACGATGTCAGCCCGCCCCAGCGACGGTTTCAGCCCGTCCGGCGCTTGAGGACGAGGCGCGCAGCGCCGAAAAGGGCAGGGGCCCGGGGGCGGCAGCCCCCGGTTTCGGGAAGGGGCGGGCCCGGGGCGCCCCGCGTGGGCTACTTCCGCCGCCGCAGCCCCGCCGCAGTGAGCCTCCGCACCAGCTCCTTGGACCCGACCTCCACGGCCCCCGCGGCCACAGCGGACGCGTACCGCTCCGCGGGCACGTCGTAGTGGTCGCGCTCGAAGGCCCGCCGGGGCGCCCCGATCCGCGCGGCGAAGGCGTGCAGCTCCTCGTAGGAGACGTCGCTCACCAGATGGGACCAGAGCCGCCCGTGCCCGGGCCACACCGGCGGGTCGATGTACAGCGTCACGACAGCCTGCCCACCGGCGCCACGACGACTCCGGCCTTGGCGCACACCCAGTGCGGATCGGGCCCGAGCTCCGGCTCCACGTCCAGGGCGTGCGGCTCCCCGGTGCCGCACACCGGGCACAGCGGCCAGCGGCCGTACCGCTCCAGGATCCGGTCCTGCACGTCCTGGGCGACGAGCCCGGCGACGTACGCCGCGCCCTCGGGCCACTGCTCGACCCACCAGCGGCGGTGCGCCACGGACTCCTCGACGAAGGAGACCACGTCGGCCTGCGCCACCTCGCGCGCGGCGAGGTCGGCGAGGACCAGCGCGCGGGCCGCGTGCAACGCCTGCTCCAGCGGGTCAATCGTGTCCATGCAGCCATTGTCGCCCCCCGTGCCCCGCGGTGCGGTCGGCAGGAGCCTTGACCCGGTCACGATGGTGAAAATATCTTTCAGGAGTGACCTCTGACGTGAAGGAAATTTTCGCGGGCGGGGCTCCGCCCGCCCCGGCCGCCCTCGCGGCGAAGGTGCGCACGCTCGCGCCGTCGATGACCCGCTCCATGCAGCGCGTCGCCGAGGCCGTCGCGGGCGACCCGGCGGGCTGCGCCGCCCTCACGGTCACCGGCCTCGCCGAGCTCACCGGCACCAGCGAGGCCACGGTCGTCCGCACCGCCCGCCTCCTCGGCTACCCCGGCTACCGCGACCTCAGGCTCGCCCTCGCCGGACTCGCCGCCCAGCAGCAGTCGGGCCGCGCCCCGGCCGTCACGGCGGACATCGCCGTGGACGACCCGCTCGCCGACGTCGTCGCCAAGCTGGCGTACGACGAGCAGCAGACCCTCGCCGACACGGCCGCCGGGCTCGACACCGCGCAGCTCGGGGCGGCCGTCGCCGCGCTCGCCACGGCCCGCCGCACGGAGATCTACGGCGTGGCCGCGTCCGGGCTCGTCGCCCAGGACCTCGCGCAGAAGCTCCTGCGCATCGGCCAGGTCGCGCACGCACACTCGGATCCGCACCTGGCCGTCACCAACGCGGTGACGCTGCGCGCGAAGGACGTGGCCGTCGCGATCACCCACTCCGGTTCGACGGGCGACGTCATCGAACCGCTGCGCGTCGCCTTCGAGCACGGCGCCACGACGATCGCCATCACCGGCCGCCCCGAGGGCCTCGTCTCGCAGTACGCCGACCACATACTGACCACCTCCACCGCCCGCGAGAGCGAGCTGCGCCCGGCGGCCATGTCGTCCCGCACGAGCCAACTCCTCGTCGTGGACTGCCTGTTCGTGGGCGTGGCCCAGCGCACGTACGAGACGGCCGCGCCCGCCCTCGCGGCCTCGTACGAAGCCCTGGCCCATCGGCACCGCAACGGCTGAGGCCGCCTCGGCACACCGCGTATCGCGCTTCGCGCTCGTCCTCGAACGCCGGACGGGCTCCTCCCCACCCGCCCTTTCCCTGAAAGAGCCGCTGCCCCATGACCTCCACCCCCGACGGCTACGGCGAACTACGTGCCGAGCTCGCGTCCCTCACCACCGAGGCCTTCCGGCCCGAGCTCGCCGAGATCGACCGGCTGCCCACCGAGGACATCGCCCGGATCATGAACGGCGAGGACGCGACCGTCCCCACCGCCGTCGCCGCGCAGCTCCCCCGGATCGCCGCCGCCATCGACGCCACGGCGGAGCGCATGGCGCGCGGGGGCAGGCTGGTCTACGCGGGCGCGGGCACGGCCGGGCGCCTCGGCGTCCTGGACGCGTCCGAGTGCCCGCCGACCTTCAACACCGACCCCGGTGACGTCGTCGGCCTGATCGCGGGCGGGCCGCCCGCGATGGTCACGGCGGTCGAGGGCGCGGAGGACAGCAAAACCCTGGCCGCCGAGGACCTCACGGCGCTCGCGCTCACCCCCGACGACACGGTCGTCGGCATCTCCGCGTCCGGCCGCACCCCGTACGCGATCGGCGCGGTGGAGCACGCCCGTACCGTCGGGGCCCTGACGATCGGCCTGTCCTGCAACGCGGGCAGCGCGCTCGCGGCGGCCGCCGAGCACGGCATCGAGGTCGTCGTCGGCCCCGAACTCCTCACCGGCTCCACCCGTTTGAAGGCGGGCACGGCGCAGAAGCTGGTCCTCAACATGATCTCGACGATCACGATGATCCGCCTGGGCAAGACGTACGGGAACCTGATGGTCGACGTCCGCGCCTCCAACGAGAAGCTGCGCGCCCGCTCCCGCCGCATCGTCGCCCTGGCGACGGGCGCCTCCGACGAGGAGATCGAGCGCGCCCTGGCCGCCACGGACGGCGAGGTCAAGCCCGCGATCCTCACGATCCTCGGCGCCGTCGACGCCCCCACGGCGGCGCGCCTCCTCGCCCAGTCAGGCGGCCACCTGCGCACGGCCCTCGCGGCGACGGACCGGGCCTAGGGCCCGGCGGCTCCCACCGCCCGGCGCAGGAACCCCACCAGCTCCGCCGGGCGGTAGCCGAGCGCCAGGCCGCGCTCGGCGGCCATGAGGAGCAGTTGCCCCACGATCTCGGCGCCCCATCCGTCGGTCCCGCCGTCCGAGCTCCACTCCCACAGCTTCTCGATGCCGAGGTCCGTCATCAGGAGGCCGTGACCGGTCCGGATCTCGGCACACAGCTCGCCCACCGAGTCCAGCAAGGTCGCGCCCCGCCGCTCGCACCTCAAACCGAAGTACTCACCGAACGCCTCCACCGTGCAGCCCTGCGGCGGCCTCGCCTTGATCGCGTCGTACAGCGGATCCTCGAACCCGGGAAGCCGCCCTACCGGGCAGTGGACCAGGTTGAAGCGGTGCCACCCGGGCGGCATCGGCGGCGGAGGGCGATACGCCGCCACGCCGAATGCCTCCTGAACCAGCGCGCCCGCCTCATCCGCCGTCCCCGCTGTCACCGTCACCGACGGGCGCTCCCCGTCCTCACCCGTGGCGGTCCACAGGCCGGTCAACTGATCCCGGTGCAACCTGATCGACAGTCCCATGGGCCCACCGTGTCACCCGTCACTGACAACGACGCCTCACGGCAACCGCCCCTCCCGGTTCACCTGGCGGACCCGGGCCCGCAGCACCTCCCCCGTCGACGCCGGGGCCGTCGACTCCGGCGGGCAGTCCCACTCCCGGCCGCCGCCCACCGGCCGCAGCTGTACGTAGCCGCCCTCGTGGCCCATCACCTGGCCGACGCTGCCGTCCCGTACGTCCACGGCGTACTCGCCCGGGTTCACTTCGCCGCCCCGCGCAGCACGGCCACGAGGCGCATCGCCGTGTCGAGGTTGCACCTCCCCAACTCCACGAGCGGGTACGGGGCCTCGGCCGCCATCGTCAGGGGGTCCACGCGCAGCGAGGGCAGCGTCAGCCCGAGCCGGGCCAGCTCCGCGCGCAGCGCGGCCACCGTGTCCTCGGCCGCGCGGCCCCTCTCCTCCGCCGTCATTGCCATGACCTACGCCTTTCTACTGAGTGTTCAACGTTCCTCACCCAGGGTGTTCACCCGCGCCTACCCTGAAAAGCGCAGGCCACCCAACAGTCCCCGGTGTCCGAGGAGCTACCTGCCGATGACCCGCCCCAAAGACCTCGACCCGTCGTCCAACCCCCGCGCGTTACTGGGCGCGGAGCTGCGCCACGCTCGCGAGAAGTCCGGCTTCAGCCAGGAGGAGCTTGGCTGCCGCATCTTCGTCAGCGGCTCGTTCATCGGCCAGTTGGAGGCCGGTACGCGCCGGATGCAGCCGGACCATGCGCGCATGCTGGATGAGGCGCTGGGGACGGAGGACTTCTTCACCCGCAATTGCAAGGCTGCGGCGAAGTCCCGGTACCCGGAGCACTTCGCAGAAGCGGCGGATGCAGAAGAGATCGCTACGGCGATCCGCCAGTACGCACCGATGCTGATCCCCGGGTTGATCCAGACGCCCGCGTACGCACGAGCCGTGAACCGGGCGCACGACCCAACAGCCCCCGAGGAGACCATCGACGAGTGGGTGGACGGCAGGATGGTGCGGACGCGGCTGCTCAACCACCCGACAAAGCCGTTGTTGTGGGTGGTACTTGACGAGGCAGTGCTACGTCGAGAGACCGGCGGCCGAGCAGTGATGGCAGAAGCCTTGCGTCACGTGGCGGGTCTGACGCGCCGGGGCCGAATCATCGCGCAGGTACTCCCGTTCGACGGAGGGGCGCACAAGGCCATGTCGGGGCCGATGAGGTTGATGGACTTCGAGGACGCCGCCCCGTTGGTCTACTTCGAAGGGCCCGGAACCGGACGGCTGGAGGACGACCCAGCAACAGTCGCGCAGTTGCGGTTCACCTTCGAACTCCTCGTTGCCGCCGCTCTCCCGCCTGAGAAGTCCCTAGCTCTACTCGAGTCAGTGGCGCAGGATTACAGCCATGAGGAGCAACCCTGACTACGACCTGAGCACAGCCGTCTGGCACAAATCGAGCTACAGCGGCGGGGGCGGCAACGAGTGCCTGGAGGTCGCCCGCTGGCGCAAGTCCACGTACAGCGCAGGGGATGGCGGCAACTGCCTGGAGGTGGCAGACGGCCCCCCGGACGTCATCCCCGTCCGGGACTCCAAGGACCCCCTTGGCCCCCACCTCCTCTTCCGGCCCCCGGCCTGGTCCGCCTTCATCAACTCCCTGGAGGCGTAGGGCGGGAAACGCCCGAGGGCGGCACCCCCTGCTGGAAGCAGGAGGTGCCGCCCTCGGGAAGGACGAGCCCGAGCCGAACGAACCGGCTCAGAAGTCCATGTCACCGCCGGGCATGCCGCCCGGAGCGGCCGGCGCGGCCTTCTCCGGCTTGTCGGCGATGACGGCCTCGGTGGTGAGGAACAGCGCGGCGATCGACGCGGCGTTCTGCAGCGCGGAGCGCGTGACCTTCGCCGGGTCGATGATGCCCTCGGCGATCATGTCCACGTACTCGCCGTTCGCGGCGTTCAGGCCGTGACCGGGGGTGAGGTTGCGGACCTTCTCCACGATGACGCCACCCTCGAGGCCGGCGTTCACGGAGATCTGCTTCAGCGGGGCCTCGAGAGCCAGCTTGACGGCGGCGGCACCGGTGGCCTCGTCGCCCTCGAGCTCCAGCTTCTCGAACACCGAGGAGGCCTGCAGCAGGGCCACGCCACCACCGGCGACGATGCCCTCCTCGACAGCCGCCTTCGCGTTGCGAACGGCGTCCTCGATGCGGTGCTTGCGCTCCTTGAGCTCGACCTCGGTCGCGGCACCGGCCTTGATGACGGCCACGCCGCCCGCGAGCTTCGCCAGGCGCTCCTGGAGCTTCTCGCGGTCGTAGTCCGAGTCGCTGTTCTCGATCTCGGCGCGGATCTGGTTCACGCGGCCCTGGACGGCCTCGGAGTCACCGGCACCGTCGACGATCGTGGTCTCGTCCTTGGTGATGACGACCTTGCGGGCGCGGCCGAGCAGGTCGAGACCGGCGTTCTCCAGCTTGAGGCCGACCTCCTCGGAGATGACCGTGCCGCCCGTGAGGATGGCGATGTCACCGAGCATGGCCTTGCGGCGGTCGCCGAAGCCCGGGGCCTTGACGGCGACGGACTTGAAGGTGCCACGGATCTTGTTGACGACCAGCGTGGACAGGGCCTCGCCCTCGACGTCCTCGGCGATGATCAGCAGCGGCTTGCCCGACTGCATGACCTTCTCCAGGAGCGGAAGGAGGTCCTTCACGTTGGAGATCTTGGAGTTGACGATGAGGATGTACGGGTCCTCGAGCGCGGCCTCCATGCGCTCCATGTCGGTCGCGAAGTACGCCGAGATGTAGCCCTTGTCGAAGCGCATGCCCTCGGTGAGCTCGAGCTCCAGACCGAAGGTCTGCGACTCCTCGACCGTGATGACGCCTTCCTTGCCGACCTTGTCCATGGCCTCGGCGATGAGCTCGCCGATCTGGGTGTCGGCGGCGGAGATGGAGGCCGTGGAGGCGATCTGCTCCTTGGTCTCGACCTCCTTGGCCTGGTCGAGCAGGGCGCCCGAGACGGCCTCGACGGCCTTCTCGATGCCGCGCTTCAGGGCCATGGGGTTGGCACCCGCGGCCACGTTGCGCAGGCCCTCGCGGACCAGCGCCTGGGCCAGGACGGTCGCGGTCGTCGTGCCGTCACCGGCGACGTCGTCCGTCTTCTTCGCGACCTCCTTGACCAGCTCGGCGCCGATCTTCTCGTACGGGTCCTCGAGCTCGATCTCCTTGGCGATGGACACACCATCGTTGGTGATCGTGGGGGCGCCCCACTTCTTCTCGAGGACGACGTTGCGACCCTTGGGGCCCAGGGTCACCTTGACGGCGTCGGCGAGCTGGTTCATGCCGCGCTCGAGGCCGCGCCGTGCCTCCTCGTCGAACGCGATGATCTTGGCCATGTGAAGTGGTCCTCCCGGACAGGGGTGGAAAAACTCGGACCGCGCCGGCGCCCGCGACGGACGGTCTGCCTGCCTTGTGGTTCCTTGCCCCACCCGGCCTGCGGACCTCACCCACCCGGTCCTTCTGTCACTCTCACTCGTAGAGTGCTAACGCCAATGATTAGCACTCGCCCCCTCCGAGTGCAAGGTCGCCCCCACGGTCTGGGGTCCGGCTTCCCCCGGCGCCCACCGCCCGCCGGGCGCGGACCCCGGCCGCCGACGCCGCCGCTACCACTGCTGCTGCTGCCGCTGCCGCCGCCGCGGATCTTCCCCACCCGCCCGCCCATGACCAGCCAGCCCGCAGCGTGAGCACGAGGGCACCTCCCTGCCCGCATAGTGCCCTGCCGGGCAAACCGGCACCCTTCAGCCCCCACCGCCCGCCAGGCGCGGGCCGCCGCCCACAACACCGCCGCTCCGCGCACGGCCGAGCAAACCGGCTTCCTTCGGGTGCGAGCCGGAACCCACAAGGCCGCCGCTGGCGCGGCGGATGCCCTCCCACCCGCCCACCCATGACCAGGCAGCTTCACAGCACGAGCGAGAGGCCACCTCCCCGCCCGCACAGTGCACCGCCGAGCAAACGGGCGGGTGGGTGGGAGACATCCGCCGCGGAGCGGCGGCGCCGGGGGCGACAACCCGCGCCCGAGAGACGACGGGACGGCAGGGCGAACGCCCCGCCGCACGGCACAGCCGCCTGGCCACGGGCGGGCGGGAGGGAGGGAGGCACCCGCCGCGCCAGCGGGGACGACAGCCCGCACACGAGCGACGGACGACAGGGCGAACGCCCCGCCGCACGGCACAGCCGCCTGGCCATGGGTGGGCGGGTGGGAGGCACCCGCCGCGCCAGCGGGGGCGACAGCCCGCACACGAGGGACGACAGGACGGACGACCCACCGCACGACGAAGCCGCCTGGCCATGGGTGGGTGGGAGGGCACCCGCCGCGGCAGCGGCGGCCTCGGGGGCGACAGCCCGCACCCGAGCGACGGACGACAGGGCGGACGGGCCGCCCGCGCGGCGCAGCCGCCTGGTCACGGGTGGGTGGGCGGGGAGGATCCGCCGCGGAGCGGTGGCGTCGGCGGGGGCCCCGGGCCCCGGCTGGAGCGGGGCCCAACAGAGGAGGGCCCGCCTCCCGAACCGGGAGGCGGGCCCACGCGTCGCTGGTGGCCGATCGCGCCAAGCCGATCAGACGGCGAGCTTGACCATGTCCGCCTGCGGACCCTTCTGGCCCTGCGAGATCTCGAACTCGACTCGCTGACCTTCTTCCAGGGTGCGGTAGCCGTCCATCTGAATCGCGCTGTAGTGGACGAATACATCCGCACCACCGTCGACCGCGATGAAGCCGTATCCCTTCTCCGCGTTGAACCACTTGACGGTGCCCTGAGCCATGCCTAACTCCCCTATTACTGGCCCTTGCGCAGGACCGCACTTCACGGACCCGGGTCAGACCTCACCCCCCATGGGTTGGGGGATGTGCGCCGGAACGCGTCGACCGCGGCTGAATGTATCTGTCCAACTGCCGTCTGCAACAGGTCAATCGGACGAGAATTCTGGGCACGGCCGGTCGTCGATATGCGGAGAATTCACCGGCGTTCAGGGCAAGTCGGGCCAGACAAAAGCCACGTTCGGCTCAAATAGGCAGGACACTTTGGCTGCTTCTTGTCGGCTCCGCGGCCGACTTCACCGAGGCGACTCATGCCGCCCGACATCAAAAACGAAGCTCCATTCCCAACTGTACCGCGCTCAACCATGCAGAATTGCCCCCTCCGCTTCTCTCGCGGAGGGGGCAATCGAGGTAACTCTGCGTAGGAACAAGAGCCGTTGTATACGAAACGGCCCCGCGAGTTCCCCGTGGCGGTTCCGGAACGGCTCAGCCGCCGGCGACCGCCGGAATGATCGAGATGCCCGCGCCGTCGGGCGTCGCGGTCTGGAGGCCCTGCTCGAAACGCACGTCGTCGTCATTGACGTACACGTTCACGAAGCGGCGCAGCTTGCCCTGGTCGTCCAGGACGCGGGCGCCGATCCCGGCGTGGTTCTTCTCCAGGTCGGCGATGACCTCGGCGAGGGTGGCGCCCTCGGCGGAGACCTCCGCCCGACCGCCGGTGTACGTACGAAGGATGGTCGGGATGCGAACGTTGACGCTCATACTCTTCACCTCGGTAGTTCAGACAGGGCACCCGGTACGGGAGCGCCCCAGGGGGCGCGGGGCTATGTCGATGTGCGGCTCCGCCGCGGGGGCGCGACCAGCCACAGCGAACCCGCTGACGAAATGAGGACCTGCGACTCTACGGCGCTAGCCCGCAAGCCCCGCGGAGCGGAACGCATCCAGGCTCGGCCGGATGGTCGCGGTCGCCTGCGAGGTGGCGGCGACCGCGTCGAGGGTCTTCAGGCCGTCACCGGTGTTGAGGACCACCGTGGTCAGCGAGGGATCGAGGAGACCGGCCTCGATCAGCTTGCGCGTGACCCCGACGGTCACGCCGCCCGCGGTCTCCGCGAAGATGCCCTCCGTGCGGGCGAGGAGCTTGATCGCGTCGACGACCTGCTCGTCGGTGACGTCCTCCACCGCGCCGCCGGTGCGCCGGGCGATGTCGAGCACGTACGGCCCGTCGGCCGGGTTGCCGATGGCGAGGGACTTGGCGATGGTGTTCGGCTTCTGCGGGCGGACGACGTCGTGGCCCGCCTTGAAGGCGGCGGAGACCGGCGAGCAGCCCTCCGCCTGGGCGCCGAAGATCTTGTACGGCTTGTCCGCGACCAGACCGAGCTTGATCAGCTCCTTCAGGCCCTTGTCGATCTTCGTGAGCTGCGAGCCGGAGGCGATCGGGATCACGAGCTGGTCCGGCAGCTCCCAGCCGAGCTGCTCGCAGATCTCGTACGCGAGGGTCTTGGAGCCCTCGCCGTAGTACGGCCGCAGGTTCACGTTGACGAAGCCCCAGCCCTCGCCGAGCGGGTCGCCGATGAGCTCGGAGCAGAAGCGGTTCACGTCGTCGTAGTTGCCCTCGATGCCGACGAGCTCGCCGCCGTAGACCGCGGCCATGACGACCTTGCCCTGCTCCAGGTCGTGCGGGATGAACACGCAGGAGCGGAAGCCCGCGCGGGCGGCGGCGGCGCCGACGGCCCCGGCGAGGTTGCCCGTGGAGGAGCAGGACAGCGTGGTGAAGCCGAAGGCGCGCGCGGCCTCCAGGGCCTGCGCGACGACGCGGTCCTTGAAGGAGTGCGTGGGGTTGCCGGAGTCGTCCTTGACGAACAACTTGCCCTGCTCGACGCCCAGTTCGCGGGCGAGGTTGTCGGCCTTGACGAGCTGGGTCCAGCCGGGGTTGAGGTTCGGCTTGTCCGCCACGTCGGCGGGGACGGGCAGCAGCGGGGCGTACCGCCAGATGTTCGCGGGGCCGGACTCGATCTTGGCCCGGAGCGCCTCGGGGTCGCCGACGGGGAGGTCGTAGGCGACTTCGAGCGGGCCGAAACACTCGGCGCAGGCGAAGATCGGTCCGAGCGGGAAGACGGTGCCGCACTCGCGGCAGGAGAGACCCGAGGCGGGTCCCAGGTCGACGGTGGCGTCCGCGGTGCCCTCGGGGGACGTGGTGTCGACGGTCTGCACAGCCATGGAGGCGAGGCCCTTTCTCCTCATCTTCCTCGCGGCGCATCTCGCCACGAGACGGAATTGGCACCTTCCCGAGCCGGGAGCCTCGCGGTGCGCCTGTGGCGGCTACGAGACCGGCTGGAGGGTTGCCGGGGCTTCAACGGGCCGTATCCCTCTGCCCCTCTGGATGAGCGGTATTCGGTTGTTGTACGCGGGGCGCCAGTGGCACCCGTGACGGACGGCGACCCCCGACATGCGATGGTCACCGGCCTTGTTCAAGACTGTAACCGACGGCCAGGACAGTTGAGATAGTCGTCCGAACCGCGAGATGGATCACATACGGCCACCAACGGGAGGAACCCGCGTGCTGGAAGAGGTCGAGCGCTGGCTGAGCAGGCGTTCCTGGTCCGTGACCGACCGCCCGCTGGACCGTCTCACCGCCGCGAAGCGGGCCTCGGGCACCACGGTGAGCGTCGTGCTGCCCGCGCTCGACGAGGAACGGACGGTCGGGGAGATCGTCGCGGAGATCCGTCGCGAGCTGGTCGAGAAGATCCCCCTGGTCGACGAGCTCGTGGTGGTGGACTCCGGCTCGCGGGATCGCACCGCCGAGGTGGCGCGCGCCGCGGGCGCCCGGGTCGTGCGCCGGGACGACGTCCTGCCGCGCGTCCCGGCGGTGCCCGGCAAGGGCGAGGTCCTGTGGCGGTCGCTCCTGGTCACGCACGGTGATGTGATCGCGTTCGTGGACGCCGATCTGAAGGAGTTCTCGGCCGACTTCGTGACCGGCATCGTGGGCCCGCTGCTCACCGAGCCGGACGTGCACTTCGTGAAGGCCATGTACGACCGCCCGCTGACGATGCTCGACGGCCCCGGCGCCCCCGGCGACCCCGACGGCGAGGGCCCCGGCGCCACGGCGGGCCAGGGCGGCCGCGTCACCGAGCTGATGGCGCGCCCCCTGCTCAACATGCACTGGCCCCAGCTCGCGGGCTTCGTCCAGCCCCTCGGCGGCGAGTACGCGGCCCGCAGGTCGCTCCTGGAGCGCCTGCCCTTCCCCGTCGGGTACGGCGTGGAGCTCGGGCTGCTCGTGGACGCGCTGCACACCGTCGGCCTGGACGCGCTCGCGCAGGTCGACGTCGGGGTGCGCAAGCACCGCCACCAGGACGGGCAGGCGCTCGGCCGGATGGCCGCGTCGATCTACCGCACGGCGCAGCTGCGGCTCGCCCGCGCCCATCTCGTGCGCCCCGAGCTGACGCAGTTCGTCCGGGGCGCGTCGGGCTTCGAGCCGCGGACGTATCCGGTGGACACGGAGGAGCGGCCGCCGATGACGGAGATCGAGGAGTACGAAGCGCGGCGCGTGGCTTGAACGGTCCTGCGGGGCGAGGCTGGATTTTGTCTGCGGGCTGTCGGGGGCTGGTCGCGCAGTTCCCCGCGCCCCTTTGGGGCGCTGCCCCACAGGGCGGCTTCCCGGCAGGACGGCTTCCCGTCGAGTCGGCCAAGTGAGGAGCCACTCGCACGGGTGCGCGTTTACGTGGACCCGGCTCGGGCTAGGTTCGCCAACATGGTCTCCGTTCACGCCGCCGCCCGAGTCCTCGTCGCGTCCAACCGCGGCCCCGTCTCGTACGCCGTCGGGGACGACGGCGAGCTGACCGCGAGCCGCGGCGGCGGGGGGCTCGTGTCGGGGCTCAGCGCCATCGGCGACGAGGCGGACGCGCTGTGGGTGTGCTCCGCGCTCGGCGACGGCGACCGCGAGGCGGTGCGGCGCGGGGTCTCCGAGCCCGGCGTGCGCATGCTCGACATCGACGCGAAGACCCACGCGGCGGCGTACAACGGCATCGCGAACTCGGTGCTGTGGTTCGTGCACCACATGCTGTACCAGACGCCTCTGGAGCCGGAGTTCGGCCCCGAGTTCCGCGCCCAGTGGGCCGCCTACGAGCAGTACAACCAGGCCTTCGCGGAGGTGCTCGCCGACAGCGCGGCGCCCGGCGCGGCGGTCCTGGTGCAGGACTACCACCTCGCGCTCGTGCCGGGGATGCTCCGCGAGCTCCGCTCCGACCTGCGGATCGGGCACTTCTCGCACACCCCGTGGGCGCCCGTCGACTACTTCCGCATGCTGCCCGACGACATCGCCGAGCGGCTGCTCCGCGGCATGCTGGGCGCGGACCGGCTCGGCTTCCTCACCGGGCGGTGGGCGGACGCGTTCACGGACTGCTGCGTGCGGCTGCTCGGCGGCACGTCGGGGACGCGGATCGGGGTGCACGGGCTCGGCGCGGACGCGGACTTCCTGCGGGAGCGGTCGCGGCGCGCGGACGTCGAGGAGCGGCTCGTGAGCCTGCGCGAGCAGGTGGGCGCGGGGCGGAAGGTCATCGTCCGGGTGGACCGCACCGAGCTGTCGAAGAACATCGTCCGGGGCCTGCGGGCGTACGAGCTGCTGCTCGACGAGCACCCCGAGTGGCACGAGCGGGTGGTGCACGTCGCGTTCGCCTACCCCTCGCGGCAGGACCTCGCGGTCTACCGCTCCTACACGGCGGAGGTCTCCCGCGTCGCCGAGGGCATCAACGCCCGCTTCGGCACGGCCGGTTGGACGCCGGTGGTGCTGCACGTCAAGGACGACTTCGCGCGCTCCCTCGCCGCGTACCGGATCGCCGACGTGGCCCTGGTCAACCCCATCCGGGACGGCATGAACCTGGTCGCCAAGGAGGTCCCCGTCGTCTCCGACGAGGGCTGCGCGCTGGTGCTGTCGCGCGAGGCCGGGGCCTATGAGGAGCTCGGCGAGGACGCGTTCGCGGTGAATCCGTACGACGTGACGGGGACGGCCCACGCGCTCCACGAGGCCCTGCTGCTGCCCGCAGCGGAGCGCGCCGAACGCACCAAGCGCCTGGCCGTCGCGGCCACGGCCCTGCCGCCCGCCCGCTGGTTCCTGGACCAGCTCGCGGCGCTGGAGTCCTAGCCGCGCCGTTCAGGCGAGGTCGGCGGTCAGCCGGGTCAGGAGCCCGACCACGCCGGCGGGCCCTTCGACCACCAGGTCGGCGCGGGACGCGAGCTCCGCGACCTCCGCGCTGCCGCTGCACACCAGGAGCCCCCGCACCCCGCCGTCCGCCCGCAGCTTGTCCACGGCGGCGAACGCGGGCAGGTCCCCGAGGTCGTCCCCCGCGTAGAGGACCGACTCGGCGCCCACTTCGCGTACGTACTCGGTGAGGGCCACGCCCTTGTCCACGCCGGGCGGCCGCAGCTCCAGGACCATCCGGCCGGGCTCCACGATCAGCCCGTGGCGGGCGGCGAGCTCGCCGAGGGGCCCGCGCAGGGCGTCGAAGGCGGCCTGGGGGTCCTCGGCCCGGCGCGTGTGCACCGCGACGGCCCGGCCCTTCTCCTCGATCCAGGTGCCCCGCCAGGCCCCGATCGCGTCGAGGAAGCCGGGCAGCTCGGCCCGTACGGCGGCGACGCCGGGGTGCGGCTCGGCCGCGCGCACGGTGCCGGTGACGGCGTCCCAGCGCTCCGCGCCGTAGTGCCCGAGCACGACGAGGTGCTCCAGGCCGGGGACGCCCGCGAAGCCGCCGTGGCGGACGGCCACGCCCGCGGGGCGGCCGGTGACGACCGCGACGGAGCGGACCCTCGGGGCGAGGGCGGCGAGCGCGGGGACGGCGTCCGGGTGGGCCCTGGCCCGTTCGGGGTCCGGCACGATCGCCGCGAGCGTGCCGTCGAAGTCCAGGGCGATCACGGCGCGTTCGGGGCGGGCCAGGATCGCGGCGAGGCCGTCGCGGCCCGCGGGGGTCAGTGGCTCGTACGGGGAGTGCGTGCGGTCGTCGCCCATGGGACCGACCCTAGCGTCAGCGCTCCGCGCGGCGTGCGGCGCGTACCCGTCGCAGGCGGTTCACGGTGACCGGGTCGTGGGCCAGGGCGCGCTCGTCGTCAAGGAGGGCGTTGAGGAGCTGGTAGTAGCGCACCGGGGCCAGGCCGAGCTCTTCGCGGATGGCGCGCTCCTTGGCGCCGGGGCCGCTCCAGTTGCGCCGCTCCAGGGCGAGCACGGCCCTGGCCCGCGCGGACAGGCCGCCCCCGGCCCCGGAGGGCTCGGGCGCGGGGGGCTCCGCATCGGGCACGCCGTTCACCCGGTCCACGCTAGCTCGCGTTCTCCTCCGCCGCCGCCTTCGCGTCGAGCTGGCTCAGGATCGCCTGCGGGTCGCCGTTCGGGTCGACGGTCTTGCCGATGTACTTCTTGATCTGCACGGACACCTGCGCCCAGGACGTCTTGCCGACGGGGTACAGCTGGGAGGCGGGCAGCTCCTCCAGGAAGCCGCCGAGCTTCTTCGCGTCGGCCTTGTCGTCGGCCATCTCCTGGGACGCCGACGTGGTCACCGGAAGGAGGTCGTACTCGCGCGAGAAGTCCAGGACGTTGTCCTTGGAGTACGCGAAGTCGAGGAACTCGCGGATCTCCTTGCGGTGGCCGTTCTCCTTGAAGGCCATCATCCAGTCGGCGACGCCCATCGTGGACTGGGCCTTGCCGTTGACGCCGGGCATGGGGACCATGCCGTACTTCAGGTGCTTCTTGGCGGCCATCTGCATCAGCGTCGGGTGGCCGTTGAGCATGCCGACCTCGCCGCGTGTGAAGGCGGCGAAGGCCTCGGCGCGGTTGAGCTTGCCGGGCGGCGTCGGCCCGGTCAGGCCCTTGCCGACCAGCTCGTTCTTCAGCCAGTTGAACGTGTTGACGTTCTGCTTGGAGTCGAAGTCGTACGAGCCGACGTTGTCGGTGTAGCCGCCGCCCCCGCTGAGCAGCCACTGGTACGTCTCGGCCTGCGCCTCCTCGGGGCCGAGCGGCAGCGCGTACGGGATCTTCACGCCGCGCGCCTTGAGCTTCTTCGCGGCGGCCTGGAGCTCGCTCCAGCTCTCCGGCGGGGTGACCCCGGCGCTCTTGAAGAGCTTCTCGTTGAAGAACAGCAGGCGCGTGGACGCGGCGAACGGCATGCCGTACTGGACGCGGTTGAAGACGCCCGCCTTCGCCAGCGGCGCGAGGAAGTCGGCCTGGGTCGGGATGGAGAGCACGTCGTCGGCGCTGTACAGCTTGTCCTGTGCCGCGTAGTCCGCGTAGGCGCCGATCTGCGCGAGGTCGGGTGCCTCGCCGTCCGCGACCATCTCCTTGACCTTGCGGTCGACGTCAGTCCAGGAGTACACGGTCACGTCGACCTTGATGCCCGGGTGCTCGTCCTCGAACTTCTCGGCCAGCTCGCCCCAGTACTTCTTGGAGCTGTTCGCCGCCGAGTCGCCGTAGTCGGCCGCCACGAGCTTGAGGGTCACATCGCCCGATCCGCCCGATTCGCCGCATCCGGCGAGCAGCGCCGCCATGCTCAGTGCGGCCACCGCCGCCGTAAGGCCTGTCACGCGCCGCTGCACCGCTTTTTCCCACCCTTGCCGAGACTTACCGGAACGCGAGTCTCCCCCGCGTCGACACACCAGGTCTACACCACCCCAGTATCGCTTCTGCAACGGTGGTCACCCATTGCCCGCCCGGTCGTCCTGCTGCTAAGCACTGCTCCGGGCGCCGCCCCCGCGGCGCCCGGCACAACTCCCGCACCGGCAAGGAGCCTTGGCACATGTCGCGTACCGCAAATGAGATAGCCACCCAGCCCGACTGCTGGCGGCGGGCCGCCGAGAGCGCCGCGGCCTTCGCCGGGCTGCCGGAGCCGGGCGAGCGGATCGCCGTGACGGGCTGCGGCACCTCGTGGTTCATGGCCCTCGCGTACGCGGCCCTGCGGGAGGCCGCCGGGCAGGGCGAGACGGACGCGTTCGCGGCGTCGGAGTTCCCCACCGGGCGGCGCTACGACCGGGTCGTGGCGATCACCCGCTCCGGTACGACGACGGAGGTGCTCGACCTGCTCGGGCGAGTGCGGGGCACCGTGCCGACGCTGGCCCTGACCGCCGACCCGAAGACGCCGGTCATGGCCGCCGCCGACGCGGTGGCCGTCCTGGACTGGGCGGACGAGGAGTCCGTCGTGCAGACCCGGTTCGCGACCACGGCCCTGGCCTTCCTGCGGGCCGGGCTCGGCGCGGTCCCGGGCGTCAAGCCGGTCGCCGAGGCCGCGGCGGACGCCGAGCGCACCGTCGCCGAGCCGCTGCCGGACGCGGTGGTCGCGGCGGAGCAGTGGACGTTCCTCGGCCGCGGCTGGACGTACGGGCTGGCCCTGGAGGCGGCCCTGAAGATGCGGGAGGCCGCGGGCGCGTGGACGGAGGCGTACCCGGCCATGGAGTACCGGCACGGGCCGATCTCCATCACCGCGCCGGGCCGCGTGGCGTGGATGTTCGGGGCGCTGCCCGAGGGGCTCGCGGAGGACGTCGCGCGCGTCGGCGGCGAGCTGGTGGCGCGCACCGACGTCGACCCCCTGGCGGAGCTGGTCCGCGCCCAGCGCCTGGCCGTGCGGCTCGCCGAGGACCGGGGCCAGGACCCCGACCGGCCGCGCAACCTGACCCGGAGCGTCGTCCTCGGCTAGCCGGACCCGGGACGGGGACGGTGCGCACACTGGACTAGACCTCTTGTGGGGTCACACGCGACACTGTCCCCGTGAGACATGTCATCGCCCTGGACGTGGGCGGCACCGGAATGAAGGCCGCCCTGGTCGGGGCGGACGGCACGCTGCTGCACGAGGCGCGCCGCCCCACCGGCCGTGAGCGCGGCGCGAACGCCGTGGTCGAGTCGATCCTGGACTTCGCCGGGGAGCTGCGCGCCCACGGCGTGGCCCACCTCGGCGAGCCCGCCGCCGCGGTGGGCGTCGCGGTCCCCGGCATCGTCGACGCCGAGCGCGGCCTCGCCGTGTACGCGGCGAACCTCGGCTGGACCGACGTACCGCTGCGCGATCTGATCAGCGCCCGCCTCGGCGGCGTCCCCGTGGCGCTCGGCCACGACGTGCGCACCGGCGGCCTCGCCGAGGGCCGCCTCGGCGCGGGCCGGGGCACGGCGCGCTTCCTGTTCGTGCCGCTCGGCACCGGCATCGCGGGCGCCATCGGCATCGACGGCGTCATCGAGCCCGGCGCGCACGGCTCGGCGGGCGAGATCGGCCACATCGTCGTCCGGCCCGGCGGCCCGCCCTGCGGCTGCGGCCAGCGCGGCTGCCTGGAGCGGCTCGCCTCGGCGTCCGCCGTGAGCAAGGCGTGGGCCGAGGCGAGCGGCGACCCGGCGGCGGACGCCGCGGACTGCGCCAAGGCGGTGCGCTCCGGCGACCCGCGCGCGGCCGAGGTCTGGCAGCACGCCGTGGACGCCCTCGCCGACGGCCTGTTGACGGCCCTCACCCTCCTGGACCCCGACACGCTGATCGTCGGCGGCGGCCTCGCGGAGGCCGGGGACACGCTGTTCACGCCGCTGCGCCAGGCGGTGGCGGACCGCGTGGTGCAGTTCCAGACGCTGCCCGGGATCGTCCCCGCGGCGCTCGGCGACGCCGCCGGCTGCCTGGGCGCGGGCCTGCTCGCCTGGGACCTGCTCACGCCGGAGGGCTCCCGTACCGATACATCCACCACCACCCCCACCGACGCATCCCCGGAGGTATCCACCTGATGGCCACTAGCAAGGTTCTCGCCGGTGCCCGGGTGGTCCTGCCCACCGGGACCGTGTCCGGCGGCCGCGTCATCGTGGACGGCACACGCATCGTGGGGAGCGCTCCCGCGGATGCCGAGACGCTCGACCTGACCGGCCACTGGCTGGTCCCCGGCTTCGTGGACATGCACAACCACGGCGGCGGCGGCGCGTCCTTCACCAACGGCACGGTCGAGGACATCCTGCACGGCGTCCACACGCACCGCCTGCACGGCACGACCACCCTCGTCGCCTCCACGGTCACCGGCGAGATGGACGCCCTGGCGCAGCGCGCGGGCCTGCTCAGCGAGCTGGCCGAGCAGGGCGAGATCGCGGGCGTCCACTTCGAGGGCCCGTTCATCTCGCCGTGCCGCAAGGGCGCGCACAGCGAGTCCCTGCTGCGCCACCCGGACCCGGCCGAGGTCCGCAAGCTGATCGACGCGGCCCGCGGCCAGGCCAAGATGGTCACCCTCGCCACCGAACTGCCCGGCGGCATCGACTCCGTGCGCCTGCTCGCCGAGCACGGCGTGGTCGCCGCGATCGGCCACACCGACGCCACGTACGAGCAGACGGCGGCGGCCGTCGACGCGGGCGCCACCGTGGCCACGCACCTGTACAACGCGATGCCGGGGCTCGGCCACCGCGCGCCGGGGCCCATCGCCGCCCTCCTGGAGGACGAGCGGGTCACCGTCGAGCTGATCGACGACGGCACGCATCTGCACCCGGCCGCCTTCCAGCTGGCCTTCCACCGCGCGGGCGCCGACCGCGTCGCGCTCATCACGGACGCGATGGACGCGGCGGGCTTCGGCGACGGCACGTACCACCTCGGCCCGCTGGAGGTCGTGGTGTCCGACGGCGTCGCGCGGCTCGCCGAGGGCGGCGCCATCGCGGGTTCCACCCTCACCCAGGACCGCGCGTTCCAGCGCGCCGTGACCATCGACGGGCTGCCCGTCGAGGACGTCGTCACCGCGATCTCCGCGACCCCGGCGAAGGTGCTCGGCATCTACGACCGGGTCGGCTCCCTGGAGCCCGGCAAGGACGCCGACCTCGTCGTCCTGGACGCGGACTTCGCGCTCAAGGGCGTGCTGCGCAAGGGCGAGTGGGTCGTCGACCCGCGGTGAGGCGCGCGCGGTGCCGCGCGAACCGGTCGCAGTGAGGCGGTTGGCCCCGAGGTCTGGGCCAACCGCCTTCTTTTTGGCATGATCAGGCCCCGAACACCGCAAGCAGTGAGCGCGCAGCCGTACGCGGCGGGCGCATGGGACGTCCTGGGCCATCCGGCGTCCTGGGTCAGGGGTTTCGGGGGGTGAAGCAGTGATCGTCACGGTCACGCTCAACGCCGCCCTCGACCTCACCTATCGCGTCCCCGCCCTCACGCCCCACACCACCCACCGCGTCACCGAGGTGACCGAACGCGCGGGCGGCAAGGGCGTGAACGTGGCACGGGTGCTCGCCGCGCTCGGCCACACGGTGACGGTCACCGGCTTCGCGGGCGGCCCCACCGGGCGCACCCTGCGCGAGCACCTCACGCGCACCCCCGGCCTCGTGGACGCGCTGCGCCCCGTCCAGGGCCCGACCCGCCGCACCCTGGCCGTCGTGGACGCCCGCACCGGCGACACCACCCAGCTCAACGAGCCGGGCCCGGCCGTGTCGCCCGCCGAGTGGTCCGGATTCCTCACCGCCTACGAGGAGTTGGTGCGCGGCGGCGTCACCGCGGTGGCCCTGTGCGGCAGCCTGCCGCCGGGCGTCCCGGTCGGCGCGTACGCCCTCCTCGTGCGCGCGGCACGCGCCGCGCGCGTCCCCGTGCTGCTCGACACCAGCGGCGAACCGCTGCGCCGCGGTGTCGCCGCCCGCCCCGACCTCGTCAAGCCGAACGCCGAGGAGCTCGCCGAACTCACCGGCGCCCACGAGCCGTCGCGGGCCACCCGCGACGCCCGCCGCAGGGGCGCGCACGCCGTCGTCGCCTCCCTCGGCGCCGACGGCCTCCTGGCCGTCACCCCCGAGGGCACCTGGCGGGCGACGCCGCCCGCCGCCGTGCGGGGCAATCCGACGGGCGCGGGCGACTCGGCGGTCGCGGGCCTGCTCTCCGGGCTCGTGGAGGGCCTGGCCTGGCCGGAGCGGCTCGCCCGGGCGGCGGCCCTGGCGTCGGCGACCGTCGCGACGCCCGCCGCGGGCGAGTTCGACCGGACGGTGTACGAGGACGTCCTGTCGAAGGTGACGGTGAGCGGCAAGGCGTCGGCCGCGTAACGGGGTTGGGCGACACGGGCCGCGCGTGCCCGGGAATGAGGGCACCATGCCACTGATCAGCACCGGCGAGCTCGTCGGCCGGGCCCGTGCCGAGGGGCGCGGCCTCGCCGCCTTCAACGTCATCACCCTGGAGCACGCGGAGGCCATCGCGCTCGGCGCGGAGCGCGCGGGCCGCGCGGCCGTGCTCCAGATATCCGAGAACGCGGTGCGGTTCCACGGCGGTGACCTCACCCCGCTCGCGCAGGCCGCCGCGGCCGTCGCCCGCGCCTCCTCGGCCCCCCTGTCGCTGCACCTGGACCACGTCACGGACGTGGACCTGCTGCGGGCCGCGCACCCCGCGGGCTTCAGCTCCGTGATGTTCGACGCCTCGAAGCTGTCGTACGCACAGAACGTGAAGGCCACGGCGGACGCGGTGCGTTGGGGCCACGAGCGGGACATCTGGATCGAGGCGGAGCTGGGCCGCGTGGGCGGCAAGGAGGGCGAGGCACCCCTCGACGCGCACGCGCCCGGCGTGCGCACGGATCCCGACGAGGCCGTCGCCTACGTCGCCGAGACCGGGGTCGACGCGCTCGCCGTCGCGGTGGGCTCCAGCCACGCCATGACGGAGCGCTCGGCGTCCCTGGACCACGAGTTGATCCGCGCCCTGCGCGCGCGGGTTCCCGTGCCGCTGGTCCTGCACGGGTCGAGCGGCGTCCCCGACGCGGAGATCCGCGCGGCGATCGCCGCCGGTGTGGTGAAGGTGAACGTGGGCACGGCCCTGAACACCGGCTTCACCGGCGCGGTACGCCACTTCCTGGCCGAAGACACAGGGACGGTGGACCCCCGCAAGTACCTCACCCCCGCGCGGGAAGCGATGGTGGAGGTAGTCAGCCACTTCCTCCACCTGACCGGCTGACAGCAAGCCACTCAGCCGGTCCGGCGTTTGAGGACGAGGCGCGAAGCGCCGCAAAGGGTCAGCCCTTGACGTGGCCCGCCTTCAGCCACATCTGGTCCAGGTTCACGTCGCACTTGTCGCCCTGCTGACAGGACACGGAGATCGTGTTCGTGCCCTTGTTCAGCTCCACGAAGGCGAACGTCTTCGTCCAGCCCTTGTCCCAGGCCCCGTCCTCCGCGTGCGCGAAGTTGTCCATGTTGAGCTTGCGCGGGGACGGCGTGCCGTTGATCACGAGGGTCGTCTCGGCCGCCTTGCCGGGCACGCCGTAGCCGACGAAGACCGTGTACGCGCCGTCCTTGGGGATGCCGTTGACGGTCCAGGTGACCTGCGCGCCGACCTTGTTGAGCCCGGCCACGTACACGCCGTCGGCGGACTTGGCGCCGTCGATGTCGGACGCGGTGGTGGTGCCGCCCTCCAGCTTGAGGGCCTTGGCATCCGTTTCGGGCAGTTCGGTCTTCTTGTCCGGCTTGTCCTTGCCCTTGGACGCGCTGGGGCTGGGGTCGGCGGACTCGCTCTGCCGCTGCGAGGGCCCGGCCTTGTTGTCGTCGCCCTTGTCGTCGCCGCCGGTGAGCATGGCCGCGCCGATGCCGAGCGACACCACGGCGACGACGGCGATCGCGCCGATCAGCAGTCCCTTGGTGTTGGGCCCGCGGCCGCGCCCCGCGGGGGCCGGGGGCGGCACCTGCCGGACGGGGGCGGTGGCGCCGGGCTGGGCCTCGGGGGCCGTGTAGTGCGCGCTGGGCTGGCCGTAGTGCTGCTGCGGGGGGTAGCCGTAGCCGCCCTGGGCCGGGGGCTGCTGCGGCTGCTGCCCGTACTGCCGCTCGCCCACCGGGCGCACCTGGTGGTACGAGGACCGGGGCCCGGGGTAGCCGTAGCCGCCGCCTCCAGGGGGCGGGGTGGCACCGGCCGCCTGGCCGTCGGCGTACAGATAGCCGAACGGGTCGTCGTCGCCCTGTGGCGCGTTCGGCGTCTGCTCGCCGTTGTTGCCGGGCGTCATTCGCAGGTCACTCCCTCGCATCGCGGATGCGGGCGAGCCTACCCGCTCCAGGTGACCGCCCAAGGTGCCGTCGACATCAACAAGTTCCCCGTACGGGACCTATCCGGCCCGCCGGTGCTGCTTGGCACGGGAACGTTTCTCGACGTACATCCGCTGGTCGGCGGAGTGCAACACCTCATCAGCCGACATCCCGCAGTGGGCCCAGCCGATGCCGAAGCTGGCGCCCACGCGCACGGCCCGGCCCTCGACCCTGATCGGCGGGATGATGGCGTTCCGCAGCCGCACCGCGAGGTCCTGCGCGTCGGCCCGGCCGAGCCCGTCGGCGAGGACCACGAACTCGTCGCCGCCGAGCCGCGCCACCGTGTCACCGTCGCGAACGCCGCTGGTCAGACGCCGTGCGACCTCGATGAGGACGGCGTCGCCCGTGTGGTGCCCGAAGCGGTCGTTGATCGACTTGAAGCCGTCGAGGTCGCAGAAGAGGACGGCGAGCCCCTTCGTGCCGTCGTCCGCCTCGGTCTCGTCGGGCGGGGCGACGGTGTGCACGTGGTGGTCGAAGTCGCCCTGGGCGCCGTGGTGCGCGCCGGGCGGGGCGGCGTGCCCGTGCCCGGCCGGGTGACCGGCGGCGCCGCCGTACAGGCCGCTGTTGTCGTACGCCGCATCGAGCGAGTCCACCGTGCTCGGCCGGCCCGCGTGCGGCCGGCGACAGAGACGGGCGCTCAGCCGGGCGCGCAGCTCGGCGGAGTTCGGCAGGCCGGTGAGCGAGTCGTGCGAGGCGCGGTGCGCGAGCTGGAGCTCGCGCCGCTTGCGCTCCTCGATGTCCTCGACGTGCGTGAGCAGAAACCGGGGCCCGTCCGCGGCGTCCGCGACGACGGAGTTGCGCAGCGACACCCAGACGTAGGTGCCGTCGCGGCGCCCGAAGCGCAGCTCGGCGCGGCCGCCCTCGGCGGAGGTGCGCAGGAGCGTGCCGATGTCCTCGGGGTGGACCAGGTCGGAGAACGAGTAGCGCCGCATCGCGGAGGCGGGGCGGCCGAGCAGCCGGCACAGCGCGTCGTTGGTGCGCAGGATGCGGCCGTGCTGGTCGCCGCCCATCTCGGCGATGGCCATGCCGCTCGGCGCGTACTCGAAGGCCTGCCGGAAGGACTCCTCGCTGGCCCGCAGCGCCTGCTGCTCGCGCTCCAGGCGGACGAGGGCGCGCTGCATGTTGGCCCGCAGCCGGGCGTTGCTGATGGCGATCGCGGCCTGGAAGGCGTACATCTGGAGGGCTTCGCGGCCCCAGGCGCCGGGCCTGCGGCCGTTGCGCGGGCGGTCGACGGAGATCACGCCGAGCAGTTCGCCGCCGGAGCCGCCGGTCGCGTACATGGGGGCGAAGAGCCGGTCGGAGGGGTGCCACTCGTCCTCGAAGCGGGGCTCGGGGCCCTCGGTGTACCACTGCGGTACGTCGTCCTCGTCGAGGACCCAGCCCTCGGTGTGCGGGATGAAGCGCAGGGCGCCCCAGGGCTCGCCCATGGCGAGGCGGCGGTCCCAGGACTCGCGGGAGCCGACCCGGCCGGTGATGAGCGCCTCGGCGGCGGGGTTGCCCGCGAAGGCGGCGACGACGAGGTCGCCGTCCGGGCGCACGAGGTTGACGCACGCCAGCTCATAGCCCAGGCCGTTCACCACGCCGTCGGCGACGGTCTGCAGCGTGTCCGCGAGGCTGCGGGCCGTGTTGAGGTCCGCCACCACTTGGTGCAGCTGCCGCAGGGTCGCAAGACGGACGTACGGCTCCGACTCGGTCTCCATGCTCGCTCTCCCCGAGACCTCGACAGCAACTCCAGGATCCGCAGCGTCCTCAGTGTCCGTAATCTCTGACTCTTCGTGACTCTTCTGGCTTCGTACGGTGCTGTACGCCTTCGTACTTCTACGTACGGTGCTGTGCTTCCGTGCCCTCAGCGTCTGTCTGATTGCCACGGTCACTGAATCACAGCGAGCTGCCCACCCGGTACACAGGGTCAACAAAATATGGGCCCTGTGACTCAAGTCACAGGTGAGGGCGCATGGTTAAGACCGGAACATGAGGCTCCGTTGCGCTGGTGGGACGCAGGAGGAAGGGGTGGGTGACGGACCGGGACACAAACGGAGCCCGCGGACTCCGCGGGGTCCGCAGAGTCCGCGGAATCCGCAGAGTCGGCTGAGTCCGCAGAGTCGGCTGAGTCGGCTGAGTCCTAGGTCTCGGCCTAGGACCGGTCTCGGCCCCGGGGCCGATGCGCCGCGGCCCGGTCCGGCACTAGCGTCAGTCGTGTGGTTGCCGATCTGACCTTGAACACACAGCCCCCTCCCGTCCCGTCCACCCCTCATCCTGTGGGGGTGAGCAACGACGAGTTCCGCGCCGCCATGTCCCGCCTGGCCGCGGGCGTGGTCCTGGTGACCGCGCAGGAGCCCCCGCTGGACCCGGACGACCCGATGGCGCCGGCCGGCGAGGACGCGGGCATGACGGCCACCGCCTTCCTCTCGGTCTCCCTGGAACCGCCCCTGGTCATGGTCAGCCTGCGCACGGGCTCCCGCATGGACGACCTGCTCGCCGAGCAGCCCCTGTGGGCCGTGTCGGTCCTCACCGAGAGCCAGCGGCACATCGCGGGCCGCTTCGCCATGAAGGGCCGCATCAGCGACCGGCTGCTGTTCGAGGACATCCCCTGGTCGCGCGGCCGGGAGAGCGGCGCGCCCCTGATCGGCGGCGCGCTGGCCGCCCTGGAGTGCCGCACCGAGCAGACGGTGGCGGCGGGCGACCACACCCTGGTGATCGGCCGCGTCCTCACGGCGGAGCTGCCCGGCGCGGACGGCGGCCCGCTGCTGTACTTCCGGGGCCGCTACCGGCAGCTGGGCTGAGGCGGGGCGGCCACCGGGAGCCGGGGCAGGGTCGCCAGCGGCAGCCGGGGCGGGGCCGGGGGCTACTGCCAGCCCTTGCCCGAGCGGCCCTGCTTGGTCTGCGCGCGCTGCTTCTTCTCCCGCAGCCGCCGTTCGTTGATCCCGCGCGGGACGCGGGTGGGGCGCCGGGGCTTGGGCGGCGGCGCGGTGGCCTCCGCGAGCAGCGCGGCGAGCCGGACGGCCGCCGCCTCCCGGTTGCGCCACTGGGAGCGGTGCTCGCTCGACCGCACGCTCACGACGCCGTCGACGAGCCGGGGTGCGAGCCGCTCCAGGGCCCGCCGCTTCCAGACCTCGGGCAGCGCCTCGGTGCGCGCCAGGTCGAAGCGGAGCTCGACCTGCGAGTCACTGGTGTTGACGTGCTGGCCGCCGGGCCCCGAGGAGCGCGAGAAACGCCACAGGAGCTCGGCCTCCGGCAGGACGACCGAGCCACGGATGACGTGTTCGCGACCAGACATGTCTCCTATGATCCCGCGCCGGACGGCCGTACGACACCTGTTTTCCGCCGCCGCGGCCGCCTCGCGGGGCACCTTCGGTAAAGAAAGTAAAGAAGCGCGTCCGCATATGGAACCTTGGATACCCCCCTCGGCGTTCATAAGGGTGCCGGTAGCTTCGCCCTCAGAGTGAAGCCCGCACATAGGCGACTAGGGAAGGGACTCCCAACAATGGCTGTAAGCCTGTCCAAGGGCGGCAACGTCTCGCTCACCAAGGAGGCACCGGGCCTGACCGCCGTCACGGTCGGCCTCGGCTGGGACGTCCGCACCACCACGGGCACCGACTTCGACCTGGACGCCTCCGCGATCGCGGTGAACACCCAGGGCAAGGTCTATTCGGACGCCCACTTCGTCTTCTTCAACAACAAGTCGACGCCGGACCAGACGATCGTCCACACCGGTGACAACGTCACGGGCCAGGGCGAGGGCGACGACGAGCAGATCAACGTCAACCTCGCGGGCCTGCCCGCCGACATCGAGAAGATCGTCTTCCCGGTCTCGATCTACGACGCCGAGAACCGCTCGCAGAACTTCGGCCAGGTCCGCAACGCGTTCATCCGCATCGTGAACCAGGCCGGCGGCGCCGAGATCGCCCGCTACGACCTGTCGGAGGACGCCGCCACCGAGACCGCCATGGTCTTCGGCGAGCTCTACCGCAACGGCGCCGAGTGGAAGTTCCGCGCCGTCGGCCAGGGCTACGCCTCGGGCCTGGTCGGCATCGCCCAGGACTTCGGCGTCAACGTCTGAGTCCACACCGACTGACCACGGGCCCCGGCCGGAGCGCTTCCGGCCGGGGCCCGTCCCGTGTCCGCCCCAAGACGCGGGCCGCGCGGGGAACTTCGCGGTGCGGGGCGGCGTTGCCAGGACGACGTGCGCACAGCGCGCGCGGCCGACGGGTACGACACGGGCAGAAGCCGAGGTGGCGCGGAATGGCTATGTGGGACCGGATCAAAGACCAGGCCAAGAACCTGCAGCAGACGCAGGGCGGGCGCGCCTCCGCCGGGCACGGCGTCCCGGGGCACGGCCCGCACGGCAGCGGCTCCAAGGGGTCCAAGGCCCAGCTGATCGGCCTGCTCAAGACCCAGCTGACCTCGCTGAAGTCGGAGCTGAAGAGCGGCGCCTACCGCGACGCGAGCATGGCCATGTGCGCCCTGGTGGCCGCCGCCGACGGCACCGTCGACCCGGCCGAGCGCCAACACGTCGAATCCCTGATCCTGCAGAACGACGTGTTGCAGAACTTCCCCCCGGACCAGCTCCGCCAGCGCTTCAACAAGCACGCGGACCAGCTGTCCTTCAACTTCCAACAGGGCAAGGCCGCGGTGCTGCAGGAGATCGCCAAGGCCGCGAAGAAGCCCGCGGAGGCCCGGGCGGTCGTCCAGACCGGCTTCGTCATCGCCGGGGCGGACGGCTATGTGGCCCCGGCGGAGGAGCAGGTCCTGCGCGAGGCCTGCGCGACCCTCGGCCTGTCCCCCCAGGAGTTCGGCCTCTGAGACCCCGGCGGGGGCGGTGACGCTAGCGCTCGTCCGGCTTGCCGTCCCCGTACAGCCAGTCCGACCACACCCTCTTCAGCTCGCCGCGGGCCTCGTCGTCGCCCGCGTGTTTCTCGACGTACGTGGTGAAGTCCTCGGTGTCCGCGTTGGCGTGGCGGTACTTCTTCGCCCAGCCCTGGACGATGTCGTAGAAGGTGTCGTCGCCGACGGTCTCGCGGATCTTCTGGATGACCATGGCGCCCCGGTAGTAGACGGGATCGCCGGAGATGCTCGCGGCGTCCGGCTGCTTGGCGGGCGGGAACTCCCAGAGGGACTCGTGGTCCTCCTTGGTGTCCCAGTACTCGTCCTCGTAGAGCGCGTCGACGGTCTCCTCGACCGTGTCGCCGTCGTTGTCCTCCTCGTACAGCCACTCGGCGAACGTCGCGAAGCCCTCGTTGAGCCACATGTCCTGCCAGCTCTTCGGCGTCACCGAGTCGCCGAACCACTGGTGGGCCAGCTCGTGGACGAGGGTCGTGGTGTCGGCGTCCTCGACGGGGAACAGCGGCTTGGTCTGGGTCTCCAGGGCGTAGCCGAGGCCCGCGCGGCCGTCGACGACGGCGCCGGTGGACGAGAACGGGTAGTCGCCGAAGTTGTACTCCGCCCAGTCCACGATGTCAGGGATCTCGGCGAGGACCTTCTCGGCCTTCTTCCCCTTGGCCTTGGGGATCGTCGGGTCGATCGCGGTGAGGACGGGAATGCCGCTCTCGGTCATCGACGTCTTGATGTCGTACTTGCCGACGACGACCGTCGCCAGATAGCTGGCCATCGGCTCGGCGTTGTGCCAGCCGAAGGTGGTCCGGCCGTTGGCGGTGGTCTCCTTCGTCAACTCGCCGTTGGAGATGGCCTTCAGGCCCTTGGGGACGGTGACCTCTATGTCGTACGAGGCCTTGTCGATCGGGTGGTGGTTGCCGGGGAACCACGCCATCGACCCCGCGGGCTGGCCCGTCGCGAGCGCGCTGTCCTCCCCCTTGAGCCAGCCCTCCTTGGCGCCGTCCACGTCCGTGATGGTCTGCGGGGTGCCGGAGTAGCGGACGGTGGTGCGGAAGGTCTCGCCCCGGTCGAGGTCGTCGCGGGGGCGGACGGTCAGCTCGCTGCCCGCGCGCTGGAACCGGGCCTCCTTGCCCTCGACGGTCACGGACCGCACGTCCAGGCCCTTGAGGTCGAGGTTGAAGGCGCTGAGCGTCTTGGTGGCGCGGGCCGTGATGTCGGCGGTGCCGGTCAGCTGCCGGGACTCGGGGTCGTAGCCGATCTTCAGTCCGTAATGAGCCACGTCGTAGCCGCCGTTGCCGAGCTTCGGGAAGTACGGGTCGCGGACGCCCGCGGCCCCCGGGGTGCCGCCGACGCCACTGCTCGTGCACGCGGTGAGCGCGGTCGCGAGGGCGGTGGCGCAGAGCAGGGCGAGGGGGGTGCGGCGGGGCCCCTTGGTCAGGGGGGCGGTGGCTCGGTAGATCACCCCGGTGATCCTATGGCCACCGCTCCCTGCCGTGCCGGGGCCCCCGCGTGCCGGGGCCTCGCATGCCGGGGCCCGCGTGCACGGAGCCCCCGCGTGCGCGGGTCAGCGGCCCAGCGCGGCCACGCCCGCCTTCGCGAACTTCTCGTCCAGGTCGCCGCTGGGCGCGCCCGCGACGCCGATGCCCGCCACGGGGGCGCCCTTCGCGGTGACCGGGGCGCCGCCCGCGAGGAACAGCGTGCCCGGGATGTCCTTGAGGTTCGGCGTCTGCGCCAGGCGCTTGGCCAGCTCGGAGGTGGGCGCGTTCCAGGAGACGGCGGTGTAGGCCTTGCGCTCGGCGGACTCGTACGACTGCGGGCCCGCGCCGTCGCCCCGCAGGGTGACGATCGTGTTGCCGTTGCGGTCGACCACGGCGACCGTGACGCGCTGGTTCTCCTTCTTCGCCGCGTCCAGCGTCGCCTGCGCGGCCTTCGTCGCGGCGGCCACGGTGAGGTGCGTGCTCTGCGTCAGGCTGCGGCTGCCCGCGTCGGCGCTGACGGCGGCCTCGGCGGCCGCCGCCGGGGCGTCGGCGCTGGCGGACACGGCACCGACCGTCCCGGCGCCGACGACGCCGAGGACGGCGGCGGCGGTGAGGACGCGGGCACGCGGCGAGAGCTGCTTCATGGTGTGACTCCTTGGGGCGGCACGGTCTGTGCGGCGGTACGGGTCCGGAGGCGGGCCCTGTGCTTCGATCCTCCGGGCGGGTGCCGGTCCGCCCCGTCGGCACACCGGCTGCGGGTCGCGCGCGGTCCGGACGACGTCCGGGTCAGCCGATCGGTTGACCCGGGCCTGCGCCCAGCGGGCCACAATGAGGGTGTTTGCCCAGTTCAGGCGCGTGACAGGAGGTCGGGGATGCACGGAGGTGACGGCGCGGGAGCGGACCGTCCCGGAGTCGTCGGCCCGGAGGGCCGGTGGCTCGCGGCCGTCATGCACACCGCGTTCTTCCTGCTGCTCGCCGCCTCGCTCTCCCGCTTCCTGCTGCGCCACCCCGGCGAACCCCGTACGCCCTGGATCGTCGCGCTCTCGGCCGTACTCGCCCTCCTGTACGTGCTCGGCCCGGCCCTCGGCGCCACGCCCAACCCCCGCCGTCTGCTGTGGCTCGGCGCGGTCGTCGGCGTCTGGGTGGTCCTCGTGGTCCTCGCGCCGAGCTACGCGTGGTGCGCGGTGCCGCTCTTCTACACCGGCCTGCGGACGCTGCCCACGCGCGCGGCCCTCGCCCTCGTCGCCGTCCTCACGGCCCTCGTGGTCGCGGCCCAGCTGCGGCTCGCGGACGGCTTCGACCCGAACCTGGCGTTCGCGCCGCCCGCCGTGGCGGCCGTGGCGACGGCGGTGTTCGTCCACATGCAGCGGCAGACGGCGCGGCAGCGCGCCCTCATCGACGACCTGCTGCGCACCCGGCGCGAACTCGCCGCCACCGAACGGCGCGAGGGCACGCTCGCCGAGCGGCAGCGCCTGTCCATGGAGATCCACGACACGCTGGCCCAGGGCCTGTCCAGCCAGCGGATGCTGCTCCAGGCGGCGGACCGGGTGTGGGACGCGGACGCGGCGGCGGCCCGCGCCCACGTCCGTACCGCCGGGTCCATCGCCGACCGCGGCCTCGCCGAGGCCCGCCGCCTCGTCCACGACCTGGCCCCGGTCGACCTGGCCGAGGCGGGCCCCGACCCGGCGTACGCGCTCCCCGCGGCGCTGCGGACCCTGGCGGGGCGGGAGTCGGGCGCGGGCCTGACGGTCCGCTTCCACGCCGAGGGCGCACCGGTCCCGCTCGCGGGCCGGGCCCGCTCGGCGCTCCTGCGGATCGCGCAGGGCGCGCTGGCGAACGTACGCGAACACGCGGGCGCGGGCACGGCCGCGCTGACCCTGACGTACCTCGACGACCAGGTGGTCCTCGACGTGGCGGACGACGGGCGGGGGTTCGCACCGCGGGCGCCCGGCGGGGCGCGGGGCGCGCGGGGGCACGGCCTGCCCGCGATCCGCGCGCGGGCGGCGCAGCTGGGCGGGACGCTGACGGTGGAGTCGGCGCCGGGCGAGGGGACGGTGCTCTCGGTGGCGATTCCGCTGGGGGACGGTTCGTGCGCGGGGCTCGACGACGAGGGCCGAGAGGGCCGACACGGGAGGAACGATGAACGCGGCTGAGGATCCGGACCTGGGCGGCGGGCCGGGGGGCGGCCCGGGGGGCGGCCTGGGCGGCGCCGCGGACGGCAGCCCGGGCCGCGTTGCGGACGGCAGCCCGGGCGGCGTTGGGGACGGCAGCCCGGACGGGGTGCCGGTGCGTCTTCTCGTCTGCGACGACCACGCCGTCGTGCGGGCGGGCCTGCTCGCCCTGCTCGGCAGCGCGCCCGGGGTCGAGGTGGTCGGGGAGGCCGGTTCCGGCGAGGAGGCGGTGGCGCTGGCCGCGAAGCTGCGGCCGGACGTCGTCCTCATGGACCTCCAGCTGGGCCCAGGTACGGACGGCGTGGAGGCCACGCGCCGCATCACGGCGGCGGCCGGGGGCGGAAGGCCGCACGTCCTTGTCCTCACCACGTACGACACCGACGCCGACATCACCCGTGCGATCGAGGCGGGCGCCACCGGCTATCTGCTCAAGGCCGAGCGGCCCGAAGAGCTGTTCTCGGCGATCCGCGCAGCCGCGTGCGGCCGCACCGCGCTCTCGCCGCCCGTCGCGTCCCGCGTGATGGCCCGCATGCGG
The DNA here is from genome assembly GCF_059448825.1 of Streptomyces sp. JLYT201. Classification (NCBI taxonomy): domain Bacteria; kingdom Bacillati; phylum Actinomycetota; class Actinomycetes; order Kitasatosporales; family Streptomycetaceae; genus Streptomyces; species Streptomyces sp. JLYT201. Next base: position 5,374,323 of record NZ_CM182551.1, on the reverse strand, counting down.
CAGCCCCGGCCCGGCCTCACCCCGCGCGAACGCGACATCCTGGGCCAGCTGGCGCGGGGCCTCGGCAACCGCGAGATCGCCCGCGCGCTGTTCATCAGCGAGGCCACGGTGAAGACGCACCTGGGCCGCATCTACGACAAGCTCGGCGTGGAGACACGGGCGGGCGCGGTGGCCGTGGCCAAGGAACAGCGGCTTCTCTAGCCGGGACGCGGGGGCCGGGGCCAAGGCCGACGAGCAGCGGCTCCCCTGGTCCAGGGGCCTAGGACACGCGCGGGAAGCGGGCCAGGAGGGTCCACAGGGCCGGGTTCTCGCCGAGGCCCTCGTGCAGGTCGGTCAGGTCGGCCACCACGTCGTGCAGGAAGTCGCGTGCCTCGCGGCGCAGTTCGGCGTGCGAGAAGGTGAGCGGCGGCTCGCCCGGGTCCAGCCAGTCCGCGTCGATGTCGACCCAACCGAAGCGGCGCTCGAAGAGCATCCGGTCCGTGGACTCGGTGAAGTCCAGCTCGGCGTGCTGGGGCCGCGCGGCCCTGCTGCCCATCGGGTCCTGGTCGAGCCGCTCCACGATGTCGCACAGCGCCCACGCGAAGTCGAGCACCGGCACCCATCCCCAGGCTGTGGACAGCTCCCGGTCGGCCTTGGTGTCGGCCAGGTACACGTCCCCGCAGAACAGGTCGTGCCGCAGGGCGTGGACGTCCGCGGTGCGGTAGTCCAGCTGGGGCGGGTCTGGGAAGCGGCGGGAGAGGGCGTAGCCGATGTCGAGCACGCCTCGATGGTGCCATGCGCGCCCCCCGGCCCCGCACGCCCCGCTACGCCGCCACCTCCCACCCGACCGCCACGCCCAGCCACCCTCCGCCTCACGCGGGCCCTCCCTCCAGGGAAGCCTCCCTCCGCCGCGCGCGGGCCCTAGCTGTCGCCCTCCGCCCCACGCCGGCCCCCAGCCGCCCCGGGAAGCCCCCCTCCGCCTCGGCACCGGCCCCACCACCGCCGAGCCCACGCCGCGCATGTCCGAGCTGGTCCCGCCCACCCGCCCTCACCAGCGGCAGCAGCCGCGCCACCCGACCAGCCACGGCAGCCGCTACCACCAACAACCAGCCCACGCGCTGCGCGCGCTCGGGGCAGCCCCACCCACCCGCCCCCACCTGCGGCAGCAGGGAACCCCGGCCAAGGCCCCACCCGGCGAAGCCAGGAGCAACGGGTGGGTGGGTGGGAAAGCCCGCCGCGGTAGCGGCGGAGGCGCCCGACCAGCCGCAGCGCCCCGCGTCGGCCCCGCGCGGGCGAAAGCCGGGGCGGTACGGGTGGGCGGGCGGGAAGGCCCGCCAGGGCCAGGCGGCACCGGGCCGACAGGAACGACCGCCGGGGCCGAGCCGCAGGCCCCGGGAAAGGCCCGCAGAGGCAGGGCCGCGCCGGGACAGCGGAGAAGGCCCACCAGGGCAGGGCCAAGGGCAAGGCGGCGGCATGACCGAGGCAAGACCTCGGCAGCGCAACGGAAAGGCCCGGGAGCAAGGCCGCGTCAGGCCCGGGCGAGGCGGTGGCACGGCGGTGGCAGGCCCGGGCAAGGCCGCGGCAGGACCGGCGCGAGGGCCGCGGCAGGGCCGGCGTGAGGGGCGCTGTGGCGAGGGCTCTCGACAGGCCCTGGCCTGGCGATGTCACACCGCTCAGGGGCAGACCCGTCGTACCCGTACAGGACCACGACAGAAACGGACCCCACCCATGCCCCGCACCCCTTCCACCACCCCCACCGTCACGGTGATCGGCGGCGGTTTCGCCGGCCTCACCGCGGCCATCGCCGCCGCCGAGGGCGGAGCCCGGGTCACCGTGCACGAGGCGCACCACACGCTGGGCGGCCGCGCCCGCACCTCGGAGGGCACGTACCGGACGAACGACGGACCGCACGCGCTGTACAACGGCGGCCCGCACTGGACCTGGCTCAAGCAGCGGGACCTGATCGGCGAACTGGCCCCGCTGCCGCCCCTGGAGGCCGCGCGGCTGCGGCTGCGCCACCGGGGCGCGCTGCGCCGCACCCCGCCCCTGGCGATGCTGCGGCTGCTGCGCCGGGCGCCCGAACAGGCCCCCGTCGACGAGGACTTCCTGACCTGGGCCACGCGCGAGGTGGGCCCGGAGGGCGCTCGTGCGGCGGCCCACTACACCGCCGTGGCGCTGTTCCACCACGACCCGGGCGCGCTGTCCGCCCGCTTCGTGCACACCCGGTTCCGCCGGGCCGCGAAGCTGCCGCCGGAGGCGCACTACCCGGTGGGCGGCTGGGGCACGGTCATCGACCGGATGGCCGCGCGCGCCTGGAACCTGGGCGTCCGGGTGGAGACGCTGGCCCGCGTCGACGACGTCGCGGAGCCCGCGCGGCGCGGCCCGGTCATCGTCGCCACCTCGCTCGACGCCGCGCGGCGGCTCCTGCGGGACGACGGGCTGACCTGGGAGAGCGGGCGCACCACCCTCGTGGATGTGGCGCTGCGCCCGCGCCGGGGCGATCTGTTCGCGGTGTCGGACCTGGACGGCACGGGCTGGATAGAGCGTTTTACCGCCCAGGACCGTACGCTCGCCCCGGAGGGGCGGCAGCTCATCCAGGGGCAGATCCCGCTCGCGCCGCACGAGTCGAAGGCGGACGGCGTCAGGCGCGCGGAGGAGCTGCTCGACCTCGGTTTCCACGACTGGCGCGAGCGCGTGACCTGGCGCCGGGCCTCGGTGGCGAACGGCCGCACGGGCGCCGTCGACCGGCCGGGCACGACCTGGCGCGACCGGCCCGCGGTGGACCGGGGCGACGGCGTGTTCCTGGTGGGCGACCAGGTGGCGGCGCCGGGGCTGCTCAGTGAGGTCTCCTTCAACAGCGCCGTCGAGGCGGTGTCGCTCGCTCTGACGGGCACGGGCCGGCTGACCGCCACCACACCCTGGGTTGACCTCAAGTCCGCTTGAGGTTGAAGGGTGGGTGGTGGTCGGCCCCCGCCGGTCCAGCAAGCCCGCACCCCTGAGGAGTTCGCCATGCACGCCGTACGTCTGCACGCCTTCGGCCCCGCCGAGAACCTCACGTACGAGACGGTCGAGGACCCGACGCCCGGCCCGGGCCAGGTGCGGATCGCCGTCGCGGCGGCCGGGGTGCACCTGCTCGACACCTCGGTCCGGGAGGGCGAGCAGGGCCCGCTGCCCCGGCTGCCCGAGCTGCCGACGGTCCCGGGCCGCGAGGTCGCGGGCACCGTCGAGTCCGTCGGCGCGGGCGTGGACACCGCCTGGGCCGGCCGGCGCGTCGTCGCGCACATCGGCTTCGCCCCCGGCGGCTACGCCGAGCTGACCGTGACCGAGGCCGCCCGGCTGCACGAGCTCCCCGAAGGGCTCGGCTTCCCCGAGGCCGTCGGGCTCATCGGCACGGGGCGCACGACGATGGGCATCCTTCAGTTCACGGAGCTCGACGCCGACTCCGTCGTCATCGTCCCCGCCGCCGCGGGCGGCATCGGCACCCTGCTCGTGAGCTACGCCAAGCACGCGGGGGCCACGGTGATCGGGCTCGCGGGCGGGCCCGCCAAGACGGCCCGCGTCACCGCGAACGGCGCCGACCTGGCCGTCGACTACACCGACCCGGCCTGGCCCGACGAGGTCCGCGCGTTCCTGAAGGGCCTGGGCGACGGCGGCCGCGCCGCGACCGTGGTCCTCGACGGGGTGGGCGGCGACGCGGGCCGGGCCGCCGTGGACCTGCTCGGGCCCGGCGGCACCCACCTCACCTTCGGCTGGTCGGAGAAGAAGGGCCCGGTGGACCTGACCGACGAGGAGCTGGCCGCCCGCGGCATCACGCGGATCAACCCGCTCGGCGGGGCCATGCTGGAGAGGGCGGGCGGCGACAACCCCGTCCGCACCCTGGAGCTGGCCGCCCTGCGCGCCTGGGAGGGCGGCTACTTCACCCCCGCCGTGCAGACCTTCCCGCTGGCCGAGGCGGCCGCGGCACACCGCGCCCTGGAGACCCGCGCCACCACGGGCAAGGTGGTCCTGATCCCCTGAGCCCCCACCTGTCCGTGCCCCGCCCGCCCCCGCCCGCCCGATCCGCCGAGCCCCCGAGCCGGGCCCGCCCGGAACGCGCGGTCACACTCCGGCAAAAATCGGATGCCCGTGCGGCTTTCGCGAACTACCGTCCGGATTATGGACTCCGCACCCCCCAGCCCGGCCCCGTCCACCGCCATCACGTTCCGCGACCTGCCGGACACCGATCTGGACCGCGCCCTCGACCTGGTCTACCTCGCCTTCCACGAGACCCCGGAGGACGAGAAGCGCAAGCACCACCACGACCTGCTGCGCGGCTGCGACCGCGTCGGGGCGTACGACGGGGAGACCCTGGTCGGCCTCCTCGCCGCCTTCCGCTTCACCATGTCCGTGCCGGGCGGCGAACTGCCGTGCCCCAGCGTCACGTTCGTCTCCGTCGCGCCCACGCACCGCCGCCGCGGCGTGCTCTCCGGCATGGTCGCGGCGCTCTTCGAGAGATGCGGCGCCGACGGCCGTCCGCTGGCGGCGCTGTGGGCCTCGGAAGACGCGATCTACGGCCGCTTCGGCTTCGGCCCCGCCACGTACAACAACACCGTCGAGGTGAAGTCCGAGCGCCCCCTGGCCCTGCGGATCGCCCCGGCCGAAGGCCCCCTGCGCCTGGTGGACCCGGCGGCCGCCCCCGCACTGCTCGCCGAGTACTACGACCGTACGCGCGCCGCCCGCGCGGGCCGCATCGACCGCACCGAGGCCTGGTGGCGCGAGGAGTGGATGGCCACCGAGGACGAGGACGACGACGACCTGTCGCCGCCGCGCGTCGTGGTCCTCGGTGACGCGGCCGACCCCGACCGCGTCACCGGGTACGCCATCTACCGCACCAAGGGCCGCGACGACGCCCCCGGCCTGGTCCGCCTGGACGAGCTGGAGGCGGACACGCCGGAGGCCGAGGCCGCGCTGTGGCGCTATCTGGCGTCGATCGACCTGACCGGCCTGATCCAGGCGTGGGGCCGCCCGCTCGACGACCCGCTGCTCCTGTTCGCCGGGGACCGCGACCAGGTCCGCGTGACGGGTCAGTACCCGGGCCTCCGGGTCCGGCTCGTCGACGTGCGCGCCGCGCTGCTCGCCCGCTCCTGGGCGGCCCCCGCCGACCTGGTCCTGGAGGTCCGCGACCCCCACCTCCCCGCCAACGAGGGCCGCTTCCGCCTGACGGTCACCCACGCGGACGGCCCGGCGGCGTACGAGCCGACCGACGCCCCCGCCGACCTCACCCTCGACGTGCGGGACCTCGGCTCGGCCTACCTCGGCGGCGCGCCGCTCGTGTCCTTCGTACGGGCGGGCATCGTCACCGAGCACACGCCGGGCGCGGCCGCCGCCCTGGACGCGGCGCTCACGACCGCGCTGCTGCCGCACACGGTCGACGCGTTCTAGCCGAGCGTTCCAGTCGACGCGTTCCAGCCGCCCGCGGCCCGCGCCCTAGGACCCGAGCGCCGCCAGCGCCCCGTCGGTCAGCCGGTACACCGTCCACTCGTCCTGCGGCTTCGCACCGAGGGACTCGTAGAAGCCGATCGCCGGGGCGTTCCAGTTCAGGACGGACCACTCCAGGCGCTCGTAGCCGCGCTCGACGCAGATCCGGGCCAGTTCCGTGAGGAGCGCCTTGCCGTGGCCGCCGCCGCGGGCCCCGGGGCGTACGTACAGGTCCTCCAGGTAGATCCCGTGCACGCCGCGCCAGGTGGAGAAGTTGAGGAACCACAGGCAGAAGCCGACCGGCTCGCCCGTCGCGTCGTCCTCGGCGATGTGCGCGTACGCGGCGGGCCGGGCGCCGAACAGCGCCTCGTGCAGCTGCTCCTCGGTGGCGCGGGCCTCCTGCGGCTCCTTCTCGTACGCTGCGAGTTCACGGATCAGGGTGTGGATGAGAGGGACGTCGGCCGGTGCGGCGGTACGAATCATGAGCGCAGCAAGCCACGGGCGACGGCCGCGGGTCAACCGGAAAGCCCTCGCCGCGCTCCTCGCCCTGGGCCTCGCCACGGGCTGCACCCCGGGCGACTCCGGCTCCGGCTCGCCCACCGCCACCCGCACGGACACCGGCGGCACCGGCGGGACCGTGGCGCTGAAGTTCTACGACCCCCAGGGCCACGGCACGCTCCTCTCCCCCGGCCGGGCCCGCGCCGTCACGCACGGCAGCGGCGGCTCCGACAGCGACGCCCTCGTCGACCCGCGCACCCTGCGCGTCCTCGACGACTTCCCGCTGTACGAGGACGGGCGGCGGCTCCGCTTCGACCTGCCCGGCCGCGGCGGGCCCGCGGCACTCGCCCTCAACTGGCCCACCGACCAGGGCTTCTCCACCGTCGTCCTCGACAACGGCGGCAAGGGCTTCACCCGCGGCACCACCGTCGTCTTCAACCACGCCGCCGCCAAGGACGCCGCGCGCCGCCTGGACGAGGCCCTCGCCCTGCGCCCCGCCTACCGCCGCTCGGCCCGCTTCACCGCCGCCCACCGCACGGCCGCGCGCGAGCTGGCCCGCGCCGACGCCGCGGACTCCGACGCGGGCCGCGGCAAGCACGGCCAGCGCGCCCTGAACGCGGTCGACGCGGCATACGGGCTGCTCCTGGAGGAGTACGGGCCGCGCGCCCGGCGCGCGCACGCGCCGTGGACGGGCGTGACCGTCGCCGACGGCGCGGACCCGAAGCGGTGGGCGCCGCTCGCCGGGCGCCTGACCCGCCCGCACGGCTGGGCCCGGATCGTCTTCGACGCGGACGACGACCCCCGCGCGCCCGTCCCCCGGCGCTACCGCGAGGCCGTGGCCGCCGCCCACGCCGCCGGCCTGAAGGTCCTCGGCCAGCCGGTCGACTCCGCGTACGCGAACGGCTCCGAGCACCCCGAGCTGGGCACCCGCGCGGGCTATCTGGCCCGGATCAAGCGGTACGTCGACGCGTTCCCGGAGATCGAGGCCTGGGAGGTCGGCAACGAGGTCAACGGCTGCTGGACGGACTCCCGCACCACCGCCGACGGCGACTGCACGGACCGGCTCCTGCCGCCGCGCGACCGCATGCGGCACAAGATCGCGGACGCGGCGGCGTACGTACGGAAGAAGCGGCCCGGGGCCGACGTCGTCCTCACCCTGTACTGGCAGCTCGGCACGGACGCGGCCCGCTGGTCGGCGTTCACCTGGCCGCGCGCGAACCTGCCGCGCACGGTCCGCGAGGACATCGACGTCGTGCTCCTGTCCAGCTGGATCGAGGACGCCCCGCTCGGCCTCGCCTTCGACCAGGTGATGACGCGGCTCGCGGCCGACTTCCCCGACCAGCGCGTCGGCCTGGGCGAACTCGGCTACTGGAACGCGGACACGTCCCGGTTCTACTGGGCCTTCGACGAGGACGACCCGGCCGCGGCCCGGCGGCGGGTCGCCCGCCGCTACTACGCGGCCGCCCTCGGCTATCCGTCGAGCGTCGGCGGCACCTTCTGGTGGTACTTCGCCCAGGAGATGCCGGGCGACGCGGGCCTGCGAGCCGCGGTACGCGAGGCCCGCTGACGGCCCGCCCGAGGCCTAGAGCGGACTCCCGAGCAGCCGCCGGGCCAGCTCCAGGTCCTCCTCCGGCACCGGACGCCCGTCCTCCACCTCCCACAGCACGTTCTGGAGCACCCGCCCGAGCGTCCACGCGAGCGCCCGCTCCCGGTCCAGGCCCAGGACCTCCGTCATCGCGTCGAAGCGCCAGCGCGCGTCGTCCGGGTCGAAGCGGTCGTTCAGGGCGGGCCAGAGATCGAAGCCGGGGTCGCCCGCGAGGGGCTTGGGGTCGATGGCGAGCCACGGCTCGCGCTCGGCCGCGAGGACGTTGCCGAAGTGCAGGTCCCAGTGGAGCAGGCGGTCCCCGGGCTCGCCCACGACCTCGCGCACGGCGTCCGCGCACCGCGCGACGAGCGCCCGGTCCGCCGGGTCGGCGATCTCCTTGAGCGCGGCCGGGGTGTCGTCGAGCATCTGCCCGGCGATGGCGCCGAGCGTGCGCATGCCCGCGGGCGCGGGCCCGGCGGTGAGCCGCGCGAGCAGCTCCGCGACGAGGAGGACGGCTCCCCGGGTCTCGTCCTTGCCCGCCTCGGCGAACCGGGTCAGCTCCCGGCCGTCACCGGCCCGTTCGAGCAGCATCGTGCCGGTGGTGGCGTCGTGGTCGAGCAGCCGCACCGCGCCGTCGCCGCCCCACACGCGCAGCGCGACCGGCTCGCCCTCGGTCTCCTCGTCCAGGACCTGGAACTTCACCACGGCCGGTGAGCCGTCGGCGCGCTCCACGGGCAGCACCAGCGCCGCCACGCCGTGCATGGAGGCGCCCACGGGCGTCAGTTCCCAGCGCTCCAGGGTCCGCGCGGCCAGCTCCGGCAGCCCCGCGACGAAGGCGCGGCCGGCCTCCCCCGCGTACTTGTGCTGGGATTCGACCAGGGCGTCCGGTACGTGGATCTCGATCACAGGCGCGACCCTACGCAGGGCGCCGCGAGGGCCGCGCCCGATTAAAACCGGCCACCCGGCTCGTTCAGGAGACCCCGGCGTCCTTGAGGGCCTTCCCGAAGTCGGCCTCGTCGTACAGGGAGTCGGCGGGTGCCTTCTTGCCGTCGATCTCGACCGTGGGCGTCCCGGAGACGCCGTCGGCGGTGAAGGCCTTCATCGCGGTGGCCACCCACGCCTTGTGCGCGTTGCCGGTCACCGCCTTGTCGAACGCGGCGTCCTTGATGCCCGCGGCCGCGCCCACCTTCAGCAGGAACGCGGGCGTGAAGCCGTCGTCGCTCTCCTCGGGCTGGTTGGTGAAGAGCGCGGAGTGGAACTGTGGGAACTTCCCCGTGTCCACGGCGGCCCGCAGCGCGTTGGCGGCGTTCTTGGAGCCGTCGCCGCCGAAGTTGTTGTCGAGGAAGGAGGCGATCGTGTACTCGACCTTCACGTCGCCCGCGGCCAGCGGCGCGACGAGCGCCTGCGCGCCGTTCTCCTCGAACTTCTTGCAGAAGGGGCAGCGCGGGTCCTCGTACACCTTCACCGTGTGCTTCGCGGACGGCTCGCCGACCGTGATCACGCCGCCCTTGACCGCGGTGGGAACCTTCGCGAGGTCATTGACCGAGGCGGGCGGGACCTTCGCCACCGGACCGGTGTCCCGGGACGGCGACTTCCCTGCCGGGTCGGACGGCCCGGCGGAGGCCGACGGGGACTTCTTGCCCCCGCCCATCCAGTCGCCGTCGCCGTCGTCGTCGGAGTCGCACCCGGTGACCACGGCACCGAGCAGCGCCACGGCGGCCACCGAGGCGGCCACGCGCCCGGCCTTGCGTACGGCCATGAAAAGCCCTCCAGAACTCCTGAAATCGCCACGTACCGCTGAGGGCACCCGAAGTACCGGAAATCTATCCGACCTCTGCCCAGAGCTCCTCGCGCGCAGTAACCTCCCGCCCCATGAGCAGCCCCTTGAGCAGCACGGACACCGTGAACGGCGGCATCTCCTTCTGGTACGCGGACGACGGTCTGCCCGCGCCCCGCGAGCCCCTCGGCGGCGACGCGAGCGCCGACGTCTGCGTGGTGGGCGGCGGCTACACCGGCCTGTGGACCGCGTACTACCTGAAGAAGGCGGCCCCGTCCCTGCGCGTCACGGTCCTGGAGCAGCGGTTCTGCGGCTACGGCGCCTCGGGGCGCAACGGCGGCTGGCTCTACAACGGCATCGCGGGCCGCGACCGGTACGCGGCCCTGCACGGCCACGAGGCCGCCGTCCGCCTCCAGCGGGCCATGAACGACACGGTCGGCGAGGTCATCCGGGTCGCCGCCGAGGAGCGCATCGACGCCGACATCCACCACGGCGGCGTCCTCGAAGTCGCGTGCACACCAGCCCAGCTGGCCCGCCTCAAGGCCTTCCACGCGGCGGAGCTGGCGTACGGCGAGAGCGACCGGGTGCTGCGCGGCGCCCGCGAGACCGCCGAGCGGGTGCGCGTCACCGGGGCGGTCGGCTCCTCCTGGACGCCGCACGGCGCACGGCTGCACCCGGTGAAGCTGGTCAAGGGCCTCGCGGCGGCCGTCGAGGCGCTCGGCGTGCGCATCCACGAGTCGACGCCGGTCACGGAGATCCGCCCCCGGCACGCCGTCACGCCCTACGGCACGGTCCGCGCCCCGTACGTGCTGCGCTGCACGGAGGGCTTCACGGCCTCCCTCAAGGGCCAGCGCCGCACCTGGCTGCCGATGAACTCCTCGATGATCGTGACCGAGCCGCTGTCCGACGAGGTGTGGGACGCCCTCGGCTGGGCGGGGCGCGAGACCCTCGGCGACATGGCGCACGCGTACATGTACGCCCAGCGCACCGCCGACGGGCGCATCGCCATCGGCGGCCGGGGCGTGCCCTACCGCTACGGCTCGCAGACCGACACCGCGGCCAACCCGGGCCGCACCCGGGCCGCCACCGTCGAGGCCCTGCGCGAGCTCCTGGTCCGCTTCTTCCCGCAGCTCACCGGCGTCGGCATCGACCACGCCTGGTCGGGCGTCCTCGGCGTGCCGCGCGACTGGTGCGCCACGGTCACCCTGGACCGGGCGACGGGCCTCGGCTGGGCGGGCGGCTACGTCGGCTCCGGCGTGGCCACCGCCAACCTCGCCGGGCGCACGCTGCGGGACCTGGTGCGGCGGGACGCGGGCCAGGCGGGCGCGACGGACCTGACCGGGCTCGCCTGGGTGGACCACCGGGTGCGCAAGTGGGAGCCGGAGCCGCTGCGCTGGCTGGGGGTGCACGGCCTGTACGCGGCGTACCGCGCGGCCGACCGCAAGGAGCTGACTCGGCCGGCGGCGCGCACCACGCGCCTGGCCCGGCTCGCGGACCGCCTCACCGGCCGCGGCTGAGCCGGGACGGCCTCGCGGCGGCCCCAGCGGAAACGGTTCGCGAGGACGGTGTGTGGAGCCCCCTGTCGGATTCGAACCGACGACCTTCGCTTTACAAGAGCGGCGCTCTGACCAGCTGAGCTAAGGAGGCCTGCACGGGCCCCGGTGCGGCCGTGCCCGTGCAGTGTAACCAACGGGACCCCCGCCGCAGTCGAAAATCTCGTCGAAGGTCATCCCCTCCGGACTACTGACAGAGCGGTGACCAGCGGGGTAGCGTCACGGGCAGTCCGGACAACTGGACTAGACCCATCCTTTACTCGGATCGTCCGGCACGTTCCTGCCGGTGAAGGGGGCCCTCACCATGGCCACTGTGACGTTCGACAAGGCGACCCGGATCTACCCGGGTTCCACCAAGCCCGCCGTCGACGGGCTCGACATCGAGATCGAGGACGGCGAGTTCCTCGTCCTGGTCGGTCCGTCCGGCTGCGGCAAGTCCACCTCCCTGCGCATGCTCGCGGGCCTGGAGGACGTGAACGGCGGCGCGATCCGCATCGGCGACCGCGACGTCACGCACCTGCCGCCCAAGGACCGGGACATCGCCATGGTGTTCCAGAACTACGCGCTGTACCCGCACATGACGGTCGCCGCGAACATGGGCTTCGCCCTGAAGATCGCGGGCGTCGACAAGGCCACGATCCGGCAGAAGGTCGAAGAGGCCGCGAAGATCCTCGACCTCACCGAGTACCTGGACCGCAAGCCCAAGGCCCTCTCCGGCGGTCAGCGCCAGCGCGTCGCGATGGGCCGCGCCATCGTCCGCGAGCCCCAGGTCTTCCTCATGGACGAGCCGCTGTCGAACCTCGACGCCAAGCTCCGCGTCTCCACGCGTACGCAGATCGCCTCGCTCCAGCGCCGCCTGGGCATCACCACCGTGTACGTCACCCACGACCAGGTCGAGGCCATGACGATGGGCGACCGCGTCGCCGTCCTCAAGGACGGCCTGCTCCAGCAGGTCGACTCGCCGCGCAACATGTACGACCGCCCGGCGAACCTCTTCGTCGCGGGCTTCATCGGCTCGCCCGCCATGAACCTCGTCGAGGTCCCGATCACCGACGGCGGCGTGAAGTTCGGCAACTCGGTGGTCCCGGTCAACCGCGAGGCCCTGGCCGCTGCCGCCGACAAGGGCGACCGCACCGTCACCGTCGGCGTCCGCCCGGAGCACTTCGACGTGGTCGAGCAGAACGGCGGCGCCGCGAAGACCCTCTCCAAGGAGTCCGAGGACGCCCCGGCCGGCCTCGCCGTGTCCGTGAACGTCGTCGAGGAGCTCGGCGCCGACGGCTACGTGTACGGCACCGCCGAGGTCGGCGGCGAGCAGAAGGACCTCGTGGTCCGCGTCAACGGCCGCCAGGTCCCCGAGAAGGGCGCCCTGCTCCACGTCGTGCCGCGCCCGGGCGAGACCCACGTCTTCTCCACCTCCACCGGCGAGCGCCTCAGCGACTGACGTCCCCCGGGGCGCGGCCGGCGCCGGGCTTCCCTGACGTCAACCGGTCCGGAGGGCCCCGTGCTCAGGCGCGGGGCCCTTCGCGCGCTCCGGGACATCTCAGCGCGTTGTCGACAAATACCCCGGCACATCGGTCATTTCGCCCGGTGTTCGTCAACATCCACTTCGCCAAACCACATTCCCCCTCACCCAACCGGGTGACTAAATGTCGCCAAATCATCACCTAGCGCTACCCTCACTCGCGTGACGCACTCCGCCAACTACACCCAGAAGTCGCGCCGAGGCCACCGCGGCCCCGGCCGCCGCATCGGGCGCACGCTCGCCCTCGTCCTGCCCGTCGTCCTGGTGCTGTCCGGCACGCTCGCGGTCACCCGGGTCAACTGGTCCGGCAGCTCATCGGATTCGGTCCTCACCGCGTCCGCGGGCGACCTCTCCGCGCCGGCCAGGTCCCGCGGCCCCCACGAGATCGTGCGCGACCGCCTCCTCCTGGAACTCCAGGAGAAGAACCCGGGCGTCGCCCTCACCCACCTCCAGCAGGAGGTCGACCGGCACCCCTCGCTCGCCAAGCACTGCGTGTCCATCGCCCGCGCCCTCGGCCGCGCCGCCGTCCGCGCCTACGGCCCGAGCCGCGCCCAGTCGTACGCCCGCCCGGTCTGCGACACGTCCTTCGCCGCGGGCGTCGCCGCCCACCACAACAGCTGAGGAGCACCGGGCCGACCCCGGCCCCACCCCTAGCGCCCCCTGTCAGCGCCGGCCACGTCGGAACCCTGCGCGCCCCAACGCGTAGGGTTCCGACATGACCACCGGTGACATCCACACAGCAAAGCCCACGCAGGCCGTGGTCCTGGCCGGCGGCCAGGGTTCCCGGCTGCGCCCGTACACCGATGATCGCCCCAAGCCCATGGTCGAGATCCCCGGCACGGGCACCCCGATCATCGGCCACCAGCTGGCCTGGCTCGCGGCCGAGGGCGTGACGGACGCGGTCGTCTCCTGCGGCCACCTCGCCGAAGTCCTCCAGGACTGGCTGGAGAGCGCCGACCTGCCGCTGAAGGTCACCACCGTCGTCGAGACGGAGCCCCTGGGCCGCGGCGGCGGCCTGAAGTACGCGGCCGCCCACCTGCCCAAGACCGACCAGCCGTGGTACGCCACGAACGGCGACATCTGGACCCGCTTCTCGCTGCGCGACATGGCGGCCTTCCACGCCGAGCGCGACGCCACCGCCACGCTCGCCCTCGCCCGCCCCCGCATCCCCTGGGGCGCCGTCGAGACCGACGCGTTCGGCCACATCACGGACTTCATCGAGGCCCCGCCGTCCCCGTACCTCATCAACGCGGGCGTGTACGTCTTCTCTGCGGCCTTCACCGCCCTGCTCCCGGACCTCGGCGACCACGAGCGCACCACGTTCCCGCGCCTGGCCCGGGAGAAGCGCCTGGCGGGCTTCCCGCTGCCGCAGGGCGCCTACTGGCGCGCCATCGACACCGCGAAGGACCTCACCGAGGCCGCGAAGGAACTGGCCGCGCAGTAGCACTGAGCAGTGCGGCAGCGCCCCGAAGGGGCGCGGGGAACTGCGCGACCAGCCACAGACGGCCTGCAGCCAACGAACGGCCTCAGCCCAGCACGCCGCCGAGCAGGCCCGGGCGGCCGCCGCTACTGCCGCCGGAGCCGCTGCCGCCGCCGGTGGTGTCCGAACCGCCCGTGGTGCCGCCGCCGGGCCCCGCGCCGCCGGTCGTGCCACCGCTGGAGGTCGGACCGCTGGTGGCGGCGGGCGGGCGCTCCTGGGTCGGCGCGGGCTGCTGCTGGGCCGGAGCCTGCTCGCCGGTGCCCTGCGTCGCGCTCGGCCGGCTGCCCGTACCGCTGACGCTGCCCGTCTCGCGGGCCGCGTCCGGCGTGCCGGTGGCGCCCTCCTGCGAGGGGCTCGCCGTGGTGCCCTGCGTCGGCGTCCCGGCGGAGGCCGAGGGACTGCGCGTGTCGCCGCGGCGCTCGCGCTTGCCCTCCGGGTCGCCCGGCAGCGGGGAGCCCGGCAGCTCGTTGCGCGGCGCCTCGCCGGGCCCCGGCACGGTCACGCGGTCCGCGTCCCGCACCGCCCCGCCGAGCAGCGAGCCGACGAGCAGCGTCAGGCCGACCACGACCGTGCCGACGAGCCCGCCCCTGCGCAGCACCCGGCGGCGCAGCTCCCACAGCGCGGCGCGCGGCCCGAGCGTGCGCCAGGCCTCCCCGGCGAGCCGGGCGTCGACGGAGTACACCGGGGCCCCCGCGATGATCAGCGGCGACCAGGCGGCGAGATAGATGATGTCGGGCGCGTCGTACGCCGGGACGGTCTTCCAGCTCACCGTCACGAGCAGCGCGATCGACAGGAGCATCCCCACCCCGGCGGCGACCCGCTGCCAGAGCCCGAGCACGGTCAGGACGCCGACGATCACCTGGAGGAAGGCGATGACCAGGCCCGCGCCCACGGGGTGCTGGAGCGCCCAGTCCCGCAGCGGCTCGGCGAGCGCCCACGGGTGCAGCGAGTTCAGCCACTTGACCATGGAGCCGCGCTCGCCGCCGTCGAAGTAGACGGGGTCGCAGAGCTTGCCCATGCCCGCGTAGATGGAGATGAAGCCGAGGAAGACGCGCAGCGGGAGCAGCACCACGCCGAGGTTGAGGCGGCGCCCCGGGTAGTACGCGTGGCGCACGCCGTTGGGCGGCTTCCCGGCGCGGCGCTCGGCCGCGTCCTCGGCGAAGTCGGCGGCCTCGTCCCCGTAGCCGTCGTCGTACGGATCGACGGCGCGCGCCTCGTCGTCGACGCTGCCCGGCATGCGCATCTGCGGCAGGAGCCGGGTGGGGCCGTGGTCGCCGCCGCGCGCGCCCACGGCGGGGGTCTGCACGGTGTCGCCGTACGGATCGTCGACGTCGACGCGCGGGATGACCTGGGTGGCACCGCCGTCGTCGTAGCCGACGCGGGCGGCCTGCGGATCGCCGCCGGCCGTGACGTCCGCCGCACGGCGCACCCCGCTGCTGCGCACGGCCTGCAGCAGCCCGCCCGCGCCGGGGTCACCCGGCTCGGACTTGCCGCTCCAGACGACCGGCGCGCGCCGGCGCGCGCCGCCGCCCGCCGCGCCCACCGCGGGCATGCGCATGGTCTCCTCGGCGGCGCTCACATGGCGGGCGACGCGCGGTGATCGGGTCCGCCCTGCCGGGGGCAGCTGGACGCGGAAGCTCGCGTGATTGACGATGACCTGCGCGGGGTCGCAGGGCACCTTCACCATGCTCAGCGCGGGAGTGTCGTCGAACCCTGACGAGCGTCCCCCCGTGGGTGTGCGGGGTGTTCTGGTGTCCACACTCATCTAACCGAGTGACGCGAGGTTTGGACACTGCCTTGACCACCCGGATCTGTCCGGACCCCGTCAAACCCCACCATTCCCCGCCACCGGCGGGCCCACGGCCCGGCCGGTGTGCGGGGTCGGCGCGCAGGGCTCAGGCCCGGCGGCGGGCCGCCTCGTAGAGCACCACGCCCGCGGCCACGCCCGCGTTCAGGGACTCGGCCCCGCCCGGCATGGGGATCCGCACGCGGAAGTCGCAGGTCTCGCCGACCAGACGCGAGAGGCCCTTGCCCTCGCTGCCGACGACGATGACGACCGGGCCCTCCAGGGCGTCCAGCTCGCCGATCTCGTGCTCCCCGTCGGCGGCCAGGCCGACGACCGCGATGCCCGCCTTCTTGTACGCCTCGAGCGCCCGCGTGAGGTTGGTGGCCCGCGCCACCGGCGTGCGCGCGGCCGTACCGGCGGACGTCTTCCACGCGCCCGCCGTCATTCCGGCCGCCCGGCGCTCGGGCACGACCACGCCGTGACCGCCGAAGGCGGACACGGACCGCACGACGGCGCCCAGGTTCCGCGGGTCCGTCACGCCGTCGAGCGCGACGATCAGCGGGTCCTCGCCCTGGTCGTACGCCGCCGCGGCGAGGTCCTCCGGGTGCGCGTACTCGTACGGCGGCACCTGGAGCACGAGGCCCTGGTGGTTGAGGCCGTTGGTCATGCGGTCCAGCTCGGGCCGCGGGGCCTCCATCAGGTGGATGCCGCCGCGCTCGCCGGCGAGCTGGATGGCCTCGCGGACGCGCTCGTCGTTGTCGATGAACTGCTGGACGTAGAGCGTCGTGGCGGGCACGCCCTCGCGCAGCGCCTCGGCGACCGGGTTGCGGCCGACGACCATCTCGGCCGCGGACTTGCCGCCGGTGCGGCGCTGCGGGCGGCCCTGCGCGCGCCGCGCCTGGGCCTGCGCGATGCGCTGCTTGGCGTGCCCCTTGCGCATCTCGGCGGGCGGCGTCGGCCCCTTGCCTTCGAGGGCCCGGCGCCGCTTGCCGCCGCTGCCGACCTGCGCGCCCTTCTTGCCGGACATGCGGCGGTTGTTAGCGGCCATGACCTACCTGTTCCTCGGGTTACGTACGTATGTCTCTGCAATGCAGTGTGCCGCCCGGCGCGCCGGGCGGCACATTCGCGGGGTCCCGCTAGCGGGAGCCGAGCGTCCAGCGCGGCCCCGACGGGCTGTCCTCGATGGCGAGGCCCGCCTGGGCGAGCTGGTCGCGGATGGCGTCGGCGGTGGCCCAGTCCTTGCGGCCGCGCGCGGCCTCGCGCTGGTCGAGCACGAGCCGGACCAGGGCGTCGACCACGCCGTTCAGCTCCTCGCCCGAGCCCTCGCCGTCGGCCGCCGCCCAGTGCGGGTCGAGCGGGTCGAGGCCGAGGACGCCCAGCATGGCCCGCACCTCGGCGAGCCGTGCGACGGCGGCCTCCTTGTCGTCCGCGGCAAGCGCGGAGTTGCCCTGGCGGACCGTGGTGTGGACGATCGCGAGGGCCTGCGGGACACCCAGGTCGTCGTCCATCGCGTCGGCGAACGCGGGCGGCACCTCGGCCGCGGGCTCCACGACGCCCCCGGCCAGCTCCACGACGCGCTGCGTGAAGCCCTCGATGCGGGCGAACGCCGCCTCGGCCTCGCGCAGGGCCTCCTCGCTGTACTCGATCATCGAGCGGTAGTGCGGGGTGCCCAGGTAGTAGCGCAGGACGATGGGGCGCCAGCGCTTGACCATCTCGGAGACGAGCACCGAGTTGCCGAGCGACTTGGACATCTTCTCGCCGCTCATGGTGACCCAGGCGTTGTGCACCCAGTACGTCGCGAAGTCGTCGCCGAAGGCCTTGGCCTGGGCGATCTCGTTCTCGTGGTGCGGGAAGATCAGGTCGATGCCGCCGCCGTGGATGTCGAAGGCGCTGCCCAGGTACTTGTGGGCCATGGCCGAGCACTCCAGGTGCCAGCCGGGGCGGCCGGGGCCGAAGGGCGTGTCCCAGGCGGGCTCGCCCGGCTTGACGGCCTTCCACATGGCGAAGTCGCGCGGGTCGCGCTTGCCGGTGATGCCTTCCTCGCTGGGCTGCTGCATCTTGTCCAGGTCCTGGCGCGACAGCTCCAGGTACTGCGGCCAGGAGCGCACGTCGAAGTAGACGCTGCCGTCGGCCTCGTAGGCGTGGCCGCGCTCGATGAGGCCGCGCATCATCTCGACCATCTCGGTGACGTGGCCGGTGGCGCGCGGCTCGTAGGTGGGCGGGAGGCAGCCGAGGGCGTCGTAGCCGTCGTTGAAGGCGCGCTCGTTCTCGTAGCCGATGGACCACCAGGGGCGGTCCTGGTCCGTCGACTTCCGGATGATCTTGTCGTCGATGTCCGTGACGTTGCGGATGAACGTCACGTCGTAGCCGCGGTACGCGAACCAGCGGCGCATGATGTCGAAGTTGAGGCCCGACCTGATGTGCCCGATGTGCGGGGCCGCCTGCACCGTGGCACCACACAGGTAGATCGAGACACAGCCCGGGGTCAGGGGCTGGAAGTCACGGATCTGCCGGGCGCTGGTGTCGTACAGGCGAATCGTCACCACTCCAGGGTAGTGGGCGCCGGGCAGTGCCCCGCTCCCCTGGGGGACACGGGGCACGCAACCGTGATGTTCCGGCCCGTCAGATGCGGCCGACGACCTTGCGGGGCGTCACGCGGACGACCACGCGCTGTGCGTCGTCCTTGGACGCCGGGTTGAAGTCGGCGTAGTCCTTGCCCGTGTACTTCCGCGACAGCTCGTCGATCAGCTCCTGGCCGCCCTCGGTGGTGAGCTCGGCGGTGCCCCGGATCTCCGCGTAGGTGTACGGGGCGTCGAAGGGCTGGAACAGCACCGTCACGCGCGGGTCGCGGCGCAGGTTCTTCTCCTTCTGCCGCCCGATCGTGGTGGAGATGAGGACGTCGTCGCCGTCGCGCTTCACCCAGACCGGTGAGAGCTGGGGGCTGCCGTCGGGCTGGATGGTGGCGACGGTGACGAACACGGGCGTGTCGAGCAGGGACTTGAGGTCTTCGGACAGTTCGGCGGACATGGCTTCGCTCCTCGGCCTGGTTGATCGCTGGACGAGTCGTACCCCTATCGGATCCCGCTGTTCCGCACCACGGGGCGGGGCGGGTTTCGGCCCTCTCTCAGCCCGTACGGACCACCAGCGCCGTCGCGATGCCGACGAGCCCGTCGCCGCGGCCGGGGAAGCCGAGGCCGTCCGTGGTGGCGCCGGAGACGGAGACCGGGGCGCCCACCGCGTCCGAGAGGACCTTCTGGGCCTCCTCGCGGCGCTTGCCGATCTTCGGCCGGTCCCCGATCACCTGAACGGAGACGTTGCCGATGGTGAAACCGGCCTCGCGGACGATCCGCGCGGCCTCGGTGAGCAGCGTGAGCCCCGAGGCCCCGGCCCACTCGGGCCTGCCGGTGCCGAAGTGGGCGCCGAGGTCGCCGAGCCCGGCGGCGGAGAACAGCGCGTTGCACGCCGCGTGCGCGACGACGTCCGCGTCGGAGTGCCCGGCGAGCCCCGGCCCCTCGCCCTCCCACTTGAGCCCGGCGCACCACAGCTCGCGGCCGTCCTCGAAGGCGTGGATGTCGGTGCCGACGCCGACCTGCGGCAGCGGGTACGGCAGCGGTTCAGAAGCCATCGTTGGCCCTCCTGCGGGCGAGTACGGCCTCGGCGAGCACGAGGTCGAGGGGACGGGTGACCTTGAACGCCTCCTCGTGGCCGGGGACGAGCACGACCGGCTCGCCGAGCCGCTCGACGAGCCCGGCGTCGTCCGTGGCGCCCTCGCCGACGACGTCGGCCTCGTGGGCGCGGACCAGGGTGGCGCGATCGAAGCCCTGGGGCGTCTGCACGGCGCGCAGCCGCGCGCGCTCGGGCGTGGCGACGACCGGCTCGGGCGCCCCCGGCGCACCGGGGTCGACCTCCTTGACGGTGTCGGCGAGGGGCAGCGCGGGCACCACGGCGGGCGCCCCGTCGCGGACGGTCTCGATGACGGTGTCGACGGTGTCGACGGGCACGAGCGGGCGGGCCGCGTCGTGCACGAGGACGATGCCGACGTCCGGCGGGAGGGCGTCGAGGCCGAGCTTGACCGACTCCTGGCGGGTGGCGCCGCCGGGCACGACGACGACGTCGGTGCGCTCGGGCAGCGCGTGGTCGGCGAGCAGCGTCTTGACCTCGGTGGCGCCGTCCGGCGGGGCGACGACCACGACGAGCGTGACGGCGCGCGAGGCGGCCAGGGCGCGCACGGCGTGGACGAGCATCGGCGTGCCGTTGAGGGCGCGCAGGGCCTTGGGAGCACCGGGGCCGAGGCGCACGCCGCGGCCCGCGGCGGGGATCACGGCCGCGGTGCGAGAGGTTACGTCAGACATCGGTTCCGTTCAGGTTTGTGCGCTCGGCCGACATGGGTATGGCCACACCGTGCCGGGCGCGACGCCTTGACCGGACCCTTCCGTGACATCTGGTCGAGCCAGCTGCCCGAGCCCGGCACGCCAAAGTACCGGGGGATCTTTCCGTGCCCGCCAACCGCCGGTGAAGTCCGGGGGACGACAGGGCGTGGCCGGGCCCCGTATCCCGGGCGCGATGGGCGTACGAGCGCGTTGCCATGCGTAGCTTCGCCATGCGCACGAGCGCTTTTGGGTATGAACATGCCGCAGTGCCCGGCGACACCCTGTGGGGTCGGCGGGCACTGCGGCAGTTCCTTCATCCCGGAGTCATTCCGGACGCGTGCCCAGGTGGGGCACGGTGTCCGCACGCGCCGGAGCGACGGCTTCGGTCGTCAGGACGCGAGGACCTCGTCGAGCAGGGCCTCGGCCTTGTCCTCGTTCGTGTTCTCCGCGAGCGCGAGCTCGCTCACCAGGATCTGACGGGCCTTGGCGAGCATGCGCTTCTCTCCGGCGGACAGTCCGCGCTCCCGCTCCCGGCGCCACAGGTCACGGACGACTTCCGCGACCTTGATGACATCGCCGGAGGCGAGCTTCTCGAGATTTGCCTTGTAGCGACGCGACCAGTTCGTGGGCTCCTCGGCGTACGGCGCGCGCAGTACTTCGAAGACCCGGTCCAGGCCGTCCTGGCCGACCACATCACGCACACCGACGAACTCCGCGTTGTCCGCTGGCACACGTACCGTCAAGTCGCCCTGGGCGACCTTCAGCACCAAGTAGGTCTTGTCCACGCCTTTGATCTGACGAGTTTCGATGGCCTCGATCAGCGCGGCCCCGTGATGGGGATAGACCACGGTGTCGCCAACCTTGAACGTCATGTGACAGGTACCCCTTCCGTGGCTATCCAGGGTAACACGGATACGGCGTCTTCTGAATGGCGTTTTCGCAGGTCAGGGCATATCTCGGGGCTTGACAACAGCAACAGGAACGTGCTGCGGACCGGCTGCGGAAGGGGGTATTCGCAGGTCGGAGCCGCTCTCCGGCGACGGTGAAACGCCCACGTTACACACCCCGCGAGAGCGCCCCAAGGGGACGAACGTCCCGGTTTGCCGGGTTCCCTCAGGTGAACTTCCGCTACTCCGTTCGGTGACCGGGGACACGTGTACGCCCGCCGGTGAGCGGCGAAGTGCGGGCCGCGCGGGGGCGAATCCAGAATTGATCAAGAAGCGCGGGCGCCCGTGCGCCGGAACCGCGCTCCGATGCGCTTGCCGATACGGCGGCGATACGACGGTGATCCGGACGCTGATCAATTTCCGGCCCGCCCCGCATTCCTTACCGGAAATCCCCGAGGCGCCACTGACGCGGTTATACGAATGCCGAAACCTGAGGCCAATGGGAAGCACGGGACGGTGGAGGCGCCGGAGGCGGGTGGCACGTAGGGGCGGGTCGGGTGCCGCGGCGCGGGAACGGCTCGGTAACCTAAGCGCGCTGACACACCCTTAGGGCAACCGCCCGCCCGTATCGCCCACGTTCAAGGAGTTGCCGCCGCCGTGAGCCGCAGCCTTCGACGCGGCGCCATCGCCGCCACCGCCCTCGCGATCTCGCTCGCCTCGCTCACCGCTTGCGGTGCCGGGAACAACGCCCAGACGATCGAGATCAAGCCGGACAACGCGGCGACCGCCGTCGGCGACATCAAGATCCAGAACGCCATGATCATCACGCAGCCGGACCGCGAGTCGACCGGTCCCGCGGTGATCTCCGCGACCGTCTTCAACAACGGCCGCACCGCCCAGACCCTGGAGTCGATCACGGTCGACGGCACGGGCAAGAAGGCCGCCCTGAGCCCCGCCAAGGGCGACCGCCCCGGCAAGAAGGGCAAGGGCGGCGGCCTGGTCGTCCCGGCCCACGGCTCCGTCGTCATCGGCGGCAAGGACAACGCGTCCGCCGTCCTGCCGAGCAGCCGCGAGGCCGTCAAGGACGGCAACGCGCAGCCCGTCACCTTCGGCTTCGACAAGACCGGCGACGTCAAGCTGAAGACGTTCGTCGTGCCGGCCGAGAGCTACTTCGAGAAGTGGGGGCCGAGCGAGCTCCCGAAGGCGCCGGACGCCAAGCCGTCCGGCTCCCCTTCCGGGAAGCCCTCCGGCAAGCCTTCCGGGAAGCCCTCGGGCAAGCCCTCCGAGGGTGCCTCCGGGACTCCCTCGGGCAACCCTTCCGGTGAGGCGGGGGCCCCGGCCGACGGGGCGGACGCGGACGCGGGGGCCTCGCACGAGGCCGCTGGGCACTGACGCCGGGTCCTATGTACGCGGAAGGGCGGGAACCCCGTGGGGGTTCCCGCCCTTCCGCGTATCCCTGTGCGTGGTGACCTGCGGGCCGCCTTGGGCTGGGCGCGCAGTTCCCCGCGCCCCTTCGGGGCGCTCCCGCTCGGGGTGCTCTTGCCCGGGGCGGTTTACGGCTCGAACTTGTAGCCCAGGCCTCGTACCGTGACCAGGTAGCGGGGGGCGCCGGGGTCCGGCTCGATCTTGGCGCGCAGGCGCTTGACGTGGACGTCGAGGGTCTTGGTGTCGCCCACGTAGTCGGCGCCCCAGACGCGGTCGATGAGCTGCATGCGGGTCAGGACGCGGCCCGCGTTGCGCAGCAGCATCTCCAGGAGGTCGAACTCCTTGAGGGGCAGGTCGACCTTGGAGCCGGAGACCGTGACGACGTGCCGGTCGACGTCCATGCGGACCGGGCCCGCCTCCAGGGCCTGCGGGGTGACCTCCTCCGGCTCGCCCCTGCGGCGCAGGACCGCGCGGATGCGGGCGACCAGTTCACGCGACGAGAACGGCTTGGTGACGTAGTCATCGGCTCCTATTTCGAGGCCGACGACCTTGTCGATCTCGCTGTCCTTGGCGGTGACCATGATCACCGGGACGTTGGAGCGGCTGCGCAGCTGGCGGCAGACCTCCGTGCCGGGCAGGCCCGGCAGCATCAGGTCGAGCAGGACGAGGTCGGCGCCATTGCGCTCGAATTCGTCGAGTCCGTCCGGGCCGGTGGCCGCGATCGCGACCTCGAAGCCCTCCTTGCGGAGCATGTACGACAGGGCGTCGCTGAAGGATTCCTCGTCCTCGACGACGAGCACTCGGGTCACGGAAGGACCTCCGGGGCGGCAGGAATGGGTTCGTATGCGGTTGTGTCGTCGGGCCCGGCGCCTTGGTGCGCGCCCTCGGCGCCGAAACCGTGCCCGGCTCCGCGCTCGCGGGTCGCACCCGCCTCGGGCAGGCGCAGGGTGAAGGTGGAGCCCTGGCCCTCCGAGCTCCACACGGTGACCTCCCCGGCGTGCGAGGCCGCCACGTGCTTGACGATGGCGAGGCCGAGTCCCGTACCGCCGGTGGCGCGGGAGCGGGCCGGGTCGACGCGGTAGAAGCGCTCGAAGATGCGCTCCTTGTCCTTGTCCGAGATGCCGATGCCCTGGTCCGTGACCGCGACCTCGATGAGGTCCCCGCCGGGGGCGTTGACCCGCCGGGCGGCTATCCCCACGCGGGTGCGGGCGGGCGAGTAGTTCACGGCGTTCTCCACGAGGTTGCCGAGGGCCGCGGCCAGCTGGCCGCGGTTGCCCCAGACGTGCAGGTCGGCGGTGCCGCCCGCGGCCATCGTGATCTGCTTCGTGCCCGCCTGGTGGCGGCAGCGGTCGATGGCCTCGGCGACGAGCTCGTCCACGCGGACCGGCTCGGCGTCCTCCAGGGGGTCGTCGTTCTGCACCCGGGAGAGGTCGATCAGCTCCTGCACGAGGTTGGTCAGGCGGGTCGCCTCGTTCTGCATCCGGCCCGCGAAGCGCTCGACGGCCTCGGGGTCGTCGGCGGCGTCCATGACGGCCTCGGAGAGCAGGCTGAGGGCGCCGACCGGGGTCTTCAGCTCGTGGCTCACGTTCGCCACGAAGTCGCGGCGCACTGCCTCGATGCGACGGGCTTCGGTGAGGTCCTCGACGAGCAGCAGCACGAGCCGGGAGCCCAGCGGGGCCACGCGCGCGGAGACCGCGAGGGCGTCGCCCCTGCCGGTGCCGCGGCGCGGCAGGTCAAGCTCGACCTGCCGTATCTCGCCGTCGCGCCGGGTGTCCCTGGCCATCTGGAGCATCGGCTCGACGGCCAGCTTCCCGCCGCGTACGAGACCGAGCGCGTACGCGGCCGAGCTGGCCTTGACCACGCTGTCCGCCTCGTCGAGCACGACGGCGGAGGAGCGCAGCACGGAGAGCACGGTGTCGACGCCCGGTGGCAGTACGGGGTCGGTGTGCAGGGAAGTCCTGGTGGGGCGTTTCTGGTCGCGTTCGCTCCAGCGGAACGCCAGCATGGCGATGACACCGGTGCACACCCCGGCGATCGCTGCCGCTGCGGCGACCGCCGCGTTCACGTCCATGCCTCAAGGTTATGCGTGGTCGGAGCACCAGCCACAGCCATCCGAGTGGCCCCTCGAACAGTCGTCGCTCAGAGTTCACCGAGGGGACAGTGGTGGTTCATTTTGGGTGGCCGGGTCCGCGGAGCGGTTAGTTCCGCCGCACAGGGGCCGTATCCCACCGTTCACCTGGAGGACAGGGGCGATTCACTTGTGATGCCGGTAACGGACGCGTCCGCACCACACCGTGGGAGCGTAGGGGAGAACCCCTGATGCCGTAGGGGCCCGCCCCTGTGACGTACGAGAGAGGGACAGCCAGATGCGTGACGCGTACCACGAGGAACTTGACTCGATCGGCGAGGGACTGGTCGAGATGGCCCGTCTCGTCGGGTCGGCGATCGGGCGCGCCACCACGGCCATGCTCGACGCGGACCTGAAGCTCGCGGAGACCGTGATCGCCGCCGACCAGAAGGTCGACGACCTCCAGCACGACCTGGAGGCCCGCGCGATAGCGCTGCTGGCCCGCCAGCAGCCGGTGGCCACCGACCTGCGCATCGTCGTGACCTCGCTGCGGATGAGCGCCGACCTGGAGCGGTCCGGCGACCTCGCCCAGCACGTGGCGAAGCTCGCGCGGCTGCGCTTCCCGGAGTCGCCGGTGCCGCGCGACCTGCACGCGACCATCCTGGAGATGGGCCAGCTCGCGCAGCGGCTGATGGCCAAGGCGGCGGAGGTCATCATCACCAAGGACGTCGACCTGGCGCTCCAGCTGGAGCAGGACGACGACGAGATGGACCTGCTGCACCGCACGCTC
Source organism: Streptomyces sp. JLYT201 (assembly GCF_059448825.1). Lineage (NCBI taxonomy): Bacteria > Bacillati > Actinomycetota > Actinomycetes > Kitasatosporales > Streptomycetaceae > Streptomyces > Streptomyces sp. JLYT201. The sequence goes on along the minus strand of NZ_CM182551.1, from coordinate 5,349,146 downwards.
TTCCAGCACCTGATGGACGACCGCTGGAAGCACGGCATCGAGACGGCGGTCGACGTGACGCTGCTCGGCCGCTACTACGAGCGCTTCGCGGACCACGCGGTGTCGGTGGCGAACCGGGTGGTGTACCTGGTGACGGGCGAACACGCGGATGAGCTGCAGCCGGGCAGCACGGCTGTGGAGGGGGGCTGACCCCTTGGGGGGCCGGCGCGTGGTGGGGCTTGGCGCTTGAGGGTGAGCCGGCCCCGGGTGGGGCTTGGCTCTGAGGGCTCTGAGGGCTCTGAGGGGGCGGGGTGGCTTCTGGGGGCCTGGTCCCCCGGGGGGGCTGATCCCGGAGGCTGATCCCGCGGGGGCCTGAACCTTGGGGGCCTGGCCTCTGGGGCCTGATCCTTGGGGCTCCCCCGTCGCTGGGGGGGCTGTCCGGTGTGACGGGTGGCCGCGCTGCGCGCGGCCGGGGCGGGCCCACCCGCCCGCCCCCGTCGGGGTACCGGCGATTGGCCTCCGCGGCGGGCTGGCCCGCCGGGGCCGAGCATGCGGCCGCAGCCTGGGGTGGTCCCGCCGCCGGGGCGGTCCCACCACCGGGGTGATGCCTCCGCCGGGGCGCCCCCACCGGGGTGGCACCTCCGCCAGGGTGGTCCCCCACCGGGGTCGTCCCGCCGCCCGCCCCCACCAGCCTGGGCGGAAAGCGAGCCAAAGGCCTCCGCACCGGGAGCCGCCGGGGCGCCGCCTGGGGCCCGCCGCCCGGGCACAGCCCCGGTCAGCATCAGCCGGGGGCGGCGCGCGTCTGGGGCCTGGCGCAACCTGCACCGAAGCGACCAGCGACAGGCCTCCGCACCACCAGCCGAAACCGTCGGGGCAGTCCCGCCACCCGCCCCCCACCCGGTCCGCGGGCCCATGAGCCATCAGCCGCGGCAGCCCTTGTCGAAGGCCTTCGCACCAGAGGCACGCCGCACCGAGAGCCACGCCGCGCGCCCTCAGGGCACAGCCCCGTCGACCACCAGCCGAAAAGCCCGGCGTAGTCCCGCCACCCGCCCCCATCCGCAGTGCCCAGTGTCGGGGCCGCACCCGGCGAAGCCGGGGAGATCCGGGTGGGTGGGAGAAGGCCCACTCAGCGGCAGCGCTGCGCGTCGGGGCCGGGCAGGCGGAAGCCGGGGTGGTGCGGGTGGGTGGGTGGGTGGGAGAGGCAGCGGCGAAGCCGGGCAGGCCGACGCGGGCGGAGCTGGAACAGGCCAGGCCGGTACAGGGAGGCCGGAGCTGGAACAGGCCAGGGCCCGGGGGAACAGGGCGAGCCGGTGCAAGGGGGCCAGGGCGGGGGCCCGGGGCGGGAAGGCAGGCCGGGCAAGGAGGCCGGGGCGGAGCAGGGCCCCGGTGGAGCGGAGCAGGCCGGTGCACGGGGACCCGGGGGCCAGGGGGCAGGCCCCGAGGGAAGTGGGGCAGAGGGATGGGGGGCCGGGCTCTGGGCCCGGCCCCCACCGCTAGGCCCAGCGGAGCGTCAGCCGCAGCCGCCGCCACACTGGCAAGCCCCACCCGACTGGCAGCCGCAACTGCAGCCCGGACCGCACTGGCAACCGCTCGTACAGGTGTCGCGCTCAGGGGATTCAGCCATGGTCTCCTCCTCGAAGGCGTGAGACGTACTGCCTGCTCTCCATTCCATGCATCGGGCAACGGGGCGCGTCAACGGCGCACATGCGCGCGCCCAGCCTCACGAGCGCCGCCCGCCGCCTCCCGCGCCACCCCCTCCACCCTTGCCAGGTCCATGGCCTAATCCACACGGCACGGAGGGACTTCACGGCCCACCCGGCCACCCCACAGCCACAGCCACAGCAAGCACGAAGCCACCGCCAACGCCCCCGCAGACGTACGGGACGAGGACCGCACGCAGCCCCGTCGGCAACCCCCGGTGGGTCCGACATCCAAAGGCTCCGCACACGCGCGGCGCCCCCTCCATTCTGCGTACGGATTCACGTACGCACCCGCGTCCACAGGGACCTACGAGGCCCGTGGGTCAGCAGATGACGTGTCGTCACGTCCTCTCCCGGAGGCTTGAATTCATCGGGCACTCGGGGGTGCGGCAGGTCGTTGAGAGCTCACTCAGCCAAGCCGCGTCCACTCCAGAGGCATCATGGGCATGCTGCGTGACACAGGTCGTTTCGTCGTCCGGATCGGCACGGGAACAGTTCACGGTTTCATCTGGCTCGTCACCCACTTCTACGCCTACGTGCTCACCCCCACCGGGCACTTCTTCGCCTTCCTCGGCACCGGGGCGGCCCGGTGCTTCCTGTGGCTCGTCACCCACTTCTACGACTACGCACTCACTCCCACGGGGCACTTCTTCGCCTTCCTCGGCACGGAAACGGCCCACGGCACCACATGGCTCGCCACCCGCTCCTACGACCACGCCCTCATCCCCTTCGGGCACGGCTGCGTCTGGCTGCTCGTGTTCGTGTGGGAGCGCCTGGTGCTCTGGCTGGTCCGCTTCGTGCTCAGTGAGGAGCTGGCCAAGGTCGCCGTGTCGGCGATCCTTCTGGAGCTCGCCGTACTGCCCTTGCTCCGGAGGTGGCGCGGCGAGAAGTGAACTGCCCGCCCGGCAGGGCCCGTTAGCGCCCGTTCATGGATCTGAGCCGCACCGAGGACTTCCCGCGCGGTGCGGTGCCGTGCCATGCTCCCGCTCGACGTGGACGTGAACCTCGTTCAGCCACATAGACGACAGCGAGGAAATGAGGGCACCATGCCCAACCTCAGCAGACGCGGCGTCCTGGGCGGAGCCATCGCCGTCGCGGCCACCGCCGCGACCGGAAACGGAACCGGGACCGCCGCGGCCGTGGCACCGCATCCGACCGCGCTCTGGCGGGAGTTCGCCCGAACCCCGTACGCCCACCCGCAGATCCCCTACGTGGGCCGCGCCGGATGCCGAGGCGGCGAGCGCCGCTTCCGTCGGCCGCGCGCCGTCTTTCCCGTCCGCCGCTACGGTGCCGGGCCCGGCACCCTGGCGGACGCCGCGCCCGCGATCAACCGTGCCCTCGCCGCCGCCGGAGAGGCCGGCGGGGGCACGGTCCAGCTCGAACCCGGCACGTACCGCATCGACGGCCTCATCCGGATCGCCCACGACAACGTCGTCCTGCGCGGCGCGGGCAGCGGCCGCACCACGCTCGTCGCCACCCGCCACCTCACCGAGCTGATCGGCCCCTACGGCAGCCGCTACGGCGGGGACAAGTCCAGCTGGTCCTGGGCCGGAGGGCTCATCTGGCTGTGCCCGCAGGAGCGTTGGGCCTCCCTGGTCGCCGCGATCCGGGCCCAGGAGTGGCCCTTCGAGGGGTGGACGGGGAACAGACGGGACCAGTGGCGCGGCCTCACCGCCGTCTCCCCCGCCCGCCGCGGCGACCGGACCGTGCGCGTCGCCGACCCCGCGCGCGTGCGCCCCTGCGACCTCGTCCTCCTCCGCCTCGCCGACGACCGCGACCACACCCTCCTGGAGCACATGGCGGGCGGTGGCCCGGGCCCCGAGGCGTACTCCTGGGACGACAAGACGAAGCTGACCTCGTACGTCCCCTACGAGTGGCCCGTACGGATCACCGGGGTGCGCGGGCGCGAGGTCACCCTCGAACGGCCCCTCCCGCTCGACGTGCGGCCCGAGTGGAATCCGCTGCTCACCACCCACGTCACCGCCCTCACCGGCTCCGGCGTCGAAGGGCTCACCCTGGAGGCCGTTCAGACGCCGCAGTCGCCGCACCTGCTCGACAAGGGGTTCAACGGCGTCACCTTCCAGTGCGCGTACGACTGCTGGGCCGACGACGTGCGCGTGCGTCACGTGGACAACGGCTTCGGGCTCGTCGCCGCGTCCGCCTGCACCCTGCGCCGCACCTCCGTCGGCGGGCGCGGCGCGCACCACCCGTACTTCTGCCGCGAGGGCTCGCACGACAACCTGATCGAGGACTTCCGCATCGAGCGGCGGACCGTGCCCGCGCCCCCGGGGACACAGCTGCACGGCATCAACGTGGAGGGCCTGTCCTCGTACAACGTCTGGTCGCGGGGCCAGCTGGAGACGGGCACCTTCGACACGCACCGGGGCATGCCGTTCGCGAACGTCCGCACGGAGATCGTCGTCAACAACGACGGACGGCACGGCGGCGACGCCAGCGCCGGGCCCCTCTATGGCGCCCGGTTCACCCACTGGAACGTCACCGTCAGCAACCAGCGCGCCGGACTGGTCAAAATTGACGGCATCGCCCCGTACAGCGCCACGGTCGGCATCTCCCTGGTGCGGGAGTTCGACCAGATCGACGTACCGGACTTCTCCGGAGAGCTCGACTCCCGCATCGAGGCCTACGGTTCACCCGGTGCCGTGCGTCCCCGGAACCTCTACGAAGCCCAGCGCGCCCTGCGCCTTCGCTGAGGAGCGTCTCAACTGAAGGGGACCAGGCGGACGACGGTCACCGTCAGGACCGAACCCGACACGTAGTAGAGGACGATCGCGCCGCCGACGGTCGCCTCTCTGCGGTCCCGCTCCTGGTCCACGGCCGTCGATCCATGCCCGTACGGGTCGCGGCCGAGGGTGCGCTCCATCGCCGCCCGGAACTGGTCGGCGTCCCCCATCTTGGCGAGGGTGTCGTCGGCGGGCGGCGCGTACGTGATCCGGTAGCTCCGGCTCCGGTGACGGCTCACGCGATGCTCCGCCTCTCGGCCTCGTCGGCCGCGAGGCGGTCGAGGAGCGCCTCGGCCTCGGGGTCGGGCACGGCCTGGAGCATCCAGTGGCGCATCACCGAGTGGATCTCGTCGACCCCCGCCCCGTTGATGGCGCGGTCGAAGTCCGCGCGCCGGTCCTCGGGGAGGGCGGCGCGGATGTCCGGGATGGTGTTGGGCACCTCGACCTCCTCGCCGCCGATGAAGGTCTTCAGTGGTTCGGCCATGGTCGGGTCACTCTCCCTGGGGTCCCTGGACGGTCCCGGCGCTGCTGTCACCGTAGCGGCCGGGCCGGGGGCTTTCAGCCGCAGCCGGGCCAGGGGCCTTCAGCCGCGGCCGGGCGGGGAGCCTTCAGCCGCAGCCGGGCCGGAGGGCCTTCAGCCGCCGGCGTCGGCCTTCTCCGCCGCCTTCTCCGCACCGGTACCGGTACCGGGCCGCGGCCCGCTCTCGTACGCCACCGGGTCCGGGAGGTTGCGCATGAGGCCCCAGTACCCGAGGGCCGCGACCGTACCCACGACCGCGCAGAAGCCCCACAGCCAGTCCGCGCCGTAGCGGTCGATGACGGAGCCGGAGATCAGCGGGGCCGCGAGTGCCGCGACCGCCCACGACATGGTGTACATGCCCTGGTAGCGGCCGCGCGCGTTCGTCGGCGAGAGGCGGACGACCAGGCCCGTCTGGGTGGGGGCGTTGACGATCTCGGCGAGCGTCCACAGGCACACCGTGAGGGTGATGAGGCCGACCGACCCGGCGAACGCCGTGAGGGCGAAGCCGTACCCCGCCACGAGCGAGGAGATCACCAACAGGCGCTGCGGGTCCCGGTGTTCGATGAACCGCGTCACCGGGATCTGGAGGAGCACGATCATGACGCCGTTGAAGGCGATCGCGATGCCGTAGTCGCTCGGCTTGAAGCCCGCCTCACCCATCGCCACCGGCAGTCCCACGTACGCCTGCTGGAAGATCAGCGCGACCAGGAAGGAGAGCCCGACGACGCCCATGAAGCGGCCGTCCCGCAGCACCGTGCCGAGCCCGGGCTCCGGCTCGTCGCCCGCCTCCCCCTCGCCGGGCGCGGGCCGCGACTCCGGCAGCTTCACGAAGATGACGGCCGCGCACGCGAGCGTCATCGCGGCCTCCAGGAGGAAGCCCGCGAGGTAGCTGTACGAGGCGATGAAGCCCGCGGCGGCCGAGGAGATGGCGAAGCCGAGGTTGATGGCCCAGAAGTTCAGCGAGAAGGCGCGGACGCGGTCCTCGGGGCGGACGATGTCGGCCATCATCGCCTGCACGGCGGGCCGCGAGGCGTTGCTCGCCATGCCGACGAGGAAGGCCACCGCCGCGATGGCCACGGGGTGGGTCATGAACCCGAGCAGCGCCACGGAGAGGCCCGTGGACGTCTGCGCGATGAGCAGCGTGGGCCGCCGCCCCAGGCGGTCGGTCAGGACGCCCGCGCCGAGGGAGGAGACGACTCCGCCGAGCCCGTGCAGGGCCGCGACGAGACCCGCGTACGTGGCCGAGTAGCCCTGCTCCAGGGTGAGGTAGATCGCCAGGAACGTGGACACGAAGGCGCCGAGGCGGTTCACCAGGGTGCTGGTCCACAGCCACCAGAACGCCGGGGGCAGCCCCGACACGGATTCCTTGACGGCGCGTCTTGCGGCGGTGAGCGGCATGCGGGGACCCCTGGGCGGTGCGGGCCCGGCCGCCGGGGCGATCGGGCATGTAAGCGTCGGGAACAGCGGTCACAACTTACGCAACCGCGGTACCTGCGGACCACTCATTTGACAGGTAGCGTCAATCGCTCCGGGACGCGGCCCCCTCCGGAGTTCCATTACGCTCGTGGGCATGGCCGACGCACCGTACAAGCTGATCCTCCTCCGCCACGGCGAGAGCGAATGGAACGCGAAGAACCTGTTCACCGGCTGGGTGGACGTCAACCTCAACGAGAAGGGCGAGAAGGAGGCGGTCCGCGGCGGTGAGCTGCTGAAGGACGCCGGCCTGCTGCCCGACGTGGTCCACACGTCGCTCCAGAAGCGCGCCATCCGCACGGCCCAGCTCGCGCTGGAGTCCGCGGACCGCCACTGGATCCCGGTCCACCGCTCCTGGCGGCTGAACGAGCGCCACTACGGCGCCCTCCAGGGCAAGGACAAGGCCCAGACCCTCGCCGAGTTCGGCGAGGAGCAGTTCATGCTCTGGCGCCGCTCCTACGACACCCCGCCGCCCGCCCTGGAGGACGGCACCGAGTTCTCCCAGTCGGCCGATCCGCGCTACGCCTCCATCCCGCCGGAGCTGCGCCCCCGCACGGAGTGCCTGAAGGACGTCGTCGTCCGCATGCTCCCGTACTGGTACGACGGCATCGTCCCCGACCTCCTGGCCGGCCGCACCGTCCTGGTGGCCGCGCACGGCAACTCCCTGCGCGCCCTGGTCAAGCACCTCGACGGCATCTCCGACGCCGACATCGCGGGCCTGAACATCCCCACCGGCATCCCGCTCGCCTACGACCTGGACGCCGCCTTCAAGCCCCTGAACCCGGGCGGCACGTACCTCGACCCGGAGGCCGCGAAGGCCGCGATCGAGGCCGTGAAGAACCAGGGCAAGAAGAAGTAGGCCCGCCCGCCTTGTGCCCCCTGCCTGCGGCTTTCCGTGGGTGGGGGGCTTTTGGCTCAGCCGGGGCAGCCGGCTCGGCCGGGACGGGTGGGTGTCACCCTCCCGTGACGGCAGGAACGATCACTGCTGCGATCGCGGAGAGCAGGCCCCCCACCGCGAGGGCCGCGTTGAACTTCTCCTTCGCCGTGGGGAAGACAGCGCGGCCGAAGTCCCCCGCCTTGCTGCGCAACACCACCATCTTCAGCTTCTGCCACCGGTGCTGGCGGTTACGGCACCCCATCAGAACGCCGTAGGCGTTGTTGCGGCAGTACGTCTTCCCGTCCCGGTTGACCGCTCCGCACCAGACCGGCACCTGGAAGGCGGCGTAGGCCGAGACCGCCACCGAGAGAGCGACGACGGTCGGCAGCGACCACTGCTGGCTCCACGCGACGATGAGAGCCGCAGCCGCTATGTATCCCCAGTACAGACGCACCGCTTTCCCCATGGCTACGTAGGGTAGGGGCATATGCACGGAAGCGGCAGAGCGGTTCCGGACACGGGTGCGGCGTCGGGGCTGAGCGGGGCTACTCCGCGGTGGCGGGCCGCGTGAGGTGGGTGAAGGCCTCCAGGTTGCGGGTTGATTCGCCGCGGGAGACGCGCCAGGCGTACTCCTTGCGGATCGCCGTCGCGAAGCCCAGTTCCAGGAGGGTGTTGAAGGAGCCGTCCGCCGCTTCCAGGACGGAGCCGAGGAGGCGGTCCAGCTCGTCCGGGGTGACGGCGGCGAGCGGGAGCTTGCCGGTGACGTAGACGTCGCCCAGGGAGTCGATCGCGTAGCTCACGCCGTAGAGGCGGAGGTTGCGCTCCAGGAGCCAGCGGTGGACGGCCTCGTGGTTCTCGTCGGGGTGGCGGACGACGAAGGCGTTCAGGGAGAGGGAGTGCTTGCCCACGCGCAGGGAGAGCGTCGTGGAGAGCTTGCGGGTGCCGGGCAGTGTGACCACGTACGAGCCCGGCTCGGGGGACTCCCAGTCGAGTTCGGCGTCGGCCAGGAACCGCTCGATCACCGTGTCAGGGGTCTCACCAGCACCAACGTCACCCATGGTGCGAGGGTACGCGACGGCGGTGGTCGTGCATCGCCGCGGTGTACACATCAGCGGTGGCGGATGCCGCCGTGCCCCAGCCGAAGGACTCCGCGTGCCGGGCGGCCGCCGCGCCCATGCGGTCGACCAGGTGGGGGTTGTCGGCGAAGTCGCCCAGCACGCGCGCGTAGTGGGCCGGTTCGTGGTCGGGGATCAGGAAGCCGGTGACACCGTCGCGCACGGCGACCGGCAGGCCGCCCACCGCCGCGGCGAGGACCGGTGTGCCCGCCGCCTGCGCCTCGATGGCGACGAGCCCGAACGACTCGCTGTAGGAGGGCATGACGAGCAGGGAGGCCGCGCGGAACCAGTCCGCCAGCTGGTCCTGGCCGACGGGGGGCTGGAAGCGCACCACGTCCGCGATGCCCAGGCGGGCCGCCAGCTTCTGCAGGCCCTCGGGTTTGGCGAGGCCGCTGCCGCTCGGGCCGCCGACGACCGGGACGACGATGCGGCGGCGCAGCTCGGGGCGTTCGTCGAGGAGGACGGCCACCGCGCGAAGCAGTACGTCCGGGGCCTTCAGGGGCTGGATGCGGCCCGCGAAGAGCGGCACGAGGGCGTCCTGCGGCAGGCCCAGGCGGTGGCGGGCGGCGGCGCGGCCGTCGGCGGGGCGGAAGCGGTCGAGGTTGACGCCGGGGTGGACGACGGCGACCTTCCCGGGGTCGGCGTCGTAGTGCCGGACGAGTTCGTCGGCCTCTTCGGAGGTGTTGGCGATGAGCCGGTCGGCGGCGCGCACGATCTGGGTCTCGCCGATGACGCGGGCGGCGGGCTCGGGGGTGTCCCCGGAGGCGAGCGCCGCGTTCTTGACCTTGGCCATGGTGTGCATGGCGTGCACGAGCGGGGTGCCCCAGCGCTCGGCGGCGAGCCAGCCCACGTGGCCGCTGAGCCAGTAGTGCGAGTGCACGAGGTCGTAGTGGCCGGGGCGGTGGCCCGCCCAGGCGAGCATGACGCCGTGCGTGAAGGCGCACAGCTGGGCGGGGAGCTCCTCCTTGGCCAGGCCCTCGTAGGGGCCCGCGTCCACGTGGCGCACGAGGACGCCGGGGGCGAGCTCGACGGCGGGCGGCAGCGCTCCCGTGGTGGCGCGGGTGAAGATCTCGACCTCGATGTTGATCTCGGCGAGACGCTTGGCGAGCTCCACGATGTAGACGTTCATGCCGCCCGCGTCGCCGGTGCCTGGCTGGTGCAGCGGCGACGTGTGCACGCTGAGCATGGCGATGCGGCGGGGGCGGCGGGGCGTGCCGGGAAGGCGCAGTCGGGCGGGCGCCGACGGGGCCGCTGGGAAGCGACGCCCGAGCCTGGTCACGTAGTGGCTCACGTGGCGGTCCTCCTTGGCCTTGGCTGCGGCGTCCTGGATCTCGTACGGCGGGCACGGCGATATGGAGGGCGTACGAGGTCCTCTGAGGACGGCAACACCGGAACTTCCGCCTCCATTTCCTCTTTACCAAAGCATTACCTTGGGGATGTCCACCGCAGCCCTTGCATACGCTTGCCCCATGCCCTCCCGCGCACCCCGTTCCCCCAGCTCCGCGGCTCGCCCCGTGGGAACCGTGACCCGCGGGACGACCAACCCCAACCGCCTGCGCCGCATGGACCGCTGGATCGCCGCCGCCCACGGCGCCGCGCTCCGCCGCGCCGCCGACCCGCTCGCCGTCGACCTCGGCTACGGCGCCGCCCCCTGGACCGCCGTCGAGCTGCTCCTGCGGCTGCGCACCGCCGCTCCGCACGCGCGCGTGGTGGGCATCGAGATCGACCCGGCGCGGGTGGCGGCGGCGCGCCCGTACGAACGGGAGGGGCTCTCCTTCCGGCACGGCGGCTTCGAGGTGCCGCTGCCCGCGCGCCCGGTCCTCATCCGCGCCGCGAACGTGCTGCGCCAGTACGACGAGGGCGAGGTCGCCGCCGTCTGGGAGCGGCTGTGCGCGCGGCTCGCCCCCGGCGGGCTGCTCGTCGAGGGGACCTGCGACGAGATCGGGCGGCGGCACGTCTGGGTCGCGCTCGGCCCCGAAGGCCCGCGCACGGTGACCTTCGCGGCCCGGCTCGCCTCTCTGGAGCGCCCCTCCGACCTGGCCGAGCGGCTGCCCAAGGCGCTGATCCACCGGAACGTGCCGGGCGAGCCGGTGCACGCCTTCCTGCGCGACTTCGACCGGGCGTGGGCGGCGGCCGCCCCGTACGCCTCGTACGGGGCGCGGCAGCGGTGGATCCGGTCGGTGCGCGACCTGCGGGCGGACTGGCCGGTCGTGGACCGCGCCGCGCGGTGGCGGCAGGGCGAAGTGACGGTGCGCTGGGAGGCGCTCGCACCGCGCGGGGCGTGAGGCTCGCCCAGGGCGCACGACTCGCGCGGCGTACGGCGCCCAGGGCGTACGAGCCGCGCCCCGGAGCGATCGCACGCCCGGGCGGCGCGCGGCCCGCGCCCCAGGGCGGCCCAACGCATCGGGTGGCGCCGCCCGTTCGCCGCGAGTGAACGTTCGACGCAAGGGAACGATCACCGCGTGCCGCTCGTCACACGAGGCAGGAGGGGAACGGGAGTTGCCGCGCGCCCCTGTCGCAATGGGCGCGGACATGGCACCATCCCGAGGACGCTGCGCGGTTACTGACGGTAAATCAGCTTTGACCGATGGATCTGCTGTGGGGGTGGAGCGTGTCCGGCACGCGGTATTCGACGGCGACAGCCGTGGCTCTGGTCTGCGCGGCGGTGGTGCTCGGCGCCCCCGGCGCGGCGTTCGCGCGCCCCGCCGACCCCACCCCGCCCGGCCCGCCGACGCCCGCCGGGGACACGCCTCTCGAGCAGGTCCGCAAGAGGATCGACCGGCTCTACCGCGAAGCGGGCACGGCCACCGACGCGTACAACGCGGCGGAGGAGAAGGCCGACCGGCAGTCCAAGGAGATCGTCCGGCTCGCCCGCGACATCGACAAGGGCCGGAAGAAGCTGGACAGGCTCAAGGCCCAGGCGGGCGCCGCCGCCCGCGCGCAGTACCGCGGCGGCGGCATCCCCGACCAGGCCCGGCTGCTCCTGAGCGACAGCCCCGAGCGGTTCCTGGACGGCGCGGGCCGCCTGCGCCAGGGCCAGCACGGCACGAAGTCGCTGCTCACGGAGATGGGCCGGACCCAGGCCGATCTGAAGACGTACGCCAAGGACGCCTCCGCCCAGTGGCGCAAGCTGGAGGCGGGCCGCAAGGCCAAGGCCGCGGCGAAGCGGAAGATCAAGGAGCGGATCGCCGCCGCCGAGAAGCTGGAGTCGCGCCTGGCGAAGAAGGAGCGCGAGCGGCTGCGCGAGCTGGAGGAGGCGGCCGCCCTCAAGCAGCAGTCGGCGTGGGTCGACACCGGGATACTGAAGGACCTCAAGGGCGACGCGACCGCGCGCGGCAGGAAGGCCGTCGCCTTCGCCACGGCCCAGATCGGCAAGCCGTACGTGTGGGGCGCCGAGGGCCCGAAGTCGTACGACTGCTCGGGGCTCACGTCCCAGGCCTGGGCGGCCGCGGGCCGCGGCATCCCGCGCACCTCGCAGGAGCAGTGGAAGCGCCTGCCCCACGTCGACGTGAAGAACATGCGCCCCGGCGACCTGATCATCTACCACAAGGACGCCAGCCACGTGGGGATGTACGTGGGCGACGGAGCCATCGTGCACGCGCCCCGGCCGGGGCGGACCGTGACGATCGCGGGAGCGGGCTCGATGGAGATCCTCGGGGTCGTCCGCCCGGACAGCTGACCCGGCCGGAAGCCGCCTGACCGTTGCCCTGGCCGGAGGCGCCCCCTACAGGCCGCCCCGGCCGGGAGGGACCCGGCCCGGCTGCCCGCCCCCCGGAGCCGCCCCGCCGCCGCCCCGCAGGGGGCAACCCGGCCGGAGGGGCCCGGCCGGAGGGGCCCGGCCGGAGGGGCCCGGCCGGAGGGGCCCGGCCGGAGGGAGCCCTCCGGCAGCGGGGTCTGAGCCATTCAGCGGTGCCCGGCCGGGCCATTCGGCGGCAACCGGGAGGGGTCCCGCCGCACACCGCGTACGGTGTGCCGCGCACGCCTGTGACCCAGCGCACGAGGTACCGCCCCGCTCAACCCCGCGGGCGTGATGTTCGTCATCCCGGTCGAACCGGGTTCGTGCCCCATTGCGGTCCAGGGCGCGGCATATGCCGTGTGCCGGGTGCCGCGCCGCATTCCCCCGTGCCCTCGGCTACCGCTATGGTCCCCGTCTGGTGTGGGGCGTGCGACCGTCGCCCCACCGCGCCCTCGGGGGGAGGGAAGGAACTCAACGCATGCCCGTACCCATACCGCGGCAGAGAGCGATCCCGGCCGCGGCAGGCGCTCAGGCACCGGCGGTGCCGACGCCCGACGCGTGCCCGGACGGCTCCGGCCGCGCCGGCGGCACGGGCGGCCCCGGCACCTCCACGAGCCCCGGACTCACCCTGCTGCTCGTCGAGGACGACCCGGGCGGCTCGCTGAGCCTGCCCGAGCTGGTGGACTCCACGGGCAGGCCCATCCGCATCCGCACCGCCCGCAACCTCACCGAGGTCGCGCGGCTGCTCACCGACGACGTGCACTGCATCCTGCTCGACCTCGCCCTGCCCGGCGGCCCCGCGCCGAACCCCGGCACGGGCGGCACCCCGGCGACAGCCGCCCAGGGCCCCGGCGGGCCGGGCGCCGCGCACGACGCCGCCCGCGGGGCGGACCGGGCGCCCGCCGACGCCGACGAGCTGACCACGCTGCGACACGTGCTCCGCCTCGCCCCCGGGCACGCCGTCCTCGCCCTGACCACGTCGGGCGACGCCGAGCGGGGCGCGCGGGCGGTGCGGGTCGGCGCCCAGGACTATCTGTTCCGCGACGAGCTGGACGGGCGGCTCCTGAGCCGCGCGATCCAGTACGCGGTGGAGCGCAAGCGCGCGGACGCCGCGCAGCGGCAGCTCACCGAGTCCCGGCTGCGCGCCCAGGAGAACGCCCGCCTGGAGCGGGGCCTGCTGCCGACGCCGCTCCTCGAAGGGTCACCGCTGCGGTTCGCCTCGCGCTACCGTCCGGGCCGCTCCCGCGCCCTGCTCGGCGGCGACTTCTACGACACGGTGCGCACCCCCGACGGCTCGGTGCACGTGATGATCGGCGACGTCTGCGGCCACGGCCCGGACGAGGCGGCGCTCGGCGTGGAGCTGCGCATAGCCTGGCGGGCCCTGACGTTCGCGGGCCTGGTCGGCGACGAGTTGCTGTCCACGTTGCAGAAGGTCCTGGAGCACGAGCGGGCGAACGAGGAGATCTTCGCGACGCTGTGCACGGTCGACATCGCGCCGGACGGCCGCCGGGCGGGCCTGTGCCTGGCCGGTCACCCGGCGCCGCTGGTCGCCCGCCCCGGCCTGCCGGCCGAGCTGCTGCCGTACGACAACGGCGGCCCGGCGCTCGGTCTGCTGCCGCGTGCCCGCTGGCCGCGCCAGCAGGTGCAGCTCGGCGGTACCTGGAGCCTGATGCTCTATACGGACGGCCTGATCGAGGGCCGGATCGGCCACGGCAACCAGCGGCTCGGGCAGGACGGGATGGTGGAGATGGTGCGCCGCCAGCTCGCGGCGGGCCTGCGCGGCGACGCGCTCCTGGAGGCGGCCGTGACCGAGGTGCGGGAACTCAACGGCGGCGAGCTGACGGACGACGTGGCGGTACTGCTCCTGGACCGCGAGCCCGCCCACGAGCGCTAGGCGCCGCAGGCGCCGCGGGGCGGGGCGTCACCGACCGCCGTTGTACGGGCCGTACGGACCGTCGCTGCTGGAGCCGCGGCGGCCGCCGCCCCCGCCCATGACCTGACGGAGCGCGGGCCGGACGTCGACCATGTACACGATCGTGGCGACGAGGCCGATGATCGGCAGGAACGACAGGACGTTGAAGATCAGGTTCACCACGAAGGCGAGCCCGAGGATGATCAGCCAGAACGGCTTGGTCTTCTTGTCGGCCGCCCGATAGGCGTCCTCCCGCCGGACGGCGGCGTCGATGAGCGCGAATCCGCTGAACACGATCAGGGCCAGCGACAGCAGCCACATGAAGTTCGCGAACCCTTGCATCAGCACAACGTCCACCACCAGTCTCGGCGAATTCGGCACGACTCCCGTGCCGTCCGTACGACGTCACGGTACCGCTACCCGCACAACGGACCGGGCACTCCGTGAGTGCCCGGCCGTGTGGGCGAGCGTCGGCCTGAGCGGTCCTACTCGGCGGGCGGCGCGGTCTTCTTCGCAGCCGTCTTCTTGGTGGCCGTCTTCTTCGCGGCGGGCTTGCGGGCCGCGGCGCCCTCGCCCTTCTCCGCGTCGGAGCCTTCCGCGGCGGAGTCCTCCGTGGCGGAGGCAGCGGCGCCCTCGTCCCCGCCCGTCTTCGCCTCGGACCCTTCCGACGCCTCAGGCGCGTCGGGCTCGACGGTGTCGGCGAGCTCCACGAGCTCGTCGGCCGCCTCGCCGCGCAGGTTCCGCACGGTCTGCTCGCCGTGCTCGGCGACCTTCTCGTACGTCTCGCGCGCCTGGACCGCGTACTCGACGGCGACGCCGACGCCGCGCAGGGCGAAGTCCTGGGCGTTCTCACCGATGCGCTTCAGGTCCGTGTCCAGGGCGCCGAAGAGCTCGCCGACCTTGGCCTGGATGACCTCGCGGGCCTCCTTGGCGCGGGCGGCCGCCCGGTCCTGGACGTCCTTGGGGTTGGTGTTGCGCACCGCCTCCAGGCGGGCGGGGGCCTCGGCGGCGAGCTGCTCGATGGCGCCGGGCACCTTCTTCGCCTGCTGGAGCGCGAGTTCGGCGCCGCCGACGACGAAGTAGAGGGGGGTCGGGTTGGTGACGGCCTTGCGCACCTCGTCGGTGATGGGCATGACGATGGTCCTCCCGGATTGGCTTCAGCTGGGGGGCTGTTCACCCGTGGGCCGACGGCCCTCGGGGTTGGCATCACTGCCGCCGGCCGTGCGGGGTCCGTCAGCGGTGGGGGCCGGTGCGCCGTCCCGGGCGCCGTCCTGGGCGCTCCCGGGATCCGCACCGTTCGAGTACGAGGACGCGTACGCGTCCGTGGCCGAGGGCTCCGACGTCTGCGAGGGCGCGGTCACGAAGCCGTTCTCCTTGCGGAACGACTCGTAGATCTGCAAAAGCACCTGCTTCTGTCGCTCGTTGATGGACGGGTCGGCGAGGATGACGGCGCGCGTCTCCAGCTCGTCCCGCTCCTTCTCGTCGAGGATCCCGGCCCGGACGTAGAGCGTCTCCGCGGAGATCCGCAGCGCCTTCGCGACCTGCTGGAGCACCTCGGCGCTCGGCTTGCGCAGCCCGCGCTCGATCTGGCTCAGATACGGATTGGACACCCCGGCGGCATCGGCGAGCTGACGCAACGACAGCTGCGCGTTGCGCCGCTGCTCGCGCAGGTACTCACCGAGATTGCCGACGTTGAGCGATGCCATGCTCCCGATGGTGCCCCGCCTTGCTAACTATTGCAAGCGCCTGCTTGCAATAGTGCGCCACGCCACGTGGAGCGCGGGCGCGGAGCCGGGCACCTTAATGGCTGGCCGTGTGGGGCGGGTGCGGCCTAGGGTGCCGATCATGGCCTGTCGCATCTCTGAACTGATCGTTCCCGCCCTGGAGCCGCGGCGTCTCGCGGCGTTCTGGTGCGAGGTGCTGGACTTCGTCGAGCTCGACACCGATGACGGCGCGGTGGAGATCGGACCGCGCGAGGGGTTCGGCGGACTGCAGCCGACCCTGGTGTTCGTCCCCACCGACGAGCCCAAGACGGACCAGCTGCGGCTGCACTTCGACGTCAACGCCACCGACCGCGACCAGGACGCCGAGCTCGAACGCCTCCTGAAGCTCGGGGCGCGCCCGGCCGACATCGGCCAGACCGGCGGGGAGCAGTGGCACGTCCTGCTCGACCCCGAGGGCAACGAGTTCTGCCTCCTGCGGGCCCGGCTGAGCTGAGCGGGGCCCTCCCCCGCGGCCGTCACATGGCCGCGCGCCGGGGCGCGTACGCCCACCGCGGTACGCAGAACTGGGCCACCGGCCCCACCGCGACGGCGTACAGGACCGTGCCGACGCCCACGGTGCCGCCGAGGAGCCAGCCCGCGGCGAGGACGGTGAGTTCGATGGCGGTGCGGACGGTGCGCAGGGAGCGGCCGGTCGCGGCGGTCAGGCCGGTCATCAGGCCGTCGCGGGGGCCGGGGCCGAAGCGGGCGCCCACGTAGACGGCGATCGAGAAGCCGTTCAGGAGGATGCCCGCCGCCAGCAGGGCGATCCGCGCCGGGAGGCCCGCGGGTTCCGGGACGAGCCAGAGGCCCGCGTCCGCCACGGCGCCCACCAGGGCGATGTTGGCGAAGGTGCCGAAGGTCGGCCGCTGCCGCAGCGGGATCCACAGGGCGAGGACGGCCGCGCCCACCAGCGTGGTCAGCGCCCCGAAGCTGAGCGGGGTGTGGCGCTCCAGGCCCTGGTTGAGGACGGCCCACGGGTTGACTCCCAGGGCGGCCCGGACCGTGAGCGCGATGCTGAAGCCGTACAGGGCGAGCCCGCTGAGGAGTTGGGGGATCCGGCGCAGGGGGCGCTCGGCGAACGGCAGATAGGTGAGGGGCGGTGTCCGTCGGGCCGGGCTCCGCTGCCGCCCGTCTTCGTGCGCCGCCCCCGGCCCCGCGCCCCGCCCCTTCCGCCGCTGCCCCGCCTTGAGTCCCACGCCCCGCTCCTCCCAGCCCGCGCGGCCCTCGCCGCCGCTCCGTGTTGGCCAGGAGTCTGTACAGTCATTGGCCAGGAAAGCATGGCCAATCTTCGGGGAGTGGTATGGCCGAGCGGAACCTGGGCGGGCAGCAACTCGCCGCCCTGCTGCCCGGCGCGGCGGACGCCCGGCCCGCCTACCGGCACCTCGCCCAGGCCATCGGCGACCTGGTGCTCGACGGGCGGGTCGCGCTGCGGGTGCGGCTGCCCGCGGAGCGGGAGCTGGCCCTGGCGCTCGGCGTCAGCAGGCCCACCGTCACCGCCGCCTACGACCTGCTGCGCGAGAGCGGCTACGCGCACAGCCGCAGGGGCTCCGGCACCTGGACCGCGCTGCCCGAGGGGCGCACACCCAGCGGGGTCACCCGCGCCCTCGCGCCGCCCGACGCCGCCATCGACCTGGCCAGGGCCGCGCCGGGGCTGCCCGAGCACGCCGTCGCCGACGCGCTCGCCGCGGCCGCGCCCCGCATCGCCGAGCACACCCGGAGCCCGGGCTACCACCCGTACGGGCTGCCGGAGCTGCGCGCCGCCGTCGCCGAGCGGTTCACCCGGCGCGGCCTCGCCACCGTGCCGGAGCAGGTCCTGGTGACCTCCGGAGCCCAGCACGCGCTCACGCTGGTCCTCGGGCTCCTGTCGAGCCCGGGCGACCGGATCCTGGTCGAGAGCCCCTCGTACCCGAACGCCCTGGAGGCGCTGCGCCGCGCCCGGCTCCGCCCGGTGTCCGTCCCCATGGCCGACGACGGCTGGGACGCAGAGCTCGTCGAGTCGACGCTGCGCCAGGCCGTGCCCCAACTGGCCTACCTCATCCCCGACTTCCACAACCCGACCGGGCTGCTCATGCCCGACGGCACCCGGGCGCGGGTACTGCGCGCCGCGCACCGCTGCGGCACCTGGCTGGTCGTCGACGAGACCCTCGCGGACCTCGCCCTGGACGTCCCTGCCCCGCATCCCACCGCCGTGCACGCCGCGCCCGGGGCGGCCGCGCGGGTCATCACCGTCGGCTCGATGAGCAAGAGCCACTGGGGCGGCCTGCGCGTCGGCTGGCTGCGCGCGCCCGCACGGCTCGTGACCGAGCTGGCCGCCCAGCGCGTCGCGGGCGACCTGGGCGGCCCGGTCGTGGACCAGTTCCTCGCCCTGCACTTCCTGGAGCGGGCGGACACCTCGGTGCCGGAGCGGGTCGCGCGCCTGCGCGAGCAGCGGGACGCGCTCACCGGGGCGCTCGCCGCGCTCCTGCCGGGGTGGACCTGGCGGCAGCCGCCCGGCGGGCTCTCGCTCTGGGCGGACCTGGGCGCGCCCGTCGCCGCCGCGCTCGCCGAGCGGGCCCTGGACTACGGCGTGCGGATCGAGGGCGGTGCCTGCTTCGCCGCCGACCCGGGCGTGTTCGAGCAGCGGCTGCGCATCCCGTTCACCACCGGCCCGGACACGCTGCGCGAGGCCGTGCGCCGGCTGGCCGCCGCGCTCGCCGACGACCGGCCGCTGCCGCCGGCCGCGCACCGGCCGCGCTGGGTCGTCTGAGGCGGGGCCCGGATCCGGTGCCCGGGGGCTCAGCGGTTGGCGACCCGGTTGAAGGAGGCCTTGGCCCACGCGTAGCCGAGCAGGGTCAGGGCGGTCAGCCAGGCCAGGGAGATCCAGCCGTCGTTGCCGATCTCGGTGCCCAGGAGCAGACCGCGCACCGTCTCGGTGATCGGTGTGAAGGGCTGGTACTCCGCGAACCAGCGGATCCCGGCGGGCATCGAGTCCGGCGGGACCACCGCCGAGCCCAGGAAGGGCAGGAACGCCAGCGGCAGCGGCGCGTTGGAGGCCGTCTCCACGCTCTCGGAGCCGAGACCGATCGCCGCCGACAGCCAGGCGAGCGCGAACGCCAGGAACAGCAGCAGGCCGAGGACCGCCGCCCACTCCAGCACGTGGGCGTTGGAGCGGAAGCCGACCGCGAGGGCGACGCACACGATGAGCAGGAGGCTGACCGCGGTCTGCACCACGTTGCCGAGGACGTGTCCGACGAGGACCGAGGCCCGGGAGATCGACATCGTCCGGAAGCGGTTGATGATGCCCTCGGTCATGTCGGTGCACACCGAGACGGCCGTGGCGATGGAGCTGGTGGCGATGGCCATCAGCAGGATGCCGGGGGTGATGTAGTTGGTGTACGCGTCCCGGCCGCCCCCGCCTCCGACGCCGGGTACGTCGATGCCGTCGCCCAGCGGGGCGCCGAAGACGTAGACGAACATCAGCAGCATCAGGACCGGCAGGACCACGACCGACAGGGTCAGCGAGGGATACCGCTGGGCGTGCTTGAGGTTGCGGCGCAGCATCGTCATCGAGTCGCGCAGCGCGTAGGTGGTGGTGCTCATCGCTGAGCCTCCTTCACGGCGGTGCCCGCGGCGACGGTCCTGCGGTCCTGGCCGGTCAGGGACAGGAAGACGTCGTCCAGGTCGGGGGTGTGCACGGTGAGCGCCTCCGCCTGGATGCCGGAGCCCTCCAGGACGTCCAGGACCGCGCGCAGGACGGGGATGCTGCCGTCGCTGGGGACCTGGAGCGTGAGCTCGTCGTCGTCGCGCGTGACGGTGGACAGGGCGAGGCGGTCGGTGGCGGCGTTCAGGTGGTGGATGTCGTTGAAGCGCAGGCGGATGTGGCCGCCGGGGATGCGGCGCTTGAGCTCTTCGGCGGTGCCCTCGGCGACGATCTTCCCGCCGTCGAGCACCGCGATGCGGTCGGCCAGTTGGTCGGCCTCTTCCAGGTACTGCGTCGTCAGGAAGATGGTGGTGCCGCCCGCGACCAGGTCGCGGATCAGGTCCCACATGGTGCGGCGGCTGCGGGGGTCGAGGCCGGTCGTGGGCTCGTCGAGGAAGATCACGCTCGGGCGGCCGACCAGCGTCATCGCCAGGTCCAGTTTGCGGCGCATGCCGCCGGAGAAGGTCGATGCGGGCTTGCGCGCCACGTCGGCGATCTCGAAGCGCTCCAGGAGTTCGGCGGCGCGGCGTTTGCCCTCGGCCCGGTCCAGGTGCAGCAGGTCCGCGATGAGGAGCATGTTCTCCTCGGCGGTCAGCAGGCCGTCCACCGCGGCGAACTGCCCGGTCACGCCGATGGACTTGCGGACCGCGTCCGCGTGGCGGACCAGGTCGTGGCCCGCGATCTGGGCGGTGCCGCCGTCGTGGGCGATCAGGGTGGAGAGGATCTGCACGGTCGTCGTCTTGCCCGCACCGTTCGGACCGAGCAGCGCGAAGGTCGTGCCGGGCGCGACGCTCAGGTCGATCCCGTCGAGCACGACCTTCTCGCCGTACGCCTTGCGCAGCCCTTGTGCGGCGATCGCCTTCGGCGGAGCGGTCGAACCGGTGGTGGCAGTCATCGTGCCGCCTCCTTGCTTCGTTCTTGCTTCGTTTCTTCCGTGGCTGGTGCGAGCCGGTGCTTCGGGCGCCCCGGGCGGGGGGCGCGTCAGGCGGAGGCGGAGCGGACCACGATGTCGCCGTAGCCGGTGCGGGCGGAGATCTCGACGGTCTCGGCGCCCGGGGCGGGGCCCGCGGCGGAGCCGAGCGCGTTGCGCACCGCGCCGAACTGGGAGTTGGCCTCCAGCCAGGCGACGCTGGAGTCGCGGATGCCGACCTCCAGGTCGCCGATGGCGGCCTCCATGGTGACGCGGCCGCGGGCGACGTCGGCGAGCTTGATGCTGCCGTTGTCGGCCTTCGCGTCGACGGCGGCGTGCGCCACGCCTACGTAGATGTTGCCGTTGGCGGTGGTGGCGCGCAGGTCGCCGGTGATCTCGCCGATGCTGGTGTCGTTCTTGTGGTTCCTGACAGTGGCGGTGCCGGTGATGTCGCCGAGGTCGACCTGGCCCGCCGCCTCGACCTCGACGTCGCCGGTGGCTCGCTGGAGGCGGACCGCGCCGAAGCCGGTCTTGAGGAAGGCGGCGCCGGTCTCCGCGACGGAGATGTCACCGGCGGACGACTCGAAGCGGCAGTCGCCGAGGCGGCCCTCGGTCCAGAAGGAGCCGGCGGCGGTCACGCCCCGGACGTCCGAGTGGGACGGCAGCTCCACGGTGACCTCCACCGAGCCGCTCTTGCCGAACACGGACCGCTGCTTGGGGCCCTTGACGACCAGGCGGCCGTCGACGCACGAGACCTCGACCTGCTGGGCGGCCTTCACGTCGGCGCTCTCGGTGTCATCGGTGGGCGCCACCGTGACGACGGTGTCGAGGCGCTTGGTGGCGGTGAAGCGGGCGGTGCCCATGTCGAACTCGACGAGGGCGGAGAGCGGTTCGGGGGTGTCGAAGGTAGGCATGGCCGTCCTGTTCCGATCGTGGGGTCCCGCGCCGCCGGCGGGCGGGCGGAGGTCTTGAGCTGTCCTTGCGGTGCGTCACTCCTGCGGGCCGCCGGGGCGGGGCCCCGGAGCCCTGAACTTCATGACGCCAGCATGGCATCACGATGGCGCCAACGCAAGCCCACTTGGCGCAAGGGTGGTGCCACGGGGCGTGAAGGGGGGCGCACGGCGCGTTCCCCCTTCCCGCCATACACCTTCTGAACTGGGGTTATTCGCACGGGAGCGTGCTGGGGCGGGGTGTGCCACGGGCGCCAGCCAGGCAGGGGACGCTGCCCTTAAGGGCAGCGCGGGAGGGGTGGCAGGGGCACTTGGCACCGCCGGTGCGCCACGGAGGCGCCGGTCACGGCACCCCGGGTGCCGCTCGGGGGTACGCCAGTAGCCGCCCAGGGTGGCGTCGGGTGCCGCCCGGGGAAGGCGTCAGGCGTGGCAGGCGGCCAGGGGACGGCGGACCGTCAGTCGCCCCGGACCGCCGGGGCCCGCAGCCCCGCCAGCGTCGTCGCCACCGTGCGCCGCAGCGCCTCCGTACCGGCACCGGCGCGCGAGCGCAGGTTCACGCCGTACGCGAGCAGGACCAGCGTCTCAGCGGTGGCATCGAGGTCGACGCCCGGCGCGAGCCCGCCCTCGGCGATGGCCGCGGCCAGGGCGGCGGCCATCGCGTCCCGCAGCCGCCGGTGGTGATCGTCCAGGACGGCGCGGACGTCGGGGTCCTCGGCCTCGCCGCCCGCGTAGGCGTTGACGAGCATGCAGCCCCAGCCCGCGTACTCGCCGCGGCAGCGCTGCTCGATCAGGCCGTCGAAGGCCTCCTGGATCGCGGGCAGGCCACGCCCGTCGCCCGCGAGGCGCTCGCACGCCGGGCGCGCGCGCTCGCGCACGTAACGGCGCAGCGCCGCCAGGTAGAGCTGGCGCTTGCCGCCGAAGGTGGCGTACAGGCTGGAGCGGTTGAGCCCCGTCTCGGCGGTGACGGTCTGGATGGAGACGGCGGCGGCGCCGAGCCGCCAGAAGAGGCGCTCGACCCGCTCCAGGGCCGCGTCGGGGTCGAAGTGCTTGACGTCGGGCACCGCGCCCCCTCCCCTGCCGCTTCCTGAACTGGCCGTTCCAAGTTAGCCCTTGACGCCCGTACGGGGCCACCACCATCCTGAAACGGTCGTTCCAAGATAAGTGCGGCGGCCATCCGCCCGCGCCGCCGGGACGGCGAGCACGCGGCATCGACGACCACGCGGCACCCACGAGAAGGACGGCCCCGCATGAGCCTGCGCGACGAGCTCCGCTTCCTCCACGACAACCGCCACCTCAAGCTGTCCGCCGACACCATGGCGACCATGGACCGCAACGCCGAGGCGCTCGCCGGGTCCGGCATCACGGACCGGGCGGTCGGCGTCGGGGCACGGGCCCCGCTCTTCACCCTCAAGTCGGCGACGGGCACGGAGGTTTCGCTGGCCGCCCTGCTCGCCGAGGGGCCGGTCGTGCTCACCTTCTACCGGGGCGCCTGGTGTCCGTTCTGCAACCTGGCGCTGCGCGCGCTCCAGGAGCACCACGACGCGGTCACCGCCCGCGGGGCCCGGCTCGTCGCCGTCTCGCCGCAGATCCCCGACGAGTCGCTGACCCTGACGGAGAAGCAGGGCCTCGCCTTCGACGTGCTCAGCGACCTCGGCTCGGACGTCGCGAAGAGCTACGGCATCGCCTTCGACCTGGGCGAGGAGCTGGGCGCGCTCTACGACGGCCTCGGCTTCGAGCTCCAGCGCGTCAACGGCGGGCACGGCCGCACCCTGCCCCTGCCCGCCACGTACGTCATCGACTCCGCGGGCGTCGTCCGCTGGGCGTTCGTGGCGACCGACTACGCGCTGCGGGCCGAGCCCGCCGACGTGCTCGCGGCGCTCGACGCCCTCGACTCCGACGCCCTCGGCCCCGACGCCCTCGACTCCGACGCCCTCGGCCCCGACGTCTGAGCCGCCGCGCGCAGCGCCTGCCGGGCGGCCGTCACCGCCGGACGGCCGCCACCACCGCGGCGTACGACGGTGAAGATCCGGCGCGCGCCCAGGCCGGGCGGCAGGTCCCGCAGCGCGACCGTCGGCGCGGCGGGCTCCGCCGAGAAGGGGCCCGCGCCCCACACCAGGTCCGGCAGGAACGCGGCGGCGTGGCCCCGCTCGGCGAGGCGCAGATGGACCAGCAGGTCGGCGGACTCGTACCGCACGTCGGGCTCGAACCCGGCCTCGCGGCACACCGTCGTCGCCCAGCGCCGCGCGGCCGTGCCCTCCGGCTCCATGACCCAGGGGTGCCCGGACAGGGACCGCGGGCCCAGGTCGCGGGACGGCCCCGGCACGGCGAGCCGCAGCGGGTCCCGGCACAGCTCCTGCCGCTCCAGCACGTCGGAGCGCGGGCCCGCGCCGCCCGGGTACTCCTCCGCGACGACCAGGTCGAAGTCCCGCGCGAGGAGCGCCGGAAGGGCCGCCTCCGGCTCCATCTGGGTGACGTGCACGCGCAGCCGGGGGTGGGCCGCGCGCAGCGAGGTGAGGGCGGCGGGGACGAGCGCCAGGGCCGCGGTCTGGAAGGCGGCGACGCGCAGCGTGCCGGTGAGTTCGGTGAGCGAGGCGGCGATGTCCGCCTCGGCGCGCTCCATGCGCTCCAGCAGCGCCTCCGTGTGAGCGACGAGGATCTCGGCCTGCGCGGTGAGCCGCACCCGCCGCCCGACCGGCTCGAGGAGCGGGACGCCCGCCTCCGCCTCCAGCTGGGCGAGTTGCTGCGAGACGGTGGAGGGGCTGTACGAGAGCGCGGCGGCGACGGCGGCGAGCGTGCCGCGGTGCTTCAGCTCGCGCAGCAGCCGCAACCGGCGGAGGTCGTACACGCGGCCCCCTTCGACCGGTCCCTGCCGAACGTTCGGCCTTCCTGATGAATATAGGTCGGAAAGATCCGCTGGACCGAAAGATCAGCCGGAACGCAAGGTGGGGCACATGACCGAGACCTCCGCTTCCGCCCGTACGACGCCGTGGTTCGCCCACCCCGCCGCCCGCGCCTGGACCTGCGCGCCCGCCCCGGCCGACGTCCGGGACTTCCACGCGTCACTGCCCGGGTACGCGCCCACGCCCCTGACGGAACTCCCCTCCCTGGCCGCCGAGCTGGGCGTGGGGCGGGTCTTCGTCAAGGACGAGTCGGCGCGGCTCGGGCTGCCCGCGTTCAAGGTGCTCGGCACGTCGTGGGCCGTGCACCGGCTGCTCGCGGACCGTCCGGCCGGGCAGCGCGTGGAGTTCGTGACCGCGACCGACGGCAACCACGGCCGCGCGGTGGCCCGCGAGGCACGGCGGCTCGGCCACGGCGCCCACGTCTTCGTGTCGCAGGGGGTGCACCCCGGGGCGGCCGCCGCGATCGAACGGGAGGGGGCGCGGGTCACGCGGGTCGCCGGGGACTACGACCGGGCGGTCCGCGAGGCCGCGGCCGCGGCGGGCGCCGCCGCGCACGCGGTGCTCGTCCAGGACACCGCCTGGCCCGGCTACGAGGAGGTGCCCGCGCTGATCGTCGAGGGGTACGCCACGCTGTTCGCGGAGGTCGACGAGCAGCTCGCGGCAGCTGGGGCCGGGGCGCCCGGCCTGGTCGTGGTGCCCGTCGGCGTGGGCTCGCTGGCGCAGGCCGCCGTCACGCACTACCGCGGCCGCCCCACCCCCGGAACCGCCCCAGGAACTGGCCCCGGAACCGGCCCCGCGCTGCTCGCCGCCGAGCCGACCGCGGCCGCACCCGCCCTCGCGAGCCTCACGCACGGCGAGCCCGTCACCGTGCCCACCCGCACGACGGCCATGGCGGGCCTGAACTGCGGCACCCTCTCCAGCCTCGCCTGGCCGTACCTGCGCGACGGCCTCGACGCGGCCACCGCCGTACCGGACACGGCGGCCGCGACGGCCCTGCGCGACCTGACCGCGCTCGGTGTCCCCTCCGGCCCGTGCGGCGCCGCTCCCCTCGCGGCCGCCCGGGCAGCCCTGACGGACGCCGACCGCAGGGCGGCCCTGGCGGTGACGCCGACGACGACGGTGGTGCTCCTCAGCACGGAGGGCCGGGGGGCCAACCCGCACGGCTGAGTCCCCCGTCCACCCGCCCCTCATCGCGCTGGCGCGCTCGTCCTCAAACGCCGGACGGGCTGAATTCCAGCAGGCGGCCCGCCAGCCTCTCCACCCGTGCGTGCCACGCCGCACGTGCTGCCGTCGGGTCCCCGGATCCGCGGTGCGTCAGGAGGAGCCGGGCTCCGTACTCCGTGCCCGGGGCGAGGCGGATGCTCACCTCGCCGCCCCCGGCCACCTCGTACGCCGCCACCTCCGGCACCCGTACCTCCGTGACCGCACCGGCCAGGACGCCGTCGGCGACGAGCCCCTCCGGTGCCTCGGAGCCCTTGAGGACCTCGTCGCCCTCGGTGAGAGCGGCCCAGACGGCGTCGGCGGGCCGCACCAGCTGGCGTTCGAAGCGGACGGTGCCGTCGGCGGTGATCTCGCCGCCGCCGAGGTCGAACTGTTCCAGGTACGCCTCGTGCAGCTCGCCCGTGTCGCGGGCCCGGACCGGTTCGGCGACGCCGTCCAGGAGTTCGCCGAGCGCGCTGACGCACAGGTGCCACCCGGCGCCGAAGCTCGGGGCGCCGAACCGGTCGGCGAAGGTGTGCACGAGCGTGAGCAGCGAGCCCCCGGTCTCCGGGTCCGGCGCGATCTCCCAGCGCAGCTCGTCGTCGCCCCAGGTGAACGCGTACAGGCGGGGTGCTTCGACCTCGGTCGGCTCGCCCGCCCCCGCCTCGGACGGGAACCAGTGCTTCAGGAGTTCGGGCCGGGTGAGGGCGGCCCAGACCCGCTCGGGCGGGTGGCTGACGCACCGCTCCATGCGCAGCGCGTGCCGCCCGCCGGGGGCCGTGGTCAGGGTGTCGGCGCGGGGGTTCATGACGGTACGTCCTCCATCGCGGGGCCGAAGGCGGGCAGGGCGACTTCTTGTCCTGGAATAAATAGAACCATCTATCCAGTGCCGAACAAGGAAGGGACACCCCGGCCTCCTAGGCCGCCCGCCACGGCAGCTCCCTGCTGTGCACCACCTCAAGACTCGACACCGCCCGGGTCAGGACCACGTACAGCCGGTGCCGTCCGCGCTCCTCCGCCTCCGCGATCGCGGCCGGTTCGACCGCCACCACGTGGTCGTACTCCAGGCCCTTGGCCACCGACGCGGGCACGACCGTGACGCGCGCGCCCAGCTCGTCCGGGCCCGCCGCCTCGATGCCCGCCCCGGCGAGCGCGGCGCGCAGCGCGTCCGTGGCGGCGTCGGCCGCGATGACGCCGATGGAGCCCTCGCGGGCGAGCGCGCCACGGACCGCCGTGACGGCGCCGGCCAGCACGTCCGGGACCCGCCGGACCGCGAGGTCGCCGTCGCGGCGCAGGGAGCGCGCGGGCGGCACGTCGACGTCGAGCCCGGCGAGCAACTCGTTGGCGAGCGTGACGATGGCCCGCGGGACGCGGAAGCCGGTGGTGAGCGGCGTGACCCGGGTGTCGGGCTTGCCGAGGTGGGCGAGGAGTTCGGGCCAGGTGCGGGCGGCCCACGGCGTGGTGCCCTGTGCGAGGTCGCCGAGGACGGTGACGGAGCCGAAGCCGACGCGGCGCGCGATGGCGCGGCACTCCATCGGCGAGAGGTCCTGCGCCTCGTCGACCACGATGTGGCCGTAGCCCTCGGGCCGTTCCACGAGGCCCGCGAGTTCGTCGAGGAGGACGAGGTCGGCGGCCGACCACCGCGCGGACCGGTACGAGCGCGGGGGCCTGGCCCATGCGATCGCCCGCTGCTCCGCGTCCGTGAGGAGGCCGTCGGCGGCCCGCGCCAACGCGGCCGCGTCCCCGAGGAGTTCGTACAGGACCTCCTCGGGGCGGGCCTTCGGCCAGGCCGCGTCGACGAAGGCGGAGACGGGCCGCGCCCGGGAGACCTTCTGCACCCAGGTGTTGTTCATCGGGCCCGCGCGGCGCTCGGCCTGGTCCTGGATGTGGCGGACGGCGCGGCTGCGGACGCGCTCGCGGCCGGTGTCGTAGGGCGGCTCCTCCGCACGGACGTCCGCGACGATCCGCTCCAGGTCGGCGGCGGGGACCCGCCAGCGGTACGAGCCGTCGGGCAGCGCGAGGTCGGCGGCGACGGGGGTCACGCGCGCGTACAGGGCGCGGCGCAGGACCTCCGCCATCCGGGCGTCGTGCTTGACGGCCGCGGCCCGCTCGTCGTCGTACGCCGTGACGGGCTGCCGGGCGATCTCGTCCTGGACGGTGGACTGGCGCACCCCGGTCTCGCCGAGGGAGGGCAGGACCTCGGCGATGTACCGCAGGAAGGTGCGGTTGGGGCCGAGGATCAGCAGGCCGGAGCGGCGGACGCGCTGCGGGTGGGTGTAGAGGAGGTAGGCCGCGCGGTGCAGGCCGACGGCGGTCTTGCCGGTGCCGGGGGCGCCCTGGACGCACACGGAGGCGGTGAGCGCGGCCCGGACGAGGTCGTCCTGCTCGGGCTGGATGGTGGCGGCGATGTCGCGCATGGGGCCGACGCGGGGCCGCTCGATCTCCCCGGCGACGATGCGGCTCGGCGCGGCGGCCTCGCCGGACGTCAGGTGCTCGTCCTCCAGGCCGGTGAGGTCGGTGGACTCCCCCTTGCTGCCGGGTGCCCAGCCGAAGCGGCGGCGGACGGCCACGCCCTGCGGGTCGCGGGCGCCCGCCTGGTAGAAGGCGCGCGACACGGGTGCCCGCCAGTCGACGACCAGGGGCGGCGCGGCCGGGTCCTCGGTGATGCGCAGCCGTCCGATGTGGTAGCGCTGGCCGCGGTGGTCGCCGGCGTCCGCCGCCTCGGGGTCGAAGTCGAGCCGCCCGAAGTACAGCGGCCCCTGCGGGAGTTCGCGCATCTCCTTGGCCTTGCTGCGCAGCTGGTAGCCGAGCACTTCGGCGTCGGCGCCGGAGGCGGAGGCGTTCTCGCCGCTGATGACCTGTTCCTGGGCCCCGTCCACCATCGCGGCGAGGGCGGCGCGGCAGGTGTCGTGGTAGCGGCGCTCCCGTGCGAGCTCTTCGTCGAGTGGTGTCATGCCGACGAGCGTAGCAAGAAAACATTACCGAGTTACATTTCTTACCGGGGCTCACTTGGCGCTACGCTGGAGCCATGACCGGTACGACGGACACGCCCCCGCACACCGCCCCGGCCCCCGTCGGCCTGCGGCAGCTCAAGAAGCGGCGCACGCAGCAGACGATCTCCGACACGGCGGTCGCGCTCTTCCTGGAGCGCGGCTTCGACAAGGTGTCGGTCGCGGAGGTGGCGGCCGCGGCGGAGGTCTCCAAACCCACGCTGTTCCGGTACTTCCCGGCCAAGGAGGACCTGGTCCTGCACCGGTTCGCCGACCACGAGGACGAGGCGGCCCGCGTGGTCGCGGCCCGCGGCGACCGCTCCCCGCTCACGGCGCTGCGCGAGCACTTCCAGGCGGGGCTCGACCGCCACGACCCGGTGACCGGCCTCAGCGACCACCCCGACGTGCTCGCCTTCCACCGGCTGCTCTACGGCACCCCGTCACTGATGGGCCGCCTGTACGCCTACCAGGACCGGGCCGAACGCGCCCTCGCCCGCGCCCTCGCCGCCCCCGCTGCCGAAGCCGCCCCCGCCGCCGAAGCCGAAGCCTCCCTCGACGCCCGCCTGGCCGCGGCGCAGATCCTGGCCGTGCAGCGGGTGCTCGCGCTGGAGAACTGGCGCAGGGTCGCGGCGGGAGAGCGCGCGGCCGCCCTCCTGCCGCAGGCGCGCGCGGCCGCGGGGCAGGCCTTCGCCCACCTCGCCACGGGACTGCCGCACTACGCCTGAGCGCTACCGGGCAGCGGGCCCGCCACCCGCCACAGGGCGTCGAAGAGCAGCCCCCGGTGCCGGATCCGCTCGCGGACGGCGGCGCCCTCGTCGGCGTGCCAGCACGTGAGACAGCCGCTCCCGTCGAAGAGCTGCTCCCGCCCGATCAGGCAGAAGCCGGGGAACGGCGTGAGGTGCAGGGCGCGGAACTCCTCGTCGAGGCGGGCCCGTTCGCCCCGCGCGAGGGACCGCCGCAGCGCCGCGGCATCCCGGGCGTGCCCGCGCACCCGCCGCAGCAGCTCCCGCCGCGCGGCCGCCTCGTCCCCGGCCGCGCCCGGCACGGCCACCGGCCGGGTGAAGTCCGGCACGATGACCCGCAGCGTCACGTGCGGCCGCGCCGACGGGCCGGGTCCGCCCAGACAGCCCGTCAGCGCCCGCACCACGTCCTCGCCGGTGAACGCGACGGCGTCGATCCGGGCATCCCGGTCGAGGGCCGCAGCGATGCGGTGCTCCAGCACGGACGCGGCCGCCGTGGACGCGCACTGCCGCGCCGGTGACCGCAGTGAATCCTTCACGTCACGTCCCTCGCCGCACAGCGCGTCTCCCACCACACCCAGGAGGGTCGCCGCCCGGACCGGCGGCCAGCGACATGATGCCCGCCCCGGGGGACGCCCAGGAAGACGCCGCGGCCCCCGGATCTACCGCGGCCCGCGCTCCTCCTCGGCCCAGGACCAGCGTTCGAGGGCGTCCATCGTGTCGGCGTACGACGGTACGGACTTGAGGTCCAGGGCGTGCCGGGCGGCGCCGAGCGCGGAGTGCACCCGCCCGGCCGCCCGCTCCAGGGCACCCTCCGCCCGCTCCTCCGCCTCCAGCATCAGGGCGGCCCGGATGACGTCGGTGAAGACGGACTGGGCCCGCTTGAAGTCGAGCAGCCGCGGCAGGTCCCGCCACCACCCGGACCGGCTCCCGGCCCTGGCCGCCGACACCGCCTCGCACCAGCGCCGCACGACCTGCCGCTCCTGGTGCGGGGCGTACCGCATGAGGTGCAGATGCGTGGCCAGGTCGTACAGGGGGTCGCCGACCATCGCGAGCTCCCAGTCGATCGTCCAGAGCTGGCCGCAGCGGTCCAGGACGAAGTTCTCCCGGTGCAGATCGCCGTGGAGCAGACAGAAAGGGCGGCGCGTCAGCCCCGACACCCGCTCGCGCAGCACGGCGAAGGAGTCCCTGCCGATCCCGAACTCCTTGAAGAGCGGGCCGAACCGGTCCTCGTTCCTCAGGTAGACGTGCTCCTCGGCGAAGAAGACGAGACGCTCGATGAAGCCGTTGGTGTCCCCGTCCCGCGGCCGGTCCGCGGCGGCGCAGCGCCGCCCGGCCGCCACGTCGTCGGGCCCCACGCCCGCCAGCTCGCCGAACAGGGTGACGATCTGGTCGATCACCGCGGCCGGGATGTCGGCCCCGCGCCCCGTGCCGGGGCCGGGCTCGTACTCCGCGCCGGACTCGGCCTCCGAGCGCGCGCAGGAGCCCAGCGTGCGCCCCTCGATAAAGCGCTGGAGCCGGAACTCGTCCTTCTGGATGACCTCCGGAACGCGCGTGACGCGCCCGGCGAGCGCGACGAGCAGCTCCTCCTCCGACCAGAAGCAGCGGCGGTCGAACCACAGCAGGCCCGGGCGCGGCTCCCGGCACTTCCAGCGCCAGGTCACCCCGGACTCGTCCGGCAGCGGGAAGACGTACGTCTCGTGGTGATAGCCCCGGAGCGGCCCTTCGAGCACGGCCGTGCCGCCGCTCGCCAGGGCGGCGCGGGCCCGGGCCGCGGAGGTCGACTCAGAGGGCATGGCACGTTTCTCCCAGCCTGGGAAACCGGTTCTTCCCGACGGGAAAACCGGTCCGTTGGAGACGAATGAGAGGAGCGGAGCAAAAGTACCCCCTGAGTCTCGGCCTCCGACGCCTCAACTCCACAGAGTTGAAACGTTTTAGCGCTGCGCCGGGGCGAACGGCCGCGCGTCAGGTCAACAGGACGGGAATACCGGGGTGAAAAGGGCGAACAAACCTGCGGTGGGCCGTGTGTGCGGGACACCAACTGCCCCACCCGTACCGCACAGTTGGTCACCCGGCGGCCCCGATCGACCGCACCACCGAGAGCACCGGCTCCAGCGAGGTCACGATCCGGTCGGCGCCGACCCCGCGCAGGAGCCCCTCCTTGCGGGCGTCGCGCGCGTACCCCAGGAAGTGCACCCCCGCGGCCCTGGCGGCGAGGAAGTCCGACGGGGTGTCGCCGATCATGAGCGTGCCCGCCGGGTCGGCGCCCATCGCGCTCAGGGCCCGCCGCACGCAGTGCGGGTCCGGTTTGAGCAGCCGCAGGTCCTGGGTGCGGCCGTATATGTGCGGCGCGAAGCAGTCGAGCAGACCGCGCCCGCCGAGGTAACGGACGGCGGCCCGGGGCGAGTTGTTCGTGGTGATGGCGAGGCGGACGCCGACGGCCGACCAGGTGCGGATCAGCGCGTCGGCGTACGGCGTCGGCCAGGCCGAGCCGACCGCCGTCAGCTCCTCGTGCGTGAGCCGCTCCTCCAGCTCGACGACGAGGTCGCTGCCGGGCCTGCGGCGGTCGACGGCGCGCAGCACGACCTGCGGGTCGGGGTCGTCGCGCACCCCGTTGGTGAGCAGGCCGTGCAGCCCCCGCCCCTCCAGCCAGCGGACCTGCTCGCGGGCCACTCCGACCGACGAGTGCCGGGCGAACAGGCGGCAGATGGGGCCGTCGAAGTCGAAGAGCACGAAACGGGCGAGCCCGATCAGCTTCCGCAGGCCCTCGGTCGGATCAGTCGCTTCAGAAGTCACCTAAGAGAGTGTTAGGTCCGACGTGATCGTTTCCCAGAGTGCGTCGAACCACTTCTGAGATTCCCCCACGAAGCCGGAGTCGCGCGGGCTGGCGCCGTCGGTGAAGGAGAACAGCGGCGTCTTGAGGCCGCCCGCGTCCCACATCTCCACCGTCTCGCCGCCGTCCACGTCCAGCTCCACCCGCTCGCGCTCCAGCGTGTAGTACGCGAGGAGCGCCTCGTGTCCGTTGAGCACGTAGAGCTTCACCGGCGAGGTGAACGGCAGGGCCCGGAAGGCGACGCGGACGTCGATGCCGTGCGGCTCGTTGCGCAGCGTGAGGAGGTTGTGGCGCAGGACCTGCCCCTGCGCGTTGCGCTGCGCGAGCCAGCGCTGGTGCAGCCGCTCCCGGCCCTCGCGCTCCGCCTGCACCGGCACCGGGAAGGCCAGCTCGATGTCGCTGCTCGGCAGCAGGATGCGCACGTCGATGGAGCTCGGGCGCAGCAGGCCCGCGTGGATCTGCCGGATCGGCTCGGTGAGGGCGTTCATCAGGGTCTCCGCCGTGAACGAGACCGCGTCCACGCGCACGTGCGGCTGTTTGAACGCCTCCACCAGGCGCGGGGCGAGCCCGACCATGGACGGCTGCGGCTCCGGCGCGGCGGGGACGGCCGGCTCGGCCGGGACCGCGACCCGGGGCGGGCTGCCCTTGGTGACGTGGTTGATCAGACCGTCGCGGTGCAGGCCGTGCAGGGCCTGGCGTACGGTGCCGCGTTCCACGCCGAACTCCTCGGCGAGCCGGGCCTGGGTGGGCAGGCGGTCGCCGGGTTTGAGGGTGCCGGTGCGGATGCGGTCACGCAGGGCGTCGGCGATGTCCTGGGGCGAGGGCTTGCTCCTGCCGGTCACGGCACCGTTCTCCTTGGTCACGACCAGACGATACAACTACCCACCATCTTTGGGGAGTTGGCCGCAAAGTTGTTTATGAATGCCTACCAAGTGGGGACAACTTCAATGAGTTGGTTGCCAACTCTTCCGAGATGGCAGAAGGGGGAACCACCATGCCCGCCATAGCTCTCCTCGCAGCCGTGTTCGCCGTCGTCGCCGAGCAGCTGGTGCAGTGGAAGTACGGAACCCTCGGCATCATCGGGCTGCTCCTGCTGACCGTGGGCGTCAAGGCGAGGAACACCACGTGCAGCTCCCTGGGCGCCCTCGTCCTCGCCCTGCTGGTGACCGGGCCCGCCCTGTAGGCGGGGCTAGGGACCCGGGTTCAGCCTCAGGTCCCTGCTGATCGTGTTCCACAGGGCGTTGAACCACAGATGGGACTGCTCCACGAAGGTGGTGTCCCGCAGCCCGTCCCCCTGCAGGAAGGGGAAGAGCATCGACTGCGTGCCCTGCGCGTCCCACATCTCCAGATACTCCTGGCCGATCTCCTCACCGCGCTTGGTGAGGGTGTAGTACGCGAACAGCGCCTCGGAGCCGTTGAGCAGATAGAGCTTCACCGGCGGGGTGAACGGCAGCGCCCGGAACTCCACTTGTACGTCGATGCCGTGCGTGCCGCGCAGGGTGAGCAGGTTGTGGCGCAGGACCTGCCCCTGCGCGTTGCGCTGGTCGAGCCAGCGGCGGTGCACAGGGCCGCCCGAGTCCCCGCCCCCGACCGGCGCCGGGAAGGCGAGGTCGATGTCGCGGCTCGGCAGCAGGACGCGGACGTCGACCTTGGCCGGTTTCAGCCGTCCGGCGTGGATCTGCCGGAGCGGTTCGCCGATCGCCATCGTCAGCGAGATGGACGTCAGACACAGCGCGTCGATCTCCACGTGCGGCGCCTGGAACGCGGCGGCTATGCGCGGCGCGAGCCCGACCATCGTGGGCTGCGGGCGCACCGCGTCGCGGCTCGGCGCGGCCGGGGCCGCGACCGTGGCCGGGCTGCCCTTGGACACATTGGCCAGCAGCTGCTCGCCCTGCAGGATGCGCAGGGCCTGGCGCACCGCGCCGCGCTCCACGCCGAACTCGGACGCGAGCTCCGCCTGGGTGGGCATCCGCTGCCCCGGCCGCAGCAGGCCCGACCTGATCCGGGACCGCAGCTCGTCCGCCACGTCCCGGTGCGAGCGGTGCGGCGGCCTGCCCGGCCTTTTCCGATCGTTGACGGAGGCTTGGTCCGTGCTCACAACCAAACCGTACAACTTCCCGCCATCTTTGGGGAGTTGTACGGTAGGTGGTTATAGGACGCGCCAGGGCGGAGATAACTCCAGTGGAGTTGGTGGCCAACTCGGGCGAACATGGTCGGAACCGTGGAAGGGTTGGCTGCCGGCTCCACTCCCAGGTCGGGCTGACCGGGCTCTCATCCGGAGGGGAGCCGGGAGTTCGGTCAGCCGTTGAGCGGGGCGGGGGTGCCCCAGGCCGTGGGGACGGCGGCACATGGGGCCCGCCGCCCCCACGGCAACCCGGCCCCCACGGGGCCTGACGCCCCTTCGCCCCTGCCCGCCCGCGCTCCCCGGCCTTGGCCGGGGCCCCGCCGCTACCGCGGCGGTCTCTCCCCACCCGCCCACCCGGCTCTCCCCGGCCTTGCGGGGCAGAACCCCGACACGTGGCGCTGCGGCCCGGCGGCCGCCCCCGCCGCTACCGCTGCGGCTTCCTCCCACCCGCCCACCCATAGCTCCAGAGCTTCGCCGGGCAGGCCCCTACCCAGGGCGCCCCCGCCCCCTCGCTGTGGGCAGTCGTCCCGCAGGGCGGGACGGGTGGGCACAGCGCCGAGGTGCCGCGCAACCGTTGAACCAGGCCCCACCCCGGGCAAGGTGCCGCGCAGCCGTCACACCAGGCCCCCACCCCCGGGGCAAGGCCCCGCCCAGGCAAGCCCCGGCACGGGAAGCCCAGGCCCCGTCAGGGCCGAGGCCTAGAA
The DNA here is from genome assembly GCF_059448825.1 of Streptomyces sp. JLYT201. Lineage (NCBI taxonomy): Bacteria > Bacillati > Actinomycetota > Actinomycetes > Kitasatosporales > Streptomycetaceae > Streptomyces > Streptomyces sp. JLYT201. Next base: position 5,314,299 of record NZ_CM182551.1, on the reverse strand, counting down.
GGCCGCCCGGATCTCGCCCACCGGTACGCCGCCACCGTGCAGCGGTGCCTCCGCCAGGCGGGCCAGGACGGGGGCCTCGACGCCCGCCAGGGCGAGGGCGCGCGCAAGGACCGGCCCGAGCACCCTCGTACCGCCGTCGTCGATCTTGAAGGCCAGCGCCCGCCCGTCCGCGAGGGCCACGGCCTGCACCGCCTCGGCGCCCATCTTGGACAGCGTCCCGGGCACCTCCCGCATGAGCCACGTGTCCGGCCGCCGCGTCCCGGCCACGTACTCCGGGTGCGCCCGCATCGCGTCGGCCACGCGCCGCTCGGCCGTACCGGGCGCGGCCAGGACGAAGTGCCGGTAGGCGCGGGCGAGCCCCGTCAGGGAGATCGCCATCAGCGGCGCCCCGCACCCGTCCGTGCCGACGGCCGCGACCCGCTCCCCCGCCGCCTCCTCGATCACGTCGTGCGTGAGGCGCTGGAGCGGATGCGCGGGGTCCAGGTAGGTCTCCTTGTCCCAGCCGTTCAGGTCGCACACCGCGAGCATCGCCGTGTGCTTGCCGGAACAGTTCATGGTGACCCGGTCCCGCACGGCCCCCGCCGCCAGGTACGTCTCGGCCTCGACGGGGTCGAGCGGCAGGTCGGGCGGGCACTGGAGCGCGGCGGCGGTCAGCCCGTGCTCGGCGAGCAGCTTCCGCACCAGGTCCCGGTGGAACGTTTCGCCGGAGTGGCTGGCGGCCGCGAGCGCGAGCCGCTCCCCCGCCAGGTCGAGCCCGGCCCGCAGCACCGCCGCGGCCTGCATCGGCTTGTTCGTGGAGCGCGGGAACACGGGCGCCGCGACGTCCCCGAGCGCCAGCTCGACCTCGCCGTCCGCCCCTAGCAGCACGAGGCTGCCCCGATGGCGGCCCTCGACGAAGCCGGAACGTACGACTTCGGCGAGGACCGGCGGTATGACGGGGGTGGCGGCGGACGTCGGGGTCATCTTCGGCTCCGTGGTGCGGGTGGTGCGACGGACCACCCGCGCCCGGCGGGGCCCGGGGCCGCGGACACGGCCGGGATCAGGGGGATCGCCGGTCGCTCCGGGCCGCCGGAGCCGAAGGGGTCAGGCGAGCAGGTCGTCTACTTGTGCTTCGCCTTCACGGTACCTGCGGGCGATCTCCGCACTGCAATCGTCGGTGGTCCGCTGCATCTCCTGGCGCCGCCGGGACACCTGCTGCTCGTACCGCACGAGCCGGCCCATGGCCGTGTGCAGCTCGTCGTCCGTGCGGGCGGCGAGGTCGGAGAGCGCGACCTCGGCGAGCATGTCGGCGGCGAGCCGCCGGTACTCCTCGCTGTGCGGCGTCCCGAGCGTCACGTGCCGGGCCGAGGCGCGGCGGCGGGCCGGGCCGTCCGTGAGGATCTCCGGGAGCCGGTCCACGACGAGGGCCGCCGTCCCGTCGCCGCCCGGAACTCCGGGGACACCGTCCTGGGTCGTTCCCGCGCGCGTCCGCGCGCGGCGCGCGGTCTCGGCGCGCAGGATGTCGATGCGCCCCTGGAGCAGCCGTCGTACGTAGCTCAGATCGGCCTCGTCCTGCTGTGCGGCCCGGCGCAGCTCGCGCAGCTCCGGCAGTCGCAGCGCGGCCAGGTCGTGGGCGGGCGCCTCGGGCAGGACGGGGCTGTCGGTGCGCTGCACGGGCGGGCGCGGCACGGGTGCCCCGCCGAAGCCCCCGCCCGTGGCGCTGGCCTGCCTCGCCCTGGGTGCGCTGGGCGTACTGGGTGTGCTCATGTGGCTCTACCGTCCCCTCAGCCGGCGCGGTACACCGCGTGTGAGCATGGTGCCACCCCGCGTGGCCACTCTGTGACCGAGTGCCCCCAATCGGCCCCGGATGGGGGGTTCCGGACCGGCGCACGGACGGCGCACACGGGCAGGGCATGATGGCGGCATGCGAGCGGTGGTGCAGAGGGTGGACGGCGCGAGCGTCGTCGTGGACGGCGAGACGGTCGGCGAGATCACGGGCGAGGGCCTGTGCGTGCTCGTCGGGGTCACGCACGACGACACCGAGGAGAAGGCCGCGCAGCTGGCCCGCAAGCTGTGGTCGCTGCGGATGCTCCACGACGAGAAGTCCTGCTCGGACGTCGACGCGCCGCTCCTGGTGATCAGCCAGTTCACCCTGTACGGCGACGCGCGCAAGGGCCGCAGGCCCACGTGGAACGCGGCCGCGCCCGGGGACGTGGCGGAGCCCCTGGTCGACGAGGTCGTCGCGCGGCTGCGGGCCCTTGGCGCGACCGTCGCCACGGGACGCTTCGGCGCCTCCATGCGCGTGGGCCTGACGAACGACGGGCCGTTCACGGTGCTGCTGGAGATGTGAGCCGCCGCCCCCTCGCGGTGCGCCCAGGGCCCGAGCCCGAGGGCTACGGCTCGACCACGGTCTCCTGGGCCGCGGCGGTGGTGCCCGCCATCAGCTCCGCGTCCACGGGCACGTTCCGCTTCACCAGGGCCAGGGCGATCGGGCCCAGCTCGTGGTGGCGTACGGACGTGGTGATGAACCCGAGCTTGCGGCCGTCGGGGCCGTCCGCGGCGAGGTGGAGGGGCGTGCCGTGCGTCGGCAGGTGCACCTCGCTGCCGTCCAGGTGCAGGAAGACCAGGCGGCGCGGCGGCTTGCCCAGGTTCTGCACGCGGGCGACGGTCTCCTGCCCCCGGTAGCAGCCCTTCTGGAGGTGCACGGCGGTGCCGATCCAGCCCAGCTCGTGCGGGATGGTGCGGTGGTCGGTCTCGAAGGCGAGCCGGGGCAGGTGGTGCTCGACGCGCAGCGCCTCGTGGGCGAGGAGCCCGGCGGCGGGGCCGTGGGTCTCGGCGAAGGCGGGCAGGTCGGCGCGCGGCAGGAAGACGTCGCGGCCGTGCGCGGTCTCGCGTACGGCGACGCCGTCGGGCAGGGCGGCGATCGACCCGGCGGGCAGGTGCACGACGGCGAAGTCCTCGGTGCGGTCGGCGACTTCGACGCGGTAGAAGAACTTCATGCTCTCCAGGTACGCGATGAGCGCGTCCTGGGTGCCGGGCTCGACGTGCGCCCACATCGTCTCGCCGTCGTCGACGAGGTAGAGGGCGTGCTCGATGTGCCCGTTGGCGGAGAGGATCAGCGCCTCGGTGGCCCGGCCCGCCGGCAGGTCGCTGACGTGCTGGGTGAGGAGCAGGTGCAGCCAGCTCAGCCGGTCGGCGCCGGTCACGGTGACCACGCCGCGGTGCGAGAGGTCGACGAATCCGGTGCCGTCGGCGAGGGCGCGCTGCTCACGGAACAGGTCGCCGTAGTGGGCGGCGACGCCTTCGTCCACGCCCTCGGCGGGGACGGCGCCGGGCAGGGACAGCAGAGGGCTCTTCATGTTCACAAAGACTACGACTCGCGGAGCCCCGTGTTTATTTCTCCCCCTGGCCCTCGCCACCGGTCTGCGCCGGGGCCGCGCCGGGGTCCTCGGGGGCTTCGGCGGGGCCGTCCGCCGCACACGTGCCGCACCGGCCGAAGATCGCGAAGTGCTTCAGGTCCGTGTCGAAGCCGAACGTCGCGCGCAGCTTCTCGGTGAAGTCCGCGGCGACGTCGAGCTCGGCCTCGATGACCCGCGTGCAGTCCCGGCACACCAGGTGGATGTGGTCGTGGCGGTCCGCGAGGTGGTAGGTGGGCGCGCCGTGCCCGAGGTGGGCGTGGGAGACGAGCCCCAGCTCCTCCAGGAGCTCCAGGGTGCGGTAGACGGTGGAGATGTTGATCCCCGACGCCGTCCTGCGGACCTCGCAGAGGATGTCGTCGGGGGTCGCGTGCTCAAGGGCGTCGACGGCCTCCAGGACGAGCTGGCGCTGCGGCGTCAGACGGTATCCGCGCTGCCGCAGGTCGCTCTTCCAGTCCGTCGCCGTGCCGTCCGGGTCGGTGGTCACCACACCCCTGAGTGTAGGGACTACTTGAAGAAGGCGATGCCGTCGTCGGGCAGGTCGCCCAGGTTGCGGGCCATCTCGGCCACCTCTTCGGGGGAGACGACCTTCTTGAGCTGGGCCGACATGTAGGGGCGCAGCGGCACCTCGGGGGTCTGCTTCTCGCCGACCCACATCAGGTCGCTCTTCACATAGCCGTACAGGCGCTTGCCGCCGGTGTACGGGCCGGAGGCCGCGGTGCGGGCGACGGCGTCGGTGGCCAGGTCGATCTGCGGCTTCTGGTCGGCGAGCTCGCCGTACCAGACCTCGACGACGCCGTCCTGGCGGACCATGACGACCTCGACCTTGCGGTCCTTGTCGACGCGCCAGAAGCCGGACTCGGACTCCAGGGGCTCGGTCTTCTTGCCCTCGGCGTCGAGCACCCACGTGTGCGAGTGGTACTCGAGGAAGTCCCGCCCGTCGTGCGTGAAGGTGACCTCCTGGCCGAAGTTCGCCTTGGCGGAGCCGGGGAAGTCGGTGACGCCCGCGCCCTCCCAGGTGCCGAGGAGCCAGACGAGGGGGACGAGGTCGGGGTGCAGGTCGGACGGAATCTGGATCATGGGTTGCTCAGGAGTCTCTCGTGGGGGTCCCGGATGGGGGTCAGCGCTGGCCCTGGTACAGCTTCTTCACTGCCAGACCGGTGAAGGCGAGAACGCCGACGCAGACCAGGACAAGGAGTGCGGAGAAGAAGGCCTCAAGCACGGGGTGCTCCTCGGTGAGCTGTGGTGAGCGGTAACAGAGCCAGGCTCCACTGTAGTGGGGACGCGCGGCCGCTTCTCGGCGAGGTCCGCCGTACGCTGGACGTATGTACGCGCGCCGGCGTCATGTGTACTTCGCCATGATGGGCACGTGCCTCGCCCTGTTCGTCCTGGCCTGGGGCGTCGTGCGGCTCTGGTCGGTCCCGGTCGCGGTCGGGATGTGCGTGGTGGCGATGGTGATCCCCCCGCTCGCCGCCATGGTCGCGAACCGCCGGGGCCCCGAGGACCGCTGGTGGGACGACCCGTCCGGGGACCCCAAGTCGGACGAGTGGTGGGACGAGCTCGACGGCAGACGCCGACCCTAGGCGCGGAGCGCCGATGGAGCCGCGCACAGGCCGAGGGCCGCACCCCCTGGCGTCCAACCCCTGGGTGCGGCCCCGGCCGGGAAAGGGCTCAGACGGCGATGGCCACCTCGGCGAGCCCGCCCTTCTGGGCGACCACGGTGCGGTCGGCACTGCCGCCCGGCACCAGGGCCCGCACGGTCCACGTGCCCTCGGCGGCGTAGAAGCGGAACTGACCGGTCGCCGAGGTCGGGACCTCGGCGGTGAACTCGCCGGTCGAGTCGAGCAGCCGGACGTAGCCGGTCACCGGCTCGCCGTCGCGGGTCACCTGGCCCTGGATGGTGGTCTCACCGGGCTTCGCCGTCGAGGCGTCGGGGCCGCCGGCCTTGGCTCCACACATGACGTACTCCTAGGAATGAAGGGGAAGGGGCGGCGGACTACTTGTTGGCGCCGAGTTCGATCGGCACGCCGACGAGGGAGCCGTACTCGGTCCAGGAGCCGTCGTAGTTCTTGACGTTCTCGACGCCGAGCAGCTCGTGCAGCACGAACCAGGTCAGGGCCGAGCGCTCACCGATGCGGCAGTAGGCGATGGTGTCCTTGGCCAGGTCGACCTGCTCGTCGGCGTAGAGGGCGCGCAGCTCGTCGTCCGACTTGAAGGTGCCGTCGTCGTTGGCGTTCTTCGACCACGGGATGTTGCGGGCGCTGGGCACGTGGCCGGGGCGCTGCGACTGCTCCTGGGGCAGGTGGGCCGGGGCGAGCAGCTTGCCGGAGAACTCGTCGGGCGAGCGCACGTCGACCAGGTTCTGCGCGCCGATCGCGGCGACGACGTCGTCGCGGAAGGCGCGGATCGAGGAGTCCTGGGGCTTGGCCTTGTACGACGTCTCGGCGCGCTGCGGCACCTGGGAGCCGTCGACCAGGTCGCGGGAGTCCAGCTCCCACTTCTTGCGGCCGCCGTCGAGGAGGCGCACGTCCTGGTGGCCGTAGAGCTTGAAGTACCAGAAGGCGTAGGACGCGAACCAGTTGTTGTTGCCGCCGTAGAGCACGACGGTGGAGTCGTTCGCGATGCCCTTGCCGGAGAGGAGCTTCTCGAAGCCCTCCTGGTCGATGAAGTCGCGGCGGACCGGGTCCTGGAGGTCCTTGGTCCAGTCGATCCGGATCGCGTTCTTGATGTGGTTCTTGTCGTACGCCGAGGTGTCCTCGTCCACCTCGACGAGGACGACCTTCGGGTCGTCGATGTGGGCCTCGACCCAGTCGGCGTCTACCAGGACGTCGCTGCGGCTCATGCGTTTCTCCTCCGGAGCAGGTGCGGCGAAGCTGAACGGTGAGGTGCGGGTACGCGAATGCGGGGAGGCACGGGCGCACCGCACGGGATGGCCCTGACGGCGGTCAACGGGCCGGGGGAATACGGGAGTCGGGCATCCCGCTCAGAGAGCGCGACAGAGCATGGCGGCGACGCGGCACAGGTCCACTGCCCGCCGCTTCGTGAGATCCGCCTGTCGGTGCATGGGTCCGATCGTAGGGACGCCGACACGGCCGTGTCACCGCAATGTCGGATGCTGAGACGATTTCGTCCAGCATGTGATCGGAGTATCGCTTTCCGGCCGTCGGCGGGGGCGCGCCTGCCCGTTCCCACGGGAGGGGCGCGGGTCCGCCATCTGAAGGGCGGACACCTTCGTCTCGTACTACGGACAGCGCCCGGGGCGGAACCGGCGCGCCGGAGGAATCCGGAGGACGCGGTTCAGGACACCAGGTCCATGTTTCAGGACACCAGGTCCACGTTCTCGCCCTTGACCACCACGTCCACCCCGTCCGGCGCGGCCTGCACCGTGTCGAGCTGGATGCCGCCCGGCAGGTCCGAGACCTTCTCCTGGAAGTCGGTGACGTCGCGGACCAGGCCCTCGGGCAGCGGCACGCTGACCCCGAGCACGTTCAGCTTGTCCGGGATCTTGTCGGCGTGCACGCGGATGGTGTCGCCCTCGACGCTGACCGTGCTGAGCACGTCCACGGGCTCGGGCAGCTTCGTGCCGCCCTTGCTGACCTCGACCGAGACCTTGATCTTGCCGTCGCCGCCGTCGGAGAGGCCGACGACCTCGCCCTTCGCGCCGAGCGGCAGCTCGACCGGCTCGGCCTTCGCGGCCTTGAGGAGCTCGTCGTAGGAGATCCGGGCGACCCCCGCGGCCCGGTCGGCGGTGGCGGAGCTGTAGTCGCTGGAGAAGTCGACGCCGTGCATGGTGGCGCTGAGGTCGGCGACACGGATGGTGTCGCCGTCGGACTTGGCGTCGTAGTCCTTCATCGTGATCTCGACGTCGTCGAGCTTTCCGCCGATGACCTGGGTCAGGAACGGGAAGCCCTTGATCGACACGTCCGGCGTGCTGCTGAGCCCCTCCTGGGTCTTGATCTTGTCGGCCGCCTCGCTCTCCGCGTACGAGACCGCGAAGCGGTCGGCCGCGACGAAGAGGCCGCCGAGGACCACGACGACGATCAGGAGTATGCGTATCGCGCGCTTGCTCATGCCTGGATTCCCGTTCCCCCGCCTCAGAGTCAGTTGCCGCGAGCCTAAAGGACGGGTCCCCGGCCGGAGCGCCCGGCCGGGGACTCGTCGAACAGCTGTGACGATCGCCTCGTACCCGTTCGAAACGGCCGGGCGAAGGCCGCGGATCAGCCGATGGCCCGCCCCAGGAGGTACACCGCGGGCGCCGCGGCGGCCAGCGGCAGCGCGACCCCCGCGGTGAAGTGGACGAACCGCGACGGGTAGTCGTAGCTGGCCACCCGGTGCCCCACGAGCGCGCAGACACCGGCGGCGAGGCCGAGCAGCGCGCCCTTCGAACCGAGGTCCGTGGGCCCGCCGACCGCGATGCCCGCACCGGCCGCCGCGAGCAGCGCCACGACCACGGACGCCGGGGTGGGCAGCGGCAGCGCGCGGGCGAGCACGGCCGCCGCGACCGCGATGCCGCCGACGGTCGCCGCCTCGTGCACGGCGGCCAGGTGCCCGGCCGCGATGATCGTGAGCGCGCTGGAGGCGACAGTCGCCATCAGGCCGTACATCCGCTCGTCGGCACCGGCGCGGCTGCGCAGCTGGAGCACGAGGACGAGCAGCACCCAGACGCCGAGGGTGCCGAGGATCGCGGCCGGGGCGTTGCCCTCGCCGGTGGCGAGCAGCGCGGCGTCGGCGACGAGCCCGCCGAGGAACGCCAGCGCGATGCCCTGCCGGGCGGGCCACATGCCGTTCAGCCGGAACCATCCGGCGGCGGTCACGGCCTGGAGGAGCACCAGCGGTACGAGCAGCGCGTACTGCCCCATCGCCGCGCCCCCGGCAAGGAGCAGCCCGAGCACCGCCGTGAGCGCGGCGGGCTGCATCCCCGGCTCGATGATCGGCGACCGCCCCTCGGCCCGCGCCCGCTGGGCATCGGTGACCCGAGCGTTCCCGGTGGTGGTGGCGGGCCCGTAGGAGGGCCCGGCCTCGGGCGCGACCTCGGCCTCCGGCCGGGGCTCCGCCACTTCCTCTGTGGGCGGCTGGTACCCGCCCACCCCCTCTGTGGGCGGCTGGTCCGCCCAGGGGGCGGAACCGGAACGGGCGGGCACAGCGTGGGCGCCCTGGTCCGTGTACGGGGGCTGGACGTAGGCGGCCTCGGGAGCCGGGGCCCACTGGTCGGCGGACTGCTGCGGCAGGTAGGCGGTCTCGGTCACGTCGGCGACAGGCATCGGCGCGGGCTGGATCTGCGTCTCCCAGGTCTGCCCCTGCCACTGCTGGGTGTAGTCCTGGTGGTCCTGCTGCCCCGCGTACGGGTCCTGGTACCCCCACTGCTGCTGGTACTGGCCGTCGCCGTGCGGCGACTGCGGCTGCGCCACCTGCTGCTGGTACGGGTCATAGGGGTCGTACCCCTGCTGCCCCGGCTGCGCCCGGTACGGGTCGTACCCCTGGTGCGGCTGGTCGCTCAACGTCATCCTCCTGCGAACGGCGGGAGCACCTCGACCGTGCCGCCCTCGGCCAGACGTACCGTCTCATGGGCGCGCGTGCCCACGGGGTCGCCGTCGATGAGGAACGAGCAGCGCAGCAGGACGCGCTCCAGTTCCCCGGGGTGTCGCGCGCGGGCCGCGCTCAGCGCGTCGGCCAGCGTGGCCTCCGCGTACGGCTCCTCGGCGAGGCCCGCGGCCGCCTTCGCCGCGGCCCAGTACCGGATCGTTCCGGCTGCCATGGTGCCCCTCCTGCCACTCGTCACTCGGCGGTTGCCGACGTCCATGATGCCGTGGCCCAGTCGGCCATCCGCCCCAGGAGCGCGTCGTCCGCCGCGTGCTCCGCGTGGCCCATGCCCGCTTCCAGCCACAGCTCGGCCGCGCCGGACGCGGCGGCGGCCAGCATCCGGGGATGGTCGACGGGGAAGTACGGGTCCCGGTCGCCGTGGACGATCAGGAGCGGGGTCGGCGCGAGCAGCGGCACGGCCTCCGTCGGCGACAGGGGCACCGGGTCCCATTCGCGCGGATGGATGCGGGTGCGCAGGCCGAGGCGGCTCACGGCCCGGCCCGCGGGCCGGGTGACCAGCCAGTGCAGCCGCCGCATGGGCGCCGTGCCCCGGTAGAACCAGCGGGCCGGAGCACTGACCGCGACGACGGCGTCAACCCGCGCTTCCGTGCGCCCCCCGTGCAACGCCGCGTGGCGCAGGACCACGGAGCCGCCCATGGAGAAACCGACGGTCACCACGCGCGTGTGCCCGAGCGAGCGCGCCCAGGCGACGGCCGCCGCCACGTCGAGCACCTCGCGGTCGCCGACCGTGGACCGCCCCGCGGAGGCCCCGTGGCCCCGGAAGGAGAACGTGACCACGGCCGCACGCTGGGCGAACACCCGCGCCGCCCGCCGCACGTGCGGCCGCTGACGGTCCCCCGTGAAGCCGTGCGCGACCACGATCGCGGGCCCGCCGACCGGGCCGGGGCCCGGGTCGTACGCGGCATCGAGACGTACCCCGTCCGCCGTACGGAGCGTGGTACGCAGCGTTGCGCTCCGCTGAACGCGAGTGATCGGGGGCACAGAAGATCGCGCCGTCTGACCTGCCGGACCGGAACTCATGTGGGCTATTCTGCTGCGCAGAGGATCCGGGCAACGCAGCCCCCGGGTCCTTTCGTGCTTTCCGGGCCGGTCCCACGGGCCGCGCGGAACGCCGTCGGTAAACGTAGCCTCAAGACCGGCGAGCACGGACGCCTCCCCGGGCGCGGGAGGTGTAGCAACGTACGAAGCAGTGCCCCCACGTCCTCGCACGGGACCCGAGGAGGAACCGACGTAATGGGCGAGCGAAACGTGCACGGCGACCGGCAGGTCCGGCCGACCCCCCAGGCAGGAGGGGGGTCCCCCCTGTTCGAGCGAAGCCGAGAACTCGGGGGCGGATCGCGATGAGTTCCCTGCTGCTCCTGACCAACGCCCTCCAGCCGTCGACGGAGGTGCTCCCCGCCCTCGGTCTGCTCCTGCACAACGTGCGGGTGGCCCCCGCCGAGGGCCCGGCCCTCGTGGACACCCCCGGCGCCGACGTCATCCTCGTCGACGGGCGCCGCGACCTGCCGCAGGTCCGCAGCCTGTGTCAGCTCCTGCGCTCCACCGGACCCGGCTGTCCGCTGCTCCTCGTCGTGACCGAGGGCGGCCTCGCCGCCGTCACCGCCGACTGGGGCATCGACGACGTGCTCCTGGACACCGCGGGCCCGGCCGAGGTCGAGGCGCGCCTGCGCCTGGCCATGGGCCGCAAGGAGATCACCGCCGACGACTCCCCCATGGAGATCCGCAACGGCGACCTGTCCGTGGACGAGGCGACGTACAGCGCGAAGCTGAAGGGCCGGGTCCTCGACCTGACCTTCAAGGAGTTCGAGCTGATCAAGTACCTCGCGCAGCACCCGGGCCGGGTCTTCACCCGCGCGCAGCTGCTCCAGGAGGTCTGGGGCTACGACTACTTCGGCGGCACCCGCACGGTCGACGTCCACGTACGCCGGCTGCGGGCGAAGCTCGGCGTCGAACACGAGTCGCTCATCGGCACCGTGCGCAACGTGGGCTACCGCTTCGTCGTCCCGGAGAAGCCGGAGCGCGCGGAGAAGGCCGAGAAGACCGAGAGCAAGCGGACGCCCCCTTCGTCCGCTTCGTCACGGCGGCCCTCCGCGTCGGTGTCCCGGACGCCCGAGGAAGCGGCCGCACGCCCTGCTCAGGGCTGACTCCATCCGCGTAGACTGCGCGCGTGGCCAAGGTGACGCGGGACGATGTGGCGCGACTGGCGGGTACTTCGACCGCGGTCGTGAGCTACGTCATCAACAATGGACCCCGGCCGGTCGCCCCGGCCACGCGCGAGCGTGTCCTCGCCGCGATCAAGGAACTGGGCTACCGCCCGGACCGGGTCGCCCAGGCCATGGCGTCCCGCCGCACGGACCTCATAGGCATGATCGTGCCGGACGCGCGCCAGCCGTTCTTCGCGGAGATGACGCACGCGGTGGAGCAGGCGGCGTCCGAACGCGGAAAGATGGTCCTGGTCGGCAACTCCGACTATGTGGAAGAGCGCGAGACCCACTATCTGCGGGCCTTCCTCGGCATGCGGGTCTCCGGTCTGATCCTGGTCAGCCACGGTCTGACGGACCAGGCGGCGGCCGAGATCGACGCGTGGGACGCGCGCGTGGTGCTGCTGCACGAGCGGCCCGAGGCCATCGACGACGTGGCCGTGGTCACGGATGACGTGGGCGGTGCCCAGCTCGCCACCCGGCACCTCTTGGAGCACGGACACGAGTACGTGGCCTGCGTGGGCGGCACGGCGGCGACGCCCACCGTCGGCGACCCGGTCTCCGACCACGTCGAGGGCTGGCGACGGGCGATGCGCGAGGCGGGCCGGCCGACCGAGGGCCGCCTCTTCGAAGCGCCGTACAACCGCTACGACGCGTATCAGCTGGCGCTCGGCTTCCTGGGCGGTCCCGACCGCCCCACCGCGATCTTCTGCTCCACCGACGACCAGGCCATCGGTGTGCTGCGGGCCGCGCGCGAGCTGCGGATCGACGTGCCGGGCGAGCTGGCCGTCGCCGGATTCGACGATGTGAAGGAGGCCGGGCTCACCGACCCGCCCCTCACGACCGTCGCTTCCGACCGCCCGGCGATGGCCCGCGCGGCCGTCGACCTGGTCCTGGACGACGGCCTGCGGGTCGCCGGGTCGCGGCGCGAGCGGCTGAAGGTCTTCCCTTCGCGCCTGGTGGTGCGCCGCTCCTGCGGCTGCGAGGGCTGACGCCGGGACGGTGGCCGTCAGCCCCCGCTCCGGGCGACCGCGCGGCCGATGGGCCGGGAGCGCGGGCGACAGCGCGGCTCAGACCAGCCAGAGCTGGCGGACCGACTTGCCGTCGCGCGACTTGAGCAGGACCTCGTTGCCACCGGCCGACTCTCGCTCCACGAGATCCAGGAGCGCGACCGCTCGCCGGATGGTCTCGGTGATCGAGATGCCCTTCTGCTCCTTGTACCAGCGGAGCTTTGCCGCCGTCTCCGCGTTGATGTTCACGCTGAGGCGGGTGACTTGTGTGTCTGCCGCGGTGGTCGGCGTTTCGGTCGTGTTGTCAGCAGGCATGCCAGATCCCCTCAGATCCTCAGTAGGCAAAGATGTCGTGGGAGCTCCGGACACACGGCGGCCGGGCAGCTCTGTCCAGGGAATCCCCTGAGCGCTCCCCGAGCGATCGCAAGCATCGTGGCCGACCCCGGTGCCGCGGATATGGGCGCTACCTCTCACAGGTCCGCGCCGGCGCACCCCGTGCGCCAGAAAGCCAGGTCAGCGCGTGCCGACACCGGCTGGTCCCGCCGACGCACGCGCTGGATCTCATGGGGCCGGTAAGCGGCCGGTCAAGCGACCCATGACTTGCTCCTCCCAGCCGTGCCCGTCGGAACGTGGCTTCCATGTTGCCCTCCCGCACACATCGTGTCAAGCAAATCCGTACTGGATGCGCCTTGAGTACACTTCCAGTGTGCATCAGATCCACATCGAATGTGCTTCAAATGTTGAAATAGATCACATGGAATGTGCTAGCCTCGCTCAGGTGAAGCTTGGGGGTCCTGAGCTGTGGCACGGCCCCCTCGCCCACAGGGCGATCACCGGAGGGGGCACCACGGATGAATGAGCCGACACCTGCGCATGGGGCGCGCGGGAAGGCCCGGCACGTGGCCGTACAGCTCTGCTGCGCGACGAAGGTCGGACACCTCACGCCCTTCCGCGAATGGCACAACGAGCAGCAGCTCACCGAGGTGCCCGAACTGCCCGCCCCCTTCGGGGAGTTCATCGACACCGACGACGAAGACCCCGGCCTCGGCGGCGAAGTGCTGCTGCGCGAGGATGAACTGCCCCTGCCGGACGGCGAGATCTGCCGGATCGGCCCTCCCCTGCCGGTGGAGACCTGCGCCGCTGGGGGCCAGGGGTGCCCCGCACACGAGTAACGCGCATCCGATGGCACGAGTCACGGGTGGGGGCGGCAGCGCGGGGGTGCCGCCCCCACCCCGGCCCGCGCCCGACCCTGGAGGACGAGCAACCGTTGACGGACGCACCGATGTGGCGGCCGGGGCCGCCGGCACCCTGCTCGCCGGAAGGGGGAGGGTGCCGTGGCCACCGGACCCGGTGACGACCTGAGCGAGACCGAGCCGCCCTCGCGGGACGGGCTCGACCTCGGCTTCCTGCGCGAGCGCATCCAGCCCGGCGGCCCCGGCACCGGCCCCGCCCCCGAAGCCGCGCCGCCCGCCCTCGTCGAGGACCTGCCGCCCTCCCCCGCCGGCCTCGACACCGAGCACTGGCTCAAGATCAGCAAGCAGCGGCACATGAACGAGACCCGGCGCGTGCTCGCCCTGGGGCTCTTCTGGCTCGTCTGCGTCCTGGCGGTGGTCCCCAGCCTCGCCCTGGTCTTCAGCCACTGGACGCACTTCGAGGCCGACAACTACCGCGAGATGAGCCTCGTCTTCACCCCCGTGGTGGCCCTGGCCAGCGCGGCCTTCGGCTTCTTCTTCGCGAGCGACGAACGCAACCGCGACCTGTGACGCCCGGCCCGCGCCCCCGCCGGGCGCGCGGCCTTTATGTCGGGCAAACGGGGTTCTGCCGGGCTTCTCAGGGCGTGCTCAGCGGGCTCTCATCTACGGCCGTGATGCTCAGGTACATGACCGAGAGCTTCCGCCACAGCGGCGAGTACCACAAGGAGCAGTCCTCCCCTGGGCACTACGGCGGTACACAGGGCGCGTACCCGCCCCCGCCCGCCTACGAGCCGGAGCCCGCCGGGCCGCCCGCCGCCGCGCACCGGCGCCGCGCCAAGGGACCCGCCGCCCTGCTCGCCGCGGTCGCCCTCGCCGCCGCGGCCGTCGGCGGCGGCACCGCCTACGCCGTCCAGACCCTCACCGGCGACGACGGCGGGACCGGCACGAAGAACATCAACGGCACGAGCGTCTCCGCGGGCAGCAAGGGCACCGTCTCCGGCGTCGCCGCCGCCGTGACGCCGAGCACCGTCGAGATCAACGCCAGCGGCAACGCGGGCAAGTCCACCGGCTCCGGCGTGATCATCACCTCCGACGGCGAGATCATCACCAACAACCACGTCATCTCCGGCGCCACCTCGATCACCGTGCGGACCAGCGACGGCAAGACGTACCGGGCCAAGACCGTGGGCACCGACAGCAAGAAGGACCTCGCGCTCATCAAGCTGGAGGGCGCCTCCGGCCTGAAGGCCGCGAGCCTCGGCGACTCCGACAAGGTGCAGGTCGGCGACGAGGTCGTCGCGATCGGCTCGCCCGAGGGGCTGACCGGGACCGTCACCAGCGGCATCATCTCCGCGCTCGACCGGGACGTGACCGTGTCCGCGGACCCCGGCAAGGGCGGCGGCCAGGAGCAGCAGGGACCCGGCGGGGGCTGGCCCTTCGAGTTCGGCGGCCAGGAGTTCAACGGCGACACGGGGTCGTCGAAGACGACGTACAAGGCGCTGCAGACCGATGCCTCGCTCAACCCCGGGAACTCCGGGGGTGCCCTCATCGACATGAACGGGAACATCGTCGGGATCAACTCCGCGATGTACGCGCCGAGTTCCGGGGGCGGTGGGGCCGGTGGCTCCGGTGACTCCGGCAGCGTCGGGCTCGGCTTCGCCATTCCCGTCAACACGGTGAAGGCGGACCTGGCGAAGCTGAGGTCCGGGGCGGACGGCTGAGCCCTCGCGGGGCGCCCCAGGCCCGCCCCTTCCCGATCCGGGGGCTGCCGCCCCCGGGCCCCTGCCCTTGTCGGCGCTTCGCGCCTCGTCCTCAAACGCCGGACGGGCTGGACGGTGCCGCTTGCGGAGCCCCCAGGAAACGGGAAGGGGCGCCCGCGCGCGGAGCGCGCTCATGGACACAGTGGGGCGCCACCCGCGAGGGCCGTGCGACGCTGATACCGGCCCCGACCGCCCCGTACACCCCGAGGAAGACGAACACCCATGAGCCCCGCCGAAGGCGACCCGCAGCGGATCCTGATCGTGGACGACGAGCCCGCCGTACGCGAGGCGCTCCAACGCAGCCTCGCCTTCGAGGGCTACGGCACCGAGGTCGCCGTGGACGGCGCGGACGCCCTGGAGAAGGCGGCCGCGTACCGCCCCGACCTCGTCGTGCTCGACATCCAGATGCCCCGCATGGACGGCCTGACGGCCGCCCGCAGGCTCCGCGCCACCGGCTCCACGACGCCGATCCTGATGCTCACCGCCCGCGACACGGTCGGCGACCGCGTCTCGGGCCTGGACGCCGGTGCGGACGACTACCTGGTCAAGCCCTTCGAGCTGGACGAGCTCTTCGCCCGCATCCGCGCCCTGCTGCGGCGCAGCTCGTACGCGGCGGCCGCCGGGCAGGCGACGGAGAGCGACGTGCTCGCCTTCGCCGATCTGCGGATGGACCTCGCCACGCGCGAGGTGACGCGCGGCACGCGCACCGTGGAGCTGACCCGCACGGAGTTCACGCTCCTGGAGATGTTCCTCGCGCACCCGCGCCAGGTGCTCACCCGGGAGCAGATCCTGAAGGCGGTGTGGGGCTTCGACTTCGAGCCGTCGTCCAACTCCCTCGACGTGTACGTCATGTACCTGCGCCGCAAGACCGAGAGCGGCGGCGAGCCGCGCCTGGTGCACACGGTGCGGGGCGTGGGGTACGTACTGCGCGCGGACGCCGCGGGGACCGGCGGCCGCGAGTGAGGGGCCTGCCGAGCCGGCTGAAGGCGCTGCCGCTGCGCTCGCGGCTCGCGCTGCTCGTGACGGCGGCGGTGGCGCTCGCGGTCGCCGCGGCCGCGGTGGCGTGCTGGTTCGTGGTGCGCAACGTGCTGGTCAGCTCGCTGGACGACGCGCTGAGCGAGCGCCGCACCGCCACTCTCGACGACCAGGTGCGCAACCTGATCGACTCCAGCGGACGGTGCGGGCGCGCGACCATCGGGCGGCCCGACTCGCCGGACCTGTACCAGCAGGTCATCCAGGTGGTCGACCAGGACGGCAACGCGTGCATCGTCGTGGGGCGGCCGAGCATCACGCTGGAGCTCAAGAAGTCGGACACCGAGGTCGCGCTGCGCGAGCGCGACGAGGCGTTCCACGACGCCACCACCTCGGACGGCAAGAAGTACCGGGTCTACACGTACCCGATGCCCGGGCAGCCCCTCGCGGTCTCCATCGCCCGCCCCCTCGACGAGGTCCAGGACACCCTGAGCAACCTCGTCCTGGTGCTGTCCCTGGTGGCGGGCGTGGGTGTCGTCGGGGCGGGTGCCGCGGGCCTGTGGGTCGCGCGTACCGGTCTGCGCCCGGTGGACGAGCTGACGGCCGCCGTGGAGCACGTGGCCCGTACCGAGGACCTGGGTCTGCGCATCCCGACGGACGGGGCGAGCGACGACGAGATCGCCCGGCTCTCCCGGTCGTTCAACGCGATGACGTCGGCCCTGGCCTCGTCCCGCGACCTCCAGCAGCAGCTGATCGCCGACGCGGGGCACGAGCTGCGCACGCCGCTCACGTCGCTGCGTACGAACATCGAGCTCCTGGCCCGCAGCGAGGAGACCGGCCGCGCCATCCCGCCCGACGACCGCAAGGCGCTGCTCGCGTCGGTCACGGCGCAGATGACGGAGCTCGCCTCGCTCATCGGCGACCTCCAGGAGCTGTCGCGCCCGGACGCGGCGGGCGAGAGCAAGGTGCAGGTCGTCGCCCTGCACGAGGTCGTGGACACGGCGTTGCGGCGGGCCCGGCTGCGCGGCCCGGAGCTGACCTTCGAGGCGGACCTCACGCCGTGGTACGTCCGCGCGGAGCCGCCCGCCCTGGAGCGGGCCATCGTGAACGTCCTGGACAACGCGGTGAAGTTCGGCCCCGCGGGCACGGCCATCGAGGTCGCCCTGAAGCAGGGCGTCCTGACCGTGCGGGACCACGGCCCCGGCATTCCGCCGGACGAACTGCCCTATGTCTTCGACCGCTTCTGGCGCTCCCCCACCGCCCGCAGCCTGCCCGGCTCCGGCCTCGGCCTGTCCATCGTGGCCCGCACGGTCCGCCAGTCGGGCGGCGAGGTGACCCTGGGCCCGGCGCCCACCACGGGCACGGTGGCGACCATCACGCTCCCCGGCGCGCCCATGCCGCCGCCTGCCGCGCCTGACGCCCGCACGGACAGCTGACGAGACGTAGCGTCTTGCCATATCGGCGCGCGGGCGCTACGGTGAGGTCGTTGTCGAGACGGGACGTATCGTCTCTTCTGCTCGGCTCATCGATTCTGTCGTCCACGGAAGAAGCCTCATTTGCTCCCTGCACCCGCAGCACCCGCAGCCCGCACCGCCGCCTCGCAGCTCACGCTCACCGACGTCACCAAGCGCTATCCGGACCACGTGGTGCTCGACCGCGTCTCGTTCAGCGTCCGGCCGGGCGAGAAGGCCGGGGTCATCGGGGACAACGGCTCCGGCAAGTCCACCCTCCTGCGGCTGCTCGCCCAGGTGGAGCAGCCGGACAACGGCACGGTGACCGTTCTCGCACCGGGCGGCGTCGGGCACCTCACGCAGACCCTCGACCTGCCGGGCTCGGCCCGCGTCGGCGACGCCGTCGACCTCGCCCTGGCCGAACTCCGCGCCCTGGAGCGGCGCATCGAGGCCGCCGGGGCCCGGCTCGACGAGCGCGCACCGTCCTCGTACGAGGAGTACGCCGCGCTCGTCGAGGAGTTCGAGGCCCGCGGCGGCCACGGCGCGGACCGGCGCGTCGACGTCGCCCTGCGGCACCTGGGCGAGCACACCGCCCTGGACCGCGCGCGGCGGCTCGGCACGCTCTCCGGCGGGCAGCGCTCCCGTCTCGCCCTGGCCGCCACGCTCGCCGCCGCGCCCGAGCTGCTGCTGCTCGACGAGCCCACCAACGACCTCGACGACGAGGCCGTGGCCTGGCTGGAGGAGCGGCTGCGCGCCCACCGGGGCACGCTCGTCGCCGTCACCCACGACCGGACGTTCCTCGACCGCGTCACCGACACCATCCTGGAGGTCGACCATGAGACACGTTCCGTGCGCCGCTACGGCAACGGCTACGCGGGCCATCTGACCGCCAAGGCCGCCGAACGGGCCCGGAAGCAGCGGGAGTACGACCAGTGGCGCGCCGAGGTGGACCGCCAGTCGCGCCTCGCCGACTCCCACATCGGGCGGCTCGACGCGATTCCGCGCAAGGCACCGGCGGCGTTCAGCGGCGCGGGGGCCTTCCGCGCCCGGTCGCGGGCGCACGGCGCGATGAGCCGCATCCGCGACGCGCGCGAGCGCCTCGCGCGGCTCGCCGCGCACCCCGCGCCCCGCCCGGCCGAGCCCCTGCGGTTCACCGCGGCCATCGCCGGGGCCGCGGACCGTGCCGTCGAGCTCGCCGACGTGCGCGTGCCGGGGCGGCTCGCGCTCGACTCCCTGCACGTGCCCGCGGGCGGGCGTCTGCTGGTCACCGGACCCAACGGCGCGGGCAAGTCCACGCTCCTGCGCGTGCTCGCGGGCGAGCTCGAGCCCGAACCGGGCGCCACGGTGCGCAGGCCCGCGCGGGCCGGGCTGCTGCGCCAGGCCGAGGAGCCGTCGGCCCGGCCCGGCGAGACCCGCTCGGTGCTCGACGCGTTCGGCGCCGGCCGCGCGGACGAGCTGCTCGCGCTCGGCCTCTTCGCGGAGCGGGACCTGACCCGGCCCGTGCGCGACCTGTCCACCGGGCAGCGGCGGCGGCTCGAACTGGCCCGCCTGGTCAGCGAGCCGTACGACCTGCTGCTGCTCGACGAGCCGACGAACCACCTGGCCCCGGCCCTGGTGGAGGAGCTGGAGGCGGCCCTCGCGGCGTACGCGGGCACGGTGATCGTGGTCAGCCACGACCGAAGGCTCCGGGCGGCCTTCCCGGGCCCGGTCCTGCGCCTCGGCTGAAGCGCCGCCGGACGGCCGTCGCACCTCGGCTAGCCGAAGCCGATGCCGTAGCCCTCCACCTCCGCCCGGATCCCGTCCCGGCGCACCGTCACGTCGCGCAGCCCCACCGCCCCCTGCCCCGGCAGCTCCGGCAGCTGGAAGGCGAGCGACAGACGGTCGACGAGGACGGGCCGGGTGAGGCCGTCGAGGCCCTTGAGGAGGGCGGGGTCGAGGCCGAGCCGCCGGAGCAGCTCGGGGTGCTCCATGGCCACGTCCAGGAGGTTCAGGCGCATCACGTCGTCGACGAACCGCGGCGACCCGGTGAGGTCGTTGAGCTTCGCGTCGCTGCGCAGCGCCTCGCGCACCACCGCGTCGGGCAGCCCGAGGCGGTGGGCGATCGTGGGCACCGCGAGGAGCGCCTTGGCCCGGCCCGACTCACTGGCCACCCGGGCCGCGGACTTCCGGCTCAGATGCAGCCCTTCGGAGGGCCGCGCACCGGGCCGGTACGTCGCCAGGTCGCCGATGTCGAGCCGCATCCGGTCGATGTCCGTGGCCACGCCCCGCCGGCCGACGCGCTCGATGTGGGCGTCGGCGCGCACCTTCACGTCGTGCCCGGCGACGGGCAGGGTGCCGCGCGCGAGGACCTGGTCGCGGCCGTGCCCGGTGAACGTGACTTGCGAGGCGCCGAGTTCACGGTTCATGTCGTCGAAGGAGAGCAGCACCTCGCCGTGCATCTTGTCGATGAGGGCACCGGTGAGGGAGGTGGGCCCGTCGCCCTTGAGGGTCACGTCCGTCGCGGTCGCGGAGACCTTCGCGAGCGAGACGCGGTCGGCGGCGACGTCGGGGACGGTGACCTCGACCTGGTCGAGGCGCTGGTCAAGGACCTGGGTGAGGAAGGGGAAGCCCTCGATGTCGACCTCGGGCGCCGCGCTGAGGTTCAGCTGGTCCTTCAGCTTGTCGGCGGCCTCGTGTTCGGCGTACAGGAGCGCCCAGCGGTCGGCGAGGACGAGGAAGGCGGCGCCGACGGCGAGCGCGACGAGGGTCTTGGCGAGGAACGGAAGCCCGGCGAACCGGTTGCGACGGCGACGGCTGCCGCGCCGGTGGTTGGGGGGCGACCAGGGCTCGTCCTCGGCGGGTCCGCTGTCTTCCGCGAGGAAGTCGTCCAGCGGATTCGGCGCGAGTTCGGCCAGCTCTTCGTAGGGATTCGGCCGGGACGCGGCCTCGGATATGGGGGTTTGGGGGGAATTGCTATCGGTTGTTGTGACCATGCGGTGGGGGGAACGCATCGCTCGATCTCACCATACGTTCACACCCCACCCCAAGCTTCGCTCCGGAGAGCTACTTCACAACCGCTATCGCGCGGGCGCTACTTCACGACCGTGATCCGGTCCGCCTTCGGCGGCGCGATCGGCTTGGCCGCCGAGGAGTTCGCGGCGAAGTAGTCGTTGAGCGCCTTCAGGTCGTCCGCGCCGACCAGCGGCTTCGTGCCCTTGCCCAGCTCGGCGAAGCCGTCGCCGCCGCCCGCGAGGAAGGAGTTCAGGGCGACGCGGTAGGTGGCGCTCGCGTCCAGCGGCTGCCCGTTCAGCTTCACGGAGTCGGCGACGATCCGGTCCGCGCCCCTCTTCGTCATGTCCAGCGTGTACGTGAGCCCCTCGGAGATCTGGAGGATCTTCGGCGAGGCCTCGTTCGGGCCGCTGACCTGCTGGCGCAGGGCGGTCAGGAGCTGCGCGCCGGTGAGGTCGACGAGGTTCACGGTGTTGGCGAAGGGCTGCACGGTGAACGCCTCGCCGTACGTCACCACGCCGTCGCCCTCGCTGCCGCTCGCCTTGTGGACGAGGTCGGAGCGGATGCCGCCCGGGTTCATCAGGGCCACGGCGGCCTTCGGGTCCAGGGACTTGGCGTGTGCGAGCTGGGCGTCGGCGATGAGGTCGCCGAGCGGCGACTCGGGCGTCCCGGCGCCGCGGCCGGGGATGTCGCCGGAGATGTAGCCGACGGGCTTGTTGGCGATGGGCGCGGCCAGCTCGTTCCAGCGGTCGATCAGGCGCGTCATGTCGGCGGCCTTGGGCTGGGTGCGGCTGACGACGTGGTTGGCGGACTTCACGCCGGTGCGCACGATGTCCTTGGTCTTGCGGTCGTACGTCAGCGTGGTGTCGGTGTAGAGCTTGCCGTACGAGGACGCCGACGTGACCATGCGCGGCTTGCCCGCCGGGTCGGGGATGGTGCAGACGTACGCCTGGTGCGTGTGGCCGGTGACGAACGCGTCGACCTTGGGCGAGGCGTTCTTGGCGATCGCGGCGATCGGTCCTGAGATGCCGTCGCCCGCGCCCGGCGAGTCGCAGTCGTAGTTGTAGGCCTGGCTGGCCGGGGAGCCGCCCTCGTGGATGAGCGTGACGATCGACTTCACGCCCTGCTTGTCGAGGACCTTCGCGTACTTGTTGATCGTCTCGACCTCGTCGTGGAACTTCAGGCCCTTGATGCCGTCGGCCGAGACGATGTCGGGGGTGCCCTCCAGGGTCAGACCGATGAAGCCGATCTTCACGCCCTTGTGCTTCCACACGAAGTAGGGCTTGAGGAGGGACTTGCCGGTCTTCTCCTTCGTCACGTTCGCCGTGAGGTAGGGGAAGTCGGCGCCCTTGAACTTCTTGGCCCTGCCGCGCTCGTCCTTCTCGTAGCAGCCGTCCTTGGGGTGACAGCCGCCGTTCTGGATGCGGGACAGTTCCTCGGCGCCCTCGTCGAACTCGTGGTTGCCGACGCTGGAGACGTCGAGGTCCATCTTGTTCAGGGCCTCGACGCTGGGCTCGTCGTGGAAGAGCCCGGAGAGCAGCGGGCTCGCGCCTATGAGGTCACCGGCCGCCGCGGTGATCGAGTACGGGTGGCCCTCGCGGGCCGTGCGCAGGGAGGTCGCCAGATACTCGGCGCCGCCCGCGTCGATCTTCTTCTCCGTGCCGTCCGGCTGCTTCTCGGTGACCTGGCCCGAGGAGCCCGCGGGCGCCTGGAGGTTGCCGTGGAAGTCGTTGAAGGAGAGCAGCTGCACATCGACCGTGCGCTTCTGGCCGTGGTGACCCGCGGCCGCCATCCGGTCCTGACCCTGCTCCTGGCCCGCGGCGGCGGGCAGCGCGGCGGCGAGCGCGCCGACGGTGGCGAGGCCCGCCGTGAGGGCGAGCACCCGGGCGGCTCGGCGCCTTTGCCTGCGTGGCTGGGATGTGGCTGACACGTGTTCCCCTGGGGTGTGTGGACGACTGGGGCCGTGCGGAAGCCTATGGTCAACGCGCGTAGCGCAACAGAGTCCCGGTGGTTACAGCCTGATAGCCATTCACCGTCGCCCGGGCGCTGTCGTGCCGCCGCCGCCCTTCGACTTACCCTCGGATCCATGACAGACGAGACGCCCGCAAGGACCCCCGCCACCCTCCGCCGGATCGACACGTACGACGTGCTCACGGACGATCAGGCCACCGCCGTGCTCGCGCTCCTCGCGGACGCCGCGCGCACCGACGGACAGCAGGCCGTGTCCGAGCAGGGGCGGCTCCAGCTGCGCGGGGGCGCCCGGGAGGGCGTGCGCCATCTGCTCCTGACGGTCGACGGCGAACTCGTGGGCTACGCGCAGCTGGAGGACACCGACCCGGTGGAGGCCCCGGCCGCCGAGCTGGTGGTGCACCCGGCGCGGCGCGGCCACGGGCACGGGCGGGCGCTGGGCACCGCGCTGCTCGCGGAGTCCGGCAGGCGGCTGCGGGTGTGGGCGCACGGCGGGCACTCCGCCGCCCGGCACCTCGCGCAGGTGCTCGGCCTGACCCTGTTCCGCGAGCTGCGCCAGATGCGGCGGTCCCTCGACGGCCTCGACCTCGCCGAGCCGACGCTGCCCGAGGGCGTGCGCGTGCGGACCTTCGTCCCCGGTACGGACGACGCGGCATGGCTCGCGGTGAACGCGGAGGCCTTCGCGCACCACCCGGAGCAGGGCTCCCTGACGCAGCGGGACCTCGACGACCGCAAGGCGGAGCCGTGGTTCGACCCGGCCGGGTTCTTCCTCGCCGAGCGCGTCACGGACGCCGGTGCCGGTGCCGACGCCGGTGCCGAACTGATCGGCTTCCACTGGACGAAGACCCACGCGGCGGAGCGGCTCGGCGAGGTCTACGTCCTCGGGGTGCGGCCGGGCGCCCAGGGCGGCGGCCTCGGCAAGGCCCTCACCGCGATCGGCCTGCGCCACCTGGCCGCCGCCGGCCTGCCCACGGCGATGCTGTACGTGGACGCCGACAACAAGGCGGCGGTGAACGTCTACGAGCGCCTCGGCTTCAGCACCCACGAGACGGACCTGATGTACCGCACGGAGTCGTAGCCCGGCCGCGCGCGCAACACCGCGGCGTTCGGCGTCACTTGGCGGACAGCGCGGCAGCGAACCCCTGGCCGCGGGCGCCGCGTGGACGCCTGGGAGTCCCCATGCGCACTCCCAGGCGTCATGTCGGCGTAACCAATGATTCAGACAGGCTTGCGACGCTCAGGCAATGCAGCCCCCCACCGCGCCCGAACCGGCGCAGGACCGCGCGCGCCACAACGGCCGGGTCCGTCCCGCGCCCGCGCTCTCCGGCGCGCCCACCGGGGGTGTCGCGCGGAAGAATAAGACCATGAGCGAGCCCACCGCGCAGACCGAAGTCACGAGCCCCGACGCCGACGGCGTCCGGCACGCCCAGCCCTCCGTCGGCGCCCTCGCCGCGCACCGGCCGCACACGGTCGCGGCCGCCGTCTCCGACCTCGATCCGGACCTCGACGCCGACCTCGACGCGTACGACGAGGACGCCCAGGCGGGCCACGGCGGCGCCGCGCTGCCGCAGGGCCGCTTCCTGGACCGGGAGCGCAGCTGGCTCGCCTTCAACGAACGCGTCCTGGAGCTCGCCGAGGACCCCACAACGCCGCTCCTGGAACGGGCGAACTTCCTGGCGATCTTCGCCTCGAACCTGGACGAGTTCTTCATGGTGCGGGTCGCGGGCCTCAAGCGCCGCATCGCGACCGGCGTCGCCACCCGCTCGGCCTCCGGCCTCCAGCCCCGCGAGGTCCTGGAGCTCATCTGGAACCGCTCCCGCGAGCTCATGGCCCGGCACGCCGCCTGCTACCAGGAAGAGGTCGCCCCCGCCCTCGCCGACGAGGGCATCCACGTGGTGCGCTGGCACGAGCTCACCGACAAGGAGCAGTCCCGGCTCTACACGCTGTTCATGCAGCGCATCTTCCCGGTGCTCACTCCCCTGGCCGTGGACCCCGCGCACCCCTTCCCGTACATCTCGGGCCTGTCCCTGAACCTCGCCGTGGTGATCGAGAACCCGGTCAGCGGCCACGAGCACTTCGCCCGCGTCAAGGTCCCGCCGCTCCTGTCCCGCTTCCTGGAGGCCTCGCCGCAGCGCTACGTCCCCATCGAGGACGTCATCGCCGCGCCCAAGCACCTCCAGGAGCTGTTCCCGGGGATGAACATCCGGGAGCACCACATGTTCCGGCTCACCCGGAACGAGGACCTGGAGGTGGAAGAGGACGACGCGGAGAACCTGCTCCAGGCCCTGGAGAAGGAACTCATGCGGCGCCGCTTCGGGCCGCCGGTGCGCCTGGAGGTCGAGGAGTCCATCGACAAGGACGTCCTCGACCTGCTCGTGCGCGAGCTGAAGATCAGCGAGGCCGAGGTGTACCCGCTGCCGGGCCCGCTCGACCTCACCGGCCTGTTCGCCATCGCGGGCCTGGACCGGCCCGAGCTGAAGTACCCCAAGTTCGTCGCGGGCACCCACCGGGACCTCGCCGAGGTCGAGTCGGCGTCCGCGCCCGACATCTTCGCCGCGCTGCGCGGCGGCCACGACGTGCTCCTGCACCACCCCTACGACTCGTTCTCCACGTCCGTGCAGGCCTTCCTGGAACAGGCCGCCGCCGACGAGAACGTGCTCGCCATCAAGCAGACCCTGTACCGCACCTCCGGCGACTCGCCGATAGTGGACGCGCTCATCGACGCCGCCGAGTCCGGCAAGCAGGTCCTCGTCCTGGTCGAGATCAAGGCCCGCTTCGACGAGCAGGCCAACATCAAGTGGGCCCGCAAGCTGGAGGAGGCGGGCTGCCACGTCGTCTACGGCCTGGTCGGCCTGAAGACCCACTGCAAGCTGTCGCTCGTCGTCCGCCAGGAGGGCGACCAGCTGGTGCGCTACTCGCACGTGGGCACCGGCAACTACCACCCCAAGACCGCCCGCCTGTACGAGGACCTGGGCCTGCTCACGGCCAACCAGGAAGTCGGCGCGGACCTCTCGGACCTGTTCAACCGGCTCTCGGGCTACTCGCGCCGCGAGACCTACCGCCGCCTGCTCGTGGCCCCGCGCTCGCTGCGCGACGGCCTGATCACCCGCATCAACCGGGAGGTCCAGCACCACCGCGCGGGCCGCCCCGCCTACGTCCGCATCAAGGTCAACTCGATCGTCGACGAGGCCGTCATCGACGCGCTGTACCGCGCCTCGCAGGCGGGCGTCACCGTCGACGTGTGGGTGCGGGGCATCTGTGCGGTGCGGCCGGGCGTCGCGGGGCTGTCCGAGAACATACGCGTGCGCTCCGTGCTCGGTCGCTTCCTGGAGCACTCCCGGGTCTTCGCCTTCGGCAACGGCGGCGAACCGGAGGTGTGGTTCGGCAGCGCCGACATGATGCACCGCAATCTCGACCGCCGCATCGAGGCGATGGTGAGGGTCATGGCCCCGGCCCACCGGGCCACCCTCAACCGGCTCCTCGAGACCGGCATGTCGGACACCACGGCCTCGTGGCACCTGGGGGCGGACGGCAACTGGACGCGGCACGCCACGGACCCGGAAGGCCAGCCCCTGC
The DNA here is from genome assembly GCF_059448825.1 of Streptomyces sp. JLYT201. Classification (NCBI taxonomy): domain Bacteria; kingdom Bacillati; phylum Actinomycetota; class Actinomycetes; order Kitasatosporales; family Streptomycetaceae; genus Streptomyces; species Streptomyces sp. JLYT201. Next base: position 5,288,184 of record NZ_CM182551.1, on the reverse strand, counting down.
GGAACGTACAGGAGATGCTCATAGACGCCCGGAGGCGCCGGCGTGGCACAGCAACACCATGAGATGACGGCGGGCGAGGCCCTGTCGGTCTACCTGCAGGACCAGGCGACCGAGTTCCTCCGCTCGCTGCGGCTGCACCGCGAGTCCTCCACGGACGCGCAGGGGGCCGAGGAGTCGCTCGCCGCGGCCCGCTCGCTACGGGGCGCCGCGCGCCGCGTGGGCGCCACGCTGCACACGTTCCGGCCCCTCCTGGACCAGGAGTGGACGGAGGGGCTCCGGCCGGAGCTGGCCTGGCTCTCGGGCACGCTGGCGCGCGAGCACGCCTACGCGGCACGCCTGGACCGGCTCCTGGGCGCGCTCCACCGCCTGTCGACCCCGGCCCCGGCCGTGCCCGCCGGACGCGTGGGGGACCCCCTGCCCGAGCGAAGCCGGGAGCCCGGGGAAGGGTGGGCCCAGCCCCCCGCGCCCCGCACCGGCGAGGCGCGGGCCAGACAGGGCACCAGGAAGCCCGCGGGCCAGCTCGCCGTGGGCGCCGCCAAGGCCGCCGCCCTCCTGGAGCGGCAGCTGACCCTGGCCCGCACCCGGGCCCACTCCGCCGCGCTCCAGGCCTTCGGCTCGTCCCGCTTCCACGCGGTCGCCGACAGCGTCGCCGTCATGGCCAGCGACGTGCCCCTGCGCCCGGCCCCGGACACGGATCTGAAACCCCTGGCCGCCCTGGCCGAGGCCCACCTCATGGAGGCGGTCGCCGCGCTGCCGCTGCTCCGCGCGGGCCACCCGTACAACGCCGAGGCCCTCGTCCACGGCCTGGCCGCGGACACGGCCCCGGAGGCCCAGGACGCACCCTGGCTGAAGGTCCGCTCCCTGCTGCGGCTGCACCGCTACGCCCAGGAGGTCCTCCTCGGCGCCGCCCCGCCGGACGCCCGGCTCGCGGCGGCGGGCGCGGCCCTGAACCGCCACCGCGAGGCGGCCGAGGCCGCCGCCGCGGCGGCCTCGGCGGCGCGCACCCCCCGCATCGCCCCGGCCACGGCGTACGCGCTCGGCGTCCTGCACGCCGACCAGCGCCACGAGGTGGAGGCGGCGAGGTTCGCGTTCCAGCAGGCGTGGCTGCGGGAGGCGGTCACGGCACCGTGACGACCTGAGGGAGGGCGCCCCGTGACAGCACTGCCGACGCCGGAGCCGATCAGGGCGGCGGGCTGCGTCCTGTGGCGCCGCCGCACCGTCCCGGAGGGCCTGGAGATCTGCCTGGTCCACCGGCCCAAGTACGACGACTGGTCCCATCCGAAGGGCAAGCTCAAGCCCGGCGAGACCCCGCTCGCCTGTGCCCTGCGCGAGGTCGAGGAGGAGACGGGCCACCGCTGCGTGCCCGGCCCGCCGCTGCCCTCGGCCCACTACACCGTGGGCGGCCGCCCCAAGTGCGTCGACTACTGGTCCGCCGAGGCCGCTGACGGCCATTTCCGGCCCGGCCGCGAGGTCGACCGCATCCGCTGGCTGGCGCCGCACGAGGCCCGCGCCCGTCTCACCCAGCTCCGCGACCGCGAGCTCCTCGACGCCTTCCTTGCGGCCCCGCACACCCCCGGGGCTCCCTGACCCCGCCGCCACCTGCGGCTCCGCCCTCAGCGGGAGCGTGCACTACCCCGCGTGCGCCGACACATGCGCGCCTGACAAATCTTTCACGCGCCTGTCGATGTAATCAGCCCGTGACCTCACCACAAAGTCCGCGTAGGTTCACCGCTCGTTCACTTACGGCCATCGGCGGCTTCACCTGTTCTGCCTAATTTCGGCCTTACGCGAAGCGCGGCGAGATCGTCAGACCGCCTCCGCTCCGCGCGCTCGAACCACCGGCCACCATGGCCACCCGAACCACTTCGCACGCCGCCACGACAGGCCAGCCCCACGGCCGGCGGCTCCCGGAAGGAACTCCCGAAAGTGAAGCTTCAGCGCATGAACCGGCGGGCCCTCACCCTCGGTGCTCTCGCCGTCTCCGGCGCCCTGGCCCTCACGGCGTGCGGCTCGGACGACGACGGCAGCAGCAACGGCGGCAAGAAGACCACCGCCAACAGCAACATCGACTGCGAGGGCGCCAAGGGCCAGCTCATGGCCTCCGGCTCGTCCGCGCAGAAGGGCGCGATCGACGCCTGGGTCAAGCAGTACCGCGCGGCCTGCAAGGACGTGCAGCTGCAGTACAAGCCCGACGGCTCCGGCGCCGGCATCACCTCCTTCCTCCAGGGTCAGACCGCCTTCGCGGGCTCCGACTCGGCCCTGAAGCCGGAGGAGATCGCCAAGTCGAAGAAGGTCTGCAAGGACAGCCAGGCCATCGACCTGCCGCTGGTCGGCGGCCCGATCGCGATCGGCTACAACGTCCCGGGCGTCGACAGCCTGACCCTGGACGCCAAGACCGTCGCCGACATCTTCAACGACAAGATCAAGACCTGGGACGACAAGGCGATCAAGAAGCTCAACCCCGACGCCAAGCTCCCCAGCACCAAGATCCAGGCCTTCCACCGCTCCGACGAGTCCGGCACCACGGACAACTTCACCAAGTACCTGAAGGGCGCCGCGCCCTCCGCCTGGCCGCACGAGCCCGCGAAGATCTGGGCGGCCAAGGGCGGCCAGTCCGCGAGCGGCTCCTCCGGCGTCGCCCAGCAGGTGAAGCAGACCGAGGGCGCCATCTCCTACATGGAGCTGTCGTACGCCAAGGAAGGCATCAAGACCGTCGACATCAAGACGGACGCCAAGGAGCCGGTCAAGGCCACCGTCGACAACGCCTCCAAGGCCATCTCCGAGGCCAAGGTCGTCGGCAAGGGCAAGGACCTCGCCATGGAGCTGAACTACAAGCCCACGGCCGAGGGCGCGTACCCGATCATCCTGGTCACGTACGAGATCGTCTGCGAGAAGAACAACAACAAGGACACCCTCGCCACCACGAAGTCCTTCCTGAACTACATCGCCAGCGAGGACGGCCAGTCCGTGCTCAAGGACGAGTCCTACGCGCCGATGCCGGCCGAGATCATCACCAAGGTCCGCGAGACCGTCAAGGGCCTGAGCTGAACCTGCGCGCGGCCCGCCTGACCGGCGGGCCGCGCCGTCCGGTGCACCGCCGCCTGGAGCCGCCCGCGCCCGCCGCACGGCCGGCTCCGCAGACCGGAGAACCCCATGGACATACCCACCGACACACCTCCCCCGCCCTCGCACGTCGAGGACGCCAAGCCGACGACCGCCGAGCAGAAGCGCGCCGCACGCGGCGCCACCCGCCCCGGTGACCGGATCTTCCTCGCGCTCTCGCGGGGCTCCGGGATCACGCTGCTGCTGATCATGGCCGCCGTCGCGGCCTTCCTCGCCTACCGCGCGTCCATCGCGCTCGCGGACAACGAGGGCAACTTCCTCACCACCTTCGAGTGGGACCCCGCAGGCTCCCTGCACGACGGCAAGCCCTACTTCGGCATCGCCGTCCTGGTCTTCGGCACCATCGTGAGCTCGATCATCGCTCTCGTCATCGCCGTGCCCGTGGCCATCGGCATCGCGCTGTTCATCTCGCACTACGCGCCGCGCAAGCTGGCCGCCCCCATCGCCTTCGTGATCGACCTGCTGGCCGCCGTGCCGTCGATCGTGTACGGCCTGTGGGGCGCCCTCGTGGTCGCCCCGAACCTCACCGGCCTCTACAGCTGGCTCGACGACTACTTCGGCTGGACCGGCATCTTCGAGTACGAGGGCGGCGCCCCGCGCTCCCTCATGACCGTCGGCATCCTGCTCGCGATCATGATCCTGCCGATCATCACCAACGTGAGCCGCGAGGTCTTCCTCCAGGTCCCGAAGATGCACGAGGAGGCCGCGCTCGCCCTCGGCGCCACGCGCTGGGAGGTCATCCGCATGTCGGTGCTCCCCTTCGGCCGCTCCGGCATCATCTCCGCCTCGATGCTGGGCCTCGGCCGCGCGCTCGGCGAGACGATCGCCGTGGCCACCGTGCTCTCCCCGACCTTCGTGATCCAGGCGTCCGTACTCGACTACGGCGGCGGCACGTTCGCGCAGAACATCGCCAGCAAGTTCAGCGAGGCCAGCGAGTACGGCCGCGACGCCCTCATCGCCTCCGGTCTCGTCCTCTTCGTCATCACTCTCCTTGTCAACGGCGCGGCCCGGCTGATCATCGCCCGCCGCAAGGAGTACTCGGGGGCCAACGCATGAGCACCACGACCGTCACGCCCGCCCCCGCCGGCCTGAAGTCCGCGCGCCTGCCCCGCTGGACGCCCTTCGTCGTCGCGGCCGGCTCGCTCGCCGTGGCCGGCGCCGTCGGCCTCGCGGCGGACCTGAGCTCCCGCATCCAGTGGGGCCTGATCGCGGCGCTGCTGTTCGTCGGCGTCTCCTACGCCCTCGCGGCCCGGGTGGAAGGCACCCGCCAGGCCAAGGACCGCCTCGCCACCTCGGTGGTGTGGGTCATGTTCCTGCTGGCCGTCGTGCCGCTGGCCTCGCTCATCTACGAGACCGTCCAGCGCGGCACCGAGGTCCTCAACGGGTACTTCCTGACCCACTCGATGGGCGTCGTCGCCGACGACGAGGCCGGGGGCGGCATCTACCACGCCCTCATCGGCACCCTGGAGCAGGTCGGGCTCGCCTGCCTGATCGCCGTGCCGATCGGTCTGCTCACCGCGATCTACCTCGTCGAGTACGGGCGGGGCAAGCTCGCCAAGGCCGTCACCTTCTTCGTCGACGTGATGACGGGCATCCCGTCCATCGTCGCGGGCCTGTTCGTCCTCAGCTTCTGGATCCTGATCCTGGGCTTCGACTTCTCCGGCTGGGCCGGCGCCATGGCGCTGTCGATCCTGATGATGCCGGTGGTCGTGCGCTCCACCGAGGAGATGCTGAAGCTCGTCCCGAACGAGCTGCGCGAGGCGTCGCTCGCCCTCGGCGTACCGAAGTGGCGCACCATCCTGAAGGTGGTCCTGCCGACCGCGATCGGCGGCATCACGACCGGCGTCATGCTGGCGGTGGCCCGCATCGCGGGCGAGACCGCCCCCGTGCTGCTGCTCGTGTGGACGAACCCCTTCATCAACACGAACCCGTTCGACGGCCCCCAGGGCTCGCTGCCGCTGTACATCTACCAGCAGTACGCGTCCGGCACGAACGCCGGTTACGACCGTGCCTGGGCGGCGGCCCTCGCCCTGATCGCCTTCATCATGATCCTCAATCTCGTGGCCCGCGGCATCGCCCGCTGGAAGGCCCCGAAGACCGGTCGCTGACGCGGCCATAAGCGACCACCCGCAGTGCCCCTCTCGAAAGCAGTGATCCCCATGGCCAAGCGAATCGACGTCTCGGGCCTCAACGCCTTCTACGGCTCGCACAAGGCGATCGAAGACATCTCCATGACCGTCGAGCCCCGCTCGGTGACGGCCTTCATCGGCCCCTCCGGCTGCGGCAAGTCCACGTTCCTGCGCACCCTGAACCGCATGCACGAGGTCACGCCCGGCGGCCGCGTGGAGGGCAAGGTCCTCCTGGACGGCGACGACCTGTACGGCTCGGGCGTCGACCCCGTGAACGTCCGCCGCACCATCGGCATGGTCTTCCAGCGCCCGAACCCGTTCCCCACGATGTCGATCTACGACAACGTGGCGGCGGGCCTGAAGCTCAACGGCTCGTACAAGAAGTCCGAGCTGAACGACGTCGTCGAGAAGTCCCTCAAGGGCGCCAACCTCTGGAACGAGGTCAAGGACCGCCTGAACAAGCCCGGCTCCGGCCTCTCCGGCGGTCAGCAGCAGCGCCTGTGCATCGCCCGGGCGATCGCGGTGGAGCCGCAGGTCCTGCTCATGGACGAGCCCTGCTCGGCCCTCGACCCGATCTCCACCCTCGCCATCGAGGACCTGATCGGCGAGCTGAAGGAGCGCTTCACGATCGTCATCGTGACGCACAACATGCAGCAGGCGGCCCGTGTCTCGGACCGCACGGCGTTCTTCAACCTCGCGGCGGTCGGCCAGCCCGGCAAGCTCGTCGAGATCGACGACACCGAGCGGATCTTCTCCAACCCGTCCGTCCAGGCCACCGAGGACTACATCTCCGGCCGCTTCGGCTAGGCCGCCCCGACTCCCCGCGGTGCTGCATGGCGGTGCCACCGCGGGGAACGCAAAAGGGCCCGCCCCTGGCTCCCGGGGGCGGGCCCGCGTGCTCGTGCGGCACGGCGAGGACGAACGGACGGAACTACAGGAACGCCAGGTTCACGATCCAGAAGCTGACGGCGGCGACGATCGCGGCGGCGGGCATCGTGATGAACCAGCCGAGGATGATGTTCTTGGCGACGCCCCAGCGCACGGCGTTGACGCGCTTCGTGGCGCCCACACCCATGATCGCCGAGGTGATCACATGCGTCGTGGAGATCGGCGCGTGGAACATGAAGGCGGTGGTGAACATGATCCCCGCGCCCGTGGTCTCCGCGGCGAAGCCCTGCGGCGGGTCCAGCTCGATGATCTTCCGCCCGAGCGTCCGCATGATCCGCCAGCCACCGGCGTACGTGCCGAGGGACAGCATCACCGCGCAGGAGATCTTCACCCAGACCGGGATCGGGTCGCCCGGGTTCTCGACGTCGGCGATGACGAGCGCCATCACCACGATGCCCATGGTCTTCTGCGCGTCCTGAAGGCCGTGCCCGAGCGCCATGCCGGCGGCCGACACGGTCTGGGCGATCCGGAAGCCCCGCTTGGCCTTGTGCGGATTGGCCTTGCGGAACATCCACATGATCGCGCACATGACGAGGTAGCCCGCCACGAGACCGACGATCGGCGACAGGAACATCGGGATGACGATCTTCTCGACGACGCCGGACCAGATGACCCCGATGCCCCCGGCGAGCGCGGCCCCCACGAGACCGCCGAAGAGCGCGTGCGAGGAGGACGAGGGGAGACCGAAGTACCAGGTGACGAGGTTCCACACGATCGCGCCGACCAGACCGGCGAAGAGGATCCACATCCCCTTGGTGCCGTGCGGCGTCTCGATCAGGCCCTCGCTGACCGTCTTGGCGATCCCGCTGCCCAGGAAGGCACCGGCCAGGTTCATCACCGCGGCCATGGCGAGCGCCGCGCGAGGTGTCAGGGCACGGGTGGAGACGGAGGTGGCGATGGCGTTCGCGGAGTCGTGAAAGCCGTTCGTGTACGTGAAGCCGAGCGCGACGCCGATGGTCACGATCAGAGCGAAGGTGTCCATGAAGGTACTCAGGACTCCTTGACCGCGATGGTCTCCACAGTGTTCGCCACGTGCTCGAACGCGTCGGCGGCCTCTTCGAGGACGTCCACGATCTGCTTGAGCTTCAGCACCTCGATGGCGTCGTACTTGCCGTTGAAGAGGTGGGCGAGCAGCTTGCGGTGGATCTGGTCGGCCTGGTTCTCCAGGCGGTTGACCTCGATCCAGTATTCGGTGAGGTTGTCCATGGTGCGCAGGTGCGGCATGGCCTCGGCCGTCAGCTCGGCGGCCCGGGCGAGGACCTCGATCTGCTGCTCGACGCCCTTGGGGAGCTCCTCGACCTGGTACAGGACGACCAGGTCGACGGCCTCCTCCATGAAGTCCATGATGTCGTCGAGCGAGGACGCGAGGGAGTAGATGTCCTCGCGGTCGAACGGCGTGATGAACGAGGAGTTCAGCTGGTGGAAGATCGCATGCGTCGCGTCGTCCCCCGCGTGTTCCGCGGCCCGCATACGCTCTGCGATCTCGGCTCGGGCCGAGGCGTCGGCCCCGAGCAGTTCCATCAGGAGCTTCGAGCCCGTGACGATGTTGTCCGCGGATGCGGCGAACATGTCGTAGAAGCTCGTCTCCCTGGGGGTCAGACGAAATCGCACGTGGGGTCCTCGGGGTGCTTTGGATGCGGTCAGGCTGATGCTAGGCGCATCATCTGGCCACGGCTAACCGGCCATACCCCAGTGTCGCCCATCAGGCACAGTGATCAGCACACCACCCGAGAAATCAAGTACCCTATACCCAGTAGGGGTATGCACAGGAGGACGCGATGACGACCACAGAGGCGGCCGCGGCGGCCACGACCACCGACGCGCCCTCCGGCTCCGCGCAGACGGCGGACCACGCGGGGCACCAGACGCACGGGTACCACAAGCAGAAGGACGAGCACCTCAAGCGGCTGCGCCGCATCGAGGGGCAGATCCGCGGCCTGCAGCGCATGGTCGAGGAGGACGTCTACTGCATCGACATACTCACCCAGGTCTCGGCCGGCACGAAGGCCCTCCAGTCCTTCGCCCTGCAGCTCCTTGAGGAGCACCTGCGGCACTGCGTCGCGGACGCGGCCGTCAAGGGCGGCGACGAGATCGACGCGAAGGTCGAGGAGGCCACGAAGGCGATCGCCCGCATGCTCCGCACCTGACGCCGTGCGGCGCGCCGGACAGTGGCCCCGGCCGGGGCCACGCTCCCCCTCCGGCGCGGGGGCCCCGGAGGCCTGCCTGAGCGCCCGCCCGGGGCCCCCGCGCGTGCGAGCGGGGGAGCTACGTCCCCGGGGCCGGGTACGGCCCGTCGTCCTGCTGGGCGTCGGAGACTCGAAGCACCTCGTCGATCCGGTCCGCACTGAGCCGCTCACCATGTGCGGCGGAGGCCGCGATGATCAGTTCGCCGCACAGCTCGATCTCGGCGAGGGCAACGTGGTCCTGAACCGCCGTGCCGCGCACCAGAGCCACGTTCACCACCCCTTCCTGACCACGGTTGTGCCGGTACCGGCTTCCTAGAGTAGGGAGCGGCCTACGTACCGCGCATGGCACGGACGGACCATATTGCGACTATCGGCCATCGATATGCGGCCACCGCCCGGCACCCCGCCGGGGCGCGCGCCCGGCTGCTACCGCTCGGCGATCTTCCCGGCGTAGATGTCCTTCTCCGGCGGCAGCCGCACCCGCACCGGCGCCCCGAACCCGTACAGCGACACCGTCGAGGCGACCTCCGCGTTGGCCACCTGGAACCGGTGGCGCAGCTTGCGCAGCCGCCCCTGCTCGTCGAGGTAGGCGTCGAACGGAACACCGCCCTTGCTGAACCCTTTCGCCACCGCCGCCCGCAGCGCCTCCCGATACGGCGCGGACGCCCCGGCCACCGCGCCCGCCAGCTCGGCCACGCCCCGGTAGTGCCGCACCGCGACGCCGTCGACGCGCGTCGCGCGCACGTACGTCACCTGGCGCGCCCCGCGCAGCAGTTCCGCGGCGACGAGCGGATCGGTGGCGCCGCCCGTGACGAGGTTGCCGTCGGACAGGGAGGCCGTGTCGACGCGCACCCACTTGCCGGCGGGCACCCCGGCGCCGCGGTTCTTCATGTAGAGGTCCCCGCCCGTCATCAGCTCCGTGACGGGCGGCCTGCGCCGGCCGCGGTCCGCCGGGTCCTGCGGCAGCACGACGTCGAACCGCCCCTGTCGCCGCCGGTAGTCGTACGTCCCCTGGCCCCGCACGGTCACCCGGGTGCCGCCGCTGGCCATCTCCATGGACGTACGCGCCCGGGAGCTGCCCGCGCGCACCAGCGCGTCGGCGGCGTCCCGCACCTCCTTGGCGGGGTCGTCGCTGGCCGCGGCACCGCCGCCCGAACAGCCCGTGGCGAGCGTCATGAGACCCACCGCGGCCGCGACGGCCGCCGTGCCCGTGTGCCTGTGCTGCTGCCCCATCGCCCTGCCGACCCCCAAGCCTTTCCGCGCGTCGGCGGTCGCCGTGCGACGGCCACCGGGTCGAGCCCCCTGTGTTCCCCATAACGACCGGTACGGGGTGTTGTCACGCGCGAGCGCGTTCACTCTTCCGGCGTACCGTAGGGGCCGTGCCCGAGTCGCATTCCCCCGAACCGCCGCACCGTACGACCACCGTCGAGAACGGACGCTTCTGCGCCGCCCGGTGCAGCTGTGGCTGGCGGGGCCCCGCGCGTCGTGCCCGCAGCAAGGCCCGTGCCGACGCCGCCGCCCACAGCGAGACGCTCTGAACGCCCGGTCCCGTACCGCCGTTTCACCGGAACCCCCCGGCCCCCGCTGTCGTCTCGTTGTGCGGGAAAGCAACGGGAGGGCTCATGGAACGGCTGGCACGGCGTACGTTCATAGGGGCGGCGGCCGCCGCCGTCGCGGCGGCCGGGACGGCCGCCTGCAGCGGCGGGAGCGGCGGCACGGGCGGGGCGAGCGGCAGCGCCTCGGCGAGCGGCACGGCGGGGTCCGCGACGGCTTCCACGGCCACCACGCCGATCAGGACGGCCGCCGCGTCCGCGGCCGCCAACCTCACCGCGCTCGCCCGTGACCTGGACGGCTCCCTGGTCCGTCCGGACGAGGCCCACTGGGCGACGGCCCGTCAGCTGTACAACACCCGCTTCGACCACCTGAAGCCGACCGCCGTCGCGTACGTCGCGCACCCCGACGACATCCGCACCACCCTGGCCTACGCCCGCGCCCACGACGTCCCCGTGGCGGTCCGCAACGGCGGCCATTCGTACGCGGGCTGGTCCTCCGGCACCGGCCGGCTGATCCTCGACGTGTCGCGCCTCAACCGCACCCGCGTCTCGGGCTCCACCGCCACCATCGGCGGCGGCGCGAAGCTCATCGACGTCTACCGCGCCCTCGCCGCGAAGGGCGTCACCATCCCCGCGGGCTCCTGCCCGACGGTCGGCATCAGCGGTCTGACCCTCGGCGGCGGCCACGGCGTCGTCTCCCGCGCCTACGGCCTGACCTGTGACAGCCTCACCTCCGCGACCCTCGTCACCGCCGCGGGGAAGCTCATCAGGGCCGACAAGTCCGAGCACAAGGACCTGTTCTGGGCGCTGCGCGGCGCGGGCAACGGCCAGTTCGGCGTCGTCACCGAGCTGACGTTCCGCACCCACCCGGCCCCGCAGGCGGTCTCCGCGTACCTCACCTGGCCGTGGGCGAAGGCCGCCGCCGTGGTGAAGGCCTGGCAGGAGTGGGGGCCCTCGCAGCCGGACGAGATCTGGTCGTCGCTGCACCTCGCGGCCGTGCCCGGCGGGACCCCCACCGTCTCCGTCGCGGCCTTCTCGCTCGGCACGTACGGCGGACTGCAGAACGCCGTCGACCGCCTCGCCGACAAGGTGGGCGCCCCGGCCCGCAGCGTCTCCCTGAAGCGCCGCGGCTACGAGGAGGCCATGGAGGTGTACGCGGGCTGCTCGTCGTTCGCGACGGACGCCCAGTGCCATCTGCCGGGCACCACTCCGGGCCGCACCCCGACGGGCGCGCTCGGCCGGGAGACGTACGCGGCCCGCTCGGACTTCTTCGACCGCTCGCTCTCCGCCGCCGGGATCCGCGCGCTGCTCGGCCAGATCGAGCACGTGCGCGGCGAGCGCGGCACCGCGGGCAGCATCGCCCTGACCGCGCTCGGCGGCGCCATCAACCGCGTGGACCCGACGGCCACGGCGTTCGTGCACCGCCGCTCCCGGATGCTCGCCCAGTACATCGCCTCCTGGCGCGCGGGCACCTCCGGCACCGGCGCCCAGGGCTGGCTCAAGGGGGCCCACGGCGCGATGCGGCGCCACGCCTCGGGCGCGGCGTACCAGAACTACACGGACGCGACCCTCACCAACTGGCGCGAGGCGTACTACGGTCAGGCGGCGCCCCGCCTGAAGAAGGTCAAGAAGGCCTACGACCCGACGCGCTTCTTCAGCTTCCCGCAGGCCCTGTAGGGCCCCGCAGCCGCTGTAGGCCCTCGCGGGGCCCGCACCGGGCCACTCCGACGGCCCCGGCCTGCACCCGTTCGGCCCCGCCCGGGCCGCCCCCGGGTGGCCCGGCCGACGCGGGACGGCTGCCCTGGGGGCATGACACGTACCCGGATACGCATGGCCGTGGCGGGCGCGCTCTCGGGCGGCACCGGCGTGTGGCTGCTGCGCCGCCGCGGGGGGCGGGCGGGGCGCGCCCGGCTCGTGGCGCCCGGCGCCTCTACGCGGCGAGGCCCTTCTCGTCGGATCCCGCGGCCTCCTGCTCCGGCAGGGTGGCGACCGGCCGGGCGCCGCGGTGCGGGGCCCACACCAGACGGGCGGCCCTCCCGGAGCGCCCGATCGCCTTGGTGACGGGCGTGAGCAGTGCCATCGCAAGGGGCGAGAGCAGCAGCGTCACGGCCGTGCCGAGGGCGAAGCCGCCGATCACGTCGGTGGGGTAGTGCACGCCCATGAAGACGCGGCAGAAGCCCTCCAGGGCGGCCAGGGCGATCCCGGCGATGCCGAACTTGCGGTGGGCGACGAAGAGGCCGACGCCGATGGCCATGGCGAGCGTCGCGTGGTCGCTCACGAACGAGTAGTCGTTCTTGCCGTCGACCAGGACTTCCAGGCCCTGGTGGTCCCTGAAGGGGCGCGGGCGCTCCACGAAGTTCCGTATCGGCACGTTCACGAGGACGGCGATGGCGGCGGCGAGCGGGGCCCAGACGACGGCGGCGACGGAGCCGGCCGCGTCGTCGAGCGTGCCGCGCTTGCGGGCGCCCCACCAGCACCAGAGGACGAGCAGCACCAGGGCGACGAGCAGCCCGTACTCGCCGATGAACTCCATGGTGCGGGCGACGAAGCCCGGGGAGTCCTTCGCCAGGCCGTTGATGTCGTAGAGCAGGCTGACGTCGGGGTTCGACCCGGATGTGTCGAGTCCAGCCATGATGCTGCGGCCCCTTGTCCTCTGTCTCACGGGCGCGCCGCCTGACGCGCCCTCCATCAACCCCCGTGGCCAGTGCGTGCTGTACCAGTCAAGGGAACGCACAGTCCCCTTATCTACGTTCCACTCTCCACCGAATGATCACTCAGACGTTATCGAAGAGAGACTCATCGCCGCAGCTCAGGGGGGTGTTTCAGCGGAACGTTCCAGCCAGCTCGGGCGGCGCGTGCGCCCGGCGCACGCCTCCGCTCCGGCCGCCGGTCAGACGTCCGTGCCCTCCGGCTGCGGTGCGTCCGACGGCACGGAGGGCGCCGTTGAACTCTCTTCCGAGGGCTCTTCGGAGGGCCTGCGGGAGGGCGGGGCGCTCGGCTCACCGGCCTTTTCCCGGTCCTTCTCGGGCTTCTCTTCCCGCTCCTCGGGCGACTCACTGGGCACTGCTTTTGCGCCATCTTCGGTCACTCGGGTGGCTCCGAAGTAGTCAGGAGTGTCCACGGGATCGAAGCGGATCTTCGCGCCGGGCCGCGGCGCGTCGATCATGTAGCCGCCGCCCACATAGATACCGACGTGCCGGATGGCCCGCGAGTTGCTCAGGTCGTCGGAGAAGAACACCAGGTCCCCGGGGAGCAGCTCGTCCCGCTTGGGGTGCGGCCCGGCGTTGTACTGGTCGTTGGCGACGCGCGGCAGCGGGATGCCGACGCTGCGGTACGCGGCGAGCGTGAGCCCCGAGCAGTCGAACCGGCCGCCCTGGTCGGCGGTTCCGTTGCCGCCCCACAGATACAGGGTGCCGAGCTTCTTCTGCGCGTAGTAGATGGCCCCGGCCGCCTGCCGCGACGGATTCACCCGCCCCACGGGCCTGGCGAAACTCTTCTCCAGGGTCGTGATGATCTTGACGTAGTTCTGCGTCTCGCGGTACGGCGGCACGCCGCCGTACTTGATCACGGCGTACGCGCCCGCGTTGTACGCGGCGAGCATGTTCCTCGTCGGGTCGCCGGGCGCGTCCTTCACGTACTTGGCGAGCTTGCAGTCGTACGACGCGGCCGACGGGATGGCGTCCTTCGGGTCCCACACGTCCCGGTCCCCGTCGCCGTCGCCGTCGATGCCGTGCGTGGCCCAGGTCCCCGGGATGAACTGCGCTATGCCCTGCGCCCTGGCCGGGCTCTTCGCGCTCGGGTTGAACCCGCTCTCCTGGTACAGCTGGGCGGCGAGCAGGGCCGGGTTGATGGCCTTGCACAGATTGCCCCACTTCTGCACGAGCGGCTGGTACGTGGTGGGCACCGCGCCCTTGGCGAGACCGACGCTGCCCCGCGCCCCGCCGCCCCCGGCGACCGAGCCCGCGGCGACGAAGGTCCCGACGACGAGCAGCCCGATGAACCCCATCGAGCCACTGAACGCGACGGACGCGAGCAGCCATGTCTTACGCACCGTCAACCACCCCTCGCCCACCGGGAGTCCGCCGGGGTCAGTGTAGATGCGGGACCCCCGCCCCGGGTGGATCATCTTCCGTTCCACGGCGGATACTCGGATCCGCACGCCCGTCCCGAAGGAGGCCGCGCCCCGTGACCGACGCCCGTCCGGACCCGTCCGCCGACCTGGAGTGGATCCGCGCCGCCCCCGAGGACGACCGGGGCCCCGGCCCCTGGATCGAGTACGCCTTCGGCCCCGACGACGCGGTGCACCTGCGCGAGACCGGCGCCCCGGACCGGGTCGTCACGACGACCCGCGCGAAGTGGGAGGCCTTCGTCCTGGGCGTGCGCGCGGGCGAATTCGACCACTTCGTGGAAGGGCACTGACATGACGGCACACCCGCACGACCCCCTGCCGGCGCGGCTGCGCCCGGCCGAGCCCGGCGACCACGCAGCGATCGTCGCGGCCGTCCGCACCTGGTGGACCGACCGCAGCCCCGCCGAGATGCGGGAACTGTCCCTGCTGCTTCCGAAGTTGTTCCTCCAGTTCTTCGCCCGTACGAGCCTCGTCCGGGAGGACGCCGACGGCGTGCGGGCCTTCCTGGTCGGCTTCCACCCCGCCGACCACCCCGACGAGGCGTACATCCACTTCGTGGGCGTCGACCCGGCGCTGCGCGGACAGGGCGTGGGCCGCGAGCTGTACGAGACCTTCTTCCGGGGCGCCGCCGCCGCGGGGCGCACCCGGGTGCGGTCGGTGACCTCCCCGACGAACACGCGCTCCATCGCCTTCCACCGCGCCCTCGGCTTCCGCCTCCAGGACGGCGACGGCGTGGGCCCGGGCGGCGTCCCCGTGCACAAGGACTACGACGGCCCCGGCCTCGACCGGGTCTGCTTCCTGCGAACGCTGACCGTGACGGACGATTGACGGAGCGCCAACTTTGGCGGACTGTAGGGGGGTTGGGCGCAGGGGAGGCGCCCGGCGCGCTGCGCACCGCGTTCTACGGCTGGGGGGAGCCGACGATGGAAGCCAACGACCCCAGAGACAGGCCGGTCCCGGAGGACAGGCCGCCGACGGGGGGCACACCCACGCCCGAGGGCCGGCGTGCGGCGGGGACCGCGCCCGGAGGGGCTGGGGCCGAGGCCCCCGGGGCCGGGCCTGAGGACCGCCCCGGAGACGGGCCGAGGCCGGAAGCCGGGGCCGCGCCCGGAGGGGCAGGGGCCGCGCCTGAGGGCGGATCGGCGGGGCGCGGTGGGCCCGCGCCCACGGACAGAGCCGCATCCACGGACAGGGCTGCACCCCCGGACAGGGCCACACCCGAGGACAAGGCCATGCCCCAGGACAAGGCCATGCCCGAGGACAGGCCGGTGCCTGGCGGGGGGCCTGCGCCCCAGGCGCCCGCGCCCGCGTACGGACCGGCCGCTCAGGGCAGGCCCGCGCCCGAAGGCCCGCCGACGCCCGGAGGCCCGCACACGCCCGAAGGCCCGCCCACGCCGGAAGGCAGACCGGCGCCCGACGGGAGACCCGCCCCGCACGCGCCCGCGCCCGAAGCCGGGCCCCGCCCCGCAAGCACGCCCGAGGCGCCCCAGGCCGGGCCCGGCCCCGCAGGCACGCCTCCCCCCGGCGGCAGCACCCCGGAAGGCTTCGGCCCGCCGCCGCCCGCCGGGCCCCCGCCCACCGCACCGCCCCTCGGCACGCCCGCCCCGCCGCCCGGGCCCGCGTACGGCCCACCGCCCCAGGCACCCGCGTACGGCGCCCCCGGCGGCTACGGCACCCCCGCGTACGGCCCGCCCCCCGGCGGCCCCGCGCCGTCCGCCTACGGTCCGCCGGAGCTCCTGGAGCCCCCGGCCGCCGCGCCCGCTCCCCCACCCGCGCCGCCCGAGCCCCTGCGCCCCGTCGCCGCCGCCCTGCTCAACCTCACCGGCCTCGGCCTCGGCTACGTCGCCATCCGGGCCTGGCTGCCGGCCGTCCTGTGCTGGGCGGCGACCGCCGGGCTGCTCCTGGTCGCCCTGCCCGCCGACGTGGACGGCGTCCCCGGCGGCCTGCTCGTCGGCTACCTCGCCCTCCTCGCGCTCGCCGCCGCCGACGCGGCCCGCCGCGCCCGCCGCACCGCCCTCGCCTGGCGGCTGCGCGCCCCGCTCGCCGCCGCGCTCGGCGTCGTCCTGCTCGCCGTGCCCGCCGCGAGCGCCTTCGCCTACGAGGCCGCCCGGGACGAGGCCGTCGAGGACATGCTCCTGGAGCGGCTCGACGACGCCGACCGGCTCGTCGCGGACCAGGACGGACAGGACTTCGCCGGCTCCGAGCGCGCCTACCGCTCCGCCCTGGACACCTACCGCGACCTCCTCCGCGACCACGGCGGCTCCCGCGCCGCCGACCGCGTGCCCGACCGCCTCGACGCGTACTACAAGGCCGTCGCCCGGCCCTACGCCGACGGCCGGTACTGCCAGGCCATCGCGCCCCTCACCTATCTGCGCACCCTGCCCGGCCGCATCGGCGAGAACCGCCTGGGCCGCCTCGCCACCTGGCCCGACGACCGGCTCGCGACCTCCCTGTACGAGTGCGGGTCCGCGGCCGTCGACCGGGGCGACGGCACGCACCTCCAGGAGCTCCTGACGACCTTCCCCGACTCCGACGCCGCCCGGAAGGTCGTCCCCGCCCTCGGCGCCGCCATCGACGACCGCACCGCCGAGCTCAAGGGCCCCGACCCCTGCTCCGCCACCGAGAAGCTGACCCGCGTCCGCGCCGTCGCCGCCTCCCTGCCCGGCGGCAAGGGCGGCTCGCTGACCACCCGGGCCGAGCGCGCCGTCCAGTCCGGCGAGTACGCCTGCGGCGTGGACGAGTTCAAGGACGGCCAGTTCACCGAGGCCGCCAAGCGGATGCGCGACTACGCCGACACGTACAGGGCCAGCGGCAAGCGCGAGCGCGCCCGCACCATCGCCATCGCCGCCGAAGTCGCCGCCGAGCGCCCGCAGGCCGGCCGCAAGCTGCCCGCCCAGCGCGGCCCCGGCTCGGGCCAGGAGTTCGTCGTCAAGAACGACGGGGCGAGCGCCGTCGAGGTCCTCTTCACCGGCCCGGCCACCGGCACCGTCAAGCTCGGCGCCTGCGCGGGCTGCACCCCGTACGCCAGCAGGGCCGAGGGCAAGAGCAAGGCCTGCAAGGCGAGCCGGAGCTATCCGCAGAAGACCCTGCGCCTGCCGCCCGGCGAGTACCACTTCCTCTACAAGCGCGGCACCGGCGGCACCGGCCTGGTCCGCGACCACAGCGACGGCACCACGGTCCAGGGCGGCTACCGCTACACCGACTGCACCTACGTCGTCAGCGGCGGCCTCGGCGGAATCGGAGGCCTCTCCCCCCGGACGTGACCCCCGCACCGCCCTTCTCGCCCTCTCACCTGACGGACGGTCCGAGGGCGTGGCCCGGCCTCGTTCTGAGGTGACGTCAGTGGCCACGCCGGACCTTCGTTGCCCGGCGTCACCCCTCGTGATACATAGAGTGACCATACGTTTGAAGTCGGCCAACGAATGACGCCAAGGCTGCACACGCCGGGCGGATTGTCGGCGAGAATGAGCTCCGTCCTCTGCACTGCGGTAGGCAGAGGTGGGCAGAGGCACAGGAACAACCCACTAGGGGCGGTGAGTTACACATGCTTATGGCAGCCGAGAAGGGCGACATCACCACCATCATCGGTGGGATCGCCCCCGACTGGGGTCCCTTCGGGAGCTTGGGCAACGAAGCACGCGTGATGATCGAGGTCGTGATGGCCGTGGCGATCCTGCTGTGCCTCGGCATCGCGATCTGGGGCGCGGCGAAACAGCGCATCGGCGCGACGGCGCTGCGCGACACGTTCAGCGCGGAGCAGGGCAAGGGCCTGATCATCGCGGGCCTGACCGGTGTCTTCATCATCGGCTCGCTCGGCACGCTTTTCACCATCGTGTACGGCATGGCGGTCTGACCCCCGCCCCGCGCACCCTCTTCCCCCGTCCCCCTTCTCTCCCCCGTCCGTCGTGCCCACCGGCTGAGGTTGCAACTCCCTGATGTCGAGTCACCACACCGCGCCCGCGCGGGAACCAGCACGGCTACCGTCATATCCGGTGCACCAGGCGGACGTGGTGGTCAAGGATGAGGTTGAGGGGGCGTACGCGGCATGAGCGATGACGATGACCTCTTCGGCGGTACCGGCGAGACGCGCACACGGCTCCCGGAGCGCGAGGACGGCTACGGCGGCGCCCGCAGATCCGGCCGCCCCGGCGGCCGCTCCTCCTCCCGCAGCCTCGTCACCGTCATCGGCGTGGTCGTCCTCCTCATCGCCGCCATCGCCTTCGCGAACCGCGACGACTCGTCGTCCGACGGCGACGGCGGCGGCGCCCACGACAAGGACGCCAAGACCTCCCCCACGGCCCCCACCGGCGAAAAGCCGGTGACCGGCAAGAACGGGAGCATCCCGACGGGCTACGCCAAGACGGAACAGGGCGCGCAGAGCGCCACGGCGAACTATGCCGTGGCACTCGGCTCCACCGGCATGTTCGACCAGGCAGAGCGCCACCGGATCGTCGACGCCGTCTACACCCCGCAGGCCGCCGCCGAGCGACGACCCGCCCTGGACAAGGTGTACACGGGCAAGGGATTCCTCAACAGCATCGGTCTGGAGAACGACGGCAGCGCCCCGAAGGGCACGACGTTCGTCTCCCGCATCATCCCCGTCGGCACCAAGGTCACCAAGTTCGCGGGGAACGCCGCGACGGTCGAGATCTGGTACTCCTCGCTCTTCGGCCTCGCCGGTGAGAGCACCAAGAACCCCGTGACCGAGAGCTGGTTCACCAACACGTACGACATGCGCTGGACCGGCGGCGACTGGAAGGTCGCCGACTTCAAGCAGAAGGACGGTCCCGTCCCGGTCGGACGCGATCAGCGCGCTTCCACCGCGGACGACATGGCCAAGGCCGTGGAGGAGTACGGAGGGTTCACCTATGCCCGGTAAGACCCGACGTCGTGCCGTCACGCTCACCGCCGCCGTCGCAGCGGTGCAGACCGCGTTCCTGCTGCTCGCCGCGCGTGCTTCCGCCGCGCCCGACGACGACCCCTGTGAGCTCATCCGCGGACCGGCCAAGAAGTACTGCGAACGAGGCGAAGGCGGCGGAGGCGGCGGAGGCGGGCGCAAGACGCCCGACAACGGGGCGCTCTCCGAGCTCGACCCGCTCAGCTCGCTCGCCCGCGGCTTCGGCGACGCCGCCTCCTGGATCGTCAACAAGCTCACCGAGTACGTGAACGACACCGCCGCCGTGGACTTCACCAACGAGAAGTTCCTCCAGCAGTACGCCGTGGTGTTCGCCGCGTCGACGATCCTGACGCTGATCGTGTGGCTGCTCGCGGTCACCAAGCGGGCCGTGCGCGGCGTACCGCTGCTCACCGCGCTCTCGGAGGCGATCGGCTTCCTCTGGCTGACGGTGCTCGCGTCCGCGTTCACCCCGCTGATCCTGTCCACCGTCGTCTCCGCGACGGACGGCGTCTCCGAGGTGCTCGCCAAGTCGGTGGGCGGCGACACCGACCGGTTCTTCGGCACGTTCTCGCAGGCCCTCGACAAGGGCACCGACATCGGCGGCGGCCCGATCATGCTGATCGTCGTGTCCGCCGTGTCGATCGCCGCCGCCGGCATCCTCTGTCTGGAGCTGGTGATCCGCGCCGCGATGCTCTACGTCGGCGCGCTGCTCGGCACCGTCGTGTACTCGGGCCTCGTCGACAAGAACACCTGGGGCCGCATCCGCCGCTGGGCCGGTCTGATGGTCGCGATCATCCTGGTGAAGCCCATCATCGTGATCGTGCTCGGCGTCGCCGGGGCGCTCCAGGGCGAGGACGGCCCCGACTCGCTGTCCGCCGTCGTCTCCGGCCTCTCGGTGATCCTCCTCGCCATCTTCGCCAGCGCCTCCATCTACCGGTTCATCCCCGGCTTCGGCGACGACATCATGGCCACCCGCAACAACCGCCTGATGCGCGGCGCCGAGAACCGCGCCGCCACCGCCCTCAACTCGCCCGCCGCCTGGGTCGCCCAGGGCATCCGCACCCACAGCGCACGCCCCGGCGGCAAGGCGGGCGGCGGCCAGGGCGGCGGTGGCGACACCCCGCCCCAGACCGCCGCGGCCAACGCCGTCGGCAGCGGCCTGTCCTCGCACGCCCACCGCCAGGCGGGCCCCGCCCAGAACGGCGGCGGAACTGTCCCCTCCGCCGCACCCCCACCCCGCACGAGCCCGTCGAGCACCCCGCACGCGGGCAACCGCGGTACGAACAGCACTGGAGGTGAAGGGCGTTGACGACCCAGTCCCATGTGTCCCCACCGGTCACGCCCCGCCGCACCTATCTGATCGGCCGGGCCCGGCCGAACGCCATCATCGGCCGCAACCGCGAGACCGGCGAGATCGCGCTGATCATCGCCGGCGCGTTCCTCGGCATGATGTGCGGCATCCTCATCCCGTTCCTGGCCCTGCGCATCGTGCTGCTCATGGGCTTCCCGCTGATCGCCATCGCAGCGGTGTACATCCCGTACAAGGGACGCACGTTCTACAAGTGGTTCGAGATCAACCGGAGCTACAAGCGGTCGCTGCGGCGCGGCACCACCTACCGGTCCTCGGCCGCCGAGGCGGGCATCCGCCTCGACGGGCGCGAGGTGGAGATCGGCCCGCCGCCCGGCATCGGCCGCATCAGCTGGCTCGCCGCGCCCTTCGGACCCGACGAGATCGCCGTCCTGCTGCACGCCGACCGGCGCACCGTCACCGCCGCCATCGAGATCGAGGGCCCCGGCGTCGGCCTGCGCGACAGCGAGGACCAGGAGGCCCTCGTCGACCGGTTCGGCACCCTGCTCAAGCACGTCGCCAACGGCGACGGCTTCGTGACGCGCCTGCAGATGCTGGCCCGCACGCTGCCCGCCGACCCCGACGCGCACGCCAAGGACGTCGCCGCGCGCGGCGACGACCGCGCGCTGCCCTGGCTCCAGCACAGCTACGACGAGCTCCAGTCGATGGTGTCCACCAGCAGCGAGCAGCACCGCGCCTACCTCGTCGCCTGCATGCACTACTCCCGCGACCTGGCCGCCGAGGCACAGGCCATGGCCCGCGCCGCCCGCCCGCACGGCGGCAGGAAGCTCGACCGCGACGCCGGTCTCGCCGTCGTCATGGCCCGCGAACTCACCGACATCTGCTCGCGGCTCCAGGAGGCCGACATCCGCGTGCGCCAGCCGCTCGGCCAGGGCCGCCTCGCCTCGCTCGTCCACTCCATGTACGACCCGGACCACCCCATCGACCACATCCAGGCGATGACGAAACGTAATGCCTGGCCCGCCGAGCTGGACGCGATGGAGCCCACCTACCTCCAGGCCAAGACCCGCGAGTCGTCCACCCGCGCCCCCTGGTGCCACGCCACGGCCTGGGTCAAGGAGTGGCCGATGACGCCCGTCGGCGTCAACTTCCTCGCGCCGCTGCTCGTCCACACCCCGGACGTGATCCGCACCGTCGCCGTCACCATGGACCTGGAGCCCACCGAGGTCGCCATCGAGCGCATGCTCACGGAGAAGACCAACGACGAGGCCGAGGCCAGCCGCCAGGCCAAGATGAACCGCACCGTCGACCCCCGCGACATCGCCTCGCACTCCCGCCTCGACCAGCGCGGCGAGGACCTGGCGAGCGGCGCCGCGGGCGTCAACCTCGTCGGCTACATCACCGTCTCGTCGCGCTCCCCCGAAGCCCTCGCCCGCGACAAGCGGACGATAAGGGCGTCGGCCGGAAAGTCGTATCTGAAACTGGAGTGGTGCGACCGCGAGCACCACCGGGCCTTCGTGAACACGCTGCCGTTCGCGACCGGCATCCGGCGATGAACCACAACGGTAGGGGTGTGAAGGTGCGATGCGGGATCCGCTGACCGTCCTCACGGACGCGTTCACATCGTTCCTGTTCGGGAAGGTCGAGACCACCCGCCTCCCGGTGCGCACGTCGACGGGCCAGGCCCAGGCGGTCTATCTGCCGACGGCCGCACCCGGCCTCGGCGACTCCGGCGTGATCATCGGGCGCGAGGTGTACTCCGGCAAGGGCTACATCTACGACCCGTTCCAGCTGTACGGCCAGCAGCTCCCGGCCCCCCACTGGCTGGTCCTCGGCGAGTCCGGCAACGGCAAGTCCGCCCTGGAGAAGACGTACGTCCTGCGCCAGCTCCGCTTCAAGGACCGCCAGGTCGTCGTCCTGGACGCCCAGGGCGAGGACGGCGTCGGCGAGTGGAACCTCATCGCCCAGGAGCTGGGGATAACCCCCATCCGGCTCGACCCGACGGCCGCCCTCGACATGGGCATCCGCCTCAACCCGCTCGACCCGGCGATCACCACGACCGGCCAGCTCGCGCTGCTGCGGACCATCATCGAGGTGGCCATGGGCCACGGCCTCGACGAGCGCTCCGGCTTCGCGCTCAAGGTCGCCCACGCCTACGTCAACGAGACCATCCTCGACCGCCAGCCCGTCCTCACCGACATCGTCGAGCAGCTGCGCCACCCCGAACCGGAGTCCGCCGAGGCCATGAACGTGGCCATAGACGACGTCCGGGCCTGGGGCCTGGACGTGGCCCTGGTCCTCGACCGCCTGGTGGACGGCGACCTGCGCGGCATGTTCGACGGCCCCACGACCGTCGGCATCGACCTCGACGCGCCGCTCATCGTCTTCGACCTCTCCCACATCGACCGCAACTCCATCGCCATGCCCATCCTCATGGCGATCGTCGGCGTGTGGCTGGAGCACACCTGGATCCGCCCCGACCGGAAGAAGCGCATCTTCCTCGTCGAGGAGGCCTGGCACATCATCAACTCGCCCTTCGTGGCCCAGCTGTTCCAGCGCCTGCTGAAGTTCGGCCGCCGCCTCGGCCTGTCCTTCGTCGCGGTCGTCCACCACCTCTCGGACGTCGTCGACGGCGCGGCCGCGAAGGAGGCCGCCGCCATCCTGAAGATGGCGTCCACCCGCACGGTCTACGCCCAGAAGGCGGACGAGGCGCGCGCCACGGGCCGCGTCATCGGCCTGCCCCGGTGGGCGGTTGAGATCATCCCCACCCTGACGCCCGGCATCGCGGTCTGGGACGTCAACGGCAATGTCCAGGTGGTCAAACACCTGATCACGGAGACGGAGCGCCCCCTGGTCTTCACCGACCGCGCCATGACGGAGTCCGCGAGCGACCTGCTCGCGACCGACGACGTCCTCGCGGCGGCCGAACGGGAGGCGGAGGAAAGGGCGGCGTACATGGAACAGCAGATGGGCGAGGGCCCCGCCGGGTCCTCCCGGTCGACGGTGGCGTGACATGGCGCAGGACCGCTACCGGGACCGCCGCCAGGAACCGCCCGGCCGCGAGCGCGGCGTCCCGGACGCCCTGCTCGTGGGCGTCCTGGCCTTCGTGGTCGGCATGGTCTTCCTCATGTGGTCGGCGACCGGCATCGCCGGCTGGTGGGCCCACGGCGAGTGGCCCGACCACGTCACGTTCAACAACACGCCGCCCGCCGTACGCCACCTCGTCCAGGAACCCCACGACGTCGCGGGCGCCTGGCCGGGAACGCCCCGCGACCAGCTCTCCGGCTACGGACTCTTCTGGGGCTTCCTCATCGGCCAGGTGATGGTCCTCATCGTCCTCACGATCTTCGTGATGGGCACGCTGACCCGCTTCCGCGCGGTCCGCAGAGCAGCCCGCCACGCGGAAGCCCCCGCCCCACCGAAGCCCCCGAGAACCGATCCCCCCGAGACCACCCTCGATCCCGCCCCCGCTGTGGGCAATCGTCCCGCAGGGCGGGACGGGTGGGCACAACCCCCAGCGCCGAGCAACCGTGACGCAGAGCCGCGCACCGGCGCCCCGGAGCAACCGCTCGAAGCAGAGCCCGCGCCATGGCCCGCACCGGCCGCCGCCCTGGCCAAGCGACCCCCCACCGTCCCCACCCCCCGCACCCCCCTGGTCCTCGGCACCCCCGAAACCCGCCGCCCCCTCGCCGCGGAGGCCATCGCGGACGCCGAGTCCGCGACCCTGGTCATCACCTCCGACCCCACCCTGTGGGAGGAGACGAAGGACGCCCGCGCCAAACTGGGCCCCGTCCTCGTCTACGACCCCGCGCACCTCTGCGACACCCCGGCCCGCCTCCACTGGTCCCCCACCACCGGCTGCGAGGACAAGGCCACGGCGACGCACCGCGCCCGCGCCCTGCTCGCCCCCATAAGACCCACCGCCAAGCTGGACACGGCCGTGGCGGACACCGCCGAGCTCCTGCTGCGCAGCTTCCTGCACGCCGCCGCCGTGGACGGCCGCTCCGTGAAGCACGTCCACCGCTGGGCCCAGGGCACCCAGGTCCAGGACGCGGTCCGTGTCCTGCGCACCCACCCCAAGGCCGCCCCGGGCGCCGCGGGCGAGCTGGAGTCCGCGCTCACCGCGTACGCGGAGCGCCGCGACATGGCCCAGGAGCTGACGTCCCGCGCCCTGTCCTGCCTGTTCACGCTGAACGTACGGGAGTCCTGCACACCGAACCGCGCGGACTCCCTCAGCCTGGAGTCCCTCGTCGACGAGGGCGGCACCCTCTTCGTGGTCGGCGAGGCGATCGAGGACCCCAAGGCGAACCCGGGCGCGATGCCGCTGCTCACGGCGCTCGCCTCCAGCATGGTCGAGCGCGGCCGCCGCCTCGCCGACCGCTCACCCGCCGGACGGCTCGACCCGCCCCTGACCCTCGTACTCGACGACGTCGCGGCCGTCGCCCCGCTCCCCCAGCTGCCGGAGCTCCTCGCCGCCGGCGCCGACCAGGGCATGCCGACGCTCGCCCTGCTCCGCTCCCGCGAACAGGGCCGCGCCCGCTGGCCCCACGACGAACTGATCGGCTAGCGCCCGGGGGCCGGGGCCAGCACCATCTCGTACTCGAGCGCCGACGGATCCCCCGGCACCGACGCCGACCGGCCGCTGCGCACGAAGCCGAACCGCCGGTAGAACGCCTCGGCCCGCTCGTTGTCCTCGTGCACGAAGAGCCGGATCCGCTCGACCCCGGCCCCGTCCGCCGCCCGCGCCCACTCCACCGCCGCCTCGAACAGCGCCTCGGTCAGGCCCGTGCCCCGGTGCTCGGGCCGCACGTACACCCCCACCAGATGCGCCTGGCGCACCTCGACACCGCCCCCGAGCACGCTCTGCGCGCCCGGCTCCTCGACGAGCACGGTCACCGAGCCCGCCCAGCCGCCGTCCGGGCCCTCCGCGATGAACTGCCGGAGAGGCCCGCCCGGCGCCGCGTTCGTCGTCCGGTCCTGCCAGTACGCGTCCGGCTGGGCGACGGCCTTCTCGTACGTCTCCAGGAAGGCGACCGGGGCCGCCGGATCCCGCAGGGCAAGCAGCCGCAGCGCCCGGACCTGTCGCCATTCGTCGCCGCGCACGGGGCGTATGAGGTGCTCCATGTCCCGATCCTAGGCAACACCCCGGCCCGGGGCCGCCCGGTTTTCCGCCCGCCGTCGTACCCCGGTACTACGCCCCGCCCGAGCTCAGGACCCCGGTCCGACGCGCCGCGGCCCGCCCCGCCGCGACCATCGACCCATGATTCGCGCACAGGGACTCACCAAACGCTACGGCCGCGGCGCCCGCGCCAAGACCGCCGTCGACGACCTCAGCTTCGAGGTCCACCCCGGCACCGTCACCGGCTTCCTCGGCCCGAACGGCGCGGGCAAGTCCACCACCATGCGGATGCTCCTCGGCCTCGACGCCCCGACGAGCGGCCGCTGCACCGTCGGCGGCCGCGCCTACGCCACCCACAGCGCGCCCCTGACCGAGGTCGGCGCGCTCCTTGAGGCCCGCTCCCTGCACCCCGGCCGCTCCGCGTACCACCATCTGATGGCCCTCGCCCACACCCACGGCATCCCCCGCTCCCGCGTCGAGCACGTCCTCGCCACCACCGGCCTCACCGACGTCGCCGGCCGCCGCGTGAAGGGCTTCTCCCTCGGCATGGGCCAGCGCCTCGGCATCGCGGCGGCGCTCCTCGGCGACCCCTCGACGCTCGTCCTGGACGAGCCGGTCAACGGCCTCGACCCCGACGGCGTCCTGTGGATCCGCAACCTCCTCAAGGCACAGGCCGCCGAGGGCCGCACGGTCCTCGTCTCCTCGCACCTGATGAGCGAGATGGCCGTGACCGCCGACCACCTGATCATCATCGGCCGGGGCCGGCTGCTCGCGGACACGACCGTCGAGAAGTTCGTCCGCGAGTCCGGCACCGGCTCCGTGAAGGTCGTCTCCCCCGCGGCGGCCCGCCTCGCCGCGCTCCTCGCGGGCCCCGGCGTCACCATCGACGGCGACGCCACCGGCGCCCCCGACGCCCCCGGCACCCTTGAGGTCCGCGGCACCGACGCCGAACACATCGGCCGCACCGCAGCCGCCCACGCCATCCCCCTCTTCGAACTCACCCCCCACACCGCCTCCCTGGAGCAGGCCTTCATGGACCTGACCCACGACTCCGTCGAGTACGTGACCCCGGACGCCGCACCCCTGGAAGGAGTCGCGGCATGACCACGACCACCCCCGCCCCCTCCTACCGGGTCACCCCGGCCCGCGTCCTGCGCTCCGAGTGGCACAAGCTGTGGACGCTGCGCACCACCTGGATCACCGTGCTCGCGGCGAGCGCCCTGGTCCTCGCGGTCGGCATCACCATGGGCAGCACGTACGACGGCGACGACTCCGACGTCGACACCATCGTCTTCACCCTCTTCGGCACCCAGCTCTCCCAGATCTGCCTCGCCGTCCTCGGCATCCTGGTCACCGCGGGCGAGTACTCGACGGGCATGATCCGCGCCTCCCTGACCGCCGTCCCGCGCCGTCGGCCGGTCCTGTGGTCGAAGGCCGCGGTCTTCACGGCGGTGGCGTTCGCCCTGTCCTTCGTCACCAACGTCATCACCTTCCTCACCGCCCAGATCTGGCTCGCGGACACCGACAAGAAGCTGGCGCTCACCGACTCCGGCGTCCTCGGCGCCCTCGCGGGCAACGCGGCGGGCGTCACCCTGCTCAGCCTGATCGCCCTGGGGCTCGGGGCGCTGCTGCGCTCGGTGCCCGGCGGCATCGGCGCGTTCGTCGGCTCCGTGCTCGTCCTGCCGGAGATCGTCGGGACGCTGCCGTTCGGCGGCGTGGACGACGTCGTGCGCTTCTTCCCCGCCCAGGCCGCCTCCTCCCTCGGCTCCCTCGCCCGCGTGGACGACACGATCGCCCCCGGCCCCGCCCTGTGCACCCTCGTCCTGTGGGCCCTCGCGGCCCTGACCGCGGCCTCGTACCTCCTCAAGCGCCGCGACGTCTGACCCGCACCGCCCCCGCGCACGGAACTCCTGTACGAGGATGAGCTCGTGGCCCACGACCCGCACCCCCTCACCCAGTACGTCCAGCGCCTGGTCCAGCGGGTGCGCGCCGTCGACGAGCGCCGCCCGCTGCTCTGGGACCTCCTGGTCACCGGCTTCTTCGTGACGGCCGGCGTCATCGACTTCGCCGGTGGCGGCTGGCGCAACGTCGCGCCCAACGAGGACGTCCCCGGCCCGCTCGTCCTCGTGATGAGCCTGGGTCTGACGCTGCCGCTGCTGTGGCGGCGCCGCCACCCGATGGGGACCCTCGTCGTGATGGTGGCGTTCGGCGCGGTCAGCGCGGGGACCGGTGCGATGCTCCAGGCCGCCCTCGTCCAGCTCATCGTCCTGTTCGGCGTCGCGCTGCGGCTGCCCCTGCGGACGCTGGGGTGGGCGGGCGTGCTGATGCTGGTGCCGCTGCTCGTGGGGACCGTCCGCTATCCGAGGGGCAGTTGGGACCAGCAGATCGTGCCGCAGGTGTGGGCGTACGCGATCGTCGCGCTCCTCGGCATCGCCGTCCGCTCGCGCCAGGACCACACCCAGGCCCTCGTCGAGCGCGCCCGCCGCCTCGAGGTCGAACGCGACCAGCAGGCCCAGCTCGCCGCGGCCGCCGAACGCACCCGCATCGCCCGCGAGATGCACGACATCATCGGCCACAACCTGTCCGTGATCACGGGCCTCGCCGACGGCGGCAAGTACGCGGCCGCGAAGTCCCCCGAGCACGCCGCGCAGGCCCTCGACGCCATCGGCTCCACCAGCCGTCAGGCCCTCGCCGAGCTGCGGCGCCTCCTGGACGTCCTGCGCGACGACGCCCCGGAGGCCGCGGCCCTGGCCCCGCAGCCCGCGCTCGCCGATCTGACGCGGCTCATCGACGGCGTGCGGTCCGCGGGCCTGCCCGTGCACACCACGGTCCACGGCCGCCCCGACGCCCTGCCGCAGGGCCAGGAACTCACGGTGTACCGCGTGGTGCAGGAGGCCCTGACGAACACCCTCAAGCATGGCGGCCCGGGCGTGACGGCGGCCGTCCGGATCGCGTACGCCGACGACGGGGTGACGGTCACCGTCACGGACACGGGCGCCGCGGCCCGCACACCGGCGGCCCCCGACGGCCGCGGTCTCACCGGCATGCGGGAGCGAACGGCCCTGTACGCGGGCACGCTTGAGGCCGGCCCGCGCGCCCGCCCCGCCACCGGCTGGGAGGTCCGCCTCCATCTGCCGCGCACGACGGCCGGCGCCGCCGCGTCGTCCGCCGGCTCCGCCCCTGTCTCCGCCTCTGGCTCCGCTTCCGTCTCCGTTGTTTCCGCTCTTGTCGCTTCCCCGAAGGAATCCGCTCAGTGACCAGCGTCCTCATAGTCGACGATCAGCCCCTGCAACGCTTCGGCTTCCGCATGCTTCTGGAGAGCCAGGACGACATGACGGTGGCGGGTGAGGGCGGCAGCGGCGCCGACGCGGTCCGCATGGCCGCGGGGATCCGCCCGGACGTCATCCTGATGGACGTCCGCATGCCCGACATGGACGGCATCGAGGCCACCCGCCGCATCGTCGCGTCCGGCTCGGAGTCCCGCGTCCTCATCCTCACGACGTTCGACCTGGACGAGTACGCGTACGCGGGGCTGCGCGCGGGGGCCTCGGGCTTCCTCATCAAGGACGCGCTGCCGGAGGAGCTCCTGTCCGGCATCCGCGCGGTGGCCACGGGTGACGCGGTGGTCGCCCCGAGGCTGACCCGGCGCCTCCTCGACGCGTTCGTGGACCAGCTGCCGAGCGGCGGGGCCTCCACGGGCCCGGCCGACCCGGCCGGGCATCCGCTCCTGACCTCGCTGACCGACCGCGAACTCCAGATCCTCACGGTCATCGGCCAGGGCTGGACGAACACGGAGATCGCCGCGCGGCTGCATCTGGCCGAATCGACGGTGAAGACGCATGTGGGCCGCATCCTCGCGAAGACGGGCGCACGGGACCGGGTGCAGGCAGTGATTCTGGCGTACGACACGAAATTGGTCCGCCCGGCCTGACCGGGCCGCCCGGTCTGACTGGTCCGCCCGACCTGAAAGGTAGCCGGATAAAGCCCGGCCCCTGAACGCAGAAAACCCCCGTGCCGAATGGCACGGGGGTCTCCTTCACAATTTGTTCGGCGGCGTCCTACTCTCCCACAGGGTCCCCCCTGCAGTACCATCGGCGCTGTAAGGCTTAGCTTCCGGGTTCGGAATGTAACCGGGCGTTTCCCTCACGCTATGACCACCGAAACACTATGAAACTGTGAACTACCGCACCACACCCTACGGGCATGGGGTTGTTCGTGGTTTCAGAACCAACACAGTGAACGCGAGCAACTGAGGACAAGCCCTCGGCCTATTAGTACCAGTCAACTCCACCCGTTACCAGGCTTCCATATCTGGCCTATCAACCCAGTCGTCTACTGGGAGCCTTACCCCATCAAGTGGGTGGGAATACTCATCTCGAAGCAGGCTTCCCGCTTAGATGCTTTCAGCGGTTATCCCTCCCGAACGTAGCCAACCAGCCATGCCCTTGGCAGAACAACTGGCACACCAGAGGTTCGTCCGTCCCGGTCCTCTCGTACTAGGGACAGCCCTTCTCAATATTCCTACGCGCACAGCGGATAGGGACCGAACTGTCTCACGACGTTCTAAACCCAGCTCGCGTACCGCTTTAATGGGCGAACAGCCCAACCCTTGGGACCGACTCCAGCCCCAGGATGCGACGAGCCGACATCGAGGTGCCAAACCATCCCGTCGATATGGACTCTTGGGGAAGATCAGCCTGTTATCCCCGGGGTACCTTTTATCCGTTGAGCGACGGCGCTTCCACAAGCCACCGCCGGATCACTAGTCCCGACTTTCGTCCCTGCTCGACCCGTCAGTCTCACAGTCAAGCTCCCTTGTGCACTTACACTCAACACCTGATTACCAACCAGGCTGAGGGAACCTTTGGGCGCCTCCGTTACCCTTTGGGAGGCAACCGCCCCAGTTAAACTACCCATCAGACACTGTCCCTGATCCGGATCACGGACCCAGGTTAGACATCCAGCACGACCAGAGTGGTATTTCAACGGCGACTCCCCCGATACTGGCGTACCGGGTTCACAGTCTCCCACCTATCCTACACAAGCCGAACCGAACACCAATATCAAACTGTAGTAAAGGTCCCGGGGTCTTTCCGTCCTGCTGCGCGAAACGAGCATCTTTACTCGTAGTGCAATTTCACCGGGCCTATGGTTGAGACAGTCGAGAAGTCGTTACGCCATTCGTGCAGGTCGGAACTTACCCGACAAGGAATTTCGCTACCTTAGGATGGTTATAGTTACCACCGCCGTTTACTGGCGCTTAAGTTCTCAGCTTCGCCACCCCGAAGAGTGACTAACCGGTCCCCTTAACGTTCCAGCACCGGGCAGGCGTCAGTCCGTATACATCGCCTTACGGCTTCGCACGGACCTGTGTTTTTAGTAAACAGTCGCTTCTCGCTGGTCTCTGCGGCCACCCCCAGCTCTGGCAGCAAGTGCCGTCACCGGGTGTGGCCCCCCTTCTCCCGAAGTTACGGGGGCATTTTGCCGAGTTCCTTAACCATAGTTCACCCGAACGCCTCGGTATTCTCTACCTGACCACCTGAGTCGGTTTAGGGTACGGGCCGCCATGAAACTCGCTAGAGGCTTTTCTCGACAGCATAGGATCATCCACTTCACCACAATCGGCTCGGCATCAGGTCTCAGACTCAATGTCAGGCGGATTTGCCTACCTGACGTCCTACACCCTTACCCCGGGACAACCACCGCCCGGGCTGGACTACCTTCCTGCGTCACCCCATCGCTTACCTACTACCACCTTGGACCGGCGGCTCCACCACTCCCCTTTGCCCGAAGGCTCCAGGGCGGCTTCACGGCCTTAGCATTAATGGGCTCGATATTGGGCGTTTCAAAGCGGGTACCGGAATATCAACCGGTTATCCATCGACTACGCCTGTCGGCCTCGCCTTAGGTCCCGACTTACCCTGGGCAGATCAGCTTGACCCAGGAACCCTTAGTCAATCGGCGCACACGTTTCTCACGTATGTATCGCTACTCATGCCTGCATTCTCACTCGTGAACCGTCCACCACTGCCTTCCGGCGCAGCTTCACCCGGCACACGACGCTCCCCTACCCATCCCAGCGGGCGTTGGCCCTCATGCTGGAATGACACGACTTCGGCGGTACGCTTGAGCCCCGCTACATTGTCGGCGCGGAATCACTAGACCAGTGAGCTATTACGCACTCTTTCAAGGGTGGCTGCTTCTAAGCCAACCTCCTGGTTGTCTCTGCGACTCCACATCCTTTCCCACTTAGCGTACGCTTAGGGGCCTTAGTCGATGCTCTGGGCTGTTTCCCTCTCGACCATGGAGCTTATCCCCCACAGTCTCACTGCCGCGCTCTCACTTACCGGCATTCGGAGTTTGGCTAAGGTCAGTAACCCGGTAGGGCCCATCGCCTATCCAGTGCTCTACCTCCGGCAAGAAACACACGACGCTGCACCTAAATGCATTTCGGGGAGAACCAGCTATCACGGAGTTTGATTGGCCTTTCACCCCTAACCACAGGTCATCCCCCAGGTTTTCAACCCTGGTGGGTTCGGCCCTCCACGAAGTCTTACCTCCGCTTCAGCCTGCCCATGGCTAGATCACTCCGCTTCGGGTCTTGGGCGCGCTACTCAATCGCCCTATTCGGACTCGCTTTCGCTACGGCTTCCCCACACGGGTTAACCTCGCAACACACCGCAAACTCGCAGGCTCATTCTTCAAAAGGCACGCAGTCACGAGAACAAGGCAAGCCTTGTTCCGACGCTCCCACGGCTTGTAGGCACACGGTTTCAGGTACTATTTCACTCCGCTCCCGCGGTACTTTTCACCATTCCCTCACGGTACTATCCGCTATCGGTCACCAGGGAATATTTAGGCTTAACGGGTGGTCCCGCCAGATTCACACGGGATTTCTCGGGCCCCGTGCTACTTGGGTGTCTCTCAAACGAGCCGCTGACGTTTCGACTACGGGGGTCTTACCCTCTACGCCGGACCTTTCGCATGTCCTTCGCCTACATCAACGGTTTCTGACTCGTCTCACAGCCGGCAGACTGTGAAAGAGAGATCCCACAACCCCCCAAGCGCAACCCCTGCCGGGTCTCACACGCTTGAGGTTTGGCCTCATCCAGTTTCGCTCGCCACTACTCCCGGAATCACGGTTGTTTTCTCTTCCTGCGGGTACTGAGATGTTTCACTTCCCCGCGTTCCCTCCACACCGCCTATATATTCAGCGGTGGGTGACAGCCCATGACGACTGCCGGGTTTCCCCATTCGGAAACCCCCGGATCAAAGCCTGGTTGACGACTCCCCGGGGACTATCGTGGCCTCCCACGTCCTTCATCGGTTCCTGGTGCCAAGGCATCCACCGTGCGCCCTTAAAAACTTGGCCACAGATGCTCGCGTTCACTGTGCAGTTCTCAAACAACGACCAACCACCCATCACCCCACTGGAGAACCAGTGAGTGCACTGGGGTCGGCACTGAGGTCAGGAACAAAGCCCGCACCCTCAGATACCCAACAGCGTGCCCGACACCCTCGCCCCTCCTCGTTCCGTTCCACGCCGAAGCAGTACTGGGAAGAGAAGCAGGTCAAGTGTGCCGAGTAGTCAACGTTCCACCCATGAGCAACCAGCATCAGACATTCGCTGATGTACTGGCCTCTGGACTGTCAGCAGAGCTGGCAGCCAAGAAGTGCTCCTTAGAAAGGAGGTGATCCAGCCGCACCTTCCGGTACGGCTACCTTGTTACGACTTCGTCCCAATCGCCAGTCCCACCTTCGACAGCTCCCTCCCACAAGGGGTTGGGCCACCGGCTTCGGGTGTTACCGACTTTCGTGACGTGACGGGCGGTGTGTACAAGGCCCGGGAACGTATTCACCGCAGCAATGCTGATCTGCGATTACTAGCGACTCCGACTTCATGGGGTCGAGTTGCAGACCCCAATCCGAACTGAGACCGGCTTTTTGAGATTCGCTCCACCTCGCGGTATCGCAGCTCATTGTACCGGCCATTGTAGCACGTGTGCAGCCCAAGACATAAGGGGCATGATGACTTGACGTCGTCCCCACCTTCCTCCGAGTTGACCCCGGCGGTCTCCCGTGAGTCCCCAGCACCACAAGGGCCTGCTGGCAACACGGGACAAGGGTTGCGCTCGTTGC
Source organism: Streptomyces sp. JLYT201 (assembly GCF_059448825.1). Lineage (NCBI taxonomy): Bacteria > Bacillati > Actinomycetota > Actinomycetes > Kitasatosporales > Streptomycetaceae > Streptomyces > Streptomyces sp. JLYT201. The sequence continues at coordinate 5,254,652 of NZ_CM182551.1, read as the reverse complement.
GGGACTTAACCCAACATCTCACGACACGAGCTGACGACAGCCATGCACCACCTGTACACCGACCACAAGGGGGCGACCATCTCTGGCCGTTTCCGGTGTATGTCAAGCCTTGGTAAGGTTCTTCGCGTTGCGTCGAATTAAGCCACATGCTCCGCCGCTTGTGCGGGCCCCCGTCAATTCCTTTGAGTTTTAGCCTTGCGGCCGTACTCCCCAGGCGGGGCACTTAATGCGTTAGCTGCGGCACGGACGACGTGGAATGTCGCCCACACCTAGTGCCCACCGTTTACGGCGTGGACTACCAGGGTATCTAATCCTGTTCGCTCCCCACGCTTTCGCTCCTCAGCGTCAGTATCGGCCCAGAGATCCGCCTTCGCCACCGGTGTTCCTCCTGATATCTGCGCATTTCACCGCTACACCAGGAATTCCGATCTCCCCTACCGAACTCTAGCCTGCCCGTATCGACTGCAGACCCGGGGTTAAGCCCCGGGCTTTCACAACCGACGTGACAAGCCGCCTACGAGCTCTTTACGCCCAATAATTCCGGACAACGCTCGCGCCCTACGTATTACCGCGGCTGCTGGCACGTAGTTAGCCGGCGCTTCTTCTGCAGGTACCGTCACTTTCGCTTCTTCCCTGCTGAAAGAGGTTTACAACCCGAAGGCCGTCATCCCTCACGCGGCGTCGCTGCATCAGGCTTTCGCCCATTGTGCAATATTCCCCACTGCTGCCTCCCGTAGGAGTCTGGGCCGTGTCTCAGTCCCAGTGTGGCCGGTCGCCCTCTCAGGCCGGCTACCCGTCGTCGCCTTGGTGAGCCGTTACCTCACCAACTAGCTGATAGGCCGCGGGCTCATCCTGCACCGCCGGAGCTTTCCACACGAAGATCATGCGATCCCGTGTCATATCCGGTATTAGACCCCGTTTCCAGGGCTTGTCCCAGAGTGCAGGGCAGATTGCCCACGTGTTACTCACCCGTTCGCCACTAATCCACCCCGAAGGGCTTCATCGTTCGACTTGCATGTGTTAAGCACGCCGCCAGCGTTCGTCCTGAGCCAGGATCAAACTCTCCGTGAATGTGTACCCGTAATCGGGTGCAACACCACGAGAGCGGAACAACCAGGAGGAATAATCCCGGTCGTTCACAGCGTCCTCGCTGTGCGCCTCCCACACATCGGCGGGAGGACTTTTTCAAAGGAACCTCGCCGCCGGAACTGATGTCCGGCAGACGGGGTATCAACATATCTGGCGTTGACTTTTGGCACGCTGTTGAGTTCTCAAGGAACGGACGCTTCCTTTGTACTCACCCTCTCGGGCTTTCCTCCGGGCGCTTCCCTTCGGTATTTCGTGTTTCCGACTCTATCAGATCTTTCCGGCTTCCCGGTCCGTTCCGATTTCCTCGGTGCTTTCCGGCCTCTCGGCCTTCCGGCGGTGTCGACTCTATCAGATCCCTTCGGGCCCGATTCCCAGTCAACTTGGGCTGTCTTCCCGGCCGTTGGGCCGTTCCGACGTCCCAAACTTTAGCGGATTCTCCCGGCGATTCATAATCGCACCCTGGAATTGAATTCGGACATGCCGAAATCAGTCCCGTGGGGAGGTCGTGCTGGTGTTTGGGTGCCGCGTCAGCGGCGAGATGCGCTGTCGCAGAACCGTTACGGCCCCGCGACAACTCGAAGTACCTTACGGACCGGGCGGGGGACTGTCAACCCCCGGCTCCGTGAACATCAGTCGAGGTCGTTGAGACGCCCGCCCGCGTCCGGCTGGGCGTGCTCCACCCGGCGCAGCAGGCGCGTGAGCACCTCGCCCAGGACGCCCCGCTCGGCCGCGGACAGGTCCTGGAGGAGGTCCTCCTCGAAGACCGTGGCGAGGCGCATCGCCTCCAGCCACTTCTCCCGGCCCTCGCCGGTGAGCTCCACGATCACCCGTACGCGGTTGGACTCGTCGCGCTCCCGGGTGACCAGGCCCTCGCTCACCATGCGGTCGATGCGGTGGGTCATGGCGGCGGGCGTGAGGCCGAGGCGCTTGGCCAGCTCGCCGGGGCCCATCCGATAGGGGGCGCCGGAGAGGACGAGTGCCTTGAGGACCTCCCACTCGGCGTTGCTGATGCCGAGGGTCGCGGTCTGGCGGCCGTAGGCGACGTTCATCCGCCGGTTGAGGCGGCCGAGGGCCGAGACGATCTTCTCGACCTGGGGGTCGAGGTCCTGGAACTCGCGCTGGTAGGCGGCGATCTGCTCTTCGAGTGTCGGCTCTGTGGGGCCGGGGGTGTCACCCATGGGCGCAGTATGGCACGGGCGTGGTTGGCATCGAAGTCCTTCAGTGTGTATTGTTTAGCTCCTAACTTTAGCTTTGAAGTCTTCACTCCTAAGGCAGGTGAAAGTGACCATGGCGATGGGCGCCGCGATGCGCCGGATCCACGTGGGCAACGCACTGAGCGCGTTCGGCCTCGGCTTTACCGTCCCCTTCCTGTACGTGTACGTGGCGCAGGTCCGGGACCTCGGCGCCGTGACGGCGGGCCTCGTGCTCGCCGCCTTCGCGGTGGCCGCGCTCATCGTGCTGCCGTTCTCCGGCCGGGCCATCGACCGGCGCGGGCCGCTGCCCGTCCTCATCGCCGCCCTGCTCACCGCCGCCGTCGGCGCCCTGAGCCTGGGCCTGGCGGCCGACGCCCCCCTCGTACTGCTCTCGGCGGGCGCGCTGGGCGCGGGCCAGGCCGTCATGCAGCCCGCGCTCGCGACGATGATCGTCGAGTGCTCCACGCCGGACACCCGCACGCGCGCGTTCGCCACTCAGTTCTTCCTGCAGAATTTGGGCCTCGGCGTCGGCGGCCTCATCGGCGGCCAGCTGGTCAAGCACGAGCGGCCCAGCGACTTCACGCTGCTCTTCGCCATCGAGACCGTCATCTTCCTGGTGCTCGTCGGCGTCATGCTGACCACGCGCATGCCGCGCTCGCCCCGGATCGCGGACGCCGCGCCGCAGGCCCGGGGCAGCATGAAGGACGTCTTCCGCAACCCCGTGATGCTCCAGCTGTGCGTCCTGGGCTTCGTGCTGTTCTTCGCCTGCTACGGCCAGTTCGAGTCCGGTCTGTCCGCGTACGGCGTGGAGGCCGCCGGGATCTCGCCGTCGACGCTCGGCATCGCGCTCGCCGCCAACACCGGCGCGATCGTGGTCGCCCAGTTCGCCGTCCTGCGGTTCGTCGAGCGCCGCAGGCGCTCGCAGGTGATCGCGGCCGTGGGCCTCATCTGGGCCGTGGCGTGGATCGCCGCCGGCTACGCGGGCCTCGGCCACGGCAGCCAGGCCATGGCCACCGCCGCCTTCATCTCGACGTACGCGCTCTTCGGGATCGGCGAGACCATGCTCGCGCCGACCGTGGCGCCGCTGGTCGCCGATCTGGCGCCGGAGTCGATGGTCGGCCGGTACAACTCGGCCTTCGCCCTCGTGAAGCAGCTGGCCCTGGCGGTCGGCCCGGCCGTGGGCGGGCCCATGGGCGCCACGCTGCACGCTCCGTACGTCGTGACGTTCCTGCTCTTCTCGCTGGGCATCACGGTGCTCGCGCTGCGGCTCGGCAAGCGCCTCACGCCGGCGCAGAACCACCCGTACGCCCAGAAGAGCCGGGTCGTCGCCCAGAGCGCCCCGGAGGCCGTGACCGCCCACTCCTAAGGGGCCGGTCGGGCACATCGTCAGCTACGCGCGCGTGGGCATCGCCCCCGCGCGCGTCGTCGTATCAGGGACTACGCGCGCGGCAGCGCGAACTCGCACCACACGGCCTTGCCGCCGCCGGGCGTCCGGCGCGAGCCCCAGTTCGAAGCGATCGTGGCGACGATCGCGATGCCCCGGCCCGCCTCGTCCGCGGGCTCGGCGCGACGGCGCCTGGGCAGGTGGTCGTCGCCGTCGGTGACCTCGATGATCAACCGGCGGTCGGTGCGGCGCAGCCGCAGGCGCATCGGCGGGGTGCCGTGCTGAAGGGAGTTCGCGACGAGCTCGCTGGTGGCCAGGACGCCCAGGTCGAGCAGCTCCGGCGGGAACCGCCAGCTGGCGAGGACGCCGGTGGCGAAGGCACGCGCGCGTGGGGCCGCCTCCACGCCGCCGAGCAGCTCCAGGGCCGCGTTGCGGAACAGCTCCGCGTCGGCTCCGGTGCGGGCGGGCTGCTGGAGGACGAGGACCGCCACGTCGTCGTCGTGGTCGGCGGTGACCCCCAGGGCCCGGATCAGGCGGTCGCAGACCACCTGGGGCGTACCGGTGGCGCCGCCCAGGGCCCGCTCCAGGGACGCCACGCCCTCGTCGATGTCCTCGCTGCGGCGCTCCACGAGTCCGTCCGTGTACAGCACGGCGGTGGAGCCGGGGCCGAGCGGCACGGAGCCGGAGGCGTGCAGCCAGCCGCCGGTGCCGAGCGGCGGGCCCGTGGGCTCGTCCGCGCGGTGGATCGTGCCGTTCTCGTCGCGGACGAGGATCGGCAGGTGGCCCGCCGACGCGTACGACAGGCTGCCCTCGTTCGGATCGTGGACGGCGTACACGCACGTGGCGATCTGGCTGGCGTCGATCTCCGCGGCGAGGCCGTCGAGGAGCTGCAGGACCTCGTGCGGCGGCAGGTCCAGGCGGGCGTAGGCGCGCACGGCCGTGCGGAGCTGGCCCATGACGGCCGCCGCGCGGACGCCGCGCCCCATGACGTCGCCGATCACCAGGGCGGTGCGGCCACCGCCGAGCGTGATCACGTCGTACCAGTCGCCGCCGACCGCGGCCTCGGTGCCGCCGGGCTGGTACGTGGCGGCGATGCGCAGGTCGTCCGGCTGCTCCAACTCCTGGGGCAGCAGCGAGCGTTGCAGCGTCACGGCGGTCTCGCGCTGGCTGCGCTCGCTGGCGCGCAGGCGCTCGGCGGCGTCGGCGTGGTCGGTGACGTCGGCGGCGAAGACCAGCACCCCGCCGTCCTGGGCGTCCGTGGCGGGCCCGCCCAGGGGCAGCGACACGGGGGTGCACGTGAACGTGTACGAACGGCCTCCGGGCACCTTGCGGGACTTGACCGTGCGCGGCTTGGAGCTGCGCAGCACCTGGTCCAGGAGCGGCAGGAGCCCGACCTCCTCCAGCTCGGGCAGCGCCTCGCGCGCGGGGACGCCGGTGGGGCGGGGGCCGAACGCCGTGGCGTACGCGTCGTTGACGTACGCGATGCGGTGGTCGGGGCCGTGCACGAGGGCCACGAGGGCCGGGATGCTGTCGAGGACCTCGCGGGCGGGTAGCCCGTCGACGCCGTCGGGGGCGTCGACGCCTTCGGTGGGGTGCTCCGCGACGCGCTCGGCGCGGGCCGCGGGGACGGAGCTCTCGCCTCGCTGTGCCGGGGAGCCGCCGGTCTCGGTGCGCGCCGCGGCGCGGCGCTGTGTTCCGGGGAGCCGGGCGCTCCAGCGCGTGAAGTTCACTGCGGTAGGCCTCGTGGTGTCGCTTCTGGATCGGGCGGGGGTGTACGGCCGGGCGTTCGGCCGGTGGCGGTGCGGCGTGCGGCGCCGCCTCCCGGGAAGACACAGCATGGCGTGGAGCGGGCCCTCGCGTCTCGGATGCCCTCTTGCGGGCCCGCTCATGGTCACACGTCCAGTCTGGCCGACCGGACTGACATCCGTCAGACGCCGGTGCTGCTCGGGCAGTTCCGGCCGGAGGTCATCAGGACTCCTTCGGGCGCTCTCCCCCGGCCGCGAGTTCGAATTCCGCGCGCGGGTGTTCCAGTGAGCCCAGGGAGACGATCTCGCGTTTGAACAGGCCGGACAGCGTCCATTCGGCGAGCACGCGGGACTTGCGGTTGACGGTGGGCACCCGGCTGAGGTGGTAGACGCGGTGCATGAACCAGGCAGGGTAGCCCTTCAGCTTGCGTCCGTAGACGTGGGCGACGCCCTTGTGCAGTCCCAGGGAGGCCACGGACCCCACGTACTTGTGCCGGTACTCCTGGAGGGCCTGTTGGCGCAGTGCGGCGGCGATGTTGTCGCCGAGGACCTTGGCCTGGCGCACGGCGTGCTGGGCGTTGGGCGCGCACTCGGTGCCCGGCTGCTCGGCGGTGACGTCGGGGACGGCGGCCGCGTCGCCCGCGCCCCACGCGTGCGGGGCGCCGTCGACGGACAGCTCGGCGGTGCACTTCAGGCGGCCGCGTTCGGTCAGCGGCAGGTCCGTGGCGGCGAGCAGCGGATGCGGCTTGACGCCCGCGGTCCACACGACCGTACGGGTGGGGAAGCGGGCGCCGTCGCTGAGGACGGCGACGCGGTCCTCGCAGGAGTCGAGCCGGGTCTCCAGGCGTACGTCGATGTTGCGCCGGCGCAGCTCGCGGACCGTGTACTTGCCCATCTCCTCGCCGACCTCGGGCAGGATGCGCCCGGAGGCCTCGACGAGGATCCACTTCATGTCCTCGGCCTTGACGTTGTGGTAGTACCGCGCGGCGTAGCGGGCCATGTCCTCCAGCTCGCCGAGCGCCTCCACGCCCGCGTAGCCGCCGCCCACGAAGACGAACGTCAGGGCGGCGTCGCGGACGGCGGGGTCGCGCGTCGAGGAGGCGATGTCCATCTGCTCAATGACGTGGTTGCGCAGTCCGATGGCCTCTTCGACGGTCTTGAAGCCGATGCCGTAGTCGGCGAGGCCGGGCACGGGCAGGGTGCGCGAGATGGAGCCGGGGGCGAGTACGAGCTCGTCGTACGTGAGGGCGAGGGGGCCCGTGCCCTCCTCGCGGGTGGCGAGCGTCGTGAAGGACGCGGTGCGCTTGGCGTGGTCGACCGAGGTGACCTCGCCGACGACCACGCGGCACCGGTCGAGGACGCGGCGCAGCGGGACGACGACGTGGCGCGGGGAGATCGAGCCGGCCGCGGCTTCGGGCAGGAACGGCTGGTACGTCATATACGGATCGGGCGAGATCACGACGATCTCCGTCTCGCCCCGCCGCAGCTCCTGCTTGAGTTTCCGCTGGAGGTGCAGCGCGGTGTACATCCCGACGTAGCCACCGCCGACAACGAGAATGCGCACAGGTTCCGTCACCATCCCATGACGCACCCGCACTTCGCGTTTGTCCACAGGCTCAGCAATTTGTATGACTGGAAGCCTAGGTTGGCAGCAGCCGCTCCGCTTGGCGGAACGGGTGGAATGTGCGCAGGTCAGAGGGTGGTGGCAGGGTGGTGGCGCAGGGTGCAATCGGGTGGGAAACGGTGCGTACTCCGATCGGGGGGCACCCCGTGCGGAACCCACCCCTTCTGAATTGACTCTGGCTCAACTATGTTCGTGTGACGTCGGGGTGTCGGGGGATGCGCTCGTCGAGTCCGGTTTGCCGGGTTCGTGCGCAGCTCGCTCCTCACACGCCGGTCATCACATGGCGGGGAGTGTCTCCGGGGGGAGACGTCATTACCGGGGGAACACATATGCACATTCAGGACTCTCACTGGACTTCCGCGACAGCGTCGGCACCCGCCGTCGCCTCGGGCGGAAACGGACGGGAAGTGGGGGACGTAGCGCGTACGACGCCGCTGCGCGTGGACGCGCAGCGGAATCTCGAGCACGTCCTGCGCGCGGCGCGCGAAGTCTTCGGCGAGCTGGGGTACGGCGCGCCGATGGAGGACGTGGCACGGCGGGCCCGCGTCGGAGTCGGCACGGTCTACCGCCGCTTCCCGAGCAAGGACGTACTGGTGCGACGGATAGCCGAGGAGGAGACCTCCCGGCTGACCGAGCAGGCCCGCGCGGCACTCGGGCAGGAGGACGAACCGTGGTCGGCGCTCTCGCGCTTCCTGCGGACGTCCGTGGCCTCGGGCGCGGGACGGCTCCTTCCGCCCCAGGTGCTGCGCGTGAGCGTGGACGAGGGCGAGGGGGCCGACGGCGCGGACGCGGTGGACGGGACCAGGGTGGCGGACGCCGCCGAGGTCCGGGTGCCGCAGCAGCGCCAGGTGCCTCCGGCGCTCTCGCCGGAGCTGCGACTGGTGGAGCAGCGGTCCGCTCCGGCCAGGGAGAGCGACGACGCGGGTGCCGCGGCGCTGCTCGACGTGGTCGGGCGGCTCGTGGAGCGGGCGCGGGCGGCGGGTGAGCTGCGCGCGGACGTGACCGTGTCCGACGTGCTGCTCGTGATAGCGACGGCGGCACCTTCGCTGCCGGACGCGGCGCAGCAGGCCGCGGCCTCGTCCCGACTCCTCGACATCCTCCTTGAGGGGCTGCGGTCGCGGCCTTCGTAAACACCCGTTCGGGCCTCCACGGCCTCGGAATGCTCAACTCCACGGACAGGCACAGGAGTTGAGCATTCCCCGAATGGGTGAACGGTAGCGCTCGGTTGCGGTAACTCGCCCCGGACGGGTGGTTGCTCGTCGTCCCTATTCGACGGGGCGCGACCGTGTGGCACTCTTTCCCGGTGTCCGGGTCTGAGTGTGCATGCGGGGGCTTTCCGCGATGAGTGTTGACGGACGGGACGAGCCCAGCTCCACCGGTGGCGAGTCGGGCGGGCTGCCCTCCCGGCAGGTGCCGAACCAGGGCGGCCCCGGCGGCAGCGGTGGCGGCGGGGGCACGAGCGGCTCCGCGTCCGGCGCCGCCGCCAACTCCGGTGTGCCCGGACCCGACCCGAGCGTGCCGCCCCAGCGCGGCAGCGGCTCGTCCGCCGCGGAGGCCGCGCCCGGCGCTCGTGGCGGTGACGTTTCGCCACCCCCCGACGCCGATCTGATCGCCCGGATGCGGGCGGGCGAGGACTCCGCGTACGAGGAGCTGTACCGCAGGCACGCCGACGCGGTGCGCCGCTATGCCCGCACCTGCTGCCGGGACGCGCACACCGCGGACGACCTCACCGCCGAGGTGTTCGCGCGGATGCTCCAGGCCGTGCGGTCCGGCTCGGGGCCCGAGCACGCGGTGCGCGCCTATCTGCTGACCACGGTGCGGCGCGTCGCCGCCGGGTGGACGAAGTCGGCGAAGCGGGAGCAGCTCGTCGACGACTTCGCGGTCTTCGCCGCCCAGGCGGCCCGGGGCTCCGAGGTGTCCGACGACGAAACGTTGGACCTGGGCGCCGACGTGCGGGCCATGCACGAGGCCGAGCAGTCGCTCGCCATGCAGGCCTTCCGCAGCCTGCCCGAGCGCTGGCAGGCCGTGCTGTGGCACACGGAGGTCGAGGACGAGTCGCCGAGCGACGTCGCCACGCTCTTCGGCCTGGACGCCAACGGCACGCGCGTGCTCGCGAGCCGCGCCCGCGAAGGCCTGAAGCAGGCCTATCTCCAGGCCCATGTGAGCGCCACGCTCACCGAGAGCGAGGAGTGCGCGCGCTACGCCGACCGGCTCGGCGCCTACGCCCGCGGCGGCCTGCGCACCCGCGCCGAGCGGGGCCTGCGCAAGCACCTGGAGGAGTGCGCCAACTGCCGTCTCGCCGCGGGCCAGATCAAGGAAGTCGCCAGCGGCATCCCCGCCGTCGTGCCGGTGGCCGTCATCGGCTGGTTCGGTGCCGCCGGATACGGCAAGGTGGCCGCCCTCATCGGGGGCGGCGTCGCGGGCGCGGGCGCGGCGGGTGCCGCGGGCGCGGCCGCGGGCAGCGGCTCGGGCGGCGCCGGAGCGGCCGGGGGCGGCGCGGCCGCCGAGGGCCTCGGCACCCCGGCGAAGGTCGGGATCGTGGCGGGTGTCGTCGCGGCCGGGGTGGCCGTGGCGGTCGCGCTCGCCGGGGGCCCGGACAAGAAGGAGCCGCCGGAGGCGAAGCCACAGCCGACCTCGGCACAGCCGCCCGTGATCCCCCGCAATCCGCCGCCCTCGAAGCCGCTGCCGAAGCCGGAGCCGCCGCCCCCGCCACGGCCGAAGCCCGCGCCGCCCGCGAAGGCCGAGCCCAAGCCGAAGCCCCCGCCGAAGCCCGCTCCCAAGCCGACGCCGAAGCCGCCACCGCCGAAACCCAAGCCGAAGCCGCCACCGCCGCCCGCGCCCCGGCCGACGCCGCCCCGGCCCACGCCCACGCCCCGGCCGACCCCCTCGCCGACGCCGCCCCCCGCACCGGTCGTCTACCAGTGGAACGAGCTGGAGTACGGCCTCACCGGCGACGGCACGAAGCCCGAGATGCGGCTCGGCGAGAGCAGCTGGGTGTGGCAGCGCTGGGGCATGTCCATCGGCGACAAGCGGTACGGCCACGGCGTGACCGTGCACGGATCCTCCTCCGTGACCATCGACCTCAACCGCACGTGCTCCTCGTACGAGGCGCTCGTCGGCGTCGACGACATGACGATGCGCCTCGGCCAGGTGCGGTTCTCCGTCTACGCCGACGGGGTGCGCCTGTGGCAGTCGCAGCTGGTCAAGGGCGGCGATCCGGCCGTGCCCGTACGGGTCGGTCTGACCGGCCGCAAAACGATCCGTCTGGTCGTCGAGCCGCATACGCACTTCGACTCGGTGGCCCTCGCGGACTGGGCGCAGTCCCGCCTCCGCTGCACCTGAGCGCTCAGCGCGGCGGGGCCAGCTCCGCCAGGACCTCGTCGACGGTCAGCGCGGCGCCCGCAGCCCGCTCCCGCTCGTAGGCCACCGGCCCCAGGGCCTGCCTGGCCTCGGTCTCGACCCCCTCGGCCAGGGCCCGCTCCGGCACGGAGCGCTCGTGGCCGCCCCGCCAGCGCGTGGCGCGGGCGAGCAGGCGGGTCGCGCGGGCGTGGTCGCGAAGGCGCAGGAACAGCGCGGCGCCGACGTCCACCAGGCTGGCCGTGACCGGCTCCGAGCAGTGGTGGTGCAAGGCGTCGCGCAGTACGTCGGCGAGCACGGCGAGCCCGGCCTCGGGGCCCGACTCGGCAGCGGCGACCCGGGCCTCCACATTGCCCAGGCCCGCCCCGAACTGCGGCGGCAGCGTGCCGCGCTCGCCCTCCTTGCGGGCGGCGTCGCACAGGGCGCGGGCCCGCACCACGTCACCGTCGTCGATGGCCAGGGAGGCACGCATCATGCAGACGAACGCGCGGGCGTCCGGGACGCCGAACCGGTCGGCCTGGGCGCTCGCCTCGTCCAGGCCCTTGGCGGCCCGTTCGCGGTCGCCCTCGCGGTAGGCGATCTCGGCGATGCGGGCGATCAGGAAGGTGGTCTCGGCGTGCGCCCCCACCTCGTGCGCGAGGCGCAGCGCCTCTTCGTACTCCCGGCGCGCTTCCGCGTGGTGGCCGCGGGACATCGCCGCCTCCCCCGCCGCGCTGCTGACCTGCGCGCGCAGCCAGCGGTCGCCGACGCGTCCGCTCAGCGTGCGCAGCTCCTTGAGGTCCTCGTCGACCCCGGCGAGAAGGCCGGGCCGGTCGATGACGGTGTGCACCCGGAACATCAGGGTGACCGCGATCTCCCAGTCGCCGCCGAAGCGCCGGCAGTTGGCGACCGCCGTGTCCAGGGCCGGCACCACGTTGTGCGGCTCGTCGAGGAAGTACATCGTGAACGGCCAGAGCAGCCCCGGGAAGCGGCCGCTCGCGGGCACGGACCGGGCCAGGGTCTCCCGGACGCGGCGGATGTACCGCCGGGCGTCGTCGTCGGCGAGCACGTCCGCGGGCCGCGCCTCCACCGTCAGGAACAGGTGCAGCATCCGCAGGGCCATCCGGGGCCAGTACCCCGGGCGGCCCTCGTCGGCGAGGTCGGCGTCGAGCCCGGCGGCGCCGGGGGCGAGCGGGGAGGCGGCGAGGGGCGACGGCTCGGCCGCGGCCTGCGGGGGCTCGGGCCGCGCGATGGCGCCCAGGACGCGGCCGACCCAGTCCGAGCCCTCCGTCGGGTAGTTGCGCAGCCACCAGAACCAACCCATGCCGAGGGCGAGGGCGGTGGCCCGCTCCTCGTCCCGGCGCTCGACGGCGCGGTGCAGGGCCGCGCGGATGTTGTCGAGCTCGGCCTCCAGGCGGCGGATCCACGGCAGTTGACCGGCGGAGCGCAGCAGCGGCTCGGCGCGCTCCACGAGGGCGCACACATACGCGCCGTGGCGGTCCTCGGCGGCTCGCGCGGCGGGGGTCTCGGCGGCGCGCTCGGTCGCGTACTCGTGGATGGTCTCCAGCATGCGGTAGCGCATGTCGGGGTCCTCGGGTCCGGCGCCGGGGGTCGCGACGACGAGGGACTTGTCGACGAGGGCGCCGATGAGGTCGGCGGCGGGGCCGGTGCACACGGCCTCGGCGGCCTCCAGGTCCCAGCCGCCCGCGAAGACGGAGACCTCGCGCAGGACCGTGCGCTCGGCCTCGTCCAGGAGGTCCCAGGACCAGTCGACGACCGCCCGCAGGGTCTGCTGGCGGGGCAGGGCCGTGCGGGAGCCGCTGGTGAGCAGGCGGAAGCGGTCGTCGAGGCGGTCGGCGATCTGCCTGGGCGTGAGCAGCCGAAGCCGGGCGGCGGCCAGCTCGATGGCCAGGGGCAGGCCGTCGAGACGGCGGCAGATCTCGTCCACGGCCGCGGCGTCCGCGGTGGCGTCGAAGCCGGGGCGCGCGGCCGCGGCCCGCTCGGTGAACAGGCGGTGCGCCGGGTCGGGCGGCAGCGGCTCCACGGGGCGCACGGACTCGCCCGGCACGCCCAGCGGTTCGCGGCTGGTCGCGACGATGGTGAGGTCCGGGCAGCGGGTGAGGAGGGTCTCGGCGAGTTCGGCGGCGGCGCCGATGACGTGTTCGCAGTTGTCGAGGAGCAGGAGCAGGCTGCGCGGGGCGCAGTACTCGACGAGCAGGGCGACGGGGTCGTCCTGCGGAGCGGTCAGCTCGCTCGTGATCAGCACGGTCTCGCGCAGGCCGAGCGCACTGAGGACCGCGCCGGGGACCGCCTCCGGCCGGTCGAGCGGGGCGAGCTCGGCCAGCCATGCGCTGGGATGCCCGGCGGCGGCTTCCTCGGCGAGGCGGGTCTTGCCGGAGCCGCCCGGTCCGGTCAGCGTGACCAGTCGGGCCCTCCGCATGTCCGAACGGATGGCGGCGAGTTCGGGTTCCCGGCCGACGAAGGAGGTCAGACGGGGGCGGATGTTCCCCTTCCGCTCGGGGGGCCGCCCGGGGGGCCGCCCGGGAACGCGCTCGGAGTGGGCAGGCGCCCGCTCGGGGTGGGCAAGTGCCCGCTCGGGGTGGGCAGACGCCCGTTCGGCGTGGGCAAGTGCCCGCTCGGGGTGCCCCGGAGCCCGTTCGGCGCGGGCAAGTGCCCGTTCAGGGTCGTCGGCCCGTGCCCGCACGACGGGGGCGCCTCCCCCGGCGGCCGCCCGCGAGGCACCGCCCCCTTCCGGAGCCCCGCCCTCCTCCGGCACCGGCTCCGCCAGCAACTCCGCGTGCAGCGCCCGCAGTTCCCGGCCCGGGTCGGCGCCGAGCCCGTCGGCGAGGGTGCGGCGCGCGTGCTCGTACGCGGCGAGCGCGTCCGCGCCCCGGCCCGCGGCGCGCAGCGCCCGGATCAACAGGGCGTGCAGCGCCTCGTCGTAGGGCTGGGTGGCGGTCAGCTCCCGCAGCTCGGGTACGACGTCCGCGGCCCGGCCGAGCAGCAGGTCCGCCTCGATCCGCGCGCGGGCGGCCTCCGCGCGCCGGGCCTCCGGGCGGGTGGCGGCCGTGCGGTCGGGCAGGTCGGCGAGCGCGGGGCCGTGCCACAGGGCGAGGGCCTCGCGCAGGGTGCGGGCGGCCGCTTCGGGCTCGCCCCGGTCCAGGGCGGCGGTCCCCTCGCGGGCCAGGCGTTCGAAGCGGTGGAGGTCGACGTCGTCGGGGGCGGCGGTGAGGCGGTAGCCGCCGGGCTCCGACGCGACGGCGTCCTTGCCGAGAGCCCTGCGGAGACGGCCCACGAGGGCCTGGAGCGCGGCCGGGGCGTCCGCGGGCGGGGCGTCCGCCCAGATGTCGTCGACGAGGGCGCCGACGGGGGTCGTGCGGCCCGCGCGGGCGGCCAGGGCCGCGAGGAGGGCGCGCAGGCGGGGGCCGCCCACCGGGACGGGGGCTCCCTCATCGTCGTACGCCTCGGTGGCGCCCAGGACTCGATACCGCACGGGGTCATTCTGGCTCGTCGGGGGCGGAGGTGCCGTGGCGTTTTCCGTGGGCCCTCGCGGGGCGCCCCAGGCCCGCCCCTTCCCGCTCCGGGGGCTGCCGCCCCCGTGCCCCCGCCCTCATCGGCGCTCCGCGCCTCGTCCTCAAACGCCGGACGGGCTGAAAGATCTCCGGTGCGGGCCCGCCCCGAAGCTCGCTAGTGCGGCAGCGAGTGCGGTGTCCTGGCCGCCCCCAGGGTGCCCTGCTGCGGGACCACCGTCCCCGTAGGGACGGCCCGTTGGCGTGCCGGTGTGCCGGTCCAGCAGGTGCCGCGCCGGGACAGCAGCCGTCGCAGCCACACCTCCGTGGCGACCAGGTCGGCGAGGCCGTCGAGCGGGACCCGTTCGCCCTCGGCCGCGGCGCGCAGCGCCTTGCGGACGACGCGGGCCTCGACGAGGCCCGCCTGCGCGAGCAGGGGCGTGTCGAAGAGGGCGAGCAGGCCGTCCACCGCCGCGCGCAGGCCGGTGCGGGCCGCCGCCGCGTTCGAGGCGTGGGACGGCGCGCCCCAGCCGGGCGGGAGTTCGCTGACCCCGGCGCCTTCGAGGACCGTGCGCAGGATCTGGGCCCGCGCCCCGGGACGCACCCGTACGGACTCCGGGAGCGCCCGGCAGGCGCGCACGACCTGGTTGTCCAGGAAGGGCGCGTGCAGGCGCTGGAAGCGGACCTCCGCGGCCTGCTCCAGGACGCGCAGGTCCGCCGCGTGCCGGAAGAGGGCGGCCCGCGCGCGGAACTCGCCGGGGCGCTGTCCGGGCCCGGGCCCGGGGCGCGTCGTCGTCTCCTGAAGGCGAACCGATACTTCTGCGAGGGCCTCACCGGTCAGCCAGCGCGCGGCGGGACCCGGTCTGGCCCACGCGAGGGCGGCGAGCGAGGCCCCGACGGCGCCGCCCGGCTCCTCGAAGCGGCGGTGCAGGAGGCGGTCGGCGAGGGTCTCGACGCCCGCGCGGTGTGCCGTGCGGGCGAGGCGGCGCGCGGCGCCGTACACGCGCGCGGGGACCAAGACGGAGCCCTCGGCCTTGGCCAGGGCGGTGACCGGCCGCACCAGGTGGCGTCGCTTGCGGTCCATCAGGAGGTCGGCCAGGCGCGCCGGGTGGGCGTCGAGGACCTGCCGGGCGCCGTAGCCGGTGAAGTGGTCCGCGCTGCCCGAGGCGAGGCGGGTGCGGTGGCGCTGGGCGGCGACGAGCACGCCGCTGGGCTCGTCGGTCAGGGGTCCTTCCAGGTCGGCGTACGGGAGGCTCTCCTCGCCCCCGGTGACGACGACGTGGTGCAGCCGGGGGTTGGCGGCGATGGTGCCCGCGCGCTCCAGCTCGGCCTCGCGGCCGCCCGTGGCGAGGTCGTTGAAGGTGACGGCGAGGAGCCGCTCGCCCGCCCCTGTGCCGTGGCCGAGGACCGTGCCGGGCATCCCGGGCAGGCCCGCCGCGAGCAGGGCGAGGGTGCCGGAGGCGGGGCCGCCGGAGAGGTCGGCGCCGATGCCGGGCACCGGCATGCCGCGGGCCGCGCGCCGCTCCGCGGGCCCCATGCCGGGGACGGGGCCGGGGTCGACGTCGGTGCCGGGGACGTGCCGCGGGGCCCGCAGCCGCGCGCGTACGGCTTCGACGAGGGCGTCCCGGACGCCCTCCACCGCGCTGGCCTCGTCGGTCGGCGGGGCCGCGACGGCGAGGGACGCGACGGGTTCGTACCCGGCGACTTCGCGCGCGCCCGCGCGGAGGATCAACGCATGCCCCGGGGGCACGCGCCGCACGCCCTGGTACGGCGTCGAGTCGTGCAGTGCCTCCGGGACGTCGGGGGCGGCGAGCAGCGCCGCGAGGTGGCCGATGTCCAGGTGGGCCTCGATGAGGTCGGCCAGCGGCAGGGCGGCCGTCGCGTACGCCGTGCCGCCCGCCCACGGGGTGTGGAACACGGGCCGGGCGCCCGCCAGGTCGCCCGCGACCATCACGCGGCGGCCGACCCGGACGACCGCGGTGTAGCTGCCGGGCCAGGCGGTCAGGTGCCGCAGCGCGCCGCCGCGGGCGGCGAACAGGCTGGCCCGCAGCTCCTCGTCGCTCGCCCCGCAGATGCCGAGCACGGCGATGCGGGTCTCGTCGTCGGCCTTGACGGTGCGCACCTCGTCGGGGCGCCAGTCACCGACCGCCCACAGGGGGTCGGGGTCGCCCCACAGGAGCTGGGACCCCACGGGGTGGACGGTCTCGCCGTCGTCCCCGGAGGCGCCCGCCGTGCCAAGGGCGGCCGAGGGCCTCGCGGTGGTACTGCTCCACCCCACCAACCACCGCATCGCCGCCTCCACAGCCTGTGGACAAACCAGTGACCCTCCGGAATCGAGGGACTGGGGACCCATGCTGCCACGAAGGAGGCGCGCGAGAGGGTCTACGACGGCGCTCGCACCGGCGCGAACGCGCCCCGGGTGATCTATGGTTGAGGCCGCAACGACATCAACACCGGGACGTAGAGCGGCCGGAGCGCGGGCAGGCGGGGGCGATTTTCGGCCAATTCAGCCATGGCCGAACACGCCCCCCAGGGCCGGGACGGCCAACGCACAGCCCGGGAGGCGGTGTTCGCCTCCCGGACCGGTCCGCCGCCCGCGGGGATGGAGGCGGCGGTGTCCCCCAGCCCGCTGACTCCAGCGCAGCGGGCCGACCCACGCGTCATCCATGGAAACGCTCTCCCGGTGGCCGTAGAAGAGCGCACACACGGGCGCACGGCCACACACCCGGAGCACGCTCCGACGGTGCCGCACGCCCGTACGGACAACAATCTCGCCATACGGAACTACGCCTCTTAACGCTTGGGATTCGCCGAACTACGCTGGGTGTGCTGTTGTTTTCGCGGAGGCATATACCTGGGGGCTCGGCCACGTGCTCTTGCGGCCGGGGATCGGGAAACGGCGCGCGACACGCCGTTCGCACCGGTGACCCCCGGTAGCCGCCCCCGGGGGGAAGGCAGCACGAATGCCGCGCGGTCACGCCACTGCCCGGCAGCCGTCTGTGTCCGAGGGGTGGCGCATGTCCAGGGAGCAACGCGGGCCGAACGAAAAGCTCGGCACCGTTCTCGCCCTCGCGGGAATCAGCAACGCGGGACTCGCGCGCAGGGTCAACGACCTCGGTGCTCAACGCGGGTTGACGCTCAGGTACGACAAGACCTCGGTGGCCCGGTGGGTGTCCAAGGGGATGGTGCCGCAGGGCGCAGCCCCGCACCTCATCGCCGCCGCCATCGGCCAGAAGCTCGGGCGCCCCGTGCCCCTGCACGAGATCGGCCTCGCCGACGCGGACCCGGCGCCCGAAGTGGGCCTCGCCTTCCCGCGCGACGTCGGCGCCGCGGTGAAGTCGGCGACCGAGCTGTACCGCCTCGACCTCGCGGGCCGCCGCGCGGGCGGCGGCGGCATCTGGCAGTCCCTGGCCGGTTCCTTCGCCGTCAGCGCGTACGCCACGCCCGCGTCCCGCTGGCTCATAACCCCGGCCGACAGCTCGGTCGCCCGCGACGTCAGCCGCGACGGGCCGCGTGACGTGGCCAAGGTCGACGAGGGCGGCGCGCCGATGAAGGTCGGCCACAGCGACGTACTGAAACTGCGGGAGGCCGCCGAGGACGCGCGGCGCTGGGACTCCAAGTACGGCGGCGGCGACTGGCGCTCGTCGATGGTCCCGGAGTGCCTGCGCGTCGAGGCGGCGCCGCTGCTCCTCGGCTCGTACTCGGACGAGGTGGGCCGCGCCCTGTTCGGCGCCACCGCCGAGCTGACCCGGCTCGCCGGCTGGATGGCCTTCGACACCGGTCAGCAGGAGGCCGCCCAGCGGTACTACATCCAGGCGCTCCGCCTGGCCCGCGCGGCCGCCGACGTGCCCCTGGGGGGGTACGTCCTCGCGTCGATGTCCCTCCAGGCGACCTACCGGGGCTTCGGCGACGAGGGCGTCGACCTCGCCCAGGCCGCCCTGGAGCGCAACAGGGGGCTCGCGACCGCGAGGACCATGAGCTTCTTCCGGCTCGTCGAGGCACGCGCGCACGCGCGCGCCCACGACGCCCAGGCCGCGGGCGCGGCCCTGCGGGCCGCCGAGGGCTGGCTGGAGCGGTCCCGCGACGGCGACCACGACCCGTCCTGGCTCGGCTTCTACGGCTACGACCGCTTCGCCGCGGACGCCGCCGAGTGCTACCGCGATCTGAAGGCGCCCCGCCAGGTCCGGCGCTTCACGGAGCAGGCGCTGTCCCGGCCCACCGAGGAGTTCGTCCGCTCCCACGGCCTGCGGCTGGTCGTCTCCGCCGTCGCCGAGCTGGAGTCCGGGAACCTGGACGCGGCCTGCGAGCAGGGCGTGCGGGCGGTGGAGGTCGCCGGACGCATCTCCTCCGCACGCACCACGGAGTACGTGAAGGACCTGCTGCACCGCCTGGAGCCCTACGGGGACGAGCCCCGGGTGGTGGAGCTGCGGGAGCGGGCGCGCCCCCTGCTCGTCGCCCCGGCGTGAGCGGCGACACGGGCCTTCGCGGCCCCGGGTGCCCAGGACCACGTTTAACGGCGTTGTCAGTGGTGCAGGGCACTATCGGGGTGGGAGGTGCAGAGCGATGGGTCGGGGTTCCGTGGCGTATGACTGTGACGTGCTCGTCGTCGGGGGCGGCATCGTCGGGCTTTCGGTCGCGCATGCCCTCACCCGGGCGGCGCCCGGCACCCGGGTGACCGTCCTGGAGAAGGAGCCGGGCCCCGCCCGCCACCAGACCGGGCGGAACAGCGGAGTGATCCACAGCGGGATCTACTACCGCCCGGGCTCCCTGAAGGCGCGCTTCGCCGTGGGCGGCGCCGCCGAGATGGTCAAGTTCTGCGCCGAGTACGGCATCGCGCACCAGGTCACCGGCAAGCTCATCGTCGCCACCGACCGCGCCGAGCTGCCCCGTCTGCACGCCCTCGTCCAGCGCGGCCGGGAGAACGGCATCCCGGTCCGCGAGCTCGGCCCCGCCCAGATAGCGGAGTACGAGCCGGACGTGCGCGGCATCGCCGCCATCCACGTCGGCACCACCGGCATCTGCGACTACGGCGCGGTCGCCGAGCAGCTCGCCCACGCCTCCGGCGCCGAGGTGCGCTACGACGCGCAGGTCGTGCGCGTCGACCGCCGCCCCGACCGCGGCGTCGCCGTGCGCACCGCGCGCGGGGACGTGCTGCGCGCCAAGGTCCTCGTCAACTGCGCGGGGCTGCACTGCGACCGGATCGCCCGCCTGACCGGCGACGAGCCCGACATGCGGATCGTGCCCTTCCGGGGGGAGTACTTCACGCTCGCCCGGCCCGAGCTCGTGCGCGGGCTCGTGTATCCCGTGCCCGACCCGGCCTTCCCCTTCCTCGGCGTGCACCTCACGCGCGGCGTCGACGGCGGCGTCCACGTCGGGCCGAACGCGGTCCCCGCGCTGGCCCGCGAGGGGTACGACTGGTCGGTGGTGCGGCCCCGCGAGCTCGCCGGGACGCTCGCCTGGCCGGGCTCCTGGCGGATCGCCCGGCGCCACTGGCGGTACGGGGCGGGGGAGCTGCGCAGGTCCCTGTCCAAGGAGGCGTTCACCGAGGCCGTGCGGCGGCTGCTGCCCGGCGTGCGGGCCGAGGACCTGGTGCCCGCGGCCGCGGGCGTGCGGGCGCAGGCCGTGCTGCGGGACGGCACCCTCGTCGACGACTTCCTGATCCAGGAGGGAGCCCGGGCCGTGCACGTGCTGAACGCGCCCTCGCCCGCGGCCACCGCCTCGCTGCCCATCGGCCGGGAGGTGGCCCGCCGGGTCCTCGCCGCGCTGCGCTGACCCGACCGGCGGCTCGGGGCGCCCCCGTCCGGTCCCGCCGCACTAAAATCGACGGCACTGTGTCTGAGAACTCCCGCCCGAAGGGCGCCCCCCGTTTCCCCGAAGGTCCCGTGCCCGACCCCTCCGGCGGCCGGTTCGAGCGGCGGATCCGCAGCTTCACGCCGCGCCGCAGCCGGGTCACCACCGCGCAGGGCGACGCCCTGCAGCGGCTGTGGCCGAAGTGGGGCTTCGACATCGACGGCGCCAAGGTGCTCGACCTCCAGGAGCTGTTCGGCTCCGAGGCGCCCGTCGTCCTGGAGATCGGCTTCGGCATGGGCGAGGCCACCGCGCAGATGGCGGCCGCGGACCCGGACACCAACATCCTCGCCGTGGACGTGCACACCCCCGGCCAGGGCAACCTGCTGAATCTCGCGGAGCGGAACGGCCTGTCCAACATCCGGGTCGCCAACGGCGACGCCGTGATCCTGCTCCGGGAGATGCTCGCCCCGGAGAGCCTGGACGGCGCGCGCGTGTACTTCCCCGACCCCTGGCCCAAGGCCCGCCACAACAAGCGGCGCCTGATCCAGCCGGACTTCCTGACGCTGCTCGCGCCCCGGCTCAAGCCCGGCGCGGTGCTGCACTGCGCCACGGACTGGGAGCCGTACGCGGAGCACATGCTGGAAGTGCTCGGCGCGCACCCCGACTTCGAGAACACCCAGGCGGACGGTGGGTACGCGCCCCGGCCCGACTTCCGGCCGCAGACCCGCTTCGAGGGCCAGGGCCTGCGGAAGGGACACGTCGTGAACGACCTGCTGTTCCGCCGCGCCGCCACGCTCGCCCAGGACTGAGGCGCTCCGCGGGCCGCGGGGGCCGGGCCACCGCCGACCCCGCGGCCCGCCTGGCCGGGGGTCGCCGCCGGCTCCGCGGCCCGCCCCAGCCGAGGCACCGTCGGCTCCGCCGCCCGTCGTCGCCGAGGCACCGTCGCGGCCCGCCGCAACCCTCGTTAGGGTCGATCCGTGGCCACCAGCCCCGCACTCCCGAGCCACCCGACGCCGCCCGGCGGGCCCGCCGGGTCCGACGCGTCCGCCGGGGCAGCCGGGCCCCGGCGTCCGCGCTGGTGGCAGCGCGGGGCCATCCGGGCGACGGGCCTCGTCATCCTGCTGGCCCTCTCCGGCCTGGTGATCCTCGCCCTGGTGCGCGAGCAGACCGGCACCGAGGGCTTCCTGGTGGGGCTCGGCCTCGCCACGCTCCCCGTGCCGCTGCTGATCGCCGCGTTCCGCTGGCTGGACCGGGTGGCGCCGGGGCCCTGGCGGAACCTGCTGTTCGCCTTCTCCTGGGGCGCCTGCGCGGCCGCACTGATCGCGATCATGGCGAACAGCTTCGCGACCCGCTGGATAGCCACCGCGACGGCCGACCCGACCAGCGCGGACACCCTGGGCGCGACCGTCATAGCCCCCGTCGTCGAGGAGACGGCGAAGGCGGCGGCCGTCCTGCTCGTCTTCCTGTTCCGCAGAGCCGACTTCACCGGGGTCGTCGACGGGTTCGTGATAGCGGGCGTCACCGCCACCGGCTTCGCGTTCACCGAGAACATCCTCTACCTCGGCAACGCCTTCGGCACCGACCAGCTCAGCGGCGAGAGCGGCCTCGCCTCGGTGACCGCCGCGACCTTCTTCGTCCGCGTTGTCATGTCACCGTTCGCGCATCCGCTCTTCACCGTGCTCACCGGCATCGGCTTCGGCACCGCCGCCGTGACCGCCGAGCACCACACCGCCCGGCGCACGCTGCTGCCGTGCGCCGGGCTGCTCCTCGCGATGGGCCTGCACGCCTTCTGGAACGGCTCCGCGGGCTTCGGCGAGTACGGCTTCTTCGTCGTCTACGCGACCTTCATGCTGCCGGTCTTCGGGCTGCTCACCTGGCTGGCCGTCTGGCTGCGCCGGCGCGAGCTGCGCCTCGTGCGCGACGAGCTGCCCGTGTACGTGGCCGCGGGCTGGCTCACCGCGCCCGAGCCCCACGCGCTCGGCTCCCTGCCGGCCCGCGCGCTCGCCCGTGACTACGCGGCCTTCCACCTGGGCAAGCCCGCGGGCCGCACCGTCGTCGAGTACGAGACCTGCGCGACGGCCCTCGCGCTCCTGCGCCACCGCG
The DNA here is from genome assembly GCF_059448825.1 of Streptomyces sp. JLYT201. NCBI lineage: Bacteria > Bacillati > Actinomycetota > Actinomycetes > Kitasatosporales > Streptomycetaceae > Streptomyces > Streptomyces sp. JLYT201. Next base: position 5,232,879 of record NZ_CM182551.1, on the reverse strand, counting down.
CCCGGCACGGCAGGGCGGGCGCCGACTTCGTCGCGCGGGAGCGGGAGCTCCTCCAGGCCCTGTGGGAGCGCAGGGCCGTGGCCGCGCCCGCGCTCGGGTACGCGGCGCGGGCGACGGCCCCGGTCCTGGTGCCGCTGCCGCACGCCGCGTACGGGCCCGTCGGGGCGTACGGCCCGGTGCTTCCCCCGTGCCACAACCCCTATCGGCCCTGACGTCAGGCGGAGGCCGCCGTGAGGGCCGCGAGCTCGGCCTCGGTCAGCTCCAGGTCGCCCACCGCGAGGAGCGCCGGAAGCTGCTCCAGGGTGCGGGCCGAGGCGATCGGCGCCGCCACGGTGGGCTGCGCGGCGAGCCAGGCGAGGGCGACGGTGGCGACCTGCGCGTCATGGGCCTCGGCCACCTCGTCGAGGGCCGTGAGGACGCGGCGGCCGCGCTCGGTGGCCAGATACTCGCCCGCCTTCTCGGCCCGGGCGCTGTCGACCTGCGTGCCCGGGCGGTACTTGCCGGTCAGGAAGCCCGCGGCGAGGCCGAAGTACGGGACGGCGGCGAGCCCGGAGCGCGACGCGATCTCCTGGAGGGGGCCCTCGTAGGTGTCGCGCGAGACGAGGTTGTAGTGCGGCTGGAGCGCCACGTACCGCACCAGGCCCTCGCGGTCGGAGAAGTCGAGGGACTCCTGGAGGCGCTCGGCGGTGATGTTCGACGCGGCGATCGCGCGCACCTTGCCGGACCGCACCAGTTCGTCGAGGGCGGTGATGAACTCCTCGACGGGCACGGACGGGTCGTCGTAGTGCGTGTAGTACAGGTCGATGTAGTCGGTGCCGAGGCGGCGCAGCGACTCCTCGGCGGCGGCCTTGATGGTGCTCGCGGACAGGCCCTTGTACTCGGGCAGCGCGCCGACCTTGGTGGCGACCACGACGTCGTCGCGGTTGCCGCGCTCGGCCATCCACCGCCCGAGGACGGTCTCGGACTCGCCGCCCTTGTTGCCGGGCACCCAGAACGTGTAGGCGTCCGCGGTGTCTATGAAGTTGCCGCCCGCGGCGGCGTAGGCGTCGAGGACGGCGAAGGACTGGTCCTGGTCAGCGGTCCAGCCGAAGACGTTGCCGCCGAGGGCGAGCGGGAAGACTTCGAGGTCGGACGATCCCAGAGGGCGAAGAGTGGTCATACCGGCGCCAACACCCTTGCGAAGTCGGGAATTCCGGCGGCGGACGGCGGATTCCAGACAATGGATTCCAGCATGTGGAACCCGGCCGGGGAGGCCCAACCCGGCCGGGGAGGCCCGCGCAACGGGGAACCGGCGGCCCTGGCGTCGGGGGGTCGTCGCCAGGGCCGCCGGAGTCTGAGGGCCCTTCGCGGTCAGCGGCCGGCGGCCAAGCGGTCGGCGCTCAGCCGTCAGCTGGCCGCGGGCGGGATCAGGGCGTCAGGCCCTTGCCGCGCAGCCAGGACAGCGGGTCGATGGCCGCGCCGCCCGTCCTGACCTCCAGGTGGAGGTGGACCCCGGTGACGTTGCCCGTGCCGCCCATGCGGCCGATGACGTCGCCGGTGCTGACCTTCTGGCCCACGCTGACGGAGAGCGAGGACTGGTGGCAGTACCAGATCTCGGTGCCGTCATCGAGCTTCAGGACCGTGCGGTAGCCGTACGCGCGCGCCCAGCCGGCCTCCGTGATGGTGCCGGAGTGGACGGCCTTGAGGGGGGTGCCGCTGGCTCCCGCGAAGTCGAGGCCGGTGTGGCTGCCGGAGGACCACATGGAGCCGGAGTCACCGAAGTGCGAGGTCAGCACGTACGAGGAGACGGGGAGCGTGAAGCTCTTGGCGAGCTTCGCGAGGCGCTCGGCCTCGCGCTTCTTGCGGGCCGCCTCCGCCTTCTTCCGCTTCTCCTCCGCGGCCTTCGCCTTGGCCTCGGCCGCCGCCTTGCCCTGCTGGGCCGTGGCGGTCGCGGCGGCCCTGGCCACGGCCGCGTCCTGGGCCTGCCTGCGCTGCGCGTCGTCCGCCTGGCGGTGCTGGTTCTCGGCCTGCTGGAGGATGCGGGCCCGCAGGGCCTCCCCCGCGTCCGTGGTGCCCCGCTCGGCGTCGGCGCCGGTGACGCCCGCGGAGCTGAGCGGCGCCGCGGCCGCGGCGGTGGCCGGTGCGGCGGTGTCGTCGCCGTCGACCAGGGCGCCGACGCCGGGCAGCGAGTCCGCGACGGACGCGAGGTCCGGCAGGGCGATGGAGACGGGCGGCTTGCCGCCCTGCGCGGTGGCGATGCCGCCCGCGCCGACGGCGGCGATGACGCCGACGCCGAGGACGGTGGAGCTGCGGGCGAGGCCGCCGCCGCCCTTCTTGTGGATGCGGTGCTTGCCGCGCACGGGGCGGACGGTCTCCGCGGTGGGGTTCCACTCCTCCCAGGAGGCCGGGGGCTCCTGGGCGGCGTAACCGGCGTACCCGGCGGGCGCGGAGGCCTCGGCGTGGTCGGCGTGCCCGGTGTGTCCCCCGGGTCCTTCGCCGCCGTCGGCGCCCTCGATGAGACCGCCGTGGGGTATGCAGAGCGCTTCTGGGGCAGGCCGGTTGGACGCCACGGGGGCGCACTCCTTTCCTTCCTTCTCGCCTACCGGGTTAGCTGACGGGTTCGGAGCAGGAAGGTCTCCTACGGCCGCTGCTCGTGCACGGCGGATACGGGTCCGCGTGCGCGAGAGGCGTCCGATTCACCCCAAGATGGTGGTTCCCCGGCTCCCTTGCGGGATTAGGCGCGTGCGCGCGGAGCCGCCGGGTGTGACGGCTGGGACGACCGCGCTGCGTTATCGAACGTTAATAGACAGCGGGGCGGTATTCCAAGCTGTTCGAGTTGATCGTTAACGCTTACGCCACAAACACAACGGGACATCAAGGTTGGGAATAGGGCGAGTTGAGCGCGCGTCATGACGCTGCGCAGCGAAATCGATCTTCACTCGCGGATGACGGGTCGTCAGTTGCAGTGCGCTGGGACTCCGTTCAGTCACGCGGCGTGACGGGTCGTCGTACGGCGAGGAGCGCCATGTCGTCGGTGGCGCCGCCGCCGGTGTGGTCCAGGACCTCGGCGACGAGCGTGGACAGGAGCGCGTCGGGGGCGTCCGCGCCCGAGAAGACGCGGCCGCCGAGCCGGGCCGCGGGGTCGTAGAAGGCGCCCCGCGCGTCCCGGGCCTCGCTGAGCCCGTCGGTGTGGAGCAGCAGCGTGGATCCGGGCGGGAAGTCGGTCTCGTCCGCGCGGTCGGGCCAGGCGCCGAGGTCGCCCATGCCGAGCGGCAGCGCGGGTTCGGCGGGCGAGAGCACGCGCAGGTGCCCGTCGGCGCGCAGCAGCAGCGGCTCGGGGTGGCCGCGGTTGACCAGGCGCACGCTGCCGCCGCCGTGCGGGATCTCCGCGAGGACCGCCGTGGTGAACCCTTCGAAGGCGTCGAGCCCGTCGCGCCGCGTGCCCTCGCGCGCCAGGGCGCGTTCCAGGCGCTGCGCCACGGCTTCCAGGGTGGCCTCCTGCTCGGCCGCCTCGCGGAAGGCGCCGATGACGACGGCGACGGCGGCCACCGCGCCCATGCCCTTGCCGCGTACGTCGCCGACGATCAGCCGGACGCCGTGCGGGGTGTCCTGCACCGCGTACAGGTCGCCGCCGATGAAGGCGTCGGCCTGCGCGGCCTCGTACCGGGCGGCGACGTCCAGGCCGCCGATGCGCGGGTCCGGCTGCGGCAGGACGGCCCGCTGCGCGGCCTCGGCGATGGAGCGGGCGGAGGCGAGGCGGGCGTCGCCGCGGCGGACGACGCGGTTGATCACGACGGCGAGGGCACCGACGGTCAGCATGGTGACGAACGAGGTGACGACCTCCACGTCCACGCCCGAGTGGTTGTCGATGCGCAGGGCGAGCACGGCGGCGCAGGACACGGCGGCCGTCGCCACGGTGGTGCCGAGCGAGAAGAACGGGGCCGCGATCAGGGGCGCGGCGGCGAACAGCGGGGACGCGGTGAACTGGGGCGGCGTGAGCGCGTCGAAGGCGACCCCGAAGACGATCAGGAGCGGGGGCAGCACACGGGTGAGGGCCCGCTCGCGCCGCGGCGCCCGGCCCTCAGCGCCCATGGCACGTCCCCGGACCGGCACCGGCACGGAGGCCCCCACCGCCCAAAGCAACCACCGCTCGACTCCCGCCGCAGACCCGCCGCATCGGCCCAAGGCTTCCCGCGTTGCGGCCCGGGGGCGACCCGGCGTGCTCCGAGTGGGTGATCCGGCGGGCAGCGTGCGCCCTGGCGCGGGGCGGTGGCGCGCCTGCCCGCGCGGACGGCGTGCGCCTCCTGGCGGCGCCCGGGAACGCCGAAGGCCCGGAATCCCTGGGGATTCCGGGCCTTCGGCTCTTCAGTAGCGGGGACAGGATTTGAACCTGCGACCTCTGGGTTATGAGCCCAGCGAGCTACCGAGCTGCTCCACCCCGCGTCGGTGAACCCAACAGTACGCCATCAGGGGCACAGAACGCGAACTGGTACCCGAGGTGCCCTCCGCGCCTCAGGTGTTCTCCGCGTGCGTGAGCGTCTCCCAGGCCACGAACAGGTCGTCGGTGCCCTCCGGGCGCCGCTCCAGGGTGAGCTTCCGGGTGTTCGGCAGGTCCATGCCGAGGCGGCCGCGCAGATGGTTCAGGCCGACCTCCGTGTCGGGCCCGAGGTCGCGCTGGAGCCTGCCGCCGCACAGCCAGCCGGGCGCGGTGGCGCCGAGCTGGTAGCCGGAGTGGAACTCGAACGCGGCCCGCAGCCGGTCCTTGACCTCGGCGTACAGGTCGACGCCTTGGTGCCAGGCCGTCTCGGCGATGTGGGCGGTGGCGGCCAGGGAGTACCCGGCGTGCTTGAAGTTGCGGCAGGTCTCCTGCGCGAGCCCGTCGGCGAACCTCTTCTGCCCGAACCAGTAGCGGCTCAGCTCGGCCGCCGTGTCGAGGTCGCTGCCCCGGGGCGCCACGGGCAGCGGCCCGTCGGACTTCAGATAGAAGTACGCGGGCACACGGCCGCGGAAGTGGCGCACCGCCTCCTCGAAGGCCGCGTGGTCGTCGAGGAACACCGCCATGCCGATGACGGCGTCGGCCATGACGAGGTCCCAGTTGCCGTTGGACTCGACCGAACCGGCCACGACCTGGGGCAGATAGGCGGTGCGGAGCATCCGCTCGAAGCGCAGCAGGTCGCCGTCGGCCCAGCCGTCGTAGGTGTAGCGCACGGCCTCGGCCGCGCGCGCCCAGGAGGTGGCGGCCCAGGCGGTCTGGAGCCCCGCGTTGGCCTCCGTGTGCCGGGTGACGACCCGGGCCCAGGCGTCCATGATCGCGATGGCCTTCTCGGCGTGGGCGCGGTCGCCGGTGACGTTGTAGAGCAGCGCCTGGGTGTACGCGGCCAGGGCGTCCTCGCGCTCCTCCACACAGCCCTGGCCCGGCTCGTTGCCGGGCGGGCAGGCGACCACGGCGTACGGCTTCGGACGGTAGTCGGCGGCCGCGTACTTGCTGGCGCGCAGCTGCTCGTACGCCGTGCGCCAGGGCTGCTCGCGGGCCGCGACGTGGGCGCGCACCCGGTCGAGCTGGGCCTTGCTGACGAGGACGCCCGGATGGTTGAAGGGCAGGTCGGCGCGGCGGGCGGGGGCGGTGGCCGCGTCGCCGGGCCCGTCGGCGTCGGAGCCGCCGCAGGCCGGGGCGGCGAGGGCGAGGAGCAGGGCGAGCGCCGCCGCGCGGATCCGGCGGCCGCGCATGACCTCGCGGATCCGGTGGTCGCGTGCGCCCCTGCGGATCCGGCGGTCGCGTACGCCCCCGCGGATCCGGCGGCCGGGCATGACCCCGCGCATCCGGCGGTCGCGTATGCCCCCGCGGGGCCCGCGGGACCGGGCCCCTGGTTGTGCCTGAGCCGCCATGCCGCACCTCCGGATCACGTTCCACTGGCAGCGTGCCGCGGCGGCGCCGGGAGCGCAGGATTTGTTGGGCCGGTCGTGGGGCGCCCCGCCGCCGACGCGGGTGCGAACCCGCGGGCGGCCGTCCGGCCTGCTTGTGACCGTCGTCACCTGGATCTTTCGCCTTCCGTGTCATCCGGACCCGGGTCGGCGGGCGTATGCACGGTGAGACCAAGGAGATCCGGGAGCAATCTGTTGACCGTCGAGGAGTTCGAGGAGTTCTACGCGCACGCGGCCGCACGACTGACGGGGCAGCTGTACGTGATGCTCGGCGACCTGCACGAAGCGCAGGACGTCGTGCAGGAGGCGTTCGTCAAGGGCTGGAGCCGCCGGGGGCGGCTCGACCGCGACGGCCGCCCCGAGGCGTGGATCCGCACCGTCGCCTGGCGGCTCGCGGTGAGCCGCTGGCGCGGCGTGCGCCGCTCGGCGTCGGCCTGGCAGCGCAGCGGCGCCCCGCCGCACGCCGAGGGCCCGGGCCCCGAATCGGTCGCCCTGGTCGAGGCGTTGCGCGAACTGCCGCCGCAGCAGCGGCGGACGCTCGCCCTGCACTACATGTGCGACCTCTCCGTCGAGCAGATCGCCGGGGAGACCGGACTGTCCCCCGGCACGGTCAAGACCCACCTCTCCCGCGGCCGTGCCGCGCTCGCCCTCCGTCTGACAGACCCGCGTACCGAGGAGGCCCCCGGTGTCTGAACCGCACGACCCCCTGCGCTCGCTGTTCCAGGAGGCCGCCGACGCTGGCCGTGCCCGTGCCGGTGTGCCGCCCGTCTCCGTCGTCGTCCAGCGCGGCCGCCGGGCCCACCGGGTCTTCGTCACGGCCGTCGCCGTCGCCGCGACCCTGTTCGTCGCGGGCGCGGGCGCCCTGGCGCTGACGTACGGCTCCGAGCCGACGCCGCCCGCCACCGTCCCTTCGGGCCCCCCGTCGCCGTCCGTGCCGCGCTCGCCCTCCCCCTCCCCTTCGCCCTCACCGACCACGGACGACCAGTCGCCGCCCCCGCCGAGCACGAGCCCCCCGCCCACGGAGACCCCGGACACGGCATCGCAGCTCGGCGACCCGGAGAGCAGCGGGCCGCCGCGCACCCCCACGTATCCGCCGGAGAGCGGGGAGGTGCTCGGTACGGCGCTGGGGGCCGCGGGCTCCGGCACGGGCTCCGGCACGGGGGCGCCGCGGGGCTGACGCACGGGGGCTCTTGAGCGAGGGGCCCATGAACGCGGGACCGTGCCCCGGCAGGGGCCCGCACCCACCCACCGCACCGCCGCGCGGCACCCCCGCACGCCCAAAAACGCCCCAACCCACCCACGGAGGCACCGTCTTGTCCGTTTCCTCCCCGCCCCGGCCCCGGTCGCGGGCGGCCGCCTCCGTCCAGGCCCCCCGGCGGCGCGGCGCCCCGCGGCACGGCCGGTGGCGGCTGCTCGGCAAGGAGGACGCGGACGTCCTCTTCCTCTACGTGGTCACGCGCGCGGGCCTGTGGACGACGGCGTACGGCGCCACCTGGCTGTTCCCGCCCGACTCCCGCACCCGCCACGCCGCGTCCCCGCTGTCCGCCTGGCAGCAGTGGGACTGGTGGCACTACCTGCGCATAGCCCAGGAGGGCTACTTCCCCGGGGACCTCCGCCCCGGGACGGAGGGCTGGGACAACCGGGAAGCCTTCTTCCCGGGCTTCCCGTTCACGCTGCGCGCCGTCCACGCCGTCGTGGGCGACTGGGCGGCGGCGGGGCTGCTCGTCTCCTTCGTCGCCGGCGCGGTGGCGGTCCTGGCCCTCGCCCGCGTCGCCCGCGACCACGTGCCCCACCCGGACGCGGGCCGCCGGGCCGTCCTGTTCTTCCTCCTGTCGCCCTGCGCGGTCTTCCTCGCGGCGGGCTACACCGAGGCGCTGTTCCTCGCCTTCGCCCTGCCCGCGTGGCTGGCGGCGCGGCGGCGCGCCTGGCCGCTCGCGGCGGTGCTCGCCGCGCTCGCGACCACGGTCCGGGTGAGCGGCCTGTTCCTGGCCGCCGCGCTCGCGGTCCACTTCCTCACCACGGTCCGCGCCCACCGCGACGGCCGCGCCCTGCCCTGGCTGCTGCTCCCCGCGCTGCCGCCGCTGGCGTACAGCTGGTACCTCAAGTCCCGTACCGGCGACTGGATGGCGTGGAAGCACGCCGAGGAGCGCGGCTGGTACCGCGACTTCCACTCGCCGTGGGAGGCCTGGCGCAACACCTGGCAGGCGGCCTTCGGCCACACCACGTCCACCGGCTACGCCGCGGAGTTCCAGGCCGAGCTCCTCACGATGGTCCTCGGCCTCGCCCTGACCGGCTTCCTCCTGTACCGCCGCCGCTGGCCGGAGGCGGCGTACACGGGCCTGGCCCTCGTCGCCCTCGGCACGTCGTACTGGTACATGTCGCTGCCGCGCGCCACCCTCCTGTGGTGGCCGCTGTGGGTCTCCCTGGCCGCCTGGAGCCTGCGCGCGCCGCACGTCCGCACGGCCTACGTCTGTCTGGTCGCGCCCCTCATGACCCTCTGCGCCCTCACGTTCCTGACGGGCAGGTGGGCGGGCTAGCGCACCGGGGCGCCTGAGAGGATGCGAGCAGCCCGACCGGGCCCGACCAAGGGGGAGCGCATGCTCGTACTGCTCATCGTGGTGCTCGTCCTGGCGCTCGCCGGCTTCGGCGCGGTCGTCTGGACGGTCCGCGGCAACGCCTCGCGCGGCATCCGCGCCGCGGCCCGCCTGACGTCCGCCGCGGGCGAGGCCGCGAGCCGCTACCAGAAGTCCCAGAAGCGCCACCGCGGCGACGACAACCAGAGCCTCCAGTAAGCAGACCAAGGGCCCGGCGGATCCCCTCCACCGGGCCCTCGCCCACACCACCGGCAGCGCCCCTGCGGCCGCTCCCTTCGGTAGACCGTGTGGGACTCGAACCCACAACCAATGGATTAAAAGTGGGACGGAATCCATGATCGGTGGTGTTTGCCCCTGCCACGTGGTGCTGTTCTTCCTGGCCAGCGACGCGCGGCGGGGTCGCCGATCCCTCCGCGGACGACCCGTGTTGCGTCGTCCGCTCACGCATCGCTCACGCATGCGAGAGTGCGGCGGAGTGCCCGTAGCCAGGTGTGGAATCGCGCTCGAACGGGGCAGGCCATGAGTGAGCGAGCGCCTCTGTCGGCCAGGCGGCCTGGTTCAGCGTCGGCACAGGGCCGCTGTCACGGTCTCCTTCAGGTGCTGCACGGCTTCGTCGGTCTTCGGTTCGAGGTTCATCGTGACGCTGGCGGCGCGGCCGTCGTCGGTGGCGCCGGCCCAGGTTCCGAAGCCGGGGATGCCGCCGCTGTGGCCCCAGAAGGCGCACTTGTCCGACTGCTGCACCCTCATGATCCCCAGTCCCATGGTGTGACGGGAGTTCCCCTTCTTCATGGGGATGGTAGTGCGCATCTGCTTGCGCTGGGCCTGCTTGAGGAGAGGGTTGCCGTCGTCCTTGAGTAGCGCGGAGAAGAAGCGGTTGAGGTCGGAGTTGGTGGAGATCATCGCGCCGGCCGCCCAGGCCGCGGAGGGGTCGATCTCGGTGACGTTGCGCGCGGGTGCGCCCTGGGGGTCCGGGCGGTAGCCCTGGGGGTGGCGTCCGCGGATGGTCGTCTCGCCGGGGGCGGGGAAGTAGGTGTGGCGCAGCCCCAGCTTCTGGATGATGCGCTGGTCGATCTGCTCGGCGAGGGGCCGTCCGGTGACCCTCTCTACGATCAGGCCGGCCACCAGGTAGTTGGTGTTGCTGTACGACCACTTCTTGCCGGGCTTGAAGAGGGCCTTGTGCTTGAGGGCGATGTCGAGGGCGTCGCGGGGCGAGAGGTAGCGGCGCTCCAAGATGTCACTGGTGACGTCGTCTTCGTAGTCGGGCAGTCCGCTGGTGTGCTGCAGGAGCTGGCGCACCGTGATGTGGTTCCCGTCGATCCTCTCGCCCCGGACGAGTCCCGGCAGATACTCGTCGACCGGCTTGTCGAGGCTGATCTTGCCCTCACCGACCAGTTGCAGCACGACCGCCGCGGTGAATGTTTTGGTGACGCTACCGATCCGCACCTGGGCGTTGCGGGGCATCTTCGCGTGCGTGTCCCGGTCTCCCACCCCTGCGGTGTAGGTACGGAACTTCCCCTTGCCGTCCAGCACGCTCGCCAGCGCGCCGGGTGCGTGATCCGAGTCAACCAGCGTCTCAAGACCCTGTCTCACGGGGTCCGGTCGGGCGGCGCTCGCGGGGGATGCCACACCGGCGGTGACAGCGGTGGCCAGGGCAAGGGTGGTCAGGGCGAGACGTTTATGCATCGGGGTTCCTCCAGAGTGGGGTGACGGGCCTGAGCGGCGAAATCAACTCTGCTGGAGGCACCCACCGTCACCATCAGGGGTGACCCTGACCAGACCCTCGGCCTTATCGGGAGCCCACTCCCAGAACCTCCCTGGGAGCGGACTGCCGGTTCGCCTCACCTCACTTGGCCTGGCGGCACTTCACAGCCGAGGCGCCGGACGCTCCCCCTGCTTGCCCTTGCCGACCACGCCGCAGAACTCCGCGTCGATCACGTAGCCCCTCGCGCTCCAGTCGCCGTTGGCGTTGTACGTGAAGGTGTGACGGCCGTCCTCAGCGGTCACGGTCTCCGTGATGGAGCCGGGTGTTCCGCCGCTGTGGCTCCACAGTTTCGCCTGGCAGCTCGTCCTGACGCTGTACAGCCCGAGGCCGTAGCCGGAGTAGACGGGGTCGTCGGGCGTGGGCACCGTCGCCTGCATTTCGGCGAGTTGCTTCTCGGGCATCAGCTTGCCGCGCATCAAAGCGCTGAAGAACCGGTTGAGGTCGCCGGTCGTGGAGATGCCTTCGCCTGCCGCCCAGGCCCAGGTCATGTTGTTCTCGGTGACGTCGTGGACCCTCGTCGCGGCGGGGTCTTTGCTCAGCTTCGAGTACGCCCGGCTGCTCGGCTTCGGCAGGAGGGGATCGACGCCCGGGAGGCGGGTGTTCCGCAGGCCGAGCGGGTTGATGATGCGCTCACGGATCTCGTGCCGGTAGCTGTTGCGGCTGACCTTCTCGATGATCAACCCGGCCAGGATGTAACCGGTGTTGGAGTACGAGTGTTTGGCGCTGGGCGTGAAGTCCGGCTTGTGTGCCAGTGCCACCCGTATCAGTTCCCGCGGCGTGTGGGTGTCGTAGCGGTGCGCGGGGAAGCCCTCCAGCAGGACATCCTTCGCGAACTCCTTGTCGCTGGTGTAGTTGAAGAGCCCGCTGGTGTGGTTGAGGAGCTGGCGCACGGTGATCTTGCGGCCGTCGTTGCCGTTGCCCCGTACGAGGCCGGGAAGCCAGTGCTCCACGGTGTCGTCGAGGTCGAGCCTGCCCTCGGCCTCCATCTGCAGCAGCACGGTCGCCACGAACGTCTTGGTGATGCTGCCGATCCGGAACCGCTCGTCGGTGCCTCGCGGCTTGCCCGTCTTCAGGTCGCCGACCCCCGAAGTGCCCCGCCAGGCATCACCCTTGTCCACTCCCGCGGCCGTGACCCCGGGAACCTCGTCGGCCACCATGGCGTCCATCGCACGCTGGGTCGCCGCGTGCCCCTTCCCTGGCCCAGCGTGTGCGGGGGACGTGAACGCGGTAGCGGCCACTGCCGCCGCGGCGAGCCCCACTATCCCGGTGTGCACTCGTCGACGTACTGCCATGCCGTGCTCCTTTGCGGTCTGAGCATGCCGTGCCGCGGTCGCGGCACTCACCCCGGCCCGTGCGCCTTTCGTGACGCTTTAGGTGACACGGTGAACCGTGGTTGCAGGGAGAGACTGCGCCCGGAAGCAGGGCAGTTGAGGCTCCTGGCGAATCTGGTCCTAGAGATCGACGGCGGCCAGGAGCACGGTCCTGCCTCGGGCTATCCCGGGGAGTCCGCTCCCTGGGCCGGGCTCGTCCTGGGGGCGGACGAACTGCCCCTGAATGCTCCTCTTGGCGAAGGCAGGGAATCACCAGCACCATCCATCCGAGGGGTTCCTCCGTGCACGAGCACGCATCGCGCAGTCGCTTCCCACGCCCTGTCGGTACGGTCGACACCGGGCGGTGGCGCTCGTGGCCGCCGGTGTCATGGCGGCCGGACCGGTCGGCACCGACCGCGGCGTTCGCGGTCGTCAGGCCCGACAGTGTCCAGTCGAGCCTGAACGCGCTGGTGAAGGACGGCGGCCTTCCCGCCGCACTGGCCACCGTCAAGGGTCGCGATGGCCGCACCCGCACCTACACCGCTGGCGACCTCGCTACCAGGGCCAAGGTCCCCGTCGACGGCCGGATACGCGTCGGCAGCACCGCCAAGACCTTCACCGTCGTCGTCCTGCAATTCGTCGCCGAAGGAAAGGTCGGTCTCGACGCGCCGGTGGAGACCTACCTGCCGGGCCTGCTGCGCGGCGACGGCATCGACGGACACAACATCACCGTCCGCCAACTGCTCCAGCACACCAGAGGCCTGCTCGAATACGTGGACAAAGGACCACCCCCCGCATCACTCGGGACCGGGGCAGGAGTCGGCCGCGGAGGAGCGCGGTGAAAAAGGAGTTGAGCCGAGCAGCATGTGGAGGCCGCGGTCGACGCGGCCCTGTGCCGCTGATCGGCGCCACCCCCGGGGACAGCCAGGTTCAGCCCAACGAGTTCACCGATCCGGCCTCGACCAGGCCCGACTCGTAGGCCGCGATTACCGCCTGGGCGCGGTCGCGGACACTCAGCTTGGCGAAGATGCTGGTGATGTGGTTCTTGACCGTGGAGGCGCTGACGTCCATCGCCGACGCGATCCCGGCGTTGTCGAGGCCGGTGGCGAGCAGGTGCCACACCTCGACCTCGCGAGGTGTCAGTTCGCCCGCACCGGGCACCCGGGACGGCGGCCTCGGACGGCGGGTTGCGGTGACGTAGGTGGAGATCAGCCGGGTGAGCAGGCGGGGCGCCACGGCCGCCTCTCCGGTGTGCACGGTGCGCACGGCCGCCACCAGCTCCTCCGGGGAGGCGTCCTTGGTCAGGAACCCGGAGGCGCCGGCGCGCAGGGCGGCGACCACGTACTCGTCCATGTCGAAGGTGCTCAACGCCAGGACTCGGCATGCGGGCAGCTCCCGCGCGAGCCGCTCAGTCGCCTGCACGCCGTCGAGAACCGGCATCCGGATGTCCATCACCACGACATGGGGCCGGTGCTGGTGCGCGAGCTCGACCGCCTGCTGCCCGTTGTCCGCCTCGGCCACCACGTCGAACACCGGGTTGGGGTTCAGGATCAGGGCCACACCCCGCCGCACGAGGGGCTGGTCGTCCGCGATCAGTACCCTGATCCGTTCCGCGGGTTCCGTCACAGGTCCTGCTCCTCTCCGTCGGCCGGCGCCACCGGCAGGGTGGCCGCCACCCGGAAGCCGCCGCCGTCGAGGCCGCCAGCCACCATGCTGCCGCCCTGCAGCGCGACGCGCTCGCGCATGCCGATCAGCCCGTACCCGGTGCGGCGCGACCTCGATCCGCCCGCACCGCCCGCCCCCGCCAGGGCCCCCGCCAGGGTGTCGGCCGGTACGGCCGTGCCGTTGTCGGACACCTCGATGGTGATCTGGTCCGAATGGTAGGTCAGCTGCACCCGCGCCTGGGCCCGGCCGGCGTGCTTGCGGGTGTTGGTGAGGGACTCCTGGACGATCCGGAACACCGCAAGGCCGGTGCTCGGTGGCAGCGGGCGTTCCTCCCCGAGAACAGCGAAGTCGATGGGCAGGCCGACGCTCCTGGACTCATCAACGAGCTGTCCGAGGCTTTCGACACCGGGTTGCGGCGCGGACGGCGCCTCGTCCGGCTCGTCGCCGGCCCGGAGCACGTCGAGCAGTTGGCGCATCTCGTGCAGCGCCATTTTCCCGGAACCCTCCAGGGTGACCAGCGCGTCGCGCACCACTTCGGCATCGCCCTCGAGGTTGGCTCTGGCACCGCCCGCCATCAGCTGCATGGTGGTGATGTGGTGGGCGACGATGTCGTGCAGTTCCCGTGCGATGCGGCGACGTTCCTGGGCCACCGCACGGTCGGCCAGCAGCCTGCGCCGGACCTCCACCGCCCGCTGTCGGCGCTTCAGCGCCTCGGCCACAGCAACGACCAGCACCACGGCGCACACGTTGCTCGCCATGTCCGCGACCGGCGGCGGCAGCGGTCGCCCCCGGCCCAGCAGCGGCACGGCGGCCGCCACGAGAGCGGCCGGCGCAGCCACCGCGAGACCGCAGGACCGGGCCACGGCGAACAGCGCCACGGCGAGTGTGCCGTTGAAGTGGTGTGGCATCGGCCCGCTCAGGTTCAGTGCCAGACCGAGGACCAGCACACCCGCAAGCGACGCCAGCGGGTAGCCGCGCCTGGTGAGCAGCGGTACGGCCGCCAGTACGAGCAGGACCAGCGCGGTCAGGGAGACCGGCCGACCGCCGTCCGGGTCGCCGATCGTGTAGCCGAGGAGGTCGACGACGGCCGCCCCGACAGCCACCAGTGCGTCACCCGCGGTCCAGGGCAGGCCGTCGGCTCTCGACGACGGCAGGGGCCGGTGGTGCGTCGACATGCTGGTAGTGGTCCTTTCCCTGGCCGGTCGGTCCCGGCCTTCGCCGGTCTGCCGCGACCGTCGTTCGTGAGCCGTTCCCGCGGCGGCCTGCGATCCCGGGAGGAGCCAGTGTCCGCGGCCCATTCTCGCAGCGGCTCCAACGCCTGGGTAGGCGCCCGGGAACGATCCCGGACCAGGACCCTGGTCCTGGTCCGGGGCTGGGTGCCGGACCCAGGTCCTGAAGGCGTTCTCGTCTCCCGCGCGGACGACGGCGCCCGGTGTGTCGGCGTAAAGGCTCACCGCGCAGGATGAACTCCTCGCCGACGGTCACCTTTACCGGTCAGGACATCAGCTGAGACCTCCCGGCCGGCCCCCCGCCGACGCCGCGTTTCATGTCGGAGGGCATGGGCAGTGCTGCGTGATCCAGACGATGACGAGCTTTGAGGAACCGTCCGCTCACACAGCGCCGCACAGCGGCACGCTCCAAGTTCCCGGCCGTCACGCGCAGCGGCTTGGGCTCCGAGATGCACTGCCACCGCCCGTCGGTGGGGTGTCGGTGTCCTAGAACACTGACGCCATCTCGTGCGGGTCGGTGCCGTCGTCGCGTAGAGGGGTCCCGTGGACGAAGCCGACTGGCTTACCTGCGGCCACGGTCACGACGGCCGCCCACCCCGCGCGTGCGCCTCGGCGACGAAGGCCGGCGCGGAATCGGAGGGCAGATGAACCGGCGGAGCTCCAGCTCGTCCGGCTTGGTCTCGACGGTCACGGGGCGCGTCCTTCCGGGCTTGGTGGCCTCGGCACGGTCGGGCCCTCTATCCGAGAGATTCCGAGAAGAAGGCCCGTCGAGCCCGGTACGACGGCGGCCGTGGTCTGTGTCGCACGCACACCCCTAAGTCAGGGGCGGCGGGAGCGGTGCGCGGCCCATGCCTTCGTTGCCTCGTGAACGCGCCGGGTCCAGTCGTCCGGCTGTTCCTTGAAGGTGCCGCTCCACACGCTCTCGTTGGCTAGGGCGAACGCGTCGACAGCCTCCGGCGGCGCGGCCCGGAAGGCAGGGATGCGGGCGGCCCAAGCCTCGGCGCTCGCGGGGCTGTGGCCGCCCTCGGCGATCAGCCACACCACCCAGTACCCGGCATCGAGCCAGGGCGCCCCGCGTGTCGCCCAGGCCCAGTCGACCAGCCGTGCGCCTCCGCCGGGTGTGATCATCACGTTGGTGGGGTTCGGGTCGGTGTGCAGGAGCGCGTCCCCGGCGAAGTAGGCGAGGGCTTCCTTGGGCGCGTGGTCGCGGAGCCGGTGGCCGGCCTCCTTCAGCTCCACCCCTTCCGGCGCCCGCACCGTGGACAGGTGGGCCAGAAGCACGGCCATGGCCTCAAGGTCCCGCGAGTCGGGGGTGTAGTCGGCGTGACGGGCCTGGACGTACTCGAAGCCGAGCAGGTCCCACCCGCCCGTCTCCACCCGCCACAGGACGCGGGGCGAGATCCCTTCCAGGAGGGGCCCGACGACCGCTTCGCGACCTTGGGTCCACTGGCGGGGGTGGCCTTCGGGCAGGCCCTTGACGTACACGTCACCGGTCTTGGTGGTCAGGCGCGCGGAGATCGCGGAGTTGAAGCCCGACGCCGTGGTCTCCACCTTGAGGAGCGGGCCCGTATGCGCGACCACGTCGTGCTGGACGGTGTCGGGAAGGTCGGCGAAGTCGATGCGCTCGGTCGGCATGCGGGCACCCTGCCACGAAAGCGCGGAGGGTTCCGCACAGCGCGACCACTGCGCGAAACCCTCCTCACGCCAGAGGCAAGGCTCGGCCTCTACCGGTACGGGTTGTCGTCGTTGCACGCGGCGGACGAGTCCTCGGTGAGCGACTCCACGTCGTCAACGAAGGTCAGCTCCTCCGGCTCCTGCGGCGCCTTCGGCCGGGCGGTGATCTCCACGGCTACAGCGGTCATGGCTCAGGTCCCTTCTCCGTGTCGGCAGTAACTTTGCAGTGGTGCCTTCGCGGCCTGCATGGCCTTGGCCACCGGGCGGCACACCCGGCACTTCTTGGCGAACGTGCAGCCCGTACAGCCACCGGCGCGAAGCATTTGGGCATCGGCGACCGTCGGCAGTCCCAGCAGTCCGGCGACGCCGGTCTCCATGAGGTCGATGGGGTTCTCCCGCCCGATCTTGCACATCGTGGCGAGCCCGAACGGGTCGACGTGGAAGAACGTGTGACCGGCCGAGCAGCCGTCGAAGACGGCCGTCCGTCGCTGGTGCTCGGGCGCCTGGACGGCCAGCGGATCGGGTTGTCCGTCGTAGGTGGGAGAGATCGACGCGTACTGGCTGAACCGGTCGGCGTAGTCGGCGGCGATGGCCCGCATCTGGTCGACCTCGTGCGCGTTGTGCGTGGTCACGATGATCGCGATCTCCACCGGGACGCCTGCCTCGCGGGCCGCCTTCAGGCCCTTCATCACCAGGCGGAACGATCCCGGCGTACGGGTCAGGGAGTCCGCTGACTGCTCGGTCGCCCCGTACAGGGACACGGTCACCTTGTGCGGCTTCACCGCGGTGAGCGCGCCGAGGACGTCGTCACGGTGCAGTCGGGAGCCGTTGGTCAGGATCTCCAGGAGCATGCCCCGCTCGGCGGCGTAGGCGTAGGCCCGCAGGAAGTCGCGGTCGATCGTGGGTTCCCCACCCGTGAACTGGAGCCACAACACCCCGGCCTCACACATCATGTCGATCAGCCGGACCTTGTCTTTCCAGGGCAAGCCCTCGAAGCGGCGTTGCGCGAGATAGCAGTGCTCACAGTTGAAGTTGCAGCCCTTGTTCACCTCCCACGTCGCGCGGGAGTAGTTCAGCCTGGTGCGCGGCCTCACCAGGACGGTGCCGTTCAGCGGCCGCCCGGCCAGGTCCAGGCCCCACGCCCGGTGGGCGGCGTCGGCCGCCCACCCCGGCACCAGGCCATCGGCGCCCGCGACGGCGGCGAGCTCCTCGTAGCGGGCGGCAGGAAGCTGGACGGCACGCCGTGCGCCGGGCCGTGCGATCAGGTACGTGCGTTGCTGCGGACTGGCGATCAGGTCGTACACATGGCCTCCCTGGCTCGTGTGTCGTGCGACATGCGCGCCGGCCTCATGTCGTGCGACACAGGCCGCGGTGGGGTGGGGGGCCACACCGCCCGCACTCAGGAGCGGTGCGGCCCCAGGGGTGCCGGGGACTCGCGTTCCGGCGGGCTGTCCCCCAGCGGGCCCGCCGGACCCCGGCCGGATGCCGCCGCCCCGTCGCTCGGGGGCAAGGGGCGGCGGCTGGTCTCAGAAGCCGTCGTCGTCCGGGACGGTGTTTGGCACGGACACCGGGGCCGGAGGCGGCGCCTGCCCGCGTAGCTCGACCCTCGCGGCCGTGCCGAACAGGTACACGCTCGCCAGCGAGCACAGGACGCCGAGGACTCCTAGCGCGGGCGTCACCAGGTCGCGGTCGTGCCCGGGGTCGCGGTGGGTGCCGTGGCCGCTCACGTCTTGGTCCATTGCTGGTCGCGGTCGCCGAGCATGCGGCTGGTCTGCGCGTAGAGCCGCTCCATGTCGGCCGGGGTGAGGATCAGGACGGCCTCGTCCTGGGTGCCGTCCTCGAAGTGGATCAGGACGCGCACGGACCCCTGTCCGGCCCGCGCGTCGTAGACGGCCCCAAGCGGCTCCGCGAGGGTGGCGCAGGTGGGCTTGGCCGGTACCGGCCGCAGCGTGGTCCCATCGGCCGGGGCCGACCATTCCTGGTCACCTCCGACGGGGCTGGCGAGGCGGAAGGTGTTCCGCTCCCCGTCCGGCAGGGCGGTCACCACGCCGATCCGGCCCTCCTGTGTGGTGTCGGCGGCCAGTTCGTGCAGGCGTGGGAAGAACGGGGCCGCCGTGCCCAGCTCCCGCCCTTGTGAGGGAAGGTGCGTCGTTCCTGGTGCGCTCATGGTCGTCTCCGTCCCCGGGGACCGGTGAAGAGTGGGCGGTGAATCCAGTCAACTCCCTTACTCCCAGGGGGGATACGTGCTGCTGAAGGGCTGCAAGGTCCGTGCACGGAAGCGCATAATCCGTGCATGGACTGGGAGTTCGGCGAGGTGATCAGGCGGGCCCGGGTCGGCCGACGGATGAGCCAGGAGGCCCTGGGACACGCGGTGCACTGCTCGCCGTCTTCCATCTCCCGGGCGGAGAACAACCTGGTCAGGCCCGATGCCCGGATTCTGGAGAGCATCTGTGATGTCCTTGACCTGATGCCGGAGGACGTTGGGCTTGAAGGGGACGATGTGCACAGGCGCGATGTGTTGGCCCTGGGAGTGGGGCTCGGTGCTGCGGTAGCGGTCTCGCCCGCCCCGGCCTCTGCCACGGCGCCGGACCCCAAAGATCTCGTGGAGCGTTCGCTCTTCCGCCTGCCGGAGGTCCCGCCGCCGTCGCGGGAGGCACTGATGAGGGCCCTCGGCCAGGCCCGAACCAGCTTCCACGAGGCCCACTACGTCGAGCTCGGCAGGACGCTGCCCCGGCTCATTTCCGGCTCGCTCGCGGCCAGGGCTCACGATGTGGCCGCGCGGGCCTACGTGCTGCTGGCCCAACTGGCGACCAAGAACTACCAGCAATACGCCTGGCTCGCCGCCGACCGGGCCCGTGCGCAGGCGGAGCTGACGAGCAGTCCGGTCCTGTCCGGTGAAGCCGCTCAGGCCATGGCCATCGCGATGCGCCGAGCCGGTGAGTACGACGCCTCCGTCGACCAGCTCCAAGGGGCTGCGTCCGGCCTGGAGGGGCGTTCTCCGGACTATCAGGCCATGCGCGGCGTCCTCCTGCTCACCGCGTCCTACAGCGCCGCTCAGGCCGGGCGGCAGGGCCAGGCCATGGGCTTCCTCGAAGAGGCCGAGGCGACGGCCCGCCGCATGGAGGAGGAGCACCGCAAGCTCCCCGCCCTCAGGGACTTCAGCGTCGACCACACCCGGCTCTTCCGGATCAGCGTCCACCACGCCCTCGGCGAGCCCGGCCCGGCCCTGCGATACGCGAGGCAGGTCGAACCGATGCGCCTGCCCGACGCCGAACGCCGGGCCCGGATGATGATGGACGTGTGCCGCGTCTACAAGGACGACGGCGAACCCGAACGCGCCTTCGCCGCCCTGCGGGCCATGGAGAAGTACGCACCCGAAGAGGTACGCCGACCCAAGATCAGGGGCATCGCCCGCGAGCTCCTTGTCCTCAACGGCGAGATCTCCGGCCTGCGCCGGTTCTCCCAGCGCATCGGCGCCTAGCGAAAGGACCCCATGAGCAACGACGGCCGCATCTTCCGCGAGGCATGGATCGCCGGAGTGAAGAAGCACTTCCCCGGCGAGCCCAAGCCCGGGTACATCACCCCCTGGGAGGACACGCCGGACTGGGAGCGCGAGGCCGCAGCCGCGGTGTGCGGTCAGGTCCGCGACCTCATCGCGGCCAGCGGTGGTAAGGCCGCCAAGCTGACGCGGGAACAGCAGGGGCGGTTCGTCGCCCTCTGCTGGACGGCGCAGATCTTCAAGCACTTCGAGGACCCGAAGCCCAGCTACGTGGCCGACTGGGCCGAGCTGCCGCAGTGGCAGCGGGAGACGGACTCGGACATCTTCGGCGCCGTGCTCAAGGCGTCCGGCGTAGAGGGCTGAGCCCACTCGCGATTGTCGTGCCACACGGTCCGCGGGTGACGACGGTCGGGGCATGCCGCCCTGCGAGGGGTCCCAAGCCTGGTCATCGTGTGACACCCCACAGTTCGGCGCCTTCCTGGACGCGGTCAAGGGGGACCGGCTCTACGCGATCTTCCACCTCATGGGCAGCCGAGGCCTCCGGCGCGGCGAGGCGTCGGCCAGGACTGGCACGAGATCGACCTCGGCGTCGGCCTCATCACCCCCGCCAAGGAGATCGTGGTCGACGGCTGGGACCCGTACGAGTCCGAGCCGAAGACCGACGGCAGCGCGAACACCATCGCGCTGGACTCCGCGAACATCACCGTGCTCCACGCCTACAGGACCCGCCAGGAGAAGGAGCAGGCGAAGTGGGGCGCCGCCTGGAAGGACACGGGCAAGGTCTTCACCCAGGAAGACGGCTCCTGGCTGCACCCCGAGACGGTCTCCGAGACCTTCCGCCGCATCCTCGCGACGACCGACCTCCCACCCATCACGCTGCGCGACCTACGCCACGTCGCGGCGACCCTCACTCACGGCGGTGGCGGCGACATCCACGCGGTGAAGGAGACCCTGCGGCACTCCACCATCACGCTCACCTCGGGCACGTATACGAGCCTGATTCCCGAGGTCGACCGCGACATCGCCGAGAAGGCCACGAGCCTGATCCCCCGGGCCCGGAAGGGCGGGGAATCCGCTGGTGAGAGCCCTGATCATGCCGCGTCTGCTCACGCATCGCTCACGCACGAGCCGGAGAACGCAGCAGCGCCCGAACCCACCGAAGTGGACCCGGACGCTGCGTAGCAGGTCAGAGGGGGTTTCCCTCTCCCACTCTTGGTAGACCGTGTGGGACTCGAACCCACAACCAATGGATTAAAAGTCCACTGCTCTGCCAATTGAGCTAACGGTCCTCGCCGACGTGAGGTCGGCGCACCCATGAGCATAGCGGGAGGGGCCCCGCAGTCCGATCGGGTATCGGCACTGGGCGTGGCAGAGCGTCGGGGCGGGGGGTCAGCGGCCTCCGGTGAGCTGGAGCGTGCCGGTCTTCACCGTGCGGTAGGCCGGGTCGCCGGAGCCCTTCACGGCAAGGGTCCAGGTGTGGCGGCCGTTGCGGGGCCTGCCGCCGTCCGGGGTGCGGGCGTGCCAGCGCGCGGCGACCGACGCGGCGTCGTGTGCGGTGCCCCGTACGTTGCCGGACGTCCGGCCCGAGGCGTCCTTGAAGGTCACCTTCCACGCGGTGGCCGGGCGGGAGAGCTGCCAGTGGCCCTGCCATGTGCCGCCCCTGCCCGCGGCGGAGACCCGCCCGTCGGTCCGGGACTCGATGGACTCGATCGGCGAGCGCGCCACCGCGACCGGTGCGATCCGCACGCGCTGCGCGGCGTCGACGTAGGCGACGTGTCCGCCGAACCTGTCGACGGTCCACGTCACCCCGGCTCGCGCGTCCTCCGGGACGGTGGCCAGCCCCTTGACGGTCACGGGCGCCCCCGCACCCTTGTGGAAGTCGACGAGTTCGAGCCGCGTGCCCCGGTGGCGCACGAGGAAGCCGTCGCCGAGCAGCCCGCCGTAGGGAGGCAGTGCGATGTCCCTCTTCGCCTTCAGGTCCCGCACGCCGACCTTGCCCCCGCACGACCAGGACAGCCAACGTCCCACCACCTGGAGGTCGTTGGGCGCGCAGCGAGCGGCGAGCGTGACGGCCGCACCGGTCTTCCCCGACTTCAGGTCGTACGGGACGACCGTGCCGGCCTTCTTCCCCGGCTGCCACACCTTCGTGCCCCACAGGGCCGCCGAGCGGGCCTTCAGGGTGTGGACGACGCGGGTCGCGGTGCGGCTCTCCGAATCTCCGACGGCGTACCCCTTGGGGGAATGCGTCAGGACGTAACGGCCGGACGCGTCGAGGAGGCGGACCCGCCCCTGGCCGGGGGCGACCGTCCGGTGCGTGTCCGGGGACGTGGGCACGCGCACAGCGTTCCCGGTGGAGTAGGCGACTCGGCCGTTGCCGAGCGCGTGCAGTGCGACGCAGGCCGAGTCCTCCCCGCACCGGTCGTACGACCGGTCGGGCAGCGCGTAATCGTGCTCGGGGCGCGCCACGGCCTTGGGCGCGCCGGTACCGGGCAGACCACCCGACAGGTCGTAGGCGCGGAGCGCGCGCATCCCGTTGCCGCCCCCTCCCGCGGTCGCCACCGTCAGCCTGCCGCCGCCGAGCGCGAGCCCGTCGATGCCGGCCCTGACGGGCGCGATCGCGCGAACGGCAGTGAGCCGCACGCCGCCCGCACCCCCGGCGGACACGCGGTGGACGGCCCAGTCCGCCGCCCCCGTCCCCCCGACGACGAGGACCGAGCCGTCGGCGGCGGGTGCCAGCCTCGCACCCGCGTACGTCAGGAGCGTCTCGGCCCGCGCACCAGGCCCGTCGGCGCCGATCCGGAGCGCCTGCAACGGCTGGCCGACCCGCTCCTTCGGCTGCGGTTCGTCGCGCACGACGAGGATGCGGTCACCCGCGAGGGCCATCGTGGCCCGGGGCTTCGTCGGGGTGCCGGCGGGTCCCGGGACGCTGGTGCGCACCGGCGCCGCGCCCGGCGTGCCGCGCTCCACGGTGTACGCGGCATCGCCCTCGGGCCAGTAGCCCAGGACCCGGTCGGGAGAGAGCGCGAACGACGTGGGCAGGGCCTCGCCCTGGAGGCCGGGGAAGATCCGGGTGGCGGCGCCGGTGCAGTAGTCGAGCAGGTAGGCCCGCTCGCCCCCGGGGGCGTTCACGACGAGCACGGCGCCCTCGTGGTCCTGACTCCGTACGCGCTGCACGGAGGTCGCGTCGTCGGGCATCCCCGTCACCGCGCGGATCGAGGTCGTGCCGTCGGCCTCGGCGCGCAACAGGTGGAACGAGGCGATGGTGCCCGTCGCGCGGTCGATGACGTCCGAGACGGCGGTGCGGTCGGTGAAGCCGCCCGCCATCAGGGAGTGCCCGGACGGCGCGTTGATGGTGACGGACTCACCGGAGTCCAGGTCGGTGAGGTCCATCGCACGGAACCCCGGCCTGAGGCGCGCGACGATCGGCCCGTTCACACTGCCGAGTGCCACGGAGCGGGTGCGGCCGGTCCCGTACTCGGTCCAGACGGTGTCGCTCGTGCCGTCGTCGGACTCCTCCCGGTGGACGTATCCGGTGCGCCCGGCGCCGTACAGCGCCTCGCCGCGCGGCTCGAACCGGTCCGCGGCGTCGATGACGGTCCCCGTGGGCGCGGGCGCCACGGTGGTCCCCGTCGACACGGGCGCCGCCACAGCCGGTGGCACGGCGAGCGCGAGCGGTCCGGCGGACAGAGCGAGCGTCGCGGCCATGGCGACGCGGCCGCGCGACGAAGCGTGGCGAGCCAAGAGATCCCCCCTGATGATGGTCAATCGGCTCGGATGCTAACAGTCACGGTAGAAGACCCTGAGTACGGCTCAAGGCCCTGGACATGACGAAAGCGGGCACATCCGGAGATGTGCCCGCTTTCGTCTGCTATCGGCTATCGGCTACCGGCTGCGTGCCGGACCGGCGTGTCAGCCGTTGCGCTTCCAGCGCGGCTTGTCGTCGCGGCGGCCGAAGGAGCCGCCGGAGCGGTGGTCGTCACGGCGGTTGTACGACGGACGGTCGTGGCCGCCGGAGCGGTAGCCGCCGCCGGCCGGGCGGTCGTCGCGGCGGTCGCGGTTGAACGGACGGTCGCTGCCACGGTGGCCGGACGGGCGGTCGTCGCGGCGGAAGCCGCCACGGTCACCACGGTCGTCGCGGCGCTCGAAGGGACGGCCACCGCGGTCGTCACGACGCTGGAAGCCACCGCGGTCGCCACGGTCGTCACGACGCTGGAAGCCGCCACGGTCACCGCGGTCGTCACGACGCTGGAAGCCGCCACGGTCACCGCGGTCGTCACGACGCTGGAAGCCACCGCGGTCGCCACGGTCGTCACGACGCTGGAAACCGCCACGGTCGTCACGACGGTCACGGTCGAAGGAACGGCCGCCCCGGTCGTCACGACGGTCGTCACGACGCTGGAAGCCGCCACGGTCGTCACGACGCTGGAAACCGCCACGGTCGTCACGACGGTCACGGTCGAAGGAACGGCCGCCCCGGTCGTCACGACGGTCGTCACGACGCTGGAAACCGCCACGGTCGCCACGGTCGAAGCCCTCGGCGCGCTCGGCCTGCGGCTGGTCCGTCTGCTCCGGCACGGCGACCGGCGCGGCCTCGGCCACGGCGGCGTCGGCGGTCTCGGCGGCGGCAGCGGCGATCGCCTCGGCCGGGTCCTCGCCCCGCTCGCGCGCGGCCCGCGCGGTGAGGCGGTCGGCCTCCTCGCGCAGCTCGGCGGCGCGGCGCTGGGCGCGCTCCAGCTCCTTGGTCAGGCCCTGCACATCGCGCTCGGCCTGGCTCGCGGCCTGGCTGGCGGAGTCGGCCTGCACCTCGGTCATGGAGCGGGCGCCGGTGATCTCGGCGACCTCCGGGTCGAAGGCGCCGCCGCCGTTGATGACGTGGCGGGAGGCGTCGACGCCCGCGTCCTCCATGAGGCGGAAGATCTGGCGGCGCTGGTGCGGCAGCGAGAGGGACACGACCGTGCCGGAGCGGCCCGCGCGGGCGGTGCGGCCGGAACGGTGCAGGTAGTCCTTGTGGTCACCGGCCGGGTCCACGTTCAGGACCAGGTCGATGCCGTCGACGTGGATGCCTCGGGCGGCGACGTCGGTGGCGACGAGCGCGTTGACGTAGCCGTCCTTGAAGTCCGCGAGGGTCCGCGTGCGCGCGCCCTGCGTCATGCCGCCGTGCAGCGCGTCGGCCTTCACACCCGCGTCGCGCAGCTGCTCGGCGATGCGGTCGGCGCCCAGCTGGGTGCGGACGAAGATGATGGTGCGGCCCTTGCGCGCGGCGATCGCGGCGGTGACCGGCGCCTTGTCGCGGGGCTTCACGATCAGGATGTGGTGGGTCATGGTCGTGACGGCGCCCTGGGCGGCGTCGACCTCGTGGCTGACCGGGTTGACCAGGTAGCGCTTGACCAGCGTGGAGATCTCGTTCTCCATCGTGGCCGAGAACAGCATGCGCTGGCCGCCGGCCGGGACCTGGTCGAGCAGCTCGGTGACCTCGGGCAGGAAGCCCAGGTCGGACATCTGGTCGGCCTCGTCGAGGACGGCGACCTCGACGTTCTCCAGGGAGCAGGCGCCGCGGTTGATGATGTCGCGCAGACGGCCCGGGGTGGCGACGAGGATGTCGACGCCGCGCTCCAGGGCGTAGATCTGGTTGCCCATGGACGTACCGCCGCAGACGACCTTCATCTTCAGGCCGAGGACGTCGCCGTAGGGCTGGAGGGCGTCGGCGACCTGCATCGCCAGCTCGCGGGTCGGGGTCAGGATGACCGCGCGGGGCTTCTTCTTCTCGGTGTGGCCGTCGGCGAGGCGCGCCAGGGTCGGCAGACCGAAGGAGAGGGTCTTGCCGGAGCCGGTGCGGCCGCGGCCGAGGATGTCCTTGCCGGCCAGGGCGTCCGGGATGGTCGCGGCCTGGATCGGGAAGGGGGTGTGCACGCCGTTGCGCGCGAGCTTGCGGACGACGCCGTCGGGCAGACCGAGGTCGCCGAAGGTGATCTCGGGCTCGGCGTCGGTGTCGGCCTCGGTGTCGGCGGCCTCAAGGGCCTCGGCCTCGACGACCTGCTCCGCGGGCTCTACGGCCTCGGGCTCCACGGCCTCGACGGCCGCGGCGGCCTCGACGACGGCCTCGGCCATGTCGAGGGCCGACTCGTTCTCGGGCAGGACGGCGTGGTCAGAACTGGAAATGGACATGCGAAATGCGAAACCTTCCGGAGTCTCGGCACGCGCCCGTCAACTCCGTGATTTCGCAATGGACCGCCTCTATGCGGTCAGCCACGGCAAGGGAGAGTACGCGCCACGCGGCGCTCTTCTGTGTCGGCGCCGGGCAAATGGGATCAAACGATCTACCACCATACGCACCTACCACCCACATTGGCAAATGCGCACCACAGGAGCCGGATGTCGAGGGCGACGACGCGGCGGAGAACCAAGCCCGCCGAAGCCTCCCGAAGCCCGTCCGGCGCTTGAGGACGAGGCCGAAGGCCGAAGGCCCGCGCCCCACCCGCCCCCGGGCTACGCCGGGCCCGCCTCCGGCGACGGCTCCCCCTGCTCCTTGACCGGCCCCTCCGCCTCCCCGTGCGCCGACGACGAGGGCTCCGGGGTGGTGGGGTCCGGCGACGGCGTGGGCGGCTCGGGCGTCGGGTCCGGGGTGGGGGTGGTCCGCGTGGGGCGGGGCCCCGGCTTGGTGCGCGTCGGCGTCGGCCGCCCGTTCTTCGTCGGCTCGACCGACGCGGCGGCGGTGCCGGACCCGGCCCTCGACGGCTTGCTGCCCGGCTTGTCGTCGCCGCGGGCCTCCGGCGACGCCTCGCCCTTGTCGCCGCGCTTGCCCTTGCCCTTCTTCCCCTTGCCGTCGCCGCCCCCGCGGCGCCCGTCGTCGCCGTGCCCGCGCTCGTCGCCGGGCAGCACCGTGCCGCCGTCGGGCGCGGCGGCGCCCCCGCGCTCCTTGACCGACTTCCCGGGCACGGGCGCGCCGCTCCCGTCGTCGCCGATGCTCATGCAGCCCGCGGTCGCCGCGACGGCCACCACGGTCGCGGCCCACCGGACGGAAACGTAGAACTGGCGCACGGCCGAGCACCTCCGAGGCGCAGGGGGAGAGAGACGACCTGCCCAACTCCCGCGCCCGGCAAGAGGACACGCGCGGCACCGCCCCAAGAAGGACCCGCGCCCGGCCCGGCGACCCGGCCGATCAGGGACGGCAGGGCCCCGCCCGGGGCCGCCCCGGCCGATCGGGGGACGACCCGCCCGGGGCCGCTCAGCCGTACCCGAGCGCGTGCAGCCGCTCGTCGTCGATCCCGAAGTGGTGCGCCACCTCGTGCACGACGGTGATCTCCGTCTCCGCCACGACGTCCTCGCGCGAGGCGCACATCCGCAGCGTCGGCCCCCGGTAGATGGTGATCCGGTCCGGCAGCACCCCGGCGTACCACTCGCCCCGGTCGGTCAGCGGCGTGCCCTCGTAGAGCCCGAGCAGCTCGGGGTCGTCGCTGGGCGGCTCGTCCTCGACGAACACCGCCACGTTGTCCATGAGCCGTGTCAGCTCGGGCGGGATCCGGTCGAGCGCCTCGGCCACCAGTTCCTCGAACTCCTCACGCGTCATCTCCAGCACGGGCCCATTGTCGACCGTCGATCACCGGCAGGCATAGCCACCGCTCCGCGCGGGCATACGCGCCCAATGGGGCGCGACGTCACGGTCGTTCTGCGGTACCTGCGCAGCCTGCGCGGTGCCCCCACCACCCTCATCGACCGCGTCCGCGCCTTCCGGCGCGCACCCCGGAGCAGCCGTGAAAGCGCACGTCAGGGGCGCACTCTTGCCGAGCTCGGCAAGAGCCCGCGGCCTTTTGCGCGCTCCCTCGGCCTGATCACCGTCGTGGTGCTCGGCGCCTGGCTCGGCCTGCTGATCGTCGGCAGCGTCCGTACGTCCGTGGGGCCGATGGACACCCGAATGGCGCTGCGGCCCTCGCTCACCGGCGGCACGAAGATCGACGTGTCGCCCCTGGGCTCCCTGGAGCTGCGCTCGCACACCGCGCCGATCCGCCTCGACGTCGACGTGGACCGCCTCGACCCGGTGCGCTCCCAGGCCCTGGTCGACCACCCCGAGCGGATCTCGGGGCTCCAGGAGGAGGTGGCCTCCGACGTGGCGAACGGCACGCTCGACCTCGCGGTGCGCTCCTGCGCCGCGGTCGTCACCGGGGCGACCGCGCTCGGCCTCGCCGTCTACCGCCGCCCCCGGCGCGCGCTCGCCGCGGGCGGCCTGGCCCTGGCCCTGCTCGCCGCGTCCGGCGTGGCCGCGTTCGCCACCTGGAACCCCCGGTCGGTCCTGGAGCCGAAGTTCTCGGGGCTGCTCAGCAGCGCGCCCTCCGTGGTCGGCAACGCCCGCAACATCGTCAGCGAATTCGACGTCTACCAGCGCGAGTTGGCGCGCCTGGTGACGAACGTGACCAAGCTGTACGACGTGACGTCGACGCTGCCCGCGTACGAGCCGGACCCCTCCACGATCCGCCTCCTGCACGTCTCCGACATCCACCTCAACCCGGCGAGCTGGAAGATCATCAATTCGCTGGTCGAGCAGTACGACATCGACGTCATCGTCGATTCCGGCGACACCATGGACCACGGGACCTCCGCCGAGAACGCCTTCCTCGACCCCGTGGAGGACCTCGACGCGCCGTACGTGTGGGTGCGCGGCAACCACGACTCCACGACCACGCAGCGCTATCTGAAGCAGCTCAAGAACACGCACGTCCTGGACGACGGCAAGCCCGTCGACGTCGCGGGCCTGCGCTTCGCGGGCATCGGCGACCCCCAGTTCACACCCGACCGGTCCACGAAGGCGGAGGGCGACCCGGCGGAGGAGGTGGCGGGCATCACGCTCGCCTCGTCCCTGCGCGCCCAGGCCGCCGCGCGCACCCCGGTCGACGTGGCGGTCGCGCACAACCCGGTGGCCGCGCGCGAGACCGACGGGACGGTGCCGCTGGTGCTCGCGGGGCATCTGCACCGCCAGGACATGGAGGTCATGGACAAGGGCACCCGGCTGCGGACCGAGGGCTCCACCGGTGGCAGCGGGCTGCGCGCCGTGGAGGGCGAACACCCGGACCCCGTGGAGACCTCCGTGCTCTATCTGGACCGCGCGACCAAGCGGCTGCAGGCCTGGGACGAGATCAAGCTCGGCGGGCTCGGCCTCACGAAGGCCGAGGTCAGCCGCCATCTCCCCAAGGAGAACCAGCCCGGTGCCGAGCCCTCGACACCCCCGCCGGGCCCGCCTTCGTAAACCGTTTTGGCGATAGGTCCCCGCATCCCATATGCTTCTCACGTCCCCGACGCGCTGCGAAGCGCCCAGGCGGGTCGATAGCCCTCATCGTCTAGCGGCCTAGGACGCCGCCCTTTCAAGGCGGTAGCACGGGTTCGAATCCCGTTGGGGGCACGCACCACCCTGTGCGAGACTAGTGCTCGCACAACGCAAGGTCCTGTGGAGCAGTTTGGAGTGCTCGCCACCCTGTCAAGGTGGAGGCCGCGGGTTCAAATCCCGTCAGGACCGCTTGCAGATCACCTCGGTGAGCTGCGTGGCTGGGTAGCTCAGTTGGTACGAGCGATCGCCTGAAAAGCGATAGGTCGCCGGTTCGATCCCGGCCCCAGCCACCCTCACGAAGCCCTCGTCTCCGGACGAGGGCTTCGTCGTTTCCCGGCCCTAAGAAACCCTACGAAGGGTCCCCGCGGAGCCTCCCTCTCCGGCGGATGTTTCACGTGAAACACCTTGGGTCGCAGGCCAGTTGGCCCGCGACCCAAGGCGGGCCCGCTCCCGGGCAGGCCCGGGAGCGGGAGCTACTCCACGTCCGGCGTCGCCCGCGACTCCGCGCGACGGCCGCGGAGGGCCGCCGCGAGGGCCACCGAGGCCGCTACGGCGACCAGACCCACGAGGACCGCCCAGTCCGGCACCGCGTCGCCGATGCGGCTCGCCTTCTCCTGGACCGTGTACGAGTCGTCCACGTCGAGCAGGCCGGGCAGCGCGGCGGCGCCGTCATAGGCGAGGAACAGCGCGCCGAGCAGCACGAAGAACAGGCCGGAGAGCAGGGACGTGGTGTGCAGCTCCAGACGGCCGACGCGGAAGGCGCGGCCGCGCAGCCACCGCCGCCGCCCCAGGTCGAACCGCTCCCACAGCGCGGCGAGCACGAACAGCGGCACCGCCATCCCCAGCGCGTACACGGCGAGCAGCGCGCCCCCGTACACCGGGCTGCCGCTCACCGCGGCGACCGTGAGGACACTGCCGAGGATCGGGCCCGCGCAGAACCCCGCGAGCCCGTAGACGGCACCGAGCGCGTACACCGACACCGCCGTGGTGGGCCGGATGCGCCCGGACAGCTCGACGAGGCGGCGGGAGGCGAAGCCGAACCCCACCACCTGCGCGATCCCGAGCGCGATGATCGTCCAGCCCGCCCAGAACACCAGCTCCTCCCGGTGCCCGAAGAAGAACCGCCCGGCCGTGGACCCGGCGGCCCCGAGCGGCACGAGGGTCGTGGCGAGCCCGGCGTAGAAGATCCCCGTCCGGGCGAGCAGCCGCGACGTGGAGTCGATCGAGTACGCGAAGAACGCCGGAAGCAGCAGCGCGCTGCACGGGCTGACCAGGGCGAGGAGACCGGCGAGGAAGGCGGCGAAGTATCCGACGTCGGCCGTCACTTGCCGGACCCCTCCTTGCCGCCCTTGGCGCGGCTCGCCGCCGCCTTCTCGATCGCCTCCTCGAAGACGGACTGGGGCTGCGCGCCCGCGATGGGCCGCCCGTTGATCAGGAACGACGGCGTGGACGTGGCGCCGAGCTTGTAGCCCTCGTCCTGGTCCTTCTTCACCGCCGCCTTGGCCGCGTCACTCCCGGCGTCCCGCAGGAAGCGCGGGACGTCCTCGACCCCGGCCTCGCGCGCCAGCTCCTTGAGCCGGCCCTCGCCGAAGCCCTTCTCCTTGGCCCCGTCCGCGTACGCGGCCTCGTGGAACTGCCAGAACCGGCCCTGCTTGCCCGCGGCCCAGGCGCCCCGCGCCGCCCGCTCGGAGTCCTCACCGAAGATCGGGAAGTTGCGCCACTCGATGCGCAGGGTGCCGTTGTCGACGTACTTCTTCACCAGGTCCGGCTCGGTGTCCCGGGCGAACTTGCCGCAGAAGCCGCACTTGAAGTCCGCGAACTCGATCATGACGACGGGGGCGTCGGCCTTGCCCTGGGCGAGCGGGTCCTTGGCCTCGCGGCGCGCGAGCCCCTCCAGCTCGGGGAAGACGCCCGCCTCCGGGGCGGCGGAGTCCGAGCCCTTCTTGGCGGACGCGGAGGACCCCGTGGGCGCGGAGTCGTCCGGCTTGGTGGCCGTGTAGGAGGCGAGGCCGAGCGCCCCGGCGGCGACGGCGACCGCGGCGACGACGGCGATGTTCTTCTTCTTGCGGGCAGTGGACATGGTGATGCGCTTCTCCTGTTGCGTGCGTAGGCGTGCGTAGCTGAAGGGACCCCTGAGACAGGGGCCTCCTACACGCGCAGAACGGAGAGATCCACCGGTGAGGGCGGCGGGAGCGGCGGCGGCGCGCGCAGCGACGCGACGGCCCGCACGGCCGGCTCGCTTCCCCAGGAGTCGTAGTCGACGACACGGGCCGCGTACGCCGACGGCGGCAGCTCGTACCCGGGACCCTGCCGCGGCGGCACCGCGGGCCGCTGCCCCAGGTCGGAGGCGTCACTGCGGCCGCAGCCGGGCACGCCCCGCCCGTCGGCGTCCTGGACGAAGACGTGTGCCGCCCGCTCGACGGGCGGCGCGGGCCGGTCCGCGAAGGCGGGCCCGCAGAACGCCCCGAGCACCACGAGCAGCACCGCCACCAGGGGGCACCACGGCGTACGCACACGGGACAACATGCCCGGAATGGTACGTGCCGCGCCGCACACCCCGGGAAATCGGTTGGCCACCTGTGAGCACCGGGTGAGATCCTGGATCGCGTATGTCTACGCAGCCCGCCCTCACCCTCGACGCCCTCGCCCCCCGCCTCTCGGAGCTGTCGCTGCGCGACGCGCACCGCATCGGCCGGCGGCTCGAAGGTGCGCGCCGGATCCGCAAGCCCGAGGCCCGGGCCACCGTCCTCGCCGAGATCGCGACGGACATCGACCAGGCCGCCACCAGGATGGCGGGCCGCGCCGACGGCGTGCCCGCGATCACCTATCCCGAGCAGCTGCCGGTCAGCCAGAAGAAGGACGCGATCCTGGAGGCGATCCGCGACCACCAGGTCGTGATCGTCGCCGGTGAGACGGGCTCCGGCAAGACCACCCAGATCCCGAAGATCTGTCTGGAGCTCGGCCGCGGCGTGCGCGGCCTCATCGGCCACACGCAGCCACGCCGCATCGCGGCCCGTACGGTCGCCGAGCGCGTCGCCGACGAGCTGAACACACCGCTCGGCGAGGCCGTCGGCTGGAAGGTCCGCTTCACCGACCAGGTCAGCGGCAACACGTACGTGAAGCTGATGACGGACGGCATCCTGCTGGCCGAGATCCAGACGGACCGCGAGCTGCGCGCGTACGACACGATCATCATCGACGAGGCCCACGAGCGCAGCCTCAACATCGACTTCCTGCTCGGCTATCTGGCGCAGCTCCTTCCGAAGCGCCCGGACCTGAAGGTGGTCATCACCTCGGCGACCATCGACCCCGAGCGGTTCTCGCGGCACTTCGGTGACGCGCCGATCGTCGAGGTCAGCGGCCGTACGTATCCGGTGGAGGTCCGCTACCGCCCGCTCCTGGAGGAGGAGGGCGACGACCCGGACCGCGACCAGATCACCGCGATCACGGACGCGGTCGAGGAGCTCCAGGCCGAGGGCAAGGGCGACATCCTGGTCTTCCTCTCCGGCGAGCGCGAGATCCGCGACACGGCGGACGCCCTGGAGAAGAAGAAGTACAAGTTCACGGAAGTACTTCCGCTGTACGCGCGGCTCTCGCACGCCGAGCAGCACCGCGTGTTCCAGCAGCACACGGGACGAAGAATCGTCCTGGCGACCAACGTCGCCGAGACGTCCCTGACCGTGCCGGGCATCAAGTACGTCATCGACCCGGGCACGGCCCGCATCTCGCGCTACAGCCACCGCACGAAGGTGCAGCGCCTGCCCATCGAGGCGATCAGCCAGGCCAGCGCCAACCAGCGCAAGGGCCGCTGCGGCCGCACGTCCGACGGCATCTGCATCCGCCTGTACTCCGAGGACGACTTCAACGCCCGCCCGGAGTTCACGGACGCGGAGATCCTCCGGACGAACCTGGCGTCCGTCATCCTCCAGATGACCGCCGCGGGCCTCGGCGACATCGAGAAGTTCCCCTTCATCGACCCGCCGGACCACCGCAACATCCGCGACGGCGTCCAGCTCCTCCAGGAGCTCGGCGCGCTCGACCCGGCGCAGAAGGACCCGCGCAAGCGCCTCACCCAGCAGGGCCGCAAGCTGGCGCAGCTGCCGGTGGACCCGCGCCTGGCCCGCATGGTCCTGGAGGCCGACAAGAACGGCTGCGTCCGCGAGGTCATGGTGATCGCCGCCGCCCTGTCCATCCAGGACCCGCGCGAGCGCCCCGCCGACAAGCAGACGCAGGCCGACCAGCAGCACGCCCGCTTCAAGGACGAGACGTCGGACTTCCTGGCGTACCTCAACCTGTGGCGGTACGTGCGCGAGCAGCAGAAGGAGCTCGGCTCCTCCGCGTTCCGCCGCATGTGCAAGCGGGAGTTCCTGAACTTCCTGCGCATCCGTGAGTGGCAGGACATCTACACGCAGCTGCGCACGGTCGCCAAGCAGATGGGCATCCAGCTGAACGACAGCGACGCCGCCGAGAAGCAGGTGCACCTCTCGCTGCTCGCGGGCCTGCTGAGCCACATCGGCATGAAGGACGTCAAGGACGGCGCGAAGAACGAGTACCTGGGGGCGCGGAGCGCGAAGTTCGCGATCTTCCCGGGATCCGCGCTGTTCAAGAAGCCGCCGCGCTTCGTGATGTCCGCCGAGCTCGTCGAAACGTCACGCCTGTGGGCCCGGGTGAACGCGCGCGTCGAGCCGGAGTGGGTCGAGCCGCTCGCCCAGCACCTGCTCAAGCGCACGTACAGCGAGCCGCACTGGGAGAAGGACCAGGCGGCCGTGATGGCGTACGAGAAGGTGACGCTGTACGGCGTCCCGCTCGTCACCGACCGCAAGGTGAACTACGGGCGGATCGACCCCGAGGTCTCCCGCGACCTGTTCATCCGCAACGCGCTCGTCGAGGGCGACTGGCGCACGCACCACAAGTTCTTCGCCGACAACCGCAGGCTGCTCACCGAGGTCGAGGAGCTGGAGCACCGGGCGCGGCGCCGCGACATCCTCGTCGACGACGAGACGCTCTTCGACTTCTACGACCAGCGCGTGCCCGAGGACGTGGTCTCGGGCGCCCACTTCGACTCCTGGTGGAAGAAGAAGCGCCACGACGAGCCGGAGCTGCTCGACTTCGAGCGGTCCATGCTCATCAACGAGCGCGCGGGCGACGTGTCGAAGGACGACTATCCCGACTCGTGGCGCCAGGGACCGCTGAAGTTCCGGGTGACGTACCAGTTCGAGCCGGGCGCGGACGCGGACGGCGTGACGGTCCACATCCCGCTCCAGGTGCTCAACCAGGTCTCGGCGGAGGGCTTCGACTGGCAGATCCCCGGCCTGCGCGAGGAGGTCGTCACGGAGCTGATCCGCTCCCTGCCGAAGCCGATCCGCCGCAACTACGTCCCGGCGCCGAACTACGCCAAGGAGTTCCTGAAGCGCGCGACGCCCCTCCAGGAGCCGCTGCACCTCACGCTGGCCCGTGAGCTGCAGAAGATGGTGGGCGTGCCGGTGCACGGCGACGACTTCGATCTGAGCCGCGTGCCCGACCACCTGAAGATCACCTTCCGGATCACCGACGAGCGGCGCCGCAAGCTCGCCGAGGACAAGGACCTGGAGGCCCTCAAGCTCCAGCTCAAGCCGAAGGCCCGCAAGGCCCTGTCGAAGGCGGCGGCCGCCACGGCGGAGCGCACGGGCGGCGCCACCATCGAGCGCACCGGCCTCACGGACTGGACCATCGGGACGCTGAACCGCGTCTTCGAGACCCGCAGGGCGGGCCAGCCGGTGAAGGCCTTCCCGGCCCTGGTCGACGACGGCGACACGGTCTCCGTACGCCTCTTCGACACCGAGGCGGAGCAGGCCCAGGCCATGTGGAAGGGCACGCGCCGGCTCATCCTGCGCAACATCCCGGTGAATCCGGCCAAGTTCGCCCAGGACAAGCTGACCAACCAGCAGAAGCTCGCCCTGTCCGCGAACCCGCACGGCTCCATGCCCGCGCTGTTCGCCGACTGCGCGACCGCCGCCGCGGACAAGCTGATCGCGGACTTCGGCGGTCCGGTGTGGGACGAGGAGTCGTACCGCAAGCTCTACGAGAAGGTGCGCGCCGAGATCGTCGACACGACGGTCCGCACGGTCGCGCAGGTCCAGCAGGTCCTCGCCGCCTGGCAGGCCTGTGAGCGGCGCCTGAAGTCGACGCGGAGCCCCGCGCTGCTCGCCAACCTCCAGGACGTACGGGAGCAGCTGGACGGCCTCATCAAGCCCGGTTTCGTCACCGGGACGGGCATCCGCAGGCTCCAGGACCTGATGCGCTACATGGTCGCCGCCGACCGCCGGCTCCAGCAGATGCCGGCGAACGCGCAGCGGGACACCACGCGCATGGAGAAGGTCCGCGAGATGCGCGACGAGTACGCCTGGCTCCTGGAGCAGCTGCCGCAGGGCCGCCCGGTCCCGCAGGAGGTCCTGGACATCCGCTGGATGATCGAGGAGCTGCGCGTCAGCTACTTCGCCCACGCGCTGGGCACGGCCTACCCCGTCTCGGACAAGCGCATCGTGAAGGCCATCGACGCGGCGGTGCCGTAACCGGTCGGGCACGCAGGGTGAGTTCGACCGCTGGCCTGCACTCCTGTACAGTCCTTCTCGCAGCGCAACGCAGTACGGCGCCGCGAAACCTGGTCCTGTGGAGCAGTTTGGAGTGCTCGCCACCCTGTCAAGGTGGAGGCCGCGGGTTCAAATCCCGTCAGGACCGCAAGTGAAGCGGGCCGCATCCTCTGGATGCGGCCCGCTTTCGTGTTTCGGCAGCACACGCGTGAACAAGGAAGGCCGCAGCGGGCCGCGACCCGGATGCTTCAAGCCCGTCCGGCGTTTGAGGACGAGCCCGCAGGGCGACGATCCAGCCGGTCCGGCGCCTGAGGACGAGCCCGCAGGGCGATGCCCCGCCCAAGGCCCACGGCCCGTTCCCGCACTCGCCTCCTTGACGGCGTCACATTCCGCCGGTACCCCAATCAGCAGGACCCAGGGGCCCAGGGGCGGCCACGCCCCCAGGAGGTGACGCATGACGCCAGTCCCCGCATCCGCGCGGCACGAGACGCGCGCCCTGCTGCGCGCCCATCTCGCCGCGGCGTCCAGCTACCGCCACGTGACCCGGCACTGCCCCATCTGCCACCGGCTGCTCCGCCTGGCCATGGAGCCCGCCGACGACGCTCACGAGGCCACAGAGGCGCCCGAGACCGGCGAAGGGCGCCCGGAGCAATGCGAGGACGAAAGTCCCCCCAAGGCATGACCAAAGCCGCCGCGAGCGCCACCCCCGCGATGGGAAGCTGAGAGCCACGGAAGCGGGCGCGTCCGCCGCGAGAGGCGGGGGCGTTCGCCCCGTGAGGGGCGGGAGTGTCCGCCCGTGAGGGGCGGGGATGTTCGCCCCGTCCGGGCGCTACGCCCCATTAGCGCAAGGGCGACTGGAGCAACAAGACACGGTGCGTGTGACGGTAGTCACCGGATGAGTTTCAGAAACCGTTGAACTTACACCCGCCCTACAACAGGTCAATCTAATATGTGCAATTGCACCTACCGGTAGAGCCTCGCGATGCGCGCTGTTGAGCGCCTGTGAGCCGCCTTGTTGAAGCCTGGGAGAGCGTGTAGGGCGAGCGGCCCCGGCACCGGAGCCCGGGCACAAAAAAGATCGCGCTGGACCCGGCGGAGTCCAGCGCGATCGACGACGCACCCAAGTGGCTCAGGCAGGGGCCCCGTTGGGGCAGGACCCGCGTCGTGTGGAGCTATGGGTCGGACGGTACGGCCGGGTTGGGGGACCCGGCAGCGATGGTGCTCTTCGTCCGATGTGCACTTCTTGCTGCGATAACGCCCTGCGTCAGGCCTCGCTGCGCTGCTGCGGAATGCCCGCGAGCAGTGCGCGGACCTCGGCCTCGCGGTATCGGCGGTGCCCGCCGAGCGTGCGAATCGACGTGAGCTTGCCAGCCTTGGCCCAGCGCGTGACCGTCTTGGGGTCGACGCGGAACATCGTGGCAACCTCAGCCGGGGTCAGCAGCGGCTCGGCATCAGGGGTGCGAGCGGTCATGAGCGGCCTCCTCGGGAGAACCGAACCTTCTCGGTTCATTCCTCTAAATTCTGCACCTTGACCCGCGTTGCCCGAAATGGCGGACGCGAGTCGAGTCGGTTATAGGACGAACGGCTTGTCCTCGGCACTACAACTACACCATCCGTCCAGCCGCGTCGGCCAAACCGATGGAATTGCCCTCCCAGGTGTCCATCAGCGACGGAAGCCGATGGACCATGCCATAGCGGACAGTCACGCCACAGTGACGATCAGTCACAGAGCGATCAGGAGTCAACAGACCCCCCATAGCGTGCAATGCAGAGCATTCCGCCCGTAGTTGGACGGAAGGAGCCCTGTCCGGACTCCTTGTCCTATTTTGGCATGAGGAAGGCTGATCGGCGCAAGGGTCAGTTAAGTGCGGTCCATCACGCTTGAGGCAAAGGCCCGGATCGGGACCTACGTCCCGGCGGCGGGACAGGGAAAGCCCAGGATGCACTACTTCCAGGGGAAAACCACCGGCTCGGTGTTACGGCTTCGTCAAGAAGACGACGTCAGTTCGAGAACTGCCGCTCCCGGACCGCGCGCCACCGCTCGACGAGCCGCGCGTACGCCTCGCCCGCGCCCACGCCGTCTCCGTCGCGCAGCGCCTCGATGCCCGCCGCCACGTCCGCCGCCGAGTGGTCCTCGTCGAGCGTCTCCGCCGACAGCGTGTGCACCAGGCCGCCGTAGTCCAGCTCGACGAGCGAGCGC
The DNA here is from genome assembly GCF_059448825.1 of Streptomyces sp. JLYT201. NCBI lineage: Bacteria > Bacillati > Actinomycetota > Actinomycetes > Kitasatosporales > Streptomycetaceae > Streptomyces > Streptomyces sp. JLYT201. Next base: position 5,195,160 of record NZ_CM182551.1, on the reverse strand, counting down.
GGATGGAACTCCTCCAGCCACCGGCCCACGTCCACCAGGCCGTCGATGAGCGGCCCCTCGTCCATGGCGTTCCGCAGCGCCTTCAGGCCGCGCGCGACCCGGCGCCTCGCCTGCACCATCGGCGTGCGGTAACGCAGCACGGGCGCCGCGGCCACGGGCGGTTCGCCCCCGTCGGCGGCGTCGGCGTACGCCGTGTCGTAGAAGCGCTCCTCGTCCGCGACGAGCACGAACCAGTTCAGCGGGACGTGCCAGGTCGCCGTGCGGATCCAGGGGCGCGCGTCGGGGTTGCGCACCAGCCAGGCCTCGTAGTCAGCGGCCGCCTGCCGGCGCACCACCGGCGGGATGACCGCGTCGAGGACCGGCGCGGGCAGCAGTCCGGCCAGTTCGTCGAGGGCCTGCCAGCCGCGCAGCCGGGTGCGCCAGGGGCAGACGCACACCACGCCGTCCGCCTCGACCACGAAGGCCTCCCGGCTCTCGTGCACCGGCACCGGGATCGGCGGCGTGGGCGCCAGGTCCGCCAGGGAGGCCCGCAGTTCGTCCTGGTAGGAGGGCCGCTCCGGGCGGCGTGCGTAGCGCGCCCAGTGGGTGCGCTCGGGCTCGGGGAAGGCGGCGAGGGGCTCGTACACGCGCAGGTACGACGCGTACGGGACGACCACCGAGGACACCTTGGGCACGGCTCCTCCCCTCCCCCGCCCACCGGCTGGAAAACACTGCAAATCGTGCCATGGCCGAACACCGCCGTACTCCGTCTCGCAGCCCGGGAGAGTGACCCCCGCGAAGAGGGGACAGAGTCTTGCCGACCTCCGTGCGGCGGCGGGGCCCCGCGAGGCTCTACTCTCATGCCACAACGGGACCCGCCACCCGCACGGGCACCCGTCCAACCGCCGCTATGTATCCGGGAGTCACCACCGTGACCGATGTAACCGACGGCGTCCTGCACACCCTGTTCCAGTCGGACCAGGGGGGTCATGAGCAGGTCGTGCTCTGCCAGGACCGCGCCAGCGGACTGAAGGCCGTCATCGCCATCCACTCCACCGCCCTGGGCCCCGCCCTCGGCGGCACGCGCTTCTACCCCTACGCCACCGAGGAGGCGGCCGTCGCCGACGCGCTGAACCTCGCGCGCGGGATGTCGTACAAGAACGCCATGGCCGGGCTCGACCACGGCGGGGGCAAGGCCGTCATCATCGGCGACCCGGACAAGATCAAGAGCGAGGAGCTGCTCCTCGCCTACGGCCGCTTCGTGGCCTCCCTCGGCGGCCGCTACGTGACGGCCTGCGACGTCGGCACGTACGTGGCGGACATGGACGTCGTGGCGCGCGAGAGCCGCTGGACGACCGGCCGCTCGCCCGAGAACGGCGGCGCGGGCGACTCCTCGGTCCTGACCGCCTTCGGCGTCTTCCAGGGCATGCGGGCGTCCGCCGAGACCCTGTGGGGCGCGCCCACGCTGCGCGGCCGCAAGGTCGGCGTCGCGGGTGTCGGCAAGGTCGGGCACATCCTCGTCGAGCACCTCGTCGAGGACGGCGCCGAGGTCGTGATCACGGACGTGCGCGCGGACTCCGTGCGCCGCATCACGGACAAGCACCCGCAGGTCTCCTCGGTCGCGGACACCGAGGCCCTGATCCGCACGGAGGGCCTCGACGTGTACGCGCCGTGCGCGCTCGGCGGTGCCCTGAACGACGACACCGTGCCGGTCCTCACCGCCCGGGTGGTGTGCGGCGCGGCCAACAACCAGCTCGCGCACCCCGGCGTCGAGAAGGACCTCGCCGACCGCGGCATCCTCTACGCCCCGGACTACGTGGTGAACGCGGGCGGCGTGATCCAGGTCGCCGACGAGCTGCACGGCTTCGACTTCGACCGCTGCAAGGCGAAGGCCGCGAAGATCTACGACACCACGCTCGCCATCTTCGCGCGCGCGAAGGCGGACGGCATACCGCCCGCCGCCGCGGCCGACAGGATCGCCGAGCAGCGCATCGCGGAGGCCCGCCGCGGCTGACGCGTACCGGGCGAAAGGCTGCGGAACGTGTCCGAATGATGGCGGAACGCAGCCCGGGGACAACTGAATACGGCCTCCAGAACGGCCTGATTGGGCCCTGACAAGGCTCTCCTCGGGGCCCGCCGGCGTCATCGGGAGAGAAGACTCACGCCCGTCGGCGGGTCGCCCGCCAAGAAGAGGTTAAAATCGCAGCTGACCAGCGAGGAAAGGGCTCCTTGCCGGTCGTGCGCCCAGGCGCGTCCTGCGGGCGACGTACCGTATGGCCGCAGGAACAGGTACCGTGGAAGCCCTACGGACCGGTCTCTCCACGGAGAGCCCGTTCCGGATCATGAACGCGTGTCAAGACTCTGGGGCCATGAGCCCCGATACCGAGGGGGTCGAGCCATGGGGCGCGGCCGGGCCAAGGCCAAGCAGACAAAGGTCGCCCGCCAGCTGAAGTACAACAGCGGCGGGACTGACCTGTCGCGTCTGGCCAATGAGCTGGGCGCTTCGACTTCGCAGCAGCCGCCGAATGGCGAGCCGTTCGAGGACGAGGACGACGAAGACCCGTACGCGCAGTACGCGGATCTGTACAACACCGACGACGATGACGACGAGGACGCGGACGAGTCCGGCCCGTCGCAGCAGCGCCGCGGCGCTTGACCTCGTAGTTCGGTTCTTCGCGCGGTAAGGGTCCGCACCTCTCGCGGACAGCGCGACAACGCACTTCACCCGGTCCGGGCAGCTTGCCGGACCGGGTTTCGTGCTGTGCGGGCGGGGATTGCCCGGCCGTGGACTACTTGGCGTAGTCGCCGACGAGCTCGGCTCCCGTGGCGTGGTCGCCGCGGTCGGTGATCTCGCCCGCGACCCAGGACTCGACACCGCGGTCGGCGAGCGTCGCCAGGGCCACGTCGACCGAGTCCTCGGGCACGACGGCGATCATGCCGACGCCCATGTTCAGGGTCTTCTCCAGCTCCAGGCGCTCGACCTGCCCCGCCGTGCCGACGAGGTCGAAGACGGCGCCCGGCGCCCAGGTGGAGCGGTCGACGGTGGCGTGCAGGCCGTCCGGGATGACCCGGGCCAGGTTCGCCGCGAGGCCGCCGCCGGTGACGTGGCTGAACGCGTGCACGTCGGTGGTGCGGGTCAGCGCCAGACAGTCCAGGGAGTAGATCTTGGTGGGCTCCAGGAGCTCCTCGCCGAGCGTGCGGCCGAACTCCTCGACCTGCTGGTCCAGAGTCATCTTCGCGCGGTCGAAGACCACGTGCCGGACCAGCGAGTACCCGTTGGAGTGAAGCCCGGAGGACGCCATGGCGACGACCGCGTCACCCTTACGGATGCGATCCGGGCCGAGCAGGCGGTCGGCCTCCACGGCGCCCGTGCCCGCGCCCGCGACGTCGAAGTCGTCCGGGCCGAGCAGGCCCGGGTGTTCGGCCGTCTCGCCGCCGACGAGCGCACAGCCCGCGAGCACACAGCCCTCGGCGATGCCCTTGACGATGGCGGCGACGCGCTCGGGGTGGACCTTGCCGACGCAGATGTAGTCGGTCATGAACAGCGGCTCGGCGCCGCACACGACGATGTCGTCCATGACCATGGCGACCAGGTCGTGGCCGATGGTGTCGTACACGCCGAGCTGCCGGGCGAGGTCGACCTTGGTGCCGACCCCGTCCGTGGCGGAGGCGAGCAGCGGCCGCTCGAAGCGCTTGAGGGCGGAGGCGTCGAAGAGCCCGGCGAAGCCGCCGAGGCCGCCGAGGCCCGCCACCTCCGGACGCTGGGTCTTCTTGACCCACTCCTTCATGAGCTCGACAGCGCGGTCGCCCGCCTCGATGTCGACGCCCGCCGCGGCGTAGGAGGCACCAGTACCAGCAGTTGTCTCAGACATTGCCTGGGGTCTTTCGGGGTTGATGATGGGGCTCAGGGGCGACGGATCGCGTCGGCTGCGGCCGTGGCCGCCGGGCCCGCGGCCAGCTCCGTCTCCAGGAGCTGCTTGCCGAGCAGCTCGGGGTCGGGCAGCTCCATCGGGTACTCGCCGTCGAAGCAGGCGCGGCACAGGTCCGGCTTGTCGATGGTGGTCGCCTCGATCATGCCGTCGATGGAGATGTACGACAGGGAGTCGGCGCCGAGCGAGGTGCCGATCTCGTCGATGGTCATGCCGTTGGCGATGAGCTCGGCGCGGGTCGCGAAGTCGATGCCGAAGAAGCACGGCCACTTCACGGGTGGCGAGGAGATCCGCACGTGCACCTCGGCGGCGCCCGCCTCGCGGAGCATCTTGACGAGGGCGCGCTGGGTGTTGCCGCGGACGATCGAGTCGTCGACGACCACCAGGCGCTTGCCCCTGATGACTTCCTTGAGGGGGTTCAGCTTCAGCCGGATGCCCAGCTGGCGGATGGTCTGGGAGGGCTGGATGAAGGTCCGCCCGACATAGGCGTTCTTGACGAGGCCGGCGCCGAAGGGGATGCCGGAGGCCTCCGCGTAGCCGATCGCGGCGGGGGTGCCGGACTCGGGCGTCGCTATGACCAGGTCCGCGTCGACCGGCGCTTCCTTGGCCAGTTTTCGCCCCATCTCGACGCGCGAGAGGTAGACGTTGCGACCCGCGATGTCGGTGTCGGGGCGGGCCAGGTAGACATACTCGAAGACACAGCCCTTGGGCTTCGCTTCCGCGAATCGCGAGGTGCGCAGGCCGTTCTCGTCGATGGCGACGAACTCGCCGGGCTCGATCTCGCGGACGAAGCTGGCACCGCAGATGTCGAGCGCGGCGGACTCCGAGGCGACGACCCAGCCGCGCTCCAGGCGGCCGAGGACCAGCGGGCGGATGCCCTGCGGGTCGCGGGCGGCGTACAGCGTGTGCTCGTCCATGAAGACGAGGCTGAAGGCGCCCCGCACCTGCGGCAGCACCGCGGCCGCGGCTTCCTCTATGGTCAGCGGCTTGCCGTCGGCGTCGGTCTGGCCCGCGAGCAGCGCGGTGACCAGGTCCGTGTCGTTGGTCGCGGCGACCTGGGTCGCGCGGCCGTTCTCCTTCGGCAGGTCGGCGACCAGCTCGGCGAGCCGGGCCGTGTTGACGAGGTTGCCGTTGTGGCCGAGGGCGATGGAGCCGTGGGCCGTGGCGCGGAAGGTGGGCTGGGCGTTCTCCCACACCGAGGCTCCGGTGGTCGAGTAGCGGGCGTGTCCGACCGCGATATGACCTTGGAGGGAGCCGAGGGAAGTCTCGTCGAAGACCTGGGAGACCAGGCCCATGTCCTTGAAGACGAGGATCTGGGAGCCGTTGCTGACCGCGATTCCCGCGGATTCCTGACCCCGATGCTGGAGGGCGTAGAGCCCGAAGTACGTGAGCTTTGCGACCTCTTCGCCCGGAGCCCAGACACCGAAGACGCCGCAAGCGTCCTGGGGGCCTTTCTCGCCGGGGAGCAGATCGTGATTGAGTCGACCGTCACCACGTGGCACGGCACCGAGTGTAGGCGAGATCGACCACTGGTCCGAATTGGGGATACGGGTCCTGTACGGAGCGTAGGCGGGTGCTTGACGGGGTCTCTGAGGGCCTCGGCTGAATATGTACGTTCCGCCAAGCGGCCCGGCCGAGGACCCCCCGGCGGACCCCTTGCCGATCTTTCGTCGGCGGGGTTGCTTCAGCCGTGCGAAGGGCTCGTGAACAGGCACGACAGGGCGTTGACAGCCCCCTGCGGGCTCCGTGAGGCTCCTCATTCATGCAGCCCTCCGGAGACCCGTCGGCGGTCCCGCTCGTATGGCGCCGCCATGTCGATCTGGCCCGCGTCGCGAGCGCGATCTGTCGTCACGCCCTCTGAGCCGGTCTTCCATTTCGCCCCGTTTCAGGGCGGTTTGACGCTCTGGCCCATGGGACGTTTGTCACGCTGAAACGTTCCCCCTTCGGGTCGCTTCGGGGTGCTTTCCGCCTCCGGCGCCCGGCTCCCCCCGCGCTCCGGCGCGCTCCCGCCGCCCTGCACGGGCCGCTTCTCCGCCCCCGCGGGCCGCGCCCGCCGCCCGCCCCACGGGGGCATCCGCACGCCCCCGCGCAGGGGGCCCTCCCCGCCCAGGAGTCCTTTGTGTCTTCGTACGAGAGCCCACGGGCTCCCCTGTCCCGGCGCGCCTTCACCGGGGGTGTGGCAGGCGCCGCCACCGCCGTCGGGATCGGTGCGGGCGAGGCCGTCGCCGCGCCCGCCGAGCGGCCCTTCGCCGCCCGCGAGGAGCACGACCGGCGGGCCGGCCGACGGCCCAACATCCTCTTCGTCCTCGGCGACGACCTCGGCTGGGCCGACCTGTCGTCCTACGGCTCGCCGCACATCAGAACCCCGCACCTGGACCGCCTGGCCCGCCAGGGCGTGCGCTTCACCCAGGCCTACTCCGGCTCGGCGACCTGCTCCCCCACCCGCTTCAGCCTGTACACCGGGCGCTTCCCCGGGCGGACGAAGGGCGGGCTCGCCGAGCCCATCGCCGACAGGTCGGTGGGCCTGGAGCCCACCCACCCCACGCTCGCCTCGCTGCTGCGCGGCGCCGGGTACGCGACCGCGCTCATCGGCAAGTGGCACTGCGGCTACCTGCCGGACTACTCGCCCACCAAGTCGGGCTGGGACGAGTTCTTCGGGAACTTCGGCGGGGCCCTGGAGTACTACTCCAAGCTCGGTCTGGGCGGCGAGTACGACCTGTACGAGGGCGACGCGGCCTACAAGGACCTGCGCTACTACACGCGGATCCTGACCGAGCGGGCGAGCGAGTACGTCCGGCGCGACCACGACCGGCCGTGGCTGCTCAACCTCAACTTCACCACCCCGCACTGGCCCTGGATAGCCGACGGCGACACCGAGGTCAGCGCGGAGATCGTGCGGCGCATCAAGGCCGGGGACCGCGGTGCCCTCCAGCACCGGGACGGCGGGTCGATCGCCAAGTACACGGAGATGGTGCAGGACCTGGACCGGTCGATCGGGCACGTGCTGCACGCCCTGAAGAAGTCCGGCCAGGAGCGCGACACCCTCGTCTTCTTCGCCTCCGACAACGGCGGCGAGCGCTTCTCCTACAACTGGCCGCTGTCCGGGAACAAGGGCTCGCTGCGGGAGGGCGGCATCCGGGTGCCGACGATCCTGCGCTGGCCCGCCCGGATCGACGGCGGGCAGGTCAGCGACCTGCCCGTGTACACGCCCGACTGGACGGCGACGCTGCTCGAACTCGCCGGGGCCCGGCCCGAGCAGGACCGGCCGCTCGACGGCACGAGCCTCGCCGGGTATCTGCTGCGCGGCACCGAGCCGCGCGAGCGGGACCTGTTCTGGCGGGTGCGCGGCGAGCGGGCGCTGCGGCGCGGGCCGTGGAAGTACTACCGCGGCAAGGGCGGCGCGGACCAGCTCTTCCACCTGGGCCGCGACCAGCGGGAACAGGCGGATCTGGCGCTCCGTGAGCCCGCGCTCCTCGCGGAGCTGCGGACGGCGTGGGAGCGGACGGAGGCGGGCCTGCTGCCGTATCCGACGGCGTGAGGGCTCCCGTCACGAAGGCGCGGACGCGCGGTGTGCCGGTGCGGACGCACGGTGGACCGGTGCGGGCGGGCGGTGGGCCGGTGCGGACGCACGGTGGACCGGTGCGGGCGGGCGGTGGGTCGGGGCGGGCGGGCGGTGGGCCGGCCGTCCGGCGCGCGCTCGTGCCGGGCTACTTCTTCGCGTCGGCGTTCGCGTCGACGGTCGCGGTCGCGGTCACGACCGTGCCGTCCTTCGCCGTGAGCGTGAGGCCGTCCTTCTTGACCTGGTACTGGGCCTTGCCCTCGAACAGCTTGAGCAGGTCGCGTTCGGTCTTCGCCTTGGCGCCCGTGCACATCATGCGGGTCAGCTTCGGCGTGCCGAAGGCGAGGGTGCCGTCGCGGGACTCGGCCTTGCCGGTGACGTCGTTGCAGCCGAGGTTGCCGCGCACGGTGCCGTCCTTGCCGAAGACCAGCCGGGCCTTGCCCGCGACCTGCTTCGGCAGGGGCCGCGCCGAGCCGCCCTCGCCCACGGAGTCCACGGTCCAGACGGTGCCTTGGAGCGGGGCGCCGGGGGCCACCGGCTTGCTGGTCAGGGCGATCCGGTCGCCGTCGGCGTTGGTGAGGGTGAGGCGGTCGTCGTCGACGCTGGCCTTGAGCGTGCCGTCGATGGCGCGGGCGAGGCTGTTCTCGAAGTCGAGCGCCTCGCAGGCCATCTCGGTGTGCACGCCGGGCTTGAAGCGGACGGTGTCGCCCTTCACGGAGACGTCGGCGCCGTAGCCGTTGCAGCCGAAGTTGCCGCCGGTGCCGCCCTTTCCGCCGAGTCGTACGTAGACGTCGTCGGGCGCCTTCTGCTTCCTGCCGTCGACGGTGAGGCTCTCGACGTTCCAGCGCACGCCGGTCAGGGACGCCTTGGAGCCGCCGGAGCCGGCGTCCGCCTTGGCGGGTTTGCCGGAGTCGTTCGATCCGGACTCCGAGCCGCAGGCGGCGAGCAGACCTGCGGCGAAGAGGACGGTGAGGGTCTGGGTAACGCGCTGCTTGTACATGTCACTGTGACGGGGCGACGGGCGGACCGGTTCCCCTCGCGCCCACGGCTCTTGGGCCCCGCCGCCCGACGGGCGCCGCGGCCTTCCGGGCCCACCGCCCGGCGGGCCCCGCGGCCTTCGCGGCCCGCCGCCCGACGCTCCCGCGGCCCTCTGCCCGCTACGACATGAGCGGCAGGAGCCCGCCCAGATCCGCCCGCTCCCCGCTCGCGCCGACCTTCGCCGCGTCGAGTGCGGCGGCCCAGGTCGTCCGCCCCGTCGCGAGCCGGATCCAGGTCAGCGGATCGGTCTCGACGACGTTGGGCGGGGTGCCCCGGGTGTGCCGGGGGCCCTCGACGCACTGCACCACGGCGTACGGCGGGATCCGCACCTCCACCGCGCCGCCGGGGGCCTTGAGCGCCAGGGTGTCGGCGAGCAGCCGGGTGCAGGCGGCCAGCGCCTGGCGGTCGTACGGGACGTCGAGGCCGGGCACGGCGTCGTTCAGGTCGTCGGTGTGCACGACGAGTTCGACGGTCCGGGTGACCAGGAAGTCGGCGAGGGTCATGCCGCCGAACCGCATCTGGACGAGCCGGGTGCCGGGCGTGGCGGGCAGCGCCTTCGCGAGCCGGTCGGCGGCCTGCCCGAACAGGGCGTCGAGGTCCGCGGGGCCGTCCACGAGGGCGCGGACGTCCTCATCGACCCGGCCCGCCGCCGACGACGTCTGGAACGCCCAGTTCTGCAGGGTGACATCGGCCCTGTCCGGCTCGGGCTCGGCCAGGGCGCGCGCGACCGAGCCGAGCGCCATCGTCAGATGCGCGGCCAGTTCGCGCACGCTCCAGTCGCCGAGCCGGGTGGGCCGGGCGAGTTGCTCCTCCGAGAGGCCCGCGACCGCCTCCCGCACGGTCGCGAACTGGGTGAGGACGGCGGTGCGGATCTTCGTCGGGTCGTACGCGCGGGCGCGCTTCTTGGCCGGTGGCATAGCCGGAGCCTAAGCCTTGACCGCGAACCCGCTGAGGCCTTTTTCCAGCAGGTCGAAGGCGGCCCTGGCGTGCCGCTCGGTGTCCGCCGCGATCGCGTCGAGCGGCTCCCCGGCCATGCGGCGGCGCATCGCGTCGGAGCAGACCGCGTTGCGTACGCCGATGAGCTGCGCGGCGGCGACCTGGGCGAGCACCGACTCGACGGTCTCCTCGGCGAGCGCCTCGGCGAGCAGGGTCTGGCCGCGCATGTGGAAGTCGTGCGCCCGCTTGAGCAGGACGGGGGTCTCCAGGATGAGCCGCAGCGTCTGGAGCGAGCGCCGGTCGTCGCTGAGGCCGACGGCCGGGGAGCGCTCCGCGATCGCGCCGAGCAGCTGGCGGCGCACGGCGTCCACGGCGGACTCGCCGGGGGCACGGTCGCGCACCGCGTCGGCGACGTCGGCGACGTGCTCCTCCATCGGCCCGAGGATCAGATCCTCCTTCGTACCGAAGTAGTTGAAGACGGTCATCTTCGATACGTCGGCGGCCTCGGCGATCTCGGCGACGGACACCTTGTCGAAGCCCCGCTCGATGAAGAGGTCCACCGCGGCCCGCCATATGCGCTCGGCGGTCTGTCGCTTCTTGCGCTCGCGCAGCCCGGGCCGACGGGCCTGGGGCGCCTCAGCGGCGGCCAGCGCGTCTCTCTGTGCCATGCTCCGCATTGTATGCGGACGTTTTTTGCCCGAGATCAAAGATGTACTAGAGATCAAAGATGTACCGGGTCAGGGATTCACCGGGACAGGGACTTCGAGGAGGCGTCGGCCGCGGGCGCCTCCGCCGTGAAGACCTCCCTGTTGGCGGGCACCCCGATCCCGCGCCAGCGGAACGGGACGCCGCGTGCCGTGTCGATGTCGGGGCCGTCCATGAGCTGGAAGTGCACGTGCGGCTCGGTGGAGTTGCCGGAGTTCCCGCACTGCCCGATGACCTGGCCCTCGCGCACCCGGTCCCCGGCGCGCACGGTGAGGGAGCCGCGCCGCACGTGCGCGTACGCGGCGTGGACGCCGTCGCCCAGGTCGAGGACGACGTGGTTGCCGATCACGCGGCGGGGCGGGGCGGCACCGCGCACCGTGCCTTCGACGAAGAGGAAGTAGAGGAGCCCGAGCAGCGAGTTGCGGCTGAGGTGGTCGCGCTGGCGGTCCTCCGCGTGCACCACGGTCGCGTCGGCCACGGCGAGCAGCGGGGCACCGAAGGCGGGGAAGGCGCTGCCGCGCCGGGCCACGGGCCAGAGCCAGGCGAAGCCGGGCCGCGCGTGCTCCCCGGACGCGTCGCCCTCGGCCGTGATGTCGATGGCGTAGGTCTGGGCGAGGGCGTGCGTGCCGTGGCTCGGCACCTTGTCGGCCGGGCTGTTGAGCGCGGACCAGCGGCCGGTGACGGGGGCCGCCACCTCGACGGGAGCCGGCGGGGCGCTCACCGTCTGCTGCCGCGCCGTGCGCCCCAGCAGCAGGCCGATGCCGATGGCGGCCACGGCCGGGAGCCAGCCCAACCAGTAGTTGTACGGCAGGTCGACGAAGAACCCCGCGGTCACCTGCGCGAAGAAGACCAGCCACAGGAGGCGGCGGAGGACGGCGGCGGACTTGCGTATGGACATGGTGGTTCCCCCTGGCGGTCGTGGTGTGGTCAGGGCCGGGCGGCCGCGACGAAGACGAGCAGCGGCACCACGCGGTCCGCCGGCACCTGGTAGCGGCCGCGGGCCGTGGTGTGCAGCCAGCCCGCGCCGGTCAGCTGGCGCAGGTGGTGGTAGATCTGGCCGGTGGTGCCGACCCCGTCGAGCGCGGCGAGCTCCGCGACGGTGCGGCGGCCGCCGAGGACCTCGCGCAGCAGCCGCAGCCGCACGGCGTGGCCGAGCGCGGCGAAGGAGTCGGCGGCCTCGGACCAGTCGCCGTCGAGGAGCGCCTCGGTGAACTGGCCGGTCTGCCAGTCGTAGCGCTCCCCGGTCGGCAGCCGCACCGCCCCCGTGTACAGCACGCCGCCGTCGGTGGCGCCGTGCTCGGCGAGCTGCGCCTTCAGGCCTTCGAGCGCCCAGAAGTCGCTCTCGCTCACGGCGGGCGCGGCCTTGTCGTGTTCGCGGCCCGCGCCCTCCAGTGCCGCCATGCGCCGTTCGAGCTCGGCGACGCGTTCCTCAAGCTCCATGACCGTAGATTACGTAATTACGTAACTCCAAACAAGTTCAGGCCAGCGGGGCACGTTCCAGACACGACAGAGCCCCCGCCCGGACCGGGTCCGGGCGGGGGCTCGACGAGCGGTCGCCCCGAGGGGGCTTGAGGCCGTCCTAGGCGAAGAGGCCGGGAATCGTCTGCGTGTGGGCCTCGCGCAGCTCGCTCAGGGACAGCGCGAACTGGCCCTGCACCTCGACGGAGTCGCCGTCCACGACACCGATGCGCGTGGCCGGGAGCCCCCGGGCGCCGCACATGTCGGTGAAGCGGAGCTCCTCGCTGCGCGGCACGGACACGACCGCGCGGCCCGCCGACTCGGAGAGGAGGAAGGTGAACGCGTCGCCCGTGGCGGAGCCACTATGGGACAGCGTGTCGGGCACGACGAGCCGCGCGCCGTTGCCACCGCGCAGGCAGGACTCCACGACCGCCTGGATCAGGCCGCCGTCGGACAGGTCGTGCGCGGCGTCGATCATGCCGTCGCGCGAGGCCGAGATCAGGATCTCGGCGAGCAGCCGCTCGCGCTCCAGGTCGACCTTGGGCGGCAGACCGCCCAGGTGGTCGTGGACGACCTGGGACCAGGCCGAGCCGCCGAACTCCTCGCCGGTGTCACCGAGCAGGTAGAGGAGCTGGCCCGCTTCCTTGAAGGCGACCGGCGTGCGGCGCGTGACGTCGTCGATGACGCCGAGCACGGCCACGACGGGCGTCGGGTGGATCGCCGTCTCGCCGGTCTGGTTGTACAGCGAGACGTTGCCGCCGGTGACCGGGGTCCCCAGCGCCAGACAGCCGTCCGCCAGACCACGCGTGGCCTCGGCGAACTGCCACATCACGGCCGGGTCCTCGGGGGAGCCGAAGTTCAGGCAGTTGGAGATGGCGAGCGGCCGGGCGCCGGAGGCCGCGACGTTGCGGTACGACTCGGCGAGCGCGAGCTGCGCGCCCGCGTACGGGTCGAGCTTCGCGTACCGGCCGTTGCCGTCGGTGGCCATGGCGACGCCGAGGTTGGTCTCCTCGTCGATGCGGACCATGCCCGCGTCCTCGGGCTGGGCGAGCACCGTGTTGCCCTGCACGAAGCGGTCGTACTGGTCGGTGATCCACGCCTTGGAGGCCTGGTTCGGGGACGCCACGACCTTCAGGACCTGGTCCTTGAGCTCCTCGGCGGTCGCCGGGCGCGGCAGCTTGCCCGCGTCGTCGGCCTGGAGGGCGTCCTGCCAGCTGGGGCGCTCGTAGGGGCGGTGGTAGACCGGGCCCTCGTGCGCGACCGTGCGCGGCGGGACGTCCACGATCTGCTCGCCGTGCCAGAAGATCTCCAGGCGCTCGCCGTCCGTCACCTCACCGATGACGGTCGCGATGACGTCCCACTTCTCGCAGATCTCCAGGAAGCGGTCGACCTTGCCGGGCTCGACGATCGCGCACATGCGTTCCTGCGACTCGCTCATGAGGATCTCCTCAGGAGACAGCGTCGCGTCGCGCAGCGGCACGGTGTCCAGCTCGACGCGCATGCCGCCCGAACCGGCGGACGCCAGCTCGCTGGTGGCACAGGAGAGCCCGGCGCCGCCGAGGTCCTGGATGCCGTCGACCAGCTTCTCCTTGAAGATCTCCAGGGTGCACTCGATGAGGAGCTTCTCCTGGAAGGGGTCGCCGACCTGCACGGCGGGGCGCTTGGCGGGGCCGGTGGACTCGAAGGTCTCCGAGGCCAGGACGGACACGCCGCCGATGCCGTCGCCGCCCGTGCGGGCGCCGTACAGGATGACCTTGTTGCCCGCCCCGGACGCCTTGGCGAGGTGAATGTCCTCGTGCTTCATCACGCCGATGCAGCCGGCGTTGACCAGCGGGTTGCCCTGGTAGCAGGCGTCGAAGACGACCTCGCCGCCGATGTTCGGCAGGCCCAGGCAGTTGCCGTAGCCGCCGATGCCCGCGACCACGCCGGGCAGGACGCGCTTGGTGTCGGGGTGGTCGGCGGCGCCGAAGCGCAGCGGGTCCACGACCGCGACCGGGCGCGCGCCCATCGCGAGGATGTCGCGCACGATGCCGCCGACGCCGGTCGCGGCGCCCTGGTACGGCTCGATGTACGAGGGGTGGTTGTGCGACTCGACCTTGAAGGTGACCGCGTAGCCCTGGCCGACGTCGACGACGCCCGCGTTCTCGCCGATGCCGACGAGCATCGCGTCGTTCTCGGGGACCTTCTCGCCGAACTGCTTCAGATGGACCTTGCTGCTCTTGTACGAGCAGTGCTCGGACCACATGACGGAGTACATGGCGAGTTCGGCGCCGGTCGGGCGGCGGCCGAGGATCTCGCGGATGCGCGCGTACTCGTCCTCCTTGAGGCCCAGTTCGGCCCAGGGCAGCGCGGTCTCGGGGGTCTCCCCCGCGTGCTTGACGGTGTCGAGGGTCATCGGGCGTCCACCAGCTTCTTCAGGATCGAGGTGAAGAACCCCAGGCCGTCCGTGCGGCCGGTCCCGATCAGCGGCTCCACCGCGTGCTCGGGGTGCGGCATGAGACCGACGACGTTGCCCGCCTCGTTCGTGATGCCCGCGATGTCGCGCAGCGAGCCGTTCGGGTTCACGTCCAGATAGCGGAAGGCGACGCGGCCCTCGGCCTCCAGCATGTCGAGGGTGCGCTCGTCGGCGACGTAGCGTCCGTCGATGTTCTTCAGCGGGATGGAGATCTCCTGGCCCGCCTCGTAGTCGGCGGTCCAGGCGGTCAGGGCCGACTCGACCCGCAGCTTCTGGTCGCGGCAGATGAAGTGCAGGTGGTTGTTGCGCAGCATCGCGCCGGGGAGCAGGTGCGTCTCGGTCAGGACCTGGAAGCCGTTGCAGATCCCGAGGACCGGCATTCCCGCCCTGGCCTGGTCGATGACCGACTCCATGACGGGCGAGAAACGCGAGATGGCGCCCGCCCGCAGATAGTCGCCGTAACTGAAACCGCCGGGCAGCACCACGGCGTCGACCTGCTTGAGGTCCTTGTCGCGGTGCCACAGCGGCACCGCCTCCGCGCCCGCCACGCGCACGGCGCGCTGCGTGTCACGGTCGTCCAGGGTTCCAGGGAATGTGACGACTCCGATTCGGGCAGTCACTTCTGGGCCCCCGCGGATGCCTCGGTGGCTTCCACCTTTACGACGAAGTCCTCGATCACGGTGTTGGCGAGGAAGGTTTCCGCCATCTCGTGGATACGGGCGAGCGCGGCGTCGTCCACCGGCCCGTCCACTTCGAGTTCGAAGCGCTTTCCCTGACGTACATCGGAGATGCCCTGGAATCCGAGGCGCGGCAGTGCACGCTGCACCGCCTGTCCCTGGGGGTCGAGGATCTCCGGCTTGAGCATGACGTCGACTACGACGCGTGCCACTGGCACTCCCGGTGTGTGGTGCTTGCGTGTGCTGCCAGGCGTGGTGCTGAGCAGGTTCCTTCAGACTACCCGTACAAAAATTCTACCCGCGTAGATTCGTAGCAACATACGTGACGCCAGTCACTTTGCCTCATGGATCGGCCGGTCATCCGGGTGTCGCCCCCGGTGCGTGCGCGAAAAATCCCGGAAAAGATCACAGCTCGCCATTGCGCCGGGCACCGCCCGCCGGACAGTCTGCTGAGGTGCGCGCCGGAGCCGCATTCCGGACGGGCCGCCCCCGGAACACGCGGTGAGATTTAGCCGACTTCCCGCTTCATTGCCCGGCCCTGTACAAAGGAATTGGCAATAGCCGATACTTTGTCCCAAAACTGCCGGACAGTCGGCATCAGCGCATGTCATATGCGGTGCGGCCGCACGAAAGGACCGATATTCGTGGCGCAGCGTGTCGTGGTCACTCTCTATGACGACATCGACGGCTCAGAAGCGGCGGAAACGGTCGCCTTCGGTCTCGACGGAAGGTCGTACGAGATCGACCTCAACGAAACCAATGCCGAGAAACTTCGCAAGGTGCTGGCCCCCTACCTGCAGGCGGCCCGCAAGAAGTCGAAGTCCGGCAAGGTCTACCGCCACACGGCGGTGACGGCCGACCCGGCCGCCGTGCGCGCCTGGGCCCGCTCCCACCAGCTCGACGTGCCGCCCAGGGGCCGCATCCCGAAGAAGGTGTACGAGGCCTTCGAAGCCGCCAACTGACCTCCGGCCGGGCCCGTCGCCGTCCCCGGCCGGAGCCGCCCACAGGGGTGCTGCGCAGCCGACTTGCGCGGCACCCCTGGTGATCAGCTAAAGTCTGGAGCACGCCGAGGGGCGAGGCCGAAAGGCCGAATCCCACAGCAGTGTGCGGGTGTAGTTCAGTAGTAGAACATCCCCCTTCCAGGGGGAAGGCGCAGTGTGCGATCCCTGTCACCCGCTCCACATCGGTCACCGACCACCCTTCCGGGTGCGGTAGGCTGGTGCTCGCACCGATCGGTGAAAGCCGGTCGGGAGCAGATGCGAACGTAGCTCAGTTGGTAGAGCGCAACCTTGCCAAGGTTGAGGTCGCGAGTTCGAACCTCGTCGTTCGCTCCACAAGGAGAAGCCCGGTACCCCAGGTACCGGGCTTCTTGCTGTTCCCACCTGTTCCCACCTGTTCCCATCTGACATTTGTCATGGGTGCCGATGACAGGCCGCACTGCCGGACCGCCCCCGCTCGCGGAACGCTTGAGCCATGACAGAGCACGTGATCGACGTCACCGACCTGCGGCGGACCTACGCGGGCGGCTTCGAAGCGGTCCGGGGAATCTCGTTCACCGTGGGACAGGGCGAACTGTTCGCCCTCCTGGGGACGAACGGCGCGGGCAAGACCTCCACCGTCGAACTCCTGGAAGGCCTCACCGAACCGGCCGCGGGCGAGATCCGCGTCCTCGGGCACGACCCCTACCGCGACCGGGCCGCGGTGCGCCCGCGCATCGGCGTGATGCTCCAGGAGGGCGGCTT
Organism: Streptomyces sp. JLYT201; assembly: GCF_059448825.1. Lineage (NCBI taxonomy): Bacteria > Bacillati > Actinomycetota > Actinomycetes > Kitasatosporales > Streptomycetaceae > Streptomyces > Streptomyces sp. JLYT201. Next base: position 5,178,682 of record NZ_CM182551.1, on the reverse strand, counting down.
CCCCTCCGAGCTGACCGTCACCGAGACCGCGCGCATGTGGGCCGGGTGCACCAGCGGGGCCCGGCCCGTCGCCGAGGCCCTGGAGGCCGTCGGGCTCGGCAGGCGCGGCGACACCCGCGTGAAGCAGCTCTCCGGCGGCGAGAAGCGCCGGCTCGACCTCGCGATGGCGCTCATGGGCGACCCCGAGGTCCTGTTCCTCGACGAGCCGACCACCGGGCTCGACGCCGAAGGCCGCCGCGAGACCTGGGAGTTGGTGCGCGCCCTGCGGGACAACGGCACCACGGTGCTGCTCACCACGCACTACCTGGAGGAGGCCGAGCAGCTCGCCGACCGCCTCGCGATCATGCACGAGGGCCGCATCGCCGCCTCCGGACGCGTCGCCGACGTCGTCGCCACCCAGCCCTCGCAGATCTCCTTCGACCTGCCCGACGGCTACTTCCCCGGCGACCTGCCGCCGCTCGCCGACCTCGGCGTGAGCGACCACGAACTGGTGGGCCGCACGGTGCGGCTGCGCACCGGCACGCTCCAGCGCTCCGCGACCGAACTGCTCGTCTGGGCCCAGCGGACAGGCGTCGAACTGCGCGGGCTCGACATCCGCGCCGCCTCCCTCGAAGAGGCCTTCCTGCGGATCGCCCGGGACGCGACGGCCGCCGACGCCACGGCCGGGACCCAGACCAACACCGAGGAGGCAGCGGCATGAGCACCCTGACCACGACGCGCCCCGCGCGGGAGCGCACCGCGCGCACCACCCCCGCCGGACGCATGCGGGCCCTCGCCCGCGCCGAGCTGACCCTGCTCGGCCGCAGCAAGGGCACGCTGTTCGCGGCGCTCTTCGTGCCGCTCGTCCTGCCGTTCAGCGTGCGCCAGGCCGCCGAGGAGGCGGACCTGGAGGGCACCGGCCTGTCCGTCGGCTCGGTCGTCCTGCCCGGCGCGATCGGCTTCTCCCTGCTCTTCGCCGTCTACTCGGCACTGGTCAACGTGTACGCGGCCCGGCGCGAGGAGCTCGTCCTCAAGCGGCTGCGCACCGGCGAGGTCCGGGACGCGGAGATCCTCGCGGGCGCCGCGCTCCCCTCCGTGGCCGTCGGCCTCGTCCAGTCGCTGCTCCTGACCGCGGGCTGTCTCGCGCTGCTCGACGTGGGCGCGCCCGAGGCGCCGTACTACGCCGTCCTGGGGCTGCTCCTCGGCCTCGTGCTGTGGCCCCTGCTCGCGGCCGTCACGGCGAGCTTCAGCCGGAGCGTGGAGAGCGCGCAGGTCGCGGCCATGCCCCTGCTGCTCGTGTCGTTCCTCGGCTCCGGGGCGATGGTGCCGCTCGAAGTGATGCCGGACCAGCTCGCCGACGTCTGCGCGCTCCTGCCGCTCTCCCCCGTGATCGAGCTGATCCGCGGCGGCTGGACCGGGCAGCTGTCCTTCACCGAGGCGCTCGGCACCCTCGCGACCGCGGTGGCCTGGATCGCGCTCGGCGTGTTTGCTGTACGCCGGTGGTTCCGCTGGGAACCGCGCCGCTGAGGAGGGGATGAACGTGGTCGGCCGGATGCGGGCCTGGCAGCGCGGCTGGCACGAGCGCACCAAGATCGAGCGGGTGGAGCTCCAGTCCGTGGCGCTCTGGCACGCCATGCCCTGGCTGCTCTTCCTGAGCTGGGGCTCGCTGCCGCTCGGCCTGAGCCTGGCGCCGGACCTGTCGGCGCAGCTGCTCGGCTGGGCGATGATCGTGACGGCCGCGGGGCAGTGCGTCCAGGTGAACCGCAGCCTGCGGCGGGCGCTCGACCACTACTTGGGGCGCGCCCCGTACCCCGCGCGCGACCTCGCGGTGTCCCGCGCGCTGATGGTGGTCATGCTCGCCCTCGCCCTCGCGCTCCAGACCGTGGACGGCGTCGAGGAGGGCCTGATCGGCTTCCCCGTGGCCTTCCTCGTCGTGCCGCACTTCGAGGCGCTCGCCTTCGCGCTGGGGCTGCGGAGCTTCGGGATGCGCTTCGCGCTCGTCGAAGCGGTGGTCGTGACGGGCTTCGCCGTGGTCGGCGTGCGCGACGGGCGGCTGCTCGGGATCGCCGTGCTCGTCGCCTTCGGCGCCGGCGTGGCCCTGCTCAGCACGCGCTGCGGGGCCTGGACGCTCTCGGTGATGTGGGAGGCCGACCGGGCCCGCGAGGTCGAGGCCCGGCTGGCCGTCGCCGAGGAGCGGCTGCGCTTCGGCCGCGACCTGCACGACGTGATGGGGCGCAACCTCGCCGTCATCGCCCTCAAGAGCGAGCTGGCCGCGCAGCTGGCCCGGCGCGGGCGGCCCGAGGCCGTGGACCAGATGGTCGAGGTGCAGCGGATCGCACAGGAGTCGCAGCGGGAGATCAGAGAGGTCGTGCGCGGCTACCGCGAGGTCGAGCTCGGCGTGGAACTCATCGGCGCCCAGGGGGTCCTGGAGGCCGCCGGAATCCCCTGCCGGGTGACCGGGGAGCCCGCGGGCCTGCCCGCCGCGGTGCAGTCGGCACTCGGCTGGGTGGTGCGGGAAGGCACCACGAACGTGCTGCGCCACGGCGACGCACAGCACTGCGCCATCACCGTGTCGGTCACGGAAGGACGAACGACGTTGACCATCGAGAACGACGGGGTGCCCGAGGGCCGCGCGGCCACCGGCGGCACCGGACTCCCCGGCCTGCGCGAACGCCTCGCGGCCGTGGGCGGCACCCTGGAGCACTCCGCCGACGGCGGCCTGTTCCGGCTCACCGCACGGGTGCCGGTGTCCCCCGGGACGGCCCCGGCCGGCGAGGCCGAGGACGCGCTCCTGGCCGGGGTCCCGGGGGCGAGGGCCTCGTGACCGTGCGCGTGCTGCTCGCCGACGACGAGCATCTGATCCGCGGCGCCCTCGCCGCCCTGCTCAGCCTGGAGGACGACCTCGCCGTCGTCGCGGAGGCCGCGTCCGGGCCCGAGGCCCTCGCCATGGCGCGGGCCCACCGGCCCGACGTCGCCGTGCTCGACCTCCAGATGCCGGGGGCGGACGGTGTGAGCGTGGCCACATCCCTGCGGGACGAACTCCCCGGCTGCCGGGTCATGATCGTGACCAGCCACGGCCGCCCCGGCCACCTCAAGCGGGCGCTCGCGGTCGGCGTGCGCGGGTTCGTGCCGAAGACGGTGAGCGCGCAGCGGCTCGCCGAGATCATCCGCACCGTGCACGACGGACGGCGGTACGTGGACCAGGAGTTGGCGGCCGACGCGATCTCCGCGGGGGACTCCCCGCTGACCGCCCGCGAGGCCGAGGTGCTCGAACTCGCCGCCGACGGCGCGTCCGTCGCGGAGATCGCCGAGCGCGCCTCGCTGTCCCAGGGAACGGTCCGGAACTACCTCTCGTCGGCGGTCACCAAGACCGGTGCCGAGAACCGGCACGCGGCAGTGCGTCTCGCCCGCGAGCGAGGTTGGGTATAGTAGCTATCGCGCTTCGGCGCAGCGCGGACGTAGCTCAGTTGGTAGAGCGCAACCTTGCCAAGGTTGAGGTCGCCAGTTCGAACCTGGTCGTCCGCTCAAGTGAAGCCCCCCGGTTCCTCGAACCGGGGGGCTTCGTCGTGTGCCCGGCTACCAGGCGGTGCCGGTGAGGCGCTCGTACGCCTCGATGTACTTGGCGCGGGTCGCGGCCACCACGTCCGCGGGCAGCGGCGGGGGCGGCAGCTCGCCGTGGCGGTCCCAGCCGGACGCGGACGACGTCAGCCAGTTGCGGACGAACTGCTTGTCGAAGGACGGCTGGGCGCGGCCCGGCTCCCAGGTGTCGGCCGGCCAGAAGCGGGACGAGTCCGGCGTCAGGACCTCGTCGGCGAGGACCAGCGTGTCGCCCTCGAAGCCGAACTCGAACTTCGTGTCGGCGAGGATCACGCCCCGGTCGCGCGCGATGTCCCGGGCCCTGCCGTAGACGGCGAGGGTGGTCTGCCGCAGCTGGGCCGCCGTCTCGGCGCCGACCTGGCGGGCCACCTCCTCGTACGAGACGTTCTCGTCGTGCTCGCCGACCTCCGCCTTCGTGGCGGGCGTGAAGATCGGGGCGGGCAGCTCGGAGCCGTCGGTGAGGCCCTCGGGCAGCGCGAGGCCGCAGACGGTGCGGGTCTCGTTGTACTCCAGCAGGCCCGAACCGGTCAGATAGCCGCGGGCGACGCACTCGACGGGCACCATCTCCAGGCGCTTGCAGATGAGCGTGCGCCCCTCCCAGTCGGCGGGGGCACCGGGCGGCAGCTCGGTGGAGAGCACGTGGTTCGGGGCGATGTCGGCGAGCTGGTCGAACCACCACAGCGACAGCTGGGTGAGCACCCGGCCCTTGTCGGGGATCTCGGTGGGCAGCACCCAGTCGTAGGCGGACATGCGGTCGCTGGCGACCATCACGAGGTCGCCCGCCTCGTTCTGGTACAGCTCGCGCACCTTGCCGGTGTGCAGATGCACCAGGCCCGGAACCTGGAGCGGCTCGGGCTTTTCAACGAATCCGGACACGGTTCCTCCCCGTGGTTCTGAACAAGTGCTCTGATTCTCCCGTATGCGGGGAGTGGTCTTGGCCAAGGGTTGGCCGAGTCCCGACGGCCGCGGCGGCCCGCCGGGTCCGCGCCGGGGTCAGTCGCGCTTGCAGATCCGGTCGAGGAGGTTGGCGGTGGCGCGCTGGATCCGGGCGTCGATGTGGCCGGGCCGGTCGAGCGCCGGGGACCAGGCGAAGGTGCCCGAGGCGAAGACGAGCGCGCCGGACGGGGCGCGGTACAGGGAGGTCTCCTGGTGGCGGACGGTGCCCTCGCTGTCCTCGTACGGGGAGTGCGCGAGCAGGATGCGGTCCTGGTGCTCGGGCAGCGCCGTGCGCGGGAAGTAGCGGTCGGCCTCGCCCGCGACCAGGCCGTCGATGCCGTCGCCCTCGTGCGCGCCGGTGGCCTCCCACAGCCAGTGGTCGGCGTTGCGGACGATCAGCGGGTGCGGCTCGGGGACCCGGCCCGCGTACTGGATGCCCATCAGCTGCTGCTCGGGGGCGTCGATCTCCCGCCACAGCGCGGCCTTCCCGGGGCCGCGGCGCTTGCGGCAGGTCAGCAGGCGGTCCGGGACGCCGGACGGGGACGGGCCCGACTCCACCTGCCAGTACATGGTGTTGGCGGAGAGGAAGACCAGCGAGGTGCCGTTCTCCCGGGCCAGTTCGGCGGTGCGGCGCATCGCGACGGACCAGTACTCGTCGTGGCCGGGGAAGACCAGGCCGCGGTAGCGGGTGGGGTCGATGCGGCCCGCGTGCAGGTCGCGGGCGTCGGCGTAGGCGAGGTCGTAGCCGTACCGCTCGGCCCAGCGGATGAAGTCGTAGGCGTGGCCGACGTGCAGGGGCAGGCCCGCGCCCGCGTACGGCCGGTCGAAGGAGACCGTGACGGCGGCCTCGCCCTCGCCGAGGAGCCGCCCGTGCTCGTCCCAGGCGTGGTAGAGGCTGGCGCCGGTGCGGCCGTCCTCCGGGTAGAGGTTGTACGCCTGCCAGGTGATGTCGGGGAGCACGACGAGGAGGTCGGCGGACGGGGCGTGGCCCAGCTCGCCCTGGACGAGGCTGTCGCGGACGGTGAAGGGCACGTGGGAGCGGTAGCCGTCGGCGGTGGTGAGGACGGCGACGTACGCGCCGATGTTCCAGTACGCCGGGATCTGCAGGCGCCAGGAGAGCCACCAGTGGTGGCAGGAGACCGTGCGGTCGGCGGTGAGCGGCGGGGGCTGCACGATGCCCGCGAGGCGAGGGCTCGTGGTGATCTTCGCGGCGCCGTCGCCGCCGTAGTGGCCGATGCGGTAGATGTCCACGCTGAACTGCTGCGGCGGGTCGACCGTGATGTGGAAGTCGAGCGCCTCACCCGGGGCGGCGGCGCCGGTGCTGGTGAAGCCCTTGATCTGGCGGTGCACGTCGTCGGCGGTGCGGGGGCCGCCGCCGGGGCGCCGGGCCGGGAGGTGGCCGGGTCCGGTGGCGCCGGGCGCCGGGGCGTGGTCGACGTACCAGGGGACGACCTGGCCCGTGTCGTCGAAGTAGTGCTCCGCGCCCCGGAGCCAGGGCAGCGGGCCCTGGCCGAAGGGGTCGGTCACGGCGTGGGCGAGGGCGCCCGACTCCCAGCGGCGGATCGGCTCCGGTCCCATGCGTTGTCCCCTCCCTCGCTCCCCCGAGCCTGTTCTCCGCCGCTGCGTGGTCGATGGCTCCGTGCCGGTGCGGAGGCGGAGCCGCCGCGGGCCGCGGCGGTCTTTCCCTTTCGCGGTCCCAGCACATCACATTACGCACGCGGTCCGTCACCGTTCGTCGTGAATTAACGAGACCGGCGATGACCGGAACGTTTCACTCCGGGCGCGGGGACGGCAGGCGGGGTGCCCCGGGGGGGGCGGGGCGTCTAGACGAGGCGCAGGGGTTTCTCCGGGCGGACGCCCTGGGCGGTGAGCCAGGCGCGCAGCGGCTCCGGGTCGCCGTCCTCCACCAGGGTGAGCACGCGCGGCGTGAGGTCGGCCGCGCGCTCGCCGTCCATCAGCAGGGAGGGGCCGTCCAGCCAGTCGAGGCCGGGGGCCGCGCCCGCGGTGTCTATGGCCGCGCAGCACACCATCGCCGCTACGTGGTCGGCAAGCAGCTCGCGGCCGGACCGGGGCGGCTGGAGCGGGAACAGGGGCAGCGCGCCGTCGTCCCAGAGCGCGTCGTCCGGGGACTGGCCGGTGGGGGCGGGCCGTGCGGGGGCGGCGGCCTCCTCGCGGGCCAGCTCGGCGCTGAGCCCGGCGGCGAGCTGGCCGCTGCGGCCTTCGTCGGGGTCTTCGCGGTGCGCGGCTTCGCGGTCGGCGTCCTCGTGATCCGGGTACGCGCGGTCGGCGGCTTCGTGATCCGTGTGTGCGCGGTGCGTGCCGACGCCGTCCGGGTCGACGGCGTCCGTGGCGACGGCGTCCGTGGCGACGCGGTCCGGGTCCGCGCCGCCCGTGCCGACGCGGTCGTCGGCTTCGAGAGCGGTGGGTTCGAGGGCATCGGCCTCGAGGTCGGCGGCCCAGACCTCCCTCGCGCCGGGGGTGTCGGTGTCCGGGGTGCCGGAGGCGCGGCGGCGGGCCGCCCGCTCGGGGTCCGTCAGATGGTCGAGGACCCGGCCGAGCGTGGGGCCCTCGGGGTCGGGGGCCTCGGGGTCGAAGGAGCGGCTGACGCCGAGGGAGTCGAGCACGCGGTGCAGCCGGGCCGCGTCCATGCGCCACTTGCGGTCCACGACCTCGTCCGGGTACTCCTGCCAGGCCACCGGGGCCCAGCCGGGGCCGGACTCGGCGGGTCCGCCGTGGAAGAGCCGGGCGGCGAGCAGCGAGGCGGCCTCGTCGACCACGCCGGGCTCCTCCAGGAGGTCGCAGGCGGGGCGCTCGCCGAGCCGTGAGGCGAACCCTTCGGCGAGGCGGTCCCTGCGGGACAGCTCGGTGAGCGCCGAGACCACGCCCGCGTCGAGCCGCGAGGGCCAGCGGCCCATGCGCCAGGCGGGCAGCGCGACCCGGGTCAGGAGCCGGTCCCAGCCCGCGTAGGCGAGGCCGACCTGCTCCTGGGCGACGATCCGCGCGCCGTAGTCCACGGTCTGGGCGCGCTCGGCGGCGGCGGCCGCGACGCCGCGCTCCATCTCCGCCGCGTGCATCCGGCAGCCGCGGAGCAGCAGCCGTGCCACCCAGCCGACGCCGCCGAGGACGGTGCGCGTGATCGGGCCGCGGCCGGGCGAGGAGGCGACGGCGACGGCCGCGTCCAGGCCGCGCACGAAGCGGCGGGCGGCCGCTATGTCCGGGTGGGCCGAGGGGCCCGTGCCCGCGACGACGGGAGCGAGGACCGCGCGCAGCTCGCCGACCCGCATCCACCACAGGAAGGGCGAGCCGATGACGAGCACGGGGGCGGCGGGGGCGCGGCTCTTGGGCGGGCGGCCGCCGCGTATCCCGTTGCGGAGGTCCGGGTCGTCGTCGGCGGCACCGCTCTCGGGGGCCGGGCCCGCCCCTCCGCCCTGCGCCGCCTCGGCCTCGCGGCGGCGCGCGCACGCGTCGTGGGCCGGGTGGGTGCGGTCCTCCAGCCAGCTGTCGCAGTCGGGGGTGAGCGCTATGGCGGAGGGGGCGGGGACGTCCAGGCGGTCGGCGAGGTCGCGCACCAGGCGGTACAGGTCGGGCGCGGCGGCTTCGCTGATCGGGACCGTGGGGCTCAGGGCGGGCCGGGCGCGGGCGACGACCAGGGCGACGACCGAGGCGGCGACGAGGGCGAGCACGGCGAACACCGTGACGACCCAGCGGGCCGCGGCCCAGGCGGCCCCCTCGACGTGGCCCGTGACCGCGGCGGCGAGCAGGACGACGGCCACGGCCGCGGGCAGCAGGGCGACGGCCAGCGCCCTGCCGCGGAGGCGCAGCACGGCGAGAGCCCGGGAGCGCGCGGCCTGCGCGCCCGCCTCCTCACCCATACCTGACACGACCGAAGACACCCCCTGCTGCCTCACAGCTCGGCCGTCGGCCGGAGCCGGCGGCGCACGTCGATGGCGTTGCTCACTCCCCCACTGTGGCACCCGCCACCGACATCGCAATGCCGGTGGGCTGTTTGGCTATGGGTGCCGGAACGCCTGCGCCGCACCCTAGTTGGGGCGCAGGTCAGCGTCAGCCGGATGGGCGAGCGGTCACTCGATGGAATGGCTTTGGGTAAAGCTGTCCGCCAGGTAACGGCGCAGCGAGACGGCCAGGTTTCCGGCGAACGCCCGCTGCCCTTCGGCACCGATGAGGTCGAGGGACAGATAGGGATTGAGGTCCTCGAGCTCGACCAGGAGCAGCCGTCCGTCCGGCGCCCGGCAGGCGTCGACGCGCTGGATGCCGTACGGGAGCGTGTTCCAGTCGACGAACCCGCGCGCGAACTCCAGGTCCGCGTCCGTAGGGGCGTACGGTTCGAGCTCCCAGCGCCGGTCGGGGCGGGGGGCGTACAGCGCGTACTGGAAGGCGTCGTCGATGAAGTAGAAGGACACCTCGTGGCGGAAGTCGATCCGGGGCTGGGCGAGGAGCCCGCCGTCCGCGGTGAAGTCCAGGCCCGCGAGCTCCTCGCGGCCCACGGTCCGCAGGCCGATGGAGTCGGCGCCGAGCTTGGGCTTGACGACGTACGACGCCGCCTCGGGAAGCCGGTGGAGGTCCTCGCCGCGGTCGACGGTCGGGATGACCGGCAGCCCCTCGGCGGTCAGGTCGACGAGGTACTGCTTGCCCGCCATGTCGGCGCGGCCGGTCAGCGGGTTGTACACGCGTACGCCGTCCCGCAGCGCGCGGTCCCGGAAGGCGTCGTACGCCTCCTGGTAGTGGATGACCGGTCCGCTGTTGCGTACGACGACGAGGTCGAAGCCGTCCATCAGGGCGGCCGCGTCCAGCGGGTGGCAGAGCGCGACGTCCATGTCGTCGAGGTGCTCGCGCAGCCGGGCGGACAGCTGGATGTCCTCGTCGCAGTAGCGCCGCCCGCGCGCCTCGTAGGCGAGGTCGGTGACGTACAGGAGGCGGGGGCGCGGACGAGTTGAGGCCATGGCCTTACGTTACGTCACGACCCGGTCGCCCCCCGGCTACTCGGCGGCGCGCTCCGCGATGTCCGTGCGGTGCTGGGAGCCGTCCAGGCTGATGCGGGACACCGCGGTGTACGCGCGCTCGCGGGCCTGCGTCAGGTCGGCGCCGGTCGCGGTCACGGACAGTACGCGGCCGCCCGCGCTGACGACCGCGTCGCCCTCGCGCCGGGTGCCCGCGTGCAGGACGTACGCGTGCGGGGCGTCGTGGGCCGCGACCGCGTCGAGGCCCACGATGGGGTCGCCCGTGCGCGGGGTGTCCGGGTAGTTGTGCGAGGCGATGACGACGGTGACGGCCGCGTCGTCGCTCCAGCGCAGCGGCGGCAGATCGGCGAGGGTGCCGTTGGCGGCGGCGAGCAGGACGCCCGCGAGCGGGGTCTCCAGGCGGGCGAGGACGACCTGCGTCTCGGGGTCGCCGAAGCGGGCGTTGAACTCGATGACGCGCACGCCCCTGCTGGTGATCGCGAGCCCCGCGTAGAGGAGACCGGCGAACGGGGTGCCGCGCCGCCGCAGCTCGTCGACGGTCGGCCGCAGGACCGTGTCGAGCACCTCGTCGACGAGCTTCGGGTCGGCCCACGGCAGCGGCGAATAGGCGCCCATGCCGCCGGTGTTGGGGCCCTCGTCGCCGTCGAGTGCGCGCTTGAAGTCCTGGGCGGGGCGCAGCGGGACGACCGTCTCGCCGTCGGTGACGGCGAACAGCGACACCTCGGGGCCGTCGAGGAACTCCTCGATCACGACGCGGCCGCAGGCGCGGGCGTGCTCCCTCGCCTGCTCGATGTCGCTGGTGACCACGACGCCCTTGCCCGCAGCGAGGCCGTCGTCCTTGACCACGTACGGCGCACCGAAGGCGTCGAGGGCCTCGTCGACCTCCGCCGCGGTGGTGCAGACGTACGAACGTGCCGTGGGCACCCCGGCGCCCGCCATCACGTCCTTGGCGAAGGCCTTGGAGCCCTCCAGGAGCGCGGCCTCCTTGGACGGTCCGAAGCACGGGATGCCCGCGTCCCGCACGGCGTCGGCGACTCCGGCGACGAGGGGCGCCTCCGGCCCCACGACGACGAGGTCCGCCCCCAGCTCACGGGCGAGCCCGGCCACGGCGGCGCCGTCCAGGGCGTCCACCGGGTGCAGCTCCGCCGCCTCCGCGATGCCGGCGTTGCCGGGGGCGCAGTGCAGGGCGGTGACCGCCGGGTCGAGGGACAGGGAGCGGCACAGGGCGTGTTCGCGGGCACCGCTGCCGATGACGAGGACCTTCACAGGGTGAAGCCTAGCCCGGCGGGGCGGGTGGGTTTGGTCGGGTGTCCTAGGCGGGGGGCGGAGGTGGTTTGTGGATTCCTACGAGCACGGGGCCCGGCGGGGCGCCCGCTGCTCGTTCGGATACTCGTCGACCACCGTCCGAGCACGGGTGCCCGGCCGGGCACCCCCTACTCGTTCGGATACTCGTCGACCACCGTCGCGCCCAGCTCGCGGACGATCAGCTCGTGCCCGGACAGGGCGGAGTCGACGAGGTCCGGATCGTCGTCCTCGGGGATGTCGTCCTCCGGGGCGATGTGCTCCGGAGGCGGTGACACGGGCGCGGCCGCTGCCGGAGCCGCGGGCGCCGGGGCGGGCCGGGCAGCGGGCTGCGGCGCCGGAGCCGCGGGCGCCTGCGGGGCGGGCCGGGGGGCGGCGGGGGCGCCGTAGCCGCCGGACGGGGCGCCGTAACCACCGCCCTGGCCGCCGCCGAAGCCGGTCGCGGCGGGCGGCGGCGCGCTGCCGCCGGACGGGTCGACGATCGCCTCGACCTTCCACTGCACGCCGAACTGCTCGGACAGCGCCTGGCGCAGGACGTCCTCGCTGCCGCTGCTCGCGAAGTTGTCCCGGGCCCCGGAGTTGACGAAGCCGATCTGGAGGGTGGTCCCGTCGAAGCCCGCCACCTGCGCGTTCTGGCTGAGCAGGATCCAGGTGAAGCGGCGGCGGTTCTTGACCGCCTCCAGGATGTTCGGCCAGAGGGAGCGGGGGTCCAGGCCGCCGGTGGGCGCGGGCGCGGCGGCCTGCGGGGCGGGGGCCGGGGCCTGCGGGGCCGCGGGGGGCGCGGACGGCGTGACCGGCGCGGGGGCGGGGGCGCCGCCGCCCGCGGGGGCGGCCGTGGGCCAGCCGCCGGGCCGGGGTGCGCCGGAGGCCGCGGGCGCGGCTCCGCCGCCCGGCGCGGAGGCTGTGGGCCAGCTGCCGGGGCGGCTCGCGGCGGGGGCGGACGGCTGGGCGGGCTCGGGGGCCTGCGGGGCCGGGGCCGGGGCAGCGGGCGGCGCGGGAGCCACCGGCGGAGGCGGCGGGGTGGCACCCTGCGCGGGCCCGGACGGCACGGGCCCGGACGGCACGGTGCCCCCGGCGGGAGCCCCGTCGGATGCCCCCCGCACCGCGGCACGCGCGGCGGCGGGACCGCCACCGGGCGGAACGGGCGGGCCGGGCGGAGCGACGGGCCCCGGCGGCACGGCGACGCCGGGCTGCTGCACGCCCGCGTGGGCCTCGGGCCCGGGCACGTACCCCATCGGGGGTGCCGAGGCGGGACCCTGCGCCATGAAGTGCCCGCCCCGCTCCAGGCGGTCGAGCCGGGCCATGACGGCACGCTCGTCGTCGTACGCGGCGGGGAGCAGCACGCGGGCGCAGATCAGCTCCAGCTGGAGCCGCGGCGATGTGGCGCCGCGCATCTCCGTGAGGCCCGCGTTGACCAGGTCGGCGGCGCGGCTGAGCTCGGCGGCGCCGAACACCCCGGCCTGCGCCTGCATGCGCTCGACCACGTCGGCGGGGGCGTCGATGAGGCCCTTCTCGGCGGCGTCGGGCACGGCGGCGAGGATCACGAGGTCGCGCAGCCGCTCCAGCAGGTCGGCGACGAACCGCCGGGGGTCGTTCCCGCCCTCGATGACGCGGTCGACGACCTCGAAGGCGGCGCCGCCGTCCCCGGAGGCGAACGCGTCGACCACGGAGTCGAGGAGCGACCCGTCCGTGTACCCGAGGAGGCCGGTGGCCATGGCGTACGTCACACCGTCCTCGCGGGCGCCCGCGAGGAGCTGGTCCATCACGGACATGGAGTCACGCACGGAACCGGCGCCCGCGCGCACGACGAGGGGCAGCACCCCGTCCGCCACGGGGATGTCCTCGCGCCCGCACACCTCGGAGAGGTAGTCCCGCAGGGTGCCGGGGGGCACGAGCCGGAACGGATAGTGGTGCGTGCGCGACCGGATGGTGCCGATGACCTTCTCGGGCTCGGTCGTGGCGAAGATGAACTTCAGATGCTCCGGGGGCTCCTCGACGACCTTCAGGAGGGCGTTGAACCCCGCCGACGTGACCATGTGGGCCTCGTCGATGATGTAGATCTTGTACCGGCTGCTCGCGGGCCCGAAGAAGGCCTTCTCGCGCAGGTCACGGGCGTCGTCCACGCCACCGTGGGAGGCCGCGTCGATCTCGATGACGTCGATCGACCCCGGTCCGTTCCGCGCGAGGTCGCGGCAGGACTGGCACTCACCGCAGGGGGTCGGAGTGGGACCTTGCTCACAGTTCAGACAGCGGGCGAGGATGCGCGCGCTCGTCGTCTTGCCGCAGCCGCGCGGGCCGCTGAACAGGTACGCGTGATTGACCCGGTTGTTCCGCAGCGCCTGCTGCAGCGGGTCGGTTACATGCTCCTGCCCGATGACCTCGGCGAACGACTCCGGGCGATAGCGGCGGTACAGCGCGAGAGACGACACACCTACGAGGTTAATGGCGCCCACTGACAACACGGACCGCCCTGCGGCAGCACCGGCCCCAGAACGCAAAGCGCCCCCCACGCACCCGCCAGAGCCGACCTACCCTTGCTGCCTTCCGGCCCTGGGGGAGTTCAGTCAGATAGCGCCACGTGAGGGGCTGGCCCCCACAGTAGCCGATCCCCACCCCCGGGAACGAGTTCGCGAGCACTCCTCAACGTCTTGTATTGTTTGCCGCGGAGGATTCGCCTAGAGGCCTAGGGCGCACGCTTGGAAAGCGTGTTGGGGGCAACCCCTCACGAGTTCGAATCTCGTATCCTCCGCCAGTGCCTCACCGGGCACGATGTCGAAGGGCCCCGCTGCTTGCAGCGGGGCCCTTCGACGTTGTGCGCTACGCCATCGGTACGGAACCCACCAGCCCGCCGTCGACCACCAGGTCCTGCCCCGTGACGTACGCGGCGTCGGCCGAGGACAGGAAGGCGACCGCGGCCGCCACCTCCTCGGCGCGGCCGAGGGCGGCGAGGGGGACCTGGGCGGTGACGGCGGACTCGGCGGCGGGGTCCGGGTTGGCCGCGCGGTACATGGGCGTGTCGATGTAGCCGGGGCTGACGGAGTTGACCCGGATGCCCCGGGGGGCGAGTTCGGCGCCCAGGGTGCGGGCCAGGTTGTGGACGGCCGCCTTCGTGGCGGAGTAGACCGACGCCACGGCGAGGCCCCGGTGGAGGGTCCAGGAGGCGTTGAGGACGAGGGAGCCGCCGTCCCGCAGGAGCGGCAGGGCCTTCTGGACGGTGAAGTAGACGCCCTTGAAGTTCACGTTCACCGCGTGGTCGAAGTCCTCCTCGGTGATCTCCGCGCTCGGTTTGAAGAGGCCCACGCCCGCGTTGGCGAAGACCGTGTCCAGGCCGCCGCGCCAGTCCTCGATCGCGCTCATCAACGCGTCCAGGTCGGCCGGGCTGCTCGCGTCCGCCCGCACGGCGAGCACGCGGCCGGGGGCGTCCAGCTCCGCCGCGGCCTTCGCCAGGCGTGCCTCGTCCCGGCCGGTGATGACCACGTGCGCGCCCTCGTCGAGGAGGCGCCGTGCCGTCGCGAGGCCCATGCCGCTGGTGCCGCCGGTGATCAGAGCCGTCTTGTCCGTGAATCGCTGCATGGACCGATCGTCGGGGCCGCGCGGCCGCGGCGGGGAGTGTGAGCTGAGCCTGGGTCCAGCACCACCACCCTGGAGCTCACACCCGCTGGATTTACACGTTCGGGTGATATGCCAAACAGCCATTCCCATGGGGTCCGTGTGCTGCCGGAGGCGAGGGGCGGAGCGCCGACGTGCCGGGACGTTCCGCGGGGCGGCGCTTACCGGCCATCGGGCGCCCGGGGCGGACGGGGCGCTCGTTGACCCGGGTGCGCGCCGGTTGTTGGCTCGTCGCGCCTCACCAGGCCTTGCCGGAGCCGGAAGGGACGCGCGATGTCGACAGCAGCGGAGCAGCAGCCGGAGAGCGGTCGAGAGGGCGGACAGGAGGGCGGACGCGCCCAGTTGAGCCTGGGGATCGCCGCCGCGCGGAACCTGACGACGACCACCAAGAGCGTGCCGCAGATGCAGGGCATCAGCTCCCGTTGGGTGCTGCGGTCGCTGCCGTGGACGGAGGTGAAGGGCGGCACGTACCGGGTCAACCGGCGGCTGACGTACGCCGTGGGCGACGGCCGGGTGTCCTTCGTGCAGGAGGGGGCCGACGTCCGCGTCGTACCGCAGGAGCTGGCCGAACTCGGCCTGCTGCGCGGGTTCGACGAGGCGGAGGCCCTGGGTGCGCTCGCCGCGCGGTTCACGCAGCGCGAGTACGAGCCGGGGCAGGTCGTCGTCGAGGCCGGGCACCCCGTGGACCAGGTCGTGCTCGTCGCGCACGGACGCGTGGAACGGATCGGGCACGGCCCGTACGGCGACGAGACCGCGCTGGGCGTCGTCGCCGACGGCGGGTTCTTCGGGGGGCGGGCGCTCGCGCCGGACGCCGCGGACGCGGGCACGTGGGAGTTCACCGCGCGCGCCGCGACCGCCACCACCGCGCTCGTGCTGTCCCGGCAGGAGTACGAGGCCGTCGCCGGGCGGCACGAGGCGCTGCGGGAGCACGCGCGACGGCGGTTCGCCGAGCGCGACCTGCCGCAGACCAAGCACGGCGAGGCGGCCGTCGACCTGGCGTCGGGGCACTCCGGCGAGCCCCCGCTGCCGGGGACGTTCGTCGACTACGAACTGCGGCCCCGGGAGTACGAACTGAGCGTCGCGCAGACCGTCCTGAAGGTGCACTCGCGCGTCGCCGACCTCTACAACGACCCGATGAACCAGGTCGAGCAGCAGCTCCGCCTGACCATCGAGGCCCTGCGCGAGCGGCAGGAGCACGAGCTGGTCAACAACCGGGAGTTCGGCCTGCTGCACAACGCCGACCACGGGCAGCGCATCCAGACCCACTCGGGACCGCCGACCCCGGACGACCTCGACGAGCTCCTGAGCATGCGGCGGCAGACGCGGTTCCTGTTCGCGCACCCGCGCGCCGTCGCGGCCTTCGGGCGCGAGTGCAACAAGCGGGGCCTGTACTTCGGGCACACCGACCTGGACGGGCGCCGGGTCCCGGCCTGGCGCGGCGTCCCGCTGCTGCCCTGCGGCAAGATCCCGGTCTCCGCCGGGCAGACCTCGTCGATCATCGCCGTGCGCACGGGCGAGGAGGACGCGGGCGTCGTCGGGCTGCGCCAGACCGGGATCCCGGACGAGTACGAGCCGGGGCTCAACGTGCGGTTCATGGGGATCAACGACCAGGCCGTCATCTCCTACCTGGTGAGCACGTACTACTCGGCGGCCGTGCTCGTCCCGGACGCGCTCGGCGTCCTGGAGGGCGTCCAGGTCTCCGCCGCCCGCGCGTAGGGGGCCTGGGTACACCCCGGGACACCACCCCGCCCCATGTCGGCGCGGCCCCGCCCCGGGGAGAGTGGGGACGTCAGCACGGCACGTCCCCACCACGCAGCAGACGAACGCGAGGCCCGCCATGACCACGACCCTCCCCTACGCCGCCCCGGCCGCGCCCGAGCAGGCGCGGCGGCCCGGCTTCTGGCGGGCGCCCGTCTCCGCGGGCACCTTCCGGGAGTTCGGGTACACGCTGACGAACCTGCCCGTGGCGATCGCCGGTTTCGTCTTCGCCGTCACGCTGTTCTCGCTCGGCGCGGGCCTCGCCGTCACGCTGCTCGGCATCCCCGTGTACGCGGCGATGCTGGCCGGGGCGCGCGGCCTGGGCGCGGTGGAGCGGCGCCGGGCGCGGGCCCGGCTCGGGCTCGTGGTCGAGGACCCGGCGGCCGCGCGGACGCCGCGCGAGGGCGGCGCCTGGGCCCGGGCGTGGGCGCGGCTCGGGGACGCGGCGGGCTGGCGGGCCCTGCTGTTCCAGGTCGTGATGTTCCCGTGGCGCGTGACGAGCTTCTGCGTGGCGGTGACGCTGTGGGTGACCGGCTGGGCCGTCGCCCTGTTCCCCGCGTACTCCTGGGTCTTCGCGCGCTATCTGGACTGGCCGGGCTACCGCGTCTACGACTTCACCTCGGGCGGCGAGCACCACGCGTACTACATCGAGTCGCCGTGGCAGGTCGCCGGGGTCTCCGCCGTGGGCATCCTGCTCGTGCTGCTCACGCCGCTGGTCATCCGTGCCCTGAACGGCGTGGACCGGGCCGCCGTGCGGTCGCTGCTCGGCCGGTAGCGGGTGAGCCCGACCCCGGTGAGCACCACCGCCATCCCCGCCACGACGCGCACGCTCAGCTCCTCCCCCAGGACGAGGGCCCCGAGCGCGACCGAGACCACCGGCAGCAGATAGCCGACGGTCGCGGCCGCGGTGGGGCCCTCGTCGGCGATGAGGCGGGAGTTGAGGTGGAAGGTGAGGCCGGTGCCGAGGACGCCGAGGACGACGACGGCCACGAGCCCGGTGAGGCCCGGCGCGGCGGCGGGCCCCGCGGTGAAGGGCAGGCCGAGCGCGGTCAGGCCGGTGGCCACCAGGAGCTGGGCGGCGGAGAGGGCGAGCGGTGCGGTGCCGCGGCCGACGAGGTGGCGGGCCATGTACGCGAAGGCGACCGCGTAGCTGACGGCGGCGGCGAGCAGGACCAGGGCGCCGGCGCCGGCGAGCCCCGCCCCGTGCCAGGGCGCGAAGATCAGCAACGTGCCGGCGAAGCCGAGGACGAGCCCGCCGAGCCGGTGCGGGCCGAGCCCCCGGTCGGTGCGCAGGAGCAGGCCGAGGCCCAGGGACCACAGCGGCGTGGTGGCGTTCATGACGCCTGCGACGCCCGAGTCGACGCTCTGCTCGCCGATGCTGAAGAACAGGAACGGCAGCGCGTTGCAGAACAGCGCGGCCACGACCAGATGGCCCCAGGTGCGGCGGTCGCGCGGCAGGCGCTGGCGGGCGGCGCGGGCGAGCCCGAGGAGCACGGCGGCGCCGAGCGCGCAGCGCACGACGGTGACGTACAGCGGCCCGAGCCCGCCGTCGAGGGCGAGTTTGATCCACAGGAAGCTCGAACCCCACAGCAGGGCGAGGACGGCGACGCGCACGACGGCTCCAGAGTCAGGGAGGGGCTTGGGGGGCGTACGTCGACGGTGCCCCGGCCCGACCCGTAAGACAAGCGAAAAGATATGGAGCCAGACTTAAGCAGTGCTACATCCGGGGCGTACGCTGGGCGCATGCTCGACATGCGGCGCATGCAGATCCTGAGGTCGGTCGTCAGCAGCGGCTCGGTCACCGCGGCGGCCCGGAACCTGGGCTACACGCCCTCGGCGGTCAGCCAGCAGATGGCGGCCCTGGAGAAGGAGGCGGGCGTCGCCCTCCTCGAACGGACCGGGCGCGGCGTGCGGCCCACGGACGCCGGGCGGCTGCTCGCGGACTGCGCGGCGGCGGTCGGACGGCACGTCGCCGAGGCGGAGACCGCGCTCGCCGACCTGCGGTCCGGGCGCACGGGGCGGATCTCGGTGCGGTACTTCGCCACGGCGGGCGCCCGCCTCGTCGCGCCCGCCCTCGCCCTGCTGCGGCGGGAGCACCCGGGCGTGCACACGGAGCTGCGGCTCGACGAGGACCCGCTGCCGGACGTGAAGGCGGGCCGCGTGGACCTGGCGCTCGTGGTGCGGCGCCCCGACGCGCCACCGGTGGACGGCGTCCGCTTCGTCCACCTCCTGGACGACCACTACCGCGCGGTGCTCCCGGCCGGCCACCGTCTGGCCGGGCGTGCCGTGCTCTACCTCGCCGAGCTCGCGGGGGAGCCCTGGGTGGGCAGCGAGCTGCCGGGCCCCTGTCTGGACGCCGTGCTCGACGCGTGCGCGGCGGCGGGCTTCACCCCCGACTCCGTCGTGGACAGCGGCGACTACGCGACGGCCCGGGGCTTCGCGGCGGCGGGCGTGGGCGTGACCCTGGTGCCGGGCCTCGGCCTGGCGGGCGTCCCGGACGACGCCGGGGACGTCGTCGTACGCGACGTCACCCGCCCCCGGCCGACGCGCTCGATCTGGGCGGCCGTCCGCGCGACGGCCCCGCAGGGACCGGTCCTCCAGGCGTTCCTCGGGGCCCTGCGCACGACGGCGGCCGACACGGCCGGTGCCGCCGCCTAGCCCGGCCTGCGCCCGGGGCCCGGCCGGGGGATGATCGGCCCATGGACAAGGACGTCACCCTGCACCTCGCCCAGGAGGCCGAGGCCGACGCGCTGCTGAGCCGCAGCCCGCTGGCCGCGCTCGTCGGGATGCTCCTGGACCAGCAGGTCCCCATGGAGTGGGCGTTCGCGGGCCCGTACACGATCGCCCGGCGGATGGGCGCGGACGACCTCGACGCGCACGACATCGCCGCGTACGACCCGGAGGAGTTCGCCGCGCTCCTGGCCACGAAGCCCGCCGTGCACCGCTACCCCGGCTCGATGGCGGGGCGCGTGCAGAAGCTGTGCCAGTACCTGGTCGAGCACTACGACGGGGACGCCGCCGGGATCTGGCGGGACGCGGGCAGCGGCAAGGAGCTCCTGGGCCGCCTCACCGACCTGCCCGGCTTCGGCAAGCAGAAGGCCCAGATCTTCCTGGCCCTGCTCGGCAAGCAGCTCGGCGTGCGCCCCACGGGCTGGCGGGCGGCCGCGGGGGCCTACGGCGAGGCCGGGTCCTACCGCTCGGCGGCCGACATCACGGGCCCGGAGACGCTGCACAAGGTCCGCGCCTACAAGCAGGAGCAGAAGGCGGCGGCCAAGCGGGCCGCGTCGACGTAGCCGCCCGGCCGGTCAGCGCCGCCGCCGGGCCGTCCCGAAGACCGAGCGGGAGATCTCCCGGCCCAGCTGCGTGCCCACGGACCGCAGCAGCGACTTGAACATGCCGCTGCCGACCACCTGGTCCACGACCGAACCCCCGCCACCGCTCCCGCTCCCGCCCTTGCCCCTGGCGGCCTTGGGCGGCTCCGCGGGGGCCGCGGCGGCGGCCGCAGCGGACTCCTCCTGGAGGCGTTCGTACGCGGAGTGGCGGTCCACGGCCTCCGCGTACCGGGAGTAGAGCCCGGAGCCCCGCACCGCCCGCTCCAGGTCCGCGGCCTGCACCGGCCCCATCAGGGACTGCGGCGCCCGCAGCCGCGTCGCCGCGACCGGCGTCGGCGCGCCCTTCTCGCTCAGCACGGTGACCACGGCCTCGCCGGTGCCCATGCCGGTGAGGGTCTCCTCCAGGTCGTACGCGGAGGTGGGGAAGGTCCGCACGGTCGCCTTGAGGGCCTTCTGGTCCTCGGGCGTGAAGGCGCGCAGCGCGTGCTGGACGCGGTTGCCGAGCTGGGCGAGCACGTCGGCGGGCACGTCCTTGGGCGTCTGGGTGACGAAGAAGACGCCGACGCCCTTGGAGCGGATGAGCCGCACGGTCTGGGTGATCGACTCCAGGAACGCCTTGGACGCCCCGCTGAACAGCAGATGCGCCTCGTCGAAGAAGAAGACGAGCTTGGGCCGGTCCAGATCACCGACCTCCGGGAGGTCGTGGTACAGATCCGCGAGCAGCCACATCAGGAACGTCGAGAAGAGCGCGGGCTTGTCCTGGACGGCGGGCAGCTCCAGGACCGACACCAGGCCCTGCCCGTCCCCGGCCACCCGCAGGAACTCGCTCGTGTCGAACTCCGGCTCCCCGAAGAAGTCCCCCATGCCCTGCGTCTCGAACGTGGTGAGCGCCCGCAGGATGACCCCGGCCGTGGCGGTCGACAGGCCGCCGATGGCCTTCAGCTCCGCCTTGCCCTCGGGCGAGGTGAGGAAGGTGACGACCGCCCGCAGGTCCTTGAGGTCGACCAGTTCGAGGCCCTTCTGGTCGGCGTAGTGGAAGATCAGGCCTAGGGACTGCTCCTGGGTCTGGTTGAGCTGGAGGACCTTCGCCATGAGGAGCGGGCCGAAGCTCGTCACGGTGGCCCGTACGGGGATGCCCGTGCCGATGCCGCCGAGCGCGTAGAACTCGCTGGTGAAGCCGCGCGGTGCCCACTCCTGGCCGACCTCGCGGGCCCGTGCGGCGACCTTCTCGCCCGGCTCGCCGGGCACGGAGACGCCCGAGACGTCGCCCTTGACGTCGGCGAGGAAGACCGGCACGCCCTGCGCCGCGAGCTGCTCGGCGACGAGCTGGAGCGTCTTGGTCTTGCCGGTGCCGGTGGCCCCGGCGACGAGCCCGTGCCGGTTGAGCATCGCCAGCGGGATGCGCACCTGCGCGTCCGGGTGGCACCGGCCCTCCCACAGGACGGCCCCGAGGTCGAGCGCGGGCCCTTGGAAGGCGTACCCGGCGGCGATCTCCGTGACCTCGGCGACCTCGGGCGCCTCGGCGGCTTCGGGGGCCGCGGCGGCCTCGGGGGGCGCAGCGGCTTCGGGCGCCTCGGCGGCCTCGGGGGGCGGCTGCGCGCCCGGGGACACCCCGGGCACGGACTCGTTCGGGCGGTTTCCGCCATCGGGTGTGGACGGCGCCGGTCGGCTGTCGCTCACTTCGCACCCCGTTCCCGACTGGAGAGTTCCCGCTTTGCCCGGCTTTCGGACGGCATTTCCCAGGGTCGCACTCGGCCGCCATGGCTGCGCCCGGAGAGCCTTGACCGGTAGGCTTTCCGTGTGATCTTCAAGCGCATCGGAAACGGCCGGCCGTACCCCGACCACGGCCGGGAAAGCACCCGGCAGTGGGCGGACGTCGCGCCGCGCCCGGTCCGCCTCGATCAGCTCGTGACGACCAAGGGCCAGCTCGACCTGGAGACCCTGCTCGCCGAGGACTCCACGTTCTACGGCGACCTCTTCGCCCACGTGGTCAAGTGGCAGGGCGACCTGTATCTGGAGGACGGCCTGCACCGCGCGGTCCGCGCCGCGCTCCAGCAGCGCCAGGTCCTCCACGCCCGCGTCCTCGAACTGGGCTGACGCCACCCCCCGGAGCGCCCCCCGCGCCAGGGCCCAATTCCGCGTTGGCCCTTTCGGGTTGGACTGCGCATCCGATAATGATCATTTAGTAGGCATCGTGCCCCGTCGGCACTACGCTGCGCCCATGAGCATGCTCACTCCCCCCGGCATGGGCGGCAAGTACCGCATCACGGGGGACAAGTATCCGCGAATGCGCCGCCCGAGCGGCCGCCGCAGGATCGTGCTCGCGGCCGTCGCGGCCCTCGCCGCGTTCGGCCTCATCGGCTGGGGCACCCTGCAGCTCATCGACGTCTTCACGGGCGGCGACGAGGCGTCCGCCGCGGCCCCCGCCAAGGACTGCGCGAAGAAGAAACAGCCGCAGCGGCAGGCCGCGGCGAAGAAGGCCGGGCCGCTGCCCGAGCCCCGCCGCATCACCGTGAACGTCTTCAACGCCACGCCCCGCGAGGGCCTCGCCAAGAAGACCGCCGACGACCTGAAGAAGCGCGGCTTCACCGTCGCCAAGTTCGACAACGCCACCAAGGCGTACGACAAGAAGGTCAAGGGCCCCGGGATAGTGCTCGGCCCCCGCTCCGCCCTGGACACCGCGCTGCCGGTGCTCGCCACGCAGCTCACCGGCGCGGAGAAGCGCACCGACGGCCGCAGGAGCGGCACGGTCGACCTGATCCTCGGCGCCGGGTTCAAGGGCCTGGCGAAGGAGAAGGACGCCGCCGAGGCCCTGGCGGCACTTGCCAAGCCCTCACCGGCGCCCTCCGGGCCGTCGTCGGGCGACGGCAAGAACTGCTGAGCGCACACCGCCGCGCGGCGGTGCGACGGCCTGCTACTCGGCCGTCCCGTACATCCGGTCCCCGGCGTCGCCGAGGCCCGGGACGATGTACCCGCTGTCGTTCAGGTGCTCGTCCACCGCGGCCGTGACCACGGTCACCGGCGTCCCCGCCAGCTCGCGCTCCATGACCTCGACACCTTCGGGGGCGGCGAGGAGCACCACGGCCGTCACGTCGTCCGCGCCGCGCTTGATGAGCTCCTGGATCGCCGCGACCAGGGTGCCGCCGGTGGCGAGCATCGGGTCGAGGACGTACACCTGGCGGCCGGACAGGTCCTCCGGCATGCGGGTCGCGTACGTGGACGCCTGGAGCGTCTCCTCGTTGCGGATCATGCCGAGGAAGCCGACCTCGGCGGTGGGCAGCAGGCGCACCATGCCGTCGAGCATGCCGAGCCCGGCCCGCAGGATCGGCACCACCAGGGGACGCGGGTACGACAGCTTCACGCCGGTCGTCGCGACGACCGGGGTCTCGATGTCGACCTGCTCGGTGCGCACGTCCCGGGTGGCCTCGTACGCGAGCAGGGTGACCAGCTCGTCGGCCAGGCGCCGGAAGGTCGGGGAGTCGGTGCGCTTGTCGCGCAGCGTGGTGAGTTTGTGCGCCACCAGCGGGTGGTCGACGACGTGGATCCGCATTGTTCAACAGTAACCGGGCGAAGCGCCCCCTCCGTCCCCCGCGGGCCGCACCTGCCCGCCACGGCCCTCCCTGTCCCTCCGTTGGCATCAACCCGGCTCCCCGGGGGAAGGTGGACGTACGGACCGGGGTGGTGTGGCCGATGCCCGACAGGGAAGCGCGCGAGACCGACGCGGAGCGCCGCAGGCGCCGTGCCCAGTTCCTGCACGAACTGGCCGAGGCACGCGAGCTGCGGGCCCGGGTGACGCCGCGCCGCGCACGGGCGGCCCGGCTGCGACAGGCGATGCGCATGCGCACGTTCCGCTGGTAGCCGCCGGGGGCCACGACGGCGAAACAGCATGTGATTCGCAACGCGACGCGGACACAGCGGCCGGAAGACCTCTCCTGAAGCCGTTGTTTCTGCCACGATTCCGAGTGGGCGGGGCTCGGCACAGCATTTCCCGCCCCCGACGTCCGCCGGGGGGATCCCCAACCGGCGCCTATGAACAGTGGGAGAGTCACGGTGTACTTCGCCGCACTGCTCGCGCGCACCGAAGACGGGTGGGAAGCGAGCGACACGGAGCTCGACGATGTGGAGACCCTGTCGGATCTGACCGACCTGGCCCGTGAGGCCGCCGCCGAGGCGGGCGGCGCCGACGACGAAACAGTGCTCGTCTTCATCGAGCAGGAAGACGCGTGGTTCGGCGTCGTCCGCGTGGACGGCGAGGACGACCCGCGCATCTACGTCTCGGACGCGGCCGCCGCCGCCCGCAGCGCCTACGGCGAGATCCTGCTCACCGACGAGATGCTGGGGCGCGATCCGGACGACGGCGCGGACGACCTGGACGCGCTGGACCTCGACGGCACGGAGGACGGCGAGGACTCCTCCGGCGACGACGAGACCGACGGCGGGGCCGAGGCCGTGCCCGCGGGACCGCTCGGCGACCGGGAGCTCCTGAGCGACCTCGGCGTATCGGAGAAGGAGCTGCTCGCCCTGGAGAGCGGGGACGCCCTCAACGAGATCGCCGACGTCCTGGGCGCCGCGGAGGTGCTCGAAGCGGTCCGCTGACCACGTCCGCGCGACAGGCCCGGGTGATCCGTAAGGTTCGTCGTGTGGCTCCTCGTGTGAACGCTCTCCCCGATCCCGTACGGGACCGCTGGCAGGCGCCGATGCGGCTCGCCCTGGACGAGGCCGCACTGGCCGTCCGGGGCGGTGACGTACCCGTCGGCGCCGTCGTGCTGTCCCCGGACGGCGAGACGGTGCTCGCGCGCGGCCACAACGAACGCGAGGCGGTCGGCGACCCCACCGCGCACGCGGAGGTCCTCGCGCTGCGCCGGGCCGCCGCCGCGCTCGGCTCCTGGCGGCTGCCCGGCTGCACCCTCGTGGTCACCCTGGAGCCGTGCGTGATGTGTGCGGGCGCGCTCGTGCAGTCCCGCGTGGACCGGGTCGTGTACGGCGCCCGCGACGAGAAGGCGGGCGCCGCGGGCTCCCTGTGGGACCTCGTGCGCGACCGGCGGCTCAACCACCGCCCCGAGGTCGTCGAGGGCGTCCTCGCCGACGACTGCGCGCAGCTGCTCACCGTCTTCTTCCGGGGGCGGTAGCGGAGCCCTTCCCGGCGCGGATTCCCGGCGGATTCCCTGCGGATTCCGGGCGGATTCCCGGTCGGCCGAGGTCTGGCCGGGAACGGATTTCAGCGCAGGGCCCACCTTGGGCTAGGATCTCTCTCGGTAGCGTGTCCGAGCGGCCGAAGGAGCTCGCCTCGAAAGCGAGTGTGGCGCAAGTCACCGAGGGTTCAAATCCCTCCGCTACCGCTCTTCAGCACGAAGGGCCCCGTCCTTGAGGACGGGGCCCTTCGTCGTTGTGTGGGGTGTTCGTCAGGGTGCGCGTTGTCCGTCGGGGTGCGCGCTGCTCGTCGTTGCGTGCGCTGTTCGTCAGGGTGCACGTTGTTCGCCGGGGCGCCGACGCCCCGCCCGTGCGAGGGAAGGCCGGGGGAAGCGGCACGGGGGGACAGCCGCTCCCCCCGATGAGGCCCGGCTCTCTCAAGTCCGCGCCGCCACCGGGGGAAAGGGCGGCGCGGACCCCGCAGTGGAGGCCGGTCCCGGCCCGTGGATTCCTGCCAGATCCCGCGGGCTCACCCCCATCCTCCGCCGGGCACCACCGCGACGCCGCAGGCGAAGGGCCCATGGGCGGGGGGTCATTGGTCCTTAAAAACCCGGTGAGTTAGCGCCGCGTTAGACTCGCCCGGCAACAGGCGGCAGCGGCTAGGACAGAGGGCGACGGGGGCGTGGGATGAGCGGAAACGGGGAGGGCACGGCGTGAAGGACCCAAAGAAGCTCATTCTCTTCGTCCTTGTGGTGTTCGTCCTGTACGTGATCATCACCGATCCGGCCAAGGCCGCCGACTACGTACAGGTCGGCTTCGAGGGCATCTCGGACGCCGCCAAGGCCATCGGCGACTTCATGACGTGGGTCGCCAACGGGGGCAAGGACGACTAGGAGCACCTGATGATCCGCCATCTGGTCCTGTTCAAGCTGAACGACGGCGTCGAGCGCGACGACCCGCGCGTCGCCGCGGGCGTGAAGGCCTTCGAGGAGCTCGGCGGCCTCATCCCGGAGCTGTCGTTCTGGGAGTGCGCCTGGAACATCTCCGACCGGCCCATCGCCTACGACTACGCCATCAACTCCGCCGTCGCCGACCCCGACGCGCTCCGGCGCTACCTGGAGCACCCGGCCCACCAGGCGGGCGTCGCGCTCTGGCGCGAGTTCGCGACCTGGGTCATCGCCGACTACGAGTTCTGAGCACGCGCCACCGCTTCTGAGCACGCGCCACCGCGCGCTCCGACGAGCCCCTCGGGGCTTCGACGCGACCGCCCGAGCGGCCCCGCACCTCCAACGGTGCGGGGCCGCTTGCGTTTCCCGGTGCCGCACACCGTCCCACCCCCGTCCCGCTGCCCGTCCCGCCGCCCTCAACACGGAGTTATGGGGTGCTTGCACACAGTGCACATGTCTTGTGATGCTATGACCGCTTTTGACGGATGAGTTGACCAAGCTGATCGAGTCGACCGGTTCGAAGGGGTGGCGTTGACGTTGCCGGCCAGTTCTGCGCCCGAAGCGCCGCCCGCGAAGGGGCCCACGAGCACCCGGGGCGCCGATACGCGGGCCCTCACCCAGGTCCTGTTCGCCCAGCTCAAGGAGCTCGAACCGGGCACCCCCGCGCACGCCCGCGTGCGCGCCGCGCTCATCGAGGCCAACCTGCCGCTCGTGCGGTACGCGGCCGCGCGCTTCCGCAGCCGCAGCGAGCCGATGGAGGACGTCGTCCAGGTCGGCACCATCGGGCTCATCAACGCGATCGACCGGTTCGACCCGGACCGGGGCGTCCAGTTCCCCACCTTCGCCATGCCGACCGTGGTGGGCGAGATCAAGCGCTACTTCCGCGACAACGTGCGCACGGTGCACGTGCCGCGACGTCTGCACGAGCTGTGGGTGCAGGTCACCGGGGCCACGGAGGACCTGACCACGTCCTTCGGGCGCTCCCCGACCACCGCCGAGATCGCCGAGCGACTGCGGATCGGCGAGGACGAGGTCCTCGCCTGCATCGAGGCCGGGCGCTCGTACCACGCGACGTCCCTGGAGGCCGCGCAGGAGGGCGACGGGCTTCCGGGGCTCCTCGACCGGCTCGGGTACGAGGACCCCGCCCTGGACGGCGTCGAGCACCGCGATCTCGTGCGGCATCTGCTCGTGCAGCTGCCCGAGCGCGAGCAGCGCATTCTGCTGCTGCGGTACTACAGTAATCTGACCCAATCTCAGATCAGTGCCGAATTGGGCGTCTCGCAGATGCATGTGTCAAGACTGTTGGCCAGAAGCTTCGCGCGGCTGCGATCCGCAAATCGGATCGAGGCGTAACCGTATCGGGTGGACCGGTCTTTTCGCCGTTGCCGACGGGGAGTTGGGCGAAATCGGCCGAGACCCTCTCTCTCCTGCGGGTACGTCACCCTCACTTGTCGACAAGTCACTACAGCGTGTTGCCGACATGTGACATTCTGCTGGAACCGCGTTTGCCGCAGCTCCGGCTCCGGTATTCAGGTGGAGGCTGCGTTCCTTCGGTGGGCGCAGGCCGCGACCGTCCGCGACCTCAAGGGGGTGGCATGTCCGCAGACCAGGGCAGCTCGAAGGTGCTCACGCTCACGCTCGAAGGCCGCGAGAGCGCGTCCGCGCCCGACGCGCTTCAGGGTTCCGAGGCCACTCCTGCGGCCGCTCCTGCGGCGGCCGTGCCGGAGGCCGCCGTCCCGGCGGCGCCCGAGGCCATCGATACCCGGACCCTGTCCCGCTCCCTCTTCCTGCGGCTCGCCGCGCTCGATCAGGACAGCCCCGAGCGCGCGTATGTCAGAGACACCCTCATCGAGCTCAACCTGCCGCTCGTGCGGTACGCGGCCGCGCGCTTCCGCAGCCGGAACGAGCCGATGGAGGACATCGTCCAGGTCGGCACCATCGGGCTGATCAAGGCCATCGACCGGTTCGACTGCGAGCGCGGGGTCGAGTTCCCGACGTTCGCGATGCCCACCGTGGTCGGGGAGATCAAGCGGTTCTTCCGGGACACGAGTTGGTCGGTGCGGGTGCCTCGGCGGCTCCAGGAGCTGCGGCTCGCGCTCACCAAGGCCAGTGACGACCTCGCGCAGCGGCTCGACCGGTCGCCGACCGTGCCCGAGCTCGCGGCCGTGCTCGGCGTCTCCGAGGAGGACGTCGTCGACGGCCTCGCGGTGGGGAACGCGTACACCGCCTCCTCGCTCGACTCCCCCGCGCCCGAGGACGACGGCGGCGAGGGGTCGCTCGCGGACCGGCTCGGGTACGAGGACACCGCCCTTGAGGGCGTGGAGTACCGGGAGTCGCTGAAGCCGCTGCTTGCGAAGCTGCCGCCGCGGGAGCGGCGGATCATCATGCTCCGGTTCTTTGCGAACATGACGCAGTCGCAGATCGGTGAGGAGGTCGGGATCTCGCAGATGCATGTGTCCCGGCTGCTCACCCGGACCCTGGCCCAGCTCCGCGAAGGGCTCATCTCCGACTGAGGTTCGGCCTTCCCGGCGGCTGGCGTTCGGCCTTCCCGGCGGCTGGCGTTCGGCCTTCCCGGCGGCTGGCGTTCGGCCTTCCCGGCTGCTGGCGTTCGGCCTTCCCGTGCCCGCCGTTGTCTGGCGCTCTGCGACCGTTGTGCGGCGGGGCCGCGCCGGTATGTCCGTCCTCGCCCGTCACGTGCGCGGGGCGGACTCCCGTGCGGGGCGGTGCCGTTGCTGTGGCTGCGGGCGGACATACCGGCACGTCCCCTCGCGTTTCGTTGGCGGCCGTCCCCCGGTGGGTTCCATGTTCGGCGATCGGTGCCCGTGGGTTCCTAATTGACGGTGTGTCAGTCACACTTGCGCGATGCGTCGGAGACTCGTGGGTTTTCCGGTTGTTGTGGTGTGTCTGGGGTTCGTCGTCTCGTGCGGGGGTGGGGCGCGGGATGGATACGTCGCCTCTGAGGCTTCCCCGTCCGTCAAAGCCGTCGCTCCGCGTGGGGGCGTTTCCTTCGAGGCCCTCGACCGGCCTCGGGAGCGGCCTTCGCCGTCCTTCTCGAAGAGGCGCTCTTCCGGTGGGCCTCCGGGGAGTTCCGCGCCTTCCGTCTCGCCTTCCCGCGGCGAGCGTTCGCCGCGTGTGAGGGACTCGCGTGCGCCTGCGCCCGGTGCGTCCGGTTCGCCGTCCGCGCCTCGGCCCTCCTCTTCCGCCGGGGAAGGCGGCGAGCCCGGGCGGCCCGGGGCCTCTCACGGGTCGCCGGGGCCGGTGAGGCCGGCCGTGGTGGAGGTGGGGGCGCCCGTGCGGGAGGCAGGGGCGCGGCGGTGGTGTGAGGACGTGACGCTGGTGCTGCGGAACACCGGTGGGGCGGCCGTGCGGTCGGGGACCGTGGAGTTCGGGACGCACATCATCGGGGCGCTCGGGGTCGACTGGGGGAGCGTGGAGTCGACGGTGAAGATGCCCGCGCCCATACGGGGCGGGCAGAGCGTCAGGAAGACTTGGCCGGTTTGTGTCGACGCGTGGCGTGTTCCCTGGGGGATGCACGTGGAGACGCGCGACGTGGACGTGGACTGGCGGTAGTTACTTCAGGGCCAGCCAGGCCACGGCCGCGACGATGACGATCGCCGCCACGACCCCGACGATCAGGCCGATGCGCGGGCCCGCGGGGGCCTGCTGCGGGCGGGAGCGGCCCTGCGGGGGCTCGTCGACGAAGGCGCGGAACATCTGCGTGGAGCCCGCGGGGTCGTGCTGGCCCTCGGGACCCTGCGGGGCATGGGGGTTGTGTGCCATGGGGCAGGACCCTAGCGAATCCTGGGTGGTCCGCCCAACCCCCCTCTGACCGGGGACTTTACAGAGGGGGGTACTGGGCTTTGCCAGGGTTTTAGGGGGTGGGGGCCCATTTCGTTTGCCTGTGGCAACCAACTGCTTTTATCGTTGCCCTAAGCAACGAAAGCGAGGGTGCCGTGGCCGCTCAGCGTCAGTACGAGGAGCTGGCCCGCCAGCTCAGCGCCATCGGCGCCGTCAAACGCGACCTCGCCCGGATCCTGCCGCACGACTGCCCGGCGGGCTCGGCGGCCGTCCTGACCCTGCTGAGCCGCTACGGCGAGATGCGCATGGGCCGGCTCGCGGAGCTGCTCGCCGTCGACATGTCGGTGACCAGCCGGCACGTGGCGCACGTCGCGGAGCGGGGGTGGATCGACCGGTCCCCCGACCCCACCGACAAGCGCTCGCGCATCCTGCGCCTCACCCCTGCCGGCGAACGGCAGCTGGAAGTGCTCTCCGCGTGCACGTCCCGGCTGCTCGCCGAGCGGCTCAGCGACTGGTCCGACGACGAAGTCGGCCTGCTCATCGCGTTGATGGCCCGGCTCCGCGACAGCTTCGGGGACTGCAGGTCCGCCGCGCCGCGCGTCGCGGCACCCACCCGTACACCCGCGTAAGAACCAGGAGAAGGAACCCCATGGCAACATCCACACCGTCCGGTGTGCGGGGCAGCCATGCCAAGCACGGAGGGCATCCGCACGACAGTGCGCCGATGACCCACCGCCAGATCATGGAGGCTCTCTCCGGCCTGCTGCTCGGCATGTTCGTCGCGATCCTGTCGTCGACGATCGTCTCCAACGCCCTGCCCGAGATCATCGGCGACCTCGGCGGCGGGCAGTCCGCCTACACCTGGGTCGTCACCGCCGCCCTGCTGTCCATGACGGCCAGTACGCCCCTGTGGGGCAAGCTGTCCGATCTGTTCAGCAAGAAGGCGCTCGTTCAGATCGCCCTCGTCATCTATGTCCTCGGCTCCGTCGTGGCCGGGCTCTCGCAGAACGCGGGCATGCTCATCGCCTGCCGCGTGGTGCAGGGCATCGGCGTCGGCGGTCTGTCCGCGCTCGCGCAGATCGTCATGGCCGCGATGATCGCCCCGCGCGAGCGCGGGCGCTACTCCGGCTATCTGGGCGCCACCTTCGCCGTCGCCACCGTCGGCGGGCCGCTGCTCGGCGGCGTCATCACCGACACCTCCTGGCTCGGCTGGCGCTGGTGCTTCTACGTGGGCGTGCCGTTCGCCGTCATCGCTCTCGTGGTGCTGCAGAAGACTCTGAAGCTACCCGTGGTCAAGCGGGACGTGAAGGTCGACTGGGGCGGTGCCCTGCTCATCTCGGGCGCCGTGTCCCTGCTGCTCGTCTGGATCACCTTCGCGGGCAGCGGCGCCGGCAAGAAGTACGAGTGGCTGTCGTGGCAGACGTACACGATGGTCGGCGGCGCGGTCCTGCTCGGGCTGCTGTTCCTGCTCGTGGAGTCGCGGGCCAGCGAGCCGATCATCCCGCTGCGGCTCTTCCGGAACCGGACCATCACGCTCGCCTCGGCGGCCTCGCTGTTCGTGGGCGTCGCGATGTTCACCGGCACCGTGTTCTTCAGCCAGTACTTCCAGCTGGCCCGGGGCGAGTCGCCGACCATGTCGGGCGTGCTGACCATCCCGATGATCGGTGGGCTGTTCGTCTCCTCGACCGTCTCGGGGCAGCTCATCACCAAGACCGGGAAGTGGAAGGCCTGGCTGGTGAGCGGCGGTGTGCTGCTGACCGCCGGGCTCGGGCTCCTCGGCACCATGCGCTACGACACCCCGTACTGGCACATCGCCGTCTACATGGCCCTGATGGGTCTCGGCATCGGCATGATGATGCAGAACCTGGTGCTGTGCACCCAGAATCAGGTGGATCCCGAGGACATCGGTGCCGCGAGTTCCGTGGTGACCTTCTTCCGGTCGCTCGGTGGGGCCATGGGGGTGTCCGCACTCGGTGCGGTGATGTCCACGCGGATCACCGACTACGTGAAGGACGGCATCGCCGATCTCGGCCCGCAGGGCGCCGCGTTCGGGCACGGCGGGACCGCCGGTGGCGGGATCCCCGATCTGGACGAGCTGCCCGCGCCGTTCCGCACCGTCATGGAGAGCGCGTACGGGCACGGCATCGCCGACGTCTTCCTGATCGCGGCGCCCATCGCCTTCGTCGCCTTCCTGATCACCCTGTTCATCAAGGAGGTTCCGCTGCGGTCCGCCGGGGCGGCGGCCGCGTCCGTGGAGTCCGCTCCGGCGGCCGTGGCCGCCCCGGCCGCCGGTTCCGCTCCGCAGGCTCCGGTCGCCGTCGAGGAGCCCGTGCTCGCCGCCGTCGCCGCTGCCGCGGAGGGCGAGCCCGCCGTCCGGGCCTCCGCCGCCGCGCCGTCGGGCGTTCCCGCGGCCGGGAGCGGGATTCCGGTACGCGGCTTCGTGCGCGGCGCCGAGAGCGCGCCCGTGCCCGGCTCCGCGGTCACCCTGATCTCGCTCGGCGGGCAGCAGCTCGGGCGCTCGGTGGCGCGGGCCGACGGCTCGTACGCCGTGGACGCGCCCGGCGCCGGGTCGTACGTGCTCATCGCGGCCGCCGACGGGTTCCAGCCGCAGGCCTCGACCGTCGTGGTCGGCGACGAGCCGCTCGCGTACGACGTGCTCCTGAGCGGGACCAGCGGGCTCAGCGGCGTCGTGCGGACCGCCGAGGGCAAGCAGCCGCTGCCCGGCGCGCTGGTCGTCGTGACCGATGTGCGGGGCGACGTCCTCGCCACCGGGGCCTGTGACGAGCAGGGCGCGTTCGCCTTCGGCGAGCTCGTGCCGGGGACCGTCACCGTCGCCGTGAACGCGGCCGGGCACCGGCCCGTGGCCCTGCCCGTCGAGGTCGCCGCCGTGGGCGTCACCCGGGTCGAGGCCGAACTGCGGCCCGGCGCTCGGGTGCTCGGCACCGTGCGGGCCGCCGGAGAGCCGCTCGCCGACGCGCGGGTCACCCTCGTGGACGCGGCGGGCAACGTCGTGGCGAGCGCGACCACCGGGACGGACGGGGCGTACGCCTTCACCGACCTGGACGGCGGCGAGTACACCGTGATCGCCGCCGGATACCCGCCGGTGGCCACCGCCCTCGTCGTCGCCGGGGACGGCGTCGACGGGCACGAGATCGAGCTCGCCCACCCGGGCGAGTGACCGACCCCGGTCCGGGGCGGTGCCGGCACCCAATGGCAGGGGACGGCCAGCCGGCGCCGCCCCGGACCGGACCTTCACATCGAGCAGTGACAGAGCAAACGGGAGTTGTGGGATGGGGATCAGCGCGCGCGTACGCACCCGGGACGGGTGGGCGGTGCCGGGTGCCGTCGTGACCGTCACGGACATGACGGGGGCGCAGCTGCTGCGCGTGGACGCGGACGCGGAGGGCGTGGTGCGGGACGCCACCGCGCTCGCGGCCGGTCCGTACACCGTCATCGTGACCGCCGTCGGGTACGCGCCCGCCGCGGCCACCGCCCTGGTCACCGCGAGCGGCCGCGCCGACGTGGGCGAGGTGGTGCTCGCCCGCGCGGGCGGCGCCGAGCTGCCCGCGGCCGGGCCGTGGACGATCGACCCCGCCCACTCCACCGTGGGCGCGGTCGCCCAGCACCTGGGGATCTCCAGCGTGCACGGGCGGTTCACCGCGTTCTCGGGGCGCGTGGACATCGCCGACGACCTGGCGAAGTCGCGCGTGGAGGCCGTGATCCGGGCCGCCTCCATCGACACGGGCAACGGCCCGCGCGACGCACACCTGAAGGGCCCGGACTTCCTGGACGCGGCGGCGTACCCGGAGATCACCTACCGGTCCACGGACCTGGAGCCCGCCGGGGCCGACCGCTGGACCGTGCGCGGCGACCTCGCCCTGCGCGGCGTCGTCCGGCCCGTGGACCTCGACCTGACCTACCTCGGCACCGGCCCCGACCCGTGGGGCGGCACCCGCGCCGCCTTCCGCGCCACCGCCGAGCTGCGGCGCGAGGACTTCGCCATGCACTACAACCAGGTCGTACGGGCCGGGATCGCCGCGATCGGTACGACGCTGCGGGTGGAGCTCGACATCCAGGCGGTGCGCGGCGAGGAGCTGCCGGGCGCCTAGCCGGGGGCGCCTGGGGGGGGGCGGGGCCGGTGTCAGGGCCGGGACAGGAGGCCCTCGATGCCCGCGATCAGGAGGTCGAGCGCGGTCTCGAAGTCCCGCTCCCACATCTCGACGACCGTGGCCTCGGTACGGGAGTTCATCAGCTCCCGGGCGCTGCGGATCGTCTCGTTGCCCGGCATCTCCTCGTTCACCGTGCCGACGGCGTCGCGGAAGTACTCCTCCAGCGTCATCCCGGCCTCGTTGCAGCGCGCGATGAAGTGGCCCTCCATCGTGCCGTAGCCGTACACGAACTGGAACACCGCGGCGATCGCGCCGTTGCGCTGCTGGGGCGCGAGGCCGGTGTTCCGCACGGCCTGCTGCACGGCGAGGGAGTACCGCAGCCAGTTCGGGCCGATGTTCAGGAACTGGCCGACCAGCGGCGAGACCCACGGGTGGCGGATCAGCAGCGCCCGGTAGGCCCGCGCGAGGTCGCGCAGCTGTGCGCGCCACGCGGCCGGGTCGGTCGTGGTGTCGGGCAGGCGCACCTCGGCGCAGACCGAGTCCAGGGCGAGTTCGAGCAGGTCGTCCTTGGTGTCCACGTACCAGTACAGGGACATCGCCGTGACCTCGAGCTCCGCGGCGAGGCGGCGCATGGAGAACTTGGCGAGCCCCTCCGCGTCCAGGAGCCGGACCGTGGCCTCGGTGATGCGGTCCCGGTCGAGGCCGGACGGCTGGTCGCCCTTGCGGCCGGAGCCGCGCCGGGCCTTGCTCTCCAGCCAGACACTCGTGCGCGCCGTTCGCTTCGTGCGGTCGGCTGCCTTCACCATGGCGCACCTTCCTGGTACAGGTCCTGTTCCCGACGGTACGGCCGGGCGGGCCGCGACACGCAGGTCCGCCCGGCTTCGATGCTATGCGGGCGCCCGGTCCGCGGGGCCGTGCGGGCGCCCGGCCCGCGCAGCCCCGCGGACGCGCGGCCCACCGGGCTACGCGGACGCGCCCTCCACGGCACCTCGCGCGCCCTGATCCGAGTCTGCCCGCCCGGCCCGCCACAGCAACGCCGCCGCGAGGGCGCCGCCGAGGAAGACCGCGGCCGCGCCGACGAGCTGGCTGGTCTCCAGGCCCGAGGCGAACGCGTCGGAGATGCGCTCCCGCTCGCCCGCCGAGCCCGCCGCGGCCATGGCCGCGGGGAAGGAGGTGGCGGAGACCGCGACGAGCGCCGCGAAGCGGGCGTTGAGGACGGCCCCGAGGACCGCCACGCCGAGGCCGTTGCCGAACTCCGCGAGCGTGCCGTTGACGCCCGCGCCCACGCCCGCCTTCTCCGGCGGGATCGCGCCCATGATCGCGTTGGCCATCGCGGGCATGGAGAACGAGATGCCCGCGCCCATCAGGACGAGCCCGGCGAACATGCCCGAGTAGGCGTGGGCGCCGAACACCGCGATCACCACGAGTCCGCCCGCCATCATGGTCATGCCGGTCAGGATCGTGCCGGGCGTGCCCAGCTTGGCGTGCAGGCGCGCGCCGAGGCCCACCGTGTTCAGGACGACCACGGCGACCGCGAGCGGCGCGGTGCGCAGCCCGGCCTCAAGAGGTTCGTAGCCGAGGACGAACTGGAGGTGCTGGGTGAGCAGATAGAGCGAGCCGCCCATGCCGAAGGCGACCAGGACCGCGCCGGTCACCGCGCCCACGAACTGCTTGTTCCGGAAGAAGTGCATGTCCAGCATCGGGTACGGGATCCGCAGTTCGTAGACCGCGAACCCGGCCAGGACGCCCACGCCCACACCCGCCGCGACCAGGACGTGCGCCGACGTCCAGCCGTGCTCGGGCCCGGAGATGATCGCGTACACGACCGAGGCCATGCCGATCGTCGAGAGCACCGCGCCGACCAGGTCGGGCCGGTCGCCCTGCGGGTTCTTGGACTCGGGGACCAGGCGGACCACCGCGATGACGCCGAGCAGCGCCACCGGGATGTTGATCAGGAAGATCGAGCCCCACCAGAAGTGGTTCAGCATGAAGCCGCCGAGCAGCGGACCGGCCGCGAAGCCGAGGGAGTTCACGGTCGCCCACAGGCCGATCGCCCGCACCCGCTCGTCCTCGTCGAAGATCTGCACGACGACGGCGAGCGTGGTGGTCATCAGGAGCGCGCCGCCGATGCCCATCCCGGCGCGGGCCGCGACGAGCTGCGTGGCGGACTGCGCGAGGCCCGCCGCGAGCGAGCCGAGGCCGAACAGGACGAGGCCCGCGGTCAGCATCTTCTTGCGGCCGTAGCGGTCCGCCGCGCTGCCCGCCGTGAGCAGCAGGCCGGACTGGACGAGCGAGTACGCGTTGATCATCCACTGGATGTCGGACGACGTGGCGTCGAGCTCGCGGGTGAGCGAGGGGATGGCGACGCTCAGGACGGTGTTGTCGAGCAGCACCGTGAGCTGGGCGAGGCAGATGACGCCCAGGATCAGCCAGCGCTGCGGGTGCCGGTCCCGGGGCGCGGCGGCCGCCTCGGGGGGCTCGGCGGTGGTCGCCGTCATGGCGGCTCCTTCTCTTCTACGGTGCATGAGGCCGAATGCGTCATACACCGTAGAGGAGCCGCCTTACGCTGTACAAGAAGTTTTCGGAGGGTCTCACTCCTTCGGCCGAGTCGGGTGCGGAGGGAGTGGAGGGCGGAAGTTCAAGCCCGTCCGGCGTTTGAGGACGAGCGCGGAGCGCGACAGTGCCCCGGCCGAGAGCCGGGCCCGGGCCGGGGGCCCGGCTGCGCCCCCACTGCCCACGGCGCCCGAGGCGTTACGCCGCCACCGGGGCGGGCTTGATCAGGTAGCCCGCGCCCCGCCGGGTGTGGATCATCGGCTCGCGGCCCGCGTCGATCTTCCGGCGCAGATACGAGATGTACAGCTCGACGACGTTGGCCTGGCCGCCGAAGTCGTAGCTCCACACCCGGTCGAGGATCTGCGCCTTGCTGAGCACGCGCCGCGGATTGCGCATCAAGTACCGCAGCAGCTCGAACTCGGTGGCGGTGAGGTGGATGGACTGCCCGCCGCGCGTCACCTCGTGGCTGTCCTCGTCGAGGGTGAGGTCACCGACCGCGAGCACGGACTCGCTGCGGCGCCCGGCGCCCGCCCCGGTCCGCCGGATCAGGCCGCGCAGCCGGGCGACGACCTCCTCCAGGCCGAACGGCTTGGTGACGTAGTCGTCGCCGCCCGCCGTGAGCCCGGCGATCCGGTCCTCGACGGCGTCCTTGCCGGTGAGGAACAGCACCGGCACCTCCGGGAGTTCCCGCCGCAGCCGCCCGAGCAGGGACAGGCCGTCCGTGTCGGCCAGCATCATGTCGAGCACGACGACGTCCGGCCGGAAGCTCCGTGCGGCCCGCACGGCCCCCAGCCCGTCGGTGGCGCTGCGGATCTCCCAGCCCTCGTAGCGCAGGGCCATGGACAGCAGCTCGGTGAGCGACACCTCGTCGTCCACGACGAGCACGCGGACGGGACTCCCGTCCGGCCTGAGCAGTTCGGTACGCCCCTGGGGCGAGGTCGTGGTCATGCCTTCAGCGTGGGCGCGGGGGGTGAGAGGGGGCTTGCGGGTTCCTGTGAATTCCCTAAGAAGGGCGTGGGGAGCGGTGGGAGGGGGGCTTTCGGCTCGGCGGAGGCGGGTGTCGGGCGCGGCGGGAGGCCGGGCCTCGGGCCGGGTGAGGCCGGAGCCCGGGCGGGAGGGGCGGCCGGGCCCCGGGCGGGAGGCGGCCGACCTGCCCGGGGCCCAGGGGTGTCCCGCCCGGGGCAGGCACTGTCCCGCCCGCGCGGGCCGTCACTCCAGCCCGAACAGCCTCGCCCCGTTCCCGTGGCACACCCCCCTGAGCCACGCGTCCCCGAGGCCGAGCCGCTCCAGGGACTCCAGCTGATGCCCGTACCCGTAGGGGATGTTGGGGAAGTCCGTGCCGAGCAGCACCCGGTCGCCGAGGTCCGCGAGCCGTGCCAGCTCCCCGCGCGGGAACGGCGACTCCCGCTCGCTGAAGTCCGTGAACGCCATCGTCGTGTCGAGCCGCACCTCCCCGTACCGCTCGGCCAGGTCGAGGAAGTCCGCGTACTCCGGCATGCCCATGTGCGCCACGACGAGCCGCAGCCGGGGGTGGCGTGCGAGCAGCCGCCCCACCGGCTCGGGTCCGGTGTGCTTGCCGGGTGCGGGCCCGGAACCGCAGTGCATCACCACCGGCGTGCCGGTGTCGGCGAGCAGCCCCCACGCCGGGTCCAGCAGCGGGTCGTTCGGGTCGTACGCCCCCACCTGTATGTGCGCCTTGAACACCCGGGCCCCGGCCTCGACCGCCCCCCGCACATAGCCCTCGACGCCGGGCTCCGGGAACAGGGTGGCCGTGTGCAGACAGTCCGGCGTACGGGCCGCGAAGTCCACCGCCCAGCCGTTGAGCCAGCGGGCCATGCCCGGCTTGTGCGGATAGAGCATCGCCGTGAAGGCCCGCACTCCGAACTCCCGCAGCACGGCGAGCCGTCGCTCCTCGTCGTGCCGGTACGCGATGGGCCACTCGCGGTTCGTCAGGGGACCGACTCCGTCGAAGTACGCCCACACCTTGGCGAGGACGCGCTCCGGCATGAAGTGCGTGTGCACGTCGACGAGCCCCGGCAGCCCGAGCCTCCGCCAGAACCCGACCACGGCCTCGACTTCGCCGGGCCCACCCGGCCTTGCCGAGCCCGTGGCCTCCGCCGGCAGAATGGGCTCACCGGGCTCACCGGGCTCACCGGGCCCACCGGGCCCACCGGGCTCTCCGGGCTCTCCGGGCTCTCCGGGCTCTCCGGGCTCTCCGGGCTCTCCGGGCTCTCCGGGCTCTCCGGGCTCTCCGGGCTCTCCGGGCTCACGAGGCTGACCGAACTC
Source organism: Streptomyces sp. JLYT201 (assembly GCF_059448825.1). Taxonomy (NCBI): domain Bacteria; kingdom Bacillati; phylum Actinomycetota; class Actinomycetes; order Kitasatosporales; family Streptomycetaceae; genus Streptomyces; species Streptomyces sp. JLYT201. The sequence goes on along the minus strand of NZ_CM182551.1, from coordinate 5,140,367 downwards.
ACCAGACCTACTGGGCTCGCCAGACTCATCAGCTCCACTGAGCCCACCAGGCCCACCAGACCCACTGGACCAACCTGACTCACCGAGCTCACCCAAAGGCCCCTCCGGGCCCTCCCCGTCGCCTTCCTCCCGGTCGCGCCCTCGCTCCCCCGCCTCACTCGCCACCGTCGGCCACCCCCGCTGCCCGCTCCCGCCCGTAACTCCGCTCCACCTTGGCCACGTGCACCACGTACCGCTCGTACCACTCCTCCCGGCCGCGCTTCCGCGCCTCCCGGTGCTCCGGGTCGTCCCGCCACGCCTTGACCGCGTCCAGGTCCCGGAAGTACGCGACGGTGATCCCGAGCCCGCCGGGCGTCCGCGCCGAGTCGGCGCCGAGGAAGCCCGGGACCTGCGCCACCCGTTCGTCCATGCGCTGCGCGGTCTCCCCGTAGCCGTGGTCCCCGTCGGTGCGCAGGGCGGTGAACACGACCGAGTAGTACGGCGGTTCGAAGGGCCCGACGGGCCCGGCCACCTCAGGTATCCCACGGCCGCCGGGCTCGTGCTCCGTCAGCTCCTCAGCAGCCAGCTCGCCCTCAGTCGACTCGTCAGCAATCAGCGCGTGATCAGTCATGGCACCCACCGTCACCGGCGGCCGAACCCCCTGTCCACCTCCGGGAGCCCGCCTTGCCGAACGGGCAGCCAGTTTTGACCTTCCGGTCAGCGAACGGGGGTGGGGGACCGCAGGGGCAGGCCGCCGCCAGGGCCGGGGCCCCGCAGGGGCAAGCCGTGCCGAGGCTCAGAACAACCCGCCCTGCACCGCAGGCACCCCCCGCACCGGAACCGTCACCCCCGCTTCCTCCGCCACCGCTTCCAGCCGCCACCCGCTCAACACCCTCCCGTCGACGACCACCACGCCCCCGCGCCCCGCCCCCTCCCGCACCTCCAGATGCAGATCGGGCCCCGCCGCCCCGACCAGCGCGCCCGCGACCACGCCCCCGTCCACGAGCTCGACGACCACCCCCGTCGCCTGCCCGAGCGCGCGCCCGAACACTGCCGCGTGGTCGACGCACGCGTACGGCAGCCGCTCCAGCGAGTCGGGCCACCCGCCGAGGCCGCTCGCCCTCCGGTGCAGCTCCGCCAGCTCGCGGGCCCGCTCGGCCGGGGACGGCAGCCGCGCCCGCAGGGCCCGCTTGCGCGCGTACGGAACCCGGTCCGGCACGCCGAGCCCGGTGCGCAGCAGCTCCTCGGTGCGGCGGGCGGCCATCAACGGGCCGCGCCCCAGCCAGCTGTACGCCACCGCCCCCTGCTCGAGCAGCCGCGTGCCGCCCCGCTCGACCCGCGTGATGCCGACCTTCACCACGCCGGGGCCGAACCACGCCACGTACACGTGATACGGCCGTGGATCGTCGGCGAAGGTGTCCGCCGCGACCGAGTGCGCCCGGTCGACGCGGGCGCACTCCTCGCACTGCCCGCGCGTGGCCCGCGCCGCCACCGCCGCGCCCACCGGACACGGGGCCCACCGTCCGCCGCGCCGCACCCCGAGGCACCGCCGCCCGCCCCGGGCACGGAAGGCGAGCACGGTCCCGTACTCCGGCGCGCTCTCGCGCGGCTCCCGTCCGGGCGCGTACCAGCCGAGGGCGGGCCTGCCCTCCGCGTGCCACCGCACCCCCGTGCACCACCACGTCATACGACCGAGCATGACGCACACCACTGACAACGAGGCGGGACGGCTCCCCCGCCCCGTTCTCCTTCCCCGCCTCATTCTTGACCTTGAAGTACAGAACGCTGTTACGCTGCCCCCCATGGGACGGCCGAGACAGTTCGATCCGGAGACCGCCGTGGACCAGGCGATGGAGGTCTTCTGGCGCAAGGGGTACGCGGGCACGACCCCGCAGGACCTCGTCGACGCCCTCGGCATCGGAAAGGGCAGCCTCTACAACGCCTTCGGCAGCAAGCACGCCCTCTTCGAGCGGGCCCTGCGCCGCTACCGCGACACCCAGGCCCAGCGCCTCATCGCGCTCTTGGAGAGCGAGGGCCCGGTCAAGGAGCGGCTCCGCGCCGCCCTCGAACTCCTGGTGAGCCTGGACCTCGCGGAGCCGGACCGCCGCGGCTGCATGGCCGTGAACGCGGCGGCCGAACTCGCGGGCACCGACCGGACCGCGACCCAACTGGTCCGGGAGATGTTCGCCCGTACCGAGTCCGCCCTCCAGGCCCTGGTCGAGGAGGGCAAGCGCTCGGGCGAGATCGCCCCGAACCGGAACGCCGCGTGCGTCGGCAGCCTGCTCCTGAACACGGTCGTCGGACTGCGCGTGACCGCACGGGTCGCGGAAGGCCCGGAGGGCACGCACCGCACGATCCGAGCGGTACTGGACCTCCTCTGACCGCGACCCGCCCTCGGGCCTGACCCCGACCGACCCCCAGGCCGGCCCCCGACCCGGCCCTCGCACACCCACATTCTGTACCTACAGGTCAACAACTCGATACGCCCCTGCCCCACCCGCTCCACCACGACAAGGACTAGGACACCCCATGGACCTGCGCCTCACCGGAAAGACCGCCGTCGTCACCGGAGCCAGCCGCGGCATCGGCCTCGCGACCGTGCGCGCCCTCGTCGCCGAGGGCGTGCGCGTGGTCGGCGCCGCCCGCACGGTCACTCCGGAGCTGAAGGAGTCCGGCGCCCTGCCCTACGCCGTGGACCTCGGCACCCCGCGGGGCCCGGCCGAGCTCGTCGAGCACGCCGTCCGCGAACTCGGCGGCGTCGACCTCCTCGTGAACAACGTCGGCGCCGGCGACGACATCGGACTCGACGGCTTCCTCGACATCGACGACGCGCGCTGGCAGACCGCCCTGGACATCAACCTCTTCAGTGCGATCCGCGCCGCCCGCGCCGCGCTGCCCGGCCTGATCGAGCGCCGGGGCGCCATCGTGAACGTCTCCTCGATCAACTCCCGCCTCCCCGGCGCGGGCCCGATCGCCTACAGCACCGCGAAGGCCGCGCTCACCGCCTTCGGCAAGGCCCTGTCGGAGCAGTTCGGCCCCCAGGGCGTACGCGTCAACACCGTCTCGCCGGGCGTCGTACGGACCTCCATCTGGGAGGACCCGGACGGCTTCGGGGGCACGGTGGCCGCGGCAGCGGGCGCCGACCACGCCCGCTTCCTGGAGGAGATCCCGCAGAGGTTCGGCATGACATCGGACCGCATCACCGAACCCACCGAGGTCGCGGCCCTGATCACGTTCCTGCTCTCGGACGTGGCGGCCAACATCACGGGCGCGGACTACGTGATCGACGGCGGCACCGTGAAAACCGTCTGACCCACCCCGCACGAAACACCAGAGGCCCCGGATCTCTCCGGGGCCTCTGGTCTGCTGTGGCTGCAACCTTCTGATTCGTAGGATCGGGCACCTCAAGGCCGGTGCCGCCGGCCACCTTCGATCCAGATGGCACCAGTTGGCGATCATGAGCGCTTATGTGCCGTCGTTGCCGTCAATGCTGCCGTCAAACAACGAGTAAGGCGTTTCGTGCAGATCATCCGAGCAGACCGCCACGGTCTGCCTCACCGGGCTCCACATGACAGGCACCTTCCTGCGGGCAACCCGGTGACGCAAACGAAGCCGCCTCGATCTTCCGCAGTCCAACTCCCTAATCGCGCTTTGCCCTGCAGCAAACTTCCCAAATGGATCGCTCCTGTAGTGCAGCACCCGATACCGTCCCTATATGGCACGATCTTGCGTCTTCTGTAATGGCAGTCCGCTGACCAACGAACACGTCTTCCCGAGCTGGCTGGCGAATGGGCTTCCCAAGGAAGATCGAATTCGGAGCGCCACGATCCACTCGGTTACCGAGAACGGCGATCGTGTGCATCGCGGGCGAGCCTTTACCTCGACGGTCAAGGCGGTCTGCTCGCCGTGCAACAGCGGGTGGATGAGCACACTGGAAACCGATGTGCAACCGACGCTTCTGCCGATGATCAAGGGAGAAGATGCTGCAATCACCCCCGTGCACCAAGAACTACTGGCCACTTGGGTCCTCAAGACCTCCTTGATGTGCCAGCTCATGCAGGATGTGTCGGTTCACAACCTCCCCCCGTCCCACTACAAGGAGCTCTTCCAGGACCGGAAACCGAGCCGCCAAATGTGGGTTTTCGCGGCGCACATGAGTCCACCCCGGTATACACCGGGCGTGAGCCCCTTGGAGTACCGCTCAATCCCTTCCGAGGCGAGCTTCCTCGCTCCCGACGGTGCAGCACACAAACTATGGGGGGTAGTCGTGACGCTACGGATCGGCTACGCCGTTCTGCAACTCGTAAGCGTGGGGCCTGTCGGCTACAACTACGAGGTGAAGCTCGGAGGCTTTGCCCCATACGCCCGACAGGTCTGGCCGACGCAGGGCGCCACAACCTGGCCTCCTCAGACGCTCAAATCGATCTATGAACTCAACCAGTTCTCCGATCCACTCAAGTCTCCGAAGGTTGTTCTCTGAAGTCGTCTGCAGATTCGCTGGCAATGCAGACCCCCACCTGCACTTCGGGGCGTCCTGGAGCCGACCTGCGGGTTCCCCTATGTCACTTCGGAGCTCTACAGCACAGGCCACGCGGCAGCCCGCTGGAGCCAGCGGGGCGCGTTCCTCCGTGACGCGGCCGTACCGTGCCTCAACGAATCACGATCCATCTCGTCACAGTGACGCGAAACCATCTAGAACTCTCGGCCGGTCTGAGATCCTGGAGGCCGACCGAGAGGGGCCGCAGGTATGGAGTGGAAGACCCATGGCGAGCGACAGGTCTACACCAACAAGTGGGTGAACCTGTGCCTGGTCGACGTCCAGCAGCCTGACGGGCGCAGGTGGGAGTACCACGTCGTCCGCCTCCGGCACTTGGCCGTGGCCGCCGTGGTCAATGATCGCCAAGAGGTCCTGATGATGTGGCGGCACCGCTTCATCACCAACTCGTGGGCCTGGGAACTCCCGATGGGCCTGGTAGAGGAAGGCGAGACGCCCGAACAGGCTGCGGCTCGTGAGGTGTTGGAGGAGACGGGCTACCGCCCCGGCCCCATCAAGCCTCTGATCTACGCCGAGCCCGCTAACGGGATCACGGACTCGCAGCACCACGTTTTCCGCGTGGACGGCGCGACCTACGACGGACCGCCCACGGAGAAGAACGAGTCCGACCGCATCGAGTGGATTCCCCTCTCGGAGGTGCGGGGCATGATCGACCGTCGGGAGATCCTGAGCAGTGGTTCGCTCGTCGGTCTCCTGTACCTGCTCATGGACGAATCGATCCGCTGACCAGCGGGAGGAGCGCCCGTAGCCGCGCCTCGAAGACCAGGGCTACGGGCTCATGCCTGTGCGGGGCCAACTCGTCGTAGAACTCCCTGAGGTGGCCCGAGACCCGCTCGGACGCCACCGCCGATGCGGGCTCCAACGCCTGCGTGGCGGTCTGGCATGCCTGATCCAGCTTGCCCTGGTCCAACTGCGTGCGCGCCAACCAGAACGAGTGGAATGCGCGGCCGCGGTGGTTGGTGCGCTCCTCCCGCCTCAGAGCTTCCGTGATCAAGGGTTCAGCCATCGCGGCCTCGCCCAAGCGGCCGTGAGCGATGCCCGTGTCCACTATGAGCTTCGGCTCGTCGAAGTAGGTCACCCACGAGGGGTCGGGGTCGGCCGCCTGGATCTGCTCGAAGTGGCGGTGCGCGTCGCCGATCGCCCGGTGGGTCGAGTCCCTGTTGCCGAGGCTGGCGTGCGCGAAGGCTTCCCGCATGGACAGCATCGCCAGGACGCGGGGCGTCGTCCCGAGTGCCGATCGGGCCTGGTCCTGGGCCGCGCTCACGAACGCCAAGGAGTCCGCGGGCTTGTCCTGGTAGGTCGCCTGCAAGCTCATGCAAGCCAGGACGTTGGCCATGAACTGACGGTCGTCGATCTCCTTTGCCAGTTGCAGGGCCTCGGTGAAGTACGCGCGTGCCTGGCTGTACTGGCGGGCGTCGAAGTAGGTCCAGCCGGTGAGGCGCGCCAGTTCGGCCGCGACTCCGTACAGTCCGTTCTGGATGGACGACGGTCGGCTCTCCTTCAGAAGCCCGACCACGTATCGCAGCTGGCCGACGATGGCTGGCCTCAGGGCCTCACCGCCGTGTTGGTCGTCACGGCGCCAGTAGTCCTCGATGGACGACCGAAACGCTTCGAGGGTGGCCGCGCTGAGGCTGGTGCAGGTGGCGAGCGCCAGGATGCTGTCCACGTCCGGCCCCGGCAGTGAAGCGGGCGCCTGCTGCGTCGGCCCCTGCTCCCGGAAGGCCTCCCGCTCGACGACGTCCAGGGCCTGCGGCGTCTCCCAGGACCGCCGGGCGAGGCCAAGCATGTGGCCTGGGATGCGCAAACCGTCTGAGATGCGCTCGATGACATCCATGTGCTGCAACTGACGTCGTCCAGCCATGACTTCGCCCACGCGGCTCGGCGTCAGTCCGCATCGCTTGCCGATCATCGACGGGTAGATGCCTGCCTTGACCTTCACCAGCCGGAAGACTCGGGAGATGTCCCGGGCCCGGCAGGCCTCGATCATCTCAGGGTCGGTGAGCAGCCTGGCGGGAAGCTCCTGCGGTCGGGACTGCTCGGTCATCGCGAAGCTCCCACGGGCTACCCAACGTTGCTGCGTGTCACCAGCCGTGATGTTACTCAGGTTGGGTAATCACCCTGGCCTTTCTGCGGAGTTGTCGACCTCGCGATGCTTTCAGCGTGGAGAGCGAGCAGGCGTCGACTGCGCATCGAGCGGTCGCTCCTCGCCCCGGTTCGTTCCTGCGGCAAGGAGGAGGCGGAAGTGACCGACAAATCGGCTCTACCGGCTGTGGGGGACCTGTCGGTGGACAAACGCAGTAACCGGGTGGGTGTGGTCATGGGCCACGAGGGCCCGTACGTGCAGCTGCGGCTGCCCAAGGGCGGGACGGAGTGGGACGTCCCGCCTGAGGCACTCCGGACTCCCACTCAGGCCGAGGAGCTGAGCGCCAAGGTGGCCGTGGCGAACGGGCGGTGGCGACGGTGAGCCCGCGGGCCGTGCTGCGGTACGAGAGGTGGACCCTCGAACCTGACCGTGAGCCTGACGCGGAGCCCACCACGTACGCCATGCAGTGCGCCGTGGACGGCGAGACGTCACCAGCCAGCGAGGACTTCGCCGAGCCTCAGCAGTGGGTTCTGGAGCACTGTGGCAAGCATCCGTCACACCACACCTATCGCGAGGTCATCACGAGGCCGTGGCGGACCTGGCAGCGAGCCTGACGCGCATGGGTGTCCGCAGGCTCGGCAGCTCCGCCGACCTTCTGATGATCTTCATCGCTTCCGGCTTGTGCGGCCTGGTCATCGGCTCCGCGCTGGCGTCGAGCCCGCCCCTTCCCTGAAATCCCGTCCCTGCCGGAAAGAGCCAGTCAAAGTGCTCTGGTGGAGACGAGGCTGTGCCCCGTCCCCGTCCAGCTCGTGCCCGCGGCCTTCCTGTCAGCGATCTGCTGGGCCCGCTGAGCACGGAGCGCCGTCCCGCACTCGGGCGGCAGCGCCACGCGACAGGCCGAGCGCTGCGTCTTGGGCGTGACGATCAGCGGCTCACCGCCGCCTCGCTGCAAGGCCTGCCGGACGGTGAGGACGCCTTCGTGGAGATCCTCGTCCGACCGGCGCGGCCCCGGCAGCTCACCCCGGCGTAGGCCGATCCGCACGGCCGGCTCGTACGCAGCTCATAGCCGGTCGTCCCGGGCCGCCACCAGGAGCTGACGACCCTCCTTGGCCGTGAGCGGCTTGGCAGCCGTCTTCACGAGGAAGGTCCGGATGCGAGCAGGGCGCCCAATGCTCGAATGATCATGGAGGTCCTTGGCTACCGCTCCATCCGCCTGACGATGGACATCTTCACGTTCGTCCGGCTGGACTCCCAGCGGTCCGCCTTCGACCGCGTCGGGGAGGCCCTGAGAGGCAACGGCAACGGTCCGGACGGCGACGACGGCGCGGCGGGCGCCCCCGTGGCCGTCTGAGCGGACCCCCGTCCATCCGGAAAGCCCGTTGCCGTCAATCACTGCCGTCACGACAAAAGCCAGAGGCCCTGTGGATCTCTCCACAGGGCCTCTGGTCTGCTGTGCACTCGGCAGGATTCGAACCTGCAACCTTCTGATCCGTAGTCAGATGCTCTATCCGTTAAGCTACGAGTGCTTGTTTTGTTTTTGTCTCACTCCCGGTCCTTTCGGCCCGCTCGCGGCGACAGGAAGAACATTACATGACTGCCGCCGCCATGTGAAATCCATTGGCCCCACCCCTTGTGACCTGCGAAAACGTTCCCGCGGGTGGGGGGCGGGGCGGGGGCGGGGCCGGCCGGGAGCGGTGGTGGGAAGCGCTCGGGAAGCTCAGGAAGCACTGAAGCCCCGGTCCAGTGGACCGGGGCTTCAGCTCATGTGCGGAGGCGGAGGGATTTGAACCCTCGATCAGGGGGTTACCCCGAAACCGCATTAGCAGTGCGGCGCCATAGACCGGACTAGGCGACGCCTCCAACCTGATGCACCCCCGCGAGCGCGGGTGTGCGTGCAGATGATGACACAGCCAGGGGCCGCGCCACCAATCGCGGCTTCCACGGTACTAGTCGCGCGGGTCGAAGAGCAAAGCGTCCGAGGCCCCCGCAACGCGGCACGGCCAGGGGCGTTAGAGGAGGCGGTAGGCGCCCGCCCCACCGGCGGGCGCGAGCTGGAATCCGCACACCCCGGGAGAGCCTCCGTGAAGACCTTCAGCGAACGCCGCCCCTTCCTCACCGCCGTCGCGACCACCGTCACGACCGTCGCCGCCTCCTTCGCCGCCCTCGCGGCGCCGTCCGCCGCCGCGGCCCCCGCCGACCTGATCGCCCGGGATCACCTGGGCCTCGTCACCCGCGACCACCTCGAGGTCACGTACTCCGAGAACGACGGAACGCCGGGCACGACGTACGCGCTGGAATGCGGCCCGGCCGCGGGCAGTCACCCGGCGCCCGCCGACGCGTGCGCGCGCCTGGACGGGCTCGCGGCCGAGGGCACCGACCCCTTCCGGCCGGTGGCGCGCGACGCCATGTGCACCCAGGTGTACGGCGGCCCGCAGACCGCCCGTGTGACGGGCACCTGGCAGGGGCGGCCCGTCGACGCCTCCTTCAAGAGGACCGACGGCTGCCAGATCTCGCGGTGGAACACCCTGGTTCCGGTCCTGCCCTCCACCGGCGCGTAACGGTCCGCCACGCGCGCGTGGCGGCGTACTTTCCGAAGTTCCGTGAAGTTCCACGAAATGCCGTGAAGCGCGGAGAAGTGCCGTGGTGAAGTGCGCCGCACGCCCCTGCCGTGACCAGGCAGGACCGAAGCCCTCACAGCTTCTGCGTGCAGTCTCCCTCTCACTCCCTCTCATCCGGCGTCGCGCCCGCAACCGCTCCCCGTAGACTTCCCTCCCGTGACATGCCGCGGGCCGCGGGGCAAGATGGCCTGGGCGGTCGGCAAGGTGCGGTAACCAGGGAGGAAGCGTCGTCGTGAGCAGCAGGCCATCCCGAGGCGCTGCTCGCCTCGCAGCCATACTCGACGCGCTCCCGGACGCGCTGGTGCTGGTCAACGCCAACGGGACCGTCGTGAACGCGAACGCCATCGCGCTCGAGGCCTTCGAGGCGCCCGGCACCGCGCTCGTGGGGCGCGGACTGCTCGATCTGCTGCCGGAGTTCGACTCCCGGCTGATTCCCGGCTCCATGCGCCGTCCGGACAGTACGGACGAACGCGGACGGACCAAGCCGAAGCGGATGATCGCCCGCCGGACGGACGGCTACGAGTTCCCGGTCGAGGTCACCAGCTCCAGCCTCGCGGACAGCAGGAACGCCTACGACGAGCGCTACGGCCACGGCGGCTACAGCGGTTACAGCGGCGACGAGATGCTGATGATCGTCGTCCGTGACCTGTCCGGCGCGCTCAACACGGAAGCCGAGCTGGCGCGTTCGCAGCGGCAGACCGAGATGATCCTGCGGGCCGCCGCCGAGGGCGTCGTCGGCACGGACACCGACGGCCGCGTCGTCCTGGTCAACCCCGCCGCCGCCCAGATACTCGGCTTTCGCGCCAGCGACCTCGGCGGGCAGGAACTGCACCCGCTGGTCCTGCACTCGCGCGCCGACGGCGAGCCGTTCCCGTACGAGGAGTCGCCGCTCGCGGACACGCTGCGCTCCGGCCGCAAGCACCGCGTGCGCGGCCAGGTCCTGTGGGCCAAGAGCGGCGAGAAGGTCGCGGTCGACCTGACGACGGCACCCGTGCGCGACGGCGACCAGCTCGTCGGCGCGGTCATGACCTTCACCGACCGGCGGCCGTACGACGCGCTCGCGGAGAAGCACGAGGCGGCGCTCGCCCAGCACGCCGAGGAGCTGCGCGAGGCCGCCGAGCGCCGCGCGGAGGAACTCGCGGCCGAACAGGAGCGGTACGCGGCGCTCGCCGAGCGCGAGAAGGACCGCTTCGAGGCGTTCGCCGAGCAGGAGCAGGAGCGCTACGACGCCCTCGACGCCCGGCACCGGCAGCTCGTCGCCGTCCTCGACCGGTCCCTGCGCGGGCCGCTCGACGAGATGCGCCGCGAACTGGCCGCGCTGGCCGCCGACGACGCGGGCCAGCTCTGGCCGGAGGCCAACCAGGTGCTCCACCACCTGTCGGCCGGGTACGCGCGCATGACGACCCTGGTGGACAACGTCCTGGGCTTCCAGCGCCTGGAGGCGGGCGCCGAGGAACTGGTCCGTACGGTCGTGCCGCTGGACGCCGTCGTCGCGGCGGGCGTCGACGGGGCCGTCGAGCTGATCGGGCCCGGCCGCGCCCAGTTCGCCGTGCACGCGCCGCCGGTGCGCGTCCACGTGGACGCGCACCGGCTCGCGACGGCCCTCGCGCACCTGATCGCCGACGTGGCCGGAATCGACGCCACCGGCAACACGCGCGCGGGAGCCGTGGTTTCGGGCGGTCCCGAGGCCGCGGCCGGGTACGTCGACTCCACCGTCGTCGTCGCCGCGGCCCAGCGCGGCGAGGTCGTCCGCATCGAGGTGCGCGGGCCCTACACCGGCGGGGACCCCGTCCACGAACCCGTCGTACAGGGCATCGTGCGGGCCCACGGCGGCGTGCTCCAGACGCATGAGGTGCCGGGCACGGGCGGCAGCGCGTACGTACTCGAAGTGCCGGTCGGGGACGGCGCCGCGGCGGCCTCCGCCGCCGGGGCGTCCGTCGCTCCCGGGGCGTCCGTCGAGGTGGCCCCGCGACCGGCTCCGGCCGTCGCCGCGGGCCCCGCGCAGGGCGGCGACACGGCGGGTGCCGGTGTCGCGCTGCCCGAGCAGGCGGGCGCTCCCGCCGGGGGCGGCCGTCGGCGCGCGCGGCGCTCCTCGGTGGACTCCTTCCTGGACAGCGGCCTTCCCGGGGAGGCGGGTTCCGGTGACACCGCGGGGGCCGGGGTCCCCGGGGGCGCCGACTCCGGTCCGGGCGCGGGTATGCGTACGGGTGTCGGTCCTGGTACGGGACCTGGTGCCGCCGGACCCGCCGCCGAGGCCGGTCCCGGTCCCGGTGGTACCGGACGGCGCAGGCGGCGTGCCGTGGCGCACGGCCCGGCGGAAGCCGTCCCGGTCGCGCCCGGCGACACGGGGGCCGGTGCGGCTGGTGCGCCTGGAGTACACGGTGCGTTCGGTGTGTCCGGTGCGTCCGGTGACACCTCCGGCGGTACGTCGGGAGGCACCGGTCGGCGCCGGGGACGGCCGAGCCCCGCCGAGGGGGCCGTGATGACGGCGGCCGAGCACGCCGCCGGTTCCGCGGCGCTCGGCGAGACCGTGCCCCCTCAGGGAGTGCCGTCCCAGGCGGTGCCGCCGCAGGGCGACGGCGGGCCTTCGGGGCGGCGTGCCCGGAGCGCGGGCGAGTCGCACGCGCTGGCGTTGCCGTCGGGGACCGGGGCCGCTCCGGAGACCGGGGACGGGCAGGGCGACGACCCCGACGCCCCGCGCCCCGGCGGCCGTCGCGCCCGGCGCGCGCTGGCGGCGGCCCGGGAGCGGGCCGCGGCGGAAGAGGCCTCCAACAGCCGGGTGTTCGCGCTGCCTCCGGCCGAGGCGGACCGCGAGGAGGGCGGCGGAGCGCTGGTCGGCGCCGAGCAGGTCACCGGGCAGGACGCCGGTCCGGCCGCCGGGCAGGGCTCCGGGCAGGCCGCCGGACAGCCGGTGCAGGGCAATGCGCGGCAGCTCGCCGGTGCGCGCCCCGCCGGTGCCGGGCAGGACGCGCGCGGCGCGGTCGCCACGGAGGCGGGGGCCGCGCAGGTCGGCGCCTCGGTGAGCGTCCCGGCGGGCGTACAGGCCGGAATGCAGGCCGGAATGCAGCCCGCCGCGCGCGGCGGAGTGCCCGCGCAGGGCCGCGTGCCCGCTCCGGCCCGGGGCGCCGTGGCGCGGGGCGCCATGCCCGCTCCCGCGCCGGGAGGCGTCCCCGTGGGGCAGGGCGACACGAGGCAGGACGACGCAAGGCAGGACGACACGGGGCAGCACGCCGTGGCGCCGCAGGACCCCACCGCCGACCACACCCCGCCGCAGCCGCACCCGACGCAGCCCCCGTCACTGCCCGCCCAGGCGCAGCCGCAGGCCCCGACCGGGCGCAGGCGCGCGCGGCAGGCCCCGCCGACGGCCGGCCCCACGGGCGGTGCGACTCCGCCCCAGGGCATGCCCGTCACGGGCCCCCCGGCGGCAGGCACCCCGGCGGCGGGCGTCCCGACCGGCGCGATGCCCGCCGAGGGCACCCCCGCCGGCGGCACGCCGTCGACAGCCCTGCCGCCGCAGGCCGCCCCGCAGGCCGCGGCCGCCCCCCAGGCCCCGCACGCCGTTCCGCACGCCGGAGCGACGCCCGCCCAGGGCGCCGCCCTGCCGCCGGAACGTGACCCACGCGCGCGTGCCGCGCAGCCGCTGCCCGCCGAGGCCGCGCCCGTCGACCCGAACTCGACGCAGGGGCGCGCGATCAGCGTGCGCACGCTGGGCCAGGGCGTGCCCTTCGGCCGCCAGCCGCAGCCGCCCGTACAGCCGCAGGCCCAGCCGCAGGCCCAGCCGCCGCACGGCCCCGCGCAGCCCGCTCAGGCCGCGCAGGGGGGTTCGGGGCGCCGCCGCAAGCTGGCGACGCCGCCCGAGCCCGGCGCCGAGGAGCGCCCGGAGAACGCGGCCCGCCCGCACCCGCAGGCGCCGCCGCACCCCAAGCAGCAGCCGCAGCCCCGGCTCTCGCCGGGCACCGAGGGCACCGGACGCTCGTACGCGATCGGCGCACCGGACGAGAACGCCGCCGAGGGCCCCGAGCCGCTGGACGGCCCCGGTGGCGCCGTCGAGGTGACGAACCGGCCCCAGCCGCGGCCCATGGACGACGAGTTGCCGCCCGAGCCGCTGGACAACCCGCGCAGGCTGCTCGTCTGGCCCGCGCCCGACGTCACCACGCAGCAGGCGCTGAGCGACCGCGGCTACCGGCCCGTCATCGTGCACTCGCGCGAGGAGGTCGACGCGCAGATCGCCGCGTTCCCCGCGGCCCTCTTCGTGGACCCGCTCACCGGCCCGATCACGCGCACCGCGCTGCAGTCGCTGCGCCAGGCCGCCGTCGCCGCCGAGGTGCCCGTGCTCGTCACGGCCGGGCTCGGCCAGGCCTCCCGCGAGGCGGCGTACGGCGCCGACCCCGCCGTGCTCCTCAAGGCCCTCGCGCCGCGCGACAGCGAGCAGCACCCGCCGCGGGTCCTGCTCATCGAGGAGCACGAGGAGATCGCCCTCGCCCTGACCGCGACCCTGGAGCGGCGCGGCATGCAGGTCGCACGGGCCGAGAGCGACGCCGACGCGGTGACGCTCGCCGCCCAGACCCGGCCGAACCTGGTGGTCATGGACCTCCACCAGGTACGCCGCCGGCGGGCCGGAATCATCGACTGGCTGCGCGCCAACGGCCAGCTGAACCGCACGCCGCTGGTCGTCTACACCGCCGCCGTCGACGAGACCGACCTGCCGAAGCTCGCGGCGGGCGAGACCGTCCTGTTCCTCGCCGAACGCTCCACGAGCAGCGAGGTACAGACCCGGATCGTCGACCTGCTGGCGAAGATCGGCACGAACTGAGCGGACGGCAGGGGCCGGAGGGAACAGCAGGGGCGGCAGGGGGACGGGTTCTCAGACCCGGGTCACGTCCAGCTCTCCGGCCGCGTACTGCCTGCGCAGCACCTTCTTGTCGAACTTGCCGACGCTCGTCTTGGGGACGGCGGCGACGAGGGCCCAGCGCTCGGGGAGCTGCCACTTGGCCACGCGGGTGGCGAGGAAATCGCGCAGGGCGGCGTAGTCGGCGGTCGCCTCCTCCTTGAGGACGACGGTGGCCAGGGGGCGCTCGCCCCACTTCTCGTCGGGGACGGCGACGACGGCCGCCTCGGCGACGTCGGGGTGGGACATCAGGGCGTTCTCCAGCTCGACGGAGGAGATCCACTCCCCGCCGGACTTGATGACGTCCTTCGCCCGGTCGGTGAGGGTCAGGAAGCCGTCGGCGGAGATGACGCCGACGTCCCCGGTCTTGAGCCAGCCGTCGGCGCTGAACTTGTCCTCGGGCCGGACATCCTCGCCGCCCGCGCCGCCGTAGTAGGAGCCCGCGATCCAGGGGCCGCGGACCTCCAGTTCGCCCGCGGACTCGCCGTCCCAGGGGAGGTGGCTGCCGTCGGGGCCGACGAGGCGGCCCTCGACCCCGGCCGGGAAGCGGCCCTGGGTGAGGCGGTAGGACAGCTCCTGGTCGGTGCCCACGGCGTGCGCGGGCGGCCGCGCGACCGTGCCGAGCGGGGAGGTCTCCGTCATGCCCCAGGCGTGGCAGACGCGCACCCCGAGCCGGTCGAAGGCCTCCATCAGGGACGTCGGACACGCCGCGCCGCCGATGGTGACCTGGTGCAGACAGCTCACGTCGCGGGGCTTCGCGGTGAGTTCGGCGAGCAGGCCCTGCCAGATGGTGGGCACGGCCGCGGCGTGCGAGGGGCGCTCGCTCTCGATCATCTCGGCGAGCGGCGCGGGCTGGAGGAAGCGGTCCGGCATCAGCATGCCGACGCCCGTCATGAACGTCGCGTGCGGCAGCCCCCAGGCGTTGACGTGGAACTGCGGTACGACGACGAGGGTGGTGTCGGCGTCCGTGAGGCCCATGGACTGGGCCATGTTGACCTGCATGGAGTGCAGATAGATGGAGCGGTGGGAGTAGACGACGCCCTTGGGGTCGCCGGTGGTGCCGGAGGTGTAGCACATGGCGGCGGCCCGGCGTTCGTCGAGCTCGGGCCAGTCGTAGCCGGTCGGCCTGTCCGCGATCAGCTCCTCGTACTCGTGGACCTGGGCCCGCGCGCCGTCGAGGAGGGCGCGGTCGCCGGGGCCGGAGACGACGAGGTGCTCGACGGTCGGCATCCGGTCGAGCAGCGGCGCGATCAGGCCGAGCAGGGAGCCGTTGACGATGATGACGCGGTCCGCCGCGTGGCCGACGATCCAGGTGAGCTGCTCGGCGGGCAGCCGCAGGTTGAGCGTGTGCAGGACGGCACCCATGCACGGCACGGCGAAGTAGGCCTCGACGTGCTCGGTGTTGTTCCACATGAAGGTCGCGACGCGTTCGTCGTCGCTGACCCCGAGCTCCTCGCGCAGGGCGTGGGCGAGCTGGGCGGCGCGGGCGCCGATCTCCCGGAAGCTGCGGCGCTGTGGCGCCCCGTCGCCGGTCCAGGTGGTGACCTGCGATGTCCCGTGCACGGTCATGCCGTGGTTGAGGATGCGGGTCACGGTCAGCGGTACGTCCTGCATGGTGCTCAGCACGGCGTCCTCCCGGTCGGCGGGCGGCAGGCGGCCGGGTGCTCCCGGCGCTCTACCTGGCGGTAGCCCCAGATTCTCGCCGCATACCGAGCGGTATGTCACTACCGCGAGCGCACAAGAACGCAAATTGAGCTACGACCGCCACCCGCCCGGCGCCCGGGCCGGACGACACGCCTCCGGAACGGCCGACCGGCCGACCGGCTGGCTGGTCGGCCAGCGGCCTGGCGGGCTGGTCGACTGGCTGGTCGGCTGGCCGGTCGCTCAGCGGACCGGCGTCAGCTCCGGGTCCTCGCGGAGCTTGCCGAGCGCCCGCGACACCGCGCTCTTGACCGTGCCGATGGACACCCCGAGCACCTCGGCCGTCTGGGCCTCGCTCAGGTCCTCGTAGTACCGCAGGACGACCATGGCCCGCTGCCGCGCCGGCAGCTTCATGATCGCGCGCCACATCGCGTCGTGCAGCGCCTGCTGCTCGGCGGGGTCACCGGCCGGCACGCTCTCCGGCTCGGGCAGCTCGTCACAGGCGAACTCGTCGACCTTGCGCTTGCGCCACTGCGACGTGCGCGTGTTCAACAGGGCCCGGCGCACGTACCCGTCGAGCGCCCGGTGGTCCTCGATCCGGTCCCAGGCCACATAGGTCTTGGTCAGGGCCGTCTGCAGCAGGTCCTCGGCGTCGCTCGGGTTCGCCGTCAGCGAGCGGGCGGTGCGCAGCAGCACGGGCTGGCGGGCCCGGACGTACGAGGCGAACGACGGGTAGGCGGAAGGACCCGCGCCCCGCGTCGCGGCCTTCGATGCGCTGGTGCACACGGACACCATGGATGCGGTCATGGCTCCACGCTAGAAGCGCCCCCTACATCTGCGGATCGGCCGCAGGTCCCGAAGCCGTGTCCGCCTCAGGTTGTACGAGGGGAGGTGGCCTCACCTCCTGAAGGTGGAGGAGAAGGAGCACACCCCTGAGGGTTCGACCCTGAGGAACCGGAAACCGCTTGCCCACTCGGCTCCGCACACCGCTCACTCCAGCAGGGCCACCGGCGCGTGCACCAGGTTGCGATCGATCTGCAGGGTGCGCCCGCCGTACCGCTCCGTGACGTTGCCCGCGTACTGATGGATCCGGCGCTCCGGATGCCAGGCGTACCAGGGAAGTCCCTGCTCGCCGTACAGGTCGGGCCGGTTGTTCCAGCGGGCGAACCACATGATCGACGGCAGGTCGTCGACGCCCGCCCGGCGCGCCGACTCCAGGTGCGCTACGCCGGAATCGGCACTGCTGTAGAAGCCCGGTACGTAGCCGTGGCTGCGCACTTCGCGGCTCCAGGCCCGTACGAAAGCGAGCGTGGCCGTTGCGCATTTCCCGTTCTGGTACGCATACGCCTCCATGTCCAGGTAGAGCGGACTGTCCGGCCCGATGCCGAGCGCCGCGGCCCGGAGCACCGCGTCGTGTCCCTCCCGGGTGCCCTGGGGCCCGGGCTCGCTTCCGATGCGGACGTGCTGCTTGTTCTCCGCCCGTACGCAAGGGGACTGCGAGCCGACGTACACCGGAAGGACGCCCCAGCCCATCTCGTCGACCGCCGACAGCCAGGCGCGGCTCAGCTGCGACTGGTCCTGACAGGCCCGGCCGCGCCCGGCGTAGTAGACGCCCACCGCGCGGTACGGCGAGTCGAGCCAGCGCCGCATGGTGTCGGCCGACGGCGTCAGACAGGTATCGAAGGCCCGGCCGTCGAAGACCCCAAGCCCGGCCGCCGCCGCATACCGGTCCGGGCCCGTCGGTCCCCCGAGGACCGCCGGGCGCGCGGGCCCCGAACCCCCGGGCGGGCCCGAGGTGTCCAGGGCCAGCGTCGCCAGGGCGAGGGCGAGGACGAGGCCAGTGATCTTCTTCCGGTGGCGCATACGGCGAGTGAACGGGCCGGGGTGGGTGCCAGGACCGGGACACGCGCCGCGTTCAGCCGTCCGCCGTCAGAATCAGCCCCGAAGTGGGGACGCCGGTGCCCGCCGTGACCAGGGCGTGCGCGGCGCCGGGCAGCTGGTTCACCGCGGTGCCGCGCAGCTGGCGCACGGCCTCCGCCATGCCGTTCATCCCGTGGAGATAGGCCTCGCCGAGCTGTCCGCCGTGGGTGTTCAGCGGCAGCCGCTCCTCGGCGACGAACTCCGCGGCCTCGCCCGGCGCGCAGAACCCGAACTCCTCCAGCTGCATCAGCACGAACGGCGTGAAGTGGTCATAGAGGATCCCGACGTCGACATCGCCGGGGCCGAGACCCGAGGTGCGCCACAACTGCCGTGCCACCACGCCCATTTCCGGCAGGCCGGTGAGGTCGTCGCGGTAGTAGCTCGTCATCTGCTCCTGCGCCCGGCCCGCGCCCTGCGCGGCGGCGGCGATCACCGCGGGCGGCTTCGGCAGGTCCCTGGCCCGCTCCACGCCGGTGACGACGAGGGCCTGGCCGCCGTCGGTCTCCTGGCAGCAGTCGAGGAGCCGCAGCGGCTCCACGATCCACCGGGAGGCCGCGTGCTCCTCCAGCGTGATGGGCCTGCCGTGGAAGTACGCCGCCGGGTTCGTCGCCGCGTACTTCCGGTCGGTGACCGCCACGTGGCCGAAGACCTCCGGGGTCAGCCCATGGGTGTGCAGATAGCGCTGCGCGGCCATCGCCACCCACGACGCCGGGGTGAGCAGTCCGAAGGGAAGCGCCCAGCCGAGTGCGACACCCTCCGCCGAGGGCTCGCGATGGCTGACTCCGGCGCCGAAGCGGCGCCCGGACCGCTCGTTGAACGCCCGGTAGCAGACCACCACTTCGGCCACCCCCGCGGCGATCGCGAGCGCCGCCTGCTGGACGGTCGCGCAGGCCGCGCCGCCGCCGTAGTGCACACGGGAGAAGAAGGAGAGCTCGCCGATGCCCGCCGCCTGGGCGACCGTGATCTCCGGGCTCGTGTCCATCGTGAAGGTGACCAGGCCGTCGACGTCGGCGGGGGCGAGGCCCGCGTCGTCGAGCGCCGCCCGCACCGCCTCCACGGCCAGGGTCAGCTCGCTGCGCCCGGAGTCCTTGGAGAACTCGGTGGCGCCGATCCCGACGATCGCCGCCCTGCCGCCGAGATCGTCCCGCGCTCGCGCGCTCATGCGGCACCTCCTGCCACGACTGGGGAGGGGCCGTCGGAGGCCGGGCCGTCCGAAGCCGGGCCGTCCGCTGACCTCGCCTCTTCCGCTGGGGCCGGGCCGCCCGCTGACCTCGCCTTGTCCGCTGGGGTCGCGCCGAGCGGGGGCGCACCGTCGGCCCTGCCCGCCGGATCCGACTTGCTCGCCGGGGCCGCCCCGCCCGCCCGTGCCGCCGCGCCCCGCACGGTCACCGTCACCATGCCGGTGACGTGCTTGCCGATGCCATTCGCCCCGACGACCCTGACCGTCGCCGTGACGCCCTCCGGGGCGCGGGTGACCTCCTCGACGATGCCCGTCAACACCATCGTGTCGCCCGGGTAGTTGGGCGCCCCCAGCCTGATCTTCACCTGGCGGAGGACCGCGCGAGGGCCGAAGTGGTCGGTGATGTAGCGCCCCACCAGGCCGTTGGTGGTGAGGATGTTCATGAAGATGTCCGGGGAGCCCCTCTCCTTGGCGAGTTCCACATCGTGGTGCACGTCCTGGTAGTCCCTGGAGGCGATGGCTCCCGCGACGATCAGCGTGCGCGTGATCGGGATCTCCAGCGGCGGCAGCGCGTCACCCGCCCTCAGGGCGGCCGGGGCCTTCGGCGGATCCCCCCGCTCCGCGCGCCCCGCGCCCGCGTGGCCCGTGTCCGCGCGGCCCATCAGCCCTCGCCCCCTTCCGGGGCGGCCACGGCCGCACCCTCCAGGGCCCGGAACACCGGCAGCTCCAGGTCCTCGTCCACCCGCTGGAACTCCAGCCGCACCGGCATCCCGATCCGCACGGCCCGGTGCGGTACCCCCACCACATTGCTGATGATCCGCACGCCCTCCGCGAGCTCGACGAGCACCACCGCGTACGGACTCGCCCCGCCGGAGGCCCCGTCCGGCGCGAAGGCGGGGAACGGCGGGTGGTGCATCACCACGTACGAATAGACGGTGCCCTCGCCGCTCGCCTCGACCGTGTCCCACTCGGGGGAGCCGCAGGCCCCGCAGCCCGGCAGCCAGGGGAAGCGGAGCGTGCCGCAGGCCCCGCAGCGCTGGATGAGCAGGCGGTGCCGGGCCACGCCCTCCCAGAACCCGGCATTGTCCCTGTTGACCACCGGGCGGGGGCGGGTGGCCGGGGCGGCCCCGCGTCCCCGGCCGGCGGGGGCGGCCGTCGGCCGCCGCTTCGCGGGGCGGTACTTGAGGATCCGGAAGCGGTGGGTGCCCGCGAGCTCGCCGCCCGCGCGGACGTCCATCCGGGTCGTCACGAAGTACCCCGCGCCGAGCTTGGTCGTCTTGCGGTCCGACACCGACTCGATCACCGCGTCGAACGTGATCTCGTCGCCCGGCCGCAGCGGGCGCAGATACTCCTGCTCGCAGTCGGTGGCGACCACCGAGGTGCATCCGGCGTCGTCGAGCAGCGCGAGCAGTTCGTCGTACGCCTCGGAGCGGGTCGCGTGGCCCGCGAGGCCGCCCATCGTCCAGGCCTGGAGCATGGTCGGCGGGGCGATGGCGTCGGGCCCCCGATAGGCCGGGTGGGTGTCGCCGACGGCCTCGCACCAGTGCCGGATCATCGGCGCGTTGACCGGGTCCCTGCCGTGGCCGGACGCGGCCGCGGACCGGCCTTCGTACGCCTTCAGCCGTCCGTACCACCGGTCGGGTCCGTCCGGTCCCGTCGCCGGTCCGTCCGCCCTGCTGCGCGCGCCGCCCGTCACCGTCGTCCCCTCCGCCGCCCTGATCGACCGCCCCCGCGAGGTCCTGACACACTCGGTGCACCGCAGCCGCCGCATCGGCCCCCCACGGATGCCCCGCCGCCACGCCACTGGTTTCTGACTGTCCGTCAGTTCCCGTACGGGTGTCAAGACGCGGAGCCGACGCCCGCCGCCGCACCCCGCACGCACAGCTGCGCGGCGGGCCCGAGGCACCGCCGCGCA
This sequence comes from Streptomyces sp. JLYT201, assembly GCF_059448825.1. Classification (NCBI taxonomy): domain Bacteria; kingdom Bacillati; phylum Actinomycetota; class Actinomycetes; order Kitasatosporales; family Streptomycetaceae; genus Streptomyces; species Streptomyces sp. JLYT201. The sequence continues at coordinate 5,119,588 of NZ_CM182551.1, read as the reverse complement.
AACTGTCACATCACCCCACAGAGCAGGCCCCGAGGATCACTCCCCGACGAGGCCCGGGCTCACCACAGTTCGCTGAAGTTGACGGCGACGTTGGCGTTCGACTGGTCGATGTCCGTGAACGCGGAGCCGTTCACCTGAGCCGTGTTGCTCTGGTTGGAGGCGCCGTTGCCGACCGCCTGCTGCTGAGTGGTCGAGGAGTTGCCGTTGTTGTCATCGCCGACACCGCTGCCGTTGACGACCGCAACACCCGCGTTCGATCCGTTGTCCGCGAACGAGCCGTTGTCGGCCATCGCGACACCCGAGAAGAGGGCGGCGGCCAGCGGCAGAGCGGCGACGGCGGCGAGGGCACGGGCGGTACGGATGCTTGCCATGTCTATTTCCTCCAGAACGGGAGGTGAGCTCCAGCCCCTGCCGGGCCCACCTGAAATACGGCTTGTTCCAAGGCAGTTGGCCGACCGCCCTGGAGATCTGCACGACGTCGCGCATCCAGAGTTGCCCACCGAATCCCCGCCGAACCACCCCGGACGCCACTATTCCCCCGCAAGCGTGAGGACAAGTCGATAAACCCGCTTCGCTCCGCCAACGCCCCAGTTCAACACCCCCACCCCAGCCGACCCCAGACGCCGCACGGGCTGAAGCGTTCCGGCAAAACCCCGGCAAAAGGGGGCGCTGCCCCCATCCGGCCACCCCACGCGCTCCCCCCTCTTCCCTTCATCGAACGCTAGTACGAAAATGAAATCATGGCTCCCAGCGACCGCCATGCCGAAGACCGCCCCGCCCACGACGGCCCGCACGAGCCGGCCGCCGAGCACCCGTCCGCCCGCGAGCCACGGCCCCGCGATCCGGCGCCCCGCGCGCGGGCACGCCACGCCGCCGAGCGCCACACCGCCACCCTCGCGCTGGCCCACGCCCTGTCCGCCGCCGAGCGGGGCCTCGCCGTCATCCCCCTGTCCCGCGGCAAGCTCCCCGCGCTGCGCTCGCCGCACCACGACGACCCGCACCCTCCGCCGTGCCACGGCGAGTGCGGACGCATGGGCCACGGCGTGTACGACGCGTCCACCGACCCGGTGCGCATCCGCGAGCTGTTCGCCGCCGCGCCCTGGGCCTCGGGCTACGGCATCGCGTGCGGGCTGCCGCCGTACCACCTGATCGGCATCGACCTGGACACCAAGTCCGGCGCCGACGCCCCCGCCGCGCTGCGCGAGCTGGCGCTGCGGCACCTGTTCACCATCCCGGAGACCGTCGTCGTCACCACGCCCAGCGGCGGGCGGCACGTCTGGCTCTCCGGGCCGCCGGACGTCGTCGTGCCCAACTCGGCGGGCCGTCTGGCCCCCGGCATCGACATCCGGGGCGCGGGCGGCTATCTGGTCGGCCCCGGCTCGCGCACCGAGCAGGGCGTGTACAGCACCGTGCCCGGCACCGCCCACCTGCCCCCGGCCCCGTGCCCCGAGGCCCTCCTGCGGCTGCTCGTGCCCCCGCTCCACCGCCGCCCGGCGACGCCCCCGCGCACGGGCGGCCCCGAGGCCGCCCAACAGGGCCAGGGCCTGGTCCAGTTCGTCCTCGCCGCGCACGAGGGCCAGCGCAACACCCGGCTCTTCTGGGCCGCTTGCCGCGCCTACGAGAACGGCCTGGGCGAGACCCTCGCCGCCCCGCTCACCGAGGCCGCCCTGCGCGTCGGCCTCACCCTCCGCGAGGCCCGCTCCACGATCGCCTCAGCGGCCCGCCTGACCGGCCACGCCTGACCCCCCGCACGCGCCCCACATGACGCGGCCCCACCCCCACGCCACGAACCAGCCACACCCACCGGGCGCCCCTACGGGCGGTCCCTCACACACGTCCCTCACACACGAAGGGGCGCCCGGATCTCTCCGGACGCCCCTTCGACGGCTGGCTCTGGGCCAGCACCCGCGGTGGGTGTGGGATTTGAACCCACGGTGACTCGCGCCACGACGGTTTTCAAGACCGTTCCCTTAGGCCGCTCGGGCAACCCACCCCGCGCTGCCGCCGTGTGATCGGGCGGGCTCGCGCGGGGTCAAGAGTAGCGGGTCAGCTGTCGCCCTTGCGCTCGCCCAAGGTCACATCGACCGTGTGCTCCTTGCCGTCGCGCTCGTAGGTGATCTTGACCTTGTCGCCCGGCTTGTGGGTCCAGATCTGGCCGATCAGGGTCGGGCCGCTGTCGATGACCGTGTCGTCGAGCTGCGTGATGACGTCACCGGGCTTCAGGCCCGCCTTGGCCGCGGGGCCGTTCGGCTCGACCGCGGGGCCCGAGCCGGTGGCGGCGCGGGCGGAGATCACCGCGCCGTCCGAGGCGTCGGCCAGGGAGACCGAGGCGCCGATCATCGGGTACGTGGGCTGGCCGGTCTTGATCAGCTGCTGCGCGACGTTCTTCGCCTGGTTGACCGGGATCGCGAAGCCGAGGCCGATGGAGCCGGACTGGCCGCCGCCGACGCCGCCCCCGCTGTCGGCGGGCTTGATGGCGGAGTTGATGCCGATGACGGCGCCGCGCGCGTCCAGGAGGGGGCCGCCGGAGTTGCCCGGGTTGATGGAGGCGTCGGTCTGCAGGGCGCTCATGTACGAGCTCTTGCTGCTGGCGCCGTCGCTGGACGTGACGGGGCGGTTCTTCGCGCTGACGATGCCGGTCGTGACCGTGTTGGACAGGCCGAAGGGGGCGCCGATCGCGATGGTGGAGTCGCCGACGGCGACCTTGTCGGAGTCGGCGAGCGCGAGCGGGCGCAGGTTCGCCGGCTTGTTCTTGAGCTTGATGACCGCCACGTCGTACCCCTGCGCGCGGCCGACCACCTCGGCGTCGTACTTCTTGCCGTTCGAGAACGTGGCCGACAGCTTGCCGCCCTCGGCGGCGGAGGCCACCACGTGGTTGTTCGTGAGGATGTGGCCTTCCTTGTCGTACACGAAGCCGGTGCCCGTGCCGCCCTCGCCGCTGCCGCTCTGGGCCTCCAGGGTGACCACGCTCGGCAGCGCCCTGCTCGCGATGCCGGCGACCGAGCCAGGCTCGCGCTTGAGGTCGGCGGGGGCGTCCGAGGCGGAGACCGTCGTGGAGTCCGTGCTGCTGTCGTCGTTGCGGTCCGCCGCCCAGTAGCCGATGCCGCCGCCCACGCCGCCCGCGACGAGGGCCGCCGCGAGCACGGTCGCGACCAGACCGCCGCGACGGCGGCCGCCCGGCTTGGGCGCGGACGGCTGCTCGGCCGTCCAGGAGGAACCCCACCCGGAGCCTCCGCCCTGCGCGTACGACGGCACGGCGGGGGGCGGGGGCGGCGGCCAGGAGCCGCCGGACGCGGCCCCGGGAGCCTGGGCGTGCGCGGCCGCCGTGTGGGCGTACGGGTCCGGGATCTGGGGCGCGGGCGCCGGCTGCGCGGCGGGCGCCTCGGGCTGGGCCTGGGCCTGCGCGGCGTCCTGCGGCGTCGACTCGGGCGCGGGCGCCGCGGTGGGCTCATGGGCGGGGGCGGACGCGGGCTCCTGCCTCGCGGACGCCTCCGCCGCGGGAGGGGCGGCGGGAGCAGCGGGAGTGTCCACCGGCACAGGAGGTGCGGACGGGGCCGGGGGGACCGCAGTGCCCTCGTTCTCGGTGCTCACAGCTTTCTTCTCCTCGGTCCACGCTGTCGTACTCGGTCACGGCCAAAGATCGGCCCGGGGCAGCACAGGTCGGGTACCCGGTCGACCGTTCAGTTGTCCCAGTCAGCTTTTCCCATGGGCTGTCAGGCCACCATAAGCCGACGCTGTGCGTTCACGACGGGCGAAACCGCCGCATTCGGAAAGCTCCGGGAGGCTCCGGAAAGCTCCGGGGAAGGCCGTGTGCACCGTCCGGAAGTCCCCGGAGCCTCCCGAGTCCCCGGAAAGCTCATCCAGAGGTTCACAGCCAAGTCACAGAGCCACCTGAAGGCTGCGTGAGAGGAGTCTGAGAAAGGCCGCGCCCCGGGGCCGCCGGTCCGCGCTCCGGGGCCGACGGCGGCCCGCACACCCGACCGCTCCCGGGCCGACGGCGGCCCGCACGCCCGACCCGCCGCGGCCCTCGCACCCCGCCCCGCGGGCCCCCGCCCCCGGACGGTGGCACCATGACGCGGTGACCCACGCACGACAGCACCTCATCCAGGTCGTCGCCCACCGAGGGGCCTCCGAGGACGCCCCGGAGCACACACTGGCCGCCTACAAGAAGGCCGTCGAGGACGGCGCGGACGCCCTCGAATGCGATGTCCGGCTCACCGCCGACGGGCACCTGGTCTGCGTCCACGACCGGCGCGTCAACCGCACGTCGAACGGCCGCGGCGCCGTCTCCGCCCTGGAGCTCGCCGAGCTGGCCGCGCTCGACTTCGGCTCCTGGAAGAACCGCGAACAGGGCCCGTACGCCGAGGACCCCGACTGGGAGGAGGGCCCGGCCCCCGAGGACACCTCGGTCCTCACCCTGGAGCGCCTCCTGGAGCTCGTGGCTGAAAACAACGCCTCCGGGCGGCGCCTCCAGCTCGCCATCGAGACCAAGCACCCCACGCGCTGGGCGGGCCAGGTCGAGGAGCGGCTGCTGCACCTCCTGAAGCGATTCGGTCTGGACGCGCCCTCTCCGGAGGAGCCCTCCCCGGTGCGGGTGATGAGCTTCTCGGCACGGTCGCTGCAACGTGTCCGCGCCGCGTCGCCGACCCTGCCGACCGTTTACCTGATGCAGTTCGTCTCACCGCGCCACCGCGACGGACGGCTTCCCCAAGGGGTGCGCGTCGCGGGACCGAGCATGCGGATCATCCGCAGCCACCCCGGATACGTCGCCAAGCTCAAGCGCGCGGGCCACCAGGTCCACGTGTGGACCGTGAACGAGCCCCAGGACGTCGAGCTCTGTGCCCGGCTGGGCGTCGACGCCATCATCACCAACCGCCCGAAGCAGGTTCTGTCCCAACTGGGCCGCGACTAACTTCCGTTACGGGGTGTGCACCGGCGCGTTCGTTCCGTATTCGATCGTGACGAGTGCGTCACCATCCCGGTGTTGGCCGGTTTCCGGTCCAGTCCATTGGGGCATCCACTCCGTGGCGTGGGGCAAAGGAGGTCTCGGGGGTGGCGTTTGTGGTGGCACGGGAAGTGCCCACGTCGTCGAGCATGGCCGTACCCCATGGCCCTGCGGGCGTGGGGGAAGCCAGACACCGGATGCGCGATCAGCTTCGCGTCAGCGGGGTGTCGGAGTCGGTCATCGACGACGCCGTACTGATCCTTTCCGAACTGCTCAGCAACGCCTGCCGGCACGGCAGGCCACTGGGCAGTGGGCTGCACGACAGCCCGCAGGGCAGTGACGGCAGCGGCGACGGAGACGTGCGCGCCGCCTGGCAGGTCGACAAGGCGGGACGCCTGACGGTCGAGGTGACGGACGGCGGCGGCCCGACCCGCCCGGTTCCGGCCACCCCGTCGGTCACCGCCCACGGCGGCCGCGGGCTGAACATCATCACGGCCCTCGCCGAGGCCTGGGGAGTGCGGGACGACGCCCGCGGCGAGGTCACGGTCTGGGCCCTCGTGCACGCCGGGCACCGCGCCGAGGACTTCGCTACGCGCGTCGCCGCCCCGTCGGCCTCCGCGATAGCCGAGCTGGGCTTCTCGGACCCGTTCGACGACGTCGACTGAAGTCGACTGAAGACGACGCGGACTGAAGCGCACTCAAGCGGACTGAAGCGCACTCAAGACGACGTGGGCGGAAGTCCGGTGACAGCCCCGACGGCGGTCCGGCGACAGCCCGACCACGGATCCCGACCACGTGGGCCGACGTACGCGCACGTGGACCGGCGTACGCGCACGTGGACCGACCGCGGACGTGGACCGCGCTCCGCGCAGCCCACGCGGACCGGAACCCGCCGCCGGACCGGGGCCGTGTCCGAAGGCCACCGCGGCCCGCGGGCCCGCGCGCACATCGCGCCGAGTCGCTCCCCCCTCGAACGGCTAGGCTCGCGCCCGTACGCAAGCGAGCCGTAACCGGGAGACACCCACGATGGCCAAGAAGCGCCCGCAGTCGAAGGGCAAGCAGCCGCAGCTCAAGGACCACGAGGTCCCGGTGGTCGGCGCCAGGGAGCCCTGCCCCTGCGGTTCGGGCCGCCGCTACAAGGCCTGCCACGGCCGGGCCGCCGCGCACGCGGTCACCGAGCTGGTGCAGCGCCCCTTCGAGGGGCTGTCCGGCGAGTGCGACTGGGTGGCGCTGCGCGAGCTGGTGCCCGCCGCCACGGTCGAGCTGACCCTGAAGGACGGCCTGCCCGACGGCGTGCCCTCCGTGACCCTCGCGACGGTCCTGCCGATGGCCTGGCCCGCGCTGCGCCGCGAGGACGGCTCGGTCCTGCTCGGCCTGCAGAACGACACCTCGTCCGGCGACATCAGCCGCGACCTCGCCGACACGCTGGGCCGCGCGCTCACCACGGAGCCGGGCCAGCCGGTGGCGGGCCGCAGGGCGCCCGCCGACGGGCCGCGCCTACAGGACGTCCTCGACGACAAGGCGCCCTTCGCGCCCGTCGTGCACTCCGGCTTCGAGTTCTGGGTGCCGGACGCGGAGAACGCCACGGCGGAGGTCTCGGCCTCCCTGGAGCGGGCCAACGCCGCCGCCATCCCGACGGTCAAGCTGACCGGCGTCGACTCGGCGTACTGGTGCGAGACGCCGGAGAAGAACCACCTGCGGTGGGTCATGCCGCACGCCGAGGAGGAGCTCCTCGACGCGCTCGCGCGCCTGCACGCCGCCGGTGCGTCGAGCCTCGGCGAGGGCACCCGCCTGGTCGGCTCCTTCCGCGCGCACGGCCTGACCGTGCCGGTGTGGGACCTGCCGAGCGGCATGGAGGCGCAGGACGTCGAGAAGCCCGCGGCCGAGTTCGCCGAGCGGCTCGCGGCGGCGCTCGCGGCCACGGAGCCGCTGTCCGCGGAGGAGCGGCGCGCCCGCGGCGGCCTCACCAACCGCCAGGTCACGCTCAGCTGATCCGCTTCCGTCGCCGGTCCGTCCGTCGGAGGTGCGGCACCGCGCGCGGGGGCCTGTCCCCGTGCGCGGGAGCAGCGCCCCTCGCGCACGCTTCCCGGACCTCGGGATGGCCCTCCCACCGGCGCTTCGCCGAGCAGCGCGGCTCCTCCACGGATGACATTCGGCTGAGGTATCACGTCGGATTTCGAACAAGTGGGTGGTGCCGGGCGCCGGGGAGCGGCCCGTGGACCTCGTCCCGTCACGCTTTCTTAACCGGGCGAGTGCGCCGGGTGACCGGGCGGAGGCCGCGCAGGCGCCTCACCTCTGTCTCTCCGACCCACGGGCCAGCCGGAGCGAACGCGTGACTCCTGTCACAACTCCCCATGGGCGCAGGTGAATCCCTGTCCGGATAACTGAGATCGAATTTGCCAAGCGCGGATCTCTTGTTACCGTTCAGGTAGCCCGGTTGCTGGTGCATCCCCCGTCGCCAGCAACCGGGCGTTTCCATGCCCCGGCAGAAGTTACGCGCTCAACTGCCTTGTGGCGCGGCGGAGTTGCTGCCCGATCGCAGCAGCAGGGCGTCGCCGCTCTCACTCGCGAACTCCGCGACCGCCGTGTAGCGCGCCGCGGCTCCCGAGGTGCGCTCCCTTGGGGTGTCGCACGCCCCCGGCTCGTCCCCCGCGCCCACCGCGCAGTACATCTGCACCGTGCGCCCCCTGGGGCCCATCACACTCAGCACGGCCTCCAGGGCCTCACCGGTGACATTGCGGTAGTAGGTGCGCGCCCAGGTGTCCGCGCCCTGGGTCAGGACGCAGGTCTGGGCCTCGACGCCATCCGGCGAGGAGAGTTCGGGGCCGCAGTGGGAGAGGGTGTCGGACTGGGACGCGGCGTCGGCGGCGGCACGCGCGGCACCAGGGCCGCCGTCTGGGGCACCAGAGCCGTCTGGGGCACCGGGGCCGTCTGCGGCACCCCGTCCACCCGCCGCAGCGGAACCGCTCCCGTCCCCCTGCGGCCGGAGCGGCGGCTCGGCCCGGGAAGCCCCGCGGGCCCCGGCCTGCGGCACCGTGGTGCCCGGCTCCGGGGGCCGTGCTCCCGCGTGCCCCGGATCGGCGGGCGCCTTGGTGTCGTCGAACACCGGCCCCGCGGCCGCCCCGGCGAGGGGCAGCAGCGCGGCGACGGCCACGATGCCCAGGAGCGCGAGCAGGCGGGGGTTCATGGCCGGGCGCGGGTGCATGCGCCGAAGATAACGACCCCGGGCGTCCGGCCCCGCGCCGCGCGCCCGATTCCCTTAGAACTCGGGCGCGCTCACACCCGTATGAGTGAGCGCGTCGACCACCGCGTCCACGACGGCCTCCACGTCGGGCACCCAGGGGGCGGCGGAGCCGGGCAGCGGAGCCCGCTCCCAGCGCGCCTGGCCCTGCCCCGTCTCGGACGGGGGCAGGGGGATGTACCCGCCCTCTCCGTGGAAGCGCAGCGAGCCGGGCACCCGGTCCTTGGCGTACAGGAGCTCGCCCAACTGCTCCATGGAGTACGGCGCGACGAGGACGAAGTAGCGGGCCGGCGTGGCCACGACGGGGCCGAGGCGGATGCCCGCGAGTTCGAGCGCGGCGAGGGCGCGCGCTCCGGCGCCCGCGGGCAGGCTCACGGCGCACGGGGCGCGTCCGCCGGTGGCGAGGAGGATGGGTGCGCCGGGCCGGTTGGTCCACCACCAGCGGACCATGCGCTCGTCGGTGGTGGCGGCGAGGAGCCCCGGGTCGAGCGGGTGGGCGCCTGGAACGACGCACTCCGGGTCGGGGCAGGCACACCGGGCCCGGCCGCCGCGGGCGGTGTCACGCTGGGCGACCGGCGTCTCCGGCCGCTCGTCGGCCGCTCCCCGCCGTGCGGCGCGCGGCCCCCGCTTCGCACCCCGCTTGCCGGTCCTTCCGGCACTCTTGCCGCCACGCGTGTCGCCCTGCCGCTCGCCGGGACCGGCGAGTCCGGCGCGCCCGTCGAGTCCGGCGATGCCGTCGAGGAACTGCCTGCTCTGCCCTTCGATACCGACACCGGGCAGCACGGGCCAGCGCCATGCTGTCGCGAAGGTCAGGGCCGCACCGATCAGAGAGGGACTCTGGTCAGACTTCCTACCGATTCGCCAGGACAGGAGCCTGCGTCGCCTTCCGAGGATCTCGCGCATGAGCGCTCGTTCCTTTCCGTTACACGCAGAGGGACACTTCGGGCCACATCACACCATGTGTGGATCTCTATCGCTGTGTACGAGGTGCGCGTACAAGGTGCATGCAAGGTGCGTACAAGCTGGCGCGTCACACCCCAGCCTGCGGCATGGGGAACCCCTATGGGCCGAGCGTTAACGTGGCGTGGGGTGGCGGCGCCTGGCGTTTGCCGTCCCGCGTTCTTCTTGCCCCCGGTGCCACGGGACGATGGGGCACGGTCGCCGTGGGTTAAGACGTCCGGGTCCGGCGACAGGTTCCGGGCGTCGCGCAACTGCCCTGGTCCAGCCCCGAGCCACCACTTGAATCCGTACCCATCACGGCCGCTGTGACGCTCCTTCGAACAATGTCAGTCGACCGCAATATGGCGTTCCCTGCAACACTTTTGAGCCAAGTTCTCAAGATCACTTCCAGTTCACAAAATTCTCACGCCGCACGCTGGACACCAGGAATCCCAGCAGGACAATGCTGGACATCCCCTCTCCAGTGCGTGTAGATGTGGAGACATTGCTGGCGGCGCAGAATGACAGGGGGTTTGCGATGCTATTGAGCAATACGCACTGGCCGGAAAGCGGTCAGCCATGAACGCCCCGCACCTGCCGAAAGTGGCCGGAATCGATTCCACTGTTCCCCCACCGGCGCACACTGCCCCGCCCGCCGCGCCCGTCCCGGAAGCCCCCGGCGCCCCCGGCGCGCTGATCCAGGACCGCCTGGCCGGCTGGGTCTCCGACCTCACCACGCTGCACGAACTCACGGAGCGCCTGTCCCGCACCGCCGCCCTGGACGAGGCCCTGGACGAAGTGCTCCGCGCCGGTGCCGCCCTGGTCGGCGCCCGCCGCGGCCTCGTCGTCGTGGAGCCCGCCGACGGCCTCGGCCCCGACACCACCGTCGGCCTCGGCTTCGCCCGCGCCGACCTCGGATATCTGGAGACGGTGCCGCGCGCCACCACCGCGTACGGCCGGCTCCTGGAGGCGAGCGCCGCGGGCACCCCGCTCGCGGAGATGACCGAGATCGCGCAGCCGGACCTCTTCGCCGACGAGACCTTCGACCCGCGGCACCGCGAGGTCGCCCGCCGCCTCGGCTACGCGGCGAGCTACGCGCTGCCCCTGGCCACCGAGGCGACGGGCGGCGTCGGCGCGGCCGTCTGGCTGTACGACGAGCCCGCCGAACCGGCGCCGCGCCGACGCCATCTGATCGGCCTGTACGTCCGCTACGCCGCCGAGCACCTGGCCCGCCTCGTCGAGCTCACCCGTGCCCGCACCACCGTGGCGACCCTGCGCGAGGAGCTGCTGCCCTCGCGCCTGTCCCGGGTCGCGGGCGTGCAGCTGGCCGCGCGGCACCGCGCCGGGGCGCGCGGCGGCGGCGACTGGTACGACGCGCTGCCGCTGCCCGACGCGGCGCTCGGCCTCTCGGTGGGCTCGGTCACCGGGTCGGGGCCGAGCGCGGTCGCCGCGATGGGCCGCCTGCGCGCGAGCCTGCGGGCGTACGCGGTGATGGAGGGCGAGGACCCCGTCGCCGTCCTGTCCGACCTGGAGCTGCTGCTGCGCCTGACGGAACCCGCGCGCTCGGCGACGGCTCTGTTCGCGTACTGCGAACCCGCGCTGCGCAAGGTCGTCCTCGCCGGGGCCGGGCACAGCCCGCCGTTGCTCGTCGGGGAGCGGCGCACGGAGTTCGTGGAGACCTCGCTGTCCGCGCCGCTCGGCATGCTCGCCTGCTGGGAGGCGCCGAGCGTGGAGATCCGCCCGGAGCCCGGCGAGACCCTGCTGCTCTACACCGACGGTCTGCTGCACCGCACCGGCGACGCGATGGACCGGGCGTTCGCGCGCCTGCACGCGGCGGCGGCGAGCGTGCCGAAGGCCGCCCGGGATGACCCGGGAGCGGTCGCCGACCACGTCCTGCGGACCGTGCTGCCGGAGGGGATCGACGGCACCGCCGGGCCCGACGAGGACGTGGTCCTGCTCGCGGCCCGCTTCGAATAGGGCACCCTTCGGTCGCTGCCCCGGTTGCTGTTCCGGCGGGTACACCAGGCTCCGTGTGACCTCCTGACTGCGTACTGTAAGGGTCCTTCTGCCTCTGGACCCCCTTCCTGACCGCCGTACGATGAGAAGGCCCGTTGTCGTACATAGGAGGCAGACCGTGTCGGACGCTCTCAACCCGGAGACCCCGGAAGCTGAGGACGAAGAGCCGATCAAGCAGCGGAAGAACGGCCTGTACCCGGGTGTCTCCGACGAGCTCGCCGAGAACATGAAGTCCGGCTGGGCCGACACCGAGCTGCGCGACCTGGAGCCGATCGCCCAGGCCGGGCACACCGCCGCCCGCCGTGCCGCGCTGTCCGCGCGCTTCCCCGGCGAGCGCCTGGTGATCCCCGCGGGCAACCTGAAGACCCGCTCGAACGACACGGAGTACGCCTTCCGCTCCTCCGTCGAGTACGCCTACCTCACCGGCAACCAGACGGAGGACGGCGTCCTCGTCCTGGAGCCCACGCGCGACGGCCACCAGGCGACGATCTACCTGCTGCCGCGCTCCGACCGGGAGAACGGCGAGTTCTGGCTCGACGGCCAGGGCGAGCTGTGGGTCGGCCGCCGGAACTCGCTCACCGAGGCCGAGAAGCTGTACGGCGTCCCCGCCTCCGACGTGCGCGAGCTGACGGGCCTGCTGAGCGAGGCCACCGGTCCCGTCCGCGTCGTGCGCGGCTACGACGCCGGGATCGAGGCGGCCCTGACCGACAAGGTCACCGCCGAGCGCGACGAGGAGCTGCGGGTCTTCCTCTCCGAGCAGCGCCTGGTCAAGGACGAGTTCGAGGTCGGCGAGCTGCAGAAGGCCGTGGACTCCACGGTGCGCGGCTTCGAGGACGTCGTGAAGGTCCTCGACAAGGCCGAGGCGACGAGCGAGCGCTACATCGAAGGCACGTTCTTCCTGCGCGCCCGCGTCGAGGGCAACGACATCGGCTACGGCTCCATCTGCGCCGCGGGCCCGCACGCCACCACCCTGCACTGGGTGCGCAACGACGGCGCGGTGCGCTCCGGCGACCTGCTCCTGCTCGACGCGGGCGTGGAGACGCACACGTACTACACGGCGGACATCACCCGCACGCTGCCGATCAACGGCCGGTTCAGCGAGCTGCAGAAGAAGATCTACGACGCCGTGTACGAGGCCCAGGAGGCCGGTATCGCGGCGGTGAAGCCGGGTGCGAAGTACCGCGACTTCCACGACGCCGCGCAGCGCGTGCTCGCCGAGAAGCTGGTCGAGTGGGGCCTCGTCGAGGGCCCGGTCGAGCGCGTCCTGGAGCTCGGTCTGCAGCGCCGCTGGACGCTGCACGGCACCGGCCACATGCTCGGCATGGACGTCCACGACTGCGCCGCCGCGCGCACCGAGACGTACGTGGACGGCACCCTTGAGCCCGGCATGTGCCTGACGGTCGAGCCCGGTCTGTACTTCCAGGCGGACGACCTGACCGTGCCGGAGGAGTACCGCGGCATCGGCGTGCGCATCGAGGACGACATCCTCGTCACGGAGGACGGCAACCGGAACCTGTCCGCCGCGCTGCCGCGCCGCGCGGACGAGGTCGAGGCGTGGATGGCCCAGCTCAAGGGCTGAGGTCCGTCCCCGCGCGGCCGATCGCACCGCGCACTCGTCCTCGAACGCCGGGCGGGGCTGGATTTCCCAGCCCCGCCCGGCGTTTTGCGTGCTTTGGCACCGAGTCCAAGTGGCCCATGAACAGGCGTAGGAGACCGCCCGGCGTTCGAGGGCGAGGCCGCCGGCCGACAGCGCCAGTGCCGCCCCGGCTTGGGGGCGCCCGCAGGGAAGGCAACCTGTCCAGCGCGGCGAGCTCAGCCCTGGCGCTCGTCCGTGCCGGCGACCTTGGCCGTGGCCAGGGCGATCCGGTTCCACGTGTTGATCGTGAAGATCAGGGACAGGACCTGGGCCAGCTCGGCCTCGTCGAAGTGGGCGGCGGCCTCCGCGTAGACGGCGTCGGGTACCCCCGCGTCGGCGAGGCGGGTGACCGCGTCGGTCAGCGCGAGCGCCCCCTGCTCCTTGGCCGTGAAGAAGTTCCTGGCCTCGCGCCAGACGGCCACCATGTGCAGCCGGTCCTCGCTCTCGCCCGCCTTGCGCGCGTCGTTGGTGTGCATGTGCAGGCAGTACGCGCAGCCGTTCAGGTGTGAGGCGCGGATCTGGACCAGCTCGACCAGGGCCGGGTCGAGGCCGTCGCGGGCGGCGGCGTCCAGGCCGATGACGGCCTTGAAGACCTTCGGCGCGACCTTGGCGAAGTCGAGGCGGGGGGCCTGGGCGGCGGAGTCGGCGACTGCGGGTGCGGTGGCGGCGGGCGCGGCGGTGGCGGACGGCGCGGCGGCGGGCGCAGCAGTGGCGGACGGCGCGACTGCGGACGCGGCGGTGGTGGACGGCGTGGCGGCGGGCGCGGTGACTGCGGTGTTGTTCGTCATGACCATGAATCTACGAGCCGCAAAGACCTTGGATAGGGTGCACTTCCATGGCGGAATCACGGGTCAATTCTGCGGGGCGCATCGGCGCTGACCTGCACCTGGACCTCTCCGGCAGCGGCAGCCGCCGCGCCGCCCTGACCGACGCCCTGCGCGAGGCGGTGCGCTCCGGGCGGCTCGCCCCGGGCACCCGCCTGCCGCCGTACCGCTCCCTCGCCACCGACCTCGGGATCGCCCGCAACACCGTCGCTGACGCGTACGCGGAGCTGGTGGCCGAGGGCTGGCTGACCGCCCGCCAGGGCTCGGGGACGCGGGTCGCCGAGCGGGTCGCACCGCCCCCGCGCGTACGTGTCCCCAAGCGCGCCCCCACCGGTGGCGCGCCCCCCGCGCACAACCTGCTCCAGGGCCAGCCGGACGCCGGTTCCTTCCCGCGCACGGCCTGGCTCGCCGCCGCCCGCCGGGCCCTGACCGCCGCGCCCACCGAGGCGTTCGGGCCCGGCGACCCGCGCGGCCGGGTCGAGCTGCGGCGCGCCCTCGCCGGCTATCTGGCGCGCTCGCGCGGGGTGCGGACCGACCCGGAGCGGATCGTGGTGTGCTCCGGCTTCGCGCACGCCCTGCGGCTCCTCTTCGGCACGGGCTCCGGCGGAGTGCTGCGCGGCCCCCTCGCCGTGGAGGCGTACGGGCTCGGCTTCCACCGCTCCCTGCTCGCCACGGCCAAGGTGCGGCCGGTGCCGCTGTCCCTCGACGAACACGGCGCCCGCGTCGAGGAGTTGCCGGACGCCCCCGGTCCGGTCCGTGGGGTGCTGCTCACGCCCGCGCACCAGTTCCCGACGGGCGGGCCGCTGCACCCCGCGCGCCGCACCGCCGTCGTCGACTGGGCCCGCACGCGCGCGGGACTGATCCTGGAGGACGACTACGACGGGGAGTTCCGCTACGACCGCGAGCCCGTCGGCGCCCTCCAAGGGCTCGACCCCGAACGGGTCGTGTATGTCGGCTCGGTGAGCAAGAGCCTGTCCCCGGCCGTGCGGCTCGGCTGGATGGTCCTGCCCGAGCACCTCGTGGACGCCGTCGTCGCCGCCAAGGGCCAACGGGAGGCGTGGGCCGGCGTCCTCGACCAGCTCACGCTCGCCGAGCTCATCGAGTCCGGCCAGTACGACCGCCACGTCCGCCGCATGCGGCAGCACTACCGGCGCCGCCGCGACCAGCTCGTCACCGCGCTCGCCGAACGCGCCCCGCACATCACCGTCACCGGCATCGCGGCGGGTCTGCACGCCGTGCTCCAACTGCCGCCCGGCACCGAGGCGTCCGCCGTGAAGGCCGCCGCATGGCACGGCGTGGGCCTGGAGGGGCTGGCCGACTACCGGCATCCGGAGGCGACGGGGGCGGCCCCCGACGGGCTCGTCGTCGGCTACGCGACACCCTCCGAGCACGCGTACACGGCGGCGATCGAGGCCCTGTGCCGGGCGCTGCCGCCCGCACCCGACCACGGAACGGACGCGGACGTCCGTCCGGCCGACCGGACGGACAGCCGGACAGCGGGACAGCCGGACAGCGGGACAGCCGGACAGCCGGACAGCCGGACGTGAACGGCGTGTGAAGCCTGGCGCCCCCTTCTGAGCTGCTGAAATAAGGGCCCGTCGGCGCTGGTTGGGATCTGACACGCCCCTCACGAAGGGACGTACGCAACAGGCCTCATCAACCACGTACGGGGGAGCAGTGATGACGAACAAGGGCACTGGGGAACGCACGGAACAGACGACGTTTTCGATCGGCGGCGACCTGCCGGTGAGCCGCATCGGCTACGGCGCGATGCGGCTCACGGCGGCGCCTGACCCTGCCGACGGCGAGCCGGGCGCGGGCCACGTGTGGAAGCCGCCGACGGACCGCGCCGCCGCTGCCGCCGTGCTGCGCAAGGCCGTCGGGCTCGGCGTGAACCTGATCGACACGGCCGACTCGTACATGATCGGCGGCGGCGAGGAGCTCATCGCCGACGCACTGCACCCCTACGCCGACGACCTGACGATCGCCACGAAGATCGGCGTCGTCCGCCCGTCGGCGACCGAGTGGGTGCCGCTCGGGCACCCGGCGTACCTGCGCCAGCAGGCCGAACTCAGCCTGCGCCGCCTGCGCGTGGAGCAGCTCGACCTGCTCCAGCTGCACCGGCTCGACGACGCCTATCCGCTCGCCGACCAGATCGGCGCCCTCAAGCAGCTGCGCGACGAGGGCAAGGTGCGGCACATCGGCCTGTCCGAGGTCGGCGTGGAGCAGCTGCGCGAGGCGTCCGCGATCACGCCGATCGCCAGCGTGCAGAACCTGTACAACCTGGCCGACCGGCAGCACGAGGCCGTCGTCGACTACGCCACCGAGCAGGGCATCGCGTTCCTGCCGTTCTTCCCCGTGGCGATGGGCGCCCACGCCCGGGCGGGCGGCGTGGTCGCGGAGGTGGCGGCGGAGCTGGGCGCGACCACCGCCCAGACGGCTCTCGCCTGGCTGCTGCGGCGCTCCCCCGTGATCGTGCCGATTCCCGGCACGACGTCGGTGGGGCACCTGGAGGAGAACGTACGGGCGCTGGACGTGCAGCTGTCCGACGAGCAGTTCGCCCGGCTCTCCGGGGTGGCCGAGGCCTCCGCCGGGGGCTCCGCCTAGGCCTCCGCCGGGGGTCCGCTGGGGCCTTCGCCGGGCGCTGAGTGCGCGCTAGCGCGCGTCCGCCGCCGTGAGCTGGTACAGCTCGGGCACGGAGACCTTGATGGGCTCCTGGGTGGTGCGCGCGATCACCACGACGACCGGCTCGTCCGGGTCGGGGTGCTCCTCCCGGTGCGGGACGAACGGGGGCACGAGCAGGAAGTCGCCGGGGCCCGCCTCGATCCTGACTTCCTGCTCGCCGTCGTGGAAGACGAACACCGGGTGGCCGCTGACCACGTAGACGCCCGCCTCGGACTCGCCGTGGTGGTGGTTGTCGGTCGAGCTCATCGGCTCGTGCTCCACGAGGCCCATCCACAGCTTCCGGGAGCCGACGGTGCCGCCGCTGAGCGCGGTGTAGCCGTCGAGCTCTCCGGCGCGGACGTGGTGGACGCGGTTGTTCGGCGGCGTGGTCCCGGACGTGTTCTGGGGCGTGGTCTGGGGTGTGTTCTGCATGGGCACCGCGTGGCCTCCTGACGTTTCGAGCGCCTTCTGGACTGGCACCAGACTGGGATCTACGCGTCGGGAGCGGCAACTATTGTTGCCGTAACAGCAAGTTGACCAAGACGCTCCCCTGGCGGAGCCGGGGCCGGGGCCTGACGGGGCCGGGGCCTGACGGGGCCGGGGCCTGACGGGGCCGGGGCCTGACGGGGCCGGGGCCTGACGGGGCCGGGGCCTGGCGGGGCCGGGAGCCATCGGGGGCTTAAGACCCACCGGGGCCGGAGGCCCTCTGCGCCCCGTCGTACGCCTCCCGTGCCGCCGCTATCGCCGGACGGTGGGCTATCGACCAGTCGGCGAGGGACTTGATGAGGTGGGTCATGCTGTGGCCCATCTCCGTCAGTTCGTACTCGACCTGCGGCGGGATCGTCGGGTGCACCGTCCGCTTCACCAGGCCGTCCCGCTCCAGGCGGCGGACCGTCAGCGTGAGCATGCGCTGCGAGATGCCGCCGTGGATGCGGCGCTGGAGCTCCTTGAACCGCAGTACGCCGCCCGCCAGTTCGACCACGACGTACACCGACCACTTGTCGCCGAGGCGGTCCAGGACGTCCCTCACCCCGCACTCGTCCTGCGGTGTCTCGCACGCGATCACGGGCTCGCCGACCAGCGCCTTGAGCGCCGCCGCGGGCGCCCGGCCGGGAGGCGACGGCTCCGCGGGCGCCTCCCCGGAAACCTCGGAAACCCCGGCCGCCGTGGCCTCGGGGGTGGTTACCACCGTGTGCCCCACTGACATCAAAGTGCCTCCTTACGTGCTCCCCCGCCATCGCTCACGATGGTCACGTACCGAGTGCACAGCACATCTCGCACCGGTCGTCACCCAGTCCAACTGCTCTTCTCGGGGGATCGTTCCCATGCTGCTCGTCACCGGCGCCACCGGCGCACTCGGCCGGCTCGTCACCGCGAAGCTCGCGGACCGCGCGGACACGCCCTTCGCCGTCGGCACCCGCACCCCCGCGCCCGGCCAGCGCCGCGTCGACTTCGACGACCCGGATTCCCTGGACTTCACCGGCGTGGACACGCTCCTCGTGATCTCCGCGGGCGCCGCCGAGGACGACGTCGTCATCGCCCGGCACGAGGCCGTCGTCACCGCCGCCGAGAAGTCCGGCGTCGGCCACCTCGTCTACACCAGCCTGAGCGGCGACGGCGACCATCTGACGTACGCGCTCGCCCACCGCTGGACCGAGCGCAGACTGCGCCGCTCCTCCCTGAACTGGACGGTGCTGCGCAACGGCCTGTACGCGGAGTTCCTCGCCGCCGTGGCCGCGCCGGGCCCGGACGGGACGATAGCCGCGCCGCTCGGTGCCGGACGGCTCGCCGCAGTCGCCCGCGAGGACCTGGCCGAGGTCGCCGTCCGCGTGGCCACGGATCCCGCCGCCCACGCCGGGCGCACCTACGAACTCGTCGGCGAAGAGCCCCTCGGCGGCGCCGACTTGGCCGCGGCGACCGGCGGTTCGTACGAGCCCGGCGGGCTGGAGGCGACCCGCGCCGCGATCACCGCGTCCGGCCAGGCCCTGCCCTTCCAGGTGCCGATGCTGCTCAGCACGTACGCGTCGATAGCGGGCGGCTTCCTCGACGGCACCTCCATAGCGGACAACGCCCTGCGTGCCCTGCTGGGCCGCGCCCCGCGCTCCGCCCTCGACACCTATGCGGCGGCGGTCCGGGGCTGAGCCCCGGGACGGACCGGAGCCACCCGGGGGCCGAGCCCCGGGTCCTACCGGGGCCGAGCCCTGAGGCCGGGCCCGGGCGGATCACACGGCCGCCAGCGGGGCGCCCTCCCGCCACTTGAGGATCTTGTCGAAGCTGATCACCGCGCCGCCGTCGCGGCCCGGCCTGTTGCCGAAGTGCACGTCGTCGGCGAGCTCCCGGATGAGGCACAGGCCGCGTCCGCTCTCGGCGACCTCGGAAGGCGGCGTGGGCGCGGAGGGCGGGGCCTGCGTCCGGGACTGGCGCGGGGCCGGGGCGGCCTGCGCGCCCGCGCGGCGGCGCGTGCGGCGGCCGCGCCCGGTACCCCTTCGGCCCTTCGTCCTCGTGGCGGGGGTGTTCGCAGCGCTCATGAAGACCCGGCCCGGCGGCAGGCCGGGGCCGGAGTCGGCGACCTCGATGCGGCACTTCTCGCCGTCGAGATAGGCGGTGACGCGGTACGCACCCGTCGCGGCACCCGTCGCACCGCCGTGCTCCACCGCGTTCGCACAGGCCTCGGTGAGCGCGAGCGACAGATCGTACGAGACGTCCGGGTCCACCCCGGCCGTCTCCATCGTGCCGATGAGCAGGCGCCTCGCGAGCGGGACGCTCGCGGCTTCGCGCCGCAAATGGAGGGACCACCAGATGCTCATGCTTCAGCCTCCTGGCATGCTCCAGCCCTCTGGCCGCGGCTCGACATACCGATACGTATTGCCGCCAGCGCCCCGGGATAAGCGCCCAGTTGACGTGACGCCGCCCATACGGCGGACGCGGCGAGGACTGTGTCCGGTGTAGCGGGACATACCGCTGCGCCTACCCGGCACGGGGGCGGTGAACTCCCGGAGCCCCTCCCATCAGGGCCTTCCCGACACTTATGGATCATTTCGGGTGATTCCGTCGCCTTGCGGCATGGACGGGAGCTTGCGGACCTGCCGTACGGGGCGGGGCGGCCCAGTGCGATGATGGCCCGGCCATGACTGCCCCCCACCAGCGCCAGGCGCGCGCCGGAGCCGATCTCCGACTGCTGCGGGCCGCGATGTTCGCCGCGGTGTGCCTCGTGCTGTCCGCCGGGGGCCATGTGCTCGCTTCCTGCGCCACCGTCCCGCTGTGGACGCTCGGCGCCGGGTTCCTCGCCGTGCTCGTGCTCGCGGTGCCCCTCGCCGGACGGGAGCGGTCGCTCCCGGGCATCGCCGGGGCGCTCGCGGTCGGGCAGCTCGGGCTGCACGCGCTGTTCGGGCTCGGCCAGCACGGCACGGCCATGACGGTGGGCGACACGGGCGGCGGCTCGCTCGTCGAGCGCGCGGCCCGCATCGTGTGCGGGGCGGGCGGGGCGACCATCACCCCCGTCCAGGCCCGGCAGATCCTGGAGACCGCGGGGCTCGACCCGTCCGGCGGCCACGGCGCGCACGCCCACGCCACCGGCGGGGCGGGCGCGCAGTCCGCGATGGTCCCGGGCCCGACGATGTCCCTCCTGCCGACGCTGCCGATGCTGCTCGCGCACGTGCTCGCGGCGGTGGCCGCGGGCTGGCTGCTGCGCCGCGGCGACGTGGCGCTCATGCGGCTCGTCCGGCTCTCCGCCCAGGGGGCACAGGGGGTCGCCCAAGGAGCGCTCATGCGTTCCCTGCGCGCCGCCCTCACTCTGGTGCGCGCGCTGCGCGCCGGGCTCCCCGGGGCGGCAGAGCCGGCCTCCGGTCCGGCGTGCGCGGCCCGCGCCCTCGCGCCGCCCGAGCTCCGGGCGGCCGCGCTCCAGCACACGGTGATCCGGCGCGGCCCGCCCGCGCCCGCCGTGTTCTCGCTCGCCGCCTGACGCGGCCCGCTCCACGCGACACCGACGCGTACGCGCACGCAGTGACGTACGGCGTGCCGAGTGACGCACCGGCGTACGGACGTACTGCTGTCGGAGGGGTGCCGCTCGGCGCGCCCGCACGGGTGCGCGGCCAGTCGGCCAGCCGCACCGCGTCCCCTTCCGCACACCTCACGTACGCACGGCCGTGCCTCCGCTCGTCGGGGGTCCCACGGGTCCCGCCACGACGGCCCGGCCGCCGCGCACTCCTGCCGAAACTGGAGCATTCCGCGATGACGACCCAGAAGTCCCCGAAGTCCGCCGCCCTCACCCGCGCCTCCGTCGTGGGCGGCGTCGCCGCCTCCGCCGTCCTCCTGCTGTCCGTGCCCGCCTTCGCGCACGTCAGCGTCACCCCCGAGGGCCAGGCGGCCAAGGGCGGCTACGCGACCGTCAACTTCAAGGTCCCGAACGAGCGCGACGACGCCTCGACGACCAAGCTGGAAGTCACCTTCCCCGCCGACCACCCGCTCGCGTCCGTGATGCCGCAGCCCGTGCCCGGCTGGAAGGCGAAGGTCACCAAGACCAAGCTCGACAAGCCGATCGAGATCCACGGCGAGAAGATCAACGAGGCCGTCTCCAAGGTCACCTGGACCGCCGACGGCAAGGGCGTGGAGCCCGGCTACTTCCAGAAGTTCCCGCTGTCCATCGGCCAGCTGCCGGAGGACGCCGACGAGCTGGTCTTCAAGGCCCTGCAGACGTACGACAACAAGGAAGTCGTCCGCTGGATCGAGCCGCAGAAGGGCGACGAGGAGCCGGAGTACCCGGCGCCGACGCTCGCACTGACCGCCGCGTCCGACGACCACCACGGCGCCTCCGCCGCCAAGGACGACAAGTCCGACGCCAAGTCCGGCGACGCCAAGCAGGAGACCGCGTCGGACGGCGACAGCAGCGACACCACCGCCCGCGTCCTCGGCATCGTCGGCATCGTCGTCGGTGTGGCGGGGGTCGCCTTCGGCGTCGTCGCCCAGCGCCGCCGCGCCACCAGCTGAGGCGTCGCCGCCCAGGCCGCCCTCGGGACGCGCCGGTGCCGGACACCCGGCCCCGGCGCGCCCCGGCCCCCTCACATCTGGGACATTTTCGTATGCGCAAGTTGAGCAACCAGACCACCACGTCGGGCCCGAAGACCACGAAGAGGCGCGCGTTCGCCGGCGCGGCCCTGCTCGCCGCCGCGGGACTCACGCTGACCGCCTGCGACGGGGACAACGGCGACAAGAAGGACAAGCCGATCGCCGACGTCTCCATGGAGGCGGAGTCGAAGCAGGCCGCGACCGTCCTCGACAAGCCGTTCAAGAAGCCGGACCTGGTCCTCACCGACACCCACGGCAAGAAGTACGACCTGCGCGAGCGGACCAAGGGCAAGCCGGTGCTGCTGTACTACGGCTACACCAACTGCCCCGACGTCTGTCCGCTGACGATGAGCAACATCGCCGTCGCCAAGAAGGACATGCTGCGCAAGAAGGCCGTCACCAAGGCGGAGCTCGACCAGCTCCAGGTCGTCTTCGTGACCACCGACCCCGAGCGGGACAAGCCCAAGGCACTCGGCAAGTGGCTGAAGGCCCAGGACCCCGAGTTCATCGGCCTCACCGGTGACTTCCCGACCATCCAGGCCAGCGCCCGCACGGTCGGCATCAGCATCGAGCCGTCCAAGAAGCTCAAGAACAACAAGATCGAGTCGATGCACGGCACCCAGGTCATCGCCTTCTCCCCGAAGACCGACGCCGGATACGTCGTCTACAACGGCCAGGACACCCGCGCCGAGGAGTACGCGCAGGACCTCCCCAAGATCATCAAGGGACAGAACCCGTGAACCACCGCACCACCCGGCGCCGCCTCCTCACCGGCTGTGCCATAGCACTGACCGCGGGCCTCGCCCTGACCGGCTGCAACGACGACAAGGACGCCAAGGGCTCGAAGGACGCGTCCGGGAAGCCCGAGCTGAAGGTCAGCGGCGCCTACATCCCCGCCCCCGCCATGGACGACATGGCGGGCGGCTTCTTCACCCTCACCAACAAGGGCGCCGCCGACACGCTCACCTCGGCGTCCAGCCCGCTCGCGGGCAGCGTGACCCTGCACGCCACCAAGGGCAGCACGATGAAGGAGCAGAAGTCCTTCGCCGTGCCCGCGAACGGCGAACTCGTCTTCGCCCGCGGCGGCAACCACATCATGCTCGAGAAGCTGAAGCACAAGCCGAAGCTGGGCGACAAGGTGAAGGTCACGCTCCGCTTCGAGAAGTCGGACCCGATCACGGTCGAGATGCCGGTGAAGGCCGCGACGTACAACCCGAAGCCGGGCTCCGGCACGGCGGACTCCGACAAGACCGACACCGGCGCGACCGGCTCCGGCGAGACGGACTCCGGCAAGAAGACGCACTCCGGCGACCCGAAGACGCACTCCGAGCACGACCAGCACGCCACGGCCGACGGTTCCAAGGCCGATCAGCACGCCTCGCACTCGTCGCACGCCTCGCACTCGTCGCACTGAGGGGACTGAAGAGTTGATGCGGACCACCGCTCCCCGCCCGGGGCCGGACCTCGCCGGACTCGGGCGCCTGCTGCTCGTCGCCGCGACCCTGGTCTCCGCCGTGCTCGGCGCCGTCCTCGCCACCGCGGCGCCCGCCGACGCGCACGCCGCGCTGACCGGCAGCGATCCCAAGCGGGGGGCGGTGGTCGCCAAGGCTCCCGACCAGGTGTCCCTGACCTTCTCCGAGAAGGTCGCCATGTCCGACGGCTCGGTACGGGTCCTCGACCCCGCGGGCAAGCGCGCCGACACCGGCAAGACCACCGACCTCGGCTCCACCACGTACGGCGTGCAGCTCAAGCCCGGCCTGCCCGACGGCACCTTCACCGTCGCCTACCAGGTCGTCTCCGCCGACAGCCACCCCATCGCCGGAGCCTTCACCTTCTCCATCGGCGCGCCCTCCGACACCAAGGTCGCGCTGCCCGACCAGGAGGTCGGCGGCGGCCTCGTCGGCACGCTCTACGACACGGCGCGCTACCTCTCGTACGCCGGGTTCATCGTCGTCGTCGGCGGTGCCGCCTTCGTCCTCGGCTGCTGGCCGCGCGGCGCGGGCGTCCGGCCGCTCCAGCGCCTCGTCGTCTCCGGCTGGCTCACCCTGACCGGCGCCACCCTCGCGACGCTCCTGCTGCGCGCGCCCTACACCGGCTCCGGGAAGCTCGCCGACGCCTTCGACCTCGCGAAGCTGGGCGACGTCCTACAGACCAAGACGGGCGCCGCGCTCGTCTCGCGACTGCTGCTCCTCGCGGCCGCCGCGCTGTTCATCGCCGTCCTGTTCGGCGCGTACGACAAGCGCGAGGACCCCAAGGAGAAGCGGGACCTGGCCTTCGGCCTGGCCGTCGGCGGCGGGGTCGTCGCCATCGGCATCGCGGCGACCTGGGCGCTCGCCGAGCACGCCTCGACCGGCATCCAGGCCGGGCTCGCCATGCCCGTCGACGTGCTGCACCTGCTCGCCGTCGCCGTCTGGCTCGGCGGGGTCGTGGCACTGCTGCTGTGCCTGTACCGGGCGCCGCTGATCGACGCGAGTGCCGTACGGCGCTTCTCCGGGGTGGCCTTCGGCAGCGTCGTGGCCCTCGCCGGGACCGGGCTCTACCAGTCGTGGCGGCAGGTCGGTTCCTGGACCGCGCTCGTGGAGACCGACTACGGGCAGCTGCTCCTGATCAAGATCGGGCTCGTCGTCGTCCTCGTCGGCATCGCCTCCGTGTCCCGCCGCTGGACCGGGCGCATCCTCGCCGAGGCGGGCGGTCTGGCACCCGAGGCGGCGGCGACGGCGGTCGTCGAACAGCGCACGCGGGCGACCACGGCCAAGAACTCCACCGCCACCAAGAGCACCACGGCCAAGGGCGCGAGCACCAAGAAGAAGAAGCCCGTCGCCGTCGCGCACAGCTCCAAGACCGGGGTGTCGGCGACGGTGGACACGGACGCCGAGACCGGCGGCAGGTCCCCCGACAAGGCCAAGGACAAGCCCCGCGACAAGGCTGGCGACAAGGCCGCCGGCGGCGACGAGCGCGCCGCCCAGCTCGCCCGGCAGCGGGCCGCCGTGGACGCCGCCCGGGAGAAGCGGGTCCGCGACGCCGATCCGCACCGCTCCGGCCTGCGCCGCTCGGTGCTCGCCGAGGTCGGTGTCGCCGTCGTCCTGCTCGCCGTCACCACGGCCCTGACCACCACCGAGCCGGGGCGCACCGAGGAAGAGGCCAAGAACGCCACCTCCTCCGCGCCCCGGAACACCGGGCCCGTCAAGATCAAGATCCCGTTCGACACCGGCGGCCAGGACGGCAAGGGCACCGTGCGCCTCGAACTCGACCCCGGCCGCACCGGCCGCAACGACCTGCACGTGTACGCGACCCGGCCCAACGGCAGCGCCTTCGACATCCCCGAGGTGAAGATCGCCTTCACGCTCAAGGCCAAGGACGTCGGTCCCCTGCCGGTCGCCCCCGACCGCATCGCCACCGGACACTGGAGCGCGAGCGGCGTGCAGATTCCCATGGCCGGCGACTGGAAGGTCGCGGTCACCGTCCGCACCTCCGACATCGACCAGGTCACCCTCGACAAGAACGTGCAGATCGGCTGAACCCCATGGCGGACCACACCATTTCGCGACGGCGCCTGCTCGGTACGGCGGGCGCCACCGGCCTCGCACTCGGCGCGGCAGGAGGCGCGGCCGGATACGCCGCGGCGTCCTCCGGCTCGTCCGGCGGCTCGGACACGACGGGCACGCCGCTGTCGTCGCTCGGGGCCGATGAGGTGATGTTTCACGGGAAACATCAGCCCGGGATCACCACGCCCGTGCAGTCCTGCGGCCATCTCGTCGCCTTCGACCTCGCCCCGGGCGCCGGCCGCAAGGAGGCGACGGCCCTGCTGCGCCGCTGGTCAGCGGTGGCGCAGCGGCTGATGGCGGGCAAGCCGGTGGAGGGCCGCGGCCAGGACACCGGCATCGCGCGCGACGCGGGGCCGTCCTCGCTGACCGTCACCTTCGGCTTCGGCCACAGCTTCTTCGGCCGCACCGGTCTGGAGAAGCAGCGCCCGGCCGCCCTCGACCCGCTGCCGGAGTTCTCCTCCGACCGCCTCGACAAGGCCCGCAGCAACGGTGACCTGTGGGTGCAGATCGGCGCCAACGACGCCCTGGTCGCCTTCCACGCGCTGCGCGCCCTGCAGAACGAGACGGGCTCGGCGGCGCGGCTCCGCTGGCAGATGAACGGCTTCAACCGCTCGCCCGGCGCCACCGCCCGCCCCATGACGACGCGCAACCTCATGGGCCAGATCGACGGCACGAACAACCCGAAGCCGTCCGACGACGACTTCGACAAGCGCGTCTTCGTGCCCGCCAAGGCCGCCGACGCCGACCCCGCCTGGATGGCGGGCGGCTCGTACGCCGTCGTACGCCGCATCCGGATGCTCCTGGACGACTGGGAGGGGCTCTCCGCCAAGGCCCAGGAGGACGTCATCGGCCGCCGCAAGGCCGACGGCGCACCGCTGACGGGCGGCACGGAGACCACCGAGATGGAGCTGGAGAAGACGACCGCGGGCGGCGACCTCGTGGTCCCGCTCGACGCGCACGCCCGCATCAGCCGCCCCGACCAGAACGGGGGTGCCGCGATGCTGCGCCGTCCGTTCTCGTACCACGACGGCTTCACCGGCAAGGGCGAGCCGGACGCGGGCCTGCTCTTCATCTGCTGGCAGTCCGACCCGCTGCGCGGCTTCGTCCCGGTGCAGCGGAAGCTCGACCGGGGCGACGCCCTGTCGAAGTTCATCCGGCACGAGGCGAGCGGGGTGTACGCGGTGCCGGGCGGGGCGGAAGCCGGTGGGTACGTGGGGCAGGCGCTGCTGGAGGGCTGACCCGCGCCGGGCGGTGGCGGAGGGCCATCGGTGGCGGGCAGTGGCGGAGGGGCAATGCGGCGGACGCGTACGCCCGCCCCGTCCGCCGCATTAGGGTGACGGCATGTCGGCGACGCGCTACACCTACCTCGGCCCTGAAGGCACCTTCACCGAAGCCGCCCTGCGCACCCTGCCGGAGGCCGCGACCCGCGAGCTGGTGCCGATGGTCTCGGTGCCCGCGGCCCTCGACGCCGTGCGCGCGGGCGAGGCCGCGGCGGCGCTGGTGCCGATCGAGAACTCGGTGGAGGGCGGCGTCACGACCACCGTGGACGAGCTCGCCAAGGGCGAGCCGTTGATGATCTACCGCGAGGTGGTCCTGCCGATCGCCTTCGCCCTTCTGGTGCGTCCGGGCACCGCGCTCAAGGACGTCAAGACGGTGACCGGGCACCCGGTGGCCCAGCCGCAGGTGCGCAACTGGCTGGCCGCCCATCTGCCGGACGCGGTGTGGGAGTCGGCGGCGTCGAACGCGGACGGCGCCCGCCTGGTGCAGGAGGGCCGCTTCGACGCGGCGTTCGCGGGCGAGTTCGCCGCGGCGACGTACGGGCTCGAACCGCTGGTCACCGAGATCCACGACGCGGCGAACGCGGAGACGCGGTTCGTCCTCGTGGGCCGCCCGGCCCGGCCCGCGGCGCCGACGGGTGCGGACAAGACCTCGCTGGTGATCTGGCTCGGCGACGACCACCCCGGCGCGCTGCTCGAACTGCTCCAGGAGTTCGCGGTACGCGGCGTCAACCTGATGCGCATCGAGTCCCGCCCGACCGGTCGCGGCATCGGCGACTACTGCTTCTCCGTGGACGCCGAGGGCCACATCACGGACCGCCGCGTCGGCGAGGCCCTGATGGGCCTGAAGAGGATCTGCCCGAAGGTGCGCTTCCTCGGCTCGTATCCGCGTGCCGGAGTGGCTCCGGAGAACGTACGGCCGCTGCGGCCCGGGACCTCCGACGAGGACTTCACGTCGGCGTCGGACTGGCTCGCGCGCAGCCAGGACGGCCGATTCTGAGCGTTTGACGCCCCGCCACCGGGTCTTCCCGGCGCTTCCGCCTGCCTGTGCACAGATCCGGATCGGTAGTCCTACCTGCAGATTTATGTTGTCCACAGAAGTTATCCACAGGTCCCCTTCTCGACCTGGGGACAAGTCGACAAGGCGGTGCGACATCGTCGACAAAACGGCACTCAGCACCCAAGTCCGCCCACAGCCACTCCCGTCACTCCTTCGTCCACCTTTTTCCATGTGGTGACACTTTGGAGTTAACCAATTCCACTCGAAAGTTGGCGCTGAGCAGGTTTGGGAAGGGAATCCTTCACCGTGGGAGACCATGAAAAGGGCCCCGATCCGGCATCCACAGATCTTTCGCACAGCCTGTGGATAACTTTCCGGAGACCCCGATTCCTGTGGACAACCGGTTCCCCAAGTCCCGTTTCTCACAAGGGAATCCGGTCAAGGCGGCAAGGCCCATCTGCCCCGATTCGGGGAATGACGCCCGTTTTATTGACCCTGCCGGGCCGTGCGTCGAGGCCGCGACAAGCGCCCGGTGAGCACTCGTCCCCACCGGCGAAAGCCGGGGCGGCGGGCGGAGCGATGGGCGAGAAATTCACATTCCGGCATTTCGGTCATATCGGTGGGCAGGGGAAAATCAAGTCGTGGGCCGGAAGCGCACGAAGGTAGCCTGGGGGGGTGATTGACCTTCGCCTGCTCCGTGAGGACCCCGACCGTGTTCGCGCTTCGCAGCGCGCCCGTGGAGAGGACGTCGGCCTCGTCGACTCCCTCCTCTCCGCCGACGAGCGGCGCAGGTCGTCAGGGGTCCGCTTCGACGAGCTCCGTTCCGAGCAGAAGGCGCTCGGCAAGCTCATCCCCAAGGCCTCCGGTGACGAGAAGGCCGAGCTCCTGAAGAAGGCGGGCGAGCTGGCCGCCGCGGTCAAGGCCGCGAGCGCCGAGCAGGACGAGGCCGACGAGGAGACCAAGCGCCTGCTGCTCCGCCTCGGCAACCTCGTGCACCCGGACGTCCCCGTCGGCGGCGAGGAGGACTTCGTCGTCCTGGAGACGCACGGCACGGTCCGCGACTTCGCCGCGGAGGGCTTCGAGCCGAAGGACCACCTGGAGCTCGGCCAGGCGCTCGGCGCCATCGACGTCGAGCGCGCCGCCAAGGTCTCCGGTTCGCGCTTCTACTACCTGACGGGCGTCGGCGCGCTCCTGGAGCTCGCACTGGTCAACGCGGCCATCGCGCAGGCCACCGAGGCCGGGTTCATCCCGATGCTGACCCCCGCGCTCGTCCGCCCGCACGCCATGGAGGGCACGGGCTTCCTCGGCCAGGCCGCGGAGAACGTGTACCACCTGGAGAAGGACGACTTCTACCTGGTCGGCACCTCCGAGGTCCCGCTCGCGGCGTACCACATGGACGAGATCATCGAGGCCGACAAGCTCCCCCTGCGGTACGCGGGCTTCTCGCCCTGCTTCCGCCGCGAGGCGGGCACGTACGGCAAGGACACCCGCGGCATCTTCCGGGTGCACCAGTTCGACAAGGTCGAGATGTTCTCGTACGTCGCCCCCGAGGACGCCGCGGCCGAGCACCAGCGGCTCCTCGACTGGGAGAAGCAGTGGCTGAACAGCCTCGAACTGCCCTTCCAGGTGATCGACGTCGCCACGGGTGACCTGGGCGCGTCCGCCTCCCGCAAGTTCGACTGCGAGGCGTGGATCCCCACCCAGGGCAAGTACCGCGAGCTGACCTCCGCGTCGAACTGCGACAGCTTCCAGGCCCGCCGGCTCTCCGTGCGCATGCGCGAGGACAAGGACGGCAAGAAGAACGTGCAGCCGCTCGCCACCCTGAACGGCACGCTGTGCGCCGTGCCGCGCACGATCGTGGCGCTCCTGGAGAACCACCAGCTCGCGGACGGCTCCGTGCGCGTCCCCGAGGTGCTCCGTCCGTACCTGGGCGGCCGCGAGATCCTGGAGCCCCTCGCCAAGTGAGCTCCGACGGCCCCGCCTTTCCGTACAAGCTCGTCGCCACCGACCTCGACGGGACGCTCCTGCGCCCCGACGACTCGGTGTCGGCGCGCACCCGTGACGCGCTCACCGCGGCCACCGCGGCGGGCGCGGCCCACATCATCGTCACCGGCCGCTCGGTGCCGTGGACGCGGCACGTCCTGGAGGACCTCGGCTACGAGGGCATCGCCGTGTGCGGCCAGGGCGCGCAGGTCTACCACGCGGGCGAGCAGCGGCTGCTCACCTCGGTCACGCTGGACCGGCAGCTGGCGGGCCTGGCCCTGGCGAAGATAGAGGCGGAGATCGGCCCGCTGGCGCTCGCCGCGAGCCGTGACGGCATCGACGGCGAGGTCCTCGTCGGCCCCGGGTACGTGGTCCAGGACGGCCCGCTCCCCGCGGTCCCGCTCGCCGACCCGGCCGACCTGTGGTCGGCTCCGCTGAACAAGCTGTACGTCCAGCACCCGGGCCTCGACGACGACGCGCTCACGGCGGTGGCGCGGGAGGTCGCGGGGGACCTCGTGGGCGTCACGATGGCCGGCGAGGGCATCGTGGAGATACTGCCGCTGGGTCTGACCAAGGCGACGGGCCTGTCCCTGGCCGCCCGTCGGCTCGGCGCGAAGGCCGTGGACACGATCGCGTTCGGCGACATGCCCAACGACATCCCCATGTTCGCCTGGGCCGCCCACGGCGTGGCCATGGCCAACGCCCATGAGGAGCTCAAGGCGGTGGCGGACGAGGTGACGACGTCGAACGAGGCCGACGGCATCGCGGTCGTCCTGGAACGGCTGCTGGCCTAGACGGGACGCCGGGCTCAGCCAGGGCGCGTCGCCGGGCTCAGCCAGGCCGTGTCGCCGGGCTCCGGCGGCTAGGACAGGGCGCCGGGCTCCGGCCCGGCACACCCCCTCCGGGAGGGGCGGCCCGCGCACTGCTGCGCGCTCGAAGCGGCCGCCCCCGGGCGGTCTCCCCCGTGACGGGGCTTCACGGAGCGGGTGATGACTCCGGAGCCTGCCGCGGACCGCCCTGCCGGAAGCGCGACGCCCCTTGCGGACCGTCGGCTTCACTCCCGGTAGGAGAGCGCCGGAGGAGTGGCTTCCGGCGCGTGGTGACACAACTACTGTGCCGGGCCGTGTGGTTGCCCGCCACTGAATTTCTCGCGGGCCGACCCGGGCGCGCTTCCTCGCGGGCCGACCCGGGCGCGCTCTCTCGCGGGCCGGTCTGGGCGCGCTCCCGGGCTCAGCCCTCGCGCCGCTTGCGCCTGCGCTTGCGGGCCCGGCTGAAGAACCACCCGGCGGGCGGCTCGTCGGACCGCCACGGCTGCGGCTCGGGGGCCTGCTGCCGCCAGCGGGCGGTGAGCATCCGGGCCCGCGCTGAGGGCTCGGCGGACTCGGCGGACCGTATGAAGTCGTCGTCGAGGACCACCTCGTCCCAGGCGTCGCTCCCGGGACCGTCGCCCCGTCCCTCGTCCGATGCCATCGCGGCACCTCCTAGACACTCCTGCGCATCCCCCTCCCACCAGTGTCCCGGCAGGAGGGTGAAGACGCCGTCAAGGCGGCTCGCCGGGACTACTCGTCCCCGGCGACGGTCAGGGTCCGCAGCTTCTGGCCCGCGTACCAGGTGGCCCCGGCCGTGACCACGACCAGCAGGATCACCGCGGCGGGCAGGCCCACGTCGGAGGTCACGAGCTGGCCCCCGTCGGCGGCCTTGTGGGCCACGGCGAGCGACCACTGCTGGACGCTCAGCGTGCGGGCCCCGGAGACCAGGGAGCCGAAGAGGGCCTCCCAGACGAGCGCGTACACGAGCCCGAAGACCACGGCGTGCCGGGTGACCGTGCCGAGCAGCAGGAAGATCGCCGCGTACGCGATGGAGGACACCAGGGCGGCGATGGTGTAGGCGACGGCGACCTGCTGGCTGTTGCCGTTGAGGATCAGGCCCGCGATGAACGTCGGGACCGCCGAGAACGCCATGGTGACGGCGACGGCGACGGTGAGCTTGGTGACGATGATCGTGGGGCGTTTGACCGGCTTGGACAGCAGGTACATCACGGAGCCGTCGTCGATCTCGGGGCCGATGGCACCGGTGCCCGCGATGACGCCGATGATCGGCACCATGGTGGCGAGCGCGAAGCCGCCGAGCAGGTCGGAGGCCACTTGGTCGTCGGCTCCGCTGAAGCCGCGCACCGCGGCCGCGATCACGATGAGCAGCAGGGGCAGGGCGAAGAGGATCAGTGCCCGGCGGCGGCCGAGCAGGGCCCGGTAGGTGAGCCGGGCGACAGTGGGGTCGTACACGATGGCTCCCTTTCAGGCCGCGACGAGGTAGGAGAAGACCGACTCGAGGGACTCGTCCGAGGGCGAGACCGTGAGCAGTCGGATGCCGTGTTCGCGGGCGACGCGGGGCAGCAGGCTGGTGAACCGGCCGAAGTCGACGGCCTGGATGCGCAGCGCGCCTTCCTTGAGGTCGACCTCGATGCCCGCGGTGGACGGGTCGGCGATCAGCGCGGCCGCGAGCGCGCGGTCGTCGCTGGAACGCACCAGGTAGCGGTGCGGCCGGTCCGTCATCAGACGGCGGATCCGGCGGAAGTCGCCGCTCGCGGCGTGCCGCCCGGCGACGATCACCTCGATGTGCGAGGCGAGCTGTTCGACCTCTTCGAGGATGTGGGAGGAGAACAGGACGGTGCGGCCCTCGTCGCCCATCCGCCGCAGCAGGTCCATGAGCTGCATGCGCTGGCGCGGGTCCATGCCGTTGAAGGGTTCGTCGAGCAGCAGCACGGACGGTTCGTGGACGAGCGCGGAGGCCATCTTCACGCGCTGCCGCATGCCCTTGGAGTACGTGGAGATCTTGCGGTCCTGCGCGTACTCCATCTCGACCGTGGCGAGGGCCCGTTGGGCCGCCTTCTTGCCCAGGCCGTGCAGCTCGGCGTTGGCGACGACGAATTCGAGGCCGGTGAGGAAGTCGTACATGCCCTCGCGCTCGGGCACGATGCCGAGGTGCTTGTAGATCTCCTCGTTGCGCCAGGTGGGCTTTCCGTCGAGGGTGACGGAGCCGGTGGAGGGGGCGAGGAAGCCGCCCATCATGCTGATGAGGGTGGACTTCCCGGCGCCGTTGGGCCCGAGGAGGCCGGTGACTCCGGGGCTGATGGTCATCGTGACGTCGTTGACGGCCACCACGTTGCCGAACCAGCGAGAGACGTGGTCGATGCTGATCGTGGTCATAGTCCGGCCTTCCGGTAGCGGCGCATGAGAGCGGCGTAGCTGCCCGCTACGAGGGCGAGAACGAGGAGGAGGTAGACGACGCCCACACCCGCCGAGGGACCTTCGTTCCCGGGGAACGAGGAGGTCGCGCCGAGGAAGGCGGTCTGTACGCCGTCGATGAGGGTGATCGGCGAGAAGAGGCCGAGCCACTCGATGGCGGTGCCGTTGCCCCCCTGTTCGTGCGCGATGGCCTGGACGGTGGACACCGCTCCGTAGGAGATGGTCAGTACGGCGATGACGGCGGCGATGCCGAAGCCCCGGCGGGGGGTCACGGCGGAGATGACGAGCGCGATCCCGGAGAAGAGCAGCGACAGCAGGGCGACGGAGACGAGCCCCTGGGCGAACCCCTTCGTCTGCTCCGCGAAGTCCAGCTTCGCCAACAGGGCGCCTACGTAGAGCACGATCAGCGGTGTCGCGGTGAGAATGAACAGGGCCGACGCCATGGCCGCGAACTTCGCGCGTACGTAGTCGACGCGTTCGATGGGGCGGGAGAAGTACAGCGGCACGGTCTTGAACCGCAGGTCCCTGGAGACGGTCTGCGGGGCCTGGGCCGCCAAGTAGAGGCCGATGACGGCTTGGAGGAGCACCGCGTAGCGCGTGTAGTCCACGGGCAGTTCGTCGGCCTTGGTGGCGACGGCGACCGCGACCATGATCAGCGCGGGGGCGCACATGACCCCGAAGAGGATCATCGGGAGCACCTTGGACTTGGCCGAGCGGCCGAGGCCGTAGGCGCCGCGCAGGCTCTGCGAGTACAGCGAGCGGGTGGCGTAGGCGCGGCCGAGGCGGGGGCCGTCGTAGGTGCGGTATCCGATGTTGTGGATCTGGGTGGAGTCGGCGTCGCGCGCCCGTGTCGACTCGGCGGTCATCGCTTGCCGCCTCCCTTCTGCTCGGCGGCGGCCGCGGTCGCCGCCCAGGCGGCCGCGCGCCCGGAGACCTGCTCCTGCTGCGGCTCGTCCTGGGAGCGGAAGACCTCCGCGATGTGGTGCCTGCGCTGTTCCATGCGGACGAGGCCGAGGCCGAGGTCGGCGACGGTGTCCCGGACGAGGTCGTAGGTCGCCTCGTCCGCGGCGTCGAGCAGGAAGATGTGGCCCGCGCCGGGCAGCCCGCCCCCGTCGTCGTGGGTGGTCACGCCGTGGGCGTGCAGGGCCGCGCGCAGCGCGCCGGTGCCGTCGGGGTGCTCGTCGCTGTCGGTGACCTCGATGGCGAGGGTCGTGGTGCTCTGGGTGAAGTCCGTGGTGGAGCTGGAGCGCAGGAGCTTGCCGCCGTCGATGACGACGACGTGGTCGCAGGTGCGCTCCAGCTCGCCGAGGAGATGTGACGTGACCAGGACGGAGATGCCGAAGTCGGTGTGCACGCGCCGGATCAGGTCCAGCATCTCGTCGCGGCCGACGGGGTCGAGGCCGTTGGTCGGCTCGTCGAGGAAGACCAGCTGGGGGTCGTGCACGAGCGCCTGGGCGAGCTTCACGCGCTGCTTCATGCCGGTCGAGTAGCCGCCGATGGGGCGGTAGCGCTCCTCGTAGAGACCGACGTGGCGCAGGGTGTCGGCGGTGCGCTCGCGGGCCGCGGCGGGCGGCAGGCCGGACATGCGCGCCATGTGGACGACGAACTCGGTGGCCGAGACGTCGGGTGGCAGGCAGTCGTGCTCGGGCATGTAGCCGACGCGCTCGCGGATCTCGCCGCCGCTGGTGGCGACGTCGAGGCCGAGCACGGACGCGGTGCCCTCGGTGGCGGGGGAGAGACCCAGCAGGATCTTGATCATCGTTGACTTGCCGGCGCCGTTGGCTCCGACGAGTCCGGTCACACCGGGTCCGATGTCCAAGGTCAGCCGGTCGAGCGCGGTCACCTTCGGGAACCGCTTGCTCAGGCTTTCGGTCGCGATCACAGTCACGTGTTCGACGGTAGTGGCGCGGACCACACCGGGGCGTCACTCCACAGGCTGTCTCCGCCCTCACTCTCGAGTATTACGGGCCCGTAGGGGTCGTCCGAAGGTCGAACCCTTCAGGGTTCTTCCGGTGGTCCCCTCAGGGTTCTTCCGGACCTGTCCCGAAGGCTCACGCAGACCTATTGACGCAGCCGCCAAGCATTGTCACATTCATCAGTGTCAATTAACGCCGCGCCCGCGCAGTGGGCTCCTTCAGGGGCGGCGGTCGGGTGACGGGCGGGCGCGTACGGAGACGGCGCGGTGACGCGGTGCGTCGCGGTGCCGCCTCGGCGGGCGTGGACCGGACACGGGACGGACGGTGGCATGACCTCAGCAGTGAAGGGTGAACTCTCCGCGGAGCTAAAGGGGTTCCGCCGCGTGCAGACCCTCGCGTACGAATGCGCGGAAGCGGTCGCCGCCCAGCTCAAGCCGGGGGTGACGGAGCGCGAGGCGGCGCGGATGCAGCGGGTGTGGCTGCGCGAGCGAGGCGTGCGGGACTGGTTCCACCTGCCCTTCGCCTGGTTCGGCGACCGCACGGCGTTCGTGAACTTCCGGGTGCCTCTGCAGTTCTTCCCCACCCACCGCAGGCTGGAGCCGGGGATGCCGTTCATCCTCGACATGGCCCCGGTGTTCGAGGGCTATACGGCCGACATCGGCTATTCGGGCTGCCTCGGGCTCAACCCGGTGCACGACCGGCTCCTCGCCGACCTCCAGGCGCACCGCGAGCTCATCCTGCGCGAGGTGCGCGAGCGCCGCCCGCTGCGCGAGATCTACGAACACGTGGACCGGCTCATGGTCCGCCAGGGCTATGCCAACCGCCATCGCGCCTATCCCTTCGGCGTCATCGCGCACAAGGTCGACCGGGTCAAGGAACGCCGCTTCTCGCCGCACGTGTTCGGCTTCGGCACCCAGTCCCTGAAGGGCCTCGCGAGCGACGCGCTGCACGGCCACCGGGACGGCTGGTCCCCCCTGTGGTCGCCGTACAAGTTCTCCGACCACCCGCCGCAGCCCGGCCTGTGGGCGGTCGAGCCGCACCTCGGATTCCGGGGCACGGGGGCGAAGTTCGAGGAGATCCTGGTCGTCACCGACTCCAGGGACCCCGAGGAGAGCGCGTTCTGGCTGGACGACGACCTGCCGCACGTGCGGCGCTGGTCCGTGGAAGACGCTGAGAGGGCTGCCGTATGACGACCGTGGAGCTGAAGGGCGCGCGCGAGCGCTGGGTGCGCACCGGCGGGGTGGAGCTGTGCGTCGCCGAGCTGGGCGAGACCGAGCGGCCCACAGTGCTGCTGGTGCACGGCTATCCGGACTCCAAGGAAGTGTGGTCCGAGGTCGCCACGCGCCTGGCCGAGCGCTTCCACGTGGTGCTGTACGACGTGCGCGGCCACGGCAGGTCGACGGCCCCGAGGCCGCTGCGCGGCGGCTTCACGCTGGAGAAGCTGACCGACGACTTCCTCGCGGTCGCCGACGCGGTCAGCCCGGACGAGCCGGTGCACCTGGTGGGCCACGACTGGGGCTCGGTGCAGGCATGGGAGTTCGTGACGGTCGCGCGCACCCAGGGGCGGATCGCGTCCTTCACGTCGATGTCCGGTCCGTCCCTCGACCACTTCGGGCACTGGATCAAGAAGCGCCTGTCCCGGCCGACCCCGCGCCGGGCCGCCCAACTCGTCAACCAGGGCGCCAAGTCCTGGTACGTGTACATGCTGCACACCCCGGTGCTCCCCGAGCTGGTCTGGCGCGGCCCGCTCGGCCGGCGCTGGCCGAAGATCCTCCAGCGCGTGGAGAAGGTGCCTGCGGACGGCTACCCGACGCCGTCCCTGCCCACGGACGCCGCGCACGGCGCCTGGCTCTACCGCGACAACGTCCGCGCCCGCCTGCGCCGCCCCCGCCCCGACGCGTACGCGCACGCGCCGGTGCAGCTCATCACGCCGTCGGGCGACGCCTTCCTGTCCCAGCGGCTGTACGACGACCTGGACCAGTGGGCCCCGGAGCTGACCCGGCGCACGCTGCCCGCCAAGCACTGGGTGCCGCGCACCCGTCCGGACCAACTGGCCGCCTGGATCACCGAGTTCGTCACCACCCACGAGGACGGCGTGCCGCCGGTGGCGAGCGCCGCCGAAGCCCCCGGAAAGCACGCCGAGCGCTTCTCCGGCCAGCTGGTCCTCGTCACGGGCGCGGGCAGCGGCATCGGGCGGGCCACGGCCTTCGCGTTCGCCGAGGCGGGCGCGCGCGTGGTGGCCGTCGACCGGGACGCGGAGAGCGCGGCCCGCACCGCCGAGCTGTCCCGGCTGATCGGCGCCCCCGCGGCCTGGGCCGAGACGGTCGACGTGAGCGACGAGCAGGCGATGGAGAAGCTCGCCGAGAAGGTCGCCACGGAGTACGGCGTGGTGGACGTCCTGGTGAACAACGCGGGCGTCGGCCTGTCCGGCTCCTTCCTCGACACCAGCGCCGAGGACTGGAAGAAGGTCCTGGACGTCAATCTGTGGGGCGTCATCCACGGCTGCCGCCTCTTCGGCAAGCAGATGGCCGAGCGCGGCCAGGGCGGCCACATCGTGAACACCGCGTCGGCCGCGGCCTATCAGCCCTCGCGCGCCCTGCCCGCGTACAGCACGTCGAAGGCGGCCGTCCTGATGCTCAGCGAGTGCCTTCGCGCCGAGCTCGCGGGCCGGGGCATCGGCGTCTCCGCCATCTGCCCGGGCTTCGTGAACACGAACATCACGGCGACGGCCCGCTTCGCCGGGGTCTCCGCCGCCGAGGAGGCCCGCCGCCAGAAGAGGTCCGCCCGGCTCTACGGCCTGCGCAACTACCCGCCGGAGAAGGTCGCCGACGCCGTGCTGCGCGCCGTGGTCCGCAATCAGGCCGTGGTGCCGGTCACCCCGGAGGCACGCGGCGCCCACCTCATGTCCCGGTTCTCGCCCAGGGCCCTGCGCGCGCTGGCCCGATTGGAGCCACCGCTGTGAGCACGGAGCACGGCACCACACCGCCCCCGCAGGAGCACTACACGATCGTTCCGCGCCGGGTCTCGTTCGACTGGGACGCCACCCCGCTGCACTGGATCCCGGACGAGCCCACGGCCACCCACGTCATCAACGTCCTGCACCTGCTGCTTCCGGCGGGCGAGCGATGGTTCGTGAAGGTCTTCAAGGAGGGCCTGCCGCTGATCACCGATCCGGTGCTGCGCGCGGACGTCAAGGGGTTCATGGGGCAGGAGGCCACGCACAGCGTGCAGCACGCGTACGTGCTCGATCATCTGGCCGCGCAGCGCCTGGACACCACCGGGTTCACGAAGTACGTGGACTTCCTGTTCGAGAAGCTCCTCGGCGAGCGGCCGCCACTGGGCGCGCCCGTGGCCACGCAGGAGTGGCTGCGCTTCCGGCTCGCGATCGTCGCGGCCATCGAGCAGTTCACGGCCGTGCTCGGCGACTGGGTGCTGCACGCGGAGGGGCTCGACCGGGCCCGGGCGGACGAGGTGATGCTGGACCTGCTGCGCTGGCACGGCGCGGAGGAGGTCGAGCACCGCGCGGTCGCCTTCGACATGTACCAGCACTGCGGCGGCACCGGCGCTCCCCGGTACGTCCGCCGGGTGGCGGGCATGGCGGTCACGGCCCCCGTGATGCTGTACCTGTGGCTCTGGGGCGCCGCGTATCTCGTCCGCCACGATCCGCGGCTCGCGGGGCGCCTGCGGTATTCGCTGCTCGCGCACCACAGGGCGGTCAGGAAGGGCCTGCTGCCGCCGTGGCGGCAGATAGGCGCGGCCGTGCCCCGCTATCTGCGGCGGTCGTACCATCCGTCGCAGGAGGGGTCGCTGCGCAGGGCCGTCGAGTATCTGGCGTGGTCGCCCGCCGCGCGGGCCGCGGTGGCGGCGGCCGGGCGCGCGGCCATCGCGTAGCGCGGAGTACGACCGGGTGCCACCGGGAAAGGACGGGGGAGCGTTGGACGGACGCAGGGAGGAAGCCCGCGCCTCGGCGCAGGGCGCGCCTCAGGTGGAGTCGGCGGGCACGCCCTGGGTGGAGGCGCCGCCGGGCGCGCCCCGGGTGGAGTACCGCATAGAGGACCTCGCCCACCACAGCGGAGCCACGGTCCGCACCATCCGGGCCTATCAGGACCGCGGCCTCCTCCCGCGGCCCGAGCGGCGCGGCCGGTCCAATGTGTACGGCGATGCCCATCTGGCGCGGCTGCGGCAGATCGCCGACCTGCTCGACCGGGGCTACACCCTGGCCTCCATCAAGGAGTTGCTCGAAGCCTGGGACGCGGGCCGGGGCCTCGGCGGTGTCCTCGGCCTGGTCGCCGAGGTCGACGGGCCGTGGACGGACGAGAAGGCCGACCGGATCACCCGGGCGGAGCTGGAGGCGGCGTTCGGCGGTACCCCGGACCACGCCGCGGTCGCGGACGCCGTGGCGCTCGGCGTGCTGGAGCCGCTGCCGGACACGGACGACGAGTTCCTGGTGCCGAGCCCTCAAGAGCTGGCGGTGGCGGCTGAGTTGCATGCCGCGGGTGTTCCGCTGTCGGCGATCTCCGGGCATTTGCGGGAGTTGCGAGGGCAGGTCGAGCACATAGCTGCGCGTTTCCTGGAGTTCACCAATGAACACGTCTTCGCGCGGTATCTCGGAAACCATCCACCGAGCGAGGCGGATGCGGCGGAGGCGGCCTCCCTCATCCGTAGGCTGAGGCCGCTCGCGCAGAAGTCGGTCGACGCGGAACTGGCCCGCGCCATGCGCTTGTTCGCCACCCGGAACCTCCGCCGTCACCTCGCCGCCGAGGAGCCTTTGCGACAGCGTGCCGAGCTGCAGTACGTGGCGCTGCCCGCCAGCACAATGGACGCGGTCCAGGCACTGGTTGGGCAGGAGAACGTGGCGGCGTTCATCACGGCGGCCGCCGAACGCGAGCTGCAGGGCAGGACATTGGATGCACTTGCGGCAAGTGGTAACGATTCCGGCATAGTTGATCAAAAGCCGCCTTCTGCCTGAGAGTTGTCCACAGAATTCCCAAGTAGCCTGTGGATAACTGCACTTGTCTGTGGATCAAACATGGAAAGCCGAATTCCACGATGAAAAGTCGATGGCAGAAAACCGAGTGCGCGGGGAACGGCGGACCGCGACGCTGAAGAGATGAAAGAACGACAAGCCCCGGAAGGCCGACCTCCGGACGACCGCGGCGCGGCAGGGGCGCCCCCGGGCGACCGGAGCAGCGTGAAAGTACCGCCGGACGGCCCACACACCACGAAAGCACCGCCCGATGGCCCTCGCACCGCAGAGGCCCCTCCCGACGGCCCCCGCGCCGTAAAGGTGTCGAAATACCTGTCGAAGCACCTGCGCCATCAGCCCGAGCGCATCGGGATCACGCTCGACGACGGGGGCTGGGTGGACATCGGCACGTTGATCGCGGCCGCCGCGGCCCATGGGTTCCGCTTCACCCGGGCCGAGCTCGACCACGTGGTGGCCGCCAGCGACAAGCAGCGGTTCGCGGTCGAGGGCGAACGGATCCGCGCCAACCAGGGCCACTCCGTCGCCGTGGACCTCCAGCTGCCCCCGGCCGCCCCGCCCGCGTACCTCTTCCACGGCACCGTGGCCCGCCACCTCCCCGCGATCCGCGCCGAAGGCCTCCGTCCGATGACCCGGCACGCGGTGCACCTCTCGGCCGACCGCGGGACGGCGACGCGCGTGGGCGCGCGGCGCGGCCGGCCCGTCGTCCTGACCGTCGACTCCGGCGCGATGCACCGCGACGGCCACGTCTTCGGCGTCAGCGCCAACGGCGTCTGGCTCACCGCCGCCGTGCCCGCCCGCTATCTGCGCTTTCCGGCACCTGACTGACCCGGCAATATCGATCGGCATGGAGCATCTGCACAGCACCGAGGCCGCCGTGAGGGCACTGCGGGAGATAGCCCGCGAGTACGACCTGGAGTTCGAGGTCGACCACGACATAGGCGCCGACCGGACCTCCCGCCGCACCGCCGCCGGCGTCGCCGTGACGACCGACGCGGACGGCTCGCTGCCGCACGAGGCGTTCGTGGAGTTCGGCGGCTCCCCACGGGTGTCCGTGCGGCTCTACCCGGACGACGACGCCCTGATCGACGTCGACGGCGTCGAGTGCCACGACGTGCCGCGCGACCACGTGCCGCCCTTCCTGCGGTCCGTCTTCGGCGGCCTCGCGTACGTCAAGGGGCGGCGCTTCCCGCCCGGCTACTGGCTGGTCGTACCGCTGCCCGGGGACACGGCGTACAAGGAACTGATCCCCATGATCTCGCTCACTCCCTGGCTCAGCGGAAAGGTCCGCTGAAGTCCCAGGCATGGGGCGAAGTGCCTGGCAGTGGCCGTGGCCGGGCCTGCGCAGGCGTCCGGCAGGCGGGGCGGGGCCCGTGGGGGGCCGCCGTAGGCTCGATCACATGAGTCTGCGTCTGAGCACCGTGATCCTGCCCGTGACCCGCTGGCACGAGGGCGGCAGGGAGCGCTGGCGGCGCGCCGAGGAGCTGGGCTTCCACACCGCGTACACCTACGACCACCTGTCCTGGCGGACCTTCCGCGACGGCCCGTGGTTCGGCGCGGTGCCCACGCTGACCGCCGCCGCGGCCGCCACCGAGCGCATCCGCCTGGGCACGCTCGTGACCTCGCCCAACTTCCGGCACCCGGTCACGCTCGCCAAGGAACTGATCACGCTGGACGACGTGTCGAACGGACGGATCACCCTCGGCATCGGCGCGGGCGGCAACGGCTTCGACGCCACCGCGCTGCGCCGCGCCGACGAGGAGCCCTGGACACCCCGTGAACGGGCGGACCACTTCGGAGAGTTCCTGCCGCTGCTCGACCGGCTGCTCACCGAGGACGCCGTGACCTACGAGGGCGAGCACTACGCGGCGCACGAGGCGCGCAACATCCCGGGCTGCGTGCAGCGCCCCCGGCTGCCGTTCGCGGTGGCCGCGACGGGGCCGCGCGGCCTGAAGCTCGCCGCCCGGTACGGCCAGGCGTGGGTGACCACCGGCGACCCGAAGATCTTCGCCACCGGCACCCCCGAGGAGTCCCTGGAGGCCATCCGCGGCCAGGTCGACCGCCTCGGCGCCGCCTGCGAGCAGACCGGCCGCGACCCCGGCGAGCTGGACAAGATCCTGCTCACCGGCTTCACGCCGGACCGGCCGCTGGAGTCCTTCGACGCCTTCGTGGAGTTCGCGGGCAAGCACGCCGCGCTCGGCTTCGACGAGATCGTGCTGCACTGGCCGCTGCCCGGCACGGACTTCGCCGCGGACCAGAAGGTCTTCGAGCGCATCGCGACGGAGGCGCTGGCGCAGCTGTAGCCGTCGGCGGCGGGGGCGGCCCGGGGGCTCGTCCGCCGTAGCCCGAGGTACGGACGGGGCGTGCGGGGGCGCGTTGTACTCACATGTGCGCCCCGCCACACACCCGTGCGCGCATATGCGGGACAATCGGCTACGTGACCTCAGCTACCGCCCGGCCCCGGACCCCGGCCCCCTCCGTCCCGCCCCGGCTGATCGCCACGGACCTGGACGGCACGCTGCTGCGCGACGACAAGTCCGTGTCCGAGCGCACGGTCGCCGCGCTCGCCGCCGCCGAGACCGCGGGGATCGAGGTCTTCTTCGTGACCGGGCGCCCCGCGCGCTGGATGAACGTGGTCGCCGACCACGTGCACGGTCACGGCCTCGCGATCTGCGCCAACGGCGCGGCGGTCGTCGATCTGCACGGCGGCCCCGGCGCGCACCGCTTCACCAAGGTGCGGGGTCTGAGCGCGCAGAACGCCCTGGAGGTCGTCGAGCTGCTCCGCGCCGCCGCCCCGGGCACGTCCTTCGCCGTCGACCGGACCGGCGGGGTGCACCACGAGCCGCAGTACCCGCCGCTGCGCATGGACCCCGCGGGCAGCGTGGCACCCGCCGAGAAGCTCCTCGTGGCGGACGCCGCCTGCGCGGACGAGCCCATCCTCAAGCTGCTCGCCCACCACCCCGAGATGACGCCGGACGACTTCCTGGCCCTCGCGCGCGAGGCCGCGGGCGAGCGCGCGGAGATCACCCGCTCCAGCCCGACCGCCCTCCTGGAGATCAGCGCCCCCGGCGTCACCAAGGCGGGCACCCTCGCGCTGTGCTGCGCCGAGCGCGGCATCTCCCCCGACGAGGTCGTCGCCTTCGGAGACATGCCGAACGACGTGGAGATGCTCTCCTGGGCCGGAGTGTCGTACGCGATGGGCAACGCCCACCCCGACGTGATCGCCGCGGCGTCGGGCCGTACGGTCGCCAACAACGAGGACGGCGTGGCCGTCGTCATCGAACGCATCCTGGCGGACCGCCTCTCCGTAGAGGCCGGTTGACCGGGCCGGTGCACCAAGAGGGGCCGACCCCCTTACAGGGACGATTTACAGGGACGATCCACCTCTACGGACGGTCAACGCAGGGCAACGATCAACCCGTAGAGGCCGATTTCAGGCTCACCCCGCGCTCGGCCAGCCACTTCACCGGGTCCACTCCCGAGCCCAGGTCCGGTGTGAGGCGGGCCTCGAAGTGCAGGTGCGGACCGGTCGAATTGCCGGTCGTGCCCGCCTGCCCGACCCACTGCCCGGCGCGGACCGCTTCCCCCTGGTCGACGGTCACGGCCGCCAGGTGCGCGTACTGCGTGTAGTAGCCGTC
Organism: Streptomyces sp. JLYT201; assembly: GCF_059448825.1. Lineage (NCBI taxonomy): Bacteria > Bacillati > Actinomycetota > Actinomycetes > Kitasatosporales > Streptomycetaceae > Streptomyces > Streptomyces sp. JLYT201. The sequence goes on along the minus strand of NZ_CM182551.1, from coordinate 5,076,671 downwards.
CGGGTGGCGCACCACGACCTCGATGCCGAAGCCCCCGCCGCAGGCGACCCGCACCACCCGTCCCGCGCCCACCGCCCGCACCGGGGCGCCGATGTCGACGGCGAAGTCCTGCCCCGTGTGCCGCCGCGCCCACCGCTCGCCCGCGCTGTCGAAGCCCGCGGACAGCTCGTACGTCTCCACCGGCGTCACCCACGCGCGCGTGCCGGCCGCCTCCGGCTGCTCCAGGCGGACGGCGCCCCGGCACTGACCGGCCGCGACGGACGCGTCGGCCTCTCCCTGGAGGGTCCAGCGCGCCGACTCCAGCTTCGTCTCGATGTCCCGCTTGAGGCGTGCGAGGCGTGCCGTGCGCCGGTCGAGGACACCGCGCGCCCGCTCCGCCGACCGCCTGGCGGTCGTGAGCCGGGCGGCGGCCCGCTGGGTCTTGGCGACGGCGTTGGTGACGGCGAGGTCCGCCTGGCCCAGGGCGCGCCTGCCGCGCAGCAGTTCGTCGGGGCTGTCCGCGAGCAGCAGCCGCGCGGTGAGCGGCAAGCCGCCGCCGGTGCGGTACTGGGCGCTGGCCATCCGGCCGAGGTCCTCGTGCAGGACGGCGACCTGGTAGCGCTCCTCGGCGAGCAGCCGGTCGAGCTTCTTGACGCGGCCGCGCTGTACCTCGGCGGCGCGCCGCTCCCCCTCGTAGCGCTCGGTGGCCTTCGCCGCGTCCTCGTAGAGGCGGGCCACCTCGGCGCTGGTGCCCGACCCGTCGTGGCCGTCCATGGCGGCGGGCCCGTCGGCCCCGTCGGCAGCCGCGGGCGGCGGCGTGCCCAGGGCGAGGAACGCGCACAGCAGCACCGGCACGGCGACCAGGCGCCGCGGACGGCGGGTACGGAGACGGCTCGGACGGGTACGGAGACGGCTCGGGCGGCTCGGGCGGGCACACATGACTCGGATCGTTGCCCCCACGCGCGCGTGCCGCCCGGCGGACTCGTGCGCGCGGGGGGCCGGGTGACCCGTACGGCGCACCCTCGTACCGCCGATCAGCGGCCGCACGTACGCGCCTGAGCGCCGTACGGCCGTCGGGCTTACGCGCCGAGCGTCGGACACCGGGGGAGGCGTGCGTGCCTGAGTGCCGATCAGCGGCCGGGCGCGGGCCGGGCTTCAGTGCGGCGCCTGCCACACCACCGTCGTGCCGCCACCGTCCTCGCCGATGCCCGGCCCGTACCAGCTGGAGCCGCCCAGGGACTCGGCCCGCCGCTTGAGGTTCTTCAGGCCGCTGCGGCGACCGCCCTCGGTGATGCCCACGCCGTCGTCGGCGACTGTCAGGCGCACGCCCTGGCGGCCGTCGGGCAGCACGTGGGTGGCGTCGACGACGACGTCGATGCGGTCGGCGCCCGCGTGCCGGAACGCGTTCGACAGGGCCTCGCGCAGGGCCGCGATGAGGTTCTTGCCGGTGAGCTCGCCGACGACCGTGTCGACGGGCCCCAGGAAGCGGTGCGAGGGCTTGAAACCGAGCGGTACGGCCGCCATGTTGATCTCGCGCAGGACCCGGGTCCGCAGCCCCGAAGGCGCCTCGGCGGGCCCCTGCTGGAGCGCGAAGATCGCGGTGCGGATCTCCTGGATGGTCACGTCCAGCTCGTCGACGGCCTTGCCGACGCCCCTGACCACCTCGGGCACCACGGACCTGCGCTGGGCGCTCTCCAGCATCATCCCGGTGGCGAAGAGCCGCTGGATGACCAGGTCGTGCAGGTCGCGGGCGATGCGGTCGCGGTCCTCGTACACCGCGAGCCGCTCCCGGTCGCGCTGCGCCTCGGCCATCATCAGGGCGAGCGCGGCCTGCGAGGCGAACTGGGTGGCGAGCGTCCGCTCCACCTCGGTGAACGGCCGTCCCCCACGCGCGCGTGGGGTGACGAGGGTCCCCAGGACCCGGCCGTCGCTCTGGAGGGGCAGCATCATCACGGGTCCGTATCCGCGCGCGAGGTCCGTCATGATGCGCGGATCGGTGGCCGCGTCGTCGATGAACACCGCCTGCCCGTCGAGGAGGTCGGCGATGATGCGGCTCTCCGGGGGGACGGTGACGCCGAGCACCCCGTTGGGCTCGTCCGAGGAGACGGCGACGATCTCCATGCCACCCTCGTCGTCCGGGAGCAGCACGATCCCCGCCGCCGAGTCCGCGAGGTGCCGGGCCTGCTCCGCGACGACCGCGAGGGCGTCCTCCGCGTCGGAGCCCGAGAGCAGTGCCGTGGTGACCGCCACGGAGCCGTCGATCCACCGCTCGCGCTGCTTGGCGGCCTCGTACAGGCGGGCGTTGCCGATCGCGATGCCCGCCTCCGTGGCGAGCACCCGCACCATGTGCATGTCGTAGTCGTTGAACTCGGCGGCCTCCCCGGCGGCCTCGGAGGTGCGCTTCTCCGTGAGGTACAGGTTCCCGAAGATCTCGCCCTGGACGCGGATCGGCACCCCCAGGAAGGTGCGCATCGGCGGGTGGTGGGCGGGGAAGCCGCAGGAGCGCGGGTCGGTGGAGAGGTCGGCGAGGCACAGCGTCTCGGGCTGGTGGATGAGCGCGCCGAGCAGCCCGCGGTGGCCGTCGGGCAGGTGGCCGATGCGCTCGGCGGTGGCCTCGTCGATGCCGAAGGAGACGAAGTCCGCGAGCCCCTCGCCGTCCTCGGCCACGACGCCGATCGCGGCGTAGCGGGCGTTCGTCAGCTTGGCCGCGGTCTCACAGATGCGGTTCAGGGTCGTGTGCAGCTCCAGCCCAGCGCCGACGGACCGCATCGCCTCCAGGAGCTGCGGTACGCGCGCGGTGAGCTCCGTGGAGAGCCCCTGAAGACTGTGACTGGCCCGCGCGGCGGCTTCGGCCGGGTCGGCCGGGTCGATGGGGGCGGGTGGGTCGGTGGGGCTGGTGGGGCCAGTCGGACCGGTGGGGCTGGTGGGGCCGGGTGGAGCCGCGGAGCCGGACGGATCAGCGGAGCCGGGTGGTCCCGACGCCTCCGGTGGGCCCGAGACCCCCGGCGGGCCCGGCGCTCCGGGCGGGCCGAGGGCACCCGACGCGTCGGCAGCGTCCCCGGACGGCCCCGTCCCGCCCCCGGCCGCGTCTGCCGGGGCCGACGCGCCTTCGGAAGGCGGCGGCGCGGCGGAGGCCGGGGGGACGGACATGCCTTGAGCGTAGTTAGTCCGTTTTGCCGTGGCACGCCGAGGCGACGGTGCCGTCGGCCGCCGCGCCGCTCGCGATCCCGCCACCGCCCCCGGCCCAGGCCCCGGCCCGGAACCCGACCCAGCACCAGGCCCAGCCCCCGGGCCCAGTCCTGGCCCGCGCCCCAGGCTCGGCCTCACCCTCCGGCCCGGCCCCGGCCCCATGGCGTCAGCCGACCGCGTGCGTCAGCAGGTCCGCCGCCGCCTCGCGCTCCCGCATCCGCCGCAGCGGCCCCTCGACGGCCACCAGCTCCTCGTACGCGCCGCGCTGCACGACGTGACCGGCCTCCAGCACGATCACCTCGTCAACTTTGTCCAGTCCGGCGAGACGGTGCGTGATGAGCAGCGTCGTCCGCCCCTCGGTGGCCGCGAGCAGATCGGCGGTGAGGGCGTCGGCCGTCGGCAGGTCGAGGTGTTCGGCGGGCTCGTCGAGGACGAGGACGGGGAAGTCCGCGAGGAGCGCGCGGGCCAGCGCGAGCCGCTGTCGCTGGCCTCCGGAGAGGCGGGCCCCGTGCTCGCCGACGAGCGTGTCCAGGCCGTCGGGCAGGGACCGCACCCAGCCGTCGAGCCGGGCGCGCGCCAGGGCCCCGTACAGCTCGTCGTCGCTCGCGTCCTTGCGGGCGAGCAGCAGGTTCTCGCGCACGGAGCTGTCGAAGACGTGCGCGTCCTGCGCGCAGAGGCCGACCAGGCGCCGCACGTCGTCACCGTCGAGCCGGGAGGTGTCGGTGTCACCGAGGGCGTACGTCCCCTCGTACGCGCCCAGGAAACGCAGCAGGACGTGGGCGAGCGTGGTCTTGCCCGAGCCGGAGGGGCCGACGACGGCGACGCGGCGGCCGCGTTCGAGGGCCAGGGACACGCCCGCGAGCGCGTCCCGCTCCTGCCCCTCGTAGCGGACCCGCAGACCGTCGAGGCGCAGCGGGAAGGGCGAGCGCGGCGCCCGGGGCCCCTCGGTCCCGGGAGCGGCCGAGGGCGCCGGGCAGGGGTCCGGCAGCGGGTCGGGCGCGTCCAGGACCTCGTGGACCCGCTCGGCGCTCTTCTTGACGCGCTGGCGGTACTGCACGGCCAGCGGCAGCCCCATCACGGCCTCGAAGGCGGCGAGCGGCGTCAGGACGACCACGGCGAGCGCGACGCCGCTGAGCCGTCCGTCGTGCAGGCCCTGGACGCCGACGACCGCCGCGGCGGCCACGGTGAGGCCCGTCGCGAGCGCGCCGAGCCCGTCGCCGAGCGCGGTGGCGCTCGCGGTCCGGGACGCGATCCGGGTCAGCTCGGCGTCGGCGTCCTGGACGTGCGCGGTACGGCGCCGCAGCGCGCCCGCGACCGTCAACTCGGCCGTCCCCGTGAGCAGATCGGCCACGCGGGTGGCGAGCACCCCGCGCGCGGGAGCCAGCTTCCGCTCCGCGCGGCGGGCCACGGCGCCGCTGACCAGCGGCACCCCGACCCCGGCGACCAGCAGGCCGACGGCGAGCACCGCGCCTGCCTCCGGCAGCAGCCAGGCGGTGAAGCCGACCGCGCCGACGCTCACGACCGCGGCGGCGCCGGCGGGCAGCAGCCAGCGCAGCCAGTAGTCCTGGAGCGCGTCCACGTCGGCGACGAGCCGGGACAGCAGATCACCGCGGCGCGTGCCGCGCAGACCCGCGGGGGCGAGGCGTTCGAGGCGCCGGAACACGGTGACCCGCATGTCGGCCAGCATCCGCAGCACCGCGTCGTGCGACACCAGGCGCTCGGCGTAGCGGAAGCAGGCCCGCCCGATGCCGAAGGCGCGGGTCGCCGTGACGGCGATCATCAGGTACATCACGGGCGGCTGCTCCGAGGCCCGCGAGATCAGCCAGCCGGAGGTGGCCATGAGGCCCACGGCGCTGCCCAGCGCGAGGCTGCCGAGCAGCAGGGCGAGGCTCAGCCGCCCCCTGCGGGGACGCGCCACGGCCCGCACGCGCGCGAGGACACCGCCCTTCGGACGGGTCTCCTCCCACGCACCTGACTCCCACGCACCCGAGTCCCGCGCCCCCGGCTCCCGCTCACCAGAACCCCGCGCACCCGGCTGTCGCACCCCCGGATCCTGCGCGCCCGAATCCCGCGCCCCTGAATCCGATTCCGACCCACCCGACTCCCCCGCGCCCGACCGCTCCCCAGGCACCGCGCTGCCCTCGTAGAGAGCGACAGCCTGGCCCCCGCCGTGGCCCACCAGGCCGGTAGACACCCCGGGCGAGCGCGACGCCCCCCGCAAGTCCGCCGTTTCCGCGGCCCCCACCCGGACCACCCGGTCCGCGACGGCCAGCAGCGCGGGCCGGTGCACGACCAGCACCACGGTCCGCCCCACGGCCAGCCGCCGGACGGCCTCGACGACCCCTGCCTCGGTCGCCCCGTCCAGGGCGGCGGTCGGCTCGTCGAGCAGCACCACGGGCCGGTCCGCGAGGAACGCCCGCGCCAGCGCGACCCGCTGCCGCTGCCCGGCGGAGAGGCCGGCCCCGTCCTCGCCGAGGGCGGTCTCCGCCCCCAGCGGCAGGGCGTCCACGAACTCCAGCGCCCCGGCCGCGCGCAGGGCCTCCCGCACGGCCCCGTCCTCCGCGTCCGGCCGCGCGAGCCGTACGTTGTCGGCGATGGACCCCGCGAAGAGATGCGGCCGCTGCGGCACCCACGCCACCTGCTCCCGCCACCGCTCCAGGGACACGTCCGCCAGGTCCGTATCGCCGACGCACACCCGCCCCGCGGAGGGCTCGACGAAACCGAGCAGTACGTTCAGCAGGGTCGACTTGCCGGAGCCGCTGGGCCCGACCAGAGCGACGGTCTCCCCGCGCCCCACGGTGAACGAGACCCCGCTGACGGCGTCCGCGGCCCGGCCCGGGTAGCGGACGGCCAGGTCCTCCACGCGCAGCGGGCCCGCGGGCGCCGGCGCGCTCCCCCCGGCCGGAACGGGCGTCTCCAGGACCTCGAAGATCTCCTCCGCCGCCGCGAGCCCCTCCGCCGCCGCGTGGTACCGCGCGCCGACCTGCCGCAGCGGCAAGTAGGCCTCGGGCGCGAGGATCAGGATGACCAGGCCGTCGTACAGCGCCATGTCGCCGTGCACGAGCCGCATGCCGATGGTGACCGCCACCAGGGCCACGGAGATGGTGGCGAGCAGTTCCAGGGCGAACGACGACAGGAACGCGATGCGCAGCGTCCGCATGGTCGCCCGCCGGTACTCCCCGGTGATCTTGCGGATCGCCTCGGCCTGCGCCTTGGCACGGCCGAACACCTTGAGGGTCGGCAGGCCCGCCACCACATCGAGGAAGTGACCCGAAAGGCGCGAGAGGAGCCGCCACTGGCGGTCCATCCGGGCCTGGGTCGCCCAGCCGATCAGGATCATGAAGACCGGGATCAGCGGCAGCGTGCCGGTGATGATCGCCGCCGATACCCAGTCCTCGGTGACGACGCGTGCGAGCACCGCCACCGGGACCACCACCGCGAGGCCCAACTGCGGCAGGTAGCGCGAGAAGTAGTCGTCGAGCGCGTCCACGCCCCGGGTGGCCAGGTTGATCAGTGAGCCCGTCCGCTGCCCCGTCAGCCACCCGGGCCCCAGTGCTCCGGCCCGCTCGACCAAGCGCCTGCGCAGCTCCGACTTGACCGCCGCGCTGGCCCGGTGCGCGGCGAGTTCGGTCAGCCAGGCCACGATCCCCCGGCCCACGGCGACCGCCGTGAGCAGCAGGATCGGGGTGCGCAACTCGCCGACCGAGAGCCCGCGCTGGAAGGAGCCCACCACGATCTCGGCGATGAGCATCGCCTGGGCCACGACGAGCCCCGCCCCGGCGAGGCCGAGAACCACCACCGCGGCCAGGAAGAAGCGCGTGGCACGGGCATACCGGAGCAGGCGCGGGTCGATTGGTTTCACGTGAAACACACCCTCCCAAGGACCGGGGAAGCAGGGCCAGTTGCCGCGGCGGACGCGGTCGTGGACTAGTGGGCGCCGCCGACCGGAAGGTCGGGAGCGATGTGCTGGGTACCGATGCGCTTGCGGAACACCCAGTACGTCCACGACTGGTAGAGCAGCACGACGGGCGTCGCGATGCCCGCGCACCAGGTCATGATCTTCAGGGTGTAGGGCGTCGACGAGGCGTTGGTGACCGTGAGGCTCCAGTCCTCGTTCAGCGACGACGGCATGACGTTCGGGAAGAGCGTCAGGAAGAGCATCGCGACGGCGGCGACGATCGTGATGCCGGACAGGGCGAATGACCAGCCTTCACGGCCGAGTTGGATCGCCCCGATGGCGGCCACGAGAGCCACGACGGCGACGATCATCGCAGCCAGGCTCTTGCCGTCGCCGTTGTCCAGCTGGGTCCAGATGAGGAAGCCGAGCGCGAGCGCCGCCGTGACGAGTCCGAGCACGACCGCGAGCTTGCGGGCCCGCATCCGGATGTCGCCCACCGTCTTGAGCGCGGTGAACACCGTGCCGTGGAAGGTGAAGAGCGTCAGCGTGACCAGGCCACCGAGGATCGAGTACGGGTTGAGCAGGTCCCAGACGTTGCCCACGTACTCCTTCTGCGCGTCGATCTTCACGCCGCGCACGATGTTGCCGAAGGCCACGCCCCACAGGAACGCCGGGAGGAGCGAGGTCCAGAAGATCGCGTGCTCCCAGTTGGTCTGCCAGCGCTCCTCGGGGCGCTTCGCCCGGTACTCGAAGGCGACACCGCGCACGATCAGGCAGAGCAGGATCAGCAGCAGCGGCAGATAGAAGCCGGAGAAGAGCGTCGCGTACCACTCGGGGAAGGCGGCGAAGGTCGCGCCGCCCGCCGAGAGCAGCCACACCTCGTTGCCGTCCCAGACCGGGCCGATGGTGTTGATGAGCACCCGCTTCTCGGTCCGGTCACGGGCGAGCAGCTTGGTGAGGACCCCGACCCCGAAGTCGAAGCCTTCGAGGAAGAAGTAGCCGATCCACAGGACGGCGATCAGGACGAACCAGACGTCGTGCAGTTCCATGTGCGCCCAGCTCCTTAGTACGAGAAGGCCATGGGCCGGTCGGCGTCGGCGTCCGTGCCGGTGCCGCCACCGGGCGGGCCGCCGATCTTGGTGGGCGGGTTGAGGTCGGCCTCGGTGAGCTCGGGCGGGCCCTTGCGCACGTACTTGAGCAGCAGCTTGACCTCGACCACGGCGAGGATCGCGTAGATCAGCGTGAAGACGATCAGCGAGGTGAGCACCTCACCCTGCGAGACACCGGGGGAGACCGCGTCCTCGGTCTTCAGGACGCCGTAGACCACCCAGGGCTGCCGGCCCGTCTCGGTGAAGATCCAGCCCCAGGCCGTGCCGATGAGCGGGAAGATCAGCGTCCACTGCGACAGGCGCCACCACCAGATGCCGAGCTTCGGCGCCAGCTCCTTGTTCTTGGTGAGCATCAGCTTCGGCATCTCGTCGTCGCCCGTCCGGTGCTCCGGGGCGAGCCAGACCTTCCGCCGGGTGAGCCAGAGTCCGGCGGTGCACAGGGCCATGGAGACCCCGCCGAAGCCGATCATCCAGCGGTAGGACCAGTAGGCGGTGGGGATGTTGGGCCGGTAGTCACCGGGGCCGAACTTCTCCTGCGCCGCCTTGTTGAGGTCGTTGATGCCGGGGATCTCCGCGCTGAAGTTGTTCTTGGCGAGGAAGGAGAGGACCCCGGGGATCTCTATGGCGACATCGTTGTGGCCCTTGGCCACGTCTCCGTAGGCGAACAGCGAGAACGGCGCGGGCTTCTCCGACTCCCACAGCGCCTCGGCGGCCGACATCTTCATCGGCTGCTGCTCGTACATGACCTTGCCGAGGGTGTCGGCACTGATCAGGGTGAGCAGGGTGCCGACGAACGCGGTGACCAGGCCGAGCCGCAGCGACATCCGCATCGTGCGGACGTGCCGCTTCTTGCGCAGGTGGAAGATGGCGATGCCGGTCATGAAGGCGCCGCCGACCAGGATGGTCGCCGCGATGACGTGGAAGAAGTTGACGAGCGTCGTCTCCTGGAACAGCACCTTGGCGAAGTCGGTGAGCTCGGCGCGCTTCTTGCCGTCGCGCTCAGTGATCTTGTAGCCCACCGGGTGCTGCATAAAGGCGTTCGCGGCGATGATGAAGTACGCCGAGAGGACCGTGCCGATCGACACCATCCAGATCGTCGCGCAGTGCAGCTTCTTCGGGAGCTTGTCCCAGCCGAAGATCCACAGGCCGATGAAGGTCGACTCGAAGAAGAAGGCGATCAGGGCCTCGAAGGCGAGCGGAGCGCCGAAGACGTCCCCGACGAACCGTGAGTAGTCGGACCAGTTCATGCCGAACTGGAACTCCTGCACGATGCCGGTGACGACACCCATCGCGATGTTGATCAGGAACAGCTTGCCCCAGAACTTGGTCGCTCTGAGGTAGTGCTCCTTGCCCGTCCGCACCCAGGCCGTCTCAAGGATCGCCGTGAGGGCGGCCAGGGAGATCGTCAGGGGGACAAAGAGGAAGTGGTAGACGGTGGTGATGCCGAACTGCCATCGCGCCAGGGTTTCCGGCGCTAGAGCCAGGTCCACGTCGACTTCTCCTTACGTGCCGTCGTCATAGCGGCAGTTTGCCCCTTATGTCATAGACAACTGCGGAGCAAGTGGGACACGCTTGTGAACGCGTTCACATTCACAAGCATTATGTCGTACGGGCTGTCGAGGCTTGAAAGGGGGGTCCCGTTACCGCAAGGAACGGGGTAGGCGACGCGGTCGCGGGTGGGGCCGTTCGGCCCCGGCGCGGCGGTCGGCAGGGGTCTCATGGCGGCTGTTCGGCCCTGGCGCGGCCCCCGCGATGCCACGTAGCCCCGAGGGGGCACCACCGCTGTGACCTGGAGAAACGCCGATTCCCGAGCGTTTGCGAGGCTCTCGGCCGCAACAAGAACGCCCCGCGCGGACGCGACGGTCCACGCGGGGCGTCAGGGCCGGACCGAGCAGATCCAGCCGGATGCCTAGAGCTCCTTGAGGAACTCCTCCGCCACCTTCAGGAAGATGTCGTTGGCCTCCACCTCACCGATCGTGACGCGGACGCCCTCGCCGGGGAACGGCCGCACGGTGACGCCGGCCTGCTCGCACACCCCGGCGAAGTCCACGGTCCGCTCACCGGTCCGCAGCCACACGAAGTTCGCCTGGGTGTCGGGCACCGTCCAGCCCTGCGTCCGCAGCCCCTCCAGGACCCGCGTGCGCTCGCCGACCAGCACGCCGACCCGGCCGAGCAGTTCGTCCTCGGCCCGCAGCGAGGCCACCGCCGCGTCCTGGGCGAGCTGGCTGACCCCGAAGGGCACCGCCGTCTTGCGCAGCGCGGCCGCCACCGGCTCGTGCGCGATCGCGAAGCCGACGCGCAGGCCCGCGAGGCCGTACGCCTTGGAGAAGGTCCGCAGGACGCAGACGTTCGGCCGGTCGCGGTAGAGCTCGATGCCGTCCGGGACCTCCGGATCCCTGACGAACTCCCGGTAGGCCTCGTCGAGCACCACCAGGATGTCGCTCGGCACCCGGTCGAGGAAGCGCTCGAGCTCGGCCTTGCGGACCGTGGTGCCGGTCGGGTTGTTGGGGTTGCAGACGAAGATCAGGCGCGTGCGCTCGGTGATGGCCGCCGCCATCGCGTCGAGGTCGTGCACCTCCCCGGAGGTCAGCGGCACCCGCACCGACGTGGCCCCGCTGATCTGCGTGATGATCGGGTACGCCTCGAAGGACCGCCAGGCGTAGATCACCTCGTCGCCCGGGCCCGACGTCGCCTGGATCAGCTGCTGGGCGACGCCGACGGAGCCGGTGCCCGTCGCGACGTGCGACACGGGCACCCCGAAGCGGTCGGCCAGCTCGCTCAACAGCCCCGTGCAGGCCATGTCCGGGTACCGGTTGAAGGCCCGCACGCTCTCCATCGCGGTCTCAAGCACGCCCGGCAGCGGCGGGTAGGGGTTCTCGTTCGAGGACAGCTTGTACGCCTGTCGGCCCTCGGCCGCGGCGGGCTTGCCCGGCTTGTAGGTGGGAATACCCTCCAACTCGGCGCGCAGCCTCGGGCTCGTCTCGCTCACCGCGGTCCTCCTCGTGATCATCCGGCCTTCAATGATTCTCACCTTATGAGGATTCGCGGCCGCTGCGAATGCCCTGGCGGCCCCAATCAGCGCGTATGCCGTCCCGGTGGCCCGCCCCACGGGCCTCCGGGGCCGCTCCGGCCCGAGCCGGGGGCGCGGCCCGGCTCACGCCCGCCGCGCGTGATCTCAGGGGGCGCCCCCGGCAGAAGCGCACGCCGGTGGCTCGCTCCGTGGCGCGCATCACCCGTGAAGGTGAGTTGAGACCTCTTCGAGACCTCGCTCATTTGGCAGGCCCCCACGCGACGACAAGGGGACGATGCTGGACGAGGCGCCCAACTCCCTTGCAATCCAAGGTCATTGAGGGAAAATCACCATGCAGAATCGTGCCTGTCAACGGGTGAATATGCGCCCGCACTACCCACCCCCATGAGCCCTACTATCGGCTCGCCATGACAGCAGCAGGGAAGCACCAGGTGAGCCGAGCGGAGACCGCCCGCCGGGGCAACCGGCAAAGCCGAGCCGGCATCAGAGACGTCGCCGCCGCAGCCGGTGTCTCCATCACAACGGTCTCCGACGCGCTCAACGGCAAAGGGCGACTGCCCGATGCCACTCGACGCCATGTCCGCGAGGTCGCCGACCGCCTCGGCTATCGCCCGTCGGCGGCCGCCCGAACACTCCGTACCGGCAAGTCGGGCCTCATCGGCCTGACCGTGACGACGTACGGGGATGAACCTTTCACCTTCACCGAGTTCGCGTACTTCGCGGAAATGGCGAGAGCCGCCACATCCGCCGCCCTCGCCCGGGGCTACGCCCTGGTCATCCTGCCCGCGACCTCGCGCCGCAGCCCCGTCGACGTCTGGTCGAACGTGGCGCTCGACGGCACCGTCGTCGTCGACCCCTCCGACCACGACCCCGTGGTCAGCGAGCTGGTCAGGCAGGGCCTGCCGGTGGTCTCCGACGGCCGCCCGGCCGGCTCCCTGCCGGTCACGGCCTGGGTCGACAACGACCACGAGGCCGCAGTCCTGGAGATCCTCGAACACCTCGCCGCGGCCGGTGCCCGCCGCATCGGCCTGCTCACCGGCACCACCACGGACACGTACACCCATCTGTCCACCACCGCCTATCTGCGCTGGTGCGAGCGCGTCGGCCAGGACCCGGTGTACGAGTCCTACCCCGCCCACGACCCGTGCGCGGGCGCCGTCGCCGCCGACCGGCTGCTCGCCCGGCCCGACCGGCCCGACGCCGTCTACGGCCTGTTCGACCCCAACGGCACCGACCTGCTCGCCGCGGCCCGCCGCTACGGCCTGCGCGTACCGGACGACCTGCTGCTCGTGTGCTGCAGCGAGTCGACCGTGTACGCCACCACCGAGCCGCCCATCACCACGCTCTCGCTGAAGCCGCGCCGCATCGGCACCGCCGTGGTCCAGCTGCTCATCGACGCCATCGAGGGCCTGGACACCGGCCGTCCCGTCGAGCAGGTGATACCGACCGAGCTGATCGTGCGCACCTCGTCCGAGCGACGCCCCCCGCGCACAACCGTCAGTCCGCCCCGCGCCCCCGGCCACGGCTGACTCCCCGCGCTCCCGGCCGCCCGACCAGGGGCCCGGGGCCATCGTCCCGGGCCCGTGGCCTGCGGGGAAACCTCGGGCCAATTCGGGAGAAAACCGTGGTGAACTGGGTCTCCCCATCGATTCACCACCCCTGGTGCACCACACAGCGACAGCCGCATTCCTATGATGGGCGGACGACACCGCGGGCCGCTGCGACCAGGCAGTCCGATCACGGTGCAGATGCGGCGCAATGGTGGTGGAGGGGTCGATGACTCAGGGGGCCGGTCAGGGACCCGAGGTGCGGACGGCGACGCTGCGCGACTTCCGCGTTCCCGCGTACGTGTACGAGGGCGTCCGCGAGACCGGCATCCAGGCTGCCGAACGCGGCGACCAGGCCGCCGAACAGGAGCAGTCCGCTCCGGCACCCGCCGCAGGCCAGGGGCCCGGCCCCGCCCAGGGGCAGTTCCACGCCGGACACGCCCCGCACGCCCCTGAGGCCCCCTCCGGGGCACCGGGCGCCGTCCCGCCCCGGGTTCCCGTCCAGCCGGGCCCCGGGCGCCACGCGCACGCTCCCGAACCCCAGGCGCACCCGATGGCCCCGCCCGCCCCCGAAGCCCCGGGGCACCCCGTCCCCGCGCACACCCCCGACCAGCTGGGACATCCCATGGCCGGGCAGGCCCCCGCGGCCCCGCCGGAGGCCATGTCCGCCCCGGCCCACCCCGGCGCGGGCGACCTGCCCGACGGCTACACCCCGACCGAACGCGACCTTCCCGTCATCAATCGCGGGGACACCGTGCAGGTCGAGGTGCGCGAGATGCCCGAGCCGCCGCCCGCGCCCAGCACGGACGAGCTCGGTCCGCTCTACGTCGTGGGCGACGTCCACGGCTATCTGGACGAGCTGGTCGGGGCGCTCCAGGCGGAGGGGCTCATCGACGCCGACCTCACCTGGTGCGCGGGCAACACCCGGCTGTGGTTCCTCGGTGACTTCACCGACCGGGGGCCCGACGGCATCGGCGTCATCGACCTCGTGATGCGCCTGTCCGCCGAGGCCGCCGCCGCCGGCGGCTACTGCAAGGCGCTCATGGGCAACCACGAGCTGCTGCTCATCGGCGCCAAGCGCTTCGGCGACACCCCGGTCAACTCCGGCGCGGGCACCGCCACGTTCCAGGCCGCCTGGCTCCTGAACGGCGGGCAGAAGACCGACATGGAGCGCCTGGAGGACCACCACCTGCAGTGGATGGCCCGCCTCGACGCCATCGAGGAGGCGGACGGGCATCTGCTCGTGCACTCCGACACCACCGCGTACCTCGACTACGGCGACTCGATCGAAGAGGTCAACGACACCATCCGCGAGGCCCTCACACGCAACGACGCGGACGAATACTGGGACCTCTTCCGCAAGTTCACCAAGCGCTTCGCCTTCCGCGACGACTCCGGCCCGGCCGCCGTACGCGAACTCCTCGACGTCTACGGCGGCAGCCGCATCGTCCACGGCCACAGCCCCATCCCGTACCTCCTGGGCGAGGTCGGCTCCGAGTACGACGGGGACGACGACGGCCGCCCGGTGATCGAGGGCCCGCACGTCTACGCCGACGGCCTGGCCATCGCCATGGACGGCGGAGTGACCATGGCCGGAAAGCTACTGGTCTGTCAGTTGCCGCTGGCTAACTGAGCGTTCACCGGGCAAGGGCACGAGTAAACACGTCGTTACGGCATGTCGCTACAGGATCTCGCTGGCCAGCGGGCCAATTCTGGAAACCCCCTGTCACCGCGTGCCGTCACGGCTCTACCATCGCTCTATCCGTAGCAGGCTCCCCTCCGTTTCTGCCCGACGGCTCGTGATCCTGCGAGCCCCAAGCCCTACGGAGCATCGGGGGATGCACATGAACAGCGCTCCACACCTGCTCAATGAGGACCGCCCCGAATACGCGCGGATCCTCGATGAGGCGCTGCGCACCGCACCGAACCGCCCGGAGCTGGCCGCGGTGGGCCAGCGACTCAACCCCGAGCAGCTGCGCACGATGGCTCTCAACGCCACCGCACTGATCACGGCCGCGGCAGCGACCGAATACCGCCAATATGTGAAGGTCCGTGAGGATCTGAGGAACTCCGGACGCTCCACGCCACGATCGATCCGTGAAGGGAGCGGTTCCGGCTCCACCCCGGCCGAATCCGGTTCCGGCGGCGTCGGCCTCGCCACGATGGGCGAGGTCACCGAGACCGCCGGTGCCGGAGCGGTCGCCGTGATCGCGGTTCTCGCACCGGTCCTCGCCGGTGCGGCCGCCGCGATCTTCCTCCTCGTCGGCTACATCCTGAAGATGCTCAACCCCGAGCCCGCCTTCGCGGACACCCTGCTCACCGCCGGGTGGCTGTTCGGCGCGCTCACTGCGGGCGCCATTCTGGTCGCTGCGGTCGGCCTGCTCCTGACGGCCCTGCGCAACGGCTCCACCTCCCTCCAGGCAGGCTCGCACGACGAGCGGAACGCAGAGGTGGAACGGGCCAGGGAAGCCTGGAGCCGGGCACTCCTGGAGCGCGGCATCCTGCCGTTCCTGCGGGAGGCACTCGCGGACCCGGGCGGACCGCCCGCACCCCGGCCGCCGTCGGCGGGACCGACCGGGCGCATGCCACAACTCGGCTATCACAGGCCGGGATTCAGCAGCCCCGAGAGCGGTTCCACCACGGGCACCCGGCCGAGCTACTCCAGCCCGGACTTCTCCAGTCCGGACTACGGCGGTCCCGAGCACCGGCCCGATTGACCCGACGGACGTCATCCGGTCGCCGACAGGCGACGGGAGCGGCCCGGTCGCCGCCCGGCGACGGGGCCACTCCGGACGGGCACCGGTCCTCGCACGGGGCCGACGCGCCGGGCCCCCGCCCCGGCGCGCCAAGAGGCCGCTCCGCCCTGCCCGTACGCGGTACGGACACCTGCGCGGCGCGGGCACCTACGCGGTACGGACACCGCCGCGCGGCCACCGGCCCAGGTCGGCCGGCTCAGTCGGCGATGGGCAGATAGACCCGGTTCCCCGCCGCCGCGAACTCCGCGGACTTCTCCGCCATCCCCTGCTCGATCTCGGCCTGCGAGCTGCCGTGCTCCCTGCGGATGTCCTGGGAGATCTTCATCGAGCAGAACTTCGGCCCGCACATCGAGCAGAAGTGCGCCGTCTTCGCGGGCTCCGCGGGCAGCGTCTCGTCGTGGAACTCACGGGCCGTCACCGGGTCGAGGGCCAGGTTGAACTGGTCCTCCCAGCGGAATTCGAAGCGCGCGTCCGACAGCGCGTCGTCCCAGTCCTGCGCGCCCGGGTGCCCCTTGGCGAGGTCCGCCGCGTGCGCCGCGATCTTGTACGTGATGACGCCGGTCTTCACGTCGTCGCGGTTGGGCAGGCCGAGGTGCTCCTTCGGCGTGACGTAGCAGAGCATCGCCGTGCCCCACCAGCCGATCATCGCGGCGCCGATGCCGGAGGTGATGTGGTCGTACGCGGGCGCGATGTCGGTGGTCAGCGGGCCGAGCGTATAGAACGGCGCCTCCTCGCAGATCTCCTGCTGAAGGTCGATGTTCTCCTTGATCTTGTGCATCGGGACGTGGCCCGGGCCCTCGATCATCGTCTGCACGTCATGAGCCTTGGCGATCTTGTTCAGCTCGCCCAGGGTCTCCAGCTCGGCGAACTGGGCGCGGTCGTTGGCGTCCGCGATGGAGCCGGGCCGCAGGCCGTCCCCGAGCGAGTACGTGACGTCGTACGCCGCGAGGATCTCGCAGAGCTCCTCGAAGTGCTCGTAGAGGAAGCTCTCCTTGTGGTGCGCCAGGCACCAGGCCGCCATGATCGAGCCGCCGCGCGAGACGATGCCCGTCTTGCGGTTCGCGGTGAGCGGGACGTACGGCAGGCGGACGCCCGCGTGCACCGTCATGTAGTCCACGCCCTGCTCGGCCTGCTCGATGACCGTGTCCTTGTAGATCTCCCAGGTCAGCTCCTCGGCCTTGCCGTCGACCTTCTCCAGGGCCTGGTAGAGCGGCACGGTGCCGATGGGCACGGGGGAGTTGCGCAGGACCCACTCGCGGGTCGTGTGGATGTTGCGGCCGGTGGACAGGTCCATGACCGTGTCGGCGCCCCACTGGGTCGCCCACGTCATCTTGTCGACCTCCTCCTCGATGGAGGAGGTGACCGCGGAGTTGCCGATGTTGGCGTTGACCTTGACCAGGAACTTCTTGCCGATGATCATCGGCTCGATCTCCGGGTGGTTCACGTTGGCCGGGAGCACCGCGCGGCCCGCCGCGATCTCGTCGCGGACGACCTCGGGCGCCATGCTCTCCCGGATGGCCACGTACTCCATCTCCGGCGTGATCTCCCCGCGGCGCGCGTACGCGAGCTGCGTCACCGCCTGGCCCGCGCGGGCGCGGCGCGGCTGGCGCGGGCGGCCGGGGAAGACCGCGTCGAGGTTGCGCAGGCCGCCGCGCGGCGAGGTGTGCTTGAGGCCGTCGTCCTCGGGGCGGACCGGGCGGCCCGCGTACTCCTCCGTGTCGCCGCGGCCGATGATCCAGTTCTCCCGCAGGGGGGTGAGCCCCCGGCGTACGTCGGTGTCGATCTCCGGGTCCGTGTACGGACCCGAGGTGTCGTACAGGGTCACGGCCTTGCCGTTGGTGAGGTGCACCTGGCGGACCGGCACGCGCAGATCGGGGCGCGAGCCCTCGATGTACGCCTTGTGCCAGCCGGTGGACTTCCCGACCTCCGAAGCGTTCTGTCCGCTGGGCGCAGTCTGTCCGCTTTCGGGCTGCATGGAGGCAGGCGTGCGTGTGTCCGATGTGGTCATGAGACCTACTCCCTACGCCGGCATTACCCGGTAACAGGTTCGGCGGTCGACGCAGCGGCTTCCGTACGGTCCGATTCCCGTTCGTACGGAGGTCAGCGCCCTCTCAGCCCGGTGCTCCGAGCTCCCGCGTGTGCAAAGGTGCCTCCACGCTAGCGTCATATCGGGCGCGGTGAACAGAGGGCCCCCTCCGTTCTTGCGATGATCGGGCCGTGACCACCACAGAGCCCCCCACACCGCCGCCGTCCCCGCCGGATCCGCATGGGCACGGGCACGGGCACGGCCATGCGCACAGCCACGGCCCCGCCGCGCCCGTCTCCCGGCATCTGCGCAAGGTCATCGCCGCCGTACTGATCCCCTTCGCCACGGCCGTCCTCGTCGGCCTCGTGGTGCTCTGGCCCGGGGGCACCCCCGACCACGAGCGCACCGGCGTCGGCTTCGACCGGCAGACCCAGTCGGCCACCGTGACGAAGATGGACACGCTCCCCTGCGAGGACGTGAACGCCTCGCAGACCCCGCCCAACGGTGACACCTCCACCGCCGAGGGCCGGTCCGCGCAGTCGCGCGCCGAGGGCACCTGCAAGAAGGCCACGATCAAGGTGACCAGCGGCCCGGACAAGGGCTACACCTTCACGGAGATCGTCCAGCCCGACTCCCCCCGGCAGCTGAAGCTGGGCCAGGGCGTGGTGGTCGCCTACGAGCCCAAGGCGCCCAAGGGGCTGCAGTATTCGATCGCCGACGTGAACCGCAAGGTCCCGATGGCCCTGCTCGCGGGCATCTTCGCCCTGGCCGTCGTCGTGGTGGGACGGTTGCGCGGCGTCATGGCCCTGGTCGCCCTCGCGGTGAGCTTCCTGATCCTGACCTTCTTCATCCTGCCCGCGATCCTCCAGGGCTCGAACCCCCTGCTCGTCGCGATCGTCGGGGCCAGCGCCATCATGCTGATCGCGCTCTATATGTGCCACGGCCTGACCGCGCGCACATCGGTGGCGGTGCTCGGCACCCTGATCTCCCTCCTCCTCATCGGTCTGCTCGGTTCGCTCTTCATCGGCTGGGCCTCCCTGACCGGCAACACGGACGACAACACCGGCCTGATCCACGGCCTCTACCCGTCCATCGACATGAGCGGCCTGCTGCTCGCGGGCGTCATCATCGGCTCCCTCGGCGTGCTCGACGACGTCACCGTCACCCAGACCTCCGCGGTCTGGGAGCTGCACCAGGCCAACCCGACGATGGGCTGGCGCGGTCTGTACCGCGCGGGCATCCGCATCGGCCGCGATCACATCGCGTCGGTCGTGAACACCCTGGTCCTCGCCTACGCGGGCGCCGCGCTCCCCCTTCTGCTGCTCTTCTCCATCGCCCAGAGCAGCGTGGGCACCGTTGCCAACAGCGAGTTGGTCGCCGAGGAGATCGTCCGCACCCTGATCGGCTCGATCGGCCTCGTCGCCTCCGTCCCCGTCACGACCGCGCTCGCCGCGCTGGTCGTCTCCGCCGACCGCCCGGGTCCGGCGGTACCGGCCGCGGCACCGGGCGCCGTGGTGGGCTCCTCAGCGGGCTCCTTCCCTCCGGCGGGGCCCGGAGGACCGGGTAGCCCGGTGGGGCCCGAGGGCCCGGGCGGGCCTGACGGCTCTGGTGGGCCTGGTGGGCCTGGTGGAACGGCCGGGCCAGGGCCGGTGGGTCCCACGGGACCCGCCAGTGTCGCCTCGCCCCGCACGGGCGCCTCTCCGGCCCGGCCACGCCTCACCCGTGGCGGCACGGGCCGCCGCCGAAAACCCTGAACTCCCTCTTCGGGCCGGTCCCTCACCCTCCCCTTCGGTCACCAACCGCCCTCCGGTCACCGACCGCCTTGCGGCCGCTCACCGTCGTCCGGTCACTCCCCGTGAAAAGCACCAATCCGCCATCACGCTTCGCGCCCCGTGCGCCGGGCGGTGCTCAGCCCGCGCTCTGCTCCTCCGCGAGGATGCGGTACAGCGCCTCGTCCAGATGCGTGTCGAAGTCGGCCAGCGTCCGCTCCTGGCCCAGCGGCACCAGCTTGTCCGTCCGGTCGAGGAAGGCGAGCAGCGGCGCGATCCCCACCCTGAACAGGGCCTGGTCGCCCCCCACTTGCAGCCTGATGACCGCCTCGTCGAGCTCGTCGTGGCCGGTGGGCGCGATGTGCACATCTCCGTCGCCGCAGGCCCTGCCCACGCCGTCCACCAGCAACTCCCGCCCGAAGGCCCAGGTCACCGGGGCGTCTCCGGGCAGGTGGAAGGTCAGCCGCACCGCGTAGGGATCACACGTCTCGTACCGCAGCTCCACCGGGATCCGGAACGAGAGATCCTCCGACACAAGGAAGCTCATCATGACCTCTGCCTGGACCGACTCTCGCATCGCCGCCTACCCCGTCAGTAGCCTTCCGTGGCCAGGAACCAACTCCCTGACACTCGTGTCATCTTGCTCAACGTGCACACCAGATCACAAGGAGTGAGTTTTCAGATGCTGATAGAGAAGGCGAGTGTCCTTAGTAGCTTTCCGAGCTCGCCCTGCAGGATGTGTGCCGCGGGCATCAGCCGGTCAGCCTGACCCGACGGCACGGAGATGGCCATCGTGGCCGCCGTGGTCCCCACCGTGATCGGGATGGCGGCGCAGACCGTCCCCAGCGCGTACTCCTGGTGCTCCACCACCGGCGCCATCCGCCCCAGTGCGTCCAGCCTGCGCAGCAACGTCCGTTCGTCACAGACCGTGTTCGGTGTGAGCGACCGTACTGGGTAGCGCTCGAGATGGTCGCGCCGCGCCTCATCGTCGAGCTGCGCCAGCAGGCACTGCCCGATCGCATGGGCGTGACCGGTCTCCCGGAAGTCCGCCCACTCCTCGACGGCCGGATTGCCCGAGGTGTCGGCGATCGAGACGACCTCGATCTCGCCGTCGCGATAGATGGCGAAGTACACCGGCACGCCGATGGCATCGCGCCAGTGCGCCAGGACGTCCCCGATCATGGAGCGCCGGTTCTGCTGCGCCGCGCTGGCCCCCAGACGCTCGGCCGCCTCGCCGAGCACGAACACCCCGTGCTCCCGGCGTAGATAGCCTTCGTGCGTCAGCGTTCTGAGCAGGTGGTATGCCGTCGGGAGCGCGAGCCCCGACTCACGGGCCAACTGCTTCGCGGGCGCCCCGTCCTGGTGGGACGCGGCGGCCTCCAGCAGACGCATCGCCCGCTGCACGGAGCCGATCAGTGTGGGGCCGACGCCGGCTGGGCCGGTGTCGGGCGAAGTCGACTCCGTCGAAGCCTTGGTTGCCGAAGCGTCAGGCGCGGAAGCGCCCGGTGCGGACGCTTCGGGTGCCGGAGCTTCAGGTGCCGAAGCGGGAGTCGAGGCGTTCCCGCACGAGGTGGCTTCGCGTGCAGGGGTGTTGGCATGGGGGGAGGCGTGTGGGGGTGAGGCGTCAACCGTGGCCATGGGTCACTCCCGGTGCACATGGGGATCCACCCGTGCCGGGGATACACGGGAGGGGGCAGTGGTCCCGCCTGCGGGGGCGGCCCCGCGTCGGTTTTCGGACTCTAACCGTTGGCCACCGCTCCGGGGTCCCGCGTGGGGAAACTTCCCCCTCGGGAGGGAATCGCGTGCTACTTCACCTGTCGGTGTGCGATGGCTTTCCCCAAACGGTGCCCGATGACTTCGGGGGTCACTGCGCGAGGATTTACTGATCGGTGCGCGACGGCTTCACTAATCGGCGGGTGTGACGTGGCTGATCTCTGTGCGTCCGCTTCGCTGATCGATTGACGACGGCCTCGCTGATCGATGAGCGCGGGTTTGGTTGATCGGTGAGTGTGTGGGTTGGCTGATCGGTATGTGCGGGCTGGTTGGTCCATGGGTGACGACTTCACCGATCGGTGGGGGCGACTTGGCTGGTCGATGGGCCTGGCTTCGACGGCCGTTGGACGACGACTGCACCCGTCGGCCGCATGGCCTCAGCAGTCGGTGGGCGTGACAGCACCTGTCGGTCGGCGTACTTCGCCGGTCGATGGGCGCAGCTCCACCAGTCGGTGCGACAAGGTACCGGCAGTCGGTGCGACAAGGTCACCGGCGAGCACGACGCTTTCCCCAGGCGGCTTGCTCCGAGGTGCCCAGCCGGCCTGCCCCGAGACGCCTCGCCGATCTCCCACGAGCTCCCCCGTCGGCCCGCTGCGAAGCCCCGTCCACGCGGGACGGGCTCACCAGTCGGCGTGCGACGAGCCCCGGGACGAAGGCGAGCGGGATATGAACTTCCGCACCAGGTAGATCAGTCCGCCGACCAGGGCCACGAAGAGCAGCACCTTGAAGAGCAGGGCGAACACGAAGCCGATGACGCTCGCTATCAGCCCGCCGAACACGACCAGAGCGACGATCGGCACCGCGACCCACTTCACCCACCACGGCATACCCGCGAAGATCTCTCGCATTGCCTCGCCCTTTCCCGTTTCTCCATCACTGCGTTCAGTTCTCCGCCGCTGGGCGGATTCCTTGTGTCTCGCATTCGATGCTAGGACGGAAAGAGCCCGTTCGGGGCCGCGAGATCCCTTGTCCGCCCCTGACTCGTCCCCTAGGGAACCCCGGGGTTCAGACCCTGATCCAGCCCCTGCCCCTGGCCCGCGCGCCCATGCCTCCCCAGGCCCCACGGCCTGACAGCCTGCGGACCGGAGGCCGAGCCGCCCCACTCCTTGAGGCCGACAGCCCGGCGACCGGGCGGATCCCACGCCGTCGGCCCGAGCCCGGAGAGACGTAGCTCACCTCCCGGGCGGTGAGAACACGCGGGTCAGCACTCCGGCGGTGAGAACACGCGGGTCACCGCTCCGGCGGCGAGAACACGACGAGAACCCTCAGGTCCTCGGTGATGTGGTGGAACTTGTGCGGCACCCCGGCCGGGACGTACACCACGCTGCCGCGCGCGACCGCCGTCGTCTCCATGCCCACCGTGATCGACGCACGGCCGCTGACGATCATGTACACCTCGTCCTGGCGGTGGGGCTGCTGCGGGTCGGTCTCCCCGGCGTCCAGCGCGTAGAGCCCGACCGACATGTTCCGCTCCCGCAGAAACTGCAGATACGCGCCGTCGTTCGCGGCTCGCTCCGCTTCCAGCTCGTCCAGTCGGAATGCCTTCATCGCTCTTGTGCGCCCCTTGCCCCAGGTCGTGGACCGACCGCTGTCTACGTACGTCTGCCACGATCAGACACATGAAGAATTTCGTAGTCAAGACGATCGCCAACGCGGTGGCCCTGGCCGTCGCGGTCTGGCTGCTCGACAAGATCACGCTCACTGGCGACAGCACGGGCGGGAAGGCGCTCACGCTGCTCGTCGTCGCACTGCTCTTCGGCTTGGTGAACTTCCTGGTCAAGCCCGTCGTACAGGTGCTCACCTTCCCGCTGTTCGTGCTGACGCTCGGCCTGATCACCCTGGTGGTCAACGCCTTGATGCTGCTGCTGACGTCGTGGCTCTCCGACAAACTGGATGTCAGTTTCCACGTCGAGGGCTTCTGGACCGCTGTGTTCGGTGGCCTGATCATTTCGATCGTCTCCTGGGCGCTGAACGTCGCCCTGCCCGACCACAAGGACTGACCCGACCGATGCCCTCCGCCGCCCCGTCGTCCCGCCCCGCCGCCACGCCGTTCGGCGTCTGCTTCGTGTGCACCGGCAACATCTGCCGCTCGCCCATGGCCGAGTCGGTCTTCCGCGCCCTGGTGCGCGACGCGGGCCTCGAAGGCCTCGTCCTGGTGGACAGCGCGGGCACCGACGGCTGGCACGAAGGGGACGCGGCCGATCCGCGTACCGTCGCCGTCCTGGCGTCGGCGGGCTTCGACACCACGCACGTGGCCCGGCAGTTCCGGGAGGACTGGTTCGCGCGGCTCGACCTCGTGGTCGCGCTCGACCGCGGCCACGAGCGCGCCCTGCGCCGACTGGCGCGGACTCCGCAGGACGCGGACAAGGTGCGGCTGCTGCGCTCGTTCGATCCCTCGGCCGAAGCCGTAGGTGACCTCGACGTTCCTGATCCGTACTACGGGGACTTCGTGGGCTTCGAGGAGTGCCTGAAGATGGTCGAAGCGGCGTGCGAGGGTCTGCTCGACGTCGTACGGGAAGCGGTGGAAGGGCGGCCGGCATGACGGAATCGGAGCGGATACGCGCGGCGGACGCGGGCACCGCGGCGGCCACGGGCTCCGGTGAGGGCACGGCTCCATCGCCAACACCGGCCCCGGGCTCCAGCGACGGCACGACTCCTTCGCCGACGACGGCCACGGGTGACACGGGCTCCCCTCCAGCGGCGAGCCCCACCGCCGCACCCGGCCGTGCGCGACCGCTGGGTACGGGCGACGGCACGCGCGCCGTGCGCGCCGGGCTCCCCGAGCCCGTGAAGCACGAGCCGACACTGCCGGGCCCCGTCTTCGCCGCGCACTTCCATCTGCCCGGTGACCCCACGGGTCCGTACACCTACGGCCGCGACGAGAACCCGACCTGGACGCTCCTGGAGCGAGCCATCGGGCAGCTCGAGGCCCCGGACGACGCGAACGGCGTCGTGGAGACGCTGGTCTTCGCCTCCGGCATTGCCGCGATCTCCGCGGTGCTCTTCTCCCAGCTGCGCACCGGCGACGCCGTGGTGCTGCCGAGCGACGGCTATCAGGCGCTGCCGCTGGTCCGTGAGCAGCTCACCGCGTACGGCATCGAGGTCCGCACCGCGCCCACGGCCGACGACGCGCAGCTGGACGTGCTCGACGGCGCCCGGCTGCTGTGGCTGGAGACCCCGTCGAACCCCGGCCTCGACGTCTGCGACGTCCGTCGGCTCGTCGACGCGGCACACGCGCGTGGGGCCCTGGTCGCCGTCGACAACACCCTCGCCACCCCGCTCGGCCAGCGCCCGCTCGACCTCGGTGCCGACTTCTCCGTGGCCAGCGGCACCAAGCAGCTCACCGGCCACGGCGACCTCCTGCTCGGCTACGTGACCTGCCGTGATGCCGAGCCCGCGGCCGCCGTGCGGCGCTGGCGCAAGATCGTCGGTGCCATTCCGGGGCCCATGGAGGCCTGGCTGGCGCACCGCTCGCTCGCCACGCTCCAGCTGCGCGTCGACCGGCAGAACGCGAACGCCCTGGCTGTCGCCGAGGCGCTGCGCGGCCGCGCCGACGTGACCGGCCTGCGCTACCCGGGCCTGCCCGACGACCCCTCGCACAAGATCGCGGCCCGGCAGATGCGGCGCTTCGGGTGTGTGGTCTCGTTCGTGCTGCCCTCACGCGCGCGTGCGGACCGCTTCCTCGACGCACTGCGGCTCGTGGACGACGCGACGAGCTTCGGAGGCGTGCGTTCCACCGCCGAGCGGCGTGGCCGCTGGGGCGGGGACGCCGTTCCGGAAGGGTTCATCCGCTTCTCGGCCGGTGCTGAGGACGCCGAGGACCTGGTGGCCGATGTGCTGCGCGCGCTGGACGAGACGGCGGTCTGAGCTCCGCCACCGCCCGACCAGGGCCTTTCCCGTACTCGGCCTCCGGCGCGGACGTACCGGGCTACGCACATCGGACGGTCCGAGCCTCCCCCCTCGTGGCTCGGACCGCCCTCGGTTCTGCGCGCGAAGAACCGCGCGAACAAGGCTAGTTGACTCTGTGTCAGTGTCCAATCACAGTAGCGACAGCAACCTATCGACAAATTTATAGTTGTGCTGCGCCGGGGGCCGACAGGGAGGAGAGGGTGAGATCATGGATCTGGCCCTGTTGCGCACATTCGTCACGGTGCACCGAGCCGGCTCGTTCACCCGTGCCGCCGCCCTCCTCGGTCTGTCCCAGCCCGCCGTGACCTCGCAGATCCGCACCCTGGAGCGCCAGCTGGGCCGCCCGCTCTTTCTGCGCCAAGCCCGAGGCGTCACCCCGACGACCATCGGCGACGAGCTCGCCCACAAGGCCGCCCCGCACCTCGACGCGCTGGTGGAGATCGCCGAGGCCGGGCTCGACGAGGACTCGTCGATTCGCACCCTGCACCTTGCGGGACCACCCGAGTTCACGGCGGAGCGGGCCCTTCCGACCCTCACCGCGCTGACCGGGGCCGACGGTCAGGGCTTCGCCCTGCGCGCGTCGTTCGGCAACGCCGAGGAGGTCCTGGAGGGGCTCGCCGCCGGACACCACGACCTGGCCATCACCGCTGCCCGCCCCCGTGGCGCTCTGCTCACCGCGACACCGCTCTGCGACGAGGAACACGTCCTGGTCGCGGCACCGCGCTGGGCCGCCCTGATCGGCCCCGGCAAACTGCGCCGCAAGGGCGCCCTGACGGTCGAGAACCTGCCGGTCGTGGAAGTCCACGAGTCGCTGCCGCTCGTCTCCCGCTACTGGGCCGCCGTCTTCGACTCCCGCCCGGCCACGTCGGGCGCCGTCATCGTGCCGGATCTGCGGGCCGTTCTGGCCTGTGTGATCCAGGGCGCAGGGCTCGCCGTCCTGCCCCGCTATCTGTGCACGCCCGCCCTGGAGCGGTGCGAGGTCGTGGCGCTGCTCGACCCCGCGGTGCCCCCGCTGCGGACGTACTTCCTCGTCGTACGCACCGGCACACTCGCCATGCCGCACATCGCGCGGGCGCACGAGTGGCTACTGCGCGCTGCGGTCGACTGGACATAAGGCGAGCCCCGACTGGTTCGCGATGTTTCACGTGGAACAGTCCGGGCCACATTTCTCCCATGACCGTCCGACCAGTGGTCAAGCGCACCGCACGTGCCGTCCTTCTGGACGGGAACCATCTGATCCTCATCAAGCGGACCAAGCCCGGCGTGGATCCGTACTGGGTCACCCCCGGTGGCGGGGTGGAGGCCGAGGACGCGACGGTGGTCGACGCGCTCCACCGCGAGGTGCACGAGGAACTGGGCGCCAAGATCACTGATGTGGTGCCGTGCTTCGTGGACACGGTCGAGCACATCGGCGAGGACGGTGGCGCCACCGGCGTGAAGGTGCAGCACTTCTTCGTCTGCCGTCTGGAATCCATGGACCCGGGCCAGCGGCACGGTCCCGAAGTCGAGGAGCCGAGCGGCGAGTACGAGATCGTCCGGGTGCCGTTCACCCGTGTCGGCATCGCCTCGGTCCACCTCGTGCCGCTGTCGCTACGGCACTATCTGGACGGCAACATCGAGGGCGTACGCGCGATGCACGCGCCTGACCTGGGCTGAACGCTCCTGGCAAGGGGCTTTGGCGCCGTCCTTGGTGCCGTCTTTGGCACCGTGGTGGTCATCCGCCCTGTTCAACAGCCGCTGTTCAACAGCCGCCCACGGCGGTCAGCCGCCCGCGGCGACCAGTTCCTCCACCGCGTCGTGCCTGATCCGGCCCTCCGGTATGCCCACCTCCCGCAGCGCGTCGACACCACTGCGGATCATTCCGGGCGGGCCTGACAGATACGCGTCGTACTCGTTCCATGGGCCGTACTCGCGCACCGCGTCCGGCAGTTGCGCGCGGGTGTCGACGACAGGGCGGACGGCCAGCCAGGGGTGCGTCTGCTGGAGCCGCAGCATGGTGTCGATGTCGTACAGGTCGTGGCTGGTGCGGGCGCCGTAGAAGACTTCGACGGGACGCCGTCTGCCGTGCTCGGCGACGTCCTCCACGAGGGCTTTGATGGGGGCGATGCCGGTTCCGCCGCCGAGACAGAGCAACCCGCTGTCCGTGCTGTGGTCGACGGTCATGGAGCCCGACGGCGGCCCGAGCCGGAGTACGTCGCCGGGGCGCGCGTGGTGCACCAGCGCGTTGGAGACCCAGCCTGCCGGGACCGCCTTGACGTGGAAGGAGAGCAGCCCGTCGGAGCGCGGCGCCGAAGCGAAGGAGTAGTGCCGCCAGATGCGCGGCCACCACGGCGTCTCCAGGCTCGTGTACTGCCCGGCGAGGAAGGGGTAGGGCTGGTCCGGGCGGACGGTGATGACGGCGATGTCGGACGTCCGCAGGTCGTGCGCGACCACCTCGGCGTACCACCAAGCCGGTGCGCGCAGCTCGTCCTCGGCCGCCGCGTCGATCATCACCTGGGAGATCGTCGTGTACGTACGGACCCACGCGGCCTCGGTGTCGTCGTCCCAGACCGCGCTCGCGTACCGGCTCAGCGCCCCGATCAGACACTCCCCGACGGCCGGGTAGTGCTCGGACTGGGTGCCGTACTTGCGATGCCCGCGACCGAGGTTGCGCAGGTAGTCGACGAGGACGTCGGCCTGGTCGATGTGCTCTGCGGCGGTCAGCAGGGCCGTCAGAAGCCGGTCGCGCTGGGTGTCCATCGCCGCGGGGAACAGCGCGCGCAGGTCGGGGTGGCGGGTGAAGAGCAGCGCGTAGAAGTACGAGGTGACCTTGTCGGCGATGGGGGCGATTTCGGCCATGGTGCGCTGGACCAGAACGGCGTCGGGGGACGGTGCTGGCCCGGGAGGGGCCTTGGGGAGGTCGGGGTGGGCTTGAGCACCGGCTTCGGGGGACGCGCTTGCTGCGGCCGCAGCGTTGCTTTCCGGGCCCGTGCCCCCTGTGGTCGGGGCGTCGCCTCTGCCGTCTGTGGTCGGAGCGCCGAGTTCCGCGCCCGCGCTCTCCGCGGTCGGAACGTCGGCTTCGGGAGCCACGCTTCCTGCGGCCGGAGCGCTGTCTTCCGGGCCCGCGTCCTCCGTAGCCACCTCGTGCTCGGCAGCCGGAGCTGTGGCCACGGCGTCGGGCACCGGAGGCCTGGCGCCGTCTTCGGGAGCCGGAAGCGTCGCCGTGCCGCCGCCCGTCGTGGCAACCCCGGTGCTCCCGGCGCTGGTTGGCGTGCGCCCTGCCACCGTCCACCACGAAGTCTCAGTAGCCGTACGGAAGGACGCGTCGGGCGGGGGCTCCTGGGTGGCTTCCGCCGATTTCGGGCCCGGCTCAGGTTTCGGCTCCGGCACGGCGGACCGGGCAGGCGGTATTCGCCCCGCCTCGGCTTCGGCGGGCCCGGCGGCCGGTCTGCCGAGAGGCCGTATGGTCGCTACGCGGCGTCCCTCGGGCACTTGGCGGCGCGTGCGCTCAAGGCCCTCCGGCCCCTCATGGCCCGGCTCGGCAGGCTCCGCGCTGCCCGCGCCCTCGTCGGCGGCAGTCGCCTCCTGAGGCCGCTCAGGCGGCCTCCGCGGCGTGAACCAGTTGCTGCCGTGCCCGGAAGTGCCGTTGCCCGCCGACGTGGTGGTCGGAGCGTCCATGCTGTGCCTCGCCTCGAACATCTCTCAGTCGGTCCGCGCACTTCCTCGCCGGAAGGTGCCTGCTTTCCCGCCTTGCCTCGGCAACCCATGTTGATCACATTGAACCCTGACGCCCCACGCTTTACGGACAAGCAGGGAAAGATGTGACATTGGCCGCAGTCACCTCTCCCGCAGCATCGCATCCACGCCCGTCGCGCGGGGCCCTTAGCCGGAAGAACGGGTCGTCGATCTCTTTACCCCGTTAAACTTTGCTGATCCGTGCGCGCCTCCAGGGGTGCGTCGCCCGCGCACCCGGCGCGCACCGAATCCCGTCCGGCTTGAACCGGACTCGACCATACCGGCACCCGTCGAACACACAAGTGCCCTTCTTTCATTTGGAATTCCGGGGTCCACCCTCTCCGACCGCTTCCCTCGCCGAAGCGCGCACCAATGCGTACGCCTGCCGAAGATCCCGCCCGACGTAGGAGTGAGTGGCCAGGTCGACCAGCCGCGCATCCGCGTTGACCGCGACCGAAACCGGCACCGCGGCGAACAGATCCAGGTCGGAGAGCGAGTCGCCATAGGCAACGCAGTCGGCCGGGTCCACGCCGAACTCTTCACAGAGCCGGTTCGCGACCTTCACCTTGGCCGCCGCGTTGAGGATGCCCGTGGGGTCCACGGGCTCGCGGAACGGCACCGAGGGGAAGCGGGAGCCGAGCGCGGCATGGGCGCCCCAGCCGAGCAGCCGCTCGACGAAGAACGAGGGCGAGAGCGAGACCACGGCGCAATAGTCGCCGTTCGCCCGGATCTCGGCCCAGGTGTCCTGGATGCCGGACAACCAGGGCGCACCGTCGAAGGCCGTCCCCACCTGGGCATCCGTGAGATCCGCCCACAGCCCGTGGACCCGTACTCCGTACTGAGCCGAATCGATACGACCCGAGACGAAATCCCGTTCAAGTGCGGCTATTTCTTGTTCCAGCCCCAGTTGCCGGGAAATCTCCACGGGTGCCGCTGTGCCGTACAGCAGCGTTCCGTCCAGGTCGAAGAGGTGTAGACGTGCCATGTACGCCGAGGCTAGTACCCGCGGTTACTCCCGCTGTCAGACGCCGTGGTCCGGCGCTCCCGGCACGGTGTTTCACGTGAAACTACGTCGCCCCGCACGCCGGGCCACCCTCGTTGTCCATGTCACCGCCTCGGCGGGCTGGCTCGGGCTCACCCTCGGGCTGCTCGCGCTCGCCACGGCCGCGATCACCACCGACTCCCACCCGACCATTGAGGCCTCCGTCCGTGCGATGAAGGTCTTCACGGACTGGCTCGTCCTCCCCCTGGCACTCCTCACCCTGCTGAGCGGCCTGCTGCTCTCACTCGGTACGTCTTGGGGGCTCGCCCGGCATCGCTGGGTGTACACGAAGTTCTGGCTGACGCTGGCGACTACGGCCGCGTCGACCTTCGCGCTACGGCCAGGGGTCAACGAAGCGGTCGCGACCGTGTCTGCGGGGGACGGCCTGGCCAGTTCGACCGACCTCATCATGGGACCGATCGTCTCCCTCAGCGCTTACCTGTTCATGACGGTCATCTCCGTGCTCAAGCCCTGGGGGCTGACCCGGCGGGGCCGCCACCTGCGCGCCGCTCACCAGCGTGGTCAGAGGAAACTTGGCGAAAAGCAGCGTGCTTCTCCCCACAAAGAGGTGGACGCCGAGGTCATGCGTCAGACAGCCTGACCCGCGTGTCGACACCTTCCCTCTCCGCACTGCCCATCCGCAGGCTCACGCCCCGCGACCTCACTGCCTGTGCCGATCTGTCCGAAGACCGCGGCTGGCCCCGCGAGGAACACAAATGGGGGCTGCTGCTCTCGGCCGGGACGGGCTACGGCATCGACGACCCCGACGGCTCCGGCCTCATCGCCGCGTGCGTCGTGACGCAGTACGGACCGTACGAGAACCCAGGACTGTCGGCGATCGGCATGGTGCTGGTCGCCGAACGGCACGCCCGCAAGGGCATCGGCCGCCATCTGATGCGCTCCGTCATCGAGGGCGCGGGCACCACCCCGCTGACCCTGCACGCGACGCCCAACGGCCGCCCGCTCTACGAAGAGCTCGGCTTCAAGACGACCGGCCGCGCCGAAATGGTCCGCGGCCGCTTCGCCGTCGACGGCTCGGACGCGCAGGTGCCGGGCATCTCCACCCGGGCGGCGACCGCGGAGGACCTGCCCACCCTGGTCCGGCTCGACACGGAGGTCTTCGGCCTCGACCGGACCCACATCATCACCCGCCTCCCTGCCTTCACCGATCAGCTGCGCGTTGCGGAGGCGGACGGCGAGATCATCGGCTACGCGGGGGCCTGGCCGAACATGGAGACCCACGTCGTCGGCCCGCTGATCGCCCGGGACACGGACACGGCCAAGGCGCTCATCGCCTCGCTCGGCGCCCGCACCGACCGCCCGCTGCGCACGGACATCGACGTCCGCCACGAGGAACTGATTGCGTGGGTGAAGGCGCACGGGCTGGAGTCCATCGCCTTCAACTCCGTGATGACGTACGGCATCCCGGAGCTGCTCGGGGACTGGACGCGCCGGTTCGCCCCGCTGACGGTGGCGGCGGGCTGAGCGCGTAGGACCGCTTCCACGCCGAAGCCCGCCCTCACGTGCCGTGACTCTTCCGGCAGTGAGGGCGGGCTTTCCCATGGGTCCCGGTCGGGCCCGGGGAGGTGGGGCAGGGGCTAGACGAGGGCCTCCACGGCCGTCGTCGCGAATCCGTGGTCCTGCTCCGGGGCGCCACCACCGACACCGATGGCGCCGATGAGCCGGCCGTCGCGGTGGACGGGCACGCCGCCCGCGATGAACAGCAGCGGCCGGTCGAGGGCCGTCGGCAGCGTGTGGAAGAGGCCGCCGGGCTGGACCGCGTCCACGAGGTCGGCGGTCGGGGTGTTCAGCTGGAGCGCGGTGTACGCCTTGCGCGTGCTGGTCTCGCCGGCGATCAGCACCGCCCGGTCGTCACGCCGGAAGGCGAGGAGATGGCCACCGGCGTCGAGGACGGTGACGCTGACGTGGACTCCGGCGGTGTCGGCGGCGCGGTGTGCGGCACTCACGAGGGCCTCGGCGTCGGAGATGGTCAGCGGGGCGACGGCGGTGGGGGCGGGGGTGGTGCTCACGAGGGGTCTCTCCTTGATGGAACGGTGTTTCGGTGAGGCCCCTCGCCCCGGGCCAGTGGAAGCCGGGGCGAGGGAGGCTTGGGGTCAGTGGTGGGCGGCCGCTGCGTGCTCGGGCACGGGGGTGGCGCCGGTGACGACCTTGGTGGGCGCGGGGGACCGGCGCTCCAGCGCCGCCGACAGGAAGGCGAGGACCAGGGCGGACGCGGCGAGCACGGCACCGACCCAGTTCGGAGCGGTGTAACCGAAGCCCGCGGAGATCACGATGCCGCCGAGCCAGGCCGAGAGGGCGTTGCCCAGGTTGAAGGCGCCGATGTTGACGGCGGAGGCGAGCGTGGGCGCTCCGGAGGCCTGGTCGAGGACCCGCTTCTGCAGCGGCGGCACGGTGGCGAAGCCCAGGGCGCCGATCAGCATGATGGTCACGGCCGAAGCGATCTTGTTGTGCGCGGTGAGCGTGAAGACACCGAGGACGAGGGCCAGCGCGCCGAGCGAGACGTACAGCATGGGCATCAGCGCACGGTCCGCGAACCGGCCGCCGATCAGATTGCCACCGACCATGCCGAGGCCGAACAGAACGAGCAGCCAGGTCACGGAGGACTCCGAGTAGCCGGCGACCTCCGTCATCATCGGCGTGATGTAGGTGATGGCCGCGAACACTCCGCCGAAGCCGAGCACGGTCATCGCCATGGCGAGCAGCACCTGCACGTTGCGGAACGCGCCGATCTCGTGGCGCAGGCTCACGCCCGCGGGCTTGGGCAGGTCCGGCACGAGCTTGGCGACACCGGCGAGGCCGACCACGCCCAGGGCGGCGACGATGACGAAGGTGATCCGCCAGCCGATGGCCTGGCCCACGAACGTACCCAGCGGGACGCCGACCACATTGGCCACGGTCAGACCCGAGAACATGGTGGCGATGGCCCCGGCCTTCTTCTCGGGGGCGACCAGCTCGGCCGCGACGACCGAGCCGATGCCGAAGAAGGCACCGTGGGCCAGGGAGGCGACGACGCGTCCGGCGAGCATCACGCCGAAGGCCGGTGCGACGGCCGAGAGCAGATTGCCCGCGATGAACAGGCCCATCAGCAGCATGAGCATCCGCTTGCGCGAGATGCGGGTGCCGAGGGCGGTCATCAGCGGGGCACCCAGCACGACGCCCAGGGCATAGCCGGTCACGAGGAACCCTGCCGTGGGGATGGAGACGTCGAAGTCACCCGCGACCTCGGGAAGGAGTCCCATGATCACGAACTCGGTGGTTCCGATTCCGAAGGCCCCGATCGCTAGGGCCAGAAGCGCGAGAGGCATGGAGCTACCTTCCAAACGGTTGCGGGAGCGCTTAACGTGCGTCCACAATAGTTGCAGACGCTGGTTAATTGCAAGCGCTGGATATTGCAGCGGTGGACTATCCTGGACGCAGCCGCTCTGGGACGCAGGAAGACGGAGGAACCGCCATGACCGCGACCGACCCCGCACTCACCGCGCTGGCCCAGGGCTGGTGCGCGCTCTCCCTGCTCCACGGGAAGATCGAGTCCCATGTGGAGCGGGCGCTCCAGGCCAAGCACGGACTGAGCGTGCGGGAGTACAGCCTGCTCGACGTGCTCAGCCGCCAGCACGACGGCGAGGGCGGCCATCTGCAGATGAAGCAGGTCGCCGATGCCGTGGTCCTCAGCCAGAGCGCCACCACCCGCCTGGTCACCCGGCTCGAGGAGCGCGGTCTCCTCCTGCGCTACCTGTGCCCCACCGACCGGCGCGGCATCTACACGAACGTCAGCGAGAGCGGCATCCAGCTCCTCGCCGAGGCCCGGCCCACCAACGACGCGGCCCTGCGCGAAGCCCTGGACGAGGCCGCGCAGAATCCCGAGCTCGCCCCGCTGGTCCGGGTCGTCGAAACGGTGCGCGCGCCTGCGTGAGGCACGGCCTGCCGGGCGGCGAGCGTCGGGCGGCAAGCGGCCGGGGGCCCAGCGGCCGGGGGCCCAGCGGCTTGCAGCCCGCGGCCTGCAAGCCCGTGTCCCGCAGCCTCCGCATAGGCTGCGGCCATGGGAGATCTTGAGATACGACCTGCCGTCGCCGATGACATCCCCGCGATCGTGGCCATGCTGGCGGACGACCCCCTGGGCGCCCAGCGCGAGTCGCTGGACGACCTCACCCCGTACTTCCCCGCCTTCCAGCGGCTCGCCGAGGACCCGAACCAGCACCTGGTCGTCGCCGTCCGCGAAGGCCGCGTCGTCGGCACGCTCCAGCTCACGATCATTCCGGGCCTTTCCCGGAAGGGTGCCACGCGGTCGATCATCGAAGCGGTACGCGTGCACGCCGAGGAGCGCGGCAGCGGCCTCGGCACCCGGTTCATCGAGTGGGCCGTCGATGAATCCCGGCGCCAAGGCTGCCAGTTGGTGCAGCTGACCTCGGACGCCACCCGCACCGACGCCCATCGCTTCTACGAGCGCCTGGGGTTCACAGCCTCACACGTGGGCTTCAAGCTCCAGCTCTGAAGCGGGCTCCGACGCCGTTGAACGGCCGCTGCCATGCGCAGCGAAAGGCCCAGGGTGTCCTGCTTCGCTGTTTCACGTGAAACAGGACAACCTGGCCTTCGTGTCCGCAGTCGGTCCTCGTCCGCGCGGCCGGTCCTTGACCACGATCGGCCCTCGACCGCAGTCAGTCCCTGTTCGGGGGTTACGCGAGGCCCCGCCACCCCTCCGGGTCCACCCCGCCGGGCACCGGAGCCTTCGCGTCGTACGGCTCCCGTGTGAAGACGAACGACCCCAGGTCGAGATGGCTCACCGAACCGTCCGGCCGCCGGACCGCCCGCAGGAGCTCGCCCGCGTAGTACCCGTCGAGCCCGGTCCACGTCCCGTCGCCGTTCGGCCGGAAGCGCGAACCACGGCCGCCGCCCGCGAGCGGGCCCAGCTGGACCGCGCCGTCCGCCGCGAGGCGCAGCGCCTGGGCGCTCGTCCCCCAGTACCAAGGCCCGGTCAGCTCCAGTACGGCCGGGTCGACCTCGCGCAGCGGCCGCCAGGGCTCAGGGATGCGCGGCTCCGCCTCCGCCACGATCCCCACGAGCTCGGCCGCCACCATGGCCACCGGAAGGCCGGAGGTGCAGTTGGCGAGGACCACGGCCGCGACGTCGGCCTCCTCACAGGTCCACAGGCTGGCGAGGAATCCCGGCAGCGAGCCCGTGTGCCCGATGAGCACGCCACCGCTGAACCGGACGATGCCGACACCGAGCCCGTACGTCTGTTCCGCGTCACCGAACTCCGCGACCGCCGCCGGCGCCTTCATCTCCCGGACCGTGTCGAGACAGAGCACCCGGTCATCACCCCGCATCAGGAACACGGCGAAGCGCGCCAGGTCGGCCGTCGTCGACCACAGCTGCCCTGCCGGAGCCATGAGCCCCAGGTCCTCCACGGCCTCCGGCAGCAACACGTCGG
Source organism: Streptomyces sp. JLYT201 (assembly GCF_059448825.1). Classification (NCBI taxonomy): domain Bacteria; kingdom Bacillati; phylum Actinomycetota; class Actinomycetes; order Kitasatosporales; family Streptomycetaceae; genus Streptomyces; species Streptomyces sp. JLYT201. The sequence continues at coordinate 5,041,483 of NZ_CM182551.1, read as the reverse complement.
CCCACGGATGCACCGCCCAGCCACCCGCGTGCGGAGCCACCGGCTGCCCGCTCGTACGGTTCAGACCGAGCGGTTCCAGGACCTCCCTGCGCAGCACCTCCTCCCACGGCGCACCGCGCAACGCCTCGATCAGCGAACCCAGGAGCGTGTAGCCGGGGTTGGAGTAATGGAAGCGGCGCCCCACCGGGTGCTTGAAGGGCTGCTCCCCAAGGACGTCACTCAGCTCGGGCCGCAGTGACGCGGGGCTGCGCTCCCACCACTGCCCCGGCGTCTCGGCCGCGAGTCCGCCCCGGTGCGACAGGAGTTCAGCGATCGTGACCTCCCCTACGCCGGTGCCCGGCAGATGCTTCTCCAGCGGATCGGAGAGATCGAGCAAGCCCTCGTCGCGCAGCCGCATCACCAGAACCGCGGTGAACGTCTTGGTGATCGATCCGATGCGGTACTGCACGTTCTCGTCCGGCCCATGGCCGTCGACCGAGGTCCGGCTCCCCGTCCACACCAGCTCACCTCCCCGCACAACGGCAGCGACCAGGGACGGTGCTCGCCCCTCCGTCTGAGCGGTGGCAATCCGATGGGTCAAGGCGCGGCGCGTAGAGGGAAGCAGCTCTTCGTTTGTCATGGGGCCAGTTCATACGGGCGTGTGCCCGGGCGTCGAGCCCATTACGAACGCATCCGTGCCCGCGGGAGCGCTTCCGGTCCACGTCATGCCTGGCCACACCATGCTTCGCGTGCCTGGCCACGCCATGTTTCACGTGAAACGTGCGCGCTTGCGTACGGGAGGTTCGGTCGGCCGCCGGGCCCCTGGGCGAGGAAGCCGAGGACGTGCTTCAGGACGCCCGGCTGCTCGGTCGGACAAGGTCGCCCGCCTGCTCATCGGAATCGCCGCACGCCCCACACGGTCGCACCTGTGACCCACGTCTCATCGATGCATGTCACGAATCCGCAGCCCCGCTCTGTCTACCTTTCGACGCCGCACCGGCGGCGGACATCGGAGGGAGAGCGTGATGGCAGCGCACATCGTGGTTCTGGGAGCGGGTTACGCGGGCGTGGTCGCGGCCAAGTCGATCGCCAAGCAGTCAGGCACCCGGGTGACCTTGGTGAACGCGAGCGACCGGTTCGTCGAGCGGGTGCGGATGCACCAGGTCGCGGTGGGCCAGCAGGTGCGCCAGCGGCCGATCGCCGAACTGCTCACAGGCGCCCCCGTGGAGTTCGTCGTCGACCGCGTCGTCGCCATCGACGCCGAGCGTCGCGAGGTCGTCCTGGCCGATGCCGCGCCCCTCGGCTACGACACGCTGGTCTACGCGCTCGGCAGCCTCGCCGCCCACGACGCCGTACCGGGGGCCGCCGAGCACGCGTATCCGCTGGCCGTCGCCGAGGACGCCGACCGCCTGCGGGCACGGCTGGCCGCGGGCGGCACCGTCACGGTCGTCGGCGGCGGCCTGACCGGCATCGAGGCTGCGGCCGAACTGGCCGAGACACGGCCGGAGTTGAAGGTACGCCTGGTCACCGGTGGTGCGCTCGGCGCGGCGCTCTCCGAGCGGGGTCGGCAGCACCTGCGGCGCGTCTTCGCCCGCCTCGGTATCGAGGTACGGGACAACGCCAAGGTCACCGAGGTCCGCGCGGACGGCGTACTTCTCGCCGACGGCGCGCTGCTGCCCTCGGACACGGTGGTGTGGACGACAGGCTTCCGAGTACCGGAGATCGCACGCGAGGCCGGTCTGGCCGTCGACGACCACGGGCGCGTGCTCGTCGACCCGACGCTGCGCTCGGTGTCCCACCCGGACGTCTACGCCATCGGCGACGCGGCCGCCGCCCGTCGGCAGGACGGGCAGGAACTGCGCATGGCCTGCGCGACCGGCCTGCCGTCCGCGGCCCATGTGGCGCGGTCGATCAGCGACCGTCTGGCGGGCCGCACCCCGAGCCCGCTGCGCTTCCGGTACCTCAACCAGTGCGTCAGCCTGGGCCGCCGCGACGGCCTCATCCAGTTCGTCCGGGACGACGACAGCGCGGTCGAACGCGTGCTCACGGGCCGCGCCGCCGCCTGGTACAAGGAGTTCATCGTCCGGGGCGCCCTGTCGGCCCAGCGCCACCCGGGCCTCGTGAAGCTGACCCCGCGCGGGAGCAAGGCCGCATAGCCCGACAGGCAGGCACCGCCCTGCCGCGCGCGTTACGTCTGGGCCATGTCCACGAAGCGCGAGTAGTGGCCCTGGAAGGCGACAGTGATCGTCGCCGTGGGGCCATTACGGTGCTTGCCCACGATGATGTCCGCCTCGCCCGCGCGCGGCGACTCCTTCTCGTACGCGTCCTCGCGGTGCAGCAGGATGACCATGTCGGCGTCCTGCTCGATGGAGCCGGACTCACGCAGGTCGGAGACCTGGGGCTTCTTGTCCGTGCGCTGCTCGGGACCACGGTTCAGCTGCGAGAGCGCGATGACCGGGACCTCGAGCTCCTTGGCCAGCAGCTTCAGGTTTCGCGACATGTCCGAGACTTCCTGCTGACGGCTCTCGGCGCGCTTCGAGCCACCGGACTGCATCAGCTGCAGATAGTCGATGATCACGAGCTTGATGTCGCTGCGCTGCTTGAGGCGCCGACACTTCGCGCGGATCTCCATCATCGACAGGTTCGGGGAGTCGTCGATGTAGAGCGGCGCCGCCGAGACCTCGGGCATCCGGCGGGCGAGCCGGGTCCAGTCCTCGTCCGTCATCGTGCCGGAGCGCATGTGGTGCAGCGCTACGCGCGCCTCCGCGGACAGCAGACGCATCGCGATCTCGTTGCGCCCCATTTCCAGGGAGAAGATCACGCTGGGCAGGTTGTGCTTGATGGAGGCGGCGCGCGCGAAGTCCAGGGCCAGCGTGGACTTACCCATGGCGGGGCGGGCCGCGATGACGATCATCTGGCCGGGGTGCAGACCGTTGGTGAGCGAGTCGAAGTCGGTGAAGCCCGTCGGCACACCCGTCATCTCGCCGCTGCGGGAGCCGATCGCCTCGATCTCGTCGAGGGCGCCCTCCATGATGTCGCCGAGCGGCAGATAGTCCTCGCTGGTGCGCTGCTCGGTGACGGCGTAGATCTCGGCCTGGGCGCTGTTGACGATCTCGTCGACGTCGCCGTCCGCCGCGTATCCCATCTGCGTGATGCGGGTGCCCGCCTCGACCAGGCGGCGCAGGACCGCGCGCTCGTGCACGATCTCCGCGTAGTACTCGGCGTTCGCCGCGGTCGGGACCGTCTGGACCAGGGAGTGCAGATAGGAAGGGCCGCCGACCTTGGTGATCTCGCCGCGCTTGGTGAGCTCGGCGGCGACCGTGATGGGGTCGGCGGGCTCGCCCTTGGCGTACAGGTCGAGGATCGCGGTGAAGACCGTCTCGTGGGCCGGGCGGTAGAAGTCGTGGCCCTTGAGCACCTCGACGACATCGGCGATGGCGTCCTTCGACAGGAGCATGCCACCGAGCACGGACTGTTCCGCGTCCAGGTCCTGGGGCGGCACGCGCTCGAAGGAAGGGCTCCCTCCGTCCCAGCCTCGCTCGTGCTGCTCATCACGGCCCTGGCCGCCGTCGCGGCGCGGGCGGGACGCGGGCAGCCGGTCCCCCGGTCCGCTGTCGGCCCACGGGTCGTCCAAGGGCTCGGAAATACTCACCGGGCCACCTCCTCCCGTCCGCCGCGCGGACCTCGCCGTGCCCCTCTTTCCTACGGCACGACACTGACAAATAAGGGGGCCCAACTCCGGTTCTGACGCGTCGGATTTGCGTGGTTTCCCCGATGACAGGACGAGGCGGGCGCCGCACAACCGTAGGCCCGTCGGCACCGTCAGCCAATCTGGTTATCCACAGGCGCTGTGGATGACTGCCCCGATGCTGTGGAGAACCCCGGGAAACCTGTGCACGGCCCGGTGGACAGCCCTGTGAACAAGCCCTCAGGCGACTTTCCACAGCCGCTCTGACCTGCGCCTTTCCCATCCACTGGCTGTGCAGAAGAAAAACTTCCCCAGTCGGCCCAAGATCTCGTCGAACTGCGCCCGTCCGCACGCCCACTCTCGGCTCAGGTAAGGGTCCTAAGTCAATTGCATCTCTTACCTGTGGAAGATTAGATTGGTGCTCATGACACAGGCTCCCGCGGCGCCCAAGGCCGCCCGGCGACGACACGACCGAGAGATCGTCGCACTCGCCGTTCCCGCCTTCGGCGCACTCGTGGCCGAGCCCCTCTTCGTCATGGCCGACAGTGCCATCGTCGGCCACCTCGGCACGGCTCAGCTCGCCGGCCTCGGCATCGCCTCGGCCCTTCTGACAACCGCCGTCAGCGTCTTCGTCTTCCTCGCGTACGCCACCACCGCCGCAGTCGCCCGCCGTGTGGGCGCCGGTGACCTCCCGGCCGCCATCCGGCAGGGCATGGACGGCATCTGGCTCGCCCTTCTGCTCGGCGTGGCCGTGATCGCCGTCGCCCTGCCCACGGCACCCGCGCTCGTGGGCCTCTTCGGAGCCTCGGACGCCGCCACGCCCCACGCGGTCACCTATCTGAGGATCTCGGCCCTCGGGATACCCGCGATGCTGGCTGTCCTCGCCGCCACCGGCGTCCTGCGTGGCCTCCAGGACACCAAGACGCCGCTGTACGTCGCCATCGGCGGCTTCGTCGCCAACGGCGTGCTCAACGTGCTCCTCGTCTACGGAGCGGGCCTCGGCATCGCCGGGTCCGCCTGGGGCACCGTCCTCGCCCAGTGCGCGATGGCCGCCGTCTATCTGACCGTCGTCGTCCGCGGCGCCCGACGCCATGGCGCCTCGCTGCGCCCGGACGCCGCAGGCATCAGAGCCTGCGCACAGGCGGGTGTCCCTCTGCTGGCCCGCACGCTCTCCCTCAAGGCGATCGTCATCATCGCCACCGCCGTGGCCGCCCGGCTCGGCGACGCCGACATAGCCGCGCACCAGATCGTCCTGTCCCTGTGGAGCCTGCTGTCCTTCGCCCTCGATGCCATCGCGATCGCCGGGCAGGCCATCATCGGCCGCTATCTGGGAGCGGGCGATGCCCAGGGCGCCCGCGACGCCTGCCGCCGCATGGTGCAGTGGGGCATCGCCTCGGGTGTCGTCCTCGGCCTGCTGGTCGTCCTGGCCCGGCCCGTGTTCGTCCCGCTCTTCTCCAGCGACACCGCCGTCCAGGACGCCGCTCTGCCCGCGCTGATCGTGATAGCCCTCGCGCAGCCGATCTGCGGCGTCGTCTACGTACTCGACGGTGTCCTCATGGGCGCGGGAGACGGGCCGTATCTGGCCTGGGCCATGTTGATCACCCTTGCGGTGTTCGCACCCGCAGCCCTGCTCGTCCCCACCCTCGGCGGCGCGCTGACCTCCCTGTGGGTCGCGATGACGCTCATGATGACCGTGCGCATGCTCACCCTGTGGCTACGCTCCCGCTCGGGCCGCTGGATCGTCACAGGGGCCACGCGCTGAGGCGATGTTTCACGTGAAACGTGCCCTGCGTCTGAGCACCGTCTCCTGATCCACAGCCGCGTCACGGCGTTCCAGCCGCGGCCGAGGGAAGCACTTCTGCTCAGCACCATCCGCGCATTCCACGCTGTCCACGCATGACAAGAGGGCCGCACCAGTAGGTGCGGCCCTCTTGCTCAGTCCTGCGAAACGCAGCGCTAGCGCGGCGTTCAGGCAGCGACGACCTCGACGTTGACCTTGGCGGCCACCTCGGGGTGCAGACGCACGGACGTCGCGTGGGCGCCCAGCGTCTTGATCGGCGCGCCGAGCTCGATGCGGCGCTTGTCGACCTTCGGGCCACCGGCAGCCGCGATCGCCGAAGCGACGTCAGCCGGGGTGACGGAACCGAAGAGACGACCGGCGTCGCCGGAGCGGACGGCCAGACGGACCTTGACGCTCTCGAGCTGGGCCTTGATCTCGTTGGCCTGCTCGATGGTCGCGATCTCGTGGATCTTGCGCGCACGACGGATCTGCGCGACGTCCTTCTCGCCACCCTTGGTCCAGCGGATCGCGAAGTTCCGCGGGATCAGGTAGTTGCGAGCGTAGCCGTCCTTGACGTCGACGACGTCGCCAGCGGCACCGAGGCCAGAGACCTCGTGGGTGAGGATGATCTTCATGTTTCGGTCACCCTTCCCTTATCGCGCGGTGGACGTGTAGGGCAGCAGCGCCATCTCACGGCTGTTCTTCACGGCCGTGGCGACGTCACGCTGGTGCTGCGTGCAGTTGCCGGTCACGCGGCGGGCACGGATCTTGCCGCGGTCGGAAATGAACTTCCGCAGCATGTTCGTGTCCTTGTAGTCCACGTACGTGACCTTGTCCTTGCAGAATGCGCAGACCTTCTTCTTAGGCTTGCGCACAGGCGGCTTCGCCATGGTGTTTCTCCTGTGTGATCAAGAAGTGTGGGTGCGCCCCGCCTTCTCGTCCCGGGACCGGGGCCCTGGGTCTTAGAAGGGGGGCTCGTCCGAGTAGCCGCCGCCGGAGCCGCCGGAGCTTCCGCCCCAGCCGCCACCGCCGCCGCTGCCGCCCTGCTGGCCGCCACCGGCCGGCGCACCGGTCGCCCAGGGGTCGTCGGCGGGAGCACCGCCGCCACCCTGCTGCTGACCGCCACCGGGGCCACCGCCCCAGCCGCCGCCCTGCTGACCGCCGCCACCGCCGCCGTACCCGCCCTGGCCGCCGCGACCGGTGGTCTTGGTGACCTTGGCCGTGGCGTTCTTCAAGCTGGCGCCGACTTCCTCGACGTCCAGCTCGTAGACCGTGCGCTTGATGCCCTCACGGTCCTCGTAGGACCGCTGCTTCAGCCGGCCCTGCACGATGACGCGCATGCCTCGCTGGAGCGACTCGGCGACGTTCTCCGCCGCCTGACGCCAGACCGAGCAGGTCAGGAACAGGCTCTCGCCGTCCTTCCACTCATTGGTCTGCCGGTCGAAGGTGCGGGGAGTGGACGCGACGCGGAACTTCGCGACCGCCGCACCGGACGGGGTGAAGCGCAGCTCGGGGTCGTCGACAAGATTGCCGACGACCGTGATGACGGTCTCGCCTGCCATTGGGGGAACCTCTCGGCGGGTTTGCTGCTGGCTGCTGGTGCTGCTACTCGAATCCCGAGTACCGCCGGGCCTCGCGGCTCAGCGGGTCCGAGCCAGGGGGCTCAGTGGGTCTCGGGGCGGAGGACCTTGGTCCGGAGGACCGACTCGTTCAGGTTCATCTGGCGGTCGAGCTCCTTGACGACCGCAGGCTCGGCCTGCAGGTCGATGACCGAGTAGATGCCCTCGGGCTTCTTCTTGATCTCGTACGAGAGACGACGACGGCCCCAGGTGTCGACCTTCTCGACCTTTCCGTTGCCCTCACGGACGACGGAGAGGAAGTTCTCGATCAGCGGGGAGACAGCGCGCTCCTCGAGATCGGGGTCGAGGATGACCATCACCTCGTAGTGACGCATGTGGAACCCACCTCCTTTGGACTCAGCGGCCACGGTCGTTCCGTGGCAGGAGGGTCGTGATGCGTACGCAACGGTATCGGCCGCCACTGACAATCGACCGCCCCGAGCGGAGGTGCGAGGGGGAGTCGCGTCGTGTGGCTGTACCAGTCAGTGACGGATCAGTGACTGGCCTGGGCAGACACCGGTGCAGACGGTACAGAGTACCCGCACCTAGGCTTCCGGTTGAAATCCGGCGGCGGGCGGGCAGAATCTGTACACATCGGGTGTGTATGGCGCTACGATGCGCTGCCTTTCCGCAGGAGGTGCCTCCATGGCACAGACATTGCGACGTGACACCGCCGGTTCCCTCTTCGCGACCGACGGCAAGCCCCATCCCCTCCAGGACACACTGCTCGGCGTGACGCTGATCCTCGGCGCGATCGCCTTCGTGTCCGCGATGTTCCACAACCTCCATCTGCTCAGTTCCTGGACCGGCCTGGTGGGCATCTTCACCGGCGCGTACGGACAGTTCATCTCGGTGACGACGCGGGAGCGCTTCTTCCTGATCGTCGGCCTCGGTGCCTGTGCGGTCGGCTTCTTCCTGGGCATGGCGCACGGCGGCCTCTTCGGTGGACTCTGGTGACCTGCGACGGCCGCGGATGAGCCGTCCCCGGCCGCGCCGCCTTCTCCGAACCGGCTGTTGACCGGTCCGCACCACCCCTGGTCAGACACGGGCCAGGGGCGAAGGTGCGATACGCCCAGACGGGGCGCTCGCAGGGCGCAGTAGGCTTCGGCGCTAGAGCCGGAGCCCCTGTACCCATGGGGACACACCAGCCCGAGGAGCGCCGCGAATGAGCCTGACCCTGAGGACCATCAGCCGAGAGCAACATCTGGCGTACATCCAGAGCCTGCCGTCGGCGAGCCATTGCCAGGTCCCCGCATGGGCAGACGTGAAGAGTGAATGGCGTTCGGAGAACCTCGGTTGGTTCGACGACAGGACCGGTCACATGGTGGGCGCGGGCCTGGTGCTCTACCGCCAGCTGCCCAAGGTGAAGCGCTATCTCGCGTATCTCCCCGAGGGTCCGGTCATCAACTGGTACGCGCCGAACCTGGACGAGTGGCTCCAGCCGATGCTCGCGCACCTGAAGAAGCAGGGCGCCTTCTCGGTGAAGATGGGCCCGCCGGTCGTCATCCGCCGCTGGAACGCCCCCGCGATCAAGGCGGGCATCCAGAACCCCGACGTGAAGCGCCTGCGCGACATCGAGGCCACGCACATCGAGCCGCGCGCCTTCGAAGTCTCCGACAAGCTGCGGCGCATGGGCTGGCAGCAGGGCGAGGACGGCGGCGCCGGCTTCGGCGACGTGCAGCCCCGCTATGTCTTCCAGGTGCCGCTGGCCAACCGCTCGCTGGACGAGGTCCTCAAAAACTTCAACCAGCTGTGGCGCCGCAACATCAAGAAGGCCGAGAAGGCCGGCGTCGAGGTCGTCCAGGGCGGTTACAACGACCTTCCCGAGTGGCAGCGCCTGTACGAGATCACGGCGATCCGCGACAAGTTCCGGCCGCGGCCGCTGAGCTACTTCCAGCAGCAGTGGCGGGCCCTCAACTCCGAGGACCCCAACCGCATGCGGCTGTACTTCGCGCGGCACAACGGCGTGAACCTTTCGGCGGCGACGATGCTCGTCGTGGGCGGGCACGTCTGGTACTCCTACGGCGCCTCCGACAACATCGGCCGCGAGGTCCGGCCCTCGAACGCGATGCAGTGGCGGATGCTGCGCGACGCCTACGCGCTCGGCGCCTCGGTCTACGACCTGCGCGGCATCTCCGACTCGCTGGACGAGACGGACCACCTCTTCGGCCTGATCCAGTTCAAGGTCGGCACCGGCGGCGAGGCCGTCGAGTACGTCGGCGAGTGGGACTTCCCGCTGAACAAGCTGCTGCACAAGGCGCTCGACATCTACATGTCGCGTCGCTGATCCCCGCGCAGTCGCCTTCCGCAATTCCTTCCACATCTCTGTTACACCGCAGCCACCAGAAAGGTTCCGGGACCAGCCATGGCGCTCACGCTCTATGTCGACACCGCGCGCTGGCGGGCACACCAGAAGCACGTGCTTGACCAATTCCCAGGCATCGTCCCGGTCTGCAAGGGCAACGGCTACGGGTTCGGCCACGAGCGCCTCGCCGAGGAAGCCACGCGATTCGGCGCCGATGTCCTTGCCGTCGGCACGACCTACGAAGCCGCTCGGATCAAGGACTGGTTCGGCGGCGACCTGCTGGTCCTCACCCCGTTCCGCCGGGGCGAGGAGCCCGTGCCGCTGCCTGACCGCGTCATCCGCTCCGTGTCGTCGCTCGACGGCGTGCACGGGCTCGTGGGCGCCCGTGTCGTCATCGAGGTCATGTCCTCGATGAAGCGCCACGGCATCACCGAGCAGGACCTGCCGCATCTGCACGCCGCCATCGAGGACGTGCGCCTCGAAGGCTTCGCGATCCACCTTCCGCTCGACCGGCCCGACGGCACGGACGCCGTCAACGAGGTCATCGGCTGGATGGACCGGCTGCGCACGGCGCGGCTGCCGCTGCACACGATGTTTGTCAGCCACCTCAAGGCCGATGAACTCGCCCGCCTGCAGCAGCAGTTCCCGCAGACCCGCTTCCGGGCGCGGATCGGCACGCACCTGTGGCTGGGCGACCACCACGCGACCGAGTACCGGGGCTCCGTCCTGGACGTGACGCGCGTCGCCAAGGGGGACCGTTTCGGCTACCGGCAGCAGAAGGCCGCGTCCGACGGCTGGCTCGTCGTCGTCGCGGGCGGCACCTCGCACGGCGTCGGCCTGGAGGCGCCGAAGGCGCTGCACGGGATGATGCCGCGCGCGAAGGGCGTGGCCCGTGCGGGACTCGCGACCGTGAACCGCAACCTCTCGCCCTTCGTCTGGGGCGCCAAGCAGCGCTGGTTCGCGGAGCCGCCGCACATGCAGGTCTCGATCCTGTTCGTGCCGTCGGACGCGCCGGAGCCGACGGTGGGCGAGGAGCTGGTGGCGCATCTGCGGCACACCACCACGCAGTTCGACCGGATCGTCGACCGCTGACCCCACGCGGCACCCGTGCCGAGGGGCGCGACCCTCAACGGTGAAAGGGCCGGACGCGACAGTTGTCACGTCCGGCCCTTTCACGTGCCGGTCCTCCAGCGCCTCAGACCGTGGTCTCAGCGCCCTCCGAGCCCCCTCCCCGCCCCTTCACCGGCCTCCAGCGTTCCGGCCCTCCTGCTGCAGCCCACAGCCGTTCCGGTCCACCGCCATCCGGGCGTCACCACGTTCGCTCAGGGCGAACGCTTCCCTGTCGTCCCCCATTCCACGTACGTCTCCCCGCCGTCACGCGCGCCGTCGTACCGCGGCGCCCGACCGCTGGGACTGAGCACGAACACGTCCGGGGCACCGTCCAGGACCCCGCCCGAAGGATCGTCCTCGCCGGTCCGCCGCACCACGTCCCGCTCCGGCATGAGGATGTCGCGTACGACCACGGCGCACAGGTACAGCGTCCCCAGCAGGTGGATGGCGATGGCCACTTGGTAGCCCTCGGTCGGCAGCCCCTTGTGGGCGTCTCCGCTCGTCGTGTACGCGAGGTACATCCAGATGCCCAGGAAGTACGCGACCTCGCACGCCTGCCAGATCAGGAAGTCCCGCCAGCGGGGACGCGCCAGTGCGGCGAGCGGGATCAACCACAGCACGTACTGCGGCGAGTACACCTTGTTGGTGAGGATGAAGGCGGCGACCACCAGGAAGGCCAGCTGCGCGAAGCGCGGGCGCCTGGGAGCGGTGAAGCCGAGCGCGGCGATTCCCAGGCAGGCAAGCACCATGAGCACCACCGCCAGCCTGTTCACCGTGTCCGTGGTCGGCGGGTCGTCCATGCGCTGGGCGAGGATGAGCCAGAACGAGCCGAAGTCGACGCCCCGCTCCCGGCTGAAGCTGTAGAACTTCGCCCAGCCGTCCGGCGCCTGGATCATCACCGGCAGGTTCACCGCCAGCCAGGCGGCGGTCGTCGCGATGAGCGCGCTCCCGAACTCCCGCCACTTGCCCGCGCGCCAGCACAGCACGAGCAGCGGGCCGAGGAGCAGCACGGGATAGAGCTTGGCCGCCGTCGCGAGCCCCAGCAGGATGCCGAAGGCGACCGCGCGACCGCGCGACCACATCAGCATCGCGGCAGCGGTGAGGGCGACGGCGAACAGGTCCCAGTTGATCGTGGCCGTCAGCGCGAAGGCGGGCGCCAGAGCGACGAGCAGCGCGTCCCAGGGCCGACGCCGGTGGATGCGCGTCACGCAGACGGCGATGACGGCCGTGCAGGCCATCAGCATCCCGGCGTTGACCATCCAGTAGAACTTCTCCTGGTGCTGGAGGCTGCCACTGCCCGGCGTCAGCCAGGCGGCCACCTCCATGAACAGCCCCGTGAGCACCGGGTACTCGAGGTACTCCATGTCGCCGGGCAGCTTGTCGAAGTACGGCACGAGTCCGTCGGCGAAGCCACGGCCCTGGTAGAGGTGGGGGATGTCGGAGTAGCACGCGTGGGTGTACTGCGAGCTCGCGCCGACGAACCAGGAGCCGTTGTAGCACGGGGCCTTCTGCACCATGCCGAGTGCGAACATTCCGAGGGCGACGAGCGCGATGACGCGCACGGGCGTCCACCAGGTCGCCGCGAGGAGCGCTCTGCGGCCGATGGGCCCGCCGATCAGTTCGCTGCCGGAGGCGGCGACCTCGTCCTGCCTCGTGGGAAGCACGGGCTGCGGCACCCGCTCGCTCAGGGGCGGATGTGCGCGTGTGGGGGGCGTCTTCTCTGCGCTGGGCATGGCGCACATCCTGCCGTACGGACCCTGTCAGGCCCTGGAAGCACCGACGCGTCCACACCCTGTGGCATCGATCGGAAGCGCCCCCAGCGGCGACGGAGCGCTCTGGGCCGCAGCGGGCCCTCAACCCCGCCGCAGCGGGGCCGTGCGCGCCCTCCGGCAGTCCCTTCAGACACGGGCAAGGCCGCCGCACCACGGGGGTGCGGCGGCCTTGTTTCACGTGAAACACGCGATGTGCTCGGCGGTCAGCCTCCGGTCGGGCCCTCGAAGATCCCGCCACCGTTGCCGTTGTGGCCGTTCCCGTTGCCGTTTCCGTTGCCGCCGTTCGCGTCACCCGTGGGCGGTGGTGACTCACCGCCCGGGTCGCCGATGATGCCGCCGTTGTCGTCTCCGCCTTCGGAGGCCCCGCCGTCGTCCTCGCACCTCGGATCCGAGGCCTTACAGGTCTCGGTCGGGTCGGGGGTCTTCGTCGGCGGAGGCTCGGAGGACTTCGTCTCCGTGGGCGTGGGCGACGGGGAGTCGCTCGGCTCCTCTTCCTCCTCGGTCTGGGTGGGCGTGGGCACCACCGGCTGGCCGACGATCTCGCCGATGGGCTGCGGCGTCGGGAACGTCAGGACGGGCTGGCCCTTGAGCGCGGCCGACATGTAGTCCTGCCAGATCTCCGCGGGGAACGAGGCGCCGTGGATCTTCTCCTGGCCGCCCGTGCCGAACATCTCCAGGAACTGGCGCTTCTTGTTGGACTCGTCGTCGTCCATCCGGTACATGCTGATCGCCGTGGACAACTGCGGGGTGTAGCCGACGAACCAGGCGGACTTGTTGCCGTCGGTCGTACCGGTCTTGCCGGCCACCTGACGGCCGGGCAGCTTCGCCGAGGTGCCCGTGCCCTTCTCCACGACGGTCCGCAGGACGTCCGTGACGTTGTCCGCGACCTCGGGGGAGAAGGCGGACTTCGTCTTGGACGGGTGGGTGTAGACCGACTGGCCCTCCTTCTCGATCTCCTTCACCGAGAACGGGTCACGCTGCTTGCCGCTGGCCGCGAACGTGGCATAGGCGCCAGCCATCCGGATCGCGCTCGGGGACGAGGTACCCAGGGAGAAGGACGGGTAGGTGGCGCCCGCCATGGAATTGTCGTCCCGCAGGCCCGCGTCTATGGCCGCGGCCTTCACCTTGTCGAGCCCGACGTCCATGCCGAGCTGGACGTAGGCGGAGTTGACCGACTCCCGCATGGCCTCACGCAGGTCGATCTTGTAGCTCGGCGGGTTGTAGGACCGGTGGCCGTCGTTGCTCTGCAGCCACTCCTTGCCGTCCTTGTCCGTCCAGACCGTGCCGTCGTAGTTCTTGATCTTGAGCTTGTCCTTGCCGCTGTACAGGCTCTTCGGGTTGATGACGGTGCGCTGGGCGTCGTCCTGGTTCGCGCTTCCGCTCTTGTCCCGGATGCCGTTCTTGAAGGCCGCCGCCAGTACGAAGGGCTTGTACGTGGAGCCGACCTGGGCGCCCGTCGTGTCCGCGTTGTTGGTGAAGTGCTTGGTCGCGTCCTCACCGCCGTAGATGGCCTCGATCGCGCCGGTCCTGGGGTTGACCGAGGCGCCGCCGAACTGGACGTACTTGTCCTTGTCCGGGCGCAGCTTCGGCTTGATGTTCTCCTTGCGGACCTTCTTCACTGCCTTTTCGAGTTCCGTGACCTTCTTCTTGCTGAAGGTCGTGTGGATCTCGTAGCCGCCCTGGTCCAGCTCCCGGGCGGAGATGTCGGTGTTGTTGACGACGTACGCCTTGGCGAGCGAGACGAGGTAGCCGATCTGGCCGCTCAGCTTGACGTTGGAGCGCGGGTTCTGCGGCGTCGGGAACTTGGTGTACTTCTCCCGTTCGGACGCCTCCATGCTGCCGTCCTTGACCTCCTCGTCGAGGATCCACGCCCAGCGCTTCTTGGCTCGCTCGGTGTTCGCCTGCTGGCTGGCCGAGGGGTCGATCTCCGGGTAGCCCGCCGGGTCGTAGTAGGTGGCGCCCTTGAGGACCGTGGCGAGCAGGGCGCACTCGCTGGGGTTCAGCTTCTGCGCCTCCTTGCCGAAGTAGGCGCGCGCGGCGGCCTGGATGCCGTAGGCGTTGCGGCCGTAGTAGGCGGTGTTGAGGTACCCCGCCATGATGTCTTCCTTGCTGACGGTCCGGCCGACCTTTATGGAGATGAACAGCTCCTTGAACTTCCGGCTGAACGTCTGCGACTGGTCGTCGAGCCGGGCGTTCTTCACGTACTGCTGCGTGATGGTCGAGCCGCCCTGGGTCTGGCCGCCCTTGGCCATGTTCACCACGGCGCGGGCGATGCCCATCGGGTCGACGCCCTTGTCCTTGTAGAACGTCTTGTTCTCCGCCGAGATGACGGCGTTGCGCATCGCCTCGGGGATGTCCTCGTACTTGATGATCTGGCGGTTGGTCTCCCCACCGGTCGCGACCATCTGTGAGCCGTCGGCCCAGTAGTAGACGTTGTTCTGCGCCTTGGCCGCGTTGGCGACCTCGGGGATCTCGACGAGCGCGTACGCGATGCCCGCGACCGCCAACAGGCTGCCGAAGAACCCGATGACCAGGCCCGAGATCAGGCGCCACGACGGGATCCAGCGGCGCGGCCCGCTCCGGCCCGCGCGCGGATAGTCGATGAAGCGCTTCTTGGGCGGGCCGTAGCCCCGCCCGCGGCCGCGTCCGCCGCTCTCCGGCGCCCGGCGCCGGCCTCCGCCCACGGAGCCATTGCGGGCGGCGCGCCTGGCCTCCGCGCGCCCCCCGTAGGAACGCTCCTCGTCCTCGGGGACGCCGGATTCGTACGAAGACGAAGGTCCGTGCGGCGAAGACGGCGATCCGGTGGCGCCTCGCGGTGCTGCGCGACGGCCGGACGGCGCGCCGGACGCGCCCCGCCTGGCCGCGGCGCGTCCGCCGCCCTGTGGCGGCTTGCGACGGTGCTCGCTCATCGAACGACTACTCCTCGGGCAGGCGCGGTGGTCCGCACCTGGAAACGGCAGCTGGTTTCCGGTCCCCCCGACGTACGGACGAGTCCATTCCGGCACTCGTCCGCACGGCACCGGGACAGTAACGCCACCTCACGTCACTTGGTTCCCGGCGGTATGCATGGCGCACAGACTACGCACCGTCAAAACCCTCTTAGCGCTGAAGTTCACCCCAAATCAGGCAAGTTACTTCCTACGAATCGGTGATGTGACGCCGTTCACCGTTCCCCCTCTTGTCGCAGCAGGAACCTCGTTCTATCGTCGTGATGTATCGAGTCGATACATCAGGTCGGCATAAAGGTCCGTGTCAGGCAGACCGGGACAGACGGGAGGACACCATGAGCAGGCGCTCCGGCATCCTCGAGTTCGCTGTGCTCGGCCTGCTCCGCGAGTCCCCGATGCACGGCTACGAGCTGCGCAAACGGCTCAATACCTCACTGGGCGTGTTCCGCGCCTTCAGCTATGGGTCGCTGTACCCCTGTCTGAAGACACTGGTGGCCAACGGCTGGTTGATCGAGGAGTCGGGAACCGCCACCGCAGAGGCCCTGACGGCGGCTCCGCTCGCGGGACGCCGCGCCAAGATCGTCTACCGGCTGACCGCGGAAGGTAAGGAACACTTCGAGGAACTGCTCTCGCAGACCGGCCCCGACGCGTACGAGGACGAGCACTTCGCCGCCCGCTTCGCCTTCTTCGGCCAGACCTCGCGGGACGTGCGGATGCGGGTGCTCGAGGGCCGCCGCAGCCGCCTGGAGGAGCGCCTGGAAAAGATGCGCGCCTCTCTGGCCCGCACCCGGGAGCGCCTCGACGACTACACGCTTGAGCTGCAGCGCCACGGAATGGAGTCCGTGGAGCGCGAAGTGCGCTGGCTGAACGAGCTCATCGAGAGCGAGCGCGCGGGACGCGACCAGCAACGGTCCGGTCCCGGGAGCTCCGCTCAGCAGAACAGCACATCTGGGGAGTCGGACGTCCTGCCCCGGCGGCGGGGGGACAACCCGCCGCCGGATGCGTCCGGCGACACCGCCAAGTGACACCCCGCACTCGCGGGGTGCCATCCGGAATACCGAGATCACACAGGGAGCAACCGGAATGGGTTCGGTTCGCGTAGCCATCGTCGGCGTGGGCAACTGCGCCGCCTCGCTGGTCCAGGGCGTCGAGTACTACAAGGACGCCGACCCGGACAGCAAGGTCCCGGGCCTGATGCACGTCCAGTTCGGCGACTACCACGTCGGTGACGTCGAGTTCGTCGCCGCCTTCGACGTCGACGCGAAGAAGGTCGGCCTCGACCTGGCGGACGCCATCGGCGCCAGCGAGAACAACACCATCAAGATCTGCGACGTGCCGAACACCGGCGTGCAGGTCCAGCGTGGCCACACCCACGACGGTCTGGGCAAGTACTACCGCCAGACCATCGAGGAGTCCACCGAGGCCCCCGTCGACGTCGTCCAGGTCCTCAAGGACAAGCAGGTCGACGTCCTCGTCTGCTACCTGCCCGTCGGTTCCGAGGACGCCGCGAAGTTCTACGCGCAGTGCGCCATCGACGCCAAGGTCGCCTTCGTCAACGCCCTGCCGGTGTTCATCGCGGGCACCAAGGAGTGGGCGGACAAGTTCACCGAGGCCGGCGTCCCGATCGTCGGTGACGACATCAAGTCCCAGGTCGGCGCCACCATCACGCACCGCGTCATGGCGAAGCTGTTCGAGGACCGCGGCGTCCGTCTCGAGCGCACCATGCAGCTGAACGTCGGCGGCAACATGGACTTCAAGAACATGCTGGAGCGCGACCGCCTCGAGTCGAAGAAGATCTCGAAGACGCAGGCCGTCACCTCGCAGATCCCCGACCGCGAGCTGGGCGAGAAGAACGTCCACATCGGCCCGTCCGACTACGTGGCGTGGCTCGACGACCGCAAGTGGGCGTACGTCCGCCTCGAGGGCCGCGCCTTCGGCGACGTCCCGCTGAACCTGGAGTACAAGCTCGAGGTCTGGGACTCCCCGAACTCGGCGGGTGTCATCATCGACGCCCTGCGCGCCGCGAAGATCGCCAAGGACCGCGGCATCGGCGGCCCGATCCTGTCGGCGTCGTCGTACTTCATGAAGTCCCCGCCGGTGCAGTACTTCGACGACGAGGCCTTCGCGAACGTCGAGAAGTTCATCAAGGGCGAGGTCGAGCGCTGACCGCGCTGAACACCTGACCTGCCGAGGGTCCCCGGGTCGTCGACCCGGGGACCCTCGTCGTATGTGAGGCTGTGCGCCATGGCTGTCGTCGGTGACCTGCGCGTTCTACTGCGCCTTCGGGACTTCCGGCGGCTGCTCGCCGTGCGCCTCCTCTCCCAGGGCGCGGACGGCGTCTACCAGGTCGCGCTCGCCACGTATGTGGTCTTCGCGCCGGAGAAGGAGGCCTCCCCCGCGGCGATCGCCTCCGCGATGGCGGTGCTGCTGCTGCCGTACTCCCTCGTCGGCCCGTTCGCGGGCGTCCTGCTCGACCGCTGGCGGCGCCGACAGGTCCTCGTGTACGGCAACGTCCTGCGAGCCGTGCTGGCGTCCCTCACGGCCGTGCTGATGCTCAGCGGCGCGCCTGACGGGCTCTTCTACGCCTCCGCGCTGTGCGTCACCGCCGTCAACCGCTTCGTCCTGGCGGGGCTCTCGGCGGCGCTGCCACGCGTGGTGGACGAGGACCGCCTGGTCATGGCCAACTCCCTGTCGCCGACCGCCGGAACCCTCGCGGCGACAGCGGGCGGGGGCCTCGCCTTCCTCGTCCGCATCGTCGCCGCCGACTCGGACGCGGCCGTCGTCCTCCTGGGAGCCGCGCTCTACCTGTGCTCGGCGCTCGCCTCCCTGCGCATGCCGCGTGACCTGCTCGGCCCCGAGAAGGAGTGGGTGCAACCACGGCTGGGGGTGGCGCTCGCCGGCACCGCACGCGGGCTTCTGGCGGGCGTACGCCACCTCGCCGAGCGCCGCACGGCCGCGCACGCCCTGGTGTCGATGACCCTGATGCGGTTCTGCTTCGGCGCCCTGACGGTCATAGTGCTGATGCTGTGCCGGTACGCCTGGTCGACGACCGAGGACGACGGGCTCGCGCTGCTCGGCGTCGCCGTGGTGGTCTCCGGCGCCGGGTTCTTCGCGGCTGCCCTGGTGACCCCGTGGGCCGTCGGGAGGCTCGGCGCACGGCGCTGGATGGTCGTCTGCGCGGCCGCCGCCGCGATCCTGGGTCCCGCGCTCCTGCTGCCCTTCGCGCCGGGTCCGATACTCGTCGCCGCCTTCGTCATCGGGCTCACCACCCAGGGCGCGAAGATCGCCACGGACACGGTCGTGCAGTCGGCGGCCGACGACGGCTTCCGCGGCCGGATCTTCTCCCTGTACGACGTGCTCTTCAACGTCGCCTTCGTCGGAGCGGCGAGCGTCGCGGCACTGATGCTCCCCCCGGACGGCAAATCGGTCGCGTTGGTTGCCTCGATCGCTCTGGTCTACGCAACGATTGCTGGCGCTATGACCAGGTTTGACGTCCAGTAAGTGTCACATCAATGCCACAGAGCCCGGCTGAGGTTCATCGCGCCCGCGCGAGCCGGATAACTTACGCAAGTCCTTCGCGCCCTCGCGTCGCAATCCCTTCGTCCTGCTTCTCTTCTAGGGGGATCCCCGTGTCCACTCCGCCGCCCCAGGGCCAGAACCCATTCGCCCAGGGCCAGCAGCCCTACGGTCAGCCGCCGCAGGGCCCGGGCGCTCCGCAGCACCCGGGCGCGGCCCCGTACGGCCAGACGCCCCCGCCGCCGTACCCGCAGCACCCGGGCGCTCCGCAGCAGGGCATGCCCTTCTACCAGGGCGGCCCGGACCCGGTGGCCCCGCGCAAGAGCAAGAAGAAGTTCATATTCATCGGGG
The DNA here is from genome assembly GCF_059448825.1 of Streptomyces sp. JLYT201. NCBI lineage: Bacteria > Bacillati > Actinomycetota > Actinomycetes > Kitasatosporales > Streptomycetaceae > Streptomyces > Streptomyces sp. JLYT201. The sequence continues at coordinate 5,022,415 of NZ_CM182551.1, read as the reverse complement.
TGGCGGTCCTCGCCGTCCTCGGCCTCGGCGGCGCGGCCGTCCTGGCGGGCCAGGACGAGGCCTCCGCGGCCGAGGTCGGCGACTGCATGAGCATCGGCAAGCCGGAGAGCTCCACGGACCCGGACCTGAAGATCGTGGACTGCGGCGACAAGAAGGCCAAGTACAAGGTCATGGAGAAGAAGGACAGCGGGAGCTGCGACCGCACGAAGTACGCCGAGTACCGGGAGACCGGCGGCGGCGATGACTTCGTCCTCTGCCTGAAGCTGTACGTGCCGTCCGGCTCGGCAGACAGGTAGAGCCGGTCGCATCGCGAGGCTGACCCATGTGCCTCTGCCGATGACTCCTATGGCAGTGCACCTGCCGAGGGGTCATGTTTCACGTGAAACATGACCCCTCGGCATAGGCGACCTCGTCGTACGAGCCTCGAGTGCAACCAGAAGTCGAGTGCAACGAGAAGGGGCGCGGTGTTTCACGTGAAACACCGCGCCCCTTCTCGTTGTCAGCTGAGCGTCAGCTGTCCGCGTTCTGTGCGGCCCACCATTCCTTGAGCTCCGCGATCGCCGCGTCCCGCTCCATGGGGCCGTTCTCCAGCCGCAGCTCCAGCAGGAACTTGTAGGCCTGGCCGATCACCGGGCCGGGGCCCACGTTCAGGACCTCCATGATCTCGTTGCCATCGAGATCAGGGCGGATCGCGTCCAGCTCCTCCTGCTCCTGCAAGCGGGCGATGCGCTCCTCCAGGCCGTCGTACGCCCGCGACAGCGCGTTGGCCTTGCGCTTGTTACGGGTCGTGCAGTCGGAGCGGGTCAGCTTGTGCAGGCGCTCCAGGAGCGGGCCAGCGTCGCGTACGTAGCGGCGGACGGCGGAGTCCGTCCACTCGCCCGTGCCGTAGCCGTGGAAGCGCAGATGCAGCTCCACCAGGCGCGAGACGTCCTTGACGAGCTCGTTGGAGTACTTGAGAGCCGTCATGCGCTTCTTGGTCATCTTCGCGCCCACCACCTCGTGGTGGTGGAAGGAGACCCGGCCGTCCGTCTCGAAGCGGCGAGTCCTCGGCTTGCCGATGTCGTGCAGCAGCGCGGCGAGCCGGAGCGTCAGGTCCGGGCCGTCCGTCTCCAGGGCCATCGCCTGCTCGAGGACGATCAGGGTGTGGTCGTAGACGTCCTTGTGCCGGTGGTGCTCGTCGCGCTCCAGGCGCAGCGCCGGAAGCTCCGGCAGCACGTGGGCCGCGAGACCGGTGTCGACCAGAAGGGCCAGGCCCTTGCGGGGGTGCGCGGCCAGGATCAGCTTGTTCAGCTCGTCCCGGACCCGCTCGGCGGACACGATCTCAATGCGCTCGGCCATCGCCGTCATCGCGGCGACGACGTCCGGGGCCACCTCGAAGTCCAGCTGCGCGGCGAAGCGCGCGGCCCGCATCATCCGCAGCGGGTCGTCCGAGAACGACTCCTCGGGGGTGCCGGGGGTGCGCAGGACCCGCTCCGCCAGGTCGTCGAGACCTCCGTGCGGGTCGATGAACTCCTTCTCCGGGAGCGCCACGGCCATGGCGTTCACCGTGAAGTCGCGGCGCACGAGATCGTCCTCGATGGAGTCGCCGTACGACACCTCGGGCTTGCGGGAGGTCCTGTCGTACGCCTCCGATCGATATGTCGTCACCTCGATCTCGAAGCGCTGCTCGACGCCGTCCACGCGGGCATCCTTCTGACAGCCCACCGTGCCGAAGGCGATCCCGACCTCCCACACCGCGTCCGCCCACGGACGGACGATCTTCAGGACGTCCTCGGGGCGGGCGTCCGTCGTGAAGTCCAGGTCGTTGCCGAGCCTGCCGAGGAGGGCGTCCCGGACCGACCCGCCGACCAGGGCGAGCGAGAACCCGGCCTCCTGGAAGCGGCGGGCGAGGTCGTCTGCGACAGGGGACACGCGCAGCAGCTCGCTCACGGCGCGCTGCTGGACCTGACTCAGGGCACGGGGGTTGTCTTCGTTGGCGTTCGGCACAACAGAAAAGGGTACGTGCCCCGGCGCCCCGCGGCCGCCTCGATTTCCCCGGCCTCCGCGGAGCCCGTCCACAGCGCTCACCTCGGCCCTTACGGCACGGGTGGCGCGGTCTCGCGATCTTGTGGAGTGGTCCGCGGCACTCAGGCCCGGCGCGCCTCGTTACCATGCGTGGACGCAGCATCCGACAACCACCGACACAGCTGACGACGACGAGGGACGGGCAACGCGTGGCCGAGGCGGCAGACTTCCCGGGGACCACCCCCTCACCTGCCCGCCGGTGGCTCCGGCGCACAGCGGCACTGCTGGCCGGAGCACCCCTACTGGCCGGTCTGCTCCAGGTGCCCGCGGGCTCCGCCGCGCTCGCCGCCACACCGGACGTGAAGACCGCGGCCACGGGCGCGAAGAGCGCCGCCGCAGGCGTGCGGACGGACCTGAAGGCCGCCGCCACGGGCTCCCGGACCGTCGACGTCTCCCTGGACGCCCTGACGCCCAGCGCGCCCCGCAAGGGCGACACCATCACCGTCTCCGGCACGGTCACGAACGAGGGCCGTCAGCCGGTCACCGCGGCACAGGTCGGACTGCGCATCGCTCCCCCCCTCGGCAGCCGCACCGCGATCGACACCGCCGCGCAGCGCAAGGGATTCCAGCCCGGCACCGACGGCACCGAGGTCGGCGGCAAGTACGTCAAGAAGATCACCAAGCTCGCCCCGGGCGTCCCGCAGCGCTTCAGCATCTCCGTGCCCGTCAGCGCCCTCGACCTCGGCATGGACGGCGTCTACCAGCTCGGTGTGACACTGACGGGCCAGACGGCGGCCCAGCCGTACCCGCAGGTGCTCGGCATCGAGCGGACCTTCCTTCCGTGGCAGGACGGGTCCGCGGAGACGAAGACGAAGACCACGTACCTGTGGCCGCTCATCTCCACCACGCACCTCACCGCGCAGACGCGCTCCGACGAACAGCAGACCCCCGTCTTCAAGAACGAGGACCTCGCCAAGGAGATCCAGCCGGGCGGCCGCCTGGAGCAGCTGGTGACGCTCGGCGAGCAGCTCGACGTCACCTGGGTCATCGACCCGGACCTGCTGGTCTCCGTGGAGGCGATGGCGGACAAGTACGAGGTCGAGGGGCCGGACGGGACGACAGTTCCCGGCCGCTACGAGGCCGTCGCGCAGCAGTGGCTCACCGAGCTCCAGCAGACGGTGAAGGACAAGAAGGTCGTCGCGCTGCCCTTCGCCGACCCCGACCTCGCCTCGCTCGCGCACAACGGCAAGGCGGTCTCCGGGTCGCTCGGCCACCTCAAGGAGGCCACCGAGGTCGGCGCCAAGGCCGTGCGCGACATCCTCTTCGTGAAGCCGACCACCGACTTCGCCTGGCCCGCCGACGGCGCCATCGACCCGTCCGTCGTCGACGTCGCCACGTCCGCGGGCGCCCACCGGGTGATCACCCGCAGCGACAGCCTGCGCGAGACCCACGGCCTGCCGTACACGCCCAGCGCCGCACGGCCCATCGGCGGCGGCACCACCGCCGTGGTCGCCGACGCCCGGCTCTCCACGGCCTTCCAGGGCGACATGACGCGGGCCGAGAACTCCACTCTCGCGGTCCAGGAGTTCCTCGCCCAGAGCTTCATGATCACGCTCCAGGACACCAAGCAGCGCAACATCGTCGTCGCCCCGCAGCGCACGCCCACCGCGAGCCAGGCCCAGGCGATGGCCAAGGCACTCACCGCCCTCGACGACGAGCGCTGGTCGCAGCCGCAGGACCTGACCGCGGCAGCGAAGGCCAAGCCGGACCCGGACGCCACCACCCAGGTGCCGTCGGCCGCCTCCTACCCGGCGTCGCTCCGCAAGCAGGAGCTGCCCCGGTCGGCGTTCGAGGAGATCCGGGAGACGCAGGACGAGCTCGACGTCTTCAAGATGGTCCTCTCCGAGCCGGACCGGGTGATCACGCCCTTCGGGCGGGCCATGGACCGCGAGATGTCGACGTCGTGGCGCGGTCGCGCGGAGGCGGGGCAGGACTACCGCAAGAGCGTGCAGAGCTATCTGACCAGCCTCATGGGCCAGGTCTCACTGATCAAGAAGTCCGACGCCAAGCTGTCGGGCCGCAGCGCGACGATCCCGGTGACGGTCCAGAACAACCTCGTCCAGGGCGTCGACCACCTCAGGCTCCGGCTGACGTCGACGAACCCCACGCGTCTGAAGATCGGCGACGGCCTCTACGAGGAGCAGCCGGTCAAGATCACGGGCGGCGGTCACACCCAGTCGGTGAAGTTCACCACCACGGCCAACGCCAACGGACCGGTCCAGGTCTACGCCCAGCTCTACACCGAGGACAACCAGCCGTACGGCGACGCCGTGTACTTCGACGTCAACGTCACCGAGGTCACCCCCACGGTGATGCTGGTCATCGCCGGTGGCGTCCTGCTGCTCGTGCTCGCCGGATTCCGCATGTACACCCAGCGCAAGCGCGCGGCGCGACAGCAGGCGGAGGCGGGCCCGGACGGCGGCCCCGACGGCGACGGCGACACCACGGACGACCCCGCGCCCGACGCAGGCCCCGACGCGGGCGAACCCGAGCAGCCGAGTGACCCGACCCCGGACACCGCTCCGGAAAGCACCGAGCCGTCGCACACGGGTGAGAGAGTGGACCGTTGAGCGATGTCGTGGCCGGTGGGCCCGGGGACCATGAGGTGGGGTAAACCATGAACGCGCCGTACGACGGTGAGCGCGGCCAGGGCGCGGGCGGCTCCGGCGCTGCCGGGGGCCCGCCGCCAGGGCCCCATGAGGACGGCCAGGTGCCACAGCAGCAGGCGCCCGACGCCTACCTCCAGGACGCCTACGCCCAGGACCCCTACCGCGCCCAGGACCTCTCGGCCCAGGACCCGGTGGCCGAGGCGCTCTACGACCGTGCCGCGCACCCCCCGCCCCCGCCCGGCACGTACCAGGACCCCCAGCAGCTCTACGCCCAGCCGCCGTCGCCCCAGCACGCCCCGGACCCCCGTGTATGGGCCCAGACGCCGCCCCCGGAGCCGGACGGTGCCACCCGGCACCTCCCGTACGGCGACGACCCGCGCACGACGCAGTACGTCGGCGTCGACGACCTCGTCACCCAGGCCGGCGAGGAGCGGCACCAGCCCGACGCCTTCGCCCACCTCTTCCGCGACCAGCAGCAGGGCAGCGGCTACCCCGACCCGCGCGCCGGAGCACACCAGCAGGACCCGCACCTGGGCGACGGCTACCAGCAGGACCCGCGGAGCCAGGCGTACCAGGCAGGTGGCTACCCCGCCCAGGGCCAGCAGCCCCAGGGCGGCTACCAGCAGGACGCCGGATACCAACAGGGCGGCGCGTACCAAGGGCAGGGCCAGCAGGGCGGCACCGCCTACCCCGGCCAGCAGGCCACCGGTTACCCCGACCAGGGCGGCGCGTACCCCTACCAGCAGCAGGGCGCGGCGCCGTACGCCGACCAGCAGGGCGGCGCGCAGTACGCGTACCCGCAGAACGACCCCCAGTACTACCCCCAGAGCGGCACCCCGTACGTGAACCACCAGAACGCCCCGTACGCGAACCAGCAGGCGGACGGCTACTACCAGGACCCGAACCAGCAGGGTCAGCCGTACCAGGACGCGCAGCAGTACGACATCGCGCGTCCGCCCGGCGAGTCCCCCTCCGTTCCGGCCCCGGCCCAGGCCCAGGAGCCCGTGCCCGCGGCGCCCGCGGCGAAGTCCGGCGGCCGCGCGTCCAGCCTGCTGAAGTCGAGCGCCGTGATGGCCGCGGGCACGATGGTGTCCCGCCTCACCGGCTTCGTCCGCTCCGCCATGATCGTCTCGGCGCTCGGCATCGGCCTGCTCGGCGACACCTTCCAGGTCGCCTACCAGCTGCCGACGATGATCTACATCCTCACCGTGGGCGGCGGCCTGAACTCGGTCTTCGTGCCGCAGCTCGTCCGCGCCATGAAGGACGACGAGGACGGCGGCCAGGCGTACGCCAACCGCCTCCTCACGCTCGTCATGGTGGCGCTCGGCTTCCTCACCGTCGTCGGCTGGTTCGCGGCGCCCGTCCTGGTGCACCTGCTGTCGACGCCGGTCGCCAGCGACCCCGCGGCCAACGAAGTGGCGATCACCTTCGTCCGCTACTTCCTGCCCTCGATCTTCTTCATGGGCATCCACGTCGTCATGGGACAGATCCTCAACGCGCGCGGGAAGTTCGGCGCGATGATGTGGACGCCCGTCCTCAACAACGTGGTCATCATCGCGACGCTCGGCATGTTCCTGTGGGTGTACGGCACCTCGGAGAAGTCGGGCATGCGCGTCACGTCGATCCCCGACGACGGTGTGCGCCTCCTCGGCGTCGGCGTGCTGCTCGGCATGGTCGTCCAGTCGCTCGCGATGTTCCCCTACCTCCGGGAGACGGGCTTCAAGCCGCGTCTGCGCTTCGACTGGAAGGGCCAGGGCCTCGGCAAGGCCGCCATGCTCGCCAAGTGGACGATCCTCTTCGTCCTCGCCAACCAGGCGGGCGCGATCGTCGTGACCCAGCTGGGCACCGCGGCGGTCAAGCACTCCGGCATGGACGGCACGGGCTTCTCGGCCTACTCCAACGCCCAGCTCATCTGGGGGCTCCCGCAGGCCATCATCACCGTCTCGCTGATGGCCGCGCTGCTGCCCCGGCTGTCCCGCGCGGCCCACGAGGGCGACGCCGGCGCGGTCCGCGACGACATCTCCCAGGGTCTGCGCACCTCCGCCGTCGCGATCGTGCCGATCGCCTTCAGCTTCGTCGCGCTCGGCATCCCGATGTGCACGCTCATGTTCGGCTCGTCCGGCGTCAACGGCGCCACCCGCATGGGCTACATGCTGATGGCCTTCGGCCTCGGCCTGATCCCGTACTCGGTGCAGTACGTCGTCCTCCGCGCCTTCTACGCGTACGAGGACACCCGCACCCCCTTCTACAACACCGTCATCGTGGCCGCCTTCAACGCCGCCGCCTCCGCGCTCTGCTACATGGTGCTGCCCGCCCGCTGGGCCGTAGCGGGCATGGCCGCTTCGTACGGCCTCGCCTACGCGATCGGGGTGGGCGTGGCCTGGCGACGGCTAAGCAAGCGGCTGGGGGGCGACCTGGACGGTGCGAACGTGGTCCGTACGTACGCCCGTCTCGTGATCGCCTCGGTGCCCGGTGCGATTCTCGGCGCCGCGGCCGGGTACGCGATCACGAAGGCCCTGGGACAGGGCGTCTTCGGTTCACTGGCCGCGCTGGTCGTCGGCTGCGCGGTACTGTTCGGCGTCTTCTTCCTCGTCGCGCGGCGCCTGCGCATCCAGGAACTCAACTCCCTGGTCGGCACGGTACGGGGGCGCCTGGGACGCTGAGGCGTGGCAGTCCGCACAACCATCGGCGGCTACCGCGTGTCGTGCATAGCGGCGGTCTGTGGGCACAATTGGCTTTGGCGTCTGACGTAGCGCAACGGATGGGGAGGCAGGAACGACGGTGGCGGAACGGAGCACGGCTGCCGTCGACGTGGCAGGCAACAGCGGCGACGAGCCGCTGACCGCGAAGGCGGATCAGTCCACGGCCGACGGGGTGGCCCAGACCCGGGAGCGGGACACGGCGGACGACAGCGCGGCGGAGACGAAGGGGCCCTCGAGTCCGCCCGGGGCGACCACGCCCCCAGAACTGCACAGCGGCCACAAACTCGCCAGACGCTATCGCCTCGAGGAGTGCGTCACCCGTCTGGACGGTTTCAGCAGCTGGCGCGCGGTGGACGAGAAGCTCCGCCGTGCTGTGGGCGTGCACGTGCTGCCCGCCGACCATCCCCGCGGGCGCTCGGTGCTCGCCGCGGCCCGGTCCGCGGCGCTCCTCGGCGACCCGCGGTTCGTGCAGGTCCTGGACGCGGTCGAGGAGAACGACCTCGTCTACGTGGTGCACGAATGGCTTCCGGACGCCACGGAACTCACCGCCCTGCTGGCCTCCGGCCCGCTGGAGGCCCACGATGCCTACCAGCTCGTCAGCCAGGTCGCCCAGGCCATGGCCGCCGCGCACCGCGAGGGCCTCGCCCATCTGCGGCTGACGCCCGGTGCCGTGCTGCGCACCTCCTCGGGCCAGTACCGCATCCGCGGCCTCGCCGTGAACGCCGCGCTGCGCGGCATCACCTCCGAGACCCCCCAGCGCACCGACACGGAGGCCATCGGCGCCCTCCTGTACGCCGCCCTGACCCAGCGCTGGCCGTACGAGAACGACGCCCACGGCCTCTCCGGCCTGCCCAAGGGCGTCGGCCTCATCGCGCCGGACCAGGTCCGCGCCGGGGTGCACCGGGGCCTGTCCGAGCTGTCCATGCGCGCGCTCGCCAACGACGGCGCGACCGCGTCCCGCCAGGAGCCCGCCTGCACCACGCCGGACGACCTGGTGAAGGCCGTCGGCGAGATGCCCCGCATCCGCCCGCCGGAGCCCGCCTTCACGGCGCCGCCCGAGTACCAGCGCACGACCTACCAACAGGGCACGTACGGCCGCGGTCCGCAGCCTCCGGGCTCCACCCAGGTCATCCAGGCCCCGCCGCCCCCGCTGCAGAGCCGCACCGGCAAGGCCCTCAAGTGGGCGGTCTCGGCGCTGCTCATCGCCGCGCTCGGCCTGGGCAGCTGGCAGCTGGCGGACGCCCTCATGGACCAGGACAACAAGTCGGGGGACTCGGGCACGTCACAGACGTCCGACGACGGCGACAAGAACAAGCCCAAGCCCGGCAAGCCGATCTCCATCGAGGACACCCGGGCGAGCCGCCTGGGCGGAGAGTTCAAGCAGTCCACCGAGAGCGGCGCCGCGGTCTGGCGCACCGCGACGTACAACGAGGGTCCGCCCCTGGCCCCGTACAAGCCCGGCGCCGGCCTCGTCTACGACCTGGGGTCGGAGAACAAGCTCACGGACGCGACGATCAAGCTCCTGTACGGCGGAGAGCACACGTCGATCTCGCTCTACGCCACCGACTCGATGTCACCCATCGGGCCGGTCAGCTCGATGAAGAAGATCGGTGAGGGCAAGACGACCGGCTCCTCCTTGAAGATCAAGGTGAATTCCAAGGCCAAGTCCCGGTACGTACTCCTCTGGGTGACGGCGGTTCCGTCGGTCCCGGCCGAGAAGTACCGCGGTGCCGGCTACCGGCAGGGCATCACGGGCGCCCAGTTCAAGGGCGTCAAGGGCTGAGGGCCCGCGCGTCTCGGCAGGGGGAGGGGGTTCGAGGTGGCGGACGACGCCGTGCACGGTGAGCTCAGCGACCAGGACCTCCTGACGCGCCACGTCGACGGCGACAAGGACGCCTTCGGCGAGCTCGTCCGCCGCCATCGCGACCGGCTGTGGGCCGTGGCCCTGCGCACCCTGGGAGACCGCGAGGAAGCCGCGGACGCCGTCCAGGACGCCCTGGTCTCCGCGTACCGGGCCGCGCACACCTTCCGCGGCCAGTCCGCCGTGACGACCTGGCTGCACCGCATCACCGTGAACGCCTGCCTCGACCGGGCGCGCAAGGCCGCCTCCCGCAAGACCTCGCCCGTCGACGACACCGAGCGCCTGGACCAGCTCCTCGAGCCGCACGAGTCCGCGGCGGCGCCAGTGGAGCGCGGCGATCTGCACCGGGAGCTCCTGCGGGCGCTCAGCACGCTGCCGCCCGATCAGCGGGCCGCCCTCGTCCTGGTGGACATGCAGGGCTACCCCGTGGCCGAGGCCGCCCGGGTGCTCGACGTCCCCACCGGCACGGTGAAGAGCCGCTGCGCGCGGGGCAGAGCAAGACTGCTGCCCCTGTTGACCCATCTGCGGACGGAGCCACCGGGCGAAAGCGGCCCCGGCGACCCGGGCGAAGGAAGAAAGGCCGCCCCAGGAAGGAACCGGACGCAGGGGACAACCGTCCCACCGGCAGCGGACCCCCCGCGTACGGGGTCGTCCCAGGACACGGAACCCGGCGATTCAGCGGCAGTGAAGGGCGGAGGTGGACGAGCGTGACCACGACGACGGACTCGGCTGGGCACCCAGACGTCTCCGAGATCTCCGACCTCACCGAAGGCCTGCTCTCACCGTCCCGCACTCACGACGTGCGGCAGCACCTGGACGGCTGCGCGCTCTGTACCGACGTCTACGACTCACTCGAAGAGATTCGCGGCATGCTCGGCACGCTGCCCGGGCCTTCGCGCATGCCCGCCGATGTCGCGGAGCGCATCGACGCGGCTCTGGCGGCTGAGGCGCTTCTGGACTCCACTGTCACCGAGGACGTGGGTGCCCCCCTGGTGGCCCGCGAGGCCGAGGAAGCCTCGGGACGCGGATCCGTGGTCGAGCCCGCTGCCGATGTTTCACGTGAAACATCGACCTCCGAGCCGAGCGAAGCGGCTGCCTCATCGAGCAAGCCCGCTGCCTCAGCCGCTGCCAGCAGCGGCACCCATGGCCCGTCCGGTCACGCTCGTGCGGCTACCGGGCCTGGCCGGGGCGGGCGCTTCCGGGGGAGGCGTCGCCGTACGGCAGCCCTTGGCGCCGTCTTCACCGCCGCCGCCCTGGGCCTGGGAGCACTGCTGATCCACCCGTGGGAGAGCGACTCGGAAGGCTCGGAAACCACGGCGGGCCACACAGCAAGCGCTGACGCGTTCTCCAGGGACAAGCTCCGGGACCGCGTCAACGACATGCTTCCCGCCGAGCCGTCGATCGCGGGTGCCGATAACACCGCCTCTCCCGAGACACGCGTCGGACCACAGTCCAGCCCGAACGGCCCGAAGAAGGGCTCGACGACGCCCGAAGACGTCGTCGAGGTGCCCGCGTGTATCGAGCGGAGCCTCGACGGCCGGGCACCACTGGCCGTGGACAAGGGCACCTACGAAGGCAAGAGCGCCTACCTCGTCGTCGTGGCCCATGAGTCCGACAGTGCCAAGGTGTCCGCGTATATCGTCGATGCCGCCTGTGTGAACGCGCCCTCGTCGCCGGAATCCATCGGCAAGGTACTGCTCACCGAGTCCTACGCCCGGAACTGAGCGGTCCCCAGCTCGACGGTACGTGCGCGATCTCGCTCTGCTGCTCCGCGCCCGCGCTTCCGTGTGCTCGGACACGTTGGGGAATGCATGCCCCGTAGGATCCGTTGGGTGGGGTGAGAGCCCTGAGACAGGCACCCGCCAGCAGTACGCAGCAGTCTTCAGAGACGAGGAATCAAGCCGTGACCGACGTCCGTAACGTGATCATCATCGGCTCCGGGCCCGCCGGCTACACGGCGGCGCTCTACACCGCGCGCGCGTCCCTGAAGCCCCTGGTGTTCGAGGGTGCCGTCACCGCGGGCGGCGCGCTGATGAACACCACCGACGTAGAGAACTTCCCGGGCTTCCAGGACGGCATCATGGGCCCGGAGCTCATGGACAACATGCGCGCCCAGGCCGAGCGCTTCGGCGCCGAGCTCGTGCCCGACGATGTGGTCTCCGTCGACCTCACCGGTGAGATCAAGACCGTCACGGACACGGCCGGCACGGTGCACCGCACGAAGGCCGTCATCGTGACGACGGGCTCCCAGCACCGCAAGCTGAGCCTGCCGAACGAGGACGCGCTGTCCGGCCGTGGCGTCTCCTGGTGCGCGACCTGCGACGGGTTCTTCTTCAAGGACCACGACATCGCCGTCATCGGTGGTGGCGACACCGCGATGGAGGAGGCGACCTTCCTCTCCCGGTTCGCCAAGTCCGTGACGGTCGTCCACCGCCGCGACAGCCTGCGTGCCTCCAAGGCGATGCAGGAGCGCGCCTTCGCCGACCCGAAGATCAAGTTCGTCTGGGACAGCGAGGTCGCCGAGATCAAGGGTGAGCAGAAGCTCTCCGGTCTCACCCTGCGCAACGTCAAGACGGGCGAGACGTCCGAGCTGCCGGCCACCGGCCTGTTCATCGCGATCGGCCACGACCCGCGCACCGAGCTCTTCAAGGGTCAGCTGAACCTGGACGGCGAGGGCTACCTGAAGGTCGACGCGCCGTCGACCCGGACGAACATCCCCGGTGTCTTCGCCGCCGGTGACGTCGTCGACCACACCTACCGCCAGGCGATCACGGCGGCGGGCACCGGCTGCGCCGCCGCTCTGGACGCCGAGCGCTTCCTCGCCGCCCTCGCGGACAGCGAGACCGCGGCCGCTGCTGCCGTCTGATCCTCCCTTCCTCCCCCACCCGCACCACCATGTGAGGAGCCCGCCGTGGCCAACCTGAAGAACGTGACCGACGCTTCCTTCGACGAGGACGTCCTCAAGAGTGACAAGCCCGTCCTGGTGGACTTCTGGGCCGCCTGGTGCGGCCCGTGCCGCCAGATCGCGCCGTCCCTCGAGGCGATCGCGCAGGAGTACGGCGACAAGATCGAGATCGTCAAGCTCAACATCGACGAGAACCCGGGCACCGCCGCCAAGTACGGCGTCATGTCGATCCCGACGCTGAACGTCTACCAGAACGGCGAGGTCGCCAAGACCATCGTCGGTGCCAAGCCGAAGGCCGCCATCGAGCGCGACCTGGCGGACTTCATCGCCGAGTAAGGCACCACGTCATCGGTGTCCGCTCTGTCGGCGGAGAGCGATGTTTCACGTGAAACACGAATGGGCCAACCCCGAGGGGTTGGCCCATTCGTCTGTCCGCTGCGCGGTCTGCGGCGCGTCCGGCCGGTTTAGAGCGGCCGCAGGGCAGGCTCCTTCTGCACTGCTCCCAGCAGCCGGTCCAGCGCCAGCTCGACGTCTTCCTTCCACGAGAGCGTCGTCCGCAGCTCCAGCCGGAGCCTCGGGTAGGCAGGGTGCGGACGGACCGTCTTGAAGCCCACCGCGAGGAGATGGTCTGCGGGCAGGACACAGGCCGGCTTCTCCCAGCGCGCGTCACCGAACGCCTCAATGGCCTTGAACCCCCGACGCAGCAGATCCTTGGCGACTGTCTGCACGATGACGCGGCCAAGTCCCTGCCCCTGATAGCCCGGCATGATCCAGGCAGTCATCAGCTGGACGGCGTCCGGCGAGACCGGGCTCGTGGGAAAGGCCGTGGACCGCGGCACATAGGCGGGGGGAGCGTAGAGGACGAAACCCACCGGGACGTCGTCGACATAGACGACCCGGCCGCACGACCCCCACTCCAGCAGGACGGCGGAGATCCACGCTTCCTTCTCCAGCTCGGGTGTTCCGGCCTTCAGCGCGGCTTGCCCGCTGACCGGGTCCAGTTCCCAGAAGACGCACGCGCGGCAACGCTTGGGAAGGTCCGGAAGGTTGTCCAGCGTGAGCGGTACGAGCCGTCGCCCCATGAAGGCGGTTCCTCTTCTCCTTCGCCCGCGGCGCCACGAGCAGCTGTCAGTGTGCTCCGTTCCCTGAGCAGGCTGCCGACGAAGCCACCGACCGCGCCCAGGCCGAACCCTGCGGTCATCAGTCCGGTGCGGCTCACCGATCGCATGGCCCCCGCCTCCCCTAAGAGGTGCCGTCAGGTGAATGCGCCATACCCAAGCGCATCGTATCCACGATGTGATTGCATCGATACCGGAAGAAAGCAAAGAGCGGGCCGTGTTCCGGCACACACCGGACACGGCCCGCTTTCACAGGCGTCACAGGGTTCGGCTACAGCGGTCTTCCGATCCCCGCGCTCAGCGCGCGGCCTCTCTGAAGGGCGCCGTCGCTGCTCAGCTCTGCTCGCCGTCCGAGATTTCCTCGGCCGCGGCATCGGCCAGACCTCGCTTGAGGACCGAGCCCTCTTCAGGAGCGAGCGTGGCGAGGATCCGCTCCAGGTCGTCCAGCGAGGCGAAGTCGACGACGATCTTGCCCTTCTTCTGGCCCAGGTCGACCCTCACGCGCGTCTCGAACCGGTCCGAGAGGCGCGTGGCGAGACTCGTCAGTGCGGGGGACACACGTGCCCCGGCACGCGGCCCCTTGGCCTTCGGCTTGCTCTGCGGCCGCGACCCCATGAGAGTCACGATCTCCTCGACGGCCCGCACCGACAGCCCTTCGGCCACGATCCGGTACGCGAGGCGGTCCTGCTCCTCCTGGTCCTCGACGGACAGCAGCGCCCGGGCGTGGCCCGCGGACAGCACTCCAGCGGCGACCCTGTTCTGCACCTTCGGCGACAGCTTCAGAAGGCGGAGCGTGTTGGAGACCTGCGGGCGGGACCGGCCGATCCGGTCCGCCAGCTGGTCATGCGTGCACTTGAAGTCCTTGAGCAGCTGGTCGTAGGCCGCGGCCTCTTCCAGCGGGTTCAGCTGAGCGCGGTGCAGGTTCTCAAGGAGCGCGTCCAGGAGGAGCTTGTCGTCCTCCGTCGCCCGCACGATCGCCGGGATGCGCTCAAGACCCGCCTCACGGCAAGCCCGCCAGCGCCGCTCGCCCATGATGAGCTCGTACCGCGAGGGACCCAGCTGCCGTACGACGACGGGCTGGAGAAGCCCGACTTCCTTGATGGACGTCACCAGCTCCGCGAGGGCGTCCTCGTCGAAGACCTCACGCGGCTGCCTCGGGTTCGGCGTGATGGAGTCGAGCGGCAGCTCGGCGAAGTGCGCACCGGCCGGGCTCCGCAGTTCCTCCACCGACCCGCTGCCCGGCTCCTCCGTCTCCTGCGGAACCGAGGGCTGCGCAAGGGAGCTCTGCGGAAGCGCGGCCACGGTGGCGGCCGCCACGCCGCGCTCCGCGGTGAGGACGGGCACGGCCGTCGGCGAGGTGGACGCTCCGCCCGTGGTCGGCGCAGCCGCCTTCTCCGTGGGAGCCGCAGGGATCAGAGCGCCCAGGCCACGGCCCAGCCCTCTTCGTCGCTCGCTCACTGGATCCCCTCCGTCATGTTCTGGTCGTTCTGGATGCCCGTGTGGGCGTGCTGCACGTCGTACCGCACGCCTACTCCGCGCAGCGCGATCTCTCGCGCCGCCTCGAAGTACGACAGGGCACCGCTTGAGCCTGGATCGTAGGTCAACACGGTCTGGCCGTAGCTGGGCGCCTCGGAGATGCGTACCGAGCGCGGGATACTCGTCCTCAGCACCTCATCGCCGAAGTGGTTGCGCACCTCGTCGGCCACCTGGGAGGCGAGCCGGGTCCGGCCGTCGTACATGGTGAGCAGGATGGTCGACACATGCAGGTTCGGGTTGAGGTGACCCCGCACCAGGTCGACGTTCCGCAGAAGCTGACCGAGGCCTTCCAGGGCGTAGTACTCGCACTGGATGGGGATCAGCACCTCCGCACCGGCCACCAGGGCATTCACCGTCAACAGCCCCAGTGACGGCGGGCAGTCGATGAGGATGTAGTCCAACGGCTGCTCATACGCCTGGATCGCCCGCTGGAGTCGGCTTTCCCGAGCCACCAGCGACACCAGTTCGATCTCCGCACCGGCGAGATCGATGGTGGCCGGGGCGCAGAAGAGACCTTCGACATCAGGGACGGGCTGGACGACCTCAGCGAGAGGCTTGCTCTCGACCAACACGTCGTAGATGGAGGGGACTTCGGCATGGTGGTCGATACCGAGCGCCGTGGAGGCATTCCCCTGCGGGTCCAGGTCGATCACCAGAACACGCGCACCGTGCAAGGCCAGTGAGGCGGCAAGGTTGACGGTTGTCGTCGTCTTGCCTACCCCGCCCTTCTGGTTGGCGACGACCATGATGCGGGTCTGCTCGGGCCGTGGCAGGCCCTCGCCCGCGCGGCCAAGAGCTTCCACCGCCAGTTGGGCAGCACGACCGATGGGGGTGTCGTCCATCGGGCTCGGTGTTTCACGTGAAACATCCTCCCCCGCCGACTCGGTACGGGGACCGGGGACCGGATCGGTCATCGGTCCCGCGATGTTGGCGTCGGACCGCAAGGATTCACTCTCCTCGACTACAGGCTCGCAATGAACAGAGCCTCCCATGCTTTCGGGGTCGTGAACCAGCGAGGCCCGGTCTTCCGTGGACGAATCCGTCTCTGTGGACAACTCCGTTCCCTTATCGAGGGAACCAAGTGGCCGACGCTCGCGAGGTTCGGCAGCGCGACCGCGACTGATGATGCCATGCAGCAGTGAGCGACGTTTCACGTGAAACACGATGCATGGCGACCGGGGTGCCGCTCGTGCGACACCCCGGTACGCGTACGTTTGACAGCTTTTGTGGAGTACGGCTCGTCGTCAGGACGGATCAGCGACGAACGTCAACGCGCGTCCACCAGCGGCCGACAGGCATCAACGGCACGGAAGACACCTCGTCGACAGCGACACCGACGTCCTTCAGCGACGGCGGCGGGCGCGTCCGACCCGCGCGGCCTTGGCACGCTTGGCAGCGAAGCGCACACCGCCGGGGCTCTCGCCCACCTCGACCCGCACCACGGTGGACAACGGGTCGACGACCCCTTCACCCACCTGCACCACGGAGACGGACTCGGCGCCGAGCTTGCTCAAGGCGGCACCCGCCGCCTTGACCTCTTCCTCGGCCGTGTCGCCCTTGAGCGCCAGCATCTCTCCGTACGGACGCAGCAGCGGGACGCCCCATCCGGCGAGACGATCCAGTGGAGCGACGGCACGCGCGGTCACGACGTGGACGGGCTGCAGCTTGCCGAGGACCTCCTCGGCGCGGCCACGGACGACCGTGACATGGTCGAGCCCCAGCAGCTCGACGACCTCGCTGAGGAAGTTCGTGCGTCGCAGCAGCGGCTCAAGGAGGGTGATCTTGAGGTCCTCGCGGACGAGCGCGAGCGGGATGCCGGGGAGTCCGGCCCCGGAGCCGACATCGCACACCGTCACGCCCTCGGGAACCACCTCGGACAGCACGGCGCAGTTCAGCAGGTGCCGCTCCCACAGCCGGGGAACCTCGCGGGGGCCGATCAGGCCGCGCCGCACTCCCGCCTCGGCGAGCAGTTCCGCGTACCGGACCGCTTCCGGGAATCGCTCGCCGAAAACCGCGCGCGCCTGCTCCGGCGCCGGGGGGAGCTCCGCTTCCTCCGTCACGGGGACCGTCCTTCCGTACCGCACTGGGTCAGTGACTATCAGGCTGACAAAGACCGGCCCCGTCTGCGAACAGACGGGGCCGGGATGAGACGTACAGATCAGGCGGGGAGTACCACGACGAAGCGCTGCGGCTCCTCGCCCTCGGACTCGCTGCGCAGACCAGCGGCCTTGACGGCGTCGTGCACGACCTTGCGCTCGAACGGCGTCATCGGCTTGAGCTTGACCGGTTCGCCGGAGCTCTTGGCGTCGGCGGCGGCCTTGGCGCCCAGCTCGGACAGCTCCTCGCGCTTCTTGGCACGGTAGCCCGCGATGTCCAGCATCAGGCGGCTGCGGTCGCCGGTCTCCCGGTGCACCGCGAGGCGGGTCAGCTCCTGGAGCGCCTCCAGGACCTCGCCGTCCCGGCCGACCAGCTTCTGCAGGTCGCGGCTGCCGGCATCGCTGATGATCGACACCGCGGCCCGGTCGGCCTCGACGTCCATGTCGATGTCGCCGTCGAGGTCGGCGATGTCCAGCAGACCCTCGAGGTAGTCCGCCGCGATCTCCCCCTCCTGCTCGAGGCGGGTCAGAGCGTCGCCGGCCTCAGCTGCGGCGGAGGTGGTGGTGCCTTCCGTCACGGGATGGACTCCTTTTACTTCTTGGACGGGTGCTTGGGCCGCTGCTGACCCTTGCGCTGCCCGGACTTGGCTTTGCTGCGGGTGCCCTGGCCGGGCTGGCTGCCCGAGGCGGCGCCGGCGGGCTTGTTCTTGGCCGCGGCACCCTGGGGCTTGCTGTCCTCGGACTTGGTCAGCGACGGACCGGAGGCATCGGAGGCCGGGGCGGTCGTCGCGCCACCGTCCGTCTTGCCGCCCGTGGCGGCGGTGGCGGACTGGCGCTTGGACTTGCTCTGGCGCTTGGGCTGCTGCCGCTTGGGCGCTGCCGCGGGCGCACCGTCCTCGGTCGTGGTGGCCACGGTGTCGCTGACGATCACGGTGCCGTCGGCCTGGGCGGCGAAGCCGGCCTTGTTCAGGCCGTTGATGAACTTCCGCTCGTACTCGTTGCGGTCGCGGCCCTTGGCGACGATGGCCTTCACGGCCCTGACCTGGCCACGGCTGCGGGTCTTGCCGGCGGTCGTGATGTGCTTCTGCAGGCGCTCCAGGTACGAGGCCTGGGCCTTGGAGCCGGGAGTCGGGTTCTGGCGGATCACGTACATCTGCTGGCCCATGGTCCACACGTTGGTGGTCAGCCAGTAGACGAGGACACCGACCGGGAAGTTGATGCCGAAGACGGCGAACATGATGGGGAAGACGTACATCAGCATCTTCTGCTGCTGCATGAACGGCGTCTTCACCGTCGTGTCGACGTTCTTCGTCATCAGCTGGCGCTGCGTGAAGAACTGCGAGGCCGACATCAGGATGATCATGAGCGCGGTCACGACGCGCACATCGGTCAGCGAGGCGCCAAGCGAGGCGACCTTGTCGGCGCTGTCCGTGAACTTCACCGCGAGCGGAGCACCGAAGATGTGGGCGTCACGGGCGCTGTCCAGCAGCTGCTGGTCGATGACGCCGATCTTCTTGTTGGACGCGATGCCGTTGAGCACGTGGTACAGCGCGAAGAAGAAGGGCGACTGCGCCAGGATGGGAAGGCACGAGGAGAGCGGGTTGGTACCCGACTCCTTGTACAGCTTCATCATCTCTTCGGACTGGCGCTGCTTGTCGCTCTTGTAGCGCTCCTGGATCTTCTTCATCTCGGGCTGCAGCGTCTGCATGGCCCGGGTCGCCTTGATCTGCTTCACGAAGAGCGGGATCAGGCAGATGCGGATCAGGATCACCAGGGACACGATCGACAGGCCCCAGGCCCAGCCCGTATCAGGGCCGAAGATCGCACCGTACAGTTTGTGGAACTGCACGATGACCCAGGAGACGGGTGTCGTGATGAAGCTGAAGAAACCGGCAATCGTGTCCACTAATCAGGCTCCTTGAGCATGGGACGGGGTCTCGGCGGCCGGGCTCGGGGGAGCCGGTGGGAGGTCTCCGGTCGGCACGCCAGCGGCGGAGGGCCCGCCCTTGCGTTCGCGCCAGGCAACGCGCAGCATCTCGTGCCACCGCGGACGCTTGCGCGGCGGAACGTGATCGACACCACCGAGCGACCACGGATTGCACCGCAGGATGCGCCAGGCAGTGAGCGCTGTTCCCTTGACCGCACCGTGCCGGTCGATGGCGAGGTAGCCGTAGTGGGAGCACGACGGGTAGTACTTGCACACCGGGCCGAGGAGTGGACTGATCGTCCACTGGTACAGCTTGATCAGCGCCAGCAGCGGGTACTTCATCGCGCGCCCCCTCCAAGGAGGCGCCGCAGGGCGGCGTCCAGGTCTTGGGCCAGCTGTGCGTAGGTGGCGTCGCCCGCGCCGGGCAACGCTCGTACGACTACCAGGCTACCGGGGGGCACCGAGGCCAACCGGTCGCGTGTCAGATGGCGAAGTCGGCGCTTGACCGTATTGCGTACGACGGCTCCACCCACGGCCTTGCTCACGACGAAACCCGCACGTGTCGGGGGAACGCTCTCCCCTGGCACGTGCGGGTCCGTTGCACCGCTGCGTAGATGGACGACGAGGAGAGGGCGGCCAGCCCTGCGTCCTCGCCGTACCGCGGTCGCGAAATCCTCGCGCCGCCTCAGCCGATGCTCGGTAGGCAGCACGACGTCATGACCTAATTGCGCTTAGGCGGACAGGCGGGCGCGACCCTTGCTACGGCGGGACGCCAGGATGGCGCGGCCGGCACGGGTGCGCATACGCAGCCGGAAGCCGTGGGTCTTCGCGCGACGACGGTTGTTCGGCTGGAAGGTGCGCTTGCTCACTCGGGGGCTCCAGTAATGACTCGTGTGGTGGCGGGTATCGCCTGGCTGTCACCGTGCGCCCACGAGAAGCTCGGAGAAGCTCGCGTATAGGCACCGAGTGCACCGCTTCACAATCACTGACCGTGATCTTTGCCCATCGGAGGCAGGCGGCAGCAGCCATCGACAACTCGACCTGGTTACGGTACGCGGGGCTACGCCATCCGGTCAAACCAGCCGTCGGGGAGAGACACTGTGCACAGCCTGTGGACAACAACTTGAACCGCACCCGTCGCCCTGACTACCGTGGCTGAACTCCGATTCGTTCCCTTCCCCCTGCCCCTCCCGATTTCCGTCCCGACCCGTCCCAAGAACCACACCTTCGTGGGACCTGTGAGAGAGCGTGCCCTGTGGCTGACGTACCTGCCGATCTTGCCGCAGTGTGGCCAAGGGTTCTGGAACAGCTGCTGGGCGAAGGGCGGGGGCAGGGCGTCGAGGCGAAGGACGAGCACTGGATCCGACGGTGCCAGCCGCTCGCGCTCGTCGCCGACACCGCGCTCCTCGCCGTTCCGAACGAATTTGCGAAGGGCGTCCTGGAGGGCCGTCTCGCCCCGGTCGTCAGCGAGACGCTGAGCCGGGAGTGCGGGCGCCCGATCCGCATCGCCATCACGGTCGACGACTCCGTGGGCGAGCCGCAGACCCCGCCCGCGCCGCCGGTCCAGCACCAGCAGCCACGGTACGAGGACCAGCCCTCCCGCTACGAAGAGCAGCCGCCCCGCTACGAAGAGCCCGCGCCCCGGTACGAGGCTCAGGAGCCGCCCCCCGCCTCCGGCCAGGGGCATGACGCGTACGACGCGTACGGCCGCCGCTCCGGGGACGAGCGGTCCGCAGGCCCGCGCCCGGACCAGCTGCCGACGGCCCGCCCGGCGTACCCGGACTACCAGCGCCCCGGTGCCTGGCCGCAGCAGCCGCAGGACGACTACGGCTGGCAGCAGCCGCGCCTCGGCTTCCCCGAGCGCGATCCGTACGCGAGCCCCGGCCAGCAGCCGCAGCAGCACGACTACCGCTCGCAGCCGCCGCAGGAGCGCTCGCCGTACGAGCAGCAGCACTCCGAGCGGCCGGGGCCGGAGCGACACGACCGCCACGACCGCCACGACCGCCACGACCGGCGTGAGCGGCACGAGCCGCCCTCCGGCACGGGCTCCGGCGCGGGCCCGCACGGGGGCCCTGGCGGCGGCCCCTCGGGCCCCGTCGGCCACGGCGGCACCTCCCTGCCCGCGTCGAGTGGCGCTCCCGGCCCGCTGGCCGCGCAGCCCGCGCCCGCGACCGGCCCGGGCGAGCCCACCGCGCGCCTGAACCCGAAGTACCTCTTCGACACCTTCGTGATCGGGGCGTCGAACCGCTTCGCGCACGCGGCCGCGGTCGCCGTCGCCGAGGCCCCCGCGAAGGCGTACAACCCCCTTTTCATCTACGGGGAGTCGGGGCTCGGCAAGACCCACCTGCTGCACGCGATCGGGCACTACGCGCGGAGCCTGTACCCGGGCACGCGCGTGCGCTACGTGAGCTCCGAGGAGTTCACCAACGAGTTCATCAACTCCATCCGCGACGGCAAGGGCGACAGCTTCCGCAAGCGCTACCGCGAGATGGACATCCTGCTCGTCGACGACATCCAGTTCCTCGCGGACAAGGAGTCGACGCAGGAGGAGTTCTTCCACACGTTCAACACGCTCCACAACGCGAACAAGCAGATCGTGCTCTCCAGTGACCGGCCTCCCAAGCAGCTGGTGACCCTGGAGGACCGGCTGCGCAATCGCTTCGAGTGGGGTCTGATCACCGACGTCCAGCCGCCCGAGCTGGAGACGCGCATCGCGATCCTGCGGAAGAAGGCGGTCCAGGAGCAGCTCAACGCCCCGCCGGAGGTCCTGGAGTTCATCGCGTCCCGCATCTCGCGGAACATCCGTGAGCTGGAGGGCGCGCTGATCCGCGTGACGGCGTTCGCGTCGCTCAATCGCCAGCCTGTGGACCTGGGGCTCACCGAGATCGTCCTGAAGGACCTGATCCCGGGCGGCGAGGACGCGGCTCCGGAGATCACGGCGACGGCCATCATGGCGGCCACCGCCGACTACTTCGGTCTGACGGTGGACGACCTGTGCGGTTCGTCGCGCAGCCGGGTCCTGGTGACGGCCCGCCAGATCGCCATGTACCTGTGCCGCGAGCTGACCGACCTGTCCCTGCCGAAGATCGGCGCGCAGTTCGGCGGCCGCGACCACACGACGGTGATGCACGCGGACCGCAAGATCCGTGCGCTGATGGCCGAGCGCCGCTCGATCTACAACCAGGTCACCGAGCTCACCAACCGCATCAAGAACGGCTGACAGCAACGGCGATGCGCCACGGCAGGGCGCCACGGGGACACGTCTCCGGGGCGCCCTGCCGCGTTTTCGTGTGCCTACGTAGTGGGCCATTGCTTACGTGGTGAGACATCGCCTACGTAGTGGGGCTTGGCGGGGCGTTGGAGCAGCCTGGCGACGAGCGGTCACAGGCACGTGCCCACGCGGGGGTGGCATGCCTCCAGGAGAGCCGCGGAGCAGCCGCAGCAGGACCGCAGCGGGCCGCGAGGCGGGCCCCTGGCACGCGTTCCCAGTTCGAGGAGCGCCCTCCTCAGCGCCGCCAGGACCCGTCTCGCGGCCCGCTGAAACCCGTCCTCATGCCGTCCTCACGCCGTCCTCAAGGCTGTGCAGGGCGCTCTCCGCCCCCGATGACCGCGACCTCTTCGTCATCTTCTGTTCGATTCATGGTCACCTCACCCGGGTTCTCCACAGATCTGCGGCCTTTTCGCTCTCCACACCCTGGGGACTGGGAAGTTGTCCCAACCGTGTCCACAGGGGACCCTGCTGAATAGTCATCAGGCCAGGTCAAGTGGTTGTGGATTCGTGGACGAAGACTCTCCACAGACTGTGGATAAAGATCTTCTCCACAGGGGGTGGGAAAAGTTGTCCACCGGCGGCCCACAGGCTGGGGCTGGTTGTGCACAGCTTCTCCCCAGGCCTGTCCACTGTTCGGCAACGCGACGCGCGCTCTCACCGGGTCGAGTGAAAGGCGTCACACAAAGCTGTCGGGTTGGCCTGTGGGGAAGCTGGGTAAAGCTGGGGACAGGGCTGGGGAGAAGTCCCCCTCTCCTGTGCATCGGGTGTGCAGAACTTTCGCCCGTCCACAGTTACCCCCGGTTGTCCACCGCCGTCGCCCACAGGGCCAGTGGACAAAAAACGGGCGCTGACCTGCGCATTCGCGGTTATCCACGGTTTCCACAGGCCCTACTACTACTCCCGACTAGAGAGAGTCAGATTTCCGCTTTGAAGTGGGGGCTGTGTACAACTCGCCGCTCGGGCCGCCACGACCTCTCGGCACGACTTGACCCCGACGGGCACCAGCTGTCAGTGCGGTGCGTCAGACTGGTCCCCAGTGCCAGCAACAGCAGGAGGGCGGCTAAGTGAAGATCCGGGTGGAACGCGACGTACTCGCGGAGGCGGTGGCGTGGGCGGCACGCAGCCTCCCGGCTCGGCCGCCAGCGCCCGTCCTCGCGGGCCTGCTGCTGAAGGCCGAGGAGGGCGCCCTCTCCCTGTCCAGCTTCGACTACGAGGTCTCGGCCCGCGTCTCCGTGGACGCCGAGGTCGACGAAGAGGGCACGGTCCTCGTCTCCGGCCGCCTCCTGGCCGACATCTGCCGCGCCCTGCCGAACCGCCCGGTGGAGATCTCCACAGACGGTGTACGGGCGACGGTGGTCTGCGGCTCCTCCCGCTTCACCCTCCACACCCTGCCTGTGGAGGAGTACCCGGCACTGCCCCAGATGCCGACCGCCACGGGCACCGTCCCCGGTGAGGTCTTCGCCTCGGCCGCCTCCCAGGTCGCCATCGCCGCGGGCCGCGACGACACCCTGCCCGTGCTCACCGGCGTCCGCATCGAGATCGAGGGCGACACGGTCACGCTGGCCTCCACCGACCGCTACCGCTTCGCGGTCCGCGAGTTCCTGTGGAAGCCGGAGAACCCGGAGGCGTCCGCCGTGGCCCTGGTGCCCGCCAAGACGCTCCTGGACACCGCCAAGGCCCTCACGAGCGGCGACACGGTCACCCTGGCCCTGTCCGGCTCCGGCGCGGGCGAGGGCCTCATCGGCTTCGAGGGCGCGGGCCGCCGCACGACGACCCGCCTCCTGGAGGGCGACCTCCCGAAGTACCGCACGCTCTTCCCGACGGAGTTCAACTCGGTCGCCGTCATCGAGACCGCCCCCTTCGTGGAGGCCGTCAAGCGCGTGGCGCTCGTCGCCGAGCGGAACACCCCGGTGCGGCTCAGCTTCGAGCAGGGCGTGCTCATCCTGGAGGCCGGCTCCAGCGACGACGCACAGGCTGTGGAAAGGGTCGACGCCCAGCTGGAGGGCGACGACATCTCGATCGCCTTCAACCCGACGTTCCTGCTCGACGGCCTGAGCGCGATCGACTCCCCGGTCGCCCAGCTGTCGTTCACGACGTCGACGAAGCCCGCGCTCCTGAGCGGCAAGCCGGCCGTGGACGCCGAGGCGGACGAGGCGTACAAGTACCTGATCATGCCCGTACGTCTGAGCGGCTGAGCCCACAGGTGTGTGGCCGCGTCCGGGCGTAGGCTCGGACGCGGGTACGAACGTGCCGCGGGTACGCGGAGCCGCTCAGCGCCGAGCGGCCGTGACGTGCCTTCACGCCACATCGCTAGTTAGGAACGCACTGATGGAGCTCGGTCTCGTCGGCCTCGGCAAGATGGGCGGCAACATGCGCGAGCGCATTCGCCGCGCAGGCCACACCGTCATCGGATACGACCGCAATCCGGACCTCGCGGATGTCCACAGCCTCGAAGAGCTGGTGAGCAAGCTCAAGGGCCCGCGCGTGGTGTGGGTGATGGTCCCGGCCGGAGCCGC
Source organism: Streptomyces sp. JLYT201 (assembly GCF_059448825.1). Lineage (NCBI taxonomy): Bacteria > Bacillati > Actinomycetota > Actinomycetes > Kitasatosporales > Streptomycetaceae > Streptomyces > Streptomyces sp. JLYT201. The sequence goes on along the minus strand of NZ_CM182551.1, from coordinate 4,997,810 downwards.
GACCCAGTCCACCATCGACGAGCTCGCCGAGCTCCTGTCGCCCGGCGACGTCGTGGTGGACGGCGGCAACTCCCGCTGGACGGACGACGAGAAGCACGCCGAGGAGCTCGCGGCCAAGGGCATCGGCTTCGTCGACTGCGGCGTCTCCGGCGGCGTCTGGGGCCTGCAGAACGGCTACGCGCTGATGTACGGCGGCGACAAGGAGAACGTCGCCAAGGTGCAGCCCGTCTTCGACGCGCTCAAGCCGGAGGGCGACTTCGGCTCCGTGCACGCGGGCAAGGTCGGCGCGGGCCACTTCGCGAAGATGGTTCACAACGGCATTGAGTACGCGATGATGCAGGCCTATGCCGAGGGCTGGGAGCTGCTGGAGGCCGTGGACTCGGTGACGGACGTGCGGGAGGTCTTCCGGTCCTGGCAGGAGGGGACGGTCATCCGTTCCTGGCTGCTCGACCTGGCGGTCAACGCGCTGGACGACGACGAGCACCTGGACAAGCTGCGGGGCTTCGCCGCGGACTCGGGCGAGGGCCGCTGGACGGTGGAGGCGGCGATCGACAACGCGGTGCCGCTGCCCGCGATCACGGCGTCGCTGTTCGCGCGGTTCTCCTCGCGGCAGGACGACTCGCCGCAGATGAAGATGATCGCGGCGCTGCGCAACCAGTTCGGCGGCCACGCCGTCGAGTCCAAGAGCGAGCACTGATCCACAGCCCGCGCGGCCCGCTGTCCACAGCCTGTGTGGACAGCGGTGGGCCGCGGCGGGCGGGCCGTCGGCACCCAGGCCACGGCGGCCCCTAGCCACAGCAGGTAAGCCGGGGGAGGTCGGCGCCACATCATGCACGTCACCCACCTGTCCCTGGCCGACTTCCGCTCGTACGCCCGGGTCGAAGTTCCGCTCGACCCGGGCGTCACCGCGTTCGTGGGGCCGAACGGCCAGGGCAAGACCAACCTCGTCGAGGCCGTCGGCTATCTGGCGACGCTCGGCAGCCACCGGGTCTCCTCGGACGCGCCCCTGGTGCGCATGGGCGCCGACCGGGCCGTCATCCGGGCCGCCGTCCGGCAGGGCGAGCGCCAGCAGCTCATCGAGCTGGAGCTGAACCCGGGCAAGGCGAACCGCGCCCGCATCAACCGATCCTCGCAGGTCAGGCCTCGTGACGTGCTGGGCATCGTGCGCACGGTCCTGTTCGCCCCGGAGGACCTGGCCCTGATCAAGGGCGACCCCGGAGAGCGGCGGCGCTTCCTCGACGAGCTGATCACCGCCCGCTCCCCGCGCATGGCGGCGGTCCGCTCCGACTACGACCGCGTCCTGAAGCAGCGCAACACGCTCCTGAAGTCCGCCGCCCTCGCAAGGCGCCACGGCGGCCGCTCCATGGACCTGTCCACCCTCGACGTCTGGGACCAGCACCTCGCCCAGGCGGGCGCCGAGCTGCTCGCCCAGCGGCTCGACCTCATCGCAGCGCTCCAGCCGCTCGCCGACAAGGCGTACGAACAGCTGGCACCCGGCGGCGGCCCGCTCGGCCTCGACTACAAGCCCTCCTCGGCCGGAATCGTCGGCCACGCGCGCGAGGAGCTCTACGAGCAGCTGATCGCCGCCCTGGGAGAGGCCCGCAAGCAGGAGATCGAGCGGGGCGTCACCCTCGTGGGACCCCACAGGGACGACCTCCTACTCAAACTTGGCCAGCTGCCCGCGAAGGGATACGCCTCCCACGGAGAGTCGTGGTCCTACGCGCTCGCGCTGCGGCTCGCCTCGTACGACCTGCTCCGGGCCGAGGGCAATGAGCCGGTCCTCGTCCTCGACGACGTCTTCGCCGAACTGGACGCGCGCCGCCGCGAGCGGCTCGCGGAACTGGTGGCCCCCGGGGAGCAGGTCCTGGTCACGGCCGCCGTGGACGACGACGTACCGGGTGTCCTGGCGGGCGCGCGGTACGCCGTGTCCGGCGGCGAGGTGGAACGCGCATGACCGAGCCCGGCAAGGCGTCGAAGCCCGACCGCCCCGCGGAGCCCGCCGGGGCGCCCAGGCCCGCGCCGCCCGAGCCCTCCGGGGTCGACCTCGCCCGCGTGGCCCTGCGCGCCGCCAAGGAGCAGGCACGCGCGCGTGGGGACGCGACCCGCCAGAAGAAGCAGGCCCGGCGCGGCGGCCTGCGCTCGGGCGCGCGCTCCGACGGGCGCGATCCGCTGCCGCTCGGCTCCGCCATCAACCGGCTGATCACCGAGCGCGGCTGGGAGACCCCGGCGGCCGTCGGCGGCGTGATGGGCCGCTGGCCCGAGATCGTCGGCGAGGACCTGGCCAAGCACTGCGTACCGCAGCGGTACGACGAGAACGAGCACGTCCTGACCGTGCAGTGCGACTCCACGGCCTGGGCGACGAACCTGCGGCTGCTCGCTCCGCAGCTGGTCGCGCGCCTGAACGAGGACCTCGGGCACGGCACCGTACGCCTCATCAAGGTCCTCGGACCCGGTGGCCCCGCACGCCGCTTCGGGCCCTTGCGGGCGCCCGGCAGCACGGGTCCCGGCGACACCTACGGATGACGAGATCCGGTCGGTAGCTGGGGGTTGACCGCCCGAAGCGCTGAGTGCCGCTGTGAGCCTCTTAGAGCCCGGGGGCGCATATGGGGAGTCGGCTGATGCCGGTTCAGGGCGGCACATGCGGACTCAGGTACCGGCAAACCCCCATCACTGTCGGCGCTACCGGTAGACTGGAAGCTAATCCCGCCCCAGTCGTGGGGAGCAGCGGGAGAAGCTGAGCAAGAGCTGAACCAGGCTTACCAACGCAACACGCCGCAGCCGCTCCGGCCAGCGCCGGGAGCTTGGCTTTGTGCTGTGCCAGAAAGGGCGCTTCGTGGCCGATTCCGGCAACCCCAACGAGAACATCCCGTCCACTGCCGCCGGCGACGGCGCCGTACCCCCCGAGGCCATCGAGGCCTCCGGCGAGGGCATGGCCTACGACGCCAGCGCCATCACCGTCCTCGAGGGTCTGGACGCGGTCCGCAAGCGGCCCGGCATGTACATCGGCTCGACCGGCGAGCGCGGCCTGCACCACCTCGTGCAGGAAGTCGTCGACAACTCGGTCGACGAGGCCCTGGCCGGGCACGCGGACACCATCGACGTCACGATCCTCGCCGACGGCGGCGTGCGCGTGATCGACAACGGCCGAGGCATCCCGGTGGGCATCCACCCGGTGGAGAAGAAGCCGGCCGTCGAGGTCGTGCTCACGGTGCTGCACGCGGGCGGCAAGTTCGGCGGCGGCGGGTACGCCGTCTCCGGCGGTCTGCACGGCGTGGGTGTCTCCGTGGTGAACGCGCTCTCCACCAAGCTGTCCGTCGAGATCAAGACCGACGGCTACCGCTGGACGCAGGACTACAAGGGGGGTGCCCCCACGGCACCGCTCGAGCGGCACGAGGCCACCGACGAGACGGGCACGTCGGTCACCTTCTGGGCCGACGGTGACATCTTCGAGACCACCGTCTACTCCTTCGAGACGCTGGCGCGGCGCTTCCAGGAGATGGCCTTCCTCAACAAGGGCCTGACGATCAAGCTCACCGACGAGCGCGAGTCGGCCAAGGCCACGGCGGGCGCCGACTCCGCCGAGGCCACCGACGACACCGCCGAAGAGGTCCGCTCGGTCACGTACCACTACGAAGGCGGCATCGTCGACTTCGTGACGTACCTCAACTCCCGCAAGGGCGAGGTCGTCCACCCGACCGTCATCGACGTCGAGGCCGAGGACAAGGAGCGCATGCTCTCGGTCGAGATCGCGATGCAGTGGAACTCGCAGTACAGCGAGGGCGTGTACTCCTTCGCCAACACGATCCACACGCACGAGGGCGGCACCCACGAGGAGGGCTTCCGCGCCGCGCTGACCGGTCTGGTGAACCGTTATGCGCGCGACAAGAAGCTGCTCCGCGAGAAGGACGACAACCTCACGGGTGAGGACATCCGCGAGGGTCTGACCGCGATCATCTCGGTGAAGCTGGGCGAGCCCCAGTTCGAGGGCCAGACCAAGACGAAGCTCGGCAACACCGAGGCGAAGACGTTCGTCCAGAAGGTCGTGCACGAGCACCTGACGGACTGGTTCGACCGCAATCCGAACGAGGCCGCGGACATCATCCGCAAGGGCATCCAGGCCGCCACCGCGCGCGTGGCCGCCCGCAAGGCGCGTGACCTCACCCGCCGCAAGGGCCTCCTGGAGACCGCGTCCCTGCCGGGCAAGCTCTCCGACTGCCAGTCGAACGACCCGACGAAGTGCGAGATCTTCATCGTCGAGGGTGACTCCGCCGGCGGCTCGGCCAAGTCCGGCCGCGACCCGGAGTACCAGGCGATCCTGCCCATCCGAGGCAAGATCCTGAACGTCGAGAAGGCCCGCGTCGACAAGATCCTCCAGAACCAGGAGATCCAGGCGCTGATCTCGGCCTTCGGCACCGGAGTCCACGAGGACTTCGACATCGAGAAGCTCCGCTACCACAAGATCATCCTGATGGCGGACGCCGACGTCGACGGCCAGCACATCAACACCCTGCTGCTGACGTTCCTGTTCCGCTTCATGCGTCCGCTCGTCGAGGCGGGCCACGTCTTCCTGTCCCGGCCGCCGCTTTACAAGATCAAGTGGGGCAAGGACGACTTCGAGTACGCGTACTCGGACCGCGAGCGCGACGCGCTCATCGAGCTCGGCCGCCAGAACGGCAAGCGGATCCGCGACGACTCGGTCCAGCGCTTCAAGGGTCTCGGCGAGATGAACGCCGAGGAGCTGCGCATCACCACGATGGACATCGAGCACCGCGTGCTCGGCCAGGTCACCCTCGACGACGCCGCCCAGGCCGACGACCTCTTCTCGGTCCTCATGGGCGAGGACGTCGAGGCGCGCCGCTCGTTCATCCAGCGCAACGCCAAGGACGTCCGCTTCCTCGACATCTGAGCCGGTCAGGCACCCCGACGGCTGCTGACTGACGTACGAAAGGATCTTGACCGGCCATGGCCGACGAGAACAACCCCACCCCTTCCGAGGACGGCGAGGGCCAGACGGTGCGCATCGAGCCCGTCGGGCTCGAGACCGAGATGCAGCGCTCGTACCTCGACTACGCGATGTCCGTCATCGTGTCGCGCGCGCTGCCGGACGTCCGCGACGGTCTCAAGCCCGTGCACCGCCGCGTCCTGTACGCGATGTACGACGGCGGGTACCGCCCCGAGAAGGGCTTCTACAAGTGCGCCCGCGTCGTCGGCGACGTCATGGGCAACTACCACCCGCACGGCGACTCCTCGATCTACGACGCGCTCGTCCGCCTCGCGCAGCCGTGGTCGATGCGCATGCCCCTGGTGGACTCGAACGGAAACTTCGGCTCCCCGGGCAACGACCCCGCGGCCGCCATGCGCTACACCGAGTGCAAGATGGCGCCGCTGTCCATGGAGATGGTCCGGGACATCGACGAGGAGACCGTCGACTTCACGGACAACTACGACGGCCGCTCCCAGGAGCCCACCGTCCTGCCGTCCCGCTTCCCGAACCTGCTGATCAACGGCTCGGCGGGCATCGCGGTCGGCATGGCGACCAACATCCCGCCGCACAACCTCCGCGAGGTCGCGGCGGGCGCGCAGTGGGCCCTGGAGCACCCGGAGGCCTCGCACGAGGAGCTGCTCGACGCCCTGATCGAGCGCATCAAGGGCCCCGACTTCCCGACCGGTGCCCTCGTAGTGGGCCGCAAGGGCATCGAGGAGGCGTACCGCACGGGGCGCGGCTCCATCACGATGCGCGCGGTCGTCGAGGTCGAGGAGATCCACAACCGCCAGTGCCTGGTGGTCACGGAACTGCCCTACCAGGTCAACCCGGACAACCTCGCGCAGAAGATCGCCGACCTGGTGAAGGACGGCAAGGTCGGCGGCATCGCCGACGTCCGCGACGAGACGTCCTCGCGCACGGGCCAGCGCCTGGTCATCGTCCTCAAGCGGGACGCGGTCGCCAAGGTCGTCCTGAACAACCTCTACAAGCACACGGACCTCCAGACGAACTTCGGCGCCAACATGCTGGCGCTCGTCGACGGCGTGCCGCGCACCCTCTCCCTGGACGCGTTCATCCGGCACTGGGTGGGCCACCAGATCGAGGTCATCGTCCGGCGCACGAAGTTCCGGCTGCGCAAGGCCGAGGAGCGCGCCCACATCCTGCGCGGCCTCCTCAAGGCCCTGGATGCCATCGACGAGGTCATCGCGCTCATCCGGCGCAGCGACACCGTCGACGTCGCGCGCGAGGGCCTGATGGGCCTCCTGGAGATCGACGAGATCCAGGCCAACGCCATCCTGGAGATGCAGCTCCGCCGGCTTGCCGCCCTGGAGCGCCAGAAGATCATCCAGGAGCACGACGAGCTCCAGCAGAAGATCAACGAGTACAACGCGATCCTGGCCTCGCCCGAGAAGCAGCGCGCGATCGTCAGCGAGGAGCTCGCCGCGATCGTCGACAAGTTCGGCGAGGACCGTCGCTCCGCCCTCGTGCCCTTCGACGGTGACATGTCCATCGAGGACCTGATCGCCGAAGAGGACATCGTCGTCACCATCACGCGCGGCGGCTACATCAAGCGCACCAAGACGGAGGACTACCGCTCGCAGAAGCGCGGCGGCAAGGGCGTGCGCGGCGCGAAGCTGAAGCAGGACGACATCGTCGACCACTTCTTCGTGTCGACGACGCACCACTGGCTGCTGTTCTTCACCAACAAGGGCCGTGTCTACCGCGCGAAGGCGTACGAGCTCCCGGACGCCGGACGGGACGCGCGCGGCCAGCACGTCGCGAACCTGCTCGCCTTCCAGCCGGACGAGGCGATCGCCGAGATCCTCGCGATCCGCGACTACGAGGCCGTGCCCTACCTGGTGCTCGCCACCAAGGGCGGTCTGGTCAAGAAGACGCCTCTGAAGGATTACGATTCGCCTCGCTCCGGCGGTGTCATTGCCATCAATCTGCGCGAGACGGACGACGGTTCGGACGACGAGCTGATCGGCGCGGAGCTGGTGTCCGCCGAGGACGATCTGCTCCTGATCAGCAAGAAGGCGCAGTCGATCCGGTTCACCGCTACGGATGACGCGCTGCGTCCGATGGGCCGCGCGACCTCCGGCGTCAAGGGCATGAGCTTCCGCGACGGTGATCAGCTGCTCTCGATGAATGTGGTCCGGCCGGGTACGTTCGTCTTCACCGCCACCGATGGTGGGTACGCGAAGCGGACGCCTGTCGACGAGTACCGCGTCCAGGGCCGCGGTGGTCTCGGCATCAAGGCCGCCAAGATCGTCGAGGACCGTGGTGAGCTCGTCGGCGCACTGGTGGTCGAGGAGACCGACGAGATCCTCGCCATCACCCTCTCCGGCGGTGTGATTCGCACGCGAGTCAACGAGGTCAGGGAGACGGGCCGTGACACCATGGGCGTCCAACTGATCAACCTGGGCAAGCGCGATGCCGTCGTCGGCATCGCTCGTAACGCCGAGGCCGGGCGCGAGGCCGAGGAAGTCGACGGGGTCGACGAATCGTCCGACGGCACTCCGGCCGTCGGTACGGACGAGGGCACACCGTCCCCGGCCGAGTAGCGCGAGGAGTGAGTCATCGTGAGTGGAGCCCCGGGCGCCGGAGCGGCTGGATCGCGTGGAACCGGCAAGGATGGTGCCCGTGGCTCCGCCACTGATGACGACTCCCACGAGTCTCATGGATCCCAGGGGGGGACTGTGACAGACACCCGAGGTCGCGGCACGCAGACGTCCGAGACCGAGGCCCCCGCCAAGGGCGGGCCTGCCAAGAAGGGCGCGTCCGCGGGGGGCGGATCCAGCGCCCTGCCCGGTGAGCGCCCGCCCCAGCAGCAGGGCTCCCAGCCGTACCACCCGCCGCAGGCCTACCAGGCGGCGCCGGCCGGTGCGGTCCGCCGTCCGCGCACGGGGGCGCGCACCACCCCGCGCACGCGCAAGGCAAGGCTGCGCGTGGCCAAGGCCGACCCCTGGTCGGTGATGAAGGTCAGCTTCCTGCTGTCCATCGCGCTCGGCATCTGCACGATCGTCGCGGCCGCGACGCTGTGGATGGTCATGGACGCCATGGGCGTCTTCTCCACCGTCGGCGGCACGATCTCCGAGGCCACGGGGTCGAACGAGTCCAACGGCTTCGACCTCCAGGCGTTCCTGTCGCTGCCGCGCGTGCTGATCTTCACCTCGATCATCGCGGTCATCGACGTCGTCCTCGCCACGGCCCTCGCGACCCTCGGCGCGTTCATCTACAACCTCTCGGCGGGCTTCGTCGGCGGTGTGGAACTGACGCTGGCCGAGGACGAGTAGCCCTTTCCGCCCGTCGCGCGCTTCCCGCCGCGCCTCCGTACGCTGCCGGGGTCCCACTGCCCAGGGACCCCGGCAGCGCGCTGTGCGGCTCCGGTGCGGCCTGCCGCGCGGCCTTCGGGGCTCCGCGTGGGCGTCGGGGCTCCCGGCGGGTGGCCGATCGGCTCGTGACGGGGCTGTCGGCCCAGGGGGCGGCGCGGCCCGGCCGACATGCGCCCGCCCCCGCGAGGGCGTGGTCACCAGTCCCTCGGCTATCGATTTTGGGACTGGCCCCCACGTGCGCTAATCTTCAGAGGTCAGCGCGCGGGACATCCCGCAGAGCGCGGCGGGGCTATAGCTCAGTTGGTTAGAGCGCATCCCTGATAAGGATGAGGCCACAGGTTCAAATCCTGTTAGCCCCACAACGGCCCGAGGCCAGGTGAGACGCCCGGTAGATCTTCAGGATCTACCGGGCGTCTACATTTGTTGATCTTGAGAAGCCAGAATTCGTCCGGAACCCCACAGGCCGAAGCCGTGGCGCCTCTTCAACACGCCCCCTGATGATCTTGCAGGAACCTGCTAGTGCGGAATCCCGCATGCCGCCTCTACTGTGGCAGCAGCAGTGCGCCCCCGCCGTTTCGTCCGGCGGGGGCGCACTGCCATCCGGCTGGAGCCCTCCCGAGCACCGACCGGACCGGCTGGGGCCTCCCGAGCACCCACCCAGCCGATCAGTACTCTGCCGAGCAACCAACCGGGGTCTAGGTCATCCCCAACCGGGGTCACCCTTCTGTGTAGGCGGCGCAGAGGGCTGCTCCTGAACGGCGCCCCCGTCCGCCGCCCGGCAACACACGGGCGTGTCATCGGCGGAGGCCGGAGCCGCCATGACCGCCGCAGCGGCCCCCACGGACGCCGCAACGGCAAGCAGTGCGGACGCGAAGAGCACGCGAACCCTGACCATGTGCCACCTCCGTGCAGAAACGTTCCCCTGGCCCTGTCAGACCCGTAGGCTGACACGATCCTGACCCGGGTCCAAGGGGGCATGACGCGGGAAAACCTGCATATGCGGGAAGTTCACGAGTTCACAGGGGGGAAGATTGGACGACGCAGCCAGAGACAAAGCATTCGCCCAACTGGGCCTGACACCGCTCGACCTCACCGCCTACGCCGACATCTCCGCCGGAGCTGCGCCCCCTGACGGCTGGGAGCCCCACCGGCTGCTGACCCTCGGCCTCGTGGAGCGAGCGCCCCACCTCCCCGCGGGCTTCATCGCCTGCGACCCCCACACCGTCGCCCGCCGCCTCATGAGCGCCGAGCACGAACTCCTGGACCGCACCGTCGAGCGCCTCCACCAGCTGCCGGCCTTGGAGCTGCTTGCCGGGCACTTCGAGCCCCACCGTATGTACAGCGGCCCCGGCAGCGAGTTCCTGGCGACCGGGGAGGAGATGAACGGCCGCATCGGCTCGGTCCTGGAGACCGCCCGTACCGAGCTGTGCACCTCCCAGCCCGCCCCGCCGGAGAAGCGTGACCCGACAGTGCGCAAGCTCGGCCGCCAGCGCGGCCGGAAGGCCCTCAGCCAGGGCATCACCCACCGGGCCCTGTACAACTCGGCGGCCCTGACCGACGAGGCCACCGCGGAGTACGTCGCCCGGCTCCTGGAGGCCGGAGGCGAGGCCCGCGTCACGACGGCCCGCGTCCCGCGCATGGTCATCGTCGACGGGCAGCACCTCTTCATCGACAACGTCTTGAGCGAGGAGCACAGCGAGCCGGACGCAGGCTGGCACGTCACTGACCGCGCGGTCGTCGCCTGGGCGCGCGCCGTCTACGACATGTTCTGGTGGCAGGCCACCCGCTGGCAGGACCTGGACCCTGCGGCCAACCGGGTCACCAGCACGGAACTCCAGCGGCGCATCCTGCGCGAGCTGGAGGCTGGGTACTCCCAGCAGCAGGCCGCGCGGCGCCTCACGCCGCCGATCTCGGTGCGAGCCGTCCATAAGGCCCTGGCCGAGCTGCGCGAGGCGCTCGGGATGGCCTCCATGTACCAGGTGATGATCTGGTGGGGGCGTACGCCCGAGCGTGAACTCCCCTGAACACTCGCCGTGTTGGGGATGTAGAACGACCCCTGTGCTGGGTAGAGTGCCTGGTGGGGAGGCCGGACGTGAAGATTCCGACGGCCTGACGGACAACCCCAAGACAGGCCCGGTCAGCAAGCTCGGGAGGCGCGCTGGCCGGAAGGGCGCCCCCTGCCGGATCACACGGCAGGGGGCGTCTGGCACACAGTAAACCGCCCGGTCCTCCCCCAGGGGAGGACCGGGCGGTCGCGCTCGGTCGGAGGGCCGAGCGCGGAGCGGGGACGGCGGACGGACATCACGCCGCTCCCGCAGCTACGGTGCCGTCGGGCGGCTCGCGGAGGCCGGGCAGGTACGCGCGTGGAGGTAGCCGAACATCGGCCAGGGCTCTTCTCGCCAGAAGTGCGGGCGGAGCGGCTCGCCGGGCGCGATGGAGCTCCAGCAGGCCGCGCAGCGTATCGCCGGGTGACCTGCCCGTTCCCGCACGGCCAGATGCGCCGCGCCGAGGGCCCGGCCTTCGTCGCACGGACCGAACGGGCACCGGCGGCACGTGACCTCGTGGTCGTACCAGGCGAGGTACGTCGTCAGGGAGTTCGTCCTGACCTCGCAGCAGAGCAAGCAGCCGTGGGGCCGGAAGGGGCCGGGGCTGCCGAGATCGATCCCCTCGCCGGGATGGAACTCGTACTCGCACCAGACGCACGCGGCGCCGGACAGCTGCGCCGCGTCGAGCATGCCGACCTCGGGCAGGGCGGCGAGCAGCACCACCGGCTTGAGATCAGCCATCCCGGCCTCCCCGGGCCGGGCCCGCGGGCGTGGCGGCCGTGCGGTCGCCCTCGATCCAGGCGGCGTGCAGACGTACACCTTCGGAGCAGTCGGCGAGGATGCCGAAGTGCCGACGGGGGCACGTGTCCAGGTGCTCGCGGTAGGCCTCGTACGGGCCCCTGGGTTCCTGGCGGTCCTCGTGGTCGTCGAGCCCGGTCATCATCAGCCCACCGTCCGCAGCGGATCGGCCGTGGCGAGCAGCGTGCGCAGCGCCGTCACGTCACACAGGTTCCCGGGATGCTCCGGCGGCACCACCCAGGTCATGAGGTACGCGATGTGCCCCACACGGGGGACGCCGAGGTAGGTGCCGGTGCTCAGGCGGGCCTCCGGTCCGTCCCATTCCGCGCCTGGGGTCACCAGGAAGTAGTACGCGCCCAAGGGGCTCCGCAGGTCCCGGATCACCGGGCCCCGCAGCCAGTCCCGCAGCGCCGTTGCTACCGTGGCGGGCTCCTCGCTGGCGACCGCGGCGTGGATCCGCTGCGCGGGTACGCGTACCGCGTCGAAGCGCCGCCCGAGCGGAATCATCGCGACGTACGCGTCCGACCACTCGCGGCGGGCCTTGCTCGGCAGCGGGTGAGCCTGGGCCAGCCAGTCAGCGATCAGTCTGTTCTCCGCCTGCGTGTTCACCGGATTGCCTCCGGACGCGGGTCGGCCTCGGCCAGCCGCTGCGATACGGCTCTCTCTTGAGTGGCGTCCACGATCTGCCCCTGTCGTCGCTGATCAGGTGTATTGGCGACGGTAAGAGGGGTTCGACCAGAGCAGAGGTAGGGTCCGTACCCCCTCCGGCAGGGGTACGGTTCCTACCCCTTAGGCGATCAGGCAGGTACGCCGAGTTCCTGCGCGAGGCTGGCAGCGTCCTCCCGCACCATCCGTGGTCCCGACTTCGCCAGGCCGGGCAGCGCGCCACGGGTGAAAAGGTTGTACTTGATCGTTTCCAGTGACTCGTCGCGCGCCTTCTTCAGGTAGGCCACGGCCGCTGCACTCTCCCCGAGCAGGGTGTGGGCCCGCGCGGTCTCGATCAGGTGGTACGAGCGACGCGTGGCTGAAGGGATCGTGCGCAGATCCAGCTCGTCAGCGACATCAAGGGCCTTGGCGGGCTGGACCAAGTCGTTGTACATGGTGATCGCGTAGCCATCGACGACACCCCGGCCGAAGATCAGCCACGGGTGCGCGTAGTCGTCACCAAGCCGCTTCGCAGCTGCCTCCGCCTTGTCCCAGTACCGCCACGCATCGCCTGCCTGCCCCGTTTTCGCGTAGGACAGGGCGACGGCGAGATACAACAAGCCGCGGCGCGCGATGTGATCGGGGTCTTCCTTGCTGGACAGCAGGGCGGCGGCCTGCTCGGCGAGGTCGACGCGGGCCTCGGCAGCCTCGCCAGCGTCGCGGTGGACGTGGTTGACGTACCAGGCGGCGGCCGCAATCGCGCGCGGGCTGTCAGCGTCCTGGGCAGCGGTCATGGCACGGTCACCAGTGAGCATGACCAAGTCCGGGGCGGGCTGGAAGCTGAGGAAGAGCTGCGCGAGGTGGTTTGCCTCGGCCTCGGCCACCAGCGCGCGGCGGCGGTCCGCGCCCTCCAGCATCCGGGCAGAGTGCCGGGCGTCGTCCAGCAGGGCCGGGAGCATCTGGACGATACGGGTTCGGTGCCCGATCGTCTGGTTCCCGGCCCGCTCATCGCGGGCGTGCCACACCTTCCACACCTGACGCAGCCGCGCGGACAGTACATCTGCGGGCTCCGGTTGCCGGTCCGCCGGGGCCAGTCGGTACCGGGTCAAGGCCTGCTTGATGAGCGGCAGTTCGCCGTGTTCGGCCTTCGTGTACGTGGCGGCCGTGATGCGGTCGTCACCTGTGAGTTCGGTGATGTCCTCAACGCCCAGGACTTGGGCGAGCTTCAGGAGCTTGGGCAGCCGGGGCATTCCGATCGCGCCGCGTTCGATGGCCTTGACCCACTCCACTGAGTGGCCCATGACGTCTGCCACGTAGGCGCGGGTCCGGCCGGATCGGGTGCGGGCGCGCTGCACGCGCTGGCCGAAGGTGAGCTGCGGTACCGGATTGGTGTCGGTGGTCTCGGGCATACTGGTGCCTCCGTTCAGAGCTCGACACTCAGAACGGTACGCCTGACGGCCCCCGCGTGTGCGGGGGCCGTTTCGCTGTTGACCCCAGCCCGCCCCACGGCATGACGAAAGGCCTCCCCCCGCCCGAAGGCGAGAGGAGGCAATTCAGCGAGCGAGCAGCGCGAAGAGGCCGGACCCAGCTCCGATCACCCCGGCGAGAGCCGCGATCGTCGGGAGCGGCCACCGACCGCGCTCCAGCGCGTCCAGCCGCCGCTCATGCTCATCCAGAGCCTTGTCCGTCTGCTCGCCCCGCTGCACCAAGAGCGCGAGCTGCCCACGCTGCTCGGCGAACCCCACCTCCATCGTCCGCCGCAACTCGGCCAACTCCAGGGCAACATCACGCGACTCCGGCGCCGTCACAGCCGTCTCCGCACCGACTCCGTGAACCCCGGCCCCTCACCCCGGCCGCTCGTCGCGACAGCGGTCAGCAGCGCGAGCACCGCGGCGAGACCGGCGGTGCCGAGCGCGGATTCCCACGGCACGGACAGCAGGTCGGTGGCGCCCGCGGTGAGGACTGCGGCTAGGGCCTGCGCGAAGGTACGGACGACGCGCTCAAGGGTCGCGGTCCAGAAGGCAGCGGTGTTCACGGGGTCCTCTTCTCCAGCGCGGTGACGCGCTTCTCCAGGGCGGTCAGCCGCTCCTCGGTCGTGGGCGGCCGGGGTGTGGGCGTGGTCGTGCCGGGCGACCACGAGGCGGGGTGGCGGAGGCGTTCGGCGACGCGCTTGCGGATGTCTGGCATGGACACCCCGGGACCGCGGGGGTCGGTCTTGCCGGGCTGCCACTCGGCGTGCCCGATCACCGACGTGGGCCCGGTCCCGCCCCAGCCGTGCGCGCGGCAGATCGCCACCGACGCCCGCACGATCGCCTCGACTTGGGCGGCGGGCCAGGGGTCGTCGCCGTCGCCGAGGTTCTCGCACTCGAAGCCGTAGAAGTGGCGGTTGCCGTCGGTGTTGGCCTCGTTGTCCGGGGGCAGCGCGTGTTCGGCGATGACGGCCTGGAGCACGTCGTCGTCGCCGAGGCCTGCGTGGTTGGCGCGGCCGTAGCCGACGAGGTGGACCGTGCCGTCCTTGGTGATGACGCCGTGGCACAGGGGGCCCGGCAGGCCCTCGTAGCCGTGGCGGCAGGTCGTTACGGTCTTCTGGGCGCCGGAGGTCACGGTGTGGTGGATCATCACGCCGTGCATCGGGCCCCAGGGGCCTTTGTGGTTGCGGTTGTGCGTGCGCCACGCGCCGACCTCGACGACGTGCACGCCTTCCGTGCGCAGGGCAGCGAGGAACCGGGATGCGGTCAGGGGCCTGGCCATCACGCACGCTCCGGCCAGGACCAGGTGCCCGGCCCGTCGCCCTGCGGGATCGCGTGCTCGGTGTACGAGCCCTGCGCGCCCGGGGTCATGACGTGGAGGTGCACGGTGGTGTCGTCGTCGAGCGGCGGCACGTCGCCGAGCTCCAGGCCGACCGGGTCGAGCGTGTCCTGGGTCGCGGTGACGATGGCGGGCAGGGGGTAGCCGCGCGTCCGGGCGCGGTAGATGACGGTGCGGCCGACGGTCGGCTTCACAGAGGCCCTCCTCGGGCATAGAGAAAGCCCCGGCCGGACGGCACGGGGCGTACAGGGGGAGCGCGGGGCTACTGGATGTCGGTGGCGGTGGTGTTCGGCGACGTCGAGGCGTCTTCAATGCCCGTGCCGCCGCTGCCGGACCAGGTGCCGCGCATGTCGTTGCCGAAGCGGTGGATGCCGCTGCCCGAGCTGATGGAGAGCCCGCGGACGGCCTTGGTCGTCGAGGAGCCGGGGCGGCACTTGTTGCCGGAGATGGCCACGGCTACGGGGTTCGTGGAGACGCGGATGCCGTAGGAGGAGCTGGCCACGCGGTTGGCGCCGTCCACGAAGTTGTCGCGGATCTGGATGTCCGTGCCGCCTTGCACCAGGACCCCGCTGTTCGCCGGGTCGCGGACGTGGTTGCCGAGGATGTCGCTGTTGTCGCTGGTGACCATCGTGATCCCGTGGGCTCCAGAGGTCCACACGACGTTGCCGTTCAAGATCGTGTTGTTCTGGTTCTCGGTGCTGATACCGGTCCCGGCCACGTTGGCGACGATGTTGTCCGCGACGGTGCAGCGAGACACGCGCTCCAGGCGTACGCCCGCCTGGCCGCCGGACGTGCCGTCGATGGCGTTGCCCACGATCGTGAGGTTGAGGATCGTCCCGGACGTCTCACCGAGGGCGATGATCGCGTTGTCGTAGCCGCCGCCGGATCGCATGGTGTTGCCGACGATGGCGATGTTCCGCATGACCTGGGATGCTCCGGTCGGGTTGCCGTCCGGGTCCTTGGTGTCCTCGGGGTCGGAGAGGATCACCGAGCGCAGGCGTACGCCGCTCCCGCACGACACGAAGGTGTTGTTGCCGATCGCGACGTCCTCCCAGTTGTACGCGGACACCGCGTATTGGAGGGTCCCCTCGAACGAGCAGTCGCTGATACGGATCCGCCTGTGCCAGCGGGTGATCGTCGCTGAGTGGCTCCCGATCCCGCGCGGCCACGCGGTCGTGCCCGCGGTTCCGGAGGCGCCGACGTGGCAGCCGGTGACCAGCACGTCCTCGCACGGAGTGTGGTCGTACGGCCCGAAGCCACCGAACACCCCCACGGACTTGGCGAGGTCGATCTGGACGGCCTCGCTGAAGTCGCGGCCTCCCGGGTCGACATAGCCCCTGAACTTGCAGTTCCTGATCACGCCGTGGCTGGTGCTGTTCAGCTCGACGGCGTGGAAACCCGGGGTATCCCTGATCTCCAAATCCTGGATGACGATGTCGGTGGCGTGGCCGATGGAGATGCACATCGCGCTGCCGGTGAGCCCGGCCGTGGTGCCCCTCATGTTCCACAGGCCGCCCTCGATCGTGATCCGGGAGTGGCCGGTGTAGCCCGGAAAGGCCTGCCCCGAGTCACCGTTCAGGAGCATCGTCCCGGCGTGGTTACGCCGGAGTTCAGCACCAGCCATGCAGGTCAGTCGGGTGTTGTTGTAGATCCTGAGCGTCTGCCCGATGAGGTACACCCCGGGCGGCACGACGACCTGAGCCCCGCCCAGGTCGCGGGCCAGGTTGAGGGCGATCTGGATGCCTGGGGAGGCGTTGACGCTGCCGCTCGGGTCCGCGCCGAAGTTGGTGACCGTGAACGCGACGCGGCTCTGGTTCATGGCCTCCAGGCGGCCCGCGGTGACGTCCATCCCGGGGAGCCACTGCTCGACAGGGGTAGCCATGTGACCTCCTACAGGGACGTGATCGCGGTGTGGGCCAGCCGCACAGCCGCCCCGGCCGCGTGCGGCTTCACCACGCCGTTGACGCTCCGGACGACGCTGATCTGCTGTGTCCGGGCGGGTGCGGAGGTGGTGGTGATCGCGGTAGCGGTGACGTGCTCGCCGCCGAGCTGGAGCCGGATGGGCATCTCGGCCGGGTCCGTCGTCCACAGCAGCCCGGTGCTCACCACGGGCAGGCTGGTGGCGGTCGTGGAGACAGCGGCCGTCAGCGTGCAGCCGTCCGTGTCCGCCTTCCCGTACACCGGGTGATTCGCCTTCGCCGTCATCCACGGCCCGCCCGGCTCGCACGTGAGCGTGCGCTCCCACCACCGCGGCTTCAGCGTCTCCGTCCAGCCGATGATGATCAGGTCCACGGCTCCGTGCGCCACCCACGGTGGGAGGTTCGTGAGCCGGACGAGGTCGCCCTCGCGCAGTGCGAGCACGGCCGGGATGAGGGAGGGGACGCGGTGCAGGAGGATCCGCACCGAGGGGTAGCGGGCCGCGTCGTGCGTGCCGAGATGCAGCCGCCAGTGCGCGTGCGGCAGTGGCTGTACGTCGTCGTCCAGGGCGAGCGTCACGGCCTCGTCGTACAGGCCGATCCCGGCGGGCGGCGGCTGCACGGACAGCGGCCCCTCTTCGAGCACCGCGCGCGCCGAGCTGCCGCCCTGCCTGGTGACCGTGATGTCGTTGCGGGTGCTGGCGTCGTCGTCGACCGGCTCCAGCGGCGGCGCCAGGTGGCCCGCCTCGTAATCGAGGACGAGCGCGGGCTCCTGGGTGTACAGGCTGGAGCGGTCCCGGTAGACCAGGCCGAGCCGGGAGCGGTCCTCGACGAGGATCCCGCCGTCGACCTCGGCCGCCGCCTGGAGCAGCGCCAGGAGCGTCTCCGGGCGCTGCGGGCCGACACGCTCAGGAGGGAGCGGGCCCGCGACGCGCCCCAGCGGGATGGACTCCTCGGCAGCCAGGCGCAGCATCCGCGCCCACGCGGTCTCGCCCGCGTACCCGTCGTCCGAGCCGGTGTAGAGGCCGTTGGCGGCGGTCGGCAGCACGGCCAGGTGCCCGATGGACCAGCCCTCGGTGAGGGCGCCCCAGGTGGCGGTGACGGCCGTCACGCGGCCCGCAGACCCGGTGAGGGTGCCGCCGATGCCGCCCGCGTCGCCGCCGACGTCCTGGAAGTCCAGGCGCCAGTCGATGCTGCCGCTGCCGGTGTCGCGCACCCAGACCCGCATGCGCACCCAGCCGTGGAAGACATCGGAGCCGAGGCCGACGCTGCGGAAGATGACGTCAGTGCCGGAGGCGTCGAAGCCGTAGATGCGGGCGGAGCCGGAGCGCATGCCGATGACCCACCGGCGGACGGTGCCGGTGGTGGAGATGCCGATCACCTCGGCCCACGGGCCGGAGCCGCTGGGGGTTTTGTCGTCGGCGTTGTACACGAACTCGACCTGCCACTGGCCGCCGGGGTGGGCGGGAACGATCGCGGACAGGGTGGCGGCCGCACTGAGCCGGGGCAGGGCGCGCGAGCTGGGCAGGGTGTCGACGGCGCCGAATTCGACGCCCGTCATCGCGGCCGCACGCACGCCCTTGATCGGCGAGTATGCGCGGGTCGCCGAGCGGTCCTCCTCCATCGGCCAGTACGCCACTGGGGCCCCCGACGGGATCCTGCGTCGCAGCGTGGAGTCCAGAGCCTTGGCGCCCTGGCCGTAGCGGCGCAGGATCCCGGCCGCCGCTACCGGCGTCCACACGTCGTGCCCCGACGGCGCCCACCGCTGCGGCCACGAGGAGATCTCGCCGACGAAGAGCTCCTGGCGGTCAGCGACCGCGGCGGCTCCGGTGTACGACCACGTCCGTCCGGCGGAGTCGACGAAGGCCGTCGCACCGAGCGGCTGCGCGGTGAAGTCCGGCGCCGCCACCACAGTGCCGCCGATGCCCGAGCGGACCTCCGCGGCGTACACGCGGCCCGCGAAGGGCCGGCGCGCGACGGCCTGCGTGAGGTCGGTCGGAGCGATCGTGAGCGGAGCCGTCCCGGAGTGCACGGTGACCGGGCCGGTGAGCGTGGACGGATTACCGAAGCTGACCCAGGGACCGGCCAGCGACGGCGCCCAGTAGAAGCGCACGGTCCTGCCGCCTGAGCCGTCGTCGGCGTCGAGCGTGGCACGGAGAGCGGCCCGCTGCGGTAGCGCGGGCAGGGCGCGGGCGTGGAAGACCGCGGCCGCCGACGTGCCGTTGGTGCTGTACGCGAAGTTCAGCTGGCCGTCCTGGATCCTCAGGAGGAAGGAGCGCTGGTCTGCCGCCGCGTCCCACTTGCCGATCAGGGTGTGGGCGCCCGGGGCGTACCAGCTCCCCTCGCCGTCCCAGCGCACGTCCAGGTCGCCGACGACGTCGAGCGGCGCCGCATCCGGTGTGGAGGCGTACGAGCCCGGGGAGCCGTCGAGGTCGAGGAAGCGGGCGCCACCGGGCAGCCAGAGACGCACCGGCGTGTTGCGGCCGATCTGCCCGAAGTACGGGCTCATCGCGTTGCGCGGCGAGTACCGGCCGTCGCGGTTGTTGATCGTCAGCGGCACCGACGCCGGATCAGCACTCGTGCCGCTGTTGCGGATGCCGCGCGCGTGCGTAATCGGGTCTCGGGTGCGGACGTCCCCCGTGATGTCCGTCCACACCCCGCCTGCCTGGATCTCGATCCGCAGCCCCAGAGGGCTCTCCGGGAAAGCCACCGCTCACCTCCCGAGGACGAGCTGGACGTCGCCGCCCCGGACCGACACGGCATCGCGGAGGATCTCCAGGAGCATGTCGTCGATCCGGCTGCCGCTGGAGCGGAGTTCGAGCACGGTCCGGCCGCCGCCGACTGCCGTGGTGCCGACGCCCGAGCTGGCGGCCGTGGCCACCTGCCCCGGCGACGGCGTGGTGACGAGGCCCTGCATCGTCTTGTCCAGGACGCCGGAGTGCTCCTCGGCACCGACCGCGATCCCGGCCGGAATCCAGCGTCCGATCTCGTCGGCCATGAGGCGCGAGGGCGAGCCGATGCGCAGCGCGCGGGCGATCGGCCCCGGGATGATCGACTTCGCGAAGGACGTCAAGCTGCTCTTGAGCCAGCCGCCCATGCTCTTGATCCCGGCCCACAGGCCGCGGATGACGTCCTTGCCGTGGCCGACAAGAAGTCCCTTGAGCGAGCCGATTCCTGCCGAGATCCGCCCCGGCAGGCCGCGCACCCAGCCCAGGAACGTGGAGGCCTGCGAGGACGCCGCCGTGCGGAAGGCGGTGAACGCGTTCACCGCGGCGGCGCGCAGGACACCGGGCAGGCCAGCGATCGCCGAGCGGGCTCGGCCGGGCAGCCCGGCGAGCCAGGCGACGAGGGCGACCATGGCAGCGATGCCCACGTCCTTGGCCCGGGTGAACCAACCCAAGATCCAACCGGGGATCTGGCTGAGCCAGGCGACCGCGATGAGGACGCCCTGGACCGCCATAGTCACGGCGGTGCGCACTGCCGTCCAGGCGGTAAGGGTCCAGGCCCTGACGGTGTCCCACTTCGCGATCACGAGCGCGACGAGCGCGGTCACGATGAGGATCACCCAGCCGATCGGACCCATCGCGATCAACCACTGAGCAGCCATGACCGCCGCCCACGCCACGGCGCGCGCGGCCATGATCGCGAATTGCGCTACCGCGATCGCCGCCGTGCGGATCATCTGGGCGGCGAACACGATCATGCTCCGCAGAGCCGCGCCCGCCCACGCCGCCGCTGTACGGGCCGCCGAGAGGACTGCGGCCTTCGCGACCCGCGCGTAGGCCATCACGCCGACGACCATCATCCGCAGCCAGCCCGCGATCGCCGCCCATGTCGAGGACGCCAGGAGCCGGTTGGCGACCGCGACGACGCGGGCGCCGACCGCCCACGCCTTCATGCCGACGACGACCAAGAGGATCGCCGTCGCCAGCACCGACAACACACTCGGCGGCAGCGCATTGACGACCCGCGCCAGCACGAGCGCCACCTGCGTGGTCAAGCCGATCAGCGGCCCCAGCGCGATCAGAAGCCTGCCGACGGCGATGGCGAGCTGCCCCAGGGTGGCGCCGCCCTCGCGCGCCATCTCCAGGAACTCGGCGAAACCCTCGGAGCCCTCCAGCGACGTGCCCCAGCGGGCGAACGCCGCCGACATGTCCACCAGACCGCCGGTCACCCCGGCCGACATCGGGAGGAAAGCGTGCAGGACCCCGGCGAAACCGATCACCAGGTTCCGGAGGACCGTCAGGAGGTTCCGGAGCGCGGGCCCGGCCGCCGCCGAGGTCCCGGCCACCCACTCCTTGAAGCGGGCAGACTTGACCCCCTCTTCGAGGTCGTCGAAGAAAGACGAGAAGGCGGCCGCCGCCGCCCGCACGAACGGCGTCAGGCTCGGCAGGAGGCGCCGCAGAAGCTCAATGCCGCGCGTGACCAGCGGCATCGTCGTCGGCGCCAGCGAGTCCGACCAGGACTTGTAGTCGTCCTTCAAGCCGATGAAGGCCTTCGCGGTCGCCCGCGTCGCGGGCGGCAGCTCAGCGAGCGCGTCCGTGTACGCCTTCTGCTTCTCCGCCGCGTCCGCCGCGCCGTCAGCCGCCGCCTTCTGCGCCTCCTCGGCGAGCTTGGCGACCTCGGCGACGCCCTCCATCTGCGGGCCCACCGCCAGGCTGAACGCCTTCACCGCGATGCCAGCAGCGACGGCGGACGCGGCGATCGCGCCGAGCACCGTCACGACGGCTGCACCGGCGGGCGCGGCGGCGACGATCCCGGCCGCTGCGGGCGCTACCTTGCGCAGCGCAGAGACGGCGAGCTGGGCGTGTGCGCGGATCCCGTCGGAGAGGCCGCGGCCGGCTGCTTCGCCTTCGGAGACGAAGCGCCCGCGGAGGTCGCGGAGTGTGCCGTCGGTCGCGCGCTGGAGACCGCGCAGGCGCAGCTCGGCGGAGGACAGGCCCGCGCGCCAGCCGGAGTCGTCGGCGCGGATGAAGCCGACCAGCTCGCCGAGACGCAGGGCCATGGCGCCCACCTCCCCGTCGTGCGTGGTGAGCGCGGCGACCTGGTCTGTCTACAAATGCATGAATATGTAGATAGAGCAGTCAAAAAAAGAGATCAGGTGGCCTTGCCTGACCTCGTGGCGGAGGGGATCTCAGGGGGTACAAAGTGCCGGGCGAGGCGTGACTCGGTGCTGAGCAGGCCGAGAATACGAATCTTCAGCCAGCGCCACGAGCGGTCCCGCAGGACGCCCGTGCCAACGTCGATGCCGTAGGCCTCGTGGAGGTCTGCCTCGATGAGCGGCCACTGCTCCAGGAGCTTGGCCCAGGTCAGTCCTTCGAGGCCTTTCGGGCGCGGCTGGTAGCCGGACGGGCGCTCGTACCACTCGTGGAGCCCCGTGACCGGGTCGACTTCGCCGCGGCCGATCCACCCTTGCTCTTGGCCTGCTTGCGGCGCGTCTCCCGGTTCGGGGCCATGCGAGAAGGGTCGCCAGCCGCCCTCCAGTACGCCTGTGCCTGTTCCACGTCGGAGATGATCCAGAACATGGCGGTGAGGCCCGCGTGTCGGATCCAGGCCCAGTCGACGCCGTCGGCCAGGAGCTGCTCGTACACCGGGCCGAGGCACATCTCCAGGAGGTCGCGTTCCTCGGTGTCGTCGAGCTGTTCGGCGTCGAGGGACTGGCCCCCGGCGATGAGCCGTGCCGCCGCCGTGGTGATGCGCTGGACCTTCAGGCCGTCCTCGCCGGACGGTGACGGAATGCGGTACGTCTTGCCCTTGATCGGCAGTTCGAGGCTGTCGTCGAACAGCTCGTCCAGGGCTTCGAAGCGGGCGCTCACGGCGTGATCGGGTTCGTGATCGGAGTCAGCGGCCCGGCCCCGGTGAGGGTCACCTCGACCTGGTCGAGGTCGTTCTTCTCGCCTCCCTCAGGCGCCCAGGTGACCAGCGCTCGCCCCTGGTAGGCCTCGGGCATGCCGTCGCGGTCCATCCACCTGACCGGGATCTTCGAGTTGGCGCCCCAGGCGAACGCGGTGAGACGCAGCTTCTCGTGGACCGGGTGGTAGACCGTGGAGTCCGCCGACTTCTTGCGGTTGAACTTCACGGTGACCGTCCAGCCCATGCCGGTCTTGTCGTTGTCGTCCCAGCCCTCGTCGTCGTAGGTGCCGGAGTCCTCGTGGTTCGGTTCGAACTCGGGCTGGAATTCCACGACGGCGGGGCAGAGTTGCCAGTCCGGTGTGGCTTCGCTGGCCATGTTGATCTCCAGCCGCCAGCGGCGGGCGAGAGCGGTGACCTCGGTCGGCGTCGACATGACGCGGCCTCCTATTCGTTCAGGTGGGGTGAGGGCCGC
Source organism: Streptomyces sp. JLYT201 (assembly GCF_059448825.1). Taxonomy (NCBI): domain Bacteria; kingdom Bacillati; phylum Actinomycetota; class Actinomycetes; order Kitasatosporales; family Streptomycetaceae; genus Streptomyces; species Streptomyces sp. JLYT201. Next base: position 4,974,954 of record NZ_CM182551.1, on the reverse strand, counting down.
GTGGCCCGGAGGTAGTAGGTGGCGGCGATCTCTTGGCGGCCGTGGACGTCCTGGCCCATCGGGGCCTGCGACTGCCGCCAGATCAGCGCCACGTGGACGCCGTTGAGGACCAGGCCGCGCCGGTTGTGGAGCAGCTCGAAGACGCCGTCGGCCAGGTCTTCGACGGCGCGGGGGTCCCGGCCGCGGCGCATGCGTACCTGGACGCCCGTCACGACGTCCGTCAGGTCGGTGTCCTCGACCGGGTACGTGGTCAGAACGACGGCGCCGTCCGGGGCGTCCGGCAGGACGGAGAAGAGCAGGCCAACCTCGGAAGCCGCGTACACGCCGTCGGGCCGGTAGACGGCGAGCCCGGCCTCCTCGATGAGTGAGGCGAGGCCCTGCAGGAGCCGTGTCGTGTATCTCACAAGCACCCTCCACGCAGCGTCAACACAGCGCTGACCTGCACCGTTGTCAGTGGGGGAAGGTACGGTTCCGCTCCGTGACGATCGATTCATCCCCGGCCCTGGACTGGGCGCATTTGGGCAAAGCGTTTTCCTCTGCCTATGCCGAGCTTGACTCCGGCGAGTTCATGTATGCCGCTAGGGCAGATACGCCCCCGAGCGGCCTTGAAATTGTCGATGCAGAGGAACCAGACGTGAGCGAGGACCGTGCTGCATGGCTGAGACCGGTGGCCAACTATCGTGACTATTTTCCGCACGAAGCGTCGGATTACACTCCATACATTGCGCGAAGTTTGATTGATGTGCAGATGGCCGCACGTATCGAAGAGCCGCTCAGATTGGTCGGCACCGAACAGAAGATTGCTGGTTATAGGATCGACGTGCTCGCCATGACGCGTGTTAACGGAAACGATCGTTATGTGGTAATCGAGAATCAGCTTGAGAGATCTGATGCCGATCACCTGGGAAGGCTCATCACCTGCGCTGCTGAGGTTGACGCTAGCCACGCGGTATGGATCTGTTCAGAGTTCCGTGAGGAGCATTTGAAAGTCCTCGAATCCTTGCAGTATGAAGGCTCTCGCTGCTCCTTTGTTCCTCTGGTGATCGACGGAGCGCTCTCCGGTGCAGAGTATGCGACCTTCGAACTAGCTCTGCCACCCACTTACTCAACGCCTGATGACCACTTGAGGGAAAAGCTTCATTCTCTAGCGCGAGAAGCGCAATCTGCCCTGCTCTTCACGGATAGGGCCCGTTGGGTGGTCGAGAAGAATCCGGAAGTAGATTTCTATCGATATCGTCTACAGGTTGATGCGCTGGCTCACTGGAGCGCTAAAGCAGCCGAGGCTGCCAGGAGTCTTCTTGATGAAATACCGAAACGGCGGCGGCGCGCGTCTCAGTAGGCAGCCTCCCTGTCTGAGCATCTACCCGCGGAGCCAGCGGCGTAGGGGCACGGCCATGAGGCGGAGCATGACCTCCCTGGAGTCGTTCATCGCCGACTCCAGGTACTTCGCCTGGCGACCAGGGGCGTGCCGCCAGGTCAGCTCCTCGTGCTGACGGACGGCGTACACCGTGTCGTACGAGATGGCCCCGTTCAGCCCGTCTACGTCGGCGCGGCCGGAGCGCTCCAGCGTGCCCTCGTCCAGCGGCACGCGGGAGTTGGAGACGCCGAGCACGTGCTCCAGGGCGCGGGCGAGGCCCTCGCTCGCGAGGCGGCGGCCGCGCGACGTCCACAGCCGCTGTCCCTGGAAGTTCATGCGGACGTACTGGGTCACTGGAGCTGCACCTCCAGGTGGTCGGGGGTGGGCAGCCCGCCGCCGTCGCGCCGGTACGCGGCGATCGCGGCCGTGACGCGGCCGGAGGGGAGCGTGACGCGCGAGCGCGCCGGGCACCGCGCGTCGAGGGCGGCGTAGAGGGTGGACGAGGAGGTGACTTCCTCGCCCGCCGAGTTGCGGACCATGCGGGTCTGCTCGTCGAGGAAGCAGCGCACAGCCGTCGGGGGGCCGTACTTGGGCCCGTACGGTCCCTCGCCCTCCCAGGCCTCCACGATGACCTCGTGCCGGAGCAGGTAGTCGGGGATCAGCACTGCACCACCTCGCCGAGCCGGAAGACGTCCGGGGGCAGGTCGGGGCTCCGGAGGGCTTCCAGGGCCGCGTCAGCGACTCGGCGGCCCTGGGCGGTGCCGTCGGCGCCGGACGAGGTACCGGACAGGGCAACCGAGCCGATCTTCACCGAGCCCCACAGTCCCGCCGTCCCCAGTTCATCACCGGTGGCCGCCCACCACTGCACCTGCGCGCACACCGCGTCAGCGAAGGCCTCCCGCACGCGCGTGTGGGTGGGGTAGCCGTCTGTCCCTGCGTCGTACCAGCACAGCCGAAACACCTCGCTGTCGAGGAAGCGACTGGCGCGGGCGAGCCGGGCCGTGATGTCCGCGGGCGCCGTCTGCCCGGTGTACGCCTCATACTGCGCCGACGTCGCGTAGACCCTGGCCACCGGACCACCTCCTCTACGCGGACGTGCCGACGATCACGACGTCGTACGTGACGGACGTGGTGCCCGCAGCGTTGGCGACCTTCAGCAGATCGCCGGTCCCAGCCGTCACCGCGTAGCCCGTGGCGTCCGCCTGGCCCGTCATGACGCCCAGGCAGGCGCCCGGCCGCAGCGTCACGGTGCCGGCTGCTCCGAGCAGCGCCGCCCACGCGTTGCTCGCGGCGTTCCCGATGACCACGTTGTTCGTGTTCGCGGCGGCGGCCGCGATGAACAGGCCCTTCACGCGGACGAAGGTGAGGGCCTGGCCGAACGCGTCGGTCAGGACTCCGGCGAGGTCCAGGTCCTCCGTCGCGGACGCGGCCAGCGTGCGCCGGTCGTGAAACACACGGTCGGCCTTGCCAGCGGTGGTGCCGTCGGTGAGCTGGACCGCGCGCCGGAACGCCAGCGAGTCCTCGGCCGCCGTGAGGTCCAGAGCCCTGGTCTGGAGGACCGTGGCGGACATGGAGAGGGTGCTGGTGACGCCCATCAGGATCCACCCCCTGTCGGCTTGGTCCGGCGCTTCGGCTCGGCCCTGTGGTCGGGCTCGGCGCGGCGCCAGCCCGACGTCGGATCGGCGGCGAGCGCCTCGTACCGCTCGGCTTCCTCGCTGCCCGGTACCGGGCTGATCCGCTCGGCGATGTGTCCGCCGCTGCCTCGCTCGTAGATCGCCATACGCGTCACACCTTCAGCCCGGTCTGGACCGCGTGGGCGCGCTCGTTGCCGTACTTCAGCCCGACCTCGCCGTACAGCTGGACCTCGTCGGACGCGCCGGTCTTGGCCAGCGGCTCCTCGAACATGACGCCCTTGCCGGGGATGTTGAGGAAGACGGGCATGCACTGCTCCAGCGAGACGACCGCGATCGTGTCCTGGGGCATGTGCCGGTCCAGCATCACGTTGAGCGTGCCGAAGTTCGTGACGATCGTGTCCACGGCGACGCCGCCAACGGTGCGGGACGTCTCCTGGAACTTCCCGTACGCCTCCGCGTAGGCCCGGCTCAGAGCCCGTCGCTGGGCCGAGTTCACGAGCAGCGTCGCGGTCTCCTGCTCGCTGATGCCGCCATTGTCGTAGGCGAGCTGGATCAGGTCCTCGACGTGCTCCGGGCTGAGCGCGGTCGACCACGGCTTGGTGTAGGCGATGCCGGTCGCCGTGCCCAGAGTGATCGGGGTCCCGCCGGAGGACGTGGACACCTTGAAGGTGTTCGCGTCGAGCTGGTCGACGAAGTACGCGCGACCGGCCACGATCCCGGCCGCGGTGCTGGTGTTGGTGAACACGATCCGGTCGCCGTCCACCAGGCCGTGCGCCGTCGCGGTGACGGTGTCGGTGGCTGAGGAGGCGCCGGTCGTGGTGGTGCCGCGCGCGATCCGGTTCGACGTGATCGCGGACAGGAGTCCGCGGGTCTTGCGCGCGGTGGCGTTGGTCGTCGGGTTCGCGTGCGTGCCGTTGAGGAAGCTGAAGTTCACGTCGAGCGCCACCGACTTCAGCGCCTGAGCGACCTGCCAGTCCAGCTCGTTGGTGACCGGGTTCTCCCCGTTCACGCCCCGGAACGGCGCCGCCCCGGGCGTCGTCATGGCGCCGGTCGCGGCCTGCTTGGTGTACGAGACGCTGACCTTCTCCTGGTGGATCTGGACGACGTTGCGCACGTTCGCCCGCACCCGCTCCTCGGCGGTCGGAGCCGTCGCGCCCTCCAGGCGGGTGCGCTGCGCGGGGTCGCGCAGGTCGTAGGTCTGCCACTCGAACTCCTGCGACGTGGTCATGCCGCCGCCGGTCAGGCCCCCGATCGCGGACAGGAACGGGGTGTCGGAGGGCGTCAACGCGAAGAGTTCGCCCGCGTAGTTGGGAAGATCGAATGTCGTGCCCATCCCGGTGATACCGGCCATCGGTCACGCTCCTTACGTGCTGGTGGCGGCCTTCTGCCGCTTGAGTCGGATGACGGTGGCGAAGTCGCGCCGCTTCGTGGCCTCCTCGATCTGCTTGTCGAGAGAGGCGGCCTGGTCGCCGGAGCCGCCCGCGCCGCCCATGTCCCCGCCAGAGCGGCCGGGCCCCTTGGGCGTGAGCTTCCCGAGCTTCTCCACGGCCTTCTTGATCGCCGCGTCGTCGACCGCGCCGTCCTCGCCGACGAACCGCGTGACGTCGATGAACTCGGCCAGAGGCGCGAGGTCGACGCCAGCGCGCGCGGCGGCGGCTTCGAGGCGGGCCTGAGCGATCCGGGGCGCGGCCTCAGCGAGAGCGGCCGTGCGGCCCTGCTTCTCCGCCGCGGCGACGGCTTTCTCCTGCTCGCTCATCTGCGACGCCTTGAGCTTCGCCAGTTCCTCGGCGGCGCCCTTGTTCTCCTTGGCGCGGGCCTCCCACTTGCGGGCCTCCGTCTTCCAGTCCGGGCCCTCGCCGCCCTCAGAGGGGGTGGGGGGCGCAGGCGCGGGCGGGGCGGGTGTGGGCGGCGTCGGGGCCGGATCAGCGGATCCGGGCGCGGGCGGCGTGGGGCCGGAGCCGCCTTCGCCCTCGCCGCTGCCACCCGCGATGGCGTAGATCGGCGAGCCGGAGCGGCGTCGGCCGAGGATCGCTCCGGCGGGGTGCGTGGCGAGCGGATGCTGGAAAGGGTGAGGCATAGGTGATCTCCCTTTTCGGGTTTCTGCTGCCGTGCGGCAGGCGAGAACGTGGCTTCCTGGCATGCGCCTCGAGCTACCGTCTTGCGTATGACGGCTCTGACGATCGTTGGTGGCCTGCTACAGCTATTGGGCCTCCTTGTGGCAGGCGCAGGCGTCTCCGCCACAAGGAAGGAGCATGCGCCCGAGCGGCTTGGAATCGCCGGTCACGCGCGACGGCTGTGGACCGCCTTCTTGCACGGCCTCGGTTTCCGCACACGGCGTCCCTCTGTGACCGCTCGCCTCGGGGTAGCCGAGGAGGCATCAAGTGCTGAGGACGCCTATGTGGTCACCCGCCCAGCTCCTGGCCTCAGCACGGACCAGCAAGTCAGCTTTCTCATCACATGTGTGGAGCAGCTCCAGGAGCAGAGCAATGACTTGGCGCAGGAACTCGCTAAGGAGCGTAGGAGTCGCGGTGCCGAAGTGGGACGGCTTGAAGGAGAGATCAAGGAGCTGGAACGGAGTTCTGGCGAACGGCTGGACACAGCGATGGCTGACGGACTGACGCTGGAATCCTGGGGCCTATTCCTTGCAGTGGCGGGAACGCTTGTTGGCCTCGTTCCAAGCTTCTTCGGCTAGTTAGTGGTGCTGAGCTGCTCGCGCTGCCGCTTCCGGACGAGTCCCTTGGCGTCCGTGAGTTCGCGGATGCGGGCCTGGTAGTTGCGGACGCGCGCGTTCGCCGTGCGGCGGGCCGCGTCGTCCATGGCCGCAGCGCTCTGGCGCTTCCAGGCGCGGACCTGCCGCTCCAGGTACCGCTGACGCTGGGTGTCCTCGTACGTCGCGCCCTGCGGGTGCGGCGGCGACTGCGGCCGCTTCGTCACCCCGGGCAAGAACGCGGACAGCGAGTGTCGGCAGTTCGGGTGGAAGAGCCCGGCGGCGCGCGCCTCCACGAGGGACCCGGCGACGTGCACCACGACGGTGCGCCCGTCCTCGACCGCGTGCTCCGCTCGCAGCGCCTGTGGCCCCGGAGTTTCGGAGAGGGTGAGGACCTTGCCCTCCCACTGCGCGCACAGCGGGCACTCCAGCGGGGCGTCGGAGACGACGACCAGGCCCACGCCGATCTCCGTCAGGGCATCGGTGTGCCCCTCGATCGCCGCGCGGGCGGTGACCGACCGGACGGCCATCTCGGCGTACGAGGCCATGTCCCAGGAGCGGCCGGCCTTGTCGACGAAGCCGGTGATGCCCCGCTGAGCGAAGGCGTCGAGGGCCCGCTGGCTGGCCTGCCGCCGCGTGGCTGCTCCGATCAGCACGCCGCCGGACACTCGTGCCACGATCGCGCGGTAGGCGTCCACCACCGCCCGCGTGATCCGCACGAATAGCGGGCGCGTGTCCTGCGCCATCGAGGCCGCCAGCCGGTCCACGGCCGGGGCGCCGGGCAGTGCCTCGCGGGCCACCAGCTCGCGGCCGATGTCGAGCGCGCCCAGCTCGGCGACGGCGGCCTGGCGGCCGCGATTGTACGCCTCGACGAGTGCGCGCCGCACGGCGCCGTCGGTGTCCTGCTGAAGTGCGGTGGCCACCGTCTCGACGGCCTCGCGCAGGTTCCCGAGCGCGGCGAGCTTCAGCTCTGCCCAGCGGGGTGACGCGATATCGGACTCCAGGGCGGCGGCGAGCTTCTCCAGGAGCGCGGCCTCCGCGTCGTCGTACAGGCGCCGGACCTCAGCCGCGAGGTCCTCCGCCATCGCCGGGGACACCGGCATCCGGTACCCCCTCAGCTCCGGTCTCGAAGGGGTCGGCGACGGCCCGGCCGGACTCGCCGAGGATCTCGTCGACCTCCTGGCGCACCTTGGTGTCGTCCCAGTCCGGATGCTGCATCCGGACGAGCGTGTCCGTGGACGCGGCCTCCGCGCGGCGCAGCAACTCGGCTGTGGTGGCCAGCTCGGTGGGGCCTTCGCTGACAGAGTCCTGGAACTCCACCTTCGGCGGCTCCAGGTCCAGCCCCTGCACGCGGAAGCGTTCGCCCGCCTCGATGGCCAGGAGCGCCGCCGTGACGTCCGCCAGCGCCGGGCCCCAGTACAGCGCCTTGCGCCCGCGCGTGCTCATGGAGCGGCGCTCGCGCGCGCGGATCTCCGTGGCGGTCACCGCGGCGCCGTCGCCGGTTTCCCCGAACGTGCTCGCGGAGTATCCGGCCTGCCGGACGGCCTGCTCGATCAGCTCGGCGCAGGTGTCGCGGTGCTCCTGGACGCGGATCTCGAACTGCACGACCTCCAGCGGGCTCGGGTCGCCGGGCCGCTGGAGCATGTTCAGCCCGGTGTAGATCCGGCGCTCCTCGTCCCACGCGGCGCCCTGTCCGGGGCCGAGGCTGTCGAGCATGCTGTTCGGGACGACGATGCGGCCCTTGCCGTTCTGGACGTCCCGCATCCAGGAGCTGTACGTCTCGTCGAGGGCGTCCATCAGGCCCTCGATGCCCTGGAAGTCGGACTGCCCCCAGTAGGCCGCCTTCGGCAGGTGCCGCCAGGCCCGCGCCGGGCGCACGTTCGGCACGTACGCGGCGGTCAGATGGTTCGGGGCGCCGGTCGCGATGCCGCCCTCCGCGTCGACCTCGCCCGCGAGCCCGGCCGTGGAGGGGTGCTCGGTGAGCGGCACCGGACGCCCGAGCGCCGTCAGCGAGCCCTCGTACAGCCCGTGGAAGATCACGCCGCGCTCGTGGCGCTCCAGGTGCCGCAGGACGCGGCGGGAGTCGTCCGACTCCACGACCGTCCAGAACGTCACCGCGCGCAGGCGCCCGTACCGGAACTCGGGCACGGCCCGGTCAGCGGCGATCGTGTCGATCCACGGCCGGTCGGCGACCTCCTCGTCCCAGACCACGCGCAGGTACGCGCCGCCGAGCGCGGCGCACACCTCGCCCGCTTCCAGGAGCGTGGGCTGGAGACCGTCCTCCATGAGCGCGTCGAGGCGTTCCTGGGTGGGGCCTTCGGCGCCGGTCAGCTTCGGCGGCTCGGAGAACAGCAACTCCGAGCTGGTGCGTGCGATGTCTCCGGCGAGCGGCACGTGGAGCTTGGTCCGCTTCTCGCCCGGGGGTGTCGGGTTGCCCCAGAACCAGCGGGCCAGCCGTCCCACGATGCCGTCTCGGTACTGGGCGGGCCGGTTGAGGGCCTCGCGGTAGCCGCGGCCGCGGTAGCGGTTCTCCAGGCGGTCGGGCTCGGCGGAGTACCAGGCGTCCCAGTCGGCGAGGGCGGCCTGGACGTGCGGTTCGGTGGGCGGCCACGGGGTGTCAGCGCTCGGCAGAGGCATCGGGCACCTCCTGGGGAGTCGGCGCCTGCTCCAGTTCATCAGCCAGCTCGCGGAGCAGCGCGGGAAGAGCTACGCGAAACTCCGGGAAGGTCTCGCCCTCCGCCTCACCGACGACGGCGTCCGGCAGCCGTGCGGTCCGGAAGACGACTTCGATCTTCACGCGGCGGCCTCCAACAGAGTCGGGATGTGCGGCCGCCACAGGGCCTCGGTCGTGCGTACGCCGTACCGCAGCGCGTCACAGCTGTGGTCGTCCTGCTTGATCGGGGCGTCCTCGCCCTTCTCCGCCTTCTCGTCGTCCCAGCTGTAGCCGGGCAACTCGTCGATGAGGCCGACGCAGGAGCGGTGGATACGCAGCCGGTCGGCGGCGAGCAGCGAGGCCACCGTCCGGATGCCGTCCAGGACCGTGTTCTCCGCCGGGACGACGCCGGGCGTCTCGTCGCGGTGCAGCTGTTCGATGAATGACGCGGCGGACGGGTCCACAACGGTGAACTCCGGCCGAACCCCGTGCCCGGCGAGCCACTGACGGCGCGCGGCGGAGTACTCGGCATCCGTCATCTGCCGCCGGGCCGTGCGGGAGTCGTGCCGGTACTCGGACACGACGTAGAGCCGCTGGTCCGCGCCGAGCCCGATCAACAGGTCGGCGAAGGGGTTGACGGTGCCGTAGTCGATCGCGTCGCACAGCCAGCGCGTGATCGCCGGAACCTCGTCCACGACGTGGATCGTCGGGTCGAAGGCCTCGTAGATCGCGCCCTCGGACATGACCCAGTGCCCCAGGATGTAGCGCCGGTACCAGAGCCCAGTGAAGGCCTGCTTCATGCGGGCCACGTACTCGGGGCTCAGGGCCGGGTTGTCCTCCAGGGCGAAGTGCCACGTCCGGATGCCCAGCTCAGCGGCCCTGTTCAGCCACTCCTTCTTCGCCCAGTGGCCTGGGTTGTCCGGGTTCGTCGTGGCGAAGATCAGAGCGCCCGGCACCGACTGGCGGTCGATGAGCCGCTTGAAGAACTCCTTCGGGAGCAGCGTCAGCTCGTCGATGTAGGCGCCGGCGCCCGTGAGGCCGCGGAGACGTGCCTCGGCCTTGGCGTCGTTGGCGGTGATGACCTCGATCTTCCGGCCGAGGACCCAGGCGATCGGGGCGCCGCGGGTGTAGTGGATGTGCTTGGCGGCGTCGCCGAAGATGCTCGGGTCCTGGAGGGGCTCGAAGACGTTGCGGCCCACGGTGTCGTAGGTCTTGCCGACGACGACCAGGGCGCCGCCGCGCGGGGCGTTGACGACGTACATGAGCCAGCGGAGCAGGCTCGCGATCGTCTTGCCGGAGCGCACGGAGCCCTCCCAGACGTTCAGCCAGGCCGTGGAGTGCGCGATGGAGCGCTCCTGCTTCTCCGAGAGCTGGGCCTCAGCCGTCGCCATGCTGGTTCCGGAGCCGGTCGAACAGCGACGTCAGCAGCGAGCCGACCTCGCCGGAGCCGTCCTCGTCCTTCGGCGGGACCAGGCGCAGCGACTTGTCCAGGGCGATGCCGACGCCGCGCAGGATCAGCACGGCCTCCGCGTTCGGCGGGGCCGGGAAGGTGTGCTCGGCGTAGTCGTTCTCCTTGCCGCCGAAGGAGTAGACGGTGCAGGGCTGGCGGAGGCGCGCGCGGAGCAGCTCGGCGTCGTCCTGGAGCAGCTCGGCGAAGCGGGCGCGCCGGTCGGCGAGGTCGGCCTGGCGGATCTCGGTGGCGGCGCGGACTTCGGCGGCGCGGGCGAAGGACAGGCCGAGGTCCTTGGCGATGGCGCTGATCGTGCGGCCGGAGCGGCCGAGTTCGGCGGCGATCTCGTTACGGCCCCTGCCTTCGGCGTGGAGGCGGCGCACCTGGTCGCGGTCGGCTTCGGTGACGGGGCGGGCTTTGCCCATGGTGGCCACCCCCGTCCGGACGTGCGTGGGCCCGGCCTCGCGCGGGCGGGGCCGGGCCGGGTGGCGCGGGGGTCAGCGGCGGCGGAAGAGGCAGATCAGCGCGGAGCGGTCCCCGGACAGGGCTTTACCCTCGGCGGCGCACATGTTGTAGAGCGCCCATCCTTCGGCCTCGATGGCTTCGATCTGCTCGCCGACGCCCGACATGACGCCGGTGGTGCGGTGACTGACGTTCGCTTCAATGATCTTGAAGGTGAGGACCTGTCTGCCCTGTTGGTACGCCTTCTTGGCTTCCTGTGTGGCGACTTCGGCCTTGGCGTTGTTGATGAACCCCACGTGTACCCCCCTGGTACCGATGGTGAAGGTGATGAGAGGTGTTCAGGGTGTCAGCGGGGGGTGATCGTTTGCTGGAGTGTCGCGGTTCCGTGACATGACGAAGGCCCGCACTCGGCGGGCCCATCTGCGTCCGGGCACAACGGACTTGCCACCCATGATCCATGGGGTAGGGGCAGCTGGCAAGCGCCGAGCGGGATGTACTTACAGGTGGTGTGCCCTGTCCGATGTGCATCTGACGCGGTCTCGCAGTCAAAGGTCCAGGTGAGGTCGCTGATGCTGATCCATCACGCAGGCAACAGGTCACACAAAATACCTCGTTGGATGGCAAACGACAGTTGTGACGCTGGACGTCAGTACTATGAACGCCGTTCCACTTCTTCTCCGTGCATCAGCTTCGCCGATCTCTTCGCGGGCATCGGCGGAAACCCATCGCCGTCAGGCATGACGACGATGCCGTTCGGAGGATTAGGAGGAGCAACTGGTGGGATCGAACGAGCAAGGGCCAGGCGGTAGCTGGCAACCTCCCGACAAGTGGCATGTCGGGCTAGCCGCAGCAGCCCTGCTAGTGGCGATCATCGCCGCTGTGGGCCAGTTCGTGCAGTAGTGAGGCCCACGCACGGACCCGGCGCGGGCGGATGCTGCAACGCAGCGAGCCCGGCCTACAGGAAGGCGACCGGGCTCGTGTACTACTGCGGTGAAGGGCCTGGCTCTGGCGGAGCTGGGCCCTTCGCTGTGAGGGTGCGTAAAACAGGAGCACAACCCACCACGCGCCAAAGTACCAGCGTTGGGCGTGCAGACTAAACTATAAGTGTCGCCAAATCTCTAGGTCAGAGCGCTGCGACCGGCTCTTAAGAGTTGCACTCGGCTTACATCAAGTCCGATACCGCGAGAGTCGGCACGACGTCCCCGCCGTGCCCGGGGGTTGGTGCGGCCCGCGTTGCCTTCGGGCTCAGATTCGGGCTGCGTCACGCAGGGCGGTGTGGGCGTCCCGACTCCGCTCCCGTCCGGTGCCGAGAGCGGCCTCCACGGCCTCGCTGAACCGTCCGTCGACGACCGCCCCGAGTTCGATATCCGCAAGCTCGATGGCCGACCACGTGGCCTCTGCGGCTACGGCGACGAGGGCTGGATCGGCCGTGGTGAGGGCGAGGCGGTCGAAGGCGGCCGTCGTGGCTGTGCGGGCGCGGTACAGGTCGGCCCTGTCCTCGCTGGTCTGGGCTATGCCGTCACGCCGGTTGGCGATCTGGAGCCAGTAGGTCTCCCGGTACGCCAGCACTGCGGCGAGGAGCTGCGCGGTGGCATCGAGAACCCGCTGGCGGTGTTCGGCTGCGCGGGCGCGGCGGTCCGTCCAGTGCGCGGAGAGGCTGGCCAAGGCGGCACCGGCGAGCGTGCCGAGGACCGCGATCAGGGTCGACCACATGGGGCTCTCCTCAGCTTCAGGCCGACGGGGTGGTGCCCCGGCGGTAGCCGCGGCGACCGGCCAGCGCCTGGGTCACGGCGTCGCCGTACCAGCGGTTCGTGCCGTCCGCGCTGCCTTCGGTGTCAGGCTCGGGCCAGCGCCCGCGCGTGCGGTCGGCGCGGATGGTGCCCGCGCTGATGCCGGTGGCCTCTTCCAGCTCGCGCGCGGTGTAGAGGCGGCGGGGCTCCAGCTCAACGGCCGGGCGGGCGACGTGGTCGCGGACGAAGGTCTCGATGTCCCACGGAGAGTAGGTCTTGTACCGGTTGCGCTTGCCGATTGCGGCAGGCCAGGCGGGGTGTCGGGCCCAGCTCTTGGTTACGGTGTGGATGCTCACCCCGTACGTCTCGGCGATCTCGGGGGCGATGAGGTCGGGGCGTTCTACCATGGGTGTGAGGCTCCTTTGCGGAGTTTTCAACTGGTGGGGCCGGCGCTCTCTCACCCCCGAGTCTGCTCGGGGAATGCGTCGGCCCCTTTTGTCTGTGCGGGCGGGTCGGGGCTCGGAGAGGAGAGGGTGCCCGCCCCGGGCTGGCTGCGCGGGGCGGGCGGCGGGGGCTAGGACTCGTCAGAGTCGAGGTCGTCCACGTCGCCTCTCTCGATCATCTGTGCCGTAACGGCAAGACGTGCGAGGGAGTACTCGACGAGTTCGAGCCGCCAGGGAGCGGGCCCGGCAATGTCCACCAGGACCAAGATCTCGTAGGCCGTGAACCAATCGAGAATCATGTCCCTGTACGCGACCTTTGCACCTTCGGTGATCGGTTCATCGTCGATGAGAACGCGCGCCCGGTTGAGGCTCAGGATTGCCTCGGGGTCGACCTTCTCGTCGGTGACGATGTCCGGCACCTCCATCGGGACGGGGAGGGCTGCCAGGAGCTGGCGTATGAGGTACGTCACTCCCAGTGTGGCCCCGTTCAGGAAGGTGGTCCGCTCTTCGTCGTCATGGTCTGCCATGACGTTCTCCTCTCTGGACTTTTCAACTGGCTGCCAGGTCCGGGGCTCTCACCCCCCACCCTGACGTTTCTAACTTTACAACACTTGCTTCTAGATTTGCAACACCCTTCAGCGGGGAAAGGGGAGCGCCCCCCGGCTGGCGGCCGGGGGGCGCGGGGGCGGATCAGTCAGTGCCGTGCGTCAGGAGCCAGATCGCGAGGCCCTGGAGTGCCCGCTCGGCGTACATGAGGTTGATCCCTGACCCTTCGGCCCGAGCGTCCACCCACCTCGTGGCGCACAGGGCGTAGAGGTCGATGGCCGCCAAGAGGTGTACGCATCCGGTGTGCAGCTGCCCCTCCTGGGTCTCACCCATCGGCTGGTCCTTTGCCAGCTCCGCGACCCGCCGCACTGCGGGAATCGCGTCGGATGCCGGGATGTGCTCGTCGGTCGGGAGGGTGATCGGCACGGGCAGTCCCCGGCAGACGTCCACCAAGATCGAGTAGACCCGCGAGATGGTGTGGGCGAGCGCCTGCATCATCTCGTCTTCGCGGTCAGCCATGATGACTGTCCTCTCTGTGGAGTTTTCAACTGGTTGTTGTCAGTTCGGGCTCTCACCCCCGCCCTGACGGTTCTAACTTTACAACAGTCGCTTCTAGATTTACAACACCCTGGGCCGGGGAAATGGGGACGGCATACGCCGCCCCCACCCCCGCAGGTCAGGGCCGCTCGAACCGCACCAGCTCCCCACCGTCCCCGACGACCGCCACCAGCTCAGCGCCCGGCAGCTCCTCGCGCGGGATGCCCGTCTCCTCGACGAGCCGCTCTACCGGCACCCGCTCAGGGTCCGTGTGGTCGCGGTGCGGGGTCGTGATCTCGGCTTGGTCGCCGAACAGCAGCAGCACGCGCACGGGGATGGTCTCTCGCTCGCTCATGGGTTTGATCCTCTCAGCGGCCGGGCGGGTAGTGCCCGCCGCGCTCCGGGTCGTAGATGGTCTGGAACTGCGGGTCCTGCTCAGGCTCGGACTCCGGCGGCGGTGACGGCGGTACCGGGATGCCCCCGCTCTGCTCTGCCACGATGGTGGCCTCCTGTCTCGTGTGATCGGGATGGGACCGGGGCGGCCGGACAGCTGCCAGGCGAACGGGCCGCCCCGGGGTAGATGGCCCGGTAGACACCGGGGAGATGGCGGTAGATGGCGCGGTAGACGCGCAGGTCAGCCGCCGGTAGACGGCGCGGGAGACGCCCCCGGGGCTCCGGCTGGGGAGTGGTCCTGTAGGTCCCTCTTGCGCACCCCCCACGTGGGGGTCCCGCCCACCTTCACGGACCGGTCGGTGGGGATGTCCAGACGGCCCAGGCGCAGGCGCAGATCGGTGACCGTACGGCCCTCCCAGTGCCCCTCCTTCTGGAGGTGGGCCAGGACGGTGCGGAGGTGCACCGCGGGGGCGTCCCCCATGACGTCGAGGAGCAGCTGCCGCACAGCCTCCGCAGCGGGGGTCGGGGAAGCCTCGGCGGGGGTCTGCTCGGCGGCCGGGACGGGGGGCTCGGTGGGCGCCTGTCCGGCCTGCCAGGCGGCACGACACCACAGGGCGCCGAGGAGCCACAGCAGCCAGGGCAGAGCGCGGACGATGGCCCAAGCGGCGTAGGCGACCGCGCCGAGGCAGAGCAGGCGCAGGACCGGGCCGAGGGCGGCTCGCCAGCCTTCCAGGTCTTCCCGGCGGCCGGCGCTCACCCATGCGGTGAGGGCGTCGGTGCGGCGCTCCCACAGGGCGAGGCTTCCTCGGGCGAGGCGGTCGGCGGCCCGCGTACGGGCGGCAGCGGACGGAGTGCGGCTCACAGCGCCTCGCCTCCCTTCTGGGCGAGGTCGCGGAGCTTGTCACCGGCCGCGTTGATCAGGTCGGGCCACCACTGGAGCAGTGCGGCTACGCCGGGCAGGAAGCCGAGGATGGCGAAGCTGATCGCGCCGCCCACGATGCGGCGTTTGTCCTGCTTGCCGCTGGCCTTGAAGAGCAGCACGACGCCGCCGAGGTAGATGACGGTGACCAGGGCGCCCCACTCGGTGAGGGTCCCCATGCGACCGGCAGGCAGCGCGGCTGGGCCGGGTGTGCCGGTGGTTTCCGCGACGCCCTTGGATCCGGCCGAGGAGAAGATCCCGGCGATGCCCGAGGCGCCCCAGCCGAGCGCGCCACCGACACAGATGGTCGACAGCGAGCCGAGGCCCGCGCCGGAGGCGTAGGGCAGGAGCGCTTTGGGGTCACGGCCGCCCTTCAGCCACGGGCGGAGGTTGCACCAGACGATCAAGAGGGCGACGGCGACGCCGCCGCCGGACAAGGCGACGTTCACCGGGTCACCCCCGTGAGGCCCTGCACCGCGTCCCACCAGGAGAAGGCACCGGTCAGACCGAATGCGCTGACGATGAGGACGGCGAGGTGGAGGCTGCCGGGGGTGTGGATCATGCGGCGGGTGGCGAGGGCGAGCACGGCGAGCGCGAGCCCGTACCCGAAGCCCACGTGCACCTCGCGCGCTTGGCTGACGGTGTACGCCCACGTGGTGGCTGCGGAGTAGCCGGTCCACGGGATCGGCGTGACGGCGGCGGCGAGGGCGAGTGCGGCTCGCCACGGCTTGACGCGCTCGGTGATCTTCTGCCAGGCGCGCTCCCACCAGGCGGGTTCGGGCGGGGTCTCGGGCGGCGGGCCGCTGTCGACGCTCACGTGCACGTGTACGTCAAGCACGGGCGGCGGGTCTGCCGGGGGCGGCGGGGCCACAGGCGGCACAGCCTCGGCGGCTGTGGGTGTGCGGGGTGCGGCGCTCGTTGTCCGCCACGGCGGGGTCTCCCCGGGCTCCGGGGGGCGGGCGGGCAGCGGGGCACCGGGCGGGATGACACGGGTCGGGGTGACAGGCGGGGGCGCGGACGGCGGTTGGGCATCAGGGCCGACGCCGAGGCGGCGCAGAAGGCTGCGGACACGGCGCTCGTCGGGCCCGGGTGTGGATGTGGGCATGGGTTCCCCAGGGCATGAGGGCGCGGCTGTACGACACGCCGCGCGCGGAGGGCGGCGGGTCGGTCAGGCGCTGAAGGCGACCGGGGCGGGCGGGAGCGCGGCGAGGTGCGGCTCGCGCTGCTCGATCTCGGCGCGGAGTTGCCCGCGGATCACGCCGTCGGAGGGCGACTCGAAGCCTGCGGCGACGATGGCCGTGCGCATGGCTTTGGTGCCGGGGCGGAGGCCGTCGTCGTAGAGCGGGCGGATGGCCGCGCACCGGGGGTCGCTGTACTCGATCGGCTCCGGCGCGGGCGCGCGCTCCAGGGCGGGCTCGGGCTCCTCGGCGGACGCGGGCGGCGCGACGGTGGCCGTCACGGGCTGCGCCTGGGGGATGACGGGCGTCACGCGCACGGGCGTCGCAGCGAGGTGCAGCAGGTGGCCCAGGACGAGCGGCGGGATGCACGAGACGGCGACGACCAGCCACACGGGCGGGCGCGGCTCGGCGGTCCAGTGCCCGGTCACGAACATGTGGGAGACCGGCTGGGCGCTCATCGCGGTGGCGAGGGAAAGCCAGGCGCCGAGGACGGCGGAGGTCTTGCCGGGGGCGCCCTTGGGGCGCTTGCTGGCGACCGCGGCGGCGATGCCTGCGTAGGCGGCGAGGACTCCGGCCATGCCCCAGGCGAGGGTGTCGTTCCAGCCTGCGAGTTTGCCGAGGTGGTGTTCACCGGGGGCGCACATGATCATGACCCAGGCGGCGACGACGGGGCGTCCGACGTCGGTGAGGAGGGATACCCAGCGCGGGGTTGGGGTGTCGTACGTGGTGGTGGGCGCACTAGGGTGCAGCTCAGCCATAGGAGGTCACTCTCCTGTGGTCAGAGCCCTGGCCGGACCCGGAATGTCCTTGGCCGGGGCTCGCTTCGTTGGAGGTGACGCCCTACGGGGGGCATCTGCCGTCACGACGGTACCGCGCGTGCGCGGGGGGTGCTACGGGTTCAACGAGTGGCGGGCGGTGAGGGGCGTCATGTGCGCGCCACTCGATCTACCATCGAACGTATGAGCGAGCTGCCTCCGGATCCGCCGCGCCTCCGCGCGATCCTCGCGCACCTCGACGCGGCCCTCGCCGACAACGCCACGGTGAGCACGTACCTACGCCTCCAGCGGGACGCCGTGCGAGCCGCCCTCGCCCGCGCCGAGCAGCCCCAGGCCGCTGCTCCACCCCGGCCGCCGCAGCGCCCGGCCGCGATCGCGTCCTACTCCGCCTCGCGTGCCGACCGGAGGACGACTGGCTTCGTCGTTCAGCAGAAGCGCACTGCGACCGGGCCCGAGCCAGCCATGATCCATGCCGACGACTGCCCCATGGCCGAAGGCCGGACTCACCCGATCACCGGGAACGACGCGCGTGCAGCGCTCACGGACCCGAATGTCGAACCGTGCTCGTTCTGCCGACCCGAGTCAGACCTGGGCATGGACGTGGCCTGACGGGTGTCATGCCGCGTCACCGGGCGCCTCCTCGGTCCACGTGCGGCCGCAGTCCTCGCAGCGCACCACCGGCGGCGCGCCGTCCCCGCCCTCGACCACCAGTTGCCCGCCGCACGGCGCCGGGCACGGCTCCGGCACGGCCTCCGTCCGCCGAGCCTCCCCAAGGGTGCGGCGGATCATCTCGGCGCCCATCGCCGCGACCTTCGCCACGGCCTGGTGCTCGCCCTCGTCGAGCGCGCGGAACGGGCCCGGCACCGCGCGCACCCGCAGCGCCAGCCACTCCGCGGCCGCCGGGGCGTCCCGCTGGCCCGTGAAGCGCCACCGACGTGGATCCGCCCCATCCTTCGCCGCGAGGAGCACGACCTGGCGGTGAAGCTCGTCCCCCCAGCCGCGCCCCGTCGCAGCCGTCACGGCCGGGCGCTGCACGCGTGACGCCAGCCAGTCCGCAGCCGTGACGAGACCCGCCTCGATGGTCGTCATGACGTCCAGGACGTCCACGTTGACGGGTGTCGGGCGCGGGCCGGGCGCGTCCGGGTTGGTGTCGGCGCGCTCCTCAGCGAGGGCCTGGCGTTCCTCGTCGTCGAGGAGGCGGGCGATGCCCATCGCCGGGGGCCAGCTCGTCGTCAGGCGAGTGCCGGCCGCCTCCTGGAGCGCGCTCCAGCGCTCGGTGATGGTGTCGAGATCGTCGGCTGCGGTCACGGAACCAGCTCTCCTTCCCACCGTGCGAGGTGCTCGCTGGCCTCGGCGTGGGCCGCGGTGAGGTGCTCGTGATCCGCGAGGAGGTCCTGGAGGGCGTTCCAGCAGCACGCGGCCAGGTCGTACAGCTCCCGCTCGGTCTCGGTGGCGAAGCGGCCGGGCACGGGCGTGAGGCCGGTCGCGAACGTCAGAGCCCGGATCTCGTCGAGGCGCTCCGGGGGCAGCTGCTCGCGATCGCGGTTCGCGCGCGTGGCCGAGGGGCGAACCGGTTCCGGTTCCTGGTTCCTGGTGGGGTTGGACATGGGTGCCTCCGGTGTGGGGCCGGGGCGGGTCCCTGCGTGGGGCCCCTGTCCGTGTGGGTGCTGGGTTAGAACGGGGGTTCGTTGGTGGTGGCTTCGACGGCCCAGGGGTCGTCTTGGGGCGGGGCCTGGCGGCGCTGCTGCTGGGGGGCGGGCCGCTGCTGTCCGCTGTTCTGCTGGGCGCTGGCCTTCGTCACGGTGGCCGTCGCCCACACGAGGTTCGGGCCGATCGAGCGGATCAGTAGGGCGGGGCGGCTGTGCTTCTGGCCGTCCTTCTCCCACTGTTCGGTGCGGAGTTCGCCGGTGACGAGGACCTCCATGCCCTTGGCGAGGGTCTCGGTGGCGTTCTCGGCCAGGCGCTCCCAGGCGGTGCCGTGGACCCAGAAGGTGTCGCCGTCCTCCCACTGCTGTGTCTGGGGGTTGAGGCGGCGGGCGTTGAAGGCGAGGCGGATGTTGACGACGGCTTTGCCGGACTGGGTGAAGCGGAGTTCGGGGTCGTCGACGAGGCGTCCGACGCCCGTCATGGTGGGCAGAGGCAAGGTCAGTTCTCCTTCGTCGTGGGGTCGTTGAGTGGGCGCCACGTGGTGACGGCTTGTTCCACGGTGCCTGTGGCGGTGCCGTTGAGGCGGTTCATGTGGTTGGACCAGAACGTGATGCGGGCGAGAGCAGTTCCGGGTTTCGTGTAGGGGCCTTCGTGTCTGGTCCACTGCTGGCCTCTGGCGTTCGTGATGCGGATGACGGCGCGGTAGACGGTGCTCCCGTCGGCGCCGATGTTTCGTGCCATGGGGGTCTCCTAGGTGGGTTAGCCGGTGGCGCCAGTGCTGCTGTAGCCGCGTATGTCGGTGTCGATGGGGGTGTAGGGGACCCAGGGCCAGGAGCCGCGCTGGCCCTGCCGGAGGAACGGCGGGAACGCGCGGTCGTCGCGGAGGCCGCGCCAGGGGACGAGGCGGCGGGCGCGGTCCTCGTCGGCGCTCTTCTCGTCCTCGACGGGGCGGAGCCCGAAGCCGAACTCCGGCCACCTGAGCCACAACGAGCTACCGGCGGGACGGAGGGCGCGGGGGCCGAAGCCGGACCCGTGCGGGGCGTGCGCTTCGAGGACCATCGCGCAGTTCGCCGTCACCCGGGCCTCGTTCAGGGCCGTGGTGACGCGGCGGGCGTGGTCCTCCGATGACGGGTCGCCGGTGTGCAGCTGGTAGATGGGGCCGATGACGAGTAGGTCGGGCATGACGGTCTCGACGCGGCGCATCAGCCACGCGCGCCCTTGGGCGCGGGTGAGGTCGACGCCTTCGGGGCGGCAGTCGATGTGGATCTGCCCGCGCTTGACGGGCATGTGGGAGCGGGCGGCGGCGTTCATGAGCGGCCGGTAGTGGCGCCGGTTCTGGGGCTCGCTGTTCTCGCAGTCGAGGACGAGGACCTTCTTCGGCCCGTGCTCGCTCGGCATGATCGTGAACGGGTTGACCCCGGCCGCCGTGGCGACGGCGATCTGCCGCAGGAGGACGCTCTTGCCGCCGCCCTCGCCTGCGGTGAGGATCAGCCGGTCTCCGTGCTCCAGGAGGCCGGGGATGACCCAGTCGTAGGTGTCCTCGACGGTGAGGAAGTCGTGCATGTCCGTGACGGGGGTGTCAGCGGCGGCGCGGCCTTGGTCGCGGACCTCGCGGGCGAGCGCGACGGCGTCCTCGGCGAGGTCGGCAGGAGTGCCGGCGGTGGGGTCGTAGCCGGACTGCATGATGCGGCCCCCGGCGGCGATGAGGGCGCGGCGTTGGGCGAGGCTGCGGATGATGTCGGCGTAGTGCTCGGCGTGGGAGACGGTGGGGACGTCCTGGAGGAGCTGGTGGAGGTAGGCGGGTCCACCGATCCGGGTCAGGGTGCCGTCGGCCCGTAGTGCGTCGGTGAGGGTGATGGGGTCGACGGGCAGGCCGCGGTCGATGAGGGCGCCAGCGGTGGCGTGGATGGTGGCGTGGGCGGGCCGGTAGAAGTCGGCGGGGGTGACGAGCTGGTGGACGCGGCGGGCGTCGCGGCCCGCGAAGGAGAGGGCGCCGAGGTAGGCCTGTTCGGCTTCGGCGTCGTTGGGCTGAGCGCGGCTGAACAGCTCGTCGTCGGGCGGGGCGGTCATCAGAAGACTCCTCGCTCTGCGGGATCGGTGTAGCGCTGGGGGGTGCCGGGGATGGGCGGCTGGTTGTGCGCGGGGATGGGTTCGAGGGCGTCGTCGTAGCGCTCGCCGTTGAGCCAGGTCGCGGGGTAGGGGATGTACTGCGCTGCGGTGTGGGCGGCGCGCCACTGGGCGGCGTGCCGGGCGGCGGCCTTGACGATGGCGGCCGGGTTGGCGCCGCGCTTGATGGCGGCGGCCCAGGCACGCCGCGCGGCACCCTTGGCGACCTTGCGGGGGTACGCGGCCCAGAAGGCGTCGAAGGCCTCGGCGTCTGGGGTGGGTGGGGCTGGAGGGTGTGTATTAACACTCTCTGTTTTTAGGGGTCCGGGATTTCCGGACACTGAGATCGGTTCAGCGTCCGGGATTTCGGGACACTGAGGTGTCTCGACGGGTTCAGTGTCCGGGTTCTCGGGACACTGACGGGAGCGGTCAGTGTCCGGGATTCCCGGACGCTGAGAGGTGGGTTCAGTGTCCGGAGTTCCGGGACACTGAGCGGGTGCGAGAGCCACGATCTTGTACTTCGCGGCGGCGTTCTTCTGCCCGGCCGTGACCCGCTCCAGCACCCCCTTCGCCACGAGCGCCTTCAGCACGTCGTACAGGCCGGAGCGAGACACGGACGCCCGGCGGAGGATCTGCGGATCCTCCACGCGGCTCCAGGTCGTGCGCGTCTCGTCGAGGGCGTCCTCCGCCAGCACCGCGAGGAGCAGCCGCTCCCGGTGCGTGAGCGTCGAGGGTGCGTAGTCGAGCACCTCGACGTACAGGCGGTGTCCCACGTCCTGCCCTTCGTCGATCTGGGATGTGCTGGTGGCCGTGGGCCCGGCGGCCGGTCTCATCCGCCAGGCCCACGGCGGCCTATCCGGCAGCGCGTACCTCCGTGGTCCCGGTGGCGGCCCACTTGCGCTTGCCCGCCGCGTTCGCGTCTCGGCACGCGCGGTCGATCGGCTCTCCACGGCGGAGGTGACGCTGGTAGGCGCGGCGGGTCCCGCACGGCGCGGGCGCACGGCGCGCGCGGGCCTTGGGTTTCCGTAGCGCAGGCTTCTGCTCGGCCTCGCGCTCCCGCGAGACCTCGTAACGCTGGGCGCCGGTGAGGCCTGCGATCAGGCCCGCGCGCAGTGTCTTGGCCACGCCAGTCTCACGCTTCAGCACGGCGTCGAGACACTGGGGCCGCACCGGGCAGGCCGCGCAGATCTCCAGCGCCTTCGCCCGCATCGTGCCGTCGAACCAGAGGTCCGGGTCCTCATCGCGGCAGGCGGCCTTCAACTCCCACTCCCGGTCCATCACAGCCACTCCTTCGGCGTGTGCTCGGAGGCGTCGGGCCAGATCGTCCAGCACGTCACCAGATCCCCGACGGGGTCGGCGTCGTGACGGGCGTCGGGGGGCGCGACGGCGGCCGTCGGATCCGATGTCTCGTTGTCCACAGGCTGGGGATGCTTCTGCTTCTCGGGCGTGACGGCCCACCAGATCAGGACGACGGCCCACAAGGAGTTCAGGGCCACCGCGGCCCACAGGCCGGGCGTCACGCGGCCACCGCCTTCACATCGGCCAGCCACGCCAGCGCGCGGTCGTCGAGGACTTCGCGGGCCCGTGTGACGGCGACGTACGCGAGCCGCGCCTCCTCCCGCCGGATCGTCACCAGCCCCGTGGAGGGGTCCGGCGACGGGGCCCGGAAGTCGTCGTGAATCCGCACGCGCGGCCACTCGCGGCCCTTCGACCGGTGCGCGGTCGAAACGACGAGCGCGGCCTGGTCCTCGGCGACGAGCTGCTCGGTGGCCGCGACGACGGCGGCCGGGCCGTGCGTGTCGACGAGGCGGACCAGGACGCGGAGGTCGGCGCCGTCGGCCTCCTCCTCGGCGTACTGCCGCACCGCGTCCCAGGACGGGAAGCCGCACAGCTCGGGGTGGTCGGTGTCGCGCCCGGCCTGGAGGGCGGCGGCGGCTTCCGCGAGGCGCTTCATGTCGGCGCCGCCGCCGACGAGCGCAACACGGACGCCTTGGCCGAGGCAGTGCATGACGACTTCCATCGCGCCCGCGTTGGTCCGGCAGAGGACCGCGTCCGGGTCGGACAGAGCTGCGAGGCGGGATTCGACCTGCTCGAAACCTTTCAGCCGCAGCCCCGTGCCCACGACGTACAGCCAGGCGTTCGCCGCCTCGGCGATCGCCGGGCCGAACCGGAACGACTGCGACAGCGTCAGCTCCTGCGCGCCCGCCGCCGCGAACTTGGCCAGCGCGTCGTTCGCGCCGCGCCACTCGTAGATCTGCTGTGCCGAGTCGCCGACGACGATGCGCTGGGCGTGCTCCTGAGCCTGTACGACGGCCGCCAGGACGTCGTTGGTGTCTTGCGCCTCGTCGAGGAGCACGACGTCCGTGTCCAGCTTGGCGCCACCGAGCTGCCACATCTTCAGGTAGTGGTCGTGGGCGAACTTCAGGACGCCGTCGGGCTTGAGGAGGTCGCGCCAGGCGGCGCGGGCCACGGGGAGCACCAGCTCGGCGAGCTGCTGGAC
Source organism: Streptomyces sp. JLYT201 (assembly GCF_059448825.1). NCBI lineage: Bacteria > Bacillati > Actinomycetota > Actinomycetes > Kitasatosporales > Streptomycetaceae > Streptomyces > Streptomyces sp. JLYT201. Next base: position 4,951,916 of record NZ_CM182551.1, on the reverse strand, counting down.
GGTCGCGGCCTTCTTGAGGCTCGGCTTGCGCGGGATGTGCCGGGCCGAGACCTCCGGGTGCGCCGAGTAGCACCAGTTAGCGATCGTCTCCAGCGCGTACCGCATGATCCGCTTCGACGGCATCGCGACGACCTCGCCGAGGTCACCCGTGATCCGGGCGACGCCGGGGCCGATCACGTCGGAGACGCCGAGAAGCTGAGCAGCCTTGTGCGCGGGCTGGCGCGGGCCGTTGAGTCGGTGGGCGTAGTCCTTGCCGATGGCCCTGAAGGCCAGGCTGTGCGCCGTGGAGCACGACGCGTTGCCGGGGAAGCTGCGCTGCGCGTCGGACGCGATGCTCTTGTTGTACGCGACGTACAGCATGCTCGCGCGCGGGTCCGCCTTCGCGATCAACTTCAACGTCGACGACTTGCCGCACCCGGCACCGGCCTGGAGCACCAGGTCCGTGCCGTCGCCGTAGGCAGCGATCGCCTCGGCCTGCTCTGGGGTGGGGTCCACCACTGGGGTGCACCTCCTTTCCGGGAAGGTGCGGGCCCGCCCCGCATGGGGGGAAGTCGGGGCGGGCCCGCGGTCAGTGGTGGATCAGGCGGCCTGGGCCGCGCCGTCGGAGCCGTCGGCGGCGGACTCCTCGGCGTCCTCATCGAGGCCATGGAGCATGGCGACGAAGTCGTCAGCGCCGTTCTCACGCGCGGCGTAGGCCGTGAGCGTGTCGAGCAGCGTCTTCGCCTCGGCAGCCGTCAGGTCGTTCGCCGACGGGACGTCACGGCCGACGATCAGCGAGGTGGCGCGGAGACGGTCGTCGCGGTCCGTCATGCCGAGCTGGGTGAAGGTCGCGTGCATGAGCCGCATCTGCGGGGGCGTCGCCCGGTTGCTGGCGGGCGCACTCGGCGCCGGGGTCGGCTCGGGCGCCGGGGCCTGCGGGGCGGGCTGGCCCGTCGTGACGGGCGTCGGCTGCGGCTTGACGGCCTGCCCGTACTCCCGGATCAGCTCCCCGAGCTTCGCGGGCTCACCCGACTTCGGGTGCAGCAGACCAGCACCGAGGATGTGGCGCGCCTCCGCCCGGCGGTGCAGCTCGATCGCGCGCTCGTACGTTAGGCCCTCGCCGACCAACTCGTCCACGATCACCTGCACCGGGTCCACGCCCTGGCCGAGCTGCTCCAGGATCAGCTCGGCGACATCCTCACCGGGGTGGTGAATCATCGCGCCGTTCAGCGGCTCGTACCGGGTCTTGGTCACGGTGGCGGTGCCCTCGACCATGTCCATCACGACGTCCAGCTCGTACTCGGCGCCCTCGCGCTGCACAGCCTTGACCCCGACCTTCGTGACCTTCTTGCCCTCGATCACGTAATCGCCCTTGGTGCGCATCGTGACGATCAGGTGGCCACGGAAGTTGAGGATCGCGTCGAGCATCTCCTGCTCGATCGGGTTGCCGGTGCGCCAGCCGCCGAAGGTCCCGCCCGCGCCCCGCTCCGAACCAGCCTGCTCCACGATCTCCAGGAGGCCGCCCTTCCCGTTCCAGAAGTGCGACCAGGAGTCGACGACGAGGACGGCGAGCCCGGCCTCCTCGGCGGCCCGGACGACCTGGATCAGGTCGCGGGGGTCGTGCCGGTCCATGGGCAGGTGGAGGAACTCGTGGCCGCCCAGGTCCGGCCGCCCGGGGACGGGCGCGTACTTGAGGGCGGAGCCGCGCTCGGTGTCGGCCACGCCGATCTGCCCGCCCTGCGCGAGGCCCTCGGCGAGGCGGAGGGCGGTCTTGGTCTTGCCGGACCCGGCCGGGCCCTGGAGCCCGATGCGGGCGCGGGCCGTCTCGCGGGTCGCAGGCTGGAAGGTGAAGGTCGTCATGACGTGCTCCGGGTGCGCTGGTGGGGCGGGGAGAGACGGAGGGGGGAGGCGGCGAAGAGGCGGAAGCGGTTCACGACGCGCATGGCCGCGCCGTAGTCACGGCGCTTGCGCCGGAACGAGCCCTCGGTGTCCGTGGCCGTCCGCCGGTACTTGCCGGACAGGTCCCGCTCGACGGCGGTCGCCAGTTCCTCGCCGTACTCCCGGCGGACGGCGGCGAGGAGCGTGGCGGCCTCGTCGGGGCGGAGAGCCCGGCCGCGTGTGAGCGCGCGGTACGCGTCGGTGTACGCGGTCACTCGTCGGCCTCCCACTCCTCGACCTCCGGGTCGAACCCGGGGCGGACGGTGATCGGCGTGACCGTGTAACCGGTCGGCTGCTCCTCGCCGTTGATGACCAGGTACAGCTCCTCGGCGTCCTCGGTCTCGTCCGGGTCGGGCCCGTCGATGACCCAGCGGTGGACCAGCGGTTCGTCCGGCAGGCGCGAGGGGGTGACGATGAGGCGGTCGCGCTGGGCCTTGTAGAGGCAGTGGGCGCGCGCCTGATCCCGGTCGCTGTAGTGGTCGAGGGTGAACCCGTCGTCGTCAGCCCGGAAGACGGTCAGCTCGTCGGCATCGGTGCGGGTGGACTCGCCCCCGGCGGGGGCGTCCTTCCTGGCCGCGCTGGTCACCTCCCTCCAGCCGCGAGCCCAGTCCAGCGTGTCCAGGACGGTCGGCATCCAGTTCTCGCTGTCGCCGGGGCGGACGAACCCGAAAGCGATCCGCTCGCCGGTCGGCTTCCCGGTGACGCTCGCGCAGCGGAAGACCCAGACCATCTCGGGTGCCTTGTAGCCGTCCTGGGTGCTGTACTCCCGGCCGAGCTGGAAGAAGGCGGTGGGGCGGTTGGTGCTCATGCCGCTTCACCACCCTCGGTGGTGACGGGCGTCGACGTCGTCCTGACGGGCGTCAGCGGGCCCGCTCTCCCGACCACGTTCGCCAGCGAGCAGCGCTCCCGGCGGCCGTCCAGCGACAGCAGAGGCATCCCGTCTCCGGCCCGCTGACCCTGGAAGAACCAGACGCCCCCTCGGGTGTCACGCTGCGGGAGCGCCAGGTCGTACACGATCCCGCCGAGCCGGAACGGCCGCGCCGCGACCTCGCCCGCACGGGCCCGAACCTGCGGCACGTCGTACGCCACCACGGACACACGGACCCCGTCACGACGGCCCTCGCCGCACACCGCGTACGGCAGGGGACGCTCGCCGTCGTGCGTGATCCCGAAGTACACGCGCCACTGCGCCCACTGAGCCTGATCCGTGATGTGCATCGCCACCAGCACCCGGTCACCATCGGACCGGATGCTCTGGAACTCCGGCCGCTCGCCGATGTGCTGCTCGATGGCGGCCGCGACCCGGCGGGCCCTCTCGCACGTCTCGTCCCAGGCGCGTGCCTGGCGCTCCAGGTCCGTCATCTGCGGCTGCGGCTCGCGGGACCAGCCTCCGGCGGCTGTGCGGTGCAGGACGACGCCGTACGACGTCTCGGGGTTGACCAGGAGACGCGAGGCGTCCAGTGCGTGCGCGACGGCGGCGGCCGGGTCGGAGCCGCTGGAGGCGATGGCCGCGCGGATCACCTTCACGGCATGGGGAAGGTTCCTGTTCACGCCGCCTCCCCGGCGGCGAGGAAGCGCTCCAGGCTACGGAGGGCCCGGTGCTGGAGGGTCTTCGCAGCGTTGAGGTGCTTCCCCATGCGGTCGGCGGTCTCCCGCACGGACAAGTCGTCGAAGAACCGGAGCCGAACGCACTGCCGCTGGGGCGCGGTGAGGACCCGCATCGCGGCTGTCACGGTCTCGGTCGCCTCGGCGACGTCCAGCGCCCGCAGGGCAGACGCCTCGGCGCTGCGGTCGCAGGCGTCGCCGTCGGGCATCTCCGCGACCGGCACCTCCCACTTCACACGGTTCGACCTGACGTAGTCGACGTGGAGGTTCCTCGCGATGGTGGTCAGCCAGGCCGCGAAGTTGTTGCTGCTGCGCCCGCCGAAGGTCTCAAGGCGACGCAGGGCCCGCACGAAGACTTCCTGGGTGAGGTCCTCGGCCAGGTGCTGGTCGTGGGTCCGGTGGACGAGGTAGCGGTACACGTCGGCACGGTGCTCGGCGTAGAGGGCGGCGAAGGCCGCGCGGTCACCCGCGCGGGCCCGCACGATCACGTCGGGCTCCGCACCTCCCGCCGTGCTGATCTTGCCGATAAGCTGGTGTGACACGACCTGAATCTCCTTTGACGTAGGGGTTCTTCGGGTTGTGCGGGGCCGCGCCGGGTCGCTTCCGGGGCGGCCCTTCTGTGTCAGGCGGCGGTGCGCTGCTGCCGCATCGCGTTCAGGACGGCGTGCGGGTCGAAGCGCCTGCTGCGGCCGACGTAGATCAGTCCGGGCCAGGTCTCGCCCTGCGCCGCCGCCTCCTGGATCTGCTTGTCGATCCAGCTCAGGGACTTGCGCAGGAACTCGGACAGCTCTTGCTGATCCATCAGCCGGTCCGGCAGGGACTGGCCCCGCCCCTTGCTGATCTGCGTTCTACGTGCATATGTAGATTTCGAGGTCAGGGGAATGTCCTCCTGGCGGAAAAGCTCCCCGACCTCCTTGTTGAGCGCTGCCGCGATGAGCCCGGCGGCGCGGGCGCTGCATTCCTCGCGGGCGGTCTTGCCGCGCCCTGCGATGAACCCGATCATTGCCCGGGATAGCCCTTCGCCCGCCGGGTCTGCTTCCTTCGTCTTGGCGGCGAGGCTCGGGATGTCCAGCCCAGCCGCCTTCATGGCGGCCCGCAGCGGGGCACCCGACTCCAGTCGTCGCATAGCGAACCTCCGGCGCATGGCCGAATCTGCGGTGTGCCGGTCCCGTTGACCTGCACTATCTACAATCTACGTGCAGATGCATATCGCGTCAAGGGTGACGCACAGGGGTGTTGGTGGGCCTGAGGAGGGGTGCACAGGGGTTATGTAGACGCACCTGTGCAGCGTCAAATCCGGGTCATCGCTCTGCGATCTACTTGCGGATGTAGATGCTGATGGCCGATCCTCGTCATGTGACGAGCCACCAGCACCACCCCGGCGAGCCTGACCATCCCGCCGAGGACCGAGCCCCTCAGGGCGAGGACCTGGCGGCACTACTGGAGCGCCTCCTGGACGAGGCGCCCGACAAGACCCAGAAAGACCTCGCCGCAGCGGCGTCCATCTCCTACCCGACCCTCAACGCCTGGATGAACAGGACCAGGGGCACGAGCCGCGTCTCCCCGGACCGCCTCCGCGCGCTAGTCGAGGCCTTCCGAGCGTGGGGCGTGACCGTCACACCTCGGGAGGTGTTCGCCGCGGCAGGCCGGCCCGTACCTGGACGGGCTGACGAGGAGCGCGAGGCCCGGCTTCTGAAGCTCTACCGGCAGCTACCAGACGACAAGCAGCGCGACGTCGTGAAGTACGCCGAGGCCATGCTGGCGGTCAGTCGCGTCTCGTAGCGCTCGGTAAGGGTTGCCTGAGGAAGGAGGGGTTTCTGAAACGCACGGGGTGTGAATGAATCCCGCCCCCGCGCATATGACAAATCCCCTCCACAGCACCACCACACACAGGTACGATCAGTCACCCGCTGTCCTCCCGGAGCGGATCACGCCATGCCGTCGGCATTCCTGGGGGGATACCTGTGTGCATCCGCATTGCCGTGGTCGACGATCTCCCACAGATCGCCATCTGGGACCCGCACGAGGTGACGATCCTCGTAGACAGGGGCACCCACCCCCACGATCTGATCAGAGAGCTTCACGCGATCCTGACGATTGATCTCGGCGCACCTGACATCGCTGGCGCCGGACTTCTCTGCTTCTGCGGGACGCGCGTAGATCTTCCACGCGCCCTCGCCCTGACGCCCACCGCGTCCGGCGCCCCCACTCTCTGATCACTGAGGCAGGTCCCGTGGGGCGACCCATCACCAACAACCCGCGCCCGGTCCCATCCAGGCGGTGCGGCTGCGAGCCGTGCCTGGAGAAGCACCCGGAACCCGCGCGGAAGAAGACGAAGGACCACACCGGCACCTGGCAGGCCCGATATACCGGGCCGGGTGGGAAGCCGGTCTCCAAGAACTTCCCGACCGAGGGCGACGCGATCGCGTTCCTGGAGAAGGCGCGCACCGAGATCCGGGAACGCACATGGCTGGACCCGACGCGCGCTGAGATCGCTTTGTGCGCGTGGCACGAACTCTGGTGGCCGACACAGGTCAAGCAGGCCCCGGACGACATCCGCCCGGAGGACTGGAACCAGGCCCAGATCCGGGACGACGGGATGTGGCGCAACCACATCAGGCCCGTCTTCGGCAGCTACCGGCTGTACGAGCTTGGCTGGCTGGAGATCCAGAACTGGGTCTGGGCACTGCACGACGAGAACGGAGGCCCGCTCGCCGCCAGCTCGGTGACGAAGTGCTTCCAGGTCCTCGACCGCATGCTCACCGCGGCCAAGCTCGACAAGCGCATCCCCTACAACCCGGCCGAGGGCATCACGCTGCCGACGATCAAGAAGCAGCACCCGGAAGACCGGCGGCCGCCGACGTACGCGATGCTCTGGCGCATCCGCGCCTTTCTCCCCAAGTACTTCCACGCCCTTCAGATCGTGGCCCAGGAGACAGGGCTCCGCTGGGGCGAACTGGCCGGGCTGCGCTGGTGCTGGGTCGACTTCAAGAAGCGCGTGCTCCACGTCCGCGAGGTCCTGACCGAGACCCGCGGCCGCATCCGGCGCAAGGCCTACCCCAAGAGCGATGCTGGTCTCCGCTCGGTACCGCTGACCGGGCTCGCGATCCGCGTGTTGCGCGAGTTGTTCGCCGAGGAGCCGGACGCCAGCACCAACGTGTCCCAGCCGGGCGATGGGCTGTGCGAGGACGAGCTGGTCTTCCACGGCCGGAACAAGGTCAGCCGTACGACGCATCAGCCGTACCGCGCGCCGATCCGGCGGAGTGCCTTCCGGCGCCTGTGGATCAAGGCGATCGACCTTGCAGGCGTCGCTCGCAAGACGATCAAGAAGGTGTGGGTCACGGTCACCGACAAGGTGACCGGCCGGAAGCGCCAGGAGCAGAAGGACCGCGTCGACTGGTGGCCCGACTTCCACGACATCCGGCATGCCTACGCCTCGCGTCTCCACGCCCGCGGCGTGCCGGAGGCGATCACCCAGGAGATCCTCGGGCACGAGCGCGCGGGCGAGGTGACGTGGCTCTACACGCACGCGGCGGCGGACCACTGCGGACAGGTGTTGGCGGCGATGGACGACTGGAAGGCGCGAAAGGCCAGGTTGCGGCTGGTGGCCTGAGTCCAGCCGGAGTCCAAAAAACTTCCAAGATCACGGTATGCCGGGCAGGGGTGGGGCGACACCCGATGATGTAGACGGATGTAGAGGCTGGCAGGCGCATGATCCACTGACCTGCGCATACGTCCTGAGCCGCATTGTCCCTGATAAGGATGAGGCCACAGGTTCAAATCCTGTTAGCCCCACCAGCAAGAAGACCCCCAGCCGATACCGGCTGGGGGTCTTCTGCGTGAGTGACGTCACTGCTCGGGGGTTCGCTCGGGGGTTACGGCTCCGCGGCGAGGCTCGCGCTCGTGAGGGCCCCTGAGGCGTCGTCCGCGGCCTCCGCGTCCGTCGTCGGGAGGTGGCGGCAGCTGGGCGTCGAGCCGTGGGCCTCGGCGCGGATGCGTTGCTTCATGGTGGGCGGCAGGGACCGTTCGTACGCCATTGCCCAGGCGGCGAGCACGTGCTCCTGTGCGCTCGTCGTGCTCTTGCACGTCGTCGTGGCGTCCTGTACCGGCGTGGCCGCGGCCGCCGAGGAGGCGAAGCCGAGCGCGGCGAACAGCGCGAGGACGGCGGAGACGAGCGTGGCCCACAGCTTCATGGCCTTCGTGGCGGGCATGACCCCTCACTTTCGGGTTGGGCGATTTGCGTACTTTCCTCATGATGTGTATGCGGGGCCGACAGTGGGGGACCGACGCTCGCGTCGCGCCGATGTTCAGATGAACACCACCCAGATGGGTGCAGGAGGCCCGAGAAAGCGGGAAGCGGGGCAAGATCGGCGAACCCCACCGGGGACGGAGCGTAGGCGGAGGGATTCAGTCCGCATCTACTGCGGTGTCCGGGAGGGGAGTTGAGGCCGATCCAGGTCACCGATCGGTATCGGTCGGTGTGTATAGTCGGGCGCCAGAAGTCCCCTACGTCAAGGAAAGACGAGGTCGCGCGGTGAAGAAGCTTCTCCTGGTCGCACTGGCCGCCATCGGCGGGCTCCTCGTGTACCGCCAGATCCAGGCGGATCGCGCCGAGCAGGATCTGTGGACGGAGGCGACTGACTCCGTGCCCACGGGTTCGTGAGTATCGACGGCAGTCTCGTCACAGGGCCCCGATCGCTAGAGCGGTCGGGGCCCTGTGCTGTGCGAGGGGGCTTTTGTCCCGCTCCTCCTGGGCCGGGCTGCTGACACTCGGCCCGCGCGTATGACGTTCCCTCGCCGGGGCGGGAGGGGCTGGTGCCGCACCGGACGGCGGCCGCGGCCCCCTTGATTCACTTACGCAATTTCATTGCTTGCTTGGGCAAATCAATGGAGGGTGAGGTGGAGAGCGGCGTGACGCGGCACCGGGCGAGCCGTCGGACGGTGGCGGGCGCGGGGGCCGCGCTCCTGAGCGCGGTGTGGTGCGCGGCCGCGCTCCCCGCGGCCGCGCTCCTCGCGACCGCGCACGCTGCCGAGACTCCGCAGCCGTATGCCTTCGCCGATGGCGCACGGGCCGTCACGGGTACGCCGAGCAGCACCGGGAGCCGCGCGCTCACGCCGGGATCGACGTACAGGAGCTCCATCAAGCCCCCGGGCCCCGGCGGCACGACCCAGCTCTACTACCGGCTCGACCTGGGCGCCAAGGACAACGTCTACGTCTCCGCCACCGCGCTCCCCGGCCTCGGCAGCCAGGTGGGCTTCGCGGACGGCATCCGGGTGTCCGTCGAGGACGCGAACGGCTTCGACTGCGACGCGGGCTCCTCACGCTTCGGTGCCTCGCGCAGCCCCCGCCCCCTCACCGCGTCGGCCTCGCGCACCGTCGGGCCGGACGGGCGCCGGTGCGCGACGGCAGGCACCTACTACGTAGTCGTCGAGCGGACCGTCGACTCCAGGTCGTCGATTTCGTCCGCGACCGAGAAACCGTCCACTTCGGAGAGCTGGGATCTGGAGCTCCACGTCACCTCGGAGCCCGTGCTCGCCGAGCGGGGCGCCACGACACCGCCCCGGACGGGAGACCCCGGCACACCCGCCCCGCCCGCGGGCCCGGCCCTCCCGCGCGCGGGAGGCAGCAGCTTCAGCACGGCCAAGGCCCTGGACCGGGGCGTGTGGGGCGACGAGGTCGAGCCGGGGCGCACGCGCTACTACCGCGTGCCGGTGGACTGGGGCCAGCGGCTGTCCGCCACGGTCGAGGTCGGCGGGGCGCGGGGAGCCGGGGTTCCCGGCGGGATCGGGGGCGCTGGTGGATCCGGGGGTTCCGGCAGGTCCAGGGGGTCCGGGGCGAGCGGCGGTGCGGCAGACCGCGAGTACGTCACGTCCGCGCTGGTCGTGTCCGTGTTCAACCCCGCGCGCGGCCCGGTCGACGACATGGACACCGCGTACGACGGCCGCCAGAAGTCGGCCGCGCTGCCGACACTGCCGACGGTCGCCTACGAGAACCGGTACGCGCCCCTCTCCAAGGTCGCCGCGGTGCGGTTCGCCGGGTGGTACTACCTGGCGGTCACTCTGGACCCGGACGTCGGCGCGCAGTTCGGCGAAGGGGCGGTCGGACTGACCCTGCGGGTGGGCGTCTCCGGAGAGCAGCGGCCGGGACCCGACTACGTAGGGGCTGCACGGCCCGCGGACGCCTTCGGCGTGACGGAGCGGGACGAGGCGGCGGCACGGGGCGGCGCAGGAGGGGACGACGCCTCCGGCGGGCCCGGCCGGCGCGGCGCGGACCGTGGCGGGGCGACCGCCGCGGGTACGGGCGGCGACGAAGCCATGAAGGTCCTGGCCGCGGCGGGCATCGGCACCGGAACGGTGCTGGTGACCGTGCTGGGGGTGTGGACGCTTGTGGGGCGCAGACGGGCGGCGGGGCGCCGCGCTTCGGCCTGAGGGCGCCCCCGGATCCTGCCTCAGATGCGGGACAGCGCCCAGAAGCCCACCGCGAAGCAGACCAGCGCGGCGAGCAGCATCGGCAGGGCCACCTTCACGGGCGGGCCGTTGCGCCGCGGCCGGGCCGCGTGGGACCGGGCAGGTCGGGAACGGGCGGCGCGGGGGCGCGAGGGCTCCTTCGGCGGCGCCTCTGCTGACTCCGCGCGCCCCGGCGGCAGTAGGGCTTCAACCGGTGCGAGGGGTCCCGGAATCGGGGTGCTCGGGTGGGGAACCTGCGCCGGGTGAGCGTATGCGTAGGCGCGCCGCACCGAGGAGCCCGTGACCCGTGAGAGGCCGTCCTCCGCCGGTGCGGTCGGACGGGGGGATGCCGCGTGGGCGGGTTCGGAGGCGAGCGGGGTGTGCGCGGGGGGAGTGGGCGGCTGCGCGGGCTGCGGGGGCGCCTGCGTCGGCGGGGGCAGGTGGAAGCTGCCGGTCTCCGACATCGGGGGAGGCGGAGGGAGCGGCGGCGGTGGCACGAGCGGTTGAGCTGCGGGGGGCGTGGAGGGCGTGGCGGGCTGAGGTGCGGGTGGGGGTGGTGTGACGGGGCGCTGCGGTGTGGACGGTTCCGTCAGGGGGAGCTGGGGCAGGGGTGGGCGGCCCACGGGCGGTTGCCCGAGGGGCGGTTGACCGGTGGTCGGCTGGCCCGCAGCGGGCTGGGGCATGGCCGGTTGGCCCACGGACGGCTGCTCCGTGGGCGGCCGCGGTACGGACGGCGGCGTGTGCGGCTGGGAGACGGACTGCTGGGAGACGGACTGCTGGGCGCCGAGCGGGTGGGCCGGGGGCTGATGGGGCGAGACCTGGTGGGCTGCGGGCTGCTGGGCCGAGGGCGTTTGAGCCGAGGGCAGTTGAGGCGAGGTGTGCTGAGAAGCGGACGGCGGAGAGGCGGCGTGCTGAGCCGCGGCGTGTTGAGCGGCAGCGTGCTGAGCCGCGGTGTGCTGCGAAACGGAGTGCTGAGCCGCGGCGTGTTGGGACGAAGGCGGCTGGGACGAAGGCGGCTGGGACGAAGGCGGCTGGGACGGTGGTGGCTGGGACGGTGGTGGCTGGGACGGTGGTGGCTGGGACGGTGGTGGCTGGGACGGTGGTGGCTGAGGTGGTGGTGGTTTGGGCGCGGGGGTGAGGGGGCCGTCGGGGCCGAACCCCTCGGGCAGCGGGCCCAGTTGGTCGAAGATCTCGACGAGCTCGTCGTCGGGGCCGGGCTCCGGCAGCACCTCGGTGGCGGAGGCGAGCGCCTTCCGCGCCCCCGCTGCGGTGCGGAAGCGTGCCTGCGGATCGGGTTGCAGCAGCGTCGCGATGACCTGCCACAGCGGCTCGGGCACGCCCCGGGGAGCGCTCGGGGTGCCGTGGGCCGCGAAGTGCTCGATGAGGGCCTTGGCGTCCGGCTTGGCGCCCTGCAGCAGATAGAGGGCGACGAGGCCGACGGCGAAGAGGTCAGCGGTGAAGTCCGTTTCTGCGCCCAGCATTTGCTCGGGCGCGAAGTATCCGGGCGTGCCCACCACGTAGTCCGTCTCGGTCAGCCGTGGCTCGCCCTTGCGCATCGAGATGCCGAAGTCGGACAGGCGCAGATGCGGGCGTCCCGTCCCGGTGGCCTCGAGCAGTATGTTGGCGGGCTTGATGTCGCGGTGCACGACGCCTTCCGCGTGCACCGCGGCGAGACCGGCGAGGAGCTGATCGAGGAGCGTGCAGCAGAAGCGGGGCGGCAGCGCTCCGTAGTCACCGATGACATGGGCGAGCGAGCCGCCGGTGACCAGGTCCATGGTGAACAGGACCTGGTCGTCGTCGGCGGCCCAGCTGGCGGGGGCGAGCACGTGCGGGTGGTCGATCCGCAGCGCCTGCTCCCGCACGAAGCGGAGCAGCGTATGGGCGTTTCTCTGCTGCAGGACCTTGGCGGCCACATACCGGCGCCGCCGCTGGTCCCAGGCACGCCATACGGCGCCTACTCCCCCGCGGCCGATCGGGTCGACGAGTTCGTACCGGCCGGCGAAGACCTCACCCATGGTCGTGCCCCGCTCCCCTTCCGGGCCGCCCGGCAGCGGCCCGGCCGACGGCTCAGCTCTGGTGCGCCTCGTAGTGGGCGACGGCGTCCGCGGTGCGGCCCGCCCCGTACACCCGGAGGAACTCTGCCAGTTCCGGGTGGGTCGGGGCGAGGGAGTCCGCGGCATCGATGATGTCGCCCGCCGCCGCGACGGAGCGCAGCAGCGACTGGATCTCGCGCACCACGCGCTTCACCGTGGGGGCGCCCGAACTCGACGTGGTCTGGGTGGTGTTGGTCAGTACGGAACCCCCCTGGGACTTCTTGATCTCGTCCATGCGGTCGGTTGCCTCGGCGGCGCTCACGCTGCCGTCCGCGACCTGCCCGGCCAGCTCCTGGAGCAGCTGGACGCGCTGGACCACGGCCGGATTGCCGATCTTGGCGCGCTGGCCGCTCATGAGCTGGGACAGCATGGGCGCGGACAGGCCGAGCACCCCGGCCAGCCGTGCCTGGTTCAGGCCCAGGTCGTCAATGAGGCGACGGAAGAGTGCCCCCAGCGGCTCCCCGTACCAATTCCGCTGGAGTTCCCGTGCTCTTGCGGTTGATTCCTGCTGTGCAGCGTCCATGTTGCGTCTCCCCATCGCTTCCCCATTGGACTGCGGTTCGCTGCCGCGAACCACGTCGAGCATCTTACGGAGAGTGGTCGCGCACGGGGACCCCCAATCCTTTTGCGAGATCCCCGGTGGGACCCGGTACTCTGGTCTGCGACGCTCCCCGGGCCGTGATCTTCACGTACCGGTGTCGTTGTCCGGGGCCTTAGCTCAGTTGGTAGAGCGCTGTCTTTGCATGGCAGATGTCAGGGGTTCGACTCCCCTAGGCTCCACCCCTGGAGAGCCCCTTTGACCTGCGGAAACGTAGGGTGAAGGGGCTCTTTTGCGGTACTGGTCAGGGCTGTGGGGCGGCGAGCCGGACGCCGGTGGCGACCGTGCAGGTCAGGGCGGGGCCCGCCAGGGGGACGGCCCAGTGACCGGCGAGGCTGCCGGCCAGGACCAGGACGGCGCCGACGGGCAGGACGGCGTGCTGAGCGGTGCCGCGCTTGAAGTGACGGGCGTGCCCGGCCCAGGTCGTGATCATGAACAGGGCGGTCGGCAGCGCCGAGATGTGGGCGTGGTGGGTGGGCCTGCTCGACGGCGACCTCGATGCCCGCGCCGATCGCGGCGGCCGAGCCGAAGATCACATTGTGGCTGTAGGCCCAGAGGAACGAGTGCTGGTGGGTGGCCAGGTACTCGTGGATGGGCACGGCGAAGTAGATCCAGAACGCGGCGAAGACGATGGGCAGCCCGCCGACCGCGATCGGCAGCAGCTCGTCCAGGGCCGCGGACCCGTCCAGGGCCGAGCGCACCGCGACGGTGGCGGCGGCGATGGTCTCGCCGAGAACGATGAGGGTGAAGAGGCCGTAGCGCTCGGCGATGTGGTGCAGGTGCCAGGTGGTGCGGTAGTGCTGCTCGGCGAAGGCGGGCACCGCGAGGTCGGCGACGGCCAGCGGCCCGAGCCCCCACCACCAGGCGGCGTCCGGAAGCAGCAGGACGACCCAGCTGGCCTGTACGGCCACGAGGCCGACGGCGTAGCGCAAGGCGGTCTGCCGGGCGGCCCTCCTCTCGCCGCGCGCGGCGCGCAGCCACTGGAAGGCGAGCGCCACCCGCATGGCGGGCTGTCGTGCGCACGAGCGGTACTACTGACCGGCCGTGCCCCACGCCTGACGGGGTGTCCTCGCTCATCGCCGTGCCTCCCGCGCCCGCGTCCGGCCGTATGGCGGCCGTTTGCTTCCAGAATGTCCCGGGACGGGGTGGGCCGCAGCACGTCGTAGGTAAGCGTGCGTGGATGTTCGCGCACGCAACCAATGTGGGGCCCGCCTTGAGGTGCCAAGGCGGGCCCCACATCGATCTTCCTGGCATTTTCGCAGGTCAGAGGCGCTTGGTGGGATGGCCGGGTGGTCGCTGACCCTGGTTCAGATCATTACGCTCGGTCACCGAATCGGCGGTTCAGGCGCCGTACGAGCACTCCGGCGCCGATGAGGAGGCCGCTCGCGGTGACCAGGGCGACGGTGCTGCCGGAGCCGGTCTGGGGCATCTCCGGCGGCCGAGAGGTGCTGGGCGACGGCGACGGCGGCCCCGAGGTGGGCGGACCCGAGGTCGGCGGCTGCGAGGTCGGGGGCTGCGAGGTCGGCGGAGTGGAGGTGGGGGGCTGCGACGTGGGCGGCTGCGAGGTGGGCGGCTGCGTCGTCGGAGGCGGAGTGGTGGGCGGCTTCGTCGTGGGCGGCGGGCTGGAGGGGGTGTCGCCGTAGCCGGAGGGGCCGTGGTCGTCGCCGTAACCGGAATCCTTGGGACCGCCGTAACCGGTCTCACCGGCGTCTCCGTAGTCGTCCGCGTAGCCGTGCTCGCCGGTGTCGCCGTAGTCGGAGCCGTGCGTGGCGTCGTCACCGTCATCGGGTGCGTCCCCGCGGTGGGTGGAGGGCGTGTCCGCGGCGGGACCGTGGTGGCCGTACCCGTCCTGGTGCCCGTATCCGTCCTCGTCCTGGTGGCCGTGTCCGCCCGCCGTTGACGGGGCATCAGTCCGCTTGTCGGTGACGGGCGATGGGGGCTCGGCTCTTCTGGCGGCGGCGCTGTCGGAGGCCGCGTCGCCCGACGGGGACTCGGCCTTCCGCGCGGTGGACCCCGCTGGGGCAGGTGGTGCCGCCGCGGCCGGGGGTGGCGCGTGCACCTCGGCCGCTCCTGGCGTCTGATCGGCGTCCCCGGCCAGGGCCGTGCCGCACGCGACGCCGACGGCGCAGGCCGTACCGACGGCCATGGCCAAGGCCGTCCCGGACTTTCTCAGAACTCGCATGATCGATCCCTCCATGCAGACAATCTGGTTAATCCGCATCCAAACAGGGCACTTTTGCTCTGCCGCCGATGACTCGCGGAAGGGGATGCGTGCCGCTCGCGCCTTCACCCGACCGGAAGACGAGCGGCGGGCGTGGCGCCGCCGAAGACGCGTTCGGGGCCGACCACGGCGGTGGCCGGCCCCGAACGGTGGCGGGAGGGAGGAGGCGTCAGTGGTTGCCGGCGCCGTTGCCCGAGAGGATCGGGATGTCGCTGAGGATGTGCGACAGCGGCTCGTCGCCCTTGGCCTGCGTCGAGTTCTCGACACACTGCTGGTTCTGCGGGGCGGACAGGACGTTGATGTCCTGGACGGCGACCGGGACCAGGCCGACGATGGAGCCCGCGTTCACCTTGGCCGGCAGGCCGATGCAGGGCTTGTTGAGCGAGCCCTGGACGAGTGACATCTGCGGGCTCATGTCACCGTGCGTCGCGGAGTTGCCGAACGCCTGCGAGGCGCCGTTGCCGCTCTTCGAGGTGGTGCCCGAGTCGTTGCCGATGGCGAGCGCCTGCGGGGCCGCGACGGCCGACATGCCCGCGACGGACGCGGCGATGGCGGCGGAGGCCAGGACCTTCTTCATGTGGGTTCCCTTCGGAAAGTGGCTCCGTTACGGAGCCGCGTGATGATCAACTGAGTGATGGCGCTGGAGTTGCGCCCCTCGACCCGGTCGGCCCATTAGTGAGGTCATCGCTCAAAACGTGGAATCGTGGCTCCGACCGGGTGTCGCTCAGGTATTACAGGGGTGTCGCCCGTGCGTATCCGAAGCGACCACCCGCTGTTTTGCCGGGCGGGCAATCAGGTACGTAGGTCAAGTACGCAAAAGGCGATCGAGTACGTAAGACAGCGAAAGCTTCACGGTGTCGAGGTGAGGGCATGAGCAACCCTGGCGGAAAATGGCAGAGGCAGGGTGTCATTCCGGTCAGCAGGCGTTCCTCGGAATGCCGTGTCGAGCCGATCTATGAATCGCTTCTGCACAAGTGGAGTGCTCAGGGAAAGACAGTTCCGGGCCGACCCGATCAGGAGTGGCAGAAGCTCGTGGGACGTGACTTCTGGCCCCGGCCCTGAGGCGGCCCGGGCCCGGTGGCGCGGGGCGCTCCCTCACAGCACAGCGGGCCGCCGGGGAGAGCGTGGCGGCCCGCTGGTACCGGGGGCGACGGGCGGACGTCAGTGGTTGCCGGCGCCGTTGCCGGACAGGACGGGAATGTCGTTGAGGATGTGCGACAGCGGCTCGTCGCCCTTGGCCTGCGTGGAGTTCTCGACACACTGCTGGTTCTGCGGCGCCGACAGGATCGGGATGTCCTGGACGGCGACCGGGACCACGCCGACGAGCGAGCCCACGTTGGCCTTGGCGGGCAGGGCGATGCAGGGCTTGTTGAACGAGCCCTGGATGAGTGCCATCTGCGGGCTCATGTTGCCGTGCGTGGCGAAGTTGCCGAACTCCTGCGAAGCGCCGTTGCCGCTCGCCGAGGTGGTGCCGTGGTCGTTGCCGATGGCGCTCGCGGTGGGTGCCATCGCGGCGGTCATGCCTACTGCGGAAGCGGTGACCGCGGTCGCGGCCATAACCTTCTTGAGCACAGGTTTTCCCTTCTGATGAGCCCCGTCTCAGCCCCTTCCAGGAGCACTTTGGGTAACTGCCGCTATGGCCAGGGGTTGCTCCGGTTCACCCGGATGGCTCACCTGCGGGATATGAAACTCCTACTTCCCTGCAGAGATGTGCGGAAGCAGAAGAAATGACAAAAGGATAAGGGTGGTGCGATCAGCTGATCTCTGTGCTGCGGACGTGTTGTCGGTCCGGTGTCGAGTTCCTTCCGGGAAAAGGATCCGATGGGGTGAACGTGCGCAACCGTGCGCCTGGTAGGCCTGTTGAACCGGGCTGAAGCAAGCCGTGTCTCTGTCCAGGAAAAGGAACAGGAAATGCTTAAGAAGTCAATGGCAGCGGCCGCGGTCGCCGCGTCCGTCGTCGGAATGTCTGCCGCCGCCGCGCCCACCGCGCTGGCCATTGGTGACGACAACGGCACCCACTCGATGAGCGGCAACGACGCCAAGCAGGCGTTCGGCAACTCGGCCACGCACGGCCACATGAGCCCCCAGCTCTCGGCCGTCCAGGGCTCGCTGAACAAGCTGTGTGCGGGCGTGCCGATCAAGGCCAACATCGGCTCGATCGTCGGCGTGGTCCCGGTCGCCGTCCAGGACATCCCGATCCTGTCGGCGCCGCAGAACCAGCAGTGTGTCGAGAACTCCACGCAGGCCAAGGGCGACGAGCCGCTGTCGCACATCCTGGACGACATCTCCGCGCTGTCCGGCAACGGTGTGAACAACGGCTGATTGCGCCGCGCGTTCCCGGGTCGCCCGGGCCGCCCGTACCTCGTTTTCGGGGATGGCGGCCCGGGCGGCCTTTTCTGTGCCCGGTTGTGGTGCGACCTCTGTGCCCATGTGGGGTGCGGCTTCTGTGTCCGTGTCGGGTGCGGCCGCACCGTGCGGGATCGGCTTCTGATCCTTTCGGCCACTTCATTCCGGCTCTCGCGCACGGTGTTTTCAACTCACCCTGCTCCAGGGCTTCTTGGTCCTGCTGAGTCAATCGAGTGAAATTCCGAATCGCGTCACCATCTCGGTTTCCTCGCCCAGTTCCACTCGTTAACAGGACTCAGGTCACGGTGCGGGAAGCAAATATTGACCGCCCGGTTTCGACCGCCGTATAGGCGTGACCCGACAGAAGGGAAATGTTGTGAAGCTCAAAAAGGGCGCTGCCATCGTCGCGGGCGCGGTTCTGGCTCTGGGTGTGGCTTCCCCGGCGTTCGCCGACGCCGACGCCAAGGGTGGCGCGCACGGCTCTCCGGGCGTGCTGTCCGGCAACGTCGTCCAGGTTCCCGTCCACGTTCCCGTCAACGTGTGCGGCAACAGCCTCGACCTGATCGCGCTGCTGAACCCGGCGTTCGGCAACACCTGCGTCAACGACTGACGCAGCAGCCAGCCCAGCTGTTCAGGCTGCGCCTTCGCCGGCCTTGGCGTACCACTCGGTGCCAAGGCCGGCTCCACCGCACAGAGGAAGATCACTAGATTGCGACAGGCCCTCAGTAAAGGAATGCTCTCCGCCGCCGCGGCGTCGAGCATCCTGTCTCTGTCTGGCACCTCCGCCCTCGCGGCTGACGCGAGCGGAGCGGCCCACGGTTCTCCCGGCCTCCTGTCGGGCAACAGCGTGCAGGCCCCGGTGGAAGTGCCGGTGAACGTCTGCGGCAACACCGCCGATGCTGCGGCAGGCCTCAACCCGGCGACCGGCAACAGCTGCGCGAACACGGGGCGGTCGGCCCACCCCGAGCGCGCCGCCGCCGCCCGCGCGCAGCAGCAGCCGGTGGCTCCCGCGCACGTGGCGAAGCCTGCCGCGGAAGCGAAGAAGCCCACCCGAGAAACGGCGAAGCCCGCCCACGAGCAGCGGACGGCCGCGACCCCGAAGGCGCGGAAGCCCTCGACGGCGCACGGTTACGGGGAGCGCTCCGAGGCGCACGACCACGCGGACCACGCCTCCCGCGCGGCCCACGCCGAGCGCGCCGACCGCTCCAGCCGCCGCGCGACGGCGCACCCCGCCCCCGTGTCCCCGCGGCAGGAGTCCCGGCCGCACAAGTCCCCCCGGCACGCGGCTCCCAGGCACGCGGCCCCGCGGCAGGAGTCCCCCCGTACGCAGCCCCCGGCCGCCAAGCACGCGGCCAGGCCCGCGGTGGAGGCCGCTCCCCAGCCCGCCGCACGCCCCGCGGCCGAGCCGGTCGCCGAGCGCGCCGTCACGACGCCGCCCCCGGCCCCCCGGCCCGCCGGTTCGGGAGCCACGGCCACGGGTGAGGCCTCGGACTCGCCGGGTCTCCTGTCGGGCAACCTCGGGCAGCTCCCCCTGGAGCCCGTGCTGGACCTCTGCGGCAACACCGTGGACGTCGTCGCGGCCCTCAACCCGGTCTTCGGCAACCGCTGCGAGGAGGACTCGACGCCCACCCCGCCGCAGGAGCAGCCGATGCCGCCGCGTGGGAAGCCGCCGGTCCGCCCGGCCGAGCCCACGGCGCCGGAACCGAAGGCTCCGCCCCGGTCGGTGACGCCGCCCGAGGTCCCCGTGCCGGTGCACGAGGCCCCGGCCGTGCCGCCCGCGCCCCGGGTCGACGTCGTCCCCGCCCCCCGGGCCCAGCTCGCGCGGACGGGTGCGGAGCCCGGCCTCCTGGGTGCCGCGGCGGCGAGCGCCGCGCTGCTCGGTGCCGGTGCTGTCCTCTACCGACGCGGACGCGCCACGGCTCGGCCGTAGTCGAACAGCCGCCACGTGAAGCGTGGGAGGCCGACCCGGACCGGGTCGGCCTCCCACGCTTCACGCATGTCCGGGCCGCTCAGCTGCCGAGCCGCTCCGGTTCCCGCACACCTGCCCGTGTCGCCGGTACGGCACGCGCGCGTACGCGGTCACGCAGTCGCCGTGCGACATTGCGGCCCCACAAGCTGCGCAGGGCCGTGCCGGGGGCGCGGTCGTCCGGGGCGTGCCAGGCCAGCTCGCGCGCCGTGCTCTGGTGCGGGAGGAGCGCGCTCAGCGGGGCGTAGTTCTCCACCAGGAAGGTGCGGCCGGGCAGGGGGCGCGGCGCGGACAGGGGACGGTGCGTCAGGTCCAGGTGCAGCGCGCGGACGACGTCGAGCTCGGCGCCGTCGGCGAAGAGGCGGAACTGGGCGCCGGGGCGCGGGTTGAAGTCGAGCAGGTGGTACGTGCCGGTCGCGGTGTCCTGGCGGAAGTCGAGGTCGAAGACGCCCCGGTAGCCGACCGTCGTCATGAGCCGGGCGGCGAGCGCCTCCAGGGCGGGGTTGGGCACCCACTCGCCGCGCACGGTGATGCCCGCCGCGCGGGGCCAGGCGCGCAGCTTGCGCCCCGTGCCGCCGCCGTGCACGCGGCCGTCGCGGCCCACGTACCCGTGCACGAACCAGTCGCTGCCGCCGTCCGCCGCCACGAAGGCCTGGAGCAGCAGGGGGCTGCCCGCCTCCGCACCGCGTTCGAACAGCGCCGCGGCCTCGCCGGGGGAGCGGACGACCACCGTGCTGTGCAGGCCCGCGTCGCGCGGCAGACACCAGGGGCGGCTCCACTTGGCCACCGCCGCCGGGCCGAGGCTGCGGGCGACCGCCGCGGCCCGGCTCGCCGAGTCCGGCAGCTCGGTCCGCGGATGCGGTACTCCGGCGGCCGCGCACAGCTCGGCCAGCGCCGCCTTGTCCGCCACGCTCTCCGCCGTGCCGGGTGGCATCGCGGGCAGCAGGAACCGGTCGCTCAGTTCGGTCCGCTGGGCGCTGACGGCCAGGGAGCCCGCGTCGTCCAGGGGGATCAGGACGGCGGGACCGCGCAGGGTGGCGGCGACGCGGAGCAGCGTGGCGGCCACCTCCGCCGGGGACGCGGCGGGCCCGGGCGGCGGGTGCATCCGGTGCAGATAGCGCGAGCGGGCCACCGGGCTGTGGGTGTCGGCGGCGACCAGGTGCACCTCCACTCCCGCACGCCCCAGGGAGCGCACCGCGCCCAGCGTTCCGTGGTGGAAGGAATTCCTGTCGATCCGCAGCAGGACCGCGGGGATGCGTGTATCCAGACGCTGCACTTTCGCCCTTACTGTTCGATCGCCCAAAGGGGCGATCTGTCGGCGCGGAGGATTAGGAGCTCGATTGGCGCAATAAACATAAAAATGACTGAGCGTCAGTAAGCGGAGGCGGAATCGAGGAGCAGGCATGAGGACCCGACACAGTCATCGACGCGGTAAACGCGCGGTCTTTATCGCCGCCGGAGTCATTATGTCGGCCGCGCTGGCCGCCGGGCCGGGATACGCGGTGGACATCCGGCGTGCCGACGACCCGCCCCCGCCCGCCACGCCTGCGCCGGCAGTCCCGGCGACCCCCGCGACCCCCGCGACCCCGGAGACTCCGGCGTCCCCGGCCACTCCTGCCAGCCCCGTGCCCGCGAGCCCGGTCGCTCCCCGGCCGCCGGTCGCCCCCGCCGTGCCGTCGCCCGCCGAGCCCGCCAAGCCTGCCGAACCCGCCGGGGCGAGCACCTTCGGCGCGTACGTCGACTACGGCTCGCGCGGCCCCCGCCGGATCCAGGAGCTCAGCGAGTGGCTCGGCGGCGCGGAGCTGCGGGTCGGGCACACGTATCTGCCGGGGGACCGGTGGAGCAACATCGAGGGCGCGCCCGACTTCCTGGAGAGCTGGGCCGACTGGCGCAAGGAGAAGGACGACCGGCTCTTCGTGCTGAACGTGCCGATGCTCGACCGCAACGAGGAGGGCGTCGGCGACTACGCGGTGCGCTCGCTGCTGCGCCGGGGCGCGGCGGGCGAGTTCGACGAGCACTACCGCGTGCTCGCGCGGCGCCTGGTCGACCTCGGGGTGCCGGACACGGTCCTCGTGCTCGGCTGGGAGATGAACGGCACCACGTACACGCACCGGTGCGCTCCCGACCCGGAGTCCTGGAAGGCGTACTGGAAGCGC
The DNA here is from genome assembly GCF_059448825.1 of Streptomyces sp. JLYT201. NCBI lineage: Bacteria > Bacillati > Actinomycetota > Actinomycetes > Kitasatosporales > Streptomycetaceae > Streptomyces > Streptomyces sp. JLYT201. The sequence continues at coordinate 4,930,567 of NZ_CM182551.1, read as the reverse complement.
ATCGTCACGGCCATGCGCGCGGTGCCCGGGCAGAAGTTCAAGTTCGACTTCACGCCGAGCCGCGGCCGGGACGCCGTTCCCTGGACCGAGTGCTATCCCGGTGACGACGTCGTCGACATCATCGGCATGGACTCGTACGACCAGCCGCGGGGCATGGCGTTCGACGAGCAGGTGAGCGAGCCGTACGGGCTCCAGCACCACGTCGAGTTCGCGGCGCAGCACAAGAAGGCCATCTCGTATCCCGAATGGGGCCTGTTCCGCAACGGGGACAACGCGGAGTACATGCGCCGCATGCTGGCCTGGATGGACGACAAGCAGCCGCTGTACAACACCATCACCGACTACTGTCCGCACGGCGTGTGGCAGTGCTCCTCCAACCCCAGGTCCTCGCGGGTCTACCGCGACCTCCTCACCGGACGCGGGGACACGCCGCCGAAGCCGACCGAGCCGAAGCCGACTCCGACCGAGTGTTCCCCGCTGGACCTCGGCGACTGGGTCGAGTACTGGCTGGGAGGCAAGCTGTGCCTGCGCTTCGACTGGTGGCGCAGGGACCGCTGAGGCGGGCCGCACAGTCGGTCGCGGTGGCGCGGACCTACTCGGGGGCCGCGTCACCGCGACGCTCACGCCGGGCGTCGAGCAGCCGCTTGCCCCAGCGGCGTCCGGCCGCCGAGGCGGCGGCCGCGGCGAGCAGCGGGGCCGTGCCGGTACGGGCCAGCAGATAGCGGCGGTTGACGACCGGGTCGGGGCGCCAGTGCCGCTTGTAGGGCTCGGTACCGCGCAACAGGCTCAGCGTGCGGGGCCGTTCGCCCGCGGTGTGCCGGGTGCAGGCGTCCAGAAGCATGGTCGCCACGTCCGCCTTGCGCTCCCGCAGCAGCGGATGCGCGCCGTACAGATAGCCCCCGGCCAGGCCGCCGGACAGGAGGGTCAGATCCGCGGCCATCACCTCGCCGTCCAGGCGGAACTCGGTGACGACCGCCTCGCCCGCGGCGACCATGGGCCGCACCGAGCGGATCAGGTGCTCGCGGAAGCGCGGCCGCAGGTGCTCGGTGGTCACCTTCCGCCCCTCCCACTGGAGTTGGTGAAGGCGCAGCAGCGTCCCCAGGGACTCCGGTACGTCCTCCGCGGGGACGATGTGTGACTCCACGCCGAGCTTCGCGAGTTTGCGCAGCTTGGCGCGGGTGCGCTGGGCCCGGGGCGTCGGCAGCCGGGCGAGCAGCTCCTCCATGGGCAGCGGGGGGAGTTCGAGGCACGGCGAATCGTCCACGACGTGGCGGGGCCCGCGCCAGCGCGCGTGCACGCGCTCCACGCAGCCGCCCGGGCGGACCTCGCGGAAGTCGAGCAGGGCGGCGCGCGCCAGGCCCGCGAGGCCCTCGGTCAGGGCGCGCAGGCCGTCTTCGGTGGCCGTTTCGTCGAGCAGTACGTCGGTGAAGTCGGAGATGGCGCCGCCCAGCGGGGTCAGCACGGGCAGCGGGCCGCGTGCCCGCATGAGGGGCGCCGCCGCGACCAGTTCCTCGCCGTCCCTGACCAGCAGGACCCGCAGCCGCCCCCGCGTGCCGTACGACTGCCACCAGGAGGACAGCCAGGCGTGGCTCTGGAACGGGGTCGCCGTGCGGCAGGCCCGGTAGAGCCGCCCCCACGGCGCGCCCAGGCGCTCGAACTCCTCCTCCCGTACGCAGAGTTCGACCGCCAACCGGCCGGCCGCCGCCGTCACACCGCGTCCCCGGCCAGGACCGGAGTCGGCGCGGGCACGGCGGCCGTGCCCGCCCGCGCGGCGGGGCGCCGGGGCCTGACGAGAAGGGCGAGACCGCCGAGGAGGCCGCCCGCGCTGGTGCCGACCAGGGCGCTCACCGGCGTGGACACCGACGAGGGCGCGGTGGGCTTCAGCGCGCGCGAGAACGGGAGCAGCTTGATCTGGGTGCTCTTCTTGGTGTGGTTGGCGCTGACCGTGAGGGAGCGCGCCACGGCGTTGGCGGTGAGCGCGGCCTCACCCGGGTGGGCCGAGGACGCGGTGATGGCGATCATCGGCGCGTCCGGCGAGGTCGCCACGCGCACGCTGTCCTTGAGCTGCGTGGCCGACATGCCCGCCGCGACCTGGGCGTCACCGAGGACGGCCAGCTGGGTCGCGACACGGCCGTAGGCCTGCGCGTAGCCGATCGCCGTCGACGGGTCCGCGCGCTCCTGCGGCACGGCGATGACATAGCTGGTCGCCGCGTACTGCGGGGTGTGCAGGACGCCGTACGCGCCGCCCGCGGTGGCGCCGAGCAGCGCGCAGGCGGGCAGCGGCCACCAGCGGGGCAGCCGGGCCAGACGGGCGCGCGCGGCACCGGACCTGGCGGGGAAGGGATTACGCATCGAAGGTCACCTCCGAGGTCGAGCCGGAGAGAGCCGACTCGTAGACGTTCATCAGCTGCCCGGCGCTGCGGGCGACGCTGTAGTGGTGGGCGGCGGGCGGTGCCGTGCGGGACGCGGTGCCGCGCGGGCGCAGGGTGTGCAGCGCGCGGGCGAGGGCGTCCGGGTCGCTCGGGCAGGGCATGGCGAGGCCGCGCTCGGCGCAGGGCCGGGCGTCGATGGCCGGGCAGTCGGCGTAGAGCACGGGAAGCCCGCTGGCCAGGCCCTCCAGGAGGGCGAGCCCGAAGGCCTCCTCGGGTGAGGGGGAGGCGAGCGCGTCCATTGCCGACAGGAGGGCGGGCAGGTCGGTACCGTCCGACGGGGTGGCTTCGGGCTCGTGCCGGGCCTCTCCCGCGAAGCGCACGCGGCCCGCGATCCGCAGTCGCTCGGCGAGCTTCCGCAGCTCGGGCTCTTGCGGTCCCGTGCCGACGAGCACGGCCAGGACGTCCTCCGGGAGCTGGGCGACGGCACGCAGCAGGACGTCGAAGCGCTTGCCGGGCGTGAGGCGGCCCACTCCCCCGACGACGTAGGCGTCCTCCGGCAGGTCCAGGCGGCGGCGCGCGATCGCGCGGGCGGCGGGGTCGAAGCGGAAGAGGTCCGCGTCGATGCCGTTCGGTACGACGCTGATGCGCTGCCGGGGCACTCCCCACCGGTGCAGGCGCCGGGCGACGGCGGGCGACACGGCGACGGTGACGCGGCCCAGGCGCTCCCCGGCGAGGTACAAGGCGCGTACGCCGCCCGTCAGGGGCCGCCCCTCCATCTGGGACTCGCCCAGCGAGTGCTCGGTGGCCACCACCGCGCGGACGCCCGCGAGGCGGGCGGCGATCCGGCCGTACAGACAGGCCCGGTACAGATGGGTGTGGACCACGTCGTAGTGCCCGGCGCGGATCAGCTTGGTGAGCCGGGGCAGGGCGGACAGATCGCGATTGCCGGACATGCCGAGGTGGGTGACGCGGGTGCCCTCGGCCATGATCTGGCGGGCGACGGAGCCGGGGTTGGTGAGCGTGACGACATCGCAGCTGGACGGCAAGTGCCGCAGCATCAGCCGGAGTTGCTGCTCCGCGCCGCCCATGCCGAGGCCGGTGATGACGTGCAGGGCCTTCACGGTTTCACCGTCCTGGGTGGCGCGGCTGCCGTGTTCGAGGTGCTGCGGGGGTCGGTCGCCGCGCCTGCCGATGTTTCACGTGAAACACGCGCACGCGTGGCTGTTTCACGTGAAACATGCCCGCAGGGCGCACCCGTCGAAGGGCTCCCCGCCGGCGGCAGCGCCCTCCCCCGCGCCTTGTTCAGGCGCTCCTTCAGCCACAGCCGTACGCCGATGTCCTGCTGCCCGATGTGGACGCGCGGCAGGGTGAAGTCCCCGGTGAGCGGCCCGGAGTCGATGGCGCAGGCGTAGCGGTACCCGGCCGCGCGGACCGCGTCCCTGACCCGGGCGTCGACGTAGCCGTACGGATAGCAGAAGCCGTCCACGGGGGCGCCGATGAGCTGGACGAGGGCGCTGCGGCTGCCCGCGATCTCGTGCTGGAGCTGCTCGTCGTCGGCCCGGGTGAGGTCCACATGGGTCAGGCTGTGCGAGGCGACCTCCATGCCGCCGTCGTGCGCGGCACGGATGCCCTCGGCGCCGAGCAGGGGCTTGCGCGGGCCCAGCGGGTCCCAGGCGTTGTCGCCGTCGAGGCGGCCGGGCAGGACGAAGAGCGTAGCGGTGCAGCCGTGGCGGTGGAGCAGCGGCAGGGCGTGGTCCACGAAGTCCTGGTAGCCGTCGTCGAAGGTGAGGCCGACGAGCCCGTCCGCGCGGCCCTCGGCGCGAGCGCGCAGCAGCTCGGCCATGGACACCCCCGTGAGGCCTCGGCGGCGCAGTCGGGCGAGCTGGGCGTCGAGGCGTTCGGGGGTGACGGTGATGCGGTACGGGTCGTCGGGGCAGCGGTCCACGGAGTGGTACATGGCGATCCACGACCGTGTGGAGGCGGTGCGGGGGGCGGGTCTGGTGTCAGCGGTCATGACGCGAAGCCAGCTTTCGTAGGGCGGGGCCGAGGGCGGAGACGGCGGAGACCAGCGGGCCGACGCGCAGGAACCAGGCCACGAGCACGAAGGCCAGGAGCACGGTCGGGCCGCAGGCCAGGAGGGCGGGCACCGGTGCGGTCAGTGAGCGCGCGCAGAGCGCGCCCAGGAGCGTGGCGACGGCGGCGGCGATGACGAGCCCGGCGAGCTCCGCGACGACCTTGGGGATGCGGATGGGGACCGTGCGCGGACCCATGCCGCGCAGCAGCAGCGTGGCCGTGAGGCAGATGCCGATGGCGTTGGCGGCGGCGATCCCGTACACCCCGAAGGTGCCGACGCTCAGCACGCCGAGGCCCGCCGTGGCGACGATGCCGAGGCCCATCGCGGTCACGGGCGCCCAGGTGACGCGGCCCCCCGCGAAGTAGGAGCGGGCGAGGGCGCCGACGAGGGTGTGGCCGAGCAGCCCCAGGGAGTACACGCGCATGACGGAGGCCGTGGCGGCGGTGTCCTCGGGGGTGAACGCGCCGCGCTCGAAGAGGAGTTGGATGAGCGGGTGTGCCCCGGCGATCACGGCGGCCGCGCCGAGCAGCACCACGCACCCGGCCGTCACGACGTCCCGCTCCACACGGTCCCGTGCCTTGAGGGTCTGCCCCTCGGCCTGCGCCCGGGCCAGGACGGGGAACGTGACGGTGCACAGCATCAGGGCCAGGGCCATCGGCATCTGCGCGACCTTCTGCGCGTAGTTCAAATGTGAGATGGCGCCGCCGGGCAGCGACGACGCCAGGAAGCGCTCGATGAGGACCTGCGACTGGCGGCACAGCGCGAAGAGCAGCACGGTCCAGATGACCGTGGTCCGCAGCCGGGGCGACGCCGTTCCGGTGAGCGTCCGGGCGGTGTCCGTGCCGGAGCCGCGCCGCAACTGCCGGCACAGCGACGGAACTTGCGCGACCACCATCAGCGCGCCGCCCACCGCGACCCCGGCCGCCGCCGCCCGGACCCCCCACCGCGCCGCGAGCAGGGCGAGCGTGGCGATGATGGCCGCGTTGTAGACGACGTAGATCAGGGCGGGAACGGTGTAGCGCTGATGGGCGCGGAGGGCGGCGCTGCAGTAGCCCGCGAGGCCGAAGGAGAAGGCGCAGGTTGCCGTCAGCCTCGTACAGTCCACGGCGAGCCGCTGGTCGGGCAGGCCGGGCGCCAGGGTGGCCACCACCCAGGGCGCCGCGAGGGCGAGGGCCAGGGCGGCGGCCGCGAAGCACAGGCACATCCGGGGCAGCGAGGCGGCGACGAGGGCTCGCACGGGGTCGCGTCCGGTGCCGCGCCCGCGCTGGGCGAGGGCCAGACTGAACGCCGGTACGAGGAAGAAGGCCAGGCCGTCCTCGATGAGGAGCGTCGCCGCCATCTCCGGCACGGTCCAGGCCACCAGGAAGGCGTCGGTGTCGGTCCCGGCGCCGAAGAAGTGCGCGAGCGCCTGGTCCCGGGCGAGCCCGAGCAGTGACCCGGCGACGGACAGCGCGGCGGTGACGAGCGCGGCCTTGGCGAGGAACCTCCCGCCCCGCGCGGGCGCGGGCTCGGCACCGGCGGAGGCGGACCCGACGTCAGCGGGAGCTTCCCCCCGGCCATCGGGGTCGGCGGCAACTGCCCCCTGACCGTCGGCCCGCTCCTCGTGGGGTCGTACGTCGACGGGTGCCTCCCCGGGAGGCCGCAGCGCTCCCGTGTCCCCGCCCCCGGAGGCCGTGATCATGGTGCGGTTACCTCCCGCCGCCGCATGTGGTCGCCGACCCCCCACCAGGCCGCGACCCCGAGGACGATGGCCGTGAGGACCGTCGAGGGCCCGCCGATGTCGGCGTACAGGAAGTCGACCAGCTGCCACACGAGGAGGCCGCAGGCCAGGAGCGCGCAGTCGAGGCGGTCGCCGGGCGGGGCGGCGGACAGCGCACGCGTGCGGGCCCAGCGCCGCAGCCCGCAGGCCAGAAGGCCCGCCCAGCAGCCCGCGAGGGCGCACAGGCCGAGCAGCCCCTGTTCGCTGAGGATCAGCAAGTACATGTTGTGCGGGGACAGGAGCGGCTGACGGGCGAAGCCGTGGCCCGCGCCCGCGGTGTCGCTGCCGGAGGAGAGCGCGACGGAGGCGTGGCTGTCGCGGTACTCGGGGAAGCCCTTGAGGCCCACGCCGGTGACCGGGCGCTCGCGCCACATGTCGACCGAAGCGGCCCACATCGTGTACCGGTCGGTGACCGACTGGTCGGGTGCGTCGGCGACCTCGGTGATGCTGCCGAGGCGCTGCTGCAGCATCTGCGAGCCCACCCCGAACCCGCCGACGAGGACCACGGCCGCGGCGGTCGCGGCGAGCAGCACGCGCAGCGCCCGCCGCACCCCCGCGAGCACCAGGACCACGCCGCAGGCCGCGGCCGTGGCGATCCACGCGCCCCGGCTGAAGGACAGGGCGAGCGGGACGAGCAGCAGCGCCGCGCAGGTGACCGCGGCGGCCCGCTGCCGGGGCGCGCCGTCGCGGAAGGCGAGGGCGAGGGCGCAGACCACGCCGAACGACACGACGGTGGCCATCCCCATGACGTCGGTCGGCCCGAACGTCCCGACCGCGCGGATGTCCTCGCCCATGTACGAGGCGCCGGTCCCGGTGACGTACTGGTGCACGCCGAGCGCGCCCTGCCACCCGGCGAGCCCCACGAACGACCAGGCCACCAGGCGTACGTCACGGCCGTCCCGGAGCAGCGCGAGGACGGCGAGCGGCACCAGGACGAAGATCTGGAGGTAGCGGGCCGCCCCGGCCAGCGCGGCACCGCCGGTCGGCGCGGCGCACGCGGCGGCGGTGACGCCGACCACGGGCAGGCCGAACAGGAGCGCGGCGGCCCGGGTCAGCGGGCGCCGCGCGGAGCGTACGGCGGTCAGGACGCACAGCGCCACGACGAGCCCCGAGACCACGTCGGCGACCGTGATCTGCGGTCCGCCGCCGGAGGTCCCGGCGGGAACCGGAAGGGCGAGCAGCGCCACCACGGCGACGATCGGCAGCACGGGCGTGGCCCGCCGCACGGCGGGCACCAGCGCGGCGAGGTACGGCGGCGCGGGGGCCGACGCGGGCGGCGGCGCCAGCGCGTGATCAGCGACGGGCACCGTGGGTCAACTCCCCGAGTGTCGTACGAGACAGCCCACCGTGCGCAGCAGGATGCACAGGTCCTGCCAGAACGACCAGCTGTCGATGTACGCGTTGTCGAAGCGGCACCGGTCCTCGATGGAGGTGTCCCCGCGCAGGCCGTGGATCTGGGCGAGCCCGGTGATGCCGGTGGGCATGCGGTGGCGCAGCGCGTAGTCGGGGTACTTCTGGCTGAACTGGGCGACGAAGTAGGGGCGTTCGGGGCGGGGCCCGACCAGGCTCATGTCGCCGCGCAGCACGTTCCACAGCTGCGGCAGCTCGTCGAGGGAGGTGCGGCGCAGGAAGCGGCAGTACGCGCTCATCCGGTGCTCGTCGGCGACGCTCCACCGGGTCGCGGCCTCCTGCGGGTCGGCGGGCCGGTGGGTGCGGAACTTCAGCAGGGTGAACGGGCGGCCGCCCTTGCCGACGCGCTCCTGGCGGAACACGATGCCGGGCCCCTCCAGGCCCCGCAGGAGCGCCGCACACACCAGCAGGACCGGCGCGGCGAGGACGAGGAGCGCGGCCGACACCAGCACGTCGAGGGCGCGCTTGCGCAGGCTCGTGCGGAGCGGACCGCCGGGCGGCAGCGGGCGGCACGGGAACCCGGCCACGTGCTGGTGCCCCGCGGGGGCCGGCACCGGGGCGAGCTCCCACAGGTCGCAGCCGAGGGCGCGCAGGGCGGGCAGCCAGTGCTCGCGGGAGTCCGTGCGGCCGGTGGCGATCAGCACGGTGCGGACGTCGTTCTGGATGGCGGCGCGCTGGAGTTCGTCCAGGGTGGCGAGCACCGGCAGGCCCGGTGCCGTCTCCTGGCCCTGGGCGGCGAGGTCGGCGGGGTCGCAGACGACTCCGACCGGGCGCATCCCGCACCGCGGCTGGCGCAGCAGCGCGGTGGCCACCGCGCGGGCGCGGGGTCCGTGGCCGAGGACGAGCACGGGACGCGGCCCGCGCGCGAGCGCCCCGCGGAACCGCGCGTACACCAGGGCCCGGCCGGCCGTGCTCAGCGCGCAGTGGGCCGCGCACGCCGTCACGAGCGGGACGGGCGACAAGGAGACGAGCGGGGCGAGCGGCGGCAGGACGGGAAGGCCGGACAGGGAGGCCGCGCACGTGGCCGTCACGCACCAGGCGACCGCCACGCGCCCGCCGAGCGAGGGCAGTTCGTCGAGCGCGCCGGGCATCCGCGCGGGCCGGTACAGACCGCCGTGGGCGTGCAGCGCGACGACGGCCGTGGTGAGCAGCGCCATCGTGGCGGCCCAGGAGACGAGGGTCCAGGGAGCGGCCGCCGCCCAGTCGGCCGCGGCCCCCGGCAGGGGCCCGGACCCGGCGGCCTCGGACACGGCGTACGCGCACACACCGAGTGCCGCCGCGGCCCCGTCGACGGCCAGCAGCGGCCAGGCGACGCGCCGTCGGCGCGCGGGCCGCCACGGGCCGTGCCCGACGCGCTTGGCCAGCGCCTCCCGGGGCGCCACGACGACGGCCGCGGCCGGGTCCTGCTGGTGCTGTCTCAGCTCCCCTGACGAGGTGACGACGGTTCGTTCCGCACTCACGGGTTGGTGCACTCCCTGTCCTTCGTGGCGGCCGCGTACGTGGGGGGTGCCGTGCCGAGCAGTTCGCGGTAGACCTCCTCGATCGCGCGGGCGGTGTGCCGCACGTCGTGGTGGTCGAGTACGTGGCGGCGCGCCCGGTCCCCGAGCCGGTCGCGCAGCGCCCGGTCCCCGAGGAGGGCGATGAGCGCGCGGGCCAGGGCGTCGGGGTTCTCCGGCGGCACCAGGGCGTGCGGCACGAGGTCGGGCGGCAGGCTCTCGCGCGCGCCGTTCACCTCGGTGACCACGACGGTCCTGCCGCACGCCATGGCCTCCAGCGGGGCCAGCGCCATGCCCTCCCAGCGCGAGGGCTGGACGACCACGTCGGCCGCGCGGTACCAGGGCGCCGCGTCCGGCACCGCACCGGCGAAGAGCACCGAGTCGTCGGCGCGCGCCCGCAGGGCCTCGGCGTCCGGCCCGTCACCGACGAGGGCGAGGCGGGCTGCGGGCAGCGCCGCGGTGACGGCCGCCCAGGCCCGGAGCAGCACGTCCTGCCCCTTCTGGCGGCACAGCCGCCCCACGCACACCACCAGCGGCGTCGCGGCGTCGCGGGCCGGGGGCAGCGGCAGTTCGGCCCGGCTCGCCTCCCTGCTCCGGGGCGGGAAACGGTCGACGGCGATGCCGTTGGGGACGACCCGGGCGGTACCGCCCACGCCCGCGCGCAGCCCGGTGTGCCGCTCGGCCTCGCTGACGCACACGAGCCGGGCCGTCCAGCGCGCGCCGTGCCTCTCCCAGGCGCGGGCGAGCACCGCCGTCACCCCGCCGACGGCCTCGAACGACCAGGCGTGCGGCTGGAAGACGGTGGGCACGCGCCCGCGCACGGCGAGCCGCACGGCGAGACCCGCCTTGGCGCTGTGGGCGTGCACGAGGTCGGGGCGTACGAGGGACACGACCCGGTCGAGCTCGCGGACCTCGGACCACAGCGAGGGCCCGGGGGAGCGGCTCGCCGCCCAGGCGTGCCCGCGGCCGCCCGCGAGCACGCCGCCCGGGCAGGCCACGTGGACGTCGAGGCCCGCGGCGCGCTGGGCCTCGACGAGGTCCAGGACCACGCGCGCGACGCCGCCGTCCACGGGCTGGCTGACGTGCAGGACACGCGGGGGAGGGAGGACCGACGGCTGCGGCATGCGCGATTCCTCTGGATGGGTGCGAGGCAAGGTGCGTTACCGCCGTGCGTCGACGGCCGCGGTGGCTCCGGCCCGGAGAGCGCCGCGCGGGGCGGAGGGACGAGGGCTCCCGAGGGGCCGAGGCCCGCCGACGGAACGGGTCCCGGCGAGGGGGCGGCAGCCCGGTGCCGCCTTCCGGGTGACCGCCCGGGGGTAGGTGATCGCGGGGGCGGCGGCGCGTACGACCCCTGTGCGGCGCGGCGCGTGATACCTCTTTGCCGACTCACCGTGTTTCTCCCCGCCACCGGGTGGCGCGGCCGCCGCGTGCCCGGGCACCAGCGGGAACGCGGCGCACGGCAGCGGGGCGGCGAGGACGCGACGCGGGCCCGGGGAGTGGCACATGACGGCGTTGGCCTTCCGGAGTGGGAGGAGCGGAGAAACGCTGGAGCACGGAGGCGGGCGTAAGAAGGAGAGTGCGGGGGCGAAGACGGGGCTAACCGGGTGAATATGCACATTTGTGGCATGAGCACATCTATGGCTGAAATTCCTCAAGAGGAAGCGCAACTGTAGCGGGAGCCAAGAGCCTTCTCCGTGACCCGGCCACGTGTGTCGAAACTGTGAAGCGGGTGGTCAATTCGCTGGCTGGAGAGGGTTCGTGGACGTGAGCCGCCGGTGTGAGTAACACGGCGAGGCAACACGACGACACGGCTGTCACCGAAATGGCTCGCTCCAGCCATCACCCGTCCGGGGCACAACCGACCGTCAGGCATGGCCGTTGATCCACGCGCCGGGCATCCCGCACGGCACAAGCGTCATTTGACCAAGGAGCAACTCTCCATGTCGCGTACCACCAAGGCCCTCGCCCTCTCCGCCGTCGCGGCCGCCGCCGTGGCCGGTGGCGCCGGTGTCGCCGCCGCCGACAGCGGCGCGCAGGGTGCCGCCACCAACTCCCCCGGTGTCGTCTCCGGCAACGCCGTCCAGGTTCCGGTGCACGTGCCCGTGAACGTCTGCGGCAACACGATCAACGTGATCGGCCTGCTGAACCCGGCGTTCGGCAACACCTGCGTCAACGACTGAGCTGACGCCTTCTTCGGTACGGCCGCCCCACAGCCTGTGGGGCGGCCGTTTCCATGCGCCGACGGCGCCCTCGCCCCGTGCCGCGTCCGGGTGAGCGGCGGAGGCGGCCGTTCCGGCGTGTCGGCCCCGCATCGTCGGCGTGTCGCGCTCTTGGACCCGTACTCGAATGGCGGGTAGCCGCAACGCCCAGGAGCCGCCCCGTACTTCCGCTTCCCACCTGCGTAAACGCCCGGTCGGCCCGCAGGGGGGTGTGACGCGGCGCGCCCGCTCGGTTGCGGAGGGCGAGCCTCCCTTTCACGGTGAGCACAAGATCCGACGGACCACCGAAAGGGAACGACCTATGCGTGCTCTACCCGCACGGCGTATCGCGACCACCACGCTCTGCGCGGCGCTTCTCCTCGGCACGGCCGGACCGGCCATAGCCATGCAGGCGGAGGCCCGCCAGGAAGCGACCGCCGTGAAGGCGCCCGTCCCCGGGGCGGACGCCCTGCTCGGCCAGGTGCAGGCGCTCGGAGACCTGGGCGGCGTCCTCACCCCGACCACCGACCTCCTCGAAGCCACGCTCAAGGCCGACAACGGCCAGCTGCCCGCTCCCGACGCCGCCAAGCTCGGCGACGCGGTCAAGGAAGCCATCGCCAAGACCACCGCCGGGGCGCCGGTCGCCCCGCCCGCCGCCGTGCCCGGCGTCCCCCAGGCACCCGCCGCACCGGCCGCACCCGCCGTCCCGCCTGCCCCCGCCGTGCCGCAGCTCCCCGCCGCGCTGCCGAAGCTGCCGCTGGGCGGCCCGCAGGCCGCGCAGGTGCCCCTCGACATCAAGGACGACGCCCTGAAGGCGCTCCAGACCGCGGTGGACACCCTGGTCAAGGCCGTCACGAGCGGCGACCCGACGCAGGTCGTCCCGGCCGTCACCGGCGTTCTCACCAGCCTGGTCAACACGGTCGTCGCCACGGTGCTCAGCGGTGGTCTTCCGGTGCCGAACCTGCCGGGCCTGCCCCCGCTCCCCAAGCTGCCGACGGACGGCCTGCCGGTGCCGAAGCTGCCCGTCCCGCTCCCGGTGGAGGAGTAGACAGAAAAGCGCGCGGACCGGGAAAGCACGCGTCCCTTCCGGGGCGCGCATGACGAGACCCGCCCCACCGGCACGTGCCGGTGCGGCGGGTCTCGTCATGCGCGGACCGTCAGGTGTTCGTCAACTTCACGTGTGCGTAGTCCAGTTGATATGAGAAGAATGCGGGTTCCCTTCCATCGAGTGGGTTCCGGGAAGTTTGAGTTTCAGGGGTTTCCGTGCCGAGTTCCGCTCGTTAGGTCCGGTGAGAGAGACGACAGGCAGAAGTAATTGCCTGAGCAGTGAAGCCCATTGGTGACCCGGCCAACGGTGACAAGAGTTACCAAGAAAGGAACACGATGAAGCCCCTGAAGGCTGCCGCTGTCCTCGCTGGATCGATGGCGATCGCCGGTGCCGCCGCGCCCGCTTTCGCCAACGACCTGACGCCCACCAGCCTGAACGGCGGCCTGGACACGCTGCTCAGCCAGTCGACCCTGGACGCGGCGCCGCTGAACACCAACATGCTGGACACCGAGAACAAGAACTCGGTCGTCAACACGGTCAAGCAGGCCACGGACGGGCTGAACGCGAGCGGCGGCCCGACGCAGCTGCTCGGCGGCCTGCCGCTCGCCAACTAGTCACCCGAATTCCCGGTTTCCTTCGGGTGGGCTGAGCCGAACGGGAAACCGAAAATGCTTGGGCGTGTTATTCCAGGAATCCCCTGAATTCCGCCCCTAGGCTTCAGCCAAACCCTAAGGGAAGGTTTGATGATGAACACTGCCAAGAAGGCCGCTCTCGCCCTCGCCGCCGCCGGTATGGCTGCGGGCGCCGCGTCGGGGACCGCTTTCGCCGACGCCGACGCCGCCGCTGACGCCACGCACTCCCCGGGTGTCGGCTCGGGCAACATCGGCCAGATCCCGGTGAACGTCCCGGTCAACGTCGTGGGCAACACCGCGAACCTGATCGGCGCCCTGAACCCGGCGTTCGGCAACAGCGGCGTGAACAACTGACGTTCGCCCGCGGCACGTTGCGTCCCGGCCCCGACGCCACGGGACATCGCCCGGCGCTCTCGGTGCTCCCGGCACCCTCGATGCTCTCCGGGCGAACGCGACACTCAAAGGCCGGTCAGCGGAACCCTTTCCGCGGGCCGGCCTTTCGCGTGCCCGATCGCACGCAGGGCCGACCACGTGCACGCAGGGCCGACCACACGCACGCTTAGCGGAGCGAATTCGGGAGCCCTGCCCCTGCGCACCCGTTCGACCGACTCCCCCTTCGTGTGATGCGGAACGGCCGTTCGGCCACTTAGGTGACAAGCGCGGAATCCCTGCCGCGCGCGTCGCTACGGTTTCGCCCATGACCACGAAACCGAGCGAGCAGCGTCCTTTCCGGGCGGCCGACATGGGCACCGTGGGTGTCATCGCCTGGAGCGGTGAACACCCCGAGGAAGAAAAGGACATGGCCTTTCTCATGGCCTATCCCCTGGGGGACGCCGAGGGCGGTCCGGACGCCTCGGCGGAGGCGGTCGGCGCGCTCCTGCACAACTCCGGTCTGCCGGTCGGCGGCCCGCTCCTCGACGGCGCGCGCAACCCCAGCCTGCCGGTGACCCTGCTCGTCGAGGCGGGGCAGGCGGTCGTCAGCATGCCGCACGTCAACGCCCAGTGCGTGGTCCCGCCCGAGTGGCTCGCTGCCGTACAGGAGCGCGGGCACGCGTACTTCATCATGACCACGCGCGCGTGGCCGGAGGGTACGCCCGGCGCACCCGTGTCGGAGGACAACCTCAGGTCCTTCGCGGGCGACGAGGAGACCCTGACCAACGCCACGCACTGCCTGCTGCCGGTGCAGCGGCTGCGCGGCTGAAGAGCCGAAGAGCCGAAGGAGCGCCACGGCCCCGTGCGGGCAGGTCGCGGAGCGGTGTGGCGGGGCTGTGGGATTCACGCTCCGAAGCCTCAGTCGGAGCCGGAGCCGGAGCCGGGGGCCGGAGCCTCAGCCGGGGCCGGAGCCCGAGCCGAATTCGTACGGGCCTTTCCCGGTGAATTCACCCGGCCCCGCACACCGAGAACTCCGGCAGGGAGATCAGTCCAGGGGATCATCCGTTAAAGCGAGTATTCGGTTGCTCGGGCGAAGTTTGTGCTGGTGCGCGGGGCGGGCTCGTTGAGCCTGTGCGAACCGAGTGGTCGCCGTGAGCGAAAGGATCCGAGCCATGAAGCACACCACGAGGGGGGCCATCGCCACGGCCCTCGCCTGCACCGCGGCAGCCTGTGCGGCCTCGACCGCGGCCGCGGCGGACCACCCCGGCGTGACCGTGCCGCTGGACGGGGTCAAGCACTCCCTGGGCCTGCACACCCCCGAGGTCACCAGCACCCTCCCGGTGCCACTGCCCGGCGGTGACTTCGAAGGCCCCCGCTACGTGGAGGGCAAGCTGCTGCCCGAGCGGGCCGTCCCGCAGATCCCGGTCGGCAACGCGCTGCCCGACGTACAGATCACGGCTCCGCTGACGGACGTGGTGGGCGAGGACAGCCTGAAGAGCGTGGACCTGGCGGCGCACGGCTCCGACGTGTACGCCCTCACGCCGGGCGCCACGCTGGAGGCGCCGCTGGGCACGCCGGGCGCCGACGGCACCGCCCTGCCGCCTCTCTCCCTGCCCGGCGGCGGCCTGCACCAGCCCCTGCTCAGCGCACAGCCCGCCGCGGACCTGGGCCTCAACTGACGCCCGCAGGCCCGGCGGCCCGGCGGCCGGGCTTGGCCCCACTCCGGTGCGACCGGGCCCGCGACGGCCGGGCCCGTAACGGACCGCGGGGGTCGGGCGGTTAGAGGTCCAGCAGCACATGGCCGCGGAAGAGGGAGCACATGAGCGCAGCGCCCGGTACGCCACTGACCCACCGCCTCGGGCGGCGCCACCTGCTGGGCGTCGCGGCCGCGGCCACGCTCGCCGCCGTGGGGGTGATGCGGGCGGGCGGGGCGCGGGCCACGCCGCCGGGCGCCGCGGACGAGGGCTCGTTCGACGAGATGTACCGGGGGCGGCGCATCCAGGGCGACCCGGTCCTGGGCGAGCGCGGCGCGGGCCGGGACCGGTGGCGCGTCACGGTCGACGGCAGGCAGCTCGGCCTCATGCGCCGCGCCGACGGCACCTACCTGACCATGGTCGACCACTACGGGTCGTACGCGACCCCGCTCGCGGCCGCCCGCGGGGCCGTCGACGAGCTCGGGATGACGGCGCGGCTGAGCGGTCACACCCACTGACGGGCCGTGACCGCACGGGACGCTTGGGATGGCGAAGGGGGCGCGCGTGGCCTACACACGCAAGAACCAGAACCGGCTGACCGGGGCCGAGCGGCGCAGATTCGTGGACGCCGTACTGACCCTGAAGCGCCGGGGCGAGTACGACGAATTCGTCCGCACGCACATCGACTTCTACGTGGCGGACGGCGAGGAGCGGCTCCGGGTCGCCCATATGACGCCGACGTTCCTGCCCTGGCACCGGCGCTTCCTGCTCGACTTCGAGCAGGCCCTGCAGCGCGTCGACGACGCGGTCACGGTCCCGTACTGGGACTGGACGCGGGACCGCTCCCCGGCCGCGTCCCTGTGGGGTGAGGACTTCCTGGGCGGCAACGGACGCGAGGGCGACCGGCAGGTGCTCACCGGTCCGTTCGCCCGGCGCAACGGGCACTGGCGGATCAAGGAGAGCGTCACCGACGGCGACTTCCTCACCCGCGCGTTCGGCAACCCCTCGAACCCCATCGACCTGCCTACGCCCGCCGACGTGGAGTGGGCGATGAAGGACTCCCGGTACGACGTCCCGCCCTGGGACTCACGGGCGGACGGCGGCTTCCGCAACAAGCTGGAGGGCTGGACGTCCGGCGTCGGCACCGCGCGGTGGCGCAACCACAACCGCGTGCACCGGTGGGTCGGCGGACACATGCTGGGCGGCGGCTCCGTGAACGACCCGGTGTTCTGGCTGAACCACGCGTTCGTGGACCTGCTGTGGAGCCGCTGGGAACGGGAGCACCGCAGGGGCGCGCGCTTCCTGCCGGAGCACCCGCCGGGCCTCGGCGAGCCGGGGCACGGCCGCGTCGTCGCCCGCAACGAGCCGATGCCGCCGTGGCGCACCACCCCGGGCGACCTGCTCGACCACGAGCGGATCTATCGCTACGTGTGAACCAGTACCCATGTGTGAACCAGTACAGGTGAATCAGTACGGAGGAACCAGTACGGGGGACCATGAGTGTGAAACGGGAAGCCCCCGGCGAGATGCTCGCCGGGGGCTTCTCCTTGGTGGCGTGCTCAGTGGCCGTAGCCGCCCTCGCCGCCGGTGCCGCCGTTGTTGACACAGGTGTTGCCGAACGCCGGGTTCAGCAGACCGGCGGCGTCGATGGTGTTGCCACAGACGTTGACCGGGACGTGGACCGGAATCTGGATCAGGTTGCCCGAGAGGACACCGGGGGAGCCCTTGGCTTCGCCGTGCGCGCCGGCGTCGGCCGTGGCGAGTCCGGCGCCGCCCAGCACGACGGCACCCGCGCCGAGCGTAAGGGCGGCTGCCTTCGCGATGCGAGACATCACGTTCTCCTTCGAATTGGAAAGCACGGCCGCGTGGGTGTGGCCGCGATTGCTCTAACGCGACTCTCTGATGTGAAGTAACGGCGTGAATTCATCGATGATCTTCGGGAGATCGAACAGGTGCGGCGATTCGAGCAGTACTTCTGTAGGCCATTAGTGCCAGCGGTGGGCGGAATGCGGTGCGTGCCCGTGTCCCGCGGGCTGCTCCGCCGTTGCTGAGGGCATGACTTCAGCGCGACGAATTCTGGCCGCCGTGTCCCTCGCCGCCGGTGCGGCGGCGCTCGTGGCACCCGCCGCCCACGCGTCCACCGGCGCCCAGCAGCCCAAGGAGATCTCGCCGATGGCCACCCTCGACGAGCTGGGCCGCATGCCGCTGCCCGAGGCACAGCACGACGCCGTGCCGACGGTGTCCAGCCAGCTCGGCGGACTCCACCGGCTGAACGAGCTGCACCAGATCACCGACCTGGTGCAGCCGGTGACCCAGCTCGTCCCCGCCGTCCAGACCTGAGCCCGCGCCGGGCCGCGCGCTAGGTGAGCCGGACCCCGCGCCGGGCCAGATATCCGACTGGGCTGATGTCCGAGCCGTAGCCGCGCCGGGACCGGATCTCCAGGTGGAGGTGGGGTCCCGTGGCGCGGCCCGTGCTGCCGCTGCTGCCGATGCGGGTGCCGGTGCGGATGCGCGCCCCCTGCCGCACGGAGATGCGGTTCAGATGCGCGTACAGCGCGTAGTGGCCGTCCGGCATCCGGACCGTGACGGCCTTGCCGTACGCCCCCGACCAGCGGGCGAGCACGACGACGCCCGAGCCGACGGCGTACACCGGGGTGCCCCGGGGCACGGCCAGGTCGATGCCGGTGTGGTGGCCCGCGAGCCAGTTGCCGCGGATGCCGTAGCGCGCGCTGACGCGGAAGCGGCGGCGCAGCGGGCGGGCGAAGCGGCGTGGCGGGCCCGTGAGCGCGCGGACCTCGGGGACCGTGGCGTCGGCCGCCGCCAGGTCGTCCTCGAAGTCCGGGTCGTAGCCGACCAGACAGTCCTCGTGCGGGTCCGCGGCGCCGTCGAAGCCCATGACGTCGTCCGGATCGACGAGGCCGTCGGAGTCCTCGAAGCCGTCGACGTCAGCGATCTCGGTGGGGTCGCCGATGTCGGTGGGGTCGGTGGTGGCGGCAGTGGCGTCAGGATCGGTGGGGTCGTCGCGGTCCACGACGTCGTCCGGCGGGGTGCCCGCCATGCCGAGCGCTCCTGAGGCGAGCAGGACCACACCGATCCCCAGTGCGTCACGTCGTGTTCTGCCCGCTGCTTGCGGGCCGTCTATGTGGGAGCCCATGTCCGACAGGACAACGGGGGCGGCGTGGTGGCGCACGCCCGGTTGCGCCACCTGGCGTAACGCGCGCGGGCGCGGGACCGCCCCGGCCGGACGCCGTTCCTGCCTTCCTGTCACGGCCCTGGTGCTTCGCTAGGCTCGTACCTGTGACGGCTCATCAGCCCCCGGCAGTGTCCGACGAGGATGCCTACGCGGTGGCGGCCATCGCGTCGTCGGCCGGAGGGATCCACGCCCTGGGCGTACTGCTCGGCGAGCTCGGCGAGGACCTGCCCGTGCCCCTCCTGGTCGTCCAGCACCTGGACCGGCGCCACCGCACGGTCATCGCCGACGTGCTCGCGCGGCGTACCGAGCTGAACGTGAAGCTCGCGGAGCAGGACGAACGCACGGAGCCCGGCACCGTCTACGTCGCTCCGCCCGACCGGCATCTGCTGGTGGCGCCCGACGGCGTCCTGACGCTGTCGAGCAGCGCGCTCGTCCACTTCGTGCGCCCCTCCGCGGACCTGTTGTTCGAGTCGGTGGCGGGCGCGTACGGGCCGCGGGCCATCGCCGCCGTGCTGACCGGGACGGGTGTCGACGGCGCCATGGGCGTGGACGCGGTGAAGGCCCGCGGCGGTACGGTGATCGTCCAGGATCCGCAGTCGGCGGAGTTCAAGAGCATGCCTCAGACGGCCCTGGGTACGGGAGCAGTGGACTTCGTGCTACCCCTTGAGGAGATCGCCGCGGTGATCCGCGGACTCGTCGAGACCAAGAGGCACTGATGGGCGAAACACACGACTCCGAAACCGATGAGGAGCTGGAGGACCTTCTCGGGTTTCTGAGGGACGCCCGTGGCTTCGACTTCACCGGATACAAGCGCTCCTCCCTGGGCCGGCGCATCCGCAAGCGGATGTCGGACGCCGGTGTCTCCTCGTACGCGGACTACCGCGACCGGCTCGAGACCAGCGCGGACGAGTTCGGCGCGCTCTTCAACACCATCCTGATCAACGTCACCTCGATGTTCCGCGATCCGGACGCCTGGACGTATCTGCAGCGCGAGGTCCTGCCCGAGCTGCTCGCCGCGGCCGGGGCCGACGACGAGATCAGGGTGTGGAGCGCGGGCTGCTCCAGCGGTGAGGAGGCGTACTCACTGGCGATCATGTTCGCCGAGGCGCTCGGCGTCGAGGAGAGTCTGAACCGCGTCAAGATCTACGCGACGGACGTCGACGAGGAGGCCCTGCGCGACGCCCGCACCGCGCTGTACACCGCCAAGGGCCTGGAAGCCCTGCCGGTGGAACTGCGCGACAAGTACTTCGAGCAGAACGGCACGCAGTACAGCTTCCGGCCCGACCTGCGGCGCCGGGTGATCTTCGGGCGGCACGACGTGACCCGGGACGCCCCCATCTCCCGGCTCGACCTGCTGGTGTGCCGCAACACCCTGATGTACTTCAACGTCGAGGCGCAGACGCAGATCATCGACCGCTTCCACTTCGCGCTGCGCGACGGCGGCTTCCTCTTCCTCGGCAAGGCCGAGATGCTCCTGAACGACGCCGACCGCTTCCAGGTCGTCAACATGCGCCAGCGCCTCTTCCGGCGCCGCCCCGGGGGCTCCGGGCCGCCCTACCACCCCGCACCGCTGAAGGTCCGGGCGGGCGTCGCGTTCGAACCGCGCTCGGCGGCGCGCAACCGCCAGATGCGCGACCTCATCCTGGACGCCCTGCCGGTGCCCGCGGTCGCCGTCGACACCGAAGGCGCGGTGATATTGATCAACAGCCAGGCGCGCGTGCAGTTCGGCCTCACCACCAACGACTGCGGCCGGCCCTTCCAGGATCTGGAGATCTCCTACCGGCCCGTCGAGCTGCGCTCGCTGATCGAGCAGTCCACGCACGAGCGCAGAACGCTGCGCGTCAACAGCGTGGAGCGCCGCGTCGGCGACGACCTCCAGTACGTCGACATCCTGATCCAGCCGCTCACCGGACCCAACGGACTGCCGGCGGGCACCGTCATCAGCTTCTCCGACGTCACGGTCCCCACCCAGCTCAAGTCCGAGGTCAAGCGCGTCCGGGAAGAGCTGGAGACGGCGTACGAGGAGCTCCAGTCCACGAACGAGGAGCTGGAGACGACGAACGAGGAACTCCAGTCCAGCATCGAGGAGCTGGAGACGACGAACGAGGAGCTCCAGTCCACGAACGAGGAGCTGGAGACGACCAACGAGGAACTCCAGTCCGGCAACGAGGAACTGGAGACCATGAACGAGGAGATGCGGATCCGCACCGAGGAGCTGGACGAGGTCCGGGCCTTCCTCGAAGGCGTGATGAGCAGCATCGCGGCCGGCGTGGTGGTCCTGGACGCGGACACCAAGGTCAAGAGCTGGAACCGGGGTGCGGCCGAGCTGTGGGGGCTGCGCCGGGACGAGGTCATGGACGAGCTGTTCTTCGGCCTCGACTTCGGGCTGCCCACCGAGGAGCTGCGGCCCGCGGTCCAGAAGTGCCTCGACAGCCGCAAGCGCACCGGTCCGGTCTCGGTGTCCGCGGTGAACCGCATCGGCCGCCGCATCACGTGCCACGTGGTCTGCTCGCCCTTCGAGGGCCACCACGGCGGGGTCGTCCTGCTGATGGAGGAAGGCAACGCCGCGACGGGGGAAGGCCTCGGCACCTCCATGAAATGACGTGTTCCGCTTCGTCCGGGCACGGTACGAGAACCGTCTGCACCCGAGCGTTCGCGTGTGTCTCCTCTCGTGCCGAAGTGCGAGGCCTGTCCACCGTGCGATGACGAAAGGTCCGAAACAGCCGCCACCGCTCACAAGGGCGGGCGTAGGCTTGAGGCATGACCTCGGGCGAGGGCTCTGTCGACCAGGCCCTGACGGCCTGGCGTCGCGCTGCGTCCGCGCGGAGGCGGGCCGCCCGCGCGGAGGAGGCGGCGGCGCGGCACGAGATCCTCGCGGCGACGACGGGCCGCGAGATACACCAGGACATGGCCGCCGCGCTGCACGCCACTGCGGGATGTCACCGTTCGTCGGCCCAGTTGCAGGAGTCGTTCGCGCGCCGCATGACGGGGTGGGAGAAGGGGCGCGGGCCCCGGCCCCGGTTCATGAGCGGGGTCGCCGAGGCCTGCGGGACGAGCAGCGCGGCGCTGACCCTCGTGGACGGCTGTCATCGGCAGCTCGCCGTCGCCGCGTCGGACGAACCGGCGCGGGCGGCGCAGGACCTGGAGTTCATGCTCAGCGAAGGCCCCACGAAGGACGCCACCCGGTGCCGGAACCTGGTCTTCGCCTCGCGCGAGGCCATCGAGACGCGCTGGCCCTGTTACGGCCCGGCCCTGACCGCGCTGGGCATCCACGAGGTCGCCGCGGTCCCCCTGGACTCCAGCGACCGGTGCCTCGGCGCGCTCGCGGTGTTCGACCCGCGCCCCGGCCTCGTCGGCACCCGGATGTTCAAGGACATCGTGGAAGCGCTGGCCCGCACCGTCCTCCTCGACCCCGACGCCGACCCCGAGCTGTACGGCGGCACCGACCACCGGGACGTGGTGCAGCAAGCGGCGGGCATGCTCTCCGTGTACCTGGGATGTCCTGTCGAGGACGCCCTGGCGCTGATCAAGGCACGGGCGTACAGCGGTGCGGAGAGCCTGGAAGCACTCGCGGGGAAGATCCTGGCCGGTGACTTGAAGATCACTCCGGGAGAGTCGCCATGACGATGTCACAGCAGCGCCTCGCCGAGGCCTTCGTGGAGCTGGCGGGCGGTGCGCCGGGTGAACCGGTCGACCCGCCCGCGCTCCTCGCGGCGCTCGCCGCGCGCAGCAGCGAACTCCTCGACGCCCGCGCCTGCGCGGTCCTCGGCGTGCCGTCCGAGACGGGCGAGGAGCAGGTGTATGCGTCCGAGCCCGTGGCGCGGGACCTCGTCCTCGCCCACCACGAGCAGGGCGAGGGACCAGGGGCGTACTGCCGGGAGACCGGCCGCGCCGTGCCCCTGACCGACCTGGAGAACCCGGTCGCCCGGCTGCGCTGGCCCCACTACGCACCGCGTGCGCTGGCCCTCGGCTGTACGCATGTCGCGGCCCATCCGCTGCGGGGCCGTGAGCGGACCGTCGGCGCGCTGGTGCTCTTCGGCTCCGCCGAGGAACCGGTCACCGATGAGGGCCTCGTCATCAGCCAGTCCCTTGCGGACATCGTGGCCGCCGTGCTCCTGCGGGAGGACGAGCTGCGCCGGTCCCACACCCTCGCCGGGCAGCTTCAGCACGCCCTGACCAGCCGCCTCGTCATCGAGCAGGCCAAGGGCGTGCTCGCCGCGAGCCGGACGCTGACCATGGACGAGGCGTTCGCGCTGCTGCGGGGCTACGCCCGCTCGCACCAGCGGAAGCTGTCGGGCGTGGCGCGGGACGTGGTGGAGGGGAGGCTGGATCCCTGACGGGTCCGGCGTGGTCCCTGACGGGTCCGGCGTGGTCCCTGACGGGGGCCGGCGTGCTGGAGCCGAGTCAGGGGCGGGATGTCCGTCCGGGAGCGAGGCCCGTGGCACCCCGCCCCCGGACGTCGCGTCAGCCCCGCTCGTCCTGGCCCTCCGCCTCGGCCTCCGCCTGCTTCGCCTGCACCTCGGGGTCCAGGGACGCCTGGCCGCTGCCGTCCACCGAGGTCAGCGGGGTGCGATCGGGGACCTCGGTGGCCGCGGGGGGTTCGACCAGCCAGTCCGGGTTGGCCTGCTTGTCCCACCACTTCCACACGGCGACCGCGGCGGCCCCGAGCACGCCGAGCACGGCGAGCCGCTTGACCGTGCGGCCGGTGCGGGCCCGGCGCTCCTGCCTGCGGGCGATCTCCTTGATCTCCTGCGGCGACACCTGGCCGCGCAGCGCGGCAAGGGCCGCAGCACCCCGGGCCGCCGCCTCCTCGCGGACCGGTCCGGAGACGGCCACGGCGTGCTCGATGCGGGGCTTCGAGAAGTCGGCGGCCTGGCGGGCGGCCTTGCGGGTGCGGGCGGCGGCCTCGTGCGCCGCGTGGTCGAGCTTCGGCGGCACGTGCCCCCGTGCCTGCGTCACACGCGGCGCGACGTGCGCCCCGTACTGGGCGCGGGCCTGGTCGGCGGCGGTGTGCGCCGCGTGCGACACCTTCGGGGCGAGGCGCGAGCGCGCCTCCTGTGCCAGGTGGGCGGCCCGGTCCTTGGCTTCTTCGGCGTAGGGCGCCACCGCGTCCGCGGCGTGCCGCGCGCTTTCCTTCGCCGAGTCGGCCGCGGCGCGCACGCTGTCTTTGCGGGTCACGGGATCCTCCTCCTTGGTGGCGTATAGGTATGTCACCTTTCCACCCTTTCCGGGATCATGCCTGCCGGGATGGAACCGTTCCACGCGCGGATGGGCATCCGGGGCGTCCCCACGAGCGCGGGGCGCGCGTCGGTCCGCCCCGGCCGCCGGTGCGACACGGTGTTCGGCACGGCGCCCGGCGCGGCTCGTACCGCAGCTCCCGGTGTACCCGGAGCCGCGCGATCCATGACGGGCGAAGCCGCACGATCCGGTACGGGCAGGGCCCGCCGACGACAATGCCACGGATCGTCCCCAGGTGCGCCTGCTCGGCGGCTACTCGTCCCAAACCGGTCCGTGCGAGGATCGGAGAGTCACAGAGGACAACGGAAGGCAGATCGTGGCTGAGCAGCTTTATGCCACCCTCAAGACCAACCAGGGCGACATCGAGATTCGGCTGCTGCCGAACCACGCGCCCACGACGGTCAAGAACTTTGTTGAGCTCGCCCAGGGCGAGCGCGAGTGGACGCACCCGGCGACCGGCAAGAAGTCCACGGACAAGCTGTACGACGGCACGGTCTTCCACCGGGTGATCAGCGGCTTCATGATCCAGGGCGGCGACCCGCTGGGCAACGGCACGGGCGGCCCGGGTTACGAGTTCAAGGACGAGTTCCACCCGGACCTCGCCTTCACCAAGCCCTACCTGCTGGCCATGGCGAACGCGGGCCCGGGCACCAACGGCTCGCAGTTCTTCATCACGGTCGCCCCGACCGCGTGGCTGACGGGCAAGCACACCATCTTCGGCGAGGTCACCAACGACGCCGGCAAGAAGGTCGTGGACGCCATCGCCGGTACGCAGACCAACCCGCGCACGGACCGCCCGGTGAACGACGTCGTCATCGAGTCCGTCGTCGTCGAGACGCGCGAGGGCTGAGCGCCTCCACGCTCGATCCCGTCCGTCGGGGGCTCCCGCCCGTCCGGGAGAGCCCGCACGCCGGGGAACAAAACCGCCCCGCCCATCCGTAGAGGAGGGCGGGGCGGTGCGTTGACCAGCATGCCGACGCCGCCCGCGTACGGCAGACCAGAGGGGACCGCGATGGACCAGGCGCCAGGCAGCCCGGAGGGGCCGCAGGACGCGCAGAGCCTGCCGAGCTGCTACCGGCATCCCGGTCGGGAGACGGGGATCAGCTGCACCCGCTGCGAGCGTCCGATCTGCCCGGAGTGCATGATCAGCGCCTCCGTCGGCTTCCAGTGCCCCGAGTGCGTCAAGGGCGGCTCCGGCACCGGGCACGCCCCGGCGGCCGCTCAGCCGCGCACACTGGCGGGCGGCACGCTCACGCAGGACCCGCGCCTGCTCACGAAGATCATCCTTGTGCTCAACGTGCTGGTGTTCATCGCGGTGCGCGCCCGTGAGGACCTCGTCGGGGACCTGTTCCTGATCGGCCGGTGGCCCCCCGAGCCGTTCCCCGCCACCGAGGGCGTGGCGGACGGTCAGGCGTACCGCCTGGTCACGGCCATGTTCACACACCAGGAGATCTGGCACATCGCGTTCAACATGCTGGGGCTCTGGTGGCTCGGCGGCCCCTTGGAGGCGGCGCTCGGCCGGGCGCGGTTCCTCGCCCTGTATCTGCTGTCGGGGCTCGGCGGCAGCGCCCTGACGTATCTGGTCTCCGACCCCAGCGACGCCTCGCTCGGCGCCTCCGGAGCGATCTTCGGCCTGCTCGGCGCGACAGCGGTCCTGATGCGTCGGCTGAACTACGACATGCGTCCGGTCATCGCCCTGCTCGCGCTGAACCTGCTCTTCACCTTCACCTGGAGCGGCATCGCCTGGCAGGCGCACGTCGGCGGTCTCGTCGCCGGTGTCGCCATCGCGTACGGCATGGTGCACGCGCCGCGCGAGCGCCGGGCCCTGGTGCAGTGGGGCACCTGCGCGTTGGTGTTCCTGGTGATCGCGGCCACCGTGATCGTGCGGACCGTGCAGCTCACCTGAGGCACCGCTGCAGCCGAGGCTTCCGTGGCCCTGCCCGTTCCCGGGCGGGGCCACGTCCGCTTGTGGCGTCGGGGGCCGGGGTACAGGACCTTCCCCGTGCCCGGTGTGGGTACGGGGATGTCCCCACCGTCTCACCCCAGGTTGTCCACAGTCTGTGCCCGATCTTGTGCACGAAGTGGGGAACGTCTGTTCCGTGCGTCGCCGATCCGGGTTTTCCCAGGCAGGGCAAGGGGTGGACGGCCCGGGCCGGGGTGGTCGACCAGTCACACCGGCGTCAACGTCCGGAGAGTTATCCACAGATCTTCAGACCTTTCCCCAGGTCTGTGGATGGCACCGCTCGCGCTGTGGATAACTCAGGCCAGGGCTTGCGTTCCGCGCCCGCCGTTACCCCGGATCGTTACTTCCACTGAGTGGAGACGCCGAAGCCCGCGGCGATGAAGCCGAAGCCGACCACGATGTTCCAGTTACCCAGCGGGTCGATCGGAAGCTCGCCGTCCGTGACGTAGAAGACGACGATCCAGGCGAGGCCGATCAGGAACATCGCCAGCATCACCGGAGCGACCCAGCTGCGGCTGGTCAGCTTGATGTTCGTCGCCTTCTTCGACGACGGGGGCGTGTAGTCGTCTGCCTTCTTGCGGATACGTGACTTCGGCACGAGGGTCTCTCCTGTCGATGCGCTGCGTGGCCGCGCAGGTAACTGGGTCCGGCGCCGGGAGCGGACACTACGGTGCGCTAAGTCTTCCCCCGGGCGTCCGTTAGCGTAGTGCTTCCGCGGCGGTGAAGGAGATAAGGGTACGTTGAGCAATTCCGCCGACTTCCCCACGGGCCCGGGCCGGCCGTCCCCGGGCACGGGCCGACGCCGCCGCTGGCGGCCGGTCCGCGTGCTCACCGCAGGCGTCTTCGCGCTCGCCGGGCTGCTCTTCATGACCAGCTTCAACACGGCCAAGGGCACCAACATCCGCACCGACGACTCCCTCCTGAAGCTCTCCGACCTCATCCAGGAGCGCAGCCGCAAGAACAAGGACCTCGACGCGTCCACCGGCTCGCTGCGCGACGAGGTCGAGTCCCTCGCCCGCCGCGACAGCCCCGGCACCAAGGCCGACGACGCCCGGCTGAGCGCCCTGGAGCGGAACGCGGGCACCAAGAAGCTGAGCGGCCAGGCCGTCTCGGTCACCCTCACCGACGCCCCGCCGCACGCCACCGCCAAGCTCCCCGGCTACCCCGAGCCGCAGCCCAACGACCTGGTCATCCACCAGCAGGACCTCCAGGCCGTGGTCAACGCCCTGTGGCAGGGCGGCGCCGAAGGCATCAAGGTCATGGACCAGCGGCTGATCTCCACCAGTGCCGTGCGCTGCGTCGGCAACACCCTGATCCTTCAGGGCCGCGTCTACTCACCGCCGTACACGGTGACCGCGATCGGCGACCCCGACCGCCTCAAGAAGGCCCTCGCCGCCTCGCCCGAGATCCAGAACTACATGCTGTACGTCAACGCCTACGGGCTCGGCTGGAAAGTCGACGACGACGGGGCGGTGACTCTTCCCGGCTACTCGGGCACAGTGAACCTCCATCACGCGAAGCCTGTGGAGTAGCGCTCGCTCGGGAGGTCCCTGCGGTGTCGGTGCGCGTGCTCGTCCGGACGGTCAGCGAACTGTGCGTCACCGTCGGCACCCTGATCGTGCTCTTCGTGGTCTACGTCCTGTTCTGGACCGGAGTGAAGGCCGACCGGGCCATGGACGACCAGGTCGACCACCTCCAGGACCGGTGGTCCCAGGGGCCGGTCGCCACCGGCGCCGGGGCCCTGGACGCCTCGCCCCCGAAGCCCCCCGCCTACGAGGACGGCGAGGCCTTCGCCGTCATGTACATCCCCCGCTTCGGTTTCACGTGGAACAAGCCCGTGCTCCAGGGCACCGCCACCGACACCCTCAAGAAGGGCCTCGGCCACTACGCGCGCACCGCCCGGCTCGGCCAGCGCGGCAACTTCGCCGTGGCCGGACACCGGCGCACCTACGGGGACCCCTTCAAGGACTTCCCCGCCCTGCGCCCCGGCGACGCGGTCGTCCTGACCGACGGCACGACCTGGTTCACGTACCGCATCGACAAGAAGCCGTACAAGACGCTGCCCAGTGACATCGGGGTCGTCGACCCGGTACCGCGGGGCTCCGGCTACCGCGCGCCCGGCCGCTATCTCACCCTGACCACCTGCGAGCCCGAGTGGGGCCACAGCCACCGTCTGATCGCCTGGGCCCATCTGGACGCCACCCAGCCCGTGGAGGCCGGGAAACCCGAGGCACTGCGCCGTTAGTCTGGTGCGGTACGGCGGCGACGGCCGGTGCGATGGGGCCGGGTGGCCGTGTGGCGACGAAAGGGACGGCATGTACGGCTGGATCTGGCGACATCTGCCGGGGAACGCATGGGTGAGGGCACTGATCTCCCTGATGCTGGTCCTCGCCGTGGTCTATGTGCTGTTCCAGTACGTGTTCCCCTGGGCCGAGCCCCTGCTTCCCTTCAACGACGTGACGGTGGACAACTGATGGGCGCGCGCATCCTCGTCGTCGACAACTACGACAGCTTCGTCTTCAACCTCGTGCAGTACCTGTACCAGCTGGGCGCGGAGTGCGAGGTGCTGCGCAACGACGAGGTCGAGCTGCGGCACGCGCAGGACGGCTTCGACGGCGTCCTGCTCTCGCCGGGCCCCGGCACCCCCGAGCAGGCGGGCGTCTGCGTGGACATGGTGCGCCACTGCGCCGCCACCGGGGTGCCCGTCTTCGGCGTCTGTCTGGGCATGCAGTCGATGGCCGTGGCGTACGGCGGTGTCGTGGACCGGGCGCCGGAGCTCCTGCACGGCAAGACCTCGCCGGTCACGCACGAGGGCAAGGGCGTCTTCGCGGGCCTGCCCTCGCCCTTCATCGCGACCCGGTACCACTCGCTGGCCGCCGAGCCCGCCACGGTGCCCGCGGAGCTGGAGGTCACCGCCCGTACGGCGGACGGCATCATCATGGGCCTGCGCCACCGCGAACTGCCCGTCGAGGGCGTGCAGTTCCACCCCGAGTCCGTCCTCACCGAGCACGGACACCTGATGCTCGCCAACTGGCTCGCCGAGTGCGGAGACGCCGGGGCCGTCGCACGATCGAGCGGGCTCGCCCCGGTGGTGGGCAGGGCCACGGCGTGACCGCGGAGGCGCACGGGGGCGCCGACGCGACGGGGGCGGGGGAGCACCCGTCACCGTGGTTCCGCAGTGCGTCGGCGCCGGATGCGCCCGATCCCGGTCCCCCTGCGCCTGAGCTTGCCGCCGGTCCCCCTGCGCCGGAGCTTGTTCCCGAGGCCCCGGAGCCGTACGTACCGCCGTACGTTCCGCCGCCGGACGACGCGACCATCGGCCTGCGCACGGCGGACACCCGCCGAATAGCGGCCGGGCCGGTGGTGCCGGGCGGCCGGGCCGCGCGGCGGAAGGCGGCCAAGCACAAGGGCCGCCGGGGCGCGAAGGCCCGGGCACGAGCGGCTCCCGCCGCCGAAGGCCCGCCGGACCGCCCGCTGACCAGGATCGAAGCCCGGCGGGCCGAGCGCGCCCGCAGACCGGGCCCGGCCACCGTGGCGAGCCGCGTCATCGGCGAGCTGTTCATCACCGCGGGTGTCCTGATGCTCCTGTTCGTCACGTACCAGCTGTGGTGGACGAACATAAGAGCCCATCAGCAGGCGAACGCCGCCGCCCGCGACCTCCAGGAGGACTGGGCGAAGGGCAAGGGCAAGCCCGGCGTCTTCGAGCCCGGGCAGGGCTTCGCGCTGCTGCACATCCCCAAGCTCGACGTCGTCGTGCCGGTCGCCGAGGGCATCGACAAGCACAAGGTCCTCGACCGGGGCATGGTCGGCCACTACAGCGAGGGCGGCACCAAGACCCCGATGCCGGAAGCGGACCCCGGCAACTTCGCCGTCGCCGGACACCGCAACACCCATGGTGAGCCGTTCCGGTACATCAACCGGCTCAAACCCGGCGACCCGATCGTGGTCGAGACGCAGGACACGTACTACGTCTACAAGATGGCGAGCATCCTCCCGCAGACCAGCCCCGGCAACACGGCGGTCCTCGGCCCCGTCCCACCGGGCTCCGGCTTCACGAAACCAGGCCGCTACATCACACTGACCACCTGTACCCCCGAGTTCACGAGTAAGTACCGAATGATCGTGTGGGGCAAGATGGTCGAAGACCGGCCACGGGCCAAGGGGAAACCGGCCGCGCTGGTCGACTAAGGGCGCCGGAAAGCCGAGACAGACAGGGCGGATGCAGTGGCAGCCACCACCGAAGAGGACGAGCGGACCGACGAGTCCAAGCCCGCGGACGGGCCGCCGCCGCGCGGCCGCGGCCCCATCGCGACGGCCGTCAGCGTCTTCGGCGAACTCCTCATCACCGCGGGCCTGGTCCTGGGCCTGTTCGTCGTCTACTCGCTGTGGTGGACGAACGTCATAGCGGACCGCGAGGCGAGGAAGCAGGGCGACCGCGTCCGCGACCACTGGGCCGGCGGCCCCGGCGCCCTGAACACCAAGGACGGCATCGGCTTCCTCCACGTACCGGCGATGGGCGGCGGCGAGATCCTCGTGAAGAAGGGCACCGCCACCCACACCCTCAACAACGGCGTCGCGGGCTACTACACGGACCCGGTCAAGTCGGCCCTGCCACAGGACGCGAAGGGCAACTTCTCGCTGGCCGCCCACCGCGACGGCCACGGCGCGAAGTTCCACAAGATCGACAAGATCGGCGAGGGCGACCCGATCGTCTTCGAGACCCGCGACAAGTGGTACGTGTACAAGGTCTACAAGACGCTCCCCGAGACCTCGAAGTTCAACGTCCGCGTCCTCGACCCGGTCCCGAAGGAGTCGGGCGTGAAGAAGCCCGGCCGCTACATCACGCTCACGACCTGCACACCCGTGTACACGTCGGCGTACCGCTACGTGGTGTGGGGCGAACTGGAGCGCGTCGAGAAGGTCGACAACAAGCGGACACCGCCGCCCGAGCTCCGCTGACGCGGCCCGCGCACGCTTCGCTGACGCGGCCCGCGCACGAGAGAGCCCCGGCACCGCTGTGGTGCCGGGGCTCTTCCCGTGTGGGGCTCGGGACTCAGTCCCGCTCGTGACGGCCGAAGCCGGTGGCGCCCTCGATGAAGCCGCCGCCTCCGTCGTCTCCGCCGCCGCCGTTGTCGCCGCCGCCCTGCTGGCCGCCGCTGCCGCCGACGGTCGTCAGGTTGATGGCTGTGCCGGGCTTGACCTTCGTACCCGCGGTCGGGGTGGCGAGGACCACCAGGGCGTCGTCGTCCTGCGGGCCCTGGATGTTGCCGACCGTCAGGTCCGCGTCCTCGATGGCGTCACGGGCGTCGGACAGCTTCTGGCCGGTGAGGGTGGGGACCTGTACGTCCTCTTCCTCGGGCTTCTTCTTGGCGACCTGGACGGTCACCTGGGAGCCGGGCTCGGCCTGGGTGCCGGCGGTCGGCGTGGTCTGGATGACCTTGCCTTCCTCGACGCTGTCGCTTTCGACGTCCTGGCGGACAGGGGTGAAGCCGTTGTCCTGGATCTGCTTCTTGGCGGCTTCCCACGTCTGGCCGGAGACGTCCGGGACGGCTGTCAGTTGCTTCTTCTTGGCAACCGTCAGCGTGATGGTCGTTCCCTTTTGGGCTTCCGAGTCACCTGGCGGGTCCTGACTGGTGACGACGCCCGGGTTCTGGTCGGATTCCTCGGTCTTCTTGTCGACGTTGAAGCCCTTGTCCTCCAGCTTGCTCTTGGCGGTGGAGTACTGGAGGCCCTCGACGTCCGGAACCGTGATCTTCGGAGCTCCCGTCGACACGACCACACTGATCGTGTCGCCCTTCTCGACCTTCGTACCCTCTTCGGGGGTCTGCGAGCAGATCTGGTTCTTCGGGTACTTCTCACAGGGCTCGCGCTTGGTGACGCTGATCTTCAGGTCGACGTTCCCGGCGGTCTCCTGGGCTTCCTTGACGGTCTCGCCGACGAAATTCGGTGCCTTCTTGTCGTCGGCCGCGCCTCCGCCGCCGCTGAACGCCCACTTGCCGATCAGGACCGCGCCCACCAGCACGAGGATGCCCGCGGCGACGAGGAGGATCGTCGACGTGTTGCTCTTCTTCTGGCGGCCCCGGCGGCCGTTCTCGTCGTAGCCGTAGGTGCCGTCGTCCGGGTTGACCGGGGGCATCATCGACGTCTGGCCCTGGCCCGGCGCGCCGTTCTGCGGGCGCAGCATGGCCGTGGCCTGGTCGTCCGGGTGGCCGCCGTAGCCGACGGCGCCCATGGCCGCGGTGGCGGCGACGGGCTGGCCGTCGAGGCAGGCTTCGATGTCGGCGCGCATCTCGTCGGCCGACTGGTAGCGGTAGTCCGGGTCCTTGGTGAGCGCCTTGAGGACGATCGCGTCCATCTCGGGCGTGATCTCGTTGTCGAAGACGCTCGGGGCCTGCGGCTCTTCCCGCACGTGCTGGTAGGCCACCGCGACCGGCGAGTCGCCCACGAACGGCGGGCGCACGGTCAGCAGCTCGTACAGCAGACAGCCCGTGGAGTAGAGGTCGGAGCGCGCGTCGACCTGCTCGCCCTTGGCCTGCTCGGGCGAGAGGTACTGCGCGGTGCCGATGACGGCCGCGGTCTGCGTCATCGTCATGCCGGACTCGCCCATGGCGCGGGCGATGCCGAAGTCCATGACCTTGACCTGGCCGTTGCGCGTCAGCATGACGTTCGCGGGCTTGATGTCGCGGTGGACGATCTGGTTGCGGTGCGAGTACTCCAGGGCCTGGAGGATGCCGATCGTCATCTCCATGGCGCGCTCGGGAAGGAGCTTGCGCCCGGAGTGCAGGAGCTCGCGCAGCGTGGAGCCGTCGACGTACTCCATGACGATGTACGGGATGGAGACCCCGTCGACGTAGTCCTCGCCGGTGTCGTAGACCGCGACGATCGCCGGATGGTTGAGCGAGGCGGCCGACTGGGCCTCACGGCGGAACCGGGCCTGGAACGACGGGTCGCGGGCGAGGTCCACCCGCAGCGTCTTCACCGCCACGGTGCGGCCGAGGCGGGTGTCGTGCGCGAGGTAGACCTCGGCCATTCCGCCGCGGCCGAGCACCTGGCCCAGCTCGTACCGGCCGCCGAGGCGACGCGGCTCTTCCATAGCTATTCCAGCCCTCTCCGTCGGTCCCGACCGCACCGTGTTGCGCGGTCCGGCGGTGTGCTGTCCGGGCATACCGTACCCGGATCGCCTAACGTGACCCGGCCGCAACCGTCACCCGATACAGGACCGGTATCGCAACGTGCACCGATGTGGAGTGGCCGTGACACGGGTCACTTCTTGCTGTCGAGGACCGCCTTCATCACGTCCCTCGCGATCGGCGCCGCGAGACCGCCGCCGGAGATGTCGTCACGGCTCGCCGCACTGTCCTCGACGACCACGGCGACCGCGACCGGAGAACCCGACTCGGTCTTCGCGTAGCTGATGAACCACGCGTACGGGTTCTTGCTGTTGTTCAGGCCGTGCTGGGCCGTACCCGTCTTGCCGCCGACGGTGACGCCGGGGATCTTGGCCTTGGTGCCGGTGCCCTCGTTCACGACCGTCTGCATCATGTCCTGGAGCTTCTGCGCGTTCTCCTTGGACAGCGGGGTGCTCATCTCCTTCGGCGAGTGCTTCTCGACCACGTCGAGGTTCGGCGCCTGGAGCTCACGGACCATGTACGGCTCCATGAGGGTGCCGTCGTTGGCGATCGCCGACGTCACCATCGCCATCTGCAGCGGCGTCGCCGCGGTCTCGAACTGGCCGATGGACGACAGCGCGGTCTGCGGCTTGTCCATCTCCTTGGGGAAGTTCGAGGCGTTGGAACGGACCGGGACGAACTGCTCCTCGTTGAAGCCGAACTCCTCGGCCGTCTCCAGCATCTTGTCCTTGCCGAGATCGGAGCCGATCTTGCCGAAGACGGTGTTGCAGGACACCCGCAGCGCCTCGCGCAGCGTGGCGTTCTTGCAGGGGATCGGGCCCTCGTTCTTCAGCTCGGTGCGGGTGTCGGGCATCACCCAGGGCAGCGGGGAGCGCGTCTTGGAGTCGATGTCCGAGTACAGGTTGTGCTCCAGGGCCGCCGCGGCGGTGACCACCTTGAAGGTGGAGCCGGGCGGGTAGGTCTCGCGCAGCGCCCGGTTCAGCATGGGCTTGTCGCGGTCCTTGTCCAGCTTCCCGAAGGTCTCGGCTTCCTTGTTGGTGTTGCCCGCGAACCGGGAGGGGTCGTACGACGGGGTGGAGGCCAGCGCCAGGATCGCGCCCGTCTCCGGGTCGATCGCGGCGACGGCGCCCTTGCCGCGGGTCTTCAGGCCGTTGTACGCGGCCTTCTGCGCGGCGGCGTTCAGCGTCGTGACGACGTTGCCGCCCTCCTTCTTCTTGCCGGTCAGCATGTCGAGGCTGCGGCGGAAGAAGAGCCGGTCGTCGTTGCCGGTGAGGATGCGGTCCTCGATGGACTCGATCTGGGTGGCCCCTATGCGCTGCGAGGCGAAGCCCGTGACGGGCGACCACATGGGCCCGTTCTTGTACGTCCGCTTGTACTTGAAGTCGTCGCCGTCGACCTTCTTGGAGCCCGTGATCGGGTTGCCGTCCACGATGATGTCGCCGCGCGGCTGCGCGTACCGCTCGATCGGCACGCGGCGGTTCATGGTGTGCTCGGCGAGCTTGTCGGCCTGGACGTACTGCAGCCAGTTGTCCCGGACGAGCAGCGCGAGGACGAGCAGCCCGCAGAAGATCGCGATGCGGCGCAGGGGCTTGTTCACGGCCGTACCACCTGGGTCATCTCGGCGTCGGGGTTCGGGGCGGGCGACGGCGCCGGGCGGCGTGCGGTGTCGCTGATGCGCAGCAGGACCCCGATGAGCGCCCAGTTGGCGATCACGGACGAACCGCCGTACGCGATGAACGGCATCGTCATGCCGGTCAGCGGGATCAGGCCCATGACGCCGCCCGCGACGACGAACACCTGGATGGCGAACGCGCCGGACAGGCCGACCGCGAGCAGCTTGCCGAACGGGTCGCGGGCCGCGAGCGCCGTGCGCACGCCCCGCTCCACGATCAGGCCGTAGATCATCAGGATCGCCATGACACCGGCGAGACCCAGCTCCTCGCCGTACGTGGCGAGGATGAAGTCGGAGTTGGCGGCGAAGCCGATCAGGTCGGAGTGGCCCTGGCCGAGGCCGCTGCCGAGGGTGCCGCCGGAGCCGAACGCCATCAGCGACTGGGCGATCTGGTCGGTGCCGGTCGCATTGATGACATCGGCGTTGAACGGGTCGAGCCAGGCGTCCACACGCACCTTCACGTGCGGCTCGAAGGAGGCCACGGTGACCGCGCCCACGGCCGACATCAGCAGACCGAACACGATCCAGCTGGTGCGCTCCGTGGCGACGTACAGCATCACGACGAACATGCCGAAGAACAACAGCGACGTACCGAGGTCGGTCTCGAAGACCAGGATCAGGATGGACATCGCCCACACGGCGAGGATCGGACCGAGGTCACGGCCGCGCGGCAGGTACAGGCCCATGAAGCGGCGGCTGGCCAGCGCGAGCGCGTCCCGCTTGACCATCAGATAGCCCGCGAAGAACACCGCGATGACGATCTTCGCGAACTCCGCCGGTTGGATCGAGAACGCGCCGACCTGGATCCAGATCTTGGCGCCGTAGATGTTCTTGCCGAGGCCCGGGACCAGCGGCAGCAGCAGCAGCCCGATCGCGGCGACCATCGAGATGTACGTGTACCGCTGCAGGACGCGGTGGTCCTTCAGGAACAGCATGACGATCACGAACAGCGCGATGCCGACCGCCGAGTACAGCAACTGCTTCGGCGCGGACGGGCTGAACGCCCCGAACGACACCTTGGCCAGCTGCTGGAGTCTCTCCGACTGGTCCAGGCGCCAGATCACCACCAGGCCCAGGCCGTTGAGCAGCGTGCCGAGCGGCAGAAGGAGCGGGTCGGCGTACGGCGCGAACTTGCGCACCACCAGGTGCGCGACGCCCGCGAGCAGGCCGAGCCCGAGGCCGTAGCCGAGCATGCCCGGGGGGAGCTCGCCGGAGATGGCGAGGCCCACGTTCATATAGGCGAACAGCGGAATGACGACGGCGAACACCAGGAGCGCGAGCTCGGTGTTGCGCCGGCTCGGCGCACCGATGGCGCCGATCGTCGACGTGTGTGTAGTGCTACTGCTCATGGCGTGCAAGGGCCCCCAACGGCTGCTTACTGCTTACCGCACTGCGGGACCAGCTTCTTCTCCTCCTCGGAGAGGCTGGGGCCGGGTGTGGGAGTCGGTGCGGTGGTGGACTTGGACTTGTCGTCCTTGGCGTTCTTGTCGTCGTCGGACGCGGGTGCGCCGGTCTGGCCGCTCATGCCGCCGGCCTCGCCCTCACCGGGCTTGGGGCTCGGCTTGGCCTCGCGCTCCGAACGCTCCTTGTTCTCCCGCTCGATCCTGCGCCGCTCGGCGTCCTTCTCGCACGCCGACGCCTGCAGGCCCAGCTCCTCGATCTTCCTCTGGGCGTCGTCGAGGCTGTCCTCGACGATGGCCTCCTCGACCTGCTTGCGCTGGTACGGCGGCAGGTACTTGAGTTCGATCTCGGGGTGGTCCTTCTCGACCTTCGACAGGCTCACCCAGGCCAGGTCCTGGTCGATGCCGCGGTAGAGCGCTACGTGCTCGTCGTTCGTGCCGACGTAGTACTGCGTCTGCGTCCAGCGGTAGCCCCCGTAGAGGCCGCCCGCCACCACGGCGAGCGCGAGCGCCGTGTACAGCGATCTCTTCAGCCACTTGCGGCCGCCGCCGGGCTTCACGAAGTCCTCGTCGTCGTACGCTCCGAAGGATCCCTCCGGGACGTACCCCGCGGTGTCGCCGCTGCCGGGCGGGCCGAAGCCGCCCGCGGACGGCGGCGCGGGGCGGCCGAGGCCGGAGGCGCGGCCCGCCGGGGTCTCCATGGCTCCGCCGTCGCTCGTCTGCAGCTGGTTCTCCGCGACCGCGCCGACCACCACGGGGGTGTCGGACAGCTGGCCCGCGAGGGTGTCGCCGGTGTCGATGTCCAGGACGTCGGCCACGATCACCGTGATGTTGTCCGGGCCGCCGCCGCGCAGGGCGAGCTGGATCAGCTCCTGCACGGTCTCCTGGGGGCCCTGGTAGCTGGCGAGCGTGTCCTCCATCGTCTGGTGCGACACGACGCCGGAGAGGCCGTCCGAGCAGATCAAGTACCGGTCGCCCGCGCGGACTTCGCGGATCGACAGATCCGGCTCCACGTGGTCGCCGCTGCCGAGGGCGCGCATCAGCAGCGAGCGCTGCGGATGCGTCGTCGCCTCCTCCTCGGTGATGCGGCCCTCGTCCACGAGCCGCTGCACCCAGGTGTGGTCCTGCGTGATCTGGGTGAGCACGCCGTCGCGCAGCAGATACGCGCGCGAGTCGCCGACGTGCACCAGGCCGAGCCGCTGGCCCGTCCACAGCAGGGCGGTGAGCGTCGTGCCCATGCCCTCGAGCTGCGGGTCCTCCTCGACCATCAGCCGCAGCTGGTCGTTGGCCCGCTGCACGGCGGTGCCGAGCGAGGTGAGGATGTCCGAACCCGGCACGTCGTCGTCGAGCGTGACGAGCGTCGAGATCACCTCGGAGCTCGCCACCTCGCCCGCGGCCTGGCCCCCCATGCCGTCGGCGATGGCCAGGAGCCGCGGACCGGCGTAACCGGAGTCCTCGTTGCCCTCCCGGATCATGCCTTTGTGCGATCCGGCGGCGAAGCGCAGTGACAGACTCATGCGCACCTCGCCCGTCGGCTCCGGGTACATCCGCACGGTGCCCACCCTCCGGTCGGGAGCGCGCTGGCGTCCTGAATCTGGACCGCGTCGGCTCGCTCGCTCCGCTCGCTCATTGTCGTACTACTTCCGCAGCTCGATGACGGTCTTGCCGATGCGGATCGGCGCGCCCAGCGGAACGGGCGTCGGGGTGGTCAGGCGGGTCCGGTCGAGATACGTGCCGTTGGTGGACCCGAGGTCCTCGACGATCCACTGGCCGTCACGGTCCGGATAGATCCTGGCATGCCTGCTGGAGGCGTAGTCGTCGTCCAGCACGATGGTCGAGTCGTGCGCCCGGCCGAGCGAGATCGTCTGGCCCTGGAGGGCCACGGTCGTACCCGTGAGCGTCCCTTCCGAGACGACCAGCTTCGTGGGGGCGCCACGGCGCTGGCGGCCGCCCCCGCCGCCCTGCCGTCCGCGGCCGCCGCCGTCCTGCTGGCGCTGCTGCGGTGGCGCGGCGGCCTGCCGGGCCGCCTGCCGTCCGCCCTCACGGCGCGAGCCGCGCTGAGTGACGCGCGTACCGAACAGGTCGCTGCGGATGACCTGGACGGCCACGATCACGAACAGCCACAGAACGGCCAGGAAACCCAGCCGCATGACCGTCAGGGTCAGCTCTGACATTGCCCCCGCTTCACCCTTCGGCTTGCCGGTAAATGATGGTCGTGCTGCCCACGACGATCCGCGAGCCGTCGCGGAGCGTAGCGCGGGTGGTGTGCTGCCCGTCTACCACGATGCCGTTGGTAGACCCGAGATCCTGGATCGTCGAGGGCGTTCCGGTCCGGATCTCACAGTGCCGGCGCGATACGCCGGGGTCGTCGATCCGCACATCGGCGTCGGTGCTGCGGCCCAGCACCAGCGTCGGGCGGGAGATCTGGTGGCGATTGCCGTTGATCTCAATCCAGCGCCGTACTTGTGCGCCCGGGCCCGCGCCGGGGCCCTGCGGCGGACGGCCGGGCGCCTGGGCGCCACGGCCCGCGCCCGCGCCGGGAGGCGGCGCGGCGGGCATGGGAGGGGCGCCCGAGGGGCCCTGTGGATGGCCGAAGCCCCCACGGCCGCCCTGGCCCGCGCTCGTGGGCCCGCCGCCGGGGCTCGCCGGGCCACCGGGGCCGCCGGGAGCGGCGTCGGGGGTCTGGGAGGTGCTGGACGCGAGCGTGCGGCTGCGCACCCGGTACAGGCCGGTGTCGAGGTCCTCGGCCTTCTCCAGGTGGACCTTGATGGGGCCCATGAAGCTGTAGCGCTGCTGCTTCGCGTACTCGCGCACCATGCCGGACAGCTCGTCGCCGAGCTGTCCGGAGTACGGGCTCAGGCGCTCGAAGTCGGGGGCGCT
The DNA here is from genome assembly GCF_059448825.1 of Streptomyces sp. JLYT201. Classification (NCBI taxonomy): domain Bacteria; kingdom Bacillati; phylum Actinomycetota; class Actinomycetes; order Kitasatosporales; family Streptomycetaceae; genus Streptomyces; species Streptomyces sp. JLYT201. Next base: position 4,892,036 of record NZ_CM182551.1, on the reverse strand, counting down.
GAGCTCCACGATGAAGTCGTTCGGGACGACCGTCCGCTCGCGGTTCCAGATCGTCGCGTTGTTGTCGCACTCGCGCTGGAGCGCGCCCGCGATCTCGACCGGCTGGACCTCGGACTTGAACACCTTGGCGAAGGTGCCGTTGACCAGACCTTCGAGTCGCTGCTCGAACTTCTTCAGAACTCCCATGGGGCACCTCCTCCGTCGTTGTCATCCTCGTACTGCTTACTGATCGTATCCACGCGCCGGGAAATCAGCTGGTTCCCCCTGTCTGCCCAGACCACGAGTGTCGCCTCTCACAAGGCATGCCCGCACCGCTCTTCCGGGATCCTCCGGGTTCCTTCAGGGTTCCACCGGAGTCCCGCCAGGGTCCTGCCCGGGCCTTCGGCGGAGATCCGCCGAAGATCTTCAGGGAGACCTCAGGGGCTCCGTCGGGAACCATCGCGGGGCGCCCGTTTCCGGGGCGCTCCGCGTGCCCGCGAGGGTCTCGCGGACGCCGCCGTGGAGGCTTCCCCGGGTGGCTCCTCGGGGTGTCCTCGGAAGGCCCTGGCGTGTGCCGTGCCGGGTCCCTTCGAGGGCTCCTGCGGATCTCCTTGCAGATCGCCTTGCGGGATTCCTGGTGGGGCTTCCTGTGGGGCTCCTCACGGGGTCCCTGTGGGGCTTCCTCACCGGGGTCCCTGTGAGGCTCCTCGTGGGCTCCCGCGAGGCTTCCAGGGGCTTCCCCGCGGGCTCCTCCGGGGGGCTTCCTCGGCGGGGCCTCTGTGAGGTTCCTCGCGGTCCCCGATGAGGTGCACCGGGGTGCCTGTGAGGTGCCTTGAGGTCTCCCTTGGAGGTCTCCCTTGGAGGTCGCCGTTCAGGTCTCCGTGCTCGGGTCCTCGGGTTCGGATCCATCTGTTCGGTATGTGGCTCTGGTCCTTCGACTCAGGTCCTTGGGCTCAGGTCCTGCCGCACTCGCTGCTCGCTCCGTGTCGCCTCGTCTCGCTCTGCCCTCGCCTCCAGCCCTTCCTTCCTCCGTCGTCCCCTGCCTTCCGCTGCCTTCCGCGGTCCTTACCGGCCCGCGCCGCGGTTCGACCGCGGCTCCTTCCGTCCAGCCCCGCGAGGCCGCCCGGACCGGGGCCCGGCCCGGTGAGGCGCGTTGCCGACCCGTCGGGCGTCCGTCGGGGCCCGGCGTTCCCGCCGAGTTCCCTTCCAGGTACCCGCCCATGTCCGTGGCGGACATCCGGTGCCCTTACGGAGCGGGCCGGGGTTCCTCTTTACCAGGGATCGTAGAGGGGCTCTCAAGACAGTGTCCCGTACGTGGCTGTCGACTCTGGAGGAGGACTTGACGGGCGGCTCGGTTGCGTCGGGGACGGGAGTCGTCGGGGTGATGTCGGGCCGCGCGGACGGGCTGTGTGGCGGCTGTGGCGTGACTGTGGGTGCCTGGGCGGCTGTGGCGCGGTGCCGTGTGCCGGTGGCGGTGCATGAGGCGGCGGGTGGGGTGGTGCCGAGGTGCGGGGTCGGGGGCGTGTGGGTCGGAAGGGCCGGGGCGCTGTTCAGTGGTGGTTCGCAGGTCGGCCCGGTGGTAGTTCGCCGGTGAGCCCGGTGGTGGATGCGCAGGTCGGTCCGGGAGTGGGAGTGGGGTCGGCCTGGCAGTGGGTGTGCAGGTCGCCGGGCTGGTGGGCGGCGGGGGCGGTCGTGGGGGCGTCGTGCGGGTGCTTGCCCATGGCGTGCGGGTGCTCGCACATACGGATGTGAATCCACCCTCCGCAGCGTGCTAATCTTCTGCATGTCGGAAGGCGCTCGCACCACACAGTGAGAGACCCAAAGACAACACCCATGCGCGGGTGGCGGAATAGGCAGACGCGCTGGATTCAGGTTCCAGTGCCCGAAAGGGCGTGGGGGTTCAACTCCCCCCTCGCGCACCAGTGAAGACCCCAGTTCATCTGGGGTCTTTCTGTTTTTCCCGGACTTGCGCCGGGGTGACCCGAGGGCTGGGCCGAAGGCGGGCTGAGGCCGGGGCGCGGTGCTGAAGCTGGGACGCGGTGCTGGGGCCGGGCTGCGGGCCCGACTCGGTGGGCCGGGCCGCCTAGGGCCGGATTGTGCCGGAGGTCACTCCGGTCGGTGCTCGGTGCGTGCGATCGGCCGGCCTTCCCGTCGAGTCCGCCGGGCCGCACCTTCTCTGCTTCTCTGCGGGGCGGTGACGTATGTCACGCCGCGGCTCGTGTGAGCGCCGGACCGAAGTTATCCACAGGCTGTGACGAGGATTCGCTCGCGGCGGTACGGTCGAAGCCAGTTGATGTTCGCGACACCGCGCGACGGCTCCGCCCCGGACGGGGCGCACGCGCCGACGTGGCCTCGCGGACGCCGGAATTCGGGGGGCGATGGCCGTGACTGAGACAACTGACACATCCGGCACGGGCGGGTCGCTCGGCGGTGGCGCGGGCGAGGGCGGGCTCGGATCGTCGGGCGGTGGCAAGGGAGCGTTGGCCACCGGTGCCGGTGCCGGTTCAGGCGCTGGTGCGGTGGTGCCGGGGCCACGGGAGCCGGAAGGTGCGCGGCGGCTGCCGCACGTGGACGGATTCGCCCGTCTGCCCGCGCACGGCGCGGGCCACCACCCGCGGCCCAAGCAGGAAGGCAAGGCCCTGCGCACCCGCGTCCCGCGCTCCGCCCACGCGGAGTACGCCGAGGACGACCACCGCCCCGACCCCCTAGCCGTCCTGGCCGAGACCAACAAGGGCCGGATCCCCGAGCTCACCCCCATCCGCACCGGCAGGATGGCCGCGACCCCCTTCGCCTTCCTGCGCGGCGCCGCCGGTCTCATGGCGTACGACCTCGCGCGCACCCCCACCACCGGCATCGGCGCACAGATCTGCGGCGACGCCCACGCGGCCAACTTCGGGCTCTACGGAGACGCGCGCGGCGGCCTCATCATCGACCTGAACGACTTCGACGAGACCGTGCACGGCCCCTGGGAGTGGGACGTCAAACGCCTGGCCACCTCCCTCGTCCTCGCGGGCCGCGAGGCGGGTGCCACGGAGGACACCTGCAAGGAAGCCGCCTACGACGCCGTCGGCGCATACCGCCGCACGATGCGGCTGCTCGCCAAACTCCCGGTCCTCGACGCGTGGAACGCGATAGCCGACGAGGAACTGGTCTCCCACACCGATGCCCGCGACCTGCTCGGCACCCTCGACCGGGTCTCGGAGAAGGCCCGGCAGAACACGAGCGCCCGCTTCGCGGCCAAGTCGACCGAGCCCGTCCCCACTTCCGGGGACGACCACGGCGGCGTCATGCCGAGGCGCTTCGTCGACGCGCCTCCGGTCCTGCGCCGCATACCGGACGCCGAGGCCGCGGCGGTGGCCCTGGCCCTTGGCGAGTACCGGAGCACGCTGTCGGCGGACCGGCTTCCCCTGCTCGCGCGCTATGCGATCCAGGACGTGGCGTTCCGCGTCGTCGGCACGGGAAGCGTCGGGCTGCGCTCCTATGTGGTGCTGCTCCTGGACCACCGGGGCGAGCCGCTCGTCCTCCAGGTCAAGGAGGCGTGCCCGTCGGCGCTGCTGCCGCACCTGCCGACGGCCGGGTTCAAGGAGCAGGAAGCCGCCCACGAGGGCCGACGCGTGGTGCTGGGCCAGAAGCGGATGCAGGTCGTCAGTGACTTCCTGCTCGGCTGGACCACGATCGCCGGACGGCCCTACCAGGTACGGCAGTTCAGGAACCGCAAGGGCAGCGTCGACCCGGCCGCGCTCGCCGCCGACCAGTTGGACGACTACGGCCGCATGACCGGAGCCCTGCTGGCCCGCGCCCACGCCCACAGCGCGGACCCCCGGCTCATAGCCGGCTACTGCGGCAAGAACGACGAACTGGACGAGGCGATAGCCGACTTCGCGATGACGTACGCCGACCGCACCGAGGCGGACCACGCCCGACTTGTCGCCGCCGTGCGCGAGGGGCGGGTGGCTGCTGAGGCAGGGGTCTGAGGGGCGGGCGGGGTGAGGACGTGTCCGTGATCGAGGGCGTGACCGTGGCTGTGGTGGGCTGACGCAGCGGACAGGCCCTGGGTGCGACCGTTACTTGCGCACGTGGAAGCGCAGCATGGTGACCCCGCCCGACTGGACGTTGCTGAACGGCTCCAGGTCGATCCGGCCGAGGCCCGGCGGGGCGAAGCGGACGCCGTCGCCGAGCAGCACCGGCAGCACGTACACCAGGATCTCGTCGACGAGGCCGCGCTGCAGGCACTGGGCGGCCACGTCGGCGCCGAGGATCTCCAGGTTCTTGTCGCCGGCGGCGCGGCGTGCCGTGGCCACGGCCTCCTCGATGTCGCAGGTGAGGAAGGTGACGTGGGGGTCCGGCTCGTCGGGAGGGCGGTGGGTGAGGACGAACTGCGCCCCGCCGTCGTAGTCGGTCTTCTCGTCGGACATGCGCTTGCCGACCTCGTACGTGCCCCGACCGACGAGCATGGCGCCCGTGGCCGCCATGACCTCGGGGAACGTCGCCGACGTCAGGTGCTCGAAGATCCAGTCCATCGTGTGGCCGGGACCGGCGATGAAGCCGTCCAGGGACATCGCCCTGTTCACGACGACTTTGCCGGTGCTCGCATCCCTCATGCGTCTTCTCCAAGCAGGTGGAGGGCCGGGATCGCATCATAGGTCGGTGAGCGACGTCTTCTCCGGCGGCAGCCACGACCTGGACCTGCCCGATGGAGCCACTGTGGCGTTCATCGACGTGCTCTGGGCGGGGGCCTGCCCCGGGTGTGGCCTACGCTGGCCTGGTGACGAGCCCGGAAGCCGAGCAGGTGCAGGACGAGACGCCGGAAGGCGCGCCGCCCGGGGGCGGTGCGCGGCCTGAGGAGCGGCTTGAGAGGGCTGTGCGGGCGGCCGAGCAGGCGTTGATCGAGTACGAGATCGCGGTGGAGACGTTCCGGGTCGAGGTGGAGAACTTCTCCCGGCTGCATCACCAGCGGCTCGGCCCGATGTACGCGCGCCTCGACGAGCTGGACGCGCAGATCGCCGAGGCGGTGGCGGCGCGGTCCGGTGATCCGGAGGACCGGCGCAAGGCCGATGAGGCGCGGGCGCGGGTGCTGCCGATGCCGGGGGTCGAGGAGCTGTTCCACGGCTGGATGGACGGTGACGGGCTGCCGCCCGAGGCCGCCGCGATGCTGACCGATCAGTCGGTGCGGCCGCCGCAGCGGGTCCGGCCGAGCGACGAGGCCCGCAAGCTCTACCGGGAGCTGGCGCGCAAGGCGCACCCCGATCTCGCACAGGACGAGCAGGAGCGGGAGCGGCGTGACGGGTTCATCGCCCGGGTGAACGCGGCGTACGGCCGTGGTGACGAGGCGTTGCTGCGGGAACTCCTCGAGGAGTGGGACGCGGGGCCGGTGCCCGAGGACCAGCGGCCCAGCCCCAGCGAGGAGCTGTACGTCCGCCTCGAGTGGCTTGCGCAGCGCAAGGAGCTCCTTTCGGTGGTCGCGCGGGAGCTGGAGGAGAGTGCGATCGGCGCGATGCTGAAGCTGGCGCCCGACGACCCCGACCGGCTGCTCGAGGAGATCGCCGAGCAGCTGCTCGCGCAGGTCGCGGAGCGTGAGGCGGAGCTGGAGCGGCTGACCGCGACGTGAGCGGCGGCGGCCCGGTTTTCGCGGCAGTCCGTCGGCTGTGGGCGGTCGAGCGGGGCCGTGGCGCGGGGGTCGGGTAGCGTCGGTGGCATGGAATTCGGTTCTGGTGTGCCCACGGTCACGGTCGCTGATCTCACGGACGGCGACTTTCTGCTCGACGTCCGTGAGGACGATGAGTGGCAGGCTGGCCACGTGGCGGATGCGCTGCACATTCCGATGAGTGAATTCGTTTCCCGCTTCGGGGAGTTGACCGAGGCGGCGCCGCAGGACGGCAGGGTGAACGTGATCTGCCGGTCCGGGGGCCGTTCGGCACAGGTGACGATGTACCTCGCCCAGCAGGGCATCGACGCGGCCAACGTGGACGGCGGCATGCAGGTCTGGGAGGCCTCCGGCAAGCCCGTCGTCGATGACAAGGGTCAGCCGGGCACCGTGATCTAGGGCGCCGCCACCGCTGCCTCTTTCCCGCGCGGGTCCGCTCCTCCTCGGCGGCCCCCGGTCGCTGTCGCGTGTCGGCTCAGCCGAGGGCGTGGGCGGCGAGTACGTCGCCCAGTGCTTCCTCGTGGGCTGCCGCAGGGCCGAGGGAGAGCTCCAGGTGCTTGGCCCAGGCGTGGTAGCGGTGCAGGGGGTAGTCGGTGTCGGCGCCGAAGCCGCCGTGCAGGTGTTGAGCGGTCTGGACGACGCGGCGTACGCCCTCCGAGGCCCAGGTCTTCGCGACTGCGATGTCGGCGGCGACAGGGAGCAGCCCGTCGCCGGGGGCCGTGCGGTCCGGTGTGCTGAGGCGCCAGGCGGCCTGCCAGAGGGTCGCTTCCATCGCGCGCAGGTCGATGTAGCGGTCGGCGGCCTGGACCGCGACGGCCTGGAACGTGGCGATGGGGTGACCGAACTGCTCGCGCTTCCCGGCGTATTCGCTGGTCATGCGCAGCACCCTGGTGCCGAGGCCGAGCGCGAGCGCGCAGGTGCCGGTGGTGACCAGGTCGCGTAGGAAGTCCCAGGCCCCGTCGGTGGTGATGAGGTCGGAGCCGGGCACGCGCACGGAGTCCAGGTGCAGTTCGCCGAGGCGTTCGCCGCTGGTGGAGATCTGCTCGGCGAGGCTCAGGCCCGGGGCGGCGCGGGGGACGACGGCGAGGACGGTGCGGCCTTCCGGGGCGGAGGCCGGTACGAGGGTGACGTCGGTGGTCTGCGCCCAGGCCACGGCGGTCTGGACGCCGTCGAGGAGCCAGTCGGCGCCGTCGGGCCGTGCGGTGACGGCGAGTTCGGCTCCGTCATGTCCGGTGCGGCCGTGCGCGGCCACGGTCAGGACCGCCTCGCCCCGAGCGGCCCGGGTGAGGAGCCTCTGCTTCAACTCGTCGCTGCCGTAGGCCTGTACGGCGCACGCGGCCGCGCTGGACTCCAGGAGCGGGACGCGGACGAGTACCTTCGCTGATTCGCGCAGGACGAGGCAGAGCGCGATGGCGTCGAGGCCGGAGCCGCCGTACTCGGGGGAGAGGAGCAGGCTGAGCAGGTCGGCCTCGGCGAGCTTGGCCCACAGGGCGCGGTCGAAGTCGTCGGCGACGGCCCCGGGGGTGAGGGAGGGGCTGGGCACGCCGTCGGGTGCGACGTCGGCGAAGACCGCCTGGGCCGCTTCCAGCGCTGCCTGCTGCTCCTCGGTGAAGGTGAAGTCCACTGTTCGTCCTCCCGCGCGCGCCGGCCTGGTCGTGTCCGTTCGCCCCGTCACCGTTTCTGACGGGTCGTCAAGATAGAACAGGTTCTAGCAGATGGGAACAGGTGCTGCCCCGGTGGCGGGCGCACCGGCGCGGCAGCGGTCGGCTCAGCGGTCGAAGTCCAGCTCCACCTTGTCCGTGGTCGGATGGGACTGGCAGGCCAGGACGTATCCGGCCTCGGTCTCCTCCGGCTCCAGTGCGAAGTTCCGGTCCATGCGGACGTCCCCGGAGACCTTGAAGGCCCGGCAGGTGCCGCAGACTCCGCCCTTGCAGGCGAACGGCGCGTCCGCGCGGTTGCGCAGCACCGTGTCGAGGAGCGTCTCCCCCGCCTGCACCGGCCAGGTGCCGGAGCGGCCGTCGAGGGTCACGGTGACGGTGCTGTGCTCGCGCACCGGCACGGTCGCGGCTGCCGTGGGGGCGGCGTCGACGTGGAATATCTCCTCGTGGATGCGGCGCCGGTCCACGCCGAGGGACCGCAGGGTCCGCTCCGCGCTCTGCACCAGGCCGTACGGGCCGCACAGGAACCAGCCGTCGACCTCGGGCACCGTGAGCAGCGCGGGCAGCAGGGCCGCGAGCCGCTCCTGGTCGAGCCGCCCGGAGGTGAGCCCGGCCTGCTGCTCCTCGCGGGAGAGCACCGTCACCAGCTGGAACCGGTCCGGCCAGCGGTCCTTGAGGTCGGCGACCTCCTCAAGGAACATCGTGGACGCCGTGGTGCGGTCGCTTCGGATGAGGCAGAACTGGGCACGCGGCTCCCGCTCCAGGAGCGTGGTGACGATGGAGAGGACCGGGGTGATGCCGCTGCCGCCGACCACCGCCGCGTACCGGCCGGGGGCGGGGTCCAGGGTGAAGCGGCCCGCGGGGGTCATCACCTCCAGCTCGTCGCCCACGGCTATTTCCTTGTGCGCGTACGTCGAGAAGGCGCCGCCGTCCACCACGCGCACGCCGACCCGCAACGTGCCGGGGGCCCCGGCCTCCTGGGGGGCGGGTGCCGGGGAGCAGATCGAGTAGGTCCGCCGGATCTCCACGCCGTCGACGACGCGGCGGAGGGCGAGGTGCTGGCCCGGGGTGTAGCGGTAGTCCTCGCGCAGGTCCGGGGGGACGTCGAAGGTCAGGGCCACGGAGTCGTCGGTGAGCTGCTCGACGGCCGCTACGCGCAGCTGGTGGAAGCGCGCCATCACAGCTCCTTGAAGTGGTCGAAGGGTTCGCGGCAGGCCACGCAGCGGCGCAGCGCCTTGCAGGCCGTGGACGAGAAGCGGCTGAGCAGCTCGGTGTCGGTGGAGCCGCAGTGCGGGCAGCGCACGGCGAGGGTGAGTGGCACGGGCCCTTCGGCGGCGTGCGGGCGGGGCGGGGCGATGCCGAACTCGGCGAGCTTGCGGCGGCCTTCGGCGCTGATGTCGTCCGTGGACCAGGCAGGAGAGAGCACCGTGCGCACCTGGACGTCGGCCACGCCGTGCTCGTGGAGGATCTGCTCTATGTCGGCGGACATGGCCTCGATCGCGGGGCAGCCGGTGTACGTCGGCGTCAGCTCGACCTCGACCCGGCCGGGGCCGCTGGCGTGGACCGCACGGACCACGCCGAGCTCGGCGAGGGTCAGGACGGGCAGCTCGGGATCGGGCACCGAACCCGCCAGGGCGAGCAGGCGCTCTTCGAGGGCGGTGGGCGCGACGCTCACCATGACGCCCCCGGGTGGCTGCGGTGCAGGTGCTGCATTTCGGCGAGCATCCGGCCGAACGGCTCCGTGTGCAGGCCCTCGCGTCCTGCGCCCGCTGTCCAGGCCCCGCTCTGCGGGCCCTCCGGGACGGTGAGCGTGGCCTTCTCGATGACTCCGGTGACCGTGGCGGTCCACTGCTCGCGCAGCGTCTGCCAGGCGATGTCCACGCCGGGCACCGGCTGGAACAGCTCTCCCGTGAACCGCCACAGGGCGTCCAGGCCGCGCTGCATCCGCTGGTGGCTCTCCGCCGTGCCGTCGCCGAGCCGCAGCGTCCACTGCTCGGCGTGGTCCTGGTGGTAGGCGACTTCCTTGGCGGCTTTCGCGGCCAGGGGCGCCAACTCGCTGTCCGTGGAGGCCAGCTGGGTGTACAGCAAGTTCTGATAGACGGAGAAGTAGAGCTGGCGGGCGATGGTGTGGGCGAAGTCGCCATTGGGCTGCTCGACCAGCTGGACGTTGCGGAAGGCGCGCTCTTCGCGCAGGAACGCCAGCTCGTCCTCGTCGCCCGCGAGGGACAGCAGGATGCGGGCCTGGCCGAGGAGGTCCAGCGCGATGTTCGCCAGGGCGACCTCTTCTTCGAGGACGGGGGCGTGGCCCGCCCATTCTCCCAGGCGGTGCGAGAGCACCAGCGCGTCGTCGCCGAGGGCGAGGGCCGCGATGTCGGTGGTGCGGGGCGTCGTGGTCACAGGTGCTTCACTCCTTCCGGGATGTCGTAGAACGTCGGGTGGCGGTACGGCTTGTCGGCGGCCGGATCGAAGAAGGAGTCCTTCTCGTCCGGGGACGACGCGGTGATCTCGGCGGAGGGCACGACCCAGATGGAGACGCCTTCGCTTCTGCGCGTGTACAGATCACGGGCGTTGCGCAGGGCCATGTCGGCGTCCGGGGCGTGCAGGCTGCCCGCGTGGGTGTGCGAGAGGCCGCGGCGCGAGCGCACGAACACTTCCCACAGGGGCCATTCGGTCGAGCTGCTCATGCGGTTGCCTCCGCGGGGGTGCCGAGCGCCGCGGGGCGGCGGTCCTTGTCGTGGTCGCTGTGCTTGGCGGCGTACGCCGCTGCCGCGTCGCGCACCCAGGCGCCTTCCTCGTGGGCGCGCCTGCGCTGGGTGATGCGCTCCTCATTGCACGGGCCGTTGCCCTTGAGGACCGACCAGAACTCGCTCCAGTCGATGGGGCCGAACGTGTGGTGTCCCCGCTCCTCGTCCCACCGCAGGTCGGGGTCGGGCAGCGTGAGACCGAGGGACTCGGCCTGGGGGACGCAGATGTCCACGAAGCGCTGACGCAGCTCGTCGTTCGAGTGGCGCTTGATCTTCCAGGTCATGGACTGCTCGGAGTGCGACGACTCGGCGTCCGGGGGGCCGAACATCATCAGGGACGGCCACCACCAGCGGTCCACGGCGTCCTGGGCCATGGCGTGCTGCTCGGGGGTGCCGCGGCTGAGAGTCAGCAGCAGTTCGTACCCCTGGCGCTGGTGGAAGGACTCTTCCTTGCAGACGCGGACCATCGCGCGTGCGTACGGGCCGTACGAGCAGCGGCACAGGGGGACTTGGTTGGTGATCGCCGCGCCGTCGACGAGCCAGCCGATGGCGCCCACGTCCGCCCAGGTCAGCGTCGGGTAGTTGAAGATCGATGAGTACTTCTGGCGGCCCGAGTGCAGCTTGTCGAGCAGCTCGTCGCGGCTGACGCCGAGCGTCTCCGCCGCGCTGTACAGATACAGGCCGTGGCCCGCCTCGTCCTGGACCTTGGCCATCAGGATCGCCTTGCGGCGCAGCGACGGGGCGCGCGTGATCCAGTTCGCCTCCGGCTGCATGCCGATGATCTCGGAGTGGGCGTGCTGCGCGATCTGGCGCACGAGCGTCGCGCGATAGGCGTCGGGCATCCAGTCGCGGGGCTCGATGCGCTCGTCGGCCGCCACGGCGGCGTCGAAGAGGGCCTCGAGCTCGGTGGTGTCCGGGACCACGCCGGTGGCCGCGGGGCCGGGCGCAGCCCTGTCCTTCGCCGCGTCGGGCGCCTTGTGCGCTGTCGCCATCTCGGTCCCCCTCGACCTCGGGCAGTCTCTGCGTCCTCCGACGACCTCCCGACCGATCGTTCGGTCCGCCGGAATTCAATGGTGCGGCGCCTCGCCATAAGGTGTCAACCCTGTGGATAACCTCCGTGCCGCTGTGCCTGGCGGGCAGGCCTGAGTACGGTTCCGGCGGCAGGGTTCGGTGCGGGAACGGGAAACGGGACGGAATGGACGCCTACGACAAGGGCCCGCGGGACGGGCCTGTCGGGCCTGACGGGTCCTCTGCGCCGGACGGGGCCGACGGGTCTTCCGCGCCGGACGAGGCCGTTGCGCCTTCAGCGTCGGATGGGGCCGAGCAGGCCTCCGGGATGCAGGAGGCACAAGAGGGCTGTGGGATGCCTGCGGTGGAGGAGCTGTTCGGGGCGGGCGAGGCTGCCGGGATGGTCAAGGCTGCTGGGGCAGGTGAGGCCGCCGGGATGAGCGAGGTCTCCAGGGCGGATGGGGCATCCGTAGGGGACGGGGTGCGCGGGGCCAGCGATGGTCTCTCGGCCGATGGTGGTTCCCGTAGTGATGGCGCGTCTGCGGCCGATGGCTCCCTTCCGGAGGGCGATGCCTCTGCGGCCGATGGTGCCCCTGCGTCATCGGGTGCCCCTTCGGCCGATGGGGTTCCTTCGTCGGGTGGTGCCCCTTCAGCCGATGGCGCTTCTTCGTCAGGTGGTGCCCCTTCGGCCGGCGGCGGCTTTCCCGCAGAGGCAGGCCTCCCCGCCCCCGGAGACTCCCCCGCCGACGCCGGCGCCTGGCCTGCGGGGGACCCCCCGATCGCGGGCGCTCCCCCGAACCACGGCAGCCCACCCCCCGAACTGCCCACGGGCCCCGGCCCCGGCTCCGGTCCCGACCTGCCCGCCGGAATCGCCGGCCTCCCCCGTGGCTACCAGCTCGCCGCCGCCCTCGCGCTCGCGTTGATCGTCGTCACCGTCTGCGTGCACCTGGGGATGTTGTTCCTGCACGTCGCCCCGGCGAACACGGTGAGCAAGGAGCACGGCAAGAAGATCTACGACTGGGTGTACCCGGAGTTCGAGCAGAACTGGAAGCTGTTCGCGCCCAATCCGCTGCAGCAGAACGTCGCGGTGCAGGCCCGGGCGCAGCTGCGTACCGCGGACGGCGGTCGCCGGGTCACCCGCTGGTACGACCTGTCGGCGCAGGACGGCGCGGCCATCGACCACAACCTCCTGCCGAGCCACACGCAGCAGAACGAACTGCGCCGGGCCTGGGACTTCTTCGTGTCCACGCACGACGCGAAGAATCGTCCCACCGGTCTGCGCGGAGAGATCTCCGAGCGCTACGTCCGCCGCATCGTGCTGCTGCGCATCGACCGCCACGAGCCGCTCGCGCGCGGTGAGGCGATCGACCAGGTGCAGGTCCGGTCACGGACGACGGGGGTGCGGCCGCCGAAGTGGAGCGACGAGAAGAGCAACGCCGAACCGCTCCTCCGGTTGCTGCCATGGTGGTCGGTGACCCCGGACGACCTGCCCCTGGCCGACGGCACGCGCGCGAGGCGGGACGTCGCCGAGGGGAGCGGTGTCCGGTGAGCCGCCCGAAGGAGCGTCAAGTGCCGCGTCTCGAACCGCTCGCGCGGGGGCTCCAGCGCGTCACCGCGCGGGCTCTCGGGCCGTACCAGAGCGCGGTGGTCCGCATCGGCTTCGCGGCGACGTGGCTGCTGTTCCTGCTGCGCGAACTGCCGCACCGGAACGAGCTGTACGGGCCCGACGGTCCGTGGGGCTGGGACATGGCCCGCCAGCTGCTCTCCGAGAACGACGCGTTCACGGTGCTCATGTGGTCCGAAGCGCAGCTCTGGTTCCAGTTCGTCTACGGCTTCGCCATGCTCACCAGCGCGCTGCTGCTGGTGGGATGGCGCACGCGGACCATGTCCGTGCTCTTCATGATCGGTGTCCTCTCGCTGCAGAACCGCAGCATCTTCATGGGTGACGGCGGCGACAACGTCATCCATCTGATGGCGATCTACCTGGTGTTCACGCGCTGCGGACAGGTGTGGTCCCTGGACGCGCGACGACGGACACGCGCGCGTGCCGGGGGCGGGGACCGCGTCGGCCCCGTTCTGTGGTGGGTGCTCGGGATCGCGCTGGCCCTCGTGACGGGCATGGGTGAGCTCGGCTGGTTCTGGCTGGTGCTCTTCTGGGGTCTGTGGGCGTCCCAGGGTCTGTGGTGGGCCGCCGGGCGGCACGCGCCGCGCGGGGCGCAGCGCCTGCTGCTCGACGTCGTGGCCAACCTCGTGCACAACGCGGCCCTGCTCGTGATCATGGTCGAGGCGTGTCTGATCTACGCGACGGCGGGCTGGTACAAGATCCAGGGCAGTCGCTGGCAGGACGGGACGGCGGTCTACTACCCGCTGAACCTGGACTACTTCTCGCCCTGGCCCGCCCTGTCGGAGCTGCTGTCCTCGCACGGCGTGATGATCATGATCATCACCTACGGGACGGTCGTCGTGCAGGTCGCCTTTCCGTTCACGCTGCTCAACCGGCGCGTCAAGAACGTGCTGTTGACGTTGATGATCTGCGAGCACGCCGTGATCGCGCTGGTCCTCGGCCTGCCGTTCTTCTCGCTCGCGATGATCGCGGCCGACGCGGTGTTCCTGCCGACGTCGTTCCTGCGGCGGCTCGGGAGGTGGGCGGCACGCGCGCGTGGAGCGCTGTCCGCCCGTCTGCCGCTGTCCCGCCTTACCCGGGGCCTCCACCCTGCGCGGGTCCCTGCGGGGCCGCGGACGGCCCCGCAGGGCGGCCGGAGCGCGCAGGAGAGTGCCGAGCACACGCGCGTAGGCTTCGGTGCATGAGCGGTACGGATGAGGGCGGCGGGCCGGGCACGGCGGACGCGGTGCGTGTGTGGCGCGGGCTCGCCGCTACGTCGGTGCTGCTGGACGGCTTTCACGCGCTGAAGCACGCGCTGCGCTTCGGCGCGCGTGTCCCGGTGGCGCTGACCAGCGACAAGGCGGCCGCGCTCGCTCTTGCGGAGGACCTCGCGCCGGACGTCACGGACGCGCTCGACGGGCTGCTCGCCGAGATCGGCGACGCGACGCTGCGCGCCCTGGTGCCCCGGCTGCACCCCACCGCGGTGGCTGCTCTGGCGGTACGTCCCTCGCGCGCCGCCAATCTGGAGGTGCTGGCCCGCAGGCCGAGGACGGCGCCCGTCGTCGTCCTGGACGATCCGCGCAACCTCGGCAACGCGGGGGCGGTGATCCGGCTCGCCGCGGGCTTCGGCGCGACGGGCGTGGTGACGACCGGCACGCTCGACCCCTGGCATCCCACGGTGGTCCGCGGCGGTGCGGGGCTGCACTTCGCCACGGCGGTGGAGCGCCTGGACGTCGACGAGCTGCCCCCGGGACCGGTGTTCGCCCTCGACGCCGAGGGCGAGGACATCCGGGGGCTCAAGCTCCCCGACGACGCCGTCCTCGCCTTCGGGTCCGAGCGCAGCGGTCTGTCTCCGGAGCTGCGGGCCCGCGCCGAGCACTTGGTGTCCCTGCCGATGCGGCCGCAGGTCTCCAGCTACAACCTGGCGACGAGCGTCGGCATGACGCTGTTCCACTGGTCGTCGCTCCACGGGCCGGCGGGCGGACCGCCGGGAGCGCGGGACTGAGCCTCCGCTCCCGGGGCCGGGCCGCGCGGCCCGCTGCCGGGCCCGGCGGGCGCCGTGTGCCGCCCGCTCACGCCTCCTTGCGGATCTCCACCACGCGGAAGCGGTTGGCCACGAAGGCGCTGTCGCACAGCGCGGCGTTCGCCGCGGGGTTGCCGCCGGAGCCGTGGAAGTCCGAGAACGCCGCGGTCTGGTTCACATAGACCCCGCCGGTCAGGTTCAGCGACAGCTGGGCGCTCTCCTCCAGGCAGGCCTCCTCGACGGCGGAGGTGACGTCCTCGGAGGTGGTGTACGCGCCGACGGTCATGGCGCCCTTGTCGCGCACCGTGCGCCGCAGCAGGTCCACCGCGTCCGCCGCGGAGTCCACGGCGACGGCGAACGACACCGGGCCGAAGCACTCGCTCAGATACGCGGCCTCGGCGTCCGGCTTCGCGCCGTCCAGCTTCACGATCACCGGGGTGCGCACGACGGCGTCCGGGAACTCGGGGTTCGCGATCTCCCGCGAGGGCAGGGCGACTTCGCCGATGCCGGGCGCCGCCTCCAGGCGGGCCTTCACGTCCGGGTTGACCAGGGCGCCCAGGATGCCGTTGGCCCGGGCGTCGTCGCCCAGGAGGCCGCTCACCGCGGCGGCGAGGTCCGTGACCACCTCGTCGTACGACTTGGCGCCCGCGTCCGTCGCGATGCCCTCGCGCGGGATGAGGAGGTTCTGCGGGGTCGTGCACATCTGGCCGCTGTACAGCGACAGGGAGAAGGCGAGGTTCGCCAGCATGCCCTTGTAGTTGTCGGTCGACTCGATGACGACCGTGTTGACCCCCGCCTTCTCCGTGTAGACCTGCGCCTGGCGGGCGTGGGTCTCCAGCCAGTCGCCGAAGGCCGTGGAGCCCGTGTAGTCAATGATCTTGACTTCGGGGCGGACGGCGAGGGTCTTGGCGATGCCTTCGCCGGGGCGCTCGGCGGCGAGCGCGACCAGGTTCGGATCGAAGCCCGCCTCGGCGAGGACCTCGCGGGCGACCCGCACCGTCAGGGCGAGCGGGAGCACGGCGCGCGGGTGGGGCTTGACCAGGACCGCGTTGCCCGTGGCGAGGGAGGCGAAGAGGCCCGGGTAGCCGTTCCACGTCGGGAAGGTGTTGCAGCCGATCAGCAGGGCGATGCCGCGGCCGACCGGGGTGAAGCGCTTGGTGAGGACCAGGGGGTCGCGCTTGCCCTGGGGCTTGTTCCACTCGGCGGTGCCGGGGGTGCGGGCCTGCTCGGCGTACGCGTACGCCACGGCTTCCAGGCCGCGGTCCTGGGCGTGCGGGCCGCCCGCCTGGAACGCCATCATGAAGGCCTGGCCGCTGGTGTGCATGACCGCGTGCGCGAACTCGTGCGTACGGGCGCTGATGCGCGACAGGATCTCCAGACAGACCGCCGCGCGCGCCTCGGCGCCCGCGTCGCGCCAGGCGGGCAGACCCGCGCGCATCGCGGGGAGCAGGGTGTCCACGTCCGGGTGCGGATACGTGATGCCCAACTCGGGGCCGAAGGGGGAGACTTCCGCGCCCGTCCAGTCGTCCGTGCCGGGCTGGTCGAGGTCGAAGCGGCCGTTCAGGAGGGACTCGAAGGCGGCCTTGCCTTCCGGCAGGCTCAGGCTGCCGTTCTCCCCATAGGCCTTGGGGTGCTCGGGGTGCGGCGACCAGTACGCGCGCGTGCTGATGGCCTCGAGGGCCTGGTCGAGCGTGGGCCGGTGCTTGGCGATCAGCTGGTGCGCGGTGACTTCGGCGGCCATGAGGGACCAACTCCTCGTCGAGTCAGCTCTCCTTCGAGCTGGCGAGCTGGGCAGGGGCAGTGGGCAGGAACAGCTGGACAGAGCTAGAGTAACCGAACGATCGGTCGGGACAAGAGGGTCTGCCAAAGCTGTGGAAAACCTCCCCGCCCACCCCGAAACCCTGGCCAAGACCCTTGTGCGGGAGGATCGCGAGCATGACAGCACTCGATCTCAGCAGCCCGGTCGCCGTGGTCGGCACCGGCACCATGGGCCAGGGCATAGCCCAGGTCGCCCTGGTGACGGGACACCCGGTGCGGCTGTACGACGCCGCGCCCGGCTTCGCGAAGACGGCCGCCGAGGCGATCGCCGCCCGTCTGGACCGGCTGGTGGAGAAGGGCCGCCTCGACGCAGAGGCCCGCGCCGCGGCCGCCGGGCGCCTCAAGGCGGTCGACGACCTGGCCGAGCTCGCCGGGTGCGGGCTCGTGGTCGAGGCCGTCCTGGAGCAACTGGACGTCAAGCAGAAGCTGTTCCAGGACCTTGAGGGCGTCGTCTCCGAGGACTGTCTGCTCGCCACGAACACCTCGTCCCTGTCCGTGACGGCCATCGCGGGCGCGCTGACCGGGCCCGGCCGCTTCGTGGGCCTGCACTTCTTCAACCCGGCGCCGCTGCTGCCCCTCGTCGAGGTCGTCAGCGGCTTCGCGACCGACGAAGCGGCCGCCACGCGCGCGTACGACACGGCGAAGGCCTGGGGCAAGACCCCGGTGCGCTGCGCCGACACCCCCGGGTTCATCGTCAACCGCGTCGCGCGCCCCTTCTACGCCGAAGCGCTGCGCGCGTACGAGGAGCGGGTCGCGGATCCGGCGACGATCGACGCCGTGCTGCGCGAGTGCGGCGGCTTCAGGATGGGCCCCTTCGAGCTGACCGACCTCATCGGCCAGGACGTGAACGAGGCCGTCACGCGCTCGGTGTGGGAGTCGTTCTTCCAGGACCCCAAGTTCGCGCCGTCCCTCGCCCAGCGCCGCCTCGTCGAATCGCGCCGCCTGGGGCGCAAGTCGGGACAGGGCTGGTACGCGTACGGGGACGACGCCCCGCGTGCCGAGCCGCACACCGCGGAGCCCGCCGACGCGCCGGCGACCGTCACCCTGCGCGGCGAGCTGTTCCAGGCCGCGGACCTCGTCGGGCTCATCGAGGCCGCGGGCATCCGCGTGGACCGCGAGGAGGCCGCGTGCGCGCCGTACCCGGGCTGGATCGAGCTGCCCGGCGGAGCACGGCTCGCCCTCGTCTCCGGCGCGTCCGTGCACGCCACGGCGGAGCCCACGATCGAGTTCGACCTGGCCCTCGACTACGCGAGCGCCACCCGGATCGCCCTCGCCCGTGACGTGCGCGTGAGCGACCGGGCCCTCAGCGAGGCCGTGGGCCTCTTCCAGGCGCTCGGCAAGAAGGTCAGCGTCATCGGGGCCACCCCGGGCATGATCGTGGCCCGTACCGTCGCGATGCTCGTCGACATCGCGCACGACGCCGTCGCACGCGAGGTGGCCGACGCGGACGACGTCGACACCGCCATGCGCCTGGGCGTCAACTACCCGCGCGGACCGCTCGCCTGGGGAACCGGGCTCGGCTTCTCCTGGGTGGCCCGGTTCCTCGACGACGTGCACAGCGAGTACCCCTCGGGGCGCTACGCCCCCTCTCCGGGGCTGCGCCTCGCGGCCGCTCAGGAGGAGAACGGATGACCACGGCGAGGCGCGACACCTACACCCCGCAGACCCTCCTGGAGGTCGCTGTGCGGGTCTTCAACGAGCGGGGCTACGACGGCACGTCCATGGAGCACCTCTCCAAGGCGGCCGGCATCTCCAAGTCGTCGATCTACCACCACGTCGCGGGCAAGGAGGAGCTGCTGCGGCGCGCGGTGAGCCGGGCGCTCGACGGCCTCTTCGCCGTCCTCGACGAGGAGCACGCGCGCGTGGGCAGGGCGGTGGACCGCCTGGAGTACGTCACGCGCCGCACCGTCGAGGTGCTCGTGGCCGAGCTGCCCTATGTGACGCTGCTGCTGCGCGTGCGCGGCAACACCGACACCGAACGCTGGGCGATGGAGCGGCGCAGGGACTTCGACCACCAGGTCGCGGCGCTCCTCAAGGAGGCCGCGGCGGACGGCGACCTGCGCTCGGACGTCGAGCTGCGCCTCGCCACCAGGCTGCTCTTCGGAATGATCAATTCTATCGTGGAGTGGTACCGGCCGGACAGCCGTGGTGCCGCCGACGGTACGGAAGTCGCTGAAGCAGTGGTGCAGTTGGCGTTCGCCGGGTTGCGTACGGACGGCTGAGAGCCGGTGGTACGCCGACGGCTGAATCCGTCGGCGTACGCCCGGCGCGAACGGCCGGCGCCTCAGCCCTCCGTCTCCAGGTCGTCCTCCTCGAAGACCAGCAGCGTGCGTGTGCTCAGGACCTCGGGGATGGACTGCAGACGGGTGAGCACCAGCTCGCGCAGCGCGCGCGTGTCGGGCGTGTGCACCAGGAGCAGTACGTCGAAGTCGCCGCTGACCAGGGCGATGTGCGAGGCGCCCGGCAGTGTGCGCAGCTGGTCGCGGACCGTGCGCCAGGTGTTCTGCACGATCTTCAGGGTGATGTACGCGGAAGCGCCCTGGCCTGCCCGTTCGTGGTTGATCCGGGCGCCGAAGCCGCGGATGACACCGTCCTCGATGAGCCGGTTGATGCGCGCGTAGGCGTTCGCCCGCGACACGTGGACTCGCTCCGCCACGGAACGTATCGAGGCGCGACCGTCCGTGTGCAGGATCTGCAGGATGTCGCGGTCGATGGCGTCCAGCGGACGGGGCGGCGGTTCCGGACGGCCCCCGTCCTGCTTGTCGGCCATTCGTTCAGCTGCCATGTCCCCCCGCCTCCTTACCATGGACGTAATGCGTCCATCCCAGGCTGTGCAGAACCGTTTGTCCACAGCCTGGAGGTGCCTGTAGCCAAAATGTGCCAACGACCGAACAATCGGTAGGTGAGGCGCATCACATCGCCGCGCCTCTTTTGCAGCTCCCACGAGGAGACCGCTTCCCTCAGCATCCCCCCAGGAGGTGCCGTCATGACGGTCATGGAGCAGCGGGGCGCCTATCGACCCGCCCCGCCCCCCGCATGGCAGCTCAGGACCGACCCTGAGCCGCTGCTGCCCGACGCGGCGCCGTATCGGGTGCTCGGCACCGAGGCCGCCGCCTCGGCCGACGCGCAGCTGCTCCTGCGCCTGCACGCCGAACTGGTGCGCGGACGGCGGTACAACACCCAGGCGACGGCCCTCACCAAGCAGGGCAGGCTCGCGGTGTACCCGTCGAGCACCGGCCAGGAGGCGTGCGAGATCGGCGCCGCGCTCGCCCTGGAGGAGCGCGACTGGCTCTTCCCCAGCTATCGGGACACCCTCGCGGCCGTGGCGCGCGGCCTGGACCCGGTGCGTGCCCTGACGCTCCTGCGCGGCGACTGGCACACCGGGTACGACCCGCGTGAGCACCGGATAGCGCCCCTGTGCACGCCGCTGGCCACGCAGCTGCCGCACGCCGTGGGCCTCGCGCACGCCGCCCGCCTCAAGGGCGACGACGTGGTCGCGCTCGCCATGGTCGGCGACGGCGGCACCAGCGAGGGCGACTTCCACGAGGCGCTGAACTTCGCGGCCGTGTGGCGGGCGCCGGTGGTCTTCCTCGTGCAGAACAACGGCTTCGCGATCTCCGTGCCGCTCGCCAAGCAGACGGCCGCCCCCTCCCTGGCGCACAAGGCCGTGGGCTACGGCATGCCGGGCCGCCTGGTGGACGGCAACGACGCGGTCGCGGTGCACCAGGTGCTCAGCGAGGCCGTGCGGCACGCGCGCGAGGGCGGCGGCCCCACCCTCGTGGAAGCGGTGACGTACCGCTTGGAAGCGCACACCAACGCGGACGACGCCACGCGCTACCGCCAGGACGACGAGGTGGAGGCCTGGCGCGACCACGACCCGGTCCTGCTCGTGGAGCGGGAGCTGACCGCGCGCGGGCTGCTCGACGAGGACCGCGCCGCCGCGGTGCGCGAGAACGCCGAGGCGATGGCGGCGGACCTGAGGGAACGGATGAACCAGGAGCCCGAGCTGGACCCGATGGACCTGTTCACCCATGTGTACGCCGAGCAGACCTCCCAACTGCGCGAGCAGGCCGCCCAGCTGCGGGCCGAGCTCGACGCCGAGACCGAGTCGGACGGAGCGGGCCGATGACCACTGTCGCCGTGAAACCGGCCACCATGGGGCAGGCGCTCGGGCGCGCCCTGCGCGACGCGATGGCCGACGACCCCACCGTGCACGTCATGGGCGAGGACGTCGGCACGCTCGGCGGCGTCTTCCGCGTCACCGACGGACTCGCCGCGGAGTTCGGCGACGACCGCTGTACGGACACGCCGCTGGCCGAGGCGGGCATCCTGGGGACGGCGGTCGGCATGGCGATGTACGGCCTGCGGCCCGTCGTGGAGATGCAGTTCGACGCGTTCGCCTACCCCGCCTTCGAGCAGCTGATCTCGCACGTGGCGCGGATGCGCAACCGCACCAAGGGCGCGATGCCCATGCCGCTCACCATCCGGGTGCCGTACGGCGGCGGGATCGGCGGCGTCGAGCACCACAGCGACTCCTCCGAGGCGTACTACATGGCGACGCCGGGGCTCCATGTCGTCACGCCAGCCACGGTCGCCGACGCCTACGGACTGCTGCGGGCCGCCATCGCCTCCGACGACCCCGTGGTCTTCCTGGAGCCCAAGCGCCTGTACTGGTCGAAGGCCGAGTGGAATCCGGACGCTCCGGAGACCGTGGAGCCCATCGGCAAGGCCGTGGTGCGGCGCACCGGGCGCAGCGCCTCACTGATCACGTACGGCCCGTCCGTGCCGGTCTGTCTGGAGGCGGCGGAGGCGGCGCGCGCGGAGGGCTGGGACCTCGAAGTGGTCGACCTGCGCTCGCTCGTGCCGTTCGACGACGAGACGGTGGCCGCGTCCGTGCGGCGCACCGGGCGCGCGGTCGTGGTGCACGAGGCGAGCAGCTTCGGCGGGCCCGGCGGGGAGATCGCCGCGCGCGTCACCGAGCGCTGCTTCCACCACCTGGAGGCGCCGGTGCTGCGGGTCGCCGGGCTCGACATCCCCTATCCGCCGCCGATGCTGGAGCGGCACCACCTGCCGGGCGTCGACCGCATCCTGGACGCCGTGGCGCGGTTGCAGTGGGAGGCGCGGAGCTGATGGCCCAGGTCCTGGAGTTCAAGCTGCCCGACCTCGGTGAGGGGCTCACGGAGGCGGAGATCACCCGCTGGCTGGTGCAGGTCGGCGACGTGGTGGAAGTGGACCAGCTGGTCGTCGAGGTCGAGACGGCCAAGGCGATGGTCGAGGTCCCCTGCCCGTACGCGGGCGTGGTCACCGCCCGCTTCGGCGAGGAGGGCACCGAACTGCCGGTGGGGGCGCCCCTGCTGACGGTCGCGGTGGGCACCCCGGCGGTGGGCGCACCTGCGCGCGGCGGAGCCGCGGACAGCGGCCCGGGCCCGGCGGACGAGACGTCGGGGAACGTACTCGTCGGCTACGGCACGGGAGCGGCCCCCGCCAGGCGGCGACGGATCCGCCCCGCGCTGGACGTGACGGCTACCCCGGCAGTCCCCACGGCAGCACCAACGGAGACAACGGAGACCCGGGCGGAGGCCTGCTCGGAAGCGCCCGTGGAGCCCAGGGCGGGCTCCGGCCGGACCCCCGACGCCGGGCAGGGCCCCGAGCACGACGAGGGGCCCGTGCCGGTGATCTCGCCACTCGTGCGCAGGCTGGCGCGGGAGAACGGCGTGGACCTGCGGCAGCTCGCAGGTTCGGGCCCGGACGGGCTGATCCTGCGGGCCGACGTGGAGGACGTCATGCGGGCGTCGGCGGCCACGGCCGCGCCGTCCGCGGGCCCCGCCCCGGCGTCCGCCGCCGCGCGCACCACGGCGACGGGCCTCGGCGCCACCTTCGGCAGCACCCGGGAGGGCGCGCCCGCCACGGGTCGCGCCCCCGCGTCCGGCACGCGCGTGCCGCTGCGCGGTGTGCGCGGCGCGGTGGCCGACAAGCTGTCCCGCAGCCGCCGGGAGATACCGGACGCCACCACATGGGTCGACGCGGACGCGACGGAACTGATGAACGCGCGCGCGGCGATGAACGCGGCGGGCGGGCCGAAGGTCTCCCTGCTCGCGCTGCTCGCCCGGATCTGCACGGCGGCCCTCGCCCGCCATCCGGAGCTCAACTCCACGGTCGACATGGAGGCGCGGGAGGTCGTCCAGCTCGACGAGGTCCACCTCGGCTTCGCCGCGCAGACCGAGCGCGGGCTCGTCGTGCCCGTCGTGCGGGACGCGCACGCGCGCGACACGGAGTCGCTGAGCGCCGAGCTCGCCCGCCTCTCGGAGGCGGGCCGGGCCGGGACACTCACGCCCGGGGAACTGACGGGGTCCACGTTCACGTTGAACAACTACGGAGTGTTCGGCGTCGACGGATCCACGCCGATCATCAACCACCCCGAGGCGGCCATGCTCGGCGTCGGCCGGATCGTGCCCAAGCCATGGGTGCACCAGGGGGAGTTGGCGGTCCGGCAGGTCGTCCAGCTGTCGCTCACCTTCGACCACCGGGTGTGCGACGGGGGCACGGCGGGCGGCTTCCTGAGGTTCGTGGCGGACTGCGTCGAACAGCCGGCGGTGCTGCTGCGCAAGGTGTGACCGGGCTCCACCGGCTGAGGGCCGCCCCGCGCCACCCGGCCGACGGCTAAGGCCCCGCCGGGTGGCGCCCGGGCGCCACCTCCCGGAGCCCTCAGCGGATGGCGCCCTCACCCGTCGGGTCCCTCCGCCCGTGAGGAACATGAGACCTGCGGGGCACGCATAAGGGGTGGCGTTGACATCTCGGGCGCCCATACTCGGTGGATGACCACGAACACGGCCCCCGGCACGACGGCGTTCGACGCCGTCGTGCTCGCCGGAGGCCGCGCGGCGCGGCTCGGCGGCGCGGACAAGCCTGGTGTGCGCGTGGGCGGCAGGGCGCTGCTCGACCGCGTCCTGACCGCCTGTTCCGGCGCGACGACGACCGTCGTCGTGGCGGCGCCCCGGCCCACCGGGCGGCCCGTGGTGTGGGCACGTGAGGAGCCCGCGGGCGGCGGGCCCCTGGCCGCGCTCGACGCGGGCCTGCGCCACACCGCCGCCGAGCTGGTGGTGGTGCTCTCCGCGGACCTGCCGTTCCTGCGCGCGGAGACGGTACGCGGCCTCGTCGCCGCGGTGGGCACGGCGGACGGCGCGCTGCTCACCGACCCGGACGGCCGTGACCAGCCGCTGGTCGCCGTGTACCGCGCCGCCGCGCTGCGCCGGGAACTGGCCCGGATCGCGGCCGGGAGTCCGGCCCGAGCCACCGCCGGGGGCCCCGCTCAAGCCGCCGGAGGTCCCGCCCGAGTCGCCACCGAGGGTCCCGTCCGAGTCGCCGCCGGGGATTCCGCCCGGGGTGCGGCCGGGGAGCCTCTCCCCGGCGTCGCCGGGAAGCCCGCCCGCGCGGGAGCCGGGCTCGCCGGGCTGCCGCTTCGGCTGCTCACCGAACGCCTCGACCTGGCCCGGATCGCCGAGCCGCTGGCCGCGTTCGACTGCGACACCTGGGACGACATCGCCGCCGCCCGCGCGCGGATCAGGGAGCATGGGCACGTGTTGTTGGATGAATGGATTTCCGCAGTCAAGGACGAACTGGGCATCGACCTCGACGTCGACACCGGCGCCCTCCTCGACCTCGCCCGCGACGCCGCGCACGGCGTGGCCCGGCCCGCCGCGCCGCTGACCACCTTCCTGGTCGGGTACGCGGCGGGGCTCGCCGGGGCGAGCGGCGGGCCGCAGGCCGTCGCGGAGGCATCGCGCAAGGCGGCCGCGCTCGCGGCCCGCTGGGCCGAGGAAGGGGACCCGGGCGGGGCGCCCGCGGCCGGGAACCGGCCGTCAGGGTCCGCCACCAGCGCCGGTACGGCACTGGACGCGCCGTCCGGCAGTGCGCAGGCCGCCCCGGCCGACGAGAATCCGGGCGCCCGATGACCGGGGGCCAATCGGCCGACGCCGAACTGGACGAGGCACTGGCCCTGGTGAACGAGGACCGCGCCGCCACCCGAGCCGCGAGCGTGCCGCCTGCCCCTGCGGCACCGAGCGCTCCGCCCACAGCGGCTTCCGCGAGCGTGCCGCCTGCCCCCGGGTCGCCGAGCGCTCCGCCCACAAGGGGTTCCGCGGACGTCCCGCCCGCCCCCGGGTCACCCAGCGCTCCGCCCGCCTCCCGGGCCCCGAGCGCTCCGCCCGCAGCTGAGACCTCGGGCACCTCGCCCGCCCCCAGGGCCGCGAACGACCCAGCCGCCCCCGCACCGGGCACCGCCTCCACCCCCGGGCCGGAGCCCAGGACCGCCCCCGCGAGCGCGCCGCCCACCGGCCAGGGCACCTCGCCCCACCGCGACGAGCCCGGCGCACCCCGCTCCCACCCCGAGCCGTCGGCGCCGTCCACGCCTGCCCAAGGCGGCCCCGGGCCCCAGCGCGACCGGGCCGCGGCGCCCGGCGACGACCCGGCGGCCCATGGAGGCGCGCGGCACCGCTCCCGCGCCGCCTCCTGGCCCGAAGCCCGCGCGGTGTCCCGCAGGGCCGGTGGTCCGGGGGCCGCCGCTGCCGTGACCACGCCGTTGTCCGACACCCTGGGTCGCGTCCTCACCTCACCCCTGGCCGCCCTCACCGACCTGCCCTCCTTCGACACCTCGGCGATGGACGGGTGGGCCGTGGCCGGGCCGGGGCCCTGGACGGTCCTCGCGGACGGGGTCCTGGCCGGGCAGGAGCGGCCCGAGCCCCTCGCTGACGGCGAGGCGGTGCGGATCGCGACCGGCGCCCGCATCCCACAGGACGCCACCGCCGTCATCCGCAGCGAGCACGCGCGCGTGGACGACAAGAACAAGCTGCACGCCCAGCGCGATGTCGTGCCCGGCCAGGACATCCGGCCGCGCGCCCAGGAGTGCCGCGCGGGGGACCAACTCCTTCCGCCCGGCGCATTGGTGACGCCCGCCGTGCTCGGCCTCGCCGCCGCGGCCGGGTACGACGCGCTGTCCGTCGCCCCGCGCCCCCGCGCGGAAGTGCTCGTCCTGGGCGACGAGTTGCTCACCGAAGGGCTTCCGCACGAAGGTCGCATCCGGGACGCGCTCGGTCCGATGCTGCCGCCCTGGCTCCGCGCGCTCGGCGTGGCCGTAACAGCCGTACGCCGCCTCGGCGATGACGCGGAAGCCCTCTACGAAGCCTTGGTTCGGTCCACGGCCGACGTGATCGTGACGACCGGCGGTACCGCGTCCGGACCCGTCGACCACGTCCACCCCGCGCTGCGCCGCCTCGGCGCCGAGTTGCTCGTCGACGGGGTCGCGGTACGCCCCGGCCACCCGATGCTGCTCGCCCGCCTGCCCGAGGCCGCCCGACCGGAGGCCACCCAGCCCAAGGAATCCCACCCCAAGGCGCCCCCTGCTACCCCCGGCCGGGCCCCGGCAGCGCCGGGCCGCCCTCCCGTCCGCCACCTCGTGGGCCTCCCCGGAAACCCCCTCGCCGCCGTCTCCGGCCTGCTCACCCTGGCCGAGCCGCTGCTGCGCGGACTCGCGGGCCGTCCCGCCGCAGAGCCGTACACGGCGCCGCTGCGGGACGACGTACACGGGCATCCGCACGACACGCGCCTCGTGCCGGTTGTCCTGCGGGCCGAGTACGCGGTGCCGTTGCACTACAACGGCCCGGCGATGCTGCGGGGCATCGCGGTCGCCGACGGGCTCGCGGTGGTGCCGCCGGGCGGCGCGCGCCGTCGGCAGGAAGTGGAGATTCTCGATCTGCCCTGGACCGAACCAGGTGGATCACACGGCGAGTTGGGCCCCGACGGCTCGACGGACCCTTTCAGCGAGGTGTGTTTCACGTGAAACTGGCGGACCCCTTCGGCGAGGTGTGTTTCACGTGAAACTGCCCGGCCATGACGCGATCGCGCGCCAAGCCGACGAACACCTCGTCACCCACCGCGTCAAACTCCCCAGGCGCGTCGTCGAACGCCCCCTGCGCCAGGTCGGCAAACGCCTGCTGATGGCGATGTTCGTGCTGGGACTGACCATCCTCATCGTGTACGTCGACCGCGACGGCTACCACGACAACGCGAACGGGACGATCGACTTCCTCGACGCCTCGTACTACGCCACCGTGACGCTCTCCACCACCGGGTACGGCGATATCGTCCCGCACAGCGACAGCGCGCGGATGGCCAACATCTTCCTGATCACGCCCCTGCGCGTGCTCTTCCTGATCATCCTCGTCGGCACCACGCTCGAAGTGCTGACGGAACGCACCCGTGAGGAATGGCGGCTTTCCCGCTGGAGGTCCAACTTGCGTGACCACACCGTCGTCGTCGGCTTCGGCACCAAGGGCCGTTCCGCGATCCAGACCGTGCAGGCGACGGGACTCAAGCCCGAGCAGGTCGTGATCGTCGACCCCAGTTCGAAGGTCGTCGACGCGGCCACGGCGGAGGGCTACGCGGGCGTCGTCGGCGACGCCACGCGCAGCGACGTGCTGCTGCGGGCCGAGGTGCAGAAGGCCCGCCAGATCATCGTGGCGACCCAGCGCGACGACACGGCGGTCCTGGTCACGCTCACCGCCCGGCAGCTCAACCGGCAGGCGAAGATCGTGGCCGCGGTGCGCGAGGAGGAGAACGCGCCGCTGCTGCGGCAGTCCGGTGCCGACGCCGTCATCACCAGTGCCAGCGCGGCGGGACGGCTGCTCGGCCTTTCGGTGCTCAGCCCGAGCGCGGGCGTGGTCATGGAGGACCTGATCCAGCAGGGCAGCGGCCTCGACCTGGTCGAACGGCCGGTGATAAAGGCCGAGGTGGGGCGCGGAGTGCGCGACATGCCGGACCTCGTCGTCAGCGTCGTACGGGGGCACAGGCTGCTCGCCTACGACGATCCCGCCATCGGTGAGCTCCAGTTGACGGACCGGCTGATCACGATCGTTCGGGCTTCCCCGGCTCCGGAGCCACCGGCGGCGGACGCGCGGCGGGTGGCGCGGCCGCTGGACTGAGGTCCGCGCTGCCCGGAGTGCCGACACGGCCCCGCGCCCCGAGGGGGGCCGGGGCCGTGTCGTTCGCGGGCACCACCCTTCCGGCCAAAGGGTGCGGGAGTAGCCTCGCCCGCATGCATGCGATCACGATCCGCGAATCCGGTGGGCCCGAGGTGCTTCAGTGGGCCGAGGTCCCCGATCCCGTACCCGCTGAGGGCGAGGTCCTCATCGACGTGGCGGCCAGTGCCGTGAACCGCGCCGATCTGCTGCAACGGCAGGGCTTCTACGACCCGCCGCCCGGCTCGTCCCCGTACCCGGGCCTGGAGTGCTCCGGGCGGATCGCGGCGCTCGGCCCCGGCGTCGCCGGTCTGGCGGTCGGCCAGGAGGTGTGCGCGCTGCTCGCGGGCGGCGGCTACGCGGAGAAGGTCGCCGTCCCGGCGGGGCAGGTCCTGCCGGTGCCCGACGGCGTCGACCTGGTCATGGCGGCCGCGCTCCCGGAGGTCACGGCCACGGTCTGGTCGAACGTGTTCATGGTGGCCCATCTGCGCCCCGGCGAGACGCTCCTCGTGCACGGCGGCGCCAGCGGCATCGGCACCATGGCGATCCAGCTCGCGAAGGCCGTCGGGGCGCGCGTCGCGGTGACGGCGGGCGGCAAGGAGAAGCTGGCGTTCTGCGGCGGCCTGGGCGCGGACATCCTCATCGACTACCGCGAGCAGGACTTCGCCGAGGAGATCCAGCGGGCCACCGACGGGGCGGGCGCGGACGTGATCCTGGACATCATGGGCGCCAAGTACCTGGAGCGG
Source organism: Streptomyces sp. JLYT201 (assembly GCF_059448825.1). Taxonomy (NCBI): domain Bacteria; kingdom Bacillati; phylum Actinomycetota; class Actinomycetes; order Kitasatosporales; family Streptomycetaceae; genus Streptomyces; species Streptomyces sp. JLYT201. The sequence goes on along the minus strand of NZ_CM182551.1, from coordinate 4,863,801 downwards.
AACGTCAACTCCCTCGCGGTCAGCGGCCGCCTCGCGATCATCGGCATGCAGGGCGGCGTGAAGGGCGAGCTGAACATCGCCACGCTGCTGCGCAAGCGGGCCGCCGTCACCGCGACCTCGCTGCGGGCCCGGCCCGTCGCGGAGAAGGCCTCGATCGTCGCGGCCGTGCGGGAGCACGTGTGGCCGTTGATCGGGGCGGGGCAGGTACGGGCGGTGGTGGACCGGACCGTGCCGATGCGGGACGCGGGGGCCGCGCATCAGGTTCTGGAGGACGGGGGGCACATGGGGAAGGTGCTGCTGGTGCGGTAGCTCTCGCGGGAGCGGCCCTCGCGGGTGGCGCCCCAGGCCCGCCCCTTCCCGAACCGGGGGCTGTCCGCCCCGTGCCCCCGCCGTATCGGCGCTTCGCGCCTCGTCCTCAAACGCCGGACGGGCTCACGTGCCCGATGCCGAGATGCCGGATGCTGCGTGCCGTGTGAGGCTGGCTGCACGCCCGCGATCTTGGCGACCCGGCAGCGGGAGGGAGTCGTGCGGTGACGTCGTGGCTGTGCCGTGCTTCGCGCGGGGCCGTACCGGTGGCGCTGGTGAGCGTGCTGCTCGCCCCGGCCCCGGGGTACGCCGCCGACCCGTCCCCCGCCCCCTCGGCCGCGTACTACGACGAGGTGGAGCTCGCCGGGAGCCGTGCGGGCGAGGGCAGGGCCCGGCCGGGCCGTGCGGAGCCGCTCGTCGTGCCCGATCCGCGCGGCTGGCGTCCGCTGCCGCCCCCGGCGGCCCGGAAACCGCGCACCGAACCGAGGCCGCCGCCCGCCGCCGACGCCGCCGAGCCGCCGTCCGCACGGCGTACGGCGACCGGACCGCCTATCCCCGGCCTGCGCGTCCTGCCGCTCGGCGCGGGCCTGGTCCTGATCGGCCTCGGCCTGGGGTTCCTGGGGCTGCGCGTGCGCCGGGGCTGACGCGGTCACGAGCCCCGGTTCCGCGCGGCCGCACACGGTGGATCATCAGCGAATGGGGGCACCAAGGATGTGTGAACAACGGGTGCGAGAGAATGGCGGCATGGAGATGCCGAGGAACGAACGGTCGCCGGAGAATCCCCAGGTCCTGGTTGTCGGCCAGGACGGCATGGCGCTCGGCGGCGGAGGCGGAGGCGGCGACGACGTCCGCGAGGTCCCGGTGACGGACATGGTCGAACAGCCGGCGAAGGTCATGCGCATCGGCAGCATGATCAAGCAGCTTCTGGAAGAAGTGCGCGCGGCACCTCTGGACGAGGCGAGCCGGGTGCGGCTCAAGGAGATCCACGCCAGTTCGGTGAAGGAGCTGGAGGACGGCCTCGCGCCCGAGCTCGTGGAGGAGCTGGAGCGCTTGTCGCTGCCGTTCACCGAGGAGGCGACGCCGAGCGACGCGGAGCTGCGCATCGCGCAGGCCCAGCTGGTGGGCTGGCTGGAGGGCCTCTTCCACGGGATCCAGACGACGCTGTTCGCGCAGCAGATGGCCGCGCGGGCCCAGCTGGAGCAGATGCGCCGCGCGCTGCCCCCGGGCGTGGGCGGTCACGAGGGCGACGAAGAGGGCGGCGTGGCGGGCCGCAGCGGCGGCCCCTACCTCTAGCCCCTACCTCTGTCCCGTACGCGCATCCAGCCCGTACGGGAAAGGCGTCGCCCGCAGGCCGGGCGGCTCGGACACGAAAGGGCCCGGTACGCACCCCGCGTACCGGGCCCTCGGTCGATGGCTCCGGGCTCAGCCCCACGTACGGCCCGCGGGCTCCTGAATCGTGGCGTTGATCCGGTTGAACAGATTCGTCACGCCGATGACCAGGATCAGGGCGGACAGCTCCCGCTCGTCGAAGTGGTCGGCGACCTCGTCCCAGAGCTCGTCGGACACGGCCTGCGCGGAGCGGTCCGCGAGCCGCGTGACGTGTTCCGTGAGGGCCAGCGCGGCGCGCTCGGCGTCCGTGAAGAACGGCGCCTCGCGCCAGGCCACCACCGCGGCGAGCCGCTCGGTGCTCGTCCCGGCCTTGACCAGGTTCTCCGTGTGGCTGTGGATGCAGGCGCTACAGCCGTTGATCTGGCTGGCCCGCAGGCCGACGATCTCCTGGAGCTCCTGCGGCAGGCCGCTCTCGGCGATGGCCTGCATGATGCTGCCGATGCCCTTGAGGCTGGTGGGAAGGACGTACGCCGGGTTCTTCATACGGGCCTGCATGGCTGGTCTCCTCTGTGCCGCTCTCGCGCCGCTCGGTCTGTTGCTTCACTGACGGAGCGGGAGGAGGGAATGTGACCGGTGCGCGGAAGGAACTTCCGGGCCCGGCGTCCGGTGGCCCTGCGAAGGCCCACCGGCCGACCCTGCGAGGGGCCCACGCGGAGGCGCTACGAAGGGTTGCCCGTCGAGATCTGGAAGGTGATCTCCACGTCCTTCGGGTCGACGTCGGAGCCCGCCTTGGGGATCTGCCCCATGACGGTGTCCTCGCCGTACGTGTTCTCGTCGAGCTTCTGCTTGTCGTAGTGCCACCCGGCCGCCTGGAGGCAGGAGAGGACCGAGCGCCAGTCCTTGTAGCTGAAGTCGGGCAGCTTGATCTTGTCCGGCTCGTTGTACGCCGTGTCCGGCTCGGTGCACTCGGTCTTTTCGATGGTGTTCGTGCGGTCCGGGCCGCGGTGCCCGGCGACCGGCTTCTTCGTCTCCTTGGCGCCGCCGTCGTCGCTGTCGCCGTTCAGGGAGATCGCGGTGATCACGCCGCCGATGGCGAGCAGGGCGACGACGATCGAGCCGATGACGACCGGCATGGTCCGCTTGCCGCCGCCCGAGCCGCCCCGCCCACCGGTCCCCGCAGCCGTGGCGGGCTGCGGGGACAGGGAGTACGGGGGCGGGGTCTGGGCGGCCTGCGGGGCCGGGGCGTACGCGTTGGTGGGCGCGGGGGTCGGGAAGCCCTGCTGCGGGTAGCCGTACCCGGGCTGCGGGGTGGGGGCGGCCGGGGTCGCGGGGCCGTAGGGGCCCGGCTGGTAGGGCGTCTGGACGCTGCCCGGGGTCTGCGGGTTCGTCGAGTCGACCGGCGGGAAGACGGCGGAGCCGACGCCCGCGCCGCTCGCGGTCCGGGCGCCCGGGACGATGCTGGGGGCCGCCGCCTGGAAGGACTGCGCGACGCGCAGGCACTCGTCGCGCATCGCCTCGGCGGTCGGGAAGCGCTCGTTCGGGTTCTTCTTGAGCGCGCGGGCGACGAGGGCGTCGACGGCCGGGGGCAGCGAGCGGTTGACGGAGGACGGGGCGACCGGCTCCTCCTGGACGTGCGCGTACGCGATGGCGAGCGGCGAGTCCGCCTCGAAGGGCAGGCGGCCGGTCACGAGCTGGAACAGCATGATGCCGACCGAGTACAGGTCGGAGCGGGCGTCGACGCCGCGGCCGAGGGCCTGCTCGGGCGACAGGTACTGCGGGGTGCCGACGACCATGCCGGTCTGCGTCATGGAGGTGACCCCGGACTGCATGGCGCGGGCGATGCCGAAGTCCATGACCTTGACGACGTTCCGCTTCGTCATCATCACGTTGCCGGGCTTGATGTCGCGGTGGACCAGGCCCATCTCGTGGCTGATCTCCAGGGCCGCGAGCACATCGGCGGTGATCTTCAGCGCCTGGTCGGTGGGCATCGCGCCCTGCTGGCGGATCGCGGCGTCCAGGACGGCGCCGAGCGGCTTGCCCTCCACGTACTCCATGACGATGTACGGCATGGTCGACCCGCCAAGATCGTCCTCGCCGGTGTCGAAGACCGACACGATGTTCGTGTGCGTGAGCTTGGCCACGGACTGGGCCTCGCGCCGGAAGCGTTCGCGGAAGGACTGCTCACGGCCGAGCTCGGTGTGGAGTGTCTTGATCGCGACCTGTCGGTCGAGCACCGTGTCGTAAGCGAGGTGCACCGAGGCCATGCCGCCCTCGCCGAGCAGATCGCGCAGCTGATAGCGGCCGCCGGCCAGTGAACTGCCCGCGTACCGGCCCTGAGCGCCGTCCTGGCTCATGTCGTGCGTCCCCCATCGGCGCGGACGCGAGACGGCGCCGCGGTTGTGACTGTGGCTATGGGTTGCGACCGATGACGTCGCGAGGACGGTGATCGATCCGCTATTCCTGGCCAAGTCTGCCCGAGGGGGATGCCACGTCAAGCTCGGTGCCCGTTCCGTGACCGTACGCGCAAGAAGAGTCTCGTAAGCGTTACAAGTTTGCCTCGGGGAGCCCTCGGCGGGTTTGATGGCCGGTCCACCTCGGACCGGCATGCCACGCGGAGGCTGTAGCGTGGCACGGCGGAGTACCCCGTACCGCTCCTATCACGTATCCGGTGCACGCCCTCCACGGGCGGACCACGATCAGAACGACGGCGAGGACTGATGGCACAGACGCAGCGCGCTCAGGGCCCGTCCGACCCCGAGGCGACTGGCGGCGGTATGTCAGACGTGCCCGAGATGTGGGGAAACGGTGGCCTGGTCGGAGACGGTAGGTACCGCCTGACCCACCGGCTCGGCCGCGGTGGCATGGCCGAGGTGTTCGCCGCGGAGGACGTGCGTCTGGGACGTACGGTCGCGGTCAAGCTGCTGCGCGCCGACCTCGCCGAGGACCCGGTGTCCAAGGCCCGCTTCACGCGCGAGGCGCAGTCGGTCGCCGGTCTGAACCACCACGCGGTCGTCGGGGTCTACGACTCCGGCGAGGACTTCATCGGCGGGAACTCCGTCCCGTACATCGTGATGGAGCTGGTCGAGGGCCGCACCATCCGCGATCTGCTGATCAATGCGGAGGCGCCCGGGCCCGAGCAGGCGCTGATCATCGTGTCGGGCGTCCTGGAGGCGCTCGCCTACTCGCACCAGCACGGCATCGTGCACCGCGACATCAAGCCCGCGAACGTCTCCATCACCAACACCGGCGCGGTGAAGGTGATGGACTTCGGCATCGCGCGCGCCCTGCACGGCGCGTCCACGACGATGACGCAGACCGGCATGGTCATGGGCACGCCCCAGTACCTGTCGCCCGAGCAGGCGCTCGGCAAGGCCGTCGACCACCGGTCCGACCTGTACGCGACGGGCTGCCTGCTGTACGAACTGCTCGCGCTGCGGCCGCCGTTCACCGGCGAGACGCCGCTGTCCGTGGTCTACCAGCACGTCCAGGACACGCCCGTACCGCCGTCCGAGGTGTCCGACGCGGCGCCGCCGGAGCTCGACGGGCTCGTCATGCGGTCCCTCGCCAAGGACCCGGACGACCGCTTCCAGACCGCCGAGGAGATGCGCGGTCTGATCCAGTACGGGCTCCAGATGCTCGCCGAGCAGGGCAGCCACACCGGGACCTGGAACACCGGTCCGGTGACGGCCGTGCACGGCCACGAGGGCGCGCACACCCCGGCGATGGGCGTCGGCGGCACCACCGCGATGCCGCACCCCGGGGACAGCGGTACGCAGCAGATCCCGAGCCCCATGCTGCGGCCGCCGGGCGGCGACGACGGTGGCTTCGACGGCGGGCACCGCGACGGCGGCGGGCGCGGCCGCGCGGGCAAGGTGTGGATCCTGGCCGTGCTCGCGGTGATCGCGGTCGCGGTGGGCGTCGCGTTCGCGCTGTCCGGGAACGGCACCGGCGACAAGAAGGACGACGGCCCCTCCAAGACGCCCTCGACGAAGCAGTCGCAGGAGAAGAAGCCGAGCAAGAGCGCGGACGACGACGAGACGGCGGACAACAACACACAGCCCGGTGGCGACGGCACCGGGGGGCAGAACGACTATCCCCAGCAGTCGACCCGGCCGACGCACCAGCAGACCCAGCCGACGACGAAGCCGACGGAGCCGACGAATCCGCCGACGGAGCCCACGGATCCGCCGACCGATCCGACGGACCCGCCCACCGATCCCTCGGACCCGCCCACCGAGCCGTCCGACCCGGTCTCCCCGCCCGACGACGGCGGGAACGACGGCGGTACGGAGGGCGGCGAGGGGTCCGACTCCGAGTGACCCTCCGGTCTGTCTCCGAGTGGCCCTCCGGCCTGACTCCGAGTGACCCTCCGGTCCGACTCCGAGTGACCTCCGACCCGACGCCCAGCGACCCTCCGGGACAACTGCGGGTGACCCTCCGGGGCCGCCGCGCTCAGCCCTGAGCGGGGGCGGAGGCGTGGGCGGGCGCGCTGCGCACGGCGGCAGACGCCGGGCTCAGCGTGTGGACCACGGCCTTCTGGGGGGCGATGCGGAGGTACACCGCGTCGTACGGCTCGCCGTCCACGAAGCGCGGGGGCGCGCCGAAGCGCGCGAGCTCCGCCGTGGTGGGGCGCACGGCCTCGCAGAGGCCGACGAGCTGGACCGTCCACTGGCCCTCGGCGGCCGCCGCCGTGCCCAGGTTGTCCGCGCCGTACGCGACGACGCTCCCGACGCACGCGTCGTGGTACCCGAAGCCCCGGTGCATGCGCAGCAGCACGTGCCCGTCGGTCACGATGTGGCGGGCCGCCGCGAGGAAGGGCAGGGCGCGCATGCTGGTCGCGACCCGGCCGTAGTCGGTGCGCCGGAGCAGGGCGAAGGCGAGCTGCTGGTCGGAGTCGGAGGGCATGGTTCCTACCGTGCGGCACGCGTGCGGGGCGGGAGAAGAGCCCCCCGTACCGTAAACAAGGGACGTAAGTCCCGAGGGCCAGGGCCCGCTGCGGCCCGGGAGCGCCCGAAGGGGCGCGGGGCTGTGGCCACGTGCGGCTCCGCCGCGGGGGCGCGAGCGGCCACAACGGTGCCGCGGACGCCCCACGTCATGCTGGGGCACGTCCCGCGAAGCGCTCAGCGAAGGCGCTCGGCCTGCATCCGCGCCACGTACGCCGCGGCCTGCGAGCGGCGCTCCATGCCGAGCTTGGACAGCAGGCTGGAGACGTAGTTCTTGATCGTCTTCTCGGCGAGGTGGAGGCGCTCGCCGATGGCGCGGTTGGTGAGACCCTCGCCGATCAGGTCGAGGATCTTGCGCTCCTGCTCGGTGAGGTTGGCCAGGCGGTCGTCGCCCTTGGCGCCGTTGCCGTCGCGCAGGCGCTCCAGGACGCGGGCGGTGGCGACCGGGTCGAGCAGGGACTTTCCGGCGGCGACGTCCCGCACGGCGGTCAGGAGTTCATTGCCGCGAATGGCCTTCAGGACATATCCGGAGGCACCGGCCATGATCGCGTCGAAGAGGGCCTCGTCGTCCGCGAAGGAAGTGAGCATCAGGCATTTGATGGAGTCGTCCTGCGAACGGATCTCACGGCAGACCTCGACCCCGCTGCCGTCGGGAAGGCGGACGTCGAGCACCGCCACATCCGGACGCGTGGCCGGAATGCGCACCAAGGCGTCGGCGGCCGTGCCCGCCTCTCCGACCACCTCGATGTCGGACTCCACCGAGAGGAGCTCATGGACTCCGCGACGCACGACCTCGTGATCATCGAGCAGGAATACCGTGATTTTTCCTTGTTCGCGCACGGTGCCAGTGTCACACATCAACTCTTCCCGTGCCCGGGGTGGCCGGGATAACGTGCCGGTGTTCCGGCCCCCTGCCAGGCTGTGATCAGTGGCGTGACCAGCGAGTGTTTCCCGGCTTCTCGGTTTAGTTGGATTTCCTAGTGGGCCTTTACTTGGAAATCCAAGCAAAATTGCAGGTCAGACGGGGTTTCACAGTTTCGGTACGCACTGGGTAACGTGCTTGGAGAAGGGCGCTCGCCGGGACGACTGTCACGCCTAATCCCGCTGAGCCGCACCCACCCCGTGCGACGGGCTGGAATCGGGCGAGCCGTACTGGCCTGCCGGTGGACCCCGGGGGCCGGACCGACGGAGGAGCACACGTGACCGTGGAAAGCACCGCCGCGCGTACGCCGCGCCGCGCAGGCAGCGGCGCCAAGCGCACCAGTGCCGGCGCGAAGAGCGCCGGCGCGAAGAAGAGCGCGAGTGCCAAGAAGGCCACGGGCCCGGGCACGCAGCCCGAGCTCGTCCAGCTGCTGACGCCCGAGGGCGAGCGGGTCGAGAACCCCGCGTACGACAAGTACGTGGCGGACGTGACCCCCGAGGACCTGCGCGCGCTGTACCGGGACATGGTGATGACCCGCCGCTTCGACGCCGAAGCCGTCACGCTGCAGCGCCAGGGCGAGCTGGGCCTGTGGCCCTCGCTGCTCGGCCAGGAGGCGGCACAGGTCGGCTCGGGCCGCGCGACCCGCGACGACGACTACGTCTTCCCCACCTACCGCGAGCACGGCGTCGCCTGGTGCCGGGGCGTCGACCCGACGCTGCTGCTCGGCATGTTCCGCGGCGTGAACCACGGCGGCTGGGACCCCAACAGCAACAACTTCCACCTGTACACCATCGTGATCGGCTCCCAGACGCTGCACGCCACGGGCTACGCGATGGGCGTGGCCAAGGACGACGCCGACAGCGCAGTGGTCGCCTACCTCGGCGACGGCGCCACCAGCCAGGGCGACGTGGCGGAGGCCTTCACGTTCGCGGCGGTCTACAACGCCCCCGTGGTGTTCTTCTGCCAGAACAACCAGTGGGCGATCTCCGAGCCGACCGAGAAGCAGAGCCGCGTACCGCTGTACCAGCGCGCGCAGGGCTACGGCTTCCCGGGCGTGCGCGTCGACGGCAACGACGTCCTCGCCTGTCTCGCGGTCTCCAAGTGGGCCCTGGAGCGGGCGCGCACCGGCGAGGGCCCCTCCCTCGTCGAGGCGTTCACGTACCGCATGGGCGCGCACACCACCTCCGACGACCCGACGCGCTACCGCCGCGACGAGGAGCGCGAGGCGTGGGAGGCCAAGGACCCGATCAAGCGGCTGCGGGCGTATCTGGAGGCCGGGGGCCACGCGGACGAGGCGTTCTTCGCGGAACTCGACGCGGAGAGCGAGACGTTGGGCAAGCGGGTGCGGGACGTGGTGCGGTCCATGCCCGACCCCGAGCCGATGTCGATCTTTGAGAACATCTACGCGGACGGGCACGCTCTCGTGGACGAGGAGCGAGCCGATTTCGCCGCCTACCAAGCGTCGTTCGCGGACGCCCCTGCGGACGCCGTCACCGGCGGAGAGGTCAAGTAGCCATGGCCGTGAAGAAGTTGCCGGTCGCCAAGGCGATCAACGAATCCCTGCGCACGGCCCTCGAGGCCGACCCCAAGGTCCTCGTGATGGGTGAGGACGTCGGCAAGCTCGGCGGCGTCTTCCGGGTCACGGACGGGCTGCAGAAGGACTTCGGCGAGGACCGCGTCATCGACACGCCGCTCGCCGAGTCCGGCATCGTCGGCACCGCGATCGGCCTGGCCCTGCGCGGCTACCGGCCGGTCGTGGAGATCCAGTTCGACGGCTTCGTCTTCCCCGCGTACGACCAGATCGTCACGCAGCTCGCGAAGATGCACGCGCGGTCGCTCGGCAAGGTCAAGGTGCCGGTCGTCATCCGCATTCCGTACGGCGGCGGCATCGGCGCCGTCGAGCACCACAGCGAGTCCCCCGAGGCGCTGTTCGCGCACGTCGCGGGCCTGAAGGTGGTCTCTCCCTCGAACTCGTCGGACGCGTACTGGATGCTCCAGCAGGCCATCCAGAGCGACGACCCGGTCATCTACTTCGAGCCCAAGCGGCGCTACTGGGAGAAGGGCGAGGTCAACACCGAGGCCATCCCGGACCCGCTGCACGGGGCGAGCGTGGTCCGCGAGGGCACGGACGCGACGCTCGCGGCGTACGGCCCGATGGTGCGCACCTGTCTGGAGGCGGCCGCGGCCGCGGCCGAGGAGGGCAAGTCCCTGGAGGTCGTCGACCTGCGCTCCGTCTCGCCGATCGACTTCGACACGGTGCAGGCCTCGGTCGAGAAGACCGGCCGCCTGATCGTCGTGCACGAGGCGCCGGTGTTCTTCGGCTCGGGCGCGGAGCTCGCCGCGCGCATCACCGAGCGCTGCTTCTACCACCTGGAGGCGCCCGTCCTGCGGGTCGGCGGCTTCCACTCCCCGTATCCGCCCGCGCGGGTGGAAGAGGACTATCTGCCGGGCCTCGACCGGGTGCTCGACGCCGTCGACCGCTCGCTTGCGTACTGAGGGAAGAGGTCGTGACGACAATGACTGACACCACGGCGGCCGTCCGCGAGTTCAAGATGCCCGACGTGGGCGAGGGACTCACCGAGGCGGAGATCCTCAAGTGGTACGTGGCCGCGGGCGACACCGTCACCGACGGCCAGGTCGTGTGCGAGGTGGAGACGGCCAAGGCGGCCGTGGAGCTGCCGATCCCGTTCGACGGCACGGTCCGTGAGCTCCGGTTCGCCGAGGGCACGACCGTGGACGTCGGCCAGGTGATCATCACCGTGGACGTGTCCGGGGGCGCGGCGCCCGCGCCCGAGGCGGCGCCGCCCGCGCCCGCCGCCGCGCCGGAGCCCGCGCCGTCGGCGGAGCCCGCCGCCCCCGCGGGGCGCCAGCCGGTCCTCGTCGGCTACGGCGTGGCGGAGTCCTCCACCAAGCGCCGCGCCCGCAAGCAGGTGCCGGGCCAGGCCGACCCCTCGCCCGCCGCGGCCGCCGTCCAGGCCGAGCTGAACGGCCACAGCGCGCCGCCCGCCCCCGAGGCGGCGGCCGCCGCGCCCGCCGGCACCCGGCCGCTGGCCAAGCCGCCCGTGCGCAAGCTCGCCAAGGACCTGGGCGTGGACCTCGCCACGGTCACGCCGACGGGCCCGGACGGCGTCATCACCCGCGAGGACGTGCACGCGGCGGTGGCCCCGGCGCCCGAGACCCCGGCCCCCGCGGCCGCGGCGGTCCAGGAGCCCGTAGCGGTGGTGGCCGGGGACGCGCGGGAGACCCGCATCCCGGTCAAGGGCGTCCGCAAGGCGACCGCGCAGGCGATGGTCAGCTCGGCGTTCACGGCGCCGCACGTCACGGAGTTCGTGACGGTGGACGTGACGCGCACGATGAAGCTCGTCGAGGAGCTGAAGCAGGACCGGGCCTTCGAGGGCCTGCGGGTCAACCCGCTGCTGCTGATCTCCAAGGCGCTCCTGGTGGCGATCCGCCGCAACCCGGAGGTGAACGCCGCCTGGGACGAGGCGAACCAGGAGATCGTCCAGAAGCACTATGTGAACCTGGGCATCGCCGCGGCGACCCCGCGCGGTCTGATCGTGCCGAACATCAAGGACGCGCACGCCCAGACCCTGCCCGAACTGGCCGCCTCGCTCGGCGAGCTGGTGTCCACGGCCCGCGAGGGCAGGACGTCGCCCGGCGCCATGCAGGGCGGCACGGTGACGATCACGAACATCGGCGTCTTCGGCATCGACACGGGCACGCCCATCCTGAACCCCGGGGAGTCCGCGATCCTCGCGGTCGGCGCGATCAAGCTCCAGCCGTGGGTCCACAAGGGCAAGGTGAAGCCGCGCCAGGTGACCACCCTCGGCCTCTCCTTCGACCACCGCCTGGTGGACGGGGAGCTGGGCTCGAAGGTCCTCGGCGACGTGGCGGCGATCCTGGAGCAGCCGAAGCGGCTGATGACCTGGGCGTAGGCGCGCACGCACGCGAGAAGGGGGCCCGCCGCGGTGTGCGGCGGGCCCCCTTTCCCCTGTCACGACGGGAGTCACGCGACGCGGAAGCCGTAGTCCATGATCTTCTTGGCGTCCTTGTAGCGGGCTTCCTTCGTGGGCGCGGTCAGGACGGTGCCGACGACCGTCTTGCCGTTGCGGGTCGCGGCGAAGACCAGGTTGAACTTGGCCTGGGCGCCGGAGCCGGTCTTCACGCCGATGGCACCGCGGTAGGTGCCGAGCAGCTGGTTGGTGTTGCCCCAGACCGGCATCCCGCGGGTGCCGCCGTTGGGCATCTTGGGCTTGGCCTTGTAGCCCTTGGTCTTCACGATGGTGCGGAAGAGCGAGTTCTTCATCGCCTTGACCGTCAGCTTGGTGAGGTCGCGCGGCGAGGAGTAGTTCGCGCCATTGCTTATGCCGTCGAACGAGTCGAAGTGCGTGTTGCGCAGGCCCAGGTCGCGCGCGGTCTTGTTCATCTTGCCGATGAAGGACTTCACGCGGGCGCCGCGCGAGGAGCCCTTGCCGTAGGTGTCGGCGAGCGCGTAGGCGGCGTCGCAGCCGGACGGCAGCATCAGGCCGTAGAGCAGCTCACGGACCGTGGCGGTGTCGCCGACGATCAGGCCCTTGGCCGAGGAGGCGCCGTTGCGGACGATGTAGTCGCTGTACGCCTTCTGGTACTTGACCTTGCGGTTCAGGTTCAGGCCCGGCTGGTTCAGCACCGTGAGCGCGGTCGCGATCTTGGTGGTGGACCCCGTCTTGAGGCGGGTGTCGGCGCTCTTCGTGAACAGCGTCTTGCCCGTGCCGCTGTTCATGAGGAAGCCGCCCTTGGCCGAGATCGACGGCTTGGGCGGCGCGGCGGCGTGCGCGGCGGGGACCGTGATGACCGTCGTCGTCATGACGGCTCCGGCCGTGATGACGGCGGCGGCCGAGGCCCGGCGCATGCCTGTTGTCCGAATTCTCAAAGTAAACGCTCCATTGTCCCTGATGCGTAAATTGGGCGGCCCGCACCCCAAATCCCCCTGAATTACAGACGACATGGGGGAGCCGCCACGGACAAGACTCGCGACGGAGCGTGAAGGATGCACGGACGACGGAAAAAGTGACCCGAAAGTTGTCGCATGGTCACGGGCGTGCGAGCGCCGCGTCCGGATCGTGGACGCAAGATCCATCGGATACCTGTTGTATCTATGCTGTGCGCATGCCGACCGCGCCTGCCGCTCCCCCCGCCCCCGCCCCCGTCACGGCCGCTGCCTCGCCCGGCAAACAGCCCCCCGCCGCCGAGCGCGTCTACGCGCACGTGAAGCGGGCCGTCCTGGAGCGGCACTACGAGGGCGGCACGCTCCTGACCGAGGGCGAGCTGGCGGAGGCCGTGGGGGTGTCCCGCACACCGGTGCGCGAGGCGCTCCTGAAGCTGGAGGTGGAGGGGCTGCTCCGGCTCTACCCGAAGAAGGGCGCGCTCGTCCTGCCCGTCTCCGCGCAGGAGATCGCGGACGTCGTCGAGACCCGGCTCCTGGTGGAGACCCACGCGGTGCGCAAGGCGGTGCCCGCGCCGCCGGGCCTGCTCGACCGGCTCGCCGAGCTGCTCGAGAAGCAGCGGGCGCAGGCCGCGGCGGGCGACCTCGCGGGGGCGGCCACCACGGACCGCTGTTTCCACGCCACGATCGTCCGCAGCGGCGGCAACGAGATCCTGGCGCGCCTGTACGACCAGCTGCGCGACCGCCAGCTGCGGATGGGCGTCGCGGTGATGCACTCGCACCCCGACCGGATCGCCAAGACCCTGGCCGAGCACGAGGAGATCCTGGCCGCGCTGACGGCCGAGGACGCGGACGCCGCGGTGGCGGTCGTCACCCGGCACGTCGGCTGGTTCCAGAACCTGGCCCGGGGGGCCACGCGATGAGCGGCTCCGCCACCAAGGCCGGGCGGCTGCCCGGGGATCCGCCGGGCGGACGGCGGGCCGTGTTCGTGTGGTCCGTCGGCGTCGCCGTCTACTTCGTCGCCGTCACCTTCCGTACGTCGCTCGGCGTCGCGGGCCTGGACGCCGCCGACCGCTTCCACGTCAACGCGTCGGCCCTGTCGACGTTCTCGATCCTCCAGCTCCTCGTGTACGCGGGCATGCAGATACCCGTCGGCCTGATGGTCGACCGGCTCGGCACGAAGAAGGTCCTCACGCTCGGCGCGGTCCTGTTCACCGCGGGGCAGCTGGGCTTCGCGCTCGCGCCCTCGTACGGGACGGCGCTCGCCGCCCGCGCGCTGCTGGGCTGCGGCGACGCGATGACGTTCATCAGCGTGCTGCGGCTCGGCACCCGCTGGTTCCCGGCCCGGCGCGGGCCCCTGGTCGCGCAGCTCGCGGGCCTGGTGGGCATGGCGGGCAACCTGGTCTCCACGCTCGTCCTGGCCCGGCTCCTGCACGACATCGGCTGGACCCGGGCGTTCACGGGCAGCGCGCTCGCCGGAGTCGTCGTCCTCGTCCTCATGGCGCTGTTCCTGAAGGACCACCCCGAGGGCCACGAGCCGCCGCCGCGGGCCGCCCGGGACACGGCCGGACCCGGCTTCGTACGCGAGCAGATCGCGCGGTCCTGGCGGGAGCCCGGCACCCGGCTCGGCCTGTGGGTGCACTTCACCACGCAGTTCCCGGCGATGGTGTTCCTGCTGCTGTGGGGCCTGCCGTTCCTGGTCGAGGCGCAGGGCCTCAGCCGGGGCGCGGCGGGCGACCTGCTGACCCTCGTCGTCCTGTCGAACATGGCGGTCGGCCTGGTCTTCGGCCAGATCGTGGCCCGACACCACGCGGCACGGCTGCCGCTGGCGCTCGGCACGGTGGGCGCGACGGCGGTCGTCTGGGCAGCCGTCCTCGTCCACCCCGGTGCGCACGCGCCGATGTGGCTGCTCGTGGTGTTGTGCGTGGTGCTAGGGGCGTGCGGCCCCGCCTCGATGATCGGTTTCGACTTCGCGCGCCCGGCGAACCCGCCGGAGCGCCAGGGCACGGCCTCGGGCATCACCAACATGGGCGGCTTCGTGGCGTCCATGACCACGCTGCTCGCGGTCGGCGTCCTCCTCGACGCCACGGGCGACGACTACCGGATCGCGTTCTCCTCGGTCTTCGTCCTTCAGGCGCTCGGGGTGAGCCAGATCCTGCGGCTGCGGGCGCGCGCGGCGCGCAGGGAGCGCGAGCGGCTCGTCGCCAGCCGGGTGGAGACGGTGCACGTGCCCGCGGCGTGAGGCGGTGGGAGGGGGCTCGCCCCCTCCCCGGGGCCGCGTCGTGGGGAGGCGTCCGCGTGCGGCCGGGTCACGGGGTGACGGAGAAGTCCCCCAGGATCGCTTCGCCCAGTTCCTGGTCGCCCTCGACCTTCACGCGGTCGCGGACCGCCGTGTGCGCCACTCGCCCGCAGGCGAGACGCGCGTACGTCTCCCAGTCGGTGGCGATGGTGACGAGCGGGCCCAGCGAGGGGGTGTTGTCGACGGTGCCCCTGCCCTCCGCGTCCACGCGCACCGTGCGCAGGAACTCCACGGGCCCGCTCACGTCGACGACGACGGCGGAGTTCGCGGGGGCGCCCGCCTTCTTGGCGACGACCTTCGCGAGGCCGTGCAGCATCAGATCGCGGGCGACGTACGCGCCCGGCGAGTCGAGGTTTCCCGGCCTGCCCAGCGTGACCCGCAGGTCCTGCTCGTGCACCCACACGTCGAAGGCCCGGATCCGCATGGCGAGTTCGAGGCTCTGCTCGGTGCCGAGGGGGCCGCGCACCATGGTCTCCGGGGCGCGCGACTCGTTCCGGATCTGCCGGTTGCGGCGGATGATCGTGTACTCCAGCTCGGAGGTCATCTCCGGTGCCGTGTGGTGGCGGCGGACGTCCACCTGCATTTCCATGTACCGCTGCCCGTCGGTCTTCACGTGGTACAGGTCGCGCGGCAGCGTGTGGATCGGGCGCGGATCACCGAGCATCTCGCAGTCCAGGCCGATGACGTGCGAGACGATGTCCCGGACGGACCAGCCCGGGCACGGGGTTGGCTGGTTCCACTCGCCCTCGGCGAGCGGGGTCACCAGCTCGGATATCGCTTCCACGGCGTGGGCCCAGGCATCGGCGTAGGTTTGCAGGCTGGGATGGAGACTCACGGGACCCCTCGGCGGTCGTACGCGGGCGGTGGGTGTCTTGGGGCTTTAAGTTACGCTGCCCGTGGGCACCCCGGCAGTGCTTTCGTGTGACGATCGTAGGCCTACTTGACGGTTCGAATGCCAGGACGGTGGTACTGTGCGCGCCTCTCTCCTCCAGATCGCCGTAGAGGATGACGAATCAGTCAAGTCCCGGCGGCTGCGGGTCTCTTCGCTGGTGCGTGAGGTGGCCGAGCGCGAGGGCCCCGATCTGATCGTCCTGCCCGAGCTGTGGACCACCGGGGCCTTCGGGTACGAGGCGTTCGCCACGGAGGCGGAACCGCTGGAGGGTCCGACGTACGAGGCGATGGCCGAGGCCGCGCGCGACGCGGGCGTGTGGCTGCACGCGGGCTCCGTCCCCGAGCGCGCCCCGTCCGACAGCGGCGCCGCGGGCGAGGGGCCCCTCTACAACACCTCCCTCGTCTTCTCGCCCGCCGGTGAGCTCGCCGGCGCCTATCGCAAGATCCACCGCTTCGGCTTCGACAAGGGCGAGGCCGTCCTGATGGGCGCGGGCCGCGAGCTGGTCACCGTCCGGACGCCCGAGGCGGTGCTCGGCCTCGCCACCTGCTACGACCTGCGCTTTCCCGAGCTCTTCCGGGGGCTCGTGGACGCGGGGGCCGAGGTCTTCGTGGTGCCCGCGGGGTGGCCCGCGCGGCGGCGCGCGCACTGGTCGCTGTTCGCGCGGGCGCGGGCGGTGGAGGACCAGGTGTTCGTGCTCGCGTGCGGGACCGCGGGGGCGCACGCGGGGGTGCCGCAGGCGGGGGCGAGTGTGGTGGTCGATCCCTGGGGTGAGGTGCTTGCGGAGGCGGGGCCGTCTGCCGCGGAGGTGCTCACGGTGGATCTGGACCTGGCGCGGGTCGCCGAGACCCGGGAGCAGTTCCCGGCCCTCAAGGACCGGCGGATGGGCGTGGCTGAGCCCCGGCTGTGACGGCTGGGCGGCGCCTGGGCCGCGCCCCTGCTGTGACCGCTGGGCGGCACCTCGCTGCTGTGCCCACCCTTCCCCAAGCTCTCGGCTTCGCTCGAGCAGGGGATGCCCCACTCGCCCTGCGGGACGATTGCCCACAGCGGGAACAGAGGGTCAGTCCTCGCCGTGTTCCTTTTCCGCGAGGCGGATGACGCAGACCGTGATGGCCACCAGGAGGGCCGGGTCCGCGTCGTCCCGGGTGATGTGGAGGCCGTACGTGTCCCGCACGCTGAACCAGCGGCGGGAGACGTCCGCGAGCAGCTCCCCCTCGTACTCGATCGCGAACTCGCGGTCGAAGATCTTGCCGCTGACGTCGAGCACGGTGCTGCCGTCGGCCAGCTCCACGCGGTAGTGGTTGCGCAGCAGCGAGAGCCGTTTGCGCTTGATCCTCGCCAGCGGCTCGCCCTCGCGCTCGATCACCATCGTGTCGCGCAGGGCGAGCATCTTGGCGTGGATGTCGATGAGCACCCGCCCCTGCGGATCCTTCAGCTCGAAGGTGTCCCGCAGCCGCATGGCCTTGCCGTCGACGAGGAAGACCTTGCGGCCCCGGTCGTCCTCGATCCAGTAGTCGTCGCCGATGCCGAACAGACGGTCGCGTACGAGAAGCCTCATGCGCCCATGAGTACCCGCAAACGGGATGTTTTCGCCTCCCGCGCGCAGGGACGGCCCGAAAGGGGTCAGCCTTCGAGGAAGGCCCGCAGCGCGTCCGCCAGCATGGGCGGGTCGTCGACGCCGCACAGCTCGCGCACGCTGTGCATGGACAGGATCGCGACGCCGATGTCGACCGTCTTGATGCCGTGCCGCGCCGCCGTGATGGGGCCGATGGTCGTGCCGCAGGGCATCGCGTTGTTGGAGACGAACGACTGGAACGGCACGCCCGCCTTCTCGCACGCGGCGGCGAACACCGCGCGGCCCGCGCCGTCGGTGGCGTAGCGGTTGTTGACGTTCACCTTCAGGATCGGGCCCCGGTTGGCGCGCGGGTGGTGCGTCGGGTCGTGCCGCTCCGCGTAGTTGGGGTGCACGGCGTGCCCGGTGTCGGACGACAGACACACCGTGCCCGCGAAGGCGCGGGCCTTGTCCTCGTAGGAGCCGCCGCGGGCGAACACCGAGCGCTCCAGGACGCCGCCGAGCAGCGGGCCGTCGGCGCCGGTGTCGGACTGCGAGCCGTTCTCCTCGTGGTCGAACGCGGCGAGCACCGGGACGTACGGCAGCGCGTCGGCCCCGGAGGCGGTGGCCACGGCGGCGAGCGCGGCCGTACCGGCGTGCACGGACAGGAGGTTGTCCATGCGCGGGCCCGCGAGCAGCTCGCGGTCGCGGCCGAGGTACGCGGGCGGCTCGACGGAGTGAGTCATCAGGTCCCAGCCGGTCACCTCGCCGGGGGCGAGGTCGCACTCCTCCTCCACGAAGCGGATCAGGTCGCCCTCGCGCACGTCGTCGCCCAGGCCCCAGATGGGCTGCATGTGCTTCTGCTTGTCGAGCTTGAGGCCGTCGGTGGGCACCGAACGGTCCATGTGGATGGCCAGTTGGGGCACGCGGAGCAGCGGGCGGTCCACATTGACCAGGCGGGTGGAGCCGTCGCGCAGGGTGAGGCGGCCCGCGAGGCCGAGGTCGCGGTCGAGCCAGGAGTTGAGCAGCGGCCCGCCGTAGATCTCGACGGCCACCTGGCGCCAGCCGTGGGCGCCGGCGTCCGGCAGCGGCTTCACCCGCAGGTTCGGGGAGTCGGTGTGCGCGCCGACGATGCGGAACGGGGTGTGGGCGCGCGCGCCCTCCGGCACGAACCAGGCGATGATCGCGCCGCCGCGCAGCACGTACTTGCCGCCGCTCGAGGCGTCCCAGGCGTCGGTCTCCTCGACCTGCCTGAAGCCCGCTTTCTCCAGCCGCTCTGCGGCGCTCGCCACGGCGTGGTACGGCGACGGGCTGGCCGCGAGGAAGGACATCAGGTCGTCGGTGTGACCGCGATCGAAGCGGGGGCGTGTGCGCATGCCGCTCAGCCTAACCAGGCCCTCGGGCCCTGTGCGGGGCCTCCGGGCGCGGTGGTGCCCCTGGTCCTGCCCCCTTCGCCCGCGGCGGCGGGGGTCGTCGACGCCGGTGGCCCGCCCCGGACGGGAGCGGGCCACCAGAGCCTTGGCGGGGCCTAGAACGCGGCCTCGTCGAGCTCCATCAGGTCGAGGCCCACGCCCTCGGCGAGGGCGCGCTGAGTGGCGACGCCCGGCAGGACGTTCGCCGCGAAGAACCTGGCCGCGGCGATCTTGCCCTGGTAGAAGGGCACGTCCTTCGAGGACGCGGTCGGCAGCTTCTCGGCGGCCACGGCGGCACCGCGGAGCAGCAGATAGCCCACGACCACGTCACCGGAGGCGAGCAGCAGGCGGGTGGTGTTGAGCCCGACCTTGTAGATCGACTTCACGTCCTGCTCGGTGGCGGCGAGGTCGGTCAGCATGACGCCGACCATGGCCTCCAGCTCGACGGCGGCCTTGGCCAGCTCCTCGCGGGCCCCGGCGAGCTCCTCGCCCCCGGTGCCGACGGCGAGGAACTTCTTGATGTCCTCGGCGAGGCCGTTGAGCGCGGCGCCCTGGTTGCGGACGATCTTCCGGAAGAAGAAGTCCTGGCCCTGGATCGCGGTCGTGCCCTCGTAGAGCGTGTCGATCTTGGCGTCGCGGATGTACTGCTCGATCGGGTACTCCTGCAGATAACCCGAGCCGCCGAAGGTCTGGAGCGACTGGGCCAGCTGCTCGTAGGCCTTCTCGGAGCCGTAGCCCTTGACGATGGGGAGCAGCAGGTCGTTGAGCGCGTGCAGGGCGGCGGCGTCCTCGCCCGCCGCCTCCTTGACCGCGATCTCGTCCTGGACGGCGGCGGTGTGCAGGACCAGGGCGCGCATGCCCTCCGCGTACGCCTTCTGCGTCATGAGGGAGCGGCGCACGTCCGGGTGGTGGGTGATGGTCACCTTGGGTGCGCTCTTGTCCATGAACTGGGCGAGGTCGGGGCCCTGGACGCGCTCCTTGGCGTACTCCAGGGCGTTGAGGTAGCCCGTGGAGAGGGTGGAGATCGCCTTCGTGCCGACCATCATGCGGGCGAACTCGATGATGCGGAACATCTGGCGGATGCCGTCGTGCTTGTCGCCGATCAGCCAGCCCTTGGCGGGGTGCTGGTCGCCGAACGTCATCTCGCAGGTGTTGGACGCCTTGAGGCCCATCTTGTGCTCGACGTTCGTCGCGTACACGCCGTTGCGGGCGCCGAGCTCGCCGGTCTCGAAGTCGAACTCGTACTTCGGGACGAGGAAGAGGGACAGGCCCTTGGTGCCGGGGCCCGCGCCCTCGGGGCGGGCGAGGACGTAGTGGAGGATGTTCTCCGACATGTCGTGCTCGCCGGACGTGATGAAGCGCTTCACGCCCTCGATGTGCCAGGAGCCGTCCTCCTGCTGCACGGCCTTGGTGCGGCCCGCGCCCACGTCCGAACCGGCGTCCGGCTCGGTGAGGACCATCGTCGAGCCCCACTGCTTCTCGACGGCGATCTCGGCGATCTTCTTCTGGACGTCATTGCCCTCCTCGAAGAGGATCCCGGCGAACGCCGGGCCCGAGGAGTACATCCAGACCGCCGGGTTCGAGCCGAGGAGCAGCTCCGCGTACGCCCAGATCAGGGAGCGGGGCGAGGTGGTGCCGCCGATCTCCTCGGGCAGGCCGAGGCGCCAGTACTCGGAGTCCATGAAGGCCTGGTAGCTCTTCTTGAAGGAGGCCGGCACGGGAGCGGTGTTGGTCTCCGGGTCGAAGACCGGAGGGTTGCGGTCGGCGTCCTCGAAGGAAGCGGCCAGCTCGTTCTCCGCGAGGCGGGCGAGCTCGCTGAGGACGCTCTTGGCGGTCTCGACGTCCATCTCCGCGAACGGGCCGGTGCCGTACAGCTTGTCGCGGCCGAGGACCTCGAAGAGGTTGAACTCGATGTCGCGGAGATTCGACTTGTAGTGCCCCATGGCGACGGCTCCGTAATGGCTTGGGAGGCGGGGACCTCGTAGGCGTACCAGTAAGTAGCTTGTGGTCTTAAATGATGCTACCCGTCGGTAATAAGAGGCAACCCCTGAGCGTCCAAGTGTGAGCTGGGTCTACTTCCTCCCGCCCCGGTGTGCGGGGAGGTCGCCCAGGAAGTCGGATATCAGCCGCTGCCACTGGGCGGGCTTCTCGGCGAAGGGCAGGTGGCCCGTCGCCAGGTCCGCCGTCCGGGCGCCCGCGATGCCCGCCGCCGCCTCGCGCTGGAGCGCGGGCGGGATCAGCTGGTCCTCGGTCGTGATGACCGCCAGGGTCGGCACCGCGATCCGCGCCAGATCGGCCCGCACGTCGACCCTGGCCACCAGGTCCACGTGGTCGGCCGAGCCCTCCGGGACCGACTCCGCCGTGCCCCGCACGGTCGCCTCCGTGTCGGCGGCGGACAGGGAGGCGAGGGCCGCCGGGCTCAGGGCGAGCGGCAGCAGGAACCGGGCCAGGGTGTCCCGGTCACCGGACGCGGCGAGGCCGCGCCAGACCTCGGCCGTCAGCCGCGTACGCGTGTCCGGGTGGGCGAAGGGGGCCGTCAGGACCAGCGCCGTCACCCGCTCCGGGTGCCGCGTCGCCGCCCGCAGCGCCACGGCCGTGCCCAGCGAATAGCCCACCAGGGCGAAGGTCTCCAGGCCCTCGGCGTCGGCCGCCGCGACCAGCTCGTCCGCGAGGGTGTCCAGGGTCAGCGGGGTCCGGGAGCGGGGGGTGGCTCCCGTGCCCGGGTAGTCGACGCCCACGACGCGGTGCGTGGGCGTCAACGCGTCAAGGACCGGGCCGTAGTTGGCCGCGATCGAGCCGCCCGCGCCGTGGGCGAGCAGCACTCCGGGGCCCGTGCCCGCGGCCGTGCGGGCGAACGTCGCGCCGGGAGCGGGTGTGGTCGCGACCGGCGAATCCGTCGCTGAGGTCGGCGTCTGCGGGTGTGCGGGCATGGGAGTCCCCCTCCGGTTCCGGCGGCCACGACTATCTGTAGCCGCCACTACAGAAACCGTAGCCGAGTCGCCGCACCATTGTCTAGCGGTCACTAGATAAATATTCCGGCGGCCCGCCACGCCGCTCTCGGTAGGCTGGGGGCATGTACGGCTACGACCAACACGCCGGTGTCGGCCAGGGGTACGCCCCGCCGCAGCAGCCGCAGCAGCACGCGCAGATGCCCGGTGGTTACGGCCAGCAGCCTCCGCTGTATCCCGAGCCGTCGCCGCCGTCCCTCGCGGACGCGGTGCGCGCGTTCACCACGGGCTCGATGTCCGCCGAGGACTTCCAGCAGATCTTCGCGACCTCGAAGGTGTACTGCCCGCGCGGCGACAACCCGGGCTTCCTCGCGCTGCACAACACCCAGCAGCCGGTCATCCCGATGTTCACGTCGCTCAAGGAGCTGCGCCGCTACGCGGGCAAGGACTCCAAGTACTTCGTCATCACCGGCGCCGAGGTGATCGACCTGCTGCCGACCGGCTACGGCTTCGTCCTGGACATGGAGGGCGAGCACCGCATGGTGTTCGACGCGAAGGCCGTCGAGCAGATGGTGGACTTCGCGATGCGCCGCATGTACGGCTGACCGCCCGTCAGGGCCGGTCGCCTGCCCGGGGTTGGCTGCCTGCCAAGGGCCGGTCGCCTGCCAGGGGTCGGCTGCCTGCCAGGGGTCGGCCGCCCGTCGGAGGCTGGCCGCCCGTCAGATCCGGCGGACCTTGTCGCGGTGCCCCACATGGACGGTCCGTACGCCGAGCAGGCCGAGCAGCGGTACCTCCGCGGTGCGTTGGCCGGGGGCGACGATCAGGCCGGTCCTGCGGATGTGGCCGAGGAGCAGCTCGGCGAGCGGCAGCACCAGATGGCGGCCCCAGCAGCGCTCGCTGACGTGGCCGAACGGCAGGTAGCCGGGGGTGTCGTCGGGGTCGAGGGCGTCCCAGCGCTCGGGCCGGAACTCGTCCGGGGCGTCCCAGAGGGCGGGGTCGCGGTGGGTGAGCAGCGGCAGCATCAGGATGTCGTCGCCGGGGCCTATCCGGTCGTCGATGGCCGGGTACTCGGGCGACCGGTTGCGCAGCAGGTTCCACGAAGGGGGCAGCAGGCGCATCGCCTCGTACAGGACGGCGCGGTCGGACGCGGAGTCGTCGAAGGGGGAGCCGAGCCACAGGGCGTTGGCGACGAGCGTGGAGACGGTGAAGCAGACCGGGGCGGCGGCGCGGCGGTACATGCCCATGGCGTAGCGCCGGTCCTGGTAGGTCTCCGCCTCGGCGACGAGGTTCGCCAGCCGGGTCAGGTGCGGGCCGGGCCGGGGGCGGCGGGGCAGGGCCGCGCCGGTCACGATCGTCGTCCAGGTGACCTTGGTGTCGATCTCCAGGAGGCGGGACATCAGGACGCGCAGGCGCCAGGGGTCGTCGCGCAGGACCAGGTCGCGCAGGAACCGGTGCCCGGTGATCGGCCAGGGCCCGGACAGGTCCGTGTCCGCGGGGAGCGGGTCGGGGCCGTCCAGGGCGGCGCGGACGTCCCGGCCGACGGTCCGCATCACCGACGCGGCCTCGGCCTTGGAGATCGAGCGGCCGTGCAGGGGCTTGAAGGTGGGGCGCTCGGTCTCGGTCGCCCGGCGCGCGGCCAGGATGCGGTCGGAGAGCTCCGCGCCCGCGATGCCGATCGTGTCGGGTTCCAGCCGTACGAGATCCTTGCCGGTGTGCTCGTCGAGGAGGGCCTGAAGCCGGGGCGCGAAAACCGTGGTGCGGCGGTTCCGCGGATGCGTCCGAGTGGGGGCCGATGGATTTCCCGGGCCGCCGGTTCCGCGCGCCGCTGCGCTTTCTGAATTCTTTACGGTGGCGCCGGTTGTGCTCTCCGGCTTTTGGCTCCGCTGATTCTGGCTGTGCTCGGTGGATGACATACGGAGGTCTCCGGAATGAGGGGCCCGCGCGCGGCGGAACGGAAGGAAACCGGCTCCTGTGCCGTGCGCGGGCCCGTGAGCCCGAAGGTCGGTACCGGACGTGCCGGGCGGTCCGGGCCCGGGTCAGCAGGGCGCTCAGTACCAGATGTACCAGGCGGACTGCTTCAGGCTCGGCTCGTTCTTCTTCGTGGCGGCCTTCAGGGCCTTGATGATCTTAGCCATGTAAAACCCTCCCTCCCTGCGTTTTGAGTACGCGGAAACAATGGTTTAGGAGTAGCAATTCGCGGGCGCCCCGAAGGGTGCCGGGAAATGTGCTCCTGTTGTTGCGTGGTGAGTGAATCGGTCTGTGGCTCACGTTGTCAATGGGTTGCTCTTCTTTTGGTGTGTCCCGGGAAGTCGTTATCTGCATATGCGGGATATGTGGCGATCTTGTGGCGCCGGGTGCGGGATGGGCGCGGGGCGGGTGCGGGGGCGGGGGTGCTTCCGGGTGCGGAGGGGGTGGCCGGGGTGTCGGGGGGCGCGTTTCGGTCAGGGGGGTGTGTGGCGGGGCGGGCGGTGGGAATGCCGTCGGGCCGTGCCGCGTTCCAGGTGGCAGAAAGTTCTACGTTCAACTAACCTGAGCGCAAGAGGAGGTCCGAACCATGCCTGCAGTGACCGTTGAGAACCCGCTGACCCTGCCCCGCGTGACCGTGCCCGCCGACACCACGGCGCGGCCCGTGCTCGCCGTGAAGACCGCGCCGAGCGGCTTCGAGGGCGAAGGGTTCCCGGTGCGCCGGGCCTTTGCCGGGATCAACTACAAGTACCTCGACCCGTTCATCATGATGGACCAGATGGGCGAGGTGGAGTACGCGGCCGGAGAGCCCAAGGGCACGCCCTGGCACCCCCACCGCGGCTTCGAGACCGTGACGTACCTGATCGACGGCACGTTCGTGCACCAGGACTCCAACGGTGGCGGCGGCACCATCAAGAACGGTGACACCCAGTGGATGACGGCCGGCTCCGGCCTGCTCCACATCGAGGCGCCGCCGGAGTCGCTCGTCATGTCCGGCGGCCTCTTCCACGGGCTCCAGCTGTGGGTGAACCTGCCCGCCAAGGACAAGATGATGGACCCGCGCTACCAGGACATCCGCGGTGGCCAGGTGCGGCTGCTGACCTCGCCGGACGGCGGGGCGCTGCTGCGGGTCATCGCCGGCGGGCTCGACGGGCACGAGGGGCCCGGCATCACGCACACCCCGATCACCATGGTCCACGCGACGGTGCGGCCGGGGGCCGAGGTCACGCTGCCCTGGCGGGAGGACTTCAACGGGCTCGCGTACGTGCTGGCCGGGCGTGGTTCGGTGGGTGCGGAGCGGAGGCCCGTCCAGGTCGGGCAGACCGCCGTCTTCGGGGCGGGGGGCTCCCTCACCGTCCGGGCGGACGAGCGGCAGGACTCCCACACGCCGGATCTGGAGGTCGTCCTGCTGGGCGGGCAGCCGATTCGGGAGCCGATGGCGCACTACGGGCCGTTCGTGATGAACACGCGCGAGGAGCTGCAGCAGGCGTTTGAGGACTTCCAGAAGGGGCGGCTGGGGTCCGTGCCCGCGGTGCACGGCATGTGACCTCCTTGCTGGGCGCCTGCCCCCCCCCTGCGCGGGGCGGGTGCCCTCTGCCCGGGGCGGGGCCCTGTTGGACGGTTGCTCCCCGCTGTGGGCTGTGCCCACCCGTTCCGCCCCCTGGGCGGACCAGCTGCCCACAGCTGGGAGGGGGAGGGAGCGGGCGGACCAGCGGCCTACAGCTGGGAGGGGGAGGGGGCGGGCGGACCAGCTGCCCACAGCGGGGAGAAGGAAGGGAGCGGGTGGGGCACCCGGGCGCTTCGTTCCGGGTGCGGAGTGGTGGGGGGCGTGGTCGGGTGGCAGGGTGTCTTCGCTTCTGCCTGAGGTGGTGCGGCGGCTGGCCGCCTGGTGCGTGGTGGCGCTGCTCGTCACGGGTGTCGCCGCCGTCGGGGTCTGGCTGTGCGTGGTCTTCAAGACGGCCGTCACCCCCGTGCTGCTCGCGCTGCTCGGGACCGCGCTGCTCGGGCCGCTGTACCGGCGCCTGGTGCGGATGCGGGTGCAGCGGTCCCTCGCGGCCGGACTGACGTGCGCGGCCGTGCTCGCGGTCGTCGGCGGGGCGACGTACATCGTCGTGAAGGCCCTGATCGACACCGGCAGTCAGATCGTGGACTCCCTCAAGAACGCCGCGCACGACCTGTCGAAGCACTTCGGCGCGGCCGGCACCTCCCTGGACGACCTGGCGTCCAACTCCAAGGACCTCCTGGGCAAGTTCGGCGGCACGGCGGCCTCGGGGGTGGTCAGCGGCCTGAGCGTGGTCGGCGAGATGATCGCGACCGCGGTCCTCGCGCTGCTGCTCGTGTTCTTCTTCCTGCGGGACTCCCACAAGGCGGCGAGCACGCTGCGGTCCCTGGTGCCCG
This sequence comes from Streptomyces sp. JLYT201, assembly GCF_059448825.1. Taxonomy (NCBI): domain Bacteria; kingdom Bacillati; phylum Actinomycetota; class Actinomycetes; order Kitasatosporales; family Streptomycetaceae; genus Streptomyces; species Streptomyces sp. JLYT201. The sequence continues at coordinate 4,837,915 of NZ_CM182551.1, read as the reverse complement.
CGCACTCCGGGGACACCGTGGAGGCGATGGCGCGGCGGGCCTTCACGGCCGTCGAGGGGTTCATGCGCGGCACGACGTTCATCGCGCTCATCGACGCGGTGTGCATCACCGTCGGGCTGCTGATCCTGCGCGTCCCCGGGGCGTGGGGGCTCGGGGCCCTGGTGTTCGTCGGGGCCTACATCCCGTACCTGGGGGCGTTCCTCTCCGGGGCCATCGCCATCCTCGTGGCGCTCGCCGACCGCGGCCTCGTCATCGCCCTGTGGGCGCTCGGCGTGGTGCTCGCGGTGCAGGTCCTGGAGGGGCACGTGCTCCAGCCGATGATCCAGAGCAGGACCGTGCAGATGCACCCGGCGGTGGTGATGCTCGCGATCACCGCGGGCGCGTCCGTCGCCGGGATCATCGGCATGCTGCTCGCCGTGCCGCTGACGGCCGCGGCCTTCGGGGTGGTCAGCGAGCTGCGGGCCCGCTACGCGGAGAAGGCGTCCGCGGGGCCCTCCCCGGCATCCCCTCCGGCCGAGGCCGAGCCTTCGTAGAGCTCGAACCAGATGCTCTTGCCCTCCCCGCGCGGGTCCACGCCCCACCGGTGGGCGAGCAGGTCCATGAGGACGAGACCGCGCCCGGAGGAGGCGAGTTCGCCGGGGTGGCGCTTGTGCGGCAGGTCGTCACTGCTGTCGGTGACCTCCGCGCGCAGCCTGCGCGTGCCGTTCTCGCCGGTGACCTCGGCGACGAGGAGGGCGTCGCCGTCGGTGTGCACCAGGACGTTGGTGATCATCTCGGAGATCAGCAGGACGGCGGAGTCGACCTGGTCGGTGTCCGCCCAGTCGTGCAGCAGGTCCCGCAGGTGCCCCCGCGCGCCCGCGACGCGCTCCGGCTCGGCCTGCGCGATGGTCAGCATCGTGCGGCGGATGCGGACGCGCTCCTCGGGGCGCCCGGTGCGGCGCAGCAGCAGAAGGGCGATGTCGTCCTCGCGGCGGTCGGCGAGCGGCCCCGTGGTGTGGTGCGAGGAGGGGCCGTGCACCGCCTGGACGAGGGTGTCGGCGAGGGTCTCCAGGTCGTCGTCCGCCCCGGCGGGACGGGACCGGGTCTCGTACTCCGGGCCCGCGGGCTCCGCGTACTCGGAGAACCCGTCGTAGTTCTCCAGGACGCGCCGGATCCGCGTCCAGCCGGTCTCCAGGTCGTGGCCGCCGGTCTCTATCAGGCCGTCGGTGCAGATCAGCATCGTCTCGCCGGTGTCGAGGACGAGCCGGGTCGTGGGGTAGTCCGCGTCCGGGTCGATGCCGAGGGGCAGGCCGCCCGCGATGGGCCGCTGCAGAACCGTTCCGTCGGACATGCGGATGACGGGTTCGGGGTGGCCCGCGCGGGCGATCTCCAGGAGGCCGGTCGCCGGATCGGCCTCTACGTAGAGGCACGTCGCGAAGCGCGGGTCCGTGGCCGCGTGGTCGGGGTCGTCCCGGGTGTCCGTGGACCCGTAGGTGATGCCGTCCGTGATGCCGGACAGGAAGCGGGTGGCGCGGGAGAGGACCGCGTCCGGGCGGTGGCCCTCCGAGGCGTACGCGCGCAGGGCGATGCGGAGCTGCCCCATCAGGCCCGCCGCCCGGACGTCGTGGCCCTGTACGTCGCCGATGACGAAGGCGATGCGCCCGCTGGGCAGCGGGATCATGTCGTACCAGTCGCCGCCGACCTGGAGGCCGCCGCCGGTCGGGACGTAGCGCGCGGCGACGCTCATGCCGGGGATCTCGGGGCCGAGCGTCGGCATCATGGACCGCTGGAGGCCCTCGGTCAGCTCCCGCTCGGACTCGGCGACCCCGGCCCGCGACAGGGCCTGCGCCAGCATCCGGGCGACGGTCGTCAGGACGGAGCGCTCGTCGGGCGTGAACGAGACGGGGTACGTGAACGCGGCCATCCAGGCGCCCATCGTGCGGCCCGCCACGGTCAGCGGCAGGAACGCCCAGGACTGCCGCTTGAAGCGGGACGCGAGGGGCCACGTCGTCGGATAGCGGCGGCGGTACTCCTGCGGCGACGACAGATAGACGGCGCGGCCGGTGCGCAGCACCTCGGCGGCCGGGTAGTCGGTGTCCAGGGGCATGGCGGCGAGCGGATCGTCGTCCCCGTAGCCGTGGTGTCCGTGGTGGCCGACGACGGTGAGCCGGTCGCCGGTGGAGCCGAAGACGGCGAGGCCGTCCGGGGAGAACCCGGGCATGGACAGGCCCGCGGCGACCCGCAGGACCTCCTCCGTGGACCGCGCCTCCGCGAGCGCGCGCCCCGCGTCGAGCAGGAAGGCCTCGCGGGAGCGGCGCCAGTCGCCGGTGACGGGCGCGCGGGCGGCGGCGCCCGGACCCGGCTCGGTGACCTCCTGGAGGGTGCCGATGAGCTCGTACGCGGTCGACGAGGAGTCGTGGACGACCGGCTTGGTGCGGCTGCGGACCGTGCGCAGGACGTGCCGGCCCTGCTCGTCCATGATCCGCAGCCGGGCCTCGGCGAGGGTGCCCTCGGCGACGGCGAGCTGCACGATGCCGTGGATCTCGTTCCAGTCGACCGGGTGGAAGCGGGAGCGCACGCCGACCTCCGTGGTGGTCTGGGCGCGCGGCGCGAGCCCGAGCAGCCGGGCGGCCTCCGCGTCGAGGGTGACGGTGCCGCTCGCGTTGTCCCAGCGCCACAGGCCGGTGGCGATCGCGGCGAGTACGTCCTCCACAGGGGGCAGTGCGCCCTGGCCGGGCGGCAGGGAGGCGTCACCCCTCTGCTCGCGGGGCTCATTGGTGCGCATTGCTTCACTGTAGGAAGAGGTACGGACCAGCCGCCACTGAGTGCCGGGGCCCTGCCTCCTCGGTGGGCCTGCGCCCCGCCGTGTCGCTGCGCTCCACTTCGCGTCCGCGGGCTTGCCGTGGCTGGGCGCGCCACGCGGCGGAGCCGCTCATGGGTACAGCCCCGCGCCCCTTCGGGGCGGCCCCTGAACGGAGGCGAAGTGATCTTGCGCTGGACGGTAGCCTTGGCAGCTAGCCCCCGATCTCGAAAGAGTGGATGAACGACGATGCATCGGTACAGGTCCCACACGTGCGGTGAGCTCCGCGCCTCTGACGTCGGCACGGACGTCCGGCTGAGCGGCTGGCTGCACAATCGGCGCGACCTGGGCGGCATCCTCTTCATCGATCTGCGCGACCACTACGGCATCACGCAGCTCGTCGCCCGTCCCGGCACGGCCGCCGCCGAGGCCCTGGACAAGCTCTCCAAGGAGACGGTCGTCCGCGTCGACGGCAAGGTCGTCTCCCGCGGCGCGGACAACGTGAACCCGGAGCTGCCCACCGGCGAGATCGAGATCGAGGCCGCCGAGGTCGAGGTGCTCGGCGCCGCGGCCCCGCTGCCCTTCACGATCAACGCGGAGGACGGGGTCAACGAGGAGCGGCGCCTGGAGTACCGCTTCCTGGACCTGCGCCGCGAGCGCATGCACCGCAACATCATGCTGCGCTCGGCCGTCATCGCCGCGATCCGCCACAAGATGGTGGCCCTCGGCTTCAACGAGATGGCGACGCCGATCCTCACCGCGACCTCCCCCGAGGGCGCGCGCGACTTCGTGGTGCCCTCCCGCCTGAACCCGGGCAAGTTCTACGCCCTGCCGCAGGCGCCGCAGCAGTTCAAGCAGCTGCTGATGATCTCCGGCTTCGACCGCTACTTCCAGATCGCGCCGTGCTTCCGCGACGAGGACGCGCGCGCGGACCGCTCGCCGGGCGAGTTCTACCAGCTCGACGTCGAGATGAGCTTCGTGGAGCAGGAAGACGTCTTCCAGCCCATCGAGAAGCTCATGACCGAGCTGTTCACGGAGTTCGGCGGCGGCCGCGAGGTCACCTCGCCGTTCCCGCGCATCCCGTTCCGCGAGTCGATGCTGAAGTACGGCAACGACAAGCCGGACCTGCGCGCCAAGCTCGAACTGGTCGACATCACCGACGTCTTCGAGGGCTCGGAGTTCAAGGCCTTCGCGGGCAAGCACGTGCGCGCGCTGCCGGTGCCGGACACGGCCGGGCAGTCCCGCAAGTTCTTCGACGGCCTCGGTGAGTACGCCGTCGAGCACGGCGCCAAGGGCCTGGCCTGGATCCGCGTCGGCGAGGACGGGGCCTTCGCGGGCCCGATCGCCAAGTTCCTCACCGAGGCGAACGTGGCGGAGCTGACCAAGCGCCTCGGCCTGGAGGCCGGCCACGCCGTGTTCTTCGGCGCGGGCGAGTTCGACGAGGTCTCCAAGATCATGGGCGCGGTCCGCGTCGAGGCCGCCAAGCGCGCGGGCCACTTCGAGGAGAACGTCTTCCGCTTCTGCTGGATCGTCGACTTCCCGATGTACGAGAAGGACGAGGAGACCGGCAAGATCGACTTCTCCCACAACCCCTTCTCGATGCCCCAGGGCGGCATGAAGGACCTGGAGGAGAAGGACCCGCTGGACATCCTCGCCTGGCAGTACGACATCGTCTGCAACGGCATCGAGCTGTCCTCCGGCGCCATCCGCAACCACGAGCCCGAGGTCATGCTGAAGGCCTTCGAGATCGCGGGTTACGACGCGGAGACCGTCGAGCAGGAGTTCAAGGGCATGCTGAAGGCCTTCCGCCTCGGCGCCCCGCCGCACGGTGGCATCGCCCCGGGCGTCGACCGCATCGTCATGCTCCTCGCGGACGAGCCGAACATCCGCGAGACCATCGCCTTCCCGCTCAACGGCAACGCCCAGGACCTGATGATGGGCGCGCCCACGGTGCTTGAGGAGGCGCGGCTCAAGGAGCTGAACATCGCCCTGCGCAAGGCTCCCGCCAAGGGTGAGCAGGGCGAGAAGTAAGCCTCCGGCTCAGGGCAGGGGGCCCGGGACCTCGGCGGTCCCGGGCCCCCCTTTGCGTTCGGGCCTCTTCCGGTCCGGGCCCTTTCGTCTGGGGCTTCGCCCCTTTCCCCCTCATTGGCGCTTCGCGCCTCGTCCTCAAACGCCGGACGGGCTGGATTGCCCCGCGTCTCGTTCTCGGGTGCCGGACGGGCTGGATTGCCTCGCGTCTCGTTCTCGGGTGCCGGGCGGGCTGGATTGCCTCGCGTCTCGTTCTCGGGTGCCGGGCGGGCCGGATCGAGTCGGTGGGACTCGTGCGGCGTTACAGTACGAACGTACTGTTGTGCGCGTCGTCGAGGAGGAGACATGGCCGCCCCCGAGCCCCGTCGGCGTGATCCCGTGCGGCGCGTCGCGGAGATCGTCGCCGCCACCGAGCGCGTCATCGCCGAGCGCGGTGTCGAGGGGCTCACGCACCGGGCCGTCGCCGCCGAGGCGGGGGTGCCGCTCGGCGCGACGACGTACCACTTCGCCACGAAGGACGACCTGATCGCGGCGGCCCTGCGCCGGTCCGTGGACCGGTTCGCCGCGTACCTCGACGAGTGGGTCGCGCGCCGGCCCCAGCTCACGCCCGAGCAGCACGCCGTGCTGCTCGCCGACGCGGTCCTGCCGCCGCTCGCCGGGCCCGAGCGGGCCCAGCAGGTGGTGGACCTGGAGCTGTACCTCGCCGCCCTGCGGCGGCCCGCGCTGCGGCACATCGCCGAGGAGCACCAGGGGCACATCCTGCGCGCCCTGGCCCACTACACCGACCCGGACACCGCCGCCGCCGCGGGAGCCGCGCTCATGGGGATCAGCCTGCGCTCCCTCGCCTCGCAGACCCCGCCGACCCGGGCCGAGGTCGAGGCGATCCTGCGCCGCATCCTCACCCCGAACCCGGCGCTCACCGGAGCCTGAGGGCCAATCGTGACCCGGCGGGGTCTCCTCAACACCCGTGCCGTGCCCTTACCCTGACGATCCGTCACGCTGCGGGGCGCGGGGCGGAATCGTGACGCTTCGGGGGACCGGTGCCCGACGACCTGGGATTCGGCAAGCTGCTGGACGACGACGGCCTTCTCGCCCGGCTGCTCGGCAAGACGGCCAAGGGCCGCAACCGCCCGCTCCTGTACGGGCCCGACCTGCCGGTGGTGCTCCTCACCGGCGGACCCGGCATGGGCAAGGGGCGGCTGCTGGCCTGCGTGCGCGACGTGTTCGGGCGCTACGTCCCGGCCGCGCACGTCGACTGCGCCGCGCCCGTGTTCCGCGAAGGCGCCGACCAGCGGCGCAGCACCCGCTCGGAGGCGACCGAGGCCCTGCGGGAGCTGGCCGTCCAGTTCGGTGCCTGGAGCGGCGACGGCGGGGCGATCGGCGCCCCGCGCCTGTACGCGGGCCTGGTCGCGGTCGCCGCGGGGGACGCCCTCGCGGTCCCGGCCGACGGCCTGGGCGAGGTGCGCAGATACGACGACCTGCTGCCGCGGGGCTCGTTCTGGGGCGGCGTGCTGCACCGCGCCTTCCGCGCCTACCTGGCCGCGCTCGGCGCGCTCCTCGTCGCCCAGCCGCTGGCCACACCGCTGATCACCGCCATACTCGACGAGCTCTTCGAACGGACCTCGTCCGAGGGCAAGGCCGCCCTGGAGGCCTGTTACGGCTCCTACTCGGGCGCGGCCGGACACCCCCGGCTCGGCCTGCACGCGCTGAGCGTCGACTTCCAGCAGGGCGGCGAGGCCCGCGCCAACGCGGAGAGCTTCCTGTTCCGGGCCCTGCGCGAGGACGTGGAGGCCGCGTACACCTCCGTACGCGGCCGGATGGCGCGGGCCGGGCGGCCCGCGGTGCTGCTCGACCACGCCGACAACGGCCTCGGCCGCCGCCTGCTCCGGTCCGTGCTGCTCGACCGCGAGAGCGGCCACCACGACCGCGTGGTCGTCCTCGCCACCGCGCGCCGCGCGGACGGCGGCCGCTTCCTGTACCGCTCGCCGGACGCGGCGGACGGGGCCGCGGACGCCCCGGCCGTCTGGGCTCCCGCCGACGGCGGCCTGCCCGGCTGGGAGCGAAGACAGGGCGGCGTTCCGGGCCTGGTCGCGCCCGCGCGCGGCGTGCTGCTCGTCCGGATGCCGCTGCTGACCCCCGAGCAGCAGAACCACGAGCTGGCCCGGCTCCGGGGGCACGGCCGCGACGCGGGCCACCGGCCGGGCGAACACGCCGCGCGGCTGCGCGTGGAGAGCGCCGTGCACCGGCTCAGCGGCGGACGCCCCCGCTTCGTCACCCGCCTCGGCGAGGCCGCGGCCGCGCTGCGCGTCACGGACCCGGCCGCGCTCACCGACTGGTCCCTGCTCGACGCGCCGGTGCGCTGCCGGGAGGCGTCCGACGCCCCGCCGCGGCCCGTCGCCGAACTGCTCCTGGACGATCTGGTCGGACGCCGGCTCCCCGAGGAACTGCCGCCCGAGCAGCACGGCCACTGGCTCGACCTGCTCAGCCATCTCTCGGTCGCGCACACCGGGCCGTGCGCACAGCGCCTGATCCGGGCCCGACAGGGCGAGCGGGACGAGCGCCTGTCCGCGTACCGCGTCGCCGAACTCCTCCAGGACAACGGCTGGCCGCACTGCCCGCGCCACTTCATCGGCGACCGCGGCCTGCGCCACCTCCTGATGCGCCGCCTGTACGCGATGACGGGCGGGGCGGGCCAGGGCCGGGGCGCGATGTGGCGCGCCGACCACGCGCTGCTGCGGGACCACTTCGGGCCGCCGCCCCCGGCCGCGGGGCCCGGCGAGGACGCCGCCGACGAGCTGTTCGGCTCGGCCGCCGCGCACGCCGCGCACCACGACCTGGCCGTGTCCGGGGCCGCGCGCGCCGTCGACCACCTGACGCGGTCGTTCCCCGCGCGCGACCCGCGCCGGGCCATGGCCGACTGGTGCGGGGAGCTGCTCGCCGTCGCGGGCGCGCCCTGCGAGGCGCCGCTCGCGGGCACGCCCGACGACCGGCACGCCCGCGCGCTCGGCGAGGTGCCCGCGCGCGGCGACGACGTGCTGCGCCGCCGCGTGGACCGGCTGCTGCACGCGGTGTGGCTGTACGAGGACCGCACGGGCCCGGTGGACCCGGCGGTGACGGGCACCTGGCGGCAGCTGCTCGACCGGCTCGGCGACGAGCCCGTGCCGGGTGTCGAGGTGCTGTCGCGCACGGCCGGGGAGTGGGCCGAACGGGCCCGTGAGCGACAGCCGTTGAAGCCGTGCGCCTGCACGCGGCACATCGGCTGACCGGCCGGGCGGAGGCCACCGGGGGCCGCGGGCGAAGGGGAGGTCGGATGGCGGGGCGAAGGGGGCGGCGGTGCTGAACTGGCTGTACAACCACGTGTGGGCCACACGTCTGAAGAAGGCCGTCACGATCCTGGTCGTGGCGGCCGTGAGGACCGCTGTCGGCATCCTGGTGCCGCCCGCCGTGGGCGGTCCTGACCACTGCGCGGACGGCGTGGAGAAGCACCGCGGCGAATGCGTCGGAATCAACGGCTCCGGCTACGACTTCGGCACGGCCGAGATCAGCAGGGTCAGCGCCGCCATCGCCAGGGAGAACCGGCGGATCGACGGCGAGCCGCACGTCACCGTGGCGATGCTGCTGCCGCTCCAGCCGGACTCGGCCGCCGAGCGCACCCAGCTGCGCAGCGACGTACAGGGCGCCTATCTCGCCCAGTACCGCGCCAACCGCGCCGAGCAGAAGCCGCTGATCCGCCTGGTGCTCGCCAACCCCGGCCGGAACTACGCCCAGCAGGCCCGCGTCGTCGACGGCCTGGCGAAGCTGGCGGACGACAAGAAGCACAACCTGCGCGCGGTGACCGGCTTCAACCTCAGCCTGCGGCACACCGTCGACGCCGTGGACCGGCTGACGAACGGGCTGCGCATCCCGGTCCTCATCAGCCGGGCCAGCGCCGACGAACTCGCCAACGTCGAGCGGCGCGAGGGCAGGCCGCGCTTCCCCGGGCTCGCGCGGGTGATCCCCACCAACCGGCAGCAGGCGGCGGCGCTCGCCGCCTTCCACCACGGCCTGCGTGACGAGGAGACGGTCCTGGTCAAGGACACCCGTCCGGACGACGTCTACGTGGAGTCGCTCGCGCGGGCGTTCAGCGGGGACGAGAAGGGCCCGGCGGGCGCGAAGGACCAGGAGTTCACGTCCCCGTCCATCGGCGACCCGGGCGAGACCGGCAACGACTTCTCGCTGATCGGCCACAACATCTGCCAGTCCCGGGCGAAGGTCGTCTACTTCGCGGGCCGTCCGGTGCACTTGCGCCTGTTCGCGCTGAAGCTCGCGGAGGTGCCGTGCCGGGGCAAGCGGTACACCGTGGTGAGCGGTTCGGGCGCGGCGACCCTGGACCGCTACCTGAGCGACGCCGACTGGCGGAAGCTGCGCGGCGGGCAGGGCGCCGGGGAGCCCACGGTCACCGTGCAGTACACCGCGCCCGGACACCCCGAGGCCTGGTCGCGGGAGCTGGCCGGGGCGAAGGGCCGGCCCGCGTATCTGACCGAGCCGCAGCGGGAGTTGGCCGAGCTGCGCGCGCTCACCGACCGGCAGGGGGCCGGTGACATCGGGCCCGTCCGCTACGACGACTCGCGCACGATGCTCGTGCACGACGGCGTGCGCACGATCGCGCAGGCCGTCTTCCTCGCCAACGCCCGGTCGGCCGGGTCGGTGCCGCCCCGCGAGCGGGTCGCCGCCCAGTGGTCACGCCTGGAGTCCGCGCACCGGGTGGCCGGAACCAGTGGGTGGGTGTGCCTGACCAACGCGGGCAACCCCTACGACAAACCCGTGGCGGTGGTCGAACTCGACCCCCGCACGCGCAAGCTGAGGTTCGTGGGGCTCGGGTGGCCCGACGGGCGGGCCCAGCCGCGCGACTGCGTCGTGCCCAGCGGCTGACGCCTACGCGGCTCTGGTCGGGGAGTCCTGCTGGTCCGCGGCTTCCGCCGTCGCCCACTCCGTCACCAGGCGCTGATACTCGCGTCGCTGGTCGGTGCTCAACCGCCCGCCGCAGCGCAGCCACAGCGCACGGATCTCCTCGTTCACCTCGTCCGCGGAGCGCCGGGGGCGCCGCGGGTCGGAAGCGGGATTCGTGGCCATGCTGTGAAGCGTACGTGCGGAGGCGTGAAGAGGGAGTGAGTCCGGTCACGAAGTGATCAACAGCTCACTGACGGGGTAGAGATCAAGCCACTCGTGCGGGCCCCGGCGTACGGCCCGCACGGCCCCGGCGGTCAGGCGGGCTTCTTCATGAGGTCCACCAGCTTGCTGAAGCTGTCCGCGCCGTGCCCGGCGTCCGCTCCCCGGCGGAAGGCGTCCAGGACGACCTGCGGGAACGCCGTGTCCACGCCCGCGTCCGCGTTCGTGTGGACGACGTGCTCCATGCTCGCCACGCCCATCGAGATGCGGTCCACGTCGCCCGCGTGGTGGCCCGCGTCGATGCGGGGCGCGTAGAAGTCGATGAACTGCCGCATGCCCTCGTAGTTGCCGGCCACGTACGGAGCCATCTCCGAGGCCGAGATGCCGTGCGCCCCGGCGAGGGCGACCGCCTGCCAGTAGGCGAGCATCGCGGGCCAGAAGACGACCATGTTGAGCTGGTACATCAGGGCCGCGAGGCCCGGGTCCTCGCCGCGGTAGTCGGTCTTGCCGGTGATGACCTCCAGGGCCGCGCGGTGCGTGTCGTAGGCCGCGCGCGGGCCGCTGTAGAAGGTGGACATGTCCGGGCTGCCGATGGTGGGCGGCGGGGACAGGACGCCGCCGGTCAGATGGGTGCCGCCGAGCTCCGTCACCCAGCGGGCCGCGGCGCGGGCCTTCTCGGGGACGTCCGAGCTGAGGTTCACCAGGACCCGGCCCGCGACCGCGGCCTCGGCGCCCTGGAGCGCGGTGTACATCGCGTCGTAGTCGATCAGGCTGAGAACCACCAGGTCATTGGCGCGCAGGGCTTCCTCGGGGGTGGCGGCGAGCCGGGCGCCCCGCTCGACGAGCGCGGCGGCGCGCGAGGGGGTCCTGTTCCACACCGTCACCTCGTAGCCCCGGTCGAGGAAGGCGCCCGCCATGGCCTGCCCCATCGGACCGAGCCCCAGAACGGTTACGGACTGTGACATGGCTGTCTCCTGTCTCCCTGTTGAGTATCTCTAGAACGAACGATCTATCCAGAGCCGGGAGTAACGTAGCACAGCACTAGAACGAACGCTCTACTCAGAGAGTGGGTAAGGTGGCGGGATGAGCATGTACAGCGCGCCCCCCAGCACGCGCGAGCGGATCGTCGTGGTCGCCGCGCAGCTCATCCAGCGGCAGGGCTACGTCGGCACCGGCATCAAACAGATCGCCAAGGAGGCGCAGGCCACGCTCGGCTCCGTCTACCACTTCTTCCCGGGCGGCAAGGAAGCCGTCGCGGTGGCCGCGATCAAGTACGGGGAGAGGGAGTTCGGCCGGCTGCTCGAGGACGCGCTCACCCCTGAGGGCGAGCCGGCCGCCGCGATCGAGGCCTGCGCCGTGCGGCTGGCCGTCGAACTGCGCGCGTCGGGCTGGACCGACGGCTGCCCCATCACGGCCGCCGCCCTGGAGACCCTCGGCACGGACTCGGAGATCCAGCGGGTGTGCGGCGAGGCGCTGCGCAGCTGGGAGAACATCGTCGCCGAGAAGCTCCTGGCCTGCGGTTTCACGGAGGCCGACGCGCGCGAGGTGGCCACCACCGTCATCAGCACCCTGGAGGGCGCCGAGGTGACGGCGCAGGTCAACCGCAGCGAGGAGCCCCTGCGGGCGGCCGGACGCCAGCTGGCGCGGCTCGTCCGGACGTACGAGAGCTGACGCCACCTCGTACGGAAGGCGCGCGGAGACGCGGGAAGGGCCCGGAACGCATGGTTCCGGGCCCTTCCGCCGAGCTGTGCCGCGTGTCCGGCTAGGCCTTCTTCGGCTCCTCCAGGCGCGGGAAGAGCACCGCGCCCTTCGTCACCGTGGAGCCCGCGGGGAGCTGCCCCCACGCGCCCGCGTCCTGGACCTTCTGGTCCGCGAGCGCGCCCAGGGACGCCTCGGCGCCGAGGGAGTCCCAGAGCTTCTGGGAGGTGTCCGGCATGACGGAGTTGAGGAGCACGGCGACCGCGCGCAGGGACTCGGCGGCCGTGTACAGGATGGTCGCGAGGCGGGCCTTGCCCTGCTCGCTCTCGTCCTTGGCCACCTTCCACGGCTCCTGCTCCGTGATGTAGCCGTTGACCTGCTTCACGAAGTCGAAGACGGCGAGGATGCCGCCCTGGAAGTCGAGGTCGTCGCCGATCTTCGCGTCCGCCGTGGCGACGGCCTGCGCGAGGCCCTCGTGCACCGCGGCCTCCGCCGGGCCGTCCGCCGCGGCCGCGGGCAGCGCGCCGCCGAAGTACTTGCCGACCATGGCGGCCACGCGGGACGCGAGGTTGCCGTAGTCGTTGGCCAGCTCGCTGGTGTAGCGGGCGGTGAAGTCCTCCCAGGAGAAGGAGCCGTCCTGGCCGAAGGCGATGGCCCGCAGGAAGTACCAGCGGTAGGCGTCGACGCCGAAGTGCGAGGTCAGGTCCTGCGGCTTGATGCCGGTCAGGTTCGACTTCGACATCTTCTCGCCGCCGACCATCAGCCAGCCGTTCGCGGCGACCTTGCCGGGCAGCGGGAGGCCCTGGGCCATCAGCATCGCGGGCCAGATGACCGCGTGGAAGCGGAGGATGTCCTTGCCGACGAGGTGCACGTTCGCGGGGAAGGTGCCGTCGAACTTCGCCGGGTTCTCGTTGTACCCCACGGCCGTGGCGTAGTTGAGCAGCGCGTCGACCCACACGTAGATCACGTGCTTGTCGTCCCACGGCACCTTCACGCCCCAGTCGAAGGTGGAGCGCGAGATCGACAGGTCCTGAAGGCCCTGCTTGACGAAATTCACGACCTCGTTGCGCGCCGACTCGGGCTGGATGAAGCCCGGGTTCGCGGCGTAGTGCTCCAGGAGCTTGTCGCCGTACTCGCTCAGCTTGAAGAAGTAGTTCTCCTCGCTGAGGAGCTCCACCGGCTTCTTGTGGATCGGGCAGAGCTTCTGGCCCTCGTACGCGCCCTCGCCGTCGAGGAGCTCGCCCGGGAGCTTGTACTCCTCACAGCCGACGCAGTACGGGCCCTCGTAGCCGCCCTTGTAGATCTCGCCCTTGTCGTACAGGTCCTGGACGAACTCCTGCACCCGGTCGGTGTGCCGCTTCTCCGTCGTGCGGATGAAGTCGTCGTTCGCGATCTCCAGGTGCTCCCAGAGGGGGCGCCAGGCCTCCTCGACGAGCTTGTCGCACCACTCCTGGGGCGTCACGCCGTTCGCCTCGGCCGTGCGCATGATCTTCTGACCGTGCTCGTCCGTGCCGGTGAGGTACCACACCTTCTCGCCGCGCTGCCGGTGCCAGCGCGTGAGCACGTCGCCTGCGACGGTCGTGTAGGCGTGGCCCAGGTGAGGAGCGTCGTTTACGTAGTAGATGGGGGTCGAGACGTAGAACGCCTTCGCGCTCTCGTCCGCCCCCTGCTTCTCGGATCCAGTGGCCGCCATGGTCGAAATCCTAACGGCCCGACGAAGATCGACTCACCTCACGGCCGGGGGCGCCAGGCGGCCAGGAGGCCGTCGTACAGCTGCTTGTCGGTCAGTTCCTTGGGGGCGGGGCCCGCGAGGAAGTGGGCGGCGTTGTCCGCCTTGAGGCGGCGCAGGTAGTCGAAGGCCTTGTTGTCCTCGTCGCCGAAGGCCACGAAGGAGAAGAACAGCGGGTGCCGGGCGGCGTCCGCCAGGGCCTGGGTCGCGGGGCCCTTGGTGTCCGGGGCGCCGTCCGTCTGGAAGACCACGAGGGCGGGGCCCTCGTCCCCGGACTTCTCGTAGTGGGCCACGACCTCCTCGACGGCGCGGTGGTAGCTGGTGCGGCCCATGCGGCCGCAGGCCGCGTGCAGCTCGTCGACGCGGTTCTCGTGGTCGGCCGGGGTGAGGGTGCCGGTGCCGTCGACGTCCGTCGAGAAGAAGACGACGTGGACGGTGGCGGTGGGGTCGAGGTGGGCGGCCAGGGCGAGGGTCTGGTCGGCGAGGGCCTGGGCGGAGCCGTCCTTGTAGTACGGGCGCATGGAGCCGGAGCGGTCCAGGACGAGGTAGACCCGGGCGCGGGTGCCCGTCAGGCCCCGCTTGCGCAGGGCCGCGCCGGCCGCCTTGTACGCCGGGGCGAGGCCCGGGGCCCGCGCCTTGAGCCTGGCCAGGCTGAGCGCGGGCTTGGCCGGGGCGTCCGCCGGGGCCGGGGCGTCCGCCGGGGCCGGTCCTCCCTCCTCGGCCGAAGCTCCCTCCGAGGCTTCCGCCTCGGGCTCCTGCTCGGCGGGGGCTTCCGCCTCAGGCTGCTCCTCGACCGGGGCCTCCGCCCTGGGCTCCTGCTCGGGGGCTTCCGGCTCTGCCGGGGCTTCGGACTTGGGCTGGTCCTCTGCCGGGGGCTCTATGGCCTGGGGCTGGTCCTCTGCCGGGGGCTCTATGGCCTGGGGCTTCTCCGTCCGGGGCGCCTCCGCGGGGGCGGGCACCTTGGGGGCGGGCTCTGCCGTACGGTTGCTCGGCACCTCGGGCTGTGCCCACCCCTCCCCAAGCTCTCGGCTTCGCTCGAGCAGGGGATGCCCCACTCGCCCCGCGGGACGATTGCCCACAGCGGTTGGGGGCGGTTCCTCGGCAGCTTGCGGGGGAGTGGGCTCCGTGGGGGCTTCGGCCTCGGGGTGCTCCTCGACCGGGGCGTCTGCGGCGGGGGCGGCCTGGGCCGGGACTTCCGCCTCGGGCTTCGCCACGGCCGGGGCTTCGGCCTGGGGCTGCTGCTCCGGCGGGGGCTCTGTGGCCTGGGGCTCCTCTGCTCGGGGGGACTCTGCGGGGGCGGGCACCGTGGGGGTGGGCCGTTCCGTGGAGGTTGCGCTGTGAGGTTCCCCGGCATGGGCGGGTGGGTGGGCGGGGGCTTCCGCCGCGGAGCGGCGGACCGTCACGTTGTCGAAGGCCGCGGCCACGAGGTCCTCCGCCGGTGACGCCTGGGCCGGGACGGCCGGGGCCCGGTCGGCGGGCTCCTCCCGGGGCGGGGCCTGGAGCTCGGCAGGGGCGGGGGACTCGGCCTCGGCCTGGGGAGCGAGGGGCTCGGCCCCGGGTGTGGAGGCCTGGGGGGAGGGGGGCGTTGGATTGGTTCGGGGACGCCGGAAGGCGCTCCGCAGACGATCCAGAATGCCCATATGCGCACCCCTAAATGTGAGTTCAGCGTGAGTGGGTCCCCGACAGGCCCCCTGGCCACAAGGGACACGTAAGGGTATCCGCCGCCTCCCAGGCCGCACGGGGCCCCCGCCCGACCTCAGGGGCCAGGCGCGGTTCACGCTCCGTTCACCCGCAGTCCCCCGTGCTGCTGGCAGCCGCCCCTAGCCTCCAGCCGGACCGCTGTGAATCGAGTGAAAACAGCCACGTCGCAGCCCATTTCAGCCACCCTGGAGGAACCCGTGCGCAAGCTGCTGCCCCTGATCACCTCACACCCGGGCGGCACCGGCGGCCGCTCGGCCATGACGTGCCGGTTCCGCTGCGGCGACGCCTGCTTCCACCCGGTGCCGAACACCAGCGACAACGAGTACGTCGGCGACGTCATAGCCGGTGCCCTGAGCCGGCGCTCCGTGATGCGCGCGGCGGCCGTGGTGACCGTGGCCGCCACCGCGGCGGGCGGCGTCGCCCTCGGCCCCGGCGCGGGCGAAGCCGCGGCGGCCCCGGGCGCGGCCCCGGCGGCGTACAAACCCAGAGGGAAGAAGGCGGCCCGCGGCCTGCGGTTCACGCCCGTCGCGCCCAACACGGCCGACCAGGTCACCGTCCCCGCGGGCTACCGCCAGAACGTGGTGATCCGCTGGGGCGAGCCCATCCTGCGCGGCGCCCCCGCCTTCGACGCGGACAAGCAGTCCGCGAAGGCCCAGGCCGGCCAGTTCGGCTACAACAACGACTTCCTCAGCCTGCTGCCGCTGCGCGGCGAGAGCGAGGAGCACGGCCGCCAGGTGCTCGTGGCCAACCACGAGTACACGGACGAAGTCCTGATGTTCAAGGGCTACGACGCCAAGAACCCGACCCGTGAGCAGGTCGAGATCGCCTGGGCCGCGCACGGCCTGTCCGTGGTCGTGGTCGACGGCGAGCGGAAGACCGGCGCCCTGCGCGCGGTGCCGCGCCACCGGCTGAACCGGCGCCTGACCGCCACCAGCACGTTCCACCTCTCCGGCCCCGCCGCCCGCAGCGAGTTCGTCCGGACGAAGGCCGACCCGCGCGGCACCACCGTCCTCGGCACGCTCAACAACTGCTCCGGCGGCACCACCCCGTGGGGCACCACGCTGCACGGCGAGGAGAACTTCAACCAGTACTTCGCGCACGCGGACAAGGTCACCGACCCCACCCAGGCCGCGCGCCTGAAGCGCTACGGCGTCGTCGGGGGCGAGTCCGAGCGCAAGTGGGAGCGGTTCGACGACCGCTTCGACCTGACCAAGGAGCCGAACGAGCCGCACCGCTTCGGCTGGGTCGTCGAGCTCGACCCGTACGACCCGGACTCCACGCCCCGCAAGCGCACCGCGCTCGGCCGCTTCAAGCACGAGGGCGCCCAGCCCCGGCTGACCCGGGACGGCCGCCCGGTGGTCTACATGGGCGACGACGAGCGCTTCGACTACGTCTACAAGTTCGTCTCCAGCAAGCGCATGGCCAAGGGCGACTCGCGCTGGGCCCGCGAGCACAACCTCACGCTGCTCGACGAGGGCACGCTGTACGTCGCCAAGTTCACGGGCGACTCGCCGGTGACGGAGATCGACGGCACGGGCAAGCTCCCGGCCGACGGCGAGTTCGACGGCAGTGGCCAGTGGATCCCGCTGGCCACCGCGTACGCGGGCGGCAAGGCCGTCTCGCACGTCGAGGGCATGACCGCCGACGAGGTGTACGTCTTCACGCGGCTCGCGGGCGACAAGGTGGGCGCCACGAAGATGGACCGCCCCGAGGACATCGAGCCGTCCCCGAAGACCGGCAAGGTGTACGTCGCCCTGACGAACAACGCCGACCGCGGCAAGCCCGGCAAGGCCGGTGCCGACGAGGCCAACCCGCGCAACCTCAACAAGCACGGGCAGGTGCTCGAACTGACGGAGTCCCGCGACCGTCCGGAGGCCACGCGCTTCGCCTGGAACCTCTTCCTCGTCGCGGGCGACCCGAACGACCCGGCCACGTACTTCGCGGGCTTCCCCAAGGACAAGGTCAGCCCCATCTCCTGCCCCGACAACGTGGCCTTCGACCCGCACGGCAACCTGTGGATCTCCACCGACGGCAACCAGCTCGGCTCCCACGACGGCCTGTTCGGCGTGGCCACGAAGGGCGAGCGGCGCGGTGAGCTGAAGCAGTTCCTGACGATGCCGACCGGCGCGGAGACCTGCGGCCCGCTCGTGCAGGAGCGGCGCGTGCTCGTCGCCGTGCAGCACCCGGGCGAGGTCGACGGCGCGTCCGTCGAGAAGCCCGCGAGCGTCTGGCCCGACGGCCCCGGCAAGATCGTGCGCCCGGCGGTCGTGTCGGTGTGGCGCACGGACGGCGACGACATCGGCATCTGAGCCGTCGCGTACGTGAACGCGTGGACGGGGCGCCCCTTTTCCCGGGGCGCCCCGTCTCACGTAGTGCTGACCGGCTGCCTAGTCGTTCTGCTTGCGGCGGTACATCGCGAAGCCCAGGCCCGCCGCGCCCAGGGCCGCCATGCCGCCGCCCGCGGCGACCAGCGGGGTGGCGTGCGAGGCGTCGGCGGAGCCGTCCACGCCCTCGGCGCCCGCCTTGACGCCGCCCCGCGGCACCTTGGTGGAGGAGGGGTGCGTGGGCTTCGGCGTGGTGCCGCCCTGCGCGTGGCCCTCGACCCAGCCCTTCATGGTGCCGTCGGGGTTGAGCACGAAGTGCGCGCCGTTGTGCCGGCCGTACGCCGCCTTGGCGCCGGTCTGCTTCAGGGTGTCCCAGACGGTCTTCTTGCCGGTGTCCGGAGCCGGGGCGATCATGTCCGCCTCGTAGCCCGCCCCGGTCTTGTAGACCTTGGCGTCGAAGCCGGTCCTGCCGAGGTCCTTGTACTCGCGCACGAAGGTGCGCTTCTTCGCGGGCTGCGGCTTCGGCTTCGGCTTCGGCTGCGGCTTGGGCGGGGTCGGCGTGCCGGTCTTGGTGACCGTGCCGTCGGCGGTCAGCGTGAACGTACAGCCGTCGATCTTCGTGGAGGCGGGCTTGACGTACGCCTCCAGGGAGCCCTTGGCGACGCCGTCCTTGAGGAGCTGGGCCTTGGCGGAGCGCGCGGAGGCGTTCACGTCGACCTTCGCGGTCCAGCCGTGGCCGAGGGCGACGGTGCCCTTGGACTCCCAGCCGCCGGGGACCGGCTTGTCCTTGTCCTCGTCGGGCTTGGTCTCGTCGTCGGGCTTGGTGCGGTCGTCCGGCTTGGTCTCGTCGTCCGGCTTGGTGTGGTCGTCCGGCTTGGCGTGGTCGTCCGGGGTCGGCGTGGGGTCCGGGGCCGGCGTCGCGTCGTCGCCGGTCCGGTCGCTCGGCGCGGTGGCGCCGTCGACCTGGTGCGGGGCCGCCGGGGAGTCGGCGAAGGCCGCGGTGGCGGGGACGGCGAGCGCGGCGATCGCGCCGGTGGCGATGGCGGCGGTGCGGATGGTGCGTCGGGTGGCGCGCATGGCGTGGTTCCCTCGTACTGGTCGGCGTCTTGTCCGTCTATGTGCCCCTTTGCGGTGGCGACGGACATGAAGCTACGGGCGCCATGTGTGCGTCGTCCGTAGGGCACGTAACAACTGGCCGCAGACCGCGACGCAGAACCGTAAAACGGTAAGAAGTGCAGGTCAGAGAGGGGTTGGCCGAAGGTCCCGAGTGGGGTGGGGGCCAAGGTCCCCGGGGGCGGGGACGCCGCGCGGCGGGCGGCCGGGGGGAGCGGCGGGGGGACGCGTGGGGGGACGGGGCGCGGCGGGTCCGGCGCCGCGGGTGCCGAGCAGCCAGTCCTGGTAGGCGGGGGCCTCCGCGGCGGCCTCCCAGTAGGCGGCCTCCAGCTCGCCGTACACGGCGTTCAGCTCCGTCTCCGTACGGGCCGCGACGTACAGGCGGACGCCCAGCGGATCGCCGTGCAGGGGTCTGACCGCCATGTCGGGTCTCGCCACCGAGGTGGGCTGGCAGACGGTGACGACCTCGCCGGTGGCGACGAGCGTGGCGGCGGTCAGGTAGTCGCCGTGCAGCACGCGGGGGTCGAGCCCCGCGGATCTCAGCATCCGCCGCAGCCCGTCCCACTCCCCGTCCACGGTCGGGTCGACCATCCAGCGGTCGTCGGCGAGGTCGGCGAGGCTGATGACGGGCTCGCGGGCGGCGGGGTGGTCGGCGGCGAGCGAGACGAACTGCGGCTCGCGGTCGATGAGCACGCGGCGGGCGAGCCCGTCGGGGAATCTGAGCGGACTGCCCTCCACCTCGTGCACGAACGCGACGTCGAGGCGGCCCTCGGCGACGTCGCGGAGCAGCGCGTTCGCGGACACGTCCATCTGGAGCGAGGTCTCGGTGCCGGGCATGCTGGCGCGGAGCCTGCGCAGCCAGCCCGGTATGGCGCGGCTCGCCGTGGACCCGATGCGCAGCCGCGGCTCCCCGTCGGCGGAGCGGGCGGCGGCCGCACGGGCCTCGGTGACGAGCGCCCGCATCTCGATGACCAGCGGCCGGGCGCGGCTGAGGACGGTGCGGCCCAGCGGGGTCGGGCGGCAGCCGGTGCGCTCGCGGGTGAAGAGCTGGCCCCCCACGGCGTGTTCGATGCGCCGCAGCTGGGTGGTCAACGAGGGCTGGCTCATGCCGAGTTGGCGCGCCGCCTTGTGCAGGCTGCCGCTGTCAGCGATGGCGCAGAGTGCGCGGAGGTGCCTGACCTCGAGCTCCATGGGCGTGAGCGTAGAGCGGGTTACGGCAGCACACCAGCCTCCCAAACACCCATGGAACCGTAGAAGTTGCCCCTCCGTCCGGTGACCGGATGTACGGCGATAGCCCTGGGCTATCGCCAGCTGCCATCATCCGCAACGCGCCCGGCTCCCCGACACTCACGGATACCGAAACGTTCATCTTTCACCGAACGAGTAGGGAGCCCCCCACATGCACAAGCGTTATGTGTCCGTCGCCGCCGCGCTCGGACTCGCGGTCGCCGCGCTCGGCACCTCCTCCGTCGCTTCGGCGGCCACGTCGTCCGACTCGGCCAAGGCCGCCACGACCGCGTCGTCCTCCTACGCCGGGTACACCGGCTCCGCCGAGGAGGCCGCGGCCAACAAGGCGTTCTTCGAGGCCGTCGTCAAGGCCGTCGCCGAGAAGCGTGCCGCCAACCCCGGCGCCCAGGCCGTCACGGTGACCTACAGCACCCAGCGTGCCCCGTCGTTCCGGCAGCAGATCGCCGCGAGTACCTCCATATGGAACGCGGCCGTCTCCAACGTCAAGCTCCAGGAGGGCACGAGCGGTACGAGCTTCGAGTACCGCGAGGGCAACGACCCGCGCGGCTCGTACGCGAGCACCAACGGCCACGGCCGCGGCTACATCTTCCTCGACTACCGGCAGAACCAGCAGTACAACTCCACCCGCGTGACCGCCCACGAGACCGGCCACGTGCTCGGCCTCCCCGACCACTACTCCGGCCCCTGTTCGGAACTGATGTCCGGCGGCGGCCCCGGCACGTCCTGCCAGAACGCCCAGCCCAACGCGCAGGAGCGGGCCCGGGTCAACCAGCTCTGGGCCAACGGTCTGGCCAAGGCCATGAAGCAGGTTCAGGCCGCCAAGCACTGACGTTCCTGGGCGGCCGTGCGCAGACCTGAAAGCGTCACGGCCGCGGTGACGCGATCGCGCGGGCCGCGGCCACCTCCTGGCGGAGGGGTTCGAGGACGCTGTCCTTGGGGCCCGTGAACTCCACGGGCACCGGGACGAGCACCTCCACCTCCCGCAGCGCGGCAGCCAGTTCGCGCAGCTGACGCACGACTTCCCCGGCCTCCGCCCCCTCGGGGGCGGAGGCTCCGTGCCGTACGCGCACCCGTGCGGCCGTGGTCGCGTCGACGATCCGCTCCACGGCCACCACCAGCGGCCACCACGCGGCGGCCCGCGCCCCCACGGGCGGCGGTTCGGTCAGCGCCCGCTGGAACTCGGTGCGGATGTCGGACAGGTCGCGGTACAGGCGCCGCCGCATCCGGGCCCGCGCGGCGGGATCGCCCGCGGCGCCGTCCTTGCCGAACGCGCACTCCACGTACGCCGCCGTGTCGGCGACCGCGTCCGCGAGCCGGTCCCCGATCCGCGTGTGCCAGCTCTCCGGCCACAGCAGATAGCCCGCGACCAGCGCGATGGCGCAGCCGATGAGGCTGTCGAGCAGACGGGGCAGGACGAGCCCGAAGCCCTGGTGGTTGAGGACGTCCGACAGGAGCAGGATCACCGGGGTGATGGCGGCGGTCTGGTAGCCGTACCCGCGCGGGGTGAGCGCGGGCACGAGCATGGCGAGGACGAGCACCACGGGCACGTCCCACCAGCCCCGTTCGAGCGCGGCGAGCACCGCGGCGGCCACCACGAGGCCCACCGCCGTGCCGACGGCCCGCATCACCGCGCGCGAGAACACCGAGCCGAAGTCCGGCTTCAGGACGAAGGTGACGGTGAGCGCCACCCAGTACGAGCGCGGCACGTCGATGAGGGACACCAGGGACTGCGCGATGCCGATGCACAGGGCGAGCCGCAGGCCGTAGCGCCAGGAGGCCCCGGAGAGCACGACGTTGCGGGTCGCGCGCCGGGCCCGCACGCGCAGCGCGGCGGGCCGTCCGAGCCGGTCGTCGGCGTGCACGGCGGTCAGCGGGTCGGGGTCGGCGAGGGTGTCGGCGGCGTGCCGCAGCGCCTGGTACACGGCGCGGGCCGCGGCCCCGTACGTCCCCGGCAGCTCCGCGGGCAGGCCGAGCGCGACGGGCTCCGCGCCGGGGCCGCGCGCGATGGCGGCGGCGAGGCGGCGGGCGGCCTCGGGGAGTTCGGGCGGCAGCTCCTCGCCGTACTGGTGGGCGGCGGGCGCGGCCTCCACGACCGGCGTGATGGCGTTCAGCTCGGCGATGAGCCGCACCAGGTCGGGGCTGCGGCCGTGGTCGCGGGCGCGGCGGGCCAGGACGAGGTCGTAGGCCTGGTTGAGCTGGGCGGTGACGGCGGCGCGGGCCTCGTCGTAGGCGTCGTCCCCGGTGTGTTCGGTGCCCGCCGCCTCCAGGAGCGCGGCCACCTTCTCGTACGCGGCCGCGACGGC
Organism: Streptomyces sp. JLYT201; assembly: GCF_059448825.1. Classification (NCBI taxonomy): domain Bacteria; kingdom Bacillati; phylum Actinomycetota; class Actinomycetes; order Kitasatosporales; family Streptomycetaceae; genus Streptomyces; species Streptomyces sp. JLYT201. Next base: position 4,815,844 of record NZ_CM182551.1, on the reverse strand, counting down.
GGCCCGTTCGGGTACGCCGGACCGCAGCGGCCAGGCGAGCAGCGCGAGCACGAGGACGAGCAGGCCGCCGCCGGTCATCAGGGCGGGGGCGAGCCACCACGCGCCGGGCAGCGGCAGGCCCGCGCCGATGACCGCGTTGAGCAGCAGCAGGAGCCCCGACACGGAGGCGACGGCGCCGATCGTCGACATCATCCCCGAGACCAGGGCGATGACGGTCACCGCGGCGACCGCGGCCCAGCCGTGGCCGTGGGCCAGCGAGCCCAGGGTGACGCCGAGCGCGCCGAACAGCTGCGGGACGGCGATGTTGAGGATCCGCATCCGGTACGCGTCGGCGGTGTCGCCGATCACCCCCGACAGGGCGCCCATGCTGGCGAGCGCCCCGTAGGCGGGGTGGCCCGCCGCCGTGCCGACCGCCAGGGGCAGGGCCATGGCGATGGCGGCGCGGGCGACCGCCGCCCAGGGGACGGGGGCCGGTTGGGGCTTGAGCGACCTGACGAGCCAGTCCGGTGGGCGGGGCATGCCGCCATTATCGCCGGGCCTCGCCTTGACCTGCGGCGACGGGCCCTGCCGGGGGCCTCCCCCATCCCGCCCCTTCCCGAAACTGGGGGCTCCGCCCCCAGACCCCCGCTCCTCAAACGCCGGAGGGGCTGGATCTTCCAGCCCGTCCGGCGTTTGAGGACGAGGCGCGCAGCGCCGAAAAGGCGGGGGCACGGGGGCGGCAGCCCCCGGTTCGGGAAGGGGCGGGTCTGGGGCGCCCCCGCGAGGGATCAGCCCCGGTGCAGCGTCAGGTCGAGCAGCACCGCACGGTGGTCCGTGTTGCCCAGGGTGAGGAAGTGGGCCTCGTGCGCGGCGAAGTCCGGCGTCGTGAGGACGTGGTCGATCTGCGCGCCGAAGGGCCGCGGCAGCAGCGTGGGCCAGGTCGGCGTCCGCGAGGCCCCGGCGAGCCGCGCCGCGTCGTGCAGCCCCGTACCGAGGACGCGCCGGAACGCCGCGTGGTCCTGCGTGGCGTTGAAGTCCCCGGCCAGGATGGTGGGCCGCCCGTCCCCCGCCGCGGCGAAGTCCCGCAGGGCGCCGAGCTCCGTGCGCCAGCGGTCGACGTCGCCGGGCGTGGGCGGCATGGGGTGGGCGAGCTGGAGCCGCACGGCCACGCCCTTGACGTCGGCGACGGCCCCGGGCATGCCGAGCGTCCCGCGCACGCCCTCGGCCCGCTTCAGGGGCACGTCGGCGAGGATGACGGACCCGTCGGCCCCGTCGCCCCCGGCGGCCACCCGGTGGGGGTACGCCGACTTCGGCAGCCCCTCGCGCAGCGTGTCCTGGCAGCCGCGGTCGCATTCGGAGACGAAGACGAGGTCCGGCTTGTGCTTGCGTACGGCCTCGACGAGGCCGGGGGCGCCGTGCCCGAACTCGACGTTGGCGGCGAGGACGCGCAGCTCGGCCAGGGGCGGCCCGTCCGGCTCCGTGATCTTCCCGTACGGCTCCATGAACCAGGCGAGCCCGCCGAGCACGGCCACCGCCCAGACGAGCCCGACGCGCCAGCGCCCGTACGCGGCGAGCAGCAGGGCGAGCACGGCGGGCGCCAGGAGCCAGGGCAGGAAGGCGAGGACCTGCGGCACGGGCGTGACCGCGTCGGTGTCGGCGGCGCGGCAGCCGAGGACCGCGCTCACCCCGGCGAGCAGCAGGCCCGCCGTCCAGGCGGAGGCCCGCCACCGGCCCGGCCGCCGGGTGGGGGCGTCGTCGGGGAACGGGTCCTCGGGGGCGGTGGGCGGTGCCGTCGCGTGCTCCAAGGGGCGGCCTTTCCTCGACGGGGCGCCCGGCGGGCGGCGCGCTGTCCGAATCCTCCCTTAGAGACGTGGCGGCCCCGCGGAAAGTTTCCCGGGGCGCCCGCGGGACAGCAGCCACACCCCGGCCGCCACGAGCAGCCCCAGGCCCACCAGGACCCAGGCCGTCACGCGCAGGCTCTCCGTGAGGGCGTCGTAGACGGCACCGGCGGCGGCCCGGGACACGTCCGGGGGCAGGTCGTCCAGGGTGAGCGCGCGGCCGACGGCGACGGCGGCGGCGAGCGCGGCGGCCCCGGCGGCCGTGCCGAGGGCGGTCGCGAGGACGGCGCGGCGGCGGCGCACCGCGAGGAGGATGCCGCCGACGGCGAAGACCACCGCGGCGACGGGCAGCCAGAGGCCCGCGGCCTGGAGCATGCGGAACACCTTCCGGTAGTCGCTCAGGTCCTGCGCCTTCATGACCGTGATCTCGGTGTGGCGCACCGGGATGCGGTCGGCGAACGGCACGCCCTCTTCCGTGAGCCGCCGTTTGACCTGTTCCGTGATCGGCGCGAGGTCGATGCTCACCTCGCCGTCGGAGTCGTTCTCCAGGGCCCGTTCGACGGCGGCGTGCGCGGCGCGGTTCGCCGCGTTCCAGGCGGTGCGGAAGGCCGCGGTGCCGGTGAAGGAGCCCACGGCCTCCCGGACGAACGACTCGACCGTGGGCTGCAGCGGCCCCGCGTCGACCTCCTTGACGATCTCCTTGACCACGGAGTCGGTGACGGCGTCGGCCACGGCCGCCCGCACCGCCGGGTCCGAGGACAGGGGCGCCATCGTGGCGACGTACCGGTCCGTGTCGTGGATCTCGTACGCCGCCCAGGTCGCGACCACGCCGAGGGGCACCAGGAGGCAGGCGAGGACGAGCAGGACGGCACAGAGGGCGGCGCGCAGGCGTGGGGGCACGCCCCCAGGCAAGACCCCGGCCGCGCCGGGCGCGACCGGGGTGACTCCGGATGGAGCAGGACGGGCGGGCGGCTGCCTGCTTGCGGTTGTACAGGCGCATCGTCACCTGCGATGCCTCGCGCGGTGCGGTAGCGGTGCGCCGTGTCATGGGGGAGACCGGTCCCGGCCCGGAAACTCATCGCTCCGGTGGAGCGCGGGCTCACGCGGGTGTTTCCTGGGAGGAGGCCGCAGGGCCCGAGCAGAGAGGAACCGCCATGGCACTCACCGCACACGGATCCCCCGGCATCCGCAGCCTCTCCCACGTCCTCGCGGGGCCCCTCGTCCTCGCCGTCGTCTACGGCGTCTGGGCGGCGGGCATCCACCGCGAGGGCGGCCCCATCACCGGCGGGAACGTCCTGTACGGCCTGGTCACCGGGGTGGCCTTCGGCGTTCTGTACGCCGCCGTGCGCCGCTTCGCCCCCGGCCTGCCGCGCGAGCTGCGCGCCGCGGCCTGGGCCACCTTCGCGGGCGTGAGCTTCGGCTTCCTGTACAGCCTCACGGACGCGAGCGTGCTGCGGTCGACGGGCATGGCCGCGGTGGTCGCGGGCGGCGTCTTCGCGGCGACGTTCTACCACTTCTACACGCACGAGTAGCCCACGGCGGATCCTCGCCACGGACTGGAACGAACGCTCTACTCAGCGCGGGAGGAGGAGACGGCGCGGCGCTAGAGCGTCTTCAGGTCGACCGCGCGGGCCATGGCCCGGTACCCGGCGTCGTTCGGGTGCAGATGGTCGCCGCTGTCGTACGCGGGCCGGATGCGCTCGGGGTCCTCGGGGTCGGCGAGGGCCTTGTCGAAGTCGACGTACGCGTCGTACGCGCCGGACGTCCGCACCCAGGTGTTGAAGGCGTCGCTGACGGCGGCGGCGCGCTCGCCGTAGTGGTCGGAGCCGCCGAACGGCACCAGGGTCGCGCCGACGACCTTCAGGCCCTTGGCGTGCGCGGCGCGGATCAGCTTCCGGTGGCCGTTGATGAGTTCCTTCGCGGTGACGACCGGCGCGGGCTTGTACAGCGGCTTGTCAGTCTCGCTGAAGCCGATGTCGTTGACGCCTTCGAGGACGACCACGGTCCGGGCGTTCGGCAGGTCGGTGACGTCCCGCGCGAACCGCGTGGAACTCCTGTCCCCGAACCACGCCGAGTCGTTGAGGACCAGGTTGCCGCCGATGCCGGAGTTGACCACGGGGCGCGGCGTGCCCGCCTTCGCGAGGCGCTCGGCGAGGGCGTCCGACCAGCGGCGGTTGTGGTCGGCGGAGGAGCCGAAGCCGTCGGTGATGGAGTCGCCGAACAGGACGACCCCGTCGCGCCGCGCGGGCCGCTCGCCGCGCACGTCGACGCCCGCGAGGTAGTACCAGGACGCGGTGGACTCGCCGAAGGCGCCGCCGCCGGTGTCGGTGAGGTGGTCGCCCGTGGCGCGGTAGCTGGTCGCGAAGGACTGGGCGTGGAAGGTGGCGGGCCCGGTGGTGCCCGCGAGCCGGAGCGTCACGGTGACGGAGTCGAAGCGGTCCAGGCCGAGCGCGGCCGCGTCGCTGGAGAGCTGCCCTCCGGCCGGAATCGTGACCGCGCGCTCGCCGCCGAAGGTGAGGCGGCGCAGCGTGCCCTTCGCGACGGCGGCGCCCTTGGCGCCCTCGGTGCGCGCGACGGTGGCGCCCGCGATGCGCAGCGGGGACGCGCCGTAGGCGTTGGAGAGGCGGACGCGGGCCCGGTCGCCGCCCTGGGTCACGCGCACCACCTGGCGCAGCGTGTGGCCCTCGAAGCCCGCCTCCGACCAGTTGGGTCCGAAGCCGATGCTGGGGCGCTGCGGGGCGGCCGCCCAGGCGGCGTTCCACCGCGCGTCCTTGCCCGCGGGGGCGGTGGAGGCATCGGCCCCGGCTGCGGAGAGTCCCGCGACGAGGGCGAGTGCGGTGGCGGCGACGACGTACCTGCGGGGGCGCGAAGACATGGCGGATCCTTGGGAGTTGACGGGGGGCGGGCCAAGGCCAACGATCCGCCGCCGCCCGCGGCCGATCAACGACGATCCATGAAACGATCACCACGCTCTGACTTATCGATGCAGGTCAGGCGGTTACCAGGGGGAGGGGCCGGGGATGGAACGGCAGGAGCTTGAGACGTTTCTGACGCTCGCCGAGGAGCTGCACTTCGGGCACACGGCCCAGCGTCTGCTCGTGTCGCAGGCGCGCGTCAGCCAGACCGTGAAGAAGCTGGAGCGCAGGATCGGCGGCACGCTCTTCGAACGCACCAGCCGCGTGGTGCGGCTGTCGCCGCTCGGGCGCCGGCTGTACGAGGACCTGGCGCCGCTGCACCGCCTCATGGAGGAGGCGGTGGCCCGCGCCAAGGACGCGGCGCGCGGTGTGGAGGGCGAGTTGGGCGTCGGCTTCCTCGGCGCGGGGGCCGGGGCGCTGACCCAGCCCATCCTGGAGCTGTTCCGCGAGCGGTGCCCGCGGTGCGAGGTCCGGATGCGGGAGACGCAGTTCCAGGATCCGCTCGGGCCGCTGCGGTCCGGGGAGGTCGACGTGCTCTTCACCTGCCTGCCCGTGCGCGAGCCCGACCTGACCGTCGGGCCCGTCGTCATCAGCCAGCCCCGCGTCCTGGCGATGCCCGTCGGCCACCGCCTTGCCGGGCGTGCCTCCGTGTCCTGGGAGGACCTGGCGGGCGAGACCTGCTTCGGGGTGGTGAACAGCGCGCCGTCCTACTGGTGGGACTTCCAGGTGCCGCCGCGGACGCCGTCCGGCCGGGAGATCAGACGGGGGCAGGCGGTGGCCACGTTCCAGGAGCTCATCACGCTCATCGCCACGGGCCAGGGGGTCTCGCCGGTCATCGCGTCCGTGCAGACGTACTACTCCCGGCCCGACATCACCTTCGTGCCCGTGCCGGACCTGCCCGCGGCGGAGGTGGCGGCGGTGTGGCGCACGGGCACCCCGTCGGCACCCGCCCAGGCCTTCACCCGGGCCATCCACGACGTCCTGGCGGCCAACGGCGGCCCCGCGTCGTTCTAGCCGCCCGGCTCAGCGGGCCGCGGGACCGCCGGGGGAGTCGTTCGTGCACAGGGCCCAGATGATGAACGCCCCGATGGCCAGGGAGATCAGGGCCCAGAGGGGGCTGTAGGGGAGCCAGAGGAACTGGGCGACCATGGCCACCGCGGCGAGGGCGATGCCGGTCGCACGCGCCCATTCGGCGCCCTTGAGGATGCCCCAGCCCGTCACCGCCACCAGGACGCCGAGCGCGAGGTGGATGCATCCCCAGGCGGTGAGGTTGAACTTGTACACGTAGTCGCCGATGCGCGCGTACACGTCGTCCTTGCCGATGCCCGCGATTCCCGTGAGGACTCCGAGGGCCCCGTACACGAGCATCAGCACACCGGCGAAGAGCGTGCCGCCCGACGCCCAGGCGCTCTCGTCGTCCCCGGGTCCCGAGGGTCCGGCGGGCCCCGGGGGCGCCGCACGATGCGTGTCACGTTCCGGTGAGGTCATGGCCCGAGCGTCCGGTGGCCGTCGGGGGGCGGCCACCGGAGCGGGCCATTGGAGGGACCGGGCCCCGCCGCGTCAGAGGGCGACGTGGGTCTCCAGGCCGTCGAGGATGCAGGCGATGCCCACCTCGAAGTACCCCTGCCGCGCGCTGCTCGCGTCGGCGCCCTGCGGGGACATCGCGTACATCTTCCGCAGCCGCGGATACGCCTGCACCGCGTCGGCCGCCGCGGGCCGCACCGTGTCGTGCCACTCCTGCTCGGTGCGGCCGCTGCGCGCGACCGTCGTGAGGTACGCGGCCTCGGTGGTGGCGATGCCGATGACGTACGCCCAGATGGTCTTGACGGCGATCTCGGAGGTCTCCAGGTCGAAGCCGCCCGCCTCGAAGAGGCCGAGCATCTCCTCCGTGAGCCCCATCATGTTCGGCCCCAGGTGGGCCATGCCCAGCTCGCCGAGGACGGAGGAGATCCACAGGTGCCGCAGGAGCGTCTCGCGGACGTTCTCGGCGAACTGCTTGGTCGCGGCGCGCCAGTCGTCGCGGGAGCCGGAGGCGGGCGTCGGCACTTCGATCTCGCCGTAGATCCGGTCGACGGCGAGCTCGATGATCTCGTCCTTGTTCGACACGTGCGTGTAGAGCGAGGTGGCGCCCGCGTTCAGCCGCGTGCCCAGCTTGCGCATGCTCAGGGCCTCCAGGCCCTCGGCGTCGAGCAGCGCGATGGCCTCGGAGACGATCTGATCGCGGCTGAGCGCGGGCTGTTCCCGGCGCGGTCGCTGCGGCCGGGTCCAGACAGAGATCGCGGTCGGCTTCCCGGTGCGCGGCATGCGGCCACCCTTCTTTCTGCTCCGACGTGACGCCCCCACCTTAGCGCAGAATGCGAACAGTGTTCGGAGGTTGCGAACACTGTGCGGCGTGCGTACAGTGTTCGGTGTCAGCGAACGACGTACCGAGGAGGTCCGATGGACGGGCTTGCAGCACAGGGCACGGACGACCGGGGGGAGGGAACGGGCGGTGAGACCCCGGTGCGTGACCCGCGACGTTGGCTGATCCTCGTCGTGCTGTGCCTGAGCACGCTGGTCCTGGTCGTGGACAACATGATCCTGACCGTGGCGATCCCGCCCATCGCCGAGGACATCGACGCCACCGCTTCCGACATCCAGTGGATCCTCGACTCGTACATGCTGGTCTTCGCGGGCCTGCTGCTGACGTCCGGTTCGCTGTCGGACCGCTTCGGCCGCCGCAAGGTGATGGTGCTCGGCCTTGTCCTCTTCGGCGGGGCCTCACTGATCGCGACCGTCGCGAACAGCCCGGAGCAGCTGATCGCGGGCCGCGTCCTGATGGGCATCGGCGGCGCGCTGATCATGCCCAGCACCCTCTCGATCCTCATCACCGTCTTCGACGAGGACGAGCGGCCCAAGGCCATCGCGGCCTGGAGCGCCGTGGCGATGGTCGGCCTCGTCGGCGGCCCGGTGTTCGGCGGCGCCCTGCTCGGCCACTTCTGGTGGGGCTCGGTCTTCCTGATCAACCTGCCCATCGTGGGTCTCGCGATCCTCGCCGCGCTCATCCTGATGCCCGAGTCCAAGGGCCCCTGGCGCAAGGCCGACCCGCTCGGCATCGCCCTGTCGGTCATCGGCATGGTCGCCCTGGTGTGGACGATCACCGAGTGGCCGAAGGAGGGCTTCGACTCCCCGAAGGTGTTCGTCGCCGGGATCGTGGCCGTGGTCGCCCTCGTCAGCTTCGGCTTCTGGGAGACGCGCGTCGACGAGCCGATGGTCCCCATCGAGCTGTTCCGCAACCGCGTCTTCACCGGCGCCAGCTTCTCGATCGTCCTGCTGACCTTCGCCAACGGCGGTCTGCTGCTGGTCCTGACCCAGTACCTGCAGTTCGTCCTGCACTACTCGCCGACGAAGACCGGCTGGGCCTTCGCGCCGCTGGCCGTCGCCTCCCTCGTCTTCAACACGCTGGGCGCCACGCTCGGCCAGAAGCTCGGCAACCGCTTCCTGGTGGCCGTCGGTCTCACCATCACCGCGGGCGGCTTCTTCACCCTCACCACGCTCGAGCCCGGTGACGGCTTCGGCATCGTCGCCATCGCCATGGTCCTGATGGGCATGGGCGGCGGTCTCGCGATGCCCGCCGCGGTGGCGGCCCTGATGAGCGCGGTTCCCGGCGAGCACGCCGGTGTCGGCTCCGCCCTCAACGACACCGTCCAGCAGGCGGGCGCCGCCCTCGGCGTCGCGATCCTCGGCTCCGTCCTCTCCAGCACGTACGACAAGGAGATGCCGGCGTCGTACGGTGACGTCGCGGACAACTCCGTCGTCGAAGGCCTCGCCGAGGCCGCCCGTACGGGGAACGCGGCCCTCGGGGACGCGGTCCGGTCGGCCTTCACCGAGGCGATGTCCGCGACCTTCGTGACCGGGGCGGCCGCCGTCCTCGTCGCCGCGGTCCTCTCCCTCTTCCTGATGAAGCCCGGGCCCGAGGCCCCCGCCGTCGACGAGGACCGGGAGCCCGACCTGGTCTCCCACTGACCCTGGCCCCCCGGGCCTCTCCACGGGGCTTCGGCCCTGGGCCCTCGGCGGGTCACCTCCCGCCAGGCCCTCCACAGATCCCCCGGCGACACCCGCGATCCTCCCCCGGCTCGCGGGTTGTCGCCGTTCCGGGGCCCTTCGCGGCGGGCCGCGCCCCGGGAGGGCCCCACCTGGCCTGATCCGCGCGAACAGATGGCCGATGCGGTGTGAACGAGGCGGATGGCGCCGAAACCTCCTTCAGGCCCTCGGTGCACGGGCGGGGGGCCGTCACGGAAGTGAGGAAGAGATGGCCACACCCAGGCAGCCCTACGGGACCGTCGTGAACGAATCGGGGGTCAACGTGCGGGAGTTCCCCAGCACGGACTCCGCCACCGTCGCCAGGCTGCCCCACCGGGCCACGGTCGGCCTGCGATGCAAGGTGAGGGCCCAGGTCATCGACGGCAACGCGGTCTGGTACCTGCTGCGCGACCGCCCGGGATGGGTCTCGGCCCGGTACGTGGACAACACCGGCACCGTGAGGGTCTGTAGCGACGCGGCAGCCGGGGACGCGGCCGCGGACGAGGACACGGCGGGCTAGCGGACGACAGGGCGCGCGGGCCGGGCCGCACCGGCCCGCGCGGGCCCCAGCCGCCGCGAGGCCCGGTGCCGCCGGGGCCAGGGCCGCGCCGACCCGGCAGGGCCCCGCGCAGGGCCCCGCGCAGGGCCCCGCGCAGGGCCCCGGGAACGCCCCGGGCGAGGCCTGGGCCCGCGCAGGAGCCCGGGGTGCCGGCCGTCAGGTCACCACGTGGGGCGGGCGCTCACCCCGCCGTCCACGACCAGGTCCGCCCCCGTGATCCACGAGGCCCCCGAGGACGCCAGGAACACACAGGCCGAGCCCACGTCCTCCGCCCGCCCGAGGCGGGTGAGCGGCGCGGCCCGGCCCCACCGCTCCACCCCGTCGGGCCAGTCCTCCGCGAGCCCGGGCCGTCCGATGAGCCCCGGCGACACGCTGTTCACCCGCACCCCCACCGCCCCGTACTCCACGGCGGCCGCCCGCGCGAACATGATCAGCGCGGCCTTCGACGCGGCGTAGTGCGCGTGCCCCGGCGCGGGCTGGTGCCCCTCGACGGAGGCGATCTGCGTGACGCTGCCGCCGCCCTCCTGCGCGCCCATGACCTCGGCCGCCGCCTGCGTACAGGCGAACGCGCTGGTCACATTGGCTTCCTGGAGCTCCCGCCAGTCGGTGGCGGACATGCCGGGGAGCGGCTGCACGGGCTGCACCCCGGCGTTGTTCACCAGCGCGTCGAGCCGCCCCCGCCAGTCGCGGGCCGCGCCGACGAGCCGTCGGCACTCGTCCTCCTCGCGCAGGTCGGCGGCCACGACCAGCGCGTCGCCGCCCGCCTTGCCGATCTCCTCGGCCAACGCCTCGGCCCGCGCGCCCTGTTCGCGGCAGTGCAGGACCACCGCGGCCCCGGCCGCCGCGAACCGCCGGGCGATACCGCCGCCGAGCAGCCCGCTGGCCCCGGTCACGAGGGCCACACGGCCTGCCAGCGAGGGAAGTTCGGGGTCAGTCACGGCACAGCTCCCTGATGTGAGTCGCTCGGCTCGGGTACGCGGCGGCGAGCGCGCCCGCCTCCCCGCCCTCGTAATCCTCGTCCATGAACCCGGGCGCCATCGTCGTACCGAACAGCGACCAGTCGCCCCCGGCCCGCACCCGCGCGCCCATCCACGTCCCCGCCGGTACGACGACCTGGAACTCGCCCCCACCGCCGAGGACGCGCAGCTCGTCGCTGCCGTCCGGGTGCAGGAGCAGCAGCTCCAGGGCGTCCCCCCGGTAGAAGTGCCAGACCTCGTCGGTCGGCAGGCGGTGCAGCGCCGAGAAGTCGCCCGGCTCCGACGTCAGGAGCATGATGATCGCCGTCCCCACGGGGCGTCCCGCCGCGTCCGGCGGCCCCGCCCACGTCTGGCGGAACCTGCCTCCCTCGAACTCCAGCGGCACCAGCCCGTGCTCGGCGATCAGTTGCTCAGGGGTCACCGTCCACGCCCTTCCCGTCGTCGCACTCGAACCAGATGGTCTTGCCCGCGCCACCCGGCAGCACCGTAACGTCCCACCGGTCCGTGACCGCGGCGACGAGCCTCAGCCCGTGCCCGCCCTCCGCCGGTTCGCCGTCCGCTTCGCCCGCCGGGGCGGGCAGCATCGGGCTGCCGTCCATCACCTCCACGCGCAGCCCGCGCGGGCGGCGCACGATCAGCACCGCGCACCGGCGGTCCGGCACGTGCCGCACCACGTTCGCGACCAGCTCCGTGAGCGCCAGCTCCGCGTCGTCCGCCAGCCCGGCGAGCTCCCAGCGCCCCAGGTACGACCGCAGGATCCGCCGCAGCGGCCGCGCCGAGTGCTCACCGACGGTGAAGCTCATCCGATAGCTGCCGCCAACTCCTTGGTCAAGGAGGTCAGTTGCGTGATTCATGTCACTCAGGCTGACGCGCTCCGCTTACCCTTGGCTACGCAACGAGAGCAACGCTGACGGGCGTTTGACGCCGGGGGTGAACCTTTCCGTGGTACGCATCAACGAGCTGGACCCGAGCGCGTCCCCGCTGGACTTCTACGGATCGGAGCTGCGCCGCCTGAGAGAAGGTGCGGGGCTCAACCAGGCCGAGCTCGGCGGCTGCATCTTCTGCACGGGCTCCCTGGTCGGCCAGGTGGAAACCGCGAAGAAGGTGCCCACGCGCGACTTCTCCGAGCGCCTTGACGCTGCGCTCGGCACGGACGGTACGTTTTCGCGTTTGGTAGGCCTGGTGCTGCGCAGCCAGTTGCCGAGCTGGTTCCAGGCCTACGCGGAGATGGAGGCCAAGGCCACGTACATCTCCACGTACCAGGCGCAGTACGTGTACGGACTGCTCCAGACTCCGGACTATGCCCGTGCGGTGCTGGCCACCGGCATGCCGGGTAACCTTGACGACTTGCTTGAAGCTCGAATGGAGCGCCAGCGGATTCTGGACCGAGAGAGCCCGCCTCTGCTCACGGTGATCCTCGATGAGGCGGCACTGCACCGGCCGATCGGTGGCCGCGTAGTCATGCGGGAGCAACTGCGGCACCTATTGACCTGTGGGCAGCAGCGCTGGGTGCACATCCAAATCCTGCCCTTCTCGGCAGGCGAACACATGGGCCTGATCGGCTCGTTCAACCAGCTGCGCTTCGAGAGCGACCCGGAGGTCGTCTACACGGAGGACCTGATCTCCGGCCACATGACCGCCAATCCGTCAACTATCCGCGAAGCCACCCTCCGTTACGCTAACTTGCAGGCCGCTGCCCTTCCGACGGAAGACTCGGCGGAGCTGATCACTCGCGTGATGGAGGAGCGCTATGGGGCACACCCAGAACCTGACGAGCACGCGGTGGCGAAGGGCTTCGTACAGCGGTAACACCGGCGGCGACTGCGTCGAGTGCGCCCCCCTCAACGGCACAGCCTGGCGCAAGTCGTCGTACAGCGGGGACATCAGCCTATGTCTGGAGGTCGCTGAACTCCCCGGCCCGCACATAGTCATCCGCGACAGCAAGCGCCCCGACGGGGCCCGCGTCACCGTCTCGGCAGGCGCTTTCACGGCCCTTGTGGGTGCTGCTGTGCGCGGCGTCTTCTGAGGTCGGACCCGCAGGCCCAGGCGCTGATCACCCGCGTACGGGAAGGAACGTCATGGCTACCACTCTGGACCTGACGACCACGCGGTGGCGTAAGTCGTCGTACACCGGCGACACCGGCGGAGACTGCGTGGAGTGCGCCCCCCTCAACGGCGCGGCCTGGCGCAAGTCGTCGTACAGCGGGGACATCAGCCTATGTCTGGAGGTCGCTGAACTCCCCGGCCCCCACATAGCCATCCGCGACAGCAAATGGCCCGACGGGCCCCGCGTCACCGTCTCGGTGGCGGCCTTCGCGGCGCTCGTGCGCGGGGCCACGCAGTAGCGGCCGGTCAGGCCACCCGCTCGCGTACGTGCAGGTGCCCGCTCAGCGGATAGTCCGGCGGGAACGGGGCCAGAACCTCCGCCAGGTCGTAGCCGCACTTGTGCGCGACCCGGCACGACGCCTCGTTGTCCACCTGGTGGAGGAGTGACAGGCGCGTCAGCCCCTCCGCGGCGAACGTGGTGAAGGCCCAGTCCGTCAGGGCCTCGAGCGCGCGGGGCGCGACCCCCCGGCCGCGCGCCGGGGCGGCGGTCCAGTAGCCGACTTCGGCGGACGCCGGGTCGGGGCCCTCGCGCTTGAGGACGACCTGCCCGAGCACGCGGTCCTCGGCCGAAGGCTCCGTAACGGCGAAGGCGAAGCGGTCACCCGCCTCGCGGGCCCGCTCGTGGTCCTCGATCCAGCGGACCGCGGCCGCCTCGTCCTCGGGGCCCCGGAGCGCCCAGCGGCGCAGCGCGGCGTCGCGGTAGATCTCGACCAGACTCGCGGCGTCGGCGGTCCGCCAGGGGCGCAGGGTGACGGGCGGCTGCATGCGGCTCAACTCCTCGGCGACGGGCGCCGCGTGGCGCAGTCGCAGGATACCGATCTTGAGGCGGGGCGCCCCGGCCTGGCCCGGCGCGTACGGGAGTCGGTGGTGGCGGGCGACCTCGACGGCGCCCGCGCGCTGCTTCCTGCGGAGCCGGTCTACCCCGTCGCGGACGCGCTGCTCGCCCACCTGCGCCCCTAGGGCGAAGGGCCCGGGCCGCCCGTCAGCCCGGGTCCGTCGCGGGCGCCCCGCCGGCGTCGGGCGGCTGCAGCAGACCCATGAACATCCGCATCAGCTCGTCCACGATCGTGTCCAGGTCCGCGTCCACGTACCCGGTGGTCCAGTCGTACAGGAGCGCGTTGACCGCCCCGACGAAGCCGAGCGCGGCCACGCGGTAGTCGCGGGCGCCGATCTCGCCGCGCGCCGCGGCCTCGTCGAGGGCGGCGACGAGCAGGCCGACCCAGCCCTTGCGGGCCTCAAGGCGCTGCTTCTCCAGCTCCGGCGTGACGCCGGTGACCTCCACGAAGGCGATCCGCACCAGGTGCGGATGGGCGGTGAGCACGCGCGCGTACGCACGGAACGCGGACTCCACGCGCTCGCGCACGGTGCCGTCCGTGACCTCGGCCAGGGCCGCGAGGACGGCGGTCTGAGCAGCCTTCTGGACGTGCTGGTGCAGGGCCGCGAGCACCTCTTCGAGATTGCGGAACTCCTCGTAGAACTGGCGCGTCGACAGGCCCGCGCGGGCGCACAGGGCCGCGACGGACGCGGCGCGGTAGGCGCCGGGGCCCGAGCCGAAGAGGTCGACGCCCGCGTCGAGCAGGCGCCGCCGCCGCTCCGCCTTGCGCTGCTCGGCCGACTTGCCTCCGTACGCCCGCGCGGGCCGCCGCGCGGCCCCGCCCGGCTCGTCCGCCTCGTCGGACTCCACCCCTGCCGCCCCTCTCAGCTGCCGCTTCGCCAACTCGCCGCCCCCGCAGGGAAATTGTCCCGCGCACGCCTCTTGCGTCGGCGCCGCCCCGCTCCTACTTTCAAGTAACCAAATCTGAAGCGGTGACGTTTCAGATTCCCCTCACCCGTATGTCATGGCCATGACCTTCCCCTGGCGCGTCCTCGTGACGCCCTCACCCCCCGCACGTGCCAGCTCGCTCGAAGGGACAGGAACCGTGAACGGAACACCCGCACCCGGCCGCCGTCTGCCGCGCTCCCTGCGGCGCGCCGCCGCCGCCGTCGTGCCCGTCGCCCTCGCCGCCACCGCGCTCACCGCCGCCGGGGCCCCGGCGGGCGCCGCCGAGCAGCCGCGCAAGCCGTCGTACCCCGTCGGCGGGGTCGCCGACGGCGTCCGCAACTTCTTAGTCAGCCCCAACGCCGTGACCGGTGTGAACGACTGGAGCTGCAAGCCGTCCGCCGAGCACCCCAACCCGGTCGTCTTCGTGCACGGCACAGGCGTCAACCTCGGCGCCAACTGGGTCACGATGGGCCCGACCCTCGCCAACGAGGGCCACTGCGTCTACGCCTTCAACTACGGCATGGGCAGCCCGTTCAACTTCGGCGGCCGTGTCGGCGGACTCACGGCCATTCCCCAGTCGGCCGAGACGATGGGCGCCTTCGTGGACAAGGTGCTCGCGTCGACCGGCGCGAAGAAGGTCAGCGTCGTCGGGCACTCGCAGGGCGGCATGATGCCGAACTACTACATCAAGCGCCTCGGCGGTGCGAAGAAGGTCGACCGGCTCGTCGCGCTCGCCCCCACCAACCACGGCACCACCCTCAGCGGCCTGACCGAACTCGGCCGCGCCCTGGGCGTCATGGGCCTGGTCAACGGCGCGTTCGACCATCTGAACCTCCAGGGCCTCAAGGACCAGGAGGAGGGCTCGGACTTCCAGAAGGCCCTGTTCGCGGACGGCGACACCGTCCCGGGCGTGCGCTACACCGTCATCGCGACGAAGAACGACCGCGTCTCCACCCCGTACAGCCAGGGCTTCCTGAAGGGCGACAACGTCCGCAACATCGTCGTCCAGGACCAGTGTCCGAAGAACCCGGTCGGCCACGTCGGCCTGTTCACGGACGGTCCGACGACCCAGGACGTCGTCAACGCCCTGGGCGCCGACAAGCCCGACTTCAAGCCCGTCTGCGCGGACTACGGCCTGCCGCTCTGACCCCGGCCGTGGAGTGCGCGAGCCGCCGTCCCGGGGCGTGTGCCCTCAGGCCGGCGGCTCGTAGCAGTCGTAGTTGCGCTGGCCGCTGATCCTGCCGTCGCGGAAGTCGAGGAACGTGGCGATGTGGGCCCGCAGCACGTGGCCCGCGGGCAGAGAGCCCAGCGGGACGGCGAGTTCGCCGGTCCACTCCACCTCAAGGGCCACCTTGTCGCCGCAGGCCACCGCGTTGCGGACGTCGTACGTCTGGCGGCGCAGCGTGCCGCGTCCGGCCTCGGCCGCCTCCAGGATGCCCGGCAGATCGCGGACGACGCCCTTCGGGAAGAGCAGATTGGGCAGCTCGCGGTGGACCGCGTCCGCCGTGAAGAACGCCGCGAGCGCGTCGCCCGTGGCCCCGGCGCCCACGGCCCGGTGGTAGCGGACGGCGATGTCGGTGGGGTTTTCCGCGTGCGGGTCCGGGGCGGCCGCGTCGCCGGTCTCCATGGTTCCCATGGCTTCCATG